>OY781056.1:0-3924370 GCA_963676315.1 uncultured Fusibacter sp.
TATGACTTGTTAAGTTATGAGTCCATCTTGAAGAGAGCGAAAGAAGTTGAAGCGTCAGGTGCACATAGGTTCTCACTTGTGACCAGTGGCAGATCAATTGCTTCAGAAGGAATTCTTGAATCACTTGTATCAATTTATAGCAGGCTAAGTCAAGAAACTTCTTTAAAGCTGTGTGCATCTCATGGTATGGCAACTGAAGCAGAGCTTAGGAAGCTTAAGGCTGCTGGCGTGAGTAGATACCATCACAATATTGAAACAGCTTCAAAACGCTACGACTTAATTTGTGATACACATACTTTTGCAGATCGAATTGAGACCATTAGAAACGCCAAGGCAGCGGAGATTGAGGTTTGCTCAGGGGGAATCATAGGCATGGGTGAAACCATGGATGAACGCCTAGATATGGCATTTGAACTAAGGGATTTAGATGTTAAATCAGTTCCTGTGAACGTCCTTATGCCTATCAAAGGAACACCTATGGAAAATTATCCCGTTTTAAACCCTGATGAAATCATCTTAAGTATGGCACTTTATAGAATTATTTTAAAAGATGCTCACTTACGATATGCGGGTGGTAGAATGGCTTTAAAACATCTACAGCAAAAGGGGTTTGAGTCGGGGATCAATGCAGCTTTAGTAGGAGATTTTCTTACGACACTTGGCAGTAATGTTGATGAAGATAAAAAAATGATAATAAATGCTGGAATGACTTATCAAGTGAATATGTAAACTAATGTATGATGGCCCTATCAATATGATAGGGCTGTTTTTTTGAAGTCACGACAACTATGTGACTGAATCTGAGGGTTCATTGCCTGAAGTTTTTTTAAAGCGATTCAGAAAAATGAATAAAAAGTGATATAATAAGAATAATTATACTGATGGACTATTGGGAGGCTATATGAATACTCGAAAAATATTTTGGGAAGACCCATACTTGACTGAACTTGACACTGAAATTATAAGTATAGATGAGAATACCGTCGAACTGGAAGAAACAATCATTTATGCTTTTTCTGGGGGTCAGGCATCCGACAGTGCTAAGGTAGAGGGCAATGAAGTGATAAAAGCATATAAGGAAGACCATCAGATAAAATACATCTTGGCTCCAAACCACGGTTTACGCGTTGGTGATCCTGTACATATTAACCTTGATTGGGACAAACGTTATAAACTTATGAAACTTCATTTTGCTGCAGAAATCGTACTAGAATGGGTGTATCAAAACTACAATCACCCTGAAAAAATTGGTGCCAATATATCAGAAGATAAAGCAAGGGTTGACTTTTACTGGGATGGCAATATAAATATAATTTTTCCTGCACTAGAAGTTGCTGTAAAAAAAATCATTGAATCAGATCTGCCAATCATAAGTGCATTCGAAGATGTAGATAATGAGATAAGGTATTGGCAAATTGATGGCTTTGCCAAAGTACCCTGTGGCGGAACACATTTAAAGCGTACTGGAGAGATTGGAAAACTTAGATTTAAACGCAACAATATTGGTGCTGGGAAAGAAAGAATTGAAATTTTACTGGATACGTCATCGGAGGAAATGTGATGAAAAATCTACAACAAGTCATTAGGTTAAGAGAAACGGGAAAAGTACAGGAAGCTTTAGACTTAGTAATGATTATGTTAAGACAAAGCCCTCATGATGGAGAATTAAACTATCAAGCGGCTTGGTGTAATGATTTATTAGGATACGAGCGTGAAGCAATTCCCTTTTACCTTAGAGCAATAGAGTTTGGACTTTGTGAGTCTGATTTAAAAGGAGCTTATCTTGGACTTGGAAGTACATATCGCGCAATTGGAAACTATATAGAAGCAAAGAAAACATTAGATATTGCCAGTGATCTATTTCCAAGAAATAATGAGTTTAAAGTATTTAAAGCAATGGCACTTTATAATTTAGAAGAATATAGCGAAGCGATAAAA
The DNA here is from genome assembly GCA_963676315.1 of uncultured Fusibacter sp. Taxonomy (GTDB): domain Bacteria; phylum Bacillota; class Clostridia; order Peptostreptococcales; family Acidaminobacteraceae; genus Fusibacter_C. Next base: position 1,939 of record OY781056.1, read on the forward strand.
ATATTACTAAGATCAATTGCAGAACATTCATGTGATCCAGAGATACAAAGGTATCAAAAGGCAATTTATTTTTATAGCGATAAATTAGATGAAACTTGGTAATCATTGATTTGGTTATAATAGATATAATGAAGGAGTTTTTATGATTAAATGGGGAATTTACGGCGCAGGTGCAATTGCAGAAAAATATGCGCATGACTTTGCAAATGTTGGCGGAGGAAAAGTGATTGCAGCTTACGCAAGAAATGTAGATAAAATAAGTGCATTTTGCAGTAAGTACAAGATAGATAAAAGTTACACAGATGAAAATGATTTTTTTAGTGATCCAGAAATTGAACTTGTGTATATTGCAACACCACACGTTCTTCATGCTAAAACCGCTATTAAAGCACTAAACGCGGGAAAACATGTCCTTTGTGAGAAACCATTTGCTATGAATTATAGAGAAGCTAAAGAGGTCTTAGATTTAGCAAATAGCAAAGGTTTATTTGTAATGGAAGCACTATGGACTTTGTTTTTACCTACGATCATTGAGGTGAAAAAGAAAGTGGATGATGGCGCAATTGGGAAGCTTGAAAAATTAGTTTGTAGTTTTGGATTTAAAAGCGATGGACCGCCTGAAGGTAGATTATTGAATCCAGAATTAGGCGGAGGCGGACTTTTAGATGTTGGTATCTATACAGTGATGATTGCAAATTATTTCTTGAGTGAATCTTATGATGAGATGAAGTCCAGTGCAATTTTCACAAACACTGGCGTAGATGGCACAGTCTGCGTAGAGTTGACTTATAGTGACAAAAGGTCTGCTACATTAAAGGCATCTATTATAGAAGATTTTGATAATAAATTAATTTTGATAGGGGACGCAGGCACTATTGAAGTTCCTCAGTTTTGGGAAGCGAATCACGCTTTGCTCATAAAAGAAGTCGAAACGCATAAAGTTGAGTACTTAGTGCCAGAGTACTGGGGTTATCATTATGAAATAGAACATGTATGCAAGATGATTGAGGAAGGTGCTTTATCCTCAAATATCGCTACACAAAAATTCACCTTAGAACTGATGAAAATGCTTGATGATATAAGAAGTCAAATTGGCCTAAAATACTCATCAGATGGAGAGATCTAGAAAATAAGTTTTATCCAAATAAATATTAATTTTATTTAATATAAAAACAAAATAGCCCCTTTAAACGGGTCTATTTTTGTGTTTGAATGCCACTATGTTGACAACTTTATAACAGAATGATATTCTAGCAATAGTTTGGCTTAGGAGGCTCTATGAAACGTCATTATACATTTATTTTTTCAATAATAAGTATATTTGGAATTTTGTTTTTAGGCATTTTTGTAAGAGGCATAAAAGCAGAATCCCTGGTTGAAAATAAAAGACTATATACATTTCCAAAATTTACTTTTGAAAGCTTTATGAAGAATGCTTTTCAAAATGATCTTGAGGAAGCTTTGTCAGATCAAATCGTTCTTGGTGAAACTTTTAAGACAAAATATTTAGAACTGAAACAACAGAGTCTTGGCTTTATGGTATTTACAATTAAGGAAAAAGAAAATCAGGTTGAAACAGATGTAACTAGCCAAGAAATAATTGCGGGTGAAGGAGTAGATGTTGGCAAGGCTGAGGTCAATGGTACAACTGAAGCAAATGGCAAAGCTGAAGTCAATGGTACAACAGAGGTAGCTAATGCAACAGGTGGCAGTAGCTCATCTGAACCGTCTAGTGAGACCAATCAAGTTACTTTTATTCCGCGTGTCGAAAAAATTGACAATTATGCTAAAGACTATATGTCAAAATTAAAATGGTCGCCAATAGATGCGACACATTTCAAAATTTCACTAAATCCTAAAGGTAGCGGTTTAGTGGAAGCAGTGGGTGAAAACCATCTTATTTTTACTAAAATTGGACTAAGTGCTGCAAAAGCAGGATTTGATAAAAAAGCAGAGAACATTAATGCACTAGCAAAAGCATATCCTGAGATACAGTTCAATAACTATTATATTGAAACTGACGTAGATGTGGATTTTGTAGGTGGTAAAATCACCCATGACTTATCTAATTATCTGGGTGAGCAATTTAATGATAACGTAAGATTTTCATCTTTAAATATCAATTCGGTAGATGAATACATCAATGGTTTTTATAGAACAGATCATCACTGGGATACTGAAAGACAATTGATTGGTTATCAGTCTCTTATGAAATTTTTAAAAGGACCAAATGAACCTTTAGTTGATTTTGATTTATACCTTACAAACCTCGCTTATAATGGTTATAAATCTAGGCTACTTAATGAATTTACAACCACTGATGTTTTTAAATTTTTAGTGCCTAAGGTACCTCGTTCAGAAGTATACATCAATGATGTGAAATCTACTTACGGGAAAAAGTATAGCTATTTGAAAGGTGAATTCACGCAAGAGACAGCAGCTAACTATTATGGGGATTGTAATGGTGCTGATTATGCATTGGTTGAATTTCATTATAATCAGCCGTCAAAACCAAATGCAGTGATCTTTATAGATTCATTTTCAAATCCACTTAAAGAAGCAATTGCATCTCATTATAATAACACTTATTATGTTGATTTTAGGTATTATGAAACCGCATATGGTAAACCTTTTGATTTTAGTGAATTCACTAAAGACAAAGACATCAGCGTCGTAGTTAATTTAGGTTATTATTATTTTTTTGCAGGAGATACATTCATCATAAACGACTAAGAGGTGGCTATGGTTTTTTCAAGTTTAGTATTTTTATTTTTATTTCTTCCATTCGTAATTGCAATATATTATTTGATTCCTAGCAGGACTTATAAGAATTTATGGCTATTTGTCACATCACTTTTCTTCTATGCATGGGGTGAACCCATCTATATAAGTATCATGATTGTCTCAATTTTTAATGATTTTTTCTGTGCACAATTGGTGGAGAAAGAACGCGCTAAAGGAAGGCAAGGATGGGCAAAGTTTTACTTTATTCTCTCATTAGGTGTGAATCTAGGTTTATTGTTTTTCTTTAAATATGCTGGGTTTGTAATTGATAATCTTAACGGATTATTTCATTTAAGTTTAACATCGCATACTTTACCACTGCCAATTGGTATTAGTTTTTATACTTTTCAAACGATGTCTTATAGTATAGATGTTTATATGGGACATGTAAAAGTACAGAAAAATTTTCTTACCATGGCAGCTTATGTTACCATGTTCCCACAACTTATTGCTGGTCCAATAGTAAGATACATTACAGTAGAAGAAGAGTTAACGCATCGTACTGAGTCCATCGAGATGGCAAGTTATGGGTTAAGACGTTTTATCATTGGTCTAGGTAAAAAAGTAATCATTGCCAATCAAATGGGGATGATTGCTGATACAATTTATAATAATGCTTATGGTACACCAGGTACGATTATGCTTTGGTTAGCGGCTATAGCCTATACTTTTCAAATTTATTTTGATTTCTCTGGGTACAGTGATATGGCAATTGGACTTGGGCGAATTTTTGGCTTTAACTTTCTTGAAAATTTTAACTATCCCTATATTTCAACCTCAATTACAGATTTTTGGAGACGTTGGCATATTTCGCTGAGTACATGGTTCAAAGATTATGTCTATATTCCACTAGGTGGAAATAGAAAGTGGATCTATCGAAATATCATTATAGTTTGGATGCTTACTGGATTATGGCATGGTGCAAGCTGGAATTATGTGTTCTGGGGATTATATTATGGTGTTTTACTCATAGCTGAAAAACTAATACTTCATAAAGTTTTGAATAAGATACCAAAAGTTTTTAGACATATATATACGCTCTTGATTGTAGTCGTTGGCTGGGTAATTTTTAGATTAGAAGATGCAAGCCAACTATTTGAAACGCTCAAGGGAATGGTCAAGTATGTACCAACTTCCAGAAATGATTTGCTTTTTATCTATCAGGATATGCTTTATGCGCTTCCATTTTTAATATTAGCTGTATTTGCTTCTACGCCAATTGCAAAGCATTTAATGGAAAAAATAGAAGCTCAAAATAATCATGTATTCAAAGGGTTGCTTGATGTAAGCCTTATTGGGATTCTACTGGTTTCGATTGTATTTTTAGTCGGTGAAAAATTTAATCCCTTTATCTATTTTAGGTTCTAATGAAATTTTAAGTATTATCTAATTGAAATCACTTGAAAAAGCCCACTTTGTGGGTTTTTTTTATTGTTTTTCAAATGCTATAATAATTTTAAGAAAAAGGCTTGACTGTACTCGTGAGTTGGTGTACTATGTAATTAATACACAGATGCACGGTAGTTTCACAACTCAAAACAGGAGGTGACTTATGGATTTTACTAATGATACACCGATTTATATTCAGATTATGGATAAAATTAAGTCTGATATCATAACGGGAAAATTACAAAAAGGAGACAAACTTATGTCCACGAGAGAACTCGCAGTCTCATTAAAGGTTAATCCTAACACAGTACAACGTGTTTTTAAAGAACTTGAAAGTGAAGAAATTTGTTTTACAAAACGGGGCATGGGAACATTTGTGACAGAAGATGATCAGACCATTGAACTATTAAAAACGCAACTAGCAAAAGAAAAGATTTCACAGTTTGTCGCAATTATGAAGGCACTCAATATTGGTATAGAAGATATTATTAATAAGCTAAAAGCGTATGAGGAGGGAAAATTATGAATTATTTGATAAACTGTATTAATGTTCAAAAAAATTATATGTCAAAGAAAGCACTTATAGATATTAATTTGAAGTTTGAAGAAGGAAAAATCTATGGTTTACTTGGGCCAAATGGCAGTGGAAAAACAACACTTATGAAAATCTTCGCTGATTTACATAAGCAAACATCAGGTGAACTTATGATTTGTGATGAAATACCATCGCACAAAACAAGAGCTTATGTAGCCTATATGCCTACTGAAAATTTCGTTTATGGCTGGATGAAAGTTAAGGAGTCACTTGGATTCTATGCGGATATGTATGCTGATTTTGATAAAGAAAAGGCGATTGAACTTCTCAAATTTATGGAAATCGACATGAATCAAAAGGTATCTAGTTTATCAACAGGTCAAAGAGCAAGACTTAAAATAACATTGATTATTTCTAGAAAAGCAAAAATTTATATGTTAGATGAACCATTAAATGGACTTGATCCAATTTCTAGAACCAAGATTAAAGAATGCATTATTGATCAGTTTAATCCCGAAGGCGTGATGATTATCTCAACTCATCTCGTCAACGAAATAGAGCAAATTTTAGATGAAGTCATATTCTTAAACCATGGTGAAGTTGTTCTCGCTGGCGAGACTGAAAAAATGAGACTAGAGAAGGGGAAATCCCTTGAAGAGATATACAAGGAGGTATATGGCCATGCTTAAACTTATAAAATTTGAATTTCTAAGAAAACGTATGACGTTTTTGGTAGCACTTGCTTTAACCGTACTTGGACAAATATACGCACTTTATCAATATTTTAAAATTGATGAGAGTGTGAGAAGTGGATTAAATGGAGAAATATTTGCTGTATTTGTGGGAATCGTTGGACTAGGTCTGGGTTTAATTTTTTTATTGGATGTAATTCTTCTGTTTAGAAACGATTTGTTTAAACAAGAGGGTTACATGTTGTTCATGACACCACATAATGGCTATAAGTTGTTAGGAGCAAAACTATTATTTGCACTTCTTGAAGGTGCTTGTATCGCCACAGTCTATCTCATAATCATGTTCTTTAATGCAAAAATAATGCATATGGGGTCTATTAATTTTAGTATTTCTGATATTACAGCTGAACAATGGAAAGTTTTAATAAAAGGATTAGCGATTGGAATATTAGGCATTCTGGAGTTTGCGCTTACCGTATACCTTTCGTTTGCACTATTTAAAAGTTTGTTTAATAATACAAGGTTTAAAGGTCTAATTACTTTTGGTATCTTTATAGTGATCAATATCTTAAAAACTAAATTAGTTGAAGTAATTGGTAGCATACTCGGAAAAACTTTTGAAACAGTTCATATCTCATCATCCAATTTAATGCTTGGTTCAATCAATACAGCTTTAAATTATGGCATCGTGGCTACTTTAGTTTCAGCGGTAATATTATTTGTAGCAACAGGATATTTACTAGAAAATCGTATTAATTTGTAATTTAACAAATATTAATGGGTATATGTGTCTTAGAAACTTTTTGGAGGCGCATATGTCAGAGAATAACAACCAAATAAGAAGTTTAGTACTAGAAATCGAGGAAGTGTTATTTAGCGATTCTGCCAAGGCAAAAAGCTTAACAAAACACCTCCTCGATTTGTCTACGGAATTAAACGATGCATTTGGAATCTATAAAGCAAACAATTTACTTGGCATCTTGAGTTCAGATGAAGGTAGAATAGATGAAGCGCTCAACTACTATGCGGTTGCAATGACTTATACATCTTTAATTGGTTTAAGTCGAGAAAAACCGGTCATATTAAATAACATAGGAACTGCGTTAATCATAAAACAAAACTATTTTGAAGCCATTGAAAATCTAACTAATGCATTAAATTATATCTACGAATATGAAGAGCGAAAAGATATGATTTTTACATTGAACTTGAATATTGCTGACGCCTACTTACACATACATCAACCGAAAGAGGCGATAGATGTCATTGAAAGGGCTATGCCTTATTACAATGCTGAAGAAAAAGAAGATGGCGCTGTTATGTTAGCAACTTTAGCTTATGCGTATATTTTACTTAAGGATTTTAATCGAGCATTTGAGTATATTTTACTATGCGAAGAAGCGGCAGAAAATTCTCAATATGTAGTTATTCAGATTTTGGTAGATTACTATAAAGCCAAGTACTTTGAATTAACAGACGCACATGACAATGCAATGTATTTTTATGAAAGGGTCATTAAAAGGCAACTAGAAGGGAATACATTTTATTATTACAACCAGGTATCTTTAGATTTTATTGAGTTTTTAAAAGTAAACCAACATAGAGAAAAAGCAAAACAATATATAGAAAAGTCGCTAGATCTTGCAACAAAGAAAAGCTGGAACTGGATTATCCAATATTATTATAAAGCGCTTTCAGAGCTCTATGCTGAAGAACACGATTGGATTAATGCGATGAAGGCAGTAAACACCTATTTTCAAATAGAACAAGAATATAAACACAAAAGTAATGCACTTAATTTTAATTGTTTTAAGATTCAAGAAAAGATATTAAGTATAAATGCCAAAAATAGAAGTTTAAATGATTCAGTTCAAAGATTAAAACAGGTCAATAATATACTTAAGTTGATCAATTCCACAGGTGATTTGAAAGTTCTTATTGAGATTTTATATAATTCATTAAAAGCACTTTTTGACATCGACACATTTGCATTAGGACTATATGATGATCCCAATGAATTAATCCATTACGTTGCAAAATATGAAAATGGTATTTCAATTGGGGAATCCAATATAAGCTATAATAATCAAAAATCTTTCAGTGTACATGTTAAAAATACCAACCTTCCAATGATTATTAACGATATAACTGATTTCGAATCAATTCAAACGTTATATCCAAATGTTAAATTGACAGTCGCTGATATTGAAAATTATGGCAATCATTCACAGTCAATTGTTATTTGGCCACTCATATCTGAATCCAGAGCTATAGGTCTAATAAACTGTCAGTCAATGACTAAAAATACATTTTCGGATTTTGATTTAGAACTTATTGAGATGCTGTCAGCACATCTGGCAGTTGCACTTGAAAATTTCAAACAAAAGTCTGAACTCCACGATGCCATTACAAGATTGAATAGGTTGTCTTTTTTAGATAGTTTAACGGGCGTTTATAATCGCCAAGCATTTAACGAATATTTACCTCAGTTTTACCAAAAGGCAATAGACGAAAAGTATAATCTCGTATTTGCTATGGTTGATTTAGATAACTTTAAAAATCTAAATGACCAATATGGTCACCAAGAAGGTGATTTGTGTTTGATAGCTTTTGCTGATTTATTGAGGCGCACGATAGGTAATTTAGGATATATCTATAGATATGGCGGTGATGAGTTTAGTTTATTATTTATAGGTTTAGAACGGGATTTGGTTATGAAAATTTTAGATGAAATCATGATGCTTTCTCGTGATTTTTACGCAATTGGAGAAGTTTTAAAAGTGACTGCATCAATGGGAGTCGTTTTTGTTGAAAATGGAAATTGCAATAATTTAACTCTAAATTCATTTATCAACTATGCAGATAATGCACTTTATATCGCAAAAAATGAAGGTAAAAACACTTTGAAATACGTAGACTATGTCCTTTAGTTTTACAAAAAAGTCACTTGAATTTGAATAAGATTCCTTTATAATGAGATGAGACAGAAAGAAGATCTATGGAGGAATCAATGTTTAAAGTAAAAACGTCAGGGGTATGTGCAAGTGAAATTCATTTTGAGATAGAAGAAGGTTTAATAAAAAGAGTAGAATTTATAGGCGGTTGTCCAGGTAATGCCATAGGCTTAAGCAATATGGTAGCAGGAAAACCAATTGAAGAAGTCATTAGTAAATTAAAGGATGTAAAATGTGGTGGTAAGAACACTTCTTGTCCATCTCAGCTTGCAAAAGCATTAGAAGCGCATATTTAATAATATTCAATTAAAACGAGCTATTTTGAACACCTTAGATAATAGGTGATCACAAATAGCTCGTATTTTATTAATTTTTATATTAACTTGATTTTTTTTTATCAAAAAAAGAAATGAAAAGTGAAAATACAAGGAGCCCAATAGATAAATAGTAAAGTTCGGTTTTACTATTGATGGGACAAACACCTACTGGCAATTGACTTCTCATAATATACGTGCTAATCAAAGTATAAAGGCTAATTCCAATGGCAATTATAAAAAGCGAATCGGAAACCTTCTTATAACGACTGGCATTTTTAAAATAGTGTCCTATACTAAATTTGTGTAAATGATTCATATTCTCAATTACCTCCGTAAAACCATCATAGCACTTTTTGATAAAATACGCTATACTTTCAATAGAATATTAGGGAGGTTTTCAAAATGGAGTTAAATTTCATTCACTGGGTACAGAGCTTTCACACTGTGTTTCTAGACCAAATATTTATCCTAATCACGATGTTAGGAGAAGAATATTTCTATATATTGGTTTTGGGTTTTATGTATTGGTGTGTTAATAAAGAAGTGACAAGGTATCTTGTTATGTGTTTGACGTTCTCAAGTGTGCTAAATGGTGCTATGAAAGAAATTGTCAATTCACAGAGACCTTATTTAGTAACTGATGTGCGTGTTTTACGTGTTGAAACAGCACTTGGTTCATCATTTCCTAGTGGGCATACTCAGACCGTAGTATCATTTTATTTAGCGCTTGCTCTTAAACTCAAGAAAGCTTGGGCCTGGATCATTGGATCAGTACTGGTTGTTTTAGTAGGACTTTCTAGAATTTATTTAGGTGTTCATTGGCCAAGAGATGTAATTGGTGCAATTCTATTAGGAACAGTATCTGTTTTTTTGATGATTTATTTATATAAGAAAGAACGTGAAAATAACATAAGATGGCCATATGTTTTATTGATTATTATCATTGTACTCAGTTTTATTTTTTTACATTCTGAGACATATATCAAAGGTAGCGCAGCCTTTTTAGGATTTATGATAGGTACTTTTATTGAGATGCGTTATATTCAATTTGAAACTGCAAGCAATATAGTTTTACAGTTTTTAAAATTTATAGTCGGTATGGGAATAACAGTTATCGTTTTCCTTGGTCTTAAACTGATATTACCTGATACAACCCTATTTATTGGATTGAGGTACTTTACAACTGTATTTTCAGTTGCTGCAATAACACCTTGGCTCTTTATTAAGTTTGGTCTTAGTAAGCATGCATTAAAAATAACACATTAAGGAAGTCTAATAAAATGTCCATTAAATCCATTATAGAACGAATCAATAAATCGACAGAGTTAAGTGAAAAATATAATGATATACTGGCACAAATATATCTTCAAATTCCTTCTGGGAGCTGTGAAGGCTGTGCTAAATGCTGTTCTGAATCGGTGAATGTATCGCTTGTTGAACTGGCTAATATCATCAACAATGGAATTGTTAAAATGTCAGACAGTGAAAGTGATAAGTTAAACAAAAGATTAATCAAATTTTATCTAACTGAATGGATCAAACCAAATGCATGTCCTTTTTTAGATGACGAAAAAAAATGTACCATCTATGATGTTAGACCCTTACCTTGTCGGGTTTTTGGTACACCTACTCAGGATGCTTATGAAGAAAATTACAAAAGAATCAGAAAGCAAAATTTAACTTTTGCAAAATCGCTTTATACTTATGAAGGGATAAAACTCTCAACGGATGTATTGACAAAAAAAATAGATTTTTGCAATGATTTTGTACCAGAGAGGCGTTTAGATATGGAAACTGTTGATGAATTATATAGTAAGTTGATCAACCTTGATGGGAAATTATTTTTTGATGGTATCATAGAGGAGCCATTGATTAATGGTGATTTGGTTTCTTGGATGCTTGAATTTTTAGTTGAAGATGCAATTGAAAATAAAAAAACAAACCCTGCTGTGAACTCAATTAATGGGTTCGAGCAAGGTCTATCTAAATCGCTGTTATATGATTTAAAAATTGCACTATCAAAATCTATTTAATTATTTTCTTCCATTTCACGTGATTTTTCAGCTGCAGCATGCATTGCTCTAATAATACTTGACCTAAAGCCATCCTGTTCTAATACAGCGATGGCTTTTATTGTATTGCCACCAGGTGAGGTTACTTGATCTTTTAGTACCCCAGGGTGTAAACCTGTCTCTAGTACCATTTGTGCAGCGCCTAAAAGGCTTTGAGCGGCCATAATATAGGCCTTATCTCTAGGCATACCCTCTAACACTGCAGCGTCTGCCATAGCTTCTATCATCACAAAAGCATAAGCAGGTGATGAGCCATGTACTGCAATAGCTGCATGCATGAGGCTCTCATCGATCCATGCAGTTTTGCCAATGGCATTAAAAATATTTTCAACTATTCCTCTCGAAGGTTCATTTTGTTCGAGTTGCGTACTAATCGAGGTCATGCCTAAATTAACAGCAGCTGGCGTATTAGGCATAGCACGGTATACTTTTTGCTCAGGTATAACCTTCATTATTTTTTTTAGTGTAATACCAGATGCGATTGAAACAACTACCTGATCTGGTTTTAACACCGATTTGATTTCATCAAGTATTTTAAATACCATGTAAGGTTTAACTGCAAGTACAATTATATCGCTATTGTTAACGATAAATGTATTGGACTGGTTAGCATTTACATAAAGCTGGGACTGAAGTCTTTCCACTGATTTTTGACTTGCAGCACTTACATAAATTTCTTTAGGACTGTATATTTCTTTTTGTATAAGACCTTTGATGATGGCGCTTGCCATGTTGCCGCCACCTATAAATCCAATTGTTTGAGACATATTTCCTCCTCGATTGTTATCGTCTTAAAGACATGTTGTTTGTAATATGATTCCATTGTAACATAAAATTGAATTGAAATAATGGATATAATGCTATAATATAGATAGGAATGAGGTAACAATATTAAGTTAGTAGGAAAGGAATACAATGACTTTAAAGGAAATGTTAAAAACAACTACAATCGAATCGGTTCTCAATGAATTGCTTATTTCCTATCCAGAATGCATTGCTGATAAGCATCATTATAAAAATGTTTTAGAATTTATTGAGCATACACCGGCAACAAATTTTGAAGATTTTATGATCATGGTTTCATTAATTGATCCGTCTGAGGATGAAGGGTTTGAAGAAGATATTGATGAAGAGGCTTACTTGAGTATCGCAGGATACTCGGAAAAAGAAAATCTTCACTTTGCATTAGGATTTACACGCTGGGAAGAATGGGCAAATGCTAAAATGATTATTCAAGAGGATTTAGAAATAAAGAAAGAAGAACTACTCGCGATGTGTCTTTATGAGATGACTTTTTATGGATTCAATCAAGATGAAATCGCAAGTGAACTTGAAGATCTTGAAAAAGGAATTATGTTACATTAAATCAATATGGAATTAAGAAGAGCCCATCTCAAAACTTAATTGAGATGGGCTCTATTTTGATTTGATGGTGTTATTCTTGGTTTGAAAATTGTTCAATCAATGCTTTAGTTGCATCTGGATCGTAATAAAAATAACTTAGACCATCTTTTCCTGTGCCTGTACCTTTTGAAGGGATGGTTTGTATAGTAATGGATTCCATATCAGTACCGATCATGGAGGTAGCAATCATAACAGCTTTACTAAAAGGCATATCGGTCTTAACATATGATAAACTTCTAGCGACGATATAAGGCAATTTAATCTGAATCGCTGATTTTGCTGCAGATTTGATAAAATCTTGTTGTCTTTCCATACGTTTGATATCCCCACCACTATGTGACCCATCAGCATTTTTTCTAAATCTGAGGTATGCCATAGCTTGATCGCCATCGATGGTTTGAATGCCAGGCTGGAAATCAATATGAAGAGGGGGCTTAGAGTAAGGATCATCGTATTTCATGCGAAATGGCACATCCACTTCCACACCGCCAATTAAATCGACGATTTCTTTAACAGCATCATAATTAACGGCTACATAATAGTCTATATGTGTTCCAAGTAGCTTAGAGACAGTGTTCTTAACACCAACTGGACCACCTATTTCTTTAAAACCATAGACAGCGTTTAATTTAGCTTGACCTGCACCATTTTTCCCTTCAGTTGGGAAGTAAGTATCTCGAGGAACTGAGATTGCATCAACTTTATTGTTTTTAGGATCAATGGACAGAAAAATCATCGTATCAGTCCGTGTCCCTTCAATTCCCATAACTAGAATATTGACGCGTTCTTTTGTTAAAAACCCCATCGTAAAAAAAATAACTATTCCTAAGAGTAGAATGATGATGATGAGTTTTGGTAAACTCTGTAATTTTGATTTTTTTAAAGGAAGTTCATCTTCGTGTTGCTTATTTGTTTCCATATAGAAATTACCCAAATTAACCTTTCGTGTTCCTAAAAAATATTTGTGAAAAAATAACCATTCCTTGTCATTATAAAACGATGAAAAAACAAGTCAAGCGAAATAAACTAAAATAATGCGTTTAAATGCCTTTGATACAAAATTTTAATATATTGTGGCAAATTGATACCAGTATATCACTTGAAAGTCATAATAGTTATGCTATACTTATCTTTCAAAGTAAGGAAAAAAAGAGGTATATATGAGAAATAGAGTTAGTGAGAAGAAATTTATCGATATATTTTATGTGTTGGTGGGTTCAATTATACTGGCAATAGCAATCACGTCCATCCTTAAACCCAATGGGATGATAACTGGTGGGATAACGGGATTTTCTCTCGTCATCGAAAAGGTTTTTGGTTTTAATTACACCATTATATATTATATTATGTCTTTAAGTGTCCTACTATTAACACGATTAACCATGGGGAGAGCAGAAGCAAGCAAAATTGTGGTATTTTCTGTTTTCTTTCCAATTGTGCTCATTGTTTTTAGTAGATTTGAAATGAACATCACTCAGAATGATTTGTTTTTAGCATCTGTTTATTATGGCATCATGGCAGGTGGAGCAACTGGCTTAATTTTAAAAGGTGGATTTTCTTCAGGCGGAACAGATACGATTGCTAAAATTATCAACCGAAAACTTTTCAGATTTATGAGTATATCTTTAATAATTGCAGCACTTGATATGGGGGTCATCTTCATTGCAGCATTCACATTTGATACACGAATAGCGATGTATGGTTTACTAACTCAAGTGGTTGCTATGAAAGCGATAGATATAGTTTTATTTGGTTTTTCATCAAAAGTTGTAAAGCTGGAAATTATCAGTGAAAAAGAAACTGAGATTGAAGCTTTCATTCTAGAGAACATAAGAAGGGGAATCTCAAAATACAATATTGTTGGAGGGTATACTAACCTAAATCGGATAAAACTTATCACATTATGTTCTCCTCGTGAGTCTATATTAATAAGGGATTTTATTTCAAAAACTGATTCTAAAGCCTTTGTTTCAGTATTACCTGTTAACACAGTTTGGGGTGAAGGCATAGGTTTTGATCGATTAAGTGATGAGTAATCAAAAAAAGGACTGTCAAAATTGACAGTCCTTTTTTGAAGTAGTCACAACAATCTTGTGACAGAATCTGAAGGCTCGATGCCCGAGTAATATATTAAATAACTAGATATTGATCAGTAATTCTTTGAGATGATCAACATTGTCAGGGAACTTAAATTCTAGCCGTTTTTCCTGATTCTGTGAATTAACAAAAAGTATATTCACTATATTATGCTCTTCAACCTTATCTTGGTAATGATACCCTTCATTCTGAAGTCTTAAAATAGTTTCTCTTGCTTGTGAAAGTTCGTGTTCATGTTCTTTCTTTTCTGAAAGAAAATGATCGCGAGAGCTGCTTTTAATAGTACCTCTACTCTTGTCATGAACGACATTTCGCTTAGAGTTAGTTCCTCTATATGGCATCTACATCACACTCCTTTTCAATAGTTAAGCGTGTGATGTACATACCCACAAATTTGTTAAATATGCGTACAAATTGTGTATACTTAAATCAAGGTCTGCCAATAGAAAGCAAATGAACATAAATTAATCGAACACCATTGTTCCAATTAGGGTCTTCAGCATAGGTTTGATTAAGCCATAAAAATGGCGAAATGTTTTTAGGTGCTGAAGATAATCTGTTTTTAATTGTATTAATTGCAATTTGGGTGCTTTCTCTCAAAGTTGTATTATATTCTGTCCAGCTATGATAGACATTATAAGGATTATTGATAATTTCATTACTTTGCAAATTGTCTGCTGGGATGAAAGCCTGTTCTTGACCGATAATCGCAAGTAATAGTAGTGGATCAATATCATTAATAAAAGACAAATAAACAACTTCGTTGAAATGTTCACTTTTACCAATTAAACCATTTCGAGCACCTGAAATGTAGGCTTTCACATTGAAATAGTCAAAGGTTGAATATTTAAAAAATCTTAATTGAGATGTCAGTCCGAAGGGATGACTTTTTTTCTCGGTGATAATAGAGAGTGTTTTATCTTTGTTTTCACCGACCTGTATAATTTTGGTTTGATTATTTGAAAGCGCCATAAGATATACTTGATCTAGGGTACAAAGCCCATGATAAGTTTTATAATCGATATGAGTTGTGAGGTTAATCGTTGGTGAGAATACTTGAGGTTTTAAAAACCACGATATAATCAATGTCGTAGAAAGTCCTAATATAATAAGAAGTGTAACAAAGACAAAGTTTCTCGCAATAAAACGATTAATTGCCTCATAACTAAGCCTATTTCTCCAACTCTTAGAAAATCTAATTTTCGATGTTCCGTGTATATTTAATTCAATTGGTTTTGGAAAATTAAGAGTTGGCGAACTACTTTCAAATATAGAAGATGAATAATTTGTATTTTCAGCATTAGATAAATCACTAAATTGATACTGGTCCATCAAGTAATTTTCAAGCGCCCATCTTGGAACAGGGGACTGTACAGATTCAGAGAGCCAATTTTCAGCAAGTGATAAACGGGTCTCTTCATCTAAATCTAATTTTAGAATAGAATCAAAAATATCAAAACGATTGATATCATATATATGTTTCACAAGGGTGTTAGCTAAGATTTCTAGTTTTAGGCTTTCTCTATATTGATCTTCGACACCACTTAAGTGTTTGTCTAAAAGGTTATGTACTGCCATTGATAGGACTTGCGCACGTTCACTAGACGATAAATTATGATATCGCTTTTGTATGGTGTTTTTTATGTTTGCTAAATCTTGAAAGGAAAGTATGATATAGGAACGCAAAGTGATAATCAATTCATTCATAAGTAACCTCAGGATTTTTACTTGTACTTGTAGATTATTTCTTATATAGTAACATAAAAGTCGCAACTAAAAATAATATTTTTTTTTTCTAAAAAGGGTTTACAAGTATCTAAATTAATGGTATATTAAGTACATGAAATTGATAATCATTATCAATAAATACTCCTTATACTCGTAACACCTTAACTTCTTATTACCCTTAAAAGTAGTAGGTACCCCAAAACGTAAACTTTATTGAATACCTCTAAGAAAATGGATGCATCGCCAGCATCCATTTTTACTTTTTTGTTTAAGGGTTTTAATATGAATGCTTTGTAATTTTCTAGAATCTTTAACTAGAAAAGAGGTGCTTATGTGTTATAATATGAGTTGTATTTTGAATGAGTAAACTAACTAGTATGATTAATAAAGGAAACAAAATGAAAAGAATCTATCTTGACTATGCGGCAACAACGCCGGTTAAAACTGAAATCGTTAAAAGCATGCTTCCTTTTTTTGAAAGTACACAAAGGCATGAAACGTTAATTAAACAAACTGCAGATGATTTTAAATCGATTTTAAACGCAATTGAAGGCGAATTTTTCTTTACAAGCGGTGGAACGTATAGTGATAACGCATTAATAAGACAACTTGCATATTCTCAAAGAGAATTAGGAGCAGGTAATGAAATTGTTACGAGCACAATTGAACATCCAGCAGTCTATAAGACACTTGAGCAACTAGAACGAGAGGGGTTTAAAATTATATATATCCCTGTAAGTACTCAAGGAATATTAGAAATAGAACGTTTTTATAATGCAGTCAATGACAAAACTGCATTAGTAACATTCATGATGATTAATAATGAAATTGGTACAAGACAACCGATTGAAGCTATAGGCAAATTTTTAAAGGATAAACACACTTTGTTTCATGTAGATGCTGTGCAGGCATTAGGTAGTACAACTATTGATATTGATGCACTTGGAATAGATGCTGCTTCTTTTTCAGCGCATAAAATATATGCTCCTAAAGGGTGTGGCGCTATATATATTAAAGACAAATCACTTAAACAAAAGGTCGTATCTTTTTTGAACGGTTCCTGTGATTTATATGAAAATATTCCTTATATTATTGGATTTGGTGAAGCATTGCGCTTGGCGCAAGAAAACTTATCTGAAAGTATAAAACATAGAAGAACATTAAAAGCGAAACTAATTGAGGGTTTACATTCTTTACAAATAGGGATTGAAATGAATGGATTACCACTCGACATTCAAAGTCATCCTGGCATATTAAATTTATATATACCGCAAATGGATGGAGATAGCCTCGTTATCAATTATGATTTTAACGGCATTGCTATTTCCAGTGGATCGGCATGTAGCTCTGGTGCATTAAGTGCATCTCATGTTTTGAAAGCGATTGGATTTGATGAGCAAAAAGCAAAAAAATGTATCCGTATGACGGTTGGTGATTTTACTTCATCTGAGGATATTGAATATGTTATTAAAGTAACTGAAAAGATGTTGAAAGGAATTTAAAATGTTAGATAAGAATAAAGTAATCGTAGGTATGAGCGGTGGTGTGGATAGCACAGTTGCAGCGTATCAACTAAAAAAAATGGGATATGAAGTCATCGGCGTGAATATGAGATTATGGCAAGATGATTTCCTGGAAGAGGAACATTTTATGAAAGATGGAGGGTGTTGTAGCCTTTCTTCTGTAGAAGATGCAAGAAGAGTGTGCGAGCAAATAGGCATTCCTTTTTATGCACTTGATTTTAAAGGTGTTTTTAAAGAGACTGTCGTTGATTATTTTATAGATGCCTACAAAAATGGCGAAACGCCAAATCCATGTATTGCTTGTAACAAATATGTTAAGTTTGAAGCATTACTTGAAAAAGCACATCAGCTAGGTGCTTATTATGTAGCAACAGGACATTATGCTAAGATTTCATATGATGAAAATCTAGCAAGGTATATAGTGGAAAAAGCAAGCGCTATTGAAAAAGATCAGACCTATGCGCTTTATAACCTCACTCAAGAACAATTACAACATATTTTGATGCCACTGGCAGAATTTACTTCTAAAGACGAAGTGCGCCAAATTGCAGCAAATTTTGATGTTCAAATGTCTCAAAAATCAGATAGCCAAGAAATATGCTTTGTACCTGATCAAGATTATGTAGGTTTTTTAAAACGCAATGGTAACTTCAAAATCGAAAAAGGTGACTTTTTTGATACGGATGGAAATGTATTGGGTAAACACGAAGGCATCGTTAATTATACTATTGGGCAGAGAAAAGGCTTGGGAATAACATTTGGCAAACCGATGTATGTTGTAGATATTGATCCAGAATACAATCGCGTAGTGCTCGGTGAAAACGAAACGGTTTTCAAAAAAGAGTTATGGGCTAAGGACGTGAATTTTATACAGATGGCATCAATTGAAGGACCTTATAGGTGTGAAGCTAAAATTAGATACAGTGCAAAACCAGCGCCTTGCACCATAGAATGTGTCGATGATTTGGTGCATGTCATATTTGATGAACCACAGCGCGCTGTTACTCCTGGACAAGCAGTTGTGTTCTATCAAGGAAGTTATCTAGTAGGTGGAGGAACAATTCTTAGAAAATAGGAGTGGCAATGAAAGTTAATTATACGTGTACAAACAAAGAAAATTACGTAGACAAAGGAGCAAGTAGAAACATGGCGATAGTAATTGATGGCATCATAGGAGCAGGAAAGAGTACAGTAGGACATTTTTTAAGCGATATGCTGAATATTCCTATATTCGAAGAGCTAAAAGATGATGGAAAAGAATCCCTTGCTCAAAGGATGTTAGATTTGTTTTATGCGGATCAAACGAGATGGAGTGCAATTATACAAGTTATGTTCCTCAATGATCGATTTAAAGATTTAAAAAAGATAGAAGCAGAAGGTGATAATGCAATTCTAGATCGATCTATCTATGGCGATGAAATTTTTGCGAAAACCATCCATGAACGTGGGCAAATGACAGCAGATGAATTTCATATCTATAGAGACTTACTTCACAATATGCTTCAACATATAAAAGCGCCTCAGGTTCTCATCTACATAGATGTGTCAATAGATACAGCTATGGAAAGAATTAATAAAAGAGCAAGATCTACTGAAGGGGATCTAATACCTAGGGATTATATGGAAGACCTAAGACGCAATTATGAGCTTTGGTTTGAACAGTTTAATCTATGTCCTAAAGTAAGGTTTGATCTCAATGACTCAGCACTTGATGCGGATGGCAATGTAAAAGAATCAGTAAAACTCGAAATTCTAGACGCCATTAAGCCATATCTTTTAGATGAGCATATCAAGTTATAACTCAATTAAGACGCATAAGTCGGTCTTTACAATTTAAGTATATTTTAATAAAAATAAGAGATGATTAGTGAGAAACTAATCATCTCTATTATTTTGCGTCATGCTATTTCATCAGTTCTTTATAATTTTCTTTTGTTAATGGTTCACCATAGATAAAGTAACCTGGTTCAAGAGCTGTTCTATAATAAGACATGGTAAAATGTAGATGTGGTCCAGTTGAAAAACCTGTTGAACCAACAGCACCAATCGTTTGTCCACGTTCAACTAGATCACCTTTTTGAACTGTAACACTATCAAGGTGTTCATAGACACTAAACAAACCTTCTCCATGATCGATGACGATGGTATATCCAGTAAGGATTAATTCTTGTGCAAGCATCACTTGACCGGTATTCGTGGCTAAAACATCAGCACCTCTAGGTGCTGCAATATCAATGCCGTAGTGTCTATAGGTAGTTGGGACACCATTGACGATTCTACTTTCACCAAACTCTGTGTTGAGTTTGCCCATTGTTGGTAGGATAAAAGGCTCTGAATAATATCTTTCAGGTGCACTCACATCTCTAGTAGGGTTAAAGATTTCTCTATATTCAGTATAACCAGCATCGCTTTGAGTAGAAGCTTGAACGTTGGGGTCAATGGTTAAATCTTGTACTTTAAAATCCCTTGAAACCACTTCTACGTCAAAATTACTGCTTTCACCTGTACTAGTATTTTGAAACTTTAAAGTATATACGCCGGTATTTGTATAATAGTTTGTCGGTAAATAACCTCGAAAACTATTTTCACTTTTAAACCAAATAAAGTCTTCAACTAAATTTTGATCTAATTTGATTTCATCAATATTATCAATATGTTGTGCAGTTACGACTAACATGTCGCCTTGCTTTAATATTTCTTTTGAAACAACAAAAGTTACAGGTAGATTTACCTCTATATCAAAACTTAGAGATGTATCGCCTTTATAACCTTTACTTTCATCTGACCAGTTTAAAGTGAGCTCGTATTTAAAATCACCATCATATTCTGGAAAAGGTAGTTGCCTTACATTGACGATGCCTTCAAATGCTAGTGTTTTATTATTATTATCGATGATTTTTAATGTAGCTTTTGCAGGTAACTTATCAATATCAAGTCCAAGTAAATCAGCTGAAGAAGTTACAATTGCTTTTTCAGTATCAACCTTAATATCGGATGGATTTAGCTTATACCATTCATTATTCAATCGTTTGTAATACCAATTAATTTGACCAGAAGTATAGGAAACAGGAGTATCACCTAATAACAATTTCATCTCAGGAAATTTTTGTGTGGCGTATAATGCATCAAATCCATCTGCACTGTAAAAAAATGTTGGATCAACTATATGATATAGGGTCTTATCATTATCAACCTTTGCATATACTTCATGGTCAGATAAAAAATAAATCTTAAAATTATGCGTCAAATTCCATTGATTAAGTAATGTCATATCAAAAGCTGTCGCATTTTTGAGTAAGTTATCATCCGTGATATCTGTTTCACTTAAACTGGATAAACTATTAAAAAGAGAAATCTTTGATTTGGAATCAAGCTCAAAAACAGATGGCTGAGTGGTATCACTTAACCTTATATCAACCGATTTAAGTGTTTTGGTATCAAAAATATTGATTTTATAAACATAGAATGCACCAAGGCAAACAATTAATATTAATGCTATTATTAAAACAAATCTACTTTTTTTCATGAGAATCTCCATGTACGTCAATTTTTGCTATAAAAGCTAAACCTATTTTACCCTTTAGTCGTTATAAAGTCTAGGCTGTATCAGTATATTTGTAATTATTATTTAAAGGCCTAAACCTTGCGGGCTAAATAAAGGTGAAATATAATAAACAAGGAGGCAATTATGATTAGAATAGCTGCAAACAATATAGATAAATTTTATGGTGCCAATAAAGTACTTGATGGTTTAACACTT
Source organism: uncultured Fusibacter sp. (assembly GCA_963676315.1). GTDB lineage: Bacteria > Bacillota > Clostridia > Peptostreptococcales > Acidaminobacteraceae > Fusibacter_C. The sequence continues at coordinate 23,194 of OY781056.1, forward strand.
GAAATTTTTGAAGGCGAGAAAGTTGGGATTTTAGGTCCAAATGGTGCTGGAAAAAGTACGCTTTTAAAAATATTGACACTTTGTGAGTCAGTTGATGGTGGAGAACTGTTTTTAACAAGAGGTATAAAAATTGGCGCACTAGATCAGATGCCAACTTATCCAAGTGATTGGACAGTAAAAATGTGTTTACTAAGTGCTTTTAAGACTTTGCAAGACATAAAAAATGAAATGACGGTACTTGAAGAAAAATTGACAGCAAGTGAAGACGAAAAGTTACTCAAACGATATGGAGAATTAAGTCATGCATATGAACATGGCGGTGGCTATGAGATAGACAATGCAATTGAAGATATACAAGCAGGTTTTAATTTAGATGAAAACATGCTTGTAAAGAGATTCGAACAGCTTAGTGGTGGCGAAAAAACACGTGTTGCAATGGCTACGATGTTACTAACCCCGCAAGATGTCATTATTTTAGATGAACCTACAAACCATTTAGATTTGTTTATGATTGAATGGCTTGAAAATTATATCAAAAATTATAAGGGTACGGTTATTGTAATTTCACATGATCGCTATTTTTTAAACCAAATAGCGGGTCGAATCATTGAGATTTCAAACGGAAAAGCCATAAGTTTTACTGGAAATTACGCTGCCTATTCTGAGCAGAAGCAATTGATGTTAAGACAACAAGAAGAAAGTTATGCACAAGAGCAAAAAAAATTAAAACAATTAGAAGAAGCAGCAAAACGTATGCATGATTGGGCCGCAAGAGCTGATAGTACAGCTATGCACAGAAGGGCTTTTTCAATTGAAAAAAGAATTGAAAGGATGGAGAAAACAGAAAAGCCACAATATGAAAAAAAAATATCAGTTGAATTTGATAGTGAAAAAGCACAAAGTAAAGAAATGCTTCGGTTGATTAATTTGAGTAAATCTTTCGGTGAAAAAGAAATTTTAAATGAGGTGTCTTTGACACTTTTTAAACATCAACAGATTGCTTTGGTAGGGGATAACGGAGTAGGAAAATCTACTTTAATCAAAATATTATGTGATGAAATAGTCGCTGATTCGGGGAACTTCGTTTGGAGTCCATCAGTGAAATATGGTTATTTACCACAAGAAATTACTTTTATGCCAAGTGATTTAACGGTTCTTGAATGGATTAAAATGACGCTTGAACTAGATGAAGAATCTGCTAGAGGATTACTTGCTAAATATAAATTCATAAAAGAAGATGTTTTTAAACCCCTAAAAGGCCTATCTGGTGGTGAAAAAACCAGACTAAAACTATGTGAACTAATGCATAATAAAGTAAACTTCTTATTACTTGATGAACCAACGAATCACCTTGATATTCCTTCTAGAGAATGGATTGAAGAGGCGCTTTTACAGTTCAAAGGAACGCTTCTTTTTGTTTCACATGATAGACACTTTATAGATAAGTTTGCTAATTTGTTTTGGCATCTTGAAAGTGGAAAAATTGAAGCTTTTGAAGGAAACTACGATGCATATAGACATAAATTCAGAAGAAATAGGCAAGTTGAAGAGGAACAAGTTAAATCAAATCAAGCGGTGTTCCAAAATTCATCTAGTAAAACATTCGATGAAACACAATATAAGAGAAATGATGATACTTCAGATAAGAGCAAGAAAAACATAGTAAAGATTAATTTGATTGAATCTGAAATAAGTTCAATTGAACAACAACTATCTGATGTTGAAAACGAAATTGATAGGTTTAGTGATAACTATGAAAGGATTCAGAGTTTAATAGAAGAGAGAACAAAAATTAAAGAAAAACTCAGTCAACAATATGCGCTTTGGGAAAAGTATAATGAATAAATAGATAAAGGGGAAGTATAATGACATATCAAGAAATGCTTCGAAATGCAAAGAATAACATAGGACCGCATTGCAAGGTATGCCTTATTTGTAATGGTATTGCTTGTAAAGGAGTCATCCCTGGACCCGGAGGAAAAGGTTCTGGCATTGGTTTTATTAGAAATTATCAAGCATTTAGAGATTATGGCCTCAATATGGACACCTTACATGAGGTTATATCACCAGATCCAAAGGTTGAAATGTTTGGCAAAACTTTCAAAATACCCGTATTTGCTGCACCCGTTGGCGCTGTTCAGATGCATTATAGCGCCTTATATGATGACTTAACATATTCAACAGCTTTAGTTGATGGTTGCCATGCTGCTGGAATAATAGCTTTTACAGGAGATGGCGTTAAATCAGAAGTTTTTGAAGGAACTGCCAGTGCTATTAAAGCACAAAATGGATTTGGCGTGCCAACCATAAAACCATGGAGAAAAGATGAAGTAAAAGAAAAAATTAGGATAGCTGAAGCTGCGAATGCCATTGCTGTTGCGATGGATATAGATGCTGCAGGACTTGCTATTTTAGCAGCTCAAGGAAAGCCCGTCTCTCCGATGTCGACAGAAACTTTAAAACAAATTATCACTTCAACGGACAAACCCTTTGTTGTAAAAGGAATTATGACTGTTGAAGCTGCCAAAAAAGCTGCGGCAGCCGGTGCATATGCCATAATCGTTTCAAATCATGGAGGTAGAGTATTAGACGAAACGCCTTCAACTTTAGAACTTTTACCTGAAATTGTGGCAGCTGTTGGTGATCAAACGATCGTGATGTTAGATGGTGGTGTAAGATCTGGTATAGATGTATTTAAAGCGATTGCGCTTGGTGCGAAGGCCGTGTTGATTGCAAGACCTTTTGTAACAGCAGTTTACGGTGGTGATCGTGAAGGTGTTACTTTATACATCGATAAACTAGAAGCCGAACTTAAAGAGGCAATGTTGATGACTGGATGCGCTAGTTTAACGGACATCACACGGGATAAATTAAGAAAACTATAAGTTCTTTTAAATATATAGTTACAAGTAGTTAAGAATAGCAAATAATAGCAAAAGAGTGGGCAGTTAAATCCACTCTTTATTTTTTTGAGAAAATTTGTTTCCAAAGTGGATTTGAGCAGTACTACTTATACGTTGTTTTCACAAACCGAGGCGTCCGTTATTCAGTTATAATAGATGAGGGAGTACTGGTAACGATACCAGTATAATGTGAGAAGGTAGGGGTGTATGATGAGGCGAAATGGATCTTTAAGAAGAAAGTTAGTTGTAATTCCATTACTTTTAATTTTTTTAGGTGCATCGGGCATCGGTGTGTTTTCATCGATAATGCTCAAGAACAGCTTAATTGATGAACTTGAAAATAGCGGGCTTTATAGTTCAAAAAGATTTATCGAAAGGTTAACAGATAACAGTGAGACGCTTAATATTGTGAACAATGAGATGGAAGAGAAGATTCATTCATCAAACAGAGTGGTTGCATCAAATGAAGAACTAATAAGCAATCAATATGTAAGTAGACTCGCTCAGCAATTAGGGGTTTATGAGATCAATGTCTATAATAAAAGTGGAAAAATAGAATTTTCAAATATAAGCGCTAATATTGGAAAATCACTTGATAAAGAGGCCGCATCACAGGCCGTAATAAATGGAAAAAGCAATTCTATGTTTGATGAAATCTGTTATATTGCAGATAGCAAAAAGACATTAAAATATGGGTACCTAAAGTTACCAGGCGGCGGTATGGTTCAATCGGGAGCTGATGCGCTTAGACTTCAATATTTACAAAAGGCTTTTAGTTATCAAAAACTGATTGAGCAGATGGCAAGTTCTGATGAAATAGAGTTTGCAATGATGATTGATGACTCTGGAAAGGTGATTGCCAATAACGATATAACTCAAATTGGTACAATTTTTGATCAAAATTCCATTTATTTCGACGCTTTAAGTAGTGGCATTGAACAGGTAAAACTTGATCACTCAGTGTCATCACAAAATAAAGTGTTGAATGTAGTTGTTCCTTTTGAGATTGATTCACAAGGCAAATTCTTAATTAGTTTAGGTTTTTCTATGACGAAAGTAAATGAAGTCGTGAATAAGGGGAAAATCATAACATACATGCTTGCTGCTTTGATTTTCATCTTTGTAGGTGGTTTTCTAGCATTTACATCTGGAAGAGTCGTATCGATTATAGGAGAACTTAAAACACATCTCAACCACATGGCTAAGGGTGATTTCAGTTTGAGGATTGGTAAAAATTTAATGGCTAAAAAAGATGAACTTGGCGAGATTGCAAAGGCAGTGGATGAACTTCAAGGTTCAGTAACTGACATTGTGAGAAGTGTACTTGATACCAATCAAAAATTAGAATTTGCCATCCAATCACTTACAGAAAAGACAAGTGAGACAACCGCTGCATCTTATGAGGTAGGTCAAACGGTAAATGCAATAGCAACAGGCGCTGTTTCACAATCTGAAGATGTACAAAATGGCCGTGTGAGTATTACTGGTTTAAATGGGTTAATCACTAACAATGAAGAAAGATTAAAAGCACTTGAATATGCTACTGATAGAGTTGAAAAACTTAAAGAAGAGGGCTTCTCACAACTAGATGTCCTCATCAAGAAAGCTGATATTAGTACAAAATCTGCGCGTGAAGTTACTGCAATCATCGAGCAGACACACCTGAGTGCTGAGAAGATCACAAATGCAAGTGACCAAATTAAAAACATATCAAAACAGACCAACTTACTTGCATTAAATGCATCAATCGAAGCCGCTAGAGCTGGTGAAGCGGGAAAAGGTTTTTCAGTTGTAGCGGATGAGATTAGAAAATTAGCAGAGGAATCGAATCGATTTACAGAAGAAATAACAACCGTTATCGATGAATTGACACGAAAAATAAGTGTAGCAGTTACAAATATGCTTATTTTGGAAACACTTGTTGAAGAGCAAAAATCAAGCGTTACAGTGACAACGGATAAGTTTATGGGAATCTCAGAGGCACTTAATGTTATGAAACTTGAACTTATTAGTGTTACTGATAGTCAAGCTGCAATGACTCAGATGAATGTGAAAATCAAAGAAATTATGGATCATCTTTCAAATATTTCTGAAGATAATGCAGCAGGTGCTGAAGAAGCTGCTGCATCAATAGAAGGTCAGGTCAATGCCATTAAATACGTCGATATGCAGACGAATGCGCTATCGGAGTTAATGCATCAACTTAACGAACGACTAAAAGTATTTAATATTTAATACAATTTTTATACATTCTTATATCCCTTATGTTAAAGTATGACTAGATCACTTACGGTTTTATTGGAGGATTATATGAATGAAAATTTAAAAATTAAAGCAGATCAAATGTTAGAAAGATATGTTAAAATTGAAAAAGATTTTATTTGGGAAAGCAATCTAGCCAAGCATTTTGTGGCATTAATAATGACACAAGCAGATAAAGAATACTCAAAAGAATATTTAAAAAATGCATTGGAGGTTATCAACAAGAACTCAGGCGTTTTTTCAAATTTCAGAGGGATGTATAGGTTGATGTTAGCTGGCCTTATGGTGGTTGATAGCGATTCTGTCGAAGGGACATTTTCTAAGATCTTAAATTGTGAGAACACATTAAAAGAAGCTGGTTTTAAATCAAGTACTCATCTACCTTTAGCAAGCTATGCACTTTATAAAATATCAAATGAGGAGTCACCTCGAATCATTGCTTCAAAGGCAAAATTAATATATCAAGAGATGAAGGCGGCTCATCCGTGGATTACAAGTGGTGATGATTATTCAATGAGTGTCATGCTTGCAGTTTCAGGTTGTGAATTAATCCGTATTGAATCCGCTTATCAACAACTAAATAGTAAAGGTTTTTATAAGGGAAATGAGCTTCAAAGATTATCACACATCTTAGCACTTTCCAACAGATCAATAGAAGAACTTGTAGAGGTCTGTGTAAAAATGAAAGATATGCTTAAACAAAACAAGATGAATTTATCTGCATCATTTTATGCAACACTTGGGATTATCGCTTTGATATATTTTGAAGATGAACAAATTATGTCAGATTGGATAGAACTATCAGTTTATCTCAATCATCAAAAAAAATACAAGTGGTTAGGCAAAGGCATGAATATCATGCTTGCATCGGCACTTGTATCTGATAGGTGGATCGATGAGACTTTAAATTCAGAAGTGGCCAAGCTTTCAATCAGTATTTCGATAGAAGCTTTGATTTCTGCTCAAATGGCTGCAGTGATCGCTGCAACTTCAGCTTCTGCAGCTGCTGGAGCTTCTGCTGCAACTTGATATCAGTGGCAACTTGATATTCATCAAAACAGGCAATTAACCTTTTTTAAGTGATACGATGGTTCTACCAAGGTGTTTGCCTTTCAGCATCAAGTCAAGTTGTTCAGGGATTTCCTCAAGTGAAACTTCATGAACGGCATAGTAAAGACCGGGGATTGACCATTCAGCACTAAGAAGGTTCCATATTTTAAACCTTTGTTCACTCGGACAGGCAACAGAATCAATCCCATGAAGTGTAACGCCTTTTATGATAAATGGATAAACAGAACTTGAAAACTCATGCGACGACACATTACCACAACAGGTTATATGACCTTGGTATTGTGTCGTTTTTATTGCTGTTGAAAGTATATTGCCTCCCACTGTATCGATGACACCAGCCCATCTAGATTTGAGGATGGCCTTTCCTGTTTGGTCATCGATATCGTCGCGCATAACGACAGACTTTGCACCAATACTTTGTAAAAATGGGATACTAGTAGCTTTGCCTGTTGCAGCGACAACGTTGTAACCAAGCTTAGATAAAATAGCTACTGCAACAGTGCCAACACCACCGGTTGCACCTGTTACTAGTATTTCTCCCGCATCTGGAGCAACATTTGAGACGATTTTTTCTACAGAAAGCGCAGCGGTAAAACCTGCGGTACCATAACACATCGCATCTCTTAAAGATAATCCCTCTGGGCATGCTACGATCCAATTTTCAGGTACTCTTACGTATTCAGAAAAACCACCAAAAGTATTCATTCCCAAATCGTAACCTGTTACGATTACACGATCGCCTGGATGCCATCTATCGGATTGACTTTCTTTTACAATACCTGCAACATCGATTCCAGGTGTATGAGGATAGTTTCGAGTAACGCCTTTGTTGCCATTAGCAGAGAGGGCATCTTTATAATTTAACGATGAGTAGTGCACTTCAATCAGGACTTCATAATCCGGAAGCAGTGTTTCGTCAATCGTTTCAATCTCTGTTCTTTGCGTTGGTTCTAAGTAAACTCTTAGAGCTTTGAATTTCATAAAATCACTTCCTTTCAAGTAATAATTATTATTTTTTCATTATTATCAGTTGGAAATTCTTATCTTTGATTATAATGACGAAATAGTTTTATGTCAAACTAAATTTGTGTATATTTTGTTTGATTCACGAGGTGAGATTGATTATAATGAGTCTAGATTAATCAAAGATGGAGACCTTTATGAATGAACAATTTATCGTATATTTTATAAGTAAAACACGACAAAACATGCACCGTTTTATTGAACTTGAGCTTAAAAAAGAAGGTCTCATGGATATCATACCCTCACATGGTAGTATATTAACGGTTTTATATGAGAATAAAACACCATTAACCATGAAAACAATCGCCGAACGCATAGGAAAAGATAAATCAACGGTAACCGTATTGATCAACCATTTGTTAAAGAAAGGTTATATTGAAAAAATATACAATGTTGAGGATAAACGGATTACTTTAATCGCCTTGACAGATTTGGGCAAGTCAATAGAAGTAAAATATCGAGGCATCTCAAAACGCGTTGTTGAAACTGCATATGAAGGGTTTGATGATGAGAGCAAAGCACAATTTCTAAATGCGTTAAAACAAATGAACACAAATTTCACTAGGCGAGTAGGGAGAACAGAAAATGAAGACTAATGGAAGATTTTTTGCAATAATTTGTGTGGTTCTTGCTTCGCTTTTATGGAGTAGTGGTGGCTTATTGATCAAGATGGTTTCATGGAACCCAATTGCCATCTCTGGGGTGAGAAGTGGTATTTCAAGTTTAGTGATGCTTGTATTTTATTTTTCAGTCTATAAAAAATTACCTAAAAAACCCAACAAGTATGTTTTGATTGCTGCTATAAACTATACAGTTTTAGTGATGCTGTTTGTATCTGCTAATAAATTAACCACATCTGCAAATGCCATATTGCTTCAGTTTACAGCACCAGCTTGGGCGATGCTTATTGGCGCTTTTTTCTTAAAAGAACGTTTTTCTAAAAAAGATGTATTAACTGTTATCGTCGTTTTTTTAGGGATGCTATTGTTCTTCATAGGCGATATAAAGAGTGGAAGTATTATCGGAAATTCTTTAGCAGTGGCAAGTGGTATATCTATGGCACTTATGATTATAAGTTTAAAACGTATTAAAGATCGCAAACCAATTGAAATCATCATCTGGGGGAATATATTGTCCTTCTTCGTGGCAATTCCTTTTTATTCAACAATTGTTTTGACAAGCGCTAATCTAACAGGTGTTGTTTTATTAGGTGTGTTTCAACTTGGTGTATCGTATATATTTTTCACCAAAGGGATAGAAAAAGTCAGTGTGCTCGAAGGGATTCTCATTCCTGTACTTGAACCGCTATTAAATCCATTTTGGGTATTCCTTGGAACTGGTGAAAAGCCTTCAATATTTGCTTTTATTGGTGGTGCGATTGTACTAAGCGCAGTTGTATATCATAGTATTGTCGAGGTGAAAGTAGAATGAGCTATACGAAGATGACTGAAAATATACTCAAAGCTATAAGAGAAGTGCCCTATGGCTATGTGTGTAGCTATGGCGAGGTTGCAAAAGCTGCAGGATATACAAATGGTGCAAGGCAAGTTGTTAGGGTGCTTAGTAGCTTAGGATCAAAAGAAAATCTCCCATGGCATAGGATTGTCAATAAAAAAGGCGAAATCGCTTTAAAAGGTGATGGTGAATTTGAACAAATTATAAGACTTGAAATGGAAGGTGTTAAATTTATTAAAGAAGGCAAAGTAAGCGCTGAATATTTTTATCATTATTAAGTAGGGTTTTCTAAAGCAGGTATGATCATTCTACTGTTTCCAACTTCATAACTAGGTGTAATCAAAGTCTAATATACAATTGTTTAAAGATTTGAAAAAATTGCATAATTCAGTTTTTCAAAATGAAAAAATGTGTATAACTTTTCTTATCAAATAAGCCTTCAAGGCTTATTTTTTTATGTGTATCAAAATGGCTTGATCTTTAATGAGGTGTATAGCTTGAAACATAGAACCATTTTCATATGATGTTCATAAGTAACAGAGTTATGATATAATTGTTTTATGGAGTACAGTATTCGTAAAAAGAAAAATTAAAGCATAGAGAAGGTGTATGATGAGCGATTTCGGGCAAAGGCTAAAAGCAATTCGTAAAAAGAGAAATATTACACAAAAGGAACTTGCCGAGTCGCTTCAATTGGCTCAATCTTCTGTTGCAAATTATGAAAATAACACTAGATTTCCCAGTGAGACACCATTGAGACAGATCTCAGAATATCTTAATGTAAGCATAGATTATTTGCTTGGAATTTCTGATTATGAAGATTCTGAAATCATAGCAGTGCATACAACTGCCGAAAATAGTGAGATGACGATTCGTTATGCTGACTTATGGAAAGATGTTTTTGAATGCTTAATTAAGGGAGATGAGTCTTTTGCAACTCAAAAAATCTTAAACGCCTATCAAAAATCATCTGATCCAATAGCGATTATTGAGAATGTTTATATACCAATTTTAAGAGAAACGGGAAGCAGATGGGAACGTGGTGAACTTTCTATTGCAAAGGAGCACTTTATTTCTAATATGATTGACCGATGGTTGATTATGACTAGTGTACCAATGGTTAAAACTCAAAAAAAATTTGCTGCATTATTTGTAGTTCCAAGCGCTGAGGAGCACACGATTATACTGAAGATGATCAGGGAATATTTTAAAATGGCAGGTTGGTTAACGTACTATATCGGAAACAGTGTTCCAATTGCAAGCATTAGACAGTTTACGTCAGATATTAGAGTAGATTTAATTGTCACAGCGGTATCTCTAACAGCAAACCTCAATAGTGCAGAGCATCTTATTCAGTCATTGAGAACGATGCCTAAGGGGAAAAAAATTAAGATTCTTGCAGGAGGTAGAGGTATCAAAGATGAAAAAGAAGCAGTTGAATTTTTAGGTGCTGATTATTATGTAGCTGAAATAACCGGGCTACAGGATGCGATAGTGACATTTGAACAAGAGCTTGATAATAGATAAATGACTAGAAAATAAACCCCATGGCTATATCAACATCTTCCAGGTCAGAGTCCTCGCCATGCTGCGGATGACCTTCCATATGTTGGTATAACCATGGGGTTTTAATGTTTAGTGCATTTTTCTATCACCTTTCACTCAACAATGAAACTTAATAAAATAGAATCATATATCAAAAAAACAAAGGCTATTTTAACGTATCGCAGGTCATCCGCAGCAAAGCGAGGACTCTGACCGAAAAGACGCTAATATAGCCTTTGTTTTTATATACGCATTCTACACTTTTAATATAATCTACACGTTGAACCTAAACAGCATCACATCGCCATCAAGCACTGTGTAATCTTTACCTTCAAGTCTAACTTTACCCACTTCTTTAGCAGCTGCCATCGTGCCATATTCAATTAGATCATTAAATGCGATTGTTTCAACACGGATAAAGCCTCTTTCGATATCAGAGTGGATTTTGCCTCCCGCTTGAGGGGCTTTAGTGCCTTTTCTGATGGTCCAAGCTCTTACTTCTTGAGGACCAGCGGTTAAGAAACTGATGAGGTTGAGTAAGTGATAACTAGAACGAATCAATTGATCAAGTCCTGATTCTTTAAGGCCAAGTTCTTCAAGGAAAGCTTGACGGTCTTCATCTTCAAGTTCAGCAACTTCTTGTTCGACCTTTCCACAAATCACAACAACTTCAGCATTTTCTGTTGCAGCAAATGCCTTAACAGCTTTAACGTGCTCGTTCTCTATACCTTCTACGACATCTTCTTCTGAGATATTAGCACAATAGATAATTGGTTTAGAAGAGAGTAAGTTAAGTGTGCTTACAAATTCACGTTCTTCAGGTGTAAGGTCCATCGTTCTAACTGATTTTCCTTCATCTAATACGACTTTAACGCGCTCAAGAATTTCGATTTCTTTACCAAGTGTTTTATCACCTTTAGATTGTTTAATTGATTTTGAAAGTCTACGTTCAAGTATCTCAGAATCAGATAAAATCAACTCGATATTGATGGTCTCAATATCGCTTAGTGGGTTGATTTTGCCTTCAACATGGACAACATTTTCATCTTCAAAGCAACGAACCACATGTACAATCGCTTCAACTTCTCTGATATGGCCCAAGAATTGATTGCCTAAACCTTCGCCTTTTGAAGCACCACGGACTAGTCCGGCGATATCATAAAATTCAATAGCAGTTGGAACAACTTTTTTTGAATTATAGAGTTCTTTTAAGACATCAAGTCGTTTGTCCGGTACAGATACGACGCCTACATTTGGTTCGATAGTACAAAAAGGATAATTTGCACTTTCCGCGCCAGCTTGTGTAATCGCATTGAATAATGTGCTTTTACCAACGTTTGGTAATCCTACTATTCCTAATTTCATTTGATCCCATCCTTAAATTTATAGTCAGTTTATGATTTCAATTCACATCAAAATATTATAACGTATTAACAATGTATTGTAAATAAGCTATAATGTCTTTATAACGCTTAATTTCAAATTGGTTATAGCGCTATCAATACGCAGAATGGGAAGTGACTTATGATTAACCATACTTCAACAGTACAATTGCACGATGGTATAGAGCTTCACTTAGTGCAATCGGATAAATTTAAAACAGTATTATTCGGTATATATATAAAAAGACCATTATCAGAGGAAGAAGTTTCGCTTAATGCTCTTTTATCAAGAGTTTTAGATCAAGCGACAGCTAAGCTTAGCTCTACTCAAGAGGTAAGCCAAGCACTTGATATGCTTTATGGTAGTGTGATGGTAACAGATGTTCATAAATACGGTGAAAAGCAGATGCTACAACTAAAGATGCAGGTACCAGGTGCTAAGTTTATAGGAGATGACACAGTGTATCACGGTGTTTTAGCGCTTTTAAACGACATGATGAATTCACCACGCCTTATAGAAGATGGTTTTGATCCTGAAATCGTTGAGCGTGAAAAAATCGGTCTGATTGACGAGATTAACGTCAGAAAAGACCAAAAAGATAGCTGGGCAATGAGTCTTTGCATAGAACACATGTGTCCAGATGAACTTTATCATATCCATGAATTTGGAACGGTTGAAGCTGTTGAGAAAATAACACCGCAGGCATTATATGCTCATCTTCGAAAAATATGGCAGAGTTCACAAATCGATATTTGTATCATCGGAGATTATGATTTAGATAAAATGTCACAAACCGTGAAAGATGCCCTTAAATTCGAAAGAAGTGAACTGATTACATTACCTAGGGAACAAGTGGTATTTCATCCAGCAGATGTTATCCGTTATCAAGAAGCCCATGATATCTCACAAGGCAAACTGAGCATGGGGTATCGGATCAACGTACCTTATGAATCCCCGCTATATACATCTGCACTGGTTGCTTCTGTTTTATTAGGTGGTGGCGGTAGTTCGAAACTTTTCAAAAATGTGAGAGAAAAGGCAAGACTTTGTTATTCTGTCTTTTCACGAATGGAAAAACACAAATCAGTCATGCTCGTATATGCAGGCGTTGATTTTGAAAACTTTGAACTGGCAGAAAAGTTGATTCAAGAACAAGTTGAAGACATCAAACTAGGAAATTTTACTGATGAAGAACTTGATATTGCAAAATATACTGTACTTTCAAATATTCAATCCGTTTCTGATTATCCAAACTCGTATATCAATTTCTACTATAATATGTTGATCACAGAGGGTTCAGTTGAAATTGAGGATAACTTAAAACTAATAAGGGAAGTTACAAGACAATCCATCATAGAATCTTTTGCAGACATCAGACTTGGCGCTGTAGTAAGACTTGTCAAGGAGGAAGAACATGCCTAAATACACAACTAAAACGACAGAATATCTTGGAGAAGTTGTACATCAAGCGACCTTAGAATCCGGACTCAACGTCTATATTTTACCAAAGAAACACTTTGCAAAAAAATACGCTTTTTTTGCAACACAGTACGGTGGTCTTTATAATGACTACCTATTAAATGGCGAGGAAGTACATGTGCCTCAAGGCACAGCACACTTTCTTGAACATCAAATTTTTGAAGATCGACAAAAAAGTAACTTCGAAAAATTTGAAGAACTAGGGGCGAGCTTAAATGCTTATACAAGTGCCACTTCAACTGTATACCATTTTGATACGGTTGATAATTTTGAAACTTGCCTTAAACTGCTATTAGATATGGTTCAGAGCACAGATATATCAGATGATTCCGTTGCAAAAGAAAAAGAAGTGATCGCACAAGAAATCTTGATGTATATGGATGAGCCTACTTGGGAACTCTATAACAACCTATATGAAGGACTTTTTCATGTCCATCCTATCAAATCAGAAATTGCAGGTACGGTGGAAAGTATAGGTGAGCTCACGAAAGAAACCATCTTAGACTGTTACCATCATTTTTATACACCTGGGAATATGAGCCTGTTCTTATATGGTGATATAGAGATCGAAGAGACACTTATATTGGTGGATGATTTGCTGTCGCCACAATATAAGCAAAATCCCAATAAGCCAGAACTGATTTTACCAGTAGAACCTTATGAAATTCACAAAAAAAGATTTGATATCACAAAAGATATCTCAAAAGGAATGGTCGTATTAGGCTTTAAGGGTAATCCAGATCTTTTTAATGAACAAAAAGAAGATAAGCAAGCAGCTCTCAAACTTGCACTAGACATGATGTTTGGAAGAAGTAGCAGGTTTTTCCTCGAATGCTATGAAAAAGGTTATGTCACTGAACATTTTGATTTTGACTTACAGCTTGGACTTGGACACGCAATAGTGATTATTGGCAATGAAACTGATCACATAGAGGAACTTTATCAAGCGACACTGGATGAAGTGAAAAGATGCCAAGAAAATGGATTTGATGAAATGGACTTCATACGCATAAAAAGAAAAATTCTCGGTAGAACCGTATCTTCATTTAATTCACTCCAATCCATAGCTGGAAACTTAACGCATTCAATTATGAGAGGTAACGATTTATTCAGGCAAATGGATGCTTATAAACATGTGACTTTAGAACAAATAAATCAAATTATAAACGTCTTTATAGATGTTGAAAATCACGTTGTTTCTACAATGCAGAAAACACCATCAAAGGAGAACTAAATGAACAGATACGCTTTTGAAATTTTTGGAATACAGATCGCATGGTATGGCATCATCATCGCTTCTGCGATGTTTATAGGGGCATTATTGCTCATGAAAGTTGGAAAGAAACACGGCTACAAAGAAGATGACATATTGGATTTAGTCCTAGTGGTTTTACCATCGGCAATTGTGTTTGCTAGGTTATATTATGTTTTGTTTGAATGGTCTTATTATTCGCAGCACTTAAACCATATCCTTGCATTTCGTGAAGGTGGACTTGCAATCCATGGTGGTATCATAGGCGGACTACTAGGTGGTTATGTCGTTTGTAAAGTTAAAAAACTTAACTTTGGTGACTTAGCAGACATGGTCGCTATGCCACTGATTCTTGGACAAGCAATAGGTAGATGGGGAAATTTCATCAACCAAGAAGCGCATGGTGGTCCAACAGATTTACCTTGGGGTATTATGGTAGATGGTGTAAAGGTTCATCCCACATTTTTATACGAATCCCTTTGGAACCTTATCGTTTTTGGGATATTAGTGTTTACCTTTAAAAAACGCAAATTCTACGGAGAACATTTTATAAAATATTTGATGCTCTATTCTGTAGGTAGATTTTTAGTGGAAGGTTTAAGAACGGATAGTTTAATGATTGGACCACTTAGGATCGCTCAAGTTGTAAGTTTAGTGGCTATTTTACTTGGCGGGTTATTTATCTACTTAGCACGAAAAAAAGGTTGGTGGAAAATTAAAACAGCAGATACAGCAATCGAAGCTGAAAAAACTGATATTTAACAAAAAAAGCAAATATTTCATGATACAAATATAAATCAACTATGAGAAAAATATTAAAAATAAGAAATATGTTTAAAAGAGTAGGACCAACGCCCTAATCTACTGAGAAAAGCGACTTTATTTAAAATAAAGTCGTTTTTTTTGTTGCTTTTAATGTTAAAAAATATTAAAATTAGATTAGTTAGTGGTAGAAAGTGTTATAAAGTGGGTAGAAAGACCATACGTTAAAAAATACAGGTGAGTGGGGCTATGTTTACAGGCGAATTTAAACATGCAGTTGATGCGAAAAATAGACTGAGCATACCCTCTAAATTTAGAGAAAAGCTTGGCGATAACTTTTATATCACCAAGGGTTTAGACCACTGTCTTTTTGTTTTTTCGATGGAAGAATGGTCAATCTTTGAAGAAAAACTAAAAGAACTCCCTTTATCTAATAAAAACGCTAGGGCTTTTGCGAGATCATTCTTTGCAGGTGCGACAGAATGTGAACTTGACAAGCAGGGCCGCATATTAATACCACAAACACTTAGAACACATGCCAATATCGAAAAAGATGTTTATGTAAACGGTGCTGGATCTAGAATTGAGATCTGGGATGCCACAACTTGGGAGTCTTACAATGACTTCATGACAGCTAATATGGACGAT
The DNA here is from genome assembly GCA_963676315.1 of uncultured Fusibacter sp. Taxonomy (GTDB): domain Bacteria; phylum Bacillota; class Clostridia; order Peptostreptococcales; family Acidaminobacteraceae; genus Fusibacter_C. The sequence goes on from OY781056.1 coordinate 38,977, forward strand.
CTTGCAGAGGATATGGAAGCCTTGGGCATTAGATTCTAGAAGGAGAAGATATGAGCTTTAATCATGTAAGTGTATTGTTAAAAGAGTGTATAGAAGGATTGAATATAAAACCAAACGGCATTTATGTAGACGGCACGCTTGGTGGAGGAGGTCACTCCTTTAAAATATTACAACTCTTGGATAAGGGAAAGTTGATAGGCGTAGACCAAGATACAGATGCACTGAATGCCGCAACAGAAAAACTTAAGATATTTGAAGGTAAATTTATTCCTTATCACAGTAATTTTTCTAAAATTGCACAAGTTTTAGAAGACCTTGAAATTAAGAAAATCGATGGGTTATTACTAGATTTAGGTGTTTCATCCTTTCAACTTGACGAAGCAGAACGTGGCTTTTCATATATGAATGATGGCAAGTTAGATATGAGGATGAATCAAAATGATGCTTTTACAGCGTATGATGTAGTCAATAGCTATAGTGAACATGAACTTACTAGAATCATCTCAGATTATGGTGAAGAAAACTGGGCCAACAGGATTGCAAAATTCATCATTGAAGAGAGAGCAAACAAGCCAATCGAGACGACCTTTGAGCTTGTGGATGTGATTAAAAACGCAATTCCAGCTGCGGCTAGAAAAGATGGACCACACCCTGCTAAAAGAACCTTCCAAGCGATAAGAATAGAAGTCAATAATGAACTTAAAATAATAGAACAGACCATAGAATCGGCAGTAGAAAATATGAACAAGGGCGGCAGAATAGCGATTATCACTTTCCATTCTTTAGAAGATCGAATTGTGAAAAATGCTTTTAAAAAATTAGCGCAAGGCTGCACTTGTCCACCTGAATTTCCAATCTGTGTTTGCGGGGGCAAACCAGTAGTGAAAATTATTACAAAGAAACCGATTTTACCTTCTGAACAAGAGGTTGAATCAAATCCTAGAGCAAGAAGCGCAAAATTGAGGGTTGCAGAGAAAAAATAGTACATCTGGGGGTAGCATATGTCGGCTTTAGTTGAAATGTATGAAGATGAAATTGAACAATTCAACGTTTCACAACACGCTAAAATTGTGAGCATACGTAAAAAGCGTATGGAGAAGGAAAATGCAAAAAAAATTGCATTTCAAAACTTCACCAGTATGCTTTCTTCGATTGCAATTGTGCTTGTAATAGCGGCATTGTTTAGCTCTTATATCTATAAAAACTCAATGGTTAATGAAGCAAAGTATGACATCTTCAATTTGAAATCAGAAATCAAATCTCTTAACGCTCAAATCGAAGAATTAAGTGCAAGCATCGAAAATCAGACAGAACTTAAAAATATTGAACAAATTGCCATGACACAGTTAAATATGGTCTACCCATCGCAAGAGCAAATGGTTTATATTGATGGGAACTATCATTTTGCTTTAGTGGACCAAAGTGGTGAACTTTATGCTGAACCAGTTCAAGTTGTTTCTAAGAAACCAATATTTGAACAACTGTTCACAGCACTTTTTAATTCAAACAAGCAATGAGATATGATAAAAAAATAAATAAAAGTAATAAACCCTAGTCTTAGCTATTTTGCCGTAGTCTAGGGTTTTCACTATTTTTAAGGTAGAGTTTAAATTGATAATTTTTGACTGTGCGCTATAATAGTAGTAGTGATTATTTGGAGGCATTTAATGAACGTGTTTAGAAAACGATTATTCTTTTTTTATCTGATTGTATCGATATTGATTTTGGCATTAATAGGTCGCCTTGTTTACATACAAGTAGTATGGAGTGATGAACTTACAGAGATGGCAAAAGCCCAACAAAATAAAAACATTCCTATACCTGCTGAACGTGGAACTATTTTGGATCGAAATGGAGATAAACTTGCATTTAGTGTGAAAACATATTCAGTATGGGCACAAGCTTCTGAAATTACAAAACCTTCAGAAACAGCAACTTTAATAGCCGATACTTTAGCCATTACACCTGAACCAATCATTGATAAACTATTAAATGCGCAGTCCACTTTTGTAAAAGTAGTAAGTAACATTTCAAAAAGTGAAGAAGAATTATTGAAAAGTAAGGGCATCAGGGGCATATCCATCACTGAGGATACCAAAAGACTTTATCCATACAATTCATTGGCATCCCACGTAATTGGAAATGTAAATGTGGATGGAGATGGTTTTACAGGTTTGGAACTGTATTTTAATGACCAACTAAAAGGAGAACCAGGTGTTTTCCATGTCACAACAGATGTATATGGCAGACAGTTAGCCTATGGTGAAGATAACCTCGAAGCACCTAAAGATGGTGAAACTCTTAAGTTGACAATAGATGATAGTATACAGTTCTTTGTTGAAGATAGGTTACAAGCAGCACTTGAATTACATGATGCAAAAGCAGTTTCTGCAATCGTAATGGATCCGAATACGGGCGAAATTTTAGCTATGGCGTCAAAACCAGATTTTGATTTAAATGATCCAAGAAAACCAGATGCGTCTGTAGATGATGCTACTTGGTCCGCAATGACCAACGAAGAGAAGATGAATTATTGGAATGGTGCATGGCGAAATAAGGTCATCAGTGACACTTTCGAACCTGGTTCAACTTTTAAAGCATTAATAGCTGCAGTTGCACTTGAAGAAAAGGTAATAGATTTTAACACGACTTTTTTTTGTACTGGCTCGAAGGAAGTTAGTGGGGTAATATTGCACTGTGTAAGCTTTCCAGTTGGACATGGGCTTGAAACTTTGACGCAGGCTTTTGTGAATTCTTGCAACCCAGCATTTATAGAAATAGGACAAAAAATTGGGGTTGACAAACTATATGAATATTTAAACAAGTTCGGTATTTTTGATAAAACGGGCATATCGTTACCTGCTGAGGGAAATACCATTTATCAGCCTAAAGAAGCAATTGGTCCAGTTGAACTTGCAACCATGTCTTATGGACACGGACTTAACATTACGATGTTACAGCTTATCCGTATGATGTCTGCAGTTGTCAATGGGGGGTATTTGATGGAGCCTCAAATTGTAAAATCAATTGAGTCTTCTGATGGCACTATGGTACAAACTTATGAACCGAAAGTCGTATCGCAAGTGATTTCAAAAGAAACGTCTGATAGCATGCGCTTTTTACTTGAAAGCGCTGTAAAAACAGGAGGCGGTAAAAACGCCTACATTGAGGGCATCCGAGTAGGCGGAAAATCGGGAACGAGTGAGAAATTCACTGAAAACGGATATGAAAGTGAAGTCGTCGTCTTATCGTTTGTTGGAATTGCGCCTATAGATGATCCTCAATACGTTGTACTTGTAGTAATTGACGAACCAAAGGATGAGTTCTTTGGAAGTGTAGTTGTTGCGCCAGTTGTTAAAAATATACTACAAGATATATTGAGGTATAAAAATATTGTGCCAAATATTGAAGTTGAACACAATATAGAAGTACCAAATTTAGTGGGCTTACCATTAGAAGATGCTGTATCTAAGTTAGATGCTTTAGGTCTTGCATACTCAACTTCGCCAATTGGTGTTGAAGATCATACCCTTCCAGTAACGAATCAATACCCTGCGGCTGGGACAAAAGTCGATTCAGACAGTATGGTTATAATTTCTGTTGATGAGTAAAATATATGAAACTTGATGCACTTTATAAGTATTAGAAGATTATTCAAGAACATAATAAAGTCATAAAGTATTATTTTTAGAAATTAAAATTAGGAGAAAGTACGATGAATTTATTTTCAAATCCAATGTTAAATGCAATTATGTTTTTTGCAATGAGTGGTATTTCAGGTTTAATACTAGGACCGATTGTCATTCCCAGATTAACTAAATTAAAATTCGGACAAGCTATTAGAGAAGAGGGACCACAATCTCATCTCCAAAAAACAGGAACCCCAACTATGGGTGGACTCATTTTCATCGTTGCATTTTTAATTCCAGTGGCATTTTCATTGACTTTTGATTTGTCGAAAGTGATGTTTGTTGCAATGGCGTTATTATCTTTTGGAGCGGTTGGATTTTTAGATGACTATTTAAAAGTTGTTAAAAAACACAATCTTGGATTACGAGCAAAACACAAATTTATGCTTCAAGGAATTCTGTCTGTGATTTTTACTTTATGGTCACTTAGTTGGGGAACTGAGACTTATATTCCTTTCACTACTGGATTGACTGATTTGAGTTGGTTTTATTTTCCACTCATAGTCATTATGTTTATAGCGATAGACAATGCTGTCAATCTCACAGACGGACTTGATGGTTTAGCAGCAAGTATAACTTCAATTGTAAGTATCTTCTTTATGATAATGGGGTTTGTTCAGCATGATGACGTTGTGATCATGTTATCAGCAGGTATGCTTGGTGGACTCATCGCGTATCTTAAATTTAATTGGTTTCCAGCAAAAGTTTTTATGGGAGATACCGGTTCTTTAGCGCTGGGTGGCTATGTAGGTGCAATGGCGATTCTATTAAAGATGCCATTGTTTATTCCTCTATTTGGTTTGATTTACTTTATTGAAACACTTTCTGTTATGATTCAGGTTGGCGTATATAAGAAAACTAAGAAACGTGTATTTAAGATGGCACCAATTCATCATCATTTTGAAATGGTAGGTTGGAACGAAGTGAAAATTGTTTCAAGGTTTTCATTTTTAACGATTTTAATGTGCATTTTAAGTTATTTTATTTATAATTAAGCTTTATGTGTGAACGTTTTTTCATTTCATTTTATTAATAGGGGGCTTTATGATCTTTAAAGGTAAGGATATTTTGGTCGTTGGTTTAGCAAATTCTGGTGTTTCAGCGATAAAGGCTTTATTTGATGTGGGAGCAATTGTCACAATCACAGATATCAAGCCTGTTGAAAAACTCAATGATTTATATATTGAAGTTAAACCCTTTATCAAAGAAGCGGTTTTAGGTTGTCATCCAACTCAATTAGATGGTTTTGAGTTTGCAGTGATGAGCCCAGGCGTACCACTTGATTTACCGTTTGTCGTTCAAATGAAGAAAGCTGGTGTCAAAATCATCGGTGAAATTGAGTTAGCGTATCAATTATCTAAAGGATCATATATAGGGATTACAGGAACCAACGGGAAAACCACTACAACGGCCTTGACTGGCGCTATTTTTGGGCTTTCAGGTAAGAAACATTTTGTAGTGGGTAATATTGGACTTCCTGCCGCTTCAAAAGCACTTGAATCCGATTATGAGACAACAATGGTTACAGAAATTAGTAGCTTTCAACTTGAAACAATTGTTGATTTCAGAGCAAAAATTGCGGCTATTCTAAATCTAAAGCCCGATCACCTCAACAGGCATAAAACCATGGAAGGTTATATTGAAGCAAAAATGCGCATTTTTGAAAATCAATTGCCTGAGGATCATTTAATACTCAATTATGATGACCAACTAACCAGAGCGTTATCAGTGTATTCAAAAGGCAAGGTACATTTCTTTAGTAGAGAAAGCGTAGATGGCCAAAGCGCATTTATAGAAGACGGCATAATCAAACTTAATTGCAATGGATATATAGAAAGTATCTGTAAAATTGACCAAATGTTGATCTTTGGCAGACACAATGAGGAAAATGCACTTGCTGCAGCTTTAATTTGTAGACTTGCAGGTATACCTAAAGATGTTATAGCAAATGGTCTTAAAACATTTGGCGGCGTAGCTCATAGGATAGAATATACCGCTGAGATCAATGGTGTTAACTATTATAATGATTCAAAAGGGACTAATCCTGATTCGACGATCTGTGCAGTGGAATCAATGACAAGACCCACTTACCTAATTGCAGGTGGTTATGATAAGGATAGTGATTTTTCACCAATATTTGATGCTTTTAATGGTAAAATAAAAACATTAATTTTACTTGGGGCTACAAAAGAAAAAATTGCTGCAGTTGCAAAAGAGAAAGGATATACTTCAGTTGTATTTGTTGAAAATATGGATCAAGCGGTTGAATATGCCCATCAAAATGCGGTAGAAGGCGACGCAGTTTTGCTCTCGCCAGCTTGTGCAAGTTGGGATATGTATGATAATTTTGAACAACGCGGTGAACATTTTAAAACTTGTGTGCTAAAATATCTAAGTTAATGAGGGTATGGTGAAAAATGAAACATAATAAAATGGATTATCCTTTGCTCGTCGTTACTTTAATATTGGTTTCCTTTGGACTTTTGATGGTTTTTAGTTCTAGCTATTATTTTGCTATCGACAAGATGCAAAACAAGTTGCATTTCTTCACTGCAGATCTTAGTTTTATTGTATTAGGTGTTTTTGCAATGTTGGTTGCATCTGCAGTGGATTATAAAATTTATCGAAAATTTGCGATACCTTTATTTATTGTGAGTCTTTTTTTACTCGTACTTGTATTGTTTAAAGGTACTGTAGTAAATGATGCAAGGCGCTGGATTGTCATTGCAGGTCAGAGATTCCAACCTGCAGAAGTTGCAAAAATTGGTATGATAATGTTCTTTGCTTTCAGTTTAGAAAAGAATTATACCCAACTTAATAAGCCTAAGATTCTAGGAGTATATATACTGATAATTGGTGTTGTAGTACTCTTAATCATGAAACAGCCTAATATGAGTACTGCAGTAATTTTAGCTGCAGTTATGGCAGTTATGCTTTTTATTGCTGGCTTAAGATGGATTTATGTTATTTCCTTTGGAAGTGGAGCTGCTTTTATTGGATGGCTATTGGTTCATAATGCACCTTATCGTTTAAATCGAATGATCGCTTTTTTGGATCCATTTAAATATAAAAATGATGAATCTTGGCAAGTTATTCAATCCCTATATGCACTTGGTACTGGCGGTATTTTTGGCGTCGGTCTTGGGATGAGTACTCAAAATAAACTTTATATACCCGAACCTCAAAACGATTTTATCCTTGCAACAATTGGAGAAGAACTCGGATTAATTGGAACTGTAGGTTTATTAATATTATTTTTGATATTACTGTATCGTTGTGTTAAAATTGCAATGAATGCTCCTGATGTTTTTTCAACTCTATTGGCAACGGGAATTTCTACGATGCTAGGGCTTCAAATTTTAATGAACTATGCGGTAGCGACTTCATCAATGCCAGCGACTGGTGTGACATTACCATTTATCAGTTATGGTGGTACAAGTATATCTATACTGTTAGGTTCGATTGGTATCATGCTTAATATTTCAAAATCCACGATTAAAAGAACACACAAAAATGACGATTAAGTGTTAATTGGAGATAACTATGAGAGTATTGATCACCGGTGGCGGTACAGGAGGACATATTTATCCTGCTATAGCGATCGCAGAACGATTAAAAAAAGATTTTAGACCCCTTGAGCTTATGTATGTAGGTTCTAAAAATGGGATGGAAAAAGATATTGTTCCCAAAAAAGGGATAACTTATATTGGAATTGATGTTGCACCGTTAAATAAAAAGTTTTCTAGAAAGACATTTAAAGCCATAGGCTCATTATTTAAAGGTTTGTGGCAAGCTAATCGGCTTATTAAAAGTTTTAAACCGGATGTAATCATAGGTACAGGTGGCTATGTAGCTGGTTCTTTAGTGCTTGTTGGTGCCTTAAGAGGTGTCCCAACAGCTATACATGAACAAAATGCATACCCGGGGATGACGAATCGTATTTTAAGTAGATTTGTTGATTATATCATGGTATCCTTTGAGGATTCTAAGGTTCATTTTAAACACCCTGAAAAAGTGATCTATACAGGGATGCCAATTCTTGATACGTATTTCACAACTTCAAGGGAACAATCCAGAGCTAAACTCAGTATCGCTAATAACGAAATGCTAGTGGTTACAGTTGGTGGTAGTAATGGTGCGATGAAGTTAAATCATATTATGCTTTCGAGTTATCATGAATTCTCTGAAATTGAGAACATTAAATTTATACATCAGTCAGGCACGCGATACTATCCATACGTAATGGAAGATATTAAAAGTGGTTTATATCAGGTGGGTGAAAATGTAAAAATTATGGGTTATATAAAAGATATGCATGTTTATTTAAACGCCGCTGATCTTGTAATCTCTAGAGCAGGTGCATCTACCATTAACGAGATTATTGCTTCAAAAGCACCATCAGTGATTATCCCATCACCAAATGTAGCCAACAATCATCAATTACTCAATGCGCAATTGATGGATAAGTATGGAATGGGTGTTGTCATTAAAGAAGAAGATTTAAATGAAGAGCTTATGGTTCACACTATTCAAGATTTTTATAAAGATCCATCTAAGTTAAATATCATGCGCCAAAATTGTGAGAAAATGGATTTGTCTAAAACTTTAGACGCCATTTCTGCTGTGATCCGAAAATTGACCGTTTAGTGGAGAGTATTTTGATTAAGGTAATTAAACGTATTTTTATGTTTCTTATATTTGTGGGTATCCTTGGTGGGGGTGTGTATCTTTATTTCAACACAGACCTTTTGAGAATCCAGGATATTCAGTTTAACGAGAATGAGCATATGGATCTTTATGACGTTATGCGCTATTCAGGTGTTCAAAAGGGAACGCCTTATTTTGAAGTTGATACTGAAAAAGCCGCTCAAAATTTAATGACGCATCCCTATGTGCGCTATGCAACGGCTGTAAAACAATTTCCCAATACAGTTAAATTTGATATCGTTTATAGAAAGCATTTTTTTAACATCAGGTATTCTGATATTGTTTTATCACTTGATGACCAACTTCATGTACTCGAAGTGCTCGCCAGTGAAAACGACGGTTTTACAGTTGAGGGATTTGCATTTGATAGTTTTTCAACTGGAAATGTTATAGACGTCAGTCAGTTATATATCCTCGAAAATATAGTGGATTTACTTAAATTGGTCGAGCAGAGTGAATTAGAATGTAATCCGCTCATTATATTCAAAGATAGAAACATCGTTTTGACAGTTGACCAAATTAAAGTTAAATTTGGCGTTGGTGAAAACATTGAATCAAAATACAATGCATTTATCAATATATATGAGTCGTTAAAAAAAGATGGTATAAAAGATGGCGTAATTGATGTTAGCAGTGATGGTTTACCAGTTTATAGGCCCTTCGGAGAATAATGATGATGAAAAAAGATAATATATGGATTGGAATAGCTTGTATTATACTCGGGATATTTATTGCATTTCAAATGAAGTTTATTCAAGGTACTTATCTCAATGGATCTAGCCCTACTCAAAAAACAACAGAAATTTTAAATGAATTAACCGTTGTAAAAGCAGAAAAAGAACGTTTAGTTGAGGAAATTGAGAGACTTCAAGATCAACTTGATAAAATTCAAAATTCTGCTTCTGAAGAAAGTGCAGTTGTAAAAAATCTTACAGATGAACTCAATCGATATAAGGCTTTTTCTGGTATGACAAAAGTTACTGGAACTGGGATCATGGTTACAATCGATAACCCACCTAAAGACTTAAATGTTGGCCTTGAAAAGAATATTGCACTTGATTATAAGATGTTACTGGACTTAATTAATGAACTTAACTCCGCTGGTGCTGAGGCAATCTCAATTAATGAACAACGTATGGTTAATAGTACTGAGATTCGTTTGGCGGGAAGCCAAGTGAACGTCAACACTATCCCTATAAGTCCTCCATTTGTAATCAAAGCTATAGGAAGTCCAAGTACACTTGATGGTGCAGTTAATATTAGATTTGGTATTGTACAAAACTTACAAGAAGCTGGCTATTATGTAGAAGTAAAACAAGTTGAGAGCCTAGATATCAATGCCTTTAATGGGAGCATGAAATTTAGATATGCTAATACGGTGAAGTAGATGAAATGGAGTGCAAAAAAGAAGAGAATTTTAGCTCTGACTGTTTTGCTAGGCATATTGATTACCCTTCAATTTAAAACACTTAATTCAGGTATCAAATACTTGTCTATCAAAGAGATGTACACACAAAGTATCGAACTTGAAAGTCAAAAGTCTGAGCTTACACAATTAAATAGCAAAGTGGAAGAATTGCGTGCTCAAATTGACGCTTATCAAACTGCAAAAGAGGACGTTCAAGTAGATTACGAACAGTTCCTCATCAATGAAATTGAATCGACTAAGCAGATTGCAGGATTAACTAAACTTGAGGGTCCTGGTGTTGTCATCATAATTACAGATGGTACTAGGGACCTTATTGATGATGAAGATCCAGCCAATATAATTGTACACGATTTAGACATCCGTGCAATGGTTGATGACCTAAGAAATGCAGGTGCAGAAGCAATTGCAATCAACGGTCAAAGAGTTGTATTTAACAAATCCAACATTCAATGTACTGGACCTACAATCAAGATAAACGACCAAGTTTTTGCGCCGCCATATATCATTGAAGCAATTGGAGACAGGCGTTTTTTGGAATCAGCGATAAATGCACCAGGTAGCTTTAGTGAAGATTTAAGAAGCTGGGGTGTTTTTGTAGAAGTAAATACATCTATAAGTATTACAATTCCAGCATATGATGGGTTTGTAAGCTATGAATTTCTAAACTAAGGATGGTGTTCTTATGATTGTCGCATTATTAGGTATTTTGTTAGGTATATTGTTGGGTTTATATATACCGTTTGAATTTTCAACGATTTCATCACTTTATATATCAGTGGGCATACTCGCTGCAATTGACTCGATTATTGGTGCACTTCGTGCAAGTTTAGAAGGTAAGTTTGATGGCATTATATTTATAAGTGGTTTTTTTGTAAATGCTATTCTTGCAATTTTACTTTCATATTTAGGTGACAAATTAGGGGTGCCGATTTACTACGCAGCTATCTTTGTTTTTGGTACGAGATTGTTTAACAATATCGGTATTATCAGAAGATATACAATTGACAGATATCGTGGTAAATAGGCATAAAAACACTAAATGTTGTAGTTAAGCTTTGTTAAAAAATAAAACAACTGCAAAAAATGCATGAAAAATGTTGTTTTTCTTAGGTCAACAGACCTATATTGCTTGCAAAACGGGTAAAATAGTCATTTTTACAAAAAAAAATATTCCAAAAAAATAAAAAAGAGTATATACTATATCTAGTGGGAAACTAGGTGTTTTAAGCAATACATGTTGCGCAATTCATCGGTTTATAACTGCTTAATCAGGAGCGCTTTATAAGTTGACAATGATTATGTAAAAGTTAAAGCAAAATTGTTTATATAAATAGAGATTATAAACACCTGAGAATTATTACTTTGCGGGATAAGGAGGATTTTCATGTTAGAATTTGATGTTGCTGTTGAAGAATTTGCCCAGCTTAAAGTAATTGGTGTTGGTGGCGGGGGTAATAACGCTGTTAACCGTATGATTAAGTCTAATCTAAAAGGCGTGCAATTTATCGCAATCAATACAGATAAACAAGCACTTTATAGCTCGGCAGCAGAATATAAATTACAAATTGGCGAGAAATTAACACGAGGACTTGGTGCAGGTGCGAACCCTGAAGTGGGAAAAAAAGCTGCTGAAGAAAGTCGTGACGATATATTCCAAGCACTTCAAGGTGCAGATATGGTGTTTATTACTGCTGGTATGGGTGGTGGTACTGGAACTGGAGCAGCGCCTATAGTTGCAGAAATTGCTAAAGAAATGGGTATATTAACGGTTGGCGTGGTCACAAAGCCTTTTTCTTTTGAGGGAAAAAGAAGAATGAAACACGCTGAAGAAGGTATAGAGGAATTAAAAAGACGAGTAGATACACTCATCACAATTCCAAATGATCGTCTACTTGAAATTGTAGAAAAAAGAACATCAATCCTCGATGCATTTACTATAGCTGATGATGTTTTACGTCAAGGTGTGCAAGGTATTTCAAATACGATTACAGAGACTGGTCTTATTAATGTGGACTTTGCCGATGTTAAAACAATTATGTTTGAGCAAGGCTTAGCACATATGGGAATTGGTTCTTCAAGTGGAGACGATCGTGCGATCGACGCGACAAATCAAGCAATTCATAGCCCACTTTTAGAAACGTCGATTAAAGGGTCTAAAGGTATTCTATTAAATATTCGCGGTGGCAAATCGCTTGGTATGATGGAAATTCAACAGGCTGCTGATTTAGTTTATAAAGAAGCAGATCCAGATGCAAACATCATTATGGGTGCAGTAATTGATGAATCATTAAAGGATGAAATAACTGTTACTGTTATTGCAACAGGTTTTGATTCTGTTAAACCTGAGGCAAAAGTTGAATCAAAAATGAATAAACCAATTAAAAATGAAACTGTAAGGGTTCAACCAGCAGAAGCTGACCCTGCAGAGGATGATACTTTTGATATACCAACGTTTTTAAGAAAGAAAAGATAACCTTGCTTCTAGCAAGGTTTTTTTTTAAAGTCACAAATAATAGATGTACACTATGAAATCGAGGTGAAACAATGAAGTGTCCTTATTGTAGCAGTCTTGAATCCAAAGTAATTGATTCGAGACCAACTGATGATGGTCATGTGATAAGACGTCGTAGAGAATGTATCAATTGCAATCAGAGATTCACAACCTATGAGAAAATTGAAGAAATACCTATTATCATCGTAAAAAAAGATGGCACCCGTGAATCCTACAATAGGATGAAAGTTTTAAATGGAATTATTAGAGCTTGTGAAAAAAGACCTGTTTCAATGGAGCAAATGGAAAGATTAATTGATCAAATTGAAACGCGTATGCACACTTCTATGGAAAAAGAAATTCAATCTGAGTTAATCGGTGAACTAGTGATGTCTGGACTTAAAGATCTTGATGAAGTTGCTTATGTTAGATTTGCATCTGTCTATCGTCAGTTTAAAGACATCAATACATTTATCAATGAGTTGACAAAATTACTACAAGAAAAAACACACCAGTGAACAAATTCAAAGCAGTGTAAACTGCTTTTTTTACTATGTATATTATTGAATGGTGAGGACTATGAGAAAGTTTAAAAATATTGGTGCATTACATGGCATTACCACAAGACTTGGCGGTGTTAGTGTTGGTGCGTTTGAGTCGATGAATACTAGTTTTTTTGGTTTTGACGAAAAAAGGCATGTACTTACAAATATAAAACGAGCGCTTGATGAAATTGGTATTAAATCTAAGACTATTATTGCGACGCAACAAGTACACTCAAATAATGTCTTACACATTGATGGAACTTTTGATTTTAATACACTTAAGCAAATAGATACTTCAAACTCCGATTTAGATGATTATCGTTTATTTGTATCGCCTGATACAGATGGTCTGATTACTTCACGGGACGATGTCGTACTTATGACTTTTTATGCCGATTGTGTACCACTGGTTTATGAAGACATAGAATCAGGATATATTGCAACGGTTCACAGTGGATGGAAAGGAACTTCAAACCTTATGGCACAAGAGGTTATAAAATTCTTGACGAGGATGGGTTTTTCTCTAGATCTCATGAGAATAGGGATTGGACACTGTGCTGGAATCTGTTGTTATGAAGTAGATGAACCTGTTATTGAGGCCTTTAGAAAAAATTTCTCTAATGAACAGTTGAAAGCATTTGTCATCCCAAAAGAAAACGGAAAGTATATGATGGATTTAAAGCAAGGAAATGCAATCGCTATGTTAAAGCAAGGCGTTTCGCTTTCTCAAATAGAGATTAATCCAGAATGTACAATATGTAATTCTGAAGAATTTCACTCCCATAGAAGAACGGGTTATCCAAGGGGTTCGATGAGTACCTTTATCGCTAAAAAATAAAAGTTGTAATTCCCTAACAGGTGTAATACAATTATATACTGGTTGCATAGCACTTTTTTTAGAGAGGGTTTGAAATGAATCGCATAAAATCAGTTGATAAAAATTCACTTGCCGAAGAGCTCGAAATAGAAGTTGGAGATATCCTTCACTCAATAAATGGACAGCCTGTAGTGGACATCATCGACTATATGTTTTTGATAAATGATGAGTATATAGAAATTGAGATAGAGAAACAAGATGGTGAGATTTGGGAACTTGAAATCGATAAAGATTTTGATGAGACTTTAGGAATAGAATTTGAAAATCCAATCATCGATCATGCTCGAAGTTGTACCAATAATTGCGTGTTTTGTTTTATTGATCAGCTTCCAAAAGGAATGAGAGATTCACTTTATTTTAAAGATGATGATTCCAGATTATCTTTTTTACAAGGTAATTTTGTGACGCTTACAAACCTTAAAGATGATGACATCAATAGAATTATTAGGTACAGAATTAGCCCTATAAATGTATCTGTCCATACGACAAATCCGGAATTAAGACAAAAGATGCTTAATAACAAGTTTGCAGGCAACATCATGTCAAGACTTAAACAATTAGTAGAGGGTGGTATAACCGTAAATGCTCAGATTGTTTTATGTCCTAATTACAATGATGGAGAAGCGCTAAAAACAACTGTTATGGATTTGATGACTTTAAGACCAAATCTAAATAGTGTAGCGATTGTGCCTATTGGATTAACAAATCATCGCGAGGGGCTATTACCTATGCGTGGGTTTAATAAAGTCGAAGCGCAAGATACAATCAGAATTGTCCATGAATTACAGCAAACAGCACTTGAAAAAATTGGAACGCGATTTGCGTTTTTAGCGGACGAATTTTATATTCTTGCAGAACAAGATTTTCCGGAAAATGATGCTTATGAAAGTTATATTCAATTAGAAGATGGCATAGGTATGATTCGAAAACTTCGAACTGAATTAGACGAAGCCATTATAAAGTATCAAAAAAAGAGTAAACTAAAAAAATCACTTTTACCACAAAAAGTTATCGTTATAACTGGAACTGCTGCATATCCATTTCTTGAAGATATGTTAGTAAAAGTTTCTCAATCTTTTCCTACAGTTGAGGTTCAAGTTAAACCAATTATGAATGATTTTTTTGGCGATAAAATTACGGTTGCAGGACTATTAACTGGAAAGGACATTGAAACGCAGCTAGAATCAAATTTGGACATTTCTAAATTTGATTGTGTATTAATGCCAGCTTCTATGTTCCGATCAGATGAAGAGATTCTGTTAGATGATATGTCAATCGATGACTTAAATAAGCGCTTTGGGATTCCATTTGTTAAAGTGGATTGTGAAGGCGAGGCGCTTTTACAGCATTTATTATATGGAGGAAAGCATGCTTAGAAAACCAATAGTTGCGGTCGTTGGACGACCAAATGTGGGTAAATCCACTTTTTTTAATAGAATTGCCGGGTCGCGTATCTCTATCGTTGAAGATACACCTGGTGTAACCAGAGATCGTATATATGCAGATTGTGAGTGGTTAACCCATAGATTTGCTATGATAGACACTGGAGGTATTGAACCTGATTCTACAGATATTATCATGACGCAGATGAGAGACCAAGCACAAATTGCGATAGATACTGCAGATGTCATCATATTTGTTTGTGATGGAAAGTTTTCTTATACTTCTGCTGATGAAGATATAGCACATATGCTTAGAAGATCTAAAAAGCCAGTTTTGTTAGTACTCAATAAAATTGACCAATACAAAAAACCGGATCATTTTTATGACTATTATGACCTGGGGTTAGGTGAACCTGTTATGATTTCGTCCGTAAATGCCATGGGACTTGGAGATTTACTTGATGATGTTGTAAAAATGTT
Source organism: uncultured Fusibacter sp. (assembly GCA_963676315.1). GTDB lineage: Bacteria > Bacillota > Clostridia > Peptostreptococcales > Acidaminobacteraceae > Fusibacter_C. The sequence goes on from OY781056.1 coordinate 54,577, forward strand.
TCCACCTCATGAAGCACTTGAAGAAGATGATGAAACGATTCGCATTGCATTGATTGGTAAACCAAATGTTGGAAAATCATCTATGGTAAATAAAATTATTGGCGAAAACAGAGTGATTGTTTCTGAGATTGCAGGTACAACCCGAGATGCTATAGATACACCATTTGAATTTAAAGATCAAAAATATGTACTGATCGATACGGCTGGTATCAGAAGAAAATCGAAAATCAACGAATCTATTGAAAGATACAGTGTACTCAGAACGATTACGGCTATAGAACGATCGGATGTATGCTTTATTCTTATTGATGCTGCAGAAGGAATTACTGATCAAGATAAAAAAGTTGCAGGCTACGCTCATGAAGCGGGAAAAGCTTCAATTTTTGTTATCAATAAATGGGACCTTCTTGAAAAAGATAACCATACATTTAATGAATTTAAAATGCGTATTAAGGAAGAATTTCCTTTTATGATGTATGCGCCAGTGATGTTTGTATCTGCTTTAACAGGACAGCGAATCAATCAATTACTAGAACAAGCGAAATACGTTTCTAATAACCATGCACTTAGAATTTCTACAGGTGTTTTAAATGATATAATCAATGAATCAATTGCGCTTAATCAAGTGCCATCAGATAAGGGAAAGAGACTTAAAATATACTATGCAACCCAAGTATCGGTTAAGCCACCAACTTTTGTACTGTTTGTCAATGAAACGGAGTTGGCTCACTTTTCATATGTACGATATCTTGAAAATCAAATTCGCAAAAATTTCAATTATGAAGGCACACCTATTGTATTTAAAGTAAAAGCAAGAGGCGAGCAATAGACACCAAGTGTGTCAGAAGACACAGGTGATTTCTGTGTCTTTTTTATGTTTTTACAATATGTTGATCATGCAATAATTTTAAATTAGGAGGCTTATATGATTGAATATCCTTACGATGAAGCACCTAGCCCTGAAGATGATATTGATGATGATTTAATAGAAGATGAAGATGATGATGGCAATCCACTCATAAGAACACCTCGTAGTGATAGAGAAGAAGATCCTTATGATGACGATGACGATGACGATTTCTATGACGAAGACGATGAAGATGAAGAAGACGACGAAGACGATGAAGACGATGACGATGATGATGGAGATTTTTTTTAACCAGAAAATGTTTTTTGTTAGGCATAATTAGATCATAATTAAATAATATTTAGATTTTATTTGGCGTTTATTTAGCTTTTGAATGATGGTTTCACCTCTGAAATTGTGTTATAATAACCTTTAGAGTCTAATTAAGCGTAGCATTCAAGGAGGTAAAATTTGAAAATTACAGTGATAGCAGCGGGGAGCTGGGGAACTGCACTTTCAATGGTTTTAAACGAAAATGGACATAATGTAATGGTCTGGGCGAGAGGCAAAGAACAAATTGATCAAATTAATTTAACGCATAAAAACGAGAAATATCTACCAGGGGTAAGTATTTCAGAAAATATAAGATTTACAAGCGATAAGGTAGAAGCTTTAAAAGATGCAGAAGTAATTGTATTTTCAGTACCTTCACAACAGTTTGGTAAGACGTTGGCAAGTTTTGTTGATGAAAAACTTATCAATAAGGAAACGATTATTGTCAATGTTTCTAAAGGGATTGACATGGAAACGCTTGAAACTGTTTCGCAAATAACAGAACGAATTTTACCGGGTGCTACTTTTGTAACGTTATCAGGACCTTCACATGCTGAGGAGGTTGCCTTGAGACTGCCAACGGCACTGGTTTCTGCTTCTAAATCACGTGTGGCAGCCGAATGCATTCAAGATTTATTTTCAAATGATTTCTTAAGAGTTTATACTAATCCCGATGTAATCGGTGTTGAGATCAGTGGTGCTTTGAAAAATATAATTGCACTCGGTGCTGGTGTGAGTGATGGTCTAGGATATGGAGACAATGCCAAAGCCGCATTAATCACTAGAGGAATTAGAGAAATTGCGATTTTAGGTATCGCAATGGGTGCTAATGCTGAAACTTTTAAAGGTTTAGCTGGTGTTGGTGACTTGATTGTAACTTGTACAAGTATGCATAGTAGAAATAGAAGATGTGGTATTATGCTGGGCGAAGGTCAGACACTTTCAGAAGCAATAGAGCATGTCGGAATGGTTGTTGAAGGTGCTTATACAGTTAAGGCAGCTTATGTTTTAATGAAAAAACATGGACTTGAAATGCCGATCACAAATGAACTATATCAGGTTTTATATGAAAATAAAAATGCAAGAGAAGCGGTTAATCATCTGATGACACGCCAAAGAAAGCATGAACTTGATGAGTATGCTACAAATTTAGAAAATTGGATTTAGTATATCTTCTCTAAAAGGGGTTATTCATGACCAAAACAGTTCGTAAAAAACGTAGGCCCAAATATGGACGCATCATTATAAGTTTGGCAGTTTTTGGAATTTTCATCTATTTCATCGTCAAATTGGGCATTGATTTATTTTACAGTGAGCAAAAGACTTACCTTGTTGAAGTGGGTAATCTAAATATTGAAAATCAATATCAAGCACTTGTTCTTCGAAATGAGCTTGTCGTAGATACCAATTTGACTGGAAAAATCACCTACTTTGCAAATGAAGGTGAAATTGTCGAAAAAAATCATCAAGTTGCTGAAATTTTTAATGATGGCTCTGAGACAGTTGTTGAGGATTCAAATGAGAAGGAAATAAATCGAAAGAAAATTGAATTTGACTACAACTCGTTAGAATATGATATTACGACACTTAAAAATGAAATTTTGTTTCAAATGGATGCAGGTCAATATAACTTGATTCCTTCGTTAAAGCAACAATTGATTCAAAAGTTAGAACGCCTTGATAAATTGCAAACTGAAAATAAGTTTTTATCAAATAGAACTGCATCTTATTCTGAAAAGACAATAGGTGAAGGTACTTTGATGGAAGGTCAAAAACAGGCAATTTATACACCGGCAAATGGCGTGTTAACTTATAAAATGGATGGATATGAGGACTTTCTGACTATTGATAACCTTTATAATATCAATTATGATGAAATTAGTTCTTTAGAACTAAAAGAAAGCTCGCTGGTTCACACAGCAGTAAAACCCAAAGATAAACTTTTTAAAATTGTAGATAATGCCAACTATTTTATCGCTGCAATAGTGCCAAATGAAGAGATTGATACTTATAAAAATGTTCAAAGTATATCGGCTGTTATTGATGGTAAGGCGCTTGAAGGCGAAGTTTACGATGTTTTCACTAACAACGAAAAAGCAGTTGCCGTCATTCAACTTAGAGATGGCTTCGATGGCTTTTTCAGTAGAAGATTAATCAACTGTAGTATTATTAGGGAAAATTATCGCGGTTTAAAGATTTATATGGATTCAATTGTAAACATCGATGGTAATATCGGCGTATATACAGTAGATAAAGAGCGAAAATTGGTTTTCACACCTGTAAAAATACTTGGCTATGACTCAGACTTCGCAATTGTTTATAACGAACAATTTTATGATGAAAAAATTGGTGTTGTAAGAAGTATCAAATTAAATCAAGAAGTTGTCAGAAATGGCAGTAAGTACAAGAGTGGCGATCGAATGGAGTAGATATTGGGAGGTGAGCTTTTGAACTTTGAGTATTTAGATGAGCAAATAAGTGTAGTGAATAACGATATTGCAACTGTTTGCGAAAAAATTGGGAAGTCAAAAGAGTCTATTACTCTTTTAGGGGTGACGAAAACGTATGAAGCGGATGTGATCAATGCCTCAATCGATTATGGCATCCAAAATATCGCAGAAAATAAAGTACAAGAGATTATCAGAAAGTTCGATGCTGTAAAACCAGGCGTTAAATGGCATCTCATTGGACATTTGCAGACAAATAAAGTAAAATATATAATTGATAAGGTTGATTTAATTCATTCCGTTGATAGTTTTAAATTGGCACAAGAAATATCAAATCGCGCTGAAAAAATAGGTAAAGTTCAAGATGTGTTGATCCAAGTTAATGTTGCTGATGAAACACAAAAATTTGGCATCTCTCCTGATGAACTAGCGCCTTTATTAGAGCAAATACAGCAGTTAACTCATGTTCGGGTATGTGGACTAATGAACATTGCTCCGTTCGTTGATGATCCAGAACTTTTAAGAAGTGATTTTAAAGTAATGAAAAAGCTTTACGATGGATTAGAGGATTATAATTATAATAATGTAAAATCCATATACCTATCCATGGGTATGTCGGGTGATTATGAGGTAGCATTAGAAGAAGGTTCCAACATGTTACGTATTGGCACTAAAATCTATGGAAAAAGAATATAATAATCCTTAAAGGAGGAGCATATATGGCTGATCGTTTTATTGATAAGATTAAATTTTTTTGGGGCGTAGACTCACATGAAGAAGACCGTACTGAAGATTTTTATGAGGATATGAAACGCACTGATTTAGAAATGGAAGAAACAAATATGACACTTAATGCAATCTCGGATGCAAGTCAAAAATCGATGAATACAATCAAAACATCAAACAAAATCTTAAATATTCACTCTAACGCACAGATGAATGTGGTTTTATTTAATCCGAAAACTTTTGATGAATCAACACATATCGTTGATACATTAAAAAGTAGAAGACCGGTTGTTATGAACATATCTGAACTTGACAAAGACCTTGGAAGAAAGATTTTTGATTTCTGTTCAGGCGCACTTTATGCACTTGATGGACATATCCAACAAGTTGCAAAAGGTATATTTATCCTTGCACCACAAAATGTAGATATTACTGGAGATGTTATAAATAAAAGCGAAACGCCAGTTAGTACTTGGCTTCGTGAATAATAAAGGGGACAATTATGTTAGAGTTATTAAAAGTAGCAATTTACTATTTTCTACAAGTCGTCACATACTTGATTTTTGGGCGTGCTATGTTGTCTTGGTTTATTAGAGACCCTCAAAATCCAATTATGAGAATATTGGTCATGTTAACTGAACCAATAATTGCTCCAATTAGAGCATTCTTATTCAGAATGAAAATTGGGGGCAACATGGTAGATTTTAGTCCTTTAGTTGCATTTATTTTAATACAAGTTCTCATGGCAATCGTTTTTACAATCTTATGATAGATCGTAAGTGGGTTCTTCTGCAATATGCGAGTTTTATTGATGATGAGGGTCTTTTTATAAAGACACTTGACCAGTTAGTAACCGCTGAAACCTTTTACGAGATTCAAATAACTGAATTTCTATCACCGGATTTGATATATGTTTTTGAAAAAATATGTGATCAATTTACGGAATTGATTTCTTTAAAATGGGGTGTATTTACTGATTTTGAAAGAGCGAAGCTTATTTTTGCTCCTGAATATGTTGAAATTCCAAAGGTGGAAGAAATTATTGCTCTATTGGAAGTAACCTATAATCAGAAGTTTAACACTTTAGAGCATAGAGATGCGCTCGGTGCACTGATGGCATTGGGCATTAAGCGCAATAAAATAGGTGATATCGTCGTTTTTGATAGCGGATTTCAAGTTGCTGTATCCGCGGAACTTGCTAGCTATTTTGAAAATAGTGTTGATAAAGTCGGCAGAGCAGGCGTCAACATCAAGCATATATCATTTGACCTTGTAAAAAGTAAGCAAGTTGAAACTAAAAAAGTGAATTCAACTGTAAGTTCACTTAGACTTGATAGCGTCATTGCAGCATGTTATAATCTTTCACGCTCAATGGCACAAGACTTAATTCTAAGTGAAAAAGTTAAATTGAATCATCAAGTAATTTCTAAACCAGAATATGCTCCTAAGGTATCTGATTTGATATCCGTAAGAGGATATGGACGTTTTCATCTAGACGAGGTTTTAGGCGTGACTAAAAAAGATAGAATACGGATCGTTCTTTCCGTTATTACACGCTGAAGAATAGGGGGAACTATGCTAACACCATTAGATATACAAAATAAACACTTCGGTAAGAGCATACGAGGTTATAATGAAATAGAAGTAGAAGAATTTTTAGCATTGATTGTAAGAAGTATGGAAGATTTAATTCAAGTTAACATTGAAACGACTTCCAAACTTCACGATTATGAAAAGCAACTTGAAAGGTATCAATCAATGGAAAAAACCATCACTGAAGCAATGGTTTTAGCACAAAGAACGTCTGAAGATATGATCAAATCTGCAAATGATAAAGCTGATTTTATCATTGAACGCGCGGATGAGCAGGCTAAGCGCTTGATTAGCGATGCAAATAACGAAGTTTTAAGCGTTCTTAAGAGACATGAAGATGCAAAACATGCACTTCAAACTTTCCAAATGCGCTTTAAAGTTTTGGTAGAGAATCAGTTGAAGGTACTCGAAGAAACTGCAAGTGAATAAATAATTCGCATTCCATAGTTGACGAGTATACAGTATTCAGCTATAATTATAAAAAAATCATAAGGCATAAACTAAAATTGGGACGAGTAATTTTGCATACGTAAAGAGAGTCAGTGGGTGGTGTGAACTGATACGTCAATGTAGGATGAATATCACCCATAGTTGTCTGTTCGAAATGGATAAAGTAGATCAGACCGGTTAGATACCGTTATCATGAGAAAGATGCATTTATCTGAGTATAGATGTAATTTGGGTGGTACCACGGTTAATTCGTCCCATAGCTTAGGCTATGGGATTTTTATTTTTTTTGAGAATAAGTTTGAAAGGATGGCAGTGATGAGTTACAAAGAATTGACTAAAAAATTGGTTGCAGAAAATGAAAAATTAGTAAGAGATTATTGGGAAGACATTGATCTACTTAAATTAAGTGTTGAGAGCAGAGAGGGAAAACCATCGTTTATTTTTTATGAAGGTCCACCTACAGCCAACGGAAAACCAGGTATTCATCATGTATTGGCACGTGCACTTAAAGATTCTGTTTGTCGTATTAAGACGATGCAGGGTTATCAAGTTAAGAGAAAAGCAGGTTGGGATACTCATGGCCTTCCTGTTGAGATTGAAGTTGAGAAACGCTTAAACCTCAATGATAAATCTGCTATTGAAGCATATGGAATTGAGAACTTTAATCACCAATGCCGTTCGTCTGTTTTTGAATATGAAGACGCGTGGAGAGAGATGACTAAAAAAATGGCATATCTTATCGATTTAGATCATCCTTATATTACACTTGAGAATGACTACATTGAAAGTGAATGGTGGATCTTAGATAAATTCTTCAAAGAAGGATATATTTATGAAGGTCACAAGATATTGCCTTACTGCCCAAGATGTGGAACCGGTCTTGCATCGCATGAAGTGGCACAGGGCTATCAAGAAATTAAAACAGTTACTGTATATGTTAAATTTAAGAGAAAAGACGTCGATGAATATTTCCTGGTATGGACGACAACGCCTTGGACACTTGCTTCAAACGTCGCTTTGACGGTGAATCCTAACGAAACCTATGTAAAAGTTAGATATAATGATGAAGTACTTTATATTGAAAAAAACCTTGCACCAAAAGTACTTGAAGGTGAATTTGAAGTGCTTGAAGAAATTTTAGGAAAAGCATTAGAATATGTAGAATATGAACAAATCATGCCATTTGTGAATGTTGACAAAAAAGCGTTTTTTGTGACTTGTGCGGACTACGTTACTGTTGAAGATGGAACAGGTATTGTCCATACTGCACCTGCTTTTGGTGAAGATGACTACAACACTGGCGTTAGATATGGACTTCCAGTACTTCAGCCAGTAGACGAAGAAGGTAAATATACTGAAACACCTTGGAAGGGAACCTTTGTGATCGATGCAGACCCTGAGATCGTGACATGGCTTGCTGAAAATGGTAAATTGTTCAAACGTCAAAAGATGGAACACAATTATCCTCATTGCTGGAGATGTAGAACACCGCTTCTTTACTATGCTAAACCAAGCTGGTATATCGAAATGACCAAACTCAAAGATTTACTTATTGAGAATAACAATAAAGTAAACTGGTATCCAGACTATGTAGGGGAAAAACGTTTTGGTAACTGGCTAGAAAACTTAAATGACTGGGCAATTTCCAGAAGTAGATATTGGGGCACACCGCTCAATATTTGGAGATGTAATTGTGGACATACAACATCTGTCAGCTCAAGAGCAGAACTTGCAGAAAGAGCGATTGAAGACATCAATTCTAACATCGAGCTTCATAGACCATATGTTGATGATGTACATTTAAAATGTGATAAATGTGGCGATGTAATGCACCGTGTACCAGACGTAATTGACTGTTGGTTCGACAGTGGGGCTATGCCTTTTGCACAACATCACTATCCATTTGAGAACAAAGAAGAATTTGATTCACTTTTCCCTGCAGACTTTATCTGTGAAGGAATTGACCAAACTAGAGGCTGGTTTTATTCACTTATAGCGATTAGTACTTTTGTAATGGGAACTTCTCCTTATAAAAATGTTCTGGTCAATGATTTGATCTTAGATAAACACGGTAAAAAAATGTCGAAATCAAGAGGAAATGGGGTTGATGCCTTTGAACTTCTTGATAAGTATGGTGCCGATGTCGTAAGATGGTATTTATATTATGTTTCACCAGCTTGGACGCCGACTAAATTTGATGAAGATGGTTTAATTGAAGTAAATTCTAAATTCTTTGGAACCATTAGAAATGTATACAATTTCTTTACGCTTTATGCTAATAATGACAAAATTGATGTTAATAGTTTCTATGTTGAGCCAAATGAAAGACCAGAGCTCGATCGATGGATCCTATCGAAACTCAATTCATTAACGAAAGGTGTTAGAGAAGATATCGATGTGTTTGATATGACGAAAGCCGTTAGAAAAATTCAAGAATTCGTAAGTGAAGATTTGTCTAACTGGTACATCAGAAGATCGAGAAGACGTTTTTGGGAGACTGAGTTAACTGAAGACAAAAAATCTGTTTACAATACAACGAATGAAGTGTTAATCGCTGTTTGTCAACTTGCAGCACCATTTGCACCATTTTTAACTGAAGAAATTTACAGAAATCTCACAGGTGGAACATCAGTACATGTAAGTGACTATCCGGTTGTGAATGAAGCTATCATCGACAAGCATGTTGAAGCGAGAATGGATTTGATAAGAGAGCTTGTAACACTAGGTAGAGCTGCGAGAGAATCTGTAAAAATTAAAGTTAGACAACCAATTCAAGAAGTGATTGTAGATGGTAAACACGAGGAATTAATCGGCGATTTAGTGGATTTGATCAAAGAAGAACTCAATGTGAAAAATGTTAAGTTCACATATGACTTACCAAATTATATGAACTTCCAGTTAAAACCTAACTTTAAAGAGTTGGGTCCAATCATTGGTAAAAATATGGGCGCCTTTGGAAAAGCATTATCAGAACTTGATCCACAAGTCTATGCGATGAAATTTGATGCAGGTGAAACTGTAACACTTCAAGTTGCTGGTGAAGCATTTGAAGCTGTTTCTGATCATGTACTTGTCAATATCAATGCTAAAGAAGGCTTCACTGTGAAAATGGAGAACAATCGATTTATTATACTCGATACGCATTTAACAGAAGAGTTAATCAAAGAAGGCTATGCGAGAGAGCTAATTTCTAGGGTTCAACAACTTAGAAAATCTAATGATTTTGAGATGATGGATCATATAACAATTTACTACAATGCGCCAGAAGCATTTGCAGTAGCAATAAACGAATATGCAGAATATGTTAAGTCTGAAACACTTGCAACTGCAATCGTGTTAAATTCAGAGCAAGCTTATGAATGGCATCAACTTAATGGCCATGAAGTAGGATTATTTGTCACTAAAAACTAATCAATAATCAATTCAAAACCCACTATGACGTATGTTTTAGTGGGTTTTGTTATGAATAAAGGGAAAGTACATAAAAAAATGCAACTAATAATAAATAAATTGTTGATTGCCAAATTAAATAGAGGTTATATATTAGATAAATCAATTTTAATCAGTGATTTGTAAAGGTGAGGGGGCGAAGGTATGCAAATACGAAATAATGTGATTTCCAATCAAGACGAAATGATTAAAGCTCTTGTTGAACTGCTCAGTATTCCTAGTGTGATAGATGAAACAGATGAAACTAAACCATTTGGAAAAGAAGTTGATCTTGCCTTAAAAAAAGCGCTTGATATTTGTGAAAAGTTAGGTTTTAAAACGTATTACGACCCAAAAGGTTATTATGGATATGCAGACTATGGACAAGGTGAAGATTTAATCGGCATTTTAGGTCATGTCGATGTCGTATCAGAAGGTGACAAAGATAACTGGAAACATCCGCCTTTTCAAGGTGAAATCACTGGAGGCAAAATATATGGTAGAGGTGCAATTGATGATAAAGGTCCTTTAATCGCAGCAATCTATGCAGTTAAAGCCTTAATTGATGCAAATGTAGCCTTTAATAAACGCATTAGAATTATTATTGGAACGGATGAAGAAAACACATGGCGAGGCATTTGTAGATATGTTCAGAAAGAAGAACTACCTACTTTTGGATTTACACCTGATTCTAGTTTCCCAGTTGTTTATGCAGAAAAAGGATTGCTCCAATTTAGGCTAAAATCTGATAAAAAAACTGATCTTCGTGTGCGAGGAGGTACTGCTATGAATGCAGTTCCAGAATCCACTTTCTATTTAGGGGATCATATTTTTAGGTTAGAAAAACAACTCAAAAAACTTGGTTTTGACTATGAAATTGAAGCTGATGAGCTTTATGTTATCGGTAGAAGCGCACATGCGGCAAAACCCTCTGCAGGTATCAATGCAATTGTGAGGATGGCTTGCGCGTTACAGAGTATTGGCATTGAGTCTCCTGCCATTAATTTTTTAAATGAAAAAATCGGATTTACCCATAATGGCGAACTTATTTTCGGAAGCTTAATGGATGAGCCATCGGGTGAATTAACTTTATCGGTGAATCAAATTGATTTAAGCAATTTTGGTGAGGTTATTGGAATAGACATGAGAATTCCTGTTACCGTTGATAAAAAATTTATAGTTGATGGGATAATGCGCGTTGCAGAAAAATATGGTTTAATTTATGAAGAACTTGATTATCTTGCACCACTTTATGCGCAAAGAGATTCTGTTTTGATAAAAACGCTAGTTGAAGTTTACGAAGAAGAGACTGGGTTATCTGGTGAGCCAATATCCACGGGTGGTGCAACTTATGCGAGAGCAATGCCAAATATTGTCGCGTTTGGACCAATTTTTCCTGGTCAAGAAAAAGTTGCTCACCAAACCGATGAGTACATTGATATCAACGCGTTTGTTAAATGTGCTCAAATATATGCCAAAGCAATAGAAAGATTGTTATAATTTACATGTTATTGATTTCCTTCAAACAAGATAATAATAATGTTAGTTTATAATAAACAGTATTAGAAGCTAAAGGAGGCAATTATGATAAAAAACTATATTTTGGACACAAACGTCATGATCCACGATCCATTTTGCTTTTACAAATTTGAAGATAATAACATCATTATTCCCATTATCTGTATTGAAGAATTAGACCATTTGAAAAAAAGAGAAGGTATAGTTGGCTATCACGCTAGAAGTGCTGCGCGAGAACTAAGTAATATTCGAAAAATAGGTAGTTTATCTGAAGGGGTGAAACTAGAGAGTGGCGGTACACTTAGAATTGAATTAAATCACTTAGACTATTCAACTTTACCAGATGGACTTGATAATTCAAAAAACGATACGAAGATATTGGCAGTTGCTAAAAAATTACAAGAAATCTATGCCCCCACACAAACCATACTGGTCACAAAAGACCTTTATATGGCGATTAAGGGCGACGCAATAGGTTTGGATATACAGGACTATCAGAATGATAAAATTGAAACAGACGACCTTTACAAAGGTTATATGGACACTGAAATGTATAGTAAAGATATAGACGCCATCTATTCAGGTGGATTAACTGCACCTGAGGATTTAAAAGCGGCATTGTTTCCTAATGAATTTTTGCATATTAAGAGTCTCGATCGAGAAGGGCATGAAATATTAGCACGATATGACGGTGATAAAATTGTACCTTTAAGGTATCAATCAGAAGCGTCATGGGGACTAACCCCTATCAATAGGGAACAAAAAATGGCTTACGAGTTGCTATTAAATCCGGATATACACTTCGTGTCAATATCAGGTGGTGCAGGATCTGGTAAAACGATAATGGCAACAGCTGTTGCACTCCAGAAAGTTATCGAACAAGGGCAATATAGAAAGGTTGTCTTTGTTAGACCAGTTGTTCCAGCAGGAAATGATATAGGCTACTTACCTGGTACTGAAGAAGAAAAATTAAGACCTTGGATGGGTAGTTTTTATGATGCAATAGAAAGCTTGGTTGACCAGAAAATTTTGAAGAAACAAAAGGAAACTATTAGTAAGGGTAGACACATGGTATATTCTGAAAAACCAGAGTTTAGCGTAGACGATTTCATAGAACAGTACAGAAAATACGGTGTTATTGAGACCAAGACTTTCACCTATATGAGAGGAAGGACGCTTACAGATGCTTTGGTAATCGTAGATGAAGCTCAAGAAATTACGCCACATCTGGCGAAACTCATGTTAACGCGTGCGGGGTTTGGGTCTAAATTTGTTTTTCTTGGAGATCCAAGTGATAACCAAATTGATAATGTTCTTGTAGATGCTAAATCAAATGGCTTAGTCTATACTATTGAAAAAATGAAACCTTACAAATTAACTGGACATATTACCTTAAAACAAGTTGAAAGAAGTCCACTTGCAAAGATCGCAGAACATTCAATGTAATAAAAAACTACAATATTGATCTAAATGATCAGTATTGTAGTTTTATTTTTTTTTTTGATCTAATTTAATGAAAAGCAACAATTTTATCAACAAAAATACAAATCTCATCAAAGAGTAAATTGTATTTTACATTGTTATTGTTTTCAATAAATGTTGAGTTTTTTTGATAAACATTTGAAAAACAGATTAAACTTGCAGTATCAGGCTCAAGAATTTTACAAGTAGATGAAGTATATTTTGTTGATGCAAACCAGTTGTCGGACACAATTTCTATGTTTTCTTTTAAAACGACTAACCAGCCAATGCCATCGACTAAGAATTCCACGGTTGTACGAGAAGTATTGTTGAAATAATCGAAGAAAGCATTAATTTTTTCGTTATTTATAGTATTTGACATATTTACCTCCAAAATATAGTGGTTTTTGATATAATAGTATTGTATCTTTAGATTTACAAATTGAACAGTCAAAATTAAAAGATAAATAAATTTTTTTTTCGGTTTGAGGTGTTTAAATCTAAATTATTGGCACAGGAATTGCAATATTTAAAGTTGAAAGAATTTCAATGGGATTTTAGGAGGTTTGAAATGAAAAGACTTGAAGGCAAGGTAGCAGTTGTAACAGGCGGTGCACAAGGAATTGGTCAATGTATTAGTGAAACCTTTGCAAGAGAAGGCGCTAAAGTAATCGCTGTAGATATGTCAGATTTAACTTACACTTGTGAGAATGTAGAAGGATACAAGCTTAACGTGACTAAGCGTTCAGATATTGAACAGTTTATCGCGGATACTGTAAAGAAATATGGACACATTGACATCTTAGTCAATAATGCAGGAATTACTAGAGATGCTTTGGTTAACAAGATGACTGAGGAAATGTGGGATCTTGTTATTGATGTAAATCTTAAAGGTGTATTTAATTTAACCCAAGCTATTGCGCCTGTTATGTTAGAGCAAAAAACAGGTTCAATTATCAATATCGCTTCAGTAGTAGGTGAATACGGCAATGTTGGCCAATCTAACTATGCGGCTACAAAAGCTGGTGTTATTGCACTTGCTAAAACTTGGGCTAAAGAATTTTCTAGAAAAGGCGAAGCAATCCGCGTAAACTCAGTTGCTCCAGGTTATGTAAACACAGAGATGATGAAAACTGTACCTGATAAAGTTTTAGATCCAATTAGAGCTAAAACGATGTTAGGTAGATTGGGTGAACCACAGGAAATCGCAAACGCAGTATTATTCTTAGCAAGTGATGAAGCATCATTTATTACTGGTCACAATTTATCTGTAAACGGTGGTTTACGATTATAGGAGGCAATTTAATGTTAAAGACTATTGATAAAATCCAAGTTGGTGATACAGCAAGTTTCACTAAGACAATTTCAGAATCAGATGTTTACATGTATGCTGGCATCAGTGGTGATTTTAATCCCGCTCATGTAAATGCTGTAGAAGCTGAAAAAGGAATGTTTAAAGAGAGAATTGCACATGGTATGTTAACTGCAAGTTTAATTTCAACAGTTTTGGGATGCCATTTACCAGGTCCAGGGACAATTTATTTATCACAAGAGTTGAGCTTTAAAAGACCTGTAAAATTTGGAGACACAATCGAAGCAAAAGTTGAAGTGGTTGAAAGATTTGAAGAGAAGAACAGATTGATTCTTAGAACAACATGTACAAACCAACATGGTGAGATAGTGATTGACGGTAAAGCGATGGTTATGCCACCTAAATAAAGATATAGAAAAAGGTCAGCTTCCTACGAAGCTGGCCTTTTATAAGTTTTATAGATGAAAGTGATTTAATCTATTTAGAAAAATAGCTTTTCAATGTTTGGTTTTATAATTCTGACAAATGAAGTCGCAAGGACGATGCCACATGCTATTGAGATCGCTATAAATAGTGATTCAGCACCAGTAGTTAGAGCTAGATTAAAGTCTTTTTCAACAATATGAAGCATCGTATAATAAATACCATATCCAGGTACAAAAGGGATTATACCTGGGATTGTAAAAATTGTAGCAGGATGTTTTTTTATAGCAGCAAGAATTTCGCCTATGAAACCAACCACGATTGAACCGACAAAGGCTGGTACGATAAAATTTGTACCGAGTGATTGGAAGAAATAGTAAAGTAACCAACCAAACATACCAGATAAACTCGCCGCGATAATTAATTTTCTAGGTAGATTAAAGAGAACTGAAAAGCCAACAACACTTAAAAATGAGTATATTGCTTGTGTAAAATAGATCATATGCCATCTCCCTATATGAGTTTTAAACTAAATTGTAATACCATACCGACGCCAAAGGCAAGCGCTATAGCGATAAACAAGGCTTCCATAATTTTAGCACTACCTGCTAAAAGTTCTCCTGAGATTAAATCTCGTATACCATTAGTTAGCGATACGCCAGGAACAAGGGTCATCAAAGGGCCAATGATGACGGTATTAATATTTGCTTCAAAACCAACCATGCGTATCAATTGGACTAAGACTACACCCAGCAAAGATGCGACAAAGCCACCTATTATATTTTTGATAAAAAAGTTTAGATGTTTTGATTCAAGAGCATCCATACACAGAACAGTAACCGCTGATGCAACATAGGCTAAGAAGAATTCTACAAGTGTTCCGCCAAAAAGAAATATAAAAAAACCACCGCCCATACCACTTGCAAGGATTCTAATTACTTTAGAAAATTTAGGTGGATTTGCAAGTGCTTCCAGAGCTTCTTCAGCATCGTCAAGTGTGATAAGACTGCTTGTGAACTTTCTAGAAAATTCGTTTGCTCGATCAATACTTTCTAAATCGATTCCTTCAGGGTAGACCCTTTCTAGAACGGTAATTGTATCATTTTCATAATCCACACTTAACATAATACCCGTTGGAATTACAAAAACATTTACGGATTCAATCTTTTTAAGTGCAACTATTCTAGATTCTACCATTCGCTGAACGGTATCTTCAACTCTATATGTTTCTGCTCCGTTTTGAAGCATGATTTTTCCTGTTTGAGTTGCTATGCGTATTATTCTTTTAATTTCAATTTTTGGTTCCATTGTTCCTCCATTTAAAATTTACATTTGATAGTCTAACTATTGAAACATTATACCAAATTATAATTAGATGTATGCGTTTTTATTGTAATAAATTGATTAAATCCTCGATAATAGATATAATGTAATGACATTAAGAGAAATAGGATGGTAAAATGAACAACAAAATTAGTTTGATATGTGAATTTGAAACAATGCGTTTGGATCAGTTTATAAGTTCTGAACTTGAAGACCTATCAAGAAATTATATTCAAAAGCTCATAGGTGAAGGTCATATTACCGTTAACGGCAATGTAAATACAGTGAAGAAGTATCTGATTAAACCAGATGATGTTGTTGTGGTTCAAATTCCAGATCCTCAAATACTGGAAATCACACCAGAGAATATTCCTCTAGATATCGTATACGAAGATGACGACGTGATTATCGTTAATAAACCTCAAGGTATGGTGGTACATCCAGCGCCGGGTAATTATTCTGGCACTTTAGTAAATGCACTTATGTTCATCTCGGAGCGATTATCAACTATCAACGGCGTGATTCGACCTGGAATTGTCCACCGTATTGATAAAGATACTTCTGGTTTATTGATGGTTGCTAAAAATGACAAATCACACGAATGGTTAGCGCACCAGTTAAAAGAAAAGACTACAATTAGAGAGTATATTGCAATTGTTAATGGTGTGATCAATAAAGATAGCGGTAGTGTGGATGCACCACTAGGTAGGCATCCACAAGATAGAAAGAAAATGGCGATAATAAGCTCAGGAAGAAATGCTATAACACATTTTGAAGTAATAGAACGATTTAAATATCACACTTTTGTAAAATTAAGACTTGAAACGGGTAGAACTCATCAGATTAGGGTACATTTAGCATCTTTAGGATATCCAATTTTAGGAGATCCAGTTTATGGGCAAAAGAATGAACGGGTGAAACACGATGGACAAGCACTCCATGCAAAAAAAATTGGATTTATTCATCCAACCACTTTAGAACTAATGACTTTTGATTCTGAAATCCCGCCTTATTTTGAGGACCTCTTAAGAAAGTGCAGAGGATTAAAATAAATAAGAACTTATGTAAAGATAGGAGTGGCAGTCGTTATGGAATTTAAAGCAAAATTATTAGATGACAAAATGATCGATCGATCATTAATGCGTTTGGCGCATGAAATTATTGAGAAAAATAAAGGAATCGAAGACATTGTCTTAATCGGAATCAAATCGAGAGGAGTGCCATTAGCACATCGTTTAGCGAGTAAAATTGCTATTATTGAAGGAAAGCAATTGCTTGTTGGTGAGCTGGATATTACTCTTTATCGAGATGATTTATCACTAAAAAGTTATGAACCAGATGTAAAAGGGTTAGTTTTAGATTTTAAAATTGATGGAAAGATCGTTATTTTAGTTGATGATGTAATCTATACTGGTCGAACTGTAAGAGCTGCGATGGACGCAATAATAGATTATGGACGTCCAAGTTCAATTCAACTTGCGGTCTTAGTGGATCGAGGACATAGAGAACTTCCAATTAGACCAGATTATGTAGGAAAAAACGTTCCAACATCAAGTAAAGAAGTAGTGAAGGTAAAACTTGAAGAGATGGATGAAATTAGTGAAGTGAGCATATATCAAAAATTATAAAACGAGAGCATTGTGCTCTCGTTTTTTTGTGAAATTATGATTTGATTCTTTATAAAGTTATGTCTAACACTAAAATACCGACTACTTGACCATTGTTTTTGATAGGGGTGGACACACTTACACAATAATCATTTGAAATGGAAGAAATATATGGCTCAGAATAATAATCATTACCTAAAATACTCTGTTTGTAAAAAGGTCTATGAGAAGCATCTAAATTAGCTACACCAACATCTTGAGAAAACGCAAATGCAATACCAGACGCATCGAGTAAAGCAACGAGTTCATAATCAGAAGAGTTTGATTTGATTTCTGCTAAATGGTTTGTATTGATTTCTTTAACATTACGGTTTCCATACTTATCAGCGTATTCTTTTAAAAATTTTAGTGATTGATTAATTTTCGATTTAACTTCAGCGCTAATAACAAGTCCTTTTTTATATTCACTAACAACTGAACCCAGCGTATTTGAAATGTTGAGTAAGTTATCAAGCGAAGAAACAATCGTGCTGAGATTAGAAAGTTGAACTTCAGTTAAAGCTGCAGTTTCTTCAACATTTGCAGTTACTTCTTGACTTTCATCAGAGATGTTCTTAATGAGTTTATAAACATCATCAGTTGAAGCGCTCTGGTGCTCAATTTGATCTATAATATTTTTGATGATATCTATGGTATTTTCAACGGATTCATAACTAACTGTAAGTAATTCGTTTGATTCATCTGCAAATTTAACATTGTCGTTTGCATTTTTAACTTCGCTTGTAATTTTGACTGTTATTTGCTCAGTCTTACTCACAATCTCATCGATCATACGACTAATACCGCCTGATGATTCATTGGATTGCTCTGCTAATTTTCTGACTTCATCAGCAACAACCGCGAAACCTCTACCAGCTTCACCAGCTCTTGCTGCCTCAATTGATGCATTAAGTGCAAGTAGGTTAGTTTGAGAAGAAATATTACTAATCACATTTACGATTTCGATGATTCGGTGCATTTCGGACTGTAACTGAGCTACTTCATTTGAGATTAAAGTGTTTCTCTCAGCACTTGATTTCATGCGATTAATGAGTTCAATTGTATTTTTATTGTTCATATCTAAGTTTGCTTTCATTAATTTCGCTATGTCTTCAGCCGTCTCTGAATTAGTAGACACTTGCTGCATTTCATTTCTCATCTGTTCAGCATCTTGTTGCATATCCAATGATTCTTTCGACATATTATCAATTGAAGTAGAAATTTCATTGATGTTTCTTGAAACCAAAGAAAATGAATTTTCCATTTCATCGCCAGAACGTTTGATTTTCTCTATTAAATTTAATAATTGCTCAGAGGTGGTTAACATTTTTCCAATTATTGATTTAGTGTTCTTATTTGATTTTGAGACTATTTCTGAGATTTGAGTGAACTCATAGGTAGTTTGTTTGCTTAACTTTGCTGTAACGTCTCCGGTTCCAATTTTTTCAAGATATTCTGAAGTGAGTCGCAATTGCTTTTTGATAGATACTTGATAGAGTAAGCTTTCAATCAGTAATACGCCAAACAGCGTTATCGAAAGCACCATTATTCCTACCTTCATCAAACTTAATCCAATCATTGCAGCATATAAAATTAGTAAATAAATAAAGAAACGCATTGATAAAGATTTGAACTTCATAGTAGACACCCCTTATACATAGTTTAAATAATTCAAAATAACAAATCGGAATATTCAGAATTTTAATTTATTTTAACATGTATTTGTGGATTAATCACTATTTTGTTATATACAAAAAAGTAAAAAAGCTACCCCAATTCTTATTTGGAATAGCTTTATGAGTAATTTTACGCTTATAAATCTTTAAAATCAATTTCTTCTACTTCGTCTTCATCAATGTTAACAATTACTCGATTGTTGTTTTTTGGTGCAACATCTTCCTTTTCATGTGCAAATGATTGTGACGTGAAAGAATAAATAAAAGTTTTACTGCTTTTTTTGGGAAAGGTTGCACCAACAAAAAAAACAATTACTCCCATGATTACGATAATAATCCCAAGAATCATAACGACTGTTGATAGTGCTGCCCTTGTGTTTATCATCGCAAATACACCTAAAAGAATCAATAAGATAGATGATATGATTGTTCCTTCATTTTTTGTTTTTAGTTTTGAAAAAGTTAGTACAACGCCATTTAATCCCGCAAACATACAAGAAAGTCCAATTAGAAAAAGAACATATTGCGGATTTGCAAAAGCATAAAAACCGACACCGATTATAACTAAACTTACAAGCATTGAAAGACGGCTTTTAACAAATATTGCAAAAGTCATTGCAAAAAAACCGATCACAAGAAACATAAGCGTTATAACTGTAACTGCAAAGATGCCTATGATTGTTGGAAAGGCGACAAATATTAAACCTAAAACGGCTATAAATAAGCCCATAACTTGTAACGGATTAAAACGATTCTCTTGAGTCATAATTCACCAACCTGTTTAAAATTGCACTTTATCTTATACATTTGAGTATAGAATATAATTATGAATAAAATATAAACAAACCGCCATCTTAAAATGAATTTTATTAATTATAATCCGTTAGTATAGACGAGGTCTTTGTAATAGTACCTTGTAGGTATGCTTTCATTTGTGAAGAGTTCGGACATAACTTCAATTAACTGAGCTTCATTCGGTTTTTGAATATCATCTTTGAACAAAGCTGCAATAGAATTTAAAAGGGAGAGTTCCTCTTCATCTTCTTTTTCTAACCATGATGTTGTAATAACTAATAAGTCCTCTTTATATCCAATTGAACTAAGTTTAGATATGATTTTATATTTAGATAGATCAACATATTTTTCCTGTAGAACGGCTTGGTCAATTAAGCCACTATTTAAATCTCGTAGACATTCTTTATAGTCATTATAAATATGTTTTGAATATACTTTGCCATTGAGCATGTGATCTGAGATACTTGTGCTAAGCATACCTACACGGGGGCGATTAAAGTTTTGATCGGTAACTGCAATAAGATAATAATCACTTGGTATCCCAAACACAGCGCGTGAATTAGGAAGCTTAGAATATTGTACGATATAGCTATAAGTGTCTAATATATAGACACTTACTTTTTTTGCGTAAATTGCTTGTAATAATTCTTGTTCAGTTTCATAAGTAATAAACCTGACTTTGTAGGGACCGTCAAGTTTGATTTTTGGAGATTTGACTAGCAAATCGCTCTGCTGGGAAGTTAAACCAATTGTTAGTGTTTGCTGTTCTTGCTTTATACCTAAGATATTTAATATGATAACGGCACCTGCAAGCAGTAATATCATAAAGAGAATGAGTGGACTTTTATTTGGATTCATATTCGTGCACTCCTTAATGTTTACGAGGGTCTTCGAGTAACTCTATAGTTTCAAGTTTGGGTGTTACAAAAAGGGTTTTATTACCAACATAGATGACCATACCTGGCTTAGCACCGCTAGGTTTTGAAACATTTTTAATTTGTGTGTAATCTACAGGTACATTACTTGATTCTCTCGCTTTTGAATAATAAGCTGCAATCATGGCAGCTTCAAAAAGAGTCTGTTCGTCAGGTAAAGCACCACTAGTTCTAATAATTACATGTGAACCAGGTATGTCTTTAGTGTGCAACCAAATATCCTTATTAGATGCAAGTTTTGTAGTAATCATATCATTTTGCAAACTGCTTTTGCCTACCCAAATCTCAAATCCTGTAGAGGAATGATATTTTTTATAACTTAGCTTTGCAGTTTTATGCGCCTTTTTTTGTGGTTTTCCTTTTAAATAACCCTGCTCAATCAACTCATCCTTGATTTCATCCACTAGTTTTGCGTCTTCACTATGCTCAAGATGTGTGAGGACATTTTCAAGGTAGGTGACATCTGATCGTGTTTCTTCGATGTGATGCGTGAGTTCCAATAGTGCATTTTTGAGTTTGTTATATTTTTTAAAGTGAACTTGAGCATTTTCAGAAGGTTCAAGCCGTGTATCAAGCTCTACGGTTCGTATAACAGGAGGATCGACATAATAATCGGTTAACTCGACACGATTCATCCCTTTGCTAATTAAATAGATATTAGAAAGTATCAAATCGCCGATTTTTCGAGAATCATTTGCATTTTCTGCATCAATTAATTCAAGTTCTTGTTTGGACAATTTTGTTGTAAAACGCTCGATTCTTTGCGCAACTAATTTTTTTAAAGATTGTGTCCGTTGATGCATTTTATTTTCACGATTTGAACGCAAATAAAATTTCTCTATCGCTTGAACAAGTGTTGGATAGGGTTCGCTCTTTAAGAGAGGATCCATGCCCTCCATAAAGTAAATAAGTTTAGGATGGTCTTGTTCATCATAGTAGACATATCCATTTCCATTGTTAGTAATAGGATGCTTTAACTGCTGAAAATTGGTTTCTAAGCGTTCGTAATCAGCATCAACTAAAGCGCTCATTGGCATAGTGGGATCGAGATTTAATCTTTCACAGAGCCATCTAGAAGCCAATGGGCTAAATCCTTGTATATTTTCATAAAAAGCTTTAAAAAGTTTTTGATCGGATGCATGGTTTTTTAAATGATTGATTATTTCTGGTGTTGATTTTGAAAATGAAATTTTATCAGATTCTAAAAAAGTGTATTTTAAACCAGGTAATATACTTCTTACCCTGCTCATATCAGGTGTAATGCGCTTGATACTATCGATAATTGTGAAATCTTCTTTTGTTAAAATAATATTAGAATGCTTGCCCATGATTTCAATGATGAGTTTTTTCAACTCTGGATCACCAAGTTCATTTTTAGATTCTATTGAAATTACAAAAACGCGTTCATATTCAATTTGTTCAAATGCATGGATTTTACCACCAGTAAGATGCTTTCTCATAAGCATACAGAACATTGGTGGAGCTTGCGGATTTTCCTTTCGATCAGATATACATGTGATGAAAGGCATTGAAGCATCAACAGAAATAAACAGATTTTGGTTACCTTGATTGCCTCTTATATTTATAGTAAGTTCATCCTTTTCAGGTTGAAAAACCTTGTCGATACGACCACCAATTAAAAGTGGCTGAAGTTCCACGTTTAATTGGTGCATGAGTAGACCGTCAAATGCCATATTGGCCTCCTTAAAAAATGTAAAAGTTACATTTGAAAGTATAACATTAAATTCAGCAATCATCAATTGGTGCAAATATCGGAATATCACGTAGTTTCTTCAATTTTCTTGAACAAACAAATTGAATTATGCTATAATTTAATGATGTAAAGATTTTGGAGGTTATAATGATATATAGCATGACGGGTTTTGGCCGTGGCGAATTTAGTAACGAAGCATTTGATGTGACATTGGAAATTAAGTCAGTCAACAATAGATACTGCGACATCATCATCAAGATGCCAAAGAAACTCAATGTTTTCGAAGATCGTATGAAAAATAAAATTAAAGCAAAACTTTCGCGTGGTCGCATCGATGTATATGTCAACTTAGAAGAAAAGGCCTATGATAATTACGAAGTTTCGGCAAACTATGAAATATTGGATAAATATGTAAAAGTTTATAAAGAAATTCAAAGTCGTTATGGACTTAAAGATGATCTCAATTTATCTATGCTCACACGTATTCAAGAGGGAATAGATGTTTCATATCTTGAACGAGGTGAGGAAGATTATTGGTTGGCAATTGAACCTGCAATAGATCAAGCCTTAGAAAGAATTATAGGGATGAGAGCACTTGAAGGCGATCAACTTCGAGGTGATATTTTAACTAAGGTTGCAAGTATTAGAAAGACCTTATCTGCAATTGAGGTACATGCCCCAAGAATTGTAGAAAATTATCGTGCTAAGACGAGAGAACGCATCTCTGATTTATTACTTGAGATGAATGCTGAACTTGATGAAATTAGATTGGCAAATGAAATTGCCATCTATGCAGATAAAACAAATATCAACGAAGAAATCGTTAGAATATATTCACATTTGGAACAAATTGATACTATTTTGACATCAACGGAGCCTGTGGGTAGAAAACTTGACTTCTTAGTTCAAGAATTAAATAGAGAAATCAATACAATCGGGTCGAAATCTCCAGACATCGACATATCTAACCTAGTCATCGAACTCAAGAGCGATATTGAACAAATAAGAGAACAAATTCAAAATATTGAGTAGATTAAGGGAGTGTGTATGAATCACAAGGGATTATTGATCATTGTTTCTGGACCATCTGGTGCAGGGAAAGGTACTATATGTAAGGAACTCTTAAAAAGAGACAGTGGTATTTTAGTTTCGGTTTCTGCGACGACGAGGAGCCCTAGGAATGGAGAAATAGATGGTATTAGTTATCATTTCTTATCAAAAGACCAATTTCTAGGACTCATTGATGAGGGTGGTTTTTTAGAACACGCTTGTGTCTATGATAACTATTATGGAACGCCAAAGGATTTTGTTGTGGAGCAAATTACAGCGGGTCATAATGTACTTTTAGAAATAGATATTCAAGGGGCACTTCAAGTTAAGAAAAAGTATCCAGAAGGTGTATTTGTATTTATTTTACCGCCATCGATGAAGACGCTTAAATCGCGTATTGAAGGCAGAGGTTCTGAAACACCTGAGAGTCTTAAAATGCGACTTTCAAGTGCAGTAAGTGAAATAGAACTTATAAAAAACTATGATTATTTTATTGTGAATGACACAGTAACAAGTGCTACTGATACGTTACAGGCGATAATTACAGCTGAAAAATGCCGCGTAAACGCCGATATTGAAGAAATTGTATGTAGATTTAAGGAGGAAAAATAATGTTAAAGCCATCAATCGATGAATTAATTGAAAAAGTAGGTAATCGTTACGCGCTCTGTATCGTTGCTGCTAAAAGAGCAAGATTTATCATCAACGGAGATGATGATTCAATAGATTTTGATATTGAAAAACCATTATCAATCGCTATTGACGAAATAATGCACGACGAAGTAAAAGTTAACATTCCTGAAGAGCCACAAGACCGTATTTAGTCAGAAAGGATCCAATTATGCTAAGTGGAAAGAATATCGTAGTAGGGGTAACTGGGGGAATCGCTGCCTATAAAGCGGCTGATGTTGTGAGTAGGCTAAAAAAACAAGGTGCGAATGTATATGTGATTATGACAGAGCATAGCACTAAATTTATACAACCATTAACTTTTCAATCTATCTCTCAAAATTACGTTGTAACTGATATGTTTGAAGATCCTAAAACTTGGGATGTCGAACATATTTCACTTGCTAAGAGGGCTGATCTGTTTCTAGTTGTCCCAGCAACTGCCAACATCATTGGTAAAGTCGCTGGAGGAATTGCAGATGATATGTTGACAACGACTCTAATGGCTACACTTGCTCCTGTTTACTTTGCACTTGCTATGAATACAAAAATGTATGAAAACCGTATCATGCAATCAAATGTAAAAAAATTAACTGAATTTGGTTACCATATGATTTTACCAGAATCAGGAAGACTTGCTTGTGGGGATGTTGGCGCAGGTAAACTTGCAGATCCTGAGTTTATAGTTCAAAATGTAATCGATCATTTTACAAAACCAAAACCTTTGTTAGGTAAACGCGTCCTAATCACCGCAGGTCCTACAAGAGAAGCCATTGATCCGGTAAGATATATTACCAATCATTCAAGTGGTAAAATGGGTTATGCGATCGCGGAGGAAGCGGTTAATCAAGGTGCTTTGGTGACACTTATAAGTGGACCAACTGTACTAGCACCACCAACTGGTTTAACTTTTATTTCAGTGACATCAACCAAAGAAATGTACGATGCGGTAATGGCATCACTTGATGTTGATGTCATCATAAAGGCTGCAGCACCTGCAGATTATAAGGTAGTTACTTATAGTGATGAAAAAATCAAAAAAAGTGATGAACAGATGGTAATGAGTTTCGAAAAGAACCCTGATATACTCAAACGTGTAGGCGAACTAAAGACACACCAAGTATTGGTCGGGTTTGCAGCAGAAACACATAATGTTGAAGCTTATGCAAAGAAGAAATTGGTTGAAAAAAATCTTGACTTTATAGTCGCAAATGATGTAACTGCAAAAGATGCGGGATTTAATGTCGATACTAATATCGTTACAATTTATGCTAAAGATGGTTCGTCTGATGTGTATGACTGCATGAAAAAATCTGATGTTGCAGCAATTATATTGGATAAAGTTTTGCAAAAGTTAAAAGAAATATAATTGATTTAAAATTGACCCTAGGCTGTTTCTTATCTTGCAGACTAGGGTTTTTAATAGCGAAAGGTGTAGTTATATAGAACTAAAAGGAATGTGATGATATGTATGCTGAGATAATTATATTAAGAAATGCATCTGAGATTGATAAACCATTTACTTATGAAATTCCCAGTAATTTTATAACTAGAGTAAAAATAGGTTCTAGGGTTCTTGTTTCATTTGGTACCTCAGGCTACATAGAAGGAATTGTATGGGAAATTTCAGATTCTCATCTACATGATGAAACTGTTCAAATAAAGAAGATTCATTATGTTTTTCAAGATGGGATTAATCTTTCTGAAAAAATGTTGGCATGTGCAAAAGCTATTGTGCAAGAAACGCTTTGTGCTTATTCTGAAGCACTTCAACTTTTTTTACCGTCCGGAACGTTGGTCACTCAAAAAAAGTTTTATTCTAGAAATTTAGCGTTTGATTTTGAGGGGCATACAATAAAGAAAAGTGAGAAGGAGATCTTAACGGAACTTCAAAGTGGTGAAAAAGAGTTCACAAGCCTTGGAATCACCATGAAAGAATCCTCGAAGAAAAATGCACTCAATAGATTGCTCGCCATAGGTGCAATTGAGCTTGAATACGGATATGAACAAAATGTCAAGGAACGAACAGTTGAGTGGCTTGTAGTGGTGGGAGATCTGGTTGAATATGTTAAGACCATACCTAGTTCTCACACAGCGAAACTCAAACTAGCAAAATATTTGATAGAAAACCCCATTGTGAAGCGTCTAGAAGTTCAAGATTTCTTGAAAATTCCCAAAAGTGTCATAGATGGTTTTGTAACAAGTGGCATATTAGCTATAGAAGAAAAAGATGATCTTAGAATGCCACTCTTTATGAAAAGTAAATTTGATAAAAGTGGCATTGCACTTAATGCGCAGCAAAATGCGATTTACACTGAAATCGTAAATCGGTATGAATCCAATCTCTCCAATGATTTCTTATTATATGGTGTCACTGGAAGTGGAAAAACAGAAGTATATGCTCAGCTGATTCAATATTCACTGGATCAAGGTAAAAAAGCAATTTTAGTTGTTCCCGAGATATCTTTAACACCTCAAATTGTAGCCAGGTTTGCAAGTCGATTTGGTGAAGAACGTATAGCACTTATGCATTCTAAAATCTCCCCAGGTGAGAGATATGATCAATGGAAGGGGATACGAGAAGGCAAATTCGACATCATCATTGGTGCAAGATCAGCCGTATTTGCGCCTTCGGATGAAATTGGTATCATCATCATAGATGAAAGCCACGAACCCGCCTACCGATCAGAAAAACGACCTAAATATGCGACCTATGATGTCGCTAAATTTCGTATGGAACAAAATAAGGGGTTAATAGTTTCTGGTTCTGCAACGCCTTCTGTTAGAGAGTATTTTGAGGCGCTTGAAGGCAAAAAACACTTAGTAAAATTAAGTCGTCGATTTAATGACATGAGGGTGCCAAAACTAGAAATTATTGATATGAGGAATGAGCTTACTGGTGGTAATAAATCAATATTAAGTCAAAGACTTTATGAGGCAATGAGTGAACGGTTAGAAAAAAAAGAACAAATCATTATTTTCTTAAACCGTAAAGGACACAGCACTTTTGTCTCGTGTAGAAGTTGTGGTTTCACTTTGTCATGTCCAAATTGCGATGTAACTTTGACATATTTTAAAGGTGCTAAATCAGTGAAATGCAATTATTGTAACTATGAAACTTATGTGCCTAAAACATGCCCTAAATGTGAAAGTAAATATTTTAAATTTTTCGGCGTGGGTACAGAAAAAGTTGAAGAGCAATTAGCTGAAATTTTTCCTCAGGCGAGGATTGCACGTATGGACAAAACCACCACGTCTCGAAAAGGTAGCGTGGAACGGATCATATCAGATATTGAAGCAGAGGAAACCGACATTTTGATAGGGACACAGATGGTCGCTAAAGGATTAGATTTTAAAAAAGTGACACTTATCGGCATCTTGTCAGCAGATTTACTACTTAATTTACCACAATACCAAGCTGCAGAAAGAGCGTATCAATTATTTAATCAAGTTGCTGGAAGAGCTGGTCGTGGAGAACTTGAGGGAGAAGTAATATTACAAACATATTCACCAGACCACTATGCACTTAATCAAGATAGCTATGAGTCTTTTTATGAATATGAGATTGCCTATCGCAAAGCGTTAAAGTACCCGCCGTTTTATCAATTGATCAATTTAGTGATTACTTCTAATAAAGCTGATGAAGTAGAAAACTATGCAAAACGTAGCCATATTTACCTCTCTAAGAAATTGTTAAAAAAAGGTTTACAAAATGACATTGAATTGTACCCAGCAAATCCGGCATTATTAAAGAAAATAGATAATGTTTATAGATGGCAAATTCTGATAAAAGTAAAACCTGAAAAAATAAATGATATTAAGTCGGCTCTTAAGGCTTTAGAAGAACACTTTGCTGATGTTAAAGGGTGTAAAATTAGTATAGATTTAGATGCTACAAATATATTATAATGTTATAGATTATATTTTTAGGAGGTATAAATGGCAATTCGTATTATTAGAACGGATAATGACCCTATCTTAAGAAAAGTTTCAAAAGAAGTGACTTCTTTTGATGAAAAATTAGATGTTTTAGTTGAAGATATGATAGAAACGATGCATCATGCAGATGGTGTAGGACTTGCCGCACCACAAATTGGTGTTTTAAAGCGCGTCATCGTTTTTGATTTATATGATGAAGACGGTCCAATGGCTTTGATTAACCCTAGAATTATCGATCAAAGTGGATTGCAAATGGAAGAAGAAGGCTGTTTAAGTTTGCCTGGCAGACACGGTGTTGTAAAAAGACCGCTTTCTGTAACAGTACAGTTTGAAGACTTAGATGGTGAAAGTTATGAGATCACAGGAGATGAACTTCTTGCTAGAGTATTATGCCATGAAATTGACCATTTAGACGGTATTTTATACATCGACAAGCAAATTGTTTTAGAAGAAAAAGCAGAGTAATCGTCTTAGTACAATTTGAACAATAAAATAAACTCAAAAGGGCGTAAAAGCAATGAAAGTAATTTTTATGGGAACACCTGATTTTGCAGTGAATACTTTAGAAGAACTCATCAAATTTCACGATGTGATCACTGTGTTTACGCAACCTGATAAACCAAAGGGTAGGGGCAATAAATTAACTCCTCCACCTGTAAAAGTAGTTGCAGAGCAGCATGGGATAACTGTTTATCAGCCTGTTAAAATCAGAAAAGAACATTGGCCAGAACTAATTAAAGATTTAAGACCAGATGTTATAGTCGTTGTAGCATATGGACAAATATTATCACAAGAAATTTTAGATATACCTAAATTTGGCTGTATCAACGTACATGGATCACTTTTACCAAGTTATAGAGGCGCTGCGCCAATTAATTGGGCGGTAGCTGATGGGTTAGAGGTCACAGGTGTAACGACGATGATGATGGCAGCTGGGATTGATACGGGTGACATGCTTTTAAAAGCTGAAGTGCCTGTAGAACGGAAGACTGCAGGAGAGTTGTTTGAAGAATTAGCGGCTGTGGGTGCCAATTTATTAATTGAGACATTGGCACAGCTTGAACAAGGGATAGTAAAACCTGTTCCACAAATTCATGCTGAGAGTTCACATGCAATGATGCTTGATAAAGAAGTAACCCGTATAGATTGGCATATGAGCGCTAAACAAATTGAAAATAGAATAAGAGGATTTAACCCTTGGCCAGTTGCACATACTCAGCTCGAGCAACAAACAGTTAAAATTTTCAGTGCTTTAGATATTGACGAGGAAAGCTTTAAGTGTATCGTGAATCAATCGACATATGATATTAAACCAATTGGAACTTGTGTTCCAGGTGAAATTGTATTTAAAGATAAAAAAGCGCTATATGTGATGACGGGTGAAGGTATCTTACGAATAGATGAACTACAAGTTGGTAGTAATAAAAGAATGTCAACTCAAGCCTTTTTATTAGGTAATCCAATAGAAATAGGACAAAAATTAAATTGAGGAGGTAAGTTATGTTATATGGTGGTGGCAGTTATTTAATGATATTTATATTGTTTATACTTGCTTCTTTAGCGAGTATGGGTGTCAAATCAACTTTCAGTAAATACCATAAAGTTAGAAATATGAGGGGATTAACAGGTGCAGAAGCAGCTGCAATAATTCTTAGAAACAACGGACTTACAGATGTAAAAATTGAAAGAGTCTCAGGCTTCTTAACGGATCATTATGATCCAAGAAGTAAAACCGTTAGATTATCAGAACCTGTTTATGATAACCCTTCAATTGCATCAGTTAGTGTTGCATGCCACGAGACTGGACATGCCCTTCAACATGCAAACGGTTATGTTCCACTTAAATTTAGAACTGCAATTTTACCGGCAGCGCAATTAGGTTCTCAAGCACTATGGCCATTATTTATGATTGGAATTGTACTTTCGATGCCTCAACTGGTAACTATTGGGATAATTTTCTTTTCTTTTTCGGTAATATTTCAATTAGTAACATTACCTGTAGAATTTAATGCCAGTGCAAGAGCTATAAATATGATGGAATCATATGACATATTAAGTACTGAAGAGAATTCTCATGCCAGAAAAGTGCTTAGAGCAGCAGCTATGACCTATGTAGCGGCAGCGGCAATGGCAATTGGTCAGCTTGTAAGAATGCTAATGCTAAACAGAAGAAGTGATTGATCAATTGGTTAATTAATAAGAATTAGATTTGTTAGAACTTAATTGACAAGTGATGATAATGCCCCCAAAATTTAACTTGTGTAGTAATACGATTTTAAGGAACTTCAATTTTTATCGTATATAACGACCTGTTAAATGCATTTTGGGGTCATTTTTTATTTGATCATATTACCGTACATATTAAAATATTTTGATAATTCGCTTATATGACTTAAATTCATACCGTTTCTTTGGTATAATAGTTCAGATAAGCAAGGAGAATATATGAAAATAAACGCTAGAAAATTATCTTTGAGAATATTAGATGAAATAGAACAAATGCATGAATTTTCTCATGTGGTACTCAGCAGAACCCTTAACCAGTATGATATAGACTCGTCAGATCGACGGTTGACCTCTCAACTGGTATTTGGCGTATTAGAAAACAAACTTTTATTAGACTATTATATTAGAAAATTATCCGCACAGAGGTTTTCACGCATTGATAGAAGTGTGATTAATATTTTAAGAATGGGCTTTTATCAGTTGAAATTTATGGATAAAATTCCAGAATCAGCAGCTGTTAACGAATCAGTTAAGCTCGCAAAGAGTATTTCAGCATCAAATGGGAGTTTTGTAAATGGTATTTTACGAAATTTTATAAGAATAGATAAAAATATGGAACTTCCTAACCGGAAACAACATCCGATAACTTATATGAGTATCTTATATTCTTTTCCTGAATGGTTAGTAGAACTATGGATTGAACAGTATGGCATTGTTCATGCTGAAAAACTCATGTATAGTAGCAACAAAACCCCAAAATTGTCTATTCGTATCAATACCAATAAAATCTCTATAGAGAATTTCAAAAAAGAACTTGACCAAGTTGGCATCACCTATCAATCTTCTGAACTTATTGAAGAGGGCTTGTTGATTGAGGAGCTCAATGGTTATTCTGTAAAACAAATTCCAGGATTTGATAAGGGTGAATTTGCAATACAAGATATTAGTTCGATGTGCGTTGGCAAATTTGCTGGTGTTAAAGAAGGTGATGTAATTCTCGATGTTTGCGCTGCCCCAGGTGGCAAAGCTACACATGTTGCGACT
Source organism: uncultured Fusibacter sp. (assembly GCA_963676315.1). Taxonomy (GTDB): domain Bacteria; phylum Bacillota; class Clostridia; order Peptostreptococcales; family Acidaminobacteraceae; genus Fusibacter_C. The sequence continues at coordinate 86,133 of OY781056.1, forward strand.
TTACTTAACCAAACTGGGAAAGTAATAGCAAGAGACTTGCATGAAGACAAATTAAAGCTAATTGAAGAAAATGCTGAAAGATTAAATGTAACAAATCTTGTCATAGAACAGTTTGATGCGACAATTTTAGATGAGTCTTTATTAGACAAGGTTGATATTGTTTTGGTAGATGCACCTTGTTCTGGACTCGGTATTATTCGCAGAAAACCAGATATTAAATATAATAAAACAGTTGAAAGTTTAAATGAATTAATACCTATTCAAAATGAAATCTTAAATGTTTCAAGTAAGTATGTAAAACAAGGTGGAACTTTAATGTACAGTACTTGTACGCTAAATAGATATGAAAATCAAGAAGTGGTTGAATCATTTTTATCTATGAACGCCGATTTTGAACTTGATAATATTTTGGATCAGAAGTATTTAACCTTATTTCCCAATGTACATCAGACCGATGGTTTTTTTATAGCAAAATTAAAAAGAAAAATGACAATTTAAATGTTACAAGATGAGATAGTAGACATTGTCGATTGAAGAGGTATGAGATGAGAGCAATAGCACTTACAGATGTTGGTGTCACAAGAGAAAACAATGAAGATTATTATTTAATACACGAAAATTTGGAGATATTTATCATTGCAGATGGCATGGGTGGATATCAAGCAGGTGAAGTTGCAGCGGAATTAGCAGCAACAACAATTCTAAACGGTTACAAAGAAAGTGATTCAGTTAATTTAGAAAGCAAGATGCCGTTACTACTAAATAAAGCAAATGAAACGATTTTAGAGTATGTCAAAAGTCATCCTGAATGTCGCGGTATGGGAACTACCGTTGTAGTTGCTTGTGTTTATGGTGATGAACTTTGGGTCTTTAACGTAGGCGATAGTCGATGTTATGGCGTACAAAATGGTAAATTAATTCAACTTTCTGAAGATCATTCGTTGGTTGCTGAACTTGTAAAAATTGGTAGTATTAGCGCTGAAGAAGCTGCGATACACCCAGATCGTAATATTATTACAAGTGCCCTAGGTGTCGATAGAAAATTTGAAATTTTTGCTAAAAAATTCAAACTACAAGAGTTTAGTCACATTTTTTTATGTTCTGATGGCTTATCCAATATGGTGACATCTCGTGAACTTCTGGAAATTATCAACAGTAGACCTTTTGATGAAATTCCAAAAGCGATGGTAGACTTAGCAAATAACAGTGGTGGTAAAGATAACATAACTGTAATTTGCGTTGAACTTTAAGGAGGCGTAAATGTCACAACTAATTGGAACTAATTTAGGAAATAGATATGAACTCATAGAGATACTGGGTGTTGGTGGTATGGCAGTTGTCTATAAAGGACGAGACAATGTGCTTAATAGACTCGTTGCTGTAAAGGTATTAAAGCCTGAGTTCAATGCAGATGCAGAATTTGTTAAAAAATTTCAAAAAGAATCGCAAGCCGCTGCTAGTTTGTCACATCCCAATATTGTTAATGTTTTTGATGTCGGGTTTAATAGTGATGTACATTATATAGTGATGGAACTTGTAAATGGTAATACGCTTAGAGATTATCTCAATAAGATGCAAGGTTTTATGAAAGAAGATGCAATCTTAAATATCGGACTTCAAATTAGTTCTGCATTAACACAGGCACACCAAAATGATATAGTTCATAGAGATATAAAATCACAAAATATATTGATCAATGAAAATGGAAGTGTTAAGGTTGCGGACTTTGGTATTGCACGAGCAGCAACGACAGCTACGATTGTCAATACAAAAGAAGTTATAGGATCAGTACACTATGCGTCACCTGAACAAGCTAGAGGTGGCATAGTGGATGCAAGAAGTGATATCTATTCACTTGGGATTTTATTATATGAACTTGCAACAAAGACATTGCCATTTGAAGGGGATTCACCTGTAACAATTGCACTTAAGCAAATTAAAGACGAAATGCCTAATCCACAGATGATCAATTCAGAGATAAGTGAAGGATTAGCTTCTATTATTCACAAAGCAACAGAGAAAATGCCGAATGATAGATATCAGTCAATTCTGGAATTAATTGAGGATTTGAAAACGCTTCGGTTGGACAAAAATTTTATCGTACCTCTTGAGAGCTATGATAATCATGAAACAGCAGTCCTACCTAAAATTACCGAGGAGGAACTCATGGCATATCAAACTAAGAAAAGAACACCAAATCCAATTGCACCACAATCAAAGAGCCAAATAAGTTCAACTGGGAATAAACCATCAAACGAAAAAAACAAGCTGAATATGACTTTGGCAATTTTAGCTGCTTTGGTTCTTGCTATGGTAATTTTTGGTGTGGTTGCATTTGGGAAATTCCAAGATATTTTCAATGTCGGAACGGTTGAAGTCCCTAATGTTATAAACATGACAACTGAAGATGCAGTAAGAGCGCTTGATAAAGTAGGTCTAAAAGCAGATACAACTGAACAACGTGTTCACAATGATATAGCAGAAGGTCACGTCATCTCTCAATCCTATAATGAAGGTGATCAAGTTAAAGAAGGGTTTACTATTAAGCTTGTGATAAGCAGTGGCGGGATACAATCGATTATACCAAATGTAAAACAACAAACTTTAACTGAAGCTCAAGTGATGATTGAAAATGAAGGTTTTGTTGTAGGTGAAGTCACTTATGAGTTTAATGACTTACCAGAAGGAATGATTATCGATCAAACACCAAAAGCTGGCATCAAAATGGCACAAGGTACTGTTGTTGATATCGTTGTAAGTCAAGGTTTAGAGTCGAAAACGATTATGGTACCATCTTTAGAAACAAAGACTATAAGAGAAGCGGAAAGTACCTTAAACTCAATCGGTTTAAAACTAGGAAATATAACTTATGAGACAAGTGCAACTATTGAAAAAGGTCAAATAATTTCAAATGCTAAAATTGGTACTGAAGTGGATCATGGTGCGTATGTGGATGTCGTTGTCAGCAATGGTCCAGAAGAAACGACTGTTACTTCAACTGAAGAAACAACAGGCGAAGTATCTAGTGAACTTAAATTAACAGTAACAATAGAAACTGATAAATTTGCAGGCGATACTGAGAATATAAAAATTGTTATGATTCAAGGTGATCAAAGTACTGTAGTATACGAAAAAGTACATTCGAAGTCTGAAGGAACTGATATTGTGGTTCAAACGACAGTAAAAGGTTCTGGAAGTGCAAAAATACGTGTTTACTATGGTGAAATCGTAAGACTTGAACAGGACATTCAATTTTAAGGAGTAAATAATGTCACATGGAATAATTTTTAAAGGCATCGGAGGATTCTATTATGTTAAACATGAGGGAATTATGTACGAATGCAAAGCACGCGGTAAATTCAAAAATGATAAAATTATTCCTATGGTTGGAGATTATGTGACAATTTCAGTGCATGATGCTGATAATAAGTTGGGCATGATCGAAGAAATACACGAAAGAAAAAATAGTTTGATTAGACCTGTTGTTGCAAATGTTGATCAAGCAGTTGTGGTATTTTCAATTAAAAACCCAATGCCCAATATCACACTCTTAGATAAAATGATCGTTCTAGCAGAGCACTCTGCTCTTGACGTGATTGTATGTTTCAATAAATCTGATCTTGATATAAATTTTGATTTTGAAACCTATCAAAAGATATATGAATCAGCAGGTTATAGAGTATTGAAAACATGCGCACTTTCAGAAGATGGTATCAATGAACTACTCGAAACGCTAGCTGGAAAGATCAATGTATTTTCTGGCCCTTCGGGAGTAGGGAAATCCTCTCTATTAAATGCGATTTCAGATTATGCTGTTGAAACCGGTGAACTAAGTGAGAAAATAAAAAGAGGTAAGCATACAACAAGACATTCGGAGCTTTTTGAGATTAGTAATGGTGGCATCATTGTGGATACACCAGGTTTTACAAATCTTTCAGTTTCTGAAGTTGATCCTGAGGATTTACCAGATTATTTCCCTGAATTTAAGCGGTTTGCCGAATTGTGCAAATTCGATAATTGCTTACATCAAAATGAACCTGGGTGTGAAGTGAAAGTGGCCCTTAATGAAGGCAAGATCAATAAACAAAGATATGATGCTTATATCTATATCTATAACGAAATTGTTGAACAGAGAAGGAGAACAAACAAATGGTAAAGATTGCACCTTCAATACTTTCAGCTGATTTTTCAAGATTATTAGATCATGTTAAAGAAGTTGAAAAAGCTGGCGTAGAGTATTTGCACATCGATGTAATGGATGGACATTTTGTACCCAATATTTCTTTTGGTGCACCTATTCTCAAGTCATTAAAAGGTAAAACCAATCTTTTTATGGATGTACATCTAATGATTGAAAATCCAGATTTATATGTGAAGGATTTTGTAGATGCAGGTGCGGATTTAATTAATGTGCATATTGAAGTATGTCCTCATATACATCGAACGATTCAACTCATTAAAAGTTATGGTGTTAAAGCTGCAATAACACTTAATCCAGGAACACCATTACATGTTTTGGATGAAATTCTACCAGAACTTGATATGGTATTACTCATGTCAGTCAACCCGGGATTTGGTGGCCAAAGCTATATTCAAGCGACGACTGAAAAAATCAAGCGACTAAAAAAAATGATTTCTGACGCAGGTCTTTTCTGTGAGATAGAAGTTGATGGTGGAATTAATCTAAATAATGTTAAAGAAGTAGTTCATGCGGGTGCTGATGTAATCGTAGCAGGTTCAGCAATATTTAACACACCTGATATTGATGAAACGGTTAAGGCATTCAGACGAGCAATATGAAGTGGGGATTGATTTCACTAAATGGAAGCTTTAACAATTTAGAAGCACTGAATCATCAACTAGAGAAATATGTGGACAAAACAAATATAGAAGTGGTTCTTGGAGTAGATGGTGGTTGTGAGTTACTCTATAAACTGAAAATAGATGCGACTGAAATCCTTGGTGATTTCGATTCTATTTTTAATCTCGAACAGTATACCACTCTATGGCCAAATGCAAAGGTTCATACATTTCCTGTTGAAAAGGACTTTACTGATGCTGAGCTTGCATTCAATCTCATTAAACAGCATCAGTTAGACAGAATAGTTGTTGTTGGCGGTTTGGGTGGTCGAGCGGATCATATGCTAAGTGTTTTATTTTTGCTGGCTAGAGAAGACAATTTTATTTTGATTGATGAACAAAATTATATTGAAAAAATAGAAGGGCCACTTATTAATCAGATCCAAAAGGAAGAAAATCAGCAAACTTATATTTCACTTATTCCCTTAAATGAAGGCTTGAGTGGTATTACTCTTGAAGGTTTTAAGTATCCGCTCTTTGAAGCGAACATAAAATTTTCTGAAACACTTGGTATAAGCAATGAGTTAGTAGATCATGCGGGATTGATAAAGATTGCCCAAGGAAAAGGGTATCTCGTTGTATCAAAAGATATACCTCGTAAATAAAGGGTTGAGATTTAATAAAAAAAGGTCATGCATATGCATGACCTAATTTTTGCGTTTGTCGTTTGATTAAACCGCTCTTTCAACTTTACCAGAACGTAAACATCTGCTGCAAACCTTGATTCTCTTAGTTCCACCATTTACAGAAGCTTTAACGCTTCTAAGGTTAGGTGACCAAGTTCTTCTGTTGTGATTGTTTGCGTGGCTGACAGTGTTACCTGAAACTTTACCTTTGCCACATACTTCACACGATCTTCCCATTTATTACACCTCCTTCGAGTGAATGACTCGTAACATAACAAATTTATTTTAACAGAGCAGACACCATATTTCAAGTAAAAAATCGTTTTGTGGATGTATTTTTTGTAATTATTTATGTGTTCATACCTTATTAACTTGATATTAAGTAGATATTCCTTTAAAATAATTATAACATGGTAAAGTTATGTCTATAAAGGAGGTAAATCATGTCTATAAAGATAAATAATGAAATTGGTGATATTACCATTAAAAGCGAAGTTGTGGCGACTATTGCTGCTGTTTCTGCAATGGAATGCTACGGTCTCGTCGGTATGACATATAAATCGGCTAAAAGCGGACTTGCTAAAATTCTAAAAGGTGAACATCTATCAAAAGGTGTTGAGATCAAGGTTGAAGAAGACGGCATTCGTATAGATTTATTTGTAATAGTTCAATACGGTACTAAACTCTCTGTTGTTGCTGAAAACATCATCGAAAAAGTGAAGTATAATGTTGAAACGCAAACGGGCTTAAATGTTCTTGAGGTTAACTTGAACATTGAAGGCGTAAAAGTACAGGAGTAACAGGGAGGAAGTCACGTGGAACTTAAAACCATTAATGCTGAGTTGCTTGCCAAAATGTTTAAGCAAGGAACTGTTGAGCTAAATAAAAACAAAGGAATTGTGGATGCTTTAAACGTTTTTCCTGTACCAGATGGAGATACTGGGACAAACATGTCACTTACGATGAATTCAGCAATAGAAGGACTAACAAAACAAAATTTTGATACAGTTGAAGAAGTGTCAAAATCAATTTCAAAAGGATCATTGATGGGCGCTAGAGGAAATTCAGGCGTTATTTTGTCTCAAATCTTTCGCGGGTTTGCCAAAGGGTGTAAAGGTAAAACTGAATTGACGTCTTCAGATTTATGTGTTGCATTTAAAGACGCTGCAGATACAGCCTATAGTGCGGTTCTAAAACCTGTTGAAGGGACTATTTTAACTGTTATTAGAAAAATTGCTGATAAAAGCATGGAATATGTACATGAAGATTTAGAATTAATAGAACTCATGAAATTGTTGATAAAAAAAGGTGAAGAAACTTTAGAACTTACGCCTGAATATTTACCTGTATTAAAACAAGCTGGCGTAGTTGATGCAGGTGGTAAAGGTTTGATTTGCATTTTACAAGGGTGTTTAGACGCGATGCAAGGCATTGAGTCAAACTTAGATGCTCTAAAAACACAAGAACCTTCAAACATGCCTGCTCAAAATATCATCAGTACTGATGACATTGAATTTGCATATTGTACTGAATTTATCATTGAAGGCGATGCTATGAATGGACAAGAACTGCGTCAAATCATTGAAAAAATGGGCGATAGCATGGTTTTTGTACAAGATGATGAATTGATTAAAGTGCATGTTCATACTAACAATCCAGGGTTGGCACTTGAGGAAGCACTTAAATTTGGATCACTTAAAAAAGTTAAAATTGAAAATATGAAAGATCAGCATAGTACGATTATTGATGGTGCGCATGATTCAAAAGATGAAGTGAAAGTAGAAAGTGAAGCGTCACAAGTAGTTGGTGCTGATTTGCCTTATGAAGAAGATTATGGTTTTATCGGTGTTGCTATGGGAGAAGGTTTTGTGAATATCTTTAAGGATTTAGGTATCCACGGCAGTATCACGGGTGGTCAAACGATGAACCCGAGTACAGAAGACTTTATGAAGGAAATTGAAAATTGTCCATCAAATCACATTTTCATTTTCCCAAATAACAGCAATATAATCATGGCTGCTAATCAGGCTAAGGAATTGTCTGAAAAAGATGTTTATGTGATTCCTTCAAAAACAATGCCACAGTGTATTACTGCAATGCTTGAGTTTGATCGAGATAAAAATGCGAATGATAACTATCAAGCAATGGTAGCTAGCCTTAGCAATGTAAAAACGATTCAAATCACTTATTCTGTTAGAAATACGACTTTCAATGATCTTGAAATTGAAAAAGACGATTATCTAGCGGTTGCAGACGGAGAAATAAAAGGTGTTGGTAAAGAGATAAAAGATGTAATTCTTGATTCAATTAAAAATACAATTGATCAAAATTCTGAAATTTTATCAGTTTACTATGGCTCTGATGTATCAGAACAAGATGCTGAAGAAATAGTTGAAGTCATCAGTGAAATGTTCCCTGAACTTGAAATCGACATTTATTCAGGTGGTCAACCCATTTATTATTATGTTTTTTCAATTGAGTAAGAATTAAAATGAGTATATATGGAGGCAAGACTTGCAAATAAGCTTATTTGCTTAGCCTTGCCTTTTTTTCATTCCACAACTTGTTGCGATAAAACCCGAAAATTTGAAGTCAGAGGGTTTTTAAAAATTCATAACAAGTTGTGATAAAGTCACAACAATTGAGATAAAAACTGAGGTGTATGTGTGTTTCAACAGCCGTTGACTCTAATTAAGGGTATAGGAGAAAAAAAGGCGCAAAAACTTAAAAAAATTGGCTTAGTTACTTATGAAGATGTCTTGTTTGATTATCCGTTTCGTTATGTTGACCGTCGAAAGGTTAGACGTGTTTCTGAAATTGGCAATGAAGAATTAGGGGTTATTCAGGCTAAGGTTATAAGAAAGCGCACAAAGTTTTTGCAAAAGACAAAAAAGGAAATGTTGATTTTAGATGTTACCGATGGCTATTATACCGGTGAAATCATCTTTTTTTCTGCAACATATATCATTGGCCATTTCATGGAAAATAATGTTTATTTTTTTCATGGAAAAGTTGAGAAAAGTGGGCCTTCATTTAAGATGACGCAGCCAGAGTATGCATCTGCCAATGAGCGTTCATTTTTGTCAATTGTACCTGTCTATAATGGAACATTAGGACTCTTTCAATCAGATCTTGTAGCATTACATAGACAAGTTTTAAGCTATTGTCTTGCTAATCTTGAGGAGACATTACCTGCGTCATTGATTAAATTAGCTGGTATAGTGCCATTAAGTTTTGCACTTAAGGAAATCCATTTTCCAAGTTCAAAAGAAAACTATAAACTTGCTAAAAATAGATTGGTATATGAAGAGTTATTTTTGCTTCAACTTAGATTGATTTTGCTAAAACGTAATTATCACAAACCGACATTAAAGCCGTATATAATAGATGATCAATTAAATGCTTACGAAATGCGGTTACCCTTTGAGCTTACTCAGGCGCAAAAAAAGGTTATGGATGAAATCTTTGAAGATATGAAAAGTGGGTATAGTATGAATCGGCTGGTTCAAGGAGATGTCGGTTCAGGGAAAACTGTGATTGCTTTTTTAACGTTACTTGCAGCGGTTTCTAATGATAAGCAAGGTACACTAATTGCGCCAACAACACTATTAGCCGAGCAACATTATGAGAATTTCAAGGCACTTTATCCTAAAGTTACTGCTTGTCTTTTAACATCTAACATAAATGCATCTGAAAAACGAAAACTAAAAGAATCAATTAAAAACGGTGATATAAAAGTGATTATTGGTACGCATGCTATCTTACAGGATGATGTAGTATTCAAAACATTAGGGGTTGTTATAACCGATGAACAGCATCGATTTGGCATTAGGCAAAGGTTATTGGCACTTCAAAAATCAGATAGACCGCATGCGCTTATCATGTCTGCAACGCCAATTCCTAGAACACTATCTTTAATTATATATGGCGATATGGATGTTTCTCTAATTGAACAGATGCCTCAAGGGAGAAAACCCATAAAAACGCATTTTATCAATAAATCAAAAAAAGAAGAGATGTTTACTTTTGTTCAAAGCAAATTGAATGAAGGTAGACAGGGATACATTGTATGCCCACTCATAGAAGCTTCTGAAACCCTAGATTTAAATTCTGCTGAAGAAATATATGACCAAATGCAAAAGAGATTTGTTTCGTTTAAGGTTGGACTTATTCATGGTAAAATGAAAGCACAAGATAAAGAAAAGTTGATGCATGCTTTTAAATCGGGTGAAATAGATTTACTTGTATCTACAACAGTTATCGAAGTCGGTATTCATGTTGCCAATGCCACTATTATGGTCATTATGAATACAGAACGTTTTGGATTGTCTCAATTACATCAGTTAAGAGGACGAGTGGGTAGAGGCGATGAGCAATCTTATTGTTTTTTAGTGAGTGAAAAGTTATCTTCAACGGCAAAGCAACGTATTGAAACGCTTGTAAACTCTGGTGATGGATTTGTAGTTGCTGAAAAGGATCTTGAAATTAGGGGACCAGGTGAGGTTTTTGGATTGAGACAACATGGTATTCCCGAGTTAAAACTTGCAGATCTTACAAAGCATAAAGATGTACTAGTTGATGTCCAGAAACATATCAAAATGATATTAGATGAATACAATATGGATAACAATGACTTTGTAGAATTAATTAACAAACAAAGTGTCAATTTAGAAAAATGGTTTACCTTGTAAGTTAGTTTTATTTTATAAAAAAAAAAATTAGATTTTACAATAAATATTTAAATTTATGATAGGAAGTGTATAATGCGTGTTATTTCAGGAAGTGCAAGAGGCATAACGCTCGAAACACTTGAAGGCCTTGAAACTAGACCTACAACAGATCGCGTAAAAGAGGCTATATTCAGTATGATTCAGAATAGTATTTATGGATCAAATTGTCTAGATTTGTTTTCAGGTTCAGGTGCAATAGGTATTGAACTTTTAAGTAGGGGCGCTCAAAGTGTTATCTTTATTGAAAAAAACCCTAAATCTAAACAAATCATAGAACGGAATTTAACCAAGACAAAACTCCTTATAGGTTCTACTGTACTTAATCGAGATGTCTATGAAGAACTTGAAAATCAGAAGGCAAATCAATTTAATTTGATAATGATGGACCCACCTTATTTGAAAGGGCATGTTAAAATGTGCCTTGAAAGCATTGAAAAATTTGACTTACTTTCTGAGAAAGGATTGCTGATAGTTGAACATGCTATGGAAGATGAAGAAATTAGTTATGACTCTCAATATTTCGAGTCGTTAAAAACAAAAAAATATGGTAAAATTGGTGTGACTGTGTTTAGGAGGCGTGCATGAAGGTAGCTGTTTATCCAGGTAGCTTTGATCCAGTTACACTGGGACATTTAGATATAATCGAGAGATCTAGTAAAATATTTGATAAAGTCATCGTTGCTGTAATGTATAATAGAAATAAACGACCGATGTTTGATGTTGATGAAAGAGTTACATTGCTTGAAATTGCAACAAAACATATTGACAATGTTATCATAGACAAACACGAAGGCCTACTTACTGATTATTTAAAACTAAATAATGTCAGAATTTTAGTAAAAGGACTTAGGGCGATATCAGATTTTGAATCTGAATTCCAAATGGCAAGTGTCAATCAAAAATTATGCAGTGAAATCGAAACCATTTTTATTATGACAAGAACAGATTATATGTATCTAAGTTCAAGTATTGTAAAAGAAGTTGCAAGCTTTGGTGGTGATATCACAAATTTTGTAACACCAGAAGTTAGAAAAGCGATCGAACTTAAAGTAGGAGGTAGCAATGAGCGGAAATAAGAAGCAAGAATTAGAATTAAGGGTTCTTGAACTCCTTGAAGAATTTGAAGATAAACTTGAGGCTTCTCCCACAGTTCCATTAACTGGGAAAATTCTGGTAGATCGTCAAGAATTATTAAGCATCATCAAAGATATCAATATGTTATTGCCAGATGAATATCAGCAAGTAAGGTTTATTAAAGCTCAAAAAGTACAAATTATTGAAGAAGCGACGAATCTTGCAGACGAACTTGTTAACAACGCAAGGCATGAAGAGCTTAGAATAATTGAAACTGCAAAGGCTCAAGAAACTGAGATACTGATCAATGCAACTAATCGTGCAAAAGAACTGATCAATGAACATGAAATCGTAAGACATGCCCGTGCGAAAGCACAAGATCTTATTCAAGATGCTGAAGCGAAAGCTGAAGGTATAAGAACAGGATCATATGATTATGCCGAGGATGTTATGAAACGTGTAGAATTAAATATTTCAAAAATTCTATATACAATCAAAGAAAATATAGAGGAATTAGAAGAGTTTAAATAGAGAAAGCGATCAAAGTTTTTTGTATGCTCTATAATCAAAAACGCCAAATACAAAGCATGTGCTTTGAAATGGCGTTTTATTTTTTATTATAAGTTTTCTAACAGCGCTTTGATTGATACCGGGAAACGCTCGGTTGCAAGTTCTTTTACAGCGTTTGCATATTCTCTAATCTCGGACTGTGCATGATCATCTGTTCTTTGAACTAAGAAATGTGCAACGCCTTGAAGAGAAGCAGTCCAGTACCATCTTACCATTAAGCCATAAGCACTTGGTATAAAAAGTCTTGCTTGTTCTGTGGCAATTCCAGTTTCAATCGCCCAGTTATAATTTTCCATACCATATTCTATTTGTTTAAGCAATCGGTCAAGTGCTTCACCACCAATTTTTTCATCTAAGCAAGGGCCACTGCCTTGTTTTGAATTTTCAGGTTTGCTTCTCCATGCGTCGCTTGCAGGTAGATAAAACTCGATTTCTTCCGTCACATAGCGTCTGCTGGATTCGTTCCAAGCTGTGAAAGGATCTTGATGAGATGAGCCAACAAGGTATTTCCACCATTGCCGAGCTACCATCAAGGGTGCATAAACCTCAAACTGCAGCGTAGCATGTCTAAATGGGCTAGTATGATCGTTACGCGCTAAGAAGTTGATAAGTTTTTCATCCTCTTGTCTGAGCGTATCTGTGGCTTTGTTGTAACTTACTCGCGCAGAGTTGACGACAGATAGATCGCTACCCATAACATCCACAAGTCGCACGTAACCGTTGTTTAGTACTTTTTTCATGTATTCCTCCCTATCTTTGATGTTGATATGGTTTTTCTAGATAATCTCTACCGCCTGTTCTTAATTCAACATTTAGTTGAGCAAGCTGGTAAAGATTGGTTGCACGGATATCTAGTTGCATCAAAGGATTTTCGATTAGAAAATCAGCATGCTTATTGATATTTGTGATAATAGGATAATACCCATTTTTTTTAATTTGACGTAGCATTTTTTGACCTTTTTCATCAAAGGCTAGCACTCTTAGATACCCAAATTCGTCTAAGGAGATGGTTTCTTGGCTGATTCCTAGGAAAGCATTTATCAAGATTCTATTAATGCGGGTCATGGTATACCGTTTTGATTTCAACTTATTGATTAATCCTTCGTATGAGTTACACCTTAAAGATTCACGCTCTAGTTTGTTTTCAAGGCCCTCAGAAATATCTCTGATGGATGAGAGTTCAGAATGATTCATCGAGCGGAGTCGATAGAGTAAGAGTGTTTCCAGATCTTTCATAAAAACTGGTGAATAACAAGTATTCATCAATATATCATAAGAAGCACTTGGCATATAAGGTTTAATCTCTTTACCATTTGATAAAGCTTCTCTTATACCAGTAGCGCTTGCATATTGATCGTCAGTCGCGGTATCGTGATATCCTTTACCGATGCGTTTGACAAGGAAAGGCTCTATTTTACTCTCTAATGTGATAAGCGCTTTTAGATATTCAATGACTAAAATGGTATTTGATTGATTGAGATTAATATCTGTAAGAAGATCTGGGTATGCAATTTCAAGCGCTTTTGCCCTTGCAACGGGGAAAGATACCCCTTTTTCAAGAATTTGAGATAAAGCTTCTCGAAATACTGAACTTGGCGAAATGAGAGCGCTAGCTATTTTTTTTAAGGTGTCTAGATTATCTGTTTCAGATCCAAAAGAAAGATGAGTAACAATACCAGTTGATTCTAATAATGCAACGGCACCATATGCAAATGCTTCTGCACTAGAAGTAGCAAAATAAGTTGGGAGTTCAATTACCAAATTAACGCCACTTGCGACGGCCATTTTTGCACGTGTCCATTTATCCAGCAGTGCTGGATAACCGCGTTGCACAAAATTGCCGCTCATGATTGCAATTACGCCATCTGCGTTTAAATCTTGTATAGATTTTTGAACTTGATAGGCATGTCCGTTATGAAATGGGTTATATTCTGATACGATTCCAATAATTTTCATCAATATCCTCCGTTGGTATTGAAAATTCACTCAATTACATTATAATATAAATGTATGACCGAAATCACTACTAATTACTATATCATATGATATATATCGAGGAGGGCATTTAATGAATGTTTTAGTTATCAATTGTGGGAGCTCATCACTCAAATACCAATTGTTTAACATGAAAGATGAGAGTGTTTTAGCTAAGGGGCTTGTAGAGAGAATCGGAATTGAAGGCTCTAGACTTAAACATGAAGTAGAGGGAAAAGATAAAAAAACGATTGAAGTAGCAATGAAAGATCATAAGGATGCACTTGCTCAAGTTCTTGATGCAATTGTTCACCCAGAGCATGGCGCGATTGTTTCACTTCAAGAAATTAATGCCGTAGGTCATCGAGTAGTACATGCTGGTGAAAAATATAGTGCATCAGTAGTAGTGGACAATTCAGTTATGGCTGCACTCGAAGAGTGTATTGAACTTGCACCACTTCATAACCCACCTAATATCATTGGTATCAAAGCAATTGAAGAATTGCTTCCAGGTGTAAAAAATGTAGCTGTATTTGATACTGCTTTTCATCAAACAATGCCAGCAAGTGCATATGTTTATGCACTGCCATATGAATACTATGAAAGAGATCATGTTAGAAGATATGGTTTCCACGGAACAAGTCACAGATTTGTATCTCAAAGAACTGCTGAATTACTTGGTAAAGACATAAAAGATACTAAGATAATTACATGTCATTTAGGCAATGGTGCTTCACTTGCTGCAATTGATGGCGGAAAATCTATTGATACTTCTATGGGCTTTACACCACTTGAAGGTTTAGTAATGGGAACGCGTTGTGGCGATATCGATCCTCAAATTGTAACTTACATTATGGGTAAAGAGAATTTATCTCTTGATCAAATGAATGATATTATGAATAAAAAATCAGGTGTTCTTGGAATCTCTGGTGTAAGTAGTGATTTTAGAGATATCGAAGATGCTGCTGCTGCTGGCAATGAAAGAGCTATTTTAGCACTTGACATTTACCATAGCAACGTGAGAAAATATATTGCTGCATATGCTGCCGTTCTTGGCGGTGTAGATGCAATTGTATTCACTGCTGGTCTTGGTGAAAACGGCGTTGAAAGTAGAGAAGAAATATGCAAAAATCTTGAATTTATGGGCGCTATCTTAGATCCTGCTAAGAACAAGGTTAGAGGCAAAGAAGCGTTTGTTAATACAGATGATTCTAAGGTGAAAATAATGGTTGTTCCTACAAATGAGGAATTAACAATTGCAAGAGATACTTTAGAATTAGTTAAGTAGTTTTACTTGACAAACTTCTTTGCAGTAATTATAATATTAATGTTGCATTGAAGAGGTGAAAATATGATCCTTGATTTTTCAAAGGTTATAAAAGGACTTCAAAATCAAGCGGATTTTGAGTCTAGTCTTGATCTTGACAAGTCTTTTTTAGAGTCAATTGAGTGTGTGAACGCATCAGCAATCCATGTTTTGGGTACTATCTTAAAGATGGGTAAACGCTATGAATTAACCCTCTCTTATTCTGGAGATTTGGTTTTCGAATGCCACAGATGCTTAAAAGACGTTAACGTTAACCTCCAAAGTACAGTTGAACGCATATTGGTGACGCCCTTAGAAACTGATGAAAGTGAAGAAAGTGAAGACTGGATTCAAATTAAGGACGGTGTTCTAGAGCTAATGCCTGTACTTGAGGAAGATATAACATTAAATTTGCCACTACAAATACTTTGTAATGAAGATTGCGCAGGACTTTGTCCTCAATGTGGAAAAGATCTTAACAAGGGTATGTGTGAGTGTGAAGAAACGAAAATTGACCCGAGACTTGAGGCACTTAAGAATTTATTCACTTAGATTAAGGAGGTGTTAAGATATGGCAGTACCTAAGCGTAAGATAGGTAAAGCGAGAAGAGATAAGAGAAGAGCATCTAATATCAAAATGGTAGCTCCAAACATTATCGAATGTCCAAAATGTAAAGCGGCAAATGTATCACACAGAGAATGTGCTGAGTGTGGATATTACCACAGCAGAGACGCAAAATAATTAGAGGCATGAGCTTCTTGCAAAGGCAATAGTCAATCGGCTATTGCCTTTTTTACTTTTTTTCTTTATCATTAAAATAAACAAAAGTGAGAGACAAATAAAGAAAAATAGATGAGGTGTATAATGAAAATTGGTTTTGATGGTATGGGTGGCGATCATGGGCCTAAAGAAACTGTAAAAGGTGCTGTAGATGCACTTTCACTTATTAGTAGCAATATTGTAATCTTCGGTGACGCGGAGAAAATTAAAAGTGAACTTAGTAAATATAAATATGATGTTTCGAAAATTGAAGTTGTTCATACAACGGAAGTTATTGAAAATGATGATAAACCAGTTAAAGCCATAAAATCGAAAGATGATTCATCCATGGTTGTTGGTCTTAAGGCCCTTAGAAAAGGCGAGATAGACGCATTTGTTTCAGCTGGTAACACAGGTGCATTACTTGCAGGAGGACTTCTGAAAGTAGGTAGAATTAAAGGTATAAGTCGACCAGCACTTTGTACCATCTATCCAACGATGGTTGGTGCTTCAGTACTAGTGGATGCAGGTGCAAATGCAGAATGTAAATCACGAAATTTAATAGAATTTGCATATATGGGGAGTATGTATGCAGAAAAAGTAATAGGCATTAAAAATCCTAAAGTTGCTTTAGTAAATATAGGGGCTGAAGAAACAAAAGGAACACCACTTTATATTGAAACACATCAGATGCTTAAAGAAACAGATCTTAATTTCGTGGGTAATGTTGAAGGAAGAGATGTTCCAAGCGGTAATGTTGATGTTATTGTAGCAGATGGTTTTACTGGTAACATCATCTTAAAGTTAACTGAAGGTGTTGCACTACAACTAGTTGCAGGACTTAAGACGCAAATTATGAAGAATACTATAGGAAAAATTGGTGGCTTGATTCTCAAAAACAATTTAAAAGATTTTAAAAAGATGTTAGATTATACAGAATATGGTGGAGCGCCACTTTTAGGATTAAACGGACTTGTTGTCAAAGCCCATGGTTCATCAAATGCAAAAGCCTTTATGAATGCTATTAAATATGCACAGATCGGACTTGATAGTCACCTTGTTGATGAAATCAAACAAAAAGTTGCATCTTTTCCAAAGTCTGTTGCGAGTGAAGAACTAGATTCAGAAGCATAACCTAGAATTAAAAATTAAATGTGTAGGCGCTTGAAAATAGAGAAAAATACAAAAAAGCAAATAAAAATATTGAGTTTGATGCGATATTTTACAAACATCTAATCCCGAAATTACACAGATTTGCTATAGTCAGATATAGAAAATAAATTTGATGGGGGACATTATGAAATTTAGCAAGCTCGAGAAGAGTTGGGCGATGTATGATTGGGCAAATTCTGCCTATACCATGACCGTTACGACAACCGTATTACCGCTTTACTTTAAAGCAGCCGCCACTGACATGGGCGTATCTGCAAGTCAATCAACTGCTTATCTAGGGTTTGCCAATTCGGTAGCTTCATTGCTAATTGCTATACTATCGCCTATTTTGGGAACGTTAGCTGATTATTATGGCTTTAAAAAACGCTTTTTTATGATTTTCCTTGCTATTGGTGTTTCAGCCAATCTTTTATTAGGGTTAGTACCAGAAACACAATGGATGATGCTTCTATTTGTCTATGTCTTAACTGCCATTGGTTTTTCTGGGAGCAATATATTCTACGATGCCTTTTTAGTGGATGTAACGACTGATGAACGGATGGACAGAGTTTCCACTTTTGGTTATGCTTTAGGATATATCGGGAGCACAATTCCTTTTATACTTGCAATGGCGGTTATTTTGTTATCACAATCGGGGATTTTGCCATTTGATGGTTATACGACACCCAAAATCGCATTTATAATGACTGCAGTTTGGTGGCTTGCATTTAGTATTCCAATGATGAGAGATGTTAAGCAGATACATGGTTTAGAAAGAGAGCCAAAACCAATTTTAAATAGTTTTAAACGTATGGGTAAGACATTTAAAAATATTAAGCTTCATAAACCTGCATTTATGTTTTTAGTTGCATACTTTTTCTATATTGATGGTGTTGATACTATTATCAAGATGGCGACTTCCTATGGTTCAGACCTTGGCGTAAGTTCTAATATGCTATTAATCATATTATTAGTGACACAATTTGTTGCTTTTCCATCTGCAATTATTTTTGGTCAATTATCTGAAAAACTAAAGGGTAAAGCGATGCTATATGTTGCAATTGTAGTGTATACAGGTATTTGTATATATGCATTCTTTATGAAAACTACATTTGATTTTTGGGTGCTCGCAATATTAGTAGGTTCAGTTCAAGGTGGCATACAGGCAATAAGTCGTTCTTACTTTGCTAAATTAATACCTAAAGATAATGCCAATGAGTTTTTTGGATTCTTTAATATCTTTGGTAAATTTGCAGCAATTATGGGACCCCTCATTATGGGTTTAGTGACTTATTTTACTGGTCATAGTAATTATGGTGTGTTAAGTATCGTTGTGTTATTTATCTTAGGTGGTTTTTTCTTAACAAAAGTAAATCCAGAAGTAAATTAGGACCAAAGCCCTTGTTTTTGTAAGACAAGGGCTTTTTTTATCCCAATACATTACTATAACAGAATCTGAGGACTCTATAGTAGAAGTTTTTTATGATTAAAGCATTGTCTTTTTCCGTGTAAAATTATAAAATGAATAGTGTGCCCATTTAAAGGTCGTTTAAATATATTATGACGAAATTGTTGAAACTAGTGAGTAATAATATATTTAAGTGCCCTTTCTAGATGAAGAAAGGAATAATTATGGAAGCAAGAACTGTAGAACTAGAGAAACTTATTGGATACACTTTTAAAGATTCACATTATTTGGTTAGAGCATTAACGCATAGTTCTTATTCAAATGAAAACAAAAAGGAAAAACTGAAAAATAATGAACGCCTCGAGTTTTTGGGAGATTCAGTTTTAGGACTTACGATCAGTGAGTTTTTGTTTAGTCATTATGCACAACTTGAAGAAGGGCAACTTACAAAAATTAGAGCAAAAATAGTTTGTGAAGCATCTCTTGGTGAAGCGTCAAGGAATTTGCGTTTAGGTGAATTTATGCTTTTTGGGAGAGGAGAAGAACTTACTGGCGGAAGAGAAAGAACCTCTATACTTTCGGATGCCTTTGAAGCTTTAATTGCTGCGATTTTTTTAGATGGTGGTATGGAGTGCGCTAGAAAATTTGTATTAAATCAACTCATGGGAATTATTGAAGATGCTGTACAAGGCAAATTGTTTGTCGATTATAAAACAAGGTTACAGGAAGTGATTCAAGTTCAGAAGGGAAATCGGATTAAATACGATATTGTAAATGAAGAAGGACCGGACCATTCGAAAATATTTTTTACTGAAGTTAAATTGAATGACATTGCAATCGGTATCGGTTCTGGGCATAGCAAAAAGGAATCGGAACAAGAAGCAGCAAAAGAAGGTTTAAAAAGGTTGGCTACTAATGAAAAATAGCATTGGAATCATACCTGTATTTGTATCTCATATGGGGTGTCCAAATGATTGTGTGTTTTGTAATCAACGAAAAATAAATGGTGTAAGTGATGCAATCACTCCAAATGAACTTGAAGCTTATGTGAATTCCTATTTAAAAACCATGGTGCGAGATCAAATCGAGCTCGCATTTTTTGGTGGTAGTTTCACGGGCATAGATAAGTTGCTTCAAGAAGCTTACCTAAGGATCGCATATGATCTGAAAAAACGTGGTTTGATCCACAAAATTCGCTTGTCAACACGCCCTGATTATGTAGGTAAAGAAGTCGTTGATAGACTTATTCATTTTGGAGTCGATCTTGTAGAATTAGGTTGTCAGTCTTTTGATGATCAAGTATTACGTGCTTCAAAGCGTGGACATGCTAGTTCAATTATTGAAGTTGCGGTAAATATGCTGAAAGATTCAGGGATAGAGGTCGGCATTCAGTTAATGTTAGGATTACCAGAAGACAATTTTCTTAAATTTCAATATTCGGTGAATCAAGCCATTAAATTAAAGCCCAATTGTGTGAGATTATATCCTGCACTTGTGATTAAAGATACTGAACTCGAAGAAATATATAGTACAGGAGATTATAAGCCGTTAGATGTGAAGACTGCGGTTGCTTGGTGTGCTTGGGCCTTTGAAATGTTTTATACTAATGAGATTACAGTTATAAGAATGGGGCTCCAACGAACGGATTTGATAGATTTTGACAGAGCGGTTATCGCAGGTCCCTTTCATCCTGCATTTGGTGAGTTAGTGTTAAGTTTAGTATTTCTCAATCACATAGAAAAATGGATAAAAGAAAGTAATATTGAAACTAATAAAATAACGAAGCTATGTTTATTGACGCATCCAGCGCAACAATCTGTTATGATTGGTCAACATAAATCTAATTTAAAATATATAGCGGACTTGCTGTCTATTGATTTAAATCAGATGACATGTAAATCAGACAACTCGGTGGTGCTGAATCAGGTATGGATCCAGATAAATGATGAGAACAAAGCAAAAATAACAATTATGAATTGATAGAGGTGCATCTGTGTATTTAAAACAAGTTGAGATGAGAGGATTTAAATCCTTTGCTGATAAAACTATCGTAGAATTTCGTGAAGGCGTAACCTGCGTTGTTGGGCCAAACGGAAGTGGAAAAAGTAATATCACAGATGCTGTGAGATGGGTACTAGGGGAGCAGCGCGTCAAAACCCTTCGTGGTAACAAGATGGAAGATGTTATTTTTAGTGGTACCAAACACCGTAAATCTCTTGGACTTGCTGAAGTAAAATTAACATTTGACAATACGAGTCAATTTTTCCCTCTAGATTATGATGAAATCACTGTTGTAAGACGTGTGCATCGATCGGGCGAAAGTGAGTATTATATTAATCAATTACCTTGTAGGCTTAAAGATGTTAGAGAACTGTTTATGGATACCGGAATTGGTCGAGAAGGCTATTCAATCATCGGTCAAGGAAGAATTGATGAAATTTTAAGCAATAACAAAGATGAACGTAGATTGTTATTTGAAGAAGCTGCTGGAATTATTAAGTTCAAATCTAGAAAGCAAGAATCTGAGCGAAAACTAAAAGCGACAAGTGAAAATCTTTTGCGTATTCAAGATATTTTATCAGAGATTGAAGACCGCGTAGAACCACTTAGAATTGAAAGTGAGCGTGCTAAACAATACATTGATTTAACAGATGCTCTTAAAAATATCGAACTGAATTACTATGCGAAAAGATACCTAGAATGTGAACAATCTTTACTTGAGTTTTTAGAACAGATGCGTTCACTTGAAGATTTGTTAAAGGCAATTGACGATAGCCAATTGGATTTGAAAACAGCGTATAACGACAAAGACCGTCAAATGTATGATATCAATAAAGAAATTAGAACACTTGAAGCGCAATTCCACGAACTTCAAAATTATGAAAGTAAAACACATGGCGATAAAGAACTTGTGCAAGAAAAAATCACGAATACGACTTTAAACATCAAAAGACTCGAAGAAGAACTAAATGAACTTGAAAGTAGTAAAAAAAATACCAAACGTAGTCTTGAGCTTTTATCAGAGGAAAAAGAAGTATTAGATGAAGAACATGTACAATACACTCACCAATTGAAAGCGCTTTTAGAAAAACTGAGCTTATCTGAACAGTCTTTAATTGATACAAAATTTGCAAACGATCAACATAAACGCGGTGTGATTGATCAACTTAATCAAATTGAACTTAAAAAACAAGAGAATGAAACATTAACGCGATTAAGCGGGACATTAAAAGAGAAAATAGAAAGTATTAAAGAACAATTAGCGGTTCAAAATAACATAATAGAACAATCTAATACAGATAAAGAAGCTGTATTAAGAATTCTCGAATCCTCTTTAGAGCAAAAAGATGTGCTCAATGAAAAATTAGCAAGTGCTATTCAGTTTATGGAATTTAACAAGAAAAGTCATCTTGAATCGGTTAAAGAGTTTGAAAAAATCAATAGTTTACTATCTCAATCAGAAACTGAACATAAGCTTTTGAAAACACTTGAAGAGGAATTCGATGGCTATGATAAAGGTGTTAAAGATATCTTGATGAAACTGGAAGATCAGACGGGCATTATAGGTATCGTTGCAACGATCATAGAAGTACCTAAAAAATATGAGGTTGCGATCGAAGTTGCTTTAGGTAGAGCAATACAGAATATTGTCTGTGATAAAATTTCTGATGCTAAAAGATCTATTGAATATTTAAGAAAAAACAATTTAGGACGTGTCACTTTTTTACCATTAGAAAATTTGGAAGAAAAAGGGCAACAACTTGATTTGTTAAATAAAGTCAAAGAAGAACCTGGTTTTATTGGTGTTGCAAATGATCTTGTGAAAGTAGATTCAAAATTTGAAAGTCTTTCGGAATTTTTACTAGGCAGGATTCTTATTGTTGAAGATTTTGATACTGCAAGTCGCATGATTCGTATTAAAAATCTTAAATACAAAGTCATTACCTTACAAGGTGATATACTTGTGCCAGGTGGTGCGATTTCTGGTGGATCTTTTAGATCTAAAGTGTCGAATATTTTAGGTAGAAAGAGACGCATCACTGAACTAGGAGTGCAAATTGATAAACTAACACTAGAACGATCATCGGTGGCTGAAAAAATAAATCAGATTAGTCAGACGGTGGCTGACCATGAGATGCGTGTGAAATTTATCCGTGAAGATCAAGATAAATTGAGACTTGAGATTATCAGGTTAGAACATGTGAGGGATAACCACGATCAAGCAGTTGGTGCTTCGAAAGATGTCTATGGTAAGTACAAAGCGGATTATACGACCTTAGTTCAAGAATATGAAGAATCACTTGAAACCATACAGCAAAATATGGCGTTAATTGAATCGTTAACGCAGGAAGTCAGCGCGGTTGAAAGTGCTTTATCAAATGCAAATATAAATCTTGAAGCGTTAGAATTAGAAGTTAAGACATTAACAGATGACAGCAATACCCTAAAAATAAAAATTGCTTCTCTTGAACAAACGATAGCTTTTAAGCAGCGTGAAATTTTAAGAATTCAAGATGACATGGAAACTCATGAACAACGCCTTGAAATGAGAAATAAGCAAATTGTCGATTTTAATGAGCGAAATTCAATCTATGAAGAACAAGTCCATGAGATGTCAGAAAGAATGATTCAAATTAAGGCTGATTTACTTGCGTGTAAAAAGGATATAGAAGCACGCTCTGAAGTTAAGCAAGGTGAATACAAGGCGCTTGATTTAATTACAAAAGAATTAACGGATTTAAGCGCTAAACATGAAAGTACAAAGGATCAACTCCATAAACTTGAAGTAAGACAAGCAAAAATAGAAGTTGAAAAAGATGCAGTTGTATCAGAGCTTTGGGAAAAATATGAGATGAGCATTGCTGAAGCACTACAGATTGAAGAAGTACCATATCAAAAATCTGAGATGAAGCAATTGAGATATGAACTTAAACTTCTAGGAACTGTTAATGTCAATGCGATTAAAGAATATGAAGAGGTATCTACAAGGTTTGTATTCTTAACAGAACAAAAAAGTGACCTTCTTGAAGCTATATCACAACTTGAAAAAATCATCGTAGATCTTGAAAAGAAAATGATCGTTATGTTCAAAGAGAATTTTGAAATTATCAATGATTATTTCAAAGGGACATTTAAATCTCTCTTCAATGGAGGCGATGCGGAACTCATCTTAACGGACTATGATGACATACTCGATTGCGATATTGAAATCATAGCACAGCCACCTGGGAAAAAACTACAAAGTATCAACCTCCTTTCTGGAGGAGAAAAGGCACTTACTGCAATCGCGCTACTATTTGCAATTTTGTCTACTAAACCAACGCCATTTTGTATCCTAGATGAGATAGAAGCAGCACTAGATGATGTCAATGTCTATCGTTTTGCGGACTTCATTAAAGAGTACGCTGCCAACTCTCAGTTTGTAGTCATCACACATCGTAAAGGGACGATGGAGGTTGCTGATACGCTTTATGGCGTAACCATGGAAGAGTATGGGATCTCTAAAGTGTTAAGTGTCAAACTTGAAGATATTGCAGCTCAGCTAGATTAAATATAAAATATATTAATGTAAATGGGTTATATTAGAAAAATAGACAATTTAGGAGGCTGTATGGCATTTTCATTTTTCAATAAGTTAAAAGAGGGATTAGATAAAACTAGAAAAGGGATTACAGATAAAATTGATGATTTGTTTAACAATTATGGTGAAATAGATGATGAATTGTTTGATGAATTAGAAGAAATATTAATTATAGCAGATGTTGGTATTCCAACCACACATAAATTGATTGAAAGGCTTCGAGAAACTTTAAAACAAAGAAAAATTAAGGATGCTTCTGATGTCAAAGGCGTTTTTAAAGAAGTAGTTGAAGAAATGCTCAGAGAAAACAACAATGTACCCTTTAACGTTGGAGAAGAACCTACAATTGTTATCGTCATTGGCGTTAATGGCGTTGGGAAAACAACTTCAATCGGGAAAATAGCGCATCATATTAAATCTGAGGGTAAGTCGGTGCTTATCGCAGCAGCAGATACCTTTAGAGCTGCGGCGATAGATCAGTTGATGATTTGGGGCGATAGAGTTGGGGTTAATGTCATCCACCAATCTGAGGGGTCAGATCCTGCTGCAGTTATCTTCGATGCAATTCAATCTGCTAAAGCTAGAAAAACAGATGTTTTGATCTGTGATACTGCCGGTAGACTTCATAATAAAGTCAATTTGATGAACGAACTTTCAAAAGTATTTAGAGTTATTGATAGGGAATATCCAAATGCAAAACGCGAAGTACTTTTGGTTTTAGATGCAACCACTGGGCAAAATGCGATTCAGCAAGCAAAAGTATTTAATGAAGCAGCTAATATCTCTGGGATTGTACTCACAAAATTAGATGGCACTGCAAAAGGCGGTGTTGTAATGGCGATTAACTCAGAGCTTGGAATTCCAGTTAAACTCATTGGTGTTGGTGAAGGAATCGAAGACCTTCAAAATTTCGATCCACACGACTTTGTAGAAGCATTATTCAATTAACAAAAAGTTGTAAAGGTTTTTTGCTTGACAGTTACTATAATATGAATTATAATTTGTGAGGATGCTATGTTTGAAAAGAAAATGCGACTAGACGCTTTATATTCGTTCTATGGTAAAATGTTGACGGATAAGCAGAATGAGATAATGGATTTATTTTGTAACATGGATTATTCACTGGGTGAAATTTCAGAGTTAAATGACATTAGTCGGCAAGCTGTTCACGACACCATAAAAAGGACTGAAAAAGTTCTGGAGCATTATGAACAGCAACTTGGCTTATATGAACGTTTTAGTGACAAACAAAAGACATTTGAAATGATCCTTCAGCTGATTGATGAATATGAATCGACGCATTTGGAAACTTTGATTTTAAACATTCGAGAGTTAGTCGAAAAAGAAATCGAGTAACAATGCTCATATAGGAGGGCAATACGTGGCATTTGAAAGCTTAGCTGAAAAACTACAAGGCGCCTTTAACCAGTTGCGGGGTAAAGGTAAATTAAATGAAAAAGATGTCAAAGATGCCATGAGAGAAGTCAAGCTTGCACTTTTAGAAGCTGACGTTAATTTCAAGGTTGTCAAAGACTTTATCAATACACTTACTGAAAGAGCAATAGGCGAATCTGTTTTACAAAGTTTGACACCAGGTCAGCAAGTTATAAAATTAGTTAATGAAGAACTTACTAATTTAATGGGTAAAACACAAAGTAAGATCAATTTTGGTTCAAAACCGCCTACCGTAATCTTGATGGCTGGTCTTCAGGGAGCTGGTAAAACAACTACTTGTGGTAAGCTCGGTAGTATACTAAAAAAACAAGGTAAAAGACCCCTATTGGTTGCCTGTGATATCTATAGACCTGCTGCTATTCAACAGTTAAAAGTTGTTGGCGAAAAGGTTGATGTCCCAGTATTTGAACAAGGTAATCAGAAATCACCAGTTGAAATTGCTAAAGCGGGTTTAGCGCATGCGATTCATTTTAACAACGATGTAGTGATCATAGATACAGCTGGACGTTTGCATATTGATGAAAATTTGATGCAAGAGTTGATCGAGATTAAAGATGCGGTTAACCCAAATGAAATTCTATTGGTTTTAGATTCTATGACTGGTCAAGATGCTGTAAATGTTGCTGAACATTTTAACAGTCAACTGGAAATTAGCGGTGTTATTCTTACGAAACTCGATGGGGATACGCGTGGTGGTGCAGCACTTTCTGTTCGTGCGGTTACCGGTAAACCGATTAAATATGCCTGTATAGGTGAAAAATTAACTGATATTGAAGAGTTTTATCCAGATCGCATGGCTTCTCGTATCCTTGGCATGGGAGATGTACTCTCGCTGATCGAAAAAGCACAAGAAAA
This sequence comes from uncultured Fusibacter sp., assembly GCA_963676315.1. Taxonomy (GTDB): domain Bacteria; phylum Bacillota; class Clostridia; order Peptostreptococcales; family Acidaminobacteraceae; genus Fusibacter_C. The sequence goes on from OY781056.1 coordinate 112,484, forward strand.
TTTTGATGAAGAAAAAGCTAAAAAACTTGAAAAGAAAATGAAAAATCAGAGTTTTGATTTAGAAGATTTCTTAGATCAATTAGAACAGCTTCAAAATATGGGACCAATTGGAGATTTGTTAGGCATGCTTCCTGGTATGAATAGCAAAGCGATGAAAGGTGTCGAAGTCAATGACAAAGATTTAGTGCGTACGAAAGCAATTATCCAGTCAATGACAGTGAAAGAAAGACAAACTCCTGATATTATCAATGGTAGCAGAAAGAAAAGAATTGCTGCCGGCTGTGGCGTTCATGTGTCTGAAGTAAATCGTTTGCTTAAACAATTTGAACAGACGAAAAAGATGATGAAACAATTTGGTGGTATGGAGAAAAAGATGAAAAGAGGCGGGGGCTTTAAATTTCCGTTCTTTTGATATAGCTTTTCATATTTTATATTCATGATAAGATAAAATAAATAAGGAGGTGAAAATTATGGCAGTTAAGATCAGATTGACAAGAATGGGTTCTAAGAAAAAACCTTTCTATAGAGTTGTTGTTGCAGATTCAAGATCTCCAAGAGATGGTAAATTTATCGATCAAATCGGTTACTTTAACCCACTTTTAGAAACAGAGCAAGTTAAACTTGATACTGAAAAGGCAAATCATTGGTTAAGCAATGGTGCACAACCTACTGAAACCGTAAAAGCGCTTTTCAAAAAACACGGCGTTTACGATGCGAAGTAATTAGCATATGAGGTGATGATATGAGCGAATTGGTAAAAATTATTGCGTCTTCCTTGGTAGATCATCCAGAAAGCGTTGAAGTAAGAGAGGTTGAGGGTTCTCAATCTGTTATCATTGAGCTTAAGGTTGCTCCTGAAGATATGGGCAAAGTGATTGGCAAACAAGGTAGGATCGCTAAGGCAATTCGTACAGTTGTCAAGGCTGCTGCGACTAAAGAAAACAAGAGAGTTGTTGTTGAAATTATACAATAATTAATGTTATTAGCTATTTCTTGTGATTTCACTTGAAATAGCTATTTTCATAAGCAAAGTCTTAAATCTATACACGATAAATTGGAGGAACTATGGAAGGTTGCTTTAACATAGGTAAAATTGTCAATACGCATGGCGTCAAAGGAGAAGTTAAGATTTATCCTTATACAGATGATTTAGATAAATTTGAGTTTTTTGATTACTTGTATATTGAAGGATTTGGTAAAGCGAAGTACTTGATTGATTCTTCAAGAGTACATAAAAACATGGTACTTTTAAAATTCAAAGGGTATGATGATATTAACAAAATTGCGGAATTTTTAAATAAAAACGTGTTTATTGAAAGAAAAGATAGTCTAGACGATGGTGAAGGTCATTACATTGTAGATCTTATTGGTTGTGAGGTTTTCGATGACAATGGCGAATTAATAGGTCATTTGAAGGATGTGCTTCAAAATACGGCTCAAGATTTATATGAAATAAAAAAAGTTATAGACGGTAAATTGTTTTATTTGCCTGTTGTAGATGAATTTGTTAAGCATATTGATATTAATCAGAAAAAAATCATCGTTCATTTAATTGAGGGGATGATGGAATGAAGTTTCATATTTTAACATTATTTCCTGAACAGTTTGTTGGTTTTATTGAAACCAGTATTATTGGTAAGGCTGTTGAAAAAGAGATCATAGCGATAGATACAGTTCAAATACGTGATTTTTCAAAAGATAAGCATAGAAAAGTAGACGATTATCCATTTGGCGGAGGCGCTGGTATGGTGATGGCTGTTCAGCCACTTCGAGATGCATTGCATTCTATTGAAAAATCACAAAATTCTCGAGTGATTTATTTATCACCACGTGGAACGACGCTTAATCACGAAAAAGTGGTGGAACTTTCTAAGTTAGATGAATTGATCTTAGTTTGTGGTCATTATGAAGGTGTAGATCAAAGGTTTATAGATACCTATGTAGATGAGGAGGTTTCTATTGGTGATTATGTACTCACTGGTGGAGAACTTGCTGCAATGGTGATTGTCGATAGCGTGAGCCGTATGGTAGAAAGTGTCCTTAGCAATCATTCTTCTGCAGAAGAAGAAAGTTTTGCAATGGATTTACTTGAATATCCACATTATACAAGACCCGTTGAAATTGATGAAAAAAAAGTACCAGATGTTCTACTTTCTGGCCATCATGGTGAAATTGCCAAATGGCGCTTTGAACAATCACTGATGATTACTAAAAGTAGAAGGCCTGATCTATTTGAAAAATATAAGAATAAACCGCATGAAAAATCAGTACTTAAGTTACTTAAAAAGTACTTGTAATAGGTGCGTTTAGATGATATAATACATTTTGTTGTAATACGGATGGTCCTCTTTTAGCGTGAACGCTATTAAGAACGTCTACGAAGGAAGGAGGTAGTTATATGAACCAAAATATCATTAAGACTATCGAAAATGAACAATTAAGAAATGATCTTCCAGCTTTTAACGTTGGTGATACTGTTAAAGTACATCTTAAAGTAAAAGAAGGTAAGAGAGAAAGAATTCAGCTTTTCGAAGGAACTGTTCTTAAGAGACAAAACGGCGGCGTTTCTGAAACTTTCACAGTAAGAAAAATTTCTTACGGTGTTGGCGTTGAGAAAACATTACCATTACATTCTCCAAAAATCGAGAAAATCGAAGTAGTAAGAGAAGGTAAAGTAAGAAGAGCTAAATTGAATTATTTAAGAGCAAGACTTGGCAAATCTGCTAAAGTTAAAGAAAAGAAAAAATTCAAGTAATTTTGACCAAATAATCAAAAGGGACCTATTAAGGTCCCTTTAGGTTTTTATAAGGGCACAACTTGCCCTGCTAAAACCAGTGCGCTCGACGCGTAAAACCTTCGCTTTCGAAGTGCGATGATTTTTGAAGTGGAATATGTTAAAATTAACATAGGATGATTAAGGAGTAAAAAATGAGTATAAATTGGTATCCAGGTCATATGAAAAAAACAAGAGATTTGATTGAAGCTAATCTTAAATTAGTGGATGTTGTGATTGAATTATTAGATGCTAGGATTCCAATTAGCAGTCGTAATCCTCAATTTGATCAACTTGTTGGAAAAAAGAATAGAGTTGTTGCATTAAACAAGTTTGACCTTGCTGATCCTCAACGTACAAAACGATGGATTCAGTACTATGAAAGCAAAGGAATCAAAGCAATTCCAATTAATTCATTAACTGGCGAAGGTGTAAGTGACCTCGTTAATGAAGCGAGAGGCGCTGCGGTAGAAGTGATAGAAAAAGCAAAACGACAAGGGAGATTAATGCGCCCTATAAGGTGTATGATTGTGGGGATTCCCAATGTAGGAAAGTCTTCACTGATCAATAAGTTGGCTGGGAAGAGTGCAGCTAAAACTGGAAATAAACCAGGTGTAACAAAGGGAAAGCAATGGATTCGGTTGAATAAAGATATAGAACTCTTCGATACGCCAGGTATTTTATGGCCTAAAATTGAAGAAGATCTAATGGGGATTAAACTCGCTTGTTCTGGTGCAATTAAAGATGAAGTGTTAAATATTGAGGACATCGCATTTCACCTAATTAATCTTGTGAGAGTAGATTACGACAAGTTATTTATGGAACGCTATAAATTAGATGCATCGATTCAGGATACGGTTGAAATTATGAATGCGATTGGTCGAAAGAGAGGGTGTTTAATCAAGGGAAATGAAGTAGACCTTGAAAAAGCATCAAGACTGATTGTTGATGAATTTAGAAAAGGCGTCATTGGCAGAATTACATTAGAAGTTCCAGGTAAAAAGACCGAAGAGACTAAGTTGAGCGATGAAACTAAATTGGAAGATATTGTAGACGAGAATGAAGACTTTGAAGCTAATTACATTGAATCTGATGAGGATGCTCATATGAGTGAAGACGATGACATTTAGTTTTGATCTAAATATACCGATATTGAGGTTAGTGATATGCCCTTAAATACCATGAATGGTGATGCAATAATTGATATTAGTAAATTAAGCATGAAAGAAATAAAGGAAAAATCTGAATTCTTAAGTGAAATAGAGATCAAAACGTTTATCACTACACTTAAGAATGACTCAAGAGCGTCCTGTCAAAACTTAGCGAAGTCATTAGAACGCAAAATTCAGTTGAAGCTGAATGAAAGAGAAAGACTTGAGCGAATTGTTGTTTTTGAACAAAGTGCTTGGGCAAATGGCTACTGTTTTGTCGCAGGATTAGATGAAGCAGGAAGAGGGCCACTTATTGGTCCAGTTGTTGCAGCTGCAGTTATTTTAAAGCCGGATATGGATTTTACTGGTATAGATGATTCGAAAAAACTTTCAGCAGAACAAAGAGAGCGGCTTTACGATGTGATTATAAATGAAGCTGTAGCTTATGGAATTGGTAGTGCAGACCATACTGAAATTGACAATATCAATATCTTAAATGCGACTAAACTTGCAATGACGCGCGCTTTATCTGCTATGGAAATTAAACCGGACTACTTATTGTTAGATGCATTAAGATTACCCAATATTGAACTTCCTCAAAAGGATATCATCAAAGGGGATTCAAAAAGTGTAAGTATTGCAGCAGCATCAATTTTGGCAAAAGTAAGCCGAGACAGAATGATGCTTGAGCTTTCAAAAAAATACCCTGAATATGGTTTTGAATCAAATAAAGGGTATGGCACAGACGTTCATTATAAAGCTATTCGTGCTTATGGTTTATTGCCAGAGCATCGTAGAAGTTTTTTAAAGGGGTTTGAAGATGAGGATCTCACAAAATAATATCGTTCAAAATACAATTAGCTTCGTAAAAGGGCAAAATAATTCAGAATTAAAAGCAATGGTAGGCAGCGTTTTGCAGGGACATATATCAGGTGTACCGCAAAATCAGACTGCTCTTTTTGTTTCGGGTGAACAACAATTGCTTGTAAATATAGGTGAAGCAAAACTCTCTGATCAGCAGGCATTGACACTTAAAATTGTTGATTTTAAAGAAGGTACACTAGTTGCCAATATTTTGACAGATAATGCAAGTCAAAATACAACCACTAACACTGCTGATGTTCTTGGTAAATTGGGTGTTTTGGTTAATGCTGAGAATGCAGAGATAATCGAGGCTATGAAATCTTCAAATGTTCCAATCACTAAAGAAAATTTTCAAGCTTTAAGGCAAAGTTTAATAGAAGTAAAGACATTATTAGGTGAACTTAAAAACCAAGTGCAGATTGATTTATCAAAAGAATTGTCGACACCAATAAAAGCCTTGGTCTTGAAGTTAATTCAATTAGGTAATCCAACCACTGAGAACAATCCACTTAATACAAATAACAAAGACCTAAATACACAGGTTCAGGGGATGCCACTTAAAACCGATAATGAAAACCTGAAACCGATAATGAGTAATGTGGAGACTTTAAATGAAGAAAATATGGTGTTAAAGGCTCAGAATAATTCCGTAAGTTCTCAAAATAACACCAATATCTCCAGTAGTAACATAGCGTTCAAAAATGCCACCAATGAGCTGGAAACAGGTTATAAAGTGGTTAATAATCTAATTGAAGAATTAACGCCTCAAGCTAAAAGTGCTTTACTTACATCTGATTCAAAACAGATTTTTGAGATGATTGTTCAAAAGTTCAGCGAAGAAGGAAAAAGTGAAGAAGCAATAAAAAATCTTTTGCTAAAATTTGATTTAAATACTGATATCTTACATCTCAAAAACGAGCTTCCGGTATCGATTAAAAGCGTATTTATTGCGAATGAACAGTTAAATAATAAGGATATCATCGTCCAAAGGTTTGAAAATATTTTAAGTCATATTAATGCACTTAAATTAGATAAAGCTTCAATTGCTGAACTTCTTGATGTATTAAAAAGTCAGGAAACTGATATCGATAAGCTTTCAAAACTATCTGAAGTAATCAAAAACAAAGGTCCTGACTCCGAAATTAAAACAAAACTCGATTTAGAAATTTCTTTATTGAAAGAGAACTCGACACTTACAAAACCTTTGAATGATCAAATTGTATATATGCCAGTGACTGTTCCTCAAGGCAATCAGGAACAAAGAGTATCCTTATATTATAAAAAAAATCAAAAAAAAGCAGATTATGAAGATTTTACTTTATTAGTTGCTTTGAATACTAAAACTTGTGGTGAAGTGCGTTGCTTACTTCATAAACTTAAAAATCAAATTTCTCTATCATTTAATTTCGAAGATGAAGCAACAAAGCGCGCTTTTGAGGAATCAAAAACACAGTTGATGGATTCCTTATCTGCTATTGATCAGTATAAGTTCAATTTGACTTTTAGCGTAAGAGAAAACAAATTTATCGATATAGATGAGTTTGAAGAGGCTGAAACTGCATTTGGTTTTGATATAAAGGTGTAGGTCTAAAGATGGATAAAGAAAATAAACCCAAAATTGCAAATGCATTAAGATTTAATCCTGAAAAGGACGCAGCCCCTCAACTAATTGCCAAAGGGGTTGGTTTGATTGCCGAAAATATATTGAGGAAAGCTAGAGAATTTGATATACCTATCTATGAAGATGAAAAATTATCTAATCAATTAAACCAACTGGAAATAGGCGATCAGATACCATATGAACTGTACGAGGTTGTTGCTGAGGTTTTAGTTTTTATTGGACAAGTGGACCAATCTAAGAAGAATAAGTCAAAGTAGGTTATGTCACGCGTTAATACAGTAGTCTCTTGTTCAGTTGAGTGATTTGAATATTATATTATAGAAGAAAACTAATTACAACTAAGGAACTTTCAAATGATGAATAAACGTTTAATCGGAAAAGCCTATGAGGCATTAGCCCTAGACTATCTTGTAGCAAATAATTTTGATTTGGTCGCAAAAAATTATTTTTGCCCATATGGTGAAATCGATCTAGTAGTTTGTAAGGATGATGTTATTTATTTTATTGAGGTCAAGTATCGTTCAAATCTTTCTTATGGATCGCCAAGAGATGCGATAAATTATCAAAAAATGCAGCGAATGAAGAAAACTGCAATCTACTACATAAAAGATGAATGCTCAGGATTTAAGCATTTTAAAATTAGTTTTTTAGGTATATTAAAATCAGGTGATCAATACGTGTATGATTTTATAGAAAATATATTTTCTTAATATTATTTTCATTTCAGGTCGTTAGTTAAATTTTATGTATTAAATATCCATAATATATTTAAAAACGTTTCTATCCATGGCAAAGCCGTATGCGGAATGTCTTTTTTTTGTTTACAAAATTCCAATATATGGTTAATATAGTAATATAAAGCATCTAGTGGAGGGAAAATGTATAGTAAAATTCATGCATCAGTTATCTGGGGAATTGAGGGACAACCTGTTGAAATTGAGACTAATATTTTGAGAGGGTTACCCAATCATATCATTGTTGGCTTACCAAGTACTATTGTAAAAGAGTCAAAAGAGCGCATTAAATCCGCTTTAAAATCATCAGGGATTAAATATCCTGACGATCGTATTATTCAAAATTTATATCCCGCGAACCTAAAAAAAGATGGGTCGCATCTAGATTTGGCAATGGCTATGGGGATTTATGCTTGCATCTCTGAAAAGGGATATAAAATAATAGAAACCTTTGCATTTGTAGGTGAATTATCACTTGAAGGTGGTATCTTACCTATCCAAGGTGCGTTAAGCCTTCTAGAAGGGTTAAAGTCTTCTGGTGTAAAGAAAGTTGTCGTTCCAACGGACAATTTTTTAGAAGCAATGTATGTAAGCGATTTAGAGATTTATCCTTATGATAACTTAGCTACTTTGATAAAAGACATTGAGTCAAATGCACTCGTTTTTACGAAAAATGAAATAACTTCAGTACACCAGCAGAAGTTTTATGATACTGATTTTTCAGAAGTAATTGGGCAACAAAAAGCGATAAGGGCCGTTGAAATAGCGATGACAGGATTTCATAACTTGTTCATCATTGGACCACCTGGGTGCGGGAAAAGCATGATTGCTCATCGTATTGAAACCATACTTCCTAAAATTAGTTTAAAAGAAAAAATCGAAATTACTAAGATTTATAGTGTATCTGAAGGAGAAAATCTACAGGGGTTAATTCATCATAGACCGTTTAGAGCACCACATCATACCATTAGTAGAATTGGATTAATTGGAGGCGGTACGGCTATTTTACCAGGTGAGATTTCAAAGGCACACCATGGTATACTGTACCTTGATGAAATTGGAGAGTTTAAATCAGATGCAATTGAAGCACTGCGAGAACCACTTTCAAATGGAAATGTAAATATCACACGTGGCGGTCGATCGCTTTGTTATCCTTCGAAATTCACATTAATTGCTACTATGAATCCATGCCCCTGTGGTCATTATTTATCTAAAGAAGCAAACTGCACTTGTTCACATAATGAGATTAAAAGATATATGGGAAAATTGTCATGGCCCATTTTAGATAGAATTGATATGACACTATTTATGGATCGAGTGGAGACCGTTGAGATGGAGCGTGATAACAATATGATTTTGTCATCGAGTAATATTAAAGCAAAAATAGAAGCAGGTATAGCTTTCAAACAAGCGCGTACATCTCGAAAAAAAATTAAAGAGGACGCAATTGATAATAAAAATTATTCAAACGATCTGATGCAAGAACTCGACGATGAGGCAAAAGCAATTGCTACCAAATATCATTCAAAAGGAAAACTGTCTATGAGAAGTATGGGAAAACTCATAAATATCGCACGCACAATTGCAGATTTAGACGGTTGTGATTTAGTCAACAAAAAGCATTTACTTGAGGCATATACTTACTTAACAAGTCAACAGATGACAAATTTCTTTAGTTGAGGTGAAAATGGATCATTATATTATTAATTGTTGGTTAATGGAAAGTATAGACTGGGATTTAAGTGTTAAAAAGAAGATTTTTCAATACTTTGGTGATTATCAACATATCAGGTGGCAATATATTATTGAAAACAAGTTGCATTTTGAGTCTGAGTATCATAAAATTGAAACCGCATTGTCTGATATTTATCTTTTATTAGAATCTTATAGATCAGAATTGAAAAATTTCCATGAAAAGGGTGTTGATATCATTTCACCGCTTAATTATATTTATCCTACTATTTTAAGAAACTATAAGCCATTTGTTAAAATGCTTTATGCGAGAGGTAATAAGGATTTATTAAGCAAAGGCAATCGCGTCGCAATAATTGGTAGTCGAAAACCAACAGCCTATGGTAGAAAAATCGCATATGATTTAGCTAAGTTTCTTGCGCAAAGAGGCGTTACAATTGTAAGTGGACTTGCACTTGGAATTGATGCTCAAGCACATAAGGGGGCACTTGATACAGGGGGGAAAACAATAGCTGTTCTCGCTACAGATGTGGATCATGTCTATCCCATGACAAATGAAAAAATTTATAAACAGATTATTGAAACGCATAATTTGATATTATCAGAATGTAAAGAATCAGCATCGCCAAACCGTTATCAGTTCCCACTTAGAAATAGAATCATTAGTGCAATTTCAGATATTATTATCGTTATTGAAGCCGGTGAGAAAAGTGGATCTTTGATTACTGCACAGCATGGGATTGAACAGGGGAAGACTGTTTATGCACTTCCAGGGAACATCCTTTCGCCACAATCGATGGGATCTAATCAACTTATTTTTGATGGTGCTATTCCACTTATAAAATTTCAACATATACTAGAAGCTTTGAAAATTGATGATGAAGTTAATAGTGAAATTATAAATTTTCCAAGTGACTTATCAACCCTAGCTAAACAAATTTATCTGATTGTTAGTAAGATGAAAAAAATTGAATTAGATGAAATCGTTAAAGTGACTAAGTTTGAATATTCTGAAATTTTTGCGGCTGTGAGTGAGTTGATTTTGGATGATTTGTGTGAATATTCAGGGATAAATGAAATCGCATTGTTGTAAAAAAGGCTTGACAAGAGGATTTTTTCTATATAAATTTATTAAGTATACGAGAAGGCAAGCAAAAAACATATTGGAGTAAGTGAATGTCAAATATCTTAGTAATTGTAGAATCACCTGCAAAGGCGAAAACAATAGAAAAATTTCTTGGTAAAAACTACAAAGTAGTTGCATCTATCGGACACGTCCGAGATTTACCGAAAAGTACAATGGGTGTCGATATAGAAAATGATTTTGACCCTAAATATATCAATATTAGAGGCAAGGGTGATTTGATAAAATCACTTAAAACAGCAGCAAAAAAAGCAGATAAAGTCTATCTCGCAACTGACCCTGACCGCGAAGGCGAGGCGATTGCGTGGCACTTAGCATATATATTAGGCATAGATGTCAATTCACCATGCCGTGTTACTTTCCATGAAATCACAAAGGATGCAATCAAAAATGCTGTGAAAGTACCGCGCGCAATAGATGTCAAACTAGTTGATGCCCAACAAGCAAGACGTGTACTTGACCGTTTAGTAGGTTATTCGATTAGTCCAATTTTATGGCGTAAGGTAAAAAAGGGATTAAGTGCTGGTCGCGTTCAATCCGTAGCCACAAAATTAATTTGTGATCGTGAAAGAGAGATCATCAATTTTATACCACAAGAATACTGGAAAATAGAAGCGCTTACAAAATTGATTGCTGAGAAAGAACCACTAAATCTTGATTTTTTCGGTGATGAAAACGGAAAAATTGTTCCTGAAAATGAAGAAAGTGTAAACCAAATTTTATTAGACCTTAAGAATAATGAGGCAATTATATCTAAAGTTGAAAAAAAGAAAAAGTTTAGAAATCCATATGCGCCTTTTATTACGAGTTCCTTACAACAAGAAGCCTCTAATCGTTATGGATTTACGACTAAGAAAACGATGATAGTTGCACAACAACTATATGAAGGTATTGCTATAAAGGGTCATGGAACTGTTGGATTAATTACTTATATGAGAACTGATTCAACTAGAATTTCTGAAGTAGCAAAAGAAGGCTGCAAAGCATATATTATAGAGAATTATGGCGAAGCACTTTTGGGAAAAGATGAAAAGAAGCAAAAATCATCAAAAAATTCACAAGATGCGCATGAGGCTATCAGACCAACTATGGTAGAACTTTCACCTTCCGAAATAGAGGCATCGCTCAATAAAGATCAGATGAAATTATACGAATTAATTTGGTCTAGATTTGTTGCGAGTCTTATGGCAAGCGCTGAATTTGAGGCGCATAGTGTTGAAATAAAAATAGGAAATTATTACTTTAGAGTAAACGGAAGCAAGTTGCTTTTTGAAGGCTTTATGAAAGTTTATAATTTAGGCAGTCAATCTGATAGAATTTTACCAGATTTAAATGAAGGCGAAATCATCCCAATAGAAGGATATGTGCCTAGTCAACACTTTACGCAACCACCTGCAAGATTTACAGAGGCTTCACTTGTAAAAGAGATGGAGGAAAAGGGTATTGGCAGACCAAGTACTTATGCACCAACCATATCAACAATTTTAAGTCGAGGTTATGTAGATAAAGATAAAAAAAGTCTTAAACCTACGGAACTTGGTTTTATTATTGATGAAATAATGAATGATTATTTTTCAAATATTGTTGATATTGATTTTACAGCTGGTATGGAAACAAAATTCGACAATATTGAAGAGGGCGATGAAAGTTGGAAAAATATCATTCGTGAATTCTATCACCCCTTTGTTGAATTAATCGATAGAGCAGATCACGAAATTGAGAAAGTGGACTTAACTGAAGAAACTGACATTGATTGTGAGAAGTGTGGCAAGAAGATGTTAATAAGACACGGACGATATGGAAAATTTTTAGCATGTTCTGATTATCCAACTTGTGATAATACAAAACCAATACTAAAAAAACTTGGTATAAAATGCCCACTCTGTGATGAGGGTGAGATTATCGAACGTAAATCTAAGAAGTTGAAAGTTTTTTATGGCTGCTCAGAATTTCCGAGATGTAACTTTGTATCTTGGGATATGCCGATCGATCGTAAATGTCCAAAATGTGGTGATTTACTAGTTGTTAAAAAAACTAAAAAGCAGGAATTAATTAAGTGTCATAGTTCAACATGTGATTATGTGGAACAAAATTAGGAGGAAAGAAGTTGGAGAGCAATATTTTAGGTAAAATGAGGAAGTTAAATTCGATACTTCAGACATCTGGTGCTACGCATCTATCTTTTAAAGATTTATGTACAACAATGATGAATATTTTGGATTCAAATGTTTATGTCGTTAGTAAACGCGGGAAAATTTTAGGTGTAAGTTTATATGATTATGAGGATAGCGCTGTTGTACTTACTGAAGCAGGGGAACAATTCTATAATGCTGAAGAACAAGAGCAATTATTAAAAATAAATGAAACGCTTTTCAACGTAACAGAAGATAAATTGATTGAACTGTTTAAAAATGATTTGGGCAGTTATTCTAAGTTTGCAACTATTGTACCCGTGATTGGTAACGCTCAGCGCCTTGGCACATTTATCATTGCAAGGCGAGAGCGCATTTATTTAGAAGAGGATTTGATACTTGCTGAATATGCTGCAACAATTATAGGTCTTGAAATTATACGCGCTAAAAGTGATGCCCACGATGACATTGTCAGAAAAAAAGCAGTTGTTCAAATGGCGATAAGTACGTTATCTTACTCTGAATTTGAAGCGGTTATCCACATATTTGAAGAGTTAAATGGTGAAGAAGGTTTGCTAATCGCAAGTAAAATTGCTGATAAAGCGGGTATCACACGTTCGGTTATCGTGAATGCGCTTAGAAAGTTTGAAAGTGCTGGTGTCATTGAAACGCGTTCTTTAGGTATGAAAGGAACATATATAAAAGTTTTAAATGAACACCTTCACGATGAGCTTAGAAAAATTAAAAACTAACTTTATTGTCTACTTAAACCAGCATAATTTGCTGGTTTTTTATTTTTTACCTCAAAAAGTAGTCTCAAGTGGCTCAATAGTAGTGTTTTTCAGAAAAACTCTTTATTTTCTACAATATATAGTTTAAAATATAGTTTAGGAAAGTATATCTTGTATTCGTAAATATTTTGTGCTAAATTCAGTATTTTAGTACAATTAACCGATAAATTTATCATAAATGACAGGAGGCGGTTAAATGTTAAAAAATTCATTTCAAAAAATTGATTTAATGGGTAAAGCTTTAAGTGGCTCGTGGTTAAAAAACAGTGCAATTTCAAACAACATTGCAAATGTAAATACACCCGGATATAAAAAACAAACGGTTAATTTTGAAGAAGTATTAAGAAATCAAATGAATTATAATCAATCTGTTACAATGACTAAAACAAATCCAAAGCATATAGCCTCACCTTATTCAGAGGACGTAACAGTTGAGACCGTTAATGACACCAGTTATAGAGTGGACGGTAACAATGTTGATATTGATGTTGAAAATGCTGAAATGGCAAAAAATACAATTTATTATAATACCGTTGTAAATGAAGTGAACGGACAATTTTCAAGACTTAAAACTGCATTTAGAATTAACAAATAGGAGATGAGCATATGGGCTTTTTCAATTCGATTAACGTAAGTGCTTCAGGATTAACTGCTGAACGTTTAAGAATGGATTTAATTTCAGAAAATATTGCAAATGCAAATGTAACTCGAACTGCAAGTGGTACGCCATATCGTAGAAAAGTTGCTGTTTTTAGATCTCAAGAAGCAAACTCATTTCAACAACTGTTAAATGCAGCTTCTGGGAATTCAACTGTCGGCAATGGCGTAGAAATTGCAGGAATTGTTGAAGATCAATCTGATTTCAAAAAAGAATATAACCCCAATCATCCAGATGCGGATGAGAATGGTTATGTAAATATGCCAAATGTTGAAGTTGTAAATGAAATGATCAATTTAATATCAGCGTCAAGGGCTTATGAAGCTAATATTACTGCTGTTAACACAACAAAAACTATGGCTATGAAAGCATTGGAAATAGGAAAATAGTCTGAGATGTATTATTAAAAATATCGTGTATACTATAAAAGTGACATTTGTTATAGTTTTATAAGAAAGGTGTGGTGCTATTTTGAATATAGCTCAATTACAAAATTCTATTTTGGTGAAAGATAAAAAACTAATAGATATCAATAACACCTTACAGGATGAAAGTGTAAATTTTTCAGAATTGCTTGCACAATCTATACAGAAGGTAAGCGACGATCAAATATATTCAGAAAAGATGGACAGTTTATTTTCTATAGGTGCTATCGATAATGTATCAGATGTGACAATTGCAGCTATGAAAGCGGATTTGTCAATTAATTTAGCTGTAGAAGTAACTAACAAGGTATTGGCTGCCTACAGTGAAATTATGAGGCTTCAATTATGATGCCAAACAATAATTACGAGGTGTAGTTCATGGGGAATTTTATTAACCAGCTTCGCGAGCGCGTTGTAAATCTGTTTAATAGCTTAAGTCGAAATAATAAAATACTCGTTATCGCAGGAACCGTTGTGGCAATTGTATTGATCACTTTTGGTATCCTGTTTTTGACGCGTACAAAATACGTGGTAATCGCTCAAGGACTAACACCAGCAGAAGCACAAGTTGTAACTACTAAATTGGATGATTTGGGAATTACATGGAAAGATAGCAATGATACTTCGGTTGTTTCTGTTCCAGAAGGCGATGTGTCAAAAGCGCGTATGGAACTTGCTGTTTCTGGTCAAGCAGGTAATTTCAGTTGGGCTGATGTATTTAGTAGCGAATCAATTACGATGACTTCGCAAACGCGTGATCAGATGTATATTCAAGCTACTGCAGCCGCAGTTGAAAAATCAATTGAAACAATTACTGCTGTTGAAAACGCAACAGTAATACTACAAATTCCTAAAGAGAGTAACTATTTTATAAAAGATGACATACAATCTAAAGCTTCAGTTGTAATTAGTTTTAAACCAGGCATCAACATCAGCGAAACACAAGTAAGCGGTATCGTCAACTTAATTGTAAATGCTGTAAAAGATTTAAAACCTGAAAATGTAACAATTTTAGATGATACAGGTGTTCAGCTCAATAATCAAGAATCTGGTTCTGGATTTAATGCAAATACACAATTTGATTTACAGCAACGTGTACAGAAGCAACTTCAACAAGATTTAACCACATTTTTGGAAAAATTATATGGTGTTGGCAACGTTGAAGTTCAGCCAAGTCTAACACTTGATTTCAATCAGCAAACAGAAACACAAAAGTTATTTAGTCCACCTATTGAAGGTGAAATCAACGGAATGGTAAGAAGCGCAACTAATATTAAAGAGAATGTATTAAATAGTTCTGCTACTGGCGTTCCAGGGACTGATTCTAACACAGGTAACGCAACTTCAGTTGTGGAAAATACAGGCAATGGTTCAACTTATGAAAAGGCAAGTGAAACATTAAATTATGAACTCAACGAGATCTATCGTGAAATAGTTAAATCACAAGGCGATGTTAAAACACTTTCAATTGGGGTTTTACTCAACTCAAAGGCACTTGTCGATGGACAATTAACCGATGAGCATAAAACAGAACTAATTAGTTTAATTGCTAGTTCTGCTGGTACTGATGGGAGTAATATACAAGTTCTTGTACAAGAATTCCAAGATCCTATGGAATATTATAACGTATATACGGGGCAAGACACTGCAGGAACTGTATTTGGTATACCAATTATCGTGTTAATTATTGCAGGTTTAGTGACTATAGTAGCAGTAATTGTAGTTGTAATGGTACTTCGTAGAAACCGTAAAAAACGTGAAGAAGCTGAACAAGCTGCAATTAAAGAATCCGAAGCAGTACAATCACTTGAAGAAATTGAATCAATGCAAGAAGACAAAGGCAGTCCTAAGTATCACATTGAAAAATTTGTCGATAACAACCCTGAAGCGGCAGCCGCTCTATTAAGAGCATGGTTAAACGATAATTAGGAGGAGAGATGGCTACTAAAAAAGGAAAAATATCCGGGAAAACCAAAGCTGCCATTTTATTAATAGCTCTTGGGCCAGAACGTTCAGCCGCACTATTTAGTCATATGCATGACGATGAAATAGAAGAGTTAACACTTGAGATTGCAAATGTCACAAGGATTTCTTCTGAAGAGCGAGAAAGTGTTCTTGAAGAATTTTATCAAGTCTGTCTTGCACAGGAGTTTATATCAGAAGGTGGTATCAATTACGCCAAGGAAGTGCTTGAAAAAGCGATGGGATCTCAAAAAGCACTTGAGATTATCAATAAACTAACATCTTCGTTACAAGTTAAACCCTTTGACTTCGTTAAGAAGACGGATGCAAATCAACTTTTAAACTTTATTCAAAATGAACATCCTCAGACTTTGGCTTTAATTTTATCTTACTTAAATCCAAATCAGTCTGCTCAAGTACTATCAGCTCTCCCACAGGAAAAGCAAGCAGATGTTGCACAGAGAATTGCTACAATGGGAAGTACATCCCCTGAAATTATTAAAGAAGTAGAGCTTGTTTTAGAACGAAAACTCTCTTCGATGGTGACTCAGGATTACTCGGCAACAGGTGGTATCCAATGTATTGTTGATATCCTTAACTCTGTTGATAGGGGAACTGAAAAATATATCCTTGAAACCCTTGAAATCCAAAATGCGGAGCTTGTTGAAGAAATTCGTAAAAAAATGTTCGTTTTCGAAGATATTGTCAATTTGGACAGTGTTGGCATCCAACGCTTTATCAGAGAGGTCGACAACAGCGATCTTGCTATAGCACTTAAAGGGGCTACAGAAGAGGTAAAAGAGATGATATTTGCGAACATGTCAAAACGTATGACAGAGATGTTGCGTGAAGATATGGACTTTATGGGGCCTGTACGACTTAGAGATGTAGAAGAAGCACAACAAAAAATTGTTAATATCATCAGAAAACTTGAAGAAGCAAACGAAATCATTATCGCTAGAGGCGGAGGAGATGAGTTAATTGTCTAAGGTATTTAAGTCATCAAGAGTTGTAATAGATGACAAGGCATTTGTGTTATCTACAAAGGCTCACGAAATCGAGTCTGCTATAGAAATTGAAGAAATAGCTGCCAGTGAAGGTTTAGATCCTCACTTGGCAGCTACTCAAATAATTGAGGCTGCTAAAATTGAAGCTAACCAGATCCTAGAAGAAGCGGATCGTGAATATGAGCAAAAAATGGCAAGTGCTCAAAATAGTAGCGATTCTATCGTTGCCAACGCCTATGATCAAGCTAAGGGAATTATGGAACAATCAAAAGCAGAAGGCTATCAAGATGGTTATAATAGAGGTATAGACGATAGTCAAAATATTGCAAAACAAATTATTGATGAAGCCATTTCAGTTAAAGAAGAATTACAACAAATGCGTAATGAGCTTTTTCGTAAAACCGAACCAGAGATGATAAATATTGTGATAGAGGCGTTAGAAAAAGTGTTGGATTATAAGGTAGAGACCGATCAGACTTTAATCGAATCTTTGATAAGACAAGGTATAAGTCGCGTGACAAAATCACATCTGGTCTCTATTCGTGTATCTAATGAAGACTATAATCATGCTCTATCTATTAAACCGATGATAATTGCTACAAGTGATAAAATAGAAGATATAGAGATAAAAAGAGACCCATCATTACAAAATGGTTCTTGTATCATTGATACAGAATCAGGAAGCATTGACAGCAGCCTAAATACTCAGCTGGATCAAATTAAAAAGTTGTTTGACGATTTATTGAAAGGTGATTGATATGCTTGAGAAATACAGTGCCGCACTCAAAGAAAATTCTGTATTAAAATTTAGTGGAAGAGTTTCTAAAATAATAGGACTTATGATTGAATCTATTGGTCCTGCTGTTGAAATCGGAGAAGTTTGTGATATTTATCCTATCAAAAATAACGAGCCGTTAAAGGGTGAAGTCGTAGGATTTAATAATGACAAAGTTTTAATTATGCCACTTGGTGACATGAATGGTATCGGACCAGGTAGTAGAGTAGTTGCACTTGGGCATGCACTTCAAGTGGATGTCTCTGAAGCTTTGCTTGGTAGAATCCTAGATGGTTTAGGGAATCCAATAGACGAACTAGGAAAACCACCAATTGACAAGAAATATGCAGCGAATAACGATCCGCCAAATCCACTTTTTAGAGATAAAATAGTTGAACCTATACCACTTGGAATAAGAACACTTGATGCTTTATTAACTTGTGGTCGAGGACAACGTATAGGTATTTTTGCGGGTTCTGGTGTAGGTAAAAGTACACTTTTGGGTATGATAGCAAAATATACAAAAGCAGATGTTAACGTCATAGCGCTTGTAGGTGAAAGAGGAAGAGAGGTTAGAGAGTTTATCGACAATGATCTAGGTGAAGAAGGTCTAAAAAGATCTGTTGTTGTTGTTGCAACCTCTGATAAACCTGCACTTGTAAGGGTAAAAGCTGCACTTATAGCGACATCTATTGCTGAATATTTTAGAGACAAAGGCAAAAATGTAATACTCATGATGGATTCAGTAACCCGTTTTTCAATGGCGCAACGTGAAATTGGACTCGCAATTGGCGAGCCACCTGTGACGAGAGGTTATACGCCATCAGTATTCGCTGTTTTACCAAGACTTTTGGAACGCGCTGGTAATTCTGCAGTGGGCTCAATAACAGGCTTATACACGGTACTGGTTGATGGTGATGATTTCAATGAGCCGATTTCAGATGCTGTAAGAGGTATCTTGGATGGTCATATAATTTTAACTAGAAAATTAGCGGCACTTGGACATTATCCAGCAATCGATGTACTGGATAGTGCAAGTCGGGTTATGCCTAACATAATAGACGAAGAACATTTACTTGCTGCACTTAGATTTAAAGAAATTCTTGCTATTTATCGCAATTCAGAAGACTTGATAAATATTGGTGCATACGCTAAAGGTACAAATCCTCACATAGATTTGGCAATTACAAAAATTGATAAGTTCAATTCTTTCTTAAAACAAAGAACAAATGAAAAAGCAGAGTTCGAAACTAGCCTAGAAATACTTAAAGAAATTGTTAGCTAAGCCCAAAGGAGTTTTGGAAAATAATGAAAAAGTTCTCATTTAGGTATGAAAGTGTTTTGAAGATGCGGCTTGATAAAGAAGATCAAGTTAAAAATGAGTTAGCTAAATATATAACCAAAAGACAGCATAAAATTGATGAGCTTGAAAAAAATAATGCAAATGCTTTGGCTTATGATCAACACATAGAAAAACTATTATTAGATGGAAACGCTGGAGCAGAGATGTTTCAGTTTAATCAAGGAAAAACATATTATAAAAAACAAAGAGAAAGGTTGATGCTCGATATTGCAAATATTGACCGTCAAATTGCTCTTACTCAAGTTAAACTTGTTGAAGCTATGAAAGACCGTAAAATAATGGAGAAATTAAAAGAACAAGCATTAAACGAATTTTACGAGGCTATTAACGAAGCTGATGCAAAATTGATCGAAGAAGTCGTCAACTTTTCCAATAATAAAAAGGATGGAGATTAATTATGGCTGAAAAAAAACCCGAAATCCCCAAATCTGAAACCAAAGACAAGAAAAAAAAATCAGGCGGATGTTTAGTCGTGTTATTAATCATGTTTTTGACACCATTATTGGCTTTAGGAACGCTTTATTTTCTAAATAAAGATTTTAAGTTAAGTGTAAACGGTATAATGTCAAATGTCCCTGGTCCAGTCGGTACATATTTCGAGAAATTTCCAACTAGAGCAGAAGAGCTCGATCAAATCAGAGTAGTTTCTGATTACATGTTGAGTTTAGATGAATCAAGGGCAGTTGATAAATTGCAGATTCTGCAAAAAGACGATAAACGTGCTTATGATGATGTTATTAAGGATATGCTCAGAATTAATCCCAATAAAACCAAGAATATTTTGGAAGCAATTCGATTAGCAACCGTTAATAAGGATGCTCTTTCAAATACAGTTCAGGGAATATCAACTGAACAAGCGGCAGATTTGAAAACTCAGGCAGATTATATTTCTGGATTACCACTCACTGCTGGTGTTGATGAAGTGAATAAGATCATTGCGGATAGTATCAATGGTCACAAAAATGCAGCTGCTGTTTTTGAATTTATTGATGATAAGATTGCCGTAAACTTGCTGTATCAACTTGATCAAGTTGATCGAGATAAAATATATGCAGCTCTTTCTGATGCTAAAGCACTTTCAATTAGAAATGCATATAGTAGCCAACAAAGGCGTAAAGAGGACTTGGTACAAATTGCTGGTGTTTATACTTCAGAAGCTGCGGATACACTTATCAATACTATAGGAGATACTTCGATTTATTCGCTGGAAGATTTGGCAATCATCTATAAAAATCTTGGTGCTAAAAAGGCTGGAGAAGTCTTAGCGAAATCTACTAATGATGCTTTTGTGTTTGATGTTATCGCAAAAATCAAAGCCAATGAATTACTTGATACAGGGAAAGATTTATTGACACCAGATATCTTAAAATCGCTAAAGATATACAAAGGATTTGACGATAATGTTAAAGAGTTAATCAATGTCTATTCTAAGATGGATACCACAAAGGTTGTGTCAATCGTAAAAAATATGTTGCTCAATGCCTCTCCATCAAAGGTATATGATCTCAACAATGGCGATATGATCACCATTTCTGATGAAGATTTGATATTGCGGATTCTTACTAGCTTCCCACAAGATAAGATCGCCACAATTCTCTCATCATTGGATCAAACATTGTCTTCAGAATTGACGAGAAAGCTCGCACTACCACAAAATTAGGAGGTGTGTATGCAACTTCGAGAACTGTTAAACAATAAGCAAGTTCTCAATCCTTTAGTGGAAATTAAAAATGTATCTCAAAATTCAAGTTTAGATGTGTTCAACCAAATCTTGACTAAGAAAAATGAGACAATGACTAAACTGGAAAGCAATGCAGCCAGTATGAGTGAAAAAACACAAAACACCCAAAATGAATATGGACAAAAAGAAGTCAAATTCAAAGCGAAAAGCTTAGTTGACGTCAAAAGCAATTTAAAATCAGCATCTGATGTTGGTGTTTCAAAAACTTCAAGTGAGAAGGTAGATAATAAAAGCGATAATAAGCTTGAAACAAAGTCTTCTCAAAAATCTGAAAAAACAACGGATGATGTAGATAATGAAGAAAAAAGTTCATTGACTGAAAAGCTTAAACAAAAGCTGAAAAAAGAAACAGGATTGAACGATCAGCAATTAGACCAGTTATTAGCATCGATGAATCTAGATGTACCTGCACTTCAAAAGCTACTTACAGGTGGTCCAGAACTTGGAGAAATGATCAAAGCGGTCAGTGATATTTTAGATACTCTTGAAATTGATACTGCACTGAGTCAAGATTTGACACCTAAAGATGTCTCACAAGTTATAAAACAACTGAATAAAGTTGTTGAGACACTTGAAAAAATGTCTAAAGAGTTACCTAGTACAGATAAATCTGAAAGCAAATCATTTGAAAGTCAGTTGATTCAAAAGCTTTCGCAAGTTATTAGTTCATTAGAAAATAGTGAGAATCAGGTTTTGGTAAAACCACAAGAACTTACTCAAAATGTGTTAGCAGCTATATCAACTAATGAATCAAATACCAAAACTGTGGAACCGGTTGATGAGACACCTAAAGAAGTGACAAATGATTTGTCTGTTGGTAAAGCTATAACGGCAGTTAATTCTAATAATATGGCTGATAGTAAAACAACTGATTCTAAATCAGAAAACGACGCTTCACAAAGCAAGCCAAACAACGTGCAGGATAGTGTTACTACACAAACAAATATTGCGAAATCACCTCAAAATGTAGTAGCGGATGCATCTGTTGAAGTAAAAACAGATGTCAAGGTTGTTGAGGACAGTAATGGAATTTCCGTGCATCAAGTTAGCATGAAAAACGGAAACTTTGTAACCACACAAACAACGACTGTTGTCCCAGTTATGAAACAGGAAATTATGACTCAGATTATGGATGCTATAAAAGGTCAAATCAAATTAAGTGATCAAGGAACATCGATGATCGTTAAGTTACAACCTGAACAACTTGGAAATGTCGAACTAAAATTAAATATTCAAAAAGGTGTTGTGTTAGCAGAACTAAAGGTTGAGAATGAAATTGTAAAAGCTGCGATTGAATCTAATTTAGATGATTTAAAGCAATCGTTAAACAACAAAGGGTATGCAATTGATCAAATAAGTGTCAGCGTCGACAGTGGGAAAAAAGAGGGTCAAGAAGCATTTGATTTTCAAGGACGCGAACAAAATAATAAAAGCAAAAATGACAATAGGCGTGAAGGTAGCTTAGATATAGAACCTTTGGAGCAAATTAGTCGATATGAATTAAACGAACTGGAAGGATCTACTTTCAGTTACTATGGTTAGGAGGTTACTATGGCTTTTAATGTAAGCGGATCGTTTACAGAAGATCAGATAAAGAAATTAAATGCAATCTCTAACGATGCTGCCAATGAAACAAGAAAGAAAAACCAAGTATTAGATAAAGATGCTTTTCTTAAGTTGATGATGGTTCAACTTCAAAATCAAAATCCGTTAAATCCAACTGATAATACTGAATATATGAATCAAATGGCACAGTTTTCATCAGTTGAACAATTATCGAATATATCGAAATCTACTGAAACAAATAATCAATTAGTTTCATTAATGTCAAAGCAACTTGAAGATATGGCGACAGCAATTGGTAAACTTTCAGGAACAACACAAGGTTCAACAGATATGGTAAATAGTCAAAAAGAAATCATAGCTCAAAACACTAAAATCTTAAATGAACTTGTGAAAATGAATGCTCTTTTATCAAGTTATGTTGGATCAGGTAATACAAATGCAGTTTCAGATGAAGATGTTATGGCGGTACTTGGAAATTAAGGCAGGTGTTTAAATGAGTGATTTAAAAAATATGAATAATGATTATATGCTTAGACGCTCGCAAATCGTATCCCCTAAAACAATTACAAATGAGCCTAATAGTTCAAACAAAAGCGTAAATGGTCCATCGTTCAATGATGTACTTAATAAAATCAAATCAAGTGATCAAGTTAAGTTTTCAAAGCATGCTATGGATCGATTGAATTCTAGAAATATTGAATTGACTGATGATGAGCTAGGACGCATAAACGATGGTGTCGACAAAGCGAAAACAAAAGGCGTAAGAGAAGCACTCATTATGATGGATAATAAAGTGTTTGTCGCAAGTGTACAAAATAAAACAATTATTACAGCTGCTCTCGACGAGCAATTAAAAGACAATGTTTTTACTAATATAGATGGCGCGGTAATAGTATAGCTGGACCTTTTAGGAAGCTATAGGGGAATATCCGAATGATAAACCCCACTGTCGTTAGGAGGTTAATGTTATGATGAGATCAATGTATTCTGGTGTATCTTCATTAAGAGCACACCAGTTAAAAATGGACGTTATTGGAAACAATATCGCCAATGTTAATACCGTAGGTTTTAAAGCTTCTTCGGTTTCTTTTTCAGAAATGTATAGTCAAACGCTTAAAGGCGCAAGTTCTTCGTCTGATTCACGAGGTGGTACTAACCCGATGCAAGTTGGTTTGGGCACAAGTGTCGCTTCAATAGCGGTAAACCATTCAAAAGGATCGATCCAAAGAACTGATATTGCAACAGATTTAATGATCGATGGGTCAGGGTTTTTCGTAGTTACCAATGATGCCAATGCACAAAACAAATACTACACAAGAGCTGGAAACTTTCAAATGGATGAACAAGGTTATTTAGTAACGACAGATGGTTTGAAAGTACTTGATGTTAATATGAAACCGATTCAAGTTAACATGTCAGACACTAAAAATGCAACTGCAACTACAAATTTAACGATTAGTGGAAATTTAAATTTTACTGATACCAATTATACAACTACAGCGGACTTATATGATTCGCTTGGTGATGTGCATACGATAAACGTTAATTTCAAAAATGCACCACTTGTAACTACCGCGAAAAAAGTTGTTGATCCTAATGATCCCAAATATGATCCTGCTACACCAGGTGCAGTTTATAATTACTCATATAGAGAAGTAACCATTTCTAATACTGCTGGTACGCAAGTTTATCCTGATCCTGCAGCTTCGGCAACTACTGCTGGTCATATATATGCTAAATTTAATGAAAGCGGCGAAATAGTTGACCTTGTAACGCTCAATTCTCTTGCAAATCCGGATTCTACTCCTGATGCTTCAGTTTCGGGTAACTTAATTATGACAGTTCCAGGCGCTGCTGATATTACTATTCCACTTGATCGGTCAATGTTCTTTGCAAATGCTGATATAGCTGGTGGTGTTAGAACATTCACACAAGTTTCAAAAGAATCTGATGCGAAAGGTGTTCAACTTAAAGGAAATTCAGCTGGTTCTATTGATACTTTTAATATTTCATCAAAAGGAGAAATTATTGGTATCTATACTAATGGTGAGAGAAAAGTATTACAAATTTTAGGACTTGTTGATTTCGACAACCCAGCGGGTCTTGAGAAGATTGGTAGCAACTTATTTCAAAATACACCAAACTCAGGTACGCCAAAATATGGCGCACCATCTACTGGAAGTTTTGGCGCAATTACGCCAGGTGCGCTTGAAATGAGTAACGTAGATCTAGCGGCGCAATTTACCGAGATGATTACAACACAAAGAGGATTCCAAGCAAATTCACGTGTTATTACAACAAGTGATGAAATTTTACAAGAGCTTGTTAACCTCAAAAGATAATTTTTAAATGAATCGGAGTGAATCCGAATAGGATTCACTCTTGGTTCGTTTTAATGAGAGTTTCAGTATGTGAGAAAGGATGCTTACAGTATGATAAAAGTGACGAGACTAAATGGGGAGCCAATTTACCTTAATTCAAGCCTAATTGAGTTTATCGAAGCGACACCCGATACTATGATCACTCTGACAACTGGAAAAAAAGTGATTATAAAAGAAAATATTGAGTATGTTATAGAAAGAATCATTGAATATAACTCTAAAATCAGTCAATATATAAATAAAGCCTGAAGAAATTTTCATATTAAATAAAAGAGGTGTTCACATTGGATATAACAACGATTTTAGGACTCGTATTAGGTTTCGGTTTTATAGTTTGGTCAATATTACTAGGGGGACAATTAGGGTGGTATTTTGACGCGCCATCAGTGGTAGTTGTTGTCGGTGGTATGTTTGCGGGCTTCTTAGTTGCATTTCCACTAAAGGAAGTGCTTAATCTCGGAAAAGTTTTCAGTAAAACTATAAAAAATAACGAATTTGATATTGATCAAATCATCACGAAGATTATTGAACTTGCAAATGTTGCAAGAAGAGAAGGTCTTCTTGCGCTTGAAGAGGCAGTATCGGAAATCAAGGATGATTTTCTTCAAAAAGGCGTTATGTTAATCGTAGATGGTACAGATCCAGAACTGGTAAAAAACATATTGGAGACGGAGATAGAGAATATTTCTGCCAGACATAGCAAAGGAAAATCCATGATGGATACTTTCGGTTCTCTAGGTCCTGCATTTGGTATGATCGGTACGCTCATAGGTCTAGTTGCGATGCTTCAAAATTTATCAGATCCATCATCAATTGGTCCAGCAATGGCCGTAGCCTTAATCACAACTTTTTACGGTTCAGTGCTTGCGAACTTAATCTTCATTCCAATGGCGAGTAAACTCGCACTTAAAAGTACTGAAGAATTATTAATAAGAAACGTAATGATAGAAGGACTACTTTCGATTCAAGCAGGTGAGAATCCTAGGATTATCGAAGAAAAACTTAAAGTTTTCTTGCCACCAGCTGTTAGAAAGAAAGTAGGAACGCAGGAGGCGAAATCAGACAATGGCTAAGGATAAATGTCCCGAATGTAAATCTGGTGCGCCAGAATGGATGAGTACTTATGGTGACCTTGTAACTTTGCTCATGTGTTTCTTTGTACTACTTTTTGCATTTTCATCCATTGATGCACAAAAATTTGAAGCGGTTATGCAGTCTTTTCAAGGTTCAGCAGGTGTTTTATCAGGAGGAAAAAGTCTTTCTGAAGCACCTTTAGTATTTGATGGAATGCCTGAAAATCAAACTTCCTCACAACAAGTTGTTGAGCAATCGAAACTTGAAAATTTAAAGGAACAAGTTGAGAAATACTTAGAACAAAATCAAATGCAAAATCAAGTAGATATTCAACTTGAGGACCGTGGGCTTGTGATAAGATTTAAAGATAATGTTCTATTTGATCCGGGTAGTGCAACTGTTAAGCAAGGTTCTTATGGAATTCTAGATTTCTTAAGTCAACTCTTGACAACGGAAGAATTGATCAATGAAGAAATTAGAGTAGAAGGACATACCGATAATATTCCAAATATTTCTGCGTTATATCCTTCCAATTGGGAGCTTTCCACAGCAAGAGCGACCAATGTAGTGCGTTATTTTATAGAGCAATCATCATTTACACCCGCAAGACTTTCAGCAGCAGGGTATAGTGAATATCACCCTATAGACACAAATGACAGTGCTGAAGGACGTTCAGCAAATAGAAGGGTTGATATAGTCGTTATTAAAAAGGCTGTAGATGCAACTCAAGACACAACAAATGCCGGAGGAAATTAATGAATAAGAAAATGTTGATTATTATAATTGCAGTTGTTTTAGTAGTTGTTGTCGGTGCTGGAGCAGCGGTTTTTATTTTAACTAAACCCAAGGTTGAAAAGCCTATTGTCTATTACGAATATACTTTTGATGAAGAATACTCAAATTTAGCAGATGAGTCAAGTGCGAAAATAGTCAAATATCAAGTGACAATTGAATACACAGACGAAACAATGGTCCCTACTTTTGACGCCAATAAAACTAAACTTAGAAACAATATCGATGAGATCATGAGAGCAACACTTTCAACTGATATTGAAAAAGCAAATGGCAAACAAAAATTGAGAGATAAAATCAAAAATATGGTAATTGAAGTCTTAGAATCTGATGAAGAAACGATCACAAATATTTATATACAACCTTTTGTGATTCAAGGTTAAGTTTTACCACTATATAGCCGATATTTATCTTGATAGTGTAAAGATATTCTAAGAACAAAAGGAGGTGAAATCATGCCTGACGTTTTATCCCAAAACGAAATTGACGAACTACTCGCAGCGCTTAGCACTGGCGAAGTGGACGTCAGTGAGATAGAAGAAGAGAAAAAAGAGAAGAAAGTTAGAAAATATGATTTCAGCCGTCCTGATAAGTTTGCAAAAGACCAGCTCAGAACACTTGAAATCATCCACGAAAATTTTTCTAGATTGTTAAATAACTTTTTATCGGGGTATCTTAGAACTTATATTGAAGTAGATGTAATTTCGGTACAAAGTTTAATTTATACTGAATTTAGTAACTCTATTTCAAATCCAGCTATTTTAGGTATAGTTGATTTTGCGCCATTTAATGGTCAGGTTATCATAGATGTTTCCTCAGATATCGCCAATGCAATGATTGAAAGAGTTTTAGGCGGAACGGGAAAATCAAGTGGCATGTCTTCGAAAGAAAGCCGAACGTTAACTGAGATAGAAATGACTCTACTTAGAAATATTTTGATTAAATTCATCAATTTACTTAAAGAACCATGGGGGAATATTGTTGAATTAAGACCAAAACTCGAAAACATAGAAACGAATGCACAATTTGCTCAAATCGTTTCTCCAGCAGAATCAGTCGCACTTATTACTTTTAATTTGCATATAGGTGAAAATGAAGGAATGGTTAATATTTGTATTCCACATTTTGTCATTGAGCCTATATTACCAAGTTTGAGTTCTAGACTTTGGTTTGCTACTAGCAATAAGAAAGAAGTGACTGAAGAAGAACGTGAAGCCCTTGAAACCGGTATTAGTCGATCTAAATTAAATATGACTGCAGTTGTAGGTGGATCTAGTATAACGGTATCAGAACTTTTAAATCTACAACGTGGCGATATAATTTTACTCAATAAAAATATAGAAGAACCAATAGAAGTATTTGTTGAAAATAAATTAAAATATAAAGCTAAGCCAGGAATCAAGAAGAAAAATGTCGCTATTATGATTTCTGAAATAATTGAGGAAGGAGATGATTTAGATGAGTGATATGCTATCCCAAGAAGAAATAGATGCTTTACTAGGTGGCGGGGGTCCTTCGTCTTCGGCTTCAACTATTGAGGGTTTAACAGCAGAAGAGGCAGATGCAATTGGTGAAATTGGCAATATTAGCATGGGAACTGCTGCAACAACTTTATTTACGCTGTTAAATAAAAAAGTCACAATTACGACTCCAAAAGTCTCAGAAACCACGATGGAAGAGCTTGCGAATGATTTTTTAGATCCGTCAGTACTTATAAACATTACTTACAAAGTTGGAATTGAAGGTGTAAACTTTCTAATTTTACATGAAAAAGATGTAAAAATCATTACTGATTTAATGATGGGCGGGGATGGTACAAATATCTCTAATGAACTAAATGACTTGCATTTAAGTGCAATTAGCGAAGCAATGAACCAGATGATAGGTTCATCTTCAACTTCATTGTCTGAAATGCTTGGTAAAAAAATTGATATTTCTCCTCCTGAAGCGTATCATGATCAAATTTCTGAGTTAGATTACTCGCAATTTGGGGTAACTAAACAAGATCAAGTGGTTAAAATCGCTTTTAGAATGACGGTTGGTGATTTAATTGACAGTGAAATAATGCAAGTTTTGCCGCTGGAAGTCGCTAAACAAATGGTTTCTACAATTATTGGCGCAAAAAAAGTTGAAGAGCCTGCACCTGTTGCAAAAGCTAAGGCAACTAAGGCAGAACCACAAGTTGAGGAGATGGTTTCTCCTAAAAAAGAACCTCCTAAAAATCAATATTATTATGAAGAAGATGAACCAAAACAGAGAGTTGCATCTGAAAAAGTTAACGCGGTTCCGTTGCAATTTGAAAATTTTGATAGTAATTCTGCTCAAATGTATTATAATAATGATATAGATTTAATCAGAGACGTACCTCTTGAAATTACCGTTGAATTAGGTAAAACAGGTAAAAAGATTAATGAAATTCTCGATTTTGGTGTTGGAACAGTCATCGAGCTAGATCGTCTTGTGGGTGAACCCTTAGATGTACTGGCTAACGGCAAACGAATTGCTAAGGGAGAGGTTGTCGTTGTTGACGAAAATTACGGCATTAGGATCACAGATATTATAATACCTAGAAGGGTAAGTGAATAATTTTTAAGGAGGATAAATATGGCTAATACAATATTAGTAGTCGATGATGCAGCATTTATGAGGATGATGATCAAAGATGTCTTGACAAAAAACGGCTATGAAGTTGTTGGAGAGGCTGAAAATGGCCAAAAAGCAATTGAAAAATATAAAGAGCTAAAACCAGAGTTAGTAATTATGGATATTACTATGCCTGAGGTTGATGGTATTCAAGCCGTTAAAGAAATCAAGTCATTTGATCCAAATGCGAAAGTTGTCATGTGTTCGGCTATGGGGCAGCAAGCCATGGTTATCGAATCTATTCAAGCTGGTGCGAGAGACTTTATCGTAAAGCCGTTTCAAGCGGATCGTGTAATAGAAGCTGTAAAGAAAGTATTAGGATAGGTGAAATGTTATGAACATTTTCACCTGTTCTATTGCGGGTTTAGTACCTGAATATAATCGTTCATCTGACACTTTGTTCATGATAAAGTATATTATTGTGGCCACAGTGTTTTTGTTCTTATTGTGGGGGGTATCCAAATTCCTTACTAAAAGGCAATTTGTTGGAATTAGAAATAAAAATATTAAAGTGATTGAGCGAATTGCAATTACAAATGACAAATTTTTATTTTTAGTTGAACTTGATGGCATGCACTATTTAATCAGCAGTGATAAAAGTGGTATGAGATTAATTGATAAACGTGAGCATCTTAATATTGAGTCTTCTATGCCAATTGAACCTCAAACAGGTGCTTTTTTTGAGCAACTTAAATCATCCATTTTAAAAAGAGAATCACAAAATAACACTAAGGATAGTAAGGATGACTCTAACAAGTAAAAGTATAAAAGGGTTGATCGTACTGGCTGTGGCAGTACTCCTCATGATTCCAGCCAATATGGATTTTGCAGCAACCACCATACAAATACCTGATATCAATATAACTGTATCTGGTGGAGATGGTGATGTACAAGTAGCTAACAGTATACAAATACTCATTCTATTAACAGTTTTATCGCTTGCGCCATCAATTTTAATTATGATGACCTCTTTTACGCGTTTTATAATAGTTTTGGGTTTTGTTCGCCGTGCACTATCACTTCAGGCGACGCCTCCAAACCAAACGCTGATTGGATTGGCATTGTTTTTGACACTTTTTGTTATGGCGCCCGTTTTCACAGATGTTTATGAAAATGCATATGTACCATTACAAGAAGGCACTGTTTCCTTGGAAGAAGCTGTTGACCTTGCCTCAGGCCCTTTTAAAGAGTTTATGTTGGCACAGGTTCGTTCGAAGGATCTGGCGCTTTTTTTGGATATTGCTCAGGTTGATGAAGTTAAATCAAATGATGATATTTCTATGACTGTTTTAATTCCCGCTTTTATTTTAAGTGAATTGAAACTGAGTTTCGAAATAGGTTTTCTCATATTTATGCCATTTATTGTCGTTGATATGATTGTCGCCTCAACCTTGATGGCACTGGGGATGATGATGCTTCCACCTGTTATGATTTCACTCCCAATCAAAATTTTACTATTCATCTTGGTTGATGGATGGCATCTAATTGTTGAAAAATTAGTTTTAAGCATACGCTAGGGGGCTTATATGACGGAGGAAATGATAATAGATTTGTTTACCGAGTCCATAAAAACCATCTTGGTATTGTCCGCACCGATGCTTTTGAGTGGATTGTTAATTGGACTTTTAATAGCGATTTTCCAAGCGACAACTCAAATTCAAGAAGCAACACTTGCATTTGTTCCTAAAATTATAGTTGTATTTGCAGTTATGTTATTAACTGGCTCATGGATGCTTAATTCACTTGTGGAATATACAAATTATATTTTAAACTTTATTGATCTTATCATTTATTAGGTGGCGGTATGACAGTTTCGATTCCATTACTAGATATATTTCTAGTTGCAGGTAGAATTGGTGGCATGGTATTTACAGCACCAATTTTGGGCAGTAGAAATTATCCTATTCCCATGAAAATAGGGCTTGTATTCTTTACAACTATGATCGTCTACCCATTTGTAAATTCTACAGTCACTTACGATGTGACTAATTTTTTAGGATTTGCGCTATTGATGATAAACGAACTGCTCATTGGTATTTTTATCGGGCTTTTGATTTCCGTTTTTTTTAACTTCATCTATTTCGCAGGTGACATGATTGATCATCAATTAGGGTATTCTATAGTCAGTGTCATTAACCCCATGGATGAATCTCAAATACCAATAACTGCCAATGTGTTTTACGTTTTTTCAACTTTAATATTTTTGCAACTTAATTTACATCATGAATTGATAACGGCTTTAGTGGTTTCGTTTAGCAAAATTCAGTTAGGGTCGTTTTTCAATGTTGCGGGTTCTTTTCCAATGATGCTTGACATTGTTGTACAGTCATTCATTATTGGGCTTCAAATAGCTGCACCCTTTATGATTACTGTATTAATAGCGGATATTATCCTTGGACTTCTATCAAAAGCTATGCCTGGGATGAATATATTTGTATTGGGGATGCCTTTTAAAATTTTCTTTGGTCTAATTATGTTCATTATTTTAATGCCTTATTTATATGAAATATTTAGTAATATTCTGAATTCAGTTTTCATGTATGTCAGTAACTATTTGAATATATATTAGGTGGAGAGAGGAAAATAAATGTTGCGTTATTTTGATTTACAATTATTTTCAGAAGAAAAGACGGAACAGCCTACCTCCAAGAAAATTCAAGATTCTAGAGAAAAAGGACAAATCGCACAGTCTAAAGATTTAAATGGTGCGGTATCTCTTTTAGCAGTTTTTATGGCATTTTCATTTTTTAGTAATTACTATGTTGAAAATCTCATAGGATACTATCAGTTTGCCATGAATCTAACCGTAGATACAGCAACTTTATTTAATTCAAATGGCATTAATAAGTTTATGAGTGAAACCATTTTTTTTATTTTAAAAATGTCATTGCCTTTGCTATTCGTTGCTTTGGTTAGTGGATTGTTATTGTCATATATTCAAGTTGGCTTTATTTTCACAGCAGAAACTTTAAAACCTAAACTGGAGAAAATTAACCCCCTAAAAGGGTTGAAAAATATGTTTTCTACAAGATCTTTAGTAGAAATGATAAAGTCAGTTTCAAAAGCAGTGCTTCTTTTATATGTCGCTATTAGTTATATTTCTGATCATTTGAGAGAACTGCTTATCACTCAAGAACTTGAACTTGGTCCAATTGTGCTTGTGATGTGGAATTTAATATATGGTGTTGTTATTCGTTGTGCTCTTCTGTTATTTGTTATAGCTATTTTTGATTTCGCTTATAAACGGTGGAAAAACAATAAAGATTTGATGATGTCAAAGCAAGAAATCAAAGAAGAATATAAACAAAGTGAAGGGGATCCACAGCTCAAATCTAAGATAAAAGAAAAACAACGTTCTCTTGCCATGAGTCGTATGATGCAAGAGGTGCCAAAGGCAGATGTAATAATCACCAATCCAACACACTTTGCTGTAGCTTTAAAATATGATGCAAGTATAGGTGATGCACCTTTAGTAACTGCTAAAGGTCAAGATTTAATCGCTCAGAATATAAAGAGAATTGCGATTGAAAACAATGTACCAATTGTTGAGAATAAACCTTTGGCACAAACTATTTATAAAACAGTTGATATAGGCTCATTTATACCTGGCGATCTTTACGAAGCTGTAGCTGAAGTGTTAGCCTATGTTTATTCAATAAAGAAAAAGAAATAGGAGGTATGAAATATGCGCTTTAGTGACATTATAGTCGCGATGCTTGTCGTAACCATCATTGTTCTAATCATCGTTCCAGTCCCTCTCGGACTTT
Source organism: uncultured Fusibacter sp. (assembly GCA_963676315.1). Taxonomy (GTDB): domain Bacteria; phylum Bacillota; class Clostridia; order Peptostreptococcales; family Acidaminobacteraceae; genus Fusibacter_C. The sequence goes on from OY781056.1 coordinate 145,540, forward strand.
TGGACTTTTTTTTAGCGCTTAATATTTCACTTTCGTTAACTATATTAATGCTTTCAATGTTTGTAAATGAAGCACTTGAATTCAGTGTTTTTCCATCGATATTGTTGATAACAACCTTGTTCAGGCTTGCTCTTAACATAAGAACCACGATGAGTATCTTATCGACAGGTGCAGCAGGTGAGGTTATCGCATCATTTGGTTCATTCGTTATCGGTGGTAATGCAATAGTTGGTTTTATTATATTCATAATTATAATGATTATACAGTTCTTGGTTATCACAAAGGGTTCTGAAAGGGTTTCAGAAGTTGCAGCAAGATTTACTCTTGACGCGATGCCAGGTAAACAGATGGCGATTGATGCTGACTTAAACTCTGGGCTTATATCTGAAACTGATGCAAAAATCCGTAGAAGAAAAATTCAAAGGGAAGCTGACTTTTATGGGGCGATGGATGGTGCCAGTAAATTCGTTAAAGGGGATGCAATTGCAGGTATCTTAATTACAATTATCAATATTATTGCAGGGTTTATTTTAGGTGCCATGACAATGGGACTTACCTTGGTTCAATCCATTGAAAGATTTACGCTCTTAACAGTAGGTGATGGATTAGTTAGCCAGTTACCAGCCCTTATGATCTCTGTTGCAACAGGTATAATTGTAACGCGGTCTGCCTCAGAAGCTAATCTTGGTACAGAAGTAATAGGACAGTTGTTTGCACAAAGCAAGGTGCAATACATCGTCGGCATTGTGGTTATTATTCTAGGTGCAGTTACACCGTTACCTAATTTTCCATTCTTAATGATAGGCACTTTAATCCTTGCAACAGGATATGCAACTCAAAATCGAAAAAAAAAGGAAGCTTTTGCTAATGAGCAGGAGGAGATTGCGCCAGACACGTCGAAAGAAGATATGAGAAGACCCGAAAATATTATGCCTTTACTTCAAGTGGACCCTATTGAGCTTGAATTTGGTTATGGAATCATTCCTCTTGCAGATCCAAACCAAGGTGGCGACCTTTTTGATAGATTGGTTATGATTAGGCGTCAAATAGCTTTAGAGCTTGGTTTAATTGTCCCAATCATAAGATTAAGAGATAATATTCAACTTGACTCTAACCAATACCTAATAAAGATAAAGGGCAATGATATGGCAAAAGGCAATATAGTCTTTGATCATTATCTAGCGATGAGTCCTGGTTCAGTAGAAGGTGAAATAGAAGGGATTGAAACGGTTGAGCCTGCTTTTGGGTTACCTGCAAAATGGATTCGATCAGATTTGCGTGAAAAAGCAGAATTATTAGGGTTTACTGTAGTAGATCCCTCCTCAGTGATCTCCACTCATCTGACTGAAGTCATTAAGAAGTACGCTTTTGAACTTATTAGCCGTGAAGATGTAAAACAATTAATTGAGAATGCCAAAGAAACGAATCCAACACTCGTTGACGAATTAATACCAAGCCTTATGAGCTTAGGTGATGTGCAAAAAGTTTTGTCAAATCTTCTCGCTGAAGGCGTTTCTGTTCGTAATCTTATTTCTGTTTTAGAAGCCTTAGCAGATCATGCCAGATCGACAAGAGACATCAATATTTTAACAGAATACTCAAGGCAAAAATTATCTAAACAATTGTCAAAAGCATATTTTCCTTTTGGTCAGGCAAAAGTTGTGACCCTAGATCAAAATTTAGAAAATATGTTGATGGAAGCGATTGATCAAAATGAAAATGGAACCTATTTATCTATTGATCCAATTAAAACACAAGGGATTCTAGCAAGTCTTGCAACTGAAATTAGAAAATTGATGCAAATGGGGGAACTGCCAATAGTTGTAACAGCGCCTATTGTAAGACTTTATTTCAAGAGAATGTCTGCACAAGCGATTCCAGATTTAATTGTTTTATCTTACAATGAGATAGAATCTGATATTGACATACAATCAGCAGGGATGGTGAGTATCTAATGAAAGTAAAACGATATATCGTTAACGATATGAATGAAGCAATGATCAAAATCAAAAGTGAACTCGGTATTGATGCTGTTATTTTAAATACTAGAAAAATTAAAACAGGTGGCCTTTTTAAATTTTTCAAAAAACCGCTCTTAGAAGTTGTCGCAGCAGTTGATGAACCTATGATCGTAGAAGATAAGAAAAAAAGCAGCAAATATGATGCTACAATTAAAAACAACACTACTAATACAAATGTTAATGAGCAGGGAATTGTGAAAGCAACTTCACACACGAATTCAGAAATTAATAAACCATTAACATCAAATCCTCAGGTCGATTTCCATAAGTTAAATAGTGTTGAACCAGCAACTTATAATGATATTAATATTTCAGAACAAAAACTAATCAAAGCGGACTCCGTTAATCAAGCATATGAAAATAAAGAGTTACAAGAGCTTAAACAAATGGTTACAAACCTGATAAAAAAAGTAGAAAACATAGAACATCAATCACCTGTTCACAACCACGCACAAACACAAACGCCTGAAGAAAAATATATCGAGTTTTTAAAAGATTTAGACATTCAGGAATCAATTGCAAAAAAAATCCTCGAAATTGTACAGAGACAGATTAATATTAATGAAAAAAATCATGAAACCATACTCAATGCTATGAAAGTGATTGCTAGAGAATATTTAGGTGATATTAAAACAATTGATACAGATGTTCCAAATAAACCAAGTGTTTATATGTTTCTTGGGCCAACAGGAGTTGGAAAAACGACCACTCTTGCTAAAATTGCAGCAAGGTTGTCATTAGTTGACAATAAAAAAATCGGGTTAATTACAGCCGATACCTATAGAATTGCTGCAGTTGAACAGTTAAAAACATATAGTGAAATATTGGGAATTCCCTTAGAAGTCATCTATGAAGCAAGTGAATTACAAGATGCAATTGATCGTTTTCAAGACAAGGATTATATCCTTATAGATACAGCAGGTAGAAGTCATAAGAGTAAAGAACTCAAATCAGATTATGATGAACTTGTCAGATACCTCAAAGATGTTAAGATATTTTTAGTGATGAACATGACGACAAGTTTTAAAGATATGAAAAGTATCATAGACTCTTATTCTTTTCTTAAAGAATATAGATTGTTATTTACAAAACTTGATGAAGCGACTAATTTTGGTAATATTCTAAATTTAAAGGTACTCACAGGTAAGCCGCTTTCTTACTTTACAATAGGACAAAGTGTACCTGATGATATTGAAGTAGCGGATAAAGAAAGAATCATCCAATATATTTTTGACCAACACAAATAATCGGGGGATTGAGATGGATCAAGCACAAAAGCTTAGAGATATAGTCAGTGAAGGAACTCCTGAAATATCTGATGCCAGGATTATAACGATTTCAAGTGGTAAAGGTGGCGTAGGTAAAACAAATTTTACTGTTAACTTGGGGATAGCATTAGCCAAATTGGGAAAAAGAATTACAATTATTGATGCAGATCTTGGTCTTGCAAATGTGGATGTACTTTTTGGGATAGTAACTAAATTTAACTTGTCAAATGTAATTAAAGGTGAGATTTCTGTACAAGAGAGTATGGTTAAAGGCCCATATGATATCAATATTATTTCAGGTGGTTCAGGAATTATGGATTTGATCGATTTAGATCAGAATCAATTAGAAAAATTAATTCATACACTGAGCTACTTCAATACAATATCTGATTACATTTTGATAGATACAGGTGCCGGATTAAGTAAATCCGTATTATCCTTTGTTGAAGCAGCTTCTGATGTCGTGTTGATTATCACACCAGATCCGACTTCTATTACAGATGCATATGCTTTAATTAAGAATATCACCAACGACGATCAGAAAAGAATAAAGCTTATTATCAATCGTGTTGAGAGCAATGAAGAAGGCGATGAAGTTTTTAATAAGCTAGAGCAAGCAGTTTCAAAATTTCTTAATAGGGAACTTGAAAATTTGGGGTATATATTTGAAGACACGAATTTAAAGCGAGCTGTTCGTAAACAGACACCGCTTCTGGAGGCGTATCCAAGGGCAATTGCGAGTAAAGGCATAGAAAATATTGCATATAATCTTGATAATAATCACAAATACGCTAAAAGTAATAATAGCTTTAAATCATTTTTAAATAAATTGATGAATAAAATTTAAATTTAAAGGTGGCATATGGAGGGTTTTGAGAAGTATTTAAAAATTGCCGACGAGGTCGATATAATGGTATTCATGAGCAATAATGAATCTTTAACTTTATCTTCTTTTGTCTATGAGGTAACAAATAACACTCAGTTAATTCTCTCAAACCCAATTAAAGAAGGTGTTCTTTATCCTCTCGAAAAAAGTTATACTTATTATTTTAGATTTTTTATTGAAAATAATGGTATGTATTTGTTTAAGGGAATTATGAAGGAACGAATTACTTATGATAATCTTCCAAGCATTGTAATTACATTAGAATCTGATATTAAACGTATTCAAAGAAGAAAATTCTTTAGAGTAAATTTAATTTCGATTGGGCATTTTCTGTTTGAGAAAAGACTGAGTGATGTTGAAATCGAACAAATGCGTGAAAGAATGTTACGCAAATACAAAAATGAGAAAGAATTTATTTTGGATGAAACCATAACAGAAAAAGTTGCATTTGATACACTTGATTTAAGTGGTGGTGGTCTAAAAGTTGTCACACATATTGAGTTTCAAAATGGTGAGTTTGTCAAAGGAGAATTTAAAATTTCTGGTACTTGGGTAAATTTTAAAGGAGAAGTAACAAGAATTGAGAAAAAAGATACGAAACGCTATGAAGTGGGTATTAAGTTTCTAGAACTTGATTCTGTTACACAATCCAAAATTGTTGCATACGTATTTGAAGTTGAACGAAATTTAATTAAAAAGGGTCTGATGTGATGAAAATAAGAGTATTAGTAGTTGATGATTCAGCGTTTATGAGAAAAGTAATTGCAGATATGATTTCCAGTGATGATGGTATGGAAGTTGTAGGTGTTGCCAAAAATGGTGAAGAAGCACTTCAGATGATTGTTTCTTTAAAACCGGCTGTTGTTACGATGGATGTTGAAATGCCCAAAATGGATGGCTTAACTGCGTTAAAACAGATAATGGAAGTTAGCCCTATGCCTGTGATTATGCTTAGCAGTTTAACTACAAATGGCGCAGTTGAAACTTTAAAAGCATTAGATTATGGCGCTTTTGATTTTATAACGAAGCCAACTTCATTGATTAAGGTTTCAACACCAGAAATTAGAGATGAACTTTTAAGCAAAATTAGAATTGCGAGTCGAACAAAAGTAAACAAACCATCGATGATTTTAAGACCGGCTAGACCAACACCGGTTATACAAAAAAGTGATCCAAGTAGACCTAAAAATGTTGGAGCAAGAACCAAGTTTAAAAAACTAATTGCAATTGGTACCTCTACGGGAGGGCCAAGAGCTTTACAAGATGTTATTCCATATATTCCTAGGGATATTGACGCAGGCATATTGATTGTTCAACATATGCCTCCTGGTTTTACCAAGTCATTAGCAGATCGATTAGATGGTATGAGTCAAATCCAAGTTAAAGAAGCTGAGGATGGAGATATTATATCAGCGGGTGTAGCATATCTTGCTCCAGGTGATAGTCATATAAAAGTGACTAAACAAGCGGGACAATTTGTGATAAAATTAGATAATGGCGAACGTGTTAGTGGACATAAACCATCAGTTGATGCTATGATGTATTCTATAGCGGAATTGAATGATCGCGATGTAATTGGCGTTATTATGACCGGCATGGGTGCTGATGGAGCTGACGGACTAAGTCGAGTCAAAGCAAATAAAGGTTATATTATTGCTCAAGACGAAGAGAGTTGTGTGGTGTTTGGTATGCCAAAATCAACTATAAAATTAGGCGTTGTAGATAAGGTAGTTAGCCTTAATAATATTGCAAACGAAATAGTAAAAGCCATGGAGGTGTAGTGCATATGGATATGAGTCAATATTTAGAAATATTTATCGATGAATCAAAAGAGCATTTACAAACAATGAATGAAATCCTTCTTATCCTTGAAGGCGACGTGGAAAATTTATCACATTTAGGTGAAATTTTTAGAATTGCGCATACACTTAAAGGTATGTCAGGTACAATGGGGTTCACAAAAGTAGCAGATTTAACGCACAAGATGGAAAATGTACTTGATTTAGTTCGTAATAGGGTTTTAAAAGTGGACAGCACTATCGTTGACATTTTATTTGAATGTTTTGATGCGCTAGAAGAGTATATTGAAAACCTTGAAAAAACAGGTAAAGAAGGCGATTTGGATTCATCTGAACTCGGTAAAAAACTGACTCTTATTGCAGAAAGTAAAAGCACAGCTGGTTCAACTACTAAAAAGAGCTTTATTAAGAAGGATGAACCTGTTAAAGAAACGCCTTCTGAAACTAAAACTGAAACCTATGAAGGTGAATTTCATATTCCTCTAAACGACATTGACAGTTTGATTAAAAAAGCTTTTGAGATGGGTGTAAAACCTTATCTTATCAAAATAACATTAGACAATGGCTGTATGCTTAAAGCTGCTAGAGCCTTTATTGTGTTCAATACTTTGGAGCGTTTTGGAGAAATTTTAAAATCGTTTCCACTTGCTGAAGAGATTGAAGATGAAAGATTTGACGATTCATTTGAGATTTTATATTTTTCTAAATTAGATGAAGGCTATGTCCATACTGAACTCATGAGAATTTCTGAACTTTCATCAGTTATTGTAAAACCTTTAACTGAAATAGAGTTTGCTATTGAAGAAAAGAAAGAAGATGTTGAAGTAGATTTAGATCAAGTTGAGGCAAAAGAATCAGAACTCAAATCTAAAGAAGACAATCAAAACAAAGGCGATAAAGGCAAAACTTCAAAGACTGTTAGAGTTGAAATTGGTCGATTAGATAATCTTATGAACTTAGTAAGTGAACTTATCATTATCAAAACAAGACTTGAAGATTTGGATACTACTAATCATAAATCAAATGATCAAGGCAGTAAAAACAACATGAATGAAGCAATTGAATATCTTGAAAGAATCACTACAAGCTTACATGACGCTGTTATGAAAGTTAGAATGGTTCCTGTTGAAAGAACATTTAATCGTTTTCCTAGACTTGTTCGAGATCTTTCAAAAGACCTTGGTAAAAATATCAAGTTATTTATGTCTGGAGAAGAAACTGAAGTTGATAGAACTGTCATTGATGAAATAGGTGATCCACTTATTCACTTAATTAGAAATTCACTTGACCACGGTATAGAATCTCCTGCTGAAAGAGAAAAACTTGGTAAAGAAGAAACAGGTTTTGTTGCTTTAAGAGCATATCCAGATGGTAATACTGTTGTTATCGAAGTAGAAGATGATGGAAAAGGTATTAATCCTGAAGTTATCAAACGTAAAGCAATAGAAAAGAATATTATCACTAAAGATGAAGCGGATACGATGTCTGATAAAGAGTTAATTAATCTACTCTTTAAAGCAGGCTTTAGTACTGTTGATAAAGTTACGGATTTATCTGGTAGGGGTGTAGGTCTTGATGTTGTTAAATCTAAAATTGAAGCGATTAATGGTACTGTAGAAGTTATTTCTGTCATGGGCCAAGGAAGCAAGTTTGTGATAAGATTACCACTTACACTTGCAATCATTCAAGCGTTGATGGTTAACCTCAATCAAGAAAAATTTGCAATCCCACTCAATAATATCAAAGAAATCACAACTATTGAAACAAGTAAGATTACAATGGTTCAAGATCAAGAAGTTGTTCTTTATAGAAATAAGACTTTACCGATTATTCGTATGAAAGATGTTCTGGATATCGAATACGATCATGAAGAATTGAGTGAGCTAATTGTTGTAATAGTTAAGAAAGGTGATATTGAAGCAGGTTTAGTTGTTGATAGTCTTATTGGCCAACAAGAAATCGTAATTAAATCACTTGGCAAATATTTAACTGGCATTAAAGCAATAGCTGGTGCAACTATTTTAGGAAACGGCAGCGTTGCACTAATTGTCGATCCTAATCAATTATTCTAGTAGAGGTGATATGATGAGCGAAATCAGAGAGTTTGTAACCTTTAGACTAAATCAAGAATATTATGGGATCAATATTCAAAATGTTGAGAATATTGAAAAAGTACTTCCGATTACTAGAATTCCATATACGCTTAACTATATTAAAGGTGTCGTGAATTTAAGAGGAATTATAGTACCAGTCGTTGATTTAAGGGCTAGATTTGGTCTTGAAAAAAAGAACACTTCAGAGGAATCTAGAATTATCATTGTAAATTTAGATGAAAATAAGATTGGTATGTTAGTAGATTCATCATCAGAAGTACTTCAAATTGTTGAAGATGATATTGATGCTGCACCAAATGTAAAAAAAGAAGCAAATAATGAATTTGTTAAGAACATCGGTAAAAAGAATGGTCGCATTATAATGTTGATCGATTTATACAAGGTGCTCAATATTGAGCACGTTGAATAGGAGAACACAATGGGATTTGAATTTGATAACATGAATAACACTATTATTCTCGATGTTTTAAGAGAAATTGGAAACATCGGGGCTGGTAATGCTGCAACTTCACTTGCTAAAATGATTGACAAAAAAATAGACATGAAAGTTCCAGTAGTGAAATTACTTGATTTCGATCAAGTGCCAGAACTATTAGGCGGACCAGAAAATGTTGTTTGTGGTATTTTCTTTAAAATCGAAGGTGATATGACTGGAAGCATAATGTTCGTACTGGATCAAAAATCTGCATTTAATTTAGTGGATTTGTTAATGCCACGGGAAAATGCTGATTTTGACGAATTTACAGTTTCTGCTTTAAAAGAAATTGGAAACATTCTTGCTGGTTCGTATATAGCTTCTTTATCTGGCCTTACGAATTTAAAAATCAAAATATCGATTCCTGCACTTTCGATTGATATGGCGGGTGCTATTTTAAGTGTACCGGCAATCCATTTCGGTCAATTAAGTGATAATGTAATGATTATTCAAAATGAATTTATCGAGGTCCTTGAAGCAAAAAGTGTCGATGGCTACTTTTTCCTTATACCGGACTTAGATTCTTATGAAGTCTTACTGGGAAGTCTAGGAGTGACACTATGAGCACCATGGTAAAAGTCGGTATGGCAGATCTTAAGGTTGTTGCATATCCTGATGCTTTAACAACATTAGGCTTAGGATCTTGCGTTGGAATCTGCCTTTATGATACAACAACAAAGGTTACTGGGATGGCACATATAATGTTGCCATCCAGTAAAGCCATTAGAAAAAATGAAAATGTTGCCAAATTTGCTGACACGGCAATTGTAGAACTTATTGAACAAATGGAAAAAGTTGGCGCTAAGAAATCAAGGTTTATTGCTAAAATTGCTGGAGGCGCTCAGATGTTTTCTTTTACATCTCAAAATGATTCCATGAAAATAGGTGAAAGAAATGCTGAAGCGGTTAGAGAAATTTTAAAAAGTATGGGTATACCTATTAAAGCGGATGATACTGGAGGAAACTTTGGTAGAACGATTGAGTTTTATAGCGATAATGGGAAACTCATTATTAAAACTGCGGGTAAAGGCATAAAGGAAATCTAAAATTGAAGGTGTTGTACATGACTGAGCAACTTTGGATCAATTACAAAGAACGAAACATAAAAGAAGCTAAGGACGAACTCATTATTCATTATGTTGCTTTGGTCAAAATAATTGCAGGTAGACTCTACACTAGTTACAACGCGCATGTTGAGTTTGACGATTTGTTAGGTTATGGTATTATCGGGTTAATAGATGCAATTGAAAAATTTGATCATAAAAAACAAATTAAGTTTGAAACATATGCAAATATTAGAATTCGTGGTGCCATTATAGACCAAATTAGACATATGGATTGGATTCCAAGAAGTACAAGGCAAAAATACAAACGTGTTGAAGAAGCAATTTCGAAAGCGCAGAAAATTTATGGCAATGAAATGACGGATGAACACATTGCAAATGAACTTGAAATTAGCATGGAAGAGTATGTAAAGTTAATTGGTGAAGTTACAACCTATTCAGTCGTCTCTCTGGAAGAGCGTCTTGAAGATAACTCAAATTTTGATATTGCATCTGAATCAATTGCTTTTCAACCTGAAGATAATTATACTGACCGTGAAGTTAAGCGTATACTCGCTGATACAATAGATCAGTTGCCTGAAAAAGAAAAGAAAGTAATGCAACTTTACTATTATTCTGAACTCACTTATAAAGAAATTGCTGAGATATTGAGCATCTCTGAATCAAGAGTTTCTCAGATTCATACGAAAGCAATTGCCAAATTGAAAATATCATTAAGTAGTTTATATTAAGACACATTTGTTTCTAGACATTATACAGAAATAAGTGTGTTTTTTAGCATATTTTTTTAATTTTAAAAATATGTTATAATTTATTATATAATCATATATTTATACCGATATAGTATGTATAAACAAAATAATATATATTGATTGATATTCTACTTTTTGTTTCTAAGGGGGAAATAATGAGCGAAGAAAAAAGTAAATTTGATATTGCAGTTAGAATATCCGATGATTACTATAAGGCATTTTTATCCGTAGAGTTTTTGATACCGAGTGTTTCCATTAAACCAGATGAGATTATTAAGGTTTTAAAAGACAAAAATATCATATTTGGTTTGAAGTACAACGTAATTGAAGCTATATGTAAAAATGGACAAACTGTTTTTAACGAAGTCGTAGCTGAAGGTATACCACATGAAAATGGTACGGATGCGTCGATTAATTTCACTTTCAATAAAGAACATCGTGCAAAACCACAAATACTTGATGATGGTCGAGTAGATTTTAAAAACATGGGATTTGTTGAAGCTGTTAAAGCAGGTGATGCACTAGCAATTAAAATTCCCGCTTCAAAAGGTAAAAATGGTACGACCGTAACTGGTAAAGTTATTAGAGCAAAAGATGGAAAAGAAGCTGTTTTTAAAATTGGAAAGAATATCAGTTTGTCTTCTGATGGACTAAAAGCAATTGCTGATGTCGATGGTACCGTCAATGTGGACAATGATAAGATTTCTGTCATCCAGATGTTAGAGATAAAAGGTGATGTAGGCGTTGAAACGGGTAATATTTTATTTCAGGGTCAGGTAATCGTCAATGGTAATGTCACAAATGGCTATTCAATTGAATGTGAAGGCGACTTAGTAATTAATGGCGTTGTTGAAGGTGCATCTCTTAGATCGAATGCCAATATTGTAATTTCAAGAGGCATTCAAGGTCATGATGAAGCCAATATTCACTGTGAAGGTCAATTGACAAGTAATTTCATCAACAGTGCCACTGTTGTTTGTAGAGGCGATATTGAAACCGGTGCCATAATGAACAGTATTGTAAAATCAGATGGCAAAATAACTGTTAAAGGTAAAAAAGGGTTAATAGTTGGTGGAGAAATTACTAGTAAAAGTGATATTGAAGCAAATGTTGTTGGTTCAGAAATGGGAATTATAACCTCTATTAAAATGGGTGTTGATGTCGAAATTATTGATGAACTTAAGAATTTATCAGCAGAAGTTAAAGAGCTGATAGAAATGCACGATAAATTAGATAAATCAATAAAAATTCTAAAAATAAAAGTAGATCAAAATCCTGAAGATGAACGTTCACTATTTATGTTAAAAAAATACAGTGGTAATTTTTTAGAACTTGATACGAAATTATCAGAAAAACGTCTCAGACTTAAAATGTTAAATGAACTTGTTAATAATATTCGTGGTGCTCAATTAAAGGCTAAAACAATTTATCCTGGGACACGTGTTAAAATTGGAAGCACAAGTTATTATGTTAAGTTTGCCTTATCTCATACCATTATCACTAAAGATAAAGGTGATATTGTAGCGATTGGTTATTAAAGAATCGAGGTGCTTGATATGTCAATTCGTCCAGTTGATATGCAGATAGTAGTACAAAAAACACAAGAGATACATTCTGCTAAACAAACCGTTATCAGCAAGCTAGATAATGAGCTTGTTCAGGCACAAACTAAAAATAAAGAAGAAATTATCCAAAAGACACATACAGTAAACAATACGGAACGCTCTGATTTAAGACGAGTAAAAAGTGAAGAAGAGGAAGACCGTGAAAATAGAAGAAAAAGAAGTAAAAGTAAGAACTCTAAAAAAGAGGACACTGATGAAGAACAAGATAAAATACAAGCTTTAAATAAAAAAATAAGTGTTTCAGGTACTCATTTTGATATGAAGGTGTAGATCATGTATATTGTAAGTTTTGTAATTGGACTGATTATTGTTGTCAGTTCCATTTTTTTGATACAGTACGAATTTAATATAGCGGTACGAAATCAAGCATTATTGCTGGAACAATCCAAATTATATAAAAATTCGGATCTTTTTGACATGCTTGAAAGTTTGCAGACCTCTATCGATGAAATGAATCGTGCTTTTTATGATATTGCCTCTGATTTAGAAGGGAAGTATAGCATACACGAAAAAGAAATCGAGTTGATCAACCAAATGCTCGAAACACTTAAGAAACAAGTTGTTTCGGGTAACTTGGGAAGTGAAATTTCTAAAAGCAGCTCTAGAGATTCTACAAAAGTAATTTCAAATGAAATTAAAACTAATATAAATCAGATGAATAAAAAATTAGAAGCAGCTTCCGGATTGAGTGCAGAGTTAAAGCGGTCTGGTAATCAAGTAAAAGAAGACGTATACAATCAAAACTATGAAAAAGATGTAAACCCAAACATAAAAGAGCAGGAATTAATTGACCAAGTTATTGAAATGCGTAGTAGGGGGAAAACGTTAGCACAAATCGCTAAAGAGCTAGGAATTGGTATGGGTGAGATTCAGTTACTCCTATCACTAAAAAAATAAAATAAGTTGTACTCTATATAATGCTGTGGTATAATATCCAAGGTAAATAAAAATCACACTTGCTTCAATTTTGATGGTGTTGCTGCAAAGTCCCATTAAAAGATGAAAAGCAAGGAGGAAAAAAACAAGGAGGAACTAAAATGTCTGTAATTTCAATGAAAGAATTATTAGAAGCTGGTGTACACTTTGGTCACCAAACGAGAAGATGGAACCCTAAAATGGCTGAATACATCTTCACAGAAAGAAATGGAATTTATATCATCGACTTACAAAAAACTGTAGGTAAAGTTGAAGATGCTTATGCTTTCATCAAAAGTGTGGTAGATGAAAACGGTACTGTATTATTTGTAGGTACAAAAAAACAAGCTCAAGAAGCAATTGAGTCAGAAGCAAGAAGATCAGGTATGTACTTCGTTAACCAAAGATGGTTAGGTGGTATGTTAACTAACTATAAAACAATCAAGAAAAGAATTGATCTTTTATTCAAACTTGAAAAAATGGAATTAGATGGTACTTTTGAAGCGCTTCCTAAAAAAGAAGTTATCAAATTAAGAGCTGAAAAAGAAAAACTTGAAAAATTCTTAGGTGGTATCAAGGATATGCATAAACTTCCAAGTGCTATGTTCGTTGTAGACCCTAAAAAAGAAAAAATCGCAATTCAAGAAGCAAAAACTTTAGGTATCCCAGTAGTTGCTATCGTTGATACGAACTGCGATCCAGATGAAGTTGACTTCGTTATTCCAGGTAATGATGATGCAATTCGTGCAGTAAAATTGATTGCAGGTAAAATGGCAGATGCTATCATCGAAGCTAGACAAGGCGAGCAATTAACAGATGATACTGCTTCTGAAGTTGTAGCTGAGTAATTTTGAAAAATTGAGAGGTAAGAGGCTTACTCTTACCTTTTTTCAAGTCATAAAACGTAAATTAAATTCTTGGATTACTGAGAATTATATGAAAATATAGACCAAGTACATGAGGAGGATCACTATGGAAGTTACTGCTTTAATGGTAAAAGAACTTAGAGAAACTACTGGCGCTGGCATGATGGACTGTAAAAAAGCGCTTGTTGAAACAAATGGTAATATGGAAGAAGCTGTAAAATATCTTAGAGAAAAAGGTATTGCTAAAGCTGCTAAAAAAATGGATCGTATTGCTTCAGAAGGTATCATCGCATCATATATCCACAGCGGAAGAATTGGTGTTATTGTAGAAATCAACAGTGAAACAGATTTCGTTGCAAAAAATGCAGATTTCCAAGAATTTGGTAAAGACGTAGCAATGCAAGTTGCTGCAGCTAATCCTTTATATATCAGAATCGAAGATGTTCCAGCTGATGCCATTGAAAAAGAAAAAGAAATTCTTAGAAACCAAGCACTTAACGAAGGCAAACCTGCTCAAATCGTTGATAAAATGGTTGAAGGAAGAATTGCTAAATATTATAAAGAAGTTTGCTTACTTGAGCAACCTTTCATCAAAGATCCAGATAAAACTGTTGGACAACTTTTAAAAGAAAAAATCGCTTTCATCGGTGAAAATCTTTCTATAAGAAGATTCTCTCGTTTTGAAGTTGGTGAAGGTCTTGAAAAGAAACAAGAAAATTTTGCTGAAGAAGTTGCAAAACAACTTCAAAGTTAATTTATTTGTAATAAGCGAAGAGAACACAAAGCTGTGTTCTCTTTTTTAAGGAAAAAATATTTGAATGGCACTATAAATTGCTGTAGAATAAGAGAGAACGGGGGTAGTTTAAGTGGACTTTAAGTACAAACGGGTGATATTGAAATTAAGTGGCGAAGTCCTTGCCGGTAAAAAAGGATTTGGAGTTGACGACGATGTTGTGGCTGAGGTAGCAGGTTATGTAAAAAAGATAACTGATGCAGGTATACAAGTAGGTATTGTTATCGGTGCAGGCAACTTTTGGCGTGGCAGAAGTAATAAAAGAATGGAAAGAACAACTGCAGATTATATGGGTATGATGGGTACTGTGATGAATTCGCTTGCAATGGCGGATGCGCTTAAATACCTTGGTGTTAAAAACCATATGCTTAGTGCAATTCCTATGACACCGCTTGCTGAAAGTTATAATCGCGAAAAAGCGATTGGCTATATTGAAGCGGGTGAAGTCGTTATCTTTTCTGCTGGAACTGGTAGTCCTTTTTTTTCAACAGATACAACCGCTGCATTAAGAGCTGCTGAAATGGACGCTGAATTGATACTTTTAGCTAAAAGAATTGATGGCGTATACGACTGCGATCCAATGTTAAATCCAAATGCAAAAAAATATGATACCTTATCATATAGTGAAATTTTAAATAAGAAATTAGGTGTTATGGATTTTACTGCAATCACTTTATGTATGGACAATCAAATCCCTATTGCAGTTTTCGACCTAAATGTACCTGAAAACATCTTAAGAGCGTGTGAAGGTCAAAACGTTGGTACTATCGTTACTGGCGATTAATATATTATCTAGGAGGATAAAATGAGAAATCACATTCATCAAGCGTTAAGCGAAAAAATGGAGAAAACTCTAAATGTACTTAAAGAAGAGCTTAATCATATACGTGCTGGGCGTGCGAATCCACTCATCCTTGATAAAGTAAAAGTGGAATACTATGGATCTGAGACTCCGATTAAGCAACTTGCAAGTATTTCGGTACCAGAACCAAGAATATTACAAATTCAACCTTATGATGCTTCAATTTTAAGAGATATTGAAAAAGCAATTCAAATAGCTGACTTAGGTATAAATCCTAGCAACGATGGTAAAATGCTAAGATTGATCATTCCTTTATTAACAGAAGAAAGAAGAAAAGATCTTCAAAAGGGCATTAAAAAATTAGGTGAAGATGCTAAAGTTGCGCTTCGTAATGAAAGAAGAGACGCACTTGAACACCTTAAGAAAATGGAAAAAGCAAAAGAGATTAGTGAAGATGATTTAATTTCAGGTGAAAAAGAAGTTCAAAAAATGGTAGATGAGTATGTTAATATCATAGACCTTGCTGTAACAAAAAAAGCTGAAGAAATAATGGAAGTTTAATATGATATGCCCTCCTTTATGGAGGGCTTATATTTGAGGTGCGATATGCTTTTTAAAAAGCGTCAAATTCAACTTGAGCTAACAAATTTACCTCAACATGTTGCCTTTATAATGGATGGAAATGGCAGATGGGCAAAGCGCCGTGGAATGCCTAGATTAGTTGGTCACAATGCTGGAACTGAGACTTTAAAGAAAATAGTGAAAGAAAGTAAGAAACTCGGGATCAAGTACATTACCTTTTATGCTTTCTCTACCGAAAATTGGAAAAGACCATCAGATGAAGTCAATGGACTAATGAATATTTTAGTTAAATTTATTCAATCTGAAGTGGATGAAATACATGAGAATCACATAAAAATCAATATTTTAGGTGATATAGAAAGATTGCCATCATATGCTAAAGAACAAGTTGAATATGCAATTAAATTGACTGAAAAAAATGATGCAATGTACTTTAATATTGCACTTAATTATGGCTCTAGAGATGAAATTATAAGTGCTGTCAAAAAAATTGCAAACGATGTGAAGCAAAATAAAATAGAGATTGACAGCATTGATGAAGCTTTGTTTTCAAATTATCTATACACAAGTGGCATGCCTGATCCAGATCTCCTGATACGTACAAGTGGAGAAAAGAGATTGAGTAATTTTTTATTATGGCAATTAGCCTATTCCGAATTTGAATTTTTATCAGTTTATTGGCCGGATTTCAATGAACAAGTTTATCAAAATGCTTTACATGAATATCAAAAGAGAAATCGCAGATTTGGTGCGATTTAGGGAGCGATTATGTTAACGAGAACCATATCTGCTTTAGTTGCACTGCCTATACTTTTCTTTGTGCTTTTAAAAGGAGGCATAATACTTTACATTGCTGCATTTGCAATTAGTATTATTGGATTATACGAATTTTACAAAGCATTTTCAAAAAAATATGTTGTCTCAAAATGGGTTGGATACTTAATGACGACAGCGCTCTATTTTGGATTTTTTGGTGCTTTTTCAAAAGATTATTTTACATTCATTGTATCCGCTTTTATGTTTTGCTTACTGGCGCTTGTTGTATTTACAAAACTTACCATCAATGGTGCAATGGTAACTTTTATGGGCTTCTTTTATGTTGCATTTTCATTGTCACATTTGATATTGATTTCGAATTTAGATAACAACTTTTTTATCTGGTATCCGTTTATCATTGCTTTTGTAACTGATACCTTTGCCTATTTAACCGGTAAACTTATTGGAAAAACAAAATTAATCCCTTCTGTCAGTCCAAATAAAACCGTTGAAGGTTCACTAGGTGGGATAATTGCTTGTTTGATTGTTAGTTATCTTTATGCTTATTATTTTAATCCTGATTTTCAATTTTATGCAATTTTCCTTGGGTTAGTAGGTAGTATACTTTCACAAGTAGGAGACTTAATTGCATCTAAGATTAAAAGAATTTTTGAAATTAAAGATTTTGGTAAAATTATGCCCGGACATGGTGGCGTCTTAGATAGATTTGACAGTTTAATTATCACTTTACCACTTGTGTACTATTTTATGGTATTATTTAATAGTATCAATCAATATTTATTATAGAAAATGATGAGCATAGTAATATGCTCGTTTTTATATGGAGAATCTTATGATCAATTCAAAAAAGAAAATCACAATATTAGGATCGACCGGTTCCATAGGTACTCAAGCACTTGATATCATCAAAGAAAGTGAGCGGTATGAAGTTTATGCGCTTACGTGCAATAGTAGCATCACTAAAATCGTTGAACAAGCAAAGTATTTCATACCCAAGTTTGTTGTTGTTTTTGATGAAAAATTTTATAAGGCGCTACAAAGTGATTTAGCAGGACTTCCTATTGAGATATTAGTAGGAATGGAGGGATTAATTCAGGTTGTAACTGACAAAGAAGTTGATATTGTACTTACATCTGTCGTTGGCAATATAGGGCTTAAACCAACAGTAGAGGCGATAAAAGCGGGTAAAGTAATTGCACTTGCAAATAAGGAGACACTTGTCACTG
Organism: uncultured Fusibacter sp.; assembly: GCA_963676315.1. Lineage (GTDB taxonomy): Bacteria > Bacillota > Clostridia > Peptostreptococcales > Acidaminobacteraceae > Fusibacter_C. The sequence continues at coordinate 163,505 of OY781056.1, forward strand.
CGGGTGAAATCATAATGCCACTTGCAAGGGCATATGGGAGTAAAATCTTACCAGTAGATTCTGAGCATAGTGCAATATTTCAGTGTCTAAATGGTGAATCATCATCATCTATAGAAAAAATATTATTAACTGCATCAGGTGGTGCTTTTAGAAATTTTTCTAAAGAGGAAATTAGACATTTAAAAGCTATTGAAGCTTTAAAACATCCAAATTGGTCCATGGGTAGAAAAATTACGATTGATTCTGCAACGCTTATGAATAAGGGACTTGAATTCATTGAAGCAAAATGGTTATTTGATGTAAACGCAGATCAAATTGAAGTAATTGTACATCCTCAAAGTATTATTCATTCTATGGTACAATTTAAGGACCATTCAGTGGTTGCACAATTAGGCGTACCCGATATGCGTGTACCAATTATATATGCGCTTGATTATCCAGAAAGAAATTTCAACTCAGTTAAACCTCTTGATTTTACAAGTTTAAGTGCACTTACTTTTGAAAAACCTGATTTAGACAGATTCCCATGTCTTGGAATAGCAATGGAGGCGTTGAGTCTTGGGGGAACAATGCCAACTGTTATGAATGCCGCAAATGAGATCTTAGTTGAGGCATATTTAAACGAAAAAATTGGATTTTATGATATTTCAGATACCATCTTAAAAACGATGAATCGATTTACCAATATAAAAAAACCAACTCTAGAAGATATTTTTGAAGCTGATTTTGAAACTAGAGAATACACAAAGAAATTATTGGGATAGTTGGGAGCAATTTAAGTAATCATTCAGAAAGGATGGACATTATGTTTTTAACAATTATTAGTTTTATATTTATATTTGGTATGATTGTGTTTGCACATGAATTAGGTCACTTTACTACAGCGAAACTAAATGGCATTAAAATACATGAATTTGCACTTGGTATGGGACCTGTAATCTTAAAAAAACAAGGCAAAGAGACCCTTTACTCGCTTAGAGTATTGCCTATAGGTGGTTATGTAAAAATGGAAGGTGAGGATGAGGATTCTGACGACCCTAGAAGCTTTTCAAATAAAAAACCATTACCACGATTAATAATATTAGCTGCTGGTGCCATTATGAACTTTATCTTGGCATACGTTTTACTGGTAATTATTATGTTTGGTATGGGTGCGCCGTCTAACATCGTAGGCGATGTAATTGCAGATTATCCTGCTCAAGCTGCAGGTATACAGATAAATGATGAAATAATAGCGATTAATCAGCAACCCATTAAAAACTGGGATGAGGTAATAGCGAGTATCAATGGCAGTGAAGGCAAGAGCCTTGATGTAACTGTTAAGAGGGGAAATGAAAATATCGATTTAAGTCTTACACCTAAAGTTAAAGAAGGTGGTGGCTATCAAATTGGAATTCAAACTAAATTTGTTAAAAAAGTTGATCAAGCTTTTGTAATGGCTGGAAAACAGTTTGGAACATTTTTCACGGATATTTTTAAATTTTTCACGCAATTGGGAAGTGGGAAAGTAGAGGGTGAAGTTGTTGGTCCAGTTGGCCTTGTAAGTATCGTGGGTCAAGTTTCAAAAACAGGTATTATGAACCTCTTGTTATTAGCGGCATATATATCTATCAATCTTGGAATCGTAAATTTGCTACCTTTCCCAGCACTTGATGGCGGTAGAATAATATTTGTCATCATAGAGATGATAATAGGTAAACCGATTAATAGAGAAAAAGAGGGTTATGTACATTTTATTGGCTTTGCTATCTTGATGGCACTGATGGTTTTCCTTGTGATTCGTGATGTACAGAGATTATAGAGGCAATTATGAGAGAAAAAGTAATCAAAATTGGTAATCGTTATATAGGTGGTGGTTTTCCCATCGCCATACAGTCGATGTGTAACACTAAAACTGAAAATGTTGAGGCGACTGTTGCTCAAATATTAAAACTTGAAGATGCAGGATGTGAGATTGTTAGAGTCGCTGTACCCACTATGGAAGCGGCAGAAGCGATCAAACAAATTAAGAAACAAATCCATATTCCTCTGGTTGCAGACATTCACTTCGATTATAATCTTGCTATTGCTTCAATTGAAAATGGCGTCGATAAAATTAGGCTTAACCCAGGCAATATTGGAAGTAAAGAACGCGTTGCGAAAGTAGTTGAACTTGCAAAAGCAAAAGGGATACCAATTCGAATAGGAGTTAATGGCGGTTCGCTAGAAAAAGAACTTTATCAAAAATATGCTGGCGTAACACCAGAAGCACTTGTTGAAAGTGCAATGCGACATGTAGGTATTTTAGATGAACTCAATTTTAATGATATCGTTATTTCTTTAAAAGCGTCTGATATCAAATTAACCGTTGAATCTTACCGCTTACTCAGTAAGACCGTTGATTATCCACTGCATTTAGGAATCACAGAAGCTGGAACTAACTATACAGGTACTATAAAGTCCGCAATTGGCATAGGCGTTTTACTTTACGATGGTATTGGTAGCACGATTCGTGTATCGTTAACTGAAGATCCAGTGGAAGAAATCAAAGCGGCTAAAAAAATCCTTGAAGTACTCGAGCTAAGACAATTTGGCGTTAAAATTATTTCTTGCCCAACGTGTGGAAGAACAGAAGTGGATTTAGTGAAAGTTGCAAAGCTTCTTGAAGAACGCGTCTCAGGGATAAATAAAAAGATTACACTTGCAGTTATGGGGTGTGCTGTCAATGGACCAGGTGAAGCAAAAGAAGCGGACCTCGGTATAGCTGGTGGAAAAAATGAGTTTTTACTTTTTAAAAAGGGATTGGTAGTTAGAAAGTTAAAAGAAGAAGAGGTAGTTGAAGCTGTACTTTCAGAAATTGAAAGTATGTAATCGAATCAGATAAATGAAAGGTGATTAAATGGATAAGAAACCTTTTAATCAGTTAATCCAAGAAATACTGCGGGTTGACGACGTTGAAGTTAAAAAAATTGAATACAAGAAAAGCGAAGATATTTTGAGCATTTTATTAGAAGCACAACATCAAATTGCAGAAAATAATATTAATGACTTTAAACACAATTTGAAGAAACATTTGTCATTTATTGACCAATTTGATATTCGAGTGAATGTTATCAACGCGTTGAATGATAGAAAAATGGTTATAGGTGAAGAGTCAAACCTGGCTACAGCTATTTCTGAAAACTTAAGTGACGTTGATCATATTGAACTTGAAGAAAACTGGAATAATATTTTGATGGTGATTAGGCGAAAAAATCCAGCAGTAGCGAGTATATTAAAACGTTCAAAAATCACATTTGACACAGGTCGAATTCATATTATATTCGATGATAAAGGACTTGAAAATACATTTTTTCAGTATAAAACGGATGAAATGATCCACATGATCTGCGAGCAAAACTTAAAAAAAACGTATGATATTTTTACAGAATCCATTAAAGATGAAATAGAAGGTTTCGAAGCATTCACAAAACAACAAGATGAAACAATAGAATCAATTGTTGCAAGTGCAACTGGTGGTTTTAGTGAGGAAGCTATTCGCGAGAGTGCAAAGCAAAATAATAATCAAAGCAATAACCAAAATAACACTGGAAATGGTGGTTCCAATTTTAGAACGCGAGATCCATTTAAAGCGGTAAAATCAAACGCACCAGATGTTTTCTATAGAAGTAAAATCAAAAGAAATACGACGCGTATAATCGATATTGATCAAGAAGAAGAAACCTATGCGATTGAAGGTAAATTGGTTAATTTTGAGTCTCGAGAGCTAAAAGGAGGAAAAATTCTCCTTAAATTATTTCTCTCTGATATGTCTAACGCAATTGCTTGTAAACAATTTTTGAAAAAGAATGAGTTTGACAGTTTACTACCTGAACTTAAACAAGGCAATTGGTATATCGTTGAAGGAGTTAATAGATACGATCAATTTGACAAAGAATCTGTACTGTTGTTTACAGCAGTAAATGAAGGCAAAGTTGAAACGAAAAGAGTGGATTTAGCGGAAGAAAAACGCGTTGAACTTCATCTTCATACAAACATGAGTGAAATGGATGGTATTGCTCCGGTTAAAAAGATCATCCAAACGGCTATTGAATGGGGACATCCAGCTATCGCTATTACTGACCATGGCGTTCTACAAGCTTTTCCAGATGCAGAACATGCAGCAAATGGTAAAATTAAGGTTATATATGGTCTTGAAGGATATTTAATTGATGACGAAGTTGATCTGATTGAGAATGCAACTGATTATCCGCTTGAAGATACATTTGTTGTATTTGATATTGAAACAACGGGTTTTTCTTATCATAAAGATACCATTATTGAGATTGGTGCAGTTAAAGTTGTTAAAGGTGTTATCACTGATAAGTATAGCCAATTAATTCAACCAGGTAGACCAATTCCGGCTCTTATTACTGAGCTTACTGGAATCTCTGATGAAATGGTGGCTGATCAGCCTAAACTCGAGAAAGTATTGCCTGAATTTATGGCTTTTATTGGCGGTGTTCCTGTTGTAGCCCATAATGCCGCATTTGATTGTTCTTTTATAAGATATTACTGTGAACAAATGGAAATCCCATTTAATTCGCTTATAATTGACACATTAGCGTTAAGTAGACTTCTACTAACGAGTATAAAAAAACACAATTTAAAAGCAATAACAAAGCATCTTAAAATTACACTTACTGATCACCATAGAGCAGTTGCAGATGCTGAAGCGACCGCTAGGGTATTTTCACATTTTATCGGTTTGTTAACGGAAAAAGAAGTGTTTACACTTAAAGAAGTAAACAAATATGCAATTGCGAATTATGATTATACGCAACTTGAAATGAATCATGTTATTATACTCGCGCAAACTCAAGCGGGACTCAGAAACCTCTATGAAATTGTCTCTCATTCTAACATTCAAACTTTTTATAGAAAACCAAGGGTTCCCAAATCACTGCTCAGAAGTAAAAGAGAGGGTCTTCTAATAGGTAGTGCATGTGAAGCCGGCGAACTATATAAGGCAATCATGATCAATAGACCGGATAATAAAATCCTGGAAATCGCTGATTTTTATGATTATTTAGAAATTCAACCTGTTGATAATAACGCCTTTATGCTCGAAAATGGCAAGGTTAAAAGTCTTGAAGAAATTCGTGATATAAATAAAAGAATCGTGTCAATTGGAGATCAACTTAAGAAAATTGTAGTTGCTACTGCTGATGTACATTTTCTAAATCCAGAGGATGAAGTATATAGAAGAATCCTAATGGCTGGAAATGGTTTCAGTGATGCCGATAATCAAGCACCTCTTTATTTTAGAACTACACAGGAAATGCTTGATGAATTTAAATATCTGGGTAACAGAGCTAAAGAACTCGTCATTGATAATCCAAGAAAAATCGCTGATATGTGTGAAGCCGTAAAACCTGTCCCAAGTGGCACATTCCCACCTGTAATTGAAGGTGCTGATGAAGAGTTTAGAAACATGTGTATGGCTAAAGCTGAACGCATCTATGGTGTACCACTACCTGAGATTGTAGAAAAAAGAATCTTAAGAGAGCTAAATTCAATCATTGGAAATGGTTATGCAGTTATGTACATCATCGCACAAAAACTGGTTGCTAAATCCCTTGAAGATGGTTATTTGGTTGGTTCAAGGGGATCTGTTGGCTCTTCTTTTGCTGCTACGATGAGCGATATTACAGAAGTTAATCCTTTACCGCCACATTATATTTGTAAAAACTGTAAAAATTCAGAATTTTTTACTGATGGTGTTTATGGTGCTGGTGTGGATATGCCGGACAAAGACTGCCCTGTTTGTGGTACGAAGTACTTTAAAGATGGATTTGATATCCCATTTGAAACTTTTCTTGGTTTTGATGGCGATAAAGAACCCGATATTGACCTTAACTTTGCTGGTGTATATCAAGCAAATGCACATAAATATTGTGAAGTTCTATTTGGAAAAGGTAAAACTTTTAAAGCTGGAACCATAGGCACAATTGCAGATAAAACAGCGTATGGTTATGTTAAAAAGTATTTTGAAGAACGCGAAATAGATATGCATCGTATTGAAATTGAACGATTATCACAGGGTTTAACTGGGGTTAAGAGAACCTCAGGTCAACATCCTGGTGGTATTATGGTCGTTCCAGCAGATCGAGATATACATGAATTTTGTCCAATTCAATTTCCTGCAAATGATACCAGTTCAGATGTAGTTACGACGCATTTCGATTATCATTCGATCAGTGGTCGTTTACTTAAACTAGATATACTTGGACACGACGTTCCGACGATTATCAAATATCTCGAAGAGTTAACAGGTGTTAACGTTTTTGATATTCCACTTGATGATCGTGAAACCATGAAGATCTTTACTTCTGCAGAACCACTTAAAATTAAAGATCCAAAATATAGTTTAGATATTGGCAGTTTAGGTATACCTGAATTTGGAACAAAGTTTGTAAGACAGATGCTTAGAGATACAAACCCAGCAACTTTTTCTGACTTAGTCAGGATTTCAGGTTTATCACATGGAACCGATGTATGGGTTAATAACGCTCAGGATTTGGTAAGAAACAATACGGTTACAATCAAGCAAGTTATCGCAACACGTGATGACATCATGAACTATTTGATTCAAATGAAACTCGAACCTTTATCGGCTTTTAAAATTATGGAAAATGTGCGTAAGGGTAAGGGATTGAAAGAAGATGAGATAAAAGCCATGAAGGATAAGGATGTTCCCGATTGGTATATCGATTCTTGTCAAACCATCCAGTATATGTTCCCAAAGGCGCATGCAGTAGCTTATGTTATGATGTCTGTGCGTATTGCTTATTTTAAAGTGCATCATCCACTTGCCTTTTATGCAACTTACTTTTCGACAAAGGTTGATGATTTTGATGCAGAATTAATCTGTAAAGGAACTGAGGCTATAAGAGCTAAAGCTAAAGAGCTTGAAGGCATAGAAAAACCAACTAAAAAAGAACAAGATTTACAAGGCATTTTAGAAATTGCGGACGAGCTTTATAGTAGAGGATTCTCATTTATGAAAGTTAATTTGATGAAATCTGATGCAGTACAATTTAAAATCGTCGATGGAAAAATTTTACCTCCTTTTTTAGCCCTTCAAGGTGTTGGTGCATCTGCAGCACTTAGTATTTCAAATATTAGAGATGAAAATGCTGAGTTTTTATCGATTGAAGATTTTCAAAGATTGACTAAGGTTTCAAAAACGGTAATAGAAGCAATGAAGGTTCACGGTTGCTTTGATGACTTACCTGAGGATAATCAGTTGTCGTTATTCTCATTTGCATAATCGCTTAAATTATGCTATAATAATCCAGTAAATAAGTTTTTGACAGCAAGAGTGGGTTTTCCCACTCTTTGTTATTGAGCGGACTATTAAGCAGTAAAAAATAAATTATTTACTACATAAATGAATTGAAAGAGTAGGTGGAAACATGAAAAAGAAGAGAGTGGTGGACATCGTAGAAGATATATTGACACCCTTTGTAAAAACACATGATATGGAAATCGTAGATGTTGAATTTGTAAAAGAAGGACCGTACCGTTATTTAAGAGTAACGATCGATAAAGAAGAACCAGTGACTTTAGATGATTGTCAACTTGTAAGTCAATATTTGAATTCTCAATTAGATACAATTGATCCAATTGAAGAACAGTATTTTCTTGAAATATCTTCTCCAGGCGTTGAGAGAACACTTAAAAAAGATAAAGAATTCGAAAAATTCAAAGGCAGAACTGTTCAAATTAAGCTGTTTCAAGCGTTTGAAGGTCAAAAAGCAATTACTGGGACACTTATCGGCTTAATTGATGACCATATTGTAATTGAAAACGAATCAATGGGAAAAGTAGAAATACCAAAAAGTAAAGTATCTTTGACGAAACTTGTCGTCGAATTTGAATAGGAGGGATATAGGTGAAAACTGAATTATTACTTGCGCTTGAGCAATTGGAAAAAGAAAAGGGTCTTGAACTTGAGATGCTCTTTGACGTGATTGAGGATGCTGTAGTAAAAGCATATAAGAACAATTTTGGTGCAACTCATAACGTTGAAGTTGAACTTAATAGAAATACGGGTGAAATCAATGTTTATTCAGTACGTATTGTTGCTGATGAAGTGATTGATGAAATTACTCAGATTTCTGTAGAAAAAGCAAAAGTTATTGATCCTGATTTTGAAAATGGTGATATCGTAAGAGAAAAAGTAATTCCTAAAGACTTCGGTAGAATTGCTGCACAATCAGCTAAACAAGTTGTTGTACAAAAAATCAGAGAAGCTGAGCGTGGTGTAATCTATGATGAATATTCGTCTCGCGAGAGTGAAATCGTCAACGGTGTTATTCATAGAGTTTCAAAGGGTATAGTTTATATAAGTTTGGGAAGAACAGAGGCAATTATGCAACCAAACGAGCAAATACCTCACGAAGAATATATCCAAGGCGAAAGAATAAAGACCGTTATAACTGAAGTAAAAAATTCAACAAAAGGGCCTCAAATCCTTGTTTCAAGAACACATCCTGGTCTTGTAAAAAGACTATTTGAATTAGAAGTTCCAGAAATTTATGATGGCGAAGTAGAAATCAAAAACATTTCACGTGAGCCTGGCTCAAGAACTAAAATAGCAGTATATTCTTCCAATCCAGATCTTGACCCTGTTGGTGCATGTGTTGGCCAAAAGGGGCATAGAGTTCAAAATATTGTTGAAGAACTTCAAGGTGAGAAGATTGACGTTATCGAGTGGAATGAAAATCCAGCAATTCTCATTTCAAATGCACTTAGCCCTTCTAAAGTTATGCGTGTAGAAGTAGATGAAGATGACAACTCAGCACTTGTTGTTGTTCCAGATTATCAACTTTCACTTGCGATAGGTAAAGAAGGACAAAATGCTAGACTTGCAGCAAAACTTACAGGCTGGAAAATTGATATTAAAAACGAAACACAATATAAAGCGTATTTGAGAGAAATTGGCGAATATGAAGAAGTATATGGAGATGAAGAATAAATATGAAAAAAATACCCATGAGAAAATGTATTGCCTGCGGTGTCCAAAAACCAAAGAAAGAATTGATCAGGGTCGTTAAAACCAATGAAAATGAGGTCTTTGTTGACTTTACAGGAAAAGCAAATGGTAGAGGCGCATATATCTGCAAAGATAAAGCTTGCTTCGATATCGCCATTAAAAAGAATGCTTTCAATCGTGCACTAGAGACAAAAATTGAAAATGATGTGTTCGAAAAACTTAAGGAAAGGTTAGATGAACATGAATAATGTTTTATCACTTTTGGGATTCGCAAGGAAGGCTGGCCAGTTAGTACCCGGCGAAACGCTTTGCGAACAAGGCATTAAAAGCAAGAAAATTTCTTTACTCATCATTGCTGAAGATTTGAATGAATCCACAAAAACCAAAATGGTGAGATTGTGTGAATCCGAAGGTGTTGCATATAGAGTATTATCAAATAAATTATCATTGTCATCTGCAATCGGCAAAGATAATTATGGATTGTTCGGCGTAACTAACAAAAAATTTTCACGGGCATTAATTTCTAAAATTGACGCTCTATAACCGGAGGTGAAGCAATGTCAAAAACCCGAATACATGAACTCGCGAAAGAAATCAACGTATCTAATAAAGATTTGATCGATTCAGCGCATCAACTTGGTTATGAAGTTAAAAACCATATGAGCACTTTAGAAGATCAGGAAATAAAACAACTAAAAGGAAAATTTATGAAGAAAGCTTCAGAAGGAACTGAGCAAAAAACTGAAAAAACAAGTGAAATTAAAGAGTCAAAACCAGTAACTACAAATGCAGCATCTATAGCTCCTAATGCTGTACCAGCAGCTGCAAGTAATACTTCTGCTACTTCAGAGGGCAATGCTGAGCCAAAACCAGAAAAGCACCACAAAATTATCTATGATCGTAGCAAAGAGATTAAAGAAGAAGAAAATCGTAGATCTCAAAGCAGACCATATGATAACCGTAATAAACCATATAATAACAATCGTACTAATCAAGGCGCTACTCAAGGCACAAATCCTTCAACTCAAGGTCAAACTACTACTCCTGCACAAGGACAAGGTACAGTAGATAATCGTGGTGAAAGAAAGCCTTATAATAGCAATTATCAAAAACAAGGATATGACAATAGAAATAGAACTACAGATAATCGACAAGGCGATGCATCTAAACCTTATGAGCGTAAGCCTTATGAGCAAAGAGATCCAAATAGAGCGCCAAGACCACAAGGTGATGGCCAATCTGGAACACCTGTAGAAGGTCAACAACGCCCATACAATCGTCCAAGTGGTTCAGATGATAACAGAACTGGTGAGAGAAAACCATATGAAAAAAGACCATATGATCCAAACAAACCAGCATACGAGAAAAGACCATATGATCCAAATAAACCAGCATACGAGAAAAGACCATATGATCCAAACAAACCACCATATGAGAAAAAACCATATGATCCCAACAAACCAGCATATGAAAAAAGACCATATGATCCCAATAAACCAGCATATGAAAAAAGACCATATGATCCCAACAAACCAGCATATGAAAGAAAACCATATGATCCAAATAAACCTGCATATGAAAGAAAACCATATGATCCAAACAAACCAGCATATGAAAGAAAACCAAGACCAGTTGGACCTGATGGTAAACCAATCTACAGCAGTGAAGGTGGATACAAAGGCAACAGACCTGCTGGACAAGGTGGTTATAATAGAACTGGTTCTGGCGGTTATAGTGGCGGCGGCTACAAAGATAAAGATGGATCGTCATCACAAGGTAAAAAATTAGACAGTACCATGAAAAGTGCATTTTCAACTTCGGATATACAAGAAAAAACACCTAAGAAGAAAAAGCAAAAGAAAGATAAGATTGTCGTTACTTTTGATACTGATAAGTTAGAAACTAAGTCAAAAAAAGCAAAAAAATTGCTTAAAGAAGAGATTATCGTCAGTGAAGTTGATCCAAGAAGAGAATTTGACTTTGGTAAAAAAGTAAAACAAAAAAGTGGTAAATACAAAGAGAAAACTGAAAAAGAAAAATCAGAAAAATTAGATGAAATTTTAGCAAAAGAAGTTGTTTTAGTACCAGCTGAGATGACGATCAAAATCTTTGCTGAAACGATTAATAAGCCTGCAACTGACATTATCATGAAATTAATGGCAATGGGAAACATGGCTTCATTAAACAAAATCATAGATTATGATACTGCTGCAACTGTAGCGCTTGATTACAACATTTTACTTGAACCTGAAGTGGTAGAAGAAGAAAATCAATTTGAGATTTTTGATCTTGATACTCCAGATGATCCAAGTGATTTAGTAAAAAGAGCACCAGTAGTTACTGTTATGGGACACGTTGACCACGGTAAAACTTCGTTACTTGATGCCATTAGAAATACGGGTGTCGCAAGTGGAGAAGCGGGTGGCATCACACAGCATATAGGTGCTTCTGAAGTCGTTCATAATGGCGAGAAAATTGTTTTCTTAGATACTCCTGGACATGAGGCTTTTACTTCATTAAGAGCGAGGGGCGCTAAGGTTACAGATATTGCTATATTAGTTGTTGCAGCGGATGATGGGGTTATGCCTCAAACGATTGAAGCAATTGACCATAGTAAGGCAGCTAAAGTACCAATTATTGTTGCCATCAACAAAATTGATAAACCAAATGCTAACCCTGACCGTGTGAAACAAGAATTGTCTGACCGAGGCGTTGTTATTGAAGAGTGGGGCGGCGATGTTATCGCTGTACCAGTTTCAGCAAAAACAGGAGAAGGTTTAGATAAACTCTTAGAGATGATTCTGCTTGTTTCTGAAGTTTTAGAGCTTAAAGCAAATCCACATCGTCCTGGTGTAGGAACCGTTATTGAAGCGAAAGTTGTTAAAGGCCGTGGTACAGCAACTACAATTATCCTTGAAAAGGGTACTTTAAATGTTGGTGATCCAGTAGTCGCTGGTACAACTTATGGTAAAATCAAAGCAATGTTTAACGATAAAGGTAAAAAAGTGAAACACATTGGTCCATCAACGACTGTTGAAATTGATGGTTTAAGTGATATCCCTCAAGCGGGTGAGAAAATCTACGTAACACCAGATGAAAAAACTGCGCGTATAATTGCGGATCGTCATGCGATTGCATTTAGAGAAAAATCACTTAATAAAAACCCAGGTGTTACTCTTGAAGATATCTTCTCACGTATCAAAGATGGTGGTATGAAAGAGCTTAACATCATCATCAAAGCGGATGTACAGGGTTCTGTTGAAGCAATTAAACAGTCACTTCTTAAACTTTCAAACGAGGAAGTTAGAGTTAATATCATAAGAGCTGACGTGGGTGCTATCTCTGAATCAGACGTTATATTGGCATCGGCATCAAGTGCAATCATCATTGGATTCAATGTAAGACCTTCTGCAATCGTTACTTCTACTGCTGTTCAAGAAGGCGTAGATATTAGAACTTACCAAATAATCTACAACGCGATAAATGATGTTGAAACTGCTATGAAAGGAATGCTTGATCCTCTATATAAAGAAGTTATTCTTGGTAGAATTCAAGTTCGTGCTACTTTTAAAATTCCGGGTGGCGTTATCGCAGGAGGTTATGTAACTTCTGGTAAAGTAACTAGAAATGCACAAGTACGTGTAATCCGTGACGGCATTGTAATCAATGAAGGTAAGTTAAGCTCTCTTAAACGTTTTAAAGACGATGTTAAGGAAGTTGCAACTGGCTATGAATGTGGTCTAGGCATAGAAAAATTCAATGATTTGAAAGAAGATGACGAAATCGAAGCATTCATTATGGAAGAAGTCAAAAGATAATTTAGACTAATTCATTAGAAAGGTGGCGTCAAATGTCTGTAGCTAGAAACAAGAAAATCTCTGAAGAGATTAAGAAAATAGTAAGTCATATTATGATGTTTGAGATAAAGGATCCTAGAGTTTCTAAGCTTGCTTCTGTAACACATGTAGATGTAACAAATGATTTAAGATTTGCGACAATTTATATTAGTGTTTTTGATCCGAAGCACAATATGGAAACACATATTGATGGCTTAAATAGTGCTAAAGGATTCATTAGAAAAGAAATTGGTAAAAAACTTAAACTTCATTACACGCCAGAGCCTATATTTAAACAAGATCATTCTGTAGAACATGGTATGCACATCAATGAAATATTAGGTACACTTGATATTAAACATGATGTTGAAGACGAGATTGATGAAGATTTAGAATCGGAAGAAATTGATGATGTAATGGATGATGAGGAATAATTTATGGAACAATCTCAAGCGTTTAAAAAACTGTTAGATGATTCAACTTTGGAGTCTGTTTTGATTCTACCTCACAATATGCCAGATGGAGATACACTTGGCTCTTGTATAGGTGTCTATCATCTAATAAAGCAATATAACAAAAAGGGGTATATCGTCTTAAATGACGATATACCTTCAAATTTATCTTTTCTTTTTGAAGGGGACTTAAAATGCTTAAAAACTGAAGATGTTAAAAATATTGATTTTGATATTTGCATAGCAGTTGATGCAGGTGAGACCAAGCTTTTTGAAGATAGAGAAACACTTTTTAATAGCGGAAAACACACTGTTTGTATTGATCATCATAAAACCAATACAAATTACGCGCAGATAAATATCGTGGATATTGAAGCCTCTTCAACAGGTGAAATTGTTTACCTTTTAACAGAAGCTTTTGGATGTAGCCTCAATCAGCAAAGTGGCGAAGGCCTTTATGCTGCTATTGTGACAGATACTGGTAGTTTCAGATATTCAAACACTAGACCAATTACATTTAAAATTTGTGAAAAACTAGTTGAGACAGGCTTTGATTTTAATCGATTGAATGTTGAAATTTATCAAAATAAATCATATGAGAAGTTGTTGCTTTTAAATAGAGTATTTGAAACCCTTAAACTTTATTGTGATGGCAAATGCGCGGTTGTAAAATTAAGTGAACAAATGATAAAGACCCTCGATTTAAGGGAATATGATACCGATGGTATCGTTGAATTTGTAAGAGATATAAGTGGTGTCGAAGTTGTGGTATTTATCAGACACTTGAATGGTAATGCACATAAAGTGTCGATGCGCTCAAAGTATAATTTTGATGTAAGTGAAATTGCACTAGCGTTTAAAGGCGGTGGACATACAAAAGCTGCGGGCTTTAAATCTGAAGATTCGATTGAAAATATTGAACGGAATTTAGTGACGGCAATTTCAAAAGCCTTAGAATAAAGGGGAGCTCTCTTTGGAAATAACAGGTGTAGTGGTTATAGATAAACCTCAGAATATGACTTCTCATGACGTTGTTGCTATTATGAGGCGCAAATTAAAAACTAAAAAAATTGGACATACAGGCACTTTAGATCCTATGGCAACTGGTGTTTTGCCAATATGTATTGGAAAAGCGACAAAAATTGTCGATTTTTTAGTGGATCGAAAAAAAGCATATCATTGCCAGATGATACTCGGCTCTGCAACGGATACTCAAGATTGTTGGGGAACTGTAACAGATCACGTGGAAAAAGTTGAAGTGAGTGAAGCAAAGATAAAGGAAGTAATGAATTCATTTCTTGGAGAGATTGATCAAATTCCGCCGATGTATAGTGCGCTTAAAATTGGTGGAGAGAAGTTGGTGGATCTTGCAAGACAAGGGATTATTGTCGATAGAGAATCACGAAAGCGTACGATATACGCACTGGAAAATGTGGTTGTCAGACAACAGACAATTGAATTTGATGTAACTTGTTCTAAAGGAACTTATATAAGAACGCTTTGTCATGATATTGGATTAAAACTAGGTTGTTATGGTCATATGACTTCACTTAAGAGAACTTTGACGGAACCTTTCAATTTGGATTTGGCGATTACACTTGATGAAGTTTGCATAGAAACGGTTAGTTACCATCTAATCAGTATTGAAGATGCATTATCTTGGATGCCAAGTGTTTATTTAAAGGGTAATGCCAAGATGATTACGTTACTAAATAATGGCGTAAAACTAGATTTAGCAAAACATCATAAAGAATCTTTATCAGAACCAATTTACAAAGTTTATATTGATGATCTCTTTTGGGGAATTGCTGAAAAACAGGATAATGGTCTATATTTTAAGAAAATATTAAAAGAAGAAGATCAATTATTACAAGGTGAATAAATGAAGATTTTTTTTGAAATTGAGGAAATTGATTTAGAATTAGAAGCCACATCGGTTGCTTTAGGTACTTTTGATGGACTTCATATAGGACATACTGAAGTTTTAAATTTAATGAAGGATGCAGCAAGTCGCAAGGGACTTAAATCATTTGTATATACTTTTTCCAATCATCCTAAAGAACTACTTGCGCCTGATAATGTACCACCTAAAATTATGGATATTGAAGAAAAAGTACAAATTTTCACAAGAATTGATGTAGATTATCTGGCTTTAATTAGGTTTGATGAAACTCAAATTGCATTTGAACCTGAGGATTTTGTTAAGGAAATCTTGATTGATAAATTAAATATGAAACATTTAACGGTAGGATATGATTATAGGTTTGGGAAAAAAGCAGAAGGCAATGTGGCTTTGCTGATAGCGCTTTCAGAAAAATATGGCTATACTTATGAAATCGTACAACCGATTATGAAGAATGATGTGAGGGTTTCTTCATCGCTTATTAGAGAGCTTTTATCTGATGGTAGAATTGAAGAAGCAAACTTTTTTCTTGGGAGAAAGCATTTTATCAAGGGGTTGGTTGTTCGCGGAAAAGGATTAGGTCATAAACTTGGTTTTCCCACCGCTAACTTGAGGATCAAAGATAATATTAGCACGATTAAGCCTGGTGTCTATATTACGGAAACACATTGGCAGGGGAGAACCTATCCTTCAGTAACGAATGTTGGGTTTAATCCTACTTTCGAACAAACAGGTATTCATCTTGAAACTTATATTTTGGGTATTGACCGTGAAATGTACGATGAAGTTATTGAAGTCCATTTTGTGAAAAGGCTTAGAGATGAAATGAAATTCAATCATGTTGACGAGTTAATAGTCGCAATGGATCATGATTTGGAAAAGACAAAGGCATATTTTAATCTTTAATGATAGAATTAATAATTATGTTGATTTACTTTAAATATAGTAGATTCTTTGCTTTACATTGAAGTGCACCAATGGTATACTTTTAATGTTATTTACCACAGCGTTGTTTTTCGAGTCTCCAACGAAATACTAGGCTGATGGCATATATTAATTTATTAGGAGGGATCTTATGATCACAAAAGAAAGAAAAACGGAAGTTATCGAGAAATTTAAAACACATCCAACAGACACTGGTTCTCCAGAAGTACAAATCGCTCTTTTAACATTCAGAATCAATGAATTAAATGAGCATTTAGCTGCACACAAGAAAGATCACCATTCAAGAAGAGGCCTACTTAAAATGGTTGGTAAAAGAAGAAACCTTCTTAACTACTTGAAAAATAATCAACTTGAGAAATACAGAGAATTAATTGCTGAACTTGGATTAAGAAAATAATATCTAGATAATTAAGCTTGACCTCGGTCAAGCTTTGTTTTTTTTGATATCTCATCTATCATGTGATGAAACCTGATGACTTCATGTCAGAGGGTTTTAATAGGGTGACCGGAATTGTCCCGGACGCTAAATATGTCTTTCTATTTAGAGCAATATTTAGTATAATATAATAGACTATAAACAATGCACTTAGAGGAATTTATCTTAACATCCTACTTATTTGAAGTGAATGCTTAGTTTAAGCACTGACTTGAAATAAGTAGGATAAATTCCATAAGGCGATATTAAATTAGGAGGCTTTATGAGTCAAGAAACGGGTTGCCAAGCTTTAGGCGGCGACAAGATTAAAGAAGTTAGAATATTTGAAACGACAATTGCAGGAAGACCTTTCAAAGTAGAAATTGGAAAAGTAGCTAACTTAGCAAACGGTTCTGCACTTGTTTATTATGGTGAAACAGTAGTTCTAGTTACTGCTGTAGCATCTAGAAAACCAAAATTAGGTATTGACTTTTTCCCTTTAACAGTTGAATTTGAAGAAAAATTATACTCTGTTGGTAAAATCCCTGGTGGTTTTATTAAAAGAGAGGGACGTCCATCAGAGAGAGCAGTTCTTACTTCACGTTTAATTGATAGACCGATAAGACCATTATTTCCAAATGGCATGAAAAACGAAGTTCAAGTTGTTGCTACTGTTCTTTCAGTAGATCAAGACTGTACACCTGATACAGTTGCAATGAACGGTGCCTCTTTAGTACTTGGTATCTCTGATATACCGTTTAATGGTCCAGCAGGAGCCGTAACTGTTGGTTATGTTGATGGAAAATATGTATTAAATCCAACAATTGCTGAAAAAGAAGTATCAAAACTCAATTTAGTTGTAGCTGGTACTGATGAAGCTGTTGTTATGGTTGAAGCTGGTGCTGATATTCTTCCTGAAGATGTGATGTTAGGCGCTATCATGTTTGGACATGAAGCGATTAAAGAGATTTGTGCTTTTATCAATAGCATAGTTGCGGAAATGGGTAAAGCTAAATTTGAAGTTGTTGTGCCAGAAGTAGATGCTTCATTCAAAGCAGCAATTGAGGATTTCCTGAAAGAAAAAATGAATCAATTAGTAAGAATCACTGATAAACATGATAGAAATGCTGCTATAGAAGATTTAGAAGAAGAGTTAATTGCTCATTTTGCGGATTCTAACCCTGATAGTGTTGATTATTTAAAAGGTCAATTTAAATCAATTGAAAAAACAACAATGAGAAGAATGATTGTAAATGAAAGTTTAAGACCTGATGGTAGAACACCTTCAGAAATTAGACCAATCTCATGTGATGTCAGCTTATTACCAAGAACTCATGGTTCAGGTTTATTTACTAGAGGTTTAACTCAAGCTTTAAGTATCACAACTTTAGGTGCGCTTGGCGAATCACAAAGAATTGATGGTTTAGATCTTGAAGAAACAAAACGCTATATGCACCATTATAACTTCCCGCCATATTCAGTTGGTGAAGTAGGTATGAATCGTGTGAATAGACGTGCAGTTGGCCATGGTGCTTTAGGTGAGCGTGCTCTTTTACCTGTAATTCCATCTGAACAAGACTTCCCATACACAATTCGCGTTGTATCTGAAGTTGTAACATGTAATGGATCAAGTTCGCAAGCTAGTATTTGTGGAAGTACGCTTTCACTATTAGATGCAGGTGTGCCAATTAAAGATTCGGTTGCGGGTATCGCAATGGGGTTAATTCAAGAAGATGGTAAAATTGAAATTTTAAGTGATATTCAGGGTATGGAAGATGCACTCGGCGATATGGACTTTAAAGTAGCAGGTACTAAAGATGGTATTACTGCGCTTCAAATGGATATAAAAGTTGATGGACTAAATAAAGAGCTTTTAGAAAAAGCTATGGAACAAGCTAGACTTGGCAGATTACACATTTTAGGTAAAATGAATGAAGTGATGAGTGCTCCTAGAGCTGAGATGTCACAATATGCACCTAGAGTATTCCAAATCAAGATTAACCCAGATAAAATCAGAGACGTTATTGGACCAGGTGGTAAAGTTATCACAAGAATTACATCTGCATATAACGTTAAAATTGATATTTCAGATGATGGTTCAGTACTTATAACTGCTAATGATGGCATCGGTGGAGAAAAAGCACTTGCTGAAATCCAAGGTATTGTGAAAGTACCTGAAGTTGGACAAGTTTATACAGGAAAAATCACTAGAATCTTGAAATTTGGTGCTTTTGTTGAGTTGGGTCATGGTAAAGAAGGGTTATGTCATATCTCTCAATTAGATCACAAACGCGTTGCTAAAGTTGAAGATGTTGTAAACATTGGAGACGAAGTTTCCGTTAAGATTATTGAAATTGATGATCAAGGTCGAATCAATGTTTCTAGAAAAGTTCTTATGGAAGAAAATAAGTAATTAGTAATATAAGTAATTAGTAATAAATGATAACCCTAGGTCTTGGCGCATATGCTGATGCCTAGGGTTTGATATGTATATGTTATATGAAAATAAGAGGTGAACATTTGCATAACAAAGTGCAATTAGATAATGGACTTACAGTTGTATATGAAAAGTTAGAAGGTTATAAGTCAATCTCAATTGGTGTTTGGGTGAAAACTGGATCGGCATATGAAAATGAAAAGAATAATGGCATTTCGCATTTTATTGAGCATATGCTTTTTAAAGGCACAAAGAACAGGACGGCTAAAGAAATTGCAAGCGTAATTGATGGTATTGGCGGTGAAATAAATGCATATACTGCAAAAGAATGTACCTGTTTCTATACAAAAACACTAAGTTTAGATTATGAGGTCGGTTTAGAAATCTTGTCAGACATGTTGTTGAATTCAACTTTCAATGATGATCACATCGAAACTGAAAAAACTGTCATTATTGATGAGATTAACATGTATGAAGATGCAGCTGAAGAGATGGTAATAGATCTGATCAATGAAATCACTTTTAAAGGTCATCCACTTTCTTATCCTATTTTAGGCACAAAAAAAACAGTGAATAGCTTTAATTATAAAATGCTAAAATCGTATTTTGATACTTACTATGTGGCTGAAAATATGGTGATTTCAATTGCTGGTGATTTTGATGAAAAAGAATTGTTGGAAAAGGTTAGTTTTTATTTTAAGACTCTAAAACGAGGCACTTCGCCATTATTAGATCATCGAATTAACCCTGTATATAATTGGGGGATGGAATCTAAAAAAAAGGATTTCGAACAAATTCAAGTGGCCATAAATTTCCCGGGTATTAAATTTGACCATGAGCTAAGCTATGAAATGATGGTTTTAAGCAATATCTTAGGAGGAACTAATAGTTCGAGACTTTTTCAGAGCATCAGAGAAGATCGTGGATTAGCATATTCAATTTATTCTGAACCTAACTTTTATGATGCACTGGGCACTCTATGTGTATCGTTTGGTGTATCAAAAGAAAATCTAGAAGAAACTTTAATTTTGGTGGCAGAAGAAATAAACAAATTAAAGTTGCATCGCATTTCTAGCGATGCAATGGAACATGCTAAAAATCATTTAAGAGGAAGCTTTTTTCTCAATCTAGAAGGTAGTGATAACTATATGGACATGATTGGGAGAATTGAACTCTTTGCACACAGAGAAAAGAATATTGATGACATGCTATATAAAATTAGTAATATTCAATTAGAAGGCGTTTTAAGTTTAATTGACGCTTGTTTAGACACTGAACAAATAGCACTTGCAATTGTTGGCGATATCGATGTTCATGATACTAAACGACTCTATGAAACATTTTGTAAAGTATTGAATCAGAAATAGGGGGCACTAATGACAATAAAAATAGTAAATCAATCTCAAAATCCACTTCCTGAATATAAAACTTTAGGCGCTTCAGGTATGGATTTACTTTCGAACAACGAAGAAACGATTACAATTGCACCTATGGAAAGACAACTAGTACCTACTGGTATTTTTGTAGAAATTCCTTTAGGTTTTGAAGGTCAAGTTCGAGCTAGAAGTGGACTCTCAATTAAAAATGGGATTACACTAGTAAATTGTGTTGGAACCATAGATAGTGATTATAGGGGTGAACTTAAGATTCCTATTATCAACTTAGGTGATGAGCCCTTTACAATTAACAAAGGTGATCGCATCGCCCAATTAATAATTGCAAAATATGAACGAATAGAATGGGAAGCTGTAGAAACTGTTGAAGATACTCATAGGGGTACTGGTGGATTTGGTTCTACTGGTGTATAAGAAGAGGTGATCATTTGCCAAAGTCAACTGCCAAGAAAAAAACAACACGTTCAAGTACTGCTACAAAGTCAGGAGTGAAGAAAAATAGTAACAGAAGTACCTCTTCAAAACCAACAAAACAAGAACTGGAACGTAATTATAAAATTAAATATGAACTCAAAATGATTTCACTTGCAGCAGTAACGCTTTTTATGATGATCAGCTTATATACTAGTGCGGTAGGTGTATTAGGTCATGCCATCACACAAACAATACTTGGTTTATTCTCATACGTTGGTTATAGTCTACCTGTTGTATTCTTTATTATTGTTTTTGTTAGACTTAATCCGAATTTTAGACCAACAAAGGTTAGAGTGACGACTTCAATGGTTTTAATCGTGGTAGGGTTACTGCTACTTTCTACGTTAGTTGCTTATGATGGTATTGAAAAACAGAAGTTAATTCTTAGAGATGATTACTTATCTGGGAGTGGCATTCAATATGCATATGATTTAGGCACTGCATTAAAAGGTGGCGGAGTAGTTGGTGATATACTGACAATAAGTACGATTAAATTAATTGGAATATTTGGTGCGTACATGATGATCATCATTACTTTTTTAATTGGCTTTATCATCTTCACAAAAATATCGTTACAAGATCTTTGGGAGATGAAAAGGCAAAGTGGTGAAAGTAAAAAAGAGTTAAGAGCACAAGAACGTGCAATTGAAGCTTCCATTGTTGAAAGTAGAACGAATCAGAAAAATCAAAAATTAGCCGATAAAGCAAATGAAAAAAAAGAAGTCCCATGGAATGAACAAATAGCAAACCCAGATCAAGGTTTTTTAAGTGAATTGGAATCAATGAGAAAAAACAAAAAGAAAGATGTAAAATCTTTTGATTATGATTCATATGAAAAACAAAATGAGCAAAATAAGCTGGATCAAACTAAAAGTGAGATGGTAAATAAATTTGATGCGGAGAATAAAGTGAATGAAGTATCAAAACTTATAAGTGATCCGTATGCTGAACCACAAAAAGTGACACCTAAAATTGAAAATAATTCAAATGATGTTATAAACAAAACAATACCAGTTGAGAAAAAAAGTAATTCCATCGACTTTTTTGATCATAATGACAAGAAAACGGAAATTGACAAAAGTCAGATGTCTGACAAGAGCACTAGTAAGTCAATAGATACCCCAGCTGAAAAACCATTAGATAAACCATTGGATAAACCTGTTGGAAAACTAGTTGAAAAGATTAAAGAATCAGACATAGACCCTCAAACAAGACAAGTTGTAAATGATGAAATAAGACAAAATACAGCAAAAGTCATTGAAACTTACCACTTGCCACCTCTTGAACTTTTGAGAGAAGAAAATAACAATACGCAAGTTGAAGACAAGAACGAATACATTGAAATGGCTAAATTACTTGAAGAAACACTTAATAATTTCAACGTAGATGCCAAGGTGGTTTCTGTAAAGAGAGGCCCTTCTATAACGATGTTTGAAGTTCAACCAAGTCCTGGGGTAAAAGTAAGTAAAATTGTGGGACTTAGTGACGACATTGCATTAAATTTAGCGACAAGTCACGTAAGGATC
This sequence comes from uncultured Fusibacter sp., assembly GCA_963676315.1. Lineage (GTDB taxonomy): Bacteria > Bacillota > Clostridia > Peptostreptococcales > Acidaminobacteraceae > Fusibacter_C. Next base: position 185,906 of record OY781056.1, read on the forward strand.
GCACCTATCCCTGGCAAAGTTGCAATAGGTATTGAAGTACCAAATAAAGTAACTTCAATGGTTACCATTAGAGAAGTCATTACCTCGCCTGAGTTCAAAAAACAAAAGTCTAAACTTACTATAGGTCTGGGAAAAGATATTTCAGGTAATGCTATTATCGGTGATTTAGCCAATATGCCTCATTTACTTATTGCTGGTGCTACAGGATCAGGTAAATCCGTTTGTGTAAATACCATAATTTCTAGTATTCTTTTTAATGCTAGACCAGATGAAGTAAAATTCTTAATGATTGACCCAAAAGTTGTAGAATTAAGTAATTATAACGGTATTCCACATTTGATTTTACCAGTTGTAACCGATCCTAAAAAAGCTTCTATAGCACTAAACTGGGCAGTCAATGAGATGACGAGAAGATATAAACTCTTTGCAGAACAAGTTGTTAGGGATATGAAAAGCTATAATAAAAAAGCAGAATTAAATGGACTTGAAATTTTGCCGCAAATTGTTGTCATTATTGATGAACTTGCCGATTTAATGATGGTTGCGCCAAATGTTGTTGAAGACGCAATCTGTCGCTTAGCTCAAATGGCAAGAGCGGCAGGTATACACTTGATTGTCGCAACACAAAGACCATCTGTTGATGTCATCACAGGCTTAATTAAAGCAAATATTCCATCTAGAATTGCATTTTCTGTTTCATCGTCTATAGATTCAAGAACAATTATAGATATGGGTGGTGCTGAAAAACTACTTGGAAAAGGAGATATGTTATATTATCCTATTGGTGCATCCAAACCTAAACGCGCACAGGGTGCTTTTATGTCAGATGAAGAAGTTGAGGCACTTGTAGACTTCATAAAGAATCAAGAACATGAAGTCACTTATAATGAAGAAATACTTGATGATGTTCAAAGTATTGGTACTAATTTTGATGATGTGGATGAACATTTGGAAGATGCCATTAATTTTGTCGTTGAGACAGGTCAAGCTTCAGCTTCGTTGATGCAAAGGCGTTTTAGAGTAGGGTACAACAGAGCTGCGCGTCTTGTAGATGCAATGGAAGAAAGAGGAATCATTGGCCCGAGTCGTGGTAGTAAACCGAGAGAAGTCCTAATTAGTAAAGACGAATTAAGTGCTTTATCAGGTCAAGGTGATTTTTCTGATTCAGACAGTGACTTTATTCCAGATTATGAACCTGATTACGAAGCCAATTATAAGCATGAAAATGCTTTAAATAACGATGAACAAGAAGAATTTTAAGTGAGGAAAATATGAAAAAAGTCTACATCGAAACACTAGGATGCTCAAAAAATGTTACTGATAGTGAAATAATGTTGGGGATCTTAGATGATAAATATGAACTTTGTGACGAAGTGTCAGATGCTGAAATTCTGATTGTCAATACCTGTTCGTTTATTCATGATGCAAAAGAAGAATCTATAGAGGCGATACTTGAGTTAGCTAGGTTAAAGCAAACTGGAGCGTGTGAAAAATTAATCGTAACGGGGTGTTTGTCTCAGCGTTATCCTGAAGCACTAATTGATGAAATTCCTGAAATCGATGCTATTATCGGTACAAGCAATTTTTATGAAATAAATGACGTCATTGATATCATCTATAAAGATCAATCCGAAAAAATGTTCATGAAGCATGTTGATATTGAAATTCCGGAATCTTTACCAAGAATCTTAACCACGCCAAAGCACTATGCATATTTAAAAATATCTGAAGGTTGTGATAATAAATGTACCTATTGTATAATTCCAAAACTAAGAGGTAAGTATCGTTCGAGAAAAGTCGAAGATATTGTCGATGAAGCAAGAGATTTAGCTGAAATGGGGGTAAAAGAGCTTTTGATTATCGCTCAAGATACAACACGTTATGGTATTGATATATATGATCAACCAAAACTTGATGTATTGCTGACAGAATTATCTAAAATTGATGGAATTCATTGGATTCGAGTACATTATTCTTATCCTGATATTTTAGATGATCGATTACTTGATGGTTTTTTCTCAAATGAAAAAGTAGTTAACTACTTTGATATCCCAATTCAACATGCCAGTGATAAAATTTTAAAATTGATGAATCGTCGTACTTCACTTGCAGATATTGAATCAATAATAGAAAAAATCCGCTCAAAAGATCCACTTTCTGTTATTCGAACGACTGTAATCGTTGGTTTTCCTGGCGAAACTGAAGATGATTTTCAAATTTTAATGAAATTTATTAAGAAAGTTAAATTTGATCGTCTAGGCGCTTTTGAATATTCAGATGAAGAAGATACGCCTGCAATGTTACTCAAAAACAAAATTTCAGATGAAGTAAAGCAAGAAAGAAGAAACACATTGATGACAGAACAGATGATTATTTCAGAAGCTTTATCATACACAAGAATTGGTAGGGTCTATGATGTTGTCGTAGAAGAAATTGCTGAAGAAGGTAAAATATTAGTAGGGCGTACAGCGTATGATTCACCTGATATCGATGGCGTCGTCTATATTCATACTGATAAATCAATTGAATTTGGTAGTTTTGTAAAAGTAAAAATTACAGATGCATTAGAATATGACTTGATTGGAGTGCTGGATGATGAACATGAATATCGCCAATAAATTAACGCTATTAAGAATTATAATGATTCCTTTTTTTATTTATTTGTTACTTGCTAATTATACTTTTTTGGCTTTTATCGTTTTTTCACTTGCATCTTTTACTGATTTTTTAGATGGTTATTTGGCTAGAAAACATAATTTGATTACTAATTTTGGTAAATTTATGGATCCTTTAGCAGATAAATTACTCATTACATCTGCATTGGTTTGCTTTGTAGAACTAGGTGCATTAAACTCTTGGGTTGTAATCATAATTCTATCTAGAGAATTTATTGTCAGTATTTTCAGAGCTATTGCTGCAGCTGAAGGAATTGTCATTGCAGCTAGTTGGTGGGGAAAAGCGAAGACGATTAGTCAAATGTTAATGGTGATTGTATTGTTGCTCAATAACTATCCTTTTGAATGGATTAATTTACCAATGGATCAAATATTGATCGTTTTAGCAACTGCTTTGACCATCATATCTGGTTATGATTATATTGTAAAAAATAAACAAGTTTTGAAGGATTAAGCAAATGGTTGACGTAATTATATTATGTCAACCATTTTTATATATTAATTTTTGTTGATTTTTAATTTTGGAGGATGCATTATGAAGGCTGGAATTTTAGCGATTGGTACAGAGCTTTTAATGGGACAGACTGTTAATACAAATGCTGCATATTTAAGTAAAGAACTGGCTTCGCTAGGGATTGGTGTTTACTATCACCTTACTGTGGGTGACAATCCAGGTCGTATTAAAAAAGCTTTAAATGACCTTATTGAAACGTGTGATGTTATCGTTACAACCGGAGGATTAGGACCTACTCTTGATGATATAACTAAAGAAATCATCGCAGAGACATTAAACCTAAAAATGGTGTTGGATGAAAGATCACTTTCTATTATTAAGGATAGGTTTGTGTTGTTTAATCGCACAATGCCTGAGAGCAATGTTAGACAAGCTTATTTTCCAGAAGGTGCAATTATAATAGATAATGCTAGAGGTACAGCACCAGCGTGTATACTTGAGATCAATGAGGGGCAAAAGTGTATTATTGTGTTGCCTGGTCCTCCAAGGGAAATGTCGTTTCTTTATGAAACTTATGTGAAGGACTATCTTCAATTAAAAAACCCAAGTAAAATGCATTCAGTATATCTAAGTGTATATGACTACGGCGAATCGGCTGTTGAAGAAAAACTGATAGATCTCATTGATGGTCAAACGAATCCAACCGTGGCAACGTATGCTGGTGATGGAAAGGTGTTATTAAGAGTGACTGCGTCAGGCGAAGATGAACAGAGAAATATCAGTGATGTGGAAAATTATGTTGGTATTATCAAAGACCGAATTGGAAATCATATTGTGTCAGAAAAAGGCGATGATATTGATAAAGTTATTTTAGACCTTCTCAAAGAGAAAAAGTTAAAGATTGCTTTAGTTGAATCCTGCACAGGTGGTAAAATAACAAGTTCTTTAATCAAGCATTCAGGAGCATCGGATGTTGTGGAATGTGGTCTTATTACGTACTCAAACGAAGCAAAGATGAGAGAAGTAAATGTTTCACAAGATACGTTACAAACATTTGGGGCAGTTAGTCATCAAACTTGCTATGAAATGGTTAAAGGTCTTATAGAAAAAACTGGTGCAGATATTGGTATAAGTGTAACTGGCATAGCCGGACCAAGTGGTGGTACACTTGAAAAACCAGTTGGTTTAGTTTATATTGGTATATCTGTCGGTGGAGATATCTATACCTTCGAAAATAAATTCACTGGTGATAGAGAATTGATACAAAACAGAACAGTTTATAAAGCATTGAAGCATTTGTATGATTATCTATCAAAAATGTAAAATATTGACAACTTTTGTTTTTCACGTTATAATTCAAAAGAAGTGTTTGCAATAGAAGAGATGTATGTTATAATAAAACAGAACAAATGTTCTAATAATGAAAGCGGGTGTAATAGATTATGAGTGAAAGACAAAAAGCATTAGAAAATGTACTTGGACAAATTGAAAAGCAATTTGGAAAAGGTTCAATTATGAAACTTGGTGATGAGTCTGCGAAAATGAACGTCGAAAGTATCCCTACTGGTTCGATTGATTTGGATATAGCTCTTGGTATTGGCGGTATTCCTAAAGGTCGTGTAATCGAAATCTTTGGACCCGAATCTTCTGGTAAAACAACTGTTACGCTTCATATGATCGCAGAAGTTCAAAAAAGGGGTGGTACAGCTGCCTTTATAGATGCTGAACATGCACTGGATCCAGTTTATGCAAAAGCAATTGGAGTAGATATAGATGAATTAATTGTTTCACAACCTGATACAGGTGAACAGGCACTCGAGATTGTTGATGCACTCGTAAGAAGCGGTGCTGTCGATATCGTAGTTATCGACTCTGTTGCTGCTTTGGTACCTAAAGCTGAGATTACAGGCGAGATGGGCGATTCACATATGGGACTTCAAGCGAGATTGATGTCGCAAGCACTTAGAAAATTAACTGCAATTATTAACAAATCACATTGTACGGTTATCTTTATCAATCAGTTGAGGATGAAAATTGGCGTTATGTTTGGTAATCCAGAAACAACTACTGGTGGTAATGCACTTAAGTTTTATGCTTCTGTAAGATTAGATGTAAGAAAAATAGATTCAATCAAAAAAGATTCTGATGTAATTGGAAATAGAACAAGAGTAAAAGTAGTTAAAAACAAAGTTGCACCACCATTCAAACAAGCTGAGTTTGATATCATGTATGGTCAAGGTATCTCTAAAGAAGGAAGTATTTTAGATGTGGCTTGTGATGCGGATATCATTAAAAAGTCTGGTTCTTGGTATAGTTATGAAGGTAACAAAATCGGACAAGGCCGTGAAAATGCTAAAGAGTATCTGATGCAAAATCCGGAGATTTGTCAAACTATAGAAGATAATGTAAGAGTATTCTTTAATTTAGCTGTTGAACCTAGAAAAGAATAAAATAATTAGTTGTTAAAAGAAGCGTATGATTTTTAATCATACGCTTTTCTTCTGAGAAAATAAGGAGTAAACAGTTAAAAAGTATGTCAAATATAGCATTTATGGGATTTTGGGGCTGTCAGTAGTATTGACAATTCTAAGGAAAAATTATAAAATTAATTGTATGATTGTATTTTCTAATATACATGAGTACAAGGATCAGTGTACCTGGTCTTAAAATTTACGTAAGGGGGTGAACGACATAAACGTGCCTGTAATAATAGTTATCATAATTGCTCTTGTAATTGGAGTAATAGCATTTGGTGTTGGTTATTTGGTTAGAAAAAATACCGCTGAAAAAGAAATTTTAAGCGCTGAATTTAAAGCTAAAGAAATCATAGCAGAAGCATCTAAAGCGGCTGAATCTGTTAAAAAAGAGAAAGTTTTAGAAGCTAAGGAAGAAGCACATCAAATACGTAAAGAGATTGATAGAGAAACTAAGGACCGCCGTGCTGAGATTCAAAAACTTGAGCGCAGAAATGTTCAAAAGGAAGAAGCGCTTGATAAGAAAGCTTTAAACCTTGAAAGCAAAGAAGATAAACTTGCACTTAAGTTAAAAACTGTTGAGCAAAGAGAAGCTGAAGCTGAAGAATTATATTCTCAACAAATCAAAGAATTAGAGCGTATTTCTCAATTAACTACTGAAGATGCTAAGAACCAACTTTTAGCTGATGTAGAAAAAGATGTACAGCATGACACGGTAGTACTTATTAAAGAAATTGAAGGTAAAGCGCGTGAAGAGGCGAACAAAAAGGCTAAAGATATCTTAGCTTATGCAATTCAAAAGTGTGCAGCAGATTACGTTGCTGAAAGCACTGTATCACTAGTTAACTTGCCAAACGATGAAATGAAAGGCAGAATTATTGGTAGAGAAGGGCGTAACATAAGAGCACTTGAGACTTTAACAGGAGTTGACTTAATAATTGACGATACACCTGAAGCAGTAATTCTTTCGTCATTTGATCCAATCAGAAGAGAAATTGCTAGAATGGCGTTAGAAAAATTAATCATTGATGGTCGAATTCATCCAGCTCGCATAGAAGAAATGGTTGAAAAGTCTAAAAAAGAGATTGAACAAATTATTAAAACAGAAGGTGAAAACGCAACTTTCGAAGTTGGTATTCATAATTTACATCCTGAACTTATTAGACTTGTTGGTCGATTGAAGTATAGAACAAGTTATGGACAGAATGTTTTAAAACATTCTATTGAAGTAGCTCATCTTGCTGGACTTATGGCATCTGAAATTGGTGCAGATGTAAAAGTAGCTAAACGTGCAGGTCTTCTCCATGATATTGGAAAAGCTGTTGATCATGACTTAGAAGGAACTCATATCGAACTTGGTATGCAGATTCTAAGAAAATATCGTGAATCAAAGGCAGTCATCCATGCAATGAGTACGCATCATGGTGATTACGAACCTGAGTCTATCGAAGCAATTCTAGTTACAGCTGCAGATGCATTATCCGCTGCAAGACCTGGCGCTAGAAGAGAAACATTAGACACATATATCAAGCGTTTGGAATCTTTAGAAAGTATTGCAAATAGCTATGATGGCGTTGAAAAATCTTTTGCTATTCAAGCTGGTAGAGAAGTTCGAGTTGTTGTTATACCTGAAAAAATTGGTGATGATGACATGTTCTTATTAGCAAGAGAAATAAGCAAGAAAATTGAAGCTGATTTAGATTATCCTGGACAAATTAAAGTAAATGTAATAAGAGAATCTAGGGTAACAGATTTTGCTAAATAAATTATAAAGTTATTTCGGAAATTAGAAGAATTCATTCGTGAATTCTTCTTTTTAATTTTTTGATCTATAAATAAGTTGAAAACACCATATAATCACATGTGTTTAGTATAAAAATTCAAGGGTATATAAAAACTACATATTCTCATTTCATTTGCACGAAGGAGGATCGTAGTAATGGAAGTATTAAAAGTAGCAACGCATTCAAAACCAAATTCAGTCGCTGGTGCTTTGGCAGGCATTGTAAGAGAACATGGATATGCAGAGATGCACGCTGTGGGTGCAGGTTCATTAAATCAAGCAATCAAAGCAATTGCAATTGCACGTGGATTTGTATCATCTGGTGGTTTTGATTTGGTTTTTATACCAGCGTTTACTTCGGTAGAAATCAATGGTGACGAACGAACAGCAATTAAACTAATCGTACAAAAGCATATATTATAATAATGGAGGTCCTATAATGGAAGTTTTAAAAGTATCCTCAAAATCAAATCCAAATTCTGTGGCAGGTGCTTTAGCAGGCGTTATTCGTGAGCATGGTAGTGCAGAGATACAAGCAGTTGGCGCAGGAGCAATCAATCAATCCGTTAAAGCAATTGCAATTGCTAGAGGATTTGTATCACCTTCTGGTATAGATTTAATTTGTATTCCAGCATTTTCAGATATTATCATTGATGGTGAAGAAAGAACTGCTATAAAATTAATAGTGCAACCGAGATAGTAAAATTAAAAATATTTAACAAGAGCCTTTAAAGGCTCTTTTTGTTTGTAAATAGTGACAAACTATATTATAATTAAACAGAAAGTGTATATTAATCATAGAAAATAAAATATTGTTCGTATATTGGAAAGAATATAACTTTGGGAGGATCAAATGCACGAATATTTTCAAAATCCATTAATTGAGAGATACTCAAGTGAAGAAATGTTAAAAATCTTTTCACCAATTAATAAATTTTCAAATTGGAGAAAACTTTGGATTGCTTTAGCAGAGTGTGAAAAAGAACTTGGTCTTAATATCACGGATTCGCAAATCGAAGAATTGAAAGCACATATTTACGATATTGATTTTGAAAGAGCTGCTCAAATTGAAAAAGAAGTAAGACATGATGTTATGGCACACGTGCTTTCATATGGAGAACAATGTCCTTTGGCTAAACCGATCATACATCTAGGTGCGACGAGTGCATATGTGGGTGATAATACGGATTTAATTATTATGAGAGAAGGTTTGTTATTAGTAAAAGAAAAACTGGCGATATTGATCGACAAGTTATCTAAATTTGCAGATGAAACGAAATATATACCGACTTTGGGGTACACTCATTTTCAACCTGCACAGCTTACAACTGTAGGTAAAAGAGCAACTTTATGGCTTATGGATTTAGTGATGGATTATGAAGATATAGAGGTTTTGCTTTCGCAATTTAAAATGAGAGGCGTTAAAGGGACAACCGGTACACAAGCATCTTTTCTAAGTTTATTTGATGGAGATCATGATAAAGTTGAAAATCTTGATAAAATGGTTGCACAGAAAATGGGTTTTGCTAAATCACTTACAGTAACGGGTCAAACCTATACCCGAAAGATAGACGCAAAAGTATTGGGCGTCTTAAATGGAATCGCAATTTCACTTCATAAGATGACTAATGATCTAAGAATGCTTCAATCCTTAAAAGAACTTGAAGAGCCATTTGAATCAAAACAAATAGGCTCATCTGCAATGGCATATAAACGTAATCCTATGAGAAGTGAAAGAATATCATCACTCAGTAAATATGTTATGTCGTTATCGACAAGCCCACAGCTCGTAGCCGCAACTCAATGGTTCGAACGTACACTTGATGATAGTGCAAATAAAAGACTTGCAGTTTCTGAAGGGTTCTTAGCGATTGACGCTTGTCTAGATATTGCAAATAATGTTAGTTCAGGTTTGGTTGTATATGAAAGAGTCATAGAAAAGCACGTTATGGCGGAACTTCCGTTTATGGCGACAGAAAATATCATCATGGAAGCAGTTAAAAAAGGTGGCGATCGTCAAGAACTTCATGAAGCAATACGCGTTCATTCTATGGAAGCCGGCAAACAAGTTAAAATTGAAGGAAAAGAAAATGATTTGTTAGATAGAATCGTAAATGATCCAATCTTTAATTTAACGCAGGAAGATGTTAGGCTGTTACTTGATCCTAAAGACTATATTGGCAGAAGTCCAGAACAAGTGGATGCCTTTATAAAAATTGAAGTTGAGCCGATTCGAAATAAACATATCAATGTATTGGGGAAAGAAGTCTCTTTAAAAGTTTAATCTGGTTAACTAAAAGCAATTAAGTTCATTGAACAGCATTGAACTTCACTGAAGAGAAAATAAATGAATAAATAAATAATGATGAAATATTTAAAAGCAGACAACTTGATGTTAAATAATTGCTTAACCTTTGTTAAACTGGTTATATTAATAGTAACTATAACTTTGGAGGTAATTATGAATAACATTAATCAGTCTGCTTTTGATGCTTCATCAAGCTATATACTAAATAATGCACGCTACCTCGAAAAATTACTTCTAGGGCATTACTTCATTTCTCCATGTTCTGCAAAAATTGTTAAAGCACTAAAGATGTATCAAAACAAAGATGGAGGGTATGGAAATGGTTTAGAACCTGACTTTAGAATGTCATTTTCTTCTCCAATGGCGACGTCAATTGCAATGAGGTTATTGTCTGAGTTTAGTGATGCAGATGGAGTAGAAGAGCAAATCAAGTCATCAGTACAGTATTTAGAATCAACATATAACGATGAATTTCAAGGTTGGGAGCGTACGTCAAAAATGGTGAATTTATTTCCTCATGCACCGTGGTGGACATATGAAGAACCTATAGATAATTTTGGAGGTAATCCAAGTGCTGAAATAGTGGGGTATTTGTATAAATTCCGAAATTATTTAATGAAGTTAGACATCGTACAACTAAAAGATGTGTATATCAATAAGCTGATTTCTTCAAATACAAAAGACGAACATGAGTTAATGTGTTATATTAGAATGTACAATCACATGTCTGATGTCGATCAAGACGTAATGCTGCCATACTTGACTGTTGCATATCAACAAATCGTCAATATTAATTCAAATGAGTGGAATAACTATACGCCTTACCCGTTGAAATTTATCGAATTAACCCAAAATGATATGTTTGAAGTGCCAAATGATTTGCTCAACGAAAATTTGCAGTTTTTATTGAATAAATTATCGTTGATTGGTCATATTGTACCACCGTGGTCTTGGTCTTCTTATCTAGAGGAATGGGAAACTGCTAAAAGAGAGTGGTCGGGAATCCTTACACTTGACGCTTTGCTTATTTTACGTAGATTTAAAGTTTTGTAATATGTGATTGAATCAAGCGCTAATTTAATAAGAGTTGATTAGTAATAGATCTATGTTGTATATTTTTTACAAAATTACTCTTTTAACTTTACTTAAAAAACGATTATGTTATAATTAGCGATGTAATAGTGTTTCCTTGGTACCCACTATAAAAAACAAGGGGTGTTGATTCTTAATAGATTGATTTTGATTAAATCGTATCTTAATAAAATTATGCCCCTTAGCATTTATTGTTAGGGGGTATTTTTATGGAAAATTATCTTAAATTGACAGTTCGTAACCATCCTGTCATAAAACAAAACTAGGGAGGAAAAATGAATAAAAATGTTAAGTATGTTGTTAAGGCTGGTGTAATTGCAGCGCTTTATGTAGTGCTTGTAATGGTTTTTAGTTTTAGTAGCTTTGGACCAATTCAATTTAGAATTGCTGAAGCACTAACAATTTTGCCTTATTTTACCAGTGCAGCGATTCCAGGTGTTTTTGTAGGTTGCTTAATTGCCAATATTCTAGGCGGTGCTTTAATTTGGGATGTTGTATTTGGGAGTTTAGCTACTTTACTTGCAGCGTATTTGTCTTATAAGTTACGTAAGAAATCATGGTTAGTACCAGTTCCACCAATTTTGATTAATACGGTTGTAGTTGGCTTGATTCTTAAAATAACTTATGGCTTGCCAGAGGGTTTATTGGTGCTTATGGGTGGCGTATTCTTAGGCGAAATGGTATCTGTTTATGGAATTGGATTGATCTTATTAAATGCGTTAAAACCGGTTTCAAAATTTATTGAAGACTAAATATAGGATAATATTATTCAATTAGAAGTTAATATATTCAATTAGAAGTAGTATATTTAATTAGAAGTAATATATTTAATTAGAAGTAATACATTTTATAAAAGTTCGAATAAAAAATCAATTATCGATTATGTCTAAGGCATTACTAAGATGGTTAGTATGTGTTGTGATATAATCGTTTTTTTTTGTAGTCAATTAATATAAGGTTGTGCTATAATATAGATAAACATAACTATTCCTCAAATGTATATTTAGGGAATAGTTAAAAATTGAATAAAAGGAGTCACCATGGCAAAGAAAAAAATGAGTCCCCCTTCAAATTCCAACGACAATAATGATGGTCTTATCGTAAGCAACAACACTCGAACTGATAAAAATAAGAAATTAAAAATCCATAATAAATCTGATACGCCAGATAATATTGTAATTAAGCAAAATGATATGATCAGAAAATGTTTGTTCATTGAATCACAACTTCCGGGATTTATGTCTGACTATTTCTTATACTTAAAAAATGCAGTTGCACTTAGCACACGTCTTGCATACCTCAGTGATGTTCTGTTTTTCTGTAATTATCTAGTTAATGAACTGCAATTCTCTGGTGCACAAACTCCTGTAGAAATAGATGCAAACGCATTTTATAAAATTACAGCTAAGGATATAAATTTATTTTTGGCTGACTATTGCACAAGGTATATTGTGGAGACAGAAAATGCGGATTATATTATGGAAAATCATAATCGTTCCCTAGCACGTAAACGATCCTCTTTAAGTGTTCTTTTTAAGTTTTTTTATAGAGACCAATTAATGGAAAAAAATATTTCTGAAGGTTTTAATCCAATTAAGTTGCCCAAACCACAACCTGATGCAATTAAACGTCTTGAAATTGAAGAAGTTCAAAAGATGATTATCGCAGTAGAAACCGGTGAAGGTTTAACGGATAAAGAACTACAATATTGGGAAAAAACCAAGTTAAGGGATAAAGCAATGCTAGTGCTATTCACAACCTATGGACTACGCGTTAGTGAAATACAGCAACTGAATTTAAGCTCTATTAATTATGCCCGTGGTGAATTTAAGATTTATAGAAAACGAGCAAAAGAAGTAAATATGCCGTTGAATCATTCTGCTTTATCAGTGATTAATGAATATATTAAATTAGAAAGAATAGCTACATCAGATCTCGATGATCCTCTATTTGTATCACTTCAAGGTACTAGAATGACTGTAAGGTCAATTAGAGAGCTGGTTAAAAAATACACTTCTATTGCGATGCAAACTTCTAGAGACAAAGGCTACAGTCCGCACAAATTACGTGCAACAGCAGCCTCTTCGTTAATACAGTACGGTTTTTCGATATATGACGTACAAAATCTACTTGATCATGATAATGTGACAACGACGCAATTATATGCTGCTCATAAGAAAAATGCTAAACGTGATGTCATAAATAACTATGAAATTTTAGATGAATTCAATGAGGTTAAAAAAAACAGTAAATAAGATAACAAATAAGATAACTAATAAGATAAATGCTTAATGCTTTGAACTTGGAATTGCAATAGTTTGACCGACATACACTGTGCTGTCGTCTAAATTGTTATATTGTTTAATCCTATATACGACAGCACGAACATCTTCTTCATAAAAGTTATTTTTTGAAGCAATATCCCAAAGTGTATCCCCTGCCACTATTTTAACGATGATATCTGAATGATTGGTTGCAGCTTCTGACATAATAAAACCTGTAATATAAGATATGATTGTACTGATCAATATAAGCGCAATAAGTGTCATAATGACAAAACGCGTTCTATTGACGATGTATAATCTTTTTTTCTTTTTTGCTCTTGAATATCCAGGTTGTCTAATATAGTCGAATGTCATTTGATTTTTGGTTGAGTTCATAAAGATCAACTTCCTTTCTTATATAATAAAATTTTTGACTGCTCTAAAAGAACGTGTGTTCTTATAAAAATATTATATACGAACGTGCGTTCTTTGTAAAGAGAAAAACAGAACTAATGTTTGATTTATTTTTGTGCATATGTTATAATCAGCTTAATTAAAGGTATTGAGCGTATAATTATATTTTTTATACTTGTTCTATAATAAATTTAATAATAAATTAATTAAAATATGAATGGGGGTATTATATGGGCACTTCTATCTCTAAGAAACAACAAATGATATTGGATTTTTTAAAGGATGAAGTTTCTAAAAAAGGTTATCCACCTTCTGTACGTGAGATCTGTCAAGCGGTTGGACTTAAGTCTACTTCGACTGTACATACACACTTAACAAGATTAGAAGAACTTGGACGGATTCGAAGAGACCCTACAAAACCTAGAGCTATTGAGATTTTTGACATGGAAAACGAACCTGTTTCTAACGTAATTTCTTTGGCAAGAGATACGAGATTTGTTCCAATTGTAGGAGAAATTACAGCTGGTCAACCGATTCTGGCAGTTGAAAGTATTGAGGAAACATTTCCTATTCCCTCTGATTTTGTAGATGAAGGCATTTATTTTATGTTAAAAGTCAAAGGCGATAGCATGATTGAAGCAGGGATTTTTAATAGAGATCTTGTACTCGTTAAAAAACAAGACGACGCAAACAGTGGCGATATTGTTGTTGCTATGATTGATGATAGTGCTACTGTGAAAACCTTTTATAAAGAAAAAGCGCGTGTTAGATTGCAACCAGAAAACGCTTCCATGTCTCCTATCTATGTTGACGATGTTCAAATACTTGGGAAAGTAAAAGGTGTTTTTAGAAAGATGTAATAAATGTTCTTTTTTTAGAAGTTAAGACGTGATTAAGTATTATACTTAATCACGTCTTTTTATTAAAAAATGAAGATAGTGATGAAATCACAGAATTTGTTATAAAATGATTATTTTATTAAGGCTAAAAAAGTGATATTATTTTAAGTAGTACTAAATTTTTATTAAAGGAGACTTGTATGTCGTATATTGCATCTGTTTTTGAACGCATCAAAGCTAGAAGTCCTTATGAAAAGGAATATTTACAGGCAGTTGAAGAAGTTTTCGAATCTCTTGAACCTGTAATTAAAAAACATCCAGAGTACGAAAAAGCAAATATATTGGAAAGAATTACAGAACCTGAAAGACAAATCATATTTAGAGTTCCTTGGGTAGATGATAATGGAAATCTTAATATTAACCGTGGATTCAGAGTACAATTTAACGGTGCTATTGGGCCTTATAAAGGCGGCTTACGCTTCCACCCTTCTGTGTATATTGGAATCGTTAAATTTTTAGGTTTTGAACAAATCTTTAAAAATTCATTAACTGGACTACCTATTGGTGGCGGTAAAGGTGGAGCAGATTTTGATCCTAAAGGAAAATCTGATGCTGAGGTAATGAGATTTTGTCAAAGTTTTATGACAGAATTATATAGACATATTGGTCCAGATATTGATGTACCAGCTGGAGATATTGGTGTTGGCGGACGCGAAATTGGTTTCTTATACGGTCAATACAGAAGATTAAGAGGCGCTTTTGAAAACGGTGTACTTACTGGAAAAGGATTAACTTATGGTGGTTCACTAGCTAGAACTGAAGCAACTGGTTATGGTTTAGTTTATTTCGTTGAAGAGATGCTAAAACACAATGGAAAAGACATTAAAGATAAAACGGTAGCTATTTCAGGTTCTGGTAATGTTGCAATTTATGCTTGCCAAAAAGCAACTCAACTTGGCGCAAAAGTTGTTGCAATGTCGGATTCAAGTGGATACATTTACGATGCTAATGGGATTGATTTACCATTAGTTCAAAAGCTCAAAGAAGTGGAAAGAAAAAGAATTAGCGAGTATCTCAAAACACATGCTGATGCTAAATTTGTTGAAGGTCACGGCGCAGTTTGGTCTTTAAAATGTGATGTTGCTTTACCTTGTGCGACGCAAAATGACATTACTTTAGAACATGCTAAAACACTTGTTGCAAATGGCGTAATGGCTATTGGTGAAGGTGCAAATATGCCATGTACCAACGAGGCCGTTAAGTATTTCCTTGATAACAATATACTAGTTGCTCCTGCTAAAGCAGCAAATGCTGGTGGCGTTGCAACTTCTGCACTTGAAATGAGTCAAAACTCAATGCGTTATTCTTGGACTTTTGAAGAAGTTGAAGCAAAACTTAAAAACATCATGATTAATATCCATAAAAATTCTGCTAAAGCTTCTGAAGATTATGGATTTGGTTATAATTTGGTTGCTGGTGCAAATATTGCTGGTTTCATCAAAGTGGCAGATGCTATGATCGCTCAAGGTGATTATTAATAGTACAGTACTAAAATTTTAGTTTTATAATTTACAAAAGGATCCTATCAAAATGAATTAATTTCATTTTATTAGGATCCTTTTTATGTTTTATAATATTATAACTTAGTCCGATTATTAATTTACAACTTAAAGTCTAGAAATACCGGAAGCGATCGCTGCATTATATACAGCTGTTGCAACCCTCTCGCCTATTGTTTTATTTAGAGCTGAAGGTATGATATATTCTTCATTTAGTTCTTCGTCAGAAACCAGATTTGCAATTGCATAAACTGCCGCTATTTTCATGGCTTCATTGATATCAGAAGCTTTTGCATCTAATGCACCTCTGAATATACCTGGAAAAGCAAGTACATTGTTGATTTGATTTGCAAAATCAGAACGCCCTGTCCCGACAATTCTAGCGCCAGCCTCTTTAGCTAAATCAGGCATAATCTCAGGATCTGGATTTGCCATTGCAAAGACGATTGAGTCACTATTCATAGAAGTTACCATATCTTTAGTAACGGCATCTTTCGATGAAACCCCTATAAATACATCAGCACCTTTCATTGCATCAGCTAAAGTGCCTTCAATACAACTTGGATTAGTGAGCATTGCAATTTCATCTTGCACCCAGTTTTTTTGTTTTACATTTCGGCTTATGATACCCACGCGATCACAAGAAAGTATGTTTTTTGCGCCTAAGTCAACTAGCATTCTTGCAATTGCATTGCCAGCTGAGCCAGCGCCATTAATTACAATTTTGATTTCATCAATTGTCTTGTTAACGATTTTGAGTGAATTAATAAGTGCTGAACTTACAACGATTGCCGTACCATGTTGATCATCGTGAAACACGGGAATATCTAACAATTCCTTCAGTTTTCTTTCAACTTCAACACATCTAGGAGATGAAATGTCTTCAAGATTAATGCCACCAAAAACCGGAGCAATTTGTACTACAGTTTGGACGATGGAATCGACTTCTTGAGATTCTACGCATATTGGGAATGCATCAACATTAGCAAAGGCTTTAAATAATATTGCCTTGCCTTCCATCACTGGAATAGCAGCTTTCGCGCCGATGTTGCCTAACCCTAAAACTGCTGAACCGTCAGAAACAACAGCAACTAAATTGCCTTTAGACGTGTATTTATAAACATCTTCTGGATTTGCTGCGATCTTACGACATGGTTCTGCAACGCCTGGTGTATAAGCCATCGATAAGTCATCTTTTGTTTCAAGTTTAACTTTACTTGTTACTTCGATTTTGCCTTTTGCAGCTTCGTGTAATTCAAGTGCGCGTTGATTATAATTCATGTTCCCTCCATTTTAATAGACTTATTTATAGTATAGTAACTAAATTACTATCTTTCAATGTTTGTAATGATTTTGTCACGCCAAATTTAGAGTGTTCATAGGTTAATCCACCTTGAAAATATGCAATATAAGGAGGTCGTATGGGTGCATCGGCACTTAACTCTATAGAAGAACCTTGCACAAAAGCACCAGCAGCCATGATGACATCGCTACTATATCCAGGCATCGCCCAGGGTTCAGGCGTAACAAAGCTGTCAATTGGTGATGCACTTTGAATCCCTCTACAAAATGCAATGACCTTATCAGGGCTTGCAAACGCAATTGCTTGTATGATGTCGCTTCGCGTTTCAACCGGCGATGGGTTGACTTTATAACCCAATGATTCGTATACTTTTGAGCATAAGATTGCACCTTTTAGTGCACCACTTACAACTTTTGGTGCCATAAATAAACCTTGGAGAATGGGTCTCGTTTGTCCAAATGTCAGACCGCATTCTTTGCCTATGCCCGGAGATGTCATACGTCCAGCAACCTGTTCTATAAGGTGTGTTTTCCCTACGATATAACCACCACTTAAGGCGAGTCCACCACCAGGATTCTTGATGAGACTTCCAGCCATTAGATCAGCGCCAATTTCAGTAGGCTCCTGATAATCTAAAAATTCACCATAGCAGTTATCAACCATGACAATGCAGTTAGGCGCTAATTCTTTCACAAACTTGATAATATCAGCAATCTCCTCTATTGTCAGTCCCCTTCTCCATGAATAGCCGGCAGAACGCTGAATGTAAATGACATCAGTTTGTGTTGACATCGCTTTTTCAATCGCAATTTTATCAAATCCGCCTTTTTCATCAAGAAATACTTCATCATAAATAACACCGATATCCATTAAGGATAATGAATTTGATTCAGATAGCCCAATTACTTTTTCAAGAGTATCGTAGGGTCTGCCTGTGATGCTTAGCATTCGTTGCTTTGGTCTAAGGATGCCAGTTAACATAAGTGTTAAAGCATGAGTTCCTGATACAATGATAGGCCGCACAATGGCATCTTCAGCTCCAAAAACCATTTTATAAACATTTTCGACAGCTTCTCTCCCAATATCATCATAACCGTAACCAGTATTCCAATTAAAATGGATGTCTGACAATCTGTTTGCTTGCATTGCATGAAGTACTTTTAATTGATTGAACTCAGCTATATCGTCGATTGCATTAAATTGAGGCTTAATTTCGAGTTCGCACTTTTCTATAAAAGATATTGTATCAAAACTAACTCCTAATTTTTGATAGTAACTATATTTATTAAGCATTAAATTGTGTTTCCTCCTGCGTGTCTATTTGATCATATTTATAGCGCCTATTAACATTGGTATAATTTGTTTTTTTCTTGAAACGACGTTTTCAATAAATGTACCTTGCTCAACATTTTTCTCAAAGGCCATGCTCATTAACCTTTCATGCTTACATTCGAATAGCGTATAAGAACCTTCTTTGATAATATCAGTCACTAACATCAATGTTAAGAAATGATCTTTATCGTCATGGACATTTTGAATCAATTTCAAATATTTATCTTTATTTTCAATGATTTCTTCAAAATTAAGGGTGAAAACTTGCGAAACGCCGAGCTTATAACCATCAATCACGAATTCTTTAAAATCATTATAGAAAATTTCACTGACAGTTCGACCTTCAAGTGAGGTGCCGTTTTTAAACATTTCAAGGGCATATCTTGGAAGATCAATATCTGCAATTTCTTTAAGTACCGAAACGGCATGTTCATCAAAATAGGTTGTAGTTGGAGATTTTAAGAATAAAGTATCTGAAACGATTCCTGATAGCATAAGTCCAGCAATTTCTTTTGGAATCTCGATTTTTTCTTCCTTAAATATCTGAAAAATAATCGTATTTGTACTTCCAACAGGCATGTTTCTAAAAGAGATTGGTAAACTTGTATTGATATCACCTATTTTATGATGGTCAAGTATTTCAAGAACATTGGCTTCGACAAGACCATTGGCAGATTGAGAATACTCATTATGATCTACTAGAATGACATTCTTTTTTGTTGGATTAAGAAAATGTGTTCTACCAATGATGCCAATATATCTACCATGTTCATCAACTACTGGGAATTTAGAATGTTTTGATGTTTGGATAATCTCACGGCAATTCTCTAGGTATTCATCAATTCTAAATTTCATCAATCGGCTGGTATTCATAATAGTACTAACAAAATTGGTTTGATTGATAAGTTTTGAAGTTGAATAAGTGTCATAAGAGGTACGAATTAGATTAACTCCACTTACTTTTGCTTTATCAATTAAAACTTCAGGGATTTCAAGATCTCCAGTGACTATGATGAGTTGAACTTTTGTTAAAATTGCATGTTCTATAATATCAAATCTATCACCTGTTATTACAATTGAATCAGGCTCAATGCGGTGTTGCTTAATTATTGTTGTTTCATGAAAAGCTGTGATAACAATATGACCGTTGATATCACTATGACCATAGTTCAGTATATCAGCATTTAAGTCTTGTTTGATATTGTTAAAAGTGGTGTGAATTGCATGATAATCGCCATTGATAGCATTCATCGCGATATCTTTCATTGTGATAATCCCTATTAAATAACCATCAGGATCCACGATTGGTAATGTTCTAATCTTATATGAATTCATATGGTTATAAGCTTTTAAAATAGAATTTGATGGTTCTAACGGGAGAATTCTATCAAAATCGAGGTCCTTTAGTTGTATTTTTACGTTGTCAATCATACGCGGTTTTTGCACATTAAAATAATCGAGTACAAATTCTGCTTCTTTTGCGATTTCACCTAGTACACATGGTTCTGTCAACTGTCCGCATTGATTTTTTAGGTATGAAAGTGCAATTGCGGAGGTTACACTATCTGTATCGGGATTCTTGTGACCAAATATGAGAATTTTATCTTCCATTAATAGCGCCCCTTTCTCTATTTCACCCAACATTATAACATAAAAAAGGGTGCTTAAGCACCCTACTAAGTCTAAAACATATTAAGTTTTGGTCGATTAAGTCACAGAAAACTGTGACAGAGTTAATGATAAGTTAAAACATGTCTAAGCTATTATTTAGTAACTGTGTCTAATACAAGTTTTATCATATCGCCAAATGTTCTTTCTCTTTCTTCAGCAGTGGTTTCTTCTTGTGTAACTAAAGAATCACTCACTGTCAAAACACACAGCGCACTTGCATCGTATTTAGCTGCTAAAGTGTATAGTTCAGCTGCTTCCATCTCAACTGCTAAGATATTATAATCGACTAACTTAGCATTGCGATTGCTATTATAATCTTCATAAAAACTATCTTCAGATAAGATATTCCCAACATGAACTTTCATGCCATTCTCTTTTGCTGTTAAGTACGTTTCATGAAGTAAATTAAAATCAGCAATAGCAGCATAATTTACTGTTCCAAAACGACGGTTGTTCATATTTGAAGTAGTACTTGCACCTTGAGCTAAGATGATATCTCTGATTTTTACATGTGGCTTCATTGCACCACATGAGCCAACACGGATAAGTTTTTTTACATCGTAAAAACGTAATAATTCATTGACATAGATGGATAATGAAGGCATTCCCATGCCAGTTCCTTGAATTGATACGCGTACGCCTTTGTAAGTGCCAGTATAGCCAAACATGCCCCTAACTTGATTATAACAAACAACATTTTCTAAGAAAGTTTCTGCAATATATTTAGCTCTAAGCGGATCACCAGGTAATAATACGATATCTGCGATATCGCCAAGTTTTGCATTAATATGAGTACTCAAATCTACACCTCCGTATTTTATCTATTTCATTATATCAGATATAAAAAATGATTTCCATGTAAGGTTCATACAGTGAACGCTTATTTATACAAACTTTATTTCAAAAGAAATTATAAGAACCTACTATAATATAACTATAGCAGGTTCTACTTTGATAATTCACAAAAATTAATTTAGTATTTATTCGTTTATAGAAATTTTCTCATGAGCGGTTGCTAGCATAAGTTTAATACGGTTAATTTGATTAACTTCACTTGCACCTGGATCGTAATCAATTGCAACTATATTTGAACTTGGATAACTTTGCTTTAATTCTTTGATCATTCCTTTACCGGTAATATGGTTTGGTAAACAAGCAAATGGTTGCATACAAACGATATTATCAACGCCTGCATGAATAAGTTCAACCATCTCGGCGGTTAAAAACCAGCCTTCCCCAGTTTGATTACATAGAGATAAATGTGGTTCAGCCAGTTTTCCCAACTCTTTGATATGCTTTGGTCCACTGAATCTAACGCTGTTATTAAGCGCCGTGACCATAGGTTTTCTATAGAATTCAATAAGGCCAATGAGGACTTCACTTGTTAATCTTGCTTTCATACTACCAGATAGATATTTGTTTTTGATGACACTGTTATAAGCAGTATATGAAAAGAAATCGATTAGATCAGGCATGACTGCTTCTGCCCCTTCTTTTTCAATAAGTTCAACAATATTGTTATTTGCAGTAGGATGGAATTTAACTAAAATCTCACCTACAAGTCCAACTTTTGGTTTTTGGACATCATTCAATGCGATTTGATCAAAATCTTTCACAATGGCTTTTACATTTTTATTAAATGTACCTTTATCACCTTTATAGAGAGCTATCTTACATTTTTCAACCCATGATTCATATAAGGCATTCGCTGATCCTGATACGAGTTCATACGGTCTCGTTTTATAGAGTACTCGCATAAACAAATCGCCATAAAGCATACTTTGAACGAGCTTTTCTAAAAGTGGCTTAGTAATTTTAAAACCCGGATTTGATTCAATTCCTAATGCGTTTAGACTTATGACTGGTATATGCTCCATTTTTGCACTTTTTAGCGCCTGCCTAATAAATGCAATATAGTTTGTCGCTCTACAACCACCACCCGTTTGAGTGATGATTAATGCAGTCTTATCTAGATCATATTTGCCTGAGTTAAGTGCGTTCATCATTTGTCCAACAACTAAGATTGAAGGATAACATGCGTCGTTGTTAACATATTTTAAACCTTCATCTATTGCACCTGTATCAATTGATGGTAAAACTTCAATATTGTATCCTTCTGGTTTTAATGCTGCTTCGATAAATTGAAAATGTACCGGTGACATTTGAGGGACTAAAATCGTATGTGTTTTACGCATTTCTTCAGTGAAAATAACCCTTTCAGCAACTGGTGCAAAAGCTTCAGGAACAAAACATCTTTTATCTCTTTCGCTGATTGCCGCTATTAGGGATCTTACGCGAATTCTAATTGCGCCTAAATTGTTGATTTCATCAATTTTAATTAAAGTACTGATTTTACCTGTTCCTTCAAGAATTTCTTTTACTTGATCTGACGTAACAGCGTCAAGCCCACAGCCAAATGAATTAAGCTGAACAAGTTCAATATCTTTTCGTTTAGATGCGAATGTCGCAGCTGCATAAAGGCGTGTATGGTAAACCCATTGATCAACTACTCTGAGTGGTCTATTGATATCGTCTAAATGTGCTACTGCATCTTCAGAGAGTATGGCAAACCCATAAGATTTAATTAGTTCAGGGATGCCGTGATTGATCTCTGGATCAACGTGATATGGTCTGCCTGCAAGGATAATACCTTTGATTTGATGTTCTTCAATATAACGAATTGCAAGCTCACCTTGATGTCTAATGTCTGATTTGTATTTTTCAAGCGCGGCATATCCACTGTCCACAGCTTTAAAAATCTCTTCTTTTCCAAGCCCCCATGATTTTAGCTCTTCTAACAATCTTTTCTTCATTCGATCAGGAGAGTCAATAGGTAAAAAAGGATGGTGATATGCCGTTTGTTTATTTTTAATATGGTCTACATTAACATGGATTGTCTCTGGATACGATGTCACAACTGGACAATTATAATGATTATTAGCATTTTGATCTTCTTTAGTGTTATACGGGATACATGGGTAAAAAATCTTATCAACTTTTCTGTTAATGAGATCTTCGATATGACCATGTACCAATTTTGCAGGATAACAAACACTTTCAGATGGAATCGTTTCCATCCCCAGTTCATAAATTTTTCTTGATGAACGCGTAGATAGTTCTACACGATAACCTAATTCAGTGAAAAAAGTCGCCCAAAATGGATAGTCTTCATAAATGTTTAACACCCTTGGTATACCAACTGTGCCTCTAGGTGCTTCTTTTCTACTTAAAACAGGATAATCAAAGACTCTGTTGTATTTATAATCATATAAATTAGGAAGCGTATTTTCAGAAACTTCAATACCTGCCCCTCTTTCACAGCGGTTTCCAGTGATATATTGACGATCATCAGAAAAATGGTTGACTGTAAGTTGACAGTGATTGCCACAAAGGTTGCAATGTTTTGTTTCAGTTTTTGTACTGAATGAATTCAGTGCATCTTCTTTAAGCATTGAGGTAACATAGCCCTCTTCGAAACGTTCCTTAGAAATTAATGCAGAACCAAATGCGCCCATAATTCCAGCAATATCAGGTCTTACAACTTCTTTTCCTGAAACCTTTTCAAGTGCACGTAATACGGCGTCGTTATAGAATGTACCACCTTGAACCACTATTTTCTCACCTAAATCTTCGATTGAGCGCATCCTAATAACTTTAAATAAAGCGTTTTTAACAACCGACATCGATATACCTGCAGAGATGTCCCCTACTGTTGCACCATCTTTTTGCGCTTGTTTAACGCGTGAATTCATAAATACAGTACATCTCGTTCCAAGATCTACTGGTTTTTCAGACATTAATCCTAGTTTAGAAAAGTCTTGAACCGTATGATTGACAGAATTTGCAAAGGTTTCAATAAATGAACCACAACCTGAAGAACAAGCTTCATTTAACATAATTGAATTGATAACACCATCGTTTATGCGTAAACTCTTCATGTCTTGTCCACCGATGTCTAAAATAGAGTCAACACCTGGTAAAAAGTAATCAGCTCCTTTATAATGTGCAACCGTCTCGATTTCGCCGTGGTCTATTTTTAAGGCAGCCTTTATGAGACTTTCTCCATAACCAGTAACTGTACCATATACGATCTTTGCTTCTTTGTTTTTTTCACGATAAAACTGAGCAAGTGCTGCTATAGTCGTGCTAAGTGGATTGCCTTCATTAGACCCATAATGACTGAAAACAAGGTTTTGAGCATCATCAATAACGGCAACTTTCGTTGTCGTTGAACCAGCATCTATCCCAAGATATAAATTACCAGTTACATCGTTTAGATTACCACGTCTCACTTTATGCTGAGCATGTCTTGCTTTGAAAATTTCGTATTCATCATCATTTTCAAATAATTTATCAAGTTGACCTTCAGCATCAGGTCCGACACAATAAATATTAGGCATTCTATCATAAATACATTGTGGTTCTAAAGCTTCAACATTATTTGATTGAAGCGCAGCGCCTATTGCGACGAAATATTGCGGATTTTCAATAGAAATAATATCTTCGTCAGATAGGTTTAAAGTCTCCTCAAATCTTTTTCTAAGTTCTGATAAGAACGATAATGGACCACCAAGAAAAGCGACCTTACCGCGAATTGGTTTTCCACATGCCAGTCCACTAATTGTTTGATTGACAACTGCTTGTAGAACGGATGCTGCAATATCTTCCCTAGAGGCCCCTTCATTCAAAAGCGGTTGAATATCTGTTTTTGCAAAAACGCCACACCTAGAGGCAATTGGGTAGATTTCTTTATGAAGACTTGCCAAACTATTTAAACCGGTGGCATCGGTTTTAAGCAAAGAAGACATTTGGTCAATAAATGAACCTGTTCCACCAGCACAAGTTCCGTTCATGCGCTGTTCAACGCTAGTTCCAAAGTACATGATCTTCGCATCTTCTCCACCTAGTTCGATTGCGACATCAGTTAATGGCGCATACTTCTTAATCGCTTTTGAACATGCAACAACTTCCTGTACAAAGCCAACGCCTAAGCTTTCGGCAAGTCCAAGACCAGCAGAACCAGTAATCATCAATTTGAGTTTTGCAGTATTTAAAGTATTCTTAGCATCTTCAAAAAGAGCTTTTACGGTATTTTTAACATCTGAAAAATGACGACGATAATCTTTAAAAATAATTTGGTTATCTTCATCTAAGATAACCATTTTGACAGTAGTAGAACCAACATCTACTCCTACATTATAAGTATGTTTCATAATTGACACCTCGGTCAGTTGCAAAATTTAAGTTAAAGTCAAACTAATATATATTATAATACTTTTTTTGTAAAATAAAATAAAAAATAAGTTAAATTTAAGAAATGAAATGACATGAGCTTTACACTCATGTCATTTTTAATATAATTACTGTTTAATATTATCCTATGTTTTTTTCTATTCGTCCAGCTAAGATGCTTAACGCATTTTGTCTTGGATCAATTTCGTTTGGTAAGTTAATAAATTCTATTTCAAAGCTAAAATCATCAATATTTTTATTGATAAAATATGACTCACAAATGCTTTTGTAAAGTTCAATAGTAGATGCTTTCATGTGAATTGATTTCTTATGAAGAACAACTACGAAACCATTATTACCATATGAAAAAACTTCATCTTCTAAGTTTAAGGAATCTTCAACATCTCTATATAATCCTTTAATAAGTGCAATATCACGTACGTTATTAGCTGATTGTGCAGGGGTCTTTTTATTATAAACCAAGATTAGACCAATTAGTAATTCATGATTCTCACGCACTGCTTTCTTTATAGAATTATAAATTGAAGTGTCAATTTGTTTTTGGGAAGAAGATGGCAATGTTTTTGCACTATCAATAAATTTTATATGCGTTAAAAGCTTCTGTTTCATGTAATCGTCATCAAATGGTTTTAAAATATAGTCATTAGCCCCTACTCGAATGGCTCTTACAAAGGATTTTCTAGTGTTTAAGCTCGTTGCTATGATAACCATTAGGTTGGGATTAATATCTTTAAGTTTTGTAATGAGCTCATACCCATCCTCAGAGCCTAAGTTTACATCAATAATAATTAGATCTAAGATCGATTGCAAATTACCAACGCGGTTGATTGCTTCATACATAGTTGAAGCACTGACAATATCAACAGGGATTCCATCAAGAATTTTTTTGATTCTATATACAGTCGTTGCATTAATGTCAATTACCATAATATTTGTCATTTAATCCCCCCAAGTTAAGTTTTCTTTTGACGTCTTTTCTTAAATCTAAGATTCTGTTCTTCAAGACCATCATAGCCTTTGGACGAGAGTTTTCGTTCAATATCTTCTTCAATTAAAGTTTTTATAAGTACACAAACTGGAACCCCTAAAAACATACCTAGAATTCCGAATGAAGCACCACCGATCGTAACAGATACGATAATCCAAAAAGCAGACACACCTACAGAATCGCCAAGTATAAAAGGACCAATAACAAGTCCATCTAACTGTTGTATGATTAAAATTAGCAATAATATATAGACAACTTGAATTGGATTTGTTGGATTTGCAATTAATGTTATGATACCTGCGGGAATTGCTCCAATAAAAGGTCCAAAGTAAGGAATCATATTGGTTATTCCTACAATTAAAGCGATAACAACTGAATATTCAAAGCCAAATGATATAAAGACAAAATAAGATAAAAAGCCAATAATTGTACTATCAATTAGTTTACCAATTACAAAATCTTTAAAGATCATATCGCTCATTCTAGAAATATAAAATACCCATTGGACTTGTTTATCGTTAAAATAAGCGTAAAGTAAACGTTTTATTCTTGCGACTAAATCATTTTTTTCTGCTAACATATAAATTGCAATCACAAGTGAGATAAAAAAAGATATCAGCCCAGATGTGATTTGTTGAAGTTGATTAACAATTATCAGTACTGCTGTACCAGTCAAATTCGTTAACTTTTGCAGCATGGGTGTTAAAGTATCGATAATCGTCTGTTGTAATTGTTTTAAATAAATATTATTGAAATCTATTTTCTTTAAAAAAGAAAAATCTACAGCGTTTGTCATGTCGATTGCACTTATGGCTTTAATCAATGAAGTAACTGCATCAACAATGTTAGGAAAAATAACGAAACCAAGAAGTGTTAAAAAAGCAATAAAGATAATTATGGTAATAAGTATGGAGAGCATTCTAGAAAACTTTAATCGCTTTTCAAAAAAACGCACCACATAGTCCATAATATAGGCTAAGATAAATGCCAGTATGATTGGAGCGACTGCAGCAGAGATATACTTCCAAAGTGCTGTTCGCGTCAAAATCAAGATAATAATAGTAGCGGTGATAATTAACTTCGCAAAAGCTGTAATTTTTATGTCTTTCAGATTCATTATGAACTCCTAAATAGGGCTTTTTATGGGTTATTTGTTGTTTTTTTATTGCTATTTATATTATATATGATTTGAGATTGAATTAAAATTAAAAGTATATAAACTAAACTGAGTATATCAGAACAAATAAATAAAAAAAAGGTTGACATAAAAATATTATGCCAACCCATTTCAGTTTTGTTATTAATAATCAGATTTACTAGTAGCACTATTTGTAGCAATTTCAATTGATGCAGAAGCACCGATTCTAGTTGCACCAGCATCAATCATTGCCATAGCAGTCTCGTAATCTCTTACGCCACCAGATGCTTTTACTTCAAGTGCATCACCTACTGTTTTTTTCATAAGAGCAACATCTTCAGCAGTTGCACCACCAGTACTAAAACCAGTTGATGTTTTTACAAATTGAGCACCAGCTTCTTTAGAAAGCTCACAAGCTTTCACAATCTCATCTTTAGTTAATAAGCATGTTTCTAAAATGACTTTTAAAATAGCTTTTCCTTTAATTGCATCTACAACAGCTGCAATATCAGATTTTACAAAATCAAATTTACCATCTTTTAATGCGGATACGTTAATTACCATATCGATTTCATTTGCACCATCTTCAACAGCTTTCTTTGCTTCGGCAGCTTTAATAAAGGTTGTGCTAGCGCCTAACGGAAAACCAATTACAGATGTGACTTTAACATCAGATCCTTTGAGTTGTGACGCAACTAATGGTACAAAGTACGGATTGACACATACAGAGAAAAATCCATATTCTTTCGCTTCATCACAAACTTTGATAACATCAGCGTCAGTTACATTTGGCTTGAGAATGGTATGGTCGATAGTTTTTGCTATATTCATATGATCACCTCTTAATTATTTTCAGTTCAATCATACTGGATTGATACCCAATCGTCAAATAAGAAACCTAGTTTTTATAATAAGTTCACAATAAGAAAATTCTTAAATCTAATTATTTAGTATAAACGGATTCTTTTAATGTAGCAATATAAGGTAAATTCCTATAACGCTCAGCATAATCTATCCCATAACCCACTATAAATTCATCTGGAATTTTATAGCCAATGTATTTAACTTCCAAGTTTGCAATTCTTCTTTCAGGCTTATCTAAAAGCGTACAAATTTCTAAGCTATTTGGTTTTCTAGATTTAAAATTGTCCACTAAATAATGCAGTGTAAGGCCAGTATCAATAATGTCTTCCACAATGATGACATCTTTACCTTCAATACTATAGTCAAGATCTTTTAATATTTTTACAACACCTGAACTTTCTGTTGAATGACCATAGCTAGAAGCTGCAATAAAATCGATTTGAATGGGGAAACTAATTTTTCTCATCAAATCACACATAAAAACATTAGCGCCTTTTAATACACCTATCAATAAAAGATCTTTATCCTTATAATCAGCTGAAATTCTGGCTGCTAATTCTTCAACCCTTTCATTTAGCTGTACTTCTGAATAAAGAATTTCTTTTACATCGTTTCTCATCTCAATCTCCTTTTTGCAAGTTATTAATAGTTTTTGTTAATCACAAATACTATAATATCACAAAAATTAACGTATAAATATTAATTCTTTTTCGCCAATTTGGATACAATCACCATTGACAATTTGTCTAGAATCTTCAATGGGTTGTCCGTTTAATATTGTTCCGTTTGTCGAACCCATATCTTTAAGGAGATAATTTTGGCCAATTTTATAAATCAATGCATGCTGTCTACTAATAGAAGTGGATGCTATATGAATATTACATGTATCATCCCTACCGATGATGTTATTGTCGAAGTAGAGTTTATAATTTTCTTGTGGGTTTGATTTTACCATAAGAATTGGATGTGTAGTTTTATGTGTGGTTTTAACTTGCAGATTTGACTCATGAGCGATGTTTTTTTTCGGATGTAAACGGTGCCATAAAGATCTACCCTCGCGCTCTTGTTGTTCAATCACATTCTTTGTAAGAAAATCCAGAAGTTCATTTGGACTATGGTATAAATTTTGTATAGGTTTTAAAGCTGGAATGAGATTGGATTTTAATAACATTATAGCAAGCAAATGTGATAGCTCAAAATTAGGATTATAACTTTGGACTGGATAATAGCGCCAAATATAACGGTTTAATGCGGCATCATAATATATGTTTGTAGGCGAATAATCAATTTTTTCAGTAAATAACAAATAGTCTTCACATACTTTCTGTACTTCTGATATAGCGGTCATGAACTGTTTGAAATGTACAAAATCATAATATTCTAATTCTATTAATTCAGTGACACTTTGTTGCGTGTTTTTTTTGTTCCATGATAATTCAACATAAGTCTGTTCTAACGCTTGAAACACTGTTAATACTTGAAAATTTTTGATATCTGCCTCCATGATCATATCAGCTTCAAATTTAACAAATTCATTAATTGGAATGATATACTTGTCATTTACCAAACACTTCACCTCATACTAATTATTAAATAGACTATCTATTTGATTATTGTCTTTGATTCCTTGGGTCAATTCATTGAAGAATGAAACCGCAAAAGTTCTGAATAAAAAAGCAAGTCCAATTAATACTGCAATAATTATTACGATTTCAATCGTTCCCATACCAGATTCACAGGCCAAAATAGGTTTGAACTTAAGGTTGCGCTTTACTTTTTTTAAAAGTGAATTAAGATGTAATAGCCATAAATTAATTGTTTTAACGGGCATATAAGCCTCCTTTTTATTATTATTTATTTGATTAAAGCATCAGCATGACGGGCGTAAGAACTACCATGATGACACTGATTAATGATAGCATCAGAAGAAAAGTTAAAAGAATTGATATCTTTTCAGATTTCATGCGTGCTTTTGTAAGTTTATTTTGCCACAGTTCGTCATGGTACTTTTCAAGAGCTGCAATGGTGGTAATTGCACCGGTTAGATGAAGTTGATTAATTAGTTTAACAAATCGCCAAACTTCTTTACGATCTTGTTGTGTGGCGAATTTGTTTAAAGCTTCAATAGCAGAAGTATTTATACTTAGTTGTTTCTCAAGTAATTCATCTGTTTTATGTGCGCTTAAAGTGAGCTTTAGTGACCTTTCAAGGGTAATACCAGCACCATAATTAATTAGGAATTCCTGTATAAAGACTGGGAGCTCATTTTCAAAATGAGAAACTTTTTTCTTAGGTTTACATAGTCCTAAGCGAATTAAATGTTGATCTAATTTTTCGTTTAATAAATTTAATTTAGTCTTAATTTGACGAGTTGTCAGTGTAATATGATTCATTCCCAACTCCTAACCTATGAAATAAAGCTTGCAATTACTACACTTCAAATTGAACTATTTTTTCTGAAATTATTTTCATAACAATAATTAATATAAATGAAAGTGTCATTACACCTCTGCCTAACAATGTTTGATATAAAATTGCCATAAAATCAGACGAAGTTGACTTAATGAAAAGTATGATAACCATAGGTGCAATACATAAAATACTTTGTTCAAGCTTTTTTTGAAAAAGAATTGTATCAATTTCTTGCTTAACTTTGTGAGATAAATACAACTTATCAATTGTTATATCTGTTATATTTGATGGATTTGCACCCGTTTCTTTGCTCAGTTGCATCATTCTAGAAAATAATACCGTTTCCCCAATTGGAAATCTTTGATTAAGTTGCTCGAAAAGTGAATTTACATCTACACCTAGTTGAATTGAACGATTAAGTAAATGCAGTGTTTGACTTGAATAGTTTTGATCCTGAGATAATTCTTTTGATGAGGCGATAATTGCTGAATCAAACCCCATGCCAACGGCCAAGTTTGAATTAATTTGATTTAAAAAATCAATGAAATGATCTAAATAATAATGGTCTAAGTTTTTTAAGTAGTACTTACTATATTTTAACAATAACAATAGTACAAATGCGCTTCCTAGAGTTAGCCAGACGTTGGCATAAAAAGCGTATATACCTAAAGTATAAAAAACCATGTCAAAAATAAACTTTGATCGCTCAATTGGCTTGTGTGAGAATTTTTTCGATTTTATCACCGTACCTCCTTATTTTATAATTCTGAATAATTTTTGCTAAGTGTTCACTTAAGTCAAGTGATGTAGTCATAGTATCTGCATAAATAACATTCAATTCATAGTCTGAAGTTCCCTTTAGAACTTCAACTATTTGGGTGACACATCGGTTCCCAGAGGGTAACTTTTCAACAAAAATCAGATAGTCAATGGCAGAAATAATTTGCTTTCTAATGAGAAGATGATTAATTTCACTATAACTACTTGCAATGACTTCCAATCGCGTTAACATATCAACAGGTGAATTGCTATGGCCAGTTGATAAGGAGCCATCATGACCTGTATTCATGGCTTGTAACATATCCACTACTTCATCTCCCCTTACTTCACCTACGATGATGCGATCGGGTCTCATTCTAAGTGCATTTTTAATCAAGTGACTCATGGTTATTTCATTGTTACCTTGTGCTTTCCTTGTTTCTAATGAAACTACATTTTGGTGGAATTTTAGATTGAGTTCTGCTGCGTCTTCAATAGTGACGATGCGTTCATTTTCATCAATGTATGAAGACAAACAATTGAGAAGCGTCGTTTTACCAGTTCCTGTCCCACCACATATGAAGAGATTAAATTTACAAGTTACTAAAACTTCCATTAAGTGACCAATTGTATCACTGAACATGCCGGACTTAATGAGATCTTCACTATTACTTAACGCTTGTCTAAACTTTCTTATAGTGACAATTGGACCTCTTAAAGCTATGGGATCTAGGATGACATTTACTCGAGAGCCATCCTTTAATCTTGCATCTAATGTCGGATAAGATAAATTTACTTCTCGCCCTACTTCTGTTGATATTTTGTGTATGAGTTGCATTAACTGTGTTTTATTCTCAAATGATATATCACTAATATGAAGCTTCCCGTCTACTTCGATAAAGACGCCCTCAGTACCATTAATCATAATTTCGGTAATTTCAGATTGGTTTAATAATGGTTGTATTATTCCGTAACCAAAAATTGAGTGCTCAAGTTGATGCGTTAATTTTTTTTTATCTTCCAAATTTAAATCAGATAAAAGATTAATTTTGTATTGTATGGATTGCATGATTTGTTTTTCGTCTATTAGTGTTACTTCTTCCAAGATTTCTTTTTTTATTTTCTCAATAATTTGAAACAATTTCCTCTCCTTATAAATGTAATAATTTATTTAAAATACTTTGTTCTAATTGATTCAATGTTTCAGCATTCTGCAGATTATACTTATCATTTTCATTGAGAATAAAATGTAAATTGCCTTTAATATATTGACGGACTTGATTGGAATAATTCAAATCCAAGGTAGGTGTAATTAAATAAACAATACTTGATAGCGCAAGGATTCGTTTATCCAAATTCCCTTTTAGAGGATAACTAATGACGAGCACGCTTCCCTTTATAGCAAGTGCATTGATAAAGGTGATGATATCAGATTCTGGTGAGTTTAGCGTATCTGGCACGGTAGAAATCAAATAAATTATTTGTTTTCTTGGTACATCGTAAGTTGGATTTAGTGACCACTGATAAAGTGAAAAATTAGTTTTATCGGTATAATTTAATGAGACAATATACTCAACTCTCAATATTTGTGAAAACGCATCAATAAAACGATCGCTAAAACTAATATTCTTATCACTTGTTAAGAAAAAAATAGGAAATTCAGAACTATTTATTTGAGTCTTTATCTGCCGAAAGCTTTGAAATTTGGAGATGCATTTATAATTTTCGAGTGTTTCACCTAATACGATCATTTGATCTCTTGAAACTTGCTGTATTTCGAAAAAGTTTAGGTCTTCTTGGTCTACGATTAAAGTGTCTGAAGCCATAAGCAAATGAAGATCATTTTTTGAAATCAAACTAAAATCAGTTGAAAGACTTTTAAGTTGTTTATATAAACGACGAGTATAATTATTTTCAATAATATAAAGCATCTCATAACCTCAAATGTAAATATTCCATATAATGGTAATCGTTATATTTATTATATACCATATTATTACATTTGCAACACAAAATACCATATTTTGACATAAAAAAAATATGCACTGTAAATGCATATTTTTATCGCTTCATCATATTTATTTATTTATTTTTTTTCCATATGGGAACTTTTTCAAATATATTTTTTCATTCTTATTCCAAAGAAATAAGCCATAAACCATTCCGAAAAGAACAAAGAAAAAGAGTGAAAATAAAGCTTGATAAATATTGTACTTAACACTTTCTTTTATGAAAAAGTTTAAAATAATCATTATTGCTGAATAGATTAAAAATGTTGGAAATCCCCATGTTAAGGCACCAAATCTGAAAGTAAATTTTAGTTTTCCTTGTTCTCTGCTTTGTGGCCAAGTCTCATAAATTAACTTCTCAGTTTCAGCTTCTTTGTTTTTTTTTGTAGCTTTACGATCCATCGGCTTATCTTTTTTACCTAACATTTATGCCTCCAATTTTGTTTTAAACTGGATGCGTTTTCTCTTCTTTATTCACCAAATCAGAATCTATTTTATATTTTTTCGCTTGTCTAAATTTAAAATAATCCTCAGCAACATTTGGAAAAAGAGCGTAAGAAAGCACATCTTCATCTTCTTCAATATACTCTTTTATCTTTTCCCTTTCAAGTGCCAATATCGGTGTCAATAGATCTGCTGGTCTACAAGTGATAACTTGATCATCACCAATTATTTTTTTTATGATTTCTTCACTAATAGGAACAGTTGGGCGACCATACATTCCTTTTACATATTCTTTTATTTCCTTAGGGACCATTTTATAACGTTCACCCATAACGACATTTAAAACAGCTTGTGTACCAACCATTTGACTTGTTGGTGTTACAAGTGGTGGAAAACCAAGATCTTCCCTAACTCTTGGTACTTCCTTAAGTACTTCTTCATATTTATCTAGAGCATTTTGCGCTTTTAATTGTGATACGAGATTTGAAAGCATACCACCTGGCACTTGATAAACTAAAGTATTGATATCGACACCTAGCATTTTTGGATCTAATAGTCCAGTGTCGATTGCTTTTTCTCTGATTGGCATAAAATGCTGCGTCACTTTATCAAGTTCAGATAGTGATAAACCAGTATCATAAGGTGTGCCTTGTAAAGCAGCAACCATTGGTTCTGTAGCGGGTTGAGAAGTGCCAAGTGCAAAAGGAGAAATTGCGGTATCGATAATATCAATCCCAGCTTCAATTGCTTTTAGATAGGACATAGATGCCAAGCCACTTGTATAATGTGAATGAATTTCTAATGGTACTTTTACATTGCTCTTTAACGCTTTTACAAGCTTTTCTGTTTCGTAAGGCGTTAAAAGACCAGACATATCTTTAATACAAATTGAATCAGCTCCCATAGATTCCATGTCTCTGGCAAGAGCAACGTATTTTTCTATTGTATGCGCTGGGCTAATGGTATAGGCTATAGCAGCTTGTGCATGTGCACCTTCTCTTTTTGTTGTCATTAAAGCTGTTTCAATATTTCTTAAATCATTGAGGGCATCAAAAATTCTAACGATATCGATACCATTTGATATCGCACGTTTTACAAATTCTGTGACTACATCATCAGGATAATTTTTATAACCTAATAAGTTTTGGCCTCTTAAAAGCATTTGTAGCTTTGTATTTTTAACATTTTTACGAATTATTCTTAATCTATCCCATGGATTTTCATTTAAATATCTCAGTGAAGCATCAAAAGTAGCACCTCCCCAACATTCTAAGGCATGATAACCGACTGTATCAAGTTGTTCTAAAATCGGTACCATTTCATCGGTTTTAAGTCGAGTTGCGATTAGTGATTGATGAGCATCTCTTAATATTGTTTCAGTAATTTTTATAACGGCCATTTCTAACCCTCCTATTGCTAAATTCCCGCTTTATCAACGCTTCATATACGATTTGTTAGTCATCAAAAGTTTATCATTTGTATATATTCCTGTACAGGCGATTACAAAAGTGATAGACTACTCTTAGTTAATTTAATAAATATAATTGAAATTAGACTTTATTTTATTAGGGAGAAAAACATGGATTCCACAGATATTCGCATAATTAAGATTTTACAGCAAGAAGCACGTATTTCTATGAAAGAACTTGGACAAAGAGTTAACCTTACTTCCCCAGCGGTATCTGAGCGAATAAAGAGGCTTGAGGAAAATGGGATAATTGAAGGTTACACCGCAATTGTGAATCCTAAGAAATTAAAATTACATGTTGAGGCAATTGTTCACGTTTCTATGAAAGTGAGCTCGCATCAAAGGTTTAAAAAACTGGCTTCAGAAGAAAGAGAAATTATTGAGTGTTACCATGTTACGGGTGAAGATTGTATGACGGTAAAGGTTATCTGTGAAGATACGCATCATCTTGAAGCTTTACTTGATAAGATTCAAACCATTGGCGATACTCGTACTGCTATTATTCTCTCAACGCCAGTAAAAAGAAAAGCAATTGTCCCATTTAACGATGAAGGGATATAAGTTTATTTTAGAATAAATATTTAAAGCCAGAATAACAAAGTATATCTATTTCATTACTATGAAATAAACATTTCATAAAAAAAAAATCCCCTAGTTGACTAGAGGAAATAGGGGGGAAATATATAATAGACTATGAAGAAATCGTCTTCTCAAGTCTAACGATTATATACCCCACCTTCTTTTTTTTATTCATAAGAAAATATAAAAATATTTGAATCAATGTTACAATTATTTTACAGTTCTACATGAAATCCCGTGAAAGCGTAATTTACCTTTTGCGGGAATTTTAGTTTTAGCCTAAAGTAACCATCAATACCTGTACAATGGTTTACATAGAAAGACTTAATCCCAAAGTGTTTGAATTGCATGAGATATTGGTCTAAATGTCTTAGTAATTCACCATTGAAATGCATTCCTCCAAATACATATTGGATATCTCTATGTGCATTTTTCTCATAAGCAGTTTTTAGTATATTTAATATTCCCTTGTGTGAACAGCCTGTAAAAAGAAATGCATTCTCCCCTTCTTTAATAAATAAAAACAACTCATCGTTGAATTGATCTTGTACCAGGTTGTTATCATCTTTAACGAAAAAACGAGCTGTATCTACCAAATCATGTGTGTAAGTGTGAATATTAGCTATAATCTCTATACCCTCAGCAATTTCTGTATCTTCTTCAAGCAATATAAAAGAATTTGAATACTCAGAAAGTGGCTTTTTAAGTTTAAACCCAATAAAATGTTCAATATTATCTCTAAGGGATATTTTTTCATTAAATGCCTTTGGTTTCAAATAAATGGTTGCAGTTTTATTGATTTCTAAAAAAGCTTCTAATCCCCCGCAATGATCGTAGTGTCCATGACTTAAAATCACAAAATCTACATCTGTAAGATCTTCTGCTAAATACATTGCATTTGTGATTATGGCACTCGTCTGCCCAGTATCAAAAAGGATTTTTTTGTTTCTAGTCTTTATTAGAAATGACGAACCATGTTCACCAATCAAACCTTCTCCATAAACAAGATTATCTATAAGAGTTACTAATTCCATGTTAATCTCCTCTAGTTGTGTTTTGAAATAAATTGATTATAAAATTCTCAAGAAACTTTCAATACTTTCTTTTGCAATAATTTCGTCATCGCCATCAATTGTAATTTCTACATGAGCATTATGGGGAATTGCAAGGGCTAAGACGCTGAAAATAGACTTCAAGTTGACGCAATACCCTTCATAAGTTAAGGTTATATCCGATCTAAAACGACTCGCTTCTTGGACTAGACGAGTGACTGGTCTAGCATGAAAGCCTACAGGATCTGCAACACAATATTGAATCATTAACATGGTGTCATATTCCTTTCATAGTTATTATAGTCGTATACAAATGATTTAATCCATATAAGTCTCAATAACTTTCCAGGTAACTTGTCCTTGTGATTCAAAGCTGTATTGTAACAATGCAAAGCCAGCAATATGACCATCTTCAAATGAGGCAAATACAAATTTATCATTTAATAAAATAGAACTTTCTGGTATCCAATACATCTTACCACCTAACACACCTTTAATTGGAATTATATCGTTGTTATCAGATAGTGTTGCAAGTAGTAATTTGGGATTAGCAAATCCATTTTGAACCAAATAGTCAATGTAATAATCAGGATATTGAAATGCGTTCACTTTTTGATCTTCCAATGCATTGATTTTAGTTTTTAAATCCGCAATTTCAGCATCATATGCAACTGCATTTTGCGCAATCTGTCCAATCATCTTTTCTTTTTCGGCATCTAAATTGTCTATTGTTGTTTGTTTTTCGGCAATTTCTTTTTCTAAATTTACTATTTTTGTGTCTCGAACATCTAAATCATTTTTTAGTGAGTTATTAATATATAGCAAACTAAAAACGGCTATAACAGCCACGAGAAAAATAGACATAATCGCAACCGTATGTTCTTTAAGCCATGAAATTGTTTTTTCCATGATATCCTCCTATGTTGTTTGCAAATATGTTTATGAATAAATTCGCAAAGCGAATACAATTTTGCTACTACAGTCCTAGTTTATCATAAACTTATTACAATTGAAGGTCATTGAACGTGTTGTAATATATTCTTAATTAAATGACAAGGATGACTATCTCCCTTCAGATTTCGGATCTAATGCATCTCTCAGTCCCTCTCCTAATAGGTTAATACTAATAATGGTCAAAGAGATGAAACTTACAGGGTAAAACCACATCCAGTAATAGCCTGAGGATACCATACTGTCACCTCTAATATTGGGGATGAGATTTCCCCAAGTTGGCGTCGGTGGTGGAAATCCCATCCCAACAAAAGAAAGCGTTAGTTCGAGCAAGATCGCATTCGCAATAATAGTGGTTGAAGACGCAACGATAATCCCTACGACATTTGGCAATAGATGCTTAAAAATTTGGGAAAACTTAGATATACCAAGGAGTTCAGTTGCTTTGATAAATTCTGATTCTTTTAACAATAAAATTTCGCCTCTAATTAATCGCGCTAACGGTGGAAAACTTAGGAAACCAAATATAACCATAGTGCCAATCATTCTAACAATAGGTGGTAAGCCAAAAGCAAAAATAGCTGTAAATGCGATAATCATCGGTAGAAGTGGTAAAACATATACAAATTCAGTAAAACGCATTAAAACTTGATCAATCCATTTTCCGTAATAACCTGAAAATGCACCAATTATCGTTCCAAAAAAAAGTGTCACAAGAGCTGAAAGCGTTGCAAGTGCAAGTGACACTTGTCCACCTTTCATAATCTGCGTCATCATATCGTGCCCCAATCGATCGGTTCC
Organism: uncultured Fusibacter sp.; assembly: GCA_963676315.1. Classification (GTDB taxonomy): domain Bacteria; phylum Bacillota; class Clostridia; order Peptostreptococcales; family Acidaminobacteraceae; genus Fusibacter_C. The sequence goes on from OY781056.1 coordinate 224,792, forward strand.
AAATGGATGAGAAAAACTGGGTGCTTTAAATCGCATTACAACATTGATGTTATCCTCTAGATATGGAGAAAATAAAGGACCAAAATATGTGAAAAGTAATATACTCACAAGAAGTATCCCACCAATAACTGAAATTCTATTTTTTATCAATCTTCTTTTTGCAAGTGTCCAGGGTGAGTCATTTTCTTTAATCATACTTCCCTCCTATTGCTTTATTTTCATACGGGGATCTGCGACGCCATACAACAAATCTGCTAAAAGGTTTCCTAAAATAGAGGCAATAGAGAAAAACATAATGATCAGTGTTATCATAGCGCCATCTCTTCTATAAACGGAATATAAAAATTCAAGTCCAATACCTGGCCATGAAAAGATTGCTTCTACGAAGATATTACCTACAAAAAGTGTAGGGATCATCACGCCAAGAAGTGAAATAATGGGTATAAGTGCATTTCTAAGAGCATGTCTATAGACAACGATGCGTTCTTTTAATCCCTTAGATCTTGCAGTTCTTATATAATCTTGATTGATAACTTCAAGGACTGCATTTTTGACATATCTAGAGACACTTCCAATTCCAACTAGAGTAAGTGTTAGAACTGGTAATACCATGTGATGTAAAACATCAAAAATTTCATCAGCCTTGTTATCATATCCTTTTACAAGTGAGATGACAGAGTGCATCCCTGTAGCGGGTAAAATCGAGAGTTTAACAGCCATGAGACGCATGAGGTATAAGCCTATGAAAAATGAAGGTAAAGAAATTAGAATAAGCGTTGAAGTTGAAACGACTCGGTCAAAAATACCGTTCTTTTTAGCAGCCGAACGTACACCTATAGGGATTGAAAGTAAAAATGTGAAAAAGAGTGCTATGGAATTAATCATAAAGGTATGCCAAACTAACACAGAAACCACTTCGACTGCAGGTTTTCTATAATGAAGTGAGTTACCAAAATTTCCTTGAACGGCTTTGCCTAGCCATTCGAAGTAGCGAATATGCCAGGGTCTATCTAACTCTAGGACAAGCCTCATTTGTTGAATTTGCTCATAAGAAGGCCTTGGTTCGCCTTCGGGAATTGAATTGATGTATGAGGTAAGTTCATCTCCAGGCATCGCATCAACAAGTAAAAAAATAACAATCGTCATGGCAAGAAGCAAAGGAATGGTGTGTAAAATACGGCGTAGGATGAATTTTATCATATTTATGCCCTCTCAATGGTCTTATTATGTAGGTTGTCGCGTAGCATTCATTTACTTATGCACGTTGACAACTCATATTGGTATGTTAATAATGAAATCGTGTTGACATTATCTTAAGCATCAAAAATTAACAATTGGATCAGAGGGTTTAGTTAAGGACTTATTTGCAACGATCAAATCTTTGATGACCTCTCCAGCGATGATCAAACCTGCTACAGATGGTACAAATGCTATTGAACCAGGCACTTGTCTTTTTGTACTACAATTTCTTTGTACATCTGGTGGGCAGACGCAATTGGTTTTACAGCTGGATTCATCTTTTTCAATGGGTTTCATTGCAGGTTCTTTAGAATAGACGACTTTTAGTTTCTTTATACCTCTATTTTTAAGTTCTTTTCTCATGACTCTTGCAAGAGGGCAAACCGATGTTTTGTTGATATCTGTTACTTCAAACTGAGTTGGATCAAGTTTATTACCTGCTCCCATACTACTCATTATGGCGATGCCAGCTTTATCAGCAATCTCAATCAATAAGAGCTTTGAAGAAACCGTGTCAATTGCGTCGATAATATAGTCAAATTTACTAAAATCAATTTCTGAAGCAGTTTCAGCTCCAAAAAAAACACGATTGGCATAGACAACTGCATCCGGATTGATTTCTTTAATTCTTTCTGCCATTACTTCAACTTTTACGCGCCCAACTGTTTTTCTTGTAGCGATAAGTTGTCTGTTAATATTGGTTAAACAAACTTTGTCATCATCGTATAGATAAAACGTACCTACACCAGATCTTGCAAGTGCTTCAACAGCAAATGAACCAACGCCACCTACACCGAAAATTGCAACCGTAGATTGATTTAAAGATTGAATACCTTGTTCCCCTATTAATAATTCTGTTCTTGAAAATTGATTTAGCACTTCATTTCCTCCTGTAAAAAAGAACCCTCACAAATGAGGGTTCCTACATACTTTATGTGTGAATTCTAAGTTTTTCTATTCTATTTCGATCCACTTCTTCTATGACAAAGCGAATACCTTCGTATTCTATGGACTCATCAACTTCGGGAATGTAACCAAATTCGCCAACAATAAACCCACCTATGGTATCAAAATCTTCAGACTCTATTTTAACGCCAATGAGTTCATTAAGTTCATCTATTCTGGTACTGCCCTCAACAATGTATTCATCTTCTTTGACCACTTCGATGTCAATTTCATGATCATCATATTCATCGCGAATATCGCCCACGATTTCTTCAATTAAATCTTCAACTGTAACGATACCAGCAGTACCACCATATTCATCAAGTACAATGGCCATCGGAATTCTTTTTGCTCTGAGTTCTTGGAAAAGTTCAGTAGTCTTTTTGAATTCAAATGTGAAATAAGGTTCACGTATATAATCGTGTATGTCAAAAGGTCTGTTCTCGCTAGACTTAAAAATCAAGTCCTTGATATAAAGGATCCCAATGATGTTATCCGTTGTTTCTTGGTAAATTGGAATTCTAGAAAATTGCTCGGATCTAAAAGTTTCGATAATCTTTTCATAAGAAGAATTGAGTTCTAACGAAGTCATGTCTGTTCTTGGTGTCATCACATCTTTTACTTGTGAATCTCCAAATTCAAATACATTGTAAATCATCTGTTTCTCTTCTACTTCCAAAACGCCTTCTTCGTGACTGACTGTAACCATTGTTTTAAGTTCATCTTCAGTAATAAAAGGTTGAGTACGACCTGGTTTACCACCTAATACTCTGATCAGTCCATTTGTGAGAATCAACAATAAGTAAACGATAGGATTGAAAATAATGACAAAGAAATTAATAATCCCCGCGATTTTCAGAGAAATAAACTCTGAATGCTGCGTTGCAAGTGATTTTGGCGTGATTTCACCAAATATGAGAATCAATAGTGTCATGATACCAGTTGCAATTCCAACACCTGCATTGCCTACATAATGTATTGCCAGTGAAGTTGCTAGTGCTGAAGCACCGATATTTACAATATTATTCCCCACTAAGATAGATCCCAACAACTTGTTAGGATTTTCAACTAACTTGCTAACGGCCTCGGCACCGCGAACTTTTTCATCCACCAAATGCCGGATTCTGATTTTACTGAGTGACATTAATGCTGTTTCTGATGCTGAAAAAAATGCAGACATTCCAATCAACACAGCCAGTAGTATAATCTGCCAACTCGCGCCTGCTTCCAAAAAAAACCACACTCCTAATATTAAATAAAATTTTGATTTTGCATCCAAACAACTTGGACACAAGTATGAGTTTTATACCTATAAATTATAACATAACTAATCTCATATCTGCAACATAATCACTTAAAATGGATTCTAATATGTGTTAAATTGCAAGTTCAATTCAATATTTAAATAATATCCATCGGCAATTGTCCATCTCGTATTTAATGACGATGGTACGGAGCACACTTTGAATAACACATTGGCAAGTAAAGACAAACATTTTATTGCCCGCAAGTTTTTCAAACTCCCTTGTAATGACTCTATCAATTTTTATAACTAAATGTGTACCGGATTCGTCAACAAGTCTAAACCTCACAGGATTAGGATAACCTTGTTGGTCAAACCAGCAAAGAACATCAATTTCTTTTCTCACTACCTTCATATGTTCACTACCTTTATTTTCTCTTATAAAATTGTCTTAAATGTTCAGGGGAAAAATAGTTTGTGCAGACAACTATAATATACTGCTCATAAGCGGAAAATCATCCTCTCCCACCCCGCCTGTCAATGGCTTAATGCCGCTTCCTACAAAACTTCCTCTCATAATTGCCCGAGGCTCAAAGCGTCCTCTTAGTTCATCTATAACTTGATCCAAACGGTTGTTTTTTCGTTTTGTATATTCATCAAATAGGTGAAGCTGTACAAAGTCGTTTTCGCAAAATTCGGAAACTCTTACACCAAGATGTCTTATAGGCGTTCCATCCCATATTTCGTCAAAAAGTACTTTGGCATATTGGTAGATTTCTGTAGTATGGTCAGTTGGCACTTCGAATTTTCGTTGATGACCGGTTGAGACAAAGCCATTAGTTTTATAGCTGACACTTACAAGGCGCGCGAGGTATTGGCTATCTCGTAGACGCATAGCAACCATTTCGCTTAGACTTAATATCATGAGGTGTGCTTCCTTTTGATTGTCAATATCAAATGGAATTGTAGAAGAATTGCCAATACTTTTAATGGCAAGACGGTTGCTTTTTTTGACGATTGATTCTTCTATTCCGTTTGCATAGTTCCAAACAAGAACACCTTGTGATTTAAGGGTTAATTTTAGGACTTCTAAATCATAATTGGCTAAGTCACCGATCGTTTCAATGCCCAAAAAATTAAGCTTTTGAACAGTTGCCCTTCCAACCATAAAAAGGTCCCCAACTGGAAGTGGCCACATCTTTTCAGCAATTTCTTCTGGAAAAAGTGTTGTCACTGCATCGGGTTTTTTTAGATCACTTGCTACTTTTGCTAAAAGTTTGTTACTAGATATGCCAATGCTTACTGTAAAACCGAGTTCTTTTTTGATACGGTCCTTGATAAGATATGCCATTTCAATTGGGTCCCCAAAAAGCTTAATCATATTGGTAAAATCTACAAAGCACTCATCGATGCTATAGCGTTGTATTTGTGAAGAATATTCGCTAATAAGTTCAATGAGTGCATTACTTGAGCGCAGATACAAATCGTAATGCGGAGGCACTACAGTGAGTGTAGGACATTTTTGAAATGCAGCCATAAGGCTTTCACCAGTTTGTATATTAAAGGGTTTTGCTGGGATGCTCTTTGCAAGTATGATACCATGCCTCTTAACGGGGTCACCACCAACTGCTGATGGGATCGTTCGAAGGTCAAGAGGGTCTCCGTGCTGTAAGCGATGGACTGCCTCCCAAGAAAGATAGGCGCTATTAACATCTATATGGAAAATAACTTTAGACATACATTCTCACCCTTTCAAGACGTATGCTCTGAATTGTGTCTAATCAAAAGTTTAATAACCTATGATTTGATGGCAAGCGGGTTTGCTGACACAAAACAGAACGTACGTTTGATTTTATTATACAGAACATACGTTCTGTTGTAAAGTAGATATGAGCAAATCTTATAAAAAGTTATAACTAAAATAATTAAGCACAATCCATTTGGATTGTGCTCGAGTAATACATTTTTATTTTTTTGAAGAAATGTGCATTTTAACGCGATTTGGATTATCATCTTCAGATGAATGTGAGGTATTGCCTTCCTGTTCCACTCGGATACGACACCTATCACAATATTTACCAAAACCAATTTTTGTGCCACATCTGAGGCAGTGATTGCCTTCTTTGGTGGTATTAAGCGATAATCGACCTTCGTCAACATATTTCATAATCTCACGAATGGTAATATCAATACCCATCTCTGCCATAAAATCAATGATACCTTGAGGAGAAATATCTGGGTTGTCATAGACGAGATCTCTTGCACATGTAAATTTATCACGTTCTATGTTTCCTGTGCTTTTGAATTTTGAATTAGAAAGTTTACAAGCAGAGCAAATATTCCCTCCAATTTCATCTCCAAAAAATCTACCGCACTTTTCACATTTTTTAAGCATTTTTTCCTCCTAGTCAGTTTATGAATGAATCAAAATCTATAAATAATGAAATTTTCATAAAGAAGTCTTTATTGTTATTCTATTATATATAAAAATTTACCTTTTGTGAATTAAAAAATTAACTAAAATCTGTTAAAATAGCTAAGTAGGTTTTTATAAATAAATGTCTATGCCAAATTATAGAGGTGAGTTATGTCCAATCGTACAAAAATAGAACTTGCAAACACACTTAAAAGAATGATGTCCAAAACTTCGCTTGAGCATATTACCGTTAAAGAGCTCGTATCTGAATGTAGGGTTAATAGACAAACATTTTACTATCATTTTCAAGACATTTATGAACTATTGGGATGGATCTATAAAACAGAAGCGCTTGAATCGATTAAGAACTATAAGAGTTATGATACCTGGCAACTTGGGTTCTTGAAGATATTTGAGTACGTTGAAGCCAATAGGGCCTTTTGTTTATGTACATTTCATTCACTAGGGCGAGATCATCTAGAAGAATTTCTTAATGCGCTAACATTTGATTTACTTTTAAATGTAGTTGAAGAAGTTGCTGTAGGTAAAGCAGTATCAACTGAAGCAAAAGCTTTTATTGCAAAGTTTTACACCTATGGTTTTGTAAGCTTGATGCTCGAGTGGCTAAAGTCAGGAACAAAAGAAAGCCCTAAAGTAATTATCGATAAGTTAAGTAAGCTTGTAGATGGTGATATCGCTCGAGCCATAAACAAATATAATAGTTAAACATATATAATAGTTAAACATATATAATAGTCAAACATATATTTATACAAAGCCTCAACTTTGTCCTAAAATTAGACAAAGTCGGGGCTTTGTCTATATTTAATTTATTTTTTCTATAGTATCGTTACCTTGTAATTAAAAGTTAAAGGAGAATATTATGGAAAACAATACTTTAAACAAAGAAAAATTAAACAGAGAAATTTATTTTGTAGGTGGTGGCTTGGCGTCACTTGCAGGGGCAGTATATTTAATAAGAGATTGTGGTGTAGAGGGAAAAAACATCCATGTACTTGAAGGGTTACCTATACTAGGCGGTAGCAACGACGGCGCTGGCGATGCAGTAAATGGTTTCATCTGCCGCGGTGGTAGAATGCTCAATGAGGAAACTTATGAAAATACTTGGGAGCTTTTAAGTCATATTCCATCACTTGATCGTCCAGGTTTATCTGTTTGTGATGAAATTCTTGAATTTGACCATGCAAACCCTACGCATGCCAATGCAAGACTTATAAACAAAGACGGTGAAATCTTGGATGTTATGTCTATGGGATTCAACACTGCTGACCGTATGGCACTAGGTAAATTAATGCTTGCACCGGAACAGAAGATTGAACGCCTAAGAATTTCTGATTGGTTTGCTCAAACGCCACACTTTTTTGAAACGAATTTTTGGTATATGTGGCAAACGACATTTGCCTTTCAAAAATGGTCTAGTTTAATTGAATTTAAACGTTATATGCAGCGTATGGTCTTTGAATTTTCAAGAATTCAGACGCTTGAAGGCGTTACACGTACACCTTATAATCAATATGATTCGATTATCCTTCCTATGAAAGTATATTTAGAGGAAAAAGGTGTTGATTTTAGCTTGAGATGTAGAGTTGAGGACCTTGATTTTGCAGCGGGAGACGGTATAACTGTCACAGCAATTCATTATGCAGATGCAGATGGAAAAGGAATCATTGAACTTGGTGAAAATGATTTGTGTATCGCTACCAATGGCAGCATGACTGATAATGCAACGTTGGGAAGCTTTAAATCCCCTGCTCCGTTCGTACCCGAAAATCCACTTTCAGGCGCATTTTGGAGAAATATTGCATCTAAAAAAGAGGGTCTTGGTAATCCAGAAGCATTCTTTGGAAAACCAGAAGAGTCAAATTGGGAGTCATTTACGGTTACTCTTAAAGGCAATAAATTGCTAAAAATGATAGAAAAATATTCAAGAAACAAACCTGGTAGCGGTGCACTTATGACATTTAAAGACTCTAGCTGGTTAATGTCTATCGTTGTAGCAAAACAACCTCATTTTAAAAATCAACCTGAAGATACAACAATTTTCTGGGGTTACGGACTTTATACTGATAAGCTAGGTGACTTTGTGAAAAAACCAATGCGCGAGTGTACAGGAGAAGAAATGCTTACTGAATTACTCTATCATCTCCATATGGAAGATGAAATGGATGAGATTATGGCATCTGTTGTAAATGTAATTCCTTGTATGATGCCTTATATTATCTCGATGTTTCAGCCTAGAGCAATTAGCGACCGTCCAAATGTTGTACCAGCTGGCTCTACTAATTTTGCAATGATTAGCCAGTTTGTAGAAATTCCAGATGATATGGTATTTACTGAAGAATTTTCTATTAGAGCGGCACGTATTGCAGTTTATAAACTCATGGGCGTCCCTAAAAAGATCGCACCAATAACCCCACATCACTTTGATGTACGTACACTTATGAAAGCTGTTAGCACAAGTTACAGATAAGTAAATATGTTTTAAATAATCATATATGATTTTTTGTAAGTAAAAAAAAAGACGTGCCATCAAAACTGCCTATTTAAATGAGGTGTTTTGAGGGAACGTCTTTCTTTTTACCAATTTTTTTAAATTTACTAACTTTTGTTTTGCTAATAAATTGCAAATAAATTAATATTTTATGTTTTTATCTTTTAATTAATTCAAAGGAAGCTTCATTTTTGTAAAGACCAGCAGTGGTAACGATAAATGCGTTATTTGTAATTGCAAAGCTATAAGCGCTATTTTCGTTTAGTACTAAACTAAGAATAGAAAACTCTCCAGTTTTAGGAATCACAAACTTCCCTGCTGTATCTGTAATGACGTTATGACTTACGCCGTTGAACTGATCAGTAACAGTAAGTGCAATGCCCTTCATAGGATTGTTATCTTTATCGGTTAATGTGATGGTAATGTCAGGTGAATCGATGCCATGTCCAGCTGCGATATCGACATCTGATAGTTCTTGTATTGGCGTGACAAGTGCATCGTTTTCCCAGATACCATATTGATAAGCGCCACTTGTATAGGTATAAGTTCCAAGTCCATGGTAGACACCATCAAGCCAGTAACCTTCGTAATTTTCATTATCACTCCAAAGGTAAATGCCATAACCGTTAAAAACACCGTCTTTATATTGTCCAACATATAAATCTCCATTAGAAAATGAAGTCGTCCCATTCCCTTGTAGATTTTTACCATCAAATTCACCAGTATAAACATCACCATTGGCATAATAAATATTAAAAAATGCGCCACTTATATAGATTGCAACAGGTGTGTTGATCACAGCAGTGATGCGTAAGACAATGCTTTCGTGGTCAGATGTAGGGATTGGTAACATCGATAGCCCTAGTTCACCTGATGAATCACTCATAATCAAGGCCTTTGAAATTAGCTCAAATACTTCCGATCTTTTCAATGATTTTATTCCTTCTGTTGGAAGGAGAAGTTTTAAACCGTATTCTGCTGCAATTTGATAAGCGGCAGTTTCATATTGTATATCGTCAATTGTATAACCAAGTGAAGTGGTTAAAAAAATGCTAGCTTGATTGTAATTCACGGGATCATTTACACCAAAAATAGTTAGGCTCTTCCCTCTTGTGATGCCTTTTGAATACGCAAATTCAACATATTTATATCCCCAATGCGTAGTTGGAACATCTTTAAAAGTAGCGGTACTTGGTGGTGTATAACTTGCGAATTCAGAAGGATAAAGTTTGCTTAATATTGCAATCATTTCAACGCGAGAAATTTCTTTATCTAACATCAAATCGCCATTATAACCAGTGATTAGTCCTACGTCTAACAGAATTTCGCCATAGGAATCTGTTTGTTCATTAGCAGCAAATGTAAATGCTGATGTAAACATGATAAAAGTCATTATTACTATTAACCCTTTTGATTTTGTGAGTGTATTTAGTGTGTTGATTTTCATATTTCCTCCATATTTTGTGAAAAGCATATTAAATTTATACGGCTTCCACCTTAACATTTATTCTAGCAGATACTTATATGCCGGTCTATGCAACTGGGGAAATGTAACAATTGTGCAATCAAATTGTGATATTTATATATAGAACAAGTAAATACTTCAAATACTAATATCTATTTCAAGGGTTAAAATCTATTTCAAGGATTAAAATCTACTAACGCGTCAAATAGCCTAATTCGATTAATATCTGTTTGATTTTGCTTGTGAGATCGTCAGCTGCATAGAAAGTTTTACCATTAACAGTGATGTATTTGTCAATAAGTTGAATTTCAGTTCCTGGGTAGCTTAGACTTATTTCCCATCCCTTTTCTGCTGGAAATATGGATTTTTTGTAAGTGTCATCACGTAATGCAATCATGACCTTTTCAATATCTTGGGGTTTGATAATCGTAAAAATATCTGGTGGTGAAGGAAGGGCAATAACGGTGATTTCAGCGGGTGAAAGCGTTGAAAAATCTGGTACGCGAGTAAACCAAATCGTCAAAGTAATAACTAAAACAAATAGTATAATAATCCCTATAAAAAGGTTTAAATTCTTTTTCATATATATCTCCTCTAACACAAATATAACACTACTTAAATATGATGGGTGTTGTTTGATTGTCAATCATTGGTAACATCACCATTGCCAAGCAATGAGATGTGATCCCCTAAAAAAGTAGGCGCGGGTTTAAATAACGTAACAAAAAAATCTTTGTTTCTTGCAATAATTTCACGAATTTCTCTTTGTAGTTGTCCACTATAACTTACTTCTATAGCAGATATACCATAGGCATCCAAACCTAACCTATTGGCTATGAAAAGTGCACGTGTTAAATGATAGTCTTGGCTGACTATAATTATTTTTTTTGCACCAAATATTTCCTTTGCGCGATAAATGCTTTCATATGTTGAAAAACCAGCATGATCCATAAAAATAGATTCAGAGTCAATTCCAGCAGAAATGGCATAATTTTTCATAACATTTACTTCGTCATAGTTTTCACTTCCATGATCACCACTCATTAATAATCTGTTTGAAATACCAGCTTGATAGAGTTCAATCCCCCGGTTAAGTCGATCTTTAAGCATCAAACTAGGGGTTTGATCAGGTTTAACCCCTGCTCCTAGTACAATTATACAATCCACTTCACTTAGTTTTTCTGAATCATTGAAAGTAAGTATTTGATCATGGACTATGAAAATCATGAGCGCATTTATGATAAGTAGTAACAATAGGATCACCGTAGTTATTACTATGGAAAAGCGTAGTGTTTTTTTGATAATAGGCATAACTGACCAACTTTCATTTGAAGTAAAAGACATATATTGACGAAGAAATGATTATACAAATGCGCTAAATCAACCTTAGCACTTGAAGTGTGATATTTCACATATTATATCATGGCAATATTAAAATGCGATTAAAGTTAAATGTCAATTTGACGAAGAGAAATCGTTATACGTACTTTATCAGTAATATGAATCATGGTAGAATAAGACAGCACTATTAATCACAAGTGATAATTATAAGATAATCCGGAGGTCAAATGAAAGACTGTACTGATTTTATAGGTTATATTGATAGTATGAGGCACACACCGATCTATAACAATGAGAGATTATGTGATTTTTTACTGGATTTTTGTCTAAGAACCTCAGGTTGTGATTCTAGTGGTATATTCATTAAAGAAAGTATGGATATGTCGTTCGACAGTAAAATGCATCATAATTTTTCTTTAAATATAGCTGACCTCGATATAGCTTCAATGTTAAAATCTATTTCTGAGGATGGTATTTTATTACTTAATCGGAATACTCTATTGATAGAGCTTGTGAATGACCTTGAAATTACGGCGGTCGTTATTTTAATTTATAATGATAAGCGCGAGAACAACGAGATTGACTATAAAAGCATTGAAATGATGAAGAGCATGGCATGGCTTGCCACTAATCAGCTAAAACAAATGAATACCGTCAAAAAATATAAAAAAAGTGACCGTATATTTAATCTTACCTTTGAACAAGTTGGTAGCGGTAGATGTATTACTGATTTAGAGGGACATATACATGAGGCTAACAACAAATTTTATGAGATCATCGGTTACTCACAAGAAGAAGCAATTGGATTACGTATAAAGGATTTAACTGTACCAGAGGACTGGTTAGTTGATGTCGTATATAAAGAAAAATTATTAAAAGGTGAAATTCCCTACTTTTCTTTGGAAAAGCGTTATATAAAACGTGATGGGAGCTTAGTATGGGTTTATACTACGGTAACCAAGATGAGCGGTGATGAAGGTGAAGATGATTTTTTAATCGGTATTGTTCAAGACATTACAAGTCAAAAGGATGCGGATCTTGATTCATTAACGGGACTATATAATAGAAGACACATGATGACACGTATACAAGATGAAATAAATCGCAGTAAACGAAATAAAAAAGGTTTCACATTGGCTTTGGCTGATATAGATTTCTTTAAAAATATCAATGATGATTATGGGCATGATTGCGGTGATGAAGTGCTTCAAACGCTTGCTGAATTAATGAAAGAAACGGTAAGAATTTCGGATAGTATAGGTCGTTGGGGCGGTGAAGAATTCTTGATTCTATTACCAGAAACCGATATTGAATCAGCTCGCATCATTGCTGAGAGAATCAGAGAAATTGTTGAAAAAGAAAATTTCAGTTATGAAGGTCATGAATTTATGCTTACAATGACACTTGGATTGGCTGCTTACAATGATAAGATTAGTATAAAAGAGATGATTAAGTTGGCAGATCTAGCCTTATATGAAGGAAAGAAACTTGGACGAAATAAAGTGATTTAAATTAGATTTGTTTTGAACCGTATGGCACAAAAAAACACCAGCTAATAGCTAGTGTTTTTTTTGACTTATGTAATGAGTAAATCTATAAGCCGAGTTCTGTATTAGACGATCATCTATCTAGGCGAATCGTTGCCGATACGCTCAAGCGACCTACCTTTGGGAGAGACGAGCAGCCTCTTTTTTACACCCTACTTGGTCTTGCTCCAGATGGGGTTTACAGAGCCGCATAGTCACCTATACGCTGGTGAGCTCTTACCTCACCTTTCCATCCTTACCTCTTACGAGGCGGTCTATTTCTGTTGCACTATCCTTGGAGTCACCTCCACTGGGTATTACCCAGCACCCTTGCTCTATGGAGCTCGGACTTTCCTCGTACCAGAGGCACGCGATCATCTGATTTACTCTTAGCTATTATAAACGAAATCTATATTTCTGTAAAGTTTTAAATCAGCCATGACAAGAGATTGTCATCTTGGCATGGTTAAAATATAACAGATGACATTACTAAGAAGTAAAATTAGATATGATAAATTGACATAGTCAAACAATCCTCCACCTAGCATCTTTTGATTTTTGGGTTTATATTGCTCTTGTGCAAGTGCGGTTGACATGTACGCATATCTCGTGCTTGTACTTGCGCCTGCCCCAAGCATTGGCATGCGATCACTTCGTCTAAAGATATTATTGATGAGTAAAATAAATGAAAGTAACCCCCACCCAAAAAAGAATAACTCATAATTTTCAGGTTGTGCTCTAAAGTAAAAGAAAAATTCAACAAAAGCAAACATAATAAACCATTTAAAACGAGATAAAAAAAACAACATATGATACCTCCTTTATTAACTTACCAAATCAACTCTGTAAAAGACAACCCAGTTTCCCATACAATTAGCCGGAAGATGAAAGTGCAAAACAATACCAGCAACAAATGCAACAAGACAATTAAATAATAAATTAATATACTTTTTTTTAGAAATAAAGAGATGATTCCACTGGATTCATCTCTTTTTATGAGTATAAATTTGATTTAATTATAAGATGAACTTTTATAAAGCGAACCTTTTTATTATGATTTCTTTTTAGGCATATAGTTTGTGTTTGTAAGATCGGTAGGAATTATCATCTTTGTTGATTTTCCGTTAGCCATTTTAGCTAATGCTTCTAGACCTCTGATTGTAAGTACGGCTTCATCAGCTTGTACCTCTTTCAACATTTCAAGACCTTTTGCAGTAGCACTTTGGATAGTTCTAATAGCAACTGCTTCACCATCGGCCTCAGTTGTTTTTTGAATTTTTCGGCCTTCAGCATATAAAATAGCCGATTGTTTTTCAGCTTCTGCATGAAGAATAACAGATTCTTTTTGTCCTTCTGCAACTAAGATCGTAGAACTTTTTTCGCCTTCAGCACGAAGTATCAGTTCACGTCTTTCTCTTTCAGCTCGCATCTGTTTTTCCATTGCTTCTTGAATTTCTTTAGGTGGTAATATATTTTTAAGTTCTACACGATTTACCTTGATGCCCCATGGATCTGTTGCTATGTCCAAGATGGTTCTCATTGAAGTGTTTACATGGTCTCTTGAAGACAATGATTCGTCAAGTTCAAGTTCACCAATAAGATTTCTCAGTGTTGTTGCAGTTATACTTTCAATTGCAAACATAGGTTGTGTTACGCCATAAGTGTAAAGCTTTGGATCGGTTATTTGAAAGAAAATTACAGTATCAATTTTCATAGTAACATTATCTTTAGTGATAACAGGTTGTGGTGGAAAATCGGCAACTATTTCTTTTAAAGATACTTTTTTAGCAATTCTATCGATGAGTGGAATCTTGAAATGAATTCCAGTTTCCCAAGTCGTAAGATAAGCACCTAGTCTTTCCAGAACATATGCTTCAGATTGTGGCACAATCCTTACATTTGTAGTAAACAATAATAGTAATAAAGCTAGTAGTACAATTGCAATTATAAATCCCATATCAAAACCTCCATCAAATATATCATTATTGGTCTCACAGGTTCATGAGGTTTGATCCTTTTACTAAAGTCTACCATTTTTAAATGTGAATGGCAATTGATATAACCGTGTGAGCAAGCATATCACATCTTTTCGATAATCTCTACAATTCCATCATATTTCTATGACATTAAAAAAATATACGCTAATTATTAAATAGTTATTAAACTTCTTAAAAAAGCAAAAAGGATACAGGATAAAAGGTGTCAGGTCATAGTTATCCAAAAGGATAACTATGACCTGACACCTTTTATCCTGCTTTTAGTTTAAACAATAGGAAAAAGATTTTTGAGTGCTGGATATAGTTTTGAAAATGATTTATATTTTTTATCATATGCAATTACCTGATCTATATCTGGCACATAACATTCCGTGGTATTGATTAATTTATCGCATGCTTCTTTAACTGAGGTAAACTGATCTTTACCTACTGCTGCTAGAATCGCTGCTCCGTATGCTGGACCCGCATCAGTTTCAAGTTTTACAACCTTTGTGCCAAGAATATCTGCAATCATTTGACACCAAAAGTCGTTTTTAGAACCACCGCCATTGATGCGTATTTCATTGATTTCTTGACCCAATGATTGAACGATTTCAAAGGAATCACGAAGTCCAAAAGCGACACCTTCAAGTATAGCTCTCGTCATATCCCCTTGATTGTGCGACAAGTTGAGTCCCCAAAAGACGCCCCTTGCATGTGGATCGTTGTGTGGACTTCTTTCTCCCATAAGATAAGGTAAGAAATATAATCCGTTATCGATTTTGGCTTCTTTCGCAAAATCCATTAAATGGTTATAGTCCCTTGATTTCAATATCTCTTCTACCCACCACTTTAGCGAACCTGCTGCGGAGAGCATACATCCCATCAAGTGATAAGCGCCGTTTGCGTGGCAAAAAGCATGAAGACCATTGTTAGGATCTTTGATAAAAGTATCACTGTGCACAAATACGACTCCGGATGTTCCAAGTGAAACAGAGCAACAACCTGTTGAGACGACACCACCACCTACAGCTGCGCATGCTTGATCGCCACTTCCAATTGAAACACTTACTTCGTGCTCAATTCCAAGGTAAGCAGATACTTCTTTGTTTAGTATACCAATGGTTTCATAAGATTCGTATAACCTTGGAAGAACTGAAGTTTCAATACCAATTATGTTTAGCATGTCTTTTGACCATGTTTTATTTGCAACATCAAGGTAAAGGGTACCTGAAGCATCCGCAAAATCAGTTGCAAAAGTGCCAGTCATTTTATAGGCAAGGTAATCTTTTGGAAGCATCACTTTATTGATTTTAGCAAAGTTTTCTGGCTCGTTTTCTTTGACCCAAAGAAGTTTTGGCGCTGTGAAGCCTGGAAATGCAATATTTCCTGTATAACTTGTCAGCTTATCTATACCAATTTCCTCATTAAGATAATTTGTCTCTATAATACTTCTTTGGTCGTTCCACAAAATGGCGGGTCTAATGACGTTATCGTGATCATCAAGCATGACAAGTCCATGCATTTGACCGCTAAAACTTACCGCTTTTAATTTAGAAATGTCGAGTCCAGTAAGGGCTTCTTTCATGCCAAT
This sequence comes from uncultured Fusibacter sp., assembly GCA_963676315.1. Classification (GTDB taxonomy): domain Bacteria; phylum Bacillota; class Clostridia; order Peptostreptococcales; family Acidaminobacteraceae; genus Fusibacter_C. The sequence goes on from OY781056.1 coordinate 241,049, forward strand.
AAGTGACTGATTTAACCAATCTTGTGGATTTTGTTCTGACCAGAGTGCTTTTGGAAAATAAAGTGGATAATCCTTTGTAACGGTGCTAACAATTTGGCCACCCGCATCCATTACGAGAACTTTTACAGAAGATGTACCGAGATCTATGCCTATAAAATACATATTGGAACCCCTTTTCTACTTGATTTTGATAACGGCTTTAACCACATCCGTTGGATTTTTAGCAACGAAGTCAAATGCCTCTTTAATGTCGTCAAAATCAAACTCGTGTGTCACGATACTTTTTACATCTATAGTACCACTGCTAATTGCATTGATCGCGACTGGATAGAGGTTTCTATATCTAAAGATGGTTTTAAGCGTACCTTCCTTGCCCATCAACTTCATAAAATCATAACTTGTTTCTGGTTTTACAGTCATTCCGACAAGGACTACTGTACCCGCTTTTCTTAATACGCTTGCGCTTTGTCCAATTGTTATAGGAGAACCTGCAGTTTCGATTACGACATGGGCACCTTTTCCGCCTGTTAAAGCATCAATTTTTGCAAGGACATCTTCTTCTTTGGCATTGATAACTTCTGTAGCACCTAATTTTTTTGCAAATGCTAATCTTTTATCGATGATGTCTACAACATAAACGTTTGAAGCACCTCTTGCTTTACTTGCCAGCATAGAAACTAGTCCAATACAACCTGCGCCAAATACGACTACGGTATCACCAAGTTTAACATCACCTTGTGAAGCTGCATGTAAACCAACTGCTAAAGGTTCAACAAGTGCACCTTCCATATTTGATACATTCTCTGGCAATTTAAAACATAAGTTTTCAGGATGTTTAACGTAATTAGCAAAAACACCGTGATATGGTGGTGTTGCAAAGAATTCAACATGCTCGCATAAATTATATTTACCAGAGAGACATTGTTCGCATTTGCCACAGACTACGCCTGGCTCAAGAGCAACTCTATCTCCTACTTTTAATGAAGTAACATCGCTTCCAATTGCTGCGACATAGCCTGCACTTTCATGTCCAAGGATAAAATCACCTTGCACGACAAAATCGCCGATATTGCCATGTTGATAATAATGTCCGTCAGAACCGCAAATCCCAACTACATCTACTTCTACAAGGACTTCATGTGGTGCAATTTCTGGAACTGGAATTTCTTTGAATATCATATTGTTTGTGCCGGACATAAACGCCGCTTTATTTTTCATGTCAAACCTCCTAGGTTGTTTGGATTAATATGCAAATAAACGCAACCTATTAATCTCGTTTACGTTTATTTGCTATATGTATGGTAAGCGGCTGATTAGACCGCTTACGCAGGGAGATTACTAGCGAAACTTTAGTATTATTGAATTGCACCAGCTTTTTTGTGCATTTCGATATATTGATCAACGTTATCAATTGTGATGAGTGGGCAATCAATATCGATATCGATTTGTGTTTCTTGACCTGTTAATAATTTGTTTGCTGAATCAAGTAAGCCTTCTGCAAGCGCATAAGCAGATTGTAAGCTTGTTGATGTTAATTTGCCATCTTTGATGAGTAAGCAAGCTTCTGCAGTACCATCAACGCCATAAGCTAAGATGTTTGCAAATTTTGCATTATCTTTGATTACTTCAAGTGCGCCAGCAGCCATGTTATCGTTCATAGCGATGATAGCATCGATTTGATCATTTGCTTGTACCCAAGTTTCCATATAGTTCATAGCTTCATCTTTGTTCCAGTTTGCAATTTCTTCGCCAACGATTTGTACATCAGGTCGTTTGTCGAAGAATTCTTTTTGCCAGCTTTCACGTCTTGTATCAGCGTGGAAGTTTCCTGGAGGGCCTAAAAGCACTACTACTTTTGCATTTTGCGGAATTTGTGTTACAGCTGCATCAGCGTTAACTTTTGCTTGAAGGTATGGATCAGCATCTACAGAAGATGCGCCTTCTATACCAGAAATTCTTGCATTGGTTGTAATTGTTACAATACCAGCTGCAACTGATTTTTCAACATAAGGTCTTTGCGCTTCCCCATTGTTAGGTTGAACGATAATTGCATCGTATTTGTTTGTGATTGCATTCTCAATTAAGCCATTTTCAGTGTCATCATTTGCTTGACCATCAAATACGTCAACAGTGATATTGTCATATTTATCAGCTTCTTCCATTACTGCGTTTGCAAGCCATGCAGCAAAAGAATCTGCTTGCGCTCTTGCGATATAAGCCACTCTAAATGTTTCTGCTTTTTCCCCACCTGCTGCTGCAGTTGTTTCTGCTGCCGCTGCCGTTGTAGTCGCTGTGTCAGAACTAGTACTACATCCTGCCAACAACCCCATTGCTAGCATAAATACCAATAATAATGCTAAAACCTTTCTCATTTTCTCCTCCTATGATTTGTAATCATCTTTTATGTTAAACCGAACTTAATCGGGATTAACCTTTTGCAGCTTTATTCTTTTTACGCGTTGTTTTAAAGTAGATATCATAGATTACTGCAAGGGCAATTATTGCGCCTCTGACGATTTGTTGAAGATAAGAGTTTACACCGACGAGGACCATGATATTATCGAGGAAACCGACGATAAATGCACCTGCAAGTGTTCCTGATGCTGTACCCACACCACCCGAAAATGATGTGCCCCCGATGACAGCTGCTGTTAATGCTTTAAATTCGTAACCATTGGCACCATTTGGAAGACCACCGTTTACACGCGACATGAAGATAATACCTGCGATACCTACGAAAATACCATTGATAATATATGCCTTCATTTTAACGCGATCAACGTTGATACCAGAAGCGTTTGAAGCCTCTTCGTTTCCACCGATGGCATAGACAGAGCGTCCAAATACTGTGTGTTTAAGTAGATACCATGTAATAAACATCGTTACTACTAAGAACCAAACTGGGTTTGGGACACCTAAAATTGAACCTTGACCAAAGACGATATAGTTACCAATTTGATAGATGTTTTGTCCATTTGTATAAAGAAGTGCTGCGCCTCTGGCCATAGCCATCATAGCAAGCGTTGCAATGAAAGGCGGTGTTTTAAATTTAGTAACCATAATACCGTTTAGGATATTACATGCAACTGCTACGATGATTCCCACAGCAAAAGCAATTATTAAAGAACCGGTTTTAAGATAAGCATCGACCGATAAAACGCCAGCAAGTGCAAGCACTGATCCAGATGATAAATCAAGCATGCCATTGATGATTAATATGGTTTGTCCAAATGCGAGGATCGTTCCAACCGCAATTTGTCTTGAGATATTAGATAAATTACCAACCGTTGCAAAATTTTCATTTGCAAGCATGCTCACAAGGAAAAGTGCCAATAAGACGAAATAAATGCTAAAGGTGCCCATTAAATTTGATTTTTTAAGTTTTTGTAGAAAATTTTTCATAACTCAACTCCTAAATGTTTGATGTAGTGCCTGTGGCGAGGCGCATGATATTTTCCTGTGTGAAATCTTCTTTTCCTAGAACGCCCATGATTTCACCTTTAGCCATAACATAGATACGGTCACACATGCCGATAAGTTCTGGCAGTTCAGACGACACCATAATGACGCTTTTGCCATCTGTAACGAGATCTGAGATGAGCTTATATATTTCATGTTTTGCACCGACATCTATTCCTCTTGTGGGTTCATCGACGATGAAAACATCTGGGTCAGTGATTAGCCATTTTGCTAGCATCACCTTTTGTTGATTGCCACCACTAAGTGATGAAATGTTTGTTTCGTAAGAAGGTGATTTAACATTCATCTTATCGCAGTAGTATTTAACGGCTTCAAATTCTTCCTTGGCATGTAATTTGCCTTTTTTGATGAATTTTTTAAGATTAGTGATACTGATGTTTTCTCTTACACTTCTGATTGGTAAAATACCAAATCGTCTTCTATCCTCTGAAAGCATGACCACTTTGTGATTGATACTATCTTTAACTGAATTAATACGAACAACTTGATTGTTTTTTAATATATTGCCAGAGCGAATTGTATCTAGTCCGAAAATCGCTCTCATAACTTCAGTTCTTCCAGCTCCCATTAAGCCTGCAAATCCAATGATTTCACCTTTTTTCACGTCAAATGTAACATCTTTGAATTTTTCGCCATATAGTGACTGAACACTTAAAACTGGTTCGCCTATAGGGACGTTTACTTTAGGAAAATCTTTGCCAAGTTTTCTACCAACCATAAGTGCGATAACGGTTTCGATATCTAGTTCATCCTTTGGTTTTGAATCAATTACTTTGCCATCTCTAAAGACGGTGATATCATCTGCAATTCTAAAGATTTCATCCATTTTATGACTGATATAGATGATGGCGGTTCCTCTAGCTTTAAGCTCGAAAATTTTCTTAAAGAGCACTTCAACTTCTTTGTTGGTAATTGCCGAAGTGGGTTCATCCATAATGATGATTTCTGAGTTGTAGGAAATCGCTTTTAAGATTTCCAGCATCTGGATATCAGATACCGTTAAATCTTTTAATTTTGTATCAGGTTTATACTTAAGGTTTTCTTTTTCAAGTAATGCAAGGGTTCTTTTTCTAATTTCTTTCCAGTCGATTTTTTTCGCTTTATCAAGTGGCCAGTTTCCCACGAACAAGCTTTCCTCTAGTGTCATTTCTGGGATGTAGTTAAGTTCTTGAAAAATCATAGAGATTCCAAGCTGTCTTGCTTGGATTGGATTTTTAATTTTAACTTCAACTCCATCTATTAGTATTTGGCCAGCATCTGGTTGGTAGATTCCGTTGATGATCTTCATCAAGGTTGACTTACCTGCTCCATTCTCGCCGCATAGTACATGAACTGTTCCTTTACGTACCGAAAATTCAATTTTATCGAGTGCTTTAACACCAGGAAAAGATTTTTCGATATTCAGGACTTTCAATTTGACGTCTTGACTCATCCTTTTTGCCTCCCTTATGCCCTCATATGCAGTTCAACTTTCATCGCCAAGTTGTGATGCACACACTTAAATCATGTACTTAGGATAAAACAAAATCGAGGGACAATATATGCCCTCGATTCACAAGTTTTAGTACAATATTATGAAATTATTAAAAGACTTCTAAATTTTTTGAAGAATTTTGCACAGGATTAATATGCTTTTGGACAATATTAAGATAAATCGCGATGTTCTAATATAAGAATCAAAATTTTGCACTAAGTACGGTTATTTTTTACTGTGCTGCCACTCAGAGGTGGTCATCCCAGTAATCTTTTTAAACACCCGTGTAAAATACTGTTGGTTAGAATAGCCAACTAACGAATAAATTTCTTTGCTCGGATAAGTTGGATTTAAAAGTAGCTGTTTTGCTTTATCAATGCGAATTTGATTGATATAAGTCGATAAATTTTGCCCAGTTTCTCTTTTAAAAACACTGCATACATACTGTTTGGAGAGATTGAGAACTTTAGCGACGTCTTCAAGTGATATATTTTGATCATAGTTGTGCTCTATAAAATTGATGGCCCTTTTGATAATATACCTTGATTGGTTGTCTCTAATATACTGTAGTTCTTGAACAATTGAGGTAAATAAGTTAAGGATAATGAATTTAAGCGCATCTACATGTTTTGTTTTAATCACTGATTCGTGGAAACTACTATAAGAAAAAGCAACTTCTGGTGCATCAAATACGTACTGAAATACATTGTATAGTTCACCGACGAGCTGGGTCATGAAGAGTTTTGCTATTCTAGGCGCATAGTTATTGTACCTGAATAGCGACAGCAAATCATCAATAGCCGATATGATCGCCTGTTGATCTTCTTGACCTATATAGTCTATAAAAAGTGCAGTATATTTAAGTTTGAGTTCTTGAGTATTTGTTTGGTTGAGCTTGATATGGTCTACATTTTCAATAAATACATCATTTAGTGGGACATAGTAAAGCATCTCAACTTTTTCCATGAGGTGTTCGTGTTGGGAGGATAACATCTCAAAATCATCAAAAGCGTTGGTATAGATTAAATTAACTGCGATACCAAAGTACTGAACAACACCGTTTTGTACTGTGGCAGTGATGCGATTGAGGGTACTTAGTGTTAGTTCAGGAGAGGATATGAGAAATAAATGCTCGTCCATGTAGCCGTTAAATAGATAGTTAATCCCCTTTTCACTGAGTTGATCAATGATGAGGTTTATAGTGGTTTCACTAATTTGTTTGCTGTTTTGCTTATCGCTTAGTTTACTTTCTAGATAGATGAAGGCATACTTTGTACCTGAAAAAGCAAAGTTTTGCTCTTCAACTCTAAAATGTAACCTTTCGTCTAGTGTAAATTTAACTTTAATTAAGTCGTTTAGCAGTGAACGTTTAACCGCATTTTGATTATGGTGCTTAGTAGGAAGCTGTATTTTACCTACCTTTTCATCGTCTAAAGAACCTTTGATTTTTTTCATAAGCGCAATAAGTTCGTCATCTACGATTTCAGATTTTAGTATATAATCACTTGCACCATTCTTAAGCGCAGTTCTAGCATACTGAAATTCATCATAACAAGTTAAAACTAGGATACGGGTATTTTTATTTTCTCTGTGAATCTTATCTGTTAACCAAAGACCGTCTTGCTTTGGCATCTTGATATCCGTGATGACGACATCTGGCTCAAGTTTGAGGAACTGTGCATAGCCTTGCTCACCATTTGAGGCTTCTCCAACAACAGAAAACCCGATATCTTCCCAGTCAATTGTATTTTTAAGTCCAATTCTTACAAGCACTTCATCGTCTACGATAAGGACCTTATACATTTGAACCTCCTATTTCTTCTAAGCGTTTAATTGGCAATCTAACCAATACTGTAGTGCCGTTTCCTTCGCTTGTCAAGAGTTCGACCCCGTACTGTTCTCCACAAAAGAGTTTAATCCGTTGGTTGACGTTGTTTAGTCCAGCTTTACTAAATTTAGTGCCAGCGTTTAAATCCTTTGAAAGTTGAGTCAGCACATCTTCCGGTATCCCCGGGCCATTATCTATGATTTTAATGATGTAATCACCACTTGCTTGATCGGAAAAACTCTCAATTGAAATAAAGAGCTTATCGTCATTTTCCATCCCATAGATAATACTGTTCTCAATAATCGGCTGAAGGATCAACTTTGGTAAGAGTAAATCTAATAAATCATCTGACAGATGATAGTCAATTTCAAAATCCTCATTGAATCTGAGTTTTTGAATAACGATATAGTTTTGAATATATTCCATTTCCTCTTTAAGTGTGATGAAATCACTGCTGATGTTGATACTTATCCGAAGTAATTTAACGAGCGCAACAATCGCATTGCTCACACTATTGGCACCTTGTATTTTTGCCATCCATTTGATGGTGTTTAAGGTATTGTATAAAAAGTGTGGATTGATCTGTGCGTGTAGGGCTTCAAGTTCGACTTCTCTTTTGATGCGTTCTTCCGTGACCAGTTTATCAATGAGAAGTTCCATCTCACCTATCATATTGTTAATACTATCGCTAAGCTCTAAGATCTCGTTATTGGTGTTTACGGTTGTACGTACAGACAAATCCCCTTTTTCGACGCGTTTGAGGTCATGTATGATTTTGAGCATAGGTTCAGTGTACTGGAAAGACAAGCCTAAGATAAACATAAGCATTAAGATGGCATAGATGCCAGCACCTATAAGGAAAATAGATTGAATCTGTGAGATCTCTGCATATAAATCATCTTTGGATATGATTTTTATAATATGCCATCCATTGGTCTCAAGTTCGTTATAAAATGCAATCTCTTCTTGAGCACCTTCTGAAAAAGTGATGCTTCCACTGGTTTCCAACGGTGAAGAAAGCTGTAGTTGTTCAAAATAGGGTGAACTTTCTATTGATTCACCTATTCTGCTTTTATCAGGATGGCTTACGATTATCCCGTCAGTATCGACGATAAAAACTTCTCCATCATCCGCGATGAGATTTGCATATGCTTGTTCCAGCAAGACTTCTTCTATATCGACGTCGAGGGCACCATAGTTTTCAAGTGTATTAAAATCAATAATATTTCTAGCAATTGAAAAATAATAGCGTGTAGAGATACCGGACAGTATTTTTATATTTTGCTTAACAGTTGATAGCCAAACGGGCTTACTGTCATTGCTAGTACTTAACATTTGTTGGATGGATATAAGCGGTGTGGTCTTATTTGTCCCTATGGAGTAAGTGCTCTTGTTATTGATTAGAGATATACCGTCAATATCATTTCGGGATGCTAGAAAACCTCTCAAGAGTTCGTTAAGATCACTATCTGATGTCTTTGTATTTGAAACCATATCTAAAAAGGTTCTATTTGCTAAGATGGTAGTTGTGTAGTCTTCGATATCACTAAGTAAAAAGTTGATTTTCCCACCCGTTTCAGTGACCGATTGAAGCGCAACAGCATTATATTTTTCGTTGAAGGTATCTTTTACTGTGTTTGATAATAGTGTAAACAATATTAGCACTGGTATGATGATAAAAAAGACGACGATGATAATTAGTTGAAATCTTAAGCTGTTATAAAATTTAGTCTTTTTCATATTTTACCTCTTGCTTAAGATTTTTTTATACAGTTCAAGCGCGACATCTTTTGGATCTAAATCATCTAAAACCATGGTGTGAAGGCTTTCAATAAGCGCTTGTTCAATATCGTAAAAGTTTTCGAGTTTTGGTCTTAGGTAGATGTTCTCTGGTTCCCAGGCTTTTAGTACCGTCTCAATCTGAGGATGCGTCGCACTAAAATCAGGATCTATTGCCTCATATGCTGATTTGATAGTCGGTAATGCCCCGCCTGTTGGTTCTGTTAAAATACGAAGCTGCATCTCTTTAGAGGTTGCCCAAGAAATAAAGAACCAAGCGGCCTCTTTTTCTATATCTGAAGCATACTTATTAATCCCGATCCCCGATCCACCATAGATATTGGCACTTTTCACATCACCATATGGCAAAATTGATGTCCCAACATTGCCACGGACTCTAAAGTTAGTAGAGTTATTTAAAGTTGCATAGTTCTCATCCCAGTTTACCATCATGGCTATTTTACCTTTGCTAAAGGCTTCTGCAGCGTCTTCCCAGTTCCAATTGATGCTATCTGGAGCAGCTGCTGCAACAATTTTCTTATAGTCACCGAGTGATTTGATAAAAGTATCGCTCATTACATCTAATTTGTTAAATGTTTTTAGACCAAATGTGTTGACGCCTTCATCTCTAAAGTAATCACCACCATTTGAAGCCAATACATTCGAAAATTCGCAAAATACTGAGTTGTGAGCTTGAGCCATTTGACCACTACCATACTCTACGATTTCGTTGGGAACATAGGTGTCTATCCACTTGGCAATCTCTATATAACGTTCCCAAGTAAAATCCGGACCGCCTGGTGTCCAATCGTATCCCATGTCGTTATAGAAGTCTTCTTTAAAATCACGAAAAACATCTTCTCTGTAATATAGACTCATTGTTGTTGAATCAAAAGGTATCGCATAAAGCTCATCTGAACTTATAAAGTAAGAACACACTTTAAGTTGATTTTCAAAAAAATCATTGAGAGAGACTTGAAGTGATGGTAATTCAGGGTCATTAAGGTATTTATTTAGAGGTTCTAGATCATTGTGAAATCTATTTAGTGTCTGATAAGGATCGGAGTATATAATCTGATAATCACCTGCTTTTGATATGAAATCTAAATTTATTTTTTGTATAAATGTATCGAAGTCAGTGGGTCTGATTTTGATGTTAATGCCCGTCAGTTTTGTAAATTCTTCGCTTTCAAGGGAAAGAATGTTAGCATTGAGGTTGTTTTCAACGATAAAGTTAAGTGTGACACCTTCATATTTTCGAATATCAAAATTGGATGGAAATTTGAAGTTTTCAAAAGAAGTGCCTTCAAGATTTACAATCTCGAGAGGTTTTATATAATTATCTTTATTGCCTAACATTTGCTGGCGTTGATTTAAAAGCACACCAATAAGCACTACGATAATAAGCATAAGTATGATGAAGGTTCTTTTCATTTACTGCCTCCTGAAGGACGACTTTAGATTTTCATGGTTTATAGTATCATATCTCAAGTAAATATGACAAGATGTTAAAAGGTGTCATGTCTGTGTTTGCCGAATGGCTTTTTTAGACTTGACACCTTTTGTGTGCATAATAATTTTTTAATTTCTCGATAGTTCTTTATATATCTCGATAGTTCTTTTTATTTCGATAATTCTTTATAGATTAAGAATATAGATATTCATTAATAGCCTAGCATATCTGTAATTAATGATTTTTTAAGTTGATTTCCCTCATATAAAAGTGTGAGCGTATAAGTTGAGTCTGCATCAGTCGGGCAAATTTTGATTTTAAATGTAGATGCATCAACCCAATAGCCCATAAAACCTACTTCGGAGACTTTACCACTTGCATAAAAATTTAAACAGTCTGTAAATCGATAGACACCATCAAGTCCAACTTTGACAACATAATTTGAGTCTTCTACATGCCAGGTTAGTACTGCTTCAGCTGTGTTTGATACTTGAGGATCAGAAGCATTTAAGTCAAAATCAAGCATAAATGTTTCATCATTTTCAAGTGTAAATATCTTGCCATTAATCATATTGGCGATTGTGGGCAATTTTGGAACATTTAAAGCGATAGGTTTATTAGAAAACTGTGTTTCTAGTACTTTAAGCTTGTTGTCTGACAAGTTGTTTTTTGAAATGGCGTTGTCAGACAACACAGCTTTAAGGACGTAATTTCGCATCATTTGTTCTGGTGCATAAAAATCATCCCCCATTGATCCCATAAAGACGGCCACAATATTCTGTTCAGGTAAGATGAATAAATATTGTCCTGCATAGCCCCTTCCTGAGTATCCACCAAAAGGATTCATCCACCACTGATATCCGTAACCCGACTGACCTGCTAGTCCATGAGGTGTTTCTAAATGTTTAGAAGTTGACGACTTTATCCATTGTTCAGATATTAACTGTTCACTTTGAAAAGTTCCTTTGTTTAGATAAAGCATGCCAAATTTTGCTAGGTCGATTGGTGCGATAAACAGTCTACTCCCTCCGGAACTTACGCCTTGGTTATCTGTACTCCAGTACAGTTTTTGAATTCCAAGAGGTTTCAACAATTTTTCTTTAGCAAATTCAAATGCTGATTTCCCAGTAACTTGCGTGAGTATTCCAGACAATAAATGCGAAGCACCGGTGTTATAGTAAAATTTACTGCCAGGTTTCTCATTAATCTCACGATCAAGAACAAACTGAATTTGAGAGTCGCTTTGCCACATCTGTGTGTAGGTATCGCTATTATCTCCATAATTGCCAGCCTCTATCCAGTTCATACCTGCAGTCATCGTCAATAGATTTTCAACCGTAAGCTCAAATTTGTTGTCAGACAAGTTGGCAATTTTCCAATCTTTAAAGTAATCGACAACTTTATCATCTACGCTTCCAATTAACCCCTCATCTAATGCGATGCCAATAAGTGCTGAAGTAAAGTCTTTGGTAATGGAGTTGACGATATGGAGATCATCAGCACCATAAGGATAATAATGTGCCTCGGAAACTATTTTACCATTTCTTAAAATTAGTATATGGTGAAAATTAAGGTCTCTCTTCGTGATTTCTTGATACATATCATATAAGATTTCAGATGACATTCCTTGTGATTCAGGTGATACACTTTGATAAAAAGCAGTATCTACCGTGCCATCTAATGCGCTAAGAGGATTGCTTTTAATCTTTTCAGTAGTTTCTTGTTTTATCCCTTCTAAATCTGTTGTAATAATGTCAGTTGAAGGATTTAGAGTTAATGAATTTTCAGAGCTAGTTTGAGAAGCTGTAGATGAATTGGGATCAGAATTAGTAATACGATTTGAACATGAAGCTGTAATTATTGTTATCACAAATAAACAAAGTAAAAGATTAAAGGTATACTTTTTATGTGTATATAGTTCCATTCTCCTATTCATCTTACGCTTCATATTCATCTTCATATTCATCTTCATATTCATCTTCATCATTAGTACCTCCTTCATCCATGATATTTTTCACAAATTTATGGTTAGGTGATTGCATACTTACCATAGCAACAATTGAGTAATAATGATTTGGCTAACAATGAAGGCTAACAATGACCTGACACCTTTTAGCCAATTGGATAACAATGACCTGACACTTATTATCCAATGTTGATTTCGCAATGGTTTGCATGTGTGCAGGCTATTATGTCACCGATACTCAATTCAATGAGTGATTTTGTTTCTGGTGTTGCAGAGATTGTAAGTGACGGAATCTCTGTTTTCATGGATAAGTTGTTTGCTGATTTATAGCGCCTTGCATCTGTGATTGCAGTTTTGATTTGTTCTCCAAATGTAAGATATAGTGTGTCAATTTGTTTGGTCAGACCCCATTGAAGTTGATGTAGCGAGATTTTTTTTTCGAAGTCTTTATAAAAATACTGATATAGGGACTCGGTAATATGCGGCATATAAGGTGCGTAGAGCTTTAGGATGCCAAGTAATATTTGATAAAGAGCGATGCGACCAGATCGCTGTGATTCTATTCCATGCTTTTCAGGTTGATAGAGTCTTTCTTTTGCCAGTTCGAGATAGTTATCGCAAAAGTCATCCCAGAAAAAATGATCAATGGCATGCCTTGCTAGTCCAAGTTCATACTGATTAAGTGCGTTAGTCGCCTCATTAGTTGTTCTTTGTAGCGCATTTAAGATCCAGCAGTCTAGTGGCAACAATGTGTCGTTTTGTCTATCTAGTTCCTGAGAAGCGAAGCTATTTCCCCCACTATTTATAAGTTCTTCTAGTTCTGGTTTGAAGCCTTCGAGCTGCATAAAACAAAATTTTGATGCATTCCAGAGTTTGTTGATGAGGCGTTTGGAAATGGCGAGTTCTTCAGCGTCGAAAAATGTGTCCGTGCCAAGTTTTGCACCTGCAACCCAGTATCTCAGTACATCAGCCGAGTGCGCCTCTATTAGCTGTGAAGGTGATTGTGCAGCGTTATTTTTAGATTTGCTGATTTTCTCTCCTTTTTTAGCAAGTACGAAGCCGCAGATCATAAGATCTTTCCATGGAATCTCGCCAGTATGGTAGTGACTTTTTACAATGGAGTAAAATGCCCAAGTTCTGATAATTTCATGTGCTTGCGTGTGCATGCTCATAGGAAGTAACTGATCGCTTATATCACCTTCCCCCTTCCAATGAGCGTTGATTTGTGGGCTCATTGAGGAGGTTGCCCATGTATCAAGAACACCCGTTTCAGGTGTAAAGTCGTGACTGCCACATGTGCAAGCAGTTAAAGGTGAAGTTTCTAGTGGGTTTACAGGGAGTTGTCTGATGTCTGCTGCCCTTGGTAAGCCACATTTTGTGCAGTACCAAACAGGTATTGGTATGCCAAAATACCTTTGTCTAGAAATACACCAGTCCCACTTTAGGTTTTCTACCCAATTTACGTAGCGATGCTTCATATATGTTGGATACCAATTGATTTTATCGCCAGCTTTGAGGTATTTTTCCTTGTCTGTGAGTATATCGATGTACCATTGTCTAGACGGGATGATCTCCGTAGGTGTACCGCATCTTTCATGGATGCCGATCATGTGGTTTATGGTTTCATCTTTCGTAATCAATTGGTTTTGCGCAAGTAGATTTACGATTTGTTGTCTCCCTTTTCGGATGGTCATTCCTCCAATATACGGAGTAGATGACTCGATAAGACCATCTGCAGTAATACTTTGGCGATACGGAAGGTTATGTTTTTCTACCCACTCTACGTCTGTAACATCACCGAAAGTGGCGCACATTACGATGCCAGATCCCTTTTGAATGTCAACGGTGTCGTCTGTCAAAATAGGAATTTCATAATTAAATAGTGGTACTTTAACTGATTTACCTTTTAGCGTAATAGCTCTTGGATCATCGGGATGAATAAATAAACAAACGCAGCCATAAAGTAGCTCTGGTCTAGTGGTGGCAACTTCAAGGTAGGACACAGAAATTGCATCGCTATATTTTGGGGCATTTGATTCACTATCTATTGGCATTAACATAAATTTTAGCGTATAAAAATGGGTCTCCATTTCTTTAGTCTCTAGCTCAGCTTGAGCTATGGAAGTTCCACACTCAGTACACCACAAAACGGGTGAATCTTTTGTGTAAGCTTTGCCCTTATTATAGAGTTCGATAAATGAGGTCTGGCTAATTCTCTGAGATTCTGGACTTATGGTCTCATATTGCATATCCCAATCGCATGAAAAGCCTAGTGATGACCAAAGCGCTTTAAACTCATCTTCGTAGCTTTTAGTGGTATCCATACACGATGTGATAAATTCACCTCTTGGCATCTCGTGCGCTTTAATTCCAAGTACTTTCTCTACAAGTCTTTCAGTAGGTAAACCATTGTCATCAAAACCAAATGGATAAAACACATTAAATCCTGTCATACGTCTGAATCTTGCGATGATTTCAGCTTGTGTATATGAGAAGATATGCCCAATGTGTAAGCTACCGCTTACAGTTGGTGGTGGTGTGTCAATGCTATAAAGTGGTTTTGTAGAATCTGGATCAAATTTGTTGATGCCGGCATCGTTCCAAAGTGCCTGCATCTCTTTTTCGCTTGTCTGTGCACAATAATGTTTTTTCATCTTACTCTCCTTTTCAAATGGTCGTATATTTTATTAATACAACGAAAACACAAACAAAAAAGCCCGCCTTAAGCTTTCGCTTAGGGCGGACTATGCGTCCGTGGTACCACCTAAATTCAGAGTAAACTCTGCACTTTATCTATACGGGCCAAGGCCGATATAGTTTCCCAGTAACGGAGGAAATCCGTTGAAGTCTAATAAATATAACGCGCCATAGCAGTTATATCGTTCAATTCAAAGCTCTAAGGCTACTTCCATTTCGACTTCACGAAGATTTTCACCATCCATCTTCTCTCTATGCATCCGTCTAAAATGTACTCCTCCTCGTCAACGCTGTTTGTTGTGTTCGTTATAGATAATATAGTACTGATTGTATAAGTTGTCAACATAAAAAGATAAAAGGTGTCAGGTCATAGTTATCCATAGTTATCCAAAGGGGGTCATGGTCATAGTTAGCTTACATATTTAAATTTATAGTTAGCATTTATAAGTTAGTATAAAGTATGCCATTAAGTATAAATGCAGAGCTTACTATTGATTTACTTGTTTTAATACAAATGGATTAAATTAACATTAGAAATCCATTAGTTTAGGGTTCATGTTTATAAAACCATGTATAATTTAAATGAACAAGAATAGGAGGATTTGGATATGAATAAAAATTATAACACATGGATTGTCATCGTTTTAATAATTGTTTTAGGTCTTTTTCAGTATTCATACTTTAAAAAGGTAAATGATGTTCAAACTTCAATTAACCAAATTAGGAATGAAATTAGTGCAATTAGAGGAGATGTAAGTCAACAGTTCTATCAAATAAATGCTGAAAAAGCTGACTATTTACTCGATGGTATTGAGTTTTACGATGCAAAATATTCAGATAGCACAAAAACTTATTCCACACAGATGAAAATATCATTTTCCAAATTACCTGCTGATGCAAATTGTACTCTGGAAGTTGTGTCAACATCGGATCATTATCCAGTTCAAAATAATTTATATGGTCCTAGTGCTGTTTATGAAAACCAAAATGATAGTCAAATGGTCTTTGGAGATGCTAAAATTATTACGCTTATTTCGGACCAAAAGAATATTTTTACAGCTGATCTGAGCTTGGAATATGAAAAAAACTACGAATATATTTTTGTCATTGAGACTCCAACGCAAATCTTTAGAGAAAAACTTGGTGCAATTCCATTACTTGAATGGATAGATCCCATTTATAACGCTGAGGTTAACTATAACGAATATGGCGTGAGATCTCCTGATAATGGTTACATTAAGTATACTGTAAACGTATATAGATTAATTGATCAGATTAATGGCAATTTATTCATCAATGATAAAATTCTAGTATATCCAGATAATGAAAGGCTAAATTTAAAGGGCATTAGCAATATCTCATATAAAGTTTTATATGACAATGCAGTGATCAAAGAAGGTGTACTTGAGCAGACTAAAAACACGTATGAATTCAATGAAAATTACCAAGCTTCTAATTCAGCAGAATTTACAGCAGGAATAAATGATGATTTGGCAGGTAAATTTACTTTTGAGTTTACAATTACTGGTATAGACGGAAAAGTTACAACACTTGAAAAGAAGATGAATTATTAAAGTATTATTGTTTAAAATGAGAAAACCTAAATCAGGTACTAGTAATTTTACTAGAAAGCCTGAATTTAGGTTTTTTTTGAACATTTATCAAGATAATGAATACCATAATATGGATAAAGGATAACTATGACCTGACACCTTTTAGCCATCCGTGATTAAGTGGCCCACTTCCCTTGCCAAGATCAAGACCTGAATATAATGCACCAGTGACATATGCTTTGGCTTCGGCTATGGCCTCTGTAAGATTAGTTGTCTCAGTGAGTGCGCATGCAATAGCTGATGACAAAGTACAGCCTGTACCATGAGTATTGGGGTTAGAGATTCTCATCTGTTCAAACCAATGTGAATAGTATGTGGTATCATTATATTCAGATTTTTCGTATTTTGCGCTTTTTCCTACTTTTTCTTTTCGATAGTATAACAGATCAGCACTACTCTCTTTTAAGTGTCCACCTTTGATGAGGATTGCACCTGCGTAAAAAGTACTGATGATTTTCGCTGCTCTTATCATATCTTCCCTTGACTCAATTTTAATTTTAGAAAGTAGTTCAGCTTCATGAATATTGGGTGTAATCATCGTAACATGCGTCATTAAATCCGATATTAATGCTGAAATCGCTTCATCTTCTATTAATTTGCTTCCACTTGTAGACACCATTACTGGATCAAGCACAATAGGGATTTTAGTAGATTTACCAAATCTATTCAATCTACATACTTCACTAATTTCACTTACTTCATCAACTTCATTTAACCTTGCCAGCTCTTCCGCGATAACCCTTATGATATCTGGACTAGAAACCATGCCAATCTTGATAGCACTTGGTTTGATATCTTCAAAGATGACTTTCAGTTGATCCCTTACAAAATCAGGTGATAAATTAGCAATATTGGTGACACCTAGCGTATTTTGAGCTGTTAAAGCAGTGATCACACTCATGCCGTATTTGCCATGGGCTGCAAAAGTCTTAAGATCCGCTTGTATACCTGCGCCACCGCTACAGTCAGAACCCGCAATGGTCAAAATTGGCGTTATCCTTGGCGTGGTAAGCGCCAGGGTCTCACAAATGCCATTATAAAGTTCACAAGCCGCCTTTGTAATTAGCTTTGGTTCTCGATGTGATAAAATTGCTGAAATAACAGATATACCCGCTATACCAGTGTCTTTAAATTGTCGTAAGTTTTCATGATTAATGCCACCAATCGCCACAACCGGTATACTTACCGCCGAAGTGATTTCGCTCAGCGTTTCTAAAGTCACTGAAGCAGCATCCTCTTTTGAAAGTGTCGCGAACATCGCCCCAACACCTATATAATCTGCCCCTTCAGCTTCAGCCTTGATTGCCTCCTCAACAGTTGTTACAGAAACCCCAACAATTGTACCAGCACCTAGTTCTTTTCTTGCGAGCAGGCACTCCGCGTCGCTTTGCCCTACATGTACACCAGAGCACCCAGCTTCTTTTGCAATATAGAGATTATCATTGATAATCAGAGGTATATTATAGCGGTCAGTAACCGATTTTACCTTCTTTGCAAGAGCCAGAAACGCCACATCATCAAGTGTCTTCTCTCGAAGCTGCACCATGGTTACCCCACCTAATATAGCCGCTTCTACTTGCGCCTCAAGCGTCGTATTGTCAGTCCAGTTTTGGTCGGTAACGAGATATAATGCGTATTTCATACGATTTAGATAGCGATGTTTCAGAAAATGATCAGTCATTTCATTTATAGGTAACTTCATCATATCAAATGCCCTCATTTTTATCTAATTCCACTTTCTCAATTTTCATAAGCGAAGCAAATTTTGCATCATCGATACTCCCGATGAGATCGATGAGTCTCGTTTTCATAGTCCCCGTTCCTAGCTTATGCTCTTCACAATATGACCATGCAAGCTCTCCGCAACTCCCCATAAGTGAAACTACAGCCGCCACACCTAAAACCGGATTCTCAGAGTTAGCCCTCACATATGCCCCAATCAGCGAAGTCAGCATACAACCGGTTCCAGTGATGTATTTCATCTTCTCATGACCATTTTTGATGACATATGTTTCTTCCCCATTTGTGACGATATCGATAGCACCCGTTACGGCAATAATGGTGCCAAAGTGCTTCGCCATCTGATTGACAAGTTTGATGGCACCTTCAAGATTCTTTTCAGAGATAGCATCTACATCATTGGCATCAACCCCTTGAGTACTAGAATCTCCAAGATAAAGTGCCTTAAGCTCAGAGATATTACCTCTTATAACTGTCACATCAAGTGCCTCAATTATAGCTAAAGCAGTATTTGTTCTTAGCTTAGATGCTCCTGCGCCAACAGGATCAAGAACGATCGGATGACCGAGCTCACTTGCTTTTTTACCAGCGAGCAGCATCGATTTGATGGTACGCTCATTTAGCGTGCCAATATTGAGAACAAGTGCACCACAGATGCTTGTAATCTCTTCAACTTCCATAAGGTCGTCTGACATAATCGGCGATGCATTGGCAGAAAGTAAGATATTGGCACAATCATTTACAGTGACATAGTTCGTAATGTTGTGAACAAGTGGATGTACCGATTTGACTTTAGTTCTTGCCTCAATAAGTTGATTTCTTAAAGATTCATTTTCTGATATGTTTATCCTTTTCATTTGATCCTCCAAATTAAATAGTTTATAAGTGTAATGGTTTGTTTAATTGATATAACAATTTGATAATTTGCGATTGTATCTGATTTAAACTAAATGATCAATTTGAATGAATTCTTACTTTTAAACTTTGTATTCCCAACATTAACACCATGACGATGAGCATGGTAGGTAAACTGTTACCAATGGGTGTATCTACATGCATCATGAAACGATAGATGATCACACCTATAGCCCAGATGCCTAAATTCAAGTAGCCATTTGGAGTGCTCGTATTACCTTTACGTAGCAGAAAATAATCCGTTAAAAGGATTGCAAACATCGGTGCAAATGCAGAACCAATTATATACAGAAAGTTCTCGTATTGACTGGTTGGTACTGTGATGGCAAGAATCGCGCCCAATACGCAGATGAATAGCGAAACTAATTTTGTGTTGGCCTTTTTTAGGACATTGAAGCTAACCGCGGCAGAATAGACGTCTAAAAATGTGGTGGTGAGTGTTGATAGTATGACGATTAGCATTGCTATCACTGGAAGACCTGCAGCTGATAAAATCACAGCTATATCACTTGTACCAGCATAAAGTGCAGCACCAAGTCCAATTACATACATAAAAGTACTTCCAAAAAAATAGCCTATAGCACTTGAAGTTGGTCCAAACTTTTTAGACTTCGAAAGCATGGTGTAGTCTGAGATTAGTGGAAGCCAAGAAAGTGGCATAACAATACTTAGCTCAATTGCCATTCCAAAAGATAGAAAATCAGCTGAAGTAAAGGTTACTGTTTCATGAGAGCCAAAAGCGATCACACCTAAGAGGATGCTGACGATAAACAAACTTACAACTGCAGCCAAATTCAGCCATTTCATTTTATCAAATCCAACAAGGATCCAAAGTGCGATAAGACCAGCGATTAAGACACTGACCATTGACGTATTAAACGGTGTAAGGCTACTGATGGCAGCAGTACCGTTTGCGATCATGACACCGGTCCAGCCTACTAATTGGATGATATTTAGGAGTGCAAAAAACGGTGCACCTAAATTACCAAAGCTTAGTCTGGTGGTTTCGATGGCTGGTAGTTGTTCTTTTGCGCCGATTTGACCAGCTAGTAATAAGATGAAACATCCAATTACATGGCCAATAAAGATAGCAAGCAAGCCTTTTGAAAGACCAAGCGGTGCAATTAGAGCACCAGTGAGTATCTCGGCAAGCGAGATTGCCGCCCCGAACCATAAGATACTGAGGTTGAAATTAGAAAGAGATTCCTTATGTTGCATATAGCCTCCTTACAGGGCTTGGATGAACATGAGAAATCTCAAAAATGAATGATGTGTAGTGAGTGCGCTTTTAATCCATAATCTGTAGAAGATTAAATAAAAAAAGGCTGCACCCCAATATACGGTACAACCTTAAAATCACTGTTGTGTTCCCTACGTTGGCATTATCCAAATCAGGTACGGTCGAAACTATAAGTTCCCTCTCAGCCCATCCATGAGCTCCCGAAATATTAAATTCGATTTATTATAGCATGAGGTGAGAATAACATCAAGGCTAAAAGGTGTCAGGTCATAGTTAGCCTTTTTGATAACTATGACCTGACACCTTTTAGCCTATTGGTAAATATACCTCCATCAAATTGCAATTTAAATTGGATATTTTAACTGTGGAGATTAATTTTCCCCATACAAAATCACCATAGTTAAGTCCATTTGCCGTTGCATAGTCAATCAAAGGCAAATAACTATCGACAGACATATATTCTGAATTTGATGACAGGTACAGTCCTTTAAGATATCTTGAAGGCGGTAAATATTCCAAGTATTTATTTTGAACAAGATCATGAATACTCATTTTAGATTCTTCTATAGCCATCCCCCATGTATAGGGTGAATGATTGTTCATTTGAAGCTGTGTTTTAAATGAATACATGACATCTGGAAGGGCTTCCATCCATTTTGAAATATCATGCTTATATGGATAAACTTCACGGTCTAATGTATTTTCATTTGTTTGAATAAGTCGATAAATACCAGCTAATTCTACTTGAACAATGGGTGCTATATAATGATTTTGATTTATTGTAAAAGCAAATTCTAAAGTATATATAGTCTGATCAATTTGTTGATTAATACACTGTAAACGTTGAATTTCTGATTTGATCTCCATTTTTTTTGTAATAAGCAAGTGATTAAGTTTTTCAACACTTGGACTTAATGTCAGTTCAGCTGCAATTTCTAACGGAAAATCAAAACTTCTAAACCGTCGACAAGCAAGGAGATTTCTAACATCTAAATCGTCATAATAGCGATAACCATTATTTGGATCTTTAACAGGGTTTACAATATGATATTTTTCATATAATCGTAATGTATCAGGTGTCAATCCAATTAATTCTGAAAATTCACCAATTGTATATTGCATGGTGCCTCCTATTTGATTCAATAGAATACTTAAGTATTCAATAAGTATTCTATGTAATTATGAAGATTTAATCAATATCAAATTCTATAGTATAAATTCTATATTATAAATGCTAGATAATTACTTCTTGACCTTGGTGTTAGACAAAGGTTTATTATTAAACAGAAAAGCGGATGGCCATCTGCAGATTAGATTGTTAAGAAATAGTCAGGAGGATTTAATGAATAAGTTAGTTAAGAAAGGCATGATCATATCTTTATGTATAATCATGATTATGGGGATATTTACAGGCTGTAGCAATAATAATTCAGATACAACAACTAATTCACCCGTAAGCGAAACAGAAACTTCTATAAGTTCGGGGGATAAAGTGCAGTTCACTGCTGGAACTTTTAATGGTATAGCGGAGGGTAAAGAAGGCAATATAGAAGTTGCAGTTACCTTCTCTACTGATAAAATCGAAAGTATTGAGATTATCAGCCAACAAGAAACTGAAGGTATCGGAAAAGAAGCAATCGAAAGCATGAAAAAACAGATCTTGGAATCTCAATCTTTAGGGATTGACTCAGTTTCAGGTGCTTCATACTCAAGTGAAGCACTTTTAAGAGCAGTCGAAGATGCAGTTATCAAAGCTGGTGGCGATGCAGAAGTATTAAAAGCAAGAACTGTAGTAAAGTCAGCAAGTGATAAAGTTGAAACCTATGATACTGACATTGTAGTTGTTGGCGCTGGTGCTTCAGGTGTCTCAGCTGCAGTTTCTGCTGCAGATGAAGGGAGCAAAGTAATTTTAGTTGAAAAAACTGCAACTGTTGGAGGTGCAAGTAATTTATCATGGGCAGGTAAATTTTATAATTCTTCTGCTGCAACCGCTAGCGGTCTTACCGTTGCAGTCGAAGATGAAATTTCAAACTGGATTGTGAATAATCACTGGAGAGTCGACGCTGCTGCCATCAGACAGTACGTAGTAAAATCTGGTGAAACTTATGACTGGCTTGCATCAAAGGGATACAATACGACATTCATCAATTTTTTTGGTGAGCAACTTCATATGTTACCTCCATATGAAACAAGACAGGGGCTATTACGAAACATGATTGCTGAATCTGTTGAGGCAAACGGTGGTATGCTCATGACAGAGACAACAGGAAAATCACTCATCACCGATGCAAATGGTGCTGTTACTGGTTTGATTGCTGAAAAATTAGATGGCACTAAAGTAGAAATACATGCAAAAATAGTAATATTAGCTACTGGTGGATATGCTGCAAATGCAGAAATGGTTAAAGAACTTTTTGGTTTTGAAGGTATCAACGGTGGACTTGGACAAAATGTTGGTGAAGGTTTGAAAATGGCATGGGAAGCTGGCGCAAAAGTACCTGATAACATCGGTGGTCAAATGTTACATCAGACTTTAGCTTCAGCAACTGCACATCTAAAAAAAGATTACTCAAGTTTTGAAGCGAGTTATCCTTTAATGCTTACCTATTTACCTACTGTTATGAATGTTGGTCCATCGGGTGCGCGATTTAGAGATGAGGCAGCGACATTAACAGCAGTAGCAGCTGCCAATACTAGTGCGTTTAATGGCGCATATCATTACGTAATTGTTTCACAAGATCAGATTGACAAACTTCAAAGTAAAGGTATGCAAGGGATAGATGCGCCAAGACTACCTGGTATGCCACCTGAATTTTATGCAGATTTTGCTGCACAATTTACACTTGATACACCATGGGAAAATGCAACGACTGTACTAGATCAAATGGTTGCAAATGGTGATGGTTATAAAGGCAGCACAGTTGAAGAGTTAGCAACCAATGCAGGTATGGATGTTGAACTGTTTAAAGAGGCATTTGATCAATATCAAGTTGCTATAACTTCAGGTATAGATGAAGCCTTTGGTAAAGATGTTGCCTACCTTTCTCCGATGGGAACAGAGGGACCATTTTATGCGATTAAAGCTGAAATTAACAACCTTGGTTCTGTGGGGGGTTTACTTGTAAATTCGAAATTCCAAGTGCTTAATGATAAACGAGTGCCTTTAAAAGGATTATATGCAGTTGGGCTTGAATCAGAAGGCGTACTATTTAATGACACATATGTTGGAAATGGTGTTGGAATTGGTTATTCATTTACTTCCGGTAAATTAGGTGGCACATATGCTGCTCAAGAGTTAAACAAGAAATAATTCTATTATTTATTATTCTAAATAGATAAAATTTATAAATTAAATTTATAGATAGATTTTAAAAGGTGCAGGTCTTTTATTTCAAATTTTAAAAATTTGGATAACAATGACCTGACACCTTTTATCTTTTCTTGGGTATACATATTTCGAGGTGAAATTTATGAACAAAATACAAATCGAAGAAATAACAGAAATAACAAATACAATTGAATACGATCAACTCAAACCATTCACACTAGAAAACTATGAAAAGTTGAAACCCTATTATCTAAAATACACTTCAAAGGTTCATGACCTTAACTTGACGAATTTGTCAATTTGGTATAAAAAGCACAACTTGCACTTTTTGGAACTTGGTGGATATCTTTGGTTCGTTTACCACCCAGAAGATCAAACTCAAATGATGATATCTGAACCAGTTGGTGATTATTCTGACTACCCTGCTTTATCATATGCGACAAAATTGTTGTTTGAATATATGCATGAGCATCGCTTTATGCTAGTTTTTAGACATGTAAGTGAAGCATTTAAACTTTTTGTAACTGATTTTATTGATTCGTTTGAGAATACAAAAACTCAAGTAACTCAAGAAACTCAAGAAACACAAGAAACTTCAGAATCTATAAATAAATTAGAGTTTTATACAAGCGAAGATGACTATGACTACGTCTATTTAGTAGAGAATTTAGCAAATTTATCTGGTAACAAATTTCACAAAAAGAAAAATCATCTCAACCAATTTTTTAAAAATTATGAGAAACGTTATACAATTGCACCAATAGATGCTTCAAATGCAAAAGATGCTCTGACTGCGGCAAGAAACTGGTGTATCGCAAATGGCTGTGGTGAAACGTTTGATCTGTGCCACGAATACAACGGCATATATCGTATCCTAACCAATTGGGATGCATATAGTCAAAATGGTTTAGTCGGAGTTGTCATTTACTTAGACGACGCACCTGTCGCCTTAACTTTTGGTGAACTGATACAAAATGATACTTTTTTAGTCCATATTGAAAAAGCAGCAGCTGATGTAATGGGTGCTTATACTGCAATTAATCATGCACTTGCGAATCTTGTTAAAGATCAATGTATCTATGTGAACAGAGAGCAAGATATGGGAATTGAAGGTATCAAAAAAGCAAAACAGTCCTATCATCCAATTGAACTTATTGCAAAGTATGATATCAAAGTCAATTCATTAATGAATAATTAGTTATCATTGAAATAGCGAGTCATCATTGAAATAACGAGTTTTCATCGAAATATCCAGTTTTTATTAAAATAGTTAGCAATCATTGAAACAATTTCTGTCAAAAATATAGTATTCCAATAAAAATGCCGTAGAATCATTTGATACACTGATTCCACGGCATTAACTTTTTACTTGTATATTATTTTATAACTTGCCATTTCTTTTTCGGAACATACAGTAAATTTCTATATCACCTAGTTGCTTTACTTCAACAAGCTTATAGCCAAACCGTTCATAATACGCCACATTTTTGTGGTTCTCAGTATCTAAACCAATTCCTATAGCAGTATGATCGCTGTCCACTCTTTCGTGAATTTTATTCAACAAACGTTTACCTGCCCCTACTCCTTGATGTGCTTTATCGACACCTATCAGTATCAAATAATAATGTTTTCCCTTTGGTCTAACTGAAGCCGTTAATTTCATGTAGTGATTCAGTTTCGAAAAGCCTGTAAAACCTATTCCATTGATCAAACGAATTGTTTCACGCCAAAATGCGACGTTAATAAACATATTTAAGCCACTAAGGCTTTCGGGGGTCTCAACAAAAGCAATAGCATAAGGACGACATTCTTTTTCTTCATCGGATTCTTCTTCTGTTACAACCCATTCATGCAGGATGCTTGATTTTTGCCTTAGAAACATAAAAAAGGATTCCATTTTCTTTTTTTGTTGACCGAATACAAATCGAAACAATGGATCAGCTTCGAAAGTGCCAACCAACCATTTAGCGACTGGCATAATGGTCCACACTGAAACTATAGATGACTTTAATCATAAAAAGCATCAAAAGAATCTGAAGAGCAACATTACTAGCAGGCATTAGTTGTAAGCCAATAAGTCCAACAAATAGCATGAAACCACCTATTATTTTTTGACTTGGATGTCCGTATAATTGATTGACAATAAGTGCTGAAATAATAGTATATCCCCATACTGAGAAGCAAAGCCACCATGAATTGGCGAAAACCAATGATATAAGTAACGGTTGAATATGGATAGCAATAAATATAAGTCGTCTTTTCACACTGACTTTATAATGGTTGTTGGTGCCATAACTTAAGTTGGCAATAACGCCACCAGAAATATCGAAATATAGTAAAATAAGTATACAAATTTTTAATACACCTAAATTTGTCCATTCTGTCATTGTCCCATAAAGCGCTGCAGTAGTTGCAAGAACTGCAAATAACATAATAGCTATTAATTCAATCTTAGTTTGAGTTTCTCCTAAAATTTCAAAGAAAAATTTTGGGATTTTAATTGTTTTCATTGAAAATACCTCCGTAGACTTTTAACCTGCATTTGCCATGCAGTTCTATATAAAGCGGCAGGCTCGCCCATTAGTAGATGTAGCCCAATTCCATCAAGCGTTGTGATCACTAATAGGCTCATCTGCTCTGCTTCAATTTCTCTTATGTTTTTTCTTTCTTTATCACTTTCCCATTCGCTTAATGCTAGGATTAATATTTTTTTTAAATCAGATTTCGAGGCATATAAATAAGTCTTAATCAAATCGCGTAAAACTTCGTTGAACATACTTTCATGGTAAAATGAGAAAAAAGCTTTATAAACAAATCTTTGTTCTTCCGCCATATCAAAGAGTTCATCTCCTAATTTCATCAGATATTGCTCTAGTGGCAACTCAGTGCCTGGGAGTTCAAATGGCCGAATCATAGTCTCCATAATAGTCTTTAGTACTGCAGCTGGAATCTCTTGCGTTGATGAAAAGTGATGAAATACACTACTTTTGCTAATTTTTGATCGCTCTGATAATCTAGATGCGGTTATACCATTCACTCCTTGTTCAGATATGATTTCAAGCGCGGCTTGTATAACGCGTCTATAGGTTTCTTCTCCTTTCTCAAAACGCTTATCTTGTTGATGCATAAATTACCTCCATGTCTTTCAATTAATTATATTGTACAACTAATTAACCGAACGGTCAATCAGTTTGTACAAAAACTCTTTAATCTCTTTAAGTCATAAAAAAAGAACTCCCAAATATTATTTAGAGGAAGTTCTATATCATTTAAAGAATAATATTAATGATCTTTACAAAGTCATTATCTTGCTATACCGCACCTCATCTAGACCAAAAGGTTCAAATTTCTTGATATTGCCATCAAATACATAGCCATGTTTTTCATAAAAATGAATACTAGAAAGATTATCTTTTAATACCCAAATGATGGTTTTGTTTTTTTGTAAAGCATTTGCTGTTGCTTCAAAATGTGCAATCATTTTTGAACCTATTCCCTGTCCTTTAAAGGCGGGTTCCACATAGATAGCAATCAGTTCATGCGATGGTAATGAACTTTTTTCTAATTCCAAATCAACATCTCTTGAATCCGAAATCACCATAAAAGCTTTTATGAGGCCAGTCAAATCATCTTCAAAAACGAAGTAAGAATCGTTTGAAGTAAGTTGGGTCTGTAAAATTTCATAGCGCCTAATGACGTTTAATTTTCCATATAGATAAGTTTCAGGTAATAGGTCTTTGTATGCAGTTCTCCAGCCATAGATACTGATCTCGGCAATTCTAAAGGCATCGTTAATTGTAGCCAATCGGATCATAGTGTTCTCCTTCACCAAGGAATTTTTTGATTTCAAATTCTGATTCTAATAAGATGTCTAAATCCCTCTTGGTGATGAATTTGCCAATATAAGATGTTCCATGAAACTGTTTAAGCAAGTTCACAGCCTCATCAAAGGAATACCAATTCCCGATAAAGCCATCTTCAATTTCTTGTTCAGTAAACTCAGTATGTGTAATGGAACCGGTTTGTATACATAAAAAAGCGTACGAAAACTGAAGTTGCTCAAAATATCGCCTGAATTCAATGACACATCCAATTGGAACAATGATATCTATGGGACAACCCACTTCTTCTAATACTTCTCTTCTAAGTGCATCGAGTATATCTTCATCTTCTTCGATTCCGCCACCAGGTAGTTTGAAATAACTGTCTTTGGTCACATGTAATAGATATATCTCTCCTTTTGAATTTAAAAGCACCGCTCTAGCGGCTTTTCGAACTTCGTATTTAATGCTATTCTCTGAAACTTCAGATGGTGTATCCAAACTTAGATCATAGTGGTGAATTTCTCTTATAACTTTCATAGGATAAAAACTCTTGTTGTTATGAAAAGTTTCTTCTACATATGAAAAAGTTTCAGCAATGTACGGTCTGAGTACCATTTTACAGATTTGATTTCCAAATTTATCTTCAAGTGTATTATCAAGATCCATAAAACCATATTTTTTATAGACTAATCTCGCCGTATTCCCAGGTGCATACCCTTCGCAAAAGGTTTCTACAGTGATTTCTTTTGTTCTATCGAGTATATCAAGCGTAGATTTAAGTAGTTTTGAACCGATTCCTTTTCCAGTATATTGCTTAAAGACTGCAAACCATGAAATTCTGTTATTTGCTTTTGAAAATCCAATAAAGCCCATACAAGTTTGTGTTACCAAATCCACTGCAACGAGGGCTTCATTTTTAGAGATTTTAGAAGCTATATAATTTAAAAATTCAGGATCCTCTGACATGTTTGGCGATCTAAATATTTCTGATACATCTTTTGCTAGCATTTGCCATGAAGCTTTATCATTTGGCGTCGCATATCGGATGAGCATATGTCCCCCTGTAATCTTCGTGATTAATTTTCATGATTTGTTATCTTAAATTCTCAAATCCCTTCGAGGATAGACAATATAGGTCCCAAGGATTCCCATAAACACAATTAATAACGTCAAGATGATGTATTTAAGTTCAAATCCCCCATTTTTAAGTAGGATACTGGCTTCGAAATATTTAAATGGCGTTATATATTTTAAGAAATCAAGTTTTTTACTGAGCGCAATCACGATGTTTAAAAAATAAAGGACCATTAAAAGAGATGCAGAGATTTTTCCTGAACTTTTATAGCGTTTTAAAATACTTGCCAATAATGCGCCAATTGAAAGGAAAATTAACATTGTAAAAAAGAACGCAAGAGATAACAAAAAAAGAAATTTAAAAAAAGCTTTATCGAGGTGATATGGCTGCATTGCTGCAATAACAGATAAAGCAATCACTATAGTTAGTATAGTGCAGTTGATTAGTCCCGCTAAAAGTTTAGATGTAATGATTTTTTCTCTAGATACTGGCATGGTCATGAGATATTCAGCAGTTTTGTCTCTTTCTTCTTTTGAAATAATGTTGCTGCCAAGTAAAACTGCAAATACGCCAACCATGATGTAAAAATAAAGTGAAACTAAGCTTAGATAACCCGTCGTCGTTGTAAGGTTTGCATTATCCATGGAGAAAGCCTTTAGCATGGCTTCGGGCATTGCACTTAAAATATCAGCCATATCAGGATTATTATAATATGCTGAAAATTCAGAAGTCATCATGAATATTATGACGACGAAAATTGCACACCAAATCAGTAAAGATTTAAGATGTGAACGTAATTCCCATTTTAGAATGTGCACAATTACCTCCTATAATGAATAGATATCTCTACGGGTATAGAGAATATACGTCGCTACAAGTGAAATAATGACTATAAATCCACTCAACAGCATGAATACTATGTTTAAATTCCCCTTTTCCAAAATTGGTGATGGATCAAAATAATAAAATGGTGAAAAATAGCCAAGCAGTTTACCGCCTACTATTGCACGTATGCTATTGAGAATATATGTCCCAAATGCCAGTGCCAAGGAAAAGGATAAAACGTTTCTTACTTTTCTCATCAGTACTGAGACTAACATACCGATAGATAAAAATAATAATTGAAAAACAATAATAGTAGATAATAAAAGTAAGATATTTGAAATGCTATATTCTTTGCCATCACTAAATATTTTAAGTGAAACGATAGTTGAAACCCATATAACGGCATTGCTGATTAATAGGGTTAAAAATGTAGCGCCAAATTTTGCTGCTAAAATATCAATTCTTGAAACGGGTTTTGACATCAAATAATCTGCTGTAAGCTCTCTTTCTTCTACAGATAAAATTGAAAATCCATAATTTGCAGCTTGAATTGCAACAAATAACTGAAGAAACGCAAAAACAAAGGCATAATAGCCAAGAACTGTTGCAAGAGATAATTCGCCGCCCATACCAAAAGCCTGTAAAAGTTCTTTTGGGTAATTTGCTAAAAGTTTATCCACCATTGCAACATCGTTGCCAAATGTAGGATAAAAAGCCATCAATAAGAGAGTAACTGAAAAAAACGTCAAACTCCAAACCAATATAGATTTAAGGTACATTTTAAATTCGTATTTAAATATATTCAGCATGATATCACCTACTTGTAATAGTGCATAAAGATTTCTTCAAGCGTAGGCTCTTCAATCAGCACATCAAGAAGCGTATCGTTGCCTATTTGTTTAGTAATCTGGTTAATATCACCTTTAAAGAAAAATTTAAAGGTATCTTCACCGTTAATAATGTGTGTGACGCCTTCTAGTTTATATTTTTCATGATCGATTTGATTGCCACGAAGTGTGACTTTTTTATAATTGTCCTCACGCATGGATTTAATGTCATCGACTTTGATAATGGTTCCATCTTTGATAATTGCAACGCGATTACATAGTGATTGTACTTCAGATAAGATGTGAGAAGAAAAGAAAACAGTTGCACCCTTTTTATTTTCTTCTAAAATAATATCAAAGAATTTCTTTTGCATCAAAGGGTCTAGTCCACTTGTGGGTTCATCAAGAACAATCAACTTAGGTGAATGAAGTAAACCTTGAACGATGCCAACTTTTTTCTTATTACCATAGGACAAGTCTTCTATTCTTTTCTTTAAATCTAATTCCATGAGATCTGCGAGTTCATACATCCTTGTTTCGCATTCCTTTTGATAAAAACCAGCAGTATATTTTAGAAGGTCGAGGACTTTCATCTTATCATAATAAAATACTTCAGATGGCAGATAACCAACTTCTTGTCTTATTTTAGGGCCTTCTTTGGTGCAATCCAAGCCAAAAATCTTTGCTGTACCACTGGTTGGAAAGATAAGTCCCATCATCGTTCTAATGGTTGTCGATTTTCCAGCGCCATTGGGACCAATAAAACCAAAAATCTCCCCTTCACTAACATCAAGAGTTACATTTTCAATTCCCTTAGCTTTTCCATAGTATTTTGAAAGTGTATTGAGTTCGATAATGCCCATTAACTTACCTCCATTAAATGTACTTTTATTTATTTAAAATTTTAAATCAAATAGATTCATAAATTTACTATATTTCCTTAATACCGTATCGATTTGTTCAAGTTGCGATTCATATGAACCAGTCAAATAGATGTACGGCAGTTTATTACGTTTAAGTTCGCCGATAATTTGTCTGTCTTTTATATCATTCTCTTGGCTAATGACAAAGATGATATCGGGTTGAGGCATATGTTCAGCAGCTATTTTATGAAAATTTGGATGATCACGGTGATGTATACATTTTGATTTAAAGTTAATTTCAAGTAGTCCAGACTGAATAAATAAGAACTTATTAGCTTTTTGAGTTGCTAATTCAATTTTTTTAACAAAATTGATCATTTGTGATTCGTATTGAGATTCAGTTATAATGGTACTTGTACTATCAACATGACCATATTGTATGCCATGCTTCACACAGGACGTTTCATAAATTTGACTTAAACTATAAACTATTTTTTCTGTGAATTCATCTACGCCACCATAAAATGAAACTTTAGTTATAAAATCACTATACACGATAGGGTGAAGGTATTCTCGAAACTTGTATGGCTCTCTTCTAATATCCGTTCCTGAAATCGAGACTTCATTTCGATCGATATCGACTATTATGTTTTCACACTTTAACGCAAGGCTCATGCGAAAACCATATGCCTCACTTGAATAAAAAGCATCAATCTTCTCACCATTTAATAAATCGATAATGAAATTTTCATGTTTTTGTTGAATTTCTTCTGTCCAGCCCTCATCTGTTGGCACGTTCCATCCTTCTATAACTGTTATATTTGGATATATTGTTCGTAGCCATTGAGATCTAACCGCTAGGGGAATATCCGTTTGACCTGGAGAGTCATAAACTACAATAATGAGTTTTTCTGATTCTTCAAGTGCTTTATCGATTAACATCATGTGACCGTGATGTAAAGGGGCAAACTTTCCTACGGTTAAACTTGTTCTATACTTTTTATTTTGAGTTGTCATTTTTCACTTCCTTCTATATGTTAGTTGGACAAGTCCAGATGGAAATGATTCGGACTTAACGAGGTTGAGTTGTTGTTCTGGTATACCTGTATTAAATAACCTTATGCCATCACCCAAGAAAATAGGTATAATTGAAATTACAAATTCATCAATCAAATTTAACTGGATCATTTTATTTGCTAATTTTGCACCACCATCGACGAAGATGTTCTTATCTGTAACACTTTGTAATTTTATGTTATTAATAAGGGTAACTAAGTCCCCACCATAAAATTCGACATCATCATTCTTACCTTGAAGAGAGTTAGTGATAATATAACATTTTCTACCTTTATGTGGAAATTCAATTCCAAAAGTCAAAACTTTTTCATAAGTTTTACGGCCCATAAGAACAGTATCAATAGAATTTACAAATGCTTGATACCCGTAATCTTCGTTTCCTTGTTCAACAATTGACAACCAACTGATATCATCATCTGACTTTGCAATGTATCCGTCTAGACTCATCGCTATATATAAAATTACTTTTTTATTTTTCATGTTTACCTCCATTACTACATTAAAGACATGCGTGTTACCCATATGAGATTATTCGACATTCTTTTTGATAAATCCTTTATATTTTTTTTCTTGTCAAAAATAGAGATATTCAAGAGTATAAAGTTCATCTCAAGAATATCTCTAATAAATCTATAGTATATCTCTAATAAATCAATTTGCTTCATATACGTCGATTAATTCCGCGATGTCAAATTTTTTCATTTTCAAGAAGGCTTCAGTTACTTTAGCCAACTTTTTCTCATCTTTATCTCGAAACATTTTATACATGATGCTCGGCGTAATTTGCCATGAAAATCCAAATTTGTCTTTTAGCCAGCCGCATTGCTCGGCGTCTGTATCAAAAGAAAGTGCTTCCCAGAACTGATCAATTTCTTCTTGTGTGTCACAATTGATAATAAATGATATGGCTTCATTGAATTCAAATGCATGCTCATAGGCACTATCCATCGCCGCAAAAGTTAAATCAGCTAATGTAAATTCTATGTGTAAAATAGTACCATCAACATCTGGAGGCGAATTATTATAACGAGAAAGTTTGTCGATCTTGCTATCTTTAAATAAAGATGCGTAAAATGTGGTTGCTACCTCAGCTCTTCCGCATTGCTCTCCAACAAACATTAAAGTAGGTGTGATTTTTTGAGTTTGTTCATATTGATCAGTATACATAATTTGCCATGATAAACCATATCGATCTATGACCCATGCATAATGTTCACTAAAGTCATATTTTCCAAGTGGCATTAATTCTGAACCATCTTCTACTAAAGTATTATAAAAATGATTGACTTCGTCCATGGTCGAACATGCAATTAAAAAAGATACAGATGGATTAAACTTAACAAATGGTCCAGCAGTCAAAAACATAAGATCAATATTTTCAAGCTGCAAAGTTATCATTTCAACAGTTCCTGAAGGTGTATTTGATAATTCAGTAATATCATGTATATAAGCATTATCAAATAAACTAATATATAATTCTGCCGCTTCTCTTCCCTCTTTTTCAAACCACAAGTGTGGCATAATTTTTTTCATCATGACCTCCCATTAATAATATAATCTAGAAGTGTTTGTATGCTATTATATACCCAAAATAGTACGTGTCATTTAAAATTAATAAATTATATAATAATTTCAAATTTACAACGAAAATGTCACCTAAAATTTTAACATTAATCGTATAATATTACATAACGAAGGAAGGTGTTCATATGCTGTTTAAAGGGATAATTATAAAAATTGAAGAAACGCATCTAATTGTCCTCAATGGCGAAGGCGTTTTTGAAAAAATACACAAAAAAGAAAATGCACAGATAGGACAAAAAATCATTTATACAGCAGAGGATTGTGTTAAAACAACAAGGAAAGATAATGTGTACAGTTTTCAACTACGGAAAGTCGTATTTGTTGCTGCAATGTTTGTTTTTGTTGTCTTATTAAGTAATTTTTTTGGTATGAAAACTGATATTAACCTTCCAAATGAAATCTCCATTGCAACTATAATGACAATTGATATCAACCCTAGTGTTAAACTAGCTTTAGATGAAGAGGATAAAGTCTTAGAAGTAACGGCTATAAATAAAGATGCATCAACACTTGATTTAAGTGGCATCGTGGGATTAACGGCAGCTGATGCTGTGGAAAAAGTAGTTTCTCTTGCATTAAATGCAGGATACATTAATTCAGAAGACTTAATTGATGATTATGTATTAATAACCACGATTTCTTTATTAGCAGATAGTAATCAAAAAATAGCAGATAGTAATCAAAAGTTAGCAGTTAGTCAATTTGTTGATAAACAACCCATTACGAGTAATCCTCATTTAGATGAATTAAAAGTAAAAATTGAGGAAAAAGTAGCAAATTCCGAAGTCTTAAAAGAAGTAAATGTCGCTATTATTAAAGCTTCAAAAGTAGAAATGAAAATTGCTGAGGAAAAACATGTGCCAGTTGGTCTTTATGTTGTGAATGGAGATATTGACTTTAATGGTGAAAATAGTACAGTAAAAGAGTATTTTTCTCACCAAGATCAAGTAGATGATTTTAAAAATAAAGGTGTAGTCATTCAGCAAGATAAAGAAGCAATAATAAAACTAATCAATAATTATATTGAAAAACTAAGGGCTCATTCTTATGATGTATCTACACTTGAAAATGCTTTAAATGATGAAAAAGTTAATCCAGAGCAAATTTTAGAACAGATTAGAGTCATCTGGAAACAATTCGAAACTCAAAATCATGATAATCAAAATGGTCCTAAATCAACTAATCTGGATAATAATGAAAATGAGAAAGACCAAATTGGAAATTTCAATAACAATCACTCTAACAAAGATAATAATAGTAACAATTCTAATTCTCATGAAACTGAAAATGATAATAAAACAAATAAGAATAATACGACTGAGGTCGAAAATTCAACTATAGAAACAACTGCAGAAAGTACTATTGAAAATGGAAGTCATGGAAATGGAATTAACAATTCTAATAACAATAACAATAACAATTCTAATGACAATGATAACCATAATGCCAATTATCATGATTCAAAAAATCATAATGGTGGTCGAAAAAAATAATCATTTTAATCAAATATATAAAAATATATAAAACCTCAAAAGCGAATAAACACTTTTGAGGTTTTATTTTGTGCTGTTTATTTACGTTTATCATTTTTCTTTGAGCGATTTCTAGATAATGAAAGGCCACCAAATCCCCCACCTATGATCGCAATATAAAATCCAAAATCATACCACCATCCTGAATTTATAGTTTCATAAATTTTTATGTTATGTTTAAAAATACTTAAAATTAATGATAATGGTGCTATCCAACCGTGCCAAATTCCGGTTAAAAAATTAGCAGGCTTTTCAAGTGAATAACTTCCATCTCCTGGAACACATCCGCTTAACATTAAGGCAACCATTAACAGCGTTAAAAAAAGTAAAACTGATTTTTTTCTCATATAATTCTCCCCCGTCCTAAAAATTTTCAATTATATCATCTGGAATTTGACCACATAAAATTGGTGAATATGGAATACATTTATCATAGTTTGATGTTTTATGTTGTGCGTAACAATAGACGCAATTGTGCAAACAAGTGCTATAAGCACCTATGTCTACGCTTTTAACGCAACCACAATTGGTACGTTGGTTCTTATCCTTTTGAGCAGTAACATCAATATCAAAAAGTTTATTGATATATTTAGCGTCTATACATTTAGCATGACATATTCCTATAGATTCCAAAGCATACCCTTCAGAACAGGTTTCAATAATTAGATTGTTTTGAAATGCAATTTCCGAAAATTTACTTGCTAATTGATGGATTTGTTGATCATCAAGGACTTTAACATTATTTTTTTCTAATCTTTTTTGATTGCTTGGATAGGCGTCTAAAAAGCTAATGGTGCATTTAGAAACATATGGTTGAATTTTTCTAGCCATTTCTTCGAAATGAACCACATGAAAATCAAGATCAATTTTATCGGATAAGATGATGGGATCATAACGCCAAATAATTCTTTTTGGTCCGATCATGGCTGAAAGTTTTTTTAAAGTTTCAATCCGTTTGTGAAGTGGTGGTAACTTAGGTTCAATGTCAACCGGATATCCCGTAATGGTAAATTGAAAATAATAATTGTATCCATTTAGTTCCTCAAGGCTGTCAATCATCGGTTCAGGATTTTTTGTCCAAAAAACAAAGCAGTCAACATCTTCTTTATGTAAGGATACTTTTTTTATTTGTTTTGAATTCATTGGATTTTTAGTGATTATATACCCTTCTTTTAGACGATTAAAAAACCATTCAGAATGAAAAGCTGGTATATCTGTTCGTCTACTTGCGCTGATAATCATTTTTTTCTCCCCTACTGTCTTTTTATTGATTATAACATAATCTGTTAAATTTTAAATTAAAGGAAGGTAAAAATTGAAGTTATTTGTTTTATATAACTCATATTGGGCATATTTGTGATATATCAGGTGATTTACATCTAAATTACCTTAACTTTACATAGATTTAACATTGTAAAATCTAAATTATGTTAAAATGGTATAGGAATTATATTGTATACAAAATTCTTTGAAAATTTTATTTAGGGGGCATTAATAGATGTCGGTAGCAATTGGTGTATTAGGTGGACTTGGATTATTCTTATATGGAATGCAGCTTATGGGTGCAGGACTACAAAAAGCAGCAGGAAAGAAACTTGAAAGAATTATTGAAATTTTAACAACAAATCGTTTTATGGGTGTGCTAGTTGGGGTGATTGTAACTGGCGTAATTCAAAGTTCAAGTGCTACAACTGTAATGGTAGTTGGTTTCGTAAATGCAGGTATTATGAAACTGTCACAAGCGGTTGGCGTCATCCTTGGAGCAAATATTGGTACAACAGTAACTGGTCAAATCGTTTCACTCTCAATCGATGAAATTGCACCTATTGCAGTTGGAATTGGTATGATTCTTTGGATGTTGTCAAAAAAAGACACTCAGAAAAATCTTGCAGAGATATTGATTGGACTTGGAATACTATTTATTGGTATGGAATTCTTAAAAGATTCATTAAAACCACTTAGAGAACTTCAAGCTTTTACAGATCTTATGACAAATATTGGACATAATCCAATCCTTGGTGTACTTGTAGGATTTGGTCTTACTTTTGTTGTACAAAGCTCTAGTGCTTCTATTGGTATGTTAATTGCACTTGCATCTTCAGGTGTATTACCGCTTGCAGCGGCACTTCCTATTTTATATGGAGATAATATTGGAACATGTACTACTGCATTATTATCAAGTATTGGTGCAAGTAAAAACGCAAAACGCGCTGCGATTATTCACTTAGCATTTAATACAGTAGGTACTCTACTCTTTATGTTTGTATTAAGTCATCCAATAACAACTATTGTTACTAAACTTGATCCAACAGATGTTGCTAGACAAATTGCCAATGCACATACTATATTTAATTTAACTAACGTTGTCATTCAGTTCCCATTTGCATTTGTATTAATTAAAATCGCAATGTGGGTTATCCCTGATAAAGGTGAAGATGCTGAACAAAAACTTACTAAATATATAGATGAACGTATATTAGAAACACCTACTATTGCTATGAAAAGCGTTATTAACGAAACCATCAACATGGGTGAAGTTGCTATGAAGAGCTTAGTTTCGGCTATGGACGGTTTATTTGAAGGACAACTGGATAAAGTAAAACAAACCTTTGTATATGAAAAAGATATCAATAAACTTGAAGGTTTAATTACTGAATATCTAGTAAAATTGTCAAATAAAGATATCATGGATAGTGATAGACGTTATATTGATGGTCTTTTCAATAGTATCAACGACATAGAAAGAATTGGAGATCACGCTGATAATATTGCTGAACTCGTCATTACGATGGACGATAATAGAATTGCTTTATCAGAATTATCAAAACAAGCACTTCTTATCATGTACAATAAAACAAAAGCAACTTATGAATTAGCACTTGAAGTTCTGGATAAGCCTACTCAAGAAGGTATATATCAAGTAATTGAACTTGAAAAAGAAATGGATATACTACAAAGAAATGCAAGAAATGATCACTTTGCTCGATTAAATTCTAATGAATGTAGTACAGAAGCTGGTGTGTATTATCTTGAAATGGTTAATAATCTAGAGAGAATTTCAGATTTATCTTGTAATCTTGCGAAGATCGTTGCTGATACGGTAGCAATCGCTTAATTAAAACAATACAATCAAAAAGTATCTTAGTTATTTAATAACTAAGATACTTTTTTTATATAAAGGTATGTGGCGTTTCTGAATATCTTGACATGGTTTCATGGTAAAAGTCCATTGTCTTAATTTGTGCTGTTTTGCAAGCAGACTCAAGTTGATGTGCACCCTCTTCAAACACTTTAATTACTTCAAGATGTTCACAGTTCTTGAAAATATTCAATGTTGTTTTAATTGCCTCTTCAAGATTCATACCCACTCTATAAGGTCGTTCTTCTATAAGTGCTGTAAACACATCTGAAAAGGCTAAGAGGGTTTCTTCAATGCCTAATTCTTTATGTTTTAAACGAAATGGATAACCAGAGCCATCTTGTTTTTCATGATGTGCACTCGCCCACCTCGCAATATCTTTGATACCCTGAATGCTACTTAGAATCGTGTAAGTATAATAAGAATGTGTCTTCATTTCGTTGTATTCGACTTTTGATAGGGGGCCTTTTTTTTCGAGGATTTCAGCAGAAATGCCAAGCTTACCAATATCATGTAGAAGACCTGCTATCCTAAGTTTTATACAAGTTTCTTCAGGTAAGCCATAAAGCTTAGAAAATGTATATGAAACAGCACTCACACCTTGTGAATGTGTCGCAGTAAACTCGCTTCTAAAATCGATAATTTTAGATAAAGTTTGAGCAAACCGTTCAAGCAAAATTAAATCCAACTCAAGGTCTAATTGGTTGCTTAAAACTAAATTTAACAAAAGTTGCATAGACATGTGATCAATATCAAGCCAAAAAACATCTTTTTGTGAACATCTGAAATATGTAGAAACTGCTTTAGCTGAAAATACACTTGGTGTAATCGCATTTAGTTGTTCAAACACAAA
The DNA here is from genome assembly GCA_963676315.1 of uncultured Fusibacter sp. GTDB lineage: Bacteria > Bacillota > Clostridia > Peptostreptococcales > Acidaminobacteraceae > Fusibacter_C. The sequence goes on from OY781056.1 coordinate 280,161, forward strand.
ATTTGCTTGCGTATTAAGGTTTACATCAGTATGCAACAAAATATCTATCCTATCTGCAAGGTGTAATAAATTACAGATCACAGCAGTATGAGGATCGAGTAAATAAGCATATTTCCATTTTAAATGATGATTACGGATTATTTCAGATATACCTTCAAGATAAGGTAACCCTTCGAGCATAACTGATCCAAGATATGAATGTGGAAATGGATTTTCTACATCCAGTTTAAGTAGTTCATCTCTCTCGGCGATGGTTAATGCGCCTACATCATGGACTGCTGCAGACATTACGAGTAACTGTAAATCATCTAAACTTAGACCATATTCTTTACCTAAATGATATGCAATAACTGCAGTTCTCCTGTGGTGATTTTTAAGAATTACATTAATTAAATCCATAGATTCAACAATCGTCGTCACTAATTCTTTATAAGATGTAATAATCACCTACTATTCACCTTCCTCTATATATTTCTTGAAGTTTCTTAATATGGAGAGCCAACCTTCGCGTTGCATTTCTATAGGATTTACTTCTTCTGGATCGAATATTTCAGTTAGGATTACTTTGTTATCACTTGATCTAAAGAAAATATTAACCATTCTTCCATCTGCTAAAATGTATTCTAATTCATCTTGAAAAACGACTTTCAAATATTCTCCTTCAAAATCGAAACCAAAACTTTTATCTTTTGCCTCCATTCTAAAGTTGAATTTTGAACCGACACTTAGAGTATTAGTCGCACGAGGACAGTGCCAATCGTCGCTGGCATAATACCAATTCACAATATGTTCAGGTTCAGTGAAATAACGCCATACTTTATCAATATCATGATTTAACTTTACTTCGATTTTGATTTTCGCAAGTTTTTCCATAATTCTGACCTCCAGAAATTTTATTAGATAGTTATATATACCATGTTATTAGTAAAAAATAACAAGAAGTATTTTACTATTTTATATGCTATACTTTTAATGAAAGTGAGGCATAAATATGAAAAATTTTAAAATGACAATTGCTTATGATGGTAGAAAATACATGGGTTTCAGTGAGCGTAAAGGTAATCCTGATAAAGCTATACAGGGTAAATTGGAAATGATTTTAACTAAGATGTATAACACATATGTTGAAGTTATATCAGCATGTAACACAGAAGCTGGCGTTCATGCAAAGCGACAAATTGTTAACTTTATAGCACCTGATGATACGTTTGATTGTGAAGGTGTTTTTGAATATTTTGAAAAGTACTTACCAGATGATATCATTATTCTCTCTGTAGAAGTGGTAGATGATAGATTTCATAGTAGGTACCTCGTAAAATCAATAACTTTTGAATACAGAATTTGGAAAAATAATGCACCACGCCGACCACTCTTTGATCGACATCAAGTAAACGTAATGAATCAAAATCTCAATACTGCAAAAATGAAAGATGCAGCTATATCATTTATAGGTGAACATGATTTTAGTGCATTTTCAACAAATACAAAAGTAAAAAATACTATTAAAAAGATTTATGAAGTTTCAATACTGGAATCTGAAACTGAAATACTGATCACCATAACAGCGAATGGATTTTTATTAAATATGGAACGTTTAATCGTTGGTACTCTAATCCAAATAGGTACAGGACAACTTCCTGCTAATGCCGTGGAAATGGCACTTAAAACAGGTAAATCCGATTATGTTGGTCACAAAGCTATGTCCGATGCATTAAGTTTAGTGGAAATCAATTACTAATAAAAAAAGATTATCTTAGCGTGAACGCCACTTAAGATAATCTTTTTTTCATCATGATTTTAAACTATTTCTCAATTTTGAAAGCGCAACATCTTTTTCTAACGATAATATTTTTAAATCCCTCTCAATTCTTTCAATTCTACGATTTAGCCTTAAAGAATTTTTGTAAATTTAAAAGCAAGATATGGAATTCCTAATATTATTCCAATAATTAAAGTCAAATTTAACAAATTAAATAACATTGGAATAGACAAAACCATCATTACCTCCTTTGATCATTAACCGTACTAACAAGTAAAAGTTTTATTTAACAGGAGTCAACTAAATGACAAGTTAATTTGGAAAAGTTTGTACTGCAAATATAAAAATTACAAAAATCGATAAAATAAAACATGCTAAATAAACTAAATTCTTAATCATGTAAACCTCAACAATATTATTTGATATAAAAATTATATTCTATACTTCAAAAAAAAAATAAAAGACTTCCTAAATGGTAACTATTTAATCCTAAATGATTAAAAGTAAGCCGAAAGTCTTTTATAAGTTATTTTTTAGAATCTAAATTAAGTGCAATTTCGCGTAGTTTTAATACGGTATTCCAGTTACGAACGGTGGCATTTTTATCTATTTTTATCAAATTTCTAGCCAATTTAGAATCTCTAACACTACACTTTAGTAGTAAGTATAAATTGTTTTTAATAATAACATAATCTTCTAATTCGTTTTTATAGGTATTAAACTTTTCGATTTGACTTAAACTAGGTTCAGACGATAAAAACGCAACATAAAAACATTCATAATCATTATTTTCGGAGACTTTATGAATTTCTTCATCACTATATGGACATGATAGAATTAATTCTTCTAACTCTTGAAGGGTTCTTACAACAACAGGTATACTCAAATATAAATTTGTTAGAATGATTTGTTCTATTACTGCGCCGAGCTGTAATACATCATTTTTAGTTTCAAGAAAAACATTACCAGTATTGATATAAGTGCTCACTTGACTAAAACCATTATTTATTAATATTGATGTGAGCACTTTCATACTAATTTTATTTTTTGACCCCAAATTTATACCTTTTAACAGTGCCAGTGCAATCAATTTACCCTCCCAATAGCATGCTATTCATTTTGAGTTGAAAGCAGCGAATAATAAAAATGCGCCTTAGTTGCATTAAAATAGGGTACCAAGTATAAGAAGCCTATTCCTAATGTAAATATGCTTAGTATAAACCATCCAAAAAAACTTAAAGCTAACTGGAAAAATTCCATCTTGTGGCCATCCATTAGTTCTTTGCTTTTTTTTATGGCTTCTAATGAAGACAATTCAGGATTTTCATTTAAGATATAAAAAGTCATAGAATAACTAATTGCAGCGATAATACCTGGTATTAATAAAAGTAAAGACCAAAGAAATGTAAAAAGCGTCATGAAAAAATTGGTTAAAAACGCATTTAAAAAATTGTGAAAGCCATTGAAAAGATCACTAAACTCAGCATTTTTAGTACTTGTTAAGTGGATATAGAAACTTGCAATCCCCAAATTAATGGGTCCTGAAATTAAAAAACTTATCAGACTAAATAATGAATTGACCCCTTGAAACTGATTCCCAACTTTAACAAGCCCTCCATTTTGCCATACATATTTAAATGTCTCTCTGCCTGCATTTCCGGTAAATGCGTCAGTAAGTAACCAAGCAATCAATGTTATCGCTATAACGATTCCCCATTTACCAACCAAGTCTTGTTTTGCCGATAGTTTATATTCATAATTCTCTTTCATACTGTCTCCTCTGATCATTGAATTTTAAATAATAATGTCACTATATAACTTATAAATTCTACAAAACATGGAAAATTCCTCTTTTTACATTAAAAAAAACGGGTTTTCCCGTTTTTGTTATTTATATTTAATAATCAAACAATTTCACTTTGATAGATACCGTTATGATATTCGTTAGTCCACATTGAAGCTTCGAAATTTAATCTGTGTAAAATCAACTCTATTGGATCATGGCACACATGCCCTCTGGTTTCAACGAAAAGTTCATGAGGAAGTTTTATATGCAGTCCCAATTCAATTGCACGAATCGCTCGTTCAATGCCATCCTCAATGTTGATTTTTTCGAAAGAATCCTTAATAGACTGTTTTTCAATTTCACTTAATTTTTTTGAAAAAAGATTTTCAATGTAGTCAAATATTGCTGCAAATAAATCCATCTTGTGCATATAACGTCCCCTCCATAGTACTTATATTAGTAATTGACTGCAACACCTGTCTAATATGATTGCAGTTCAAAGGCGGATTATTAGTAACCACGCCCACTTATCTAATATAATACCACAGATTGTACAGAAATCAAAACAAGATTATAAAAAAATCAGAATATTCTTTCAAATTTGTGCAACTGTGTGCAATTTAATACATAATATATCAAATCTAGGTTTTTAATTTCCAACATCTGCACTTATTTGCCATTTACCGGTATGATTTTTTGTCCATACGGTCATGTACATCCCAGCTTCTTCTATTTTCTCGCTTTCCAAAATATAGGTCCGCTTGTAATTGCCATAAGTTACAGCTAAAGTGGCATCATTTGAAACTTCTATATGGGTAGGTTCCCAAAAAAAATTCAAGTTTTCAAGTTCAAAAAATGGAGTCATTGCATTCTTAATTGCCTCTTTTCCTTCAATTGGAACACCATTTTTCGTTAACATTCTACCACTTTTTGCAAAATATTTACTCCAGCCAATTGCACCAAGTGTTGCTACATCCTCACAAAACTGCTTTTCTAACTGACGAAGTTCTTCTTTTGAAACCTCAATATTAGTTACATGAGCTAATTTATCTGCAAGTTCAACTGTATTAAAGTTTTTTTGTATTGTACCATTCTGGCGTTCATAGTTACGAAGAACCATCCCTTGTGATGGAATCATGCCTAATTTTTCATAATATGACTGTAAATGAGGATCACAAAGTAAATCGACCATATATAGATCACTTAGTTCTTTAAGCATCATACTTACTAATTGTTTACCAACACCACGGCCTTGATAAGAAGGAATTACTTCTAAAAGTGGTATATAAGCAGATAAAATGCCATCACTTACTGCATTTATAAACCCTATGATGGTTGAAGTCTCATCGTCAACACATATGATAGCACGATAACTTTCTGCTAATATCTTTTTGTGTGTTTCAGAACTTGGTGGATTTGGCCATCCAATAAAAAAAGAGTCTGAAATAGAAAAATCGGCTATTTCTTTTGTGTATACATAATAGTTTAACATCAAAGCATTCCTCCTATACTTGTTAATCAATATATGAAATTCTTGTTAAGTCAAAACGATCGATAAATTTATTGTTATGTCCCTCGCTTGGAACGCCAATTGCTAAGACACAAAATGGGATGAGATTTTCACTTAGATTTAGGGCTAATTTAACATGATTCATTCTCTCTTCAAGTGGTGCAACCCCTATCCAAACTGCCCCTAATTCTTGATAAACTGCTTCTAAAAGTAAATTTTCTGTAGCAGCAGCCATATCTTGTTGCCACATATCAGGTTTTTTAAGACGATCTTTGTTACAGAGTAAAACGATAGCGAGTGGCGCATTTGCAATAAGTCCAGCAAAAGGACTCACCTTTGATAAAACGTCTAAGATGAGTCCGTTTCTTACTACCACAAATTCCCACGGTTGTTGATTGCCAGCAGAAGGTGCTTGCATCGCCGCTCTTAACATAGCGTCAATTTTCTCCATCGGTATAATTGTTTCTTCGTATCGCCTAACACTTCTTCTTATATCTATTGTTTTCATTAAAAGCTCCTAATATACTTTTATTATAAGTATATCATGGAGAATTATTTGATTCCATGAAATAGTAAATCCCTTCTAAAATGCCCGCATCATTTTTTGGTACCAAAGTAGTCACTATTTTTTCTTCTTTTAAATCACCATGCCAGTTATAAAACGAGATAACACCAGTTACTTTATAATAGAAAGGTGCAAATTCTACCCAGCCATAAGTATTAGGTGATAAATAGAGCTCAATATTATTATCTAGTGATGCACTACTTTTCCATGAAGAAGGGTGATTAAAAATGATTTCGTCTTTTTCAAAGTCAGAAAGTTTTAAATCAAAAGTTGTACCTGCTAAGTAATCTATTCTGCTGTTTGATGTAACATATGAATTAGTTGTATTATAAACGACATCAGTGACCCTCTTTTTCGCTTCTAAATTCAATTCGACTTCACATTCTAATATATTATAAACCCAGTAATTCCCTGCTATGCCGCTATAAGTATTAAAATTTTTGAATTGCTTAGTTGAAGGTAGTGCAGGTAAGACTTCTCTATTCTCAATGAAATTTAAAGGGTACGTGTTAAATGAACTGTTACTTTCCACTTCTTGGATTGTGTGATTCAAAGAGACAAGTGTTTTAACGATATGATCATCTGACTTCATTTCTTCTGAAGATAATGTAGTATTTAAAGCGTCATAGGCATACGTAATTTCGTTTCTATATGAAATTAATAATAAAAAAATGATACCTATAGCAAGTAATCTAGTTCTCTCCATAGAACCTCCATTTTGAGATTAGTTCATATACATTCTAATCTCTGAGACCGTATTATTAGTAAAGTATATTTCAATATAAGAAGCATCTGCCTGGTCTACTAGTCGTATTGTACCGTTTTAGTCACTCCTGTAATTTTTACCCATTTAAGTTCAATATATTCATTTGTACCACTATAGACCTTAAAATAACATTAAAAATTCCCAGATCACACTGCAAAGGCTGAAGTGCATCTGGGACTGAATATTGATAAAAATAGCAAAAACTCAAATTAAGTTTATAGCATTTTAAATTGAATTACTTTTTTAGGACATGCGTCTATACATTCGCCACAAAGTATGCAATCGATGTTTGATGTTAGTTTTTGATTCTTTACAAGATCTTTCACGTCTAAGCTCATAGAGCATTTGGAATTACAATTTCCGCAACTAATACATTTTTCGGATTCAGTTTTCATCTTAAGTCCAGGGATACCCAATTTACTTCTGATGAGTATACCAAGTACCATAAATGGTGCCATCCAACAGATAGTATGACAAAAAGAACGTTTTCCTGAGATATAGGAGAAGATAACGATAAGAAACACTACACCATAGTAGATAATATAGGCTGTAGGATTAGAAACAGATATACCGTGCCAGGTTTGATAAAGCATATCTACTTTCTTTATGCCACCAGCATTTATGAGTAAAAGTAAGATAATGGTCACCCATGGTAACCAGATACCATATTTTATCAATTTTCTAAAACCACCTTTGTTGGGTGCTTTATTGACGATAAATGCTGCTTCCTGAAGGCCACCTGCGGGACAAAGCCAACCGCAAAAAGCGCGGCCAAAGAAAATCGAGCTTAAAAACATTAAAGTGAAAATGATAAAACTACCTGCCACAATTCCCTCAAACGCAGCTTGAACAATTAAGTAAGGTGAAAAATAGTAAATCGTAATTGGAAAGAGTAAAAACGAGATGAAAATAATGCCTTTTCTAATTTTTTGTCTTTTATTTATTGCAAACTGGGTCATATTCCCCTCCTATTGTAAATTTGTAGATTCAATATGTGCTTTGATAAGTTCAATCGCTTCAGCAGACCACTCTGAGTAAGCATCATAAATTTTTTGACCAAAAAGTACAGTTAAATAGTAATATAAGTGATCATCGCTATCGTCGATTATTGGTTTTAAACTTTCTGAAAATCGTGATAACATATGCAAGTTTTTTTCTGCATCCTTTTGAAATGTTTCAATATTCATAATAGGATAAATAGGAGATGTTCCTGCACTAAAAAACAGCTTAAGTAACAATTCTATTTTATGGTTAATCGGGTCAGTTGGAATTTTTAACCATTCATTAAGTTGTATTTTCCCCTTCTCAGTAATCCTATATTGAATTTTTTCTGGACCTAAGTTAGTAGTTTTATCATAGTTTTCAATAAGTTCTTCTGTACACATGGATTTAATCGTTGGATATATTTGTCCAAAGCCAGTATCCCAAAACATTTTCAATGATAAATCCACTCTTTTTTTGATGTCATAACCACTCATGGGTTCATGATTTAATAGTCCTAAAATTACATATTTGGTTTTATTTTCTCTTCCCAAACGTTACTCCTTTCTAAATATATTAATAGTAGACATAAATATATTATGTCACCCATTCGCATGTGTCTTATATTTGTTGATTTTTATAAATTAAAATCTGTATTAATAAAAACACTATATCAAAATGATATAGTGTTTTCAAGAGTTTTTTTCCGGATTATAAAAATCTAAATAAATATCATAAATTTCGGCTTATCATTTTTATATCTTGTTCTTTTGAATAAGCAGCAATAGATAAACACTATATATCAGAGGTAAACATGCCCCAATTATTGGTAAGACGATTATCGGAACCTTTCCAATTAGTGCGCCTGATGTAATTAATGCTACCGGAAGGATCACTTTTACAAGGCTCATAATTAAACTAAGGACTCTGCCTAATAAATTTTGAGGGATTTCATTTTGCAAAATCGTCATAAGCGGCACATCCACATAAGCAATAGCGACGCCCATCAGTGCGAATATAACTGAATAAAATATAAGGCTTACGCCTCCTACAAAGTTAAATAATATTGGTAGTCCTATAAGCATAGCCAGTATTGCAATAAATCCATTCATCGAAATCAATAATTTTCGAAATTCAACTTTTTGCATTAATTTCTCGACGCTTAATGTCCCTATTATTAGCCCAACAGGAAACATACCATTGATGATCCCGAAGCTAGAAGAAGGCAGCTCTAAAAGTTGATTGATGATATATGGACCAGGAACATTTACTGAAAATCCAAGCAGAAAGTTAAGCGATACAAATACGAAAAAAAGTTCTAAGATAGATTTATTATGAGAGAAAAAATGCCATCCCTCTTTTAAGTCTGTACTGAAACTACTTTGATCATTTTTTTCACTTTTTTTATGCAAAGGGTTTAAGTGGAAATCAATAAAACACTCAGTAATTGCTGAAAAAATAAAAGAAATTGCATTAAATAAGATAAAATAATTGATGTTTATAAATGCAAAAATGATACCACCAACAACTGGTCCAAGGATTGAAGACGCTGAGTCAATTAATTTGCTTAGAGAATTGATTTTGATTAATCTATCTTGTGTGACCAGTGAAGGCTTTGCAGCTTCCATCCCAATTCCGAAGAATGTTGTAAAGATATTAAGTAAAACAGTGGATATATAAATTATAGTTAAAGAGAGCTCTGTCGTATTGGCATAAACAAATATAAGCAAAAAAAGCAACCCATTTGCAAGGTCCATCCCGACGACGAGCCATTTCTTTGGAATTCTGTCTGCAACCACACCCGCTATGGGACTGATGATGATCATGGGAACGATGCTTAACATAAGGGTGGTGGCATAATTTAGCGCTGATCCAGTTATTTTAAGTACATAAAGGCTTATTGCAAAGGTATAAACCGATGAGCCAAATATGGAGACGGCCTTTCCAGAAGTAAAAAGGAAAAGGTTATTAAATGTTTTTCTCTTGAGAATATGATTGGGTTCGTAATTTGAAGTTATTTCCATTGTCAGTACCTCCTCTATTACTTTAAGTCTACATCATCGTGTTAAGGCAACAGCAATATCTAAATTTCTAAAATACAATACATTTTCTCAAAAAATAAGTGAAACCATCGGGTTAACCCAATGGTTTCTGACCTTTTATGCCAGTATATAAAAAACTACATACATGTTCGCCTTCAACAAAATAATCTTCAAGTGGACCACCTTTTTCAACTGGTTCTGTTTCGAACTCGCTGATACATTTATAGCCCAACTTTTTGATAAATTTCTTTAAAGGCTGAATTTTAAAACCATCCCGAAACTCAAGTGGTATCTTTGATGTGGAGGCAAAATTTTTAAATATAATATAATAACCATGAAGATGAGCATCTTCTTTTGTGAGGCCATCAATTTTATCAAGCAAAAATTCTTGATGGTCAAATGCAAAGTTACTTGATCCGGAAATATCAAGTAGCCAATCAACAGATATAGGTTTTATGGGAATTTTGGTAAAGTCAGAACAGATAAAGACCACTTTACAATTTGGCTTACTTCTTTCAATGATTTTCTTGAGCCATCGTAGTTTGATTGCATCGTGATCTACTGCGATATAAGTGACATTTTTAGGAAAACGATCTATCATATGACGCATAAAATAACCATGACCACTACCGAGTTCCAAAACTATTTCATCTGACATTGATTCAAAATCCAAATGTCTTGAAGACCACTCAAGTCCAGAATAAAGCTTTTGCAAATAGTCAATATGTGTTGTGTTAATATACTCATCTATATAGGATTCACTATATCGGTGTAGATTAACTTCATCCTCATCTTCATCAAAATAAGTACCAGGGACTGAATCTTGATGATAAATAACACCATCTATAATCACAACTTGATGGTGAAGATCACACTCTAATACGGCATTAATTAGTTGATCGTTTTGGATTTTACCATCTAAGATATTTAATGTCCCCTGACACTCAGGACAACAAAATAAATCCAAAGATTTAAATGGAATACCTAAGGTTTCGGGAATAATTGATTTATCAAGTTCAAGCTCATGATTCATCTCGATCAAAGCGGCATCCAAGTTTAGTTTCATTTCATTAAGTTTTATGATTTCACTTTCTATTTGAGCTTTCTTTTTTTCAAAAAAAGAAGTATAAGTGATCCGTCTATCATAACCTGTTAATTTCCCAATCCTGCGATAAAGCATCAACTGTTGAATTTCAGATAAAGTAAAGCCTATTTTTTTTAAAATAGTGATTTCCTTAAAATCATAAGTGCAATTGTCGTCAAAATCAAATTGCGTTTTATGCTTTTCTGGGATGATTAATCCTAAAGACATATAGTGCCTTATTGTGTCTATACTGGTCTCATTTTGAACCGCAAATTGTCCGATCTTCATAACCTTCTCCCAAAGTATAATGAGACGTAATTACTTCATAAATTTAACAACAGCATCGATAATTTGATTCATCTGCTCTTCACTAGAAATTAAAGCTTCGTTATCACCTTTTTGGTGTCCATAATTGCCAAACTGGCTATGATTACCACCTTCAATGGTGACGTACTGTGTGCTGTTTGGTAAGTAAGGCGATTTATCCTCGACTTTTTCACGTGTCACTAAGGCGTCTACAGAGCCTCTGATGGATAGTGCTTTTATTGGGAACTTTGACAAATCGTTACTTGCTCCAGCTGGATAAGAAGCAAAGAAAATGATGCCACTAAACACTTCAGGGTGATCATATAGATATTTTGCTGCCATACTACCACCAAGTGAGTGGCCGCCTATGAACCATGACGAATCATAAGGTATATCATCTTTGATCTTTTCAGCTTTATTGATATCAAAAATCGCAAAATTAATAGGCATTTTTACAACGACGAATGGAATGCCTTTTTCTGCAAGATTAAGCCCTAAGACACTATAAGCTTCCGGTTCAACTTTTGCACCGGGATAGAAAATGATGCCTTTACTTGATACTGTTTTAGGTGAAAAATAAATATAATCCTTTGTATCAATCACATCCACAGTTGCGCTCCCTTTTAAACTTGAAAGTGCTAGTTCATCTGGTGCATTTGAAGATAAAAACCAAAAGGTACCATACGCTATGACACATAAAAAAATGATTAAAATGCTTAAGAAAACTCGTTTTTTAGTTATTTTCATATTCCCCTCCATTTTTTTCATTATATCAAAAGTTCAAGTTAAAGTTGAATTATTTTCAAGAATTGGCATTGTATTCTTAACATATAAAAGATCCATATGATGTAGTGCTCTCGTCATTGCAACGTACAAAAGTTTTACGTCCAGTGGGTGTAGACTATACCCCTCTGTTATTGCAAGTATAATAACCGCATCGAATTCAAGACCTTTTGCAAAATAGGAAGGTACCAATATGATACCAGCACTATAATGCTCTTCTTTTTCATCAAGGATTTTTACAAGGTGCTTTTTTTGTTGATCAAAAGCACGCTTTAACATGATGCATTCAGCTTTTGTTTTACAAATTAGGGCAATTGATTTGTAACCTTTCCCGTGCAAATCATCTACTTTTTTATAAACCGTTTTTAATAAAAGTTCCACGTTATCAAATTCCTTGATTAAAGGTATTTCACCATGCCTAATGACGGGTTTAGCATAAACAAGGCTATTATCATTTAATTTACTTAATATTATATTGGCAGCATCCATTATTTCTACAGTTGTTCTATAGCTTTGAACTAAAGTCATATAACTGGGCTGATCATCTGGGAAAACTTGATTCATAACAACTTCCCAATCAGTTGTTCCTCTGTATGAGTGAATTCCCTGTGATAGGTCTCCTAACAAGGTAAGTCTAACGGTTTTCAAAACGTGTTTTAAGATGTAAAACTGAAACATACTAAAATCTTGTGCTTCGTCGATAACTAAAGTTGTGATTTCCAAAGTATCATCAAAACCATGTAATTTGTTCTTAAAATAAAGCAATGCAGACAAATCTTCAAGTTCAAATTTACCTTTATGAATTAGGGATTGACTGAGGTTTATATGATATTTCATTTGATCTAGGTTTAAAGTTAACCCAAAATACTTCTCAAAAATATCAATTTGTGTCATGAGTTCAGTATAATAGTCCATGTAATTCTGCTTTGGAAATAGTGTCATATAATTTTTAACTGCATGTTTAAACTCATGCTTCAAATCGGATAATTTTTGATCGCGTTCATCCATAAGTGAAACCACTTGCGCTCGTCTCTCTTCACCGGGCTCTTTAACTCTCAAAATATGATCGATTTTTAAATTATAATTATCTTCAGTTTTAACTAATTTTTCTTTATGAACTTGTTTTAACCTAAATGTTATTAACTTCTTAATCTCATGTACACGTTTTATGAGTGGCATATATCTATAACTATCAAGGAAAAGGGTTCGTATTTCAACACGACTTGCTATGACTTCACCTTGATAACTAAAATGTTGACTTGGTGTGTAATTTTTTTCAATATCTGCTAGATAATTTTCTATCCCCTGCATATACTCTAAAGAACCTTTAAATTTAGTATTCCACAATAAGAGTTGATTTGCATCTTGCCCTTCATGTAAAAGTTTAATTAATTTTTCGTTTTTATCTATCAAATTGATATTTTTTCCGATCAGTTCATTCATAAAGTCTATATAAGTTGTTTGTTTCACCTTTTCAACACCGAGTTCAGGTAAGACCTCAGAGATATAATTAATAAATAAGCGATTGGGAGCAATAATCATAAATGATTCAGGATTAAAGGTTTTTTCATAGGTATATATGAAATATGCAATTCTGTGTAGGGCTATAGTGGTCTTTCCTGAGCCAGCAACGCCTTGTACGATTAACGGACGCCTCATATTGGCTCTAATGACCCTATTTTGTTCAGCCTGAATCGTAGATGCGATATCTTTTAATCTTTGATCAGCACTTGCTTCTAGTGATGCTTGTAAAAAGGCATCATTGGTAGTGATATCTACGTCGATGAAGTCTTCAAGTTTACCATCTTCTATTGCAATTTGTCTTTTTAGAAACAATTCGCCTTCATAGATATCCCCTTCTGATTCGTACTGATTCTCACCAAGTCGTCCTTCATAGTATAAAGTCGCTATAGGTGCACGCCAGTCGACAACTAGTGGCGTAAATTCCCCATCTCGTAATAAGGAGGTTTTTCCTATATAAAATTGTTCTCTAAGTGAATTGCCCTTTTGCTTGAAATCAATTCGAGCGAAATATGGTTTTTTACGTGCCCTAAGTAAATTGTCATAGTTTTTATCAGCAATTTCAACGAACTGAGTGTTGATCAAAGCGTCGATATAATTGGAAGAACTCTCTTGTGTATCAAGGTTGCTCATGGCATCCTTGATGTTGTCACTAAACATTTTCCTATAAGTTTCTACTGATGTTATGGTATGTTCGATATGTTCTTTAGTTTCATTTAGTCTATTGAGCTCTTTTTCATAATCTGGGTGTTTCTTTACCTTCATAATTCCCTCCACAAAAGAATAAGGATAGTGTTCAAAAAATGAAAACTATCCATAGGTCAAAAAAACGGAACTTTACCATTATATCCAATTGTTAAGACCTAATCAAGTGACTTTTTACATTGTAAAGGAATTGAAATATGATTTCATATTATAATCAGTGGCATTTGATATTGTTTTTCAAATCTTTCTGAAAATCGCTTTGAAGATGCTTTTTCAAGATCGGTGGACTCAGTGCTTAAAAGTTTTAGGATGACCTGACCATTTACGATACGTATATCAATATCTTTAACAGCGGAATTTTCAGCCCGGTCTAACTGCTCTGCAATGTTAAGTAAGACGATGAGTTTACTTAATCTTGATATTTCGGCTTTACTCAAAATGTTTTCGAAATCACTCATTCGTGATTTGATAACTTCTTCTCGATGAGATCCTACAAGATATGCAACTGCAATACGTTCTGGATTAGTTAAACCTTCCAAACGGCCATTGAGAATTAAGTAAAAGCCGTGAATATGATGGTCATAATATTCAATATGAATACCTATATCGTGTAATAACGCTGCAGTACTTAAAATCTTTTGATCTGTTTCATTATATTGTACGGTTTGTTCCAGCGAATGAAATATTTTCAGTGCTAAAAACTGAACGTGTTTAGCATGTGTCTCATTTATTTCGAAACGATTGATCATGTTCTGTTTGCTTTGCAATAAAACATCTTTTACAATAATAGGTTGATTGATAGATGGAAAATACTTCTCGTAGAAATAACCATCTCTAAGTCCGTTGCCGCTAATTCTTATTTCTGGTGAATCAATTCTTTCAAAAATACATTTGAAAGGTAAGATTCCCAGTGTGATGATATCTGCTCTTTTTTTACTAATACCACTTATTTTATCTAAATCTTTCACATCAGTTGTAAGAATTCTATCGCAAATTGCATCAACTTCACTCTCATGCATTCTATAATTATGCATATTTTCAATTGGGTAACCATTAAGATCTCTATCAATTTTCCCAAGAGTTCTTATCACACCGCCTAAACCAATAACTGTTTTTCCTTTTAATTCTTTTAGCCAAGGTAATTGATCAAGATGCTTGTCGATATATTTGTGTGCGGCTTCGACTCGTTTCTTTTTGTTTTTGATATCATTGAAGCGTTCTGTAAGTGTCACTGAACCAAAAGGCAAACTAATCGCCTCTTTTAATTTTCTATTCTTCATCCAGATGAGTTCAGTACTACCACCACCGATGTCTAGTATAAGTGCATCATCCATACTCATGGAATTGACAACACCAAGATAATCATAATAAGCTTCCTGGTCTCCACTGAGGACTATAAAATCAAATCCAGTTTCAGATTTGACTTGAGAAAGGAACTCCTTTTGATTAACCGCCATTCTAACAGCTGCAGTTGCTAGTGCATATACTTCAGCTGTGTTGTTCACTTCAATCAGTTTTTTGAAATACAATAGAGCATCTATAGTCCTTTTAATTGGCAAAGGTTGTAATGTAAGTTTTTCTCCCATACCTTCACTAAGCCTAACCATTTCGCTGGCTTGATCAAAAATACTATATCCACCGCGTTCATTGATACCGATGATGTTCATGCGAATAGAGTTGGAACCAAGGTCGATTATTGCAATAGAACGTTTCATTAAATCACTTTCTTTCTAGTATTGATTTTATTTGGTTAACGTATTCCTTGTTGCTTGTATATTCAAGTGTTTTTAGTATTTCTTGAGCTTTAATTGGATTTTCCGTACTGATATGTTTTTCATATTTTCCATTTGAAGTAAGTTGCCAAGTTTTTTGATTGTCAGCAAGATACAATTTCAAAGTATATAAAATCCGCTCAGCAATAGAGGGATCTTCTATCGGGAAAAGTAACTCTACTCTTCTGCTTAGATTACGAGTCATCCAGTCTGCGCTTGATAAATAGATCTCGGATTTTCGATGGTTCTCAAAATAGAATATTCTGCTGTGTTCTAGAAATTCGCCAACAATGCTCGTTACTTTGATATTATCACTAATGCCCTCAACGCCAGGTTTCAAAGTACAGATACCACGAATCAAGAGTTGAATCTTCACGCCCGCTTTAGAAGCTTCATAAAGCTTTGCAATAATCTCGAGATCGACAAGTGCATTCATTTTGGCGATAATAACTGCTTTGTGTCCGGCTTTAGCATGTGAAATTTCGCGATCAATCAAGTCGTTAAACTTCTGTCTTAAAGTAAATGGTGCAACACTCATGATACTTGTATTGACTGAAGTTACAAAACCTGAAACCATATTAAAAAATACGGAAGCGTCGGCTCCGAAACTTTCGTTACATGTGATTATACCCATATCAGTATAGACTTTAGCAGTTTGGTCGTTGTAATTACCTGTACTGAGGTGTAGGTAGCGTCTTATTTTGTTTTTTTCACGTCGAACGACTAAAGTGATTTTGGAATGTGTTTTTAAACCATATATTCCATAGATAACATGAACGCCACGTTGTTCCAGTTTCTTTGCCCAATTAATATTGTTTTCTTCATCAAAACGAGCTCTTAGTTCAACTAATACTGTAACTTGCTTACCTTTTTCAGCAGCTTCCGCAAGTGCTTTTACAATTTGAGAGTCGCCACTTACTCTATATAAAGTCTGTTTAATGGCTAAAACATGAGGATCTTTACTCGCTTGTTTGATAAAATCAACAACAGTATCGAAGGTCTCGTAGGGATGATGTAGAAAAATATCCCCTTCTCTAATTGTTTTAAATATATTTTTTTTATCTATGACGGGATATCTTTTGGGTTTGTAAGCTGCTTTAGTAAGATTTAACATGTTTTTAGGCGGTTTTATTTTAAATAATACGGTTAGGTCTAATATACCATCCTCTTTAAAAACTTGTTTAGATTCTACCATCAAGGCGTCTTGAAGCACTTTAAGTAACCAAGGGTCTTCTCCTTGACGGATTTCGAGTCTCACTGTTTCTCCCCATTTTCTGAGTTTAACAGCTTCCTCTATTACCATGAGTAAGTCTTCTGCTTCATCTTCAACGATATTGATATCGCCATTTCTAGTTGCTCTAAATTGGCAAGTTGCAAGCACTTGATGCCCTAAGAATAACTTATCAATAAATGTCTCAATTACATCTTCAAGAAGAACGTAACAAACTGTTGATTTACAATCGTTTACTTTAATCAACCTCTCAAGTACACTTGGCACTTGAACCATGGCTAATTTTGTCTCTAAACCGATTAACAGTTTGACCCCAATATACAAACTTTTATTGGCAATGAGCGGAAATCTCCTTGAAAAATCTACCGCCATTGGTGTAAGTACAGGAAAAATCTCAAGACTAAATTTTTTCTCCAATTGTTCGAGTATGTTTGAGTTAAACTCAGATTTATGAATAATACTAATGCCTTCTTCTCTTAGTGTTTCCAGTTGAGACATGGTCATCTTATACTGTAAGTTAACCAGTTCCGAAACCGTTTCGTTTATCAGTTCGAGTTTTTCTTTAGCAGTTAATCCTGTTGGATCTGCATCTTCGTAACCTGAACTAATTTGGTTTTTAATTGCAGCGACACGGACCATAAAGAATTCATCGAGATTTGATGAAAAAATCGCACTAAAGCGTAGTCTTTCTAGTAAAGGCGTTGTTAGATCTTCCATTTCCATCAACACACGTCTATTAAATTCTAACCAGCTTAACTCTCTATTGAAAATCATTCGTCCACATCCTTTAATTCTGGTATAATGCCAAATGTATTGGCAAAGTTATCAATTGTAAATTCGAAACTCCAATCTTCTAAGATCGTTTCAGAATCTCTTTTAATCATAATGTAGAAATTGTTTTCTGTTATTTCTGCATCAACGATTGTAATACGTTGTTTCTTTCCTTTATCAAGGGCATCTGCAATCGATAAAATTGAAGCAAGTTTGAATATACGGATTTGATCATTAAGATGTATACCATTGATCATATTTTCATACATTTTCTGTTCTGAACTGGAAATCAACCGACACATATGTGCAATCATAAGTGCTTCATCGTCTTTTACACCAAATATATCTAGATTACTGATCTTCTCAAAAGTTGTAACTAAATAATCGCGCATACGTGTGAATTTACCAATTTCATGTAATATTGCAGCAAGTCTTAAAAGCATCTCATCGCGTTCATGAAACTCAAAACTATCTTTAAGTGCTTTAAATAGAACAAGTGCAGAATGCTCCATGTGTTTAACATGCGATTCACTACTTTTGTAGCGTTTGCTAATTTCATAGGCAAGATTATAGACATCATTATTAAAGTGTTTGTAACGGGTCAAGGAAAATTCTTTCTCGACTAATTCTGCTAAAATACCATCTCGAAGTGAAATATTGGGAACCGTTAAGTATTTTGCATCTACTAACTCAGTAAAAACATCATATAGAATTATAGTGGCTAAAAATTCGTACCAGTTAATGTTATTTGTTTCAACTTTACGCCTTAATTCATAATCATTGGCCATAGCTTGAGAGCTGTAACTTTTAAAAAGTGACATAGGCACTTCTTCTGCACCGTTAAACAAAAGTTCATTCATTTGCTTTGCTTCTCCACCGACAGCTAAAAAATGAGTGAGTTTTTTGGCTTCAATGTTTGGCCATATATGTGAGGTACGAGTCTCTATAAGTTCTTTAAGTACATATGGATAATGAACAGTCCGTTTTTCCAGCTCGATAAGCATGTACTTTAGACTTTTAATGCCAAGTTTTATTTCATCATTTTTCATGAGTTTGTTTTGTGTATAGATACTGATGTCACAACTACCTGAGTTTACTTCAACTAGCAAAGATCCCTTTCTAATCTCTTTATAGCTATCGATTTTGTCTCTAATCGATTTATACGTTAGAAATTTTTCAATTGTATCTTCAACTACTTCAACATCCAGTCCAGTTCTCATGCGTATAATCTCGACAATGTTCTTTGAATTCTCTGCTTCTCTAAGTGCACTGGTAGCAACAGCTTTATAGTTTGTGACACCATATGTTTCCATTGTTTGTTTGAAAAAATTAAGTGTTTCAACTGCTTCTTTTACAGTTTCAAGTTGTATGGTGTTAGAAAGAAAAACTTCATCACCTAATGGAATTTGTACGGATATATCTTCAAGTGGCATCATTAAACCACCTTCAACTTGTACAATTTTTAGTTTTATGGCATTTGAACCCAAATCTATTGCCGCAAATAAATGATTCATTTTTCCTCCTAATAACACACATGCAATATAATAGATCTTATAAATTTTTATTAAGTTTTATACTATTTATTATACCTTTATAAATTTTATCTGTAATTGAAAATATGTGGTTTTTACCTAGATTTTACAATTAATCTTCTTTTTTTGCCTTTTTTGCTTTCTTAATTTTAATTGCTTTTGGTTTACAGAGATTATCTTCATCTTTGGCAACACGACCACATTTTTTACAGACAAAGCGCGCCTCATTTACTAATTTTATATATGCTTTTGGATCTTTTTCCAGAACATCGTCGCTAACAAGCTTACATAGTTTTTTTGACATATTAATCACCTCTTAATTTTATAGTTACACTTAAAATTATATATATCCAATTTTCATGAGTTATAACCAAATAAAAGCATGCTATTGTATCTCAGACACAATTATCATGCTTCATTCAGAACATTTTAATATAACGTTATAGATATCTGAATATAGGTTTTTCAGTTTCACTAATTCTAATGGAGATATCGTCTTCAACTAGATTGTCTAGTAGATGCAAACGTAAAGTTTTAAGGTAGATGAATTCACTTTCAAAATGTCCAATATCAAATAAGATCATATTACTACCTAAAACCTTTTGTGCTTCATGGTATTTTATATCACTGGTTATATAAAGATCCGCAGAATGAGATAGTGCATCTTCCATAAAATCAGCTGAAGCACCACTACAAATTGCTATTTTAGAAATATCTTTTAGTTGATAGTTACTTACTTTGATGATATCGATAGTAAAAATTGATTTTGTAAGCGTAATTAATGAATCTAAATTTAATGGTGCAGATAAATTACCAACAATACCATAGCCCTGTTCTTCATTTAAAGACAAACAATCTTCAAGCCGATAAGCTTGAGCTAAAAATAGATTAATGCCATGAGTTGTAGAACGGTCAATGTTTGTGTGTGCAGCTATGACTGAGATCCTATTTTGAATAATTCTCTGAAGTAGTTTTCCAACATAATTGTGTTCCGTAATCGTCATGACACCTTTAAAAATAAACGGATGATGAGTAATGATTAATTGACATTTGTTTTGAATTGCTTCCTCAACTACTTCTTCAGTAATATCAAGTGCTATCAAAACATTAAAAACTTCCTGATCCATCGATCCAATCAGTAGACCTGAATTATCCCAAGAATCTGCAGTATTGAATGGTGCAAATTTATTGATTGTATCATATAAAGTTCTAACTGTATGCTTCATGATATTCTCCTTTGCTACAGAGACTTGATTGATTGTTCAATTTTTGAAATGTTATTTAGTTTCTCTTCACATTCTAATATTTTGTCTTTATTACTCGTTTTGTCTTTTGAAATTTGATTCAAAATGTGTAGATATTTGTTCCTTTTATTATTTAAAAAATCAAAATAATGATCAACTTGATCTTTTTTTAACCTATAACCAAATTCCAAATCTTCGCATGGTATAGCTATAAAATTATGATCTGAAGATGAACTGCTTCCAGCTACAGTACTTACAACTATTAACTCATAATATTTATTTGCATCCGTAAAAAATGAGTCCCATAATATTTCAAAATTATTGTCAATCAAAAATTGTCTAAGTTGTTTTTGCTCTGTCATAGGTTGTATAAGATAAAATGGATAAGATTTAGATTTTTCAATATCATGATTCATTATATCTTGAACTAATCCCCCACCCATACCAGCGATAACAACAAGTTCAGCTTCGCCCTTTGAAAGTGGCTCTATACCTGAACCAAGTCTAAAGTCGACATTAAATTGATTGTGTTTCAAGAACGTTTTTCTAGCGTTTTTAAGTGGGCCTTCATTAATGTCGCAAAGGATACTTAAATCCACTAAACCATCAAAGTGCATCAGGTAAGGAAGATAGCCGTGATCTGTTCCAATATCAGCCATAGAATCAAAGTGTGATTTGATCAACTTAGCTTGTGCCATGATCAAATGTATACGATTTGCTATTTTAATTTTTTGCATATAATCCTCTTCAAATACAACAAAAGTTGTAGCATTCTTTTTATAGCATTAATAAAAAGAATTTGAGTATATTTGCTATACGTCAAATTCTTTTATTGTTTTTATATTGTTATGATGAATAAAAATTCTATTCTAAATAGTCTTTAAGTTTTTTACTTCTACTTGGATGTTTTAATTTTCTAAGTGCTTTAGCTTCTATCTGACGAATTCTTTCTCTAGTAACATCAAATTCTTTACCTACTTCTTCGAGTGTTCTAGCTCTTCCATCTTCAAGACCAAATCTTAGTTTTAATACCTTTTGTTCCCTTGGTGTTAATGTTTCAAGCACTTCCATTAATTGTTCTTTTAACATAGAGAAAGCAGCTGCATCAGCTGGAGCTGGAGCATCATTATCTGGTATAAAATCGCCAAGATGTGAATCTTCTTCTTCACCAATTGGTGTTTCCAATGAAACCGGTTCTTGAGCAATCTTAAGAATTTCTCTTACTTTTTCTACTGTCATATCCATTTCTTTTGCAATTTCTTCAGGAAGCGGTTCTCTACCATATTCTTGAAGTAATTGTCTCTGAACTCGGATTAATTTGTTGATGGTTTCAACCATATGCACAGGTATACGAATTGTTCTTGCTTGGTCAGCAATAGCTCGTGTAATTGCTTGGCGAATCCACCAAGTTGCATAAGTTGAAAATTTAAAGCCTTTTGTCCAGTCGAATTTTTCAACTGCTTTAATAAGACCTAAGTTTCCTTCTTGAATTAAGTCTAGGAATAACATACCACGGCCTACGTATTTTTTTGCAATACTTACAACAAGTCTAAGGTTTGCTTCACAAAGTTTACGTTTTGCTTCTTCGTCACCAGTCGCCATACGTTTTGCTAAATCAACTTCTTCTTCACCAGATAAAAGTGCAACTTCTCCAATTTCTTTAAGGTACATACGAACTGGGTCGTCGATATTAATCCCTTTAGGAATAGATATATCAATGATTTTATCGTTGTCTTCTTCTTCTTCTTCAGAAGGTTCAAGTTCATTGATACGATCCATATCGTCGATATCATCAATATCGTCAATATCGTCAATATCATCTAAATCGTCTAAATCATCTAAATCTTCAAGATCTTCTAAGTCTTCTAAGTCCTCAAGATCGATGTCTTCTATATCATCTATGTCAAGATCCTCTTCTTCATCATCCTCATTCTCAGGGATAACAGTAATTTTCATTGCTGAAAATGCGTCATAAATTTCTTCGATTTGATCCTTGTCAATTTCTAGTTCAGATAATTTATCCTGAATTTCCTTGTAAGTTAAGCTACCGCTTTTCTTACCTTTTTTGATTAAACCTTTTACGATTTCTTGGTGTTTGGCATTCAATTTATCACTCAATTGAATTGCCTCCTTTCAGTTTTTAAATTTATGGTTCCTGATTTTCAAAGTTATCGCTTGCTTTTCAATGATTTTATTCTTAATCTTAAGTTGAAGTTCTGATGGATTATCAGAATCTTTTAACATCAATTTTAGTACCTCAATTTCATCATCAATATTGAGTAACATTAAATTATGAATGACATGATCGATATCAATATCAGCAATATGGTCTAGATGACCATGAATAATTTCAACTAAACCAGTTGAAATTGATAAGTCAGCATTTTCAATAATATGCTGCATATTAAATGTTTGATACTGATTATAGTAGCTTATTATATAATCAATGATTTCCTGTAGTTCAGAAGTATAGTTAAACTGACTGATAAGCATTTTTTGTGTTTCATCTAAAGTGTCAAATTTGTGGATATAATAGGTTACCAATTGGCGTTCTAAGTACCTCTTACGATCACTTGATAATTTTATAACGGTTTCTTGTTGCTTTACTTTAGTATGAAAACCGTATTGAGAATTAGCATTGTAATTTTCTTTGAAAACTTCTTGTGCGATTAACTCTCGACTCACTTGAAGTTGATTCGATAAGTTATCGATGAAAAGATTTTTCTCAAATGCATTGCTGAGTTCCCCAATTATAAGAACTGCCTTAGATAAAAACTCTATTTTCTCCTGATCATTGTTCAAGTTATAAGCTTGCATCAAGTGGTTAATACGATATTCTGTCGCAGTTATAGCGGTTTCGATTTTTTCTCTAAATTTATCAGCACCATATTTTTTCAGGTATTCATCTGGATCTAAATTCTCACCTAATACGATGATTTTAACTTTATCAATAAGTCCACGTAGAACATCTAAGCTTCTGAGTGTGGCTTTTTGTCCGGCAAAATCTGAATCGTAACATATAATGACTTCATCTGCATATCGGCGCATGAGTCTACCATGTTCTGCTGTAAGTGCAGTTCCTAAAGTAGCTACTGCATTGGTAAAACCATACGTATGAAGTGCAATAACATCCATATAACCTTCAGCTATAATCAATTGCTTTTTATCGCTTAACTTACTTTTAGCGAGATTCAATCCATAAAGTGTTTGACTTTTATTAAATACTTCCGTTTCAGGTGAATTTAAATATTTTGGTAGGGAGTCATCCATGACTCTGCCACCAAATCCAATTACTTTTCCTTTTGGATTAATAATAGGAAAAATGATTCGATTTCTAAATCGATCATAAAAACTTGTATTATCTTTATTTGCAATGATTAACCCAACACTCTCAAGGTCCTTCGTTTCGTATTTTTGAGACATGCTTTTTAACAGTTCCGCCCATGCATCAGAAGAAAATCCTAAACCAAACTGTTTTACAACATCAATATGAATACCTCGTTTATCAAGGTATGTCATGGCTTCGGGATGTAATCTGAGGTTTTTATAGTAAAAAACTGCCGCATCTCTTAATATATCATAGTATTTAGCATGCTGACTAGTGTTTTTTTGTCCGGGTCCTTTTGAAAACTGTGATATATCAATATGGTATTTATCTGCTAAGAATTCCACTGCATCAATGCTGTCTAAATTTTCATATTGGGTAATGAACCCAATTGCGTTGCCAGCGGCACCACAGCCGAAACAGTGAAATAGTTGTTTCTCCTCGGAAATTATGAAAGATGCTGTTTTTTCATTATGAAATGGGCACAATGCTTTATAATTTTTCCCAGAACGTTCAACTGTAATATAATTTGATATAACATCAATTAAGTTGACATTATCCAAAATATAGTCGAAAATATTCCCTTCATTTCTTATGCTCATTTACTCACCTTTCTTTAAATATTAAGTGACTCTAATTATTTCGACATCAATCGTAAAAATCCTTCTTTATTAAGAAAAGTTTATATATTTAATACAGCCAGAATTTTGGAATAAAAAGTTCTTTATATACATTTACTGCGAAACGATCCGACATACTCGCAATATAATCTTTAACTGCATTGATCCCATCTCTGTTGTTATAGTCTTCAAAACGTTCTGGAGGCATTTGTTCAGGATGTTCTTTATAATAGTTGTATAGTGATTCTACGATGTACTCAGCACGTTCTTCTTCTTTTTTAGCTTCTTTATTAAAATAAACATTTTCAAACATAAAACTACGAAGTGCATTAAATGCATATTCAATTGGTTCACTCATTAAAATTTGATCTTTTTCATCGCTATGCATAATAATATCCATGATCATCGTATTAATTCTCTGACCATGTGTTCTACCTAATACTTTTAATATATTCTCAGGTAGACTCTCTAGTGTTAATACATTTGCTCTTATGGCATCATCGATATCATGATTGAGATATGCGATTCTATCACACTTACTGACGATTTGACCTTCAAGCGTTTTAGGCGTGCCTTTTGAACCATGGTTGACAATACCATCTCTCACTTCATCGGTAAGATTGAGGCCAAACATGCTATTATTGCGTCTTTCAAGATAATCCACTACTCTTAAACTCTGTTCGTTATGTTTAAATCCACCTGGATGAATTTTATTGAGTCTTTCTTCACCACAATGGCCAAATGGTGTATGTCCTAAATCATGTCCAAGACCAATGGCTTCAGTCAAATCCTCGTTTAAAGAAAGCGCTCTTGCGATTGTTCGAGAGATCTGGGCGACTTCAAGTGTATGTGTTAGTCTCGTTCTATAATGGTCTCCTTCAGGTGAAAGGAAAACTTGTGTTTTATGTTTAAGCCTTCTAAAAGACTTTGAATGCAAAATTCGATCTCTATCTCTTTGATATTCTGTTCTAAGTGGACATAATTCTTCAAATTGTCGTCTACCTTGACTTTGTATGACCTTTTGAGCACGACTGCTAAGGTTTTTAAGTTCTAATTGCTCTTGAGTTTCTCTATAAATAATCATTCGCCGCACCTCTTTCTAATTAATAAGCATTACTTCTATTTTATCAGTGATATATATTAAATCAATCGCTATTTTGTGAACAATAAAGTGGATTAAAAAGTAATCAAGGGGTACTTTCCAATTAGTGCTGGAATAATACCCCTTAAAAAATTAGATTAGTTTTAATGTCATTTTAATGCTTATTTGTTCTTAATTGCCGCATGTGCCGCTGCAAGTCTTGCAATTGGAACTCTGTAAGGCGAACATGAAACATAATTGAGCCCAGATTTATGACAGAATTCAATTGACTTAGGTTCACCACCGTGTTCGCCACAAATGCCAAGTTTAATATCAGGGCGTGTTTGCTTTCCTAAATTACATGCCATGGTGATAAGCTTGCCTACCCCATTTTGATCAATTGTTTCAAATGGATCTTTATCAAATACATTTTTCTTGAGGTATTCAGGTAAGAATTTACCAGAATCATCTCTAGAAAAACCAAGTGTCATTTGTGTTAAGTCATTTGTACCAAATGAGAAAAATTCAGCTTCTTTTGCAATTTCATCCGCGATAAGTGCTGCTCTAGGAACTTCTATCATGGTACCTATTTTATAATCAAGCGTGATATCTGTTTCCCCTATAATCTGATCAGCTACTTTTTTCACTAGTAACCTAAGTTCAGTGAACTCTTTCAAATGTCCTACAAGAGGAATCATGATCTCTGGTTTAACGTCGATGCCAAGTTCCTTTTTACAATAGATAGCAGCTTCAAATATAGCGATGCTTTGCATCTCGTAAATCTCTGGATAAGTCATCGCAAGTCTACAGCCCCTATGACCAAGCATCGGATTTGTTTCCATGAGATTTTCAATTTTATATTTTACAAACTCATACGTTTGACCAAGATCTTTTGCAAGTTCTTTGATTTCTTCATCCTTGTGAGGTACAAATTCGTGTAAAGGAGGATCTAATAAACGAATGGTCACAGGCATGCCTTTCATAGCTTTAAAAATACCGATAAAATCTTCTTTTTGATATGGAAGAAGTAATTTCAAAGCTTCAAGACGTTCTTGTAAAGTGCCAGAAAGAATCATACGTCTTACATTTAATATTCTCTCTTCACTAAAGAACATATGCTCAGTTCTGCAAAGACCAATTCCTTCAGCGCCAAATTTAACCGCAGTTTCAGCATCTCTTGGTGTATCAGCATTTGTCCTGATGCCTAATGTTCTAACTTCGTCAGCCCAAGATAATAAAAGAGCAAAGTCGCCTGTTAATGCCACTTCTACTGTTTTTAGTTTATCTTTATATACAGCACCTGTATTTCCATCAAGAGAAATCCAATCTCCTTCTTTAAACGTTTCTTCACCCACCCTAAAGTATTTTTCATCTTCGTCAACAAAGATTTCACTACAGCCAGCTACACAGCATTTTCCCATGCCTCTAGCAACTACAGCAGCATGTGATGTCATACCGCCACGAGCAGTGAGGATACCATTTGCTGCCACCATACCTTCGATATCTTCTGGTGAAGTTTCAGTTCTAACTAAAATACATTCAACGTTGTTTTCTTTTTGTCTTGCAACATCTTCAGAATGGAAATAAACTCTACCTGAAGCTGCGCCAGGAGAAGCAGGAAGCCCTTTTGCAATTGGAGTAGCATCTTTAAGCGCATCTGGACTAAACATAGGGTGCAATAGTTGATCCAATTGTGAAGGTTGAACTCTTAATAAAGCTTCTTCTTTAGAAATGACACCATCAGCAACCATATCAACTGCAACTTTAACTGCTGCAAATGCAGTTCTTTTTCCTGTTCTAGTTTGTAACATAAATAACTTACTACGTTCAACTGTAAATTCAATATCTTGCATGTCTTTATAATGTGACTCTAATTTGTTAGCAACATCGATAAATTGCTGATAAACTTCAGGAAGCGCATCTTTTAATTCATCTATTTTTTGAGGTGTTCTAATACCGGCAACGACATCTTCACCTTGTGCATTGATTAAAAACTCACCAAATAATAAATTTTCACCAGTTGATGGGTTTCTTGTAAATGCAACCCCAGTTCCTGATGTGTTACCCATGTTTCCAAAAACCATGGATTGGATATTAACAGCAGTTCCAAGATCGTGAGGAATATCGTTGTAATTACGATATACTCTTGCACGGTCGTTATTCCAAGAGCCAAATACTGCTTCAATTGCGAGCATCATTTGCTCTTTTGGATCCATAGGGAAATCAAACCCCTTTTCTTTTTTAACAATTTCTTTATATTCACGAATAATATGTGTAAAATCTTCAACTGTCAGTTGCGTATCGAGTTCATAACCTTGTTTTTCCTTCTGACCATCTAAAACCCTATCAAATTTGTATTTTGGAATTTCAAGTACGACATCACCAAACATTTGAATAAATCTTCGATAGCAGTCATAAGCAAAACGTTGGTTTTCAGTGAGCTTCGCAAGCCCTTCAACCGACAAATCATTGAGTCCGAGATTGAGCACTGTATCCATCATGCCAGGCATTGATACCACTGCTCCAGAACGAACTGATACAAGCAAAGGATCATCATGATCACCGAGCTTTTTACCAGTTTTTTCTTCTAGTCTTACTAAGTAATTCAAAATTTGTGTCTTAATTTCTTCGGAAATTTTCTTACCATCAACATAGTATTGATTACATGCTTCAGTCGTGATGGTAAAACCGTCTGGTACAGGGAGGCCGATTTTTTTCATCTCAGCTAGATTCGCACCCTTACCGCCTAACGATGCTTTCATTTCCTTGTTACCTTCTTCAAAGGCAAATACATACTTTTTCATCATAAAAACCTTCCCTCACAAAGAATTTTTATAAAAAACCCATAGTAAATTCAAGACTTACTATGGGTCAATTACCTAAAGATATTGCAAATGCTAATTGCTATTGCAAAACTATGCTATTTAAGTTTGATGTTGAGTCCTGTGATTTCGAGGATAATGCTTGCAGTTTCCTCGATGGCTTTATTTGCAACATTTATAACAGGACAACCTAGCTGCTTATACACTTTTTCTGCATAGTCAAGCTCATGAAGTATTCTATCGAAATTTGCATATTCGACATCTGATGAAAGACCAAGAGCTCTAAGTCTTTCAATGCGGATTTCATTGAGCTTTTCAGGTGAATTCGTAAGTCCGATCAGTTTGTTCTTTGGTACTTGGAATATTTCTTTAGCAACCTGTATTTCAGGAACTAAAGGAACATTTGCTACTTTAACGTTTTTATGTGACAAATACATACTCAAAGGTGTCTTAGAAGTTCTTGAAATTCCTAAGAGCACAATATCTGCATATTTTAACCCTCTTAAATCTTTACCATCATCATATTTTACAGCGAATTCAATGGCCGCAACTCTTTCAAAATAATCATCATCGAGTTTATACATCGTTCCTGGTTTTCTTACTGGTGTATCCCCGAAGAAAGATGAAAACTGCTTTAACACTGGAGATAATATATCATGACAAATAACATTATGTGTTGCACACATGGTTACAATGGTGTTTGTGAGTTCTTCCATAACTGTTGTAAATAGAACCATAGATTTATGCTTAGATGCTTCTATTACAATTTCCTCGACTGCATCAGCATCTCGAACATAATTGTACTTCTTCACGACATAATCTTTATTCAAAAATTGATTCATGGCTGCCCTAGCGACATGTGATGCTGTTTCACCAAGCGAATCTGAAAGTATGAAAATATAATATCGATTATCCATCTAAACCTCCCAAAAAATACAATATCATAATTATTATATCCCAATATTTATTTCTAAAACGTAAAAATTAAAAGAAAGAATAAAAAACTTTTATTTAACAGCATTGAGGAATGATATATCCTATGAAATCAAAGTTTTGACTATCAATTTTCTAGAATTTTAGACGATGGTTAATATATTCAACAAGTGAATCTATTTTCACTCTTTCTTGCTCCATTGTATCTCTATGTCTAATTGTAACACTTTGATCAATTTCTGACTCAAAATCATAAGTGATACAGAAAGGTGTACCTATTTCGTCATGTCTTCTATAACGTTTACCAATACTTCCTGAATCATCAAAATCAACATTAAAATGTTCTGCTAGTTCAGAAAATACTTTTTCTGCAGATTCATTGAGTTTTTTAGAAAGTGGGAAAATCGCAGCCTTAAATGGTGCAAGTGCTGGATGGAATTTTAAAACAATTCGTGTTGTGCCATCTTCAAGTGCCTCTTCATTGTAAGCATCCACTAAGAAAGCCAAAGTAACGCGGTCTGCACCAAGTGATGGTTCAATACAATAAGGTACGTATTTTTCATTTGTAATAGGATCTTGATAAGATAAATCAGTTTTGGCATGAGTCATATGTGCTTTTAGGTCGAAATCAGTACGATCTGCAATTCCCCAAAGTTCTCCCCAACCAAATGGGAATCTATATTCGATATCTGTAGTCGCGTTAGAATAATGTGATAATTCTTCTAAATCATGATCTCTGAACTTTACATTTGCAGGATTCATGCCAAGTTTGTGAAGCCATGACATACAGAACTCTTTCCAATATGCAAACCACTTAAGATCTTCTCCTGGTTCACAAAAGAATTCAAGTTCCATTTGTTCAAATTCACGTGTTCTAAAAGTGAAGTTACCTGGCGTAATTTCATTTCTAAAAGACTTACCAATTTGTCCAATGCCAAACGGTATTTTTTTTCGTGCAGCACGTTGAATTGCTTTAAAGTTAACAAAGATGCCTTGAGCTGTTTCTGGTCTCAAGAATATCTCAGTTGATGAATCTTCAACAACACCTTGGAAAGTTTTGAACATTAAATTAAACTGTCGAATATTTGTAAAGTTAATAGCACCGCAGTTAGAACACTTGATGCCTTCGTCTGCAATGTATTTTTCCATTTTTTCATTGCCCCAAGCATCTATGGCATCCGCTGTTTCACCTTTTGTTTGCATATGCGCTTCTATCAATTGATCCGCTCTATATCTTGTTTTACATGATTTACAATCCATTAAAGGATCATTAAAACCACCAACGTGACCTGATGCAACCCAGACTTCAGGATTCATAAGTATTGCACTATCAATCCCTACATTAAGTGGAGAACCTTGAACGAATTTTTTCCACCATGCCTGTTTTACGTTATTCTTTAATTCTACTCCTAAAGGACCATAATCCCAAGTATTTGCTAAACCGCCGTAAATATCTGAGCCTGGGAATATAAATCCCCTTGATTTTGATAATGAAACAACCTTCTCCATTGTAACTTTCTCAACACTATTTTGCTCAACTGTATCTTTTTCCATGACTGCCTCCTATGCCTTTTTTTACATTTTGCTGTTATTTTTTTATACATTGTTTAAATTTATAACAGTTAAGAGATTGTATTCAATTATTTTGCCAGTGATCAGCTTTAATTGATATACCTAAAAATAAAAAATCTTCCATCCCAAAGAAGGGACGAAAGATTATTCCGCGGTTCCACCCTAGTTGACACAAAGGTCCACTTAAGTTTGCATAGCTCAAAAGTGCCTTCACATATTTACCCTGTTAACTTACACCAACCGTTAACTCTCTAATAGGATTTATAGGTTACTATTCTTCATCATCGCAGCGTTATTTTTTTTGATTTTATCACATATTTGAGGCACTGTAAAGCAATTGATGATACAGATTTCAGTTCTAATGACTACTTGTTTTCTTCATCATCAGAAACAAAGTAATCTTCTTCATTTTCAGTTTCTGTGTTTTCTGACTGATCATGATTCGACGACTTTTCATTATCAGAATTCTTCATTTTATTCTTTTCTTTATTGATCATATTCATAAAATCATCAAATTTTGTTTGTGTTAAATCGTTGAAATTGATTTCATCACCATCTTTTTTGAGAATCTTGATTTCACACCCGGTTGCAATGGCAGCAATGATACCAGCAACGGTAGGAATCGTGAATATCACTGCACTAATAGCACCGGCAAAAATCGGAAGATCAACTACAATTTTTCCGTTTTTTACAATTAGGATTTGACTCACTAGACCTTCATTTACCAATGTTTTTAATCTCTCAACAATATCTTGACCATTTAATTTTTTACTTGATTTAGAATTGTTTTGCTCTTCTAAATAGACGATGGCTTTTAAAACATCCCCTTCATTTAGCTCAAGAGCATCTTTAGCATCTTTGTAATTGACACCTGTTCTACTAATTACTTCATCAACCATTTCAAGTGTAATTCTCATAATTTCTCTCTCCTTTTGAAATAATATTTATTCTAAAAGTGATAAATTTCTATTTGATAGTTGTATTATACCACTTAAAAAATGGTTTTAAATACTATTTCGGATTTATAGTCTGTTTTTAATGATATTTTAACCAATATCACAAAAAAAATCAGCTTTCATACCTTTTTCATATGAAAGCTGATCCATCATAATAATTTAAATAGCTAATGGTAATTATATTTTTAAAAACGAGATACTATTTTTAGATGGTAAATTTACTGATATTGGATTCAAGCGTTACAGCAAGGTCTCTTAAACGTTCTGCAGATGAAGCGACTTCTTCTACAATTGCCGTCTGTTCTTGCATTGAAGCGCTTACTTCTTCTGATGCTGCAGCAGCTTCTTCTGAAATACTTGCGATACTTGAGATGCTATCAAGAATTTCTATTTTACTACTATCAAGTACCTCGATATCTTTCGAAACTGAATCAATTACACTTTGAATACTAGTTATTGCAGTGAATATCGAGTTAAATGATGATTCAACTTTTTGTACTGCAATATTTTGATCATTTGATCGTGTTTTAACTTCTTGCATAATAGTAACTGTATTTGAACTTTCATGCTGAATATTTGTAACGATATTTTTAATTTCACCTGCAGCTTTACTTGATTCTTCAGCAAGTTTTCTAATTTCATCAGCTACAACTGCAAAACCTCTACCATGTTCACCAGCTCTTGCAGCTTCTATTGATGCGTTAAGTGCAAGCAGATTTGTTTGTTCAGCGATGGTGCTAATTGCTTGTACGATACTACCAATCGCTTCAGATTGAGAAGCCAACTGAAGAATTGCTTTTTCTGTTTTTTGTGTTGCGTCGTTATTTTCAATATTTTTTTGTCTTAAGATATTTACCGCTTCAACACTGCTCTTATTAATCTCGCTAGCTTTTGAGGTTTGAGCAATCATAGCAACTATATTTTCAGTAAGCGTTTTGATATTATCACCCATTTGAGAGGCTACCTTACTGCTTGTTTCACTATCTGCAGCTTGTTTAGAAGCGCCCATAGCAACTTCTTCAACTGCATGCGAAACTTCCTTAGCTGCTTGAGTTGAACGGTCTGAAAGCCCTACTAAATCGTTAGAAGATGAAAGCACATCTTTAGTTGCCTGAGTAACATTATGCATTAGACCAGAAACATTGTCGAGCATTTCATTTAAATCATGTGATAATTGACCAATTTCATCTTTTGCTGCGATATTGATCCTTTTAGAGAAATCACCTTTACTTACAACGCTAATATATTGGCTAATAATTCTAATGTTTTTAAGAATGACATTTGAAAATACAATTGCAACCACTATTGCTATAGCGAGAAGAAGTGATGCAAATCCTGCTAAAGTAATGAGTAAAGAACTCGTTTGTGAAGCAATTTCACTCTCGTCAACAAGTGCTAAAATTTTCCAACCAAGTTCATCAACAGTTGTTAAAAATGCAATTTTTTTAACGCCTTTATAAACATAATCTACTGAACCACTTGTATTATTCTCAACAAATGATTTGAGTTCAGGTATAGGTATTTCTTTTCCAATTAATTCAGGATTAGGATGAGTAAACGGAATATTATTATTATCAAGTACAATTACATATCCATTTTTACCAACTTTTATATCGTTCATAGTCGCTGCAATTTTTGATATGTCAAGGTCGAGTGCCAAGACACCTTCAAAAGAACCAGAATTATTATAGACAGGTTTTGCAGCCGATATAACAACGATGCTAGGATCAGTTGCGTCAGTATATGGTGCAGTCCAAATAAACCCATCTTTGGCAACTGCATCGGTATACCATGGTCTAATAGTTGGATCATATCCAGCTGGCAATTCAACTTCAGGCCAGATGAGCATTTGTTTATCTTTGTAACCAACATAGATATTTTTTACTTCACTGTATTCTTTAATAAAAGAATCAAAAGATTTAAACATCCAAGTTTTACTTTCTTCATTTGTCCTTGCAACTTTTACGTTTGGATCTTCTGATATGAGTTTTGTCGCCCTTTCATAAATTGACATATAGTTTACAGTACTGTTTTTTATCTGTGTTGAGACCTCAGCAACAGATGCTTTCATATTATTGTAATATGAAGTCTTTGTAATGTTATAAACGATTCCGCTTAGTGCTAGCATAGGTATCGTAATAACAAGTACAAATGCTAAAATTAATTTGGCTCTTAAGCTAAATTTCTTCATTGTAATTCCTCCCCATGTACCCAAAATTGACTTGGTTGATATATACCCCACAATATTTAAAATATTAACATAAAGTAACAAAAAAATAAAGAAAGTGTATAGACACTTTCTTGTCAAGTATTAATTTATATAATTACAACAGTATTTGCATAATAATTATTTTATACATCAAATATAACTATAATTTACTCCCCAATACTTTTTAAAAATGAATTTGAACGAATTTCAGTGATATTGTTGTGAAACATAATATAATCTTCATAGATTCTATTTAAATAAAGAACGTAATTTGCATGAATTTTAGTTTTCATAATTACCCTTATATCTTTTATTGTCAAATAGTGAATTAATTTTAGATAAGTTTCATTGATTTTTACACCCTTATAATCAACATTTTCACAATTTTTACAAATCAAACCACCTGCTTGAGTTGAAAAATAAAGCACATTCTCTTGCCCCCCACAACTGGTACAGACATATTGTAAA
Source organism: uncultured Fusibacter sp. (assembly GCA_963676315.1). GTDB lineage: Bacteria > Bacillota > Clostridia > Peptostreptococcales > Acidaminobacteraceae > Fusibacter_C. The sequence goes on from OY781056.1 coordinate 314,505, forward strand.
TTTGCTTGATGTCCAGTAATGACACTAAGTTTGATAAGATAGGCTAACTTAAGTAATTCAAAATCAATTTGTTGATCGGTGCCTACTAGTTTAGATCCGTTTGACAATATATTCATAATTTCTACAATCAACTGAAAATGCTGATAATCTACAATACTTGGCACTGTTATAAGATTACAAAGTTCAATAAAATAATTACCATATGCAAGCGTTTCAAGATGATCAGCAATTCTAAAATGAGAATCTATAATTTCACAAGTAATGACTTTTGTAACTTTATTGTGTGTATTTAAAGAAAAACTACCATAGACAAAAGGTTTAGAACTTGCTGAAAGCTGTGATTTAGAACTTTTAGCACCATTGGCAACAACCTCTATTTTCCCTGCTTTTCTTGAAAAAAGCGTCAGAAATAAGTCGTTGTTCAAGGTCTTTGTAGTTTTGATTACCAAAGCATCTGTTTCTAGATACATAATAGCTCCTATCGATTAAGTCAACCTTTTGTAATCATCATAGTTGCAAGAGAAAAATATATAGTTAAACCCGTTAAATCTATTGTTGTCGTAATAAAGGGTGCAGATGCAACTGCAGGGTCTACCCCAATTTTCTTAAATACAAGCGGTACAATAGTACCAATAGTAGCTGCTGTAGTCATGTTCGCCCACATAGCAATGCCAACTATAATTGCAATATGAAAATCAGCGTTCATGATAATCGCTGCAAATCCAACCATAGTTGAACATACAATTCCTACAAATAGCCCAACTGAAATTTCATGTACAAGTGTCCTAAAAATGCCAGTACCTTCTATAACGTGTGTTGCAATATTTCTTACAGTAATTGTAGACGATTGTGTTCCTACATTGCCCCCCATACCAGTAAGTAAAGGCATAAACATTGCAAGCGTTGCATTTGCACTAATAGTGCCTTGAAAATTGGAAAGGATTTTAGCTGATAAAAGGCCTCCAAATATAGTTATAATTAACCATGGTAGTCGAGACATCACTGAATTCCTTACACGTCTAAAAAGCGTCGTATCGTTTTCATAGATCTCATACTCGGATGTACCTGCAAATTTAAAGATATCTTCAGTTGCTTCTTCTTCTAAGATATCAAGTACGTCATCAATTGTGATAATCCCTCTTAGTATGTTTTTATTATCAATTACTGGAATTGCAAGTAAGTCATATTTAGAAACAATTTTAGCGACATCTTCTTGATCGTCATTAACATTTACTGTAATTAAATTTTCGTTCATGATAGTTTCAACCGAACGATTTGGTGGCGAAATAATTAATTGCCTAAGTGAAATTACACCCACTAATCGATCAATTTCATCAGTGACATACACATAATATATTGTTTCTGCTTCTGGTGCAATGGCTCTCAACGTTTCAATTGCATAATAAACGGAATAATTCTTTCTAATAGAAACATAATCTTTTGTCATGATTCTACCTGCGGTACCGTCTTCGTAAATCAAAAGTTCTTTAACATCTGCAGCATCTTCATAATCAAGAAATGCGATGATTTCTTGTTGTCGACTTTCTGAAAGTTCACTTAATTTATCTACGATATCATCTTGTGACATGTTTTCTAAAAGCGCAACTTTTTTTTCATAAGTTAAGTCTTTTAAGAGGATGCTAAATTGTTCCGAATTAATTTCTTCAAGAACTTCTGTAGCTTTTTCATCAGACAATAAACCAAAAACTTGGGTTTGTTGGTAATCTTCTAAATTTTCAAGAACTTCAGCTATATCAGCGGCATGCATGTCTTCAAGATATACATGAAGTTCAAGTTCTTTATTTTCTTCAAGTAAAGTTTCAACTTTCGATAGATATTCATAAAACATCAATAAGCCCATGTTTGCCACCTCCTTCTATAAACAACTTTAAGGGTAAGCTATTCACTTACCCTTAATAAATATCATATTAAAGTTATTCTCTTATATTGACTTAATTATTCTTTATATCCTAGCCCTTTTAAAAAGTTTGAATTGTCTCTCCATCCTTCTCTTACTTTCACAAATAATTGAAGGTTTACAGGCGTTTGAAGTAATTTTTCGATGTCTTGACGCGCGCTTTTACCAATCCCTTTTAACTTTCGGCCTTCTTTACCGATAATAATACCTTTATGAGATTGTTTCTCACAAATAATATCAACTTCTATATCGTAAAGTTCTTTATTTGCTCTTTTCTTAAAGTTTTGAACTTCAACAGCAACGCCATGTGGGATTTCATCATCAATGTACATTAGAACTTTCTCACGTATTATTTCAGAAACAATAGTTCTTTCTGTTTGGTCTGTCATATGATCTGTTGGATAAAATGCGGGTCCATCAGGAAGTTTTGCTTTGATTGCTTTTATTAATTCTTCAGTTCCCTTATTGTTAATTGCCGATAATCCAATGATCTGATCAATAAAATCAAATTGTCCATATGTCTCATAAATTGTTTTAAACGCATCAGGTGAGATTAGATCTACTTTGTTAATCGCTAAAATAACTTTAACCTTTGATTCCTTGATAAAGTCTAAAAGATATTCATCACCAGGCCCAATTTTTAAAGAGTGATCTACCATTAGTATAACAACATCTACATCGTTAATTGCATTCTTTGCACTATTGACCATATAATCGCCAAGTTTATTTTTTGGTCTGTGAATACCTGGAGTGTCCACAAAAATAATCTGACTTTCATCATCGTTATAAACACCAGTAATCTTGTGTCTAGTCGTCTGTGGTTTACTTGACATTATCGCGATTTTTTCACCAATAATCCCATTCAATAAAGTTGATTTTCCGACATTTGGTCTACCGATGATGGTGACAAAGCCTGATTTAAATTGCATTCATTCCTCCTAATTTACCTGTTAAAAATCATTACATTTATTTTAAGTCAATTTGTGTAAATGATTTTGGCAATAATTCTTCGATTTTAAAGACTTCATAATCATAGTCTTTTGCAAGTATGATGTCAATGTCTTTTGAAAATTCAACAATCACTTGTCTACAGATACCACAAGGATAAGTTAAATCTCTACTTGATGAAACTATTGCGATTGCTTTAAAGTCTTTTACACCTTCAGAGATTGCTTTGAAAATGGCTGTTCTCTCAGCACAGTTTGTTGCACCAAAAGAAGCATTTTCAACGTTACAGCCAGTATAAACCTCACCAGATGCAGTTAAAAGTGCAGCGCCTACTTTGAAATTTGAATAAGGTGAATATGAAAAACTCATTGCTTCATACGCTTTTTCTACCAATTCTTTATAAGTCATTTTTCTACCTCGCTATTTGATAGTTTCTTCTTTTCCAATTTGCATAATTTGAAACCAAGTAACACCAGGATTCAATTTAATGGGATTACCTTGCATATCAAAAAATTCAGTCATTGATTCAACAGATTTTTTTGACCAAGTGACTTCAATTACTTTACCAGCAGTATAATATTTACCATTTCCAGAGGTGATTAAATCGACATCTAATCGGCCCTCTTTATCAAGTACAGTCGTCTTAGCGTATTGTACAAGGATATTGGTGCAGGTTAGCTGGTCTTTAGTATTTTCATCAACGTGAGCTTCACCATTAGTATACCTAGAATAAAGGTGAGTTTCATCGTTATATTTATACGAAGTATAGTAGCCAATAGAATCTGATTTGACAGGTTCTTTGTAAACAAATGTAATTTCCTTAGCATCTTTTCCATCAATAACTGTAAATGACGTGTTAAATGGAAGAAAAGATACCGCAACTGTATTTGTATAACCAAGTCTCTTAGCGTCTTTTAACATCGCATCGGAAGAAGTATACATATTGTGTGGAATCTTTTTGTGATTTTCACGCCAAAAAGCTCCACTGACCAAACCATCTATGTCTGCCATTTGAAATTTTCTTATATCGGAAAGCGCTTGCATGGAGCCCCCAACATGAACATAATAAGGATCATATTCTGACGCCTTCTCTATAAAATAGGGTCTTGCACTTCTAACTGGTCCGATATGCTCTGGATATTCACCATAAAATACTGCCATGTATCTTGTAATTAAACCCTCAGCTAAAATTTCATAGACGATATCAGCTTCAGAAAGCGCCGCTTGTGGCCTAGCTAAATATTGATTGTCTAACATAACTACAAAAGGACGTTTCTCTGTGAGGTCATTATCTTCATATAGACCAGTTAATGGATTATAATGGCTATCAATTATAATAGCTTCAGATGTTTCTTCAGATGATGGATCAATCTCAGTGTTTTGAGTCGTTGTAACGACAACTTGATTCACAGGAATCTCTGAAGAATCAACAGAATTCTTAGGCGTTTTAAAAACGATTGCTATAATGACGAGCAATATAATTACACCGATAACTGAACCACCTATAATAATATTTTTCTTCATCCTCAATCCTCCCCTATGGAGGTTCCTTTAAAAAGCTTAAGTGCACCTAATACAGCCTTTTCTTTTGTACGCATAATAACTTTATCTTCTTCATTAAGATGGTCATAACCAAATAAATGTAACATACTGTGCACCGTTAAATAGACGATTTCTCTTTCGATTGAATGACCAAACTCGTCAGCTTGTCGTTTTGCTTGTTCCAATGAAATAACAACATCACCCAGATAAATAAACGGATCGTTAACACCATCTTCAATGATAGAATCGTATTGTGGAAATGATAAAACATCAGTTACTACATCTTTTTTTCTAAACTCAAAATTCAGCGCTTTTATTCTTTCATCATTTACAAATAGAATACTTACTTCACCTTCAATATCAAAATCCTCATATTCTAATACCTTTTCCGTAGCTTTTACTATTAGTGCTTCAAGTTCAGAATCTAGTTCAGTCGTGGTTTCGTTTAGGATTTCTACTTGCATGTTATTTCTCCTTCTGTTCATTTTGATCAAATGCATTCTTCGAGATTTGATTCATGTCAATTTCAGGATAAGCGATTCGCTCGTGAAATATACCACTTAAAACATTTAAAAAAGAATTTTTAATAATTTCTAACTCTCTAAAAGTTAAATCGGCATTTGAAAACTGGTTTTCTGATATTTTTTGCGTAATGATTTTATCTATTAAATTTGTAATAGATTCTTGTGTAGGCTCTTCTAAGCTTCTAACTGCAGCTTCGACAGAGTCAGCTAGCATCAATATAACTGCCTCTTTTGAATCCGGTTTAGGTCCTGAATATAAAAACTTAGCAATATCTACTTCTGGGTTGTTAAGTTGCTCTCGATGATAAAAATATTTAATAAGTGAAGTACCATGATGTGCTTTTACAACATCTATAATTTCTACAGGGAGTTTGTTCTTTTGAAGAAGTTCAACACCATGGCTCATATGATTTTTTATAAAGTTAGCGCTAACTTGAGGGGGTAACTTATCATGAGGATTTTCATGTCCAACTTGATTTTCTTTATAGTAATAAGGCCTTTCAAGTTTTCCTACATCATGATAAAAAGATGAAACTCTAGTTAATAAACTGTTGGCACCCACATCATGTGCTGCAGTCTCAGCAAGGTTTCCAACTAGTATACTATGATGATAAGTTCCAGGCGCTTCAATTAGCAATCTTTTTAATAATGGTCTGTTTGGATTAGATAATTCGAGTAACTTAAATGGTGTAAGGACATCGAAAAAGCTTTCAAAAAAAGGCATTATACCAATACTGAGAATTGCACTTAAAACGCCATTAGCAGCAGAAAATAAGATACTTATAGGTAAGTTTGATATTTCAGTTTTGTTTATTATGCCTTGCGTTAAAGTAAATACTACGAATATCAATGAGACATATAATCCTATGCCAACAACTTGTGATCTTTGCTTAATATTTTTTACAAGCGCTCTCGTAATCAGAATTGTAAGTAAATAAGCAATCATTGTATAGGCACTTAATCCAGTTTGCATACTGATTAAAATTAACAAACCTATTCCAAAATAGATTGCTATAGTAGGTGTAATCATAATACTAGCAAGAATTGAAAAAGCAGGCAGTGGTATTAAATACGGTGAAATATCATAAAAGAACCCCGCACTTAAATAAAATGTCAAAAACAAGCTAATTAGAATCCCATACTTTTTAGGAGAAGCCATGGTTTCTTTCTCAAAATAAGATAAATATAAATGGAGTATGCCCCAAAGCATAACTAAAAATAGAATGAGACCAAGTTTCATTGTTATAGAGTCCCATGTCGATTCAACGATGACACCCCCACTTTTTAGCAAGTTAAAATTTTCTTCGGATAAATGTGTTCCTTTTTTTAAAAATAAAGTCCCACTTTTATATATAACGTCTTCAATTTTCCCAATTTCAGTGTCGATTTTTTGAGTGGTCTTAACTTGATCAACAAATTTATTCTCGACTAAAACACCGGTAATTAATTTGTTTAACACATTTTTATCAAAGTCAGAAATATCAATTTGTGCTTCAATATAGGTTTTAATCGTTTCAATAGCTTCTATCTTGTCAATTTCAGTAATTCCACTTGACATGTTTTCAACGGTGATGTCTATTGCATAATTCTGCAATAGACTAAGTTTGTCAGTATTTAATGAAATCAACGACATGAGTTCTTCTGCTGTAAGTCCGTATATGTTTTTTCTTTCTACACCTGCATAAATTTTCTTCATCAGATCGGTATCTTCAGAATAATCACTTTTTATTTCAGATAACCGTGTAAAAAATTCTGTTAAGCTTTTCTTTGATTCAACTTGCTTTGAAAAGTCAACATACATTACAGGTTCAACCTCAGCAGCTTTCTGCTGCTTTAATGCATCGGTTGCTGCAATATCTACAATATCATTTTGAAGATAGATATCTTCTTGAACGATATCATTGGGTTGATAGTTATAAATACCAAAGAAACGCGCATTGTTTAATGTAAAAAATACAATTAGAAGACTTATAAACATTATAGAAAAATTAATCAATAATGCCTTATTTCTGACTTTTAAATGCAGGCGTTTACGACTTTTAGAATGATGTTTAGCTTTCTTGCTTGAATTCTTGTTTTGAGCCATGTTTCACTTCCTTATTTACTTTTTCGTAATGGTCATAGCTTAATATAATCTTTTTAACAAGTTCGTGTCTAACAACATCTTTTTCATTCATATACACAAAGCCAATTTCGGATACATCTCTTAAAACTTCTATTGCATGGATAAGTCCAGAGCGGCGTCCCGTGGGTAAATCAATCTGAGTTGTATCTCCATTGACAACCACTTTAGAATTGAATCCAAAACGCGTAAGAAACATCTTCATCTGTTCTTTTGTTGTGTTTTGAGCTTCATCTAGAATAATAAAAGCATTATCAAGGGTTCTGCCTCTCATATATGCTAGTGGAGCGATCTCAATTAATCCCCGTTCTTTATAAGTGTTGTAAGTCTCAGGACCTAAAATATCAAAGAGTGCATCATAAAGAGGTCTTAGATAAGGATCAACTTTCATTTGTAAATCACCTGGTAAAAAACCTAAATTCTCGCCAGCTTCAACTGCCGGTCTAGTGATTATGATTTTGCTCACTTCATTATTTTTAAAGGCTCTAATCGCCATAGCAACCGCTAAAAACGTTTTGCCAGTTCCAGCAGGGCCAATCCCGAAGACGACATCCTTATTCTGAATGGTTTTGATATACTGATTTTGTCCTATGGTCTTCGGCTTAATATATTTTCCTCTAGAATTAACGCAGATAAAAGCTTTACTAAGATCTTCTAACTTTCCACCATCGCCAATATTGACAGATTGGATGACATAATTCACCTTTTGCTTATCAATTATTTCCCCTGATAGAATATTTTTTACAAGTACATGGATTGCTTCTTCAACACGTGAAATAGATTGTGGATCACCTTTTATACTAATTTCTCCATCTCTGGAAATAATACTTACATTAAATGCTTTTTCAAGTAGAATAATATTTTCATCTAAATTACCAAACAGTAAATGAAAAGCACTAAAATCATTTAATATCATTTTCTTTACGGTCACTGCTGTCATTTAAACCTCCAGACTGTAATTGTTACATTTATTTTAACATAATTTTATGTATAAATCACATCAAATAAAAATCTTCGGGCATCGAGCCCGAAGATTTTATCGCAAAGTAATTGCGACTAAATAAAAATCTCAGGCATCAAGCCCGAAGATTTTATCGCAAAGTAATTGCGACTAAATAAAAATCTCAGGCATCGAGCCCGAAGATTTCAAAGCAAATAGAGTTAAGTCAAAAAAAATTAATGGCATATCGATAAGATATGCCATTTAACTTATTGTTCACTTTTATGCATTTCCAGTTAAAGCTTTTTTGACTAAATCAGAAATGAGTTTGCCTTCAGCTTTGCCTTTTGTTGCATTTGTGACGATTCCCATGACTTTACCCATATCTTTCATATTTGAAGCGCCAGTTGTTGCGATTGCATCAGCAACGATAACTTTAACTTCATCTTCTGTAAGTTGTTCAGGTAAATACTTCATAAGAAGTTCGATTTCATTGTTCGTAAGATCTACTAGATCTTGACGACTGCCATTGGCGAATTCGACAATAGCGTTATTTTTCTGTTTGATTTGTTTTGCTATAATATCAATGATGGCTTCATCATCAAGTTCGATGCGTTGATCTACTTCAATCTGCTTTATTGCAGCTCGAAGCATCGTTACAACTGACTTTTTAACGACATCTTTGTCCCTCATAGCAACTTTTAAATCATCCATGAGCAAATCTTTTAGTGACATCTTTTCACCTCTTCACTAAAACTGCTTTTTCTTTTTCTTTCTAGCTGCTTCAGATTTCTTTTTACGCTTTACACTAGGCTTCTCGTAATGTCTTCTTTTCTTAATCTCAGCCATTACGCCAGCTTTAGATGTTTCTCTCTTAAATCTTTTTAAAGCACTATCAATACTTTCATTTTCTCCAACTTTGATGCCAGACATTCACATTCCCTCCCTCCGTGAATAGATTCTTTAATAGTACAGAGGAATGTACCTAGAACATACTTTGTAATTATACACTAGGATTGGTTAAAAATCAATAAAAAATCATAAGTTTTTTAACCTGGCGGCCACTTTAATTGTCGTCCGCCGAGCAAGTGATAATGCAGATGAAGTACGCTCTGACCTCCGTCTTTACCGATATTTGTAAGCAAACGGTAACCACTTTGATCAATGCCTTCGTTTTCTGCAATCTGCTTGGCGATTAAATGAATGTGTCCTATCAAGGGCTGGTGAGCTACATCAAGATGAGCAACCGATTCAATATGTTCTTTTGGAACGATTAAAACATGAACAGGCGCCTCAGGATTGATGTCTTTAAAAGCAAATACTAACTCATCCTCATAAACCTTAGTTGATGGGATGTCACCGCTTATAATCTTACAAAATATACAATCCATTTATTAACACCTCCTTTCATGCTGTAAAAGTTCATTTCTATTATACCAAATTTTGTGAAATTATTAAGCTATTTCTGAAAAAAATTTATTAATAACTAAATATTTATCAGATTATGGTTGCGTAAAGCTTGGAATCAACTATTTTACTAACTTTGACAGTATATAAATAACCTTGATTTAATTTATCTAGACTGTCATCGATAACAACACTGAGATAATTTTTACTATGACCAAAAAAACTATTGTCTTTTTGTTCTTCAATAAGGATTTCTAAATGTTTGCCTAAAAAAGTCTGTTTGTACACTTCGCTCAAATTATGCGCAAGCGAAATTAACTGTTCACTTCTCATTTTTTTTACTGAACTATCAACCTGGTCGGTCATTGTTGCAGCAGGTGTTCCTTCTCTTTTCGAGAATTGAAAGACATGGATTTCACTAAATTTAACGCTATTGACAAAATCTATCGTTTGCTTAAATTCCAGATCAGTTTCACCAGGAAACCCGACGATAATATCTGTTGTAATTGATGGATTATCATAAATTTCACGCAATTTTAAAACTGCAGAATAAAATTCATCAGTAGTATATTTTCGATTCATACGTTTAAGTACAGAGTCTGATCCACTTTGTAATGAAAGATGAAAATGATCGCATAATTTGTCTAATGGCTTAATTCGGTTTATGAATTCATCTGTAATTAGCCTAGGTTCAACTGAACCTAAACGAACGCGTACGACGCCATCTATCAGTTGGATTTCTTCTAACAAATCAATGAGTTTAATATTTTCCAAATCAAGCCCATAAGAGCCAATGTGAATCCCCGTTAAGACAAATTCTTTATAACCCTTTTGAGTAAGTAATTTAATTTCATCGATAATATGGACCAATTCTCTACTACGCACTCTTCCCCTAGCATATGGGATAATACAATAAGTACAAAATTGATTACATCCTTCTTGTATCTTTATAAAAGCTCTCGTATGCGTCGTTATATTAGAGATTGTCATTTCCTCAAATACTTTGATATTCATGATGTCTTCTACGATAACAAAAGGTTTAGCAGTCGTACCAGCTTTATATTCTTCAATATAACTGATGATACCGCTTCTAGCATCAGTACCAATTACAATATCTACATCTTCTATGGCGCTAACTTCATCAGGTGATATTTGTGCATAGCATCCAACTGCTATAACGATGCTTTCAGGATTGTTTTTTTTAGCGCGTCTTATCATTTGTCTCGATTTTTTATCACTTATACTCGTCACGGTGCAAGTGTTGATGACATATATATTGGCATAATCATCAAAGTCAACGACTTCGAATCTGTTTTTATAAAAAATATCCATCAGAGCATCTGTTTCGTATTGATTGGTTTTGCAACCTAATGTGACAAATGCAACTTTATTCATTATCTTCTCCTTTAACCCAAGGCATCCAGTTCATATTGAATGCATGACACTGCGACAAAACCAGCAGTTTCAGTTCTTAGTATTCTCTTTCCAAGTGTTGTTGAAAGTGCACCAGAAGCTAATAATTGGTCAACTTCTATCTGATCAAGTCCACCTTCTGGTCCAATGAAAACAGCAATTTTCTTACCCTTAAAATCTTTAAGATGACCTTTAAGTCCTTTACTGGTTTCACCTTCAAATAATATGAGAAACTGATCATACTTCGAAATGAATGAAAAAACATCTTTTAATGACATGACACCAAAAACCTCAGGTATTCTGTCTCTTTTTGATTGTTTAGATGCTTCTTTAACTATTTTTGAGAGTCGTTCTATTTTCTTAGGTACATCTTTAGGTTTATAATCTACGATGCATCTCTTAGACTGTACCAAGTAAAAATCATGAACGCCTAATTCAACATTTTTTTGTAGGATTAATTCTAACTTTTGACCTTTCGGTAAACATTGAAACAAGTCAATCTGGATGTCGGACTCGTTTTCGTGTGGCATTTCAGATTGGATACAAAGTACAACATACTCAGTATTTATTTCAGTTACCTCACCCTTAACAAGTGAATCCATCAACACTATTTCTACTAATTCACCTGGCTTAATTCTAAGGACTCTAGACATGTGGCTCACACTGTCTAAATTGTTGATAGTGATTACATTATTATCCCTTGTATCTTCAGGCTCTATAAAAAATCTATGCATTTTAGCTCCTACTTAAGAAATTGCTTTTTTAGAAACAACAACTGCCCATTCGCCTTTTTTTATGACTTCGATGATATTAAAGTTTCTCTTCTTAAGCTCTGTTACAACCCAATCAACTTTATCGAGAATCAGTCCAGAACTTATAAATGTAGCATCCGGTTTTAAAATCATGTCAATGTCATCTGAAAGTTTCACTATAATATCAGCAATAATATTTGCAACTACGAGATCAGCTTTCTCTGGTATGACGGAAATCAAATCGCCATGTCTGACATCTGTAACGTCAGAAAGACCGTTTAGTGCAACATTCTCTTTTGCAGTTTTAACTGCATTTTCATCAATATCAACTGCTATGATATCTTTTGATCCAAGTTTTCCAGCTGCGATTGCAAGGATTCCACTTCCACATCCAACATCGATTACGGTATCAGTTGGCTTCATATACTTTTCAATCATCTCGATACACATAGAAGTCGTTTCGTGTGTACCTGATCCAAATGCATTGCCTGGATCAATCTCTATGACCAAGTCATCTGATTTAATATCAAATGTTTCCCAACTTGGTTTAACAACGATGTGATTTCCAAGTCTAAAGGGTTTAAAGTATTTTTTCCATTCATTTTCCCAATCAGAGGCAAAGATTTCTTTATAATCAACTTCATTTAAGCCTAAGTCAATATCAAAATCTTTAAGTGCTTCTAGACTTTCTTTTATTTCTTCTACTAAATTTTCAATATCACAATTCTCGAAATAGCCTGTTAAAAGAGCGCCTTCAAAGTCTAATTTTAAGTTTTGAGGATCATAATAATCCCATTTTCCTTCTTCTTGATTGGTAAAATCAACATCGTCAGGATTGTTAATCATGACACCTGTCGCTTCATAATTATATAAAACACTTGTAACAGCATCTATTGCACTTACCGACGTTTTAACGTGTACTTCGAACCAACTCATAATATACCTCACTTATTATATCCTATTAATTAACTAAGAATTTCACTTAAATAATATAACATATTCAACAACTTGAGTCTACTAAAAGCAAATCTATAATTCGCGCTTAGGATGCACATATAAAAAAACCTAACCAATGAATTAAAAATGGTTAGGTCAATAAATTTAGAGTTCCATAGATTTTGTATTAACTTAAAGAATCTTTTATTTTATTAAACAGATTCTTGTCATTGTTTTTTTTTCCTTTATTACCTTGCTTATTTTCTTCAGTTTCAACTGTTGATGTAGGCTTAATACCAGACATTTCTTCGTCGAAAATAGTAAGCGCTTCTCGTTGTTTTTTAGTTAATTTTGTTGGAATCTCAATATTAACTTTTACATATTGATCACCACGTCCATAACCATTAAGAACGGGAACACCTTTACCTTTGAGTTTGAATTGCTTGCCACTTGGGGTTCCTTCTGGAATCGTAAACTTAGCTTTTCCATCAAGAGTTGGCACCATGACTTCTGCACCCAAAACTGCTTGAGCATAAGAAATCCATAGATCATAGTAAATATCGTTGCCATCACGCGTAAAGTGCTTATGAGCTTTAACTCTTAGTACAAGCATGACGTCCCCTCTAGGGCCACCATTCTGTCCTAAATCACCTTCACCTCGAAGTTGCATTTGAGCACCGTGGAAAACACCAGCCGGTATATCGATCTCTTTAGTATGTCTTTTTTTGATAATGCCATGGCCTTTACATTGATGACATGGTTGGTCAAACGTTTCGCCTTTTCCTTTACAGGTTGGACATTGTTTTACACTAATAGACTCACCAAATAAAGAACGTTGTGAGTATCTTACTTCACCAGTTCCATTACATGTATTACATTTATGTGTTGATGTTCCCGGTTCGTTTCCTGCACCGTGACAAACATCACAATCTTCTGTTCTTAAAAATTCAATAGTTTGTTTTTTACCAAAAGCAGCTTCTTCAAATTCAAGCGTTAAATCAACGCGTATATCTTTTCCTTTTCTGGCACCATTTCTACCTCTAGAAGAAGACCCAAATCCAAAACCGCCACCAAACATTTCATTAATTATATCTTCAAAGCCACCAAAACCATCAAAACCTGAAAAACCACCACCAGCGCCACCGTTTTGATTGACACCTGCATGACCAAATTGATCATAAAGACGTCTTTTCTCGGGATCGCTCAAGACTTCATAAGCTTCATTAATTTCTTTGAATTTAGCCTCAGATTCTTTATCGTCGGGATTTCTATCTGGATGGTATTTCATAGCAAGTTTTCTGTAAGCTTTCTTGAGTTCGGCCTCATCTGCTCCACGTTCGACCTCTAACAACTCATAATAATCGCTTTTACTCACTGGTCATTCCGCCTTTCTATTAGTGAAGGGCATCCGAAGATGCCCCAATTTTGACATATAGCCTTAGAATTTAGTCTACCACTTCATAATCAGCTTCGTCAACTGAATCTTGTCCATCACCATTAGATTGTTGTGCCTGACCTTGACCTTGAGCTTGCTCTTGCGCGTATAATTTTTGCGCAATTGGTTGGAATGCGTTTGTTAATGCTTCAAAATCTTTTTTGATTGCTTCAGCGTTATCAGTTGTCATAGTTGTTCTTAGCGTAGCAATTTTTGCATTGATCTCAGTTTTTTCTTCTTCAGTTACTTTGTCACCTAAGTCACTTATTGATTTTTCGATTTCATAAATCATATTATCTGCTTTGTTTCTTTCTTCAATAAGTTCTTTACGTTTTTTATCTTCTTCAGCGTGTAATTCAGCTTCTTTAACTTTTTTCTCTATTTCAGCATCACTTAAATTAGTTGAAGCTGTAATCGTGATGTGTTGTGTTTTTCCAGTTCCAAGATCTTTTGCACTTACGTTAACAATACCATTTGCATCGATATCAAACGTAACTTCAACCTGTGGCACGCCTCTTCTCGCTGGTGGAATACCATCTAATTGGAAACGACCAAGTGCGATGTTATCAGTAGCCATTTGTCTCTCACCTTGAAGAACGTGGATATCAACAGCAGTTTGGTTATCAGCAGCAGTTGAAAATACTTGGCTTTTTTTAGTAGGAATTGTTGTATTTCTTTCAATTAATTTTGTAAATACACCACCTAAAGTTTCGATACCTAAAGATAATGGTGTAACATCGAGTAACAATACATCTTTTACATCTCCAGATAAAACACCACCTTGGATTGCAGCACCAAGTGCAACACATTCGTCAGGATTTACGCCTTTATGTGGTTCTTTGCCAATGAATTTTTTAACTGCTTCTTGAACGGCAGGGATTCTAGTAGAACCACCTACTAAGATAACTTGCTCAATGTCACTTGCATTTAAACCAGCATCTTTAAGTGCTTTTTTAGTTGGTTCCATAGACATGTCCACTAAGTTTTTAGTTAATTGTTCAAATTTAGATCTCGTTAAGTCCATGTTCATGTGAAGTGGACCTTCTGCAGTAGCAGTGATAAATGGGAGATTGATATTAGTTGATTGCGTAGAAGAAAGTTCTTTTTTTGCTTTTTCAGCTGCTTCTTTTAATCTTTGAAGTGCCATTTTATCTAGTCTTAAATCAACGCCATGTTCTGCTTTGAAAGTTTCTGCTAAGTGATCCATAACGATTTTATCAAAGTCATCGCCACCTAAATGGTTGTTACCGTTTGTTGCTAATACTTCGAATACGCCATCACCAATTTCTAGGATTGATACGTCAAATGTACCACCACCAAGGTCAAATACCATGATTTTATGTTGTTTATCAGTTTTATCTAGGCCATAAGACAATGAAGCTGCTGTTGGTTCGTTGATAATTCTCTTAACTTCTAGTCCAGCAATTTTTCCAGCATCTTTAGTTGCTTGTCTTTGAGCATCTGTAAAGTAAGCAGGAACAGTAATAACTGCTTCTGTCACAGTTTCACCTAAATAACTTTCTGCATCTGCTTTCAATTTTTGTAAAATCATTGCAGAAATTTCTTGTGGTGAATATACTTTATCATCGATTCTTACTTTGTGATCTGTTCCCATTTCACGTTTGATAGAAATAATTGTTCTATCTGGATTTGTTATTGCTTGTCTTTTAGCAGTTTCACCTACTAATCTTTCACCATTTTTAGTAAAAGCAACTACAGAAGGTGTCGTTCTGTTTCCTTCTGCATTAGGGATAACGACAGCTTCGCCGCCCTCTAATACTGATACACATGAGTTTGTTGTTCCTAAGTCAATACCTATAATTTTAGCCATTGTTTTATTCCTCCTTATATTTTTCGATTAATGTGATACTTTAACCATACTTGGTCTAATCACTTTGTCGTTTAATGCATAACCATCTTGAAATACTTCGATAACATGGTCACTACTATGATCTTCTGATTCTACTGTCATAACAGCGTGGTGTTTGATTGGATCAAATGGCATTCCAATTGCGTCGATCTTTTTAACGCCATTGCGATCAAATAACTCATCAAGTGTTTTTTTGATCATTTTTATACCATCTAAAACCTTACTCTCACTATTCTCTTGCTCACTTGCAGAAAGTGCTCTTTCAAAATTATCCATTATAGGTAACATTTCTACCAATAATTTTTCAGATCCATATTTGAAAATGTCGCTTTTCTCTTTTTCAACTCTTTTTCTGTAATTTTGATATTCAGCATTAAGCCTTAAATATTTATCATTTAACTGATCCATCTCAGACTTAAGTGATTCTACTGAAACTTCAGAAACGGTCTCACTGTTTGTTTCCGCATCAAGTTTTTGTTCTGAATCGTTGATGACTTCAGCTTCAACTTTTGCTTTACTTTCCTCTACCTTTTTTTTGCTCATGTCTTCCTCTGCCTTTTTTGTTTTTTTATTTGACTTTGCCATTTTATATCTCCTTATCTAGTAATTAAAGATAAATTCCTGAAAAAACATCTGACAAAGTGTTACTAATATAGTTTACAGTTGATACAATTGCACCATAATCCATCCTTTTAGGTCCAAGTACAAGGATTCTGCCTGCATTGTTTCCGTCTACGAGATAAGATGAAGCTACAATACTACAATCATCTAATAGATTGACACCAATTTCAGTACCGATTTTTATACTCAGCTTATCAGCTGGTAAGCTGTCGAAGAGTTCAACTAATTGACTTTCATCTTTTAAGAAATCAAAAATATTTTTAGCTTTTTCTGTTTCTGAAAATTCAAATGTAGAAAGTAAATTTGAAATTCCATCCACATAAAGTTCGGTTCCATTTAAGCCTTTTAAAGCATCTCTTAAAATTGGTATGAGATAGTCAACTATATTTCCAAACATACTCAATTTTTCTTTCATTTTGGAGATAGAACGCACATCAATATTTTCAATTGTCTCACCACTTAAATGTGTAACCATAGTGTCAGAAATTTTATCTAACACAAATTGCTCTGTATTCGATAACGCCAATTGAATATTCTTAACGATACCTGTATCTGTTACCAAAATTAATAGTACCTTTGAATCTGAAACTTTGATCAATTTAAGATTTGCTAGTCTACACTTGTTAAATTTAGGGATGGTTACTACTGCAACTAAATGTGTAAAATCAGTCAAAAGTTTTACAGTTTGTTTTGCAATGTCACCTGCCTCTATAATTTTATTTAACAATAGAGATTGTATAATTTCCTTCTCTCTAGATGAAATACTACTTTCATAAACAAGAGAATCTACATATAGCCTGTAACCGAGATCTGATGGAATTCTTCCAGCGGAAGTATGAGGTTGCAACAGATAACCTAATTCTTCAAGATCTGCCATTTCATTTCTGATAGTTGCCGAACTTATACCAAGTGGATATTTTTTAGAAATAGTTCTAGAACCAACCGGTTGAGCAGTATCAATAAAGTCACTTATTATCGCTTCAAGAATTTTTATTTGCCTATTCGATAACATTAGCTCACCTACCTTTGTTAGCACTCGTTCTGTATGAGTGCTAATTCTATAAATAATATACAGCGCTAAGATGGTATTGTCAAGATTCTATTTAACAATTAATAGTCTATTTACATATAATTCATAAAATAATCTTTTTAATTTTGGACAAAAAAAAAGAGCTAAATCTGAATCGATTTAACTCTCCTCTATTTAGGTGTTAGTCTTCCATGAATTGTAGAAAAACCTGATTGGATAAATCCATACCTTTAATTGTCAATGCAACTGTTTGATCATCATAAATAATGAGTTCTTGTTCAGCTAAATGTTTTAAGACCTTTTGATATTTCTGGCCAAAATCTATTTCGTATTTATTGTTTAACATTGGTATGGAGATGCCTTTATTAAGCCTTAATCCTAACATGATGCTTTCAAATAGATCTTCAGATGTATCAATATAATCTTTTTGTATAATAGGCGATTGATCTGCATTTAAAAGTGAAGTGTATTCATAAATAACACTTGTGTTCGAAAAACGCTCATTCCCTACTTTTGAATGAGAGGATACGCCTAAGCCTAAATAAGGCTTATTTTCCCAATAAACTAAATTGTGTTTAGATTCAAAACCTTTTATTGAAAAATTACTCAATTCATATTGCTCAATACCGATCTCTCTTAATGCATCGATCAAATAGTGGTACATCTCTCTTTCTAAGTCTTCATCGGGCAATTGAATGTCACCTTTTTTATAGGCATCATTAAGTGGGGTTCCCTCTTCAATTTTCAGAGAATATGCAGATACATGTTTAGGAGACAATTGACGAATTAGTGAAACTGCATTTTCTAGATCAATTAAACTCTGTCCAGGAAGCCCAAACATAAGATCAAGACTAATATTGTTGATTCCGGATCTCTTAACTGCTTCATAAGAAGTAATAAAATCATTGGTAGAATGGATTCGGCCAATTTTTTGTAGGAGCTGATCGTTTGTCGTTTGTAGTCCCATTGAAATCCGGTTAATACCTGCTGAAATATAGTGATTCAATTTTTCTTCTGTTAAAGTTCCAGGATTTACTTCTAGCGAAATTTCAATTTCATCTGAAAATGTAGTGATGGATTTTAATTGATTAATCAAGTTATGAATGTATTTGCCATCAACAGAACTCGGGGTTCCACCACCAATGTAAATAGAATGAATAATACTCTTTTCAAATAAATCTTTATTTTGAATTATTTCTTTTTCAAGTGAAACAAAATATGTGTTTACACCATCGTTCATTTCATAATCGCCAACTCTATGTGAAATAAAATCACAGTAGGCACATTTACTCACACAGAAAGGAATATGAATATAGATACTAAGCGGATTGAGTATGTTTTGTTTTAACATATTTAACTCCCTTCAAAAGGTACAAAAAAGGCAATCCGAAGATTGCCTCAAGTTTAGTTATCATCAAATTTGAGGACAGATAAAAATGCTTGTTGTGGCACTTCCACATTACCAAGTTGTCTCATTTTCTTTTTACCCTCTTTTTGCTTTTCTAGTAATTTTTTCTTACGGGTGATATCGCCACCATAGCATTTTGCTAGGACATCTTTTCTAAGTGCGCTTATGGTTTCGCGCGCTATCACTTTTGAACCGACTGCAGCTTGAATTGGGATTGTAAACATTTGTCTAGGAATAACGTCTTTCAACCTTTCACAGATGATGCGTCCCCTTGCTTCTGCTTTCGTTTTATGCACAATCATAGAGAATGCATCAATCATGTCTTTATTTAGCAAGACATCAAGTTTAACAAGTTCAGAAACGCGGTATTCTAAGAAGTCATAATCAAGTGATCCATAACCTCTTGTTTTTGATTTTAAAGCGTCAAAGAAATCGTAAATCACTTCATTAAGTGGCAATTCATAGTGTAACACGACGCGCTTAGGATCGAGATAATCCATATGGATCATATCTCCTCTTCTATTTTGGCAAAGCTCCATGATATTACCGACATATTCATTAGGTACAATTATATTTGCTTTAACAATTGGCTCTTCCATAGTACTAATCTCTGTAATAGGAGGCAAATTAGATGGATTTTGAATCATCAGAACTTCACCATCATTTTTAGTAACGCGATAGATTACGCTCGGTGCTGTTGCGATGATATCTAGATCAAACTCTCTGTCGATACGTTGTTCAATGATTTCGAGATGTAATAAACCTAAAAAACCGCATCTAAATCCAAAACCAAGCGCAACAGAAGTTTCAGGTTCAAAAGAAAGCGCTGCATCATTAAGTTGCAGTTTCTCAAGTGCATCTCTGATTTCATCGTAACTTTGTCCCTCAGCAGGATAGATACCACAATATACCATTGGCGTTGCTTTTTTGTATCCAGGGAGCGCTTCCGCAGTCGGTATAACACTGCTTGTTATGGTATCACCAACACGGCAATCTTTAACATTTTTAATACTTGCAGTGATATAACCTACATCACCGGCTCTTAATTCATCAATTGCGAGCGGTCCTGGTACACTTATCCCTACTTCAGCAACCTCAAATTTTTTGTTAGTTGCCATCATTAATATTTTATCGCCTTTTCTAACAGAGCCTTCCATAATACGCACATATGCAACTGCGCCTTTATAACTATCATAGTAAGAATCGAAAATAAGCGCTTTCAGTGGTGCTTCTTCGTCACCAGTAGGTGGTGGTACATCAGCGACAATTTTCTCTAAAACTGCTTCAATATTTTTTCCCTCTTTAGCTGATATCTGTGGGGCATCCTCTGCTAAAATACCGATTACATCTTCAATTTCTTTAATTACCTCTTCCGGTCTTGAACTAGGAAGGTCGATTTTATTTAAGACTGGTACAATCGTCAGACCTTGCTCATCAGCAAGATGTACATTGGCTAAGGTTTGCGCTTCAACGCCCTGTGTTGCATCTACAACTAAAATTGCCCCTTCACATGCTGCAAGTGATCTTGAAACTTCATAAGTAAAGTCAACATGTCCAGGTGTATCTATGAGGTTGAGTAGATATTCATGACCGTCATTGGCTTTATAAACAAGGCGGGTGCTATTGAGTTTGATGGTGATGCCTCTTTCTCTTTCGAGGTCCATACTGTCGAGAATTTGTTCTTTCATTTCTCTATGAGTCAGTAAGCCAGTCTTCTCTATAAGTCGATCGGCAAGAGTTGATTTACCATGATCGATGTGCGCAATAATTGAAAAATTTCTTATATACTTTTGTCTTTCGCTTGACATTAAATGATGCCTCCTTATATAATAACCCTGCTCTATGAAATAACCTTCGAATCTAAACTGAAGTAATTGTAAACTTTTACCTTCTCCTATATAACTAGCTTATAAATTATACCACACCAAGGTTGTGGACTCAAATAATTATCTTTGAAGTAAATAAAAAACTTGCACTTACCCCCTTGAAGTGATAAAATAAGTCTGTTGAAAAACTATCGGGGAGGTGAATTACATGGCAAATATCAAATCTGCAAAAAAGAGAATTAGTGTTATCGAGAAAAAGACAGCTCTTAATAAGTCTAAAAAATCAGCTATCAAAACTGCTGAAAAAAGATTTTTAGAAGCTCTTGCAACTGGTGACATTGCTACTGCAACTGAAAAGTTTAACTATTTTGAGAAAAAAATGGCTCAAAATGGCGCAAGCGGTTTATTCCACAAGAATGCTGCTTCAAGAAAAATTTCAAGATTAAGAAAAAAATTAAACGCTGCGGCTGAATAATCGTTTAATTGGATTCATTTTGAGATACCCCGATATCAATGACCGTGTCTATTTTAATATTTGATCAAATATTAAAGAGCGTACAAGTTAAGTACGCTTTCATTTTTTTTAAAAGGCTCCCTTATGGGAGCCTTTTATTTTATGCAATATTTCCTATTTGAAAAAATGCCTTTTCCATGAGTAAAAGTGGTTTGATTCCACTCGACTTCATCGCAATATCCACATCTTCTAGAACATCTATGATCTCAACTAACTGTTTGAGCGTAAAGTGACTTGCAAAGCCACCCGCTTTTTTAGCGACAAATGGATGAATATCTAATTTTGAGGCGATAGTTGGACTACTATGCCCTGCTTCTAAAAGTAATTTTGTTTTATAAATATTACGGTATTGTTGATTGATCATGTAAAACACTTTAATTTCAGCTTCCCCACTTGTAATAAGTTGTGTCAAAATTGTAAGCGCTTCAGATATTTGCTTTGAACTCATAGCATCCATCATTTTGAAAATATTATGTTCAATTGGAATGTCAACATATTGTCTGATTACAGATTCTGTAACCGCGCCATCGACACCTGCTAGCATCCGTATGGTATTGTCTACATCATATAAGTTTTTATCAGCTTCAGGTTCAAGATAATTGATCATCTCAATCAAATAATTGATGACATGCAAATCAACTTCTTTATTATAAAGTTTAAACCTTTTGGCACACCATTTTACAAGTTCTTGCCTAGCAAGTCTATCAACAGTAACCAAGTCGGCTATTTTACTAATTTGTTTATATATTTTTTTGCGTTTATCTAGTTCGCTTTCTGCAAAAATCAGAAGCACGTGTTCTGGTAAATGCGTGATAAATTTAATCAATTTTTCTTCTTGCTCATCTTTTATAGATTTAAGAAGTCCTGAATTTTGAAATAGAATGATCCGTTTTTCATCAAAAAAAGGTAACGTCATAGCGATGCTTTCAATACTATCAATATCCATTTGAGTATCAATTGTAGTCAAATTAAAGTCTAAATACGCTTGTAATAGAAAATTTTCTGCTATATATTTAGTTAAATTGTCAATAAGATAATTCTCATCTCCATTGATCAAGGTCACTTGTTTAATATCATTCGACTTAAGTTGTTTAAAATATGTCATAAAATCCATAATTATTCCTCCAGTCAATATCATACCAATAAAAGGGACGAAATTAAAGAGTCGATTTAATTACATATCAAGCTTAGCGCCTGAAATTGGTCACAATTAATGGCTTCATTTCAATTTTGTCACTTTGTATCGTCAATTTTATCTCTCCATTTGCATAAGTGGTCATGTGATTTATTCTATTTTGTATTAATAAATCTTCGAAAGCTAAATTGGGCATATTGTATTTATTACTACATGAAGTAATTACAAATTTAAGATTTTTACTATTATATAGAGGTTGGTAAAATGATGTACTTGATCCATGGTGCGCTGATTTTACAAAACACGCTTTATCAATATCTTTAATTGTATCAATCATTTCTTTTGATATATCACCAAGCAGATAGCCAATATTTGATTTAAGCTGTACACGGACAATCAATGCATTTTCATTGGGGTCTGTTAGATAATTTGCTCCTAAAATCGGAATAATTTCAATATTTATAGGATCGTCATAGAGTAAATCTTCGCTTATAATGTCACTGCTTTTAACAATGCCAACTGATTCATTAAATGTTACAATTTGATCTTTTACGATAAATATTTGAATCTTTTTATTTTTAATTTCGTCTCTTATAATCTGATAAGTCGCATCATTTAGTATCAAATATTTTATTTTCATATTGTTAATGAGTTCAATTGCGCCACCATAGTGATCATTATGTGCATGAGAAATTACAAGGGCATCTAAACTGTGTATTCCCTCTCCACGCAATATTGCTTCACAATTGTTTTTCCCATCACCAGTATCGATTAAAACTTTCAACTTTTTTGAACTAAATAAAGTCATATCGCCATGTCCAACATCAAAAGTATATAATTCAACAGTATCATTAAACTGAAATTCGCTGATCGCGATTATGAATACCAATGTAAGCGAAGAAATAATTAACACAATTCTCTTTTTCTTATACAAACGCCAAATTGAATGACATATAAATAACAGTAAAATGATCCAAACGACTATTATAAAATCACTTTGTTTAAATACTATAAAAGCACTTGTTTTTAATGGAATTATTTTTGACACTTGATTCATCATAAAGACTAAAAAATTTAGTGATTTAGCAATAACCACGCTTTTAATGCCAAATAACCCCAGGATAATAAAAAGTAAGCATACTGGCAACAAAACACTAATAATAGGAACTACAATTAAGTTAGCAATAAAACTATATAAATTTACTTTTTGAAAATAATACAAACTTGCTGGTAACAGTATAAGTTGGATGATGATACTGAATTTTATACTTTCCAAGATTTTATTCTTAAATTTTATTTTGCTAATCTGCGGAAAGATGATAACGATTGAAATGTATGCATAATATGACAAGTGTAAAGAAGTGGATAAGATGGCTTGTGGCTGTAAAAGAATAATAATTAATAGTGAAAATGCGATACTCATATAGGGATCTTTCTTTTTACCTAAGATCTGATTGACTTCATTATAGCAAATTATATAAAATGCCCTTTGCGCCGAATAAGGCCAACCAACGATCATAATTAATAAAAGCAGAAAAGCGAAGCAAATCACACTAGATAGATTGTATGGTAAAAACGACAGAATTTTTTTAAAAAAGAAGTACAGTATTCCAAAATGTAAACCTGAAATTGCAAAAATATGAGCTAGTCCTAATGATTTATATAATTCATAATTTTCAAAACTCGACTTCTCTCCAAGAATTAATGCTTTTATAAGTTCGTTTGTATCGCCTTTTAATGAGGCATCTATAATCTGATTTATATTATGTAGGGTGATCGTTTTCGCATTTAAAATTATACTGTTTTTTGGTGAGTGTATTGGTTTGATGGAGAGAAGCTTAAATTGTTTTGTGATGCCTTTCGCATAAAGATACTTATCATAATCAAATCCCCCACGATTTTTAGCGGATAAAAATTGAATTTGATTTAAGTTAACAGTTGCAGTAAATGAAGAGAATACTTGGTTTTGATCAACCGAAACAGTGTTATCTTTTGAATTATATTGATATAATCGCCATTTATAGTTAACGGTTTTGTCACCAATTTTATTGATTTTAGCGATAATATTATCAGAATTTATATCACCTTCAATAAATTCACCTTCGATACTAACGATTGATACTTTCATTTTTTGATTTGATTTAAAGTTTTCCTTAGCTGAAGCAACAAGGTGGTAATATTGTTGGTTCATAATTAGGTACATCGCTATCACTATTATTACAACAAAAAAAACAAAACCACGTTTCATATAACCTCCATATATTTACATTATAAACAAAATGGAAATATATGGCAATAACGTGGTTTGGATTATTTAACATTTTCTAGGATTTGATCAACTCTATTAATAAGTTGTTGAAATTCAATGTTCTCTTTTAGTTCATTTTCAGTGTAATTTTTTTTATATTCTATGCCAAAAATTCTATTTGCGATAACTTCTAGTTCATTTAATTCACTTGAATTTAACTTAATAATAGGAATTGCCTTTAACGGTGTTGCATAAAGTTCTAAAAGCTCTCCTTTTCTTTTTCCCATATATTTCAACCATTCAAAATATGAGGCAGAATTTAAGATTAAACAAAGCACTTTTAAATTATAAGGTGAGTTATCTTTTTTATGAATATAATAAACGTCTGCAGAAGCATAAAAACTACCTTCTACATATGCAAAACGATTGCTTCTCGCTCTTTGAGGTGCAACAATCTTCTCTTTTTCAAATATGGAAGCATCTCTTGGCCAAGTTAAGGTATACCAATTTCTTATTCCTTTAACAACTTCTCTTCTACCAGATAATTTTTGCTTATACTGATGCATCCACTCTATAACTTTTTCATCAATTATATTGTGGTTAAGGTATAAAATTTTGAACTTAGTAGTGGCATTTGTGAAATAGTGTTTAACATCACTATTCTTGTAAAATGGTACTGTGTATTGCCTTGCTTCTTTTGGTAAATATGATATTTCTGTTTCATCGTATACAAATGCATGATCGAAACCACTTACTATGCCTTGGTGTACTTCATAAAATTCACCTAGAAAACCGATTTTATTGGCTTTAATTTTGTCGATTTTCATTTTAACTTGATCTGAAGCAATAAATTTGATGAGATTGTCGTCATGAAATATGGAGGAATACTCAATTTTCTTTTCAATTTGATATGATTCATCATATTTAGTAACAAATTCAATTGCTTTTTTTCTAAGCACATAGACACAAGCATGTAATTTCCGTTCTGGAAAAACTCTCACATCTCCATAATCAATATAGCGATCAAAAAACATATTATCTTTTATAAATGCTCTTAAATTTCGTGCACCATCAGCAGACAGAAAGTAGTTGCTCGATAAATAGCAAAGTGCACCATCTTCTTTTAATAATTCCCAGCCGCGATAGATAAAAAAATAAAAATAGTCCATTTTACCTTCATAATACTTTTCGCCAAACTTTGTTTCTTTAATGGGTTGAAACCAGACAAGATTATTTTTTTCACCTATATAGGGTGGATTACCAATGATTAGATCAAATTTTATATGGTCGACAAAATCTTCAACTAAACTATTTCCACAAAACAAATTAATTTTTGTAGGTTTAATTGACAGACTTTCAAAATAAGCATCCAAGGTTTTGATAAATACACTTATGGCTTCAGAATTAATATCTATACCATAGATACACTCTTCAATTAAATGCGTCATTGTATTTGGTAAATCAGAATTACTGCAAATGGCTAAATATTCGAAGAATTCGAGGTAAGTTAGTAATAGAACTCCACTTCCACAGGATAAATCTAAGATTTTCATAGTTTGAAGCAATGAAAGTAGTTGATTTGCCTGAAATGCAAACGATTTGTGAACTACATTCTTTAGATATCCATTTGTATATAAGTTAAAAAAACTAACCGAAGGTAGAACTCGCGCATCAATTAATTGAAATATCATTTGTTGCGCAAGCCATTTAGGTGTGTAAACAGTTCCCGCCACGTCTGCTTTAAAAACAGAAGTTTCATGGCTATATAATTCCCTTAGATTAGTATAATTAGACAACAGCCCCTCCTAAAGTAAATCCTCAAGTGAAAAAACTTCATCTTTTAAAAATACAATATCCTTACTTAGTATTGGATTAATAATCCCCTTCATTTTTACACTATGTTCTGGCGAATTACAAAGAACATAAAATTGACCATTTGAGATCTCTATTTCTGCCAAAATAATATCTTCTTCCATAACTCTTAGGATTGGTTCATCGTCTTCATCTGCAAATACAGGAAGCGATAAAGTCATAAATATATCATACAGTTCAGACTGATTACATCTAAATGCATATGTAGCCTGATAAAGATTTAGTTCAGCTTCATAAGTGTTTTCTTCTTCAACTTGATTTAAAATATCCATTACTTTATATAAGAGATGGCCATTGGTATCAAGAAAAGATGAAATTGGCGTAATCCCTTGACTTAAAGTAAATTGATTATATTGATCTAAAATATATTTTTTAATACTATCTTTAAAGTTAAGTTCAAGTTCAAATAGATCCCCTACAACTGTATGTTCATCATGAACAGTAATTATTCTTGCACTAACAAGTGGCGTAAATTCTGACAAACCAGACGCCAGTAAAAAATCGTCATTTGTAAAGATATCTTTTAACGCAATTCTGTCATGTTCTATGCTAACTTCGTAGATACTTCTTTGTGAATTTTTAAGTGCAGTTAGAATCGCTTGTGCTTGTGCATTTTCAGAAAGGGGTTGTTTTAAAGTAAAACGATCAATCATTCGTTGTTGTGTTTCAGAATGAATATAATTAAAAATCAACCATTCTGCAAAACCATCAGTATCTGATTGATCATCTTTTGTAACGAATTGCTTACGAGCGATTTCTAGCTCCTTTTTATTAATTGGCAATACTATATACTCATATAGGTCATTATATATATCTTCAATCATTTCAATCAATTCTGCGTTCATTTTTGTTCTCCTCTTTCATTGAATTCTAATCTATTATATACTATTTGGGTAAAGATTTCAGTACACGATTATATTTGGAGGTAATAATGACAATAAAATCATTTTTAAATAATGCATATATTTATGATTTTGAAGCAATCGTTGAATCAATCATCTCAAAAGACAGTACTTTCAGTATTGTGCTCAATCATACTTTCTTTTATCCAGAAGGTGGTGGTCAGCCTTGTGATCTAGGTAATATCGAGGGTTATGCAATTAGTGACGTCCAAATAATAGATGATCAAATAATGCATATTGTGAAAGAACAACCTCTTTTCAAAGTTGGTGATAGTGTCAAATGTTCTTTGGACTTCTCAAGAAGATTTACTCTGATGCAACAGCATACAGGACAACATATCCTCTCCGCATGTGCAGAAAAGCTTTATGAAGCTAACACAATTGGTTTTCACATAGGAGATGATTATATCACTATAGATTTAGATCAAAAATTAAATCAAGATCAAATTCTAACACTTGAGAATATGGCAAATCAAGTCGTTTATAATAATAAACAAGTTCTTGCCCACTACCCTAATTCAGAGGAATTAGCAGCTATGCCGCTGCGTAAACAGCCTAAAGTAACAGAAAATATAAGAGTCATAGAAATTGTGGATACAGATTATTCACCTTGTGGTGGCACCCATGTTGCAACAACTTCTGAAGTTGGAATAATCAAAATTAAAAAAGTTGAGCCATATAAATCAGGCATTCGAATTGAATTTGGTTGTGGTGCATTTGCACTTAAGTTTATTCAAGAACGCAATAATACCATTAATTCACTTATGAAGCTGTTTTCAGTTAAAGATAACGAAATTTTAAGTTTTTCAGAACAATTACTTGAGTTTCAAAAATCTGACCGAGCAAATTTACACCTATTAAAAGAGCAACTGTACAAAGTACAAGTTGCCCAATTGTTGGAACAATTTGAATCAGATGATATCCGCGTTATAACAGTTAATGAACCAGAAATCAATATGGCGGATCTGCGTTTAAAATGCAATTTAATATGCGAAACTGACAACAACATTGTGATTGCAGTTGGTCGTGAAAATGAAAAAACGCATATTGTCCTCGCAAAATCCAAAAATATTGACAGTGAATTTGATATGGGGAAACTTTTCAAAACTGAAATTGCGCCACTTGGGATCAAAGGCGGTGGCAATCCGTTTGTTGCTCAAGGCGGTAGTTCCGAGTTTGTTAATATAGATGACGTTATTAATAAACTTGAAGAAAAGATTCAACTGTTGTTTTAATTCTATACTAATTGTTAACTAGATCGAGCCATTCAACGACATCTTCAAAAACTTGGATATGATTGATTTCATTTAACATTTCGTGACGCCCTTCTGGATAAAGGATTTTTTTAACATCAAAACTGAGTGCTTCATATTTTTGAGCTGTTAAATCAACGCCTTTGCCGTAGTTTCCTACAGGATCATGATCACCTGAAAAAATAAGCATTGGCAAACCATCTTTGAAGTTACTATAGTCAGGATGATATAGCACTTGTAAAAGTGAGGTGAAAAACTCTTGGTAGAATGAACTTGGGTGAATTTGACCACAGTAAGGATCATCAATATAGGCGTTTACAATTTTAGAATCTCTAGATAACCAATCAAAAGACGTTTTTGCGTCTTTTATTTTTTTGTTATTGCTCTTAAAAGCCATATTATCAATGGTTTTTGAAATGTGTTTATCACCATATTTTTTAACATCACGTGTCGCTAACCATTGTCCTAGTAATAGTGAAATTTTATCTACATAGCCAGTTCCGGATAGTATAACACCATCTACTAGATAGCTATATGACATAATAAAATCACGTACTAAAAAAGAACCCATGCTATGTCCCATAATGATAATTGGTGTATCTTCATAAGTGTTTTTTACATAATCAACGATATGTTTTAAATCTTCTTTCATTTTAGACCAGCCATTTTCACCTAAATAGCCAAGCATTTCAGCCGCGGGTCCATGTCCTCTTTGATTGACTCCAATCACGCCATATCCGTGATCTGATAAAAAATTTGAAAATGCATCATAACGTTCAATTGTTTCTGCCATACCATGTGCGAGTACAATCATTGCTTTAAGAACAGTTCCATCTGGCGACCAGATATAGCCTTTTAAAGTAATTTCTTCAAATGAATCAATACTGAATTCTTTTCTCATATAATACTCCCCTTGAAAGCATTTATTTATAATATTATTATAACACTTTGAGAATGATATTTTAACTGATACTATTTTATGCTAAAATTAACATGCAATTTAATATAGGAGGCATGAATGATTTTTTTATTAGGGGTATGTAGTTATTTTATAGGTAGTATACCATTTTCTTATTTGATACCAAGATGGGTTGGAAAAATAGATATTAGAAGATATGGAAGTGGTAATACAGGCACAACCAACGTCGTAAGAACACTTGGAATGAAAGTTGGCATCCTTGCATTTCTAGGCGATTTCCTAAAAGGTGTTATACCCGCTCTAATCGGTCTCATATGGTTTGGTGAATTAGGTGGTATCGTAGGTGGTGGCTTAGCGGTAATTGGTCACTGTCACCCTGTTTGGCTCAAATTTAAAGGTGGCAAGGGCGTTGCTACTTCAGCAGGTATATTATTAGTGCTCTTTCCAGATATTTTAGTGGTACTACTAGTATTGCAAGTTTTAATAATTGTATTTACAAGATATATGTCTTTAGCATCTATTTCGAGTGCTGTTCTTTTACCTATATTTGCTATTATTTTTTCAAAAAGTACATTGTTAATATATTTTTCAATTATTCTTGCAATTTATGTTATCTTTAGGCATAGAAGCAATTTAGTAAGATTAATAAAAGGCACAGAGACAAAATTGAATTTTAAAAAGAAATAAAAAAAGCTGAAACTACTTGAATTTTAAATCAAATAGTTTCAGCTTTTTTATTCAATCACAACTGCTGTTCCAGAAGCAGTTACCATTAACATATTATTAGCTTGCCCTAGCACTTCGTAATCGATATCAATTGCTACAATTGCATTTGCTCCCATTTCTGCTGCTCGTTGTTTCATTTCTCTTATTGCACTCTCTCTTGCATCAATCAATTCGCCTTCATAAGAATTCGATCTTCCACCGAAAAAGTTAGTCAACCCTGCAGCAAAATCTTTTATAAAATCGACACCATTTATCACTTCTCCGAAAACAATGCCCTTGTACTCTACTATTTTGTACCCTTCGACGGTGGGTGTTGTTGTTATAATCATTATATACCTCCATATTTTTTTAGTAAGTAACACATACACAAGATCTATGACTTCTTAGCTATTTTAACTTTAAATAATTAAAAAAAAATTAATAATCTATGAAATTCGGAATTAATCTGCTAAAATAAGTATACTGTGGGGGTGGATGGGTGCTGGTGTGTCCTCTGATCTTCAAAATCAGCGTGAGTATTTAAGAGATGCTTGGGTGGGTTCGATTCCCACACACCCTCGCCACACAAAAAAATAAAACCATAAAGGTTTTATAAGTTTGAGAAAAGTTTTATCTTTTTACATTGTATACGCAATCATATTTCTGACCAAGCGCTTCATCATAGGGGCGCTTTTTTACGTCAAAGCCATAGCTCTTATAAAAACTCACCTCATCATCTCCTGGTTCTGATTTGATAGTAAGTACACCCTCACTTACGATTGCGTGATCAAGTATCGCCTGAGCTACTTTTTGTCTATTATGACCTGAAGTTACCGCTAGATGTCTTACAACTAGTTTATCATTATCAATTTTCGAAAAACCCATTAACCCAACAAGTTGATTGCTTTCAGTAGCAATATAGAATCTTCCTTGTGTTTTCGCATATACACTTTGTGCTATGTTCTGTATTTTCCCATATGTTGGGTTAATAAGCAAAGTACCTAATAATTCCGAAATATCTTTTCTGTCAATGATTTCTTCGTAATTTCCAATCAATTCAATTATCAAATTAGACCTCTTTTTTCAAGTTATTTTATATTTTTTATTTAATCAAAAATTAGATAAAATTTGTGACCAAACATTCATATAATTGTTTTTATCGCTTTCAAATTCTGGAATAGTACCAAGACGCCATAATGATATTCCACCAAGTCCAAAGTATTTAGCGATATTAATTTTTGCTTGAATACTTCTCTCATCTTCATACCAAACGATATTTTTTATGTTGTTTTCGTTAAATTCAATATACGCACTTTGTAAAGCTGAGGAATATTTAACGGTTGCACCTGCGTCAATTTTATTAGCAATGATCTCATAAGTTGGATGATAAGGTGTACTGTTTATGATTTGATTGTTTTCTACTTTCCATTGAGCAGTATCAAAGGAAAATTGTAACAAAACTTTTTTGTGATCTGATACCCCAGATATTGGATCTGTAATTGCATTCAACGCATAGTACACTTCATTGATTGGTGAAAGTGGTGTAACTGTATAACCCATTAACATCTCTGAAGTGCTTAATTTTTTAGCATAATAATCATGTGCCATTAGTATTATATAATCAGCATAATCTCCAAGTGTTTTGAAATCATATCCATCATAATAAGTTAAGGTATCTCCTCTTTCAGGATGAACTGCTATATAAAGAGAGAGATCAAGTGGTTTTAATTTTTCACTCAGTTTTTTAACAAAAGCATTATACAAACTAGCGTTTTCATCCCCTTTTAATCCTTCAAAATCTATCGTGATACCACCGAAAGGTATTTTATAAGCATTTTGACTAGCGGCGTCTACGATGGAATTAATAACTTTTGATGTAAAATCGGGATTTTTAATTATTGCTTCAGCTAAATTGATCATTTTACCTGTTGCACTATCCATTGTCGTCTCATCTTTAACAAATATCATTAATTGTTTGGTTATATTTTCAGTGTTTGTTGCCTCTAATGCAGATGAATAACCAGTTGGTACCCGATATTCATTTGAGTTAGAACTTGTCATATTTAAAATAACATTTTCTTTATTTTTATCAAATTCTAGTCGTGCCCAACCATAGCTTAAAGAATCCAACGATTCAGTAAAACTCGCCTGAGAGTAAGAACTAATCGCATAATAACTATGAAGCATCTCAAGTGATGATTTTAAACTTAAATTTACATTATATAGGAGCGCCATTGCTTCTTCTTTTTTTATAAGTTGATCTGGACGGTACGTTTTGGATGCATTAACTGTTATCCAGCCAAAACGACTTGCCAAAGATAAAAAAGTATCTTTTTCATTTCCATCTATAAAAGGCGAATTTAACTCACCAAGTTGATTGCTTATTTTGTCTATTGACAGCCATCTAAAAACGACATCGAGTATTTCTCTTCTAGTTAACTTATGATTTGCATCAAAAAGAGAAGTATAGCTATCGTTTTGAAATATTTTTCCGAGAATTGAAACTAAGTCTTGTTCCGATACAAAGCTTCCAATCTCGAACTTCTCTGAGTTAGGTAAAATACCTTCGGTAACCAAAGACTCAAGAATTTTGTATGACCAATGTGTACGCGAAACGTCAGTAAATTTAATTGTTTCAGCATAACTAATTCTATATGAAGAGCCAATTAAGCTGAATTGGAGAAAGAAAACAATCATAAAGATTATAATTCGCTTCACTTTTAAAGTTTTGTTAAATTTATTAGAAGTTTTCATCACTTTTTCCTTTCTGAAATGATTGTAATATAATAATATTATAGTCTTCACACAGAAAATTACCATGACACTAAGATTACAAACAGATTAACGTTTTACTCATTTTGCAAATTGATTCGGTAAAGATTTTCTTCTCTAACGACATTCCATTTGTCATAAGTATTTAACATAAATCCATCTGATTCATATTGCTTAGTGAATTTGATAAAAACTTCTTCATAATCATTATAAACCCTTGTATAGAAGGTATCTCTTTGAAATTCTTTATGTGTGTTGATAAACTGGTTTGCGTATGAAATAAAAGCACCATAGGAATACAATTTTTGACTATCGATACTTAGTAAATTATAAGCTAAATCAAATCTTTTTGAATTGATGTTTTCTATAAAATCAAGCACAATATCTGCTGCGGTTGGTATTTTGTTATAGATTAGTTTTTCATCCATATTTAAGGGCTCATTTAAATTGAAACCATTTATTGGATAGCTGAATTGTTTGCCATCTACGAGGATTTGAACATTTTTAATGTGACTGTTATCTGTGAGGCTGTTTACAATTGACCAAATATATAATGGAAAATCCCTATCTAAGAGTAGTGCTTCAAATTGCGGTGATTTGTTGATATTAACATAACAAGTATCGTTGATTAAATCAATAGAACTCACGTTGACACCTTTATTATAAATTGTTTTAAAAAATGAATTATTTGATCCATATGACAAATTCAAAATAATAGCTTGATCATAATTTTTATCATCAATAACAATATTACGCGTTTCTTTTCTTAAAGCATGGTCGTATACAAAATACAAAGTAGAATTGATCATTATGTTGCCATCTTCTGGTGAAACGTATTGACTTGAATTTAAAGCATCGTATGAGATTTCAGTATTTATCGCAATTAGTCCAATACTTGCTATTATAATTAACAACAGCATAATGCTGATTGGAAATTTCATATTGGTACTCCTTCGTAACACACTATTTTTTAGGCAACGTGATAGATACTTCTGTTCCTAAGCCAAGTTCGCTTTTTACAGAAATAGTTCCTTGATGCAGCTGAATTATTTGTTGTGCTATAGCAAGTCCTAAACCGGTACCACCGGTTTTTCTTGCTCTGGCTTCATCTACCCTATAAAATCTATCAAAAATAAAAGGTAAATCTTTCTCAGGAATACCTATACCTGTATCGCTTACTTTAATAATAATCAATTCCCTTGTTTCTTCTAATTCTACAGAGACAGTACCTTCTTCAGGTGTATACTTTACTGCATTTCCAATAATATTTAAGAGACATTGTTGCATTTTTTCTTGATCTAAATGAATTTGTATTTTATTATTAGCAGTTAACGTAAGGTTAATTTGTTTTTTAAGCGCAATGGGATTGAGCGTCTTGATTACCCACTCAAGCAAATAATTGACATAAGTTATACTATAATCCAGTTCTAACTCATCTTTTTCAACTCTTACTAAGTATAATAAACTGTCGATTATTTTATTGAGACGATCAATCTCCGTATTGATATCTAACATAAATTCACGGTAGATGGCTTCATCCCAGCTCGGTGATGATAATAAAGTATCCGAAACAATCTTCATAGAAGTCATAGGTGTTCTGAGTTCATGAGATACATTTGAAACAAACTTTTTACGACGTTCTTCAACCTGATAGAGCTTTGTAGTCATCAGATTAAATGCTTTACCAAGTTCACCAATTTCATCACTGCCCTGTATTTCAACTTTTGTATCGTATTTCCCTAGTGTAATGGTCTTAACTGAATCTGTTAATTTTTCTATTGGCTTTGAAATAATATCTGCAAATAAAATACTGATAAAAATAGAAACTAAAATCGCCATAGAAAAAATGATGAAAAGTTTATCCATAAATCTATTGATATCTTCAAATATATAATTTGCATCAATAGACATAAACATCGTTCCTACAATATTGTCCCTATCTATGATAGGTACAGCAGCGTATAACAAATAATCACTTTGATATAAATAGATATTTGACGCTTTAAGCCCATTAACAGCAGTATTAATCTCACGATTTTCCAGATATGTGCCTCTTAAAACATCAAACGAGTCAACCAAAATATCTTTTGAATTGCTTAAAATAAGGGTTCTTGAACCATATTCCAAACTATTTTGCTTGACGAGTTCATCAACATATTTAAAAGTGTATTCATTATCAATATTGGTGATAAAGGGTGCAACTTGATTAGCAACGATCGTACTAAAGGTTACTAAATTATCCTGAGCTTCACTTACATTACTTTTTACCAAGGAGTCTTTAACAAAAAAAGTAGTGAGAAGCATGACAAAGGTTATTAATATTAAATAGGTGGAAACAAGTTTCCACCTAATACTTTTAAAGAACTCTTTTCTTTTTATTTTTGAAATAATAGCCAACGCCCCATTTCGTTAAAATATAATCTGGTTGAGAAGAATTTGTTTCAATTTTTTCTCTAAGTCTTCTGATGTGTACATCTACTGTTCTCACATCTCCAAAGTACTCATAACCCCAAATAGTCTCAAGTAACTCTTCTCTTGAATACACTTTTTCTTCATTTAAAATTAAGAGTAGTAATAAATCAAATTCTTTAGCAGTTAAATTTACTTGTTGTCCATTGATCGTTACTTTTCTGCCGAGTGTGTTGATATTAAAATCACCAAGATTGAGGACATTTGAAGTCATGTTTGAATCATTTACTTGTACGCGTCTTAGTATAGCTTTAATTCGCGCCTTAAGCTCTAACATATTGAAAGGTTTTGTAATATAGTCATCAGCACCATATTCAAGGCCTAATACTTTACTAGAGTCATCATCCTTTGCAGTAAGCATAAGAATGGGTACCATTAATTTTTCTCTTACTTTTTTACAAACTTCTAAACCGTCCATACCTGGTAACATTAAATCCAAAATAACCGCATCATAAGTGTTTGCTAAGATCATGTCATATGCTTCTTTACCGTCAACTGATGTCTCAACTTCGTAACCTTCTTGTTCAAGGCTGAATCTTAATCCCTTCAATAATATCGGTTCATCATCGACTACTAATATTTTCTCTGCCATATCTCCACTCCATTCATCTTTTAA
Source organism: uncultured Fusibacter sp. (assembly GCA_963676315.1). Taxonomy (GTDB): domain Bacteria; phylum Bacillota; class Clostridia; order Peptostreptococcales; family Acidaminobacteraceae; genus Fusibacter_C. The sequence continues at coordinate 350,602 of OY781056.1, forward strand.
ATAAGGTACGTGTATTTTCATTACGTTTCGTTAATTGTATTTTGTCGAAATGTTCAAGCAATAAAACTGTTGATTTTCTTGAAAAAGCTAACAAATCACGACACTGTGCGACATCTATTGTTTTGTTATTTTCAAAATATTTCATTAGGCTTTCTTTGCTTTTTTTATAAGGTTCCACACCCATTATGTTTTCATCATTAATTTTAACAAGAATTTCATAATTAATCAAATGATATAGCAATTCTTTAATAATATTTTTGTCATAATTCAACTTTTGAAGCTCTGAAATTGGAACGATTGGCTGTTGATACTCTTCTATAACTTTTAATAGCGCTAATTTTACTCTTTCTTGAGCATCGGTATACCTAATTTGATGCGTTTTAAGCGCTATCGAATCACCAATTATTTTTATTTCTTCTTGGTTAATTAATACCGATAAAATAGCTGAGAAATCTTTTTTATTAATGTTTACAACAGGAACATATTTGACGAGATGATCATTGATTTTTGACCTTAAGGTTTCTTTTGATATGCCATTACGAAGCGGGTTCAACTTATGTTCTTTTTCAATTTCTAATAAGCAAATCTTTTTGATGTGTTCCCATAATTCAAATGTAATAAAACTATTTTCAGAAATCTTAAGTATTTCCATTTTTTCAACTAAATTATCTATCGTTTTTACGCCAAGGTCAAATGATAATGTCGTTTTTTCAAAGATACCCTGATCCAAGCTGAATAATGGCGAAAATAATTTTAATGATTTAAGTAGTTCAACTTCATCATCCATTTCAATAAAAACCTTACCTTTTTTTGTTGCAAAAGGATTGATAATATAACCACCACCTATAGTATGCACAGGTGAATAGGTTCTTAAAATAATATGATCTTTTGCTTTGCAGTAGAGGGGTTCTTCTAATCGAAGCTGAATTACTTTTGTGTCACCAGGTAAAATCAAATCATCAACAAGTGCTATTCGACACAAGATTTCTTTTGTACCATGGTATAGTTTTAATCTTTGCCAGTGTTTTACAGGTTCACTTGAAACATCAAGTTTAAAATGGATATCAATAATCATCGTTGAATCTATTTTATCACTTGAAGATAGTAAGTCACCACGTGATATTTCATCTATATTAGCAGTTAAATTTATGGCGACTCTTTGTCCAAAATTTGCAGTTTCAACATTTTCTCCATATACTTGAAGTCCTTTTATACGGTAACTTTTATTTCCCGGATATTGAACGAGCATATCTCCTTTATTCATATGGCCTTCCATTAAAGTACCCGTTGTGACTGTACCAAATCCTTTGATTGAAAAAACGCGGTCAACATAAAGTCTTGATATACTACTCTCTTTTGATGAGATTTCAAGATTATTTATTTTTTGAATTTCACGAATCAAATTTTCCTTAGAAAAGGAATCAAAAATGGAATAAGTTAATAAGGTACTATTCTCAAGAAAAGTACCTTTAAGAAAATGTCGAATTTCATATTCTACCGCCTGTAATCTGTCCTTATCAACTAGGTCGACTTTTGTGATGACGATTATTCCGGTTCGAATATCTAAGTGCTCCAAAATATGGAGATGTTCAATGGTTTGAGGTTTGATGCCCTCATCAGCAGCTATAATAAATAGAACCGCATCAAAGCCAATCGCTCCAGAAATCATAGTTTTTACAAACTTTTCATGTCCAGGAACGTCTATAAAACCTACAATAGAGCCATCACTTAATTTTAAATGCGCATATCCATTCTCAATCGTTATGCCTCTCGCCTTTTCATCTTTTAAACGATCCGTTTCAATTCCAGTCAAATCTCTTATTAATGCTGTTTTGCCATGGTCTATATGCCCAGAAGTACCTATAATTAAGTGATTATTCAACTTGAACTCCTATCAATACCTGTGCGATTCCGTTCATGAGTAATGGATACTCATCTTCAAATATTGTTCTAAAATCAAAATATACTGTATCATTATCAACTTTACAGATAATCGGAATCTTTAATTTTCGCATTGCAGACTGAAAATAATTGAGATTAAAATTTCCTTTTAAAGTTAACCCATATGAGGGCAATTCAACTAGTGGCAGTGCCCCACCTCCAACTTGTGAAATCATAGGTTCAATAGCATATCGCATGTTTAACTTTTGAAGGACAAGTTGATGTAATTTGACAAAATGTGAAACTTTTTCATACACTGCATCTTCTGACATATGTAACATCAAAAGTGTTGGATTTTCAGATAAGACATTTTCTTTATTCTGATAAGTTATAAGTGTGTCCTCAAGCACCGCAAGTGACAACTTGTCTATGCGAAGCGCACGAAGTAGTTGGTTTCTTTTGAGCAAATCAATGTATTTTTTTTTGCCAACAATAATGCCTGCTTGGCTTGCACCTAATAATTTATCTCCGGAAAAAGAGATTAGGTCTACACCTGAATGAATACATTCACTAATACTTGGCTCCTCCAAACCTTCAATTGCATCAAAATTGATAATTGCACCACTTCCTAAATCTTCATATAAAGGAACTTCGATTCTTCTTGAAAATTCACTTAAAGTTTCCCTATCTACTGAATGTGTAAAGCCTAGAATCTGATAATTACTTGTATGCACTTTTAAGATGAGACCCGTATCGGGCGTAATCGCATTTTCATAATCATATAAATGCGTTTTATTTGTAGTGCCTATTTCAACGAGTTTACAACCACTGGCTTTCATAACTTCTGGAATTCTAAAAGAACCACCGATTTCAACCATTTCACCCCTTGATAATAAAACTTCTTTACCGTTTGCTAATGTATTTAAGATAAGCATCACCGCAGCGGCATTATTATTAACCACTAGAGCAGCTTCAGCATCTGTTAGACGGCACAATAAGCTTTCTATATGAGCATATCTAGAGCCTCTCTTACCTTGTATTAGATCGTATTCTAAAGTGTTGTAATGTGTCATAGTTTGCCCTAGGTGATTAAGTGTTTTTTGGGACAACACCGCACGTCCTAGATTGGTATGAAGTACAATTCCTGTAGCATTGATAACGTGTTTAATATTATGTGTTATCAAACGCTCCAATGAATCTACAATTTTTAAAATGACTTCGTTGACAACAACCTCGTTCACTTTTCCTTTAACAATTTGACTTCTTAAATAGTTCAACTCATCATCAATAACAAATTTGATATGTTTCATATCTAATTGCTCAAGGTATTTTTCAGGGATTAACTCTAAAATGAGATCGATTTTTGGAATTTGCCTAAGAACGTCATTCATTTAATATATACTCCTTCCAATCTAGTGTGCTGAAGTTAATATAGAACTATTGCTGTTTCTTGTTTTTGGGTGATATAACCAATTTGGGCTACGGGTAAATCATATTGTTTTTTTAGTATTTCTATAAAATGATCGCAATCTTTTTCAGGTATAGATATGAGCAAACCACCTGAAGTTTGTGGGTCAAACAAAAGATCCTCTAATAATTCAGAGATTTCATTTGAAGTCCGTATTTTATCTTTGCAATAATTTCTATTTTTGTAAGCCCCTGCAGGTATGATGCCCATTTGTGCTAATTCTTTGGATTCTTCGATGATTGGCACTGATTTGGCTTTAATATGGATGGTTATACCACTTCCCTCAGCCATTTCTAGTGCGTGTCCAAGTAAACCAAAACCAGTAACATCAGTACATGCATGTACATCAATATTTAAAGATTTCAGTATTTCTACAGGTATTTTGTTTAACGTACACATCTGTTTGGTTATCTGTTTAATAACATCTGGTGTTAACATGCCTTCTTTAAGCGCCGTAGTAAGGATGCCTATGCCTAATGGTTTTGTTAAGATTAGTACATCTCCAGGTAAAGCACCAATATTTCTCCAAATATTATCAGGTGAGATAGTTCCCATTACCGATAAGCCGTATTTGGGTTCGTCATCTTCAATTGAATGTCCACCTACTAGTATCGCACCAGCTTCTTTAACTTTTTCTGCGCCACCTTGCATAATCTGTTTTAGAATAGATGGGTCAAGGCAATTTGGAAAACCAACAATATTCATAGCAAGTGTGGGAACGCCACCCATTGCATATATATCACTTAAGGCATTCGTCGCAGCAATAGAACCAAAATCATACGGATCGTCTACAATTGGCGTAAAAAAATCTAACGTTTGTATGATAGCCAAATCATCAGTTAATTGATAAACTGCCGCATCATCCGATGATTCAAATCCTACAAGTAGTTTTTTATCATCAAATTTAGGTAAATCGCACAAAACTTGCGCGAGGGTCTCAGGACCAATTTTAGCAGCTCAACCAGCGCTTTTTGAGTAAGATGTCAATTTAACCATAAGAATGCCTCCTTTCATTAGTATAAATACATTATATCAATTAATACCAATAGTTACACGTGTATTATTCTAGCAATTTAAAATACTACACTCATGGTATCTTTACAACCCATTTTGCAAGCTTTTTTTCTCCAATTCCCTTAATATTCATTAAATCAGAAAACATAACAAAATTACCATACTTTTCACGATAGTCTAGAATTGCCTTAGCAGTTACTTCACCAATTCCCGTTATGGTAGTTAGTTGTTCTAAGGTCAACGTATTAAATTCTTCAAGCGTATAATATTTGTTTAAAGATTTGCTATAAATATACTCCTGTCCAGATACGAGATTTTCAAAAATTGGTGTTGAAGTTACTTCAGATAAAACTTCTGATGTAGCTTCACTCGTATCTTCACTTGAAATATTACTTGAATTTTCGTTTAATTCACTCGCTTCTATAACTAAGCTTAGTTCATTTTCTTGAGAAATATCAGTAACTTGCTCACTTATAATTATAGCTGATTTTTGTAAATAATTGTAACTTCGTGTAATTATTAGACCAATTACTAAAACGATTAAAAACAAAATTGCTTTTAATTCTATCGAAAAGCCGCCCTTCGATATCCTTTTTTTTAACATACGCCACCTCATAAATGTAAAAATATGGTATTTAGTTCATGGTAGCATAATTTAGTGATTTAAAAAAGAAGTAAATTACATTATAATATTAGAAGCACAATAATTTGGAGGCGTTGAATGAGGATTTTTAGAACAATTTTGATTTTAGCATTTATTAATTTATTGATTTTTACTACTTTTATAAGTTTTGCATCTGAATATGATGTACAAGCATCAGATTTAGTTGCCGAAACTGCAGTTTTAATAAATGAACAATCTGGTCAAGTTTTATTTGACAAGAACGCCAATACTCCAATGTATCCAGCCAGTACAACTAAAATTTTAACTGCAATTATTATCTTAGAAGACTTACCGCTAGACGAGGTCGTGACTATCGATGCACAATCACCATATGCTGGCGGAAGTTCAATTGCACTTGAGCCTAACGAACAGTTAACGGTGGAACAATTACTTTATGCTCTCATTATTACCAGTGCAAACGACGCTGCAGAAGCGCTTGCAATTCATCATTCTGGTTCAATAGAGGCTTTTGCTATAGAGATGAATAAAAGAGCTGCTGAGATGGGAGCGATAAATTCGAATTTTGAAAATCCCAATGGTTTACCAAATCCTGATCATGTAACTACCGCTTATGATTTAGCCATGATTGCAAAACATGCTATGAAAAATGACATGTTTAGAAAATTAGTCACTACCTTAAGGTATGAAATTCCACCTACTAACTTAAAAAAGGATACAAGGTATCTAAATAGCACAAATAGTTTTTATCAAGGAATGGAAGGCTCAAACGATCTAATAACCATTAGAGGAAAAAAAGTTCCAATTGCATATGAATATGTTGTGGGTATCAAACGCGGTTATACCGAACAAGCGATGAATTGTTTAATTACTTCAGCTGAAAAAGATAATAAAGCTTATATTGCTGTCGTGTTAAAATCAAATGGAAATAGTATGTATCAAGATACGCGGTTATTGCTAGATTATGGATTATTTGGGCTATCAACACATATCCTTAATACTAAAAATGACACAATAGAAACTGTTCAACTCAATAATAAAAGAGAGACTAAGATTCCATTAATCGTAGAAAATGATGTGGTTGTGGATCTTCTTTCAGATATTGATCCAGCATCCTTAACATCCAAGATTACAATTAATCCCAATATTGATCTTCCCGTTTCAAAAGGAGAAGTACTTGGAGCGCTTTCATATTATAATGGTGAGAATTTAATAACCAGTGTTCCTCTTGTTTCAATGGATGATTTTGCAGGTGAAGATTTAGTATCTGAACTTACTAATTTTTTTGTCACAGATAAAAGACCGCTATTTTCAAAGTCTTGGTTCCTATTTGTTTTTATTAGATTAATAATTGCTACCTTACTTTGGAGAACAATAATGACACTTCTTCGTCTACAAGAGTTAAAACGTAATAAAAAGAGTAAAAAAAGAACAAAAATTGCATAATAAAAGGATGTAAAATGATTATTTCATTTTACATCCTTTATTTTTTTTGAATTGTTTCAATTTAGATCAGCTACGCTTTGTATGCGATCATTTCAATTTCTACATCGGCATAGAGTGGTAAATTTGCTACTTCAAATGCAGCTCTTGCTGGTTTATGTTCAGTAAAATATTCTGCATAAACTTGATTCATATCTGCAAACTGAGTGATGTCATTTAGTAAAACAGTAACTTTAACAACGTCGTTGAAAGAACAACCCGCCTCAGCTAAAATTGCCTTTGCATTTTCCAGTGCTTGCTTTGTTGCTGCTTTAATATCACCTTTAACCAACTCACCTTTACCAGGAATAAGTGGTAATTGACCAGATACATAAACAAACTGCCCTGCCTGAATTGCCTGTGAGTATGGTCCTACTGCTGCAGGAGCATTTTCAGTTGAAATAACTTTTAACATTACTACCTCCTATGATCTACTTGCCTTCTCTAATTCCATCTAAATAATTATAAATTGTATATCTAGAAACTTGTAGTGAATTAGCAACATAATCAATTGCACCTTTAATTAAAAATACACCTTTTTCTTCAAGATCTTTTACTATATTTACTTTTTCATCTTTAGTTAAATAGATAACAGGTCGACCAAATTTGTGTATTGTACCTTCTACTATATCGTAAAGAACATCATTTACTTTATTAATTTCTCCAATGACTTCAACTTCTTTTTCATCAACTTTGCAAAGTTCATTCATAACATTTCTCGCACTTAACATATCAGTGATATCAAAATTGATACACATGCAACCTACGATATTACCATCATTGTCTTTCAAAAAAGTTGTTGTAGATTTCAATTCTCTACCTAGTGTACTTTTACCTGTATAATTATAAACATCATTACCTTCTTGATGTTTATTTATTTTTGATAAAATTGAATCCGTCATTTGTGTGTCAACTGTTCGGCCGGTAACATGACCGTTAAAAATAGCTACGATAGAATTGTCGATGTTTTGAAAGTCGTGGATTACAACTTCACAGTTAGAGCCAAATGTTTCTGCGACACCCTTGGCAATTGGGACAATCGATAAAAGTATTGGGTGAATAGGTTTGTCCATAATGTTCTCCTCATAATATTTTGTATGTTGAATATTGTATAATAAATTATATAAAAACTCAACATATTTTATTCATTTACACAAAATTTACTCTTTTAGCGTCATTCCAAATACGTTCTAAAGAATAAAACTCTCTAGTTTCAGAACTAAAAATATGAACAACTACATCTCTGTAATCTAATAAAAGCCAACCACCTTGTTGTTTACCTTCTTTATGACGGATAATAACACCTTCTTTTAACATTTCTTTTTCGACATAGTCTGCCAAGGCATTAATATGTGTTGAAGATGTCCCTGTACAGATAATAAAATAATCAGCTAATATGCTAATATCTTTTACTGAAAGAACTACAATTTCATGTGCTTTCTTATTATCAAGAACGGTATATATTTTTTCTGACAAATCTAAAATTTGATCCATTTACGCCTCTAATCTCTTTTGGTTTTCTGAAGTTTAATTTGATCAATCATTTCTTTAGTGTTTTTATGAAGTTTTAACTTTTTACTCGTCAATAATTGTTCACATTGTTCATGAAAGGCTAAAATCGTTTGATCAAGATCGATAAATGCAAGTTTACGCAAAATATCTACACCTATAAAATTCCTAGAAGGTTCTATAATATCAGAGACATATATAATTTTACATATAAGAGACATATTTTTATTGCCATAAGTATGCCATTTGATTGCATCTAAGATGTTTTGATCATTTATATGATAATCATCTTTTAAAAGTGCAGCAGCAACCTCACCATGTGCTAAATTTGGTGTTTCAATGATGCTTGGGTCTTTTTCTATTCCATATTTAATTATAAGTTGATTCATTTCCTTATTTTTGATTTCTTTTGCAAAATCATGGCAAAGACCTGCAAACTCGGAATCTTCACAAGAAGCGCCATAAATAATCGCTAACTGTCTTGCTAAATGAGCCGTTTCAACACAATGGTTAAAGCGTTTTACAGAAAGCCTATCCTTAAGAATAGTTTTCATTTTATAAAACTCAGGATGATGCTGTTTATATAGAAAATTATCATGAATATATGTTTCAACACTCTCAGGGAGAAGATATTTGATACTTTTCTCTTCACTAACTCTTCTCCTAATATCAGTTGAGCTAATAGCTAGTGCTGGTATAAAAGACAGTTCAATCTTTGCACCATAGAGCGACTTTAGATTCTCAATTTTATCGGCAAGTTCATGTGTATCAACGCCAGGTCTTGTCGCACCAATAAAATTAACGAGTTTCACAAGTTGTTCATAATCTTTCCATGATTCTAATTGTAAAATAGCATCTGCACCTGTAATAAAATAAAGTTCATCATGATCATTCAGTGAAGATTTTATTGATTTAACTGTATCAATAGCATAGGTGGTCCCTTCTTGCATAATCTCTATATTGGAGATTTTAAAGTAAGGATTACTTTCAATTGCGAGTTTTGTCATTTCAAAACGTTGCATTTTATCGGCTGCATCACGAAGCGATTTATGAGGTGCTTTACCAACAGGTATAAAAAGCACCTCATCTAAATGTATGCTTGTTCTAATCTGCTCTGCCAACATTAAATGACCGAAATGTATTGGGTCGAATGTTCCTCCCATTATGCCAATCCGTCTAACTACAGAATCAGAATCCATTTATATTATCCTCTTTTAGTCGTTTTTAAACTTCTAGTATTTCGATCATATGAACTAGTACTCTGTCCTGGTTTAGTGAAATATTTGAAATTTTCCTTTTTCTTTGCTTTTTCAAGTTCCTTTTCTTTTGCCTCAGCTTCATCTTTTTTTGCTTTTATTGCAGATCTTTTACCATGTAATGGTTTTGACTTCTTACCACCTTTTTTTGTAAGTGGATCACTCTTCGTAGATTTCCCTTGGTTTTTTCTTTGCAGATTAATTTTAACTCTTGAATTATCTGCACCTGGGATCTCAAGAGTAGGATCGATTCTTGACTGTCTGTAAATCGTCAATTTATTCCCGATTGACTGCACAAATTCAGCATCAAGTGCTTCGCAAATTTGTCTTGCAGCATGATCCGCAGATTCATCACTATTATCTAAAACGTTAATTTTAATTAATTCATGTCTATCTAATAGAACACTAATTTGATCAAGAAAAGCTTCAGAAATACCATCTTTTCCAATTTGAGTAATTGGCTTAAGACTATGTGCCAATCCCTTTAAATAACTTCTTTGTTTACCTGTTAACATATTTTCTCCTAGTTTTAAGACCTTTTAGTCGTAGAATTCAAATTCTAAATCAAATATTCGTACAGTGTCACCATCTTCAATCCCCATAGATCTTAAATGTTCAAATACACCACTCATTTTGAGTGCATTTTGGAATCTTCGAAGTGATTCAATATCTTCGAGATTTGTTGAATAAAGAAGTCTATCAATATAATCTCCCTCGACACAATATACATCATCATCCATAAAGTATTTGATATCTTTTTCGTTGGATCTGTCAATTGTCTCTACTAAATAATCAGATTCATCAATTAAAGCTTCGATTTCAACTGTATCTAAAAGCTCAGTAACTCTAGCCAAAAGTACATCAACCCCTTCTCCAGTTGCAGCAGAGATAGGAAATACTTCATAACCTTCATCTTTTAATTGCTTTTCAAAATTAAAATAGAGTTCCTTATCGTATAATAAGTCCATCTTATTAGCCGCAACGACTTGAACGCGTTTTGCTAATTTCTGATTATAACCAAATACTTCAGCATTGATTTTACAAAAATCATCATAAGGATCGCGTCCTTCGATACCTGAGATATCCACTACATGTATCAATATTCTAGTTCTCTCAACATGTCTTAAGAAATCTAAACCGAGACCTACGCCATCTTTAGCACCTTCAATAAGACCTGGAATATCAGCAATTACAAAACTCTTACCTTTAATTGCTTCAACAACGCCTAAATTAGGTTGAAGTGTCGTAAAGTGATAATTTGCAATTTTGGGTTTTGCTTCTGTTGTTGCAGCTAAAAACGTCGACTTCCCAACATTTGGATACCCTAAAAGACCAACATCAGCTAACATTTTAAGTTCTAATGTAACTGTTCGTTCTACACCAGAAGTACCTTTTTCTGCAAAAGTAGGAGCCTGACGAGTAGGTGTTGCAAAATGTTGATTACCTCTTCCGCCTCTTCCCGCATTTGCCAAAACTACTTTTTGACCTATATCTTTGAGGTCTGCAAGAACTTTGCCCGTTTGTAGATCGCGGATAATTGTTCCTCTAGGCACTTTAATGATTAGATCTTCTGCAGCTTTACCACTCATTCTTTTTTTGCCGCCATCCTCACCAGGTTCAGCAACATATTTTGTTTTGTATCTAAAATCCATTAAAGTTCTCATGCCTTCATCAACGACTGCAATTACACTTCCACCTCTAGCACCATCGCCGCCATCTGGGCCACCGTTTGGCGCATATTTTTCACGGCGAAAGCTAACTCTACCACTGCCACCATCACCGGCTTTAACAACAATTTTCGCTATATCTACAAACATATTACACCTCTTTTTTTACGCTCTCACTTATCATAATAATGCTTTTACAAAAAAAAGTCCATTTATAATAATCTTTGGACATTGAGTCCAAAGATTATATCACAACTACATTTTGACTGTATATCAAAACTAATAAAAAAGCCCATCATAGATGATGGGCTTTAAGATTAAGCTTCATAAACGCTTACTTGTTTTTTATCTCTACCTTTACGCTCGAATTTAACGACGCCATCTACTTTAGCGAATAAGGTGTCATCTCCACCTATACCGACGTTAACTCCAGGGTGAACCTTAGTGCCTCTTTGTCTTACTAAGATACTTCCAGCGCTAACTGTTTGACCATCGGCTCTTTTTACGCCAAGTCTTTTAGCAGCTGAATCACGACCATTCTTAGAAGAACCAACACCTTTTTTACTTGCAAATAATTGTAAGTCAAAAGTTCTTAACATGTCCCCTGCACCTCCTTGATCTTAAGTTTAATGTACTGTTTATAAGTACGTTCAATTGCTTCTATTCCGACTCTAAAAGTTCTGAAAATGATATCATTCACATCACTTAAATCATCTTTTCTTAATATGAGTTGAAAGTGTCCACTAGAAATTTTCAAATCCAATGATTTTTCAGGTACGCCACCGACTTCTTCAATTGCATTCGCAAGAGTTTGAGCTAGTGTTGATACCGCAGCACATACTAAATCCCTTCCGGGTTCATCAGAATATGCATGCCCTGTGATTTTAACACCACAATAATGGACGACATTTCTTTGAATCTCTACTTTAATCATGATGATTATAAGCTAATAGATTCGATTTTAACTTTTGTGTATGGTTGTCTATGACCTTGCTTTTTTCTATAGTCTTTTTTAGACTTGTACTTAAAGATGATCACTTTTGGGCCTTTGCCATTTTTAACTACAGAAGCAGTTACTTTAGCGTTAGCTACAGCTTCGCCAAGTTGTAATCCGTCTTCAGTAGAAATAGCCAATACAGTTGTAAAATCAACTTGTTCGCCAGCTTCAACGTTTAATTTTTCTACAAAAATCTCGTCTCCCTGTTGAACTTTGTATTGTTTTCCACCAGTTTGAATAATTGCGTACATATCGCACCTCCTCTATCCTTATCTCGCCAATGTAGGTACATGTTATACATGTTTAAAAACCCACTATCGTGCGGCTACCCGATAAATATTATCATAACTCATGCGTAAAGTCAATCCTTTACACTTTGTATTTTAAATTTATTTTGAGTCGAAAAGTTATGTTTTAATTCTATTTTCATTTTAAAATCAGCTAACAAATTGTTTTGTCTTAAAAAGACATAAAGTTTGTCTTCCAATTCAATTCTTAATAGCTTTGTATTTGTGTGAGTTTCAGTACGCTTTAATTCGAGATAAATGAGATATAGTTGATAATAATTTAGATCTCTTTCAGAATACTCGAAACTCAATAAGTCTTTGAGCGTTGGTGTTTCGCGCTTCTTAGTAAGTTGTAAAATACCAAGACTAGTAAAACCTTCAATAACAATTTGATTATTTTTATCATAACCTGTTGCAAGTAAGTGTTGAATAAAAGAAAGTTGTTCTTGAGGCATCATGTCAATAAAATCAATTAAGATAATCCCAGAAATATTGAGTATCTTTATGTTTTCAAGAATTTGTTTTGCCGCAATTTCATTTACTTTAAATACACTATCTCGCTTTTTAGTGTCCATTACATATTTAGCAGAGTTTACATCTACAATTGTGAAAGCTTCCAATTCATTAAGTACAATAGAAACCCCTTCGCTTGTGATCCATTTTTCGTTGTATAGCAGTTGGTCTAAAGAAATACCATGCTCAATTAAAAACGATTGCGACGGAACTTTTACTGTTATATTTTGTTTAGACACATTACAGTCTAAAAGTAATTTTTTATCTGCTTCATTAGTTACCTTATAGGATTCCACCTTATATTCATAAAGCATTGCCTCAACCGCTTCTTGTAAAGCATCTTTCTGAAAGATGCATTTAACTGTAGAAGAAATTTCAAAAGATTGTACGGTTATTTCCCATTTTTTTACTAAAGCTTCAATTTCATTGATGATTTGTTCGTGAGTTACTTCTTCTCTAACTGCACCACTTCTTAGAATTACACCATAATTTTTACAGACTAGATTTATTTTTTTTTCAAGATCTATCAATTGATCGTTTTTTTCGATCTTTCTACTGATGCGGACACCTTTCATTCTTGGCATTAAAACGACAAATTTTCCTGGCAATGAAACATCTGATGTAAGTTGAGCCCCTTTTGTCTGATAAGGTGCTTTTTCTATTTGAACCAAAATCATTTGCCCTTTTTTAACTAGTTTTGAAAGAGGTTGACCAATCACTTTATTGGGGTGAATACCAAGGCCTCGTAACAATTCTCCACGCTGTATAAAACAATTAGCAGGCAACCCAATATCAACGAAGGCACTTTCCATGCCATCTGAAACAGAAATAACTTTACCACAAAAAATATCTCCAACACGATTTGGTTTTAAGTGATTGTCTATAAATATCGATTCGATTTTTTTACTCTCTTGATCAAAAATCGTTGCAATTGAAAGGATTGGTGATCGATCTAGTGTGAAAATTTTCATTTTATTCTCTCATTTCGAATAGTGGTATTAACGATCCTTCAGCATCAAATAATAATTGAAGTCTTTCAATTCTAATATTGTCAACTTCTTGAGGAATTCCAAAGTGTTTTAACATAACATTAACAAGTGTTTCGGGATTTAAACTACCTTGGCTCCCCGTTTGTACGATAGACCTTAATATCATTTCTCGATCGCCTTTATAAACAATCTTTAATGAATGAATTAACTCTATGATGTTAAGAGATCTCATTTTTCCGTTTTTAGCTTTTTTTTCGTACAGAACTTCAGTTTCATTTAAAAAAGCTTGAATCCATTCATCAATTGGAAATTGTTCAATGTTTTGTTTAAACTCAACCTTGATGAGATACTCAGAATGTGATAAAGAAGCCATAAGCGATTTTTTTGAATTGACATAAGCAGCATCTATAACTTCTATTCCTTCTGGAAAATTTAAACTTTTTATCTTTTCTAATGGGACTTCAGATTCAAGCTGAACTTCCATGACTTCACCTTTACTTGAATAACCTACTGAAAGTGGAGATGCGTAAGTCATCTTAGGAATTGGGCTGAACCCTTCAGAAAACTTTAAAGGCAATTGATTAAATCTAAAAACGCGTTCAAATAATTTCATTAATTCTAAGTGACCTAAAAAACTCATATATTTTTCTTTTGAATAAACAATTCTTAAAGTTGTCATTAACATTCACCGCCTATTAAATCCACATTTAAACCGCAACCAGTACACCCTTGACGACAATCAGGTGTTTCTTTTGCAATCAATGCTTTTTCATATTCGCTTTTTAGGAATTTTTTTTGTACACCAGGATTTATTATATCCCACGGGAAAAATTCATCAAAACTTCTTTCGCGTTTAGTATAAAAATCTGGGTCAATATTACATGCTTCAAATGCGCTTTTCCAAACTTTATGGTCAAAAAATTCTGCCCATCCATCAAACTTACAACCCATTTCGTAGGCTTTCAATATAACAGCACCAAGCTTTCTATCACCTCTTGCAAATACACCTTCTAAAACGCTAGTTTCAGGATCGTGATAATTATAAACTACTTTCCTATTAATTAGCTTTGTTTTTAAGTGGTTTATTTTACCGTAGAATTCATCCACTGAATCCTGTGCCATCCATTGGAACGGTGTAAAGGGTTTAGGGACAAAGCAAGAAGTACTAACTGTTACTTGAACTGATTTTTTCATATATTCTGGTTTAACTTGTTTAAATGTATAAGTACCAAGATTAGCAATTTCACTTATACCATCAAGGTCTTCAGTCGTTTCAGTCGGTAAACCAATCATAAAATAAAGCTTCACACGATGCCAACCTAACGAGAAAATACTCTTGTAAGTTTCAAGGATATTTTCCTCAGAAACACCTTTATTGATAACATCTCTTAATCTTTGTGTACCTGCTTCAGGTGCAAACGTTAAGCCAGTTTTCTTAACTTTTTGAATATCTTTAACAACGTCAATTGAAAAGCTATCTAAACGTAAAGATGGCAATGAAACAGAAATATTATCTTTCTCATACTTTTCAACCAATTGCGTTACCAAAGGACCAATTTCACTATAATCCATTGTACTCAATGAAGTTAATGATAGTTCTTCAAAACCAGTACTATGAAGGATTTTCTCTACATTATCAATAATAGTCTCAGGTTTTCTCTCTCTGATTGGTCTATAAAGCATACCTGCCTGACAGAATCTACACCCCTTAGTACAACCCCTGAACAATTCTACAAGTGCTCTATCGTGCACAATATCTGCAAAAGGTACAATCATAGTTTCAAGTTTGAATCCAGCATCAAAGTCTCTAATAAATCTCTTTTGAATAGTTTCTGGGACATTTTCCAAAAGCTTATAACCAGTCATAATACCTGTTTCAGTAAATTGAGGTTCGTAGAATTTGGGAACATAGATACCTTTAATATTGGCTGCATTTAACAACATTTCGTTCTTACTAATTTTACCTGCTTTATATGGGCGATAAACTTCTAAAAAATCAAGTAAAACTTCCTCACCTTCACCGATAAAAAACATATCGATAAAATCAGCAATAGGTTCTGGGTTATAAGCACAAGGTCCACCAGCAATTATAAGTGGATCTTTATCATGTCGATTTTTTGACAAAAGTTCAATACCAGATAAATTTAGCATATTAAGGATATTCGTATAGCTAAGTTCATATTGAAGTGTAAAACCTAAAATATCCATATCGCTAAGCGGTGATTTTTTCTCAAGTGTAAATAATTTCATCTTTTGATCACGTAGTTCTTTTTCCATATCTGACCATGGGGCAAAAGAACGTTCACACATAACATCGCTTTGAGCGTTTAGTAAACTATAAATTATTTGCATGCCGAGATGACTCATCCCAACCTCATATACATCTGGGAATGCAAAACAAAATCTAATCATATCATCTGTTAAATCTTTATTAAAGGTATTGATTTCGCCGCCAATGTATCTCGATGGCTTCTCCACTTTATGAAGCAGTGCTTCTAAATTCATTTTTCCTCCTAATTAAACACTAACTATTAAAAAATGTTCCTTTTTTTCTTCTTATATAAATTGATTCAACAATGCCAATTGCAATCATACTTGAAACAATCGAAGTCGAACCATAACTAAAGAACGGTAAAGTAATCCCTGTAACAGGCATTCTACCTAATGTCATAGCAATATTCTCAATTATTTGAAAAGCAAACATAAATACAATTCCTATGATGACATTTGAACCAAATTCGTCTTTTACTTTTCGGCTAATTGAGACCATGCGCAACAAGAAAAACATGTATAGCAAAATAACTGCTAAACCTCCTACAAAACCAGTTTCTTCAACAAATACAGCAAAGATAAAATCTGATTCTTGAACAGGTAAATAGTTCAATCTGTGATAAACACCTTGAAACAATCCCGTCCCATACATCTGACCAGATCCAATTGTTATTTTTGATTGCATAACATGATAGTTTCCAGGAAGTGAAATGTCATTAGGATTTAAAAAAGCATCTATTCTTTCACGTTGATGGGCTTCTAAATGAGGATATATCAAAGGCAATCCGGCAACTATACCGCCAAAGCCTAATCCGATCTGCCAATATCTTAGCCCGTTTGCAAGTAAAATTCCAAAAGTAGCTGACACAAAAACAAGTGCAGAACCTAGATCAGGTTGTTTAAGTAGTAATGCTAAAATTGGTAAAAGCGTTATACCAGCTTTTATAACTTCTTTTATTGAAGACATGCCACCACATTTTTCTACAAATTTTGATAAAAATAAAATATATGCAATTTTTGCAATCTCACTCGTTTGAAAGTCAATTGGACCAAGATCAATCCAACTTCTCGACCCGTTTCGAATTACACCTACCCCAGGTAAAAAAATTATCACCAATAGGAAGACGGCAATACCATACATCCACCAATGAAACTCACCTACAACTTCAAAGTTAATAAATTGTAGTATACCAATAATAGCTAAACCAAATATAAATGAAAAAACTTGCATTTGTACTTGCCGAGTTATGCCATATGTCATAACATCGGTTGCACTGGCAATAGCAAGTAGTCCAAGCGCAAAAATAATGACCACTATCCCTAAGAGAATATAGTCAAAACTAGTAATAATACGTTTAATATTCACAAGTCACCTCGATTTAAAAAAGGTCCCGAAGGACCTTTTGGTTACCGCTTCAAATTCTTTATAGGTATACTTGCAACAAGTACTGGTTTACCTGATGCACTATCCTTTGTTCTTGTAATTTTGATATCTAGATCTGAAGGATCGTAATCAACGTGCTCAGAAATAGATGACAAAATATCTCTTTTAAGTAATTCTAAAAGTTCAGGTGAACAATTAGATCTATCATGAACCAATACCAATTTTAAACGGTCTTTGGCTATGTTTTTACTCTGTGGTTTGCTATTTAAAAATCCAAATAAGTCAAACATAGTCCCCTCCTATTTGCCAAATGACAGTGCTCTTTTGATTTTATCTAAAAAGCTTTCTTGAACGTCAAACTCTAAAAATGGTACTTCTTCTCCTGTGATTCTAAGTGCTATATTTCTAAAAGCCATACCTGACAGAGAATGATCTTTTAGTACTGCAGGTTCGCCTCTATTGGTACTCATAACAACTTCTTCATCATCTGGTACAACACCAATTAAATCAATTGCTAAAATGTCCTCAATATCTTGAACATTCATCATTTCACCACGCTTAACCATGTCAACACGTAGTCTGTTAACGAT
Organism: uncultured Fusibacter sp.; assembly: GCA_963676315.1. Classification (GTDB taxonomy): domain Bacteria; phylum Bacillota; class Clostridia; order Peptostreptococcales; family Acidaminobacteraceae; genus Fusibacter_C. The sequence goes on from OY781056.1 coordinate 368,532, forward strand.
TAATCTAGGATCAGCAATTTCGGCAGCTTCTAAAAGGCCTATAATTCTATCTGCATCTCTTACAGCAGATACCTCTGGTGTCGTCACTACGATTGCTCTATCAGCACCTGCAATAGCATTCTTAAAGCCCTGTTCAATACCTGCAGGACAATCCACTAAAACATAGTCATGTGTTTTCTTTAAATCATTGATTAATTCTTTCATTTGTTCAGGATTAACTGAATTTTTATCTTTAGTTTGTGCAGCTGGTAACAATGATAAATTATCAAAACGCTTATCTCTGATTAAAGCCTGTTTTACTTTGCATATCCCCGTTACAACATCAACTATATCATATACAATTCTGTTCTCTAAACCCATTACGATGTCAAGATTTCTGAGTCCAATATCTGCATCAATAACACAAACTTTTTTGCCTAGTAGCGCTAAAGCTGCCCCAATGTTTGCAGTAGTTGTGGTTTTACCTACACCACCCTTACCCGAAGTTACTACGATTGCTTCGCCCATTATAGTACATCCTCCAAATTCTTCACATTTTCTATTTTTTTTATTATCCCACTATAAGACTGCATTCACAATCCATCAAAAGGCTTATTTTAGTGGCACTTTTCTATTTTTATCATGCCATTACTAACGATTGCCTTTTCAGGTACGTTGGTATGAAAGGATTCATCGTCACTTGGAGGCACTGAGATATAGGTTGATATCCTAATCTGAGTCGGCTTCAATAAATTTGCAATAACCACTGCATTATCATTACCAGCAGATCCAGCGTGTATAAAGCCTAAAACGCGCCCCATAACGATAATATTCCCTTCGGCTACAACTTCAGCCCCTGGATTAATATCTCCAATTACGACGACATGGCCAGGAAAATGAATTGATTTTCCCGATCTTAATGTGCCATATGCAAAATGCGTATCACATAATATTGGATGATCTTTGATTTTCTCAGTGGATGTATAAGTTTGAGGTGTTCCAATTGTCGGTGAAACCATCTTATTAGTTTTTTCAATGATTGTATTCGTTTCTTCTGTAGATTCGCTTTTGAGAACTTGCGAATCAGAAGGTTTGGTAGGCACTTTTACTATAAGCTCAAAATCTTCAAGACTTTCGACTTCAATTCCGAAGTCATCAAAAATGAGCGCTTCAATTGCTGCTTTTTCTTTGTAATTGAAACAGGCACCTTTGATCCCAATGATTTTAGAACCTTTGTAAAATGAACCTCTTTCAGTTAACAACGTTTTTAAATACGCCATAACTTTGTCAAAGGATACTGATTCATTTATATTCAAGTAAAGTCCATTCAACTTTCCTTTGAATTCAACTGGACCCTTCAAGGCCATTACATCACCACCAACTTAACTTATTTTTAAATCAAATTAATAAAGAATTAAATTATGTTTTCTTGCAATATTTATATTTTAACTTATTTTTACATAATTCACAACTAATCATTATTCGTCAACTTTAGGAGTTTCAATAACATCTATCACTTTTTCAGGTGGCGTTAAGTTAAAATACTTTGCAAAAACATCTCTCGCAACTGGTGCTGAATAATAACCATGACCTGCTTGGGGAATCATGACAACAACCGCAATTTCAGGATCATCATAAGGAGCAAATGAAACAAATCCAGAATAGTTATCATATGGGAGTCTAAATTGATTAAGATCTTCATCGGTAACTTTGAAGTCAGTCATTTCTTTAATAGCATCTCTCATTGCAGTCCCTTTGTTAAGGTAATCCTTTTGAATTAATGCATCAAGCTTATCAGATTTGACTTGTTGTTCTTCTTCTGTTTCAGCTTCGTTTTTCTGTTTTTCTAAGACTGCCATTTCTTCACTTCTGCTTTTGATAATCTCGATTGTTTTAGCTTCAACATCTTCAATTTTAAGTGTTGGAGCTATTTCATTTAAATATTCAGTTAAATAAGCCACTTCATCTAAAGGCGGTATCAATCCTTCTTTTTGAGCTGTCCCCGTCTTGCCTGCAATGGCAATAGGCATCGTTTTGAAAATTGAATATACTGACGATTCTTTTCCCTGTACAGCCAATAGCATCGCTTGTTTCACGTAATCTAAATTGCCATTTTTATCAAAACTCTCAGTGACATCTTGATTTTTAACAATATTAGTATCGCCAACTTTTTTAACAAGTGAAAACTCATTTAAGTACCCACCATTTGCAATTGTAGCAATATACCTAGCTATTTGCATTGGCGTATAGGTATGATCGCCTTGTCCAATTGAAAGGTTAAGGGTATCACTTTCATACCATTTCATTAAGTTAAAATAGTCGTACTTAATTAAATCGGCGAGTTTTTCGGTTAAATAATAATCAGAATTACTTCCAAGAGCAAGTAACCTTGTGATGAGTTCACCCCTGCCAGGATTGTCATCTGACCAAGAAACGATGGTATCAACTAATGTATTTAATTTATCTTCATCATTGACAATCTCTTCAGGAAAATAATCCTTTGCAATTAAGTGCAATTGTGTTGACAAGAGTGCCATAATGGTTTTTTTCTTCTTTTGAGGATCTGGTAATCCTGTTGAAATTTCACTGATTTCAATACCTGTTTTTGAATCAAGACCAAAAAGTTTAGAATATTCCGTCATAATGGTCGGATTCATTTCAAAATTTAAAGGTACATCACGATAGTAATCTTTTCCACTTGCAACATTGAAAAAATAATAGTTACAAGATACTTCTATCGCTTTGAAAAAATCAGTAAGACCATGTTTACCACCATAATCATTCCAATACCAGCAACCAAAACGCTGATTTCCAATTTCAATAAAACCGTCAGAATATAATTTTTGATATGGATTAAGCCCTTGTTCGAGTGCCGCATAACCAGTCATCATTTTATAAATCGAGCCTGGCTGAATAGCCATCATTGTAGCTGAATTATAGAGAGGACGTGCTGCCAATGGATTTCGTTTATTAACTGGATTTAGAGCATTCCAAGCATCTTGACTTATACCTGTCGAAAAGAGATTGACATCATATGATGGATAACTTGCCGATGCAAGGACTTCCCCAGTTTTAACGTTTACAACAACCCCAGCTGCAGTTTCTGCATTGGCATATTGATCAAATTTATAATCACCCCATGGACTATCATAAGTACCACCTGTTTGGAGTGCAATAATGGCTTTCTCAAGACTTTTTTCTAAAACTTGTTGTAAATCCAAATCAATTGTAAGATATATATCATCTCCTGATTCAGCGTTCTTGCTGTCAAGACCATAAGCAGCTTCATCAACATCCGCGACATATTTGCCATAGACATCTACTTCAATATACTTATATCCATTATCACCGTGTAAATCCTGTTCATAAACTCCTTCAATCCCAGTCTTTCCAATTATTTGGTTTGGATTATAGTTTTGTCCAGTTACATAGGTTTCTATTTCCGCTTCTGATGCAATCTTACCCATATATCCAAGTATATGTGCTGCTGTTGAGTTATTAGGGTATTTTCTAATCGTCGTATATTTTATCGTGAACCCCGGAAGGTCATAGCCTTTCTCCTGTAGTAAAACAGCCGTTTCTTTTGACACGGAACTAGCCACTGTAATGGGTTCATATTTTAAATAGCCTTGTTCTTTTATTGTGTGCTTGAAAATTAATACTTTGTAAGCATCTTGATCAGAAAGGTCACTAGAAATTTTAAATTCAGATCTATTTCGAATTTTATGAAATGCTTCTTCTGCAGATATTGTGGCGTCAAGTCCATACATTTTTAAAAATGTTGTCTTATAGATTTCATCTAAAAAAAGCATTTTTGCAGTTGATATTGGTAAATATTTACCCTGATTATATAAGATACGATAAGCTTCATAGTAGCTTAAATTAGGATCGATGTAATTTGCTGCCCGAATATCATCGAAGACAGCTTTAGCGGACCAAGTAGCATCGTAACCGTTATCTTCTAACCAACTCTTAATATTTTCATCGAATCTATATTTATAAACGCCATTCTCAATATAAATTGGAAATTCAATATGCGCTTCACCTTGTGCCTGTAAAAAATCATAAATTTGGATCATGATTTCCGAAAAATTTTCGGTTGGTACAATTCCACTATTCAATTCTATAGCAAACCCGACATCACTCGTTGCAAGCAGTTTTCCATTGCGGTCATAGATATCGCCACGTTTCGCTTGCGTTTCTATCTTTTTAATTCGATTACTAATGGATTTTTGATAGTACTCTTCTCCATGCGTTATTGTTACATCATACAAACTATAAGCAAGAAAAATAAAAATCAGAATAAATCCAATGAAAATATGATTTTTTCTATTTTTGAATAAATTAAGCATTGAAATCTCCTAGTTTATATCCGTGTACGCGTTTGAAGACAAATGCGTATATAAAATATCCAATAATCGCATTTAGCAGAACCTCAGTCATAATTTTGGTCAGCATTAAACTTAAAGGTATTGTTGATTGAACAAAAAACATGATGAGGTAAAATACGAAATGATAGACTAAGGTACCTATAGCCATTAAAAATATAGGCGTTATGAAATTGCCCTTAAACATAATTTCGATTAATATCAGAACCAGATAGACAATTAGTCCATAAATTAAGAAATTAACACCCAACATTCTCCCTAAAAAAACATCTTGCATTGCACCAGATATAAAAGCAAATAAATAAGCAGACCTACTCGACGAAAGAGAAGCTAAAACAATTGAAATGACAATTACCAGATTGGGTAAGGCACCATTAATTCTAAATAATTGCATGATCGTTGTTGCCAAAATATAGTTTACAATTGCAAGAAGGATGATGTAACGATATTTCATATCATTCACCACCCTCAGTTGCGTCAATCGCTTCAGCGTTTTCTTTTTTTTCAGAATAGGGTATAACCATTACTTTATCGATTTTTCTAAAGTTAACAACCGGTGTTACTTTGATTTTATTTAGTATTAGATCTTTATCAACAATTACTTCGTAAATTTTTCCAATTAGTATCCCCTTAGGGTACATTCCAAGTCCTGAAGTAACAATATAATCGCCTACTTTTACGCTTGCTTTTGGATCAAACAAATCACCTATTAGCTCATAATTAGTTGTACCGCTTAATATGCCGTCATAGTCATCCGTGACGCGCAACATTTCAAAACCAACAGAGGATTTCTGGTCAATTATAGAGATTACTTTACTCCAGCTATCTCCAACTTCGTAAACTAAACCAACTAGTCCATTGCCGTTTATGACTGTACTGTTCTTTGTGATCCCTTGATTACTGCCAGCGTCAATGGTAAACATATTAAACCAATTTCCCATATCTTTTGACACGACATTACATGAAACATAATTTGTGTTTAAACCAGAGTCCACATACTTTAGAGCACGTTTTAATTCTTTGAGTTCCGCTAATTCCTTTTGTGCCATTGTAAGTGATACAATTTGCTCTTTTAAAGATTCATTTTCTTTAGATAAATTGTCGTTTAAATCTTTATAATTGAGAACATTAATAATTGGCTCCGTTTTTTCGTCAATAAAGTTACCTATTGATGTAAAAAAACGCTGCACGGGCATAATGAAAGAACCTAGTTTGCTCTCAATAAAGGTGATACGATCTCGACCACCAAAAGAGAGCACCATAAGTAACAATAAGATTATTCCTACAAAGATTAATACATATTTTCTATAACGATTGTTCATTATTTCACCATCATTTGATTATAAATTTCTTGAACTAATAAACACTTCTCTAAGTTCATTAAAGCTTTCAACTGCTTTACTAGTACCAATTGCAACGCAATCTAAAGGATTATCTGCAATTCTAACTGGCATTCCAGTTTCTTTTTTAATTAATTTATCAAGATCTGTTAAAAGTGCGCCACCTCCAGCTAAAACAATACCCGATTGATAAATATCTGAAGCTAGTTCAGGTGGTGTTTTTTCAAGTGTAGACTTAATACCTTCAACAATGGATTGAATTGGTTCTCTAATTGCTTCAAAAATCTCACTAGAATGTAATAGCAGTGTATTTGGTAAACCAGTCACTAAATTACGGCCTGTTACTTCTATATGACGATCTTGATTTGGAATCATTGCACAAGCAATACTCATTTTTATATTTTCTGCAGTTCTCTCACCAATCATTAAGCTGTATTTCTTACGCACATAATTGATAATTGAATCGTCAAGCTCATCACCAGCAATACGAATAGAACGACTTGTAACAATACCACCTAGAGAAATAACAGCAATTTCAGTAGTACCACCGCCGATATCTACAATCATGCTACCCATTGGTTCAGTAATTGGTAAATCAGCACCGATAGCAGCTGCCATAGGTTCTTCAATCAAAAATGCATCTTTTGCACCTGCTGAAAGTGAAGCTTCATATACTGCGCGTTTTTCAACTTCAGTAATTTGTGATGGTATACCAACTACGACTTTTGCACCAGTAAACATATTAATATTAGGTACGGCTTTATGAATAAAATATTTAATCATTTTCTGAGTAATATCAAAATCAGCGATAACGCCATCTTTAAGTGGTCTAATAGCACGGATTTGACCTGGTGTTTTACCAATCATTTCCTTTGCTTCTCTACCTACAGCGAGTACTTGACCCTTATCGTTGATTGCAACAACTGAGGATTCTCTAACTACGATTCCTTTTCCTTTAACACATACTAAAGTGTTTGATGTTCCTAAATCTATTCCTAGTTGTTTATAAAATAATCCAAATCTCATCTTCGTATTCCTTTCAAATTTAAAGTTGGTTCTGCTCTTTAAAACTATAATAACATTCTTTACCAATAATAATATGATCAATCAATGGAATGCCTACTAGCTGTCCACTTTCACTCAATCTTTTCGTAATTGCCAAATCTTCTCTACTTGGTTCAATTGTTCCAGATGGATGATTGTGAATTGCAATAATTGAAGCTGCACTTCTCTTTATCGCTCTACTATACACTTCTCTTGGGTGTACAATAGATGCATTTAAACTTCCAATCGATATGATTTCCCAATTTATAACTTCATTTTTTGTGTTAAGTAGTACAACAACAAATTTTTCGACACTTGCATCCGACAACTCCATACTGAAAAATGTAACGACGTCAGTTGGAGAAGTAATTTTAAGCCCTCTTAATGTAGAAGTTTGTTTAATCCTTTTTCCAAGTTCTATCGCTGAAATGATTTGTGTTGCTTTAGATTCTCCAATGCCATCAATAGAACATAATTCTTCTAAAGTTACTTGAGATAGATCGTTGATGTTATTTCCAAATTTGTTTACTATCGTTCTTCCTAAATCTATGGCACTTTTATTCCTAGTACCAGTTCGCAATAAAATTGCAAGTAACTCAGAATTACTTAAAAAACTTACACCATGAGTGACTAATTTTTCTCTTGGTTGTTCCTCGTAAGGTAAATTTTTAATCATAGTAAGGCTCCTTACTTCATGAGATCTAATTGAACATGTTTTTTCAATAGAACATTAAGTTTAGAGAGCGGTAAACCCATAACGTTAAAATAATCACCGTCAATTTTATTTACCAAAAGAGCACCAAAACCTTGAATTCCATACGCACCAGCTTTATCAAATGCTTCACCAGTTTGAAGATATTCTCTGATATCATCGTCACTTAGTTCATTGAATACTACTTTAGTAACTTCATAATCAATAACCTTTAACTGTTTTGAACTATTTAATAAAGCGATGCCTGTGTAAACTTCATGTGTCATACCACTGAGTTTCTTAAGCATGATAAAAGCATCATCATAGTCTTTAGGTTTTCCTAAGATTTCATCCATAAAAACTACAGTATCACTTGCAATAACCAGTGCATCAGGTTCAGCTTTTGAAACCTGATGTGCCTTCTCAAATGCCAAGCTCATAACTGCCTGTTTTGGAGTTTCATGAGGACGTACTATCTCCGGAATATCACTTGGAATTGTCTCAAATTCAATATTAAACTGTCCTAAAAGTTCCACCCTTCTCGGCGATGCCGATGCCAAAATTATCCTCATAGCTTTTTATAAATTAAGAAAGCCACTACAATACCGATGATACCCGCAATATTTAGACTTAACTTAAACCCAAATGTGATTACAACAACATTGAGATCAACTACAAAAGGATCAACACCTATGCTTTTTCCAAAATTTAAAATTGGTAAAACATCGCCAAGTGCAGCGCCGATTAAACTACCAAAAATGGCACCAACAAGGATTAAAACTAATAAAACAATACTGTCGTTGCTCTTCACTCTCATTTCGACCTCTACATCATACCATAATTTTACATTATTTACCATTTCGTATTGCATTTCTATGCATCTAATCTAAACTCTAGTTTAACATTGCTTGTAGTTAATTACAAGGAAAAGACATTTATTGAAACATGAATTTTATTACATATTCAACGTAAACGGTCATAACTGTTAACTGTTAAAATAAATTATTATATTTAAACTAATTCAAAAAAAAACCAATTGTTGATACTGTCAGTTAGATAAAGACATATCAGCAATTGGTTTGATTGTAAAAAACATGAATGATTTGTTTTAGTTAATGATTCAATAAATACACTTTAACTAAGCGATTGTTTCATTTGTTCTTAGTTCAAGATTACCTTGAATTGCTTTAGTCGGACATTTTTCAACACAAATCATACAGTTCGTACATTTTGCATAGTCAATTTCCGCTAAATTATTAACGACATGAATTGCGTCATGTGGACAATTTTTTTCACATATACCACATGCAATACACGCCACGCTGCAATTCTTTTTAACTTGAGGACCTTTATCTTTATTGTTACAAGCAACAATAGTAAGTTGCTCATAAGGTACTAAACTGATAACAGCTTTAGGACAAATTTCTACACATTTATTACATGATGTACATTTCTCTGGATTTACTTCAGCTAAACCCTTATCGTTAATAAAGATTGCATCAAATGGGCAAACTTGAACACAAGAACCAAGACCCATACATCCAAATAAACATTTTTTAGGACCACCATTTAACATGTTCGCTGCTACACAACTGTCAAAACCATCGTAATCAAATCGGTTACCACAATTTTCATCGTGACCTTCACATTTTACTTTTGCAACTTTTTTAACAGAAGTGCCTGCATCCATTCCCATTATTTGAGCGACTAACGTCGCAACAGGTGCTCCACCTACAGGACAACCATTTACAGGTGCTAATCCTTTGACAACTGCATTTGCAAAACCATCGCATCCAGGAAAACCACATGCGCCGCAATTTGCGCCAGGAACTGCATCTCTAACTGCTATAACACGAGGATCTATCTCAACTGCGAATTTTTTTGATGCAAAAGAAAGTGCTGCTCCAAAAACTAATCCCATTACCCCTAAACTGGTTCCTGCTAAAATTAATGAATTCGTATCCATAATGACCCCCTATACTAAGCCAGTAAAGCCTAGAAAGGCTATAGACATAAGGCTCGCTGTAATTAAAGCAATTGGAAACCCTTTAAAAGGTAGTGGCACGTCAGATGTTTCAAGTTTTTCACGTATGCCTGCAAATAATACGATTGCTAGTGAGAATCCAATCGCTGCGAAGAATGAATGAAAAATAGTTTGAACCAATCCGAATTTGTATTGAATATTTAATAGTGCTAAACCTAAAACAGCACAGTTTGTAGTGATCAGTGGTAAAAACACACCAAGTGCTTGGTATAAAGTTGGGCTCATTTTTTGTAAAACGATCTCAACAAATTGTACAAGTGATGCAATAACTAAGATAAACGCTGCAGTCTGTAGGTACTCAAGTCCGAGTGAAATCAGTATATATTTATTTACCAAATAAGTGAGTATACCTGATAAAGTCATAACAAAAGTAACTGCCATCCCCATTCCAAAAGCTGTTTCAACTTGTTTTGATACACCTAGAAAAGGACATATACCTAAAAATCTCGAAAGTACAAAGTTGTTTACGAGTATTGCACTTACCATTATGACGAAAATACTTGCATTTTCCATATCCAACCCCCCTATTTCGCTCTTTTAATTTGGTATACATTATAAAGCGCCAACAATAAACCAAGTGCTAAGAAACCGCCTGGAGGTAAAATCATGATTAACGCAGGTTTATAGCTAGCACCTAAGATAGAAGCACCAAATAAACTACCATTACCAATTAATTCACGAACACAGCCTAGAATTGTAAGTGCAAGTGTAAATCCTAAACCCATCCCAATTCCATCAAAAGCTGAATCAATAACGCCGTTTTTAGATGCAAATGCCTCAGCACGTGCCAATATAATACAGTTTACAACGATCAAAGGAATAAACAATCCAAGTGACTTAAATAATTCTGGAACAAACGCTTCCATTAACATCCCAACAATTGTAACAAATGTTGAAATAACAACAACGAAGGCAGGTATTCTAACTTGTGCAGGAATAAACTTCCTGAGTAATGATATAGCAACGTTTGAACAAATGAGTACCGCAGTTGTAGCTAATCCCATACCTATGCCGTTTACAGCAGAAGTTGTTACTGCTAAGGTCGGACACATCCCTAGTAATTGAACAAAAGTTGGATTTTCTTTTATAATGCCTCTAGTTAAATTGCTAATTTTCAATTTCCAAGCCCTCCATTCTCTATAATCCATTTGAAAGCTTCTATAGATGCATTAGCACCGCTTGTAATAGCAGCACTGGAAATAGTAGCGCCAGTAATTGCTTGGATATCATTACCGTCTGCAGCAGTTTTTGATACACCAATTGGTTCAGCCGCACTTTTACCAGCATACTGCTCATAGAAATCGGCATCTTTAGCTTTAGCACCAAGGCCAGGAGTTTCATTATGGTTACCTACACGTAGACCTGTAACAGTACCATCGATTGAAATACCAGTGACAACTTCTACATTACCACCAAAGCCTGTTGGTGTTGATTTGAAAACATATCCAATCGTGTTACCTGAAGCGTCTAAACCCAAATAAGCTTCAGTTACAGGTTCGAATTGACTTGTGATTGATTCTAAGTTTGCTCCAGTTATATCTGTAAATGACGCCGCATCTGGAAACACTTCTTTTTTAGCTTGTTCATTCGCTAAGAATCTTTGCTCAGCAATAGGAGCCTTAGTCACTTCATTAGTAAGTCCAAGACCTAGTGCTGCAATTGCACAAATAACTAAAAGTATAATACCGGTTTTAAATATATCTTTCATTATTTTGCACCTCCAAATACACGTTGTTTAGAATATTTGTCAATTAAAGGTGCAGCAACGTTCATTAGTAGAATTGAATAAGAAACGCCTTCTGGATATCCACCATAGAAACGAATAATCGTTGTAAGCAAACCCATTCCCACTGCATATATAATTTGACCTCTTGGTGTAATTGGCGAAGACGCGTAATCTGTAGCCATGAAGAAAGCACCAAGTATTAAACCACCAGAAAGGATATGAACCATTGTTAAATTTACATCGAAACCAGTTATGATTAAAGTTAAAATTGCTACTGTCCCTATATATATTCCAGGTATCTTAATCGTAATAACGCCTTTATATATGAGGTATAAGCCACCTAGTAATAATAATAAAGCTGAAGTTTCTCCGATACATCCGCCGATTGTACCAAGTAACATATCAGTGATTTTAGGGAGTGGTACATTTAAACCTTCTTTTAATATTCCAAGTACGGTTGCGCTCGTTTGAGCATCAGGTTTAACTGCAACCCAAGTTGTCATCTGTACTGGCCAAGAGGCAACTAAAAGTGCTCTAGCTGCAAGAGCTGGATTGATAAAGTTATGACCCAAACCACCAAATGCTTGTTTTACAATTGCAATCGCAAAAAAGCTACCGACAACTGGAATCCAATAAGGAACTGTAGAAGGTAAATTCATACCTAAAAGTAATCCAGTTACAACAGCACTAAAATCATATACAGTGATCGGTTGTTTTCTAATCTTCTGGCAAAGTGCTTCTGTAGCAATTGCAGTTAAAATCGATAACACCAATATAGTTAATGCACGTAATCCAAAATTATATACACCAAAAGCTGCAGCTGGCGCCAAAGCAATTGTGACATCTCTCATTATACTCTTTGTTGTTTCATTAGAACGTATATGAGGAGATGAAGATACCGTCAATCTATTTTCCATTGTCATCCTCCCCCTATTTCTTTCTTCTTGCTAAAATTTCACGCTTTGCAACTCTAATCGTCTGAAGCAAAGGTCTTTTAGCAGGACAAATAAATGAACAAGAGCCACACTCGATACAATCTAAAGCATTGAATTTAGCTGCTTTATCGTAATCATGAAGTAATGTATAAGCACTAATTTGAATTGGCTCTAAATTAATAGGACAAGTTGATACGCATTTTCCGCATTTGATACATGCAGTTGCAGCAGGTAATTTAGCTTCCTCTTCTGTAAATACCAATATTCCAGATGTATTTTTCATTGCCGGTAATTCATCAGAAAATTGTGCGACACCCATCATTGGTCCACCTAAAAGTATTTTACCAGGAATACCATTATAACCATCACAAAAGTCAATTAAACTTTTTAGTGGTGTACCCACTCTGAAGCGAATGTTTTTAGGTGATTTTATCCCTTTCCCAGTAACTGTGCATACTCTTTGAACAAGTGGCATACCTGTTTCAAACAAAGTACCTATTGTAGCAGCTGTTGCAACATTGTTTACAACCACACCTATATCCATTGGAAGTCCACCAGAAGGAATCGCTTTACCCGTACAAGCGAATATCAACTGTTTTTCGGCTCCTTGAGGATATTTTGTTTTTAGACCAACTACTTTAATGTTGGTATTTTTAGCAGCTTCAGTCATAACCGAAATAGCATCTGGTTTATTGCTTTCGATACCAATGACACCATTCTTAACGTCAAGTGCATGCATTAATATTTGTAAACCTTTGATAATCATTGCAGAATCTTCAAGCATTAAGCGATGATCACAAGTTAAATAGGGTTCACATTCAGCACCATTTAAAACAATTGTATCAATTGGCTTCTCTGGAGGCGGTGATAATTTTACATGTGTTGGAAATCCCGCTCCACCCATGCCTACTATACCAGCATCTTTGATAATACCTATGATCTCTTTACCTGAAAGTGTTTTAAAATCAGGTTTTGGTGTTACAGTCTCGTGATTTGTATATTGCTCATCGTTTTCTATGACAACACATGTGTCAAAACCATAAGCAGTATTTTGTTTTCTTACATCGAGTACTGTTCCTGAAACTGAACTGTGAACGTTTGCTGAAACAAATCCTCCCGCAGCGCCGATCAATTGACCAACTTTCACTTCATCACCTTTTTTTACAGTTGCTTCACAAGGTGCTCCGATATGCTGCCTTAAGGGAATTTCAACTACCTTAGGGCCTAAAAAGTCTACAATTGCTAAATTCTCAGTTGACTTTTTAGAATGTGGAGGATGGATTCCTCCTTTAAAAGATAAAAGCCCCATATATACTCACCCCTTTAGAAATTTAATAATACCTCTATTGATCAAGAAATTATACTGTATACAATTTCTATCCTCACCACTAACAATTCTACTATAAATCACAATATTGGTCAATGCAAGACCCATTGAAATTTCAATCATTCAATCATTTTACAAGTTAAATTCTTATCAAAGTCAAAAAATGTCCCAGCACTTGAAAACAGCCATTTTTTACATTATTGTTACAAAACAATTCTATCATAAATCCAGATTATTGTTAACCAAATGTCATTTATTCGTAAAATCTTATTGTTTTTTTTTAGTACTTATAAATTTTTTTAAAATTTTCCGTTATAATTTTGCACTTAATAAACAAAAAAACCGTCTTATGTAAGACAGTTTAATATTTTGTACATATTTAATTAAAATAGTATGATCGATGCACTCTATTATCCAATTAACTTTTGAATTTCCGCAATTACTTTTTCACCAACAAAGGGTTTAACGATAAAGCCTTTTGCGCCAGATTTAACAGAATCTATAACCATTCCTTCTTGTCCCATTGCACTACACATCAAAATTTTAGCATCCGGATATTCTGCAGTAATCATCCTAACGCCTTCTATCCCAGTCACCTCTGGCATAGTAATATCCATCGTTACCAAATCTGGTAAAAACTCTTTATATTTCTGATAAGCTTCTTGACCATTTCCAGCTTCTGCCACAACATCAAATCCAGCTTTTGTTAAAATATCACTTAAGAGTTTTCTCATAAACATCGCATCATCAACAACTAATATCTTCTTCGCCATAACTACCTCCATTTACTAAAACAAATTGAGCATCCCCATAAACATTAAAAGAATAAGCACAATTTTTTTGAATTTTTGATCATCAATCTTATTTCCTAAGTATATACCCATGAAAGTACCAAATATCATCACTGGAATAAAATATATCAAATTAATTATTTCTTTATTCGCAAACAATCCATTTTTTATGAAAAGTACGATGGTAACAATATTTAATAAAAGAAACAAAAAAGTCAAAGAAGCTCTAAATTCATTTTTATTCTTGTTATCGCTCGCTAGTAGTACCACGATTGGCGGTCCACTTAAAGAAACTGCTCCATTGAGGATACCACTTAAAATTCCAGCAATCACATAAGAAACTCTTTTATGTTTTAAATTAAGGGTCACGCCTTTAAACATTATTAAAGAGATGACAATTAGCAAAACACCTACTATTTTTTTAAGTAAACTTTCATCAACAAAAATTAGGATCTTAACGCCTAGCGGGATAAAACAGATCGCAAAAAAAGCCAACAGTAACAAATCTTTAATTTGAGGGACTAATTTAAGCCTTAATAGAATGATTAAGTTTAAAACTATACTAAAAATAACAAGTGTGGGCACAATTATTTTTAATTCATAAAAATAACCAAGTAAAGGCAAAGCAAGTAATGAAAACCCAAAACTGGTTGCCCCTTGTACAATTGAAGAAACTAAAATAATTAGTGCTACTATTACAAATGTCATAAAGCCTCCGTTTTGTAAAGAACCTTTTTTATTATAGCATTTTTTACTTATAAATGTACTAGTAATCCCTAAATTTTATGCTAAAAAATGCTTGACTTTTAACGCTACAAAAACTATAATAAAAAAGTCGCAACGACATGCGGATGTGGTGGAACGGCAGACACGCACGCTTGAGGGGCGTGTGAGTAATACTCGTATGGGTTCAAATCCCATCATCCGCACCATTAAAAAGACTTCTATTATATAGAAGTCTTTTTTCATTTGTTTTCCCCTTATCTATTCACTTATGCGAGTTAAAATATCTATAAACCTTATAACTATATCGAGATTAAATATTATAAAAAAAACCTATCAAAACTAAAGTCAGTTTGTGATAGGTTTTATATTTGATATTGATATCAATTATTCAGTAACTTTCTTTAATTTTGGATTTTCAACGAGTCCAGGAATTCGCCCTCTTTTAGCAACTGCTTTACCTGCTATCATTTTGAGATCCATAGTCATGTCTATTGGAGATGCTGCAGAGATAAAACTACCTACACCAAAAGAGTCTGCACCTGCTTCAATTAACACTTTAATCTTTTCAGGTGTTAGTCCACCAGAAACAAAAATTTTCACTTCATTAAAACCTTCTAAGTCTAATTTAGCTCTTAACTCCTTCACTAAACCAGGTGTAACACCACCTCTTTCGCTTGGTGTATCAAGTCGTACTCCATATAACTTCCCATTTAAAGCCTTTGCAACTCTAATTGACTCCTCAACTTCATCTTTGAATGTATCAACTAATACGATTCTGTTATGTTTCGGATCTGAAAGTTTATCATAAGTTTCAGCAACTTTTACGGTGTCACCAGCTACGAGCATTGCACTATGCGGTACTGTTCCAGATGGCTCAATACCACCAAGCTTAGCTGCCAAAATACAACTTACGCCTCCAGCACCACCGATAATTGCAGCTCTTTCCATGACCGGAGCAACAGCTGGATGTACATGTCTTGCACCGAAGCACAAGAAAAATTTATCACCACATGCTTCTTTGATGATGCTAGAAGCTGTTGCCCAACCAGAAGCGCTTGCCATCATCCCTAAAAGAGTTGTTTCAAATATTGCAAAATCTTTATATTTCCCTTTGATCCTCATGACCGTATCTTTAGGTTCAAAAGTTTCGCCTTCATCTACTGCCCATATCTCTAAATTACGACCTTTTAATAGGTTAATGACTTCATTAACACCAGCTAACATACCTGGTTTACGTGGAAAAATTTCTGCAACCACTTCACAGTCAGCTAAATCTAAATCGCCTAATATATCCAATGTTCTTAAAAAATAAACATCAGTCGTATGTCCGTTTAGTATTTCATCATGTGTTGCACTATGCATAAGACGTTCATCGGAAATTCGAATGTCTTTTAAGTCTTTAATACTTTCTAATTGCTTCATAACGGATCTTCCTTCCTAACAATAGTCCTCTACATTATAGTTGATTTAATGAGGATGTTCAATGTTCGTTATTTTTTTGCCAATTTCTTACTCTTACATTGAGTTTTTCTAAATAAGCATTTAAAGCAGAATGAAGATTTTCAATTGTAGAATTATTCTCAATAACGTAATCCGCTAAAAAGCGTTTATTTTCAATTGACATCTGTGCTGCAATTTTTTTATATGCTAATTCTTCACTGATTTCATCCCTATCCACAATGCGTTTATGTGCAGTCTTATCATCTACAAATATTAAGAGTGTCTCGTTATAGGTTTCACTTTGGTCTGTTTCAAACAAAAGCGGGATATCTATAAACAAGATTTGTTCATCACGCGCCAGTTTTATTTTTTCAGAAATCCTATTGCGAACTAGAGGATGTATAATTTGATTTAATATTTCGAGTTCTTCTGGTTTATTGAATACATGTTCACCGAGTTTTTTTCTATTTAATGTCCCATCGTGATTTATTACATCTTCAGTAAAGTGTTGTACAATTTTACTTAGTCCAAATGATCCCGGCTCGACAACCTCTCTTGCTACTTGATCAGCATCGATCACTTCATATCCTTTTGAAATTAGCAACTTACTTACTGTACTTTTACCACTACCGATTCCACCAGTTAAACCAATTATATAAGTTGAATTATTCTGTATCAATTCATCAGTGTGCGTCATACCAACTATCTCCTGTATTCATTTCAACCTTTAATGGCACGATTAACTGATACGCTTCTTCCATGCACTCTTTTAACAGTGGCTTAACTTTATCGATTTCATCATTTGGCACATTTAAAATCAGTTCATCATGTACTTGTAGTATTAATTTAGATTTTAATTTTTGTGCTTTAAGTGCTTCATATACTTTGATCATAGCGAGTTTAATAATATCCGCTGCACTTCCTTGAATTGGTGTATTTCTGGCAATCCTTTCAGCGGCAGATCTTAACATGAAATTGCTATTGTTGATGTCAACAATAGTTCGTTTTCTGTTTAATATCGTTTCTACATATCCTTTTTCTTTGCATTCATCAATGATTTCATCCATAAAGCCCTTTACTCTAGGATAACTTATAAAATAATTATCGATATATATTTTAGCATCTTTACGAGAGATATTTAAACTTTCTGATAACCCAAATTCACCCATTCCATATACAATTCCAAAATTAACTTCTTTCGCTCTACTTCTTTGTAACGATGAAACTTCATCTTCAGAGATGTGAAAAACTTGAGAAGCAGTTAATGTATGGATATCCATGTCCGTATTAAAGGCTTCTATCAATTTGGGGTCTTCAGATAAATGCGCAAGCACTCTTAATTCAATTTGTGAGTAGTCGGCATCTAAAAGGGTGCTTCCTTCATCAGCGATGAAAAACCTTCTTATTTTTCTACCAAATGGTAATTTAATAGGAATATTTTGTAGATTTGGTTCAGTTGAACTAAGTCTTCCGGTCACAGCGATCGTTTGATTCAATGAAGTGTGAACCCTATTATCTCTTTCATCTATCATTAACCTTAGTCCATCTATATAAGTGGATTTTAATTTTGTATATGTGCGGTATTCAATGATTTCATTGATGATTGGATGCTGATTTACTAGTTTTTCTAGGACATCATGGCTTGTAGAATATCCAGTTTTAGTTTTCTTTCCCATCGGTAATTGTAGTTTTTCAAATAATATAATACCAAGTTGCTTTGGTGAGTTTATATTAAATGACTCATCAGCTAGATTATATATTGTGGTTTCAATTTCAGATATTTTATCAATTAATTGAAGGTCTAATTCATTGATTTTTGAAATATCCACTTTAAAGCCAGTGTGTTCTATATCAGCTAGTATTTTAACCAGTGGAATTTCAACTTTTTCAAATAAATCTGTTAAATTCATTTCCTCTAGTTTTGGCACAAACGCTTCTTTTAGATTTATGATACCATTAAGATGCGAGATAGCATAAGGCTGAACTTGTTCGAGCTTGAGCTCATTTAACTTAGCTTTTTTTATGCCCTTTCCAAGTAAGTCTTCGTCAGAAACAACTTTTGTAGAAGCATACTCAAATACAATTTCAGCTAAATCATAGCTCCTTCTTGCTGGATCAAGTAAATAAGCTGCGATAAAACCATCGAATTTTACACCTTGTAAATCTATTTTATGATCCATCAAAAACAAATACTCTCTTTTTAAATCAAACCCATTTTTCTTTATTGAAGCATTTTCAAAAATAGGTTTGAGTGCCAGCAAATCATCAATATCGGTTAGGACACATACATCATTTTCAACTCTGAAAGTAGCCATAACAAAATTTCTATCAATCACATTTTCACAGTCGTAGAAAATTTTAAAAGTAAACTCTTTTTTTGAAAGTGCTAAATCTATGAAACCATTTAAAGTAATTAAATCTGAATCATCTGTAACAGTATGCGTTTCAACTTTCACTTTGAGTTTTGACATTAAATTAGTCATTTCATATTTCTTAAAGAGACCAATTGCAAGTTCTACATTGGGCTCTTTGAGTTTAAATGTATCTATATCTAACTCTACTGGTACTTCTGTGAAAATAGTAGCTAGTCGTTTCGACATTAAAGCCTGTGCAGCATGTTCCTCCACAAGTCCTTTAATTCTTTTATTTTCAATTTCTTCACTTCTCTCGATGAGTGTTTCTACTGTACCAAAAGTATCTAATAACTTCGCAGCAGTTTTAGGTCCAACACCAGGAATACCTGGAATATTATCTGAACTATCGCCACTTAATCCTTTAAAATCTATGACTTGATTGGCGTGAACACCCCATTCTTCTAAGATGTCAGCATCTTTATAATTTTTAAGTTGAGTGATTCCCTTCTTAGTGATATGTACATTAGCACCATAAGCAACTAATTGTAGAGTATCTTTATCACCGGTAATAACATTGGCTTCTACGCCATTTTCTACATAAAACTTCGCAATTGTACCGATTAAATCGTCTGCTTCATATCCTTGAAGCTCAACTCTGCTTATATTTAATGCATCCAAAATTTCTTTCACAATCGGCATCTGCATCGCAAGTTCATCTGGCATACCTTTTCTTGTACCTTTATATTGATCATATGATAAATGTCTAAATGTTGGTCCTTTCATATCAAAAGCAACGCAAAAATGTGAGGGTTTAAAATTTTCAATTAATGAAAATACCATTGATGTTAACCCAAAAACACCACCGGTATAAATACCATTAGAATTCTTAAGTTCCGACATTGCAAAATATGCTCTATTAATCAAACTATTTCCGTCAACAATGACAATTTTTTGTTCCATATTGGACTCCTTTTTTATATGCAATATAATAACGATTCTATCTATTATAACATATTTTGACAAAGAAAAAGGAAGGCGTTAGCCTTCCTTTTTAAAATCTTAGTTTACATTTATTTCTGAGATCAAAATTTGAAATTAATAATCATATCCTACTGAGACATTTGCTGTGATGGTAATTTCACCTGATTCAATAGGGGTAGCCACTGCTGATTCGCTAAGTGCTTTCGCCGGTGAATAATCATAGTACATTGCACCGCCATAACTTACTTCAGATACGCTATAAGGTACACCAGGAGTTTTGTTAAATGTACTCATAATTGCAGTCGCTTTTCCTTTAGCATTTGTCATAGCAAGTTTTAGGGCTTCTTGATAGTACTTGCTATCATCAGAAACTGTGAATCTAATGTTATTGACATTATTTGCACCTGCTTTAGAAGCTACATCAATCACAGAACCTACTTTTGTGATGTCTTTAATTTTTACATTTACGACGTTACTTGCAATGTAGTATGGATCACTTTGTTTGTCACCTACATAGTCATAAGTTTGGTAAAGACTATAACCCGTTGTTTTGATATCTTCTGCTTTGATGCCAGAAGCTTTTAAAGCATCAACTACAGCAGTCATTAATTTCGCATTCGCTTGCTGTGCTGCAGAAGCGTCTACATTTTTTGTTTGAACACCAAGATCGATAAAGGCTAAGTCTGGTGTAACTACAATTTTACCTTCGCCGCTAACTGTAACTAATTTAACATCTGTATTTGTTACATCTGCCATTGAGAGATTGTTCGGTGCGCTTAATGTAAATACACCAAATGCCATAACTAGTACTAGCAATGCTGAAATTCCAACTAAAATTTTATTTTTCATGACTTTTTCTCCTTTTGTTATAAATAAGTTTAGTAAATATAGCGATGACTGCTAATCCTAAAAGATAAGGTGACTTAGCAATTAGCCATATAAAGAGTTGTTCTATAAAATGCTTAATTGCATTAATAGTGTTGATAAAACCTTCTTTAGCTTTTCCCCATAAACTTTCATCTATAGGCTCAACAACTGGTTTTAAGCTTTTTACTTCATTTAAAGTAACTGTAATTGTTGTTAAATCTACAAGAGATTCCCAATCTTTAATTTGTTTTTCATAAGAATTAATACTTCCACGAACACGTGTTAATTCATTTTCTATAGACAATATATCAGCTATTTCAACTGCTTGACTCATAATGTCTCGTAATCTTGCTTCAGTTATTTTTAAATTTTCAATTTCTGATGCAGTATCACGATAAGCCTTAGTCACATCCGTTGCATTGCTTGAATCATTGGTGACTAATCCTAATTGTTTGATTTGATCTAAAACACTGTTATATCCCTCTGCTGGAATCCTTAATGTCACATATCCATATTTGAGTTGATCCGTATCAGAGATATAATATTTAAATGAGGTTGATTCATTTTCAATATAGCCATTTGCATTAGTAACATAAGCCTTTAACTGTGTCATTACATCATCATATTTCTCAATATCCATCTGTAAACTTGCAGTTTGGATAATCATCCGACCTTCACGGTAGTTATCTTCAACAATTGTATCTGTATTTGATATATCCACACTAGGTGCATCACCATTTGGCGCCACAGTACCAACCGTTAATGCATTTGATTTAAGTGAAGTAGATTCAGTAAAACTTACATCAGGTGCACTACCAGTGACGATCCCAGCACCATCAGAAACTCTACCATACTCCATAGCAGCTGCAGTTGTTTCCATCACCATGTATTCATCAGATGCTAGTGAACTCTCATCTTTTGAAGCATTCCAGAAATCTTTTGTAGCAAATACCATGATAATGAGAACAGCTGGAATAGCAGCATAGGTGTAAAATTTCTTATTAAATTTAAAGTTTTTTAGGCTACGTACTATACCATTAAATGGGCCTTCATGTGAATTCTGGAATTCATTTTTTTCACTTTCATTACTTGAGTGGTTTAATGCTTTTACTTCGTTCATTTCTAATGATGCCAATATCAACTTCTCATGTAGTTCTTCTTCATAGCCAAGTGGTAATTCTTTCAATTCGATTTCCCCCATGAGCTGAACCATATACTTTAGTTCTTCAAATTCAACAGTACATGATTCGCAGGAGTCTAAATGAGTATTAAGTTTGTCCATTTCTTGGTCGTTAATTTCAGCATCAATAAATGCATTCATCATTTGTTTTGCTTGTTCACAATTCATAAAACTCCCTCCTTTCTAATCATCTGTTAGTTGAACTTGTAAGATACTTTTTAGTGCACTTCTACTTCTGTTTAACCTTGATCTAACGGTCCCAATAGGTATTTGTAATATGTCTCCGATTTCCTCATATGAATAACCCATTAAATCCTTTAGAACTACAACTGTCTTACTATCTTCTGATAGTCTATTCAGTGCATCTTCAATCGCCTCTTTTAATTCGAGTTTTTCATAAATTAAAATAGGATTGGCTTGCTCATCTTGTATAATATCTTTCAAAGAGCCTTCTTCATTATTAAGTGTCGCATCATATGACAACACCGTTTCTTTTCTTTTCCTTAGTTCATCTTTACAAACATTAATCGCGATACGATATAACCATGTCGAAAAATTTGCCTCCATTTTAAATTGACCAATCGCTTTAAAAGCTTTAATTAAAGTCTCTTGCGACATGTCTTTGGCATCTTCTTCGTTGCCCATCATTCTAAATGCGATATTATAAACATATCGATTATATTTAATAATGAGTTTTTCGAAACTGGCGACATCTCCTTGAACGCTTTTTTCGATGAGCACTGATTCCATTGTTCCACTCCTTTCATGAAAGGTATACTATTAAGACGAATAAAATTCAATTAAGTTCCATTATTATTATATCATTTTCAAAAAAATAAGCCTAAACTATAAAATAAAAAAAATGCAAACCAATATGGTTTGCATTAAAAAAAGGAAAAGATTATTTATCGGGAGGATTATTTATTGCTATTCTAAATTGACTTCTGTCCATTTCTTTATCTTTTTGTCTTTTCCACGAGTGTAGAACCAACGCGAGTGTAACTACGCCATAAGAAACAAACATCCTGAAATATTCACCAAGCATTGCTGAACCTGTTATATATTTACCAGCCATTGGCATTACCAAAAACATGAGGTGGAAAAGTGCTGTTCCGATAATTGCATTTGGAATTGTTGCTTTTGCAACGGTTGCACCACCTACTAATAATGCTGCTGCAGCGAATAAAGCCGCTTGATCAGCGCCATTGTACGTGTTGAGTGTGCCAATATTTTGTAAATAGATAATTTGTCCATAACAAGCTAATACAGTAGAAACTATAATCGCTTGTACTCTTGTTTTATCCATAGGAATTCCTGCGGTACTTGCCACATGCATATCTTGGCCAACAGCTCTCATATCCTGTCCTAATTTTGTTTTCCTAAACCAAACTGTAAACAAGCAGATTAAACCGATAATCAAAAACGTACCAACAGGGATACTAATGTCCCCGATTTTAAACATGAGTAAATTATCGAATCCTTTTGCTACATCCAATGTAAGGGCATTTCTTACCCCATATCCTCTTGAAAGAAGCATTGCAGGATCTTTAAATGGAATAAGTGAACCACATACATATAATAAGAAAAATTGATAAATCCCTGCAATAAAAAGCGATAACATCATTGATGTAATCATTTCTCTTCCTTTAGCACGATTAAGTACTTGTCCACCAAAGTATCCTAACACAATCGCTATAGGTGTTGCAATAATTGCTGCAAGAACAAGGCCTGGGGCACCAGTAAATCCCCAATCAGTTATAAAAACCAAACCAATTTGTCCAGCCATTGCGCCTAATACCATTCCAAAATTGATTCCCATTCCAGCCATAACAGGTAAGAGTAAAGCCAATACTAAAAAAGAATTTCTTACAAGTCTAGTAATAATATTATTGAGTAAATAAGAGCCAGAAAACTGTGATAAAGGAATCGCAAATATGCAAATCATTAAAAAAAGCAAAGGTACAGCGCTACCTGTTATTAATTTACTGAGTTTGTTTTTATCTATTTTCATAGTCTACCTCGCCTTCCGTGTGAGTGCATATACGATCATACCATTTGAAACTATAATCCGTATAATTTCGGACACGTCGATGTTTATGGCACTGTTTATAACAGACGGCGTCATTGTCAATATGCCTTGAAATAAAAAGGTACCTATAACAACATTTAATATACTCGCTTTATTAACTGATGCCCCGCCTAATAAAACCGCTGCAACAGATGGAAATACAAACGACAAAGGTGAATTATACATCTGCACGAAGCCAAAACTTTGTTGATAAACAATAATACCAACCGATGCAATCATCGTTGATAAAATTACTGAAATGAGTCTCATTTTATCAATATTTATGCCTGCTGCCCTTGCATAATCAGGATTTGAACCAACTGCAGTAATAGCAGTACCCGTTTTTGTTTTAAAAAATCCCCAAACTAAAAAAGACATAAATGCAAAGAATAAAAGCATACCAGTAGGTAAAATAAAATTTTCGGTAAATTGTATTTTGAAGACATCGCTTATTTTGTGAATCCAATAATCTTCAATACTTATTGTTGCTCGAAGTCCTTCTCCTTTAAATCCTTGAACACTTGTAGGGTTTCTAAAAGGTAAAATTAGCCACATCATATTCATAAAAAAGACAAAAGAAAAACCAACGTAAGTTGCAATTATCATTTCATCACCTTTTACTCTATTGAGTAAAAGACCATAAAGTGATCCAAATAAAGCAGCTGCAATTAAACCAATTAAAAATGCAAATAAAATTCCTGCAATTCCAGTGAGACCAACTTCAATACTAGTAACAGCACCTAACATACCGGCAACCAAACCAACCGGGATTCCAAAGTTAAGCCCACAACCCGATTGAATCATTGGTACCATTGAGAGAACCATAATAGCACTCATACCAAAACGAACAAATACATCATTTAGTGATGTATCTATTCGTACATCAAATATAGGGGCAACTATAAACAAAGATAATAAGAAGCAACCAATAATAATTCTTGGCCAACCAAAGTTTTTGACAAATTTATTTATCGCAACCATTGTTTTTCACCACCTTCATTTATTTTGTACTCCCCTGCCATCAAGAGACCAAATTCTGCAATTTCTTCATCAGGAGGTAATATCCCAAAAATTTTACCTTCACATACAATTGCAATTCGGTCACTGATACTTCTAAGTTCTTCTAATTCAGAAGAAATAATGATGATTGTTGTATTGTTTTCCTCGTTATATTGTCTAAGTGCATCTAAAACAAGTTTTTTAGCACCAACATCAATCCCTCTTGTAGGTTCTGATACTAAAAGTAGACTTGGTTTCATAGCAAATGCTTTAGCAAGGCATACTTTCTGTTGATTGCCACCGGATAAATTTCTTGATAATTGTTTTTCGCTTGTACATCTTATCTCTAAAGAATGAATATACTCCTGAGCACATTCTTTCATGGCTTTTTCATCTCTTATTTTGATTAGACCCCCTAATATGGGTTTTAAAAATTGATTTTGA
Organism: uncultured Fusibacter sp.; assembly: GCA_963676315.1. GTDB lineage: Bacteria > Bacillota > Clostridia > Peptostreptococcales > Acidaminobacteraceae > Fusibacter_C. The sequence continues at coordinate 393,856 of OY781056.1, forward strand.
ACTTGCATTGCGTTAAATGCAATATTCCAATCAATTGGTTCATCTAGTAACAAACCAACACCACGACGATCTTCAGAAACAAAAGCGATTCCATTTTTAAGCGCTTCCAGTGTATTATTGATGCTTAACGGTTTTCCGTTAAATATCATTTGTCCACCTGAAGTAAATAATCCCATGATTCCGTTGGGAATTCCTAACTTTCCTTGTCCTGCAAGTCCACCAATTCCTAAAATTTCGCCTCTTCTTACTTTAAGTGATACATCTCTAACCGTTTCTCCAGGCATATCAACCCAGAGGTTTTTAAGTTCAAAAATAACGTCATTTTCATTTTCGTTTTTTGAACGAATGGGTCTTAATTGCTGGCTTTCTTGATTCAGTTCTCTACCAACCATCCATTCTGCAATTTGTCTTGTATTGATTCCTTCTGTTGGCTTTTCAACTACCACGACTCCATCACGAAGAACGACAATTGTGTCGCAAACAGATGTAATTTCATGAAGCCTATGAGAAATAAAGATAATTGAGATTCCCGTATCAGCAAGTTTTCGCATCGCTTTAAGGAGAATTTCAGCTTCACTTTCTGTTAAAACGGCTGTTGGTTCATCTAAAACAATTAACTTTACATCATCACGATCTATTTCTCTAGCAATTTCGATAAATTGTTTATGACCCACTGGCATTTCTGAGATAAGCGTTTCAGTATCGATATCCACTCCCAATGTGTCAATAGCTCTTTGAGCACTTTTCCTAATCTCAGGCATATCTATAGTTTCAAGTCTTTTTCCCAACATTTTAGAAATAACGCTGCTTTTTGTTTTTTCCATGTTCAAGAGTATGTTTTCAGCAGTCGTAAACCCAGGAATCAATGAAAATTCTTGATGAACCATACCAATCCCCATTTTCAGGGCATCAACAGGATTACTAAATTTTACGAGTTTACCATTTAAATAAATTGAACCTTCGTAGCCACCAGTCTCAGCAATTACACTCATTCCAAATAGAATTTTCATAAGTGTTGATTTACCTGCACCATTTTCACCTACTAAGCCCAAGATTTTTCCTTTTTCAAGTGTGAAATTTACATCTTTTAAAACTCTATTACCGGAATATTCCTTTCCGACGCCTTCAACTTTTAACAAGATATTCTCAATGGACACAATATTCACCCCACGTTCCAAATTACAAGATTTGTTTATTGACATACATAAGAGCGACCAATGGTCACTCTTATGCACGTTCAATATAAGTTATTTTATAGTTTTATATTTTTCTGGAACAACTTCTTTGGAGTTACCAAGGTATCCAAGTCCAAATACATAAGTGTCTTGGTAAACCATAATATGATTTGTTTTTTCTTCGCCACTTACGCGGTCAATATAGTAAGATCCATTCCATTCTGCACCTGGAGTATAAGTGTTAAAGCAAGCCATAACATCATCAAATGAGTCAAGCTTCATAGTTCCTTCAACCACATTTTTACCAAATTCAGTCAATGCTTCTGTTGCAGTGTAACCATAAGAATAAGCCCATGTTCCCATTCTTCCTGATCCACCTTTTGCGATAACTGTTTCTTCAACTTTAGCTAAAATAGCTGGCCAATCGCCTGCTTGATCTTTTAAGTCAATACCGAATGCGCCTGGATAGCCCATAATTGGTGATGGAAGATCTGGTTCAACGAAAATTGCACCAAGCTCAGCAACTCTTTTTAATAATGGTTCAGTTTGTGCATCATTAGTACAGAAAAATGCAGTATCTTTACCATATTTTTCAACCCATGCTGGCATTTTTTCAAGTATAAATTGTTGCGCTCCTGGAATACCAACATCACTCATTGGATCTGGAGCTGTTTCAGAAACAAATTCAAGACCTAAATCTTTACATGCTTCTTCCATGATGTTTTTTCTAAGTGAAAGAAGCTCGATGCTCATATGTCTTGGGAAAGAAATATGAACGAAAGTTTTAGCACCCATTTTTTTAGCTGCTAATATCATCAAATAACCTCTGTTGATGTTATCTGGATCAATTGCTAAATCAGCTGCCGCTTCAATCATAGCTGTATCTTCTTGTGGTGAATTCGCAAGTAGAATTATATCAGGATTCATCTCTCTGATTTGAGCGAATGCAGCGCTAGTACCAGGAACAGCTTGATTTACGACGATTACTTTCATATCAGGGTCATCAGCAAGTCCAACAATTGTAGAAATTGTTGTTTCAGCTTCTTGCATGAAGTTATCTGGATAAGTAACGTGTTTAATCATTCCGCCTTCATTCGCATCGCCGTATTTAGCGATCATGGCTTCAGCACCTCTTAGTTCATCCTCACTTTGCGATACTGTACCTGTTACGATACCAATGTGAAAATTAGAAACTGCTGGCACATCTGCTGCAGTTGTGTCCATAGCTGATGAATCAGCAGCTGTAGTAGGTTCATTCGCCGCTGGAGCTGGTGAAGAACATGCAGCTAAATTTAATACCATCAACAAACATAAAATTAAAACTGACAATCTTTTAAACATTTTTATCCCCCTTACGAATAATTTGGCTGTTATGCCTAAGTAAGATTATAACGATTTATTAATAATTTTGTTTTTTTATCACTTATTTCTCTGTAAAAACATATAAAGAATTCTGAAAATTCTATTTTTTACAGCCTATCTCTGTTAAAATGATTAAGGATAATTATTGTTCAAAACATTACTCGGAGGCTCTCTATTGATCAAGGACTTGAAATGGATAGGTATTGGCATTATTTTTGCCTTTATTTTACTTACAATCTCAAATTTTTTTAAAAATGAAGATTTCCAATTAAAAGCATTATTTGATACGCGTTTCCTACATGAGAACAAAGTACTTACAATTGGTAGAACAAATAATTCTATCGGACTCGACCCAGCCGTTGTTACTGACGAAGAATCTTTTAGAGTTACAGTAAATGTTTATAATAATCTTGTTTGTTATAGTGAAGATGGTATGAATATCGAACCTTCTTTAGCAGAGAGCTGGACTGTAAGTGAAGATGGATTAATCTGGCATTTTAATATAAGAAAGAATGTTTTATTTCATGATGGTACGAAACTTGATGCAGACGCAATTGTCTTCAATTTTAATAGGTGGATGGATTCAAGTAATCCATATCATGCGGGTCATTTCATTTACTGGAATATGAACTTTGGTGGCATTCCAGGTATTATAGAAAGCGTGAGAAGTCTTTCAAATGATACCGTTGAAATAGTTCTCCATAAACCTTATGCGCCTTTCTTAAGTACATTGGCGATTCCCGCTTATGGCATTGCAAGTCCAGATGCCATTATGAAATATAATGAAGATCTGAAGTTCAAACCAGTTGGGACTGGTCCCTTTATTTTCAAATCATGGGATGACAATGGCGATATTGTATTAGAACGAAATAATAATTATTGGGACGAAAAGGCTAAGGTGGACCAACTTGTATTTAAAACAATTTCTGATCCAGATGAAAGAATAAAACTAATGAGAAGTGGTGAAATCCTAATTGCGGATAATTTAACCACTAACGAAATGGCAAATATTAAAGAAACTGATGATATCGTCTTGGTTAATCGCTCTTATTTCAATATTGGCTATTTGGCGATGAATATGAATAATGAAAACCTTAAAATTAAAAATGTCCGAAAAGCGATTGCTTGCCTAATAGATCAAAATGAGATGATAAAAACTGCTTATGAGACTTCTGCAAGAGCTGCAAATACTTTTGTGCCACCTGTGTTGTGGGGCTATAATGAAACAATAAAGTCAACGCCTCAAAATCCTGAAAAGGCCATCGAATTGCTTAAAAGTGTCAATAAAGGCAATGGGATTGATTTAAAACTACTAGTTATGGAGGAAGCACGGACTTACTTTCCGAAACCACAGGCACTTGCTAAGTACTTAAAAAAAGCGTTATCTGTTGCAAATATCCATGTAATCGTTGAAATATTACCTTGGGAAGAAGTATTAAAACGTGGACATAATGGCGATTATGACATGATTTTAGCTGGCTGGAATGGTGATGTAGCTGATCCTGATAATTTTCTTTATACTTTTTTTTCATCCGAAAACATAAAAGAAGGTGTTATCAGTAATTATTCCTATTATAACAATTCTAAAGTTGATTCACTTCTTGTACTAGCAAGACAAGCAACAGATAAATCCTTTAGAAATAGTTTATACAGAGAAATACAACAAATGATAAGTGATGATACACCTGCAATTCCACTTGCACATACAATCCCTACTCTTGGACTAAGTAAACGGGTCACAGGATATACCACAAATATCAGTGGGATTGAACCACTTAATCGCGTAAATCTATCAAAGGAGCCATAATGGTAAATAAAGTTGTTTTGAGGAAATTTCTATTAATTTTTGTAGGTTTTATCATTGTATTCATCTTCAAATTATTAATAACTACTGACGATTCAGTGAGTGTTTCTACAAATGCAAGTTTCATAAAGCCAATTTCAAATCAAATGCTTTTAATTACTTCCGCTGGGCAAAGTACAGATACTTATATTTTGCAAGATATAGCAAATGATTTAAGGCTAAATAACCTATTTATGCCACAAGCAACCTCCAATGATTTGGAAGATATTAGCGCTATCCTTATCGTCGTTGCTTATAGTGATATTGGTCTTAAAATTCAAGAAAAGAGTTATGAAAATGAAAGACTTCGCATTCAACAACTTATAGATGATGGTCATAAAGCAAATATTCCAGTAGTTGCTGTGTACCTTGGTGGCAGTTCACGTAGGGGTTCAAAAACTAATGAGTTGCTCGATTTGGCATGCAGTAATGCAGATTATATTATCTGTACAACAGATGGTAATCGTGATGATTTTGTAGGTCAAATAGCTAAAAATAATTCCATTACCATTTCGTTTATTGATTCAATAAACGATTTAACAAAACCTTTAGCATTGGTTTTTAGATGAGGGAGGATCAAATGCAAAAATTAAACTCTCTTCCTCAGAAAAACTTAATATTCTCCTTACTTTTCTTTCTAATCTCAGTACTTTTTCCCATAGTAACTGAAAGTACAACTTTTGATATCATTGTTAAAATAAGATTTGCAATTCATTCAGGTGACAGTGGTGGGTTAATTGTCGCAGCTATGATTAGTTGTATTTTATTTACTGTCCCAACAATGTCTTTATATTTAAGTTTAGAGTATTTAGGAAGTATTTTTAAAGATCAGTTAAAACTCACAGACTTTAAGTACAATATTTTACTTTTTATCCTATTTGTATTCCTAAGATGGGTGCTAACACAATTTTATACTGTACCACAAGAGCCTTTGTCGTCATTCCTAGGATTAGCGGTAACACTCATTTTGGTATATTTTTCAAAACATGAACAAAAAGCTATGATGCCTAAGTTCATTATTGCATTTCAAGTTTTTTTCTTTGTTCAGTGGCTAAATGTAATGCCCCTTTTTTCAATTTTTAATTTTGGCACAAGTGATATTTCGATTAGTATCAAAATCGCGAGTATCTATTTAGAAAATACATCTGTTGTAAATTCAATTGGCGTCTCTTTTATTATTCCTTTTATGCTTTCTTCGATTATGACCTCTATGAATTTCAGGTTGAATATTCAAAATTCTAAAATTATAGAAGAAAATTATCAGCGTACACTCGCACTTGAAGTGATGCAGAACAAAATTATGGATAATAGAATCTATCAAGAGATTAATACACTTGCACATGATTTAAAGACGCCTCTTGCAACTATTCGAGGTTTAACTTCTCTACTCGCCCTTAATAAAGATCTAAATAAATTAGAATCTTATGCAAACAGAGTTGACCAGGCAGTTGTCAAAATGACGGATATGATCTCTAGTTTCCTGTATGGTACTTCAAGAGAATCAATTGAAGTCAATTCTTTAATCGATTATATTAGAGCGCAACTCCCTGTAGAAAATGATAATATCAACTTTTTTACGGAAGTTGATCCTAATTTACCAAATCTATACGTTAACAAAGTTCGAATTGCACGTGCACTTGTAAATATTATTGAGAATGCAATTTTAGCACCACACACTCAAACTGTTAAAGAAATCAAACTTAAGGTAACTTGTAATGAAGATAATATCTTGATCGATATAAGTGATAATGGAATTGGTATTGTAGAAGAAGAACTTGAAAATATTTGGCTTATTGGTTATTCTAGTAAAAACACCACAGGTTTAGGTCTACCATTTGCAAAGCAAACGATTTTAGAAAATGATGGATTAATTAGCTTATACAGTCAGTTTGGAATCGGAACACGGGTCTTAATTAGCTTACCCACCCAAAACAAAGGAGTTACTTATGACGAAAAATGAAGTTGTAAAAATATTGATTATTGATGATGAACCCGATATTTTATTTACACTTAAAGAAATTTGTAACTATTGTGGATATGAAGCGATAACAACAACTAGTGGCAAAGAAGGCTACGAAATCGTTCAATCTCAGCGGCCAAACATGGTTATTGTCGATTATCATATGCCAGAATGGGATGGTTTAACCACTGTAAAAAAATTAAACACCCTGGGTTATAATTTACCGATTCTTGTCTTAACTGTTGACGAACAACAAGAGACAGCTGATAAATTTATGTTAGAGGGTGCAACTGATTTTTCTATTAAACCAATTAAAGCGCCGGATCTAATTGCCAGAATTAAAGTTAATCTACAAATCTACGAAATTCAAAAACAGATGATGATGAAAAAAGAAGAAATCTATCTTGAAAAAGGAATCTCATATGCAACTTTAAAATTAATTACTGATTTTTTACAAACACAAACAGAAGAAGTCACCTTTGAAGAAATCACAATTGGTGTAAATTTAGCTTATCAAACTGTTCATCGATATATTCAACACCTAACAAAAAACGACCATTTAGAAGTGTTCCCTATTTATGGAAACTTGGGTCGTCCAAAAAACAAGTACCGTTTAAATCCAAATTTTTCACCAGAAAATCTATAAAATGAGTATAATTCTGTCATGAAAAATTACTAATTTTATTAATAAGACAATAATATAAAACAAGAGGTTGCATATCTATATATTAGACATGCAACCTCTTATTTTATTGATATATTGGTATTGCTTTGTTTAAGTTATAAGGGTGTAAATATGATGAAATAAACTGTAAATCTTGATCTAGTATCAGTGTCGCATGATGTAAGAAACTTTTCTTAACAAAATATCTCAAATCAGTTGCTCTCAGAATATAGGTATTGTTGGTTTCATCTTTGGTAACTTTTATATGCAAATTAGGAGAAAATCTTGTAAATATCTCGCCTACCGCAGCAGATTTAAATAAGTCATAATAGGTCTGTTCCACCACTTCCATAGTATGTTGAATTTTAATTCTCTTCTCAGTTTTAGAGATGATCCACCAAGGATTAAACTGTCCAACAATATCATGTGATTCAGTATGCACGATAAAATCCCATTTATAAAAAGCTTTTAATGAAGGCATTACAAATACATCAGTTTTAATATATTTAGTCATAAAATGTTTTTTTAATGTGACGATTGCATTATGTCTACTTTTATTTCGTATTAAAAGATATATACCCACTAACAATACGCCAGTCATAAGTTCATATGCTGTGTTTTTTCCATTGATAATAAGCCATAACCCTATCATCGAAATAATAGGATCATATAGTGTCAATATATTTGCTTTTCGTTTCTTTTTAAATAGTTTAGCGCCATATGAATTGAGTATGTCTAGTCCAGTATGTGACAATGCACCAATAAAAGTCCATATCATTGTTGAAAGAAAACTAAATCCAATAAAACCCATTGTAGAAAGTATAAGTGTGATACTTACGCTAAATCCCAGTAGAAATGGTATTGAATGTGATAAGCCGCGATGATGTTCCAAATAAGCAGCGTCATCTTTAAATAATCGGATGACAAAATCTAAATCTGGTGACATAGCACCGAGCATTGCCCCAATAGTTAAAGGATTATCTATTGAAACAGCAGATCCTGAAAATGCTGAAATAGCAACGCCAACTAGTCCGTGTGTCAATGGGTCCATTATTTCTCCTACCTTTATGTTTTAAAGTTATGTTAACCACCTAATAAGTCTAACATATCACCTTGTATAAATCAAATTTAAACATAAAGAAATTTGTAAATTTTTTGCTTTATTTATTGTCATTTATTTCTTGACTGAATTTAAAACTTCACAACCATTTTCTGTAACCAGTACAATATCTTCAATTCTTACGCCAAACTCCCCTAGTAAATAGATACCAGGTTCAATAGAAAATAACATCCCAGGCGTACATACAGAATTGCTGATCATACTTACATCTGGAAATTCATGCACATTTATACCAATTCCATGTCCAGTTCTATGCGTAAAATATTCCCCATAGCCAGCATCTTCTATTACACGTCGTGCGGCTTTATCTACATCTGATAATTTAACACCTGGTTTAACAGTTGCTATCGCATCTAGATTTGCTTTTAATACGAGTTGATAGACTTCGTTATATTTATCAGTTGCGTCACCATAGAAGAAACTTCTCGTCATATCTGAACAATAGCCATTTAAACGTCCACCCATATCGATAACAACTGCCATGTTTTCTTTTAATAGCGTTTCATCACAGTCGTGATGTGGTTCAGCCCCATTTTTACCAAAAGATACTGAAGGCGTAAAAGACAACTCATAAATACCGTGTTCTTCGTTTAAAGCCTTGATTTTTTGCTGTACTTTAATTTCTGTTAAATTTCCTTTTGGTGCTTCCTCATATATAAAATCAATAATTTGATCCATAATAACATCATTTAATTTAGACGCTATTTTCATTCGATCTATTTCTTCAGCATCTTTGAGTAATCTTACTGTATCGACTGCTGGTGAACCAATTTCAAATTTATTATCTGGTAACTCTTTCATCAGTCTAATTAAAAAATGACTCGCCCAAAATTTATCAATACCAATTGTTGTATTTGGCTTTATTTCTGCTGCAAGTATTTTAATGATATCTTCTTCATCTTTAAAATAATAAACTGGATATTGAGGTTTTTCTAATGGAAATAAGGCACTAATAAATAATTTAGTTTCATTTTGAGAAATCAATAAAGCGAGTAATCTTTCACCAGGATGAATCTCCTCGTCAGTCAGATAGTACACAGCATCTGATGAAGATACAATTAAATATTCAAAATTCAATCTACTCATTTCACTTCTTATTTTTCTTAAGCGCTCATGATTCATTTTAAATCCTCCTAAGTCAATTATATAATCTGATTAAAGAACTTTATACCATCACTAGTATACCAATTAATTCTAAAAGGGTCATCAAATAATTCTCGTATATTAAATAAAAGAAAAGCTAGATACACAAAATGTATCTAGCTTTCATGGTGCCGAAGGCGGGGGTCGAACCCGCACGAGTGTTACCTCTCCGGATTTTGAGTCCGGCGCGTCTGCCAATTCCACCACTTCGGCTCGCAGCTATTTTATATTACCATAACTTATTCAAATTGACAATAAGTAAATTCGAAAAAAATATTATTTTCAACTTTTTTGGGAACTTTATTTACACTTCCCCCGTCTTAACAATAGACAATTAAATTAGGAGGAACAAAATGAAAACAACAAAAAAAATAATGACACTTTTACTCGCTTTAGGAATCACTGCATCAAATATGGTTTATGCTGATTCAACTATGGTGACAGCTGCAGATCATCAAATCCTTATAGGAAATGTTTCTATAGAGCGTTCTTATATTACAGATGATAAAGGTACAAATTTCTTACCCATTAAAGCAGTTGCAGAGGCACTTGGTTTTGAAGTAAGATGGGTTAATGAAGATCGACATATCGAATTAGTGAAAGGCGCCCAATTTATAACCATTAAAACAAATGAAAATTATTATACATTTAGCAAGATGGCTCCCATGAAATTAAGTGAAACAGCTTTCATAAAAAATGGCACAACATATGTACCAGTAGATTTTATAAGCGAAATCTTACACGGTAATATCTATAATAATAATGGCAACCTTGAAATAACCTCAAATATTGATGCACATGTAAGTACAGGTGGATTTGTAATCACTAAAATAGACAAACAAACAATTTATGCAACACTATATGAAGGTGAAGCCCATATTATTTTAAATAGCGATACAGTAATAAAAGATTATCAAACTGGGCTTGATATTGATTTAAGTGCTTTAGCTGTTGGTGATACCTTAAAAGTTACTCATCCCTCTATAATGCTGATGATTTATCCCCCTCAATATAATGCATTTGAAATTGAGCGCATAAACAAAGTATCCTTTACTGAAGGGGTTATCGAGTCCATTCAAGATGATTCAATTCTTGTTAAAACAAACTCAACTTTAATTCAATTTAACATTGATAAATCAACTAAGCTGACTGGACTAAGTAGTTCCCCAATTACTCTAAGTTCTTTACGTATCGGAAATAGTGTTAAAGTATACCATAGTTTAGCCATGACAAAAAGCATTCCACCTCAATCATATGCATTTGAAATACAAGTAGATACTTCAATTCATTAAATTCGATAATTCATTTCAAAATAAGAGAGTTTAAAGGGTTTATTCCTTTAGACTCTCTTTTTTATATTTTTATATAAATTTTAAATTGCTGACGGCTTGGAATATACATAACCCTGTATTAAATAACAACCACATTCCAACGCTTTCTGTACTTGTTCCATACTCTCAACGCCTTCAGCAATAACATTGCACTCTAGAGCGTTAGCAATTTTTACAATTGATTTAAACAGAGCTTCTGAGGTTTGATCAGATAGAATATGATCTACAAACGTTTTATCCACTTTTATTTCGTCGAATTTCACTTTAGTTAGATAATTAAGTGATGAATAACCAGTTCCAAAATCATCAAGTGAAATTTTAACGCCTAATTTTTTGATTAAACCAATTTGAATCTTAATTAAGTCAAAATCACCGATAAAAACGTCTTCTGTAATTTCAAGATAAATCTTTTGTGGATCAATTTGATACTTAACTATACTTTGGCTTAGGTATTCAATAAACTCAGATTCATAGAGTATACTCGGAGGTATATTTATGGAAAGTGTAATCTCGTTATTATACTTCAATTTAAGTCTTTCAAAGTCTTGGAAACTTGTTTCGATAATTAGTCTACTAAATTTTGACATTAAATTGGCTTTGTATAACAATGGTATAAATTCTGAAGGACTTATATTTCCTAATTCCTCAGTATTCCACCTCGCAAGGGCCTCAACGCCAATTATTTCATTTGTCAAAGCATTTACTTTAAATTGGTAGTTAACGCTGAAATTTCTTTCTCTAATTGCTAGATCGGATAATTCAATAATTTGTGATTCCCTTTCTAAAAGCTTATGCATATTATCATTGTATTGGTTAATATGAATATGACCTTTCGTTTTCGAATATTGTAATGCAATCGATGCTTTTTTATGAACTTCATCATAATCAGTTTCATCATGATCAACCACTACAAGGCCCATGTAAAAATCTAAATGATTCATAAAATTGTTTTGTCTTAAAGTTAATTTCAAACTTTCAATATAAGCATAAATGCTAATTTCAATAGATTGTGAGCTTATGTTATCCATCCAGATCGCAAACTCATTTCCTCCAACTCTAGCTAAAATCAGTTCTCGTTCTGAAGTTGATCTCATTGTATTTCCAATAAATTTAATGATTTGATCACCATATTCAGATCCATAGATTGAATTTATGATATTAAAATCTTTGATGTCAATCAATAAAAGCGCACGTTTACTTTTATGTTGAAGTAATTTAGAACTGACGGTAATCTTAAAAAAATAGGCGTTAGGCAAACCACTTAAACTGTCATAATACGCATACTGAAGTAATTGATCATCTTTACTTATTAGGTCAGATTGTGCTTTTTCTATAGATTCAATCATATTGTTAAATCCCGATACTAATTTCCCGAGTTCATCGTTATTGTTGCCGTCTTGTATCGTATCATACTCACCTAATTCAGCTTTATTCATGGCTTTTACAACTTTTGATATAGGCATAGTTATATAGCTCATGTACTTTCTAGAAAATAAATAACCTAAAATAACGATAAGTACAATAATCATGGCCATAATTTCTAGGATAAATAAAGCTTCTGTATCAAAATCTGATAAATATGAGCCAGCAGTTACAACCCAACCCCAATTAGGATCATACTTAGAATAAACTATTTTTTTACCCAACTTATTGGAATACGGATACTCCCATGTATATTGTGTAAAGCCACCTCCACTTAGTGCTTTTTCAATTTTATCTTGAACTAAGTAGAAGGGTTTTGTTGCGTTATTTTTATCTTCAAAATCCCAAACATTTTGCCCTTCCAAAGTTGGATGCATAATTTCTATACCAGTAATGCTGTATGCAATATAGTATCCATTCTTTCCAAAATCTATATTATTCGTAATTTTTCTAGTTCCATTTTCTTGTAAAGGTCCGACCAAAAGTATTTTTACTTTCTCCTGAGCTTCCTCAAGCGTAAGCGTTCCGTTTAAAACTTCATCGTTCATCTGTGCAATAAGGATTAAAGCTGAATTCACACCATTTTTAAGCGTAATCTTTCCCCGCTCAATTAAGGCGTTTCTGGCTACATAATAACTTGATAAACCGATTGCTAAACTCGATATAATTAATAAACCAGTTGTAAAAAAAACTAACTTTTTACGTAAGGTATTTAAGTGGATTTTGTTATTCATGCAAACCTCAGCAGTGTTATTATTCTTGTTTAAAATCAGTTAAATTGACGGTAATCAAATTTCTATTTATATATTAATGTCTTTTAGATACTTATATTATGATATATTATACTTTATTTATAGTTCAAACTCAATAAAGGTAAAAAAAAGACCTACCCATCAATGAAACGAGTAAGTCAAATTTAAAAATTATATAAATTAAACGGTTATAATGTACTTTTCAAGCATCAAATGGTCATATGGACTACATTCAATTGTCAAAATAGTTGTTTCTTCGACAAATGTCATATCTAAGATATTAGTATTTTCATTTAGATACGAAAATAGCTTACCATCTTCAGAGGGAATTTTAACAAAACATTTTACATAGTCTTTAAATACTTTTTCCTTGATTATTTCTACAAGTTGTTCAATCCCTTTGAAATTCTTAGCACTTAGTTTTACAGAATTTTCAGCAACAATTTTTTCAAGATTGTTTTCCTTAACAAGATCTATTTTATTAAAAACATTGATCATCGGAATATCTGCAGCACCAATCTCATTGAGTGTTTCAAGCGTTACTTTCATATGATTGAGATAATTCTCATTTGATGCATCGATGACATGAAGCAGTAAATCAGCATTTTTAACTTCTTCTAAAGTCGCTCTAAATGCTTTGACTAATTCATGTGGCAATTCGCTTACAAATCCAACCGTATCGGACAATGTAAATGCTTTACGATCAGGTAAACGGATCAATCTTACCGAAGTCTCAAGTGTTGCAAAAAGCATATCTTTCTCAAATACTTTTTTGTTAGCAGTCCTTGAATAAAGATCAAGCATGGCATTCATCAAAGTTGATTTACCTGCATTGGTATAACCTACTAAAGCAATATTTGGCATTTGTGCTTCAACTCTACTCTTACGTTGTGTTGAGCGTTCAATACTAATTGTCTCAATTTCTTTATTGAGCTCATGGATTTTTTGTTCCACTTTTCTACGGTCTAGCTCTAACTTTTTCTCCCCAACACCTTTGTTTTTTGTACCTACCCCACCACTTTGCCTACCTAGTGACGCATAAGACCCAATAAGTCTAGGTAATAGATACTGTAGGTGTGCAGCTTCTACTTGTAGTTTAGCTTCCCTCGTTTTAGCTCTCTTTTCAAATATTTCTAATATAAGATTGGTGCGATCAACGACTCTTACATTTAGAATCTTTTCTAAATTTCTAAGTTGTGAAGGTGAAAGTTCATGGTTAATAATTACTAAATCCGCTTCAAAAGCTTCAAGTCCCATCCTTATCTCATCTACCTTACCGCTTCCAACATAATATTGTGGATTAGGTCTTTTAAGATTTTGATCCAATCTCCCAACACATTTAATATTACAAGCTTTTGCTAAATTGATTAATTCTGTCATTGATTCTTCATATTCTTTTCTGTTGTTAATATTGACACCTACAGCAATTGCTGTTTCCTGTTGATGATTTTTTTCTGAATATGAATCGTATAAATCGTAGTTGTTGTCAAAATTAGTGTTATTTTTCTTATAGTTTGTTTTTTCAGTCATTTTTTTCTCCTTTCAGTGCTTCGGTTAAATCCGGAACGCCACCTAATTGGAAACCTTTTAGGGTGGCAATTAAGCGCGTAATTTGATAAAGTTTACAGTTGTTTTAATTAACATGACGATACCTCCCATTGTTCAATAAAAATCTTAGCCCATATATTCTGTCACAAACCACTTGTGACTCAAACAAAAAGCTGCAAGACAAATGCTTGCAGCTAAATAGACTTTGCTATTCAATTATTGGATGCAAGTAAAATGAACTCACTGTCATACAGTAAGATCTAGACTATTTAGTTGTAAAATAGACACCTTAATTTCATCATTTTATGCACCTCAAGTTTTATTAATTTAAATATATCATAGCCATTTTACAATTTCAACCAAATTTTGAAAATAGATCGTTTATGTGATTTAAAATCATTTCTTAAAAAATTCTATTTTCTGTATAATTTCTTCACTCGAAATCCATTTTGCAGCATCAATCCTCTTAAGTTGAAATAAAGAATTAGGATCTTTTGAAATTACATTTATCCCTTCATCTACAGTAACACTACCATAATAACCGAGTGTTTTCAAAAGTCCTTCAGTAAATGGATTATAGTAACCATAAGGATAAGTAAAAAAAGTTGGTCTTTTTTCAAGATTAGTAATCATACCTTCTAGCATCAATTCATGATCTGCTTTGAAAATTTGAATATAGTCCATGGTATCTTCGCCTGGAAGTTGTAAAACCCCTTTTCTCACTTGATCATCCTTTTGAATCGCATGAAGATCAAAACTATGTGATTGGAATTCTATAATACCTGAATCTGACATTTCTTTAGCTGCTCGCCAGTCAAAATGAGGAATAATTTCACTAGCATTTACTGCATCGTATTGTTTACCTACTGACCATCCAATGATTGAAATAACTGCTTTCATATGCATTTGTTTCAATAATGGATATGCAATTTCATAATTACTAAGGTAGCCGTCATCAAAGCTGATGATTAGCGGTTTGTCTGGTAATGGAACATTGTCATATACATAATTTATCAAGTCGCTGTATTGAATTGTCTCATAGCCTGCATCCTTATAGGCTTTTAGATCTGATGTGAATTTATCAACTGTAATATTATTAGAGCCATCGTCTTCAGAAACAATATGATGATACATAACGATAGGAACCTTAACCTGATTAAGATCTGCATCAGTTATTGAAACCCTATCAGCTAACATTTCACTTAATCGCTCTTCTACATTCTGCGCTGTAGTGATTTGTCCAAATCCTTCAATGCCAATATCTTCATTTGAGAACATTTTACGTATCATTAATTCTCCTAAATTATTACGATAATGCATGCGATCATAAAAATTTCTTGCGTCATACGACAACGCATTATAACCTGTAAAATCCCAAAAATCAGTAACGCTAGCAATACCTCTCCATAATTTTTGAAGGTCTTCCGTTGAATATCTATCCATTTCTTTATAATAAGTTGGTGCTGCAACAAATGTAAATGAGATACCTTTCTCATCTAAATAGGTCTTTATCCTAGCGATTGCAGAAACGTTATCGTCAATCGCTGTACCATATAATGGCCATAGCGCTTCATTAAATTCAGGATAATTCACTAAAAACTCTTCTAAAGTACCTAAATCTTCTTGATCGCGTACACTTTTATTATATACGCCTAGTTCAGGAACAAACGTCGCATATGCCATTGGATTAACAGACCTTTGAAGTAGTCCCTCAAGTTTCTTAAAACTATGTTCTAAATTAAGAGTAAGATACTTCAAATAGTATTTAAAATCATTATTAGAAAGAACTTTTTCACTTAGTTCAGTATTGATATTTCTCGGGCTTTGGTTATAGTGGTCAATTTCTTGCATGCTCATATGAAGAATAATGTTTTTTACTTCATAATGTTCAACTAAGTAGTGAATTGTTTCTTCATAATCGTAAAAGTCGCCACCATACATCATCATGTTATAAAATGAAGCATCTTCAAAATACTGATTTAGTAACGTTGGTGATAAAGAACTAGACTTTGAACCCCCAATTACATATGAATTATACTCACTATGATGTTCATCTAGGTACGCTATTTTAGCAACTCTTGGGTTATTGTTCATGTCATAAGCATAAAAATTAATAAACTTATCTCCAAAAACACCAAAAGGATCAATTATCATATTAAATAAAAAAAGTGCAAGACAGCTTAAAAGTGCAGCAATAATCATAAATTTAAACCATTTACTAGGTTTCATCATGCCTCCTAAAATTGAAAGTATAAAAAGTCAGCAACGTTTGACATTTGAAATAGAGAAAGCACAATTAAGACACCTGTTGCAAATGCAAATTTATAGGATGCGTCGAACTTCTCAGTAATTTCTTTTGTGTTTTTGAAAAAGAAAGCGATAACCATACTTATTACCAGTAAAATCAGCACATAAATGTTATCCACTAAAAAATGCCAAAATTCTGATAAAATTGCACTTTTTGCCCAACCACTATAGGTATAAATATTGACCATTTTTTTCATTACAAATAAAGCTTCGTGAGTTGAATTTGCAACAAAAATAATACGTGTCCCAACTATGCCAACAAAAGTCAATACCCATGCTAAAGCCGTAGGTAGTGACCAATTTTTACGTGTCATAAAATGTGCCATACAAACAAATATACCGTTGATACCGCCCCAAAGAACAAAACGCCATCCAGCGCCATGCCAGAAACCAGAAACTAAGAAAGTGGCCATAACTGCGCTATAAAATCTTACCGAACCTGCTCCACTTTTATAGACTGATCTAAAAACATAATCTGATAAAAACTTTGATAATGTCATGTGCCATCTTCTCCAATAATCTCTAAAGTTTCTCGATTTATATGGAGAATTAAAGTTCTGTGGTAAATGGATATTGAAAAACAAACCTAAACCAATAGCCATATCTGCATAACCAGACAAATCGAAGTAATATGAAAAGGTATAAGATAAAGATGAAAAAAGCGCCATAAATAAGCCACCACTATTTACATCGTTAAAGTATGCTTGCGCAAAATGTGTTAATGGATCTGCAATCATAACTTTCTTTGCACAGCCAAGCGAAAAAATAAATAACCCAAGCATAATGTTGTGTTTGTTAAACTTTAGATTTTTTTTGTCTTCAAACTGTGGCACGATATCTTTATGGTGAATAATTGGTCCAACAATTAACTGAGGGAAAAACGTAATAAATAGCAAATAATTAATCAAAGAATATTCTTTAGTTTCGCCTCGATAGCAATCTACAATATAGGCAATTAGTTGAAATGTAAAAAATGAGATCCCTATTGGAAGTGCTAAATGGATTAAACTTAAATTAGATTTAAATACAAAGTTATAGTTTTCAATAAAAAAATCTGAATATTTAAAATAACCCAACAGCGCAATATTTTCTACAAGTCCAGCTGCAAACAATAACTTTCTTTTAGATAAAGATTTTTCGCGTACGAGCAATGTCCCTATCAAATAATTATAAAAAACGGTAAAGATAAAAAAAGGTAAAAAACTCATACTACCTTGTGCGTAAAAATAAAAAGAAGATAAAACAAGCCATGCCTTTGCCATTTTATTTTTATCAACTAAATTGAGTATATAATAACCACTAAAGACAATGGTCAAAAATAATAAAAAACTATAGGATGAAAAAATCATTCATGTCACCTTTCCTTCAGAAAAAATACAGCATTTAAGCTGTATTAGAGATAATGTTCAACTTTTATGGCTTTCCCAATTATTTTAATTGATTTAAGCGCGACTTCGATCACATTTTCATTTTTTCCAGTAGAAATAATGACTTGTGTATTATTAATTTTTTCAACATACCTGATGAATTTTTTTTGTTCAACTTCAATATAATAAATCCCATTGCTTGAAAAGTCGTTTGTGGTTTGAAGTGTAACGATATCATTAAGGTATAGTCTGTGTTGCGGGAGTTGTGATAAGTTTAA
Organism: uncultured Fusibacter sp.; assembly: GCA_963676315.1. Lineage (GTDB taxonomy): Bacteria > Bacillota > Clostridia > Peptostreptococcales > Acidaminobacteraceae > Fusibacter_C. Next base: position 412,128 of record OY781056.1, read on the forward strand.
TTTTACAAAGATTACTTTATCATATTGTATTCCATCAATTTTTTTGCTGATAATAGATAATTCTTTAGTTTCAATTGCCTTTCCATTTTCATCTGTAACAGGATATGTTTTAATGACACCAGAAAGTGCGTCCGCCCATTGACCGGTTGGCGTAATTGCTTTCATATCTTCTTTTGAAGCGGTTTTTTTGACTTCTGGTTGCTTAATAACAGGTTTTGGCGCTTCTTCTTGATCTTGGAAGAACTCAATTTTCTCCCCTAAAATTTTCAGAATCTGTTCTGCGATTTGTTCGTTTATCACTTTTTTACCAGACTCTATTTGTAAAATGTAATTTATATTTTGACCGCAAGCTTTTGCTAAGTCCTTTTCGCTCATTTTAGCTTTTATTCTAGCTTCTTTAATTTTAACTGCTAATCTATTCATATTGCACCTCTCTAGTTTACTAGTAATATGATATTATAATCTCACCTATTTTACAATGACATAACCATTAAATTAACTTGACAAATATACCCCCTAGGGGTATTATATGCATATAGATACCCCCTAGGGGTATTGTTCGAGCAATTAATGAGAACACAAATTACCTAATTACAATTCTATAAAATTTTAGGAGTAACCTATGAAAACAGAAATCTATGATATAAAAGGAATGACATGCGCTTCATGCTCTAGTGCTGTTGAACGTGTTACAGGAAAACTTAATGGAGTTGATACTTCAAATGTCAATCTATCTACAGAAAAACTTACGATTACCTACGATGAAAATCTAGTTTCTCAAGTTAATATTATTGAATCCATAAAAAAAGCTGGCTATGAAGCATCTCCTAAAACGATGGATAAAGTAATTACTATACCAATAGAAGGTATGACCTGTGCTTCTTGTAGTGCCGCAATTGAACGAAAACTCTCCAAACAATTTGGTGTAAAAAGTATATCTGTTAACCTTGCTACCGAAGTTGCTCAAATTAATTACAATCCAGATGAAATACGATTATCTGAAATAAAAAGCCATATTTCAAAGCTTGGTTATACACCTAAAGAAGTTGAAATTAAAAGAGATATTGACCAAGATCAAAAAAGAAAAGAAGATGAAATTAATAGTTTAAAAAACCGTTTAAAACTTTCAGCCTTATTTTCAATACCATTGTTTTATATTGCAATGGCACCTATGATTGGATTTCCATTTCCATCAGGTATATCACCTATGCATCAACCTTTGCTATATGCGTTATTTCAGATACTACTTGTTCTTCCTGTGATTTGGGCAGGCAGAAAGTTTTATACTGTAGGCTATCGACAAATTTTTCACCTCTCACCCAATATGGATTCATTAATTGCTATTGGTACATCCGCAGCTTTACTCTATAGTTTTTTCTCTGTATTTCAAATCGTTAATGGTGACCACATGGCCGTTGAACATATGTATTTTGAAACAGCAGGTGTCATAATCACTTTGATTCTTTTAGGAAAAACCTTAGAAGCTATCTCAAAGGGTAAAACATCAGAGGCAATTAAAAAACTTATGGGATTAACACCTAAAACAGCTGTAATTGTTATTAATGGCCAAGAAATTGAGATGCCAGTTGAGGAAATAGAAGTTGGTGATCTTGTAATAGCAAGACCTGGTAGTAAAATAGCCGTTGATGGAATAATTGAAAATGGCTATACCACGGTAGACGAATCGATGTTGACGGGTGAAAGTATGCCTGTAGATAAACAAAATGGCGACCCCGTCTTTGCAGCAAGCATTAATAAAACTGGGCTTATCTATTATAAAGCAAACAAAGTTGGCAATGAAACTGCACTTGCACAAATCATAAAACTTGTTGAACAAGCTCAAGGAAGCAAAGCACCTATAGCACGCATGGCTGATGTCATCTCAGGTTACTTTGTTCCAGTTGTTTTTGGTATTGCACTTATAGCTGCTCTTGCGTGGATGGTTTCTGGTCAAGAATTAATTTTTACACTTAAAGTGTTTATTGCAGTTCTCGTAATTGCATGCCCTTGTGCACTTGGTCTTGCCACACCTACTGCAATCATGGTTGGTACAGGAAAGGGTGCAGAACTTGGCATCTTAGTCAAAAGTGGTGAAGCACTTGAAACTGCACATAAGATTAATACCGTAATTTTTGATAAAACAGGAACATTAACCAAAGGAAAACCAGAAGTGACTGATGTTTTAACCTATCAGGGCTTTACTACTGATGATATATTAAAATATGCATATTCTGTTGAATATGGAAGTGAACATCCTCTTGCTGAAGCGATTATCAATAAGGGCAATGAACTCAATATAGAGCGTTTCGAACTCACAAAATTTGAAGAGATACCTGGTCACGGCGTCAAAGCTTTCGTCAACGATCATCAAGTTCTACTAGGAAATATCAAATTGATTGATACAGAAAAAATAAATATTGATGCTTTTTCAAATGATTTTGATAAAATCGCCTCTGAAGGAAAAACACCAATGCTGATCGCAATTGATGGAAAATTAGCTGGAATTATTGGCGCTGCAGATGTCTTAAAAGAAAATTCTCAAAAAGCAATTCAAAAATTACATCAAATGAATATTAGAACGATGATGATTACAGGTGATCATGCAAAAACAGCTAGAGCAATTGCTAGTTCTGTTGGCATCGATGATGTACTTGCAGAAGTTCTACCAAGTGAAAAAGCAAATGCCGTAAAGAAATTACAAGAAGAAGGAAGAATTGTTGCAATGGTTGGTGATGGTATCAATGACGCCCCTGCACTTGCACAAGCAGATATTGGAATCTCTATCGGTTCTGGTACGGATGTAGCAATCGAATCAGCTGATATCGTTTTGATGAAAAATAATCTTCTAGATGTCGTAAGTGCAATCGGATTAAGTCGTGCCACTATCAGAAACATAAAACAAAACTTGTTTTGGGCATTTATTTATAACATTATAGGTATACCAGTAGCTGCAGGTGGAATATATTTGTTTGGCGGACCGTTACTTAACCCAGTGATAGCAGCAGCAGCAATGTCCATGAGTTCAGTTTCAGTTTTAACCAATGCACTAAGATTAAAATCATATAAGGTCAAATAAGGTGATATAAATGGATGAATTTGATGTAGTACCAACATGCAATTGTAATCGTACAACACATCGAACTGAGAAAGAAAGAAAAGCTTTACTCAACCGATGTAACCGTATAGAAGGCCAAATTAGAGGCGTAAAAGGCATGCTTGAGAAAGATGTCTATTGCGATGATATATTAAATCAAATCGCTGCAGCCCAATCAGCGTTAAATGCTTTGTCTAGAGTCATTCTTGAAAAACATATTAAGACATGCGTGATCGATCGAATTCAGCAAGGTGAAAATGAAGTAATCGATGAATTCATGATCACAATAGAAAAGCTTATGAAAAAATAAAATTAATAATAAAATCAAAAAAATTAAGTTGATTAATACAATCGATAAATACAAAAAAATATAAAGAGTTGATGATTATCTTTTGAAAAAATTTCAAATATAACATCAACTCTTTTTTGAATTTTAGTTTAGCATTTATTACTTAAAACCTATAATGTAGAATTTCGTTCAACTAGTTCAGTACCTACTATATAGTGATTAACTGTGTTTTCAACACCCTCAAGTGCTTTAATTAATAGTTTAGCAGCATTATAGCCCAAATCTTCTGCTTTAATATCAACAGACGTAAGTGCAGGATTTTGGTACTCAGATAAAGGAATATTGTTAAATCCTGTAACTTTTACTTTTAAATCATGCTCTCTTAGGTACTTTAATACTCCAAAGCCAAGAAGGTCATCGGTCGTAACAACTGCATGTGGTACTTTAATCGTACAGATTTTAGCCATGGCTTGATAGCCATACTCTTCTGTGAAATCCTTTGCTTCAATTATCAAATCATCATTAACTGTTAAATTTCTAAGTTCTAATGATCTTTTATAACCTTCAAGTCGATCTTTTGAAAAGATATATTTCTGAGGTCCACCAACGAAAGCTATATCTTGACACCCTTTTTGTATCAAAGTATTTACCAAGTTATAGGTTGCTTGAAAATTATCATTATCAACCCACATGATGTCATGAATATTATACGGTCTACCTACAACAACAAAAGGAAAAGCCTCTTCACTTAAATACTCAATACATAAGTCATTTTCATAAGCAGTCAACAAGATAATTCCGTCTACCCATTTTGAGTTTACAAACTCATGTACAAAATTAAGTTCTTCTTCAGGACTAGCGCCGTAGTTAAACATAATTTTATAATTCTTTTTTTGTGCGTAAATACTAATACCACGCATTGCTTGAATAAAAAATGGATTTTTAAATAAATTTTCGTCTTGATTGGGAATGATTAATCCTAAAGTTTTAGTTGAAGCATTCGCTAAATTTCTAGCAATGGCATTGGGCTTGTATTTTAGCTCGTCCATAGCGGCATAGACTAACTTTTTTGTTGCGTCGCTTATTCTTGGACTTTGAGAGATTACTCTCGACACAGTCGAAGGGGAAACATTTGCGAGTTTTGCAACATCTTTTATCGTAATTGCCATATAACATCACTTCCTTAATGTTTGTTTATATCAAAAGGTATCTTTGTACTAATTAATTCTTAATCCTGTTAAAGTATCAAAAAAGTGTATTGCACCAACATCAAATCCAAAGGAATGAACTTCATCGATTGCATATTCAAAATGTCCTGGTGTTGAAATTACTAGTTCTGAACCATTATCAAGTCTGGCGTATAGTATTTTTTCTTTTCCGAGCATTTCTACGACATCAACAGTTGCACTAAATGTATCGCCGAATTCCCCACCACTTTCAAAACGCTCTGGTCTAATCCCAACTGAAACTTGTTTCCCCTCAAACGCTTTAAGTTTTAAAGCATCCTCTGGACTTGGCGTAATCACTATTAAACCATGATCAGCCACAAACTTTCCTTCTTTGAAAACGCCTTCAATAATATTCATCGTAGGAGAACCAATAAATTTCGCTACAAAAATATTCTCTGGTCTATTGTAAAATTCTTCTGGTTTTCCAGCTTGTTGAATTTTACCATCATTCATCAAGACAATTTTTGTAGCCATTGTCATCGCTTCAGTCTGGTCATGTGTTACATAAATTGAAGTTGTTCCTAAAGATTTATGAAGACGGACAAGTTCAACCCTCATATGCTCTCTAAGTTTTGCATCGAGATTCGAAAGTGGTTCATCCATAAGGAAAACACTAGGTTTTCTAACCATTGCACGACCAAGCGCCACCCTTTGTCTTTGACCACCTGAGATATCAGAAGGTTTTGAATATAAGTACTCTTTGATTTGCAAGAGTTCCGCAGCTTCCATCACTCTTTCATCAATTATTTTTTTACGCTCTTTTCTCATAGAAAGTGAAAAAGCCATATTGTCATAAACGGTCATATGCGGATAAAGTGCATAAGACTGGAATACCATTGCAATATCTCTATCCTTAGAAGGTACTTTATTCATTCGTTTTTTATCAAATAATAAATCGCCTTCAGTAATTGAGTTTAGGCCAGCAATCATTCTAAGCAAAGTCGTTTTGCCACAACCCGATGGTCCTAGTATAACACAAAAATCTTTGTCTGCAATTTCCAAATTTATATCTTTTAGGGTGAATTCTTCACGCCCTTCATATTTTTTACCTATATTTTTTAGTACTACGTTCATTTTAGCCTCCTAAAATCACAATATTTAAATGATTAACCTTTTACGGAACCTTGAGATAAACCTGAAACCAATTGTTTTTGAAGAACAATGAAGAGCACTACTATCGGAATTGCTGTAAGTAAACCACCAGCAGCGAATGCTGGCTGATTCATCGTCCTAAAATCATTGATCAGTGTGAAAAGCCCAGCAGCTAATGTGTATGAATCAGGGCTAGTTAATAAAACTCTCGGTAATAAATAATCCATAAAAGGACCTATAAAAGACCAAAGCGCTATAATCGCAAGCATTGGTTTAGCAATTGGCATGATGATCAGTCTATAAACTTGCATACTGGAACAACCATCAATCCTTGCAGCATCATCAAGTTCAGTAGAAATTGAATCTATATAGCCTTTGAGTATAAACGTATTACCGGCTATCCCCCCACCTGCATATATCAGAATTAGCATCATCTGTCTCGTGAAAAAAGGTGCGATGGAGGAAATTACTGAATGCATCGTAAAGTAAGCTGTGATACCTGCAAAAGCTGGAATCGTCTGAATCAACATAATCGCCATAAGTGATGCTTTTCTACCTTTAAATCGGTATCTTGAATAAGCAAAGCCTGTAAAACTAACGATTAGTAAAGTTAATACAGCCGTTATAGAAGCAATAAATAATGTGTTTTTAACCCAAGTCAAATAAAGTGTTTCCTTAAATAAATACTCAAAATGTTTAAGTGAGAATTCAAAATGATTATTAATCATTATATATTGCTCTTGTTTACCATTAAAAGCTGAAACAACCATATCAGCTAAAGGAAGTAAGATAGCGAGTGCCCAAGCAACTAAAACCACATAGGAAAGAAGTAGCATGATTATACCTATGGTACTTAACGGTTGCTTGTCGGAAAGGTAAAGTTTGTTTTTCTTAGTTGATTTTATCATTATAACCTCTCCTCCTTAAATGCTTTAGAATTTTTAAACCCTATAAATGCAAAGAGCATCAATCCTAAAGAGATAACAATTGTTATTGCAGCACCAATTGATTGATACTGATTTTCCATCGTTAACTTATAAATATAGGAAATAAGTAGATCCGTACTTCCAGCTAAATTACCATACTTAGAAGGGTTAAATGGTCCCCCTCCATTAAAGAGATAGATAATTGAGAAATTATTAAAATTAAACGTATATTGTCCTACTAGTAGAGGCGCAGTTTGGAAAAGTACAATTGGAATTGTTATTCTTTTCAGTTTTTGCCATTCAGTAGCACCATCGATCTGAGCCGCTTCATATAGATCACCAGGTATCGCTTGAAGTACGCCAGTAGAAAGCAAGAAAACATAGGAACTACCGAGCCACGTTTGTAATAATATCAAGACTACTCTTGAATAAAATGGGTCGGTTTTAGCCGTTAACTGAACATTAAATATATCATTTAAAAGTGTTGTAATTGTTCCTTGTTGTGAAAACATGATACTAAAGAACATAATAGTGATAAAAGCTGGTACAGCCCATGGCAAAAGATAAACCACTCTAAAGAAAGTTTTACCTTTTATACGGTCATTATTTGCGATAATCGCCAACATAAAGCCTACAAATATTGCAAGTGAAGTAGCACATACTGTCCAAATCAACGTCCAGCCAAGTATAGACCAAAATACTGAACCAGCAAGACCTGAACCCGTTGCTATAAGTTTATAATTTTCAATGCCGATCCAAGTGAATTTCGATTGATGTTTAGGGTCCATGCCAGTGAATGATAGCATAATGGCAGTTGTGATTGGTACGATAACAATAAACACCGTTACTACTAAAGCTGGTAATGAAACGATATAAGGGAATCCCTCTTGTCCAACTTTTGAATAAGATTCAAACCAATTCCTTGGTCTAATACCTTTAATAGCATCTTTTTCAACTTTTTTGACATCAAAATATGACAGCATCATTAGTGCTGCAGCAAAAGCTAGTAAAAAGATTGCTACTATACCTTCTATCATAAAGATAAGCGATTTATCAACTTTCTTTCCACCTTCTGCTAAGGATATTAATCCAGAAATCCCACTACCTTGATAATTTCCAAATCCAAGTGCATATGGAATTGCAATTAAATAGATGAACAAAGTTGCAAATGCAAATAAAATTGCTTTTAGAGCTTGTTTATTGAGCAGTTGACCAATTCCTGGAATTAGAATAGTAATAATTGAAAAATATGGTTTTGTTTTTGTTAGTTCCACTGGTGTTTTTCGTCTTAAATCTGCTATATTAGATTTTAATACATTAAGATCTCTTTTAATTCCTTTACCTAATACATATTTTTTATTTCCAATCAGTTCTTTAGTTGACTTTTTATCCGATTCATAACTCTTTAAATTAATTGATTCACTTCTTTTCTTTTTAAGTTCAATGATTCCGTTTTTAAGCGCTTTATCGGAAATTAATTTTGATCGTTTTTTTTCTTTTAGTTTTTCTTTACCAATTTTGAAACTTTCTTGATGTTTCATCTTAAATTGTTTCATCTCTTCTTTTACTTTAAGCTCTTTTTGCTGATCTATTTGTGAGAGATGTGCTTTTGCTTTGATGAGTTCATCTTTTATCGTTTTATACTTTTGAATAATTTCAGGTAATTGATCTCTCATGATGCAATTGCGTTCATAAGCAAGTGCTGCATCATGGGTTAAATTTACATATGATTTATAGAAATTTGCTTTTTCTGTACTAATAAAAAGATCTTTTTGCATTTTTTTAAGTTTTGCGTCTATTGGTTTATTTAGACCATCAATATACACCTTAACTTTTGCATTCAAAGTAGTAAGGAAATTCTTTTCCTTACTTTTATATGAGGATAACTCCAAATTATATGGATGATTTTTCTTGTTTTTTATATGCTCTTTTATTGAATTGTTTATTCTTGATTTTTTATCTGCGTTTGCTGTTTTAAGTTCATTTTGTAATTTTGCCAGCTCGAGTAAATAAAGGTTTTTGCGTGTATACTCGTTGCCTATGTCATCATACAGAAATTCATTATATTTTCCCAAGATCGTCCCACCTTTACTTTGATTTGTTTTCGCGGATTATATCAACCAGTGATAATAAGGTCAATAACATAATAATATATCCTAAGATGTTAATATAATAAAAAATAGAATCCAATCTTAGTTCAATGACTGTATATGCTAACCCACCTAAATTTAAGACTGTCCAAATAAACACATATAACTGGTTAATTCTAATCTTAATATAAGCATAATACGTATAAATTGCAAATATAACAGGTATCATTATTTTAGAGAAAAAAATACTTAAGTTTATACTAATATAATCGTTTAAAAATTGTGCCTTATCTCCCACAAGTTGATTCGAACTCAACCAACTATCAAAAAGAGTTGAATCTTTAACTCTGAGCATCGTCTCAAGTGAAGTTATAAATATGATTAGAGCACATGATAATAAGATCAAATATAGTTTTTTTGTAGGTAATTTAGTGTTTGTATTCATATAAGATCCTTTCAATTATAAGCTTTGGGAATAAACCCTCTGCTTTAGTCACAAGCTTGTTATGACCTCAAAAATAAAAGAGAAGAAAGGCTAAACCTCTCTTCTCTTAAATTTAAGTTCTTAGAAGTTTAGCATCATTGCTTTGAATGAAGCTTGAACTTCTGCATAAGCTGCTTCTACGTTTGCAGGTTTTACAGCAGCCCAAGAAAGTAATCCATTTTGCCAAGTATCCCAAACTGAACCCCACTCAGTGAATAAAGGTCTAGCAGGAGCATCCTTGTATGATTCGATAACTGCAGCTACAACTGTTTTATCAGCATCAGATAAATCTGAGCTAGCATATACAGATGGATCTACGTTTTCTAAGATTTTTCCAGTTGCTTTAAAGAAATCTACAGCATAATCTGTGTTAACAACTTCTTCAATAAATCTTTCAGCAAGCATCATTTTAGCTTCATCGCCTTCGATTCTTGCGTTGATACCTAATCCCCAGCCACCTTTCCAGTGAGCAAGTGGTTTACCGTTTAAAGTAACTTGAGTGATTGGAAGGATTGATAAGTCTTTGCCTTCTCCAGCTAAGTTAGATAAACTACCTGTAGACCATGGTCCTTCAAGTCTAAGTGAAGTTTGGCCACCAGTTGTGAATGCTGAGTCCATATAGCCCCAAGCAGCGCTGCTATCCCATAAAGAAGTACCAGCTTTATCATGTGCTTGCCAGTAGTTGAAAAGTGCAGTAAATACTGCTTGTTTTTCAGCTGGAAGGTTAGCCCAATCTTCTGTTAAATCAGAATATAATGTACCATCGTCTTTCATACCAAGCATTTCGATGTTTGCAGTGTTTGTTAAAGCAACACCAAACCAAGCATTAAATACTGGTACTAACATATCTTCTGGTTTTAAAGTTGTAAATTCAATAGGTTGTGTTAAATCAATTCCAGCAGCTGCTGCATTAGCAGTGTTAGCAAAATTGATTAATGTTTCAATGTTCATTGGGAATGCTAAATAATCGCCATCGATGTTGAAGTTGCCACCTAAACCAGCATCATAATCAGCAAATCCACCAACTTTAGCTGCCATTGCTTGTGCATCCATAGCTGCTAAAACTTGATTTTGTGCTAAACCGTAGATTCTATCTGCAGGTAATGCAAATACGTCAGCTACATCAGCGTTTGTGATATCTGTTTTATCAATTGTATCTAAGTGATCAAAAGATGCTACTTCGATAAAATCGATTGTTGCATTTGGATTTTCTGCTTTTACTCTGTCAGCAGCTGCTTGGTAATACTCTAACCAAGAAGTTTCAACTTGAACTGAAATTGTACCATCAAGTGTTTGAACCGCTTCTGTTGTAGCTTCTGTTGTTGGTGCAGCTGTTGTTTCCTCAACAACTTCTTGTTTGCTACCACAAGCAACTAATGAAAACATCATTACCATGACTAGCAATAAACTTACTAATTTTTTCATTTTAATCCTCCTACATCTCCCATTTAGAACTCAATTTGCATACAATATTTAGCAAATCGCATGTTTTCTGAAATTATATTCTCAATCTTCATACAAACAAAGCCACGTTTTGTGCATTCGTTTGCACAGAATAATTAAAAAAATAACCTCAATTACGCTCATTATACAACGGAAAATTCATGTTGGCAACAATTTATTCATATATTTCTACTAAATTGTTTAAATATCTATGCAACCGATAGCACGATTGTATTAATATCAAAACATGAACTATGACATATTTACCCACTCACTCTTAATTCAATCTAAAATTATTGCCAGTTGTTGCACAAATTAAAATAGTCTATGCTCTGAAACCAGAGTTTCAGAACATAGACGTCTATATAGTAATCTTTCTATTTTATTTATAAATTTTGTAACTATTGAACTAACTTGCTATTTCACTTTCAAACTGACTATTGTAAAGATCTGCATAGAATCCTTTTTTAGCTAAAAGTTCTAAATGCGTACCTTGTTCAACGATGTCACCATGGTTCATAACTAAGATTAAATCAGCGTTTCTAATAGTAGAAAGTCTATGTGCAATGATAAAGCTCGTTCTATTTTCCATCAGTCTTTCCATAGCGGTTTGAATCTGTACTTCTGTTCTTGTATCTACAGAACTTGTTGCTTCATCTAGAATCAACAATTTAGGATCTGATAAGAACGCTCTTGCAATAGTAATCAATTGTTTTTGTCCTTGGGATACATTTGATGCTTCCTCATTTAAAAGCATATCATACCCTTTTGGAAGCATATGCACAAAACTGTCAACATGAGCTGCTTTTGCAGCTTCTATGATTTGTTCATCAGTCGCTTCAAGATTACCATATCTGATATTGTCTTTAATAGAAGCATTATAAAGCCATGCATCTTGTAAAACCATACCAAACTGATCTCTTAAATCAAAGCGACTGTATTCTTGAATGTTTTTTCCATCCACTAAAATCTCACCAGATTGAATATCATAAAAACGCATCAACAGTTTAACCATAGTTGTTTTACCAGCACCGGTCGGACCAACAATTGCAACTTTTTGACCCTTTTCAACCTTAACTGAAAAATTATTGATAACCGTTTGCTCAGCATTATAACCAAAGTGAACATTTTTAAATTCTACGACACCCTTGATATTAGACGCATCAACAGGGTTAACCGTTTCAAGTATTTCTTCATTTTCATCTAGAAACTCAAATACGCGTTCTGCTGCAGCTGCAGTTTGTTGTAAAACGTTTGAGATATTTGCTAGTTGTGTAAGTGGTTGTGTAAAGTTTCTTACATATTGAATAAATGCTTGAATATCTCCAACTTCTATTGCCTTCTTAGCAGCAAGAGAGCCCCCTAGTACACAAACGGCAATATAACCAATATTTCCAATGATGGTCATCATCGGCATCATAATTGAAGATAAAAACTGTGATTTCCAAGCTGTTTTATATAAATTCTCATTAAACTCATCAAAACGCTCAATACTTTTTTCTTCTCCATTGAACGCTTTTATGATCATATGACCACTGAACATTTCTTCGATATGACCATTTACATGACCAAGTTGCTTTTGCTGTTCTTTAAAAAACTTTTGTGATTGTTTTACAATCAGCATGACAAGTCCCATGGAGATTGGTATTATTGCGATTGCCACAAGTGTCATAACCCCACTAATATTGATCATCATCGCTAATACTCCGACTACAGTAGTAAATGATGTGATAATTTGTGACAAACTCTGATTTAATGTGGTACTAACTGTATCTACATCGTTTGTAATTCTTGATAAGACTTCACCATGGTTGGTATCATCAAAATACTTAAGTGGAATGCGGTTGATCTTTTCAGAAATATCTTTACGCATGTTATAACTTATCTTCATGGAAACGCCAGTCATGATAAATCCTTGAATATAGGATAGAAGTGCACTCATTCCATATAGACCCACAAGCGTTAAGATAATACCACCAATATAGCCAAAATCCACTCCAGATCCAGTTCCTGTAATTTTTCCTAGGATCCCGTCGAATAAACTTGTTGTGACTTTTCCAAGTAATTTAGGTCCGATGATACCAAATGTTGCACTGCCTATTGCAAAGAAAATAACCAATATAATTCTCAGTCTGTATTCTTTTAAATACTCTAATAATCTTTTAATGGTTTCTTTAAAGTTTTTTGCTTTAGCGCCACCACCCATCATACCCATTGGACCGCCCATACCTGGGCCTCCACCACGACGTTGAGGCGTTACAACTGATTTATTTTTTTCACTCATGATAATTCCTCCATGCTTAACTGAGACAATGCGATTTCTTGATAGGTTTTACAATTTGACATCAAATCAGCATGTGTTCCACTACCAACTAATTTTCCCTCATCTAAAACTAAAATTTGATCTGCATTTTTAATTGTTGAAATACGCTGGGCAACGAGAATCACTGTCGCATTATTTGTCTTAGTTTTTAAAGCAGCACGCAATGCTGAATCTGTTTTGTAATCTAGTGCAGAAAATGAATCATCAAATATATAAACCTTAGGTTTTTTGATAAGTGCTCTTGCAATTGATAATCTTTGTTTTTGACCACCAGACACATTACCACCGCTTTGCGATATTGGCGCCTTTAAACCTTCAGGTTTTTCTTTTACAATTTCATTAGCTTGTGCAATCTCTATAGCTTCGTTAATTTGATCTAAATCGGCATTTTCATCGCCAAACAACAAATTGCTTTCAATAGTTCCGCTAAAAAGTGAAGCTTTTTGAGGTGCATAACCGATTAACGTCCTTAAATCCTTTTGTTTAACAGATTTAATTGAAACACCATCAATCTTTATATCACCTGATGTAACATCATAGAATCTAGGTAGTAAATTAACAAGTGTCGTTTTACCGGAGCCTGTTGAACCTATAATTGCTGTTACTTTACCTGCTTCAGCTTTAAAACTAATGTTCTTTAACATTTCTTCTTCAGCACCTGGGTATTGAAAAGATACATTTTGAAACTCTACGATTCCTTTTCCGGTTGCATTCACTTGTAAAGGTGAAATTGGGTCTAATATTGTCTCTTTCGTTTCAAGAACTTCAGCTATACGGCCTGCACTTACTGACGCTCGTGGTATCATGATAAACATCATTGATAACATTAAGAATGACATAATAATCTGGATAGCATATTGCATAAATGCCATCATGTCCCCAACTTGCATTGTTGAATTTGCAACTTCATGCGCACCAACCCAAACAACTAATAAAGTGGTTCCATTCATGATCAACATCATAATTGGCATCATAAATACCATAACGCGATTCACAAATAAGTTGGTTTTAGTTAAGTTGTTATTCGCTTCATCAAATCTTTTTTCTTCGAATTTTTGAGTATTAAAAGCTCTTATAACCATCATACCCGTTAAATTCTCTCTAACGACTAGGTTTAATTTATCAACAAGTTTTTGAACTGCTTTGAATTTTGGTAGTGCAATGGTAAACACAACGACAATTAATCCAAGTAAAAGAACTACTGCTAATGCAATGATCCATGACATTTGATTACTTTTTTCAAGTGCTTTTATAACACCACCAACACCTAAAATTGGCGCGTAGAAAACCATACGAATCATCATTACCATTAAAGTTTGAATTTGAGTAATATCGTTAGTGCTTCTAGTAATCAGTGAAGCAGTAGAGAATTTATCAAATTCCGCATTTGAAAATCCTTCAACCTTTGTAAATACTGCTTTTCTTAAATTTCTACCCATTCCTGCGGCAACTCTTGAAGCAATGAGTCCTACTGCAATTGACGCAATAGCGCCTAGTAATGAGATAAATAGCATTATGCCACCTGTTTTTAAGATGTAATTCTTCTGTACTTTCGCAACATCAAGACCGAGCGTTTCTACATAAGCACTTACAGCCTTTGAACCCATTTGAACTAAAAAAGAATCTTCAAGTTTTGTTAAATCTAATGGCGTTCCTTTTTGCATAGCACCAACGGTCAATAAAGATTTAGAAATTATAATTTCTAATTTAGAAAGCTCATCTGAAGTTAAATCTTTAAGTTTATATACATTTTCTCCTGACAATGCTGTATAAGAATCTTTAAGATCTGCATAAACTGTTTTATTATCAGCTTCTGTAATTAAAGTATAACTGTTTTCAACAAGCGATTTATCTTCTGGTGTCATCATTTGCATTATGCCATCTAGATCACTTGCTTTAAATACTTCTGGAATTGCCCGATCAATTCCGTTATTTTGAATTCCAATATTGACTATATTAGACATATAATCTGGTAATGCTAAATCTGCCATTGCTTGACCATATAATAGCGCAATTGCAATTAGTATCATCAAAGTAAACGGCTTTAAAAATTTGATTAATTTTGTCATGTAATTCTCCTTATTTTTATAATGTAACTTTTGTTAAAGCCTTTTTTTTTGTGCTTCTTCTATGAGTCTTTCAAATATCGTTAATGCATTCAGTATTGTTTCAATTTCTTCTTCAGTCGCTAGATTTAAACTTTTACCCCACATGTCACCTACTTTAGAAAAAGTTAATTTTGATGTTTGCTTAAATTGCTCAGTCAATTTTACAATGATGACCCTGCCATCCTCTTCACTTTTCTCACGTAGAATAATGTCATCTCTTTCTAATCGATCTAAAATTCCTGAAACGGTACTCATTGATAGACCCATATGTTGAGAAATATCACTAATTTTTAATGGGCCGAATCTAAAAAGAATGCCGACAACCATTCCTTGAGGCCCTGTTAAGTTGGCCTCTTTAAACATTTTACTCATCCCGTCATGCATTGATTCTTTTAATTTTTTAACGCGACGAATAACTTCATAACTTCGTTCAAATTCATCCATAATAACTTCCTTTTCTATAAGTTAACAGGGTTACCCTACTTAACTAACATCTATACATATCAAACAATGATGTTTCAGATAGATATTTCGTATACGATATTTCGCATACGATGTTTCGTGTACGAAGTTTATTTTAACTTAGTTTGTTAAAATTGTAAATAGTCTAATATCAACAATCTACTAATAAAAAATGAACTAAATGTGAACTTTGAATCATTTCCCAAAAAAAGAAAGTGTAATTTTGCATTAACTACCAATAAAGGCTGCAAAATTACACTTTTTAAGTGTATATCTAAATTTCTGTTATTTGACAATACTCAACTTTAATTACGCGTCTTAAAATAATCAACTATACTTTCACCCAAAGTCGTTGCAAATTTATTTTGTTCATAAGGATCCGTCAGCCACTGAAAATCATATGGATTTGGCATAAAACCTGTCTCGATTAAGACAGAAGGCGTCCAAGTCCCCCTTACGACATAAAAGTTCATATTTTTCACACCTCTGCTTACAACTGCATGTTTCGATGAAATTGAAGTCTGTAAAGCATTGGCAAAAGATTTTGCGACTTGATCTTTATAGTATATTGTAAAGCCTCGCACTTTAGATAAATCCGATGTATCATTCAAACTATCCGCATGAAGAGATATAAACAAATCTGGCAAAATTTTCCTAGAACTCAATAGTCTTGATTCTAAACTCACATAGATATTTTCACTTCTTGTCATGATTACTTCAGCACCTAAACTTTGCAATACTTTCTGCAAAGCAAGTCCATAATTTAAAACGACACTATTTTCACTATAAAGTGTACCTAAAAGTCCTATAGCACCAGGATCGGTTCCTCCATGGCCAGGATCAACTATGATAACAGCGCCTTTTAAAGGTTGTTTTGAGTCTTTTGTATAGGCCACAAATTTTTTCTTTAAAACTAACTTTGCACCCTTAGCTGTATTTTCAACATAATATCCTGCTAGCGAATCAGGTGAATTTAACTCAAATTGAATTGTAGTTATATTGTCTTCACTTGTCTGTAAATATGATTTAATCATACTTGTATTTGGCACTACTATATTAGGGATGCTATCAGTAAGTGCAAAGTTCACTTTAACGTTTTTACCATCAAAATTTACTATCGTTAAAACTTGTTGAGTCATATCAAAATTTATTTCTTCAGCATTATTAGTAATTTTGAAAGAAACCTTATTGAAATTATTTTTACTAAGTACTGTATTTGACACGGATATATTTTTTGTTTTAACCCAAATACCAGATGATAGTCGAGAATAATCTCCATTTTCTCCAGTGATATAGTCTTTCATACCTTTTTGAAGTAGATACTGTGCACCATTTGACGAATAGGCAGAATCATATGAATCAATATAGTCTTCTGAAACCGTTGCTAAAAGTGGTGCATTTTTCATCGCAATTTTGACGCTTACATTACCCGTTGCCGTTGCGCTAAGACCGTTATAAGTCATTTTATATACAGTTTTACCCAAATCAACGATTCTAGCTGTTCCACTTTGCGCCGGTGCTTTTATCTTCAATGTATAAGTGGTTGCATATATAGACGTAGACGTGGTTGATTTTGTAGTGGGAATTAGATTATAAGTTTTACCTGCTAATGTCGCTGTTACTGTTGCTCCTATAGGCGCACGACAGTAAAACTTAAGGTCTTCAGTTTCGTTGATCATAGTAGCAGTTTGAGGCCATGTAGAACCAGTGATGATCTCAGGTTTTGACATTGGCCCTTCTTTTGAGGTTGTAGGTGTGAATTTAGTGATCTTGCGTATAACAGTCTTTCCATTTTGCGTAAGTGTAAAAGTATTAATGCCATTCTTAAGTGGTATATAGGTGCCAAAATACCCTTGAGTAGTTCTAATTCTTATTTCCTCACCGTTTAAGTAGACAGGAAAGTTAGGATCTGAAGCACCTCCTATAAAATAGAAACTATTAGTTGTACTTACATCTTTTACAGGTCTTCCTATCACTAATAACTTCTGAACAATAGATGAATTGCTGCCATCATAAAAAGAAGTAACCAAATTAGATAAATCTGAATTGTCTTTAAAGAAGGCATATCTAAAAAATATACTGCCTTTGATTTGTGAATATGATTTATTCAATGTCAATTGCCTAGAAATTTCGTCTACACCAAACCAAGGACTTGTAATATCTTTATCGCCTACTCTATAAGCAGCTTGACCAATATATAAATTTACTTTTGAATCCTTGGCATTCTCAGCCCACCATGCAACAAGTTTACTATAATCAGCAGCGCTATAACCTATATGCCAATAAAGTTGTGGTGCTAAATAATCAAGCATATTATTTTGAAGCCATTTTCTGGTGTCTGCATATTGGCTATAATACGACTCAAAACCGGAGGTATCACTACCTGCTTTATTATTTTTAGCATTAGCCCATATACCAAATGGGCTAATCCCAAATTGAACTTGAGGTTTTTTTGCTTTTATAGCGGTATACACATCAGTGATCAAAGCGTCAACATTATTTCTTCTCCAATCAGAGATATTACTGTATTTTCCACCATACTTTTTATAAGTTTCGGAATCGTTAAATGTCGTACTTGGATAAAAATAATCATCAAAATGGATACCATCTATATCGTAATTATTGACTATTTCCATAACAGAATCAACGATGTGAGCTCTAACCTCTGGTAATCCAGGATTAAAATATAGATTGCCATCAGTATGCTCAACAACCCAGTCTGGATGTAATTTTGCAGGATGATTACTCGCAAGGCTGTTATAATCATAGGCTGGATCAGAAGCCGTTTTCTTTGTAATTCTATATGGATTTAACCAAGCATGTATCGCTATGTTCCTTTTATGAGCTTCATCTATCCAAAATTTTAGTGGATCGAAACCATCGGCAGGTGCAACCCCTTGTTTACCTGTTAGGTATTTTGACCAAGGGTATATTTTTGATTGATAAAGTGCATCAGCTGAAGGTCTCACTTGCAACACGACCGCATTGATTCCCATGCTCTGTGCTTTATCTAAAATCGCAATTGCTTCTTTTTTTAAGGTTGCACTATCCGTAGTTGCTTTTGAAGGATAATCTAAATTTAAGACTGTAGCAACCCAAAGACCTTTAAAATTTTTATTGATTTCATCAAGTCTTTTTGTGGTTAGTGAGTCAGCAAATGTGGGGAAAGCGCTACTTGAAAATAGAATCAGTGCCAAAAAAATTATGAATATTATAGTGTTTCTATTTTTCATTATGGTCTCCTTTTCTTCATGTATACTTAAAGTTATTCCTATTTTATATTATTACGAGTGATTTGTGGCAATATTCATCAACACTTAATGTCATTGTAATATACGTGAAATGAGAAAAAAGTAGTGGTACTTCCCACTACTTCCAACGGTTTATATTATATTCTTTGGTACAAATAGCATCCCATACAATATCTTGCTCAGTACAGTAATTTTTATAGTTCTCAATATCTTGGTCTCTGCCTTGAAGTTCCGGAGAAACAAGACAAAGTTTGTATCCCAAATTTTTCATTTCTTTATATATTATATTGTCAATTGGCAAATATGAAAAACAATCTACCCAAATCCAATCAACCTTTCCAGACATATTTCTAATGGTATCCATCCCTTCAAATTCTGAAAAACGAAGGGCAATATTACTTTCACCTGCTTTTGAAAGTAGATAGATCATCGGGAAGGAAGAATCTAAGAAAAAGTACTTTTTAATCTCATATTTTTGAATTAACTCAAGGACTTTATGTTCTATTCTTTCACTTTTAATATTTAAAATCATGGTTCCATGGTGATATTGCTTAAGATACGTTTCAAATTTCTCCCCCTTGACAAAAGGATCATGCGAAATTATGATTTCTCCGTTTTCATCTCTTAAGTCCAATTCCACGCCATGCTCTTTTGGTATCATTTGAAGTGCCTCAATTGTATTCACGCGATGACTTATAAATTCCATAATCCACATCCCCTATTTATGCATAATTTAATAATACTAGTTTTGGTCATCATTTAAGGCTTCTTATTTTGAGTTTAATACAACATCATTTCTTTTTAAGTTCTAACTTAAGTAATTTACTAAAAGTTAGTGTCCGTTTAATAAATTTCCACTTCGCTTTTAATGTTTGATCATTCCATTTTGAAACACCGTGAAGTCGATTGGTAAAAAGAACATCAAATCGATTAACACGCAAACCATCTTGTTTTGCCATGACATACATATATAAATCAAGAGAAAAATCATCTGGAAAAAAAGTATGTGCATCGAAAAAAGTCTTGGGAAAAATATTCGGTTGTGCATTGATATCCCATAACTTTTTCTTAAAATATAAGCTTTCAAATAAGCTCATTCCAACTGTAAAAACCAAGTCTACAAAAGGCCTCTCTTTCCTTAACCCTTTATAATAAGTAGGTTCAGAGTTTCCCTTACTCTTGATCATATCGTAGACCTTTGCAACATCGCCTGGGTCAGTTTGCATATCCGCATGGGTCCAACCTATATACTTATATTGGGCTGATTTCAACCCTGATACGATACCAAAACCATATCCTTGATTAACAGAAACAGTCACTAATTTGGAAAATTCATACTTTGGAATAAGGGTATCAAATACCTGTTCACTACCGTCAGTAGAACCATTATTGACCAATATTACTTCAATTGATCTTTCACCTATTATTTCTGAGAAACGCTCCAATATCAGTGGTATATTATCTTTTTCATTGTAACATGGCACAACAATTGAAAGCATCTTGTACTATCCTCTCTCATCTAATTGATTATTTTTCCTAAAAACCCAAAACTTTTGACCAAGATAATTGACAAAGATACTTGTACCCGTTGCAAGGGCAAAAGCAAACAAAGTGATAGCAGTAAATTCCAAAACAACGGCATTGATTACGATATTTAGAGTAAAACTAAAGCTATATAAAATGATAAACTTCATCAAAGCGACATGTGTTTTATGTGCTTTAGCTGTCTCAAACGTCCATAACTTGTTGATGATAAACGCCAATAAAGCACCTAAAATATATGAAGTACCTTTTGAGAATGAGGCGTTGATGTTAAGCAGTTCATACAACAAGATGTAACTTACGAAATCAGTAAACACAGCACTCATGCCAGATATAATATAGCGAACAATTTCGATTTCAAACCATTTTCTCATCACTTACCTATTTTCTTGGGAAAAATTATAGAATTTATCGTTCCACTCTTGAATTTTCAGTGGATTAAAAGTCGCATCCAGTTCAATCCTATAGGGATGAAAAGTTGATTTATGAAAGAAACTCTGCCAATAGCTAAAAGTCAAATAATCATTTGGCGTTCCCCAGCTTTCATAATCACAGGCCATTACACAACCTGTAATTTCAAGTTTATCTAAAATCCCCATTATAGAGTCAATATAAAATTCATTATTCACACGAATATTATGTGTTTTAAGGTAATTCACGCCAGCAATGAAATACTTCGCCTTTGCAAAATAAAATGCACCAACAATGGCATGATCTTTCATAGGTGTTTCTGAAATAGGTACTTTTACTGAAACACCAAGTATCTTATTATCATCATCCACCTTCACATAACCATAACCATTTGGGTTTGACCCTACGGTTGGATTATCTTTAAATGTGAAACAAACCACATCGCAATTAATATTTGAAATAAGGGTACGATATTGCTGTTCATCAATTAAAAGGCCATTATCACAAGCTGCAATAAGTAATGGTTTTTCCATATCTGCAGCATGTACACCAAGTGACGCTGTAATGGCTTGTCCCTCTGTTACATGGTTTAACCTGATAATTTCAGCACCATCATATGAAAGGTTAAGTATTTGATCGATGCCATAGGCATTACAGTGGTTTTCTAAAACGATAAATCGCGCATCGTTTGACTTCGGATAGCAATCAAAGGCCTGTAAAATCATTGGTTTTCCAGAGATTTCTATTAAAGGCTTTGGCGTTTCATATCCTTCATTTTTAAATCGAGAACCTTCTCCTGCTAGAGGAATCAAATTGATGGTCTCAGGATGAACTGATTGATAAGGTTTATAACGCATTAATTTTCTAAAGTAGTTAGAATGATACTTATAATCCTCAACATCTTCTGGGGTGCCCCACTGTAGCATATGTTGAATTTCATAGATAGATACCTTTAAATTTGCTTGGATTAATAAATTATAGACAACAGAAACGTAGTATTCACCATTTAAGTTTAAGTCTTTCTCAACAGTTAAATCAAAATATTGCTTTAAAATAGCGCCACTTTTGAAATAATAAGTTCCTGAAGAGGCATATTCAGCCATACGATTATCTGTAAACGGCTTTTTTTCCTGTATTTCTAACATCCACTGCTCATGATCTCTCATAAACGCATAATTTGTCGTTCCCAGCATATGTGGGTGAAATCCCTTATAAGCAGGTATGGCACCATCGGCTTCTCTTTTTCTTGTATGTGAGAGAAAATCATCATAATCCCAATAACAGCCAAAATCACAATAATTAACGATTACTTCCTCTTCATCTTCTATAAATTCGTATGCCTTTTGAACAGCATAGATTGGTCCTAATTTATGCGGTTCAATCGCAATAATTCTACCCTTAGGGGCAATTCTTTTTAAAACAGATGCCATCTGCGTCGTTTCAAGGTGATCCTTGGCACAGATAAATATAAAATCAGATTCACCAGGAAACATATCTACAACATGTTCAATAATGGGTTTGCCATCCACTTCAATCAGCGGTTTTGGATCAACATAGCCTTTATTTACAAAACGCTGGCCTCTACCAGACATCGGTATAACTATCTTCATAAAAACCTTCCTAACTATAATTTTCTACGGTATTTTTCTGCTTCCCAATTAAGGAGTTCTGCAATTTGAAACGCATCAAGCGTTTGTAAATCCTCACCTAATTGTTCATTCAACAAAAATTGAATTTTAAGCACATCTTGAATCTCTAAGCATTTTTTAATACTCGTTGCCACAAAATACAACTCATCTTTATACATGATGACTTTTGGAAAATCATTGTATCTGGTTTTAAATGAACTAATTTCTTCTGTTAACATATCTAAGTCATGAGCAGTAATCATCTCAGGTCCACAAAAGACAACAGCATCAGGAAAAGATAACTGCATAGAGCGAAGTCTTATTAAGTCGCGATCTTCATTTAACCTCACCACAAGATTCAAGGTACAAAAAGACATAGAAAACGCCTTTTTTATATCAATTATCTTTCTATACTTAGCTGTACATGTATTGGGTAATGCCATAAGGTGAAGTAGTTCAGTTTCACTTTTTTGGGCGAGTTGTTCGATTGTCTCAAGATCATCTCCTGCTAAGATGATACCATGATTTTGAAGAACTATAACATCTGGTATTCGACTATAAACCGCCATATACGCTTCTAATTTAGTCTTTAACTCCAGCGCAAGTTTAATACCTGGCTTTTCGTAACCCACTAGTAACATATCTGATAAATTGCTTGTTTCAGCTACAGATTTGGAATCAGATTTGTTTTTAATTTGGCTAGATTTGGTAATAAATTGACGCGACATAATCTCATTGAACGCATGTGTAGAAGCAAAGCGTAACGCAGTTAAAGAATGAAGGTGTAGTACATGCCTTTGTGGCAGTAAAGCATGCAAATATGTTTCTATAGAAGGTCGTAAAGTCGATAAATTTGCTTCATTTATCTTCAAATTTTGAGTTTTTTCATCATTGACAGCGATCAGACCACTTGATACATCCTCAATAAGCGCAAGGACTTTCTTTAAATCCATAATACTGTACCCATGATTTTCGTCAACTTCTGTCATGAGATAACCGGATGCTTTAATCATCATCAAGGTTCTATTCTCAGCGCTGTCTAAATACTTAGTAGAGGCGTTACCGCCACCAGCTTGTATCAAATCAACCGCATCGGAATAATTTCTACATAGTGAGATGAAATCTTGAATTTTAACGTCCATTACATCCTCCTATTCTAACCAATGTATAATATCAAAGAAACCGTTAAGCGGATGAATACCCTTGCTTATATCTTCTAGGTCACGACTTCCCTTATATAAAATACTGTCTATACCGCATGCACTTGCCCCTAAACAATCCTTCTCGTATGAATCACCAATCATGATGACCTCATTTGCTTTAAGCCCAAGCTTTTGTAGTCCCAATGTAAAAATAAATGGATGTGGTTTTTCTACACCCGCCTCTTCAGATGTTACAAGATGGTCAATCCATTGGTCCATATTGAGTTTCAATATTTTATGATATTGTGCCATCGCTGTGAAATCTGTGATGATGCACTTTGGAAGTGATATTTCTTTTAAAAATTCTAAAGCAAAAGGTTCAGGCTTTATAAGATCATAAAATGCACTCCAATAATGTTTCTCCATTTTAAGGGTAAATTCAAAATCAAAAGCACCAATTTCTTCAAGCATACGCTGAAAATACAAAATTCTACTGTGTGAAGAAGCGGTTCCGTGTAGTTTTATATGATTGCTTTTTTTTGCTAAATTAAAGATTCGATTGGCATCTTGTAAAGATAATCCAGTGTGTCTTGCAAAAAGTTCTAGTGTAGTAATAAGCGCCTCATTATGAGCAATATCATAATTATAAAGTGTGTTGTCTAAATCAAGCAATATACCTTTATAATTCATTTTCTTCTCCTTTTTTAAAATGATGACTCAGTAACATCAGTGTAAAGAGTTGAATAAGTCCTTGATAGCCATCATTCCAAATTATTTCATGTCCGTTTATAAGTTCATCAATATTTTCGATATAGTGTTCAGCCATTAATTTTAATATTTCTTTTGGTACTTCACTTTCAAAAATAATATGCTGAAATTTCATGTCTGCATCGTAAAAATGGGTACTTTTAAAACCTCGACTCTCAATTTTTTCAAGTATTCCTTCAATATCAAGATCAAGAGATAACATAAGTTCAAGATTTAAACTCGGATCGTGCGTCCCACCTGCTTCAAATTGTTCATCAGTATAAAAGCGCACCACTAAATCTGCATAATTCATCTGTGGGTGAATATACATCTGAGCATCTTCTTCTCTTGCTTCAATTTGAGCGATAATTTGATCTATTGAATAACCACGATTGGTAACATCTCTTCTGATTTTCCAATGTCTCCTAAGTGTCTCTTGTGTGTCAAGATAAATCTTAATATCAATGAGTTTTCTAGTTTGAGGTAAGTAAAATGGATGAAGACCAGCTACAATGATAAAATCATTGGCATAAACTTTTAGCGGCTCTGAAAAATTACCGGTAGCATGATCGTATTCGACGCGTTCAATATTAGAACCATTTTTTAGTGATTTTAAATACTGCGCTTGTCTGTATAAATAATTGGCCTTTGGATTAAGATGTGTGATTTTATCCCAGCTTTGATCACCACGTCCCCATTTATGATCACCATCTGATTCTATCGGCACTATATTTTCCTTGCCAAGAAGATTAACCAAACTCATCTTAACGGTTGTTTTTCCGACGCCAGAATCTCCACCTACACCAATTAAAGTCGCATGTTCTTTTTTCTTATACACACGGTTTGATTTTATACCATATTTGTAAAGGACATAAACGACAAACATCAAAACCCCTTCAAAAGTGGTAAAAAGAAGATTTTTATGTTGTATATTAGATAAATAAGGTGCGACTAAGAATGTCACCAAGTAAAGTGCGGAATAGAGTGCACTTAATGCATAAGCAATTTTGACCTTATCGAGTAAACTGATGAATAGTACTGAGCAGAGCACAAAACTCCAAACATACCAGTTTTCAGATGGCGGAACTAATAAAACAAAGACAGAATATACAACTGCAAGAAAATTGTGCAGAAGGTCTTTATTCACTTTTTCGTACATAAGAAAACGCGCATAAATGACTAAAACTGCCAAATAAGCTACATAAAGCTGGTAGCTTCCCATATTCAAAGATAAGTCATAGAGCAAACTTTGCTGAGGGTTAAAATAAACCATATTGATATAGCTTAAACTAAACGTAAACGGTGCAGATATAAGAAAAACGACACCCATAAAAGATGCAAGTGATTTTGAAAGTATCATAAATCGGTCACGTTGTACAATTCGGTAAAGATAAACAAGTACTAACGGCAATGCAAACAGCATCGGTATTTTCACACTAAACCCAAGCGCAAGTGCTACAGACATCGCGATATAATGCCTTTTTTGCAAATAATAAAGGGATAAAAGTAAAAAGAAAATAGCTATTAGATCAAGATGACCAAGAAAAAATGAAGCATAAATTACAACTGGTGAGAGAAAATAGAAGTATAGAATTTTCCATCCTTTTTTAGGAAACATCTTCTGTAACACTAAAAAGCAGCCTAAATCAGCAGCTAAAATTGGGATGATATATACAAAATTAGACAACCAATTGGGAGCAGCCTTAAATAGTAAAAGTATGACTTGCATGATTTTATAGAGATATAACATCAAAGCGGGATATGGAAATACGGTATAACTACCCTTTTGATAAAATATATCCCAAGGAGATGTTCCAATATGAAAGGTGCTTACAAAATCAAATACAGATTTCACTTGCTCATGGTTGACAAAAAATATGCCTATTAGCAATTTAATCAATGTTATCAAAATAAGCGAAATCAAAAAACTTTTTTTAGTGGAATTATTTATTTTCAATTGAATGCTCCTGTTTTAACGAAATTTCAAATAGAATAAATACTGCTGCAAAATATGACCATAATAAAGGTTCGGCCATATATCTTGCTTGAATCTCAAAAACACTATGAAGTAATATGAATGCCAAATAAATGATAAATGGTATAAAAGCACCTTTAATTTTATATCGAAATTTCAACAAAATACAAGTCAATATCAGAATATAAGTTAACCATTTAAACGTCTTAACCCATCCCTCTTCCACTTTCTCATAATGTCTAGTGATGTCTAAGTCCGTTTGTGTGTAGTCTCTGTATTTAACACCAAAAGCCAATGTCTCTCTAAATGAAAATTCATCATAGTGCAAGACTGCATCGAGTTTACAGGCAATGATTTCCAAAATATACTTTTTACTTTTGACACTAAGATGTTTTTGAACCACTTCTAAAAGTGGTATATCAATTTCTTCTAAGGTTTTGTCAAAGGCTTCCCGCGTCCATCTACCACACATGGCACCAGTAGAAGTATCAAGCAAACCCGTGTAAAGCTGTAATCTTCCCTGCCTAGCGACATCTAAAGGTCGATCTGACTGTTTTCTAAGTGCAACTTCAGATACAGCAGCAAAAAGCACGGCAATACATACAGCCAATATAATCGCTCTTAAAACTTTATCTTTAGTCAGCCTTTTTATATTGAAAATAATGACAAAACCAACAATAATGCCAAGTGCCAAGCCAGTTTTAACCCTTAGAGCAACCGCAAAAAATATAGCAATACCACCAAGAATTAACCATTTTTTTGACTTTTGACTGTCTTTATTTTGAGTAAGATATAAACTAAAAAAACGTGTCGCTGCTATGAGCAATGCCACGTTAGGGAAATCGGCATTGACCATACCTGAGTAACCCGTATTCCATAGCGCGTACATTGCAAATCCAAAGGTTGAAAGTAACTGGCCACCAACTTTAAAATATAATTTAGAGGATTTAAAACCAAGCCATGTCGTACTAAAAACTAAGATTAAAAAAGTTGAATTTACAACTAATGCCGACCAATAGGGCTGAATTCCGAAATACTTAAACGGGGCATAGATAAAGCCTATAATCCCCCCTTTATGGTAGATGGATAAATCGCTTGCAAGATTCCAGTAGTAAATAAAATCACTTGTTGGCATCGGTTTTATAGCTGAAACCACATAAAATGATAATTTCAAAAAATATATTAATACAAATGAATGCAATATAAATAAAAACATATCAATAAAACTAATTTTCGATAATACATTTTTGACTTTCATTTAATTCCCCTTTTACATTATTGACTAAACACTTAATTATAACATAATGAAAGCCCTATAAACAGTTATAAAATCTAGATTCTTTGTGTTATCATACAAAAAAAACTACTAAATTATTCATCATTTCCGATGAAAAATTTAGTAGCAAATTTGTAAGACTATTTTTTTTGATTTTTCAAGTATCCAGATAAATAGTGTGAAATCATAATAGCAAGTATACCACCTATTAGTGCAGTATATAGTTGGGGCAGTGAAAATGCAAGAATCAGTTTTGGTGGTACTTTTTCAACAAAGTATACGACAAGGTAACGAATAGAAATTGCTAAAAATCCCGCCTTAGCTATTGCTGCAACAGCAACTCCAATCCAAACGCCAAGTTTACCAAATCTACCTTTTATTAATGAAAAACCTAAAACAAATATAGTATTACCGATCATAATAAAAGGAACTATTGGTAATAATGGCATTATGCCAAGAAAAAAAGCAACTAAAGGAGTTAAACACCCTATGATCACTGCTGATATTGGACCTACCACTATTGCTGCAATAATGAGTGTCATATTTACAAGTGGGCCTACAGCAGGTTGTGCAAATTGATTAAATCCTACTTGAAAAATTAGTGCCAATGATAAAAGAACAGCTGTACGTGTTAAAGTAGTCATCGTTTTACTGTGATCATTTGATTTCATAAACAAATCCCCTTTTTATTATTTTTTTGTCATTCGGCAACGTGAACAAGACCAAGACCAATAATTTGCTTAACATGGTCATCATCCAGCATATAATAAACAACTTTTCCTTCTTTTCTAGACTTAACTAGTTTAGCTTGTTTAAGTACGCGTAACTGATGAGAAATAGCACTTTGAGTCATCCCCAATATAAAAGCAATGTCACAAACACATAATTCTGAAACTGAAAGTGCAGATAGAATTTTTACGCGTGTTTGGTCCCCAAAAACCTTGAAAAAATCAGCCAAATGGCCCAAATCATCATTTGACGGAATGACTTGCCTTACTTTATCAATAGAATCTTGATGAATGACGTTGCATTCACATCTTTCTTCATTTATAATTTCTTTTTTCATAGTTACCTCAAACTAACGCTTATTTATACTATTATAAAATCATTGTCCCTAATTTTCAACTTTAACTGCCTTATTACCTGATTTTACTAACTTAATCTGGGAATACGAAAAGAATATAAGTCCAATCCAAATAATTGCAAATGGAATCATTTCAATCATACCAAAAGGTTCACCAAATACAAAAATTCCTAAAAAAAGAGCTATTGTAGGTGAAATATATTGCAAAAATCCAACTACGTTTAATGGTAATAGTTTAGTGCTCTCAGCATAAAGCAATAACGGAATAGCGGTAACAATGCCACTTATTGCAATTAACCCCCAAAACCAAACCGATAAATTTCCATTGATCCCTCCTCCACTTGCTTCGACATTTAACAAATAAATAATGGAGGGTACTCCTATAACAAAAGTTTCAAAACCTAACCCGGTTAATGAATCAAGTGATGATTTCTTTTTAAGAAGTCCATAAGCGGCAAAGCAAAACGCTAGCACTATTGCAATTAAAGGTACTTTTCCATACAGGATAGTTTTCATAATAACGCCAACACCTGCGAAGCTTAACCCAATTTTCTTATATACATCCAATTTTTCTTTGAAAAATATAGCGCCAAATAATGTAAGAATCAACGGATTCATATAGTAACCTAAACTAGTTTCAATCACGTAATTGTTATTGACTGCCCAAATATAAAGTAACCAATTGATAGAGATAAATATTGCAGGAAGTGCTATTTTTTTCCATTGCTTTGGTGAAACAATCACATTGATTAGCTTTGATAAATTGCCTTTATAAAGCATCAACAAAAGCACAAAAATAAAAGACCACAAAACGCGTTGTGAAAAAATCTCATAAGGTGTAATTGCTTTTACAAGCTTCCAATAAAGTGGTAAAAGGCCCCATATTACAAATGCTAGTGCTCCAAAGATCAATCCTTTAACATACTTTTTTTTGTCCAATTGACACCTACTTTAATAAGAATTTTGCATAATATTCATCATATGTGAGCCCTGAATCATGAACTTTTTTAGCGAGTTCCACACCAAGATATCTATAATGCCAAGGTTCATACATATAGCCAGTTGTGGATTCTTTGCCATCTGGATATCTTAGAATATATCCGTATAGATGCGCATTTTCTTGAAGCCACACGAACTCACGTGTATTTTCAAAAGCCTGAGAAACATCATTGATATCAATTGCAAGCCCCGTTTCGTGTTCCGAGTGACCAGGTCTTGCAGAAAAACGGTCAGCGGCTGCTTGTCCATTATTTGCTTTATATTTATTATACAAATTTTCTTGATAAGCATAGGTGCGATATCCAGATATAATTTTTATCGTCAAATCTTCTTTCTTTGCAGCATCCGCCATTTTAACAAACGCATCAAGTGCAATTTGTGTGAGCTTGTATTCTTTGCCATCGTTCACAAAATAACCACTCGTTACATTTACTAAATTTTCTGGTGTAAAACTACTAGACAACTGATAATATTTGTTGCAAATTACATCTAAATTACCTGGCTCAGTGACAGGTATAATGTTGGTATAGAAGTCGAAATCATGATTCATATTGACAGCGAGTACAATCTCTTCTGCTGTTTTTGACAAATGTAAATCGTGATATGTTTTATATCTCGTTTTATTACTGTCTATATAAAATGAAATTTTAGAAAAATCCATATTTACCTCCTGTGAAGATGTTGTGTTAGCTTCAGTTGTGTTAGTTCCAGTTGTGTTAGTTCCAGCTGTGCTTGCTTCAGTTGTTTGAGCACTCGTACCCGTTGTTTCACTTGAACTTTCAAGAGTGTTTTCAAAGGTTTCGTTTGTTACTTCAGAAGCAACTATGCTACTTTCAGTAGTATCTAAACTTTTTTCTGTAGGTAAGTCTATAGAATCATTATTGTTTGTTTCAGTAGTCAATAATGCCTGTTCCCCACTCTTTCTAATTTCCGGCGATAGGATATGACGCACTATGGTAGTTAAAATTATTAATATAAAGAACATTAAAATGATAATCACCATTCTCCTAAAAAGATATTTTGATTTAATAAATCTTCGAAGTTTATTTTTTTTTGCCATGTTCAAGTTGTCCTTTCATGCTTGTAAAGTTTTATTATTTCCTCATTTAGTTCAAATATCTTCACTTTATTATAGCCTATGTCCTAGTTAATAACATTAAAAATTTGTATAAATCACGTTTTTTGACATAATCTTTCGGGTATGGTAATATTTTTTTAGTATCTCTTATCTTTGATATCGGAGGCCATATGAAACGCTTATTTTCTTATCTTCATCCCTATCTTTCTAAAATGTCGATTGGGCTTTTCATAAAATTTATTGGTACAATAATGGACCTTTTAATACCTTGGATCCTGGCACATATGATTGATCAAATCGTACCTCAAAATGATATTAAACTTATCATTTATTGGGGTGGCGTTATGATTCTATGTGCCGTACTGGCAATTGTAGCAAATATAACCGCGAATAGGATGGCAACTAGAGTTGCTGCAGAGACGACTAGAAAAATTAGGCACGATTTATTTCATAAGATAACCTATTTATCATGTGGTCAAATTGACAATTTTACTGTTCCATCACTTGTTTCGAGATTGACTTCAGATACGTATCACGTTCATCATATGATCGGTATGATGCAACGATTAGGTGTAAGAGCCCCTATTTTACTTTTAGGGGGGATAATAGTAACAATTTCTATAGACCCAGTATTATCTCTTGTACTGATTGGGATTCAACCTTTTATTTTTCTTACTGTATTTTTAGTATCAAAGAAAGGTATTCCTCTATATAACAATTTACAGCAATCCCTTGATCAAATGGTTAGAGCACTTCGAGAGAATATCACGGGAGTAAGAATCATCAAAGCACTTGCAAAAACAGATTATGAAAAGAAACGCTTTTCAGCTGTTAGTTCAGAAGTCGTTAAACGTGAGAAAAAAGTTGGTATGACCATGGCGCTCACGAATCCCATGATGAATCTATATCTTAATTATGGCCTTACTGCAGTTATTTTTTTTGGCGCTTACCGTGTGAATACTGGTTTATCAAAACCTGGAGTTGTAATCGCTTTTCTGACTTATTTTACAATTATTTTAAATGCGATGCTTTCAATTAGTCGAATTTTTGTATTGTCTTCAAAGGGTATCGCGTCATTTAATAGAATAGTTGAAGTGATAGATGCTCCTGAAGATCTTACAATTGAAGATATCCAGCCTAAAACTACCGATTTTCATATCGAATTCAAAGATGTTACCTTCTCGTATCATAAAAATCAAGCAAATCTAAGCAATATAAGTTTCAACTTAAAAAAAGGTGAAACTTTAGGAATTATCGGTCCAACAGGTAGCGGAAAATCAAGTATTTTGAAACTTTTACTTCGATTTTATGATACAGACCAAGGTGAAATATATATAAATGGACGTAATGTCAAATCAATTCCAAGAAATGAGCTTCACAAAATGTTTGGAATTGTGTTCCAAAATGATATTTTGTTTGCTGACAGCATTGCAGAGAATATAGATTTTGGTAGAGGTTTACCTATTGAGAAAATTATATTTTCAACCGATCTTGCTCAGGCTGGTGAGTTTATTGATTCTTTAACTGAAGGATGGAATCATCGGTTAAGTATAAAAGGATCAAACTTAAGTGGTGGACAAAAGCAGCGTATCTTGATTTCTAGAGCCCTAGCTGCAAATCCGGAAATTCTAGTTCTTGATGATTCTTCAAGTGCACTTGATTACAAAACAGATGCTAAACTTAGAAGCGCACTAAATCAACATTTCGAAGCAACTACAACGATCATAGTCGCACAAAGGATCAGTTCAATTATGCATGCTAATAATATCATAGTGTTAGAAGATGGCATTATAATTGGCCATGGCACCCATAAAGAACTCATCTCTACTTGTGCGAGTTACCAAGAAATCAGTTTATCACAGATGGGAGGTTTAGAAGTTGACAAGAGCAGATAAATCACCTACCCCTTCGAAAAATAGTGAAAATACGCCAAAGAATAGAAGAAAAGTTCTATTTAGATTATCAAAGTATTTATATGCTTATAAATTTTATATTATCCTCGCTTTAACACTTACTTTTGCAAGTAACATCTTGTCACTGATTGGGCCTTCACTTGCAGGTTCGGCTATAGACGCATTTGGTACAGCAGCTGGACAAGTTGACTTTCCAAAGGTCTTTAGTTACATCATTAAGATGTTATTCATCTATGGTATTTCGTCATTATTATCTTATTTTTTAGCAATATTGATGATTCAGCTTAGCCAGAAAGTTATTTTTCAAATGAGAAAAGATGTATTTGATCGACTTGCTGATTTACCTGTAGGTTATTTTGATCAACACCAAACTGGTGATATTATCAGCCGCGTTACCTACGATATCGATACCATCAACACATCTCTTTCAAATGATATCATACAAATATTCACAAGTTTAATAACGGTAGTTGGCTCTTTGACGATGATGGTCATTATTTCACCACAGCTTGTATTAGTTTTTGTGTTTACAATCCCAATTTCTATTTTATTTACACGTTTTATGTCGAGGAAAACAAGACCTCTTTTTAGAAAAAGATCGACTAAACTTGGTGAACTCAATGGTTTTGTTGAAGAAATCATCTCAGGTCAAAAAGTCATCAAAGCATATCATCAAGAGGAAGTCATGATAGCGCGTTTTGATGCTAAAAATAATGATGCTGTTGAAGCTTTTTACAATGCTGAATACTATAGCAGCACTGTAGGACCAAGTGTTAATTTTATCAACAATCTCTCATTAGCGCTTGTCAGTGTATTCGGAGCTATTTTATATCTTTTGGGCAGATTGACTATAGGTAATGTTTCTTCTTTTGTACTCTACTCTAGAAAATTCTCAGGACCTATTAACGAACTTGCCAATATCATCAGTGAACTTCAATCTTCACTTGCAGCAGCGGAACGTGTTTTTAAAGTTATTGATGAACATCCTGAGCCTATAGATCCGCCTGATGCCATCGATTTATCAGAAATTAATATAATGGGAGATATTTTGATTAAAAATTTAACTTTTGGATACGATCCCCAAAAGGTCATCATCGATAATCTCAATCTGTCTGCTACACGTGGGAGTTTAATTGCAATTGTTGGTCCAACAGGAGCAGGAAAAACAACTATTATCAACTTGTTAATGCGGTTTTATGATCCTCAAAATGGGACGATATATATTGATGGTCACGATATAAGAAAAGTTACAAGAAAAAGTCTTAGACAGTCCTTTGCAATGGTGTTACAAGACACGTGGTTATTCCAAGGGACGATTTTTGAAAATATAGCCTATGGAAAACCTGAAGCGACTCTTGAAGAAGTGATACAAGTTGCAAAGGCAGCAAAGATTCATAGTTATATTACTCATCTTCCAAATGGGTATGATACTTTATTAAATGAAGAAGGTCTCAATATATCACAAGGTCAAAAACAACTCCTTACAATTGCTCGTGCCATGTTACTTGATGCCAAAATGCTAATCTTAGATGAAGCCACTTCAAATGTGGATACTCGAACAGAGCTTCAAATTCAACAAGCGATGCATGACCTTATGAAAGACAAAACGAGTTTTGTCATTGCTCATCGGCTTTCTACAATTAAAAATGCAGATACCATCTTAGTTGTGAGTAATGGTAAAATTGTTGAAACTGGTGATCACCAAACGTTACTCGCCAACAAAGGACTTTATGCAGATATGTATTATAGTCAATTTACTTCTATATCGTAAAAGAGACAAATTTATACTTCGTAAGACGCTCAATAAAACAGCCCATTGTCAATTTGACAAGGGCTGTTATTTTTAATTATAATTTAGGGATTTCATCCATTAAAATTGTATCCCAGCTTCTATTCATTGCTTCGATTGTCATCTGTCCTGGCGCCGAAGCAACTACGCCTCTAGCAAAAGTAACTTCAGATCCAAATTCTCCACCAATGATACGTGAAATTCTTCCTATCTCACCCATAGAGAGTGCTATCATCTTCTGATTGAGTACAGTTGAACCATATTGGCATGCTGCCAAAATAGACAGTACATCTTCACTTGATGAAGGCATATAGGCAATCTTCACTAAATCAGCTCTCAAACGTTGGGCTCTCTTGATAATGGCAATCATATCAGAAAATGATGGTGTTTTCGTAAAATCATGATTTGAAAGTATTACTTTTATATTTTTAGTTCTTGCTTCATTCACTATGTCTTTAAATAATTGTGATAAAACTTCATCTTTTTCTGTTTCCTCACTATGGTCATAAAGATCAAGTTCTAAATCGACATACTGAATTTTACACTGAGATATCCCCCATAAAATCAGCATCATTCTCACTGTGTCATCTAAATCGACAAAACCACCTTCGCTCTTTCCTCGAATTGTTAGTATCATCGCGATTCCTTCATGTTCAAGTAAATTGGATATATACAACAGAGGTTTAATCAACTCTAATTTTAATGCTTCAAGTGTCAATTTCTCAATTTCAAGTGATGACAAATATTGATCTACGCGCCACTCGATGAGATCAGGTTTCATGCCTATGATCAACTCAACTTCTTCAATTAACTTGTCATAATTAGTTGCGACGATTGGAATACAAATTTTGGGTCTTTTGATCATAAGGCCACCTCCAAGATTATATCTATATTTTACCCTATTTCTTGGATTTTCATATAACAATTTCATTAAATTGCAAAGTTACTTTAAATAAGTCGCCATCAATATTAAGAAAAAACTGTCCCCCACTGACTTGTGTAAAACTTTCAGCTATTGATAAACCAAGTCCACTTCCTTCTGTCGTACGGGATGCGTCTGCTCTAGAAAATCTTTGTAAAATTTCATCAGCACTAAAATCCATTTCATAAGATGCAGTATTTTTGATAGAAACAAATGCTTTATTATGAATAGATTCAAGTTCTATAAAAACACGTGTCCCTTTTAATGAATATTTTAATGCATTATCAATTAAATTTTGAAATACACGATATAACTTTTGACCATCGGAGTTAACCATAATAGGTTTTTCAGGCAATTTTATCTTAAACTGCAGTTCAGATTTAGTGATTTCATCATCCATATCTGCAACTGTTTGCTCAATCAATCTTTTCAAATCAATTGCTTCAAGTTGAAGCACCATGTCACCAGAAGTACTTTTTGCTAAATCAAATAGATCCGCAACAATATTCTTTAATCGATTGGATTTATCAATCAATATATTGACATAATCTCTTGAAACTTCACTCAAGTCCTCTTCTTTTGATAAGAGATCTGCATAGCTTATGATTGAAGTAAGTGGTGTTTTCAGGTCATGAGAAACATTTGTCACAAGTTGAATTTTCATACGCTCAGCTTTCATTTGTTCTTCAAGAGAATCATTAAATCCTCTATCAATTGCTTCGAACGTTTCACTATTACCTTTGACAAACCAATAAATTACGATGATTTCAAGTACTGGTGGTATAATCATAAATGGTGGAAACAATATAAAAACAAATGTCATAAGAACAAGTATAAAACTTATACCAACAAATGCAGCTTGTCTATTAAATAACTGCTTTGTAAGTTTATTGCTTGAAAATTTTCTACCATCAAATATACTTTTAAAATAATCGCTGATACCAAATAAAATTTTATAGACTATTGAGTTTTTAAATAATACTTTTGCTTTTATTCTTCTCACGATAGACAAATAGAACACACCCGAAATTACCATAAAAGTAAAGAACGATGTCCCTGTAATCATAAGCAAAGTCATCATCTCGCTGATATAATACGTACGATAACCCAAAGTACTATCAAGCATGATAAACAATATAGAAGCTAAAGACACATAGATAAGAAAGAATACATCTGAGGGTATTTTATCGATAAAATTCAAATGTATTTCGTCGTTTTTGTATGACTTCCCCACCGTTATAGTTAGATAAATCAACAAAATAATACTTCCCAAAATTGCACCGATCATTGATAAAATAATAGGGAGTGCATAATCCCTGTCAGAGTTCCATTCTTTTTGAGCTTGAGTCATATATTCAGTCGTAAAGACGAGATAACCATTCACGCTTGAACTCACAAAACCATCAAAATAGGTTCTATTGTTATCATTGCTATACTGCCAAAAACCATTTTTTAAAGTAAACATCGGCCCTTTGTAATCTTTGAAAAAGGAATTGTCGCCAGTCTTTAAATTTGTATGACTTCCAGCTTCGTCTTCATAAAAATAATAGTAACGATCTCCTAAATTTGAAACAACTTCGCCATTAATGGCTCTAGATAAACCAAATAATGCATTTGATGTATCCCTTTGTAAAAACTGCGCGCTATCTTTGTACGCTGGAACCAATACAGATTCTAATGAAATATCAGAAAATGCTAAATATTGAATTTGAACAACCGCTGTAGTTAATGAAACCGCAATCAGTAAAAAAGCAATCACCTTAAAAAACATTGCATATTTAAAACTTTTCGATTTTGTATCCAATTCCCCACACCACCTTTAAGTATTTTGGCTCTTTAGGATTAATTTCAATTTTCTCACGAATTCTACGGATATGAACCATAACAGTATTTTCAGCCGCATATGGCGTTTCATTCCACACGCGTTCATATATTCTATCTGCTGAAAAAACCACGCCTGCATGTAACATTAAAAACTCCATAATTTTAAGTTCTTTAGCAGTTAACTTAACAGGTTCACCATCAACATAGAGTTGCATACCATCCAAATCTAATCTTAATCCACCAATTTCAATTATTTGATCAGATGTTAATGTACTTACATCGCCTAATTGAAAATAACGTCTAAGTTGACTTTTCACTCTCGCCATCAGTTCTGGTGGACTGAAAGGTTTCGTCACATAATCATCTGCTCCCATAGATAGTCCAAGAACTTTATCAGTATCTTCACTCTTGGCTGATAAAATAATGATTGGGATGTTTTTCTTCTCTCTAACTTTCATAGTAGTAGATAACCCGTCTAATTTAGGCATCATAACATCTAAAATGATGAGATGTATGGATTCATTTGAAAGCATGTCAAGCGCTTCAAGGCCGTTGTAAGCAATCAGAACATCATATCCTTCTTTTTTTAAAAGTTTAGCAATCGCTCTTGCTATTTCAACATCATCATCTACAACTAAGATTTTTGCCTGATCCATTGTTTACTTCCTTTCAGAGTCATTATAGTCATTATATATAAAGCAACTTACGAAAATACTACTTAAATTCTTACGAAATTCTTAAAGATGCAACATTTCTTTTTTTGAGATATAATAAATGTTACTAATAGTATCATATCATATTTACATATTTTTTCACTTTCAATAGTTGGGTATAAACAATAAGCAATAATACTTCAAATTATAAATAAGGAGAAAGTTATGAAACTAGACGTCAAAAAAACATTTTTACTTGGTCTTGGTTTTTTTTCAGTTAGCTTAGTTTGGCCCCTTTACAATGTTTATGTTCCTATTTTTTTAAGAGATTTCCTCGATAGTCAATTTCAAATCAATGCCATTATGACATTGGACAATTTGCTTGCCGTTAGTTTAATTCCATTTATTGCTTCACTAAGTGATCGCACCAATACTCAGTTCGGGCGAAGAATGCCATTTCTCATGGTAGGAATACCAATCGCCGCTATTGCTTTTGTTTTTTTGCCAAATTATACAAGTTTCCTTTCATTTATGCTGATTATTACTGTCTTAAATTTCTCAATGGCAATATTTAGAGCACCCACGGTTGCTCTTATGCCTGATATCACTCCAGCTCCACTTAGAAGCAAAGCAAATGGGATTATCAATTTCATGGGAGGTTTAGCTTCAGTTTTTGTATTAATTGGTGGTTCTTTTCTATATAGGGCGAATCGAAATTTTCCTTTTATTTTTACAGCGATTATGATGTTTTTTGCTTTAGCAATGCTCATCAAATTCATCAAAGAGCCAAAAATTGGTGAAAAATCAGCTGATGAACGAATAGGCATTATTAAATCTGTGAGAGAAATTATACATGATCAAGATAAATCTACCCTTTTCATATTATTTGCAATATTCTTTTGGTTTTTTGGATATCAAGGCATCGAAGCAACATTTAGTAATTATTGTGTTCAGCTTTTAGGACTCGAAGTATCGGATGCCTCTTTAATTCTTGGCTTTTTTGCTCTTTCTTTCTTAATGTTCTCTATACCAGCAGGTTACATCGGTACAAAAATTGGAAAAAGGAACTCAATCCTGATTGGTTTAATTGGTGACGCTGTTATCTTTGTATTTCTCTCTTTTATTGGCACCCTGTTTCCATTTAATCAACTACTGATGATGGGACTTATGGCTATTGGAGGTTTTTTCTGGGCATTGATAAATATCAATTCATATCCTATGATTGTAGAAAGAACCAGTGAAGACAGAATTGGCACTTACACAGGATTGTATTATTTTAGTTCTTCATTAGCAGCAATATTTGGGCCTTTATTTCTAGGTGCATTTGTCGATCTAATTGGATTTTCAATTTCATTTTGGTTTACATCCTTTGCATATTTAGTCGCATTTATATTTATCAAAAAAACCAAAATTAAACAAACAGCTTAATTTCAATGTAGAAATATGTATAATAAGCCATTATTCACTCAGCGAATAATGGCTTGTTTTTTTTATCTTGATATAATTTCTGATCTGCTCTGTTAAATACTGCATCAAACTCATCTATAAGTGGATTAAATACTTCAGCACCAACAGAAATTTCATAGATATATGGCAAATCTTTTGATTTTTCTATCAACCTTGCCCGTAATTCATATATTTGGTTATTTAATTTTTCTTCAGAAATGAGCTTTGATAAGCAAGCAAACTCATCACCGCCTATTCGATAACAATTATTAAATGTATCTTGAATACACTCATACGTACTCATAATTGCTAAATCTCCAGCTTTGTGTCCGTGGCAATCATTAATCAACTTTAGATTGTCAATATCAAACAAAATGAGGTGAATGGGTTTATCAATAGAATCCCTCACTAGATTGTGAATATCTCTTTCAAAAGCAGTTCTATTATTCGCGCCTGTGAGTATATCTATATAAGCCAATCGCTCAAACAAACTCGTTTCATTTTGTTTTAAGATCATGGCATTGATATATTTAAAAGAATCCATAATTAACAATCCGAAAAATACAAGAATTCCAAATCGCATATAAGTTGA
This sequence comes from uncultured Fusibacter sp., assembly GCA_963676315.1. GTDB lineage: Bacteria > Bacillota > Clostridia > Peptostreptococcales > Acidaminobacteraceae > Fusibacter_C. The sequence goes on from OY781056.1 coordinate 451,940, forward strand.
AATGGTCAGATAATTTTCTGAGAAATATCCATAAAGCTCAACGCCAAGCACAATCCCCATCACCGAAAGTGATAATAAGAATTTTTTTGCCTCGCGATTCCTATACTTAATTGATTCATAAATGAGAACAATGATCAAGACTATTAGTGTCAAGAACATTAAAATATTAGTAATCCCAATAATTTCAATATAATGAAATACGCCAGACAACTGCAAACCTAAATTGATGAAAAAACTACTTAAAAAAACGATTATAGGAAAGTAAAAATATCTATAATACTTTTGTAATGTCGTATCCCGTAAATAAAGTAATAATGGAATTGGTATAAGTGACAATGAGATGTAACTTATTCCTCCGATGATAAACCTGTTCCCAGTAAAAAATTGCATTACTTTTGCTTCAGACAGTAACCAAATGCCAACAAAAGTTGCGAATAGTCCTAAATAAAAAATTCTTCTATCTGCTAATTTCCTTACAAATAATGAAATTATAAACGACATAAGCCCTACTAGAATTAATACCAGAGCAACCGTTACGCTGATGATATTATCACTAAAAGTCTTATATAACAAAGCATCACTTTTTCCATAATAGATTGAATTAATTAATCCTGAAAAAGCATTTACTGGAGATTGGATTTGAATTTCAATGGTTTTTCCTTGCGCATTATTTGGTATAGGAACGATTATCCAGATACTCGCTTCTGGCATATGAAACTTATCATCATTTGCAAGTTTTCCCTCATATATGATTTGCCCATCAATCATCACTTTAATTTTCTGCATAGAAGCTCTAAAACGCAATGAAGTATTATCAGTCAAATTATCAGGTAAAACTCTCTTTGCATAGATGCTTTCCATTATTGGTAATTTTTCTTTAAATGGTAGTGAAATATCATTTAAACTTGTATCTTTATATGTAACTTCCCAGCCTTGATTCAATTCATAAACATCAGAACTCGCTAATTTGAGTTCCGAGTTAGTTCCATTTTTTGATAATTGACTTATCATTAGTATTATAATAAACATTGATAAGCACACAGACCAAATGGTTGATTTTTTCAATTCCATTATTTTATCTTCTCCAATTTATTCTGTTAAATTACTTCCATCTTTAATTCATAATTATAACTCAATAATATTTATTTGTAATTAAAATTGTGAAATATTCAAATTTTCAGTTGTCTTTTACGAGAATATTATACAACTCATTATTTTAATAAATACTATTTGAAATTATTAGTAGATGTAAGTGATAGAAAATTGATGATGTGGGTATTATATTTTCATAATATTACTATGGAGGTATCAGATGTTAAGAAACCTAAGCATTACTAAAAAACTTATACTCATGGTTTTACCTTTATTTATTGTACTGATCATTTTTATCGCTATTTCATCTTATCAACTTTATACAATTAGCAAGGATACAAATGAGGTGATTTATCATCAAACTTATGTTAGTACTGCCCTTATCTTAAATGCTGATCGTGATTTCTATCAAGCAGAAGTTGCGCAACAAAAACTGTTACTTTCAACAAATTTAAATGATAACGATCAAAAAAGTCTTATTACTGACTATACCGATAATGCAGATCAAGTGAAATCAAGGGTAACTGAAGCTTTTACAACGATGAAGAAAGACAATGAACTCTTCAACCTCACTAAACATCAAACAACCGGTGAAACCATGGCACAACTTGAGCAAAAATTTAACCAAGCTTATGCAGCGTGGTTTGCAGCATTTGATACAACTACGCTCTCAGCAAATGAACAAGAGATTAGTACTAACTTTGATATTGCCAGAGAAGCATTAAATAGTGCTACTGAGATCCTTGAAAATTATGGCTCTTCAAAATCAGATGAGATGAATTCAAGGGCAATAAGTAGCATCATAATGATGGTCGTTGTTGGCGTAATTTCAATAGGTTTTATAACTTTTATTTCTTTATCAATTTTGCTTTTAATGAGAAAGGGCATCACTCATATATCCGATTCACTCTCACAACTATCTCATAAACAATTAAATGTAGAATTTGACACAAAAATCCTAAACGGTAAAGATGAGTTTGGTATGCTAACGCAATCTGCATCTAATGTTGCTACAATGCTTAAAAATATGGTTGGTGCTATCAACGAATCAGTTCAAAATATTGATGATACCTCTGATTTCTTACTGACTAGTACCTCTGAAATCAATATTGCTTTAGGCGAGGTTTCTGAAGCAGTTAATGAAATCGCAGGTAGTTCAACCAAACAAGCGATTGACACACAAAAGGTCACTTTTGATGTAAATGAATTGGGTAATTTTATTAAAACAAATACAGACAATACAAATACTTTATATCACATGAGTTCAGAAATTGAAACTTTGTCATCTGATGGTTTAAAACTCGTTAGCGAATTAAGCAAAGAAACTGTCAGAAATTCTAAACTTTTTGAAGAAATATTTACTGTAATCGACCAAACTCAGTCAAGTAGCAACAAGATTGGTGATGCAAGTAAAATCATCACTGAAATATCCAATCAAACCAATTTACTCGCTCTCAATGCCGCAATTGAAGCTGCTAGAGCTGGAGAAGCTGGTAGAGGTTTCGCAGTTGTTGCAGATGAAATCAGGAAATTAGCAGAACAAACTGCACAGTCAACAACTCTAATTGATAATATGCTCAATGATTTAATAAACAACGTCTCTTCTGCACAAAGTAAAAGTGATGTGGTTCGTAAAGCTATTGATACCCAAAATCACAGTGTACTTTTGACTGAGAAAAAATATAATAATATCGTCGATATACTTGCTAAAATGCAAATTGAAATCAAGACATTGAGTGAAATTAGCACACATATGGAAACAAACCGTACAAGTGTAGTACATGTTATAGAACAGCTCTCTTCTATAGCGGAGGAAAACGCCGCAAGTACGGAAGAAACATCAGCATCTACTGAAGAAATTCTTGCAACTGTAAACGAATTAAACGGATCAAGCGATACTTTAAAACGATTGGTTAATTCATTAAGTAGCCAGATTGCAGAGTTTAAAAACTAAACATTAGACGATATAAAAAGGGACTTTACTACTTCAGTAAAGTCCCTTTTTTCTTATTTGTTTTCTCTTTTTTCTTTTGTTAAATAATTGTTCTAATCAATTGGTCCAATTTGACCTTCACCAATTGGATCCACATGTATCACTAGATCGATGCCCAGTTCACTGTGAACCTTTTTTTCAAGGCCATCAATAATAGCATGTGCTTTTACAATATCGGTTTTATCGGATAGTTCCGTATGAATAGATGCAATCGTGCGGCCGGGACCATAATCATGAACTTTTAAATCATGTGCACCTCGTATGCCCTCGTTACTGATTATTATCTCCATTATTTTGTTAACTGTTTCTTCACTTGGTGACATCCCAAGCAATATGTTGACAGTATCCTTGGCTATACCAAACCCTGTATACATAATCAAAAGTGAAACCACTAGGCCAGCATAACCATCAAGTGGAATTTTTAACCATGCTCCAGCTAAAGTTGTTATAATTACTGCACTTGTTGCGATTACATCGTTGAGACTATCAGTGGCGGTTGCATGATTCACACCAGATCCGATTAAATCACCTATATATTTATTATACGAATACATCCATAGTTTGACCACTACTGTTAAAAATAGGATAACTATAATTATTGGATTGACCGATACAAGACTTGGATGTAATACTTTGCCAAATGAGCTTTTTAATAGTTCAAATCCTACCAATACAATAATAAAAGATATGATAAGTGAAGCAACATATTCAAATCGACCATGTCCATATGGATGTTCGTGATCTGCGTCCATAGAACTGAGTTTTGCTCCAATAATAGCCACTATAGATGAACCTGTATCTGATAAGTTATTAAATGCATCAGATGTAATCGCGATACTTCCTATAATTAATCCAATCAATAACTTAGTTACAAAAAGTATTAAGTTGCATATGATCCCAATTATTCCAGCTAATACGCCATATGCTTCCCTTACATTTGTTTTCTCAACACTTTGAAAATCCTTAACAAATAATTTAATCAGTATTTTTATCATATTTCCCTTCTTAAACAGTCAAATTCATTATAGTTCGCCTTTGTCCTTAAGTTGTTTGATGATATCCTCATACAGTTTTGCATCTATAATATACCTTTTTTTATAAATTAAGTATCCCATGAAGATACAAATTAAAGGAAATATCATCATTGCAAATTTAAGTAAAAATAACCCTTTCGATGTAACATCTGACGGTATATTTGCGTCATTAATACCGGAAAGAATTACTGTGACGCCAACTACCCCACTTGCAATTGCACCCCCCATCTTATTGATAAAAGGTTGTATAGAAAAAGTTACGCTTTCATTTCGCTTACCTAATTTTAATTGTCCGTACTCTATCGTATCAGCAAGAAACATAAGCATTAAAATTTGTATAAAAGCTTGACCAACAAAAAGAAGTATTCCTGCTACACCAATAAACAACATATTCATAGGAGAGAAGAAAAAAACTATATAACCTAAGACTACTAAAATTGTTGCATAGCGATAAATGACTTGTCTCTCAATTTTCTTACTGATCATCGGAAAAATGGCAAGTGCTATGATTTGTGATAAACCTAAAATCAAAGCAAATATTGAATACATGCCTTCATCCCCATAAGCATACTTGAAAAAATAAAGACCAAAACTAGCAGTTGTTGTGTAGCCAATCATAAACAGTGCCATGGAAATACCCGTTACTAAGAGTTGATCGTTTTTAAAGATTGTCGTTGCAAGATCTTTTAGTGAGGTATGATTGTTTTCTTTAATTTTTCTTTTTGGTTCAACGACACCAATTACGGTTATTAATTGACCCACCCACATTATGATTACTACTAAAACTGAGAATAACAAATAGCCTTTATACATGTTCCCTGTGACTTCTCCGAGTGCATTTGTTAATGGAACAATACCAGCGACAACAGCAAATAAACCAATATTGGCACATATACGCGCAAAAGCGCCGATCTCTTCTCTTTCATGCGGATGCGTTGTAAGAGAGGGCATCATGGACCAATAAGAAATATCATTTGCAGTATAAGTAATTCCCCAAGCTAAATATAGCATTGCAAAAATAGGAACATAGATTGATTCACTGACGCCATAGTCTACAAAAATAAGGATTGTAAAAATACCTGAACTCAATGCTCCAAACGTTATCCATGGTTTGAATTTACCAAATCTAGTGCGGGTATTATCCACAATTACACCCATAATCGGGTCATTTAAAGCATCAAAAATACGAGCAAATAAGATAATACCAGTAATCCACCACATCGCATTATTACTCAATTGTTTAATTTCAGTTAAAAAAAACATGAGATACATACTTATAAGTGAGTATACCATATCCCTACCGATAGTACCCAATCCAAAAGTTATTCGATTTCTTTTAGAATAGCTAACCTTACTGTTTTCCATGGTTACCTCCACTTTTACACTTTTGATTTTAGTACTACAGTTTCGTAAGGTAATAAAATACCGTCAAAATATTGTTTATCATAATTTGATATCAAAACATTTCCCGTTGCATTTACAGTTTGTGTTCGCGTACTAAAGTTTAGAATAACCGTTATAATATCCTTACCATAACGTCTTGAAAATATAAAAATATGTTTAGATGCCTTATGAAATTTAAAATCACCATAGATTAGGGTCGGATTATTTGCCCTTAATGCAATCATTTTTTTATAATAACTAAGTATAGAATTGGGGCTATTCTCCTGATCTTGATAATTGATCCGCGTGTGATTGCCATTAATTTTTATCCAAGGTGTGCCCTCTGTAAAACCAGCATTTTGTTCCCTTGTCCACTGCATTGGTGTTCTACCATTATCTCGAGAGCAACGTTTCATCATCTTCCATATATAAGATTTTGGAATATGCAACTTTCGTGCTAATCTCTCGATATTAAAAGATTCAACATCTTTTAAATCAGACATATCTTTATAATCAAAATTTGTCATCCCAATTTCTTGACCTTGATAGATAAAAGGTGTCCCTTTGAGGGTCAATAGTAACGTCGCTAAAAGTTTACCTGACTTATCCCAATATTTCTCGTCATTACCAAACCTACTTATACTTCTCGGTTGATCATGATTTTCAAAATAAATAGCATTCCAATCGACTTCTTCTTGCCATTTACTAATAACTTTTACAAAAGTATCTGGATTAAATTTTTTCTTAAACCATTTGACTATATATTGATCCGTTTCCATATGCTCAAATGAAAAAATCATATCAAGTTCTTCTCTTTCAGGCGCACAAAGTGCATTTCCAGTTTCCGGCGTAACAAAAACAGTTTCACCAACAGTAAAACAGTCGTAATCTTTTAAGACATCATGTCTTAATTCTCTTAGTATAGCATGATTGCCTTCTTGTGATAGATAATGCTCTGAACCTGTTAGTATCATTTTTTTCTTGCCGTTATCTAGTGATGATTTATAGATTATATTGATTACATCACACCTGAAACCTGCGATACCTTTATCTAGCCAAAACCTCATGATATCTTTTATTTCAGCAAGCACTTTTGCATTGTGATAATTGAGATCAGGTTGTTCCTTTGCAAATAAATGTAAGTAATATTCACCGCTAACCGTGTCATATTCCCAACAATTTTCTCCAAAAAAACTCGTCCAATTATTTGGTAATTTACCATTATCGCTTTTACGCCAATAATAATAATCTCTATAAGGGCTTTGAGGATCTCTACTCGCCTGAAACCAAGGGTGTTGATCTGAGGTATGATTAATTACAAGGTCCATAATGATCTTAATGTCTCTTGATTTTGCCTCATTAATTAGAAAGTCCATATCTTTCATTGAACCATAGTCAGAATGGATGCTACGATAATCACTGATGTCATACCCATTATCTACATTTGGGGATTTATAAACTGGACTTAACCATAAGACATTGATACCAAGCGCTTTGAGTTGATCTAAACGAGTTACAATCCCGATTAAGTCACCTATCCCATCACCATTTGAATCTTGAAAACTTTTAGGATAAATTTGATATACAACTGCTTCTTTCCACCATTTCTTATCATATTCCATTGGTGCCTCCAAGTGAAACAAAATTAATTTATTTATACCAATATTTGTTTAGCTATAAACAATATTTTCATTGTAATTTCATAAATATTTATATTAAAAAATGATCTTCAAAAGTTAGAGATAAATATCTCTCTTTTAAAGACCACTCAATTTAGAACAATTGGTGCTATTTCGTTTTTGATTCCTCATACCAATCTTTGTAAAGTTGTATAAAATGCGTTCGATCTGTCGCATCACATTTTTTAAACATATTTTGTATGTGTTTCTTTACCGTAGCTTCTGATATATATAAAGATGCAGCAATCTCTTTATTGGATTGACCTTCCATTATTTTTAATGAAACATGGATTTCCCTTTGAGAGAAATTTTTGGCTGTCAATATCTCATATACGACTTTGACATCAAATGGATTTAGTGCTTTATACTCATTTTCAGTTGTTTCTTCAAAATTGCCAATTGACCACTCTAAAATCACATATATTAAGCTACCATATAGCACTGGAACCATCGCTTCAATATAATACTGCAAAACAATCCCTTCAGCTCTATTCGTAGATATCAATGCGAGAAAATGAAGTATAGTCGCCATAAGTCCCGAATAGAATGCATTCCAGCTTATTTTACTCAGCAATGGATGCAGTCCTTCACCTTTTTTAAACTGAGAAATGGTTAATATCATTACGCCTAATATCACTATACCAAATGATTTAGCATCAAATATTTTCAAAAAATTATAGTGTTCAATAAAACCAATTAAGGTTAAATAGATTAGCGAACTGATTAACCAAATAGATCTTCTTTGTTTACTCAAAATATTACTCCTTACTCAAGTGATAAGAGAATAGCCTTAATCTTCACTCTTATTGGAATGAGCAAGATCATAAGAACAAATCCATACAATGTTGTAATTAAAGAAATTGCAACACTCGGAAGTAAGTTAACACCGGCTTCAGCATAATTCATAATGGAAACAGCACCAATTAATGTTCCAAGTATACCTGATAATATAAACATTGCCATCGCTAAAGCGTTTGCCAACAACATTCTCTTTAGTTCAAACACAGACGCTGTGTTCTCTCTAACAGTCATCACCTTAAAACTTTTTACAAAATCACCTAACACTCCTGAAGCCATAAGAATCGGAATTGTAAAACCCAAGATCAAAATCAAACTGGGAATATCTACAAATAACAATAGTGATGAAGTAAATCCCAAAATTACAACGAGTAAAGCTATAAATATTAAACATCCAACTAAATACATATATACCTCCTTATTCATTTGATACCATCATATTAAAAGAAATAACGCCTATGAGCAATTATCCCATAGGCGAAATTTAGGCGAAATTTAGGCGTATTTTAGACGAATTACATATAACTTGTTAAAATATGCAATTACTAAAAGGTCTAGTTTATCTGATCACTAAAAAATATATAAGTACGATTGTTCCAAGTGAAATTCGGTACCATCCAAATACTTTAAAGTCATGTTTTTTAATATAACCCATTAAGAATTTAATTGCTAAGATTGATACAATAAATGCAGTAATCATACCACTCATCAATATACCTAGTTCTGTCGATGAAAAGTTAGCTCCAAATTTAATAATTTTTAACAAACTTGCACCAAACATCACGGGAACCGCCATAAAAAATGTGAATTCTGCAGCTACAGTTCTTGAAAGTGAAAACATCAAACCGCCAATTATAGTTGCTCCTGATCTTGATGTGCCTGGGAAAATAGCTGCTATCAGTTGAAAAAGACCAATAATAAATGCCGTTTTAAAACTAATTTGATCTATTGAATCAATTGTTTTGACCGATAAATTTTTCGATGCTGCTTTGTGTTTATTCTCTATCCAAATAAACCAAATACCAAAAGTAATTAATGCAATTGAAACTGTGATGTAGTTATAAAAAAGAGCATCGATTTCATCGCCCCATTTAAGACCAACAATTGCAGCAGGTATACAAGCAACGATGATTTTTGCCCACATCACCATGGTGCTTTTTTTAATAAAGTACTTTTCGCCTGTAGTAAAGGGGAAAAGTTTGTTCCAATATAACACCACAACCGCAAGTATTGCACCTAATTGTATTACCACTAAAAACATCTCCAAAAAAGCATCAGTTACATTCAATTTGATAAATTTATCAAGTAGAATCATATGCCCAGTACTACTAATTGGTAACCACTCGGTGATCCCTTCAACTACTCCGAAAAATACTGCTTTTAATAATTCAATCATGTTTATGCCACCTCTATAATCTAGTCGTTAATTATGTCATACCTACAATAACACGTGAACACAATTCTTTCAAGCATCAAGAATTTTTGATATTTTCTGTGTTCAAATAACTTATTTGGGTATAATCATATTATAATCCTACTCAAATAATTTTAAAAGGAGTGTCTTATGACTTTTTTAGCAACGGTTGACGACAATATTGAAATTGAAATGCTTAGAGAGGTTTTTGAAAATAATGACATCACATTAATGGCTAAGCATAGAGAAACAGGCGAATTTATGATGATCAGTGCAGGTATGTCAATGTTTGGCTCAGACTTATACGTCGATGAAGAAGTATATGATCAAGCGTTAGAATTATATAATGCTTATTTTAATGTTGATCATCCTATATCAGATGCTGAATTAGAAGCACTTGCACTTGAAGCCGCATCTACTTCGGACGAATCTGAAAACGAAGAATAGTTTTAAGTTTTGATTCAATCGTTTTTCTTGGATCTGAAAGGTAAATTTCTCGATGTGTTTTATAACGCCTTATATAGTTGTTTGCATCACAAAATTGCTCCATTACTTTAAAACTATCAACTTCAGTAGAAAAACTACCCAGATGAAGCATCTGACAGCACAATCCTTCGTCAATATACTCAAACCCAGTTCGATTTAAGTTCGGATTGGGTTTTTTAGTGTCTACTTTTCGTCGAAAGATTTCAAATAACTCATGATTTAAAAAATCAGGTTGTCTAATCATAATTTTATATTTTAAATTATCTTTATCTTCACTTCCTTTGGCATAATCGATTAAATCCCAAATGCCTTCAAGTGGAAAGACTTTATATTCGTAGTAATCTCTAGGCACATCATTTGACTTATAAGACATCTTAATCGCATAAGATATGCTATATAGAGTTTCTACTGCTGCTTGAAATGACGCACCGTTTGGGTTGCCTTCTCCTTCAATCGTAATATATGGAATAGATGGTACCAATATAATCTGTGGTTTTGTTTTAACACCATATAATTCTTTAAAGTCTTTCTTATAGTCAATCATATTTACCTCCGTCATAATTATGAACTTTTTCATATTTTATCATAGATTACTGACAACTATGTGTCAGCGAAAGATGCAACCTATTGATGCTTTAAATACATGCTATACAAAACATTAAAATACTAATAAAGGGTGCTAAATAAGCACCCTTTCATTCATAAATAAAACTAATCAAAACGGATCGTTCATATGCATTTCATTACTCGCCCGATTTACTTCATTGATTAAATATTCCCTATTCGTCTTATACATCTGTTCAGTTTCTTTAGTATAACCAAAAATCACCCAAGGCGTTGTTTTATGAACAGTTTCAAGTGAAGAAGGTATTTCTTTTGTCTTTAGAACTACTTGATATTTTTTGTCTTTTGTTACAAGCATTAGGCTATGAATTTTAGATACCGTGATAATAAAGTATACCTTCTTTTTGTACACATGTTCATATGCCCAAAGAATATCTTTTGTAGGGATTATATTTACTTTACTCTTATTTACCAGCACATAATTGGGACCAGCTACTCCAAAATTAGGATGTTCTGAATTAACAGGTGCCCGTTCCAAATCCATATAAATTTTTTCTACATCACCAACCAGTGCAGCTTGTTTATGAAGTGCACTACTGCTTGCACCTCTTAATACACCTACGAGTTTGAATATTGCATAAATAATTGATAAATAACCAACTAACAAAATTGCTACAAAAAACCATGAGGCAACACGCGTGTCTTCTACTTTAAAAAGCTGTGTAGGCATCATATCAAGAGCTTCTTGTTCTGAAAAATCAAGAGTTTTTAAATCTTCTAAAATCATTGCTCTGAGATCATCTTCAACGGTTACAAAGTGGCCAGTGTACTGCTTCACATCCACATCATCATATAATTCAACAGGCACTTCTGCTAATACGAAAAGTCCCTCATCATTGATAAATGCCGCATAATACTGTAAAACATTATCATTTTCATCTACATATGCAGTTTCAAAGGTATAAATATTGTTAAAATCAGCTGGTACCTCATAATAATAAGGCGATTTGGAGTTTGATATATCATATAACTCATTGAAAGCTTTATATTCCACGGGTTTAGTAAGCCCTTGAATATCAGAGAAAAACGCTAAAGTCAATACAGTAAATAATATTGTCAAAATAATGATCCTTGCAATGTAACTTCTCCTATGCACATTTTTTATGTGTACCAATAAATTCTCTGCTATCATATTTGACCATCCTTTAGTAATTATTGAAAAAATAGCTTATATTTTATCATGACATATGTTCGAACTGATGTTGGCAATTCTTGCAAGTTATTTTTAATTTTCCCTTTCCTTTAGGTACCATCATTTTTTTAGAACAATTGGGGCATTTTTCAACTGTAAAATCGAGTAAGCTTTCAATTCGGTTTTGATCAAATCCTACGACTAGTTCATCTCCTACTAAAAAAGCTGGTACTCCAGTTAATTTAAGCATTTGAAATTCTTTTAATGCCGCTGGATTATTATTTACATCTCGTTCTTCAAAGGGAATCCCTTTTTCAATTAAAAATTGTTTCGCTTTAAGACAATGTGGACATGTCTGTGTTGTATATGCAATTACTTTTTTCATAAAGTAGAACCTCCTTTTAAAAAAAAGCCAAGAATTCACTTGACTTATTTTAACATATTAATGACCATATTACTTGAATGATGAGCTGCTTCCACAGCAAATTCATCAAAACTTACATGTGCACTTCCATCGGCTTTATCAGACATCGCTCTGATAATGACAAATGGAATTTGATTGATCATTGCGACATGCGCGATGGCCGCACCTTCCATTTCTGTAGTGTATGCATCAAAATTTTCAAGTAAGAAAGCTTTCTTTTCTGTAGAAGAAACAAATTGATCACCTGATACGATTCTTCCTTTGAGTACTTTATGATCTTTTATTTCTTCTAAACCTGCCGAATATGCCTTTTCTACTAAAGTGCCATCCGCTACGAAAACCGATGTTTCTAATCTTGGAATCACACCATATTTATATCCAAATACTGTAACATCCACATCATGTTCCATGCAATCAGTCGATATGACAACATCTCCAACTTCAAGTTCGTGATGAAGCGCGCCTGAAACACCAGTATTAATTAAAGCTTCTACATTAAATTTAGTGACTAGTATTTGTGCACATGCAGATGCATTTACTTTGCCGACGCCACTTGTAACAACAACTGCGTCAGCATGACATAGATGTCCTTCATAAAACGACATGCCTGCAACCTCAAGTTTTACTACATTGTTCATTGCTTCAATTAATAATTTTGTTTCTAAATCCATAGCGCCAATAATTCCATATTTCATGTTTTAGTCCTTTTCCTCTCTAATTTGGGTAATTTAGTTGATTTGGTCCTATATTTGTTAAGACTTCTAAATACGATTTTGCTTCATCTTTTGCTTTTGCAAGACTATGGAGCTTGTAACTGCCACATTCAATCTCACTTACGCCTGGAATATCTCCTTGAAAATCTAAGACGAATTCAAAGGCACGAATTAAAAGAGGAACTATTTCTTTTGATTCATAGTTGCCATGAAGTATGAGATACATACCCGTTAAGCAACCCATTGGTCCGAAATAAACCACACGATCTGCAAATTCACTGTCATTTCTCACAAAAGTAGCAATTAAGTGCTCCAATGTATGGATTGCTTCATTATCTAATAATTCAACATTAGGTTTTTTCATTCTTAAGTCAAAGGTCGTCACAACTTCTTGACCCAAATGGTCAACTCTAGATACATATAATCCTTTTTCAAGTTTGATATGATCTACTTTAAAACTCTCTATTTTATTCATTTTATGCCTCCAAAGTTTCTAATCATTCTAAACCGAATTATGAGTCCAGCTAATACAGTTAATATATTTATAACAATAATCCAAAGTATTGGCAATACCAATTCAGGATTTGTTGCGACGAAGAATCGCCATGAATTATTGAAGATTACTGGAAATCCAAAGTATGCAAATAAAGAAGTTAAAACACGAATAATTTCAGTCCCATTGATATACTTAACTTTCAAAATATCTTTGTTCTTTCTTCGATCAAGCAAAATTCTAACTATTTTTATGATTTCATTTAACATAAAAATTGTTAAAATAAAAGCAAATATAGGAAATAACCAAATACTGATTTGTGATTTACTCCTAAATTGATAAGGGTCCTTTCCAAACATAATATCTGTTATATCATTTGCAATTGTTTGAGCTGTAATGGCAGGTATTTTATAAGAATTATATTGATTTGTAAGGATTACAATGCCTACATGTTCATCTTGATTTAAAAGAAAAGCAGAATTGTAATTGGGTAAAGTTCCAATAGCACCAAAAAATCCATTGTAATTTCCAGTAGATGGTCCTGAAATTTCATTCCAGAGGATATCGTAGTAAGGTTGATTCGACCCTAAGTCTAAATCAATAGGCGCAATGCCACTATTCAATAGCATAGATTTATCTTTTGTTATATACCCATTATTCAAGATTAGCATAAGATATTTGCTTAAATCACTCGTACTTGAAATTAAATAATCAGTTGAAACCAATCCGTTTGGATAAGGCACATCCGTTTTTAAATTAAAACCATAGACTACTCTATTTCCAGCAGCAAGTTGAGGCGACTTATCATCAAAACCAGAATGATTCATCTCTAGGGGGGATAAGATTGAATTGTTAATATACTCCGTGTAACTTTCACCCGTTATGACTTCAATCAAATAGCCTAAGATGACATAATTTAAGTTTGAATACTGAGATTCCGTTTCCATCATAAATTGAGTATGCTCAGATCGGTTGATTTCCTCTGTTAACGTCTTTAAACTGTATTTCGAGTTATAAGTGTAGGCTTCTTCTCCACTTGAAGTAAGCAAGCCGCTAGTATGATTAATTAAATCACTTACAGTTATTGCTGATCCATCGGGTTTAGAAAGCGTGAACCATGGTATATATTTTGTAACATCAGCTGAAGCTGATAATATACCTTTATCTATTAATTGTTTAATTGCAAGTGCCGTTATGGATTTAGTTAACGAACCTGTCACAAAAGGTGTATCTATTGTGACAGCTGTTCTTCCATTTCCAGTTTTTCCAAAACCACCCTCATAAATAACGCCATCACTCTTCACGATTGCGATAGATAAGCCTGGTATAATTCCTTCTTTCATTTTTATATCGATATATTGATTGATTTTTTCGATAGTTTGCGTTGATATGTTAATTTGAGAACTGGATGAAGCAGCAATTGTCACACCATTTGTAACTGATAATAAAATAACAATAAGTACTATAATGCTAAATTTGACCCTGTTTTTTTTATTAAACACTCTATAATCCTCACATATTCATTTATTTTTATACAATAATCATACACTGCTTGACAGTTACTTTGAATAAAAATATAATATATTTTAAAAATGTAAAAAATGGAGGTGATGTAATGCAAGATATTTTATTAATCACAAATACAGACTCAAGTGAAGGCTTTATTAAAGAATTACTTATGAATACATCATATGGTAAGATATTCAGCGCTTTTAATTATTCTGATGCAACGAACTTGCTCGAAGTGCATGAATTTGATCTTGTAATTATCAACGCACCTATGAGAACCGAGCTTGGAGACCGATTAGCCAAATATGCCGCTCAAAGAACAACTACTAGTATTATGTTTATTGCACGTGAATCTACTTATCAACAAACTAAAGATTTATTGACTAACTTTGGGGTTCTTTGTATAAAAAAACCCGTAATTGTAAAACCCTTTCAGCAATTACTCAAAAGCATAGAAACCACTCGATCTAAAATATTAGCAATGAAAAAAGACCATATTGATGTATTACCTATGATGGATGAAATAAGAACCATTGATGCAGCTAAGTGGTATCTGATTTATAAATTTAACATCAGTGAATCACAAGCGACACGTACCATTGATTCTTATTCTGTCGATTGTCAAATTACACGTTATGAATCTGCAGAGAAAATTCTACATGGTGCAATCACTGAAATCTAATATCAAATAAAGAAACACTTATTCGTCAAGTTTTATCCAGTTTTCTCTACAGCTTTCTATGATGCGTGCTTCACAATCAGGTTCATTGCAGTCATCACTAAATTGAAGTATACAAGTATCTAACGTTTGACAATATCCATCTATAGTGTTTGCAACGACTTTAGCATGAGCAATTGCTTCTACTACTGTCTTTGCACCCGTAACTACGTCACCTGAAGCAAAGGTTCCTGGTTTGGTAGTACGCCCTTCTTGATCAGTAATAATTAGGCCCATCTGAGAGGTATTTAATTCAGTAGTACTTCTGACGATGTTGTTTCGTGCAGTCTGACTAATGGCGATAATTGTTGAATCTGCGTTTATAAATGATACTTTATCGTTATTTGTTTCAGTCATTCCAAGCATAATCCCATTATCTTTGATCTCAATAGGATATTTATAGAGTTCAAAACTAATCCCATCATCTAAAGCTTCTTTGATTTCTTGATCAGTTGCTGGCATTTCCGAAAAACCCTTCCGATAAACTATGGTCACTTTTGATGCCCCACCTCTTATAGCACTTCTTGCAGCATCTAGCGCTACATTTCCTGCACCTATTACAGCTACATTTTCTCCTAGTCGATAGGTTTCAGGTGATTTCAAATAATCTATCGCATAATGTACATTACCAAGTGTTTCACCTTTTATAGTCAGTGGTTTTGGATTCCAAACACCAGTGCCAATAAATGCAGCTTTATAACCATCTTGAAATAATCTGTCCAAAGTAATCACTGGTCCAATCAAGGTATTGGGTCTAATTCTAACGCCACTTTCAACAAGTTTTTCTTCTACTAAATCCACCATATTATTGGGTAACCTGTACTCAGGTATACCATATCTTAAAACACCACCGATTTTATTATGTGCTTCAAACAAGGTGACATCATATCCCTTTTGAGACAATATAAAAGAGATTGTGATGCCAGCAGGACCACCTCCAATGATTGCAATTTTACCTTTAGTGCGATTTGTAGGTGTAAGTTTATTTTGCATAAAATAGGTATGAGAAATTTCTTTTTCTATTTTATGAAATTCAATAGGCTCACCTTTAACATTCAGAATACAGTTTCCTTTACACTGGTCTTCGTGCACACAAACCATAGAACAAATCAGTGACAGAGGATTGTTTTCAAAAAGTAGTTCTCCAGCTTTTAAGATTTCACCATTTTTATATAATTTAATCACCTCAGGTATAGGTGTATTTATTGGACATCCTATTTGACATTTTGCGTTTTTACATAATAAACATCTGTTGGCATCTTCATGCATATTTTACCTCCTTGCCTAAAAAACATTTTCCTTATATACTATCTTAAGAGCTTTATGATTGCAAGTATTCAAGGATATTTAAACCCAATTTTCTATATTTTTTTTAATTCAATGAGTGAGGCTTACTATGAAAAGAATTTTCAAAACATATCTTCCCTTCACAAAAGGTGTCATTCAAAGTTTTATGTCTTATGGCATAAATTTTTTCGTTTATATATTAGGTGATTTATTTCAAACTGTTGTTTTGATCTATATTTGGTATGCAATTTTCAACAGTTCATCGAACCCAGTCATACAAGGTTTTACTTTTAATGAAATGGTTGGTTATGTCATAATCAGTACAATGACAAGTATGCTAATTTCAAATGAAGTCCACTGGGATATTAGCCATGATGTTCAATCAGGTTCGATTGCCATGAGTCTCATTAAACCTGTTAACTACCAATTGATGAAATTTTTTAACATGCTTGGGAATATATGTGTAAATTTAGTCTTTATTTTCACACCACTTTGGCTTGTTTATACAAGTTTTACCTTCTTTTCAACTGGTTTTTTACCGCCGTTAGCCAACTTGTTATTTTATATATCTAGTGTCATACTTAGTAGTTTAATCTTGTTTTTTATTAATTACCTTTTCGGACTAGCTGCTTTCTTTATTGAGTATGTCTTCGGTTTTATATTTGCGAAGGAAGCGATCATGAAATTAATATCTGGTCAATTGATTCCTCTTTCATTTTTTCCTGCATCAATTCTATTAATTTTTAAATTTTTACCTTTTGCTAGTCTCATCTATACGCCAACTATGATCTACCTAGGAAAGTTTCAAGGTTCAGACCGCCTTTTGAGCATATTGATACAAGGGTTATGGGTCATCATATTATATGTTATGACACAATTACTTTGGCATAAAGCCATAAAACGTCTCACAATATTAGGAGGATGATTTTATGAAGCTCATACCTAAAATCCAATGGTATTTTAAACTTTACCGTATGTTTCTAAGTCAATATCTAAAAGCAATTATGCATTCGAGAACTGATTTCTTCATAGGTTTTTTTGCTTTTTTCCTAATACAATTTGGGGGTATCGCTTTTCTTGCACTTGTCTTCAGACAAATTCCATCTCTTTTAGGTTGGTCTTTTTATCAATTATTATTTATTTATGGATTTGCAAATATCCCAAGAGGCATCGATCATATGTTTACAGATTATTTATGGATTTTATCTGGTAATGTCATCGTCCACGGCGAATTTGATCGTTACCTTTTAAGGCCCATTCACCCATTGTTTCAAATTATAGCGCAGCGTTTTCAGCCTGATGGCATAGGTGAGGTGATCATTGGGATCCTTTTGGTCATTTACGCCTCTAGCAAAATCACAATTAGCTTTACAATTAGCAAAATTATACTGATGGTGATCATGCTTATCTTTGCGACTTTAATTTATACGAGTATCAAACTTTTTTTGGCATCATTGGCTTTTTGGATTAAAAGAAGCCAATCCATTTTGTTTATGTTTTATTCTATTAGTGACTTTGCAAAGTACCCCATTACGATATACCATAAATTTATACGTTCTCTGATCACCTATATCGTTCCTTTTGCACTCACTGCTTATATCCCAGCATCGTACTTTTTAGGTGCAACTACACTATTGGAAAGTCTCGGACTAACCGCACTGATCAGCATCGTTTTTATGTCAATCGCATTATACACTTTTGATAGAGGCATGAAACGGTATGAAAGCGCTGGAAATTAACTATTTGATTGCGAAAAGAGGTTTATATGATCAACAACAACATTTCAGAAAAATCTGCTGCTATGATTGAAGTCAAAAACCTGACAAAAACTTTTAAAATTGTAAAAAAAGAAAAAGGACTAAGAGGCTCGATAAAAAGTCTTTTTAAAAGAGAAGTCCATTCAGTTAATGCCGTCTCAAATATGAATTTTACGATTAATAGTGGTGAAATTATTGGTTACATTGGTGCTAATGGTGCTGGTAAATCCACAACAATAAAGATGATGTCTGGTATACTAACGCCTTCTGAGGGTTCGATAATAGTTGATGGCAGAACACCATATTTACAAAGAACTGAAAATGCTAAAAATATAGGTGTTGTTTTTGGGCAAAAGACTCAACTCTGGTGGGATTTACCTCTTGGTGAAACTTTTGCGATTTTAAAAGAAATCTATCAAATTCCTGATGATATTTACGATGAACAAATGAAATACTTTGATGAAATATTTGAATTATCTTCTTTTATGCAACAAACTGTAAGAACATTATCCCTCGGCCAGCGTATGAGAGCGGATTTAGCAGCCTCTATGCTCCACAATCCTAAAGTTTTGTATCTAGATGAACCAACTATCGGATTAGATGTTATGGTCAAGGAGCGGATTCGCAAAGCCATTAAAGAGCTAAACCAAAAATATGGGACTACCATTATTCTCACGACACATGATATGAGTGACATCGAAGAATTATGTCATAGGATTATCATCATTGATAAAGGACAATTAATCTATGATGGCGCACTTGAAACAATTAGAAGAGATTATGGCTATGAAAGAACACTATTATTTGATTTAAGGTTTGATGATAGTGACTTAGAACTAATTAATTCCTCCCTATCACAAATTTACTCATGTATTCCTGAAAGTAATTCAGTGAATTTAAAAGTTTCTCTCCACAATCAACAGTTAAAAATACAGTTTAATCGTAACGAACTTAACATATCTGATATTATGAACTTTGTTTTAAAATCTTTTAATGTACTTGATTTTTCCATTAAAGATATGGACGTTGAAGCAATCGTTAAACAATTTGATATGAATGCATGAAAAAAGGGATTCACTTCTAAAAGTGATCCCTTTTCATATTATTTGCCTGAATAAGTGCTTATGCCACCCTTAACATTTACAATGTTTTTAAAACCATTTTTGCTTAATATTTTAGCAGCTTTCATACTTCTGCTACCTGATGCGCACATCACAACAACAGGTATCTCTGTATTTATCTCTTTAATTCTCTTTTGAAGTTGATCAAGTGGAATATTTTGAAATCCTTTGACTTTACGAGAACTAAATTCACCAGGTGTTCTAACATCAATAAACTGTTTCTTATTGGTCTTATCACCAATCATCTGATCTAACATTTTGCCACTTACATGTTCAACTTTCGGTGCAGTTAATTTGTTAAAAATTAGAAAAATCAAATATGCAACCGTAACAGCTAATAAAATTTCCATATAACACTCCTTTAATCCCCCGTACAGGGGGGTCAAAAATATATTAGCATAACTCTATTCTTCTTGCAAGCGAATTTCATTAAGAATTTAAATTCATTTCCTATTCTACAGTTCTCTTTTATGACTTTGGAAATAGATTAATGGAATAACAATTAAAGTCAATAAAGTTGATACCGTTAAGCCTCCCATTAGTGCCATCGCCATCGGACTAAAAAATGAACTACCCGATAATGCCATTGGAACTAAGCCTATTACCGTTGTAATGGTACTTAACATAATTGGTCTAAATCGTCTCTCTACAGAATTTACACAAGCTTCATATACGGTTCTGTTGAGTCTTCGTTCTCTATTGATATATTCTATTAGAAGTATAGCATTGTTAACGACAACCCCAATTAAGCTAGCTACACCTAAACCTACTGTGAAGGTAACGTTTTGATTGAAAATAAGAAGTGCTACAACTGAACCTACGATTGATAAGGGTACAGTTGCCAAGATTATAAAAGGCTGCATCATCGAATTAAACTGGATTAGTAAGATGATATAAATAACAATTACAGCAATTGCGGCTGCACCAAGTAAACCAGAAATATATTTATCAAATATTTCTTGATCACCACCAAAAGTAATTTCTACACCTTCTTTATCAAGTCCAGGTAAAACACTATTTTCAATCCATTTCTGTAAATCGGACGCCGCATAACCAGGTATTACATCTGCACTTACAGATACAGAAGTATTACGATTCATTCGTTTAATTGAACTAAGTTCCTTATCAAGTGAAACCGTAGAAAATTGTTTTAAATAAGACTTTGTACCCGTAGCAGAGGATTTTACTTGAAGATTCATCAAATCATCTACATTGTCTATTCTTCCGCTCACCATAACATCGTATGTCTTACCGTTATTATCTAAGCTTGCAGCTTTCATTCCATTAAGAGCTAAACTTGTCTGTAACTGAATATCATAATTTGTCAGACCTAAATTAGACGCTCTGATACTATCTTGCGAAATCATATATTGATATTCATAGGATGAACTATCATTTTGAACGTTAATTGTATTTTTACTGTTTAATAAAACTTCATAAAGTTGATCAGAAACTCGCTTTACATCTTCTCTCTCTTCACCAGATACTCTAATATCAACTGCTGGACCGGGTTGATTAATTTCCAATAAATTAACGGTAGCAGTTCCACCAATTAGTTTTTCATCAACTAAGCGTTGTAAATAATAAGCGTAAGCTGCTCTGGAATCAAATTCGGATGTTTTAGACATGTCAACTTTAATAAGCAATTGACTATAATTATCTGCAGGTGGCCTAACACCTACGGTTAAATAAAACTTTGGAAATCCACCACCAACTGATGAACTGATATCCACAATTGGCGCTTCATCTTTTAATAAATCCCTTAGTTCTTTTGTAAGTGCTTCAGTATATTCTATATCACCATCTTTTTCAGAAAATACATCGATATATACGATATTTTTATCTGCATATGGAAAAAGCTCAATGGATAAAAATGAGGCCGCATATACTGTTCCCATCAAAATTATAAGAATCAAAAACAAAGACATTTTCGGCATTTTCATAGAACCTTTTAAACCTGATTCAAAGAAATGTCTAATCCTATTTTTAGGTGCATTTTCTTTATGTGTATTTTTAAAGAATAAACTTGCTAATGCCGGCGTTACAAACATAGCGACAATATAGGATGCAATTAATGCAATAATGACAACTTGAGGTAACGATTTTGCAAATTCTCCAGCCTCACCTGGCAACATGATTAAAGGGGCAAATGCAACAACAGTCGTCAGTGTTGATGTTAATACAGGTATCGATTGTTCAACGGTTCCTTCATAACATGCTTCTTTAACTTCAATCCCTTCGTTAATTTTTATCTGAATTGAATCACTAATTACGATTGAATTATCAACTAACATCCCCAGTGCAATGATCAGCGCAGCAATTGACATTTGTTGTATATCTAATCCGATTAACTTCATCATAATGATGGTCATTGTAATTGAAAGTGGAATTGCTATTGATACAACTAAAGCATTTCGAATTCCCATGCCAATTAAGACTACAATTATGACAAAAATCATACCTTGGAGTAGATTCATTATAAACCCTTCGATAGATTTACTAACTTCTTCTGGTTGAAATAAAACTTCATTGACATGTAATGCGCTTGGCATATTAGAATTTGTTTGGTTTATTTGTTCTCTAATAGCATTACCAATCAAAACAACATTTTGGTTACTACTAAAATAGACCGTAAGCAATACAGAATTGTCTTCACCATGCTTGTAACTGTGTTGCTGCTTATCATAGTCAAAACTAACATTTGCAATATCTTTAAGTTTTAATATAGCGCCAGTATCCTCTGAGCCATATACAACCATGTTTTCAGTCTTTGTAATTGAATCAATATCACTCGGATTCTTCACATTAATTTTACCGTAATTCGTTTGAATTGATCCTGCAGGTATACTTACATTTTGAGCTGCTATCAAATCAAAAATATCTTTTAACGAAAGCGGTAATCCTTGTAACTTTTTAAGATCTACTTTGATATCAAGATTTTTCTTTGGAATGCCGTCAATAACAATACGTTTAACGCCATCAATCCCTTCAAGATCCTTTTTATAACTTTCGGCAAATGCACCTAATTGCTCATAAGAATAATCTACACCAGATAAACTAAGAATTACCCCAGCCGATGTTGTTAATTCAGTTTCTATTTGATAGTCCATCACATTGTTTGGTAGTTTGTTTTTAAGTGAATCTAATAGAACCCTCATTTTAGCCCATTGCTCATCATAATTAACATCGTAATTTAGAGATAAAATGACAACAGAAACATTTGGATTTGAATAAGATATTATATTTTCTACACCATCAAGTGTTGCAAGCTCATCTTCAATTTTCTTTGTAACTTGTTCTTCCACTTCATTTGCAGTTGCACCTGGAAATACGGTTATGATTTGTGCCGATGGGCTTGAAGTATCTGGATTTTCTTGTTTCGGTATATAATAATACGCATAAATACCATAGAGAAAAATCATAATTGCAAGTAAAAAAGTAACTTTTCTCTCATGAATGGCTACTTTAATAAGTCTATTCATGAACATCCTCCCTCGCATTTACAAGTTGTCCTTCATTCACAAATGAATTCCCTACAGTAATTACTCTATCACCGTCGTTTAAACCAATAACTCGTACAAACGCATTGTTGAGTTCATTTAATTTTAAATTACGTCTTTCCACTCGGTTGTCGGCATTGACGATAAATACGTAATCTTCACCATCATTTTGTATATAAGATATTGGTAACCAAATGCCGTTAATTCTAGTTAACTCAAGCTTAACCTGGGCTAATTCACCAACAAGAAATTGCTTTATAGGATCTAAATCAACCTCTACAGCATAAGTCATGGTAGAAGCATCTGGAACCATTGAAATCGATTTGAATTTAGCCGTCTGATCTACTTCATCTATAGTTACGACGACACTTGGCTCACCATAGTTAACTATTTTTTGGTAATCGTTACTTGTCACTCCAATAGTGATCTTTTCCTCAATGGATTGCATGATCACTGCAGGGTATTCTTTAGAAGTTAATACACCCTCATCCACCAAAACTTGGCTAATTATACCATCCATAGGCGCATAGATGTTATGCGTTACATCAGATTCATTAACTTTTTCTAATTTCATTAATAAATCTCCTGCTTTTACATTTTTCCCCGCTTCTACATAGATATTTTCAACTTTACCATCTCGTTGAAATTTAAGTGGTAAAATTTGATTCGCTTTAATAAAACCAGTATAGACTAGTGTTTCTCTATAAGCTTCCTCATTCACAGTAAATACGGAAACTTGTCTAACTTTATCAACAACATCTTTTACTTTTTCCTGAGTACAACCTGCTAAAATCGGGATAAAAAGCATCGAACAAACAGTCAACAGTATGATTTTTTTCTTAGTGTTACTATTTATGCTAAGTCCTTTAGCAAAGAGACTAAATTTCATAAAAATCCTCCTAATAAATGTTTAAATATCACGATATATTATACCCTTTTTCGAGTCAATTGTCTCACAAAGTCAAAATTTAAATAAAAAAAAATAGCTAAACAGCCATTTTTTCATAAGATACAACCTTATCATCGATTGATTCTATAATTGTTAATAATTGTAAAGCGGATGCAATGATATAATCTGGTTCTGCTAACATCATTTCTCTCACATCTAACTGACTCCAACCTACCATTACATTGCTTATTTTTGCGTTTTTCGCTGCAAGCATATCATTGTGTGTGTCCCCTATATAAAGCGCTTCTGAAGGTAGTGTATCCAATAACACCAGTGTCCTTTCTAATCCTTCAGGCGATGGTTTGACATTTTTTACATCATCTCTTGTAATTACTAAATCAAAATAATGAGATAACTGCAAATGGTTTAGTCCTTGACTCAAGCTAACTTTACTATTATTACTCACTATTGCTAGTTTGTATCCTCTATTTTTGAGTGTATTTATGAGCGTTGTCATCCCTTGAAAAGCTTTCGTTTTCGAGTTGTGATGATGCGAATACCATATTTTAAATTGTTCTAACATACTGAAAGCATGCACTGGATGGATATATAACATCTGATCTTCTAAAGTTTTTCCTGTCAATTCAGTCAATTCTTTCCTGCTAAGATGATTGCCTCTATACCTTAAAGCAAAATGATTTAGACCTTCCTCTATTAGTGCATTGGTATCAATTATGGTTCCATCAAAATCAAATATAACTGTTTTAATCATTAGACCTCCTTGCCAAGGATACGGTCTGGTGGCTCTTTTTCAAGTGTTTATTTAAGAGAAGGTTTTTACTTGGGGGAGTAAGAGTAATAGAAGTGAGCCACCAGCTCCGATATGGCTTCTATATCAAAATTTAGTGATAACTTTTCCAACAACTAAACTATACCTCACGTATTTAAAATTCATATTAAATTCAGATAATGTTTATGTGAATTTTAAAATAAATTGATTTGCTCGCATTGTTTCGATGATTTTAAGTTAATATGGGTATTAATTTTTGTATATCAAAACAAAATTGAATTTTAAAGGAGACCCATATGAAAATAGTACCTTATTTATATTTCAATGGAACATGTGAAGAAGCTTTTAATTTTTATCAAAGCATATTAGGTGGTGAACTGAGTGAAATAATGCGTTATAAAGATCAATCTTCTCAAGAATTACCTTCAGAATTAGGTGAACGTATACTCCATGCCGAACTTACAGTTGGAGATATATTACTCTATTTTTCTGATACCCCTGATAGCGAATTGTACCATCCTGGTGACAACATTCAGCTGAATTTAAATTTTGACTCTGAAGAAGAAATCAACAAAGTATTTAAAGCTTTTGAAAATGGCGCGAATGTTACGATGCCTCTACAAGATACATTTTGGAACGCTGTATATGGTACACTAATTGATAAGTTTGGTGTATCATGGAGTTTTAATTATATGAGGGGTTAACTTTTTCATTAAAAACAAAGGATCAGCTATTGTGGTAGCTGATCCTTTGCTATACTAAAGGGGTATTTCTATATTGAAGCAACTATTTCAGGTAATTTCTTTTTGTTTTTAAATTGGAAAAAGCAGACACACCCTAAAAGGACTGCAGAAATCAAGTTCAAAATAGGACTAGTAGTCACCATCATAATACCGCCAATGATGAAGACGATTCTCTCAATTATATTCATCTTTGTCTGGAAATAACCAGTCAAACCTGATGCAACTGCTATAATCCCTAAAACCGCAGTAATCAGTATGAACACTAAATGCAGTGGTGTAACATTCACTAATAAAAGCTCAGGACTATAGACAAAGATATATGGAATAATGAAAGCTGCTATCGCTAACCGAGAGGCTTGAAGTCCAGTTCTCATAGGTTCAGACTTCGCAACTCCTGATGCTGCAACAGCTGCAAGTGCAACTGGTGGTGTAACATCCGCGATAATTCCAAAGTAAAAAGCAAACATATGAGCTGCGATAATAGGAACATTAAGCATTAATAGCGCTGGCGCTGCAATAGTTGCAGTAATAACATAATTTGCAGTTGTCGGTACGCCTATACCTAATATCAGTGATGTAATCATTGTAAATACTAGGGTTAGGAACAGATTTCCTGATGCTGCACCTACTAAAAGTGATCCCATCTTTAATCCTAGTCCAGTTTGAGTAACGACACCTATGATTATACCAGCTGTTGCGCATGCTGCGACAACTGTAATAGCTGTTCTTGCACCTTCTACTAAACCAGAAAGTATATCTTTTATTGATAATCTCGTTTCTTTTTTAACTGCCGCAACTAAAATCGCAGAAACAATTGCACCTAAAGCAGCTCTAATTGGTGTATAACCAGAAATCAATAAATAGATTACGATGATAATCGGTAGAATTAAATGTCCTCTTTCTTTCATCACTTTACTTGCTTTTGGAATCTGATCTTTTGGCATTCCTTTAAGGCCTTGTTTCTTCGCCTCATAATGTACGCCAGCCCATACGCCAAAGTAATATAATAAAGCGGGAATCACAGCAGCTCCAATTATTTGAACATATGGAATATTCGTAAATTCAGCCATTAAGAAAGCAGCAGCACCCATAATTGGCGGCATTAATTGACCACCGGTAGATGAAGTTGCTTCAACTGCACCGGCAAATTCCGGTTTATAGCCTAACTTTTTCATCATTGGAATCGTAAAACTTCCAGTACCTACTACGTTAGCAACTGATGATCCAGAAAGTGTTCCCATGGTTGCACTTGAGATAACGGCAACCTTAGCTGGTCCACCTGGCGCACTACCAGCAATTGAATTTGAGATATCTATGAAAAACTCACCCATTCCCGTTTTTCCAAGATAAGCACCAAATAATAAAAACATATAAATAAAGGTAGAAGAAACACCAATTGGCAAGCCAAAGATGCCTTCTGTCGTGTAATATAAGTGCTGTACTAAATTAGATAATTTGACGCCTCTATGCGCTAAAGGTCCGGGAATATGTGGTCCTAATAAGGCATAAGCAATAAACACAGAAGCAATAATAACCATAGGCCACCCTATGACTCTTCTTGCTGCTTCAAGCACTAAGATAATTGCTATCAATCCAACAACCATATCCATCGTACTCACACGACCAGCTCTAAATACTAGCTGCTTGTAATTAAAAAATACATATAGACATACAAAAGCTGCAACAAGCGCAAGCGCAACATCTAGTGGATGCAACTTAGTTCTTGAGAATTTCTTGGAAGATGGATAAAGCAGATAGACCAAGGTTAACCCAAATGCAAGATGTATTGAACGTTGAAGCATTGCATCAAGCACTCCAAAAATGCCAGTGTAGAGTTGAAAAATCGAAAACATCGCTAATAATCCAACTAACAATTTATTTTGAATGCCACTGAGTACCCTATAATCTGAGCCCTTGTCGTATTTTCTCAGCAAATCATCAGCATTAATTGCAGAAGCGTTTTCTGTGTTCGCTGTTTGTTTGGTTTCTTTTACGTCAGACATGACACCGATCCTTCCTATAAGACAACATGATAGTTGCCAATTTCGAATACTTTCTTTGTTACCGCACGTATGACAAGATCATGCGTGTATTTTTTTCTTTCAATGTCATCTTTAATTTGTAGTTTAAATGCATCACTTGTGACATCAATTGTTTCTTTGCTAAATAGTTCAGCAATATAGATTTTTTCACCATTTACTGTAATTGAATGTTTTGGTATAGGCGAAGCAATCATATTTACTTTTTCAAATGTTCTGTCCATATATAATATAAATTTACCATCTACAATTTCAAATTCCGCATCGCTCATCTGTTCATACGGAAGCCCAACTCCAAAAGACTCATAAATAGTCTTTTGGAGTATAAGGTTATTGTTCTCATCAATCTCAAAGTACTCATCTACCGGTGTTAGAAGCACTGAATGAATATACCCAAGTTCAAAATGATTGTCTTTGGGAAATAAAGTGTGCTTTTCTCCTGATTTTTGATCTTCAATGATAATAATTGTCCGCTCTTGAAGACCAGTAAAAATCAAAACTGCCAACAATAGTATGCTAAGTACTCCAATTAAAGATTTTCTAAACAAAGCTTCCCTTCTCTCTAATAAAATTTAGGTTATAAGACGATTCAAAGATTCTATGATAAAAGACCCTAATCAATTTATCTATTTTTCGTTGAAATATCTTTCAGCACCTGGATGTACTGGAATTGGCATTGCTTCTAATGCGGTTTCTTTAGTGATGAATTTACCAACATTATGCGCTAATACAACTCTATCTAAATTTTCATAAATTTGTTTTGTTAATTGATATGCTAATTCTTCATCAAGATCAGCAGAAACACATAGCATAGATTTTACGGTTAAAGTCGCAACATCTTCAGTTTGACCTTTGTAAGTGTTTGCTGGAATTGTGTAATCTGTGAAGAATTTATAGTTAGCTTTAAGTGTTGTAGCTATGTCGCCATCGATTGCAACGATATAGACATCATTTTGAGCTGATAAATCTTGAATTGCTGCTGTTGGAATACCAGCAGTTAAGAATGCTGCATCGACTTGCTTATCTTTTAGTCCTGATGAAGCCTCAGCGAAAGATAAGAATTTAGGATCTATATCTTTCTCAAAATCCATGCCAGCTGCTGCGATTATTTGTCTTGCATTTGCTTCAACACCAGAACCAATTGCGCCAACAGCGATTTTTTTACCTTTTAGATCTGCAACTGTTTTAATATTAGGATCAGTTGTAACGATTTGAAGTGGTTCGCTGTAAAGTGTCGCTAATCCTCTTAATTTTTCAAAAGGTTGACCATCAAACATCATTATACCATCATGTGCATAAAGTGCTGTGTCGTTTTGAACGATAACAACTTCAACTTCACCATCAATTAATAAATTGATATTTGCTACTGAAGCGCCTGTTGATTGAGCAGTTGCATTGATGCCTTTAATATTGTTATTCCATATTTCAGCAAATGCTCCTCCCAGTGGAAAATAAGTTCCTGCAGTACCACCAGTACCAATATTTACGAATACATTATCAAAAGCTGGATCTTCAGACATTGCGGCAGTCGTCTCGCCTGCTGCTGCTGCTGCAGTTGTCGCTTCAGTTGTTGCCGGTTCTTCTTTTGCTGAACAACCAGTCACGAGTGTGAACATTAAAATTAATACCAATAACAAAGACATTGCTTTTTTCATAATTCCCTCCTGCTCAACTTATAGTTAATTTCTCTTGTATGCTCCCCAATACTATCGTGTTCGCATACCTATACACGACACCTTTTATATATCATTCACCCTACACAATCCTACAGAATGTTACAAAATACTACAAATTTAT
Source organism: uncultured Fusibacter sp. (assembly GCA_963676315.1). GTDB lineage: Bacteria > Bacillota > Clostridia > Peptostreptococcales > Acidaminobacteraceae > Fusibacter_C. The sequence continues at coordinate 481,355 of OY781056.1, forward strand.
TTAAAATTTATTCACAAAGATTAAAACTTTTCGTTAATTGACAGAAAACGGGACCCATTTATAGAAAAATATTGCCTTTCTAAAAGGGTCCCGTCTTTGCTTGGTTTATTCATTAAGTACTCATATATTTAACTATCGTTAAATTTTTTTCATTCAAACTCAAATAAGAATTTTATTATATCAATATCTGTAGAACTATTACATTTCTGTCCTTGAAAAAAGATGCGTATACCCGTCATTTCTTTAAGAGACGTCTCAAAAGTTTCTTTCATTTGAGTATAGAGGACTTCTCGCATATAATCGCCAATTCTCATATTTTTTTCGTTTTTAAGAATAGTTTGCTCAAGCTGAGTTCGCGAACCAGTGATGACAACTTCACATAAGTTGCCTTTTAAAAAAGCCTGTACTCGGTTAGGTCCCTTTCCTGTAGATAATTTTAAGAGTCTTGCTATCTCAGTTTCTGTATTTCTCTCTATTGTTTTTATTTCGTCTATTGTCAACTTATAGCTATTGTCTTTTTTATATTTTCTCTTTAATTTATCATTTATACTAATAAGCATCTGATTTAAAGTGTCTACATCAATAGGCTTTAAGAGATAACGATCAATCCCTACTTCAATGGTTGTTTGCATTAATTCAACATCACTTAATGCAGTTGTGATGACTATCGGTATATCCGTATTTTTTTCTCTTATTTTTTTTGACATTTCAATGCCATCGAGAACTGGCATCATAAGATCAGTAATAATAAAATCAAACTTAACATTTTCAAAAAGTGTTAATGCTTCTTTTCCATTCTCTACACTTGTAACACTTTTAACTCGTCTTTTTAAGAACCGTGTGATTTCTTCTCTTAGAATTGGTTCATCTTCAACATATAGTACACTTAGATTCATCTGTTTTTCATTATTCATGAATTCATTCTCCTCTAACTCATTTTAAATTGGAAAATTAATTGTAATACACAGACCCTTCTCTTTGTTCATTGCACTTATATTTCCTTTGAAATTTTTCTCAATAATTACTTTTGAAATATATAATCCTAATCCTGTGCCTGTTTGCTCATCTTTTGTTGTAAAGTAGGCATCAAATAATTTCGTAACATAGACTTCATCTACACCACCACCACTATCTTGAATTGTCATTGTAAGATTTCCATTTACGCCATTTATTACTAATGTTATTTTTTTCTCAGATACACTATTTTGAACAATTGCATCAATAGCGTTTTTAATTATACTAAATAAAACTTGTGACAATTGATTAGGAAGTCCATTGATGAGCACATCATTTTCAAGTACAACAGTGACTTCTATATTATTTAGTCGAATCGTTTCTTTTAGGAAATCAAGTGTTCGATCACAAACACTCGAGATTAAAAAATCCCGTTTTTCAGTTTTGGGATCAAAGAAAAACCTGAAATCGTCAATGGTACTCGACATAAATTTTACAAGATCAGCATGCCTTACACCTTGCGCTTCTAAGTAGGATTCATCTAGTTCATCATACTTGTAGGCATCGATGATATTATTATATATCATCGCAAGTCCACTTAATGGTTGACGCCATTGATGCGCAATATTGCCTATCATTTCTCCCATAGCAGCGAGCCTCGATTGATAGATCATAAGTGCTTCACGTTTTTTATTTTCTTCCATTTCCTGATCAAACAATCTTTTCATGGTAATATCTCTTGATATCATAACAATTTGTTTTTTATTCTCATTATTCATAATTCGCGCATTGATTTCAACAGGGATAACCTTGTTATCAAGCCCAAGAAGCTCATCCTCAAAAGTTATTCCGGCATTGATTTCAGCACTTTGAATCAATTTTTGATATGTTTCAGATTGAATATGCGAACTAATTTGAAAATAAGACATGGCAATTAATTGTTCTCTTGTATACCCAAGTGAAAGTTCAACTTTATGATTAACTTCCAAGATCTGAGCCTCTCGATCCATACTGATAACAAATATACAATCAGAGCCAGATTCAAAAATATTCTCAAATTTATTTTTGCTACTTATTAATTCACTTTCTAATTCAATTCTTTTCATAATATCGAGTTCCAGCGCTTCATTAAGTGCTTTAACCTCAATCATCAGTGCACGTTCCTTTTCTATGATCGCTTTATCTTTTGTGAATTTATAAAATAACAAACCAAAAGTAACAAAGACCAAAATCAATAAAAAGTTTACAATGACAATTGTATAAGTTCTATTTTTTAAGAATGATACGACTTCAAGATAATCCTTAGAAATATTAACAATCCAAAAATCGGAGCCAATATTTGCAGGTGCATAAGCACTGAATTTCTTAATTCTCATTTGATCATTATCTGTAAACCAAAGTGAGTGATAAACACCTACACCAGATTCTTTGTTTTTCTGTTTTTCCACCAATTCAGTGAGTTCAGACCAATCAAAATCCGGATATGCAGTTTTTCTAGCCTCAATTACATTTTCGCCAATATCTTCAGTATTCGGATGCATAATCAAGACACCATCTGAATCTTTAACTGAAGCGTACCCTTTGTCACCTGCTTTAACGGGTGCAATCAAGCTTTGATATATCGTATCCACTTTAATTTTAATATATAGTGCTGCATCGAGATGATCTTCAAAATAGATAGGTTCATAGATATTTAGGTATAATTTATCTGCTTCCTTGTAAATAGAACCCACATCAGGCGTTTTGTTCAACTTGATTTTTTCAATATCATTCAGTATGCCTACTGCATAATCTGTCGTTGGAAAAGAATATATTTCAGTGCCATCAATTTTGATTAATCTTATTAATTCAATATTATCACTTTGAATATTATAGTAATCTTCCAGATTTTTAAATAAATCTTTTAAGTTTCCTTCAGCTGAAAAACCATTATAATCCTTTATAAATGATCTGTTTTTAGATAAAATTTCTAGATTATGCTGTTGATTTGTAAAAAAATTCTCCACACTTTTAGCAAGCGTTTCTGCAAGTGATAATAATTGAAATTGTTCAATCTCAATAACTCTGTTTTGAATTTTCACATAATTTTGATAGGATACACCCATGATGATAACCATCACCATTAAGGCAATTATAACAATCATCGCATATTTATATTTACTAAACTTTTTTATCATTTACAATCCACTCTTTTCATAAACTTTTTCCCAGTATAAGAGACTTACTACTATAACATATTATAGTGATTAAAGCCACCTTCAGATAAACTGAAGCTGGCTTGTTAAACAATTATTGATGGCTTTATTTGTTACTTTTTAATAATGATAATCCTTTTTTGATTCCTGGGAATCCAACAAAAATAATTGTTATTGCGATTAATGCAATCGCAAGTGGCGATCCCCAAAATATACTTAATGAACCATTCGAAATTCTAGTGGCTTGTCTGAAAGATTGTTCCATCGTACCACCTACAATTACTGCTAAGATCATCGGAGCAGATGGAATCTTTGCTTTTTCCATAAAAAATCCTATGATGCCAAATATAACCATGATATAAAAATCTATTACTGAGTTCGAAATCGCATAAGTACCAACAAATGCAAGACCTAATACCATAGGATAAAGTACTTTTGAAGGAATCGACAATACTCTAACTAAAAGACCAGCCATAGGGATATTTACAATTGCAAGGATAAAGTTACCAATTATCATACTAGCTATTAATCCCCATGCAATATCAGGATGTTGTGTAAACAAAAGTGGTCCAGGTTGAATTCCCAACATCAATAGTGCACCCATCATAATTGCAGTTGTACCTGAGCCTGGTATACCAAGTGTTAACATCGGTATAAAAGCACCTACGGATGCAGCATTATTAGCTGCTTCTGGTGCAGCTAGCCCAACAATATCGCCTTTACCGAATGTATCAGGATGTGGCGAAAGTTGTTTTTCATTATTATAAGCCATTAACGATGCCATGGTGCCACCAGCTCCTGGTAATGCACCTACAATAAATCCAAGTGGTGTGCTTCTAAGAATTGCTGGCCATGATTGTTTCCATTCTTCTTTTGTAATCCAAATCTTGCCAAATTTTCTTTGAGGTATTTTTTTTCCACTGTTGATATCGGTGTAAGCTTTAAAAACCTCACCAATTGCATAAAGACCAATAATGACAACTAAGAAATCAATTCCCGTTTGAAGTTCTAAAACCCCAAAGGTAAATCGAGGGATACCTGATTGAGCATCGATGCCTACAGTTGCAATTGCAAGACCAAATAGAGTTGATATAAATCCTTTAAGCATGTTGCCTTTTGACATAGACGATGTCATGGCAAGTGCTGCAATCATCAGTAAAAAATATTCTGCTGGTCCAAACTTAAGTGCAAATTTTGCAACTGGTGTTGCAAGTAAGATTAAAAATACAACTGATATTAAACCGCCAATGAAAGATGCAATTGCACTAATAGCAAGAGCTGATTCTGCTTTTCCGTTCATTGCCATAGGATAACCATCAAATGTTGCAGCAAGTGCAGCCCCATCACCTGGAGTATTGATTAATATTGAACTTCTTGACCCACCAAACATGGCACCATAATAAACACCAGCCATAGTAATAAGTGCAGCTGTAGGACTCATAGAAAATGTAAGCGGTAAAAGAACTGCAACACCTGTTGCTGGTCCAAGTCCTGGTAACATCCCTACAATCGTACCCAATATACCACCAAATGTGACTAGTAATAAGTTATAAGGCTGCATAGCAATTAAAAGACCGTCCATTAAATTCTGTAAAATATCCATAAACGCCTCCTAAATGTTAATTATAGGCGTCATTGGTAATGAAATGCCTAATAAATAGAAAAACACATAATAAACAACGATACTAAAAATTGCAGAGATGATCAAGTTTTTAGCAATTTTTTTAGGTTCTAACACAGACATGATAAATCCAACAAATAAAAATGTAGAAATAACATATCCTAATATATGAAATACCAATGCGTAAACTATTGAAGCAACAACAGTCATCACAATCATTTTCCTACTTAATATATCATTTGCAGTTGTTGTTTCTTTAATCTTCTGAAAAGCTATTTTTGTTGCTTCAATATTACTTCTTAGTAATAAGATAACACCAAATAAGATAAGTCCTCCAGCGACGATTAGAGGAAAAATTGACGGTGCTAGTGGATCGCCCATTGGGCTTCTTTTTAAACCATATGCCATAAGACCATATATAATTCCAAATATAACGGAAATTGCTCCAGTTAAAAAGTCAAAATTTCCTTTTTTTTGCTTCTCCATATTACCTCCAAATTTAGGGGGATGAGAGCCCTAAGGGCTCTCTATTTATTAATTCGCTAAGCCTATTTCATCTAAGATCAATTTGTAAGACTCATTTGTTTCTTTTAAGAACGCTTTAAAATCAGCTTGGTTAAGATATGCTGGTGCCCAACCGTGTTTCGCAGCTTCTGCTTTCCACTCATCTGTTTCTACCATTTTAGCTAAAGTTTCTTCCCAAAACTTAACAGCATAATCTGGCATTTCAGGTGCACCAAATAAACCTCTCCAGTTTTCAAATACAGCATCAATTCCTTGTTCTTTACAAGTTGGGATTTCAGCTAGGATACCTTCTCCAACTCTTTCAGCACCAGTATGTGCTAATGCTCTTAAGTCGCCACTCTCAACAAGTGCTTGAACGTCACCTAAACCAGTTGTTAATAAATCAATGTGACCGCCTAAGATTTGAGCAGTTGCAGTACCATCTTGGAAACTGATATAATCAATATCTTTTAGATTTTGAACACCAGCAGCTTTAGCCATGATCAAGAATTGAATATGGTCCATTGAACCAGCAGCAGAGTTTCCACCTATCTTAACGCTTTTTGGATCTGCTTTTAAAGCATCCATAACTTCAGTAATTGTTTGATATTTTGAATCTTTTGGCACAACAAATGCACCATAATCAGTGATTAATCTAGCAAGTGGTGTTGTATCTTCATAACCGAACTCACTTGATCCGTTAAGTTTTATTAATAAGATTGGTGGTGAATAAACTGAAATGAGTTTTTCTGAACCTTTTTGTGTTTGCATGTAAGCTAAATTTACCCCGCCACCGCTACCGGCTTTGTTAGTTACAGGCATATTTGCTTCCACTAATTTAGTATCTTGTAAAACTTTAGCCACTGTTCTGATGGTTAAATCCCAGCCACCACCAGCACCTGATGGTGCTATGAACTCTAAAGTTCCTTTTGGATAATCAGATCCTGAATCTGATTTTGTAGCACAACCAGTTAATGCCATAGCGCCAACCAATGAAAGTGCTAGTAAACTTGTTACAGCTTTTCTAAATTTCATATAATTCCCTCCAAAACTTCTTATTTATCTTTAAGCTTTTCTGCTATTAAGATCATAAATTCATGTAATTCCCGTATGGTATGTCTGCGCGTTCTACCACACATAAATGCCGGCTCATCACATATGAAACATTTTCTAGTAGGAACATTCAAGTCATCTCGAGACAAACACTGCCCTAAGGAATCATGGACATCTATATCAAGTAATCTACCAAAATCATCTTGATTCTCTAAAATCATCGCGATTTTTTTGATAGCCCATGGCTCACTCTCGATCTTATATAAAGTAAGATTTTCATAATAATTATTGCAAAAAGATTCTTCTATTTGCTCATACTTTATGGATTCATTCCTTAGACTAAGTTCCAAAAGTGCACATGCATGTCTATGAATTTTATTGCTCCATTCGAACTTTTTATGCTCTCCTGGAACATTGATTCTCACCGATAGAATTGAACGATCACTTTGACTCGAATTTCGAATTATTTTATCCTTTTGCTCTCTAAGATCTAGATAATTCATTTTTTTTTCTTTTCCTTATAGAATCAATGATTGTTCCATCTCGATATTCTACATTTGCAACAATAGTTTCTTCAAATTCAATAGCTTCTGGCTGACCAATAATTTGTTTTGACAAATTGATCAGTTCACTCATCTCAATTAATGGTAAATTTGTTTCTTTTAATTGTTCAATTAAATCTTTTCTAACAGGATTAACTGCGATACCTCGCTCTGTTACAAGTACATCCACTGTATTTCCCGGAGTGATAATCGTCGTTACTCTATCTACTACAGTTGATAATCTACCTCTATAAAGTGGTGCAACAATAATCGTAACTTTTGCAGATGCAGCGGTATCACAGTGACCACCTGATGCACCCATGATGACACCATCTGATCCAGTCATTACATTTACATTGAAATCTTTATCTATTTCAAGTGCACTTAAAATGACGTAATCTAACATAGAAGCCATGCATCCCTTATTAGAAGGATTAGCATATTCTGAAGCACTTATTTCAAAATGTCTCTCATTTCTGTACATGGATGCTGTGGAAGTTAAGTCAAAACTTTGAACATCGAAAAGACAATCTACATAACCTTCTTCTAATAAATCAACCATTGGCTTTGTAATCCCACCAAGTGCGAACGATGCTTTTATACTATCTTTCATCATTTGTTCTTTCAGGAAACGCGTTACTGCTAATGAAGCACCACCCGATCCAGTTTGAAATGAAAAGCCATCTTTATAATAATTTAATGACGTCATGACTTTTGATGCCAGTTCTGCAATTTTAAGTTCTTTAGGATTTTTAGTATACCTAGTAGCCCCTGAAGCAATCCCTTCTGGATCCCCTATTGCATCTAAAACAACAACCATATCTACATCATCTTGAACAATACTTCGCGGCATATTGGGATAATTGCAAAGATCATCAGTAATTAAGATGACTTGATCTGCATATTTAGAATCCACTATGGCATATCCAAGAGAACCACATTGCGTCTTGCTCCCATTGCCACTTGCATTACCCATTTTGTCAGATCTCGGCACTGCAAGAAAAGCAATATCGATTTTAAGCTCACCCGCTTCGATCGCTCTCGCACGTCCTCCATGACTTCTGATGGTAATTGGCTTAGCCAAGTTTCCATCTGAGATGAACTCAGCGAGAGGTCCTCTCAAACCGCTTGTATGAATTTCACTAACTACACCAGATTTAATATGCTCAATCATCGTCTCATGAACTCTACCTAGAGAACTTGGGAAAAGTACCAGATTTTTTACACCTAGTTTTGCAATTTCAGCCATAACGAGATTAATCACATAATCTCCTTCTCTAAAATGGTGATGGAATGAAATTGTCATGCCATCTTTTAAGTTCGATTTTAGTAGGGCTTCTTTGATATTTTCAACGACTTTGCTATTATCTTCAGTTTGATTACTATATGGTCTGATTAATTTACCGTGCATTCTATTTTCACTCATCTGATCACCTGCTTGCCTTTGCTAATTCTAAGATTCGCTCTGCTCTTTCAACGATTGGTTTATCGATCATTTTTCCATTTAAAGAAATGACACCGAGACCTTTTTCTTCAGCCTCAATACTGGCTTTAACAACTGCATTGGCATGTGTAATCTCTTTTTCAGTAGGCATAAACACTTGATGAACAACAGGCACTTGTCTTGGATTGATTACTGATTTACCATCAAAGCCAAGTTGTTTGATCAGTTTAACTTCATTAGTAAAACCCTCTACATCTTCAACATCAGAAAAGACTGTATCGATCGCTGCTATACCAGCAGCTCTAGCTGCATTGAGTAATTGTGATCTAGCATATAAAAGTTCAACGCCTGATGGAGAACGATTTGTTTTTAGATTAGTGACATAATCTTCTGCGCCAATGGCAATTCCGACAAGTCGCTTTGATGCAGTTGCGATACTATATGCATTGATAATGCCAAGCGCACTTTCAATAGCTGCCATCATTTTAACTGTACCAACTTCTATGTTGTGTTTTTCCTCATAAAATGCAATTAATTTTTCAACTGCTATAATATCTTCTGCCGATTCAGTCTTTGGCAACCTAATGACATGGATTCCTGCTGCAACCATTGCTTCAATATCGTTTTCTCCAAATGGTGAATCAAGTCCATTGACACGGCAAACGAGTTCAATATCTCCAAAATCAATATGCTTAACTGCTTGAAATACTAGATGTCTAGCTGCATCTTTTTCTTTTAAAGAAATAGAATCCTCAAGGTCAAACATAATTGCGTCAGCACCATATATCATTGCATCAGCAATCATACTAGCATTATTTCCTGGAACGTATAACATCGTTCTTCTTAGCTTACCCACGTGCAATCACACTCCAATCTGCTGTGTTTTCTTCACCTATTGATCTCATAATTGCACTTTCTACTCTTGCTCTTATCGTACAATCCAAAGCACCTTTGTCTACTGCATGTACAAGTACACCCTCAAGTTGATATTTATCAAGCATATCTTGTATAAGATTACGTATATGTTCGCCAAATTGCTTTTCAACAGCACTTTTTAAATAAATCGTATTGGTTTGATCAGTACTTTCATCAATTCTTATCTGTATATCACAAGAATCTAGAGTGCCTGCTATAGAAGGTTTTATTATTTTCATATTTACTCCTTATTTGCTTTTTTCTTTATAGTTCATATATAAAAAATAACAATTAATGCCTTGAATCAGAGTTCTTCATTTTGTTTCGGATTGCTTTAAACTTAGGTGTTTTAAAATAATCCAGTGTTGTTTTGGGTACGAGCATTTTTATTGTTTCAAAATCATCAGTTAAGATCATTTTTCTGACTAAGGAAGCACTTATTGCACCTTTTAATGTTTCAATCCTCTGAATTTCCACAAGTTCTATTTCATACTTTGGCAGTAGCTCTTTCAATTTATTATTGTAACTATTTGTCGTTTCGCAGTAAGGTTCTGTGCCAACAAATCTCTTTTTTATATTTAACGCTTTTGCGATATAATCTGAAAATATTTTTACATCGAGTGCTGCTTGTAACTCAGTTGCCATTGACTTGGTTTTAAGAAAGTAGTTTGGAAAAGTAGCACTAGAGATGATATAATCACCACCTGATATGACATAAACGTTACTTAGATGAGCTGTCCCTTGAGAAATCAGATCATATCTGACCTCATAAGGAAATGTTGATTGCTCAGCACGTACGACAAAGATATATAAAAAATCACACGCTTTAGCTGCAGTTTCAATTAAAAATTGATGCCCCAATGTAAAAGGGTTTGCATTCATGATAATGGCACCATTTGTCTCACTGCTTACTTTAAAATTACTGAGTAATTTAAGATATGCCTTTAGTCCTTCCGGATTTCTTTCCATAAGCACAATTGCTTCAGCGTTTGACCCTGTCGTTATTTCTACGCGATCTACTTCATAAAACCCAATATTTGAAAATGAATTTACAGCCTCTGGTTTAGTAAATATAAAAATGTTTTTATAACCTTTTTCATAAATATCATTCATAATATCACTTAACATTCTAGCCAGTGCATTAGAACCTCTACTCATTTCATCAATGGCAATGCTTTTGATCACATTTTCTTGAACTGATGCTGTGCCAACGAGTTTGCCTTCCTCAAAATAACCAAATGTACATTCGATTGCATCGTCTAATCTGATTTGAGACTTTTCTAACAGCTTCAAGATGTCATTCCATTCTTTTGAATTAATATTTACAATTTTCAATTCACTTTGAATGCACATTTCTCTACTCCTTAATTTAGACAAAAAAAATCAGTATACAAAATCAAAGATTTCGTATACTGACCTTAGAGGCTTTATGCCTTTCATTATCAATAAGATTCACTTGTAAGTTACTATTACCCCGCAAACGTTGCTCGTCACAACACTCACTTGAGTATATGGTCATTTTAATAGATATTTGAACAAAATGCAACTTTTTTTTGAACAATTTAAATTTTGAACTTAAAAATTATTTTTGACTAGATAAAGAAAAATTGTAATCACTAACATATCAGCACTTCCACCATGGCTTATATTCTCACATACACACCACTTACAATAATTTTCCATAGCCTTAATACCTTCCGCCGTCTGCATGCCACCTAACTCTAAGACATGAATTGCTTTATTTTGACTTTGGTATAAAATATTCTGATTGCTTCGACCTATTACGTTTGAATCCTCAAGAACGGTTATAATTTTAAGAAGCGCATGGATCAAAGAATCATTAAGGGACATTCCAGAAACTATACATTTTTCAAATTCTGGTAAACCTACCGCCTTCGCATGATAAAAACCACTTGCAGCTTCACCTCTAGCACCAAGTAGTCCTAGTTCGATAAATTGTTTTACACCATAGTTTTTATATTGCCCTCCATGGTTAAATTCTGATGCTAAATTAGGAAAAATATATTCACTCACTCTTCTCGTAAGAATATCAATTCTATCTAGTGCAATTACGTTCTCTAAGCCATATATTAATTCAATTTCACAAGCGGCAGAAACCAACAATCCTAAAGAATAAATTGCACCTTTATGCGTATTTACCCCTTTGGTTGCGTGTAACATCTTAAATTCAGCATTGATTCCCAAAAGTTTAATTTTATCAAATACATGGGTTGCATTTAATAGCACTTTGTCAGTATTATGATAAATTTCTTTAATTTTTAGTCCGATTTCTTCAAAATAAGTTTGAAGAGATATTGTACTGTCCATAAAAGTGAAATAATCCATATCTTTATGCGCACCATTTCCATTTCGGTCAACCAAACCAGGTTTGGGTGTAGCTGCTACTTCATATAACAATGCTTTAAGTGCAATTTCCTTAATTTGATTAAACATGACTGCTCCTAGAAAAAAAAATATCTTGCGTTCATAATTATAACAAGCACAAGATAATAGTCAAAGTTTAATTTTCAGTTTTACAGTTTTCTCCAGTAAATAAATTTCCCAACAGTCGTTTAGTGTATGCCATTTGAGGATTCGTTAAAATCGTATCAGTATTTGCAATTTCTATCATATGACCTTGATGCATAACTGCAAGACGGTCTGAAAGATGCCTCGCAATTTTTAAATCATGCGTTATAAATAAATATGTTAAACCCAGCTCATCCTTTAATTTTATCAGAAGATTTACGATTTGACCTTGTATAGAAATATCAAGTGCTGAAACTGGCTCGTCAAGAATTAAAAACTTAGGTCTTGATGCTATTGCACGCGCAATTCCGATTCTTTGCTTTTGTCCTCCACTGATTTCTATCGTTTTTCTATACATTAGTCCACTACTTAAACCTACTAACCCAAGTAACCTTGATACTTCATCCTCAATACTACCATCAAAATTTATATGATGTAGTCTAAGAGGTTCACTTATTAATTCAAAGACTGTTTTAAGTGGATCAAGCGCGCCATAAGTATATTGAAAAACAATTTGTACATCTCTGCGTAAATATTTAGGTTCAATACTGTTAAACTTAATTACACCACTATCTGGTGAAGTCAAACCTAATATTAAATGACTTAAAGTTGTTTTACCACTTCCACTTTCACCAATAAGTCCGAGGGTCTCGTTGGGATAAACCGATAACTCGATATCATTAACGGCTTTAATCTGATGGGTCTTTCCAAACAAACTTTTCTTTACGTAATATGATTTGGACAAATGCGATATGCTTAAAAGAGGCTCAATCTTTAAGTGATTCGTTTCATAAGTCTTAATTTTATGGGCTTCATTTTCTTTCATTTGATCCCTCCATTGACATTACACATCTTACATGGTGTGAGCCTACATTACTTAAAAGAGGAATCTGAACCTTACACCTTTCTTCTGCATATGAACATCTGTACCAAAAAGGGCACTCTGACTTAAATTCTGATGGATCTAGTGCATATCCCGATAATGTATACAATACACCTTCTCTTGAGTTGATAGATTCAACGCATTTCATCAACTCTTGTGTATAGGGGTGTTTCGGATTATTAAAGACTTCTTCTTTACTACCGTATTCCATGACCAACCCACCATATAAAATCAAAATTTCATCACTTATTTGAGAGGCTAAATCAAAATCATGCGTAATAAATAAAATGGAAATTCCTAATTTTTTGTTGATTGATAAAAGTAATTCTATAATTACATCCGTTAATGAAGCATCAATTGAACTTGTTGGTTCATCTGCAATTATTACTTTAGGATCCAGTGAAATTGCAAGTGCAATCGTAACCCTTTGCGCCTGTCCACCACTGAGTTGGTGCGGATACATATTGAGAATATATTCACTCTCGACCTGTAAGCCCACTGTTTCTAGCAATGATTTTATATTTTGCTCATCATATTTTTTTTTGTGAACCTTAAATAATTCTTTGAATTGTGCTCTGATTGTTTTATTGGGACTAAGGGCATCATTAGGATTTTGAAATATATAAGCAATTTTTATACCTCTTATATTCTGCATATCTATCTCACTACAAGTATATAAGTCGATTTCATCTAAAGAAATTTCATCTGCCATTATGTGTGCCTGTTTCTCACCGTAAAGTCTCATAATAGACATCGCTGTGACACTTTTACCAGAACCAGATTCGCCTAATACGCTCAAAATTTCTCCGTGTTTTAAAGAAAAAGTGATACCTCTTACTACTTCGGTTTTATTAAATTTAACTCTAAGGTTCTCTACTTTCAACATAAATTGCACCACTTGTCCCTAATAATTATTCTGATTGATAACCGTTGTTATCATCTGACCCAATTTTTTCATATTTACCTGTTCTTTGTCTTTACTAAAGTGATCTTCCTTTAATCCAATAATTAATGTTGGAAAGCCTTTTTCATCATATAATTTCTGATCTAAACGATTTGGATTTTTAATTTTCTGCGGGATAATGTTTGCTTTGTCTAATTTTTCTGCAAATTGCATAGCAAATGTATAGGCAAAGTACCTGGATATAGGTGATTGGTTTTGATCAAAAATAACATCTCCACTTTCAACGCCTTCTACTCTTGTCAAATCTACATATAAAAGTACATCCTTTTGTGAATACAATGACTGACTTGCATAATCATTGATACCATTAAAAGTATCATTCATGGTACCATCAATAAACATTACAATTAGAGTTCGTTTTCTATTTGCTTCATTTCCAATTATTGAATCAATAACGGAAAAATTAAATTGAAGTAATTTCTCGAAGCTAGTTTTATCATCTGCATTATACGCAAGTCCTAAGATGATAGCTTCTTCGCCCATTGTTGGACTTGTTCCTGGTAAAATAGCATATAAATTTCTTCCATGATCATTTGTTGCTGCCGCTTTTTCGTTAATCGAAATTTCATGTTCATTAATAGAACTAGAAAACGAAAAATCTTGAGAAAGATAAAAAATTGGTACTGTTAAATTAAGCTGACTCAAGTTTTTTTGCCTTATTGTATCTAAATCTTTAAGCCAAATAATTCCAGAAACTTTATTAGTCTTTGCAAGTCTTTTACTAATATTTTCAATTGCTAACTCACTGTAAAACTGACCATCACATAATATTACACTATCAAAATCAATTAGTTTATCGAGAATGTTTTCATCATATAAGTCAGCATCAAGGAGGTTTACAATTGGCGCTTTTATATTGAAATCACCATGTGATATCCATATGATATCATCTGTAATATCCTCATCATCTATACTGATGTCACCAACCTTCGTATAGTAACCACTTCCAGTTTCATACTCCTGTATAATACTGTTTCCCTTTAGGGGTTTAAACCCTCTCTGTATCAATTGCTTTTCCATAAAATCAGTCGCGATTACAGCATTTGAATTTCCCATTAAAATCGGTTCATCATCTAAAACGAGTTGATCATATCCATTTTCTGTCATTGTGAAACTATAATTCGAACTATAAAATTGCCATGCTTTTACACCGGTCAAACTTAGTACAATTACAACTATGATAACTAGGACAATGCGATTTGGTCTTTTCAGTTTAAGCTGTCCATTGAGTACATTTCTCAAACTCTCACCAAAAGCATTTAAGCCTAATACACTGATAAAAAAAGCCATCGCAGGGAAAAATACAATCCAAGGTGCAGATCTAATATTATTTCTTGCAGCACCAAGCATACTCGCCCACTCAGGTTCATATGAGATATCCATGGTCTTTATACTGCCACCTGAGGAATCTTCAATAAACCTAACATTGCCTACGAACACAGCAAATAGTCCTAATTGAAGCAATAATGTTAGCGCCCGTGCGAACTCTAGAAAAAACATCACAATAAGTTCTGAATAAAGATGTCTAAAAACGGTAGTTATCGCTATTTGAAATTTGTTTTTTCCAATAGCGATATCGCCTTTTACAAAGGGTTCTCTTATGATACTTGACACGCGTTCTTCTATGACTATTCCGGTCTTTCCAAATCCAACAAATCCAAGTAGTATAACAAAAGAAAGAATTGACATATTTTTATCTAGTCCAACAAAAAATTCCATCTTCAAAACGATTATACAAAGCAATAGTGTAGGAATTGTTCCAAAAAATCGAGCAAGCTTATCTATTATCCCATGTGCAGTAAGACTCCCGAAACCCGCTAAAAATCCAAATGGAATTGCAAGTAAAAAACGAAGTAAAACAATTAATAGTGCAAGTGTCATGGTAAGTTTTGTACCATATACAATCAGTGGCCAAATATGTCTACCAAGTTCATCTGTTCCTAAAATTATCCCACTTTGAGGTTCAAAAGGTGCTTTTTCAAGATGATATACGCCCTCTTTGTCCACAAAAGATTTTAACCCTTCAGTTGCATATGGATTCACACTCGTAAAAAAACCAGGAAATAAAATCATCAATACTAAAAGGGATAAAATTGTTGCACCAAAATAAAGTTGTAGCTTCTTAAACACGCTTGCCACCCCCTTTTTGTCTTGATGTTGTTAGACTTATACTTAGCCTTATAATACTTGTAAATGCAATATAGAGAACGCTTATTGCAGCAATTAAACTGATAAATGTAACTTCATCTTTAGATTTATCTGCTAATAATACAAAATTTGCTAGACCTTTATAGTCAAATAAGTATTCAACAATAATCATATTTGAAATCATCACAGATGCAAGTCCTAACATCGAAGTAAGAACGTTTTCTAGAACAGGAATAAGTAAATGTTTTCTATATATCCTCATTTTTGAAAATCCTCTTGATTTAAGAGCATAGTAATAAGGTTGCGTTTTTTCTTTTATGAAAGCAAGATACGAGATCCTGCTAATGTATATTGTTGGCATAATTGAAAGTGTGATTAGTGGAAAAATTAAATGTCTTAAGATTGGGAGTTCAACATAACTACCAATTTTAATGATGAGTATATTCGACAATAAAATCCACATAATATCAGGTACAGATAACGCTGTTAAGCTTACAAAACTTCTAATATCTGAATTTTCTTTATCACTATATGCATCAAACATACCTTTAATGATGCCTACAACAATTGCTAAAATTGACGCCATAGTGAATAAAATAGTACTGTTTTTAAAAGAATTAACAATAAAATCAAAATTATTGATCCCGTTCTCAAATAAATTACTGATAAAATCTATAGCATTTTTAAGTGTTAGATAAAGCGAAAAATTCGTATCAACGTTTCCACCAACTACTGCTATATCTAAATCTCTAGGCAACTTCGTGATGAAAATAAGTAGTAACAAAATTGAGATAGGTGTTAAAATACTACCCGCTTTTTTGATTAATTGAATAGGGGTGCTAAAATAAAGCTTTTCTAGCTTGGTACTTTGGTGTCTAAATACTTCAAGTAAATACATTGTAAGTAAGTATATTAGTATCCCAATCACAATTAGTCTATCTTTTTCTTTCAAAGCTTGCCATGGATTAATCGGATATACTAGTGCTTCAAGATAACTTTGAACGAGCAAAATATTACTAGATAAATTTGACTCTGATACCATTGAAAGATCGTCCTCAAGTGTATTGAATACATTGGAGTAATTAAAAATACTCACAGCAGAAATCCCCGCTGTTTGATATAAGTAATCAGTAGTGCTCAACTGTCGCAAAACGGAAGTTTTAATTCCCAAATCTTCAGAAATATTTAAAAACTTTGATTTTGCAATATTGGATTTAATATTTGTACCAGAAATGTAGATCGTTTCATCAAATTTACTTCCAAGTGCAAATAAATCAATAACTTGAACGTGATCTTCTCTATTTTCAAGTAATTTTATAAAGGCTTGTACGCCTTGTTGTTCGATTTCACCACCATTGACAATTGCAAAGATGATTGTCTGATCTGTTTTAACTTGTTTAGACATATTTTTAGCAACTTCAAGCAAGACTGCAACACCTGAAGCATTGTTAAGTGCGCCTGGATAATAAGTATTCTCGTTTAATTTTCCAACTTGATCAATATTAGCTTCGATGACAATTACGTCTTCGTCTCTTATTATTTTATTAAATTCTTCATCAGATAAAATATTGTCGTTATACTTAGTTGAAGACAACACAGCATAAATATTCTCTGTATAAACCGAATTAAATTCTATGTTCTGATTAATTTTTATTTTATCAATAACACCTTGAACGGTACCCGTTGGAAGGACTGTAGTTGGTTTAATCATTTTTTCTCGCGCTAAAAGTTTAAAATTTGCATAGGTTTCCCTAGAGATGAAACCTAACCCAAAATTCGTACCAACTTTTGGTCCGAGCTCTAAATATTTTTGTTTTAAGTAGGATTCTGAATTCTCCATGTATGATGAAGTATAGTATAAGGCCCCTACTGCTCCAGCGTCCATAATTGTTTTTAAACTTTCACCAATAAATGGTGTAGCTTCTGTAATAACAACCTTTCCTGCCATCCATTTAGGATCTAATTTATAAACATTATTATCCGCAAATATGGCTTCACCTTCATAATGTAAAGAACCACCTGGTCCCCAAGATGAAAACTTAAAATCTTCATGAGGCGTTAACTTTATCCACTCCTCAGAATTTGCAGTATCCACATAACTAAAAAAGGATTCTGTTTCAGTCTCAGGTACAAGCGCTTTAAAGGTTTGTCTATAAACGGGCAAACCTAACGCCTCAAGTTGAGCTGTAACAAAATCCATTGCTTTTTCATTACCTATTGTTCCAGTTTTACGACCTTCAAACTGTGCAGATGAAAGTTTTTCGATGTTATTTTGGACATCAGAAATCACAAACATCGAAGGATCAAAAGGATCCTTTTTGTTTAAATTAATAACAATAGCTATAAGAATAACTGCTGCAATTATCAAACTGACATATTTCTTCATCGCACCCTCATAACAAAATAGTTTTGGAGCGGGTGATGGGAATCGAACCCACACAGCTGGCTTGGGAAGCCAGAACTCTACCACTAAGCTACACCCGCGATAATTATATTCACAAAACCATTTTATCATAATTGAGAAAAAATTAAATATCTTTTTTTACTATTCTCCTAAAAACGAAAAATGCATATAATCATTACTCATTGGCCATGCATCTCCCCCCCAAGAGAAACCGTGCGATTTAAACGCATTGACAACATCGCCAGTTGGTTTAATTGAATACGGATTTTCTCCTGGTTTCCAGAATGAGCCAGCAACAACTGTGCCATCTTTTTTAATCATATAATTTTCATCTGAATTAATGTCAATCGCAAGTCCCCATCTATGTTCTGATGTCGTACTTGAACGCCATGCATAACACCCCACATTTTTAATTGGAAACTTCTCAGGTCCATCGTAAATTTCTTTAAAGACTTTTAGTGCAATATCTGCAATGTTTTCATTTATTGTAATTGATTTTCTGCTCGTGCTTTTTGTTCCATTTGCGTTTAATGTCCACACATCAAACGCAATAGTTTTTAAATGTTTACTTGCTTCATCGGCAGTTTGGTAACGCTCAGCAGTTGCGGATCCGAAGACTAAAGCATATTTTACTGAATTATTGCCTAGTCTTACAAGCAACTCCTCTGGTGTATATATCTCTTCTAAAGAACGATGATCCCAATATTTATTATTATAAGGATCTTGATTCCCTTCTAAACTATTGTTATATGCATCAAAATTCATATTTTTAGTTCTCGTAAAATTTCCACGACTTACAAGATAATTATTGTTTGAATTTTCATCATTACTTAAAACTAATGTAGCAGAGGTATTTAAAGTCACGAGTGCTGTTTGCATATTTTGAGCACTCGTTGGACCATATCTTACTTTTGTTAATGCAGTTTTTAACATGATTACAGCTTGAGCTCTCGTTGTAATTGATTTAGGTGATAATAAACCAGAAGCACCACCTTTAACGACGCCATAATTTACTAAATTTTCTATATCTTTTGATGCCCATGGACTTACTTTTTCACCATCAATAAAACGTTCTTTCAAAAATTTTAAAGCCGTTTCATTTGATACATTGGTCGCGTCAGTAGTTGATTTTAAATTCGAACTTTGTTTTGACAAATCTAAAAGTGTCATGAGTTTTCCAATCATAACAAACATTTCTTCTCTTTTAATTAAGTCATTGGTACCATATGTACCATCTGGATAACCTGCTACAATACCAAGTTTATAGACTAAATCAGGGTAAATTGCGTTAATGTCACTAAAGTGCTGATCCTCTTGAGTATAGGATATATTGCCACTTGCACTTAGGTATGCTCTGATAACGGCTTCTGCAAACTCTCCCCTCGTAATATAGCCATCAAGTGATGCAGCATCAAAACTATCAGGTAGTATCATCCAATTTGAGGCTTCAGCAACACCATCATCATACCACTTCCCCTCTGCAAATGAAGGTGAAGTACTTATAAAAATCCAATTTATAAGCATAAATACAATTAAAGATGTTCCCAACATGCTCCATTTTTTATGCAATTTATTTTTAATATCTATACTAATTTTATTAAGCATAAGTAACCTCCTTGACTCTAGTTAAGCTTATCGGTAATTAATTCATTTTAGCACACCTTTATATTAAAAATGACTTATATACTTAATCAGTGCTTAATCTGAAATAAAAAAGGACTAAAGTCCCTGCGAACTTTAATCCCTTCAATTCTACTGATTTAGTTGATTATATATTAATTCTTTTACATCTAAGATCGAAGAACCTGACATTGAAAATTCGTCTAGTCCCATCTCAAGTAATATCTTTGTTGCCCTTAAATCACCTGCCATCTCGCCACACATCCCACACCAAATCCCAGCTTGATGTGCTGCTTTTATAGACATTTCAATCAGTCTTAGAACAGATACATTCATTGGATTATAAAGATGAGATATGTTTGAATTCATACGGTCTACTGCAAGTGTATATTGAATTAAATCATTCGTTCCAATACTAAAGAAATCAACTTCTTGTGCCAATATATCAGCTGCTATAGCTGCCGCAGGTATCTCGATCATAATCCCAATTGGCGTCTCATCATTGAAAGGAATACCATCATTTTTAAGCTCTTGTTTACAAATTTCTATAATTGCTTTAGCTTGTCTGATTTCGTCAATTGTGCCAATCATTGGCAACATGATATTGACATCACCGTATACACCAGCTCTCAACAACGCTTTAATTTGCGCCTTAAACATTTCTTCATATTTAAAACACAATCGAATTGCTCTTAACCCCAAGAATGGATTCATTTCTTGTTCTAATTGTAGATAGGGTATTTGTTTGTCACCACCTATATCTAGGGTTCTGATAACAACTGGTTTACCCGCCATTCTTTCTGCAACCGTTTTGTAGATATCAAATTGTTCTTCTTCAGTTGGCGCAGCCTCTCTATCCATAAACACAAACTCAGTTCTAAAAAGACCAATTCCATCAGCGCCATTTTCTATAACTGAATCAAGATCTTTAACGGAACCAATATTACCCGCAACTAAGATTTCTCTTCCATCCTTATACGCAAGTTTAATATCTTTATATTTCTTTAGTTCATTTCTTTTTTTATGGTATTCCATCGCCAATTTGTGATACTTATCTAAAGTTTCTGCATCTGGAGATAAAATAACCTCTCCTTTCAACCCATCGATAATACACTCTGTACCATTTTCAACTGTACTAGTAATATTCCCCATACCAACAACGGCACAGATTTCTAAACTTCTTGCCATAATTGCGCTGTGTGAAGTGACGCCACCAATATCCGTCAAAAATCCTATTACTTTACTTTTATCTAATTGTGCTGTATCAGAAGGTGTTAAATCATGCGCAACAATTATAGTATTTTCAGGCAACTCATCCATCTCAGCGGAAATTCCAAATATATTTTTTATTATTCTATTTGAAACATCAACGATGTCAGCCGCTCGTTCTTTCATATAGGCATTATCCATCTGTGCAAACATGTTTTTGAAAAAAGTTTTAACTTGCTCCACTGCTGCTGCAGCTCTTTTGAATTCATTTCGAATAGCTTCTTCCATAGCACCGACGAATTCCGGATCATCAAGAAACATCATGTGACTATCAAATACCATCGCTTCATGTTCTCCGATATTTACTGCAGTTTTATCTCTAAGTTCTTTTAATTGTACTTTAGATGTTTCTACAGCTTTCTTTAATGCAAATAATTCGTCTTCAAAGTTATCACAAGTTCTTTCATCAATAACGAGTTCATGATGTGCCATTATTTTGATTTTCCCAATTGCATACCCCTTTGATGCTGCTATTCCTTTTAACATCTCATACCACCCTTTTCTTATTCTTTGTAAATTTATTCTTTACAGGCATAAACTTTTTTGAATTATATATAATTTTGAATTATTAATTGAATTCAAATTCATCGACGAATGCTTTTATGATTTCGATTTTTTTATGGTATTGCTCTGCCTTTATCAAATCATAAACAAATTGAATATTTCCAGTTGCTGCTTTAGCTATACTAAGTGACAAAAATGGCGCTTCTTCATTCCTACCATTAATGACCAATAAAACCATTTGACAGTACTCTTTATCCCAAAGGATAGGTCGTTTAAGTATACATCCAGCGATGATAGATCTGTCTGATGATGTATACAAAGTATGTGGAATTGCAACACTATTGCCTTTCTCAGATGAAGAGAGTGTTTCTCGTCTCAATATTTTTTCTAAAGTATTTTCATCAATTTGGTGTTTTTTCTTAATCTCATTAAACAAGAATTCGATCACCTGACTCTTTGACTCAAACTCAATATCATTATAAAATAATGTCTCATCAAAACACGACAAAAAATGGTCAGAATTAATTTGTGAATGCATAAAAAACCTTTTAAGTTTTTGTAAATCGTTTTCATTAAAGAAATAATTAACACGTCTTACAGGGATACAAACATTGAATTGAATTGCAGGAATATCCGTTAATATACCGTCGTAATTCGCTAAATTTAGATAAGGTAATTCATAAAATTCAACTGCTTCTACTTTATCGATAAATTTACCGTAATTTGTTAATAGTTCATGGATAAACAAATCCGACGCATTTTTCCCGTTTGATAATACGACTAAGATATTCGTCTTCTTTTGAAAAGATAAAAATCTAAAATGCATATAGAATCGATAAGACAAAAATGCAATCTCGGTTTCTTGAATTTCCATATTAAGTGTTTGAGAAAGCCAGTCTGATGCAATAACCGCATACTCAAACGCTGGATTACTCCCTTTACTTTCCAATATGCCTACATCTCTTTTCTCAAGACCATACTTCACCCTATATGTCATACCACGAATATGTTTTGCAAGCTCATACTCAAAGCCCTCATAAAGTGATAAATCAGTTGAGAGTTCTGCTTTTAGTTTCTGAATGATTTGAGTACTATAGGACATATAAAGTGCTTCTTGGTGAACAGAAAATGGTTCGCTTTTCATAATATTTCTTCTGGAAATTATAAAAACTGCCAAAAATGAAACTTCTGCAATATCCCAGTTGAGTGCTAATTTTTGACTAATATCCAAAGCTGATTCGTATTCACCTTTACTCGTTAAATTTATAAGTTCAAGTGGCGAAAATAACATATGATGATTTTTATTAATTCTATATTCTGAAACAATAATTAACTTAATAAATTTACGCAATGAATTAGTCGATATCGAAATATGATTTTTCATTAAACAACTTATCACAACATCATTAATTTCTCTAGGATCTCTCATATAAAGTGCTTGATCCGTATTATAATCAATACTGTTGGAATCTTCATCAGCATCTAAATAGTCTACTAAAGCTACTCTATAATGACTTTCTTTACCATTGATTTTCAGACCATATTTTGCACGATGTTCGAGTTTTAAATGATAAGACTTTAATGTTTTTCTTACTTCTTTTAGGTCTTTTGTGAGTGTAACACGACTGATATAGAGTTCATCCATTAATTGTTCCATTTTAAGGTGCTCATTGTTCATCAATAATCTACGTATAATGTAAGTAACTCTTGTTGAGATATTTGTTGGAATCCAATACGCATCTAAATATTTAGCATTAAAGGTCTGCATAAAAACCCTATACTCGTTATCATCAAAAACGTCAATTGAATATCCACTTCCAGTTTTGGAAATGATTTTTGCGCCACCAGCAATTTTTAGAATCTCACCAACATATTCCATACTACTTCGAATCGTTTTGGGAGATGTACCAAGAATTACTCCTAATACATCACTACTAAGTGGTTTTTTTGCATTAATAAGATGCTTTATAATTAATATTTCTCTTTTCCCAAGTTGATTGATCATAAGATAACTTCCATATTCTCATCATTAGGCAGTTTTTGCATATTAATCTGTACATCAAGTTTTCTAAGTAACTTGCAAGTATTAATATTGCTCTCCGTCATAAATATAGTTTCACTAAGTTGCAGAATTGCATCTTTAGCATGTAGATTTCCAAGGTTAGCAGCTTCTATCAATACACCTTCTTTAATAAGTTTTAATAAATTTTCTGGCGATTTAATTACAAGTAGAACTCTTTGTCCACTATAAGCACCCTCTAGAATTCTTTTAGCTGCTCTCTCGACAGTGAGCACCGATAAACTAACGCTACTTGGCGTCGCTAATTTAAGGGACATTTTTATAAGCTCAGATTTAGATGCTTCATCATCGACTACCATTATTCTAGTAGCACTTAAACTATTCGTCCAAATCATCGCCACTTGGCCATGAATAAGGCGATCATCTATTCGAACATGAACAATAGCCATTACTTTAGCCTCCTGTCTGCTATAACTTTATACATATTAGATTTCATAAGTGTATTTCTAATTGCTATATCTCATCGTCATCAGTAATATGAATCGTATGAGTATTCATATATATGATCTGCTCTCTTGCAAACTCAACTTCGTTATTAATCATTTCAGCGTCTAGTTTTGAATCCTCGTTTAATAACATAATTGATAAAATAAGTGGTAAATTGACGCCAGTTATAACATGAAGATTTAACCGGTTTAGATATGGTACAAAATATTGATTAACACTACCGTGAGATATATCAGTGAATACGACAACTTCAACCCCTCTTTTCAAATCTTCAAAAATCGGTTCAGACAATTTATTAATATTGCTTTCATCAACATACGCGATAAGCGCATTCAATATTTTTTTATTACCTAGAAGCATCTGAATGGTTGACTGTATACCAATAGCCATATTCCCATGTGTCATCAAATAAAAAGTTCTCATACTTCTCCTCCATGTATGCATGTTTATTATACTATACATCAATTATTAAACTAAACATATGTTTTTTATACATCGTTAAGGTAATTTGCTTTAAATTTATAAAAAAAGAGCTTGCGCTCTTTTCTAATTTATTTTCATTCTAATGTAGTATATCAGATCTCCTCTTCAAATAAATAATGTCGTTTTCGAACAAACATATTTAAAAATTGAATGTTTTCAAGATCCTCATATATTGTTTTTGATATTATTCCATCTTTTATCTCATACAAGTCTGCTTCTGGTATCGCAGTGATGATTGGAGAATGAGTTGCTATGATAAATTGACAGCCAAGTTTAACCGCATCTCTAATTAACATTGCAATTAAATACTGATTTTCGTAGCTAAGTGCACTTTCAGGTTCGTCCAATATATAGAATCCATTGTTTATGATACGTGATTTAAAAAAAGAAACAAAACCTTCACCATGAGACTTTTCAGATAAAGACTCTCCATATAAGTTCTTTATATCATATAGTGTCCGAGCATGGGGTTGTTTAGCCAACATTCCTGCATAAGTATCCCCATACTTTTCATCAATTTCTTGAATCGCTTCTTGTGATTCCGCTTTGGTTACTTCGAGCCATTCTATATATTTAATAAAGTCTTCCCCCGAAAAGAAAAAATTACGTTTCGCCTTTCTTCTTGTTTTGAGTTTTAAAAAATTAAAATTTAATTTAACCTCAGAATACGTGGAATAGCTGTTAGGTGTATTGGTAATTCTAATCGAACCCATTTGCTCTGCAATACCCTTTAACAAAGTGCTCTTCCCACTACCGTTATCGCCACATATAATTGTAATTGGATTTTCAATATCAAAAGTCGTAAACTTTCTCATCAATTTAGTGTTCATAGGGTAATCAAATTTTGAAATATCCTTTTGATTTGATGAGACCTGTTGCAAAGTGTTTTCAATTCTATAAAGATATAATTGTTCAATAAGAAATTTATCCATCACTAGAACCTCACGCTCTAATTTATAAGTATTATTAATGATTTAAATTCACAAAGTGTACTTTACCCAAACTCAAAATTATGATATTCTCATTTTTATAAAGAGAGGTAATCAATGAAAAAATATATTTTTAATGATATTGAAGCAATACAAAACAGAATATCAAGACGTAACTATACGTCTAATAAAATTGAAGTTGAATTGATAGAACATTTTAATGAAAGGATCATTGAAATCAATCATGATTCTGGTTTAACAATAACCTTTTCAGAAGATGCATCAAAAGCATTTGATGGCATCACTAAAAGCTATGGCATGTTTAAGGGGGTAAGATCTTTAATTATATTGAAAGGTCCTATTTCTGATATTCATTTAAAAGAAAAATGTGGGTATTTTGGAGAGTTACTTGTTTTAGAAGCCACAAAACTAGGTTTAGGAACATGTTGGGTTGCAGGTACATTTGATAAAAAAAATCCACTTTTTAAATGTGGTGAAGATGAACAATTGATTTGTGTCATTACCATTGGTTATTCTCCCTCTGAGAGCACATTTGGAGAAAAAGTTATTCGTAAGCTTTCTCATCGAAAATCAAAAGCAAGTCACGAATTTTATACTTTACTAGATCCAAATCAAACAGTGCCAAATTGGTTTTTAGAAGGTATAAATGCTGTGATGTTAGCGCCGTCTGCAATTAATTCTCAGCCCGTATATTTTGAAGTTGTCTCAGATAAAATCTCAGCACATACTGCTGATCGTAAAGCTACAGACTTAGTTGATTTAGGAATCGCGAAACTACATTTTGAGTTAGTCGCAAAAGGGACTTTTCCACTTGGCAATGGTTCAATCTTTCATAAAGATTTGACAGAAAATAATTTTTCAAATCCACTTTAAAGCCTAAAACGTAATTTTGGAATCGACGATAATCATCGTCGATTTTTTTCAAATTCAGACTTTAAACTAATAAAACTTGATAAATCCTGATAATTTATTACAAGTTTACTGGGAAAATTAATCTCATCTAGTAAAGCCTGCGCATAATTTGTTGATCCTACATACTCATGAAAGTGGGCATCACTGTTGATAATCACTTTCACGTTGTGAACGACGCAAAATCCAAGCATAATCATGTAATTTTCTTTTGCGTTTTCTCTAAATGCGTTGGGTGATAGTGAACTATTATTGACCTCTAGAAGTACATCGTTCTCTTTTGCTGCTAAAACCAATCTTTCATAATCAAGAGGATATCTACTGTCATCTGGATGACCAATTATCTTAACTATATTGTGTTTCATGGCATTGATTAGTGCATCTGTATGGTCTTTTTCATCATGGCCTTCATAACATGGTAAATGTAAGCTAGCAATTGCATAATCTAAAAAACTAAGCGATCTCGCATCTAGATCTATATTGCCTTCTCTATCTAATATATTTAGTTCAACACCTTTTAGTATCCTAATGCCATCGATATAATCAGGTAGTACTCGTAAATTGCTGAAATAATACTCATGTGTACTACCTGGCATTGCTGGTGCATGTTCTGAAATCCCTAGAATCTCAATTCCTTTTTCTTTGGCAATTTTAATGTTGTCCATCAATGTGCTATATGCATGTCCACTCGCTATCGTGTGTGTATGTAGATCTATTTTATTCATTATGACGATCCCTCTCTTTATGTCTGTTTGTGTTTTCTTATTAAAGTATATTATAACATAATTTATTTTCTGGATACTTTGATTAAAGTTAAATTTATGACATGTCTTGACTTTAAATAGGGATATTGTATAATCTATTTAGATGTATATCGAATCATTGTTTTTATATCTCATGTGATACATCGCAAATCACAACATGACGTTTTTAAAACAATGCACCATTAATTTTACTTATACTCATATGGAGGCTCAAATGTCATACGAAAATTTTAAAGAAAAATATAAATCCTTTCTGTCAAATCAGAGTTCAAACTTATTAGAAGAATCTCTTAAATTAAAAGAAGAACAACGGGATGATGAATATAGATTTAATAGAGTTGAAAATAATATAATTGAAATCTTTACACAAATGTTTGATATTAGTCTAAAAAAAGTTAAAGATACACTTAATTGGAAAACTGAACTAGAAATTGTCTATTTATCTTTTTTTGAAAAAATACCAACTGCATGGCACACCAATTTACAAAATTGCATAAACCATGGACTACATGAAGAAGTCCATATTGAAAACCTAAAAATTAACAGAGCAGAAAGTCTAAAACAAACTTTTAAAGTCATGCTGGAGGAGGAAAAAGTATAATGGAAGATTCAATTAAACTATTCAAAGCACTATCAGATGCGTCTCGTGTTAAAATTCTCAATAGCTTAATGGATTCACCAAAATACGTTGAACTATTAGCTGAAAGATTAGAATTAACTGCTTCAACGGTTTCATTTCACTTAAAGAAATTAGAAGAGGTCGGACTTGTCACAAAGCATAAAGATCAATACTACATTATCTACGAGATTTGTGATGAAATCCTAAATCAAACACTTGAAGATTTAGTGAAATCAACCCATTCACATGTTGCAGCCGAAGATGCTAGAGAACTTGAATATAGACAAAAAGTAATTGATCATTTTTTTAAATTTGACAAACTCATCTCTATTCCAGTTCAGCGTAAAAAAAGATTAATTATCTTAGAAAAAATGGTAGAAGCGTTCAAATTAGGCATAACCTATACTGAAAAAGAAGTAAACCTAATCATCGCCGATTTTCATGATGATTTTGCAACGCTTAGACGTGAGTTTATAGTTGAAAAACTGATGCAAAGAGAGAACGGCCTTTATAAACGCCTAAAATAATAAAACATGCCATACTCAGTTTATAAAACTGTGTTTTGGCATGTTTATTTATTATATATATTTATCTGTTTTTTATATATACTTAGCCTATTTTCCTACAATATTTACAGAGTTAAATTTAACCATAGGAGAATAGCCCATATGATAAAAAATACCTCGCATGGGTTCAAGTTTAGTTCCAATCGCTTCCACTTCTTTAAATAAATCATATATATTTCCAGCAATCATAGCACCTTTTACTTTTCCAGTAAATTCGCCATTCTCAATCAGATAACCCGAAGATATGTTTAATGAAAATTCGCCTTGATTTATATTTCCAGTATGTGCACCCATCACACCAGTAATAAAGAGTCCCCTTTTAACGCTTTTAATTAAATCAATATCTGATGTACAATCACCTTCAACAATAAGATTTGATTCAAATACAGTTGGCGCATCTTCAATCTCTTTAGAAAACAATGCCCGTTTAATGGCATTTCCAGATGCTGGTATACCTAATTTCCGAGCATGTGCTTGACTCGCCAATAGATTTTTTAGTATGCCCTTTTCATATAAAACAGTATTTTGCGAATGCGTTCCTTCATCGTCAAAGGCAAAGGTATTGATGCCATATGGCAAAGTACCATCATCTCTAATTGTTATTTTATCTGAAAAAATCTGTTCACCAAGCTTACCTTTAATAGGTGAAATCTCTTTAATAACATTTCCCGCATTAACACCCGCAAGTACTCTCAGCATCATTGCACCCATTACTGTTCCAGAAAAGATAACCGGTAATTTTTCGTTATTCAAAGAAATAGGATATTCTTCTAAACGATGTAAATCAATAAGTTCCTTGATATCTTCATCAGAAATGAGGTTAATTTTTGTTCCTGCAAATTCTTTTGAAACATTATAGAAACCTTTGGCATTTAAGGTGTGAATACTTTGTCCTAATTTAGTATGGGTATAATTTCCATCAAACCCTGAACTATTGATTAAATATACCTCTTTAATTTCTTTATTAATTTCAAGTCCAAACTTTAATCCCGGTGAGATATGATGAATCCTCTCTGAAAGTAAAACTAAATTTTCAACCATCATCTGTGTCGTAAGATTTTTAACTTCTTCTGTTTCGCATAAAACCTTATCAAAACCTATATTTTCAAATGCAGTCGCTTCAGAACCCTGATGGTTTAATGAAATTAAAGCACGTTCAATAATCGTTTCATCGTCTAAGGAAGTGGCAATAGCTGCACCCATTTTCCCATCTTTTACAATTCTAAGAGAAACTTCAGTTTTCTTTTCTGATTCTATTCCTTGAATCTCATCCATCAACATAGAAACAGAAGTACTACTTACTTTTCTTAGATACACTTCTGCACTGTCGCAAATTTTAAGTGCATTTTCTAATAAGTTTTTCATTATTTGCCTCCTATTCCCATGTTTTTGATCTTGATTGGTGCGGAGCCTTTTCCTGATTTAATTAGTATTTGTCCCCCTTTACCGCAACCCCCTGATCTCGAAAAGTCAATCTCATTCCCAATCATTTCAATATTTTTAAGTGTTGAAAATAAATGTCCTGTTAACGCTAAATCTCTAACCATACCCGTAATTTCACCTTTTTTAATTCTGTAAGCGCCTTGAACTGCAAATGTAAAAGTATCTCCACTTGTTTGTCCACCAGCTGAACCAAATAGATATAAACCATCATCAATTGAAGCAATCATTTCCTCTAACGTATACTTATCTTTATCTATATAGATATTCCCCATTCTGACAATTGGTGTAAATCCAAAACTTTTAGCTCTAGAATGACCCGTTGGTAATTCATCCATAAATGCTGCACTTTCTAATGAATGCAATCTGCCCTTTAATTTTCCATCTTTAATTAGATATGTCTTCTTAGCTTTTGTACCTTCATGATCATAAATATAGCTTCCTGGGTAACCTACTAAAGTCGGGTCATCAATGACGTTAAAGGTATCCACAGCAAAGGTTTCACCAAGTGTCATCGTTTCTGCTAATACGTCGTTGCCAATTAAGTTATCCGCTTCACTAAGGTGTCCAAATGCTTCATGAATAAAGAGGCCACTTACATCACTATCAAGTACAACATCATAATTTCCACCTACAACTGGTTCTGCATCCAGCAAATCAATGGTTTGTTTTGCTTTAGCTATAATTTCATTTTCCTTATCAAGTAGTAAATCGTAACTTTCACCACCACCTAAAGACAACCTCGTAATTTGAGTTAATTCGCCGCGTTTAGACGTTATTCTAAAATTAATTCCTACAATCAGTTCTTCTTGTCTTACTTCTGTTCCCTTGTTATTTAAAATCAATGTATCAGTGAACTGCTCATAATACTCTGTTTCTAAGTTCACGATTAAATCATGTGACATAAACAAATCGATATATTTTGAAATAAGCGCTTTTTTTTCATCAATCGAAATCGTCCTCGGGTCTAATTGAGGGTTAACTTTTACATGATCAACATTGATTTCCATATGATTTAAAATTTTATTTCCTTTTATTAAATCACTGGCAAATCTAGCCTCTTTAAAAGCATATTCGACATCATCTAAGTCTGTAAAACAGAAGGTCCCATAACCACCACCTGTTAGTACACGTACATTACCACCAGTTTTTTTTATCACCGCCACAGTATCGATTTCGCATTTCGTTCCTTTGATGGATGTTACATAAAAATCTTGATACCTAAGATCGCAAAATCCTTCAGCTGGAATTACTTTCTTTAATGATTTTATATCCATTTAAAGTCCTCCTATAGTAAGATAATATTTCGTGTCCCGTTATATTTAGTTTACATTTATTTTTTTCATATGACAAGTTTAATTCGATTAAATGATTGTTCAATTTAAATGCAATTTACAAAAAAAATAGGGCTGCAGCCCTTAAATTTTTATTATAAATCGTTATTTATTTTATTTTTAGCAACATCATTGCAACATCGTCAGTAAAATCGGTATGATTTGATTTATGAATCATATGAAAAGCATAAAATAATTCATCTAAAAAATCTTTTGGATTCTCTACAATTACATTGGCAAGTTGTCTGCTGAGTAGAAAGACTTTCTCCCAACCCGTAAAATCATTCCCTTCACAAGCGCAAAATAATCCGTCCGTATATAAGAATACGATATCATCTTTCTCAAGAATGTAACTATCTGTTACAAAACTAACATGATTTAACATGCCTACTAAAAAACCATTCTGTTTAATCTCAATAAACTTCTTGCTATTTGCACAATATATCATCGGATAAGGGTGTCCCGCGTTAGCATATTTTAAAATACCGTTTTCTAAAATGCCAACAAATGCTGTAAAAACAAAATAATTGTCTTTACCTGCAAAGTCAAAAATTTTAAAAATAGATTGATTCATTTCTTCAAGAATTTGATTAGGTAATATATCCTTTTTCTCAATGATTCTTCTATAAAGTACTTTAACCATAGAAGATGCCATACCAGCTGCAATACCGTGACCTGTTACGTCTGCAATCATGAAATGGACTTTTCCATCTTGTTCCACACAATCAAAGAAATCACCTCCAATACCCAATGAAGGATGATATTTGAGGTACAAATCAACTTGATTAAATCCTTTTTCCTTTGGTAGCATGATATTGGCAAAAGTATTGGCATTTTTGAGTTCTTCACTTATCTGCCGATTTAAGGCAACGATGGTTTTTTGTTGTTCATAAAGTAAAAGCGCATTTTTTGCCTTTAATGGTAATATAATCTGCATATCGTTTGGTGAAAGAGGTTTAGTAAAATAGTCAACGGCACCTTCTTTTAATGTCTGTTCAATTGAACGAATCTCAGTAATTGCACTATTAACAATAACAGGGATATCGTGAAATTCAGGGTGTTTTTTTAACCATCTGAGTGCTTGATAGCCATCCATAATGGGCATGACCAAATCAAGTATAATCAAATCAACTTGTGAAAACTGAACAACCTCTAATACTTCTTCACCATTGATAGCTTCAGTAAATTGTGCATTTGGAAGACTCCTAGATAAAATATCTCTTATCAAAGTTCTATTCATTGTAGCATCATCAGCTATGAGGATATGATAAGACATTGGGACCTCCAGTCACTTATTCGCAAATATCAAAAAACTGATCGAGTTTCATTAGCTTAAATAAACTTAGAATATCTGAACTTGCTCCAGAAACACTAAATTTTTTATCATTATCATCTGCTTTTTTATAAAGACCAATGACAAAAGTTACCCCTACTGAATCAATATTTTTTGTATTGGCTAAATCAAGTACAATTTCCAAAAAAGACATATCAGAATTAAAAATCGACTCGAGTTTATCATTAAATTTCGATACATTGTTAGCGGTTAAACCATCCACTAAAATCAGCCTCAAACAGCTTCCTAATAATTGTTCTTCCATAACCGTTCCTCCTGACTTAAATTTAATATGATAATAACTTGTGTTCCTTTAAGTTTTATATCAAAATCCATATCGATAATCGTTTGATGTCCCCTATTTCGTTCTCTTAAAAGAGATTTAGGATCATATGATTCTGTTAAAATTTCTTCAGGTTTAATGCCTTCACCTTCATCACTAATTCTGAAAAACAAACTAGGAACAATATACTCGATTTCACAAATCACTTTTTTGTTCATATCAAAATGATTACCGTGTTCAACTGCATTATTAAGAATCTCTCTTAACATAAAATTGATGTTAAATAGATAGCGCTCACTCATAAAAACAAATTTTTCTTTTATTAAAGTTGTAGCTGTTATGACTGTTTTATCTACTGCATCAAAAGATGATTCTAATTCACACCTAAATATCACCATATTTATCTCCTATTTTCAACGTAAAACAAAGAAGATGATCATTGCTACAATTGTAGGCATCAATGCATATTTCAAGAGACTGCCAGCTTCTATACCATTACTAAAATATGGTTTTAATATGGACTGTCCAATTGGATTTGGCGAGTTTGCAATAATTGTTAAACCGCCACCTGTTATCGCACCAGATACAACAGCGTATTTGAGTACGTCCGGAAAATTAGGAACCAAAGTACTTAGATAAGTGATTGCTGCATTATCATTAAAAGAAGTCAAGATAATAGAAGCTAAGTTTAAACCAAGCGGTGGCAAGTTTCCAAGAATCGGAGCTATCCACCACTCTTGTAAGGTACCGTGTACAATAAGTCCAGCGAGAAAAAAACCTACTAAAAGTGCTGTTCTAAATTCTATTTTATTCTGATAATAAGATGTAATTTGATAAAAACCGAGAAAAAATAGAAAACCTGCTAAAAAGAGAATTGTTTCGTGCGCATTCATAATTGTCCAAAGCATAAATAATAGGTGTGCACCCATAATCCAAAATGGCACATGGTCATCACGTTGATCCCAATCAGGGTCATTGTATTCTTCACGTTCTTCACTTGCAAGTAAACCTGGTATAGTTCTTTTAAACTGTTTATTTGCAATACTTTCAAACTTTTCATCTATTGCACTATCAACTTCATATTCTTCGATTTCTTCCTTTGTTAATTTTCTTCGTGCAATTGCTTTTAAATTATCCTTCAAAATAATTGAAAATGCTCTTACTTCATTCGAAAATCCCATTCTTGAATCTATATTTTGCTCTAAATCTTCAAACAGAATTTCAAGTTCTTTTTGACTGATAAATCGATTTTGAATGTATCTTTTAAACTGTAAATCGTGGTGCGGTTTCTCTAGTTCTTTAAATTCTTTTCTAAATATTAAAAAGTATGAAACCGTTCCAATTACAATTGCAACAATTGATTTCCAACCAAAATTAAAAAACATAAAAGCAATATCCCAGTGCCAAACATCTACGACCATAAGCACTGGTGGTGATGCAAAATTCGTCATTGCACCACCTACGGAGATATTGACAAATAAAAGCGCTAAAGTTGTATATTTAAGTGCTTTAGATGGATTTAATACAAAAAACTTGTCTGCGAGTAGCATTGCACAAATCGTCATTGCTGCTGGTCCAGTGACAAATGAACTTAAAAATGCTGATAATATTAAGATGGAAAGCCACCATGCCTCAATTGATCCATTGAACACTTTAACAATTCTCCAAAGTATGAGTTCAAACAACTTTATAATAGGTCGACTAGAGGCAATTACCATGATGACAATGATAAATATTGGTTCTCTATAAGACAAGCTATTAAGATAATTAACAAAAGTACCCCAATCATAATAACTGGCACAAGCTATTCCAAGTACTACCGCCCAAAGTCCGAATACAACTTCTACTTCACCTAGAAAATGAAATATGGTTGCCTTCATAGATTTCGAGTCTCGCCCTACTTTACCTTGACTTTTCAGAACTTCAAAATCATGCTCTATCTCATGTGCTTTTGAATTGAAGTAATTAACCGATAGAGAATGCGCTATTGCAAGAAAAAAAATAATTGTCACAAACCCATTGAAAGGTTCTTGCACTAGCCGACCTTTTAAAATCGTCAATAGGTTGGTTTCATTTGCATCGTGATAAGCGTCAGAAGTTAAAGGAAATACCTCAGACTTCATGGGTCGATCAAGTGTGGCGATAAAGATAAAAACAAAAATAATCACACTGTAAATCAAGATTTTAATTAGCAAATTTTTATACTTTTTCATAAATTCACGCTCCATCAAATGTTGAAATTTAACCTATATGCCTATATACCCAATTTCAGTATAACTAAATGATTAATCCATAATTATTTTAATGGTTTTTTCTAGATTCTTTAACTTTTTAACAACTTATATGCCTAATATTAATGATTTTTTAATCTTTAAAAGGTATAATGCATAAAGTAAGCAAAAAAAATAGAATTTAATGAGGTGTAATATGAAAAAAGGTTTAATTGTTGTTCTAGTTATAGTCGTCATCATCGCAGCCTTTGCTGGTACATTTATTTCGAAATACAATTCACTTGTACAATTAGATGAAGAAGTTCAAATGGCATCGAGCCAAATTGATAATCAATTACAAAGAAGAAACGATTTAATTCCGAACTTAGTTGAAACGGTTAAAGGCTATGCAAATCAAGAAAAAGAAATCTTTGCAAACGTATCCGATGCAAGAGCA
Organism: uncultured Fusibacter sp.; assembly: GCA_963676315.1. GTDB lineage: Bacteria > Bacillota > Clostridia > Peptostreptococcales > Acidaminobacteraceae > Fusibacter_C. The sequence goes on from OY781056.1 coordinate 516,779, forward strand.
AAACTAATTGGTGCTACTGGTGTTCAAGATAAAGCGCAGGCCGATGCAGAACTCACTAGCTCACTCTCTAGACTCTTAGCAATATCTGAAAATTATCCAGATCTTAAATCAAATGAAAATTTTATTCAATTATCAGATGAATTAGCAGGCACAGAAAACCGTATTGCAGTTGCTAGACAAGATTACAATACAGTAGCAAACTCATTTAACAAAACGGTTAAGCAATTCCCGATGAATATCTTTGCAGGTATTTTTGGATTTGAAAAAGCAGCATACTTTGAAGCCGCTGAAGGTGCTGAACAAGTGCCAACAGTAGATTTTAATAACTAAGTGCTTCAATGCTAAAAAGGAGAAATCATTGACACAAAATATGTTAAAAATGAAAAACAGATACGTATTTGTACTCATGGTTGCAATCATCTTAGTGATTACTACTCCTCTAAGTTTTGCAGCATCCTATCCAGATCCGACGAATAATTTTTATGTAGCAGATTATGCAAATATCATATCTCAAGAAACTGAACAACTCATCATGGATACTTCGGTACCCCTTGCAAAAGCAACAGGCGCTCAAATTGTAGTTGTCACCATCAATACACTAGATGGGCAAGACATTGAATCCTATGCTAATGGGCTTTTTCGACAATGGGGTATTGGAGACAGTAAAAAAAATAATGGTTTACTCTTATTGATTGCATATGATGATCATCAATCTAGGATCGAAGTAGGATATGGCCTTGAAGGCGCACTGAATGATGCCAAGACAGGTAGGATACAAGACGACTATCTGATAGGTAACTTCAAAGCTGGGGATTACGATGAAGGGATAAAGGGCACTTACCTTAAATTGGCGGAAGAAGTCTTTAAAGAGTATGACATAGATGCCACTAATTTAGTCAATCAAAATGTGTATTACTACCCTTCTGATACGACAGCTGACCAAAGTTCAGGTATATCAATCAAAGAAATAATCATTGGTTTTTTCGTGATCCTATTTATTATTTTAGATTTAATTTTCAATAGAGGTCGTATGACCAGGTTTATCATCTATATGGCTGCAAGAGGCTCAAGAGGCTCTCGCGGTGGAGGTGGTGGATTTAGCGGAGGCGGTGGAAGCAGTGGTGGCGGCGGGTCCTCTAGATCTTGGTAATTTATAAAAAAGATTAAAAAAATTATCGGGTATCTTGCCATTGATTTTTATCACAAAGTAAATATGACTTCATCAAAAAATGGAACCATTGACTGTATGTTACAGGCAAAGGTTCCATTTGTTTTTTATAGATAATCTTTAATCTACTTTGATAAATCGGGCTATTTTATCGCATCTATCGCATGTCTTAAATCTGTCTCAACTTTTAATGCTACTTCTTTCAAAAGTTCATTATCTACTAGTGCACTTGGTTTCATCATACCAACATATACAACTTCATCTTTTGTATAAATGCCAACTTTACACGGTAACATAAACCCCATATCAAGTTCAATTTCTAGAACTTCTTTTGCTTTCAAAGGGTTACAAACTTCCATCACTAAGAAATTCTCTTTAAAAGCCAAACCCTTTTCAGCGAGTTTATCTTTAAAATTAAGTTCCCATAAAACTCCAAATCCAACTTTTGCTAGCTCAGATTTAAGTGCATTTTGAGTTTCATCATACGATTTATTTGATTTGCGTTTATAAATAAAATCCATAATAACCTCCAACTAATGGGTTGATGTCGCATTTCATATCTACCCTATTTAATTGTGGTTACGCATATCTATGCTCATTTCTTTATTCTATCGCCACTTCTGTAAATAGCAGCTTCATACAACATAAGCGTAGCTGCAATGCCAACATTTAATGAATCGCAATCACCATACATTGGAATTTTTACAGACTCGGTTTTGATACCATACCATTCTTTTGAGATACCATAACGTTCACTTCCCATAATTATAGCAATTTTGCCGCTATAGTTTGTATCATAGTAAAAGTGCTCTGCATCTGTATCTGCTAAGATTATTCTATATTTATGATCTTGTAACCATTTAATTATAGCTTCAGACTCATCTTCAACGATAGGAACTTTAAAACAAGAGCCTTGACTGCTTCTTAGTATTTTAGGATGAGTAATTCTCGTCTTTCTATTACAAATAAAAATTGCATCTGTGTTGGTACCATCACAAGATCTAATTATGGTTCCAATATTACCAGGAATCTCCAATCCATCTAATACAACGATAACTTCAGATTTTGAATCATCAATCATATCAAGTGTTTTCACTGGAAATTTTGCCAGTGCAAATATGCCAGCTGAAGTACCAACTTCTGAAATTTTACTATATGTTGAATTAGAAACCAAATGAATCTCTTCAGCAACTTTAGCGAGTGACTCCATAATCTGATAAGCATCTGGTGATGTAATTGCATCTACATCAAGTACGAGCGCATGTACTACGATTTTATACTTTAGTAGCAAACCTGCAGCCCATATACCTTCAACGCCAACTAACTTATCAGGATTTGACCGGTTATTATTTATGATGCCTTGTATTTTCTTAATTACTGCTGCATTTTTTCCTGAAAGTCTGCATTTTTCCTTATATTTCTCTTTAATGTAACGTTCTTTCTCTTCTATACTTCCGTTTAAAAACATTTGTCCTCCTGCTGAATGCCTTTGATAAATAATTCCAAAGCACGTTTGTACGATTCATCATCAGATATAGTACGTTTTTTATGTCTTGGTCCCTTACTACCTCTTTGTCGATCTAACTTACCTTGGTGTCTATTCTCGAGTATAAAATCAATATTAAAAGCTGTAATTTGATTGCCATTGTGAGTCATAACATTGCCTTCTTTGGCCATTACCATAGCGGCTAGTCCATAATCTTGAGTTATAACAAGATCTCCTCGATTCATATGATTTGCGATATAATAGTCAGCAGAGTCTCTACCTAAATCGACTGTGATAATTTGGGCATATGCATTCTCTATCTTAATTGAATGATTTTTAACAATCATCACTTCTACACTATATTTTTGTGCTATATTTGTTGTTAGTAATACAACTGGACAACCATCCCCATCAATCCATATCTGCATAATCTTCCTCCGATTATTATTTTAACACAAATGCAAAAAAAAAGGATACGAGTTTCTCCGTATCCACTTTCCACTAAAACATTTCACATATTTCTTTAACTTTCTTCTCATGTTCAATCATTTGTTTAAATATTGTTTCCAGAGCATTTGACATGCTATTGATTTCGTTTTTAGATTTCATCGTCATGCCATGGATTTTTTCATAATAGGATTTTTGCTCCAAACTGTCACTGTAAAATCCATTGATACTACCAAAGATGTCACTAAAGTCATTAGAAACTTTTGTTAACTTATCCAAGTTTGATTTTGATAAATCTGTCGTGCTTTTTATGGTCTCACTAAGCGTGAGGTTTTGGTGATTAAGCGTCCTCACTTCATTTTCAAGTTCTAACTGTACTGTATTTATTTCTTCAATTACTTCATGCGTTCCAAGCGATAATTTTCTTACTTCTTCTGCAACGACACTAAAGCCTTTTCCATTTTCGCCAGCTCTTGCAGCTTCAATCGAAGCGTTAAGTGCTAGCATATTAATTTGATTGGATATAGCAGAAATTCGACTCAGTTCATCTCCAATTCTCTTTGTGACAACTTCTAACTTTTCATTTCCTTCCTGCGATTGAACCAACACTTCTAAAGCATCACAAAGTACTTGATCACTCTTTTTAATAAATTGCATCGTCATCTCGTATTCACCCGCAAGATGTTTTAGCGCTTCTACAATATGAGATAAATTAGTTGTGTTTATGTTATTTCCCTGAACCAATTTATACATAACGCTTTCAATTTCTTCATTGTGCTCTTGAATTTTTATATCTTTTTCTTTTATTTGTTCTAATTGATCGTGCGTCTGTGAAAATCCGTTAAAAAATTGATCTGTACTAATTCTAACGGTGTTGTATTGTTCAGAAAGTTTATCCGAGTAGATTTTTATTTCAATTTTTGATGCTTCTGCAATTTCCAACAACTCACGATTCACATCTAATAATTCCACAGCTTTTGCTTTGCTAATACCACCTATTAAAGCAAATATTCCAAGAAAAATGGGTGCTGTATCAATCATGAATAGGAGTTTGTTTGATGCATGTGCTTTGATGATTACGTTTGGCGTTATTTCTAAATGGCTTATAATTATTTCAAGCAAAATTGCCATGACTGGAAACATCAAACCAAAACAAACACCAATCATAAAATAATTTCTCTTAATTTTTTTTGTTTTATCTGATTTATTCATTTCTATCATATTAGCCTCTTTTCATATTTCATGATAGAAATATACCCGATATGAAAATATTAACCCATATTTCAATATGAAATTAATAAATAATCCATACGATTAATGTTAAATTTAAATTCTAAATCTCGATACGATCATCTTCATCTCTTCTGCCAATTTTGCAAGCTCATCACTAGAATCCGAAATTTCTTGCATTGAAGAAGATTGCTGTTGAACAGAAGCCGCTGCTTGTTCTGTGCCTGCTGCATTTTCTTCTGAAATAGCTGAGAGGGTTTCCATAACATCCACTATTTCATTTTTTTTCTGATCCATTGTTGTGCTTGATTTTCTTATTTCCTCTATCATTTCCTTCATTTGATCTAGTGTGTTTGAAATTCCTATAAACTTCTCATTCGTTTTATCTACACTCAACGTTTGTGATTCGACTACAGATTTGTTATCTTTAATCGTATTAACTGCACGACTTGCTTTTCCTAAAAGCTCTACAATTGTCTTTTGAATTTCATTAGTGAAGTTTGCAGATTGTTCTGCTAGTTTTCTAATTTCATCTGCAACTACTGCAAATCCTCTTCCCGCATCACCAGCTCTCGCTGCTTCTATAGCAGCATTTAAAGCTAATAAATTGGTTTGATCTGCAATATCTTTGATCATTTTACTTGCATTTTCAATCTTGTTTGCACTTTCATTTGTTTCAAGGACAATATCATACACGATTTCAGAAGATTCACTACTTTTTTTGGTTTGTTTTACAAGTGATGCGATGATATCAAGTCCCTCATTTTTTAGCGAATCAACTTCGTTTGCAGTTGTTATTAGACCTGTTACTAGATTTTTCTCTTGATCTATCAGATTACCTAGTTTTATAATGCTGTTTACACCAATTTCAGTATTTTTTGCTTGATCTGTCGCGCCTTCTGAGATTTCACTTATCGTTTTTGCAATTTCTTCTACACTGTCGGAAGTTACACTACTCGTTGCAGATAACTCCTCAGCTGAAGACGCTACCAATTCTGAACTATTTGAAATTGATTTTAATATACTACGTAAACTATCCCCAATTATCTGAATTGAATTTGACAGTGCACCAATTTCATCTTTTCTTATCAATAAGTCCTCTGGGACATTAGAAGTAATATTATAGTTGGAAAATTCATTTATAATAACCATGGTTCTTTCTATTGGTTTAGTTATACTCCTTGTAATAACTGTTGCTATGATAATACTGCCAAGTATTGAAAATATCAAGATCGTTATGTTTAATGTGTTAGAGCTGCTTTTTATGTTTGCTATAAAGTTAAGGACGCCTGTTTTAAGGTCTCCAGCTTCACTTGACGCAATTACAGCATTTGCTTTCATAATATCTATTGAACTTTGCTGATCGGTGACGTTTTGAGCATATTCAGCAAATGCACTTTTATAACTTTCTAGAGCAATCTTTGATTCTGATAAAGACTTTAAAGTATCAGGATCTTTTAGTATGCTTTGAACGTCAACTATTGATTTTTCCACATTAGAAAATAATTGATCGACTTGTCCTTTATTTTCATCTGTTTTAGTCTGAACAAATTTACTGATTGAAAACTTTATATCATAAATATTATTCTTAATATTCTGAAGTAAAACATATTTCTCATGCGCCAGCTTAATCTGTTCAATATCATCTAAATTTTGAATAAATTTATCTTCTAACGTGAGTGTTTTGTCAATACTACTAATGGCACTATCTGCGGCACTTATCTGGCTTGATTGATTGTTATCTTTTTTAGCTTCAAGTGCAACGACCTTTTCAAAATTTGACTTATACTCATTGAGAGCTGCTATTAAAGTTTCTGCTTTAGCTACATTTGCAGGCGACTTCATCAAGGCTTTAGCACTAGTTACATTTTCAAGTGCAAGATTTATTTCACTAAAAACTTTATCTGAAGTGATATTGCTTCCATCACTCTGATATCTAACTTGCTCAATTCTTGCACTAGCAACTTCCGTTTCCATATTTGATACTTTGTCAAATATATTTATTTGATAAGAAATATCCGTTAAATTTTTAATCCCAACAACTGAGATGACTACGATTAATATGATGACTAGCGCAAATCCAATTATTAACTTTTTACCTATTTTTATATTATTTATAAATTTTACCTTCGATTTGTTATTATTTTCCATAAATCCTCCTTGTATTATCGATCAATAATTCTTGATTTCAATTAACCATTACTTTTATTACTATAATTCAATATGTATTATTTCTTAATTGATTAGGTATTAATACCTATGAATATACAGACAAAAGACGCAACAGTCAATACGTTATTGAAAACGTTTCTCAATTGTTAACATTTAATTCATATCTCCATTTTTATATTAAAAAAGAGAGCAAAATCAATCGATTTTTGCTCTCTTTTTTTAATACTTCAAACATACATTACCATTTATTTCTAACTTTCTCTGCAAAACCTAAAAATTTACTGAATTCTACATTGATGCCATCATCAAGTACAGCAACCCCCGTAAAATATCCAAAGATTTGATGCTGATCACTTTTTAATATCCCCAATGAAATAAGTGCAGCGCGATCGAGAATCGGCACAAATTTCGCTTCAAACCTTTTGTCTGAAGAAGAAAAAAACCATTCTGACATAAAATCATCATTACCTTCATCAGTTATAGGTATGTTAAAAGTCACATGCTCAATTTTATGTGCTATACCATCATAAAACAACATATTCTCAGTAGCAGCTGAAGTATTTCCAAACCCATATCCTAAATTAAAACCAAATATATGTCCGTCAAGATTTCCAACTGCTGAACTCCAATACCATGTATTATCATATGTCCAGACCCCTCTTCCCCAGTCTAATATGCCATAAGTATGTTTTTCAGCTTTAAAATCATACACCACTTCATCTAATATTACTGTTCCAATAACTTTCATTCCAACTATTTTTTGATTATAGTAAAATGCTTTATTATCTTCATCAAAGGGAGTTGCTATTACCATACTATCTTCAGGTGCATCATATAAATTTAGTTCAACCAATAAAGGTTTACCATTTTTGAAATTCTTATAGTTTAATTTTAAACTTCTTGATCCAATTTCGTGAAAAAAATCAATCTCAACATGTCTATTTTTATAGTTTGCTTCTCCATCATAAGAACACTCAGGCATGTTTAATCTACCAAAAGTTAAAGGGATGATAGTACTTTTTGTCCATTCTTGTTTATGATTGAAATCAATAAAAGTAGCACTGACCATTCCCATATAGCCATTATCCGCTAAAGTAAGTGCAATACCAACATTTTGATTGTAAATTAGATAATAGTCCCATTCTTTTATTCTAAATGCACTTGCTTTAATCATTTTACGGCTATACTTCTTTATAAGTTGAGTAGAATAGCCACTTTGGAGCAAACTTCCATTTTGATCCAACAAATTACCAGGTAATAGTTTCATTTGAGACATTACTTACCTCCCCTGTATAATAGATCTTCTCTCTTAATATATCACTTATCCCAACATGATGAAAGATGTCAAATATCAGAATATTCTCACTTTATTCGGGTATATATTACACACAGAAGGAGGCTGGTCATGAAATTTAATCAAAATTTTGTTGGTTATCAAATTTATATAGCTCTAAAATGTTTACCACTTTTCTTTATTTCAATCTGTATTGGTATTCTTCTTTCAGCATGTACCAATCAAACTTCTTCACATCAACAAGATACGATAAGTGAAACCACAGTCCAAATACAAACAGACTTAATAGCTCTTACTCATGAGGAACTAACTAAAACATCTGAACAAGCTAAAACAAAGGAACTAACTAACACCGATGAACTTGTTAAAAGTGAAGGATTAACTGATAAAAATGAAAATTTACCCTATTCAACACTAACTTTTTATCCATACAATGATTATCGAATTAAGTATCCCGATTTTAAAGGATGGATTAGTATTCCTGGAACAAATATTGATTCTCCTATTGTACAAACCACAGACAACGCGCACTATTTAAATTATGACTACACTGACTCTAAAAACTATAGTGGTGCAATTTATATGGATTATAAGAATAAAGGTAACTTTTATGATAATCATATCAGTCTATATGGACATTATATGAAAAATGGAACTATGTTTCATGATCTCCACTTTTTTAAGGAGCAAAACTTTTTCGAAGAAAATCATTCCATATATTTGACCGGTTTAAGAGAAAAGTACAGATATGAGATATTTTCAGTGCAAATAGTATCAGCAGATCATTATTACCTTTATTTAAATCTTGATAATGATGAATTAAATGAATATGCCATGCACTTTCAAAGAGAGTCACTTTTTAAACATACACTGCCAAAATTAGATAATCTAAAACTATTAACATTGGTTACCTGCACTTACGAATTTGACAATGCTAGGTTATTGATACATGCATATCAAGCTGAATCAATTCCTTTTAATAAACCGTAAAAGTCTACATCAGCTCAATAAAATGGCTACAATAATTGGTTTATTGCAGCCATTTCTATTTCTATTTCTATTTCATTTTCAGTATCTACTTCATGAAATCAAAATTCTATATGTTAGAAATTTGATTTATCTCATTATAAACACTCTTGATTTCTAGAAATTCTTCAAGGCCATATATGCCACCTTCACGACCAATTCCAGACTGTTTGTAACCTCCAAAAGGGGCATCTATATCCCGTTTACCGTCATTTACATAGATTGAACCTGTACGAATCTCGAGTGCTACTTGATTTGCTAATTGATTTGGTCCAAATACAGCACCTGACAAACCATAAATTGTATCATTGGCGATTTTTATAGCTTCATCGATAGAATCATATGGAATAATACAAATTACTGGTCCGAAGATTTCTTCTCTAGCAATTCTCATCTGATTATTCACCTCTGTAAAGACTGTTGGTTTTACATAATAACCATCAGTCCCTAGTTCTTCTAATCTCTTAGGTATTTCTCCAACAATTAGTTTAGCGCCTTCATCGATTCCAAGTTCAATATAAGATCTTACTTTTAAATATTGTTTTAAACTTGCAAGTGGCCCTATTTGTGTCTCTTTTTTCATTGGATCACCAACAATATAATTTTTAGAATTACTGATTATTAACCTTTCTATTTCTAAAAGTGCTTTACGCGGTACAATCATTCTCGTCAAGGCTGCGCATGTTTGACCTGTGTTATCATAACATGAACTGAGTCCCGCTTTAACAGCTAATTCATAATCTGCACCTTCAAGAATAACAAGTGGTGATTTCCCACCAAGTTCTAGAGCAACTTTCTTAATATCATCTAGCGCCAATTTTGCGACTTCTTTCCCTCCTGCAGTTGATCCAGTAAAAGATATCATATCTACATGTTTATTTTTTGCTAGCTCATTTCCTACTTCTCCAGCTCTACCTGTCACTAAATTAAAAACACCATTGGGTAATTTTGCATTGTGAAAAGCTTCAGCAAGTACCATAGAAGATAAAGGTGCTATCTGAGATGGCTTAAGAACTACAGTATTTCCTGTTAAAAGTGCAGGGATTACTTTTTGTATAATTTGTCCTAGTGGATAATTCCACGGCGTTATACAACCGATTACACCTATTGGTTCTCTGACTATCGTTGCGTGCTTTAGTTTTTCGCTAAACTTATAGCTTTTAATCAGCCTAATATAATTTTCAAATCTTATAATTGGACCCATCACATGGGCACGTTCTGCCCATTTTAAAGGTGCCCCTAACTCAGCAACTTCCATTAGAGTCAGCAAATCCATCTGAGACTTCAGATACTCTAATGCTTTTTCCATATAAGAGATTCTTGAATCTAGAGGTTCATCTTTCCATTTTTTAAATGCAACTGTAGCGCTTTCCACTGCGATTTTTACGTCGACTTCATTTCCCTTTGGAACACTTCCAATAATCTTTCTTGTTGCAGGATTTTCAACTTCTATTACTTCTCCTAGATTTGAATCAATCCATTCACCATTTATATATAGTTTATCGTAAAACATCTTGTCCTCCTTTTTTCACTATTGTTTAGATACCCAAAGTAAATAAATATAAAAGGATGATCTTCAAAAGACCATCCTTTTTTTTGAGAACTGTTTTCAATTATACTTTGACATTGAGTTTTAATATGTCTGCACTGATAAGTGCGCTTACCAAAATCACAACTGCTGGTCCTAAAAACAAACCAATTGCACCCACTAGTTTAAATGCGATATACATACTCGCAAGTGTTGAAAGTGCACCAATCCCCATTGCATCACCTAGAATTTTTGGCTCTGCTACACGCCTAAAGGCAAACAAAACACCATATAAAATCAACAATCCAACTGCTAAAAAATAATTGCCTTTAATTATATAATATATGGTCAGTGGTACAATAACGGACCCTGTACCAAATATTGGTAAAACATCAACAATTGTTACAATTCCAGCGGTCGCAAATGGATAACTAATATTAATTATTAATAGTCCTATTAGGGTAAGTGTAAATACGATACTACTTAATATTAGCTGACCTCTTATAAAGCCAAAGATGGCATTGTAAAGTTTTTGCATCACCTGTTCAATTTTATGTTGCGACTCCGTTGCAAAAATACTTAGTATTCTCACTTTGATTTTTGGAAGGGTCATACTCACCATGTAAAGTGCAACTACAAATATAAGTGTATCTAATAAAAGTCCCGGAACACCTTGTAAGAAACCGATCAAAACATTTGATATACCTAAAACTATTGATTGTAAAGAATTGAGTCCAGTTTTGATGAAGTCGTTTATTTGCAAATTCATATCCTGAGCATATGGCCCGATCACGGTTTGTGCACTCCATGTAAAATCTGTCAACTGATCGTAATTGTTCTTTATATAATCAACGATTGATTTTGAAAGAATTATTAGTTCTCTAACGCCTTTAAGTCCCAACAAATAACTTGAACCAATCACAATTACAAAGAAAGAAGTACAAGCTATAAAAGAAGCAATTGCTCTTTTACCGAAAAAAACTTTAGATAAGACTTTTACAAATGGGTCGATTAATAACGCGATTATGATGGCCATTAAAAAAGGAAATCCCACAGTAAAAAGTAAGTACAGTAAAAATACCATTAAACCGAGATAAATAATACTGTATAAGTGCACCCGTTCGCCTCCTATCGACATTTATTACCTTCCTTTCATATTAATTAAAAAAGCTAACCAACAACATTACATTTAGAACTGTTAGCGTAATTGCAATAGACCAAAGTATAATCTTTGTAAAGAGTGTATTTTTATGCTTACCCATTACTTTCTCAGATGATGTCAGATAAATCTGTAAAAACACCGTTATCGGTAGTTGAATACTTAATAACATTTGACTATAAACCAAACCATCAAAAGGATTAGTAATTAAAAAAACGGCTGCTGCTGCAATTACTAATATACCGATAACACCAACTTTTGAATGTGTATCCTTGATATTATAGGATTCCTGAAATATACCAGCAAAGATAGAGCCACCTGCCATCCCGGCAGTTATTGTAGATGAGATTCCTGCAAAAAGGAGCGCTATCGCAAAGATTAGGGAAGCGCCACCGCCAACCAGTGGTGTCAACATATCTTTGGCTTGCCCAAGTTCTGACACATGAACTTTATTGTTAAAAAATGTAGTTGCAGCAAGTATAATCATTGCGCTATTTATCGCCCAACCAACAATCATCGAAAATAATGTGTCCATGAATTCATATGACAATTGCTTCTTTTGGATCGCTTCATCTTCTAAGTTCCATTGTCTGCTTTGGATAATTTCAGAATGAAGGAAAAGGTTATGTGGCATAACAACAGCTCCGAGTACTGACATAACGATAACCATTGAGCCATTTGGAATGCTTATATGTGTCCAGCCATAAACCGCTTCAGTCCAGCTCACATTAACCAGGCTAAGTTCATAAATAAATGACAACCCTATCAATGATACAAATCCAATTATCCACTTTTCAAGTTTATAATATGAATTAGAAAGTAGCATATAAATAATTAAAGCTAAGATCATTACAGTACCTATCTTAATTGGAAGCTTGAATAGTAAATTAAGAGCGATTGCTCCCCCAAGAATTTCTGCAAGTGCAGTCGATATCGCGGCTAAAACAGCTGAGGATAATATAGGTATAGAATACCTTCTTTTTATATGTCTAGTTGCAGCCTCTGATAAGCATTCACCGGTTACAATTCCAAGATGGGCTACGTTATGCTGTAAAATGATGAGCATTAAAGTAGATAAGGTTACCATCCAGAGAAGTGTATAACCATATTCTGATCCTGCAGCGATATTTGAAGCCCAGTTACCTGGATCAATAAAACCTACTGTTACCATTAGTCCAGGTCCTATAAATTTAAGCATCTCTTTAATACCAAGTTCTCTTTTATGCGTATTATTTTTTAAGTCTTTTAGGAAATTCAAAACTGCCTCCAAAATGTCTCTATTATTTTTATAAATCACCTACTACTATTATAATTGAATCTTTAAATATTGCTAGCAATATAAAAACTTGGTTTGTTTCAGTTAATTAAGTAAAAACCTGACATGAAAGATTAATCACAACCGTAAACTGCATCTTTTAACCCCTGTAGGTGCCTTTTTTTATTCCATAAGCTTTATATTAGAAAATGTAAATATTATTTTATTGTCATTTTACAATTTTTTTTAATTAATTAATTGAATCAGTAACCATATTCTGTATAATAATAGAAGTGTCATTTAAAGATTACCAACTTATTTAAAGATTCCTAACTTATTTAAAGATTCCTAACTTAAACAATAAAATTAAAGGAGTGTATATGTCTACAACGATTGATGTCTTTCAATATTTCATAATGAGTGTCATTATGCTTTCAAATACTAACTATATTTATTTTGCAATTGAAAATATCGTTAATGATACTTATCATAAAAGTGATTACATATTATTATGTCTAAAATACTCGTTGATTACAATTATTGCCTCAATAATTTATGTAATGAAAATACTTGTCTACTCCACCCTCAAATTTGAATATCCACTCATTAAACCCGCAATTATAGTGACTTGCATAATTGCCTCTTTCGCATCAGTTACTATTTTATTAAAATTGAATGAAAAGAAATATTTGAACATCAAAATAACCCAAAATATATTTATTTCATTGGTTCTCATTTTATTATTTTTATCCAATTTGATATCTATTCAGTTATTTTATATATTTGTTTTTATATGGTTTCTTATTGTGATCGCGATTTTTTCATATCAAGTTTTATTTGTTAAAAAAATCATTAATAATTCTGGTGTATATTTTCTAATTGCAAGTGCGGGCATACTTTTAGTTGTCAATTTATTATTTCATCAATTACCACTTCAAATGGTTCTCACTATCAATTTGGCGATTGAATCTCTGATCATATACGGTCTTTTCCTTTTCTATTCGCAATACTATGTTGATGCACTTTCTGATGCCTATGAAAGCGAAATAAAACAAGCCAATCAACTCCGAATACTTAATTCAAAAATAACAAAAATGGCTTACCTCGATGTAATAACTGGCATTGATAATGAATTAGCATTAATGAACGACATTGAAAAAAAAGGACACTCTCTTTCATTGATAACGATTAACATCAGAAATTTTTCGCTTTATAATCAAATTTTGGGTTTCAGTCAAGGAAATAACTTATTAAGTGAAATTGCTAATACTTTATCAAAAGAGATCGAAAACAATAGTTCTGGGAATTGCAAACTCTATAAACTTCATAGCGATAAATTTGTAATTTTATGTCAAACAGTTGATATATTAACCTGTATTAAACATATTGATCAAATTAAAGAAATATTCTTAACAAAAACTTTTATGAATTTTAAACTAGAAGCTTACTATGGTATAAGCACTTTGAATAAAGGTATCTATAGAACCTATGAATTCAATGCGCTTATTGGTGCAGTTGAATTAGCATCAAAACACGCAAAATTAGTGCCGGATAGATTCTATTTTATCTCATTGGAGAGATATGAAAGTGAAAAAAATAAATTTGATATCGAAATTAATTTGAAATCTGCGATTGAAGATCACTTATTAGAAATATATTATCAACCACAGGTTTCATCGAGTACGAAAGAAATATGCTCTTATGAGGCACTATTAAGGTGGAACAATAACGGATCATTTATACCACCAACGGTATTCATACCAATAGCGGAAAACTCCGGACTAATTACCGAAATCACACATTTTGTTATCACAAATGTTTTTAAGAGCATATTCACATGTAATTGGAATAAGCATAAAAAAGTAAGCGTAAATTTATCTGCCATCCAATTGGTTGAGAATGGATTTGTTGAATTTGTTATTGAACTACTTAAAACATACCCTATCAATACTTCTGAAGTGGTATTTGAAGTCACAGAAACTGCATTAACTTATGATTTACAAAAGGTAGAAGAAACCATCAGTGCTTTAAAATCTATTGGATTTGAATTTTCATTAGACGACTTTGGAACTGGCTATTCTTCTTTGAATCGACTAGCTAAACTCAACTTTGATGAAGTTAAATTTGATAAATTTTTCATACAAGATTTAGCACATGATGATAAATTAAAATTAACTTTCTTAAAAACAGTTGAACTATTTAATTTATTAAACCTTAGAATTGTAGTAGAAGGTGTTGAAACACTAGAACAACAAATGTTCCTAGACCAATATCCAATTGATGTCTATCAAGGCTATCTTTATTCAAAAGCACAACCATTAAATAATTTAATTGCAATCACATAAAATAAAAAAACCGACCTCCTTTATGTTAGATTTTTGGTCTAACTTCTGGGGGTCGGTTCATTCTCAGTCTGTTGGTTTTTTTGTGCTGTTTATTTTAGATAAGCTTTTATTAATGTTTCTACTTCATCATAAGAACCATTTACGCATACAATTACATATTTTCCTTGCTCAATCAAAATCGCATGTTCTAGTTTATAGACTTCATCTGGTTTGTAGCTTTGATAGCCTTCTTTGCTATCTGCAATATGCTCTGCTGCAAGATCGTAAATTGCTTTTGAGTCGTCTTTGTTAGGCGCTTCAAATATTGTGAGTTCATCTGCTAACCCACCACTACTTGCATATCCGACTATTTTCACTTTCTCTGTTTCTATCCCATACATTTGTGAAATAACATTAGCTTCAACTTTAAAAAAATCTTCACTAAAATATTCGCTTTGAGATATTTCAAGAGCCATCTGATCAATATCCAAACTTATCTCTTTTTTGCCACAGCCGCTCAACTGCGGCAACATTATTAACAGTAAAATAATAGAGAAAATTTTAAAAGTTTTACTTCTTCTAATCGTACTAATTTTTTTCATCATTTACCTCCACGGTGTGTTCTTTAAGATAAGATAACCATACTAAGCAAAAATCAGGCTTCAAATGTACGCCATCAAATGTGGCGTTATCAGGTAAACTGCCGTCACTATCAGCTATTCCTTCTGACACATCGAGGTAATAAACTTCTTTTTCTAAAGCGATTTCTTTAACTAATTGATTAAATCTTTCTATGTTTTCATTATTATAGATAGGATCATTGATTGCTTTATTTTTTGTTACAGGTAAAATTGATTGCATATATATGATGCTGTTGGGGTGATTGAGTTTAATTTCATCGATAATCAAAGCATAATCTTCTTTAAACAACTCTGGGAAAACCCATCCAAGTTCATTCATACCAAGCATTATATAGATTTTACCAAATTCCTTTTGCTTTAAAGCATCCATAATGGTCATCTTTTTGCCATTGATCTTAGCAACAAGTAAAGTTTGAATAGTATCAACTTTTAACCCAATATGTGTAAGATATTGCGCATTTTTGAGTCCTGAATACATCATAAAACCTTCAGTCCTTGAATTGCCAACAAATATTGCATCGTCAAAATAAGAATCTTCCACAGCATCACTTTGAGGCACAGGTTGACTATAGTCATATAACTTATCGTTAATCTCACTATTATCTAAGGACTCAGTTGTATCTATCGTGTATTTTGAATCAATTATAGCAGTTTTATCAATTGTTATTACTTGATCTGAAGTATTATCAACATCATTTATTTCATGATCTAATTTCGTTGGCGCTTCTGTTGATTCAACATAAGTCATGTCAGATTCATTAATATAATCACTAGATCTTTTCTGTGTTTCAGTAAAGCCTATTAATAGTGCAACGAGTGCTACACTTATTGTTAGCAACATTACTTTATACATTATTTTAAACATGTAGCACCCCCTAATATGATTTTAAGTAAGTCCTCTGATCACTTAAAATTAAAGCGATTATTAATTACAGTTGTATTATATAAAAACAATACATCTTGTTTTGAAAAAGTAACATATTGCTGTAACTGCTCATCTTCAATATAACGTAAATCAATCAGCGTTATTTTTGAATAGGCATTCAATAAAAGCGGCGTCAAACTACTCGCAAATGAATCTCTAAAAACAATGAGTTCACGATTTGATGTTGTTTCTTTATTTATTATTTCTATAAAAGGTTGAGGTCCACCCAAAAAAACATCGTAGGCATCTAAATTTTCTAGAAGATTTGGGTTATAAACCATTTGATTTTCTGTTTTACCAGCATAAGTAACTTCCATATGATTTATCTTATCATTCGTTAGATAATTTAAGGTTTCAGACTCAAATGAATTTGAAGTTCTTCCATAATAAACACCTTTAAAATTCTTAAAGCTATTAACATCATACGCATCAAGTGGCAGTATATCTAATGCCATTATATCAGCTATTTTATCGACAACAGGAAAAATTTTCTCCTGTCGCCAGTGTGCATCTGTAAAGTAATAATCCTCAATCTTCAGTAGTGGAAATATATCAATATAATATAATTCTTTTGGTAAATGTGATTTTAAAAGCGCCATCATTTTATCGTATTGAATATATGGATAACCATTTTGCTCAGCAGTAAAATATCCTTTATCTGGTACTATTGTAATATATACATTTAAACCTTTTAGATAACGATCATATAGTTTTGCTATCTTTTCTGCATTATGGATCACATCTTGATCATTCATTGGATAAAGTATCTTACTTAGAAATGGCCCCACATTATATACACCTTCAATGTCACCTATTTTCAGTACTTCTTGTTTAATATTATTATCCAGATTTTTAAAAGCTTCTCTAAATGGAAATTGATCGAGTAAATAGTTTTCAAAAGAACCAAACCATTGATTTGACATTAATTTATTTATGGTGAACACTGGGAATTGTTCTAATCGTCTTCGCTCGATTAAAGACGTTTTATTGTCCTTCATTAATGGCTGTAAGATTGCAAGAATTGCAATAATTAAGAAAAATGAAACCACGGTGATATAATTAATAATTTTTTTATATTTTTTCAATTCATTAGCCCCCCTAAAACCTAAAATATAGAAATGGATTAAAGGAACCACTCACTAAACTTGCAGTGTTTACTAAAAGCAGTAGAACTACCATTATAGGTTCAATCATATAAATACGGTCGTTAAATTTACTATAGAGAATTTTAGGAAGTGGTGTTGCAGCTACAAATGCCACTATAAACAATAAAACATAACTTCTAAAATAGTAAAGTGTCGCATCGTTAAATAATGGAACTTTTACATGATTTGAACCTATACCGACAAACATTCCAGATAAATCACCTATTGCTTGCGTTAGATTATCTGCATTGAAAATGACAAAACTAATTGTCACTAATAATATAACATAAATATGTGGTATCACTTTCCCTGCACGTGTTAATAGTTTACCAAGAAAAACTTTTTCAAATATGAGTAAAACACCGAAATATCCACCCCAAACAATAAAATTCCATGCAGCGCCATGCCAAAATCCCGTTAGTAGCCAAACAGTTATGATATTTCTAATCCAAGCCCATTTTGAAACCCTGTTTCCACCCATTGGAATATAGACATAATCTCTAAACCAACGACTTAAGGTGATATGCCATCTTCTCCAAAATTCTGTTATTGATTTTGAAATATAAGGATAATTGAAATTTTCAGGAAAATTAAAGCCTAACATCTTACCCATACCGATCGCCATGTCGCTATAACCTGAAAAATCAAAATAGATTTGAAGTGTAAAAGCTATGCCATACATCCAATAAAACAAAATACTTTTTTCTGGAATATCCCTAAAAATCAAACATAATTGACCAAATGAGTTTGCTAATAATACCTTTTTAGAAAGTCCAACAATGAATCTTTTAACCCCTTCAGAGGTTGCCTCCCAAGTTAACTTCCTGTCTTTCAATTCAACGGCTATATCGGTATACCTAACAATTGGACCAGCTATGAGTTGAGGAAATAGACAAACAAATGTAGCAAGACTAATTATATTACGCTCTGCTTTAACTTCACCTCGGTAGACATCAATCGTATAGCTCATTGTCTGAAAAGTAAAAAAGCTTATCCCTATTGGTAATGGGATGTTGAGTAAAGCGATGTTCAAATTAGCGACAGAATTGATCAAGATTATAAAAAAATCTATATATTTGAAGAAAGCTAGCGCAGATAGATTGATGACAATTGATGAAATTAATGCAACCTTAGCATTTTTTGTTCCACGATGAGTCTCGATATATAAACTATGTAAATAATCGGAAATCGAAGAAAAAACCAATAAAAAAGTATAGATTGGTTCACCTGAAAAATAAAAAAATAAACTTGATATTAACAGAACTAAATTTCTATATTTCGATGGCGTTAATAAATATATTGCCAGTGCGATTGGTAAAAAATAGTATATAAAAGTTATGCTTGAAAAGAGCATTATGTTTCTCCTAAAATGTTTATCTCTAAACATGTATTTATAATATTTAATCTATGTGTAAACTGTTTATCAAAATAGTCCTATATGCTTAGAATGATTAAGTTCTTATGCAATTTATTTTTGTCTTTATATAATATATAGACGATTGTATACATAAAAAGTTTCAAAAATTCAAAAGATATATAAAAAAAATTTGATACAAACTATTTCTATTCAAAAAATATAAAAAGTGCTCATAATGATTATATCATTTAAAGCACTTCAAATAGAACCTGTAAATAATTAAAATTACGAATTATTTACATAAAAATTATCAAATTAGAAAAATAGTCATTATTTATTGAACTTAGCTTTTATCTCTTTGTATTTTCGTTCTCCTAACGCATAAAGTTCCTTTTCTTCTTTAGTTGTCGGGTGTAATGGTGGAACAGTACTTGGCTTTTGATTTTTCAGATGCACCATAGTAAAAAATGCTGTCAGTGCAACTTCTGGCTCACTATAATTTTCTACCTCGTGAACAGAAACAGTAACCATTACTTGCATCGAAGATCTACCCACATATGAAAGTTGTCCAACACAAGTTACAATAGAACCGATATTAATCGATTTGTGAAATTCAAGCTCATCAACACGCGCTGTGACAACCATGCCTTTTGCGTGTTTAGATGCAGTAATGCCAGCAATTACATCCATTAACTTCATCAATTCTCCACCGTGCACATTGCCAAAAATATTGCTATGAATAGGTTCCATTACAGTGCAAGTTTCTGCTCTTGAAAAACTAATATTGTTATGATTCATAAAATTTCCTCACTATAAATTAAATTAATCTTCTTACTACTTTCTTCATTCCCCAAACTTCATAATGCAACTCTAAAAATAAGTCATCAGATTTAGAAAAACTTGATTTAGGACTTATTTCTAATATGAGCTTTATCTCTTTATTTGTGGTTTTGAAATCGAATGGCGATATAAACTGATCGATATATTTGGCACTATGATCCATTATAAATACACCAGAAAAATCTTCATGCGTGTTCCAAAGTGACCAATCAAACAACAATTCTTCTTTGTTCATTATATCACCTTGAAGATTTACAATATAAGCACTTTTTATAACGATTGGTAATATACCATGTTTAGAATAACTCATTACAATTCCATAATTTGTATTTTCTTCATACTGATCTATAGATGCTCTATTAATCGGATATAAATTTGTAGTGGTTGCAATGAAATATATTATTCCTAAAATAATAATTAAGGTGATAATACTTGAAAACACTTTTCTATTAAGAATATTCATCGCCACCTCCACTACATCTTATTTCTAAATCATCTAAATCTATATTGTGCTCAAATTACCAAGTAACTTTCGTACTGATTGCCATGATCTTACTCTATAGTTTGCTTTTGAGTTGCCAAGACCAACTTTTATTCCAAAATCATCATCACCAAGGACATCAAATAAATCTTCATCAGTAACATCATCGCCTACACTCATGATAAAGTCGTACTTAACATTTTTGAGAAAAACGGATGCTCCATATCCTTTGTTGACGCGAAGATCTTTCATCTCAATCACTTTGTTTCCTTCTTGTAAGCCAATTGTCATCGTTTGAGTCATTGACACAAGTGCATCCTTAACTTCATGAAGTTTAGTGGCTACTAAATCAGGTTCACACAGTCTATAATGAAATGCCAAAGAAAAATCCTTTTCTTCTATCAAAGCGCCTGGCATTCTATCAGCATAGACTTCAAGAACATGATTAATTGTAGACTTCCATTCATTATTGAGAGCAATTGTCATCTCCCAACTAGTCTCAGGATGTTTAAGCCATAATCCATGCGAAGCAATAAGATGTACATCCAGCTCTCCAAACCACTTTTCAAGTGTATGATGATCTCTTCCCGATACGATCACTAAAGTATTTTTTTGATTTTCTGTTAATTTCCGAATTAAGTCTAATAGCTCTTTATCAGGTTTTGCTTTTTCCGGAACGGATTTAAAACCAACTAAAGTACCATCGTAATCAAGTAATAATAATCTATTTTGACTTTTTGAAAATGGTTCAATAATTCTTACGGGTTCGTTGTCAAGATCAATTTGCCCAGATAATGCCATAGGATCTGTCATTAAATTAGTGAGATTATTCATAAAATCCTCAGCCCAAAACTTAACATTATAACGTTTGAGTCTCTTACACATCGTCTGATTGATGAGGCGTTTTTCGCCTACTGGCATTACCAATGCTTGTTTTATACCTTCGGCAATTTGATCAAGATCGTTGGGATTGACAATGATATATTCACCAAGTTCGCTTGCAGCGCCAGCAGTTTCGCTTATAACAACCATACCTTCATAATCAACCCTCGATGCAAGGTACTCTTTAACGACTAAGTTCATACCATCTCGAATCGGTGTCACAAGCATAACTTCTGCATTTCGGTAATATGCGATTAACTCCTCCTGTGAAAAAGACTGGAAAAAGAAAAAAATCGGTTGCCAACTAATCGTTCCAAGTTCTCCATTTACTTCACTTACAAGTATTTGGATCTCTTTCAGTAACTCTTTATAACTGTCTACGGCTTCACGTGAGGGTGCAACAATTAAATTGAGCCTAACTTTTCCTAAATATGACGGATACAGTTCTAAAAATCTACGATACGCTTTTATTCTTTCAGGGATTCCTTTGGTATAATCAAGTCGATCAATTGATAGAATCATTTTTTGGTCTTTAAGGCTCGTTTTAATCGCCTTGGTTTGTGATTTATAATTTGCATCTTTATATTCTGCTGCAAAATGGTTAAAATCAATTCCCATAGGAAATACATCTGCTTTAACAAAGCGTCCATTAAACGTAATTGTGTTAAGATTATGTTCACAACCTAAAATTCTCCTGGCACTAGATAAAAAATGACGTACATAATCATAGGTGTGAAATCCAATTAAGTCAGCACCTAATACACCTTCTAAAAGTTCAACTCTCCATACCAATGTTCTAAAAATTTCGTAAGATGGAAATGGAATGTGTAAAAAGAACCCGATACGTACATTTGGATGATTTTCTCTAATCAATTGTGGTAATAACATCAACTGATAATCGTGAATCCATACGATATCATCATCATTTAAAAGTGGTTTTATTTTATGATAAAATTTAAGATTTACTTTTTTATAAGATTCCCAGTTTTCAATATCATAGTTTGCAAGATTAGAAAAGTAATGAAAAAGTGGCCAAATAGTATTATTGGAAAAACCATAATAGTATTGATCTATTTCATATTCACTTAAATCTATTGGAACACACTTATAATCATTTAGTAGTTTATTTTCTATCAATAAATGATCTTCATCCGTTAACACTTCGTTTGGTAACCCTGTCCAACCAACCCATAGTGCATCAGAATTTTCATGATAACTTTTTAATCCAGTTGCTAATCCTCCGATACTTTTATGATACGACAGTTTCTGCTCTTCTTTCTTCACAGTAACTGGTAAACGATTTGAAACGAAAATTGTTTTACTCATTCGAACTCCTAACTCAAAAACAGAAATATCACATGTAACATTGTGATATGTATTACATCATAAATATATATACCACATAGGCAATATTTTAAACAAGTACAGCAGCATATGGTATTAAAATCATATCATTTAAAAAAAGGCTGACATTACCCAGCCTTTTCTTTCATCAATTAAAAAGTTATTAATTTTACGTCTTCTTTTAAATATGCCGTTAGTGGTTGCCCCATGTATTTTACGTCTATTCCAAGGGCTAATAATTTTTCTGAAACGCCATATTCATCAGAACAAGCTTTACACGCAACAACTTCAACGCCAATCTCTATCATCTTCTCTATATGAATTTTTAAATCTTCATCATCACTTAAAAGTTTTGCTGATGGTCCCCAAACAATCAAAGTTACTTCTTTCCACCATTCTCTTAATTTTGAATTAAGTGTATACATGAAAACCATTTTAAGTGCGACTTCACGCTCCCCACTAGTCCATAAAACAACTAGTTTTTCATTTGAATTTTGCATAGTATTATTCATTTTTTCCTCCACTTAAAAATAAACTCTCAAAAGTCTAGTTTTAGAAAATGCGCCAGCACTTTCCATGCTTTTTTTAGAATTGTGATTATAGTACCAACAGCCAGATACTGCTTTCCGTTCATTTTCTTCAACTATATATTGAAGTCCCTTGAGGATGTTTCTTGCATACCCTTGCTCTCTTTTTTGCGTACACACAAACATACCAATACTTGCAAGTGTCTTAACAATTTGACTATACTCAATTACACCAAACCCAACAAGTTCATCGTTTTCTTCTACACTATATATTTCGAAATTTCCATTTGGGGCGATTACTTTGTTGAAGGATTCTATATCGAAAAAATCTCCCGCTATTTCCAACAACTTAGCATCTGCCTCACCACTCAATTTTCTTAGTTTGATGTTTTTAACTAATTCTTTCTTAAGAGGCTCCGATCTATATACTGAAAAATATGCCTGCTTTTCAAGCCGAGCATAATTGTCAATGGCATGACTTAAAAAAAACTCATCACCTGTTGGGACAAATGCATTTGTAACTTGTTCAAAACGTTTTACTCTATCGAAAATTACTTGTCCAAACTGCGCATAATCTTCCAGTAAGTGAAAAAGTGTAATCATGTTTTCTTGATAAATTGCAAAAAAACCAACGATTATATCATCATGGATTATCTTGTAATGGTTACTTTTTAGGATATGATCTTCCCAAAATGAATCGACAATAATTTGATGTGTCACATAATAGGACCTTACATAATGCTCAATTTCTTCAAACTTACACCTTAAAAATACCATTTTTCCTCCTTAAATTTAGAATTTTGATGATATTTTAAGTTTATCATATATATTTTACAATACTTAAATTATTTGATAATTAATTGCGAATTGTTCTTTCGTAAAGTTCACCAAAGACATTATCAAAATTAATATCTAAACACTCAAATAGTACAAGCAAGTGATATAGCAAATCAGCAGTTTCGTAGATGACTTCCTCTGAATTGTTTTTAGAAGCAATCACCACTTCAGTTGCCTCTTCTCCGACTTTTTTTAGTATTTTATCGATCCCCTTATCCAGCAAGTAATTTGTATATGAGCCTTCAATAGGGTTTAGCTTTCTACTCTTTATGGTTTTTTGAAGGTTTCTTAAAATTTCGGATGAAAATTTATTCAATGCCTGATCTTCATAAAAACATGATTTTGTACCAACATGGCAAGCAGCACCTATTTGTTCCACCTCAATTAAAATGGCATCTTGATCACAATCGAGATATAGTGCCTTTAATTTTTGAAAATTTCCTGAAGTTTCTCCTTTTTTCCATAGCATTTGTCTTGATCGTGAGAAATAGGTAACTTCACTTGTTTCAAGTGTTTTGACAAGTGCTTCTTGGTTCATATAGGCTTGCATAAGCACTACTTTAGTTTGAAAATCTACTGCGATACAAGGTATTAATCCTTCTTTGTTAAAGATAACATTTTCAATAACACCTAATCTTTCTTTAGCATTAAACGTTTCCAGTTTTATTTGTCCCATATTTCATTTCCTCTCATTAAAAGACGAATCTCATCTTCTATTTATTCTTATATTTTTATTATTCTCTGTTTTTCATTTTCGCGTTATAGAGTTACGTTTTTTATACTTTCAGTTTCTATTCACAAGCAGGTCCTAACTGCGATGCCATTATCAAATATCAGTTTTTTAAGCATCGGAATTTCTATGTTTCCAAAGTGAAAAACACTGGCAGCCAATGCAGCATCTGCCGCATCTGCTTTAAACAAGTTCACAAAATCCATCTGCTTACCTGCGCCTCCAGATGCAATGACAGGTATATTTACGTTTTCTGATATCATTTTAAGTAGTGCCAAATCATATCCATTTTTTACACCATCTTGATCTATGGCATTGATTACGAGTTCGCCTGCACCAAGTGATTCACATTTTTGTGCCCACTTTATGGCTTTATATGGGGTTTGATTTCTGCCACCGTGTGTAAATACGATATATTCGTCATTTACTTTCTTGATATCAAGTGATGCAACGATGCATTGATTGCCAAATCGTTTAGCACTTGCACTAAGAACTTCTGGCGTTAAGACAGCTGCTGAGTTGATCGAAACTTTATCTGCGCCACTAAGAAGCGCATTATAGACATCATCAACCGTTCTAATCCCTCCACCAACTGTAAAAGGAATCCTTATTTTGTTGGCAATTTGAGTCACTAAACTTAGGAAGTTCGATCTCATCTCCACACTTGCATTGATATCATAAAATACCAATTCATCTGCGCCTTGTGCTTCATAGAACATCGCCATCTCAATAGGATTTCCTATTTCTTTTACATTGACAAATTTTGTCCCTTTGGATACCATTCCATTTTGTATGTCTAGGCAAGGTATGATTCGCTTAGCCAATTTGTTTATCATTTTTTACCTCCTTGGTATTCAGTATTTAACATTCATATTTCATTATTCATCAACTATAAGTCACTTAAGTCCTCAACCATTCCTTCAAAAACAGCTTTCCCCAGTATCGCACCATATATGCCAAGTTTGCTGAGTGCCTCTAAATCTGTTCTTGAGCTTACGCCACCAGAAGCAATCCACTTATATGATTGCGCATTTAAGACCTTCATCATCTCAAAATTAGGACCTGTGAGCGCGCCATCTACAGCAATGTCAGTTGTCATAATGGCATATACCTCGCCAATTTTTCCACTTTGGAGTAGTTCATTAATCGTCATATGTGTATCGATTAGCCATCCATTCCTTTTGATAAACCCCTCTTTCACATCAAGGGCAAGTATGATTTTTTCTCCAAATTGTTTTATGATCTCCTGATAAGCTTCAAAGTCAATAAAGATCAACGAACCAATAATCACTTGATCAATACCGATTTCAATTAATCTTTTTACATCCGAAAGATTCCTTATGCCACCACCAACTTGAAATTGAATTTTACCTTTAAATGTTTGGACGAGGTTTTTGATAACTTCTTCATTAACATTTGTACTAAAAGACTCCGATCCTTTTCTTGCCCCATCGAGGTCGACGATGTGTATTCTCGACGCCCCTTTAGATATAATCATCTTCAAAGCTTCTATTGCATCATCATAATACACCGTCACTTTTTCATAATCACCTTGATAAAGCCTAACCACTTTTCCACCGAGTAAGTCGATGGATGGGATTACTTTCATAATAGGTCCTCCATTTATTTAACTTAAATTAAAGTAAGTAAATTGGATATCAATTGTCCCCCGACACTTCCACTTTTTTCAGGATGAAACTGAAATCCAATTAAGTTGCCTTGCTTCACAATCGCCGGAATTAAAACATCATAATTTGTACTTGCTATTAGGGTTGTCTCATCAATTTCAGATGCATAAAATGAATGTACAAAATAGACATAGCTTTCATCTGAAATTTCTTCTAGTAAACTAGAATTTGGTGTGTTGAAATTAAGGACATTCCAACCCATATGGGGTTTCTTAATCTGTTCTGGCAGTTCTACTACCTTTCCTTTTAATAGTCCCAAGCCTTTACAGATGCCGTATTCATCGCTAGATTCATACATAAGTTGCATCCCAAGGCATATACCTACTAATGTTTTACCGCCTCTGTGGAGTGATTGAATCACCCTAATTAGGTCTCTCTTCTCTAACTCTTCCATGGCATACTTAAAAGCACCAACACCTGGAAGTATGACGAGATCTGCTGACTTTAGTAAGGTCTCATCAGAAGTTAGAACAATCTCTACAGGCGACCCACTTAATTCATAGGACTCAAAAGCAGAGATTAAACTGTGAATATTGCCAATACCATAATCTATAATAGCGATCATCCTATACTCCCTTTCGTACTCATCAAAAGATTGCTTGTGATAAGCGATTCATTTAAACAAAATCCAATTGCTTTGAAAACTGCTTCGAAAATATGATGTCTATTAAAACCTTTGATGACATCTATATGAACGGTCATTCTTGCGTTGATGACAAAAGAACGCATAAATTCTACCATCGCTTGTTCAAGTGAGCTAAGTACGCCTAACTCCAAACCCTCAATTTGAAAATATGGTCTTCCACTGATATCAAGTACCGCTCTTACAAGCGCCTCATCCATAGGCACATAGCACGATGAAAAACGGTGAAAGTTTTTTTGTGCTTTATAATAGTTCAATAAGGCTTCTCCCATGACAATTCCTACATCTTCAAAACTATGGTGTTCATCCACATGAAGATCACCTTTACAATCTATTGATACTTCTAGACCTGCATAAAACAGCATGGCCTTTAACATATGCTCAAAGAATGGGACGCCAATATCAACTTTTGTCTGCAGCAGCTCATCATGTGCATTCTTTATCTGAACAGTAACACTTGTCTCAGTAGTCTTCCTTTTGATTTCAATCATTTTAGCACTCCTTTCATCAAGCCTAATACCGTCATAAATTCTTCTTCAGTAGTAAGTGTCACCCTAATACAATTATTAAGGGATTCATCAACTTTGCCATTATTACCACTATTAAAATACCTCACTTTTACACCCGCAGTTTCAAAGGCTACTTTTAACTGCAAGTAGCGTTGATCTCCAATGATCTTTATCAAGATAAAATTTGCCTCACCTGGTATTGCCATTATATTTTCCAGTTCATTTAACAAACTAAAAGCACGCTTGCGAAGGCTTTTTACTCCTTTGATATATTGGTCAGCATAGGTCGTATTTTTAAGCACTTCAATTGCAATACTTTCAGAAACACCTGTGATGTTATACGTCATTTTGTAATCACTTAATACACTTACAATTGATTCACTAGCGATTAAATAACCGAGTCTTAAAGAAGCAAGTCCATATGCCTTAGACAGTGTACGCGTGATGAGTAATTTCTCATATTTTTCTAGAAGGCACAGTGCCGTCACTTCCGAAAACTCTGCATAGGCTTCGTCCACCACAACATATGCATCTGTTTCTAGAAGTAACTTTTCTATCTCAAACTTGGTCATCAATTGCCCAGTGGGATTGTTAGGGTTTGCTAAGAAGATTACTCTAGCCTCAAAACTTTTACTCGCGTTAATCAATCCTTCTATATCTACTTTTAAATCGTTACAAGGCACTTTTATAAGTTTGCCTTTTACGAGTTCTGTTAGTTTTTCATATTCACTAAAACTAGGTGTAGGCGATAAGACCACACTCCCTTTATCCGTCAAACTCTCAAGTATAAGCTTCAATATTTCATCAGACCCAGTTCCAATAATCAACTGATTAGGTAAAATCGGATGATATTGATTTTCGCAATCATAATTTAACCTTTTTTGGTTCAACACATCACTGATAGCAGTTCTTAGTTCTATGCTAGTGGGGTCAGGATAACGATTAAATTCTTTAATTTTACCCCAGTCCAGTGTTAAAGTTGATGGATCAAAGTTCATCTCGTTGGCATCTAGCAAAAGTTTATATTCTGATCGTAACTGCTTTTCCATGAGCTTCTAACCTCTCTTTCTTTGTGAAGATTTCTATAAATGGACTCGCTTTTTTAAGTTCTGATTCGCCATAGTATAGATAATTCATGCGCTTTTGAAAATCATAAGTGCCAAGTGGTGAGGCATATCTAGCACTGCCCGTCGTTGAAGCGTATGGTTTGGTCCTGCAGTATAATCCCCTAGTGCTTCTGGCGTGAATCCTCCAATAAATACTGATCCTGCATTTGTGACTTGATCTAATAATTCTTCTGCATTTTTGATCATAAGTTCCAGATGTTCTGGTGCAACTTCGTTCGAAACAGTAATCATCTCCAAGAAAGAACGACACTTTACGATGAATGTATTGTTTTCAAGTGCTTTTAAGATATTCTCTTTTCTCGATAGTTTATCAACTTGACGCATTATTTCCATTTCAATCTGAGTTATTTCAGCTTCGGAAGTAGTCAAAAGTATAGCCATTGTCTCAGCATCGTGTTCAAGCTGTGCAAGTAAGTCAGCGGCTATAAATTTAATTGGTGATGATCCATCAGATATGATTAAGACTTCACTAGGTCCAGCGATCATATCAATCGCTACATCACCGAAGACTATTTTTTTGGCTGCTGCTACATATTGATTCCCCGGCCCTGTTATTTTATCCACCGGTCTAATCGATTCAGTGCCATAAGCAAGAGCGGCAATTGCTTGTACGCCTCCTACAAGATAAAATTCCTTGATCTCTAACATATAAGCTGCTACTAAGAGTGGTCTTAGCTTGTCTTCATCCCTTTGAGGTGGTGTCACAACGACAATATCGTTTACTCCAGCGATTTTTGCTGGAATCACATTCATCAGCAAAGTAGAAGGATACGCTGCATCACCACCAGGCACGTAGATCCCTACACGATTGAGTGCCCTTACTTTTTGACCCATATAGCGATTTTCCTCTTTGAGTTCATAGCTTTTAATAACTTGAGGCATATGAAAAGATGTGATATTGTCTATCGCAACTTGGAGCGCCTCAATATATAGTGGTTCAGCGTTATCATATGCTGTGCGCATCATTTCATATGAAACAAGAATCTCACTAGGTATGATGCCATCGAATTTTAGTGAAAAGGCGTTCATTGCCGCATCCCCTCCTTCGATGACCTGCTCTATGATCTCTGTGACTGCAGGATAAAGAGATAGGGATTGTCTTTTTTTACGCTTTATAATAGCCTTAAATAGCTCATTTAAGCTTTCATCATCATAGAATTTCATCTATTTACCAAACCTTTCACATGTATTTATAAAAGCTGTTACCTCATCTGATTTTGTACGGTAGCTCACTTTGTTGGCGATGATCATCGGTGCAATCTTTAATATTTCCTCATAAACCATAAGATTATTTTCCCTTAAGGTTTCGCCTGTCTGCACAAGATCTACGATACAATCTGATAAGTTAATAAGTGGCGCAAGTTCAATTGAACCTGATAAAGTGATAATTTCGGCCTCAATGCCTCTTCTTTGTGTAAATCGTTTGGTGAGAAGTGGATATTTAGTAGCAATCTTCACGCCGTTTTTCAGTGTAACGCTCTCCACCGGACCAGCTAGACAGAGTGTACAGTTGGCAAAATTCAGTTCACACAGTTCATAAACATCTAAGTCATTTTCAAGCACTGTATCCTTACCCACTAGTCCAACATCTACTGCACCATTGGCTACATAAAGCGGAATATCTCCAGCCTTTAGTAAAATAAGTGATATAGATTGGTCAAGGTTATAAAGTATAAGCTTTCTTGAGGTATTCACTTCTGTCATATCAAACCCTAAGCGCGTCAGTAGTTCTTTTGAATCTTTTGTGATCCTTCCCTTAGCTATTGCAAATTTCAGCATGTCATTCACTCCTTATAATTTGATAGAAAAACCACAACCCATAAGTCCATAGTCTTCAAAATAATATTCGCCACCACTGATGATTTCTTTATGAGATGTCAAGTCATAGACTTTAAAAACATTACCTTGGTAATACGTCAGTCGATCTGAAGATGTAAGATCAATTATTAAACTTTGACCTAATTTTTCGTTGAGTGTATCAATGCTTTCCATCCACGTTTTCACCTCTCTAGGTATATTAATTTCATCCGATTTATGTTTTAACGCAATAAGTGGTTCTCTGATGCGCATCAGTTTGAGTAATTGATCCTGCACAGGTTTATTCACCATATTCCTTTTAAGCACATCCAAAACCTTACGTTCATTTTTTCTAGAAATATAATGCTTTATTTCATTTTCTGATCTCATATCTAAAGTAATGGGCTTTATTAAGATGTCTACTAATTTCGACTGACTCACCTCAATTTGATATTCACCTGTACATATAAGCTCTGAGAGCTCTTTCACCAAAAACAAGCATTTTTCAAAATTAAGCATTTTATCTCGTTCAACTTTTTCGTTTGAAGGTTGATGGATTAAAAACTCAACGCCTATCTGAGTCGTTTCTTGGATTTTCATATTGTCGACATCATATGAAAACTGGGGTTCAATATAAAATATATTATCTTGATCCTTCACCAAATTTGAGGTAATCATGGTGATAGTTGAATCATATCTAAGCACTTTAACTTCGCCATTTGGTGAAATGAGTTTCACAACTTGTTTGAGGTGATCCTCATGGACATACTTCTCATAAACAGATAGATCAATAACCGTAGGAGTGAAAAGTTGTGTTAGTTTATTGACTTGAAGTTTTTTAACTACTGACGCCAATATTGAATTGTTGTTATCTTTCAAGTTGTACTCATTTGCGCTTGTTTCATGCATCATATTGTCTTTCATCTGTTAGCCCCTCTTTTAATATTTATTAGTTTATACATAATTCCATATTTATAAAATATTTACATTTAAAGTTTATAGAATACTCGTTCTTATTGCATAGTTTTTCTAAATAGAAACTTCATACAATAAGTCACTGATCGATCTTATTCATTTTTATTACAAACCAGTTTAAAGTTTTTGAATAAATAAAAAAGCCGTACGTGAACGCTGAGGCGTCTACGTACGGCTTTCTAAGTACGCGGACACAAGCACGAATAGAGCTTGCATCCGCAATGGATACAAACTCTAGATGTGATGATGGTTGTACTTAGCTATTTCAAAAATATTAGATAATTTCATAATTATTCTCCGAAAATGTTATTATTAGCATAATACTGCTTATAAAAAAGCTTGTCAAGGATTTTTGTGTTTTAAATAATTTGATAGTAATCTCTCTTAACTTAAGTCAATGCGTGATATAAATACCAGTGATAAAATACAGAAAAAGGAGGTTCAATATGAGCACACTATTAATAAGTCAAAAAGATAAAAAAAATGCCGCTTTCATTGCAGCACTTGCACTTTTAATAATGACGGTTTTTGCAGGAATAGCCTATGGTTTGATTCATTCCAAACTTATAATAATGTCTGATTCAGAACTAACACATGCTAATCTTATGAATGAATTCACTCAGTTTAAATTTGAGATTTTTTCATGGCTTGCTATATTATTATTGGATATTGTCGTTGCAGTTGCATTTTATTATTATTTTAAATCAATCAATAAACGACTTGCGGTAATTAGTGCTTCACTTCGCATTATTTATTCAGTATTTTTAGGTATTGGAATCTATCACCTACTAAAAACTGCATTTAATTTAGGTGATAACCCCCTATCTGGTGATATAATGAACCGATTGAACTTATTTGATAAATTTTGGTCGTTTGGACTCATATTTTTTGGTCTACACCTCATGGTCATTGCGATACTGATGTTTCAAGCCTATAAAGTTCCCAGACTTTTAAGCTTACTTATGTTATTTGCCGGTCTTTGCTATTTTATTGTTCATACCCTTTACTTTATAGCACCGAGTTTAAATTCACTGACACATTCACTTGAAAATATTCTCGCGATACCTATGGCAATAGGCGAACTAAGTTTTGCGCTTTGGCTTTTAATCCGTGGTAGCCGTCAGTCTTTTCTTGATGCGGCTTAGTGATTCTGGTTTAATTCCAAGGTAACTTGCCAATTGGTGTTGAGGGACACGTTTCAACAAATCAGGTCTCCATTGTGTTAAATTTATATAACGTTCTTCAGGTGTCAAAGACATGAAACGTGCACGTTCTTCTTGTTCTTTTCCAAAATTAATCTCCATCATATTACGCGTGACAAGCTGTAACTCAGGGTATTTTGAGTACAGCTTGTCTTCTGATTCCAAGCTTCCCACCAGCAAGGATGAGTCCTCAACACAAATGAGTGAATACTCTGATGGCACTTGAAACTTGTAACTATTAAAAAGGACTATGGCTTGATCTTCTGTAAAAAATGCAATGGTAATTTCCCTTCCATCTTCAAGTGTACTATATTGTCTTACACACCCTTTCAATACGGTATAACAATTAGTGGAAATCTCTCCTTGATTTAATAAAACCCTATTTTTAGGATAGTTCTCCACAGTCAAGTCGCTCATCAAGGCTTCAAGCTTAGCTGTATCCAACTCTGCATTTTTAGTTATAAATTTCTTTAGCATATCATCCAAATTCAACCACCGCCTAAATTAATATGGTTTTATCATATCATCTAGATATATTATACTCAATTAGATATATCTATAATTACTAGTTCTGGACGATTAAAAATTCTTGGTACAATAGTGGACTCTCTTGCAAGTCCACGACTTACGATCAAACTCGCATTATTTAATTTATATATGCCGCCTGCATATTTAGGAAAAAAGCCCTGATCAGGTGCTAATAATCCATTGAGTAGATAAGGAATTCGCCATTGACCACCGTGTGCATGACCAGAGAGCATTAAATCAAATCCATAAGTTAAATAAGTTTTCACCTCTTGTGGTCGGTGAGACAGAAGCAATTGATAACTATGTTTATCCATATTTTTCTGAATTGCCATAAGCTGATCTATCTCATTTGAACCATCTGATTTGAGTTTGAAGAGTGATGGATCATCAATTCCCGATACTTGAATTGCACTTTTATTAACATGAATAATCTCGCTTGTTCCTTCGAGAACACCAATTCCAAGCGACATTACATTTTTTTTGATTTCATCTACTTCGCCACTCCACACTTCATGATTTCCTGTCACATAGTAACAAGGGTATTTACCCCCTATGTACTCAAGTAAGTAGATTGCTTGCTCATGAGGAATTACATCATCAAAGATATCACCACCAAGCAAGATTATATCAGGATTTTGTGTATCAATCGCTTTTATTAACTCGTTTTGCTTATCACCATATTTACAGGAATGTAAATCCGTTATAAGAGCGATTCTTATATTGCTAGAAACTTTAGTGGATTTCAGATTATAATGAACGATTTTTAGACGTGAATCAGATGCTAATAAGCCAAACAGTATGAGGATACCTATTGCAATTATCATTTTAACTTTCATCCCTCCTCCCATATCACATGATTGCCTTTGGATTTAATTTTGTAGGATTTTTCAAAGCTGCGACAAGTATTGTGATTTGAGAATGTGTCAAATCTTCCGGCGAAACTTGATAATAAAAATTCGAAGCTTCATTTATGCCATAGCACCCTTCACCAAGATAAGTTATATTGCAGTACAGTTCTAATATTTCATCTTTAGTTAATAGGGATTCAAGTTGAAAAGCAACAAACAATTCTGCAACTTTTCTCTCATATTTCTTTTCAAAAGAAAAGTACATATTTTTTGCGAGTTGCTGGGTGATTGTACTTCCCCCTTGTACATATGAGCCTGCTACAAGATTGTTGAACATAGCTCTACTGGTTGCAAAAAAATCAATACCACTATGACGGTAAAATCGTTTATCCTCCGACGCAATTACCGCATTTAAGTAAGCCTTCGGTATTTGGTCAAGCGTAATATATTGCGGATTGCTTTTAATCGTATTTATGGTGTCCATGATACTTTTTTCCTTAATTGCCGTTTGATACATATCGTAACCACGTGAGACAATCGGTGTCGCTTTAATGATAAATACAGTGCTCATACAAATAATTAGTAAAAGAAACATTAACAAAATTTTCTTGTATTTATGCATTTTATGCCTCCTTATCTCTCAATAAAAATAAAGTTTACTTATTCATATTTTATTTTACTTTTCGATACTATTTTCTACATAATTAAATTGTATACTATTTTAAATTCGTAGCCATCGTTTTGCCTTACACTAAACGAACATTTTTGTAAGGTTGACTTTGAGTTATATGAGGATTATACTGATTTACTACATGTTATGAGTAACATGTAACACACACTACTTTATGACTAAACAGTCAATATACTATTTAAGGAGAATGTTATGAAAATAGAAATTTGGTCTGATTTTGTATGTCCATTTTGTTATATTGGAAAGAGACGATTAGAAATTGCCCTTAATCAATTACCTTCTGATGTCACATACGAGATTAGCTTTAAAAGTTTTGAACTAGATCCGCATGCTGCAAAATCATATGACCTTAGTATCAATGAACTAATCGCAAAAAAATACGGCATCTCAGTAGAAAGAGCAACCGCATCTAACCAACAAATTATTGCTCAGGCCAAAGCTTTGGGACTCAATTATAATTTTGCCGATATGAAACCTACAAATACTTTTGATGCACATAGGTTGGTGCAACTCGCAAAGACTTACGGAAAAGACCAAGTTTTAGCAGAGAGATTATTTAAAGCTTATTTCGAAGAATCACTTCTTCTTTCTGATTTCGATGTGCTTGTAAAGTTGGCCGAAGAAGTTGGAATCGAAAAAGATGTAGTTTTAAATATGCTTCATTCACATGAGTACGAGTTAGATGTAAGAAGTGATGAAAACGCAGCACATAGCTTAAACATCACTGGTGTACCTTATTTTATTTTCGATGGGAAATACGCAGTTTCTGGCGCTCAACCACCTGAAGTCTTTTCAGAGGTTATCGCAAAGGTTTTAAAATAAAAGAGAGCCAATTTTGGCTCTCTTTTTTCTAGCTCGATTTAAACTATAAAGATTTACTTCCACCAGTTCCAATTGCCATTTTATGATTAAAATAGGTGTGTCTTATATCTGTTGCAATATCAAGCCAGCCCTCAACACCTAGCTTTTTCATCATACAAAGATTATAGAGTTTAAAATTATGAGGGTGAGTAGAAGCCCTATCTGCTAATGGCATTAGGTTTTCACATGGAAAATCAACACATTCAAAACAAAATTTGATTCCCTTCTCATTGATGCAACTCAAAGTTTTACACTCTTGACCTTGTAAATCAAGTAACAAACACTGGTTTCCATTTGCGCAACCTTTACAAGTTATGCGTTCATTGGGCACATTAAACATTGCTGCTAACCGTTCCTGAAATTCAATGGTAACATTTTCTTCAAACATCTCACAATTAAAACAATCAATTCCACATGGTGCGACAATTTTTTCTTTCATTGTTTACCTCCTTAAATTTGCCTTACATAACTTAGACACATAAAAGGAAAAAAGGTTACAAAATTTGTTCTCTTAATTTACTTATAAATGTATCTTTGGGAATCTGCCTTCCGACTTTATAAAGTGCATAGATATCCATCGACCCGTGGATATACTGTTTATATTCATCCATTAAAAACGGATCTTTATAATCGGTGTAACCAACTGGCAATGGTAAATTTTTATCCTTCATAAATTTAACCCATAAATAACATTTACAAGGTTTAGAGGGATCAATTAAGCTACAGCGTTCATAATGAAGTTCTTGTATACTTTTTCTGGATCTATAAAGCGTAACTTTAGCATTGTTCTCTGAAATCTCTAATATTTCGGCAATTTCTAAAAGGGATAAATTAAGAAACGTCCTTAATACAAATACTGCTCTTTGTTGTTTTGGTAAGCACCGCATAAAAGCAGTGAGACATTTTTCCCTCATTTCTTCAACTATAAGTTTATTTTCAATTGGTTCACTAGATGCTTCTAAGTTTGCAAAAAAATCAACCTCTGATATACCTAAAGATTGTGTAATAGCTACGACTGGAAGTTTTTTTATTTGCTTGAAGTTATTGTTACCTTCATTTACTAAAATTCGATATAGCCATGTTGAAAGTTTGGCTTCTCCTTTAAATTTTTGCAAATGTTTAATCGCCTTAAGAAAAGCACTCTGCAATACATCTTCAGCATCATGGTGATTTCCAGTCATTCTAAATGCAATACAATAAAGTTTATCATATTCATTTTCATATAGATGCAATAACTCATTTTGAAATAGAGAAGTTTCCACTTGTCTCACCTTTCTTCCACATGACCTATAAGATTCCTATTCAAAGCAATTGATTTTGTATGATTTAATTATAAGAGTTTGAATTTATAAATGCCATAAAAATAAAAAAGT
The DNA here is from genome assembly GCA_963676315.1 of uncultured Fusibacter sp. Classification (GTDB taxonomy): domain Bacteria; phylum Bacillota; class Clostridia; order Peptostreptococcales; family Acidaminobacteraceae; genus Fusibacter_C. The sequence continues at coordinate 553,819 of OY781056.1, forward strand.
CTGCAATCACTTGCAGACAATTCTTATTTAAAAGGTTATAACATTAGTGACTAAATTAGAGCCGCAACCACAGCCATCATTTTCACTACAACCACAAGTTCCACCGCTTATTCGATGTCCATCTGTTATGATATCTTCATTTGGGAATCCCACACCTCTTAAGTATGAAATTACATCGTCGACAAAACTATCACTCCCTACTACATAGACATAAGGTTCATTATCTGAATACAACATCATTCTTTGTAATTCGAAATCTAATGTTTGATAAAATGATTTTCGATTTGCTGTATATTGTGACTTGAAGGTTGGTAATTCAATCATTAGTTCATCGAACTCATCTTTATAAATCATACTCTTTGGATCAACGTTTATTTGAGCCAGTTCGGGAACACCAAAACTGTCATTTGCATACGCTTTTATCAATGCGCGAATCGCAGCTATTCCCACCCCATTGGATAACATCAATAAGGGTCTATTATGTCGCAATAATTTAAAATTGCCACTGGGTTCAGTTATTTCGAGAACATCTCCTGTGACCAGATTAGACATCACTTCTTTATAATCGCTTCTTGACGCCCTAATCCTCGTTGTAAATCTGATTAGTGATTCACCTGGTAAAGTGGCATAAGAAAACTTTCTACTGATTTCTCTATCCCCTATTTTTATAAAAAGTTTTGAACTATCACCTTCATGCCATTGATTGATTTCTTGGCTATGAAAGTCAAAACTATAAATTTCATCCGTGTGTTTAACAATATCTACTAGTTCAATTTGACTTCTTTCTGCTGTTGCACAGTTACAATTCATGAATCTGCTCCTTTCGTTATTGATAATAATTATCATTTAACGATTATAACATCCACTCCTAGTCGCGTCAACTCTTAAGCTTTATATTACCTAAACTTAAAAAACGATTCAAAATCAAAAGAAAAATGCCAATTCCAACAAATAAAATTGAAATAGAAAATTGATCTGCAATCCAACCAAAAAGAGGTGAAAAAACAACCATGAAAAGTGCTTTAAATTGACTTTCGATTGAAAGTACAGTTGCTCTGTGCTCTCGGTCCATATAATCACTAGAAACATCAACGAACACAGGTCTTCTAGCATCCATCAGCAGATAAAGTACAAAGTAAACCGTTATTGCAAGGTAAAGGTATTTCTGTGAAACAGCAATAGCAAGTACAATTAATAGAATTCCCATTACATCATATAGGCGTTCAAAAACAACAACTGCATTCCATTTTCGGGTCGCCCTATAAATGTTTTTTGAAACTAAAGAACTAAAAATATAGAAAATGCCATATATGACACCTAAATATATTTTCAAGCTTTGATCTGCATCCAAATCAAACAAGATACCAGCACCTGCAGCTAATAAAAGCATACTGAGAATTGGCTGTATATAATCTTTGATGGTTTTAAAAATACCATCATAGGAAGAAGCACTGATGATGACTTTATTAAGGGTCTTATTTTTGAAAACACTTTTGAGTTGAGTTATACTCAATTTCCAGAAAACTTTTAAGCTCTTCTCAGTTTGTCTTTTTTCATCTAAAAAATCTGGATAGGTCATAATTAGTATAAAATCAAAGATGTAAGGTATTATGCTAAGTAGAAAAACCCACTTTAGTGCTGGTAGATTCAAAACAAACAATATGGATAAAAAAGCTGAAAGTGAAGAACCCAAAAGTGAAAATGAACGTGTACGACCATAGACATATCCCTTATGTTCATACCACCCTTTATGCTCCAAATAAGTCAAAATCATTGCCTTATGCGTACCTGATCTAAAAGCTTCACCCAGGCCAAAAAATATCATCCCAATTGCCATAATAAAAAAACCGTTACCATAAAAAAAGAAGATAAATGATACGATATAGAATGCAAAGCAAATCAGGAGTTCTTTCTTCTTGCCATAATGGTCTGCTATGATGCCACTAGGGACTTCAAAAATATAGATCATGCCCTCTCTAATTGCAAATAATAACCCAATTTGAAAAAGATTCAATCCCATACCTATAAGGTATATTAACAAGTATGGTTCAAAAAAAGTAAGATCTTTAAAAAAGCCATACATACAAAATTTCTTAATCTGAAAATCTTTTTTAATCATCCGAAAAGTTGACATTACTTCCCTCTTATTGTTTATATTTAATTTAATTATTACTTTTTATACTTTAATCTTTGATTTCTTTAAAAAGTTCATAAGCTTTTTTTCTGGCTTCTTCTAATACTTCTTGACCAATATCCGTTATGCCGTAGTATTTTCGAATTTTACCCTCAACTGTTTTATCTGTCTTATACAAGATTCCTTTAGCTTCCATGTCGTGTAACATAGGATATAACGTTCCTGGACTCATATCATAGCCGTGTTCTCTCAATTCTTCAATCATCCATGTCCCATAAAATGGCTCTTTTTTTGCATGATGTAGAATGTGAATTTGTATAAAACCTAAAAAAAACTTACGCAGAATTTTATCTTGCACCCCTATCCCCCCTAGTGTATAATCAAATTAATTTCAATATCGCTTTCCGATATCGGATATCGATTTTATTTTACCACTCTAATAGAGATATCACAATATAATCTTTAAATTTTATTTGCAACATGAAAGGAGAACTTTTGCATGAAAAAGACTATGAACACTTTGAACAGTATAAAAAAAGATACTCATAAAGCCAACTGGAAAAGTTTCCTTAAAGATGTATTTATCTGTTCACTTGGTGCCTATGGTGGCCCCGAAGCACACTACGGTGTCTTTACTGATCAGCTCGTCATTAAGAAGAAATACTTATCGGAAGAAGAACTAGTCGAATTGATCGCACTCTGTAGTATTTTACCTGGACCTACAAGTACGCAAACTATAGTTTCCATTGGTTATAAAACGGGTGGTCCCTTACTTGCATTTTTTACGATGCTTGTGTGGGCACTCCCGGTTCTGATCGTTATGACACTATTATCGTTCCTTTATCAATTTCTAGAAACCAACAATATTTCTCAATCAATTCTTAGATTTATTGGTCCTATGGCAGTTGGCTTCATTGTTGTAGCTGCCTTTAGAATAGGCCGTAAAGTAGTGACAGACAAACTTACGATTATTTTATTGCTTTTCGGTGCAATAACCACCTATTTAGTGAGAGATCCTTGGATTTTTCCAAGTGTTTTAATAATAGGTGGAATAGTTAGCATAGTAACCTCAAAAGAAAAAGATCTATGGAATCGTGTTAAATTATCTCCTCCATGGCACTACCTTATTGCATTTTCAATTATCGCTATAGGCAGCATCATCCTTACGCTTACTTGGGACAATCGCATCGTTCATCTGTTTGAAAGTTTTTATAGATATGGTTATCTTGTGTTTGGTGGTGGTCAAGTGGTAGTACCAGTGATGCACACAGAACTTGTTCAACTCAATCAATATATGACTAACGGAGAATTTTTAACAGGTTATGGACTCGTTCAAGGCCTACCAGGACCAATGTTTAGTTTTAGTGCTTATGCTGGAGGTATGGCAGCAAGAGGAAGTGGCGTGTTTACACAAATTCTCGGTGCTATAGCTGGTGGAGTTGGGATATTTTTACCTGGTTTACTCCTTATTTATTTCATCTTTCCAATCTGGGAAAAGCTCAAAAGTGTCAAAGGCATCAAAATTTCATTAAAAGGTATCAATGCAGTCGCAGGCGGTCTGATTTCTATCTCAGCTGTTATTCTCATGCAAAAGAGCGGCTTAAATTTTGAAAACATACTTGTTACACTACTTACGATGGCTTTATTGTTGACGCGGAAAGTTCCAGCGCCTCTCATCGTAGTTGTGATCCTTATATTGGGTTTTATCGTGTAATTAAGTTGTAATGTGATGCTAACATAAAATTTACATTTTAAGCTATTTTCCAATTAAAAATAGGTTTAATATTAGGACTGAAACTAGGACATTTAAGTAAGGTCAAAAAGGAAGTGAATCTATGAATAAAACTAAAATGATGGTATTAACCCTTGCCATCTCAACACTTGCACTTACAGCGATAGGCTGTAGTAAAAAGGAAGATACCTTAACAACAGAAAATTCAACTGAGGTAACCACTCAAATCACCACCGAAGCACCCACCACCGCTGAAGTCACTACTGAATCTAGTACCGAAGCAACAACTGACGCAAATTCTGAAAACGTAGTTTATGACAATTCAACATACGGTTTTAAATTTACTTTGCCTAGCTCATGGTTTGGTTATACAGTAGTTGAAGATCAGTGGGCAAGCACTTCGGCAGATTACAACCAATCAGGTCCTGAAATCTATTTAAGAAATCCTCTATGGACTGAGGCTGAAGTAACACAAGATATTCCGATCTTAGTTTTTACGCATGAACAATGGCAAGATATATTAGATGAAAAATACAACGTAAGCGCCGCTCCCATCCCACCTACTATGTTAGGGGTAAATGATGCTTATGTATTTGCATTACCTCCAAGATATAATTTTGCTTATCCAAAAGGCTATGAAGAAGTTGAAACTATCTTAGAAGGAAATCCACTTGTAACTTATAATTAAACTTAAGTTATCTATCAAAAATTAAGAACACAATCATTGGAGCACTCCAGTGACTGTGTTCTTTTTTGTCTTTTGATGATAAATTACATTTTCACTTCTTGACCATATTTAAAATTAAAGCCAGCACTGCTAAAACAACTGAGAGTATCCCTATCCATTTATGAAATTCTATACTACTTGCATCTAAATTGATTTGTTGTTTTATCCATAGTCCGCAGATCAAAGTTGATAGCAAGCTGATGATCGCCATGATTGATATGATATTTGTAAATAGTTTCATTTTTCCTCCATTCTTATAACCCTAATCGCTTGAGGTGCAATTCGATTATTTCCTTATAATCAAACTCATTTAAAGCTAGATATGCTAAAAAACCATTTTCCTTCATAAAAATATATTGCATTGGTGCTACTACTTGAATTGAAAGCATCCTAAGCTCATTATTGGACAGTTTAGGGTCAATTTCTTTCAAGATTTCTAATATATATGAAGGAGTAGCAAAGCTATCACTTAACAGCTCGTGTTTAAGTAACATCTTGCTATATGCGTTATAGTGAAGTACGATTTCAGACATTTTATACAAGAATTGTCTCAATCTAAGTGATGGCGCTAGTTGATCATCTACAAGAATTAAAACCCCTTCGCCTGACACACTTTCTATAACCAATTCGATCGCAGCCAATATCAAGTTATCCTTTGAACCAAAATGATAATTGATGAGCCCCACTGCAATATTTGCTTTTGATGCGATTTTCCTAACTGTAATAAGTTCAGGATCTATCCCTTGAAGTAACATTTTGACAGTTGCATCAAGAATATGCTTTTTAATTTCACTAATTTCTTTCATTTCAAACCACCTTTGAACATGTTCAACTTTATTTTACAACTGTACTTACTCCAAATCAACAACTTATAGTTCAAAGATTCACGATGTTATTCCAACGCCTTCAAGCTTTGGTTCAATAAAAAAACTATCTCCTAAATAGAAGATAGTTTTGAAAGCTCATATTTAACAAATAAAAGACAAGCTATGGCACCCGTCCATGTCGTCGTTACAATCCCCCACCAGATACCGATGAGCCCCCACCCCAGAATAGTTCCAAATAGGTTGAAAAGTAGAAACGGCATAATCAGTTGTCTATAAACGCCTATCCAAATTGCATAATGCGGTTTTTTAATCGCCTGCAAAATTGATAAGCCAATATTTAGGATGATATAGGCATTAAAAGCGATAAACTCAATTCTTAAATACCTTGCACCTTCAAATACAACTTTGGGGTCTTTGTTAAAAATACCAATTAAAAATGATGCAAGTGGAAAAATCAAAACCATGCCGACTGTCATGATCAGCATCCCAACTTTAAGACCCTCTTTATACGTTTCTTTGATTCGCTCATAATTTTTTGCACCGTAGTTTTGTCCGGCTATTGTAAGTGCCGCTGTATTTAATCCTATGGCAGGAAGTAAAGCGAGTTGTTCGATGCGCATGGCAACACCATAACCAGCGATTGCAGCATCATCCCCGTGTTTATAGATAAAAAAGTTGATGACAAATACCCCTAGTGCTATGGTTAACATGTTTAATGAAGCAGGTATACCTTGTGCCAAAATATCAAACTGCGTTTTTAACTGGAAGTATTTTTTCGAAAAAATAGCCAATGAAACATTTAGCACTTTTTTACATTTCATAAAAAGATAAACATTGCCAATTATTTGCACGATCACCGTTGCAAGAGCGACACCCAGTGTCCCTAGACGCGGTAGTCCAAATGGTCCAAAAATAAGTAATGGATCAAGGATAAGATTTAAAAAGAAACCAAATACTAAAAAGTTACGATAAGGTTTTGTGACGCCTCGAGAGGATAAAAGTGCATTTAATGCAGAATTAAGTCCAAAGAATACTGCGCCTGCGTAAATTGCCTTAACATAATAAGTACCTTGATTCAATGTTTCTCCTCTTGCACCTAAGACGTGTAAAAGCATAGGTGATACGAAAAATCCTAAAACGGAGATAATAAGACTGATTAGTAGAGTTAAAAACATGCCATTTACAGTTAAAACCTTTATTTCAGCTTCATCCTTTTTACCAGAGGCTATTGATAAAAGCGCTGATAAACCAGTACTCACACCAGAAACAATGGCGATTAACATAAAAAAGACTGAGAATGATAACGACATCCCAGCAAGTGATTCTGTACTGAGTTTGCCTGCATAAAAAGTATCCACCACATTAAACATCGTATTAAAGAACAGCCCAACACTTACTGGCACTGCCATTGTTAAAAGCTGCTTTTTTATATTACCTTTTGTATAATCGTCTATTTGCATAGTTAATCCTTTCTCTAATAGATATTACATAGTATTTACCCAACTAATGATTACAATTTACAATTATTTCAATTCTAGATGATATAATTTATTGGATGAGGTTAGCAATATCCTTATTAATGCGATATAATAGATAAAATTAGACTTTTAAACTTAGGAGCGTTATATGAAGAAATACAAGCACACGATAATCTTAGGCGGTTTGCTTATCGGTTTATCTATTTTACTCCATCTTATTCATTACTTGATATTTAAAGATCTTCATCATATCATGATTTTTTTATTATCGGATTTGGCATTTATTCCACTAGAAGTATTTTTCGTATCAGTAGTACTAGAGAGAATTATTGAAAAACGTGATGAAAGATCCATCGCTAAAAAACACAACATGCTTATTGGACTTTTCTATCAAGAAATTGGCAACTTTGTGCTCAACCATTTTGTGAAAGCAGACACGAGCATTCAAGATACAGATTTTAAAGCACAAATTGATTTTAAATGGGATGCTACCCAATATGAAAGTCTAAAAAACTGTATCATATCTCACAACTTCAAAATAGATATGACTTTAGTTAATCTACTTGAACTTGACGAGAATTTATCCCTTCACAAAGAACTCATCGTTAACCTTATTTCAAATCCAACGATACATGAACATGGTCAGTTTTCAGAAGTTTTAATGAGCATATTCCATTTAGCCGACGAACTAAAAGTACATGAGTTACATCACTTACAGCAGTCAGATATCGACCACATACAAATCGATTCCGAACGTGTTTATAAGCTTCTATCTGTTGAATGGGTCTCATATATGTCCCATATGCAAATTGATTATCCCTATTTGTTTTTAACTGCTGTTAAAAATAATCCATTTGATTTTAGAAGTTCTGAGATAAAAGAAAGTGAAGCACTTAAAACCTATTAACCATCACAAAGTGCATGGTCTGCCTCTGGGGGTGGTTCTTTCGGAAACAGGGGTGAAATGTTGATTTTCAGCCCCGTTTTGAATACAAAGTTGATGGCGTGGGGTAATGGGTTTCCTGCTTCATCCGTCTCGCCTATGTAGGCTTCTTTGATCAAGGTTCTAAAGATTTCACCGTCAAAGGTTTCCATGGTTTTCTTCTTTTCGAAGATCCGTTTGAAGCTGAACAGCCTGCTTCTAAAGTCTTCACCAAAGTCGTTGTTTTCATTATACGCTTGTATTTCTCCTTCTGCAATTTCAATCTCTTCGAAGACTTTGTCATACTTTTGGTCGTAGATGTCTTTATCAATTTTCTGCTCTAGCAGCAAGTCCACCAATTGGTTTCTCTGATTGTGGAGCTTGTTGATTTTGTCATTGATTTTTTTTTGCTCTAGTTCGTGCTCACGATATTCAAGGCTTTTAGATAGGTTGGCTAAAAATTCGTCTATAATTTTTTCGTTGTCTTTGCATAAGGCGTTAAAAGCTCTGACAAAGGATTGCTCCATCACTTCCTCTGGTATGGCTTTGGAATGTGGGCAGAACTTCTTGCCTTTTTTCGCTGCATGATGACAGTACCAAACGAATTTTGGGTTCTTACCTGAAGTCCATAGCCTTCGGATGATGGTGCCACCACAGTATTTGCACTTCATGATATTACTAAACGGGTAGTCCATGCTATGACGTTTAATCTTGCCATCGTTAGTGCGTCTACTTCTTTTTTCTCTGATTTCTTGAGCTTTATTGAAAAGTTCTCTAGAGATAATGGGTTCGTGATGGTCTTTAATGTAGTACTTGTCCTGCTCCCCAAAGTTGACGATTCGCTTTTTGCTGATGGGATCAACGGTGTAAGTTTTACCCATGACCACATCTCCAACATACTTTTCATTTCGGATAATGCCTGCGATAGCACTGTCGTGCCAGTTATCCATGCCTTTCTTTGTTTTTATACCTTTACCCTCTAGTTCTTTGGCTATGGTATGAGCCCCTGCTCCTTCTATATAGAGTTTGAAAATGAATTTGACTGTCTCAGCTTCTTCTTCGTTAAGAATCATTTTTTTCGTTTCAGTGTCATAAGCATAACCCAGACAAGAATTAAATCCGATAAGTTCTCCTTGCTTGGCTTTCATTTTAAGTCCCATTTTTGTATTTTGAGAGATGGATTCACTTTCACCTTGTGCCAGTGAAGATAGAATAGTTAGGAGCAGTTCTCCGTTAGAAGTCAGGGTATTGATGTTTTCCTTTTCAAAGGTAATAGCTACACCAATTTCTTTTAATTCTCTCACATGCTCCAAGGTGTCGATAGTATTTCGGGCAAATCTGGAGATGCTTTTAGTTATAATCATGTCGATGAGACCATTTTTCGCATCTTTTATCATTCGCTGAAATTCAGTTCTTTTCTTAGTTTGGGTGCCTGAAATGCCAAAATCTGCGTAGACATCGACGAATTCCCAGGCTCCATTTTTATGAATTAAGTCGGTGTAATGAGTCACTTGGGAGTTGTAACTACTTAGCTGCTCATCGGAATCTGTACTGACTCTGCAGTAAGCAGCCACCCTTAAATGGTCCATAATTTTTCCAGTTCGACGATTGACTTTGCCTTCACTAGCTTTTATGACTTGTACTTCTGCCATGGCTTCTCCTTTCTTTATTAGTGTTACGACACAGTATAGCTGAAGATTTTTTTGAAGTCTAGAACAAGATTTTTTTGTATGTCTCAGTAATTTCAAGGCTTATGCAACTTTATACTTTTGTTTCAAATAGCCTTTTACTTTTTCATATTCTTTTGGTGTTAACAGATTCTCCTGCCGGAGTGTATTTAGCAAACTCAGCTGAACAGCATATTTTTCTTCGTTGTTTTTAAAGAAGATGTAATCCGTTGGGATTATAGAAAGAGCGGTCAATGCACCATCGATTGTCCCCTCGCCTCTGTTATTTTTTAGAACTATCTTCGCTATTTTAAGTTGAAATTCAAACCAGATTTTATACCAGTTTTGTTGAATTTTTTGCTTGACAATTTGCATCATATTGCCACCTCCAATTTTTCATTTTTTTGCTTAACTACCTTCACGACCACCTATACAGCACCTTGCAAATGGCTGATTTTACCCATTCCATACTTTTTACAGCACCCTATACAGCACAAAACCCGTTTTACAGCACCTAAACTGAATCGCTGTAACGCCTGCACTGCGGGCGTTTGTGACTGGAAGGTGGGCGTCCACGACCACCTTCCTTTATCCTGCACTTTTATAATATTAATTTTTGTTAGTGGCAAATGCAGTAGTTTCAACTGTCCCCACTACGCCACTTTTCTTTTCTGCCGTTTTGCGGCTCACATTCGCCCCAAATTCCGATTATATTCGGCATCAGGCATTGTGATGCCAATGGCTCTAGAAACTGCCACACAGGGGCAAGTAATCGCTGATTTGCTTTTTTCTCTGAATTTGATTAACCACGGCTCACTTCCACAGGGTCGAAAGGGTCATCATCTGGAGCACCTACAGAAGTCCCCTGATTATCGCCACTATCGTCCCTCATAACATAAAGAGAAATAATCCGCTTGCCATTACTCTTTTTGAAATCCGCATGGATAAAACGTTTGCAAAGTTCTTCGAGGTTCAGTCTGATATGTTTTGACAAAAGTCTTGAAGATATTTGATCACCACTTTGAACAGATAGCAGGGTCGATAATTCTGTTGGCGATCCAGTGTAACTTTCTTTGTCTTTCATAAATTCAGAAATGAGAAGCACAATGTCATGGAGCAGCACATCTTTATTCTGAAAACTATCCGATACCACTTCCCAGATATTTTCTTCATTTCGTTTCAGACAAATTTCTCGGTACTCAATATCTCTGCCAACACAAAATAGCTTCGCTTGACCACTGCCACGAACATCTTCAGAAAGAATAAAACTAGAATCCACCACACCTTGAATACCAGTGGTACCAGATATTCTGTTGAAGGGATCATTGTCATTTTCTTTTCTCAGGTGATGAATTAAGAGAATGGCAATTCCAAGTTCATCTGCAATATTTTTTAGAACAGATAAATCACTGTAGTCACTAGCATAGCTATTGTCTGTTGAAGAACCACGAATCATTTGCAGGGTGTCGATTATAATGAGAACACAACATGGATGCTCTTCTACAAAAGTTCTGATCCGTTCTTCAAGCTCACCACATAATGTTGCTTGCTCCGTACAGAAATTAACAGCTGCAGAAGCTTCGTCTGTAATTTCAAACAGTCGATTTTGAATTCTGATCTGACTGTCTTCAAAGCAAAGATATAAAGTGTCACCTTGTTTTACTTTGTTGCCCCAGATTTCTTAACCTTTTGAAACAGTAACGGCAAGCCATAAAGCAAGCCAGCTCTTCCCCACCTTTGGTGAACCGGCGAGAACGTGTAGCCCATTGGATAATAGATTTTCAATGACAAATTCTAAGGGTTGCAGTGGCATGGTCATTAAAGCTTGACCATCTATGGTGTTGAATCGTTTTTTCATTTTCTAATTCCTCCTTTGAATTTTCTTTTCTTTCTGAATTTGAGAGAGTCCTTACTGTATAAGCAGTGAGAACAGCTTTTTGACAACCGACTAGAAAAAAAGTGCTTCTACTAATTTCAACGATAGAACGAGTTGTTGGACGAAAAATAATTTTGCCCCCTACTATTAAGGTAATTTTTCGGCTACCCTACAAAAATTTTCTTTTCATATATTTCAACGATGAGAAGGCTAATTGTACGGAATTAATTTTTTCCTTTCACTTACTTCCACGATGAGAAGTACTCTTGAGCGGAAAAATTTGAAACAAAAAAGATGCCCTCATAAACTTCCACGTTTAGAAGGGCATCTGTACACCTTGGATATTATTTTTTTCGGTATTATTTTTTTCGGTATTATTTTTTTCATATACTGTTATGAAGAAAACAATTACACCTAAATAATCCTTACGTAACAATATATGTCATTCTATACTCAAAAGACCTATATCCTTAATCAGGTTTCCATTCTGTAATACTGTATTCACTCGGTTTATCTACAACTATAGCAACAGAGTGAATAGCTCTTGTAATTGCAACATAGAGCATTGAAGCAGACTGTTCAGTTAATTTATTATCTTGGTTTTTTAAGAATTTTTTAATTGGCTCCGTTGGATAAATAAGCACTCTTGGAACTGTCTTACCTTTGGACAATCCAAAGTTTATAGCCCAACCACCATCAATTATTTTACTTTTAACACTGTGTCTATACGGTTCAGGATTATATTTCATCAGGTAATCCTTGACATTACTCCACTCAACTACGAATATTCCATCATGATCAGTTTCCATTTTTTGCATCGAGTTTGTTGATGGAAATTTTAGATCTTTGGGAAGCACTGAGTCTGCAAAATCAATAATTTTTTGGTTACACCTCCAAGTTGTATTAATTTCTTCGATTTTGCATAATCCTATTGCTTCCATTTGTCTAAACCACACAATCTTTTGTAATCCGTTATATGTGTTGTTTTTTCTATCAGTCCTACTTGTTCTCAAAATCGATTGCCTTACATCTCCAACTGCAATGATCTCTATATTTGTTCGTAATAGCATTTCTAATATTTCTAAATCATTTCCAACAAGATCTTGAACTTCATCAAAATAAATTGTGTCATAGATACCATGTAATCTATCGAGACAAGCACCATTGCTTGCTAGTGAAATTTCCTTAGCTAATTTCCCAATGTTATTACTATAAACTTTATCAGTTCTATCAAAATACCGTTTAACACCTTTTTTATAAAGAGTAGGATCTTCTCCATCTACAAAATGTAGCCCTGATACAGATTGTCCTGGAAATAAATCATATATATATGGACGAATGAAATTATTCAATAGAAATGAATACCATCCTTGAACCTCAACTTTTGACGAAGTACAATTACAATTCCATAATCTTTGCTCAATTACATTTTGTCCAGTAGTCGTAAAAGTGACAATTAAGCGTCTTTTGTCAGAAACCCCCATCTGACAAAGATCAATAATTGATTGCGTCTTACGCCCTCCTGCCGGTGCAAAAATTACTCTATTCATAGATTTCGAATAAAGCTAATCGCATCAATAAAGTATTGGGGGAATTTGATACTTTTTGAACTATCAGCAATAAGCCATGCAGATTCGGTTTTATTAGATATCATATATTCGCCTAACTCCTCATCCTCCGGACAATTAACAATTTCTCTCAAGTCTTTTTCATTATCCTTATTAGAGAATATAATTTGTGGTTCTAGAGTATGTCCAAACTCTTTTTTCCCAACAAACATTTCTCTTATGCCCTTTTTCAAGTAATCTTTCGCTTTCTCTTTCCAATACTCTGGATTTTGCTTATCTACATCTCTTAATACCGCTACTGATCTATTCAGAAAATGACAAAGCTCAAGCGCTCTTCTATTTCTAGTTCCTTGAGTAATAACATCAATCTCATCATCACATGGATATTTCCCTGAGATATCATAATATGCTCTATTAAACAACATTTCGTCTGAAGGACCTTCAACTATTACAAGTTTCCTAGCTAATACCAGTCGCAATGTATCGTATCCTGATTGCTTTTTGAAGTAATCTATAGTTTCTTTTGATAAATCCTTAAATAATGTCTTATTCCCAGCGTATAAAAGAACTAATCGATCTATTCCAAGGCGATTTAAAACATAAGAACTGTGAGTCGCAATGAATGTTTGTCTACCAGAAGATAATGTTTCAATTAGCTTAACAATCTTAGTCAATGAAGTATGCGACAAATGATTTTCCGGTTCTTCTATTAACACATAACTACTTATATCTTTTGACATATTTAAAGCCAATGCAATCTTTGTAACGACTTGTTGACCTTGACCTGACATAGAAAACGGAATTGCATTTATACACGGTATTACATTCGAACCCCAATCTGAAGCAGATGATTGATCCATTTGCAAGCCAATTTTATGCTCATGCACCATTTTTGTATCTTCAACAATTCTTATATTGACTTTATTCAGAATATCTTCTGTAAGTTTATGTCTGGCTTTACGATAGGATACTGAGAGTTCAGCACTTTCACTTGCCTCTATGTAATCAGACAACATCTGTCTTGTTTGATAATCAACTCCACTCGTCGATCTAATTGTTCTTCCATCAATAAGTGTTGATCTAAGCTCGAGTGGGCGCCTATTTAAAGGAGTTCCATCAAACCCTCTCCACATTATGCGATAATATTCCGTTGGCAAAATAGGTGGATGATCGCTTTTTAAATAATCATTAAAAGAATCCATATACTCTGGATCAGGCTCAATGCATAAAACAATGCCAGGACAATCTTCATGAAAATGATTATTTTTTCCTCTAAGTTTTTGTGGTTCATCATCCTTATTAAAATAAAGTTCGATTAAAATCGAAGGTGGTGACGACTTACCGCCCGTACTAATCAAATTGAAATAATCATTTACAATATCAATATTAAACCAGAACGGATTTAACTCGTCGCCAATCCAGCGCCCATTGATTCTTCCATTTAAAACCAAATTAATTGCTTCCAATAAAGTCGATTTTCCAGCTTCATTATTACCAACTATGATATTGATTCCCTCTTGTGGTTCATAGTTTAAATTTCTAAATGTCCTATAATTTTGAATATGAATTCTGCTGATCATCCTTATCCCCCCAATCACAACAATTAGCAAATCTTGTCTTGAAAAAATTAAGGTCCTAATTTTTACAAAGAAGAACCCTCAACCATATCAATCAACTGAGTCATAGTTTTTATGCAAATTTTAATCTCATTAGAATAACTCACCCAGGATTGGATGCCTTTGTTTCCATGAAAAATATTATTTCTATAACGATAGATCACATACATTAAGAATTCCAGCTTTTCATTTTCTGTTAACGTGTCATAGGACTTTCCCAATACAGCTTCTGAAGTAGCATAGTTGTCGTTATGCTTCAAATTATTGAACAATCTAGCATCCTGATACCGATTGTAAGAATGCTTTACTACATCATCAATCAATTCAAAATCAACATAGCCTTCAATCTGTGAAACAAAATTTGCTATATCTGATTTCCTCATAAATCCTTTAAAACAGATTTGTTCAAAAGTTGGCCAAATCAAGAAAAACGAAGTTGCAAGTTCATTTTTCATCAAATACGTTATTTGGTCTCTTGTTGTATCATAGTGCTTACACAGCCAGCTGTAGATAAAATCATCCATTTTTCAAAACCTCATTTAACAAACTTAGAGCACTTTCTTCTGATGGATCATTTGTGCCCAAATCACCACGGAAGGCGCGGGCGAGAATAGATTTTTTCATATGATCGATTTTTGAATGTAAATCTATCAGTTCTTCTGCACTTTCTTCTTTACTGAATATTACGTTGAGGACATTTACTAATTCTTTTTGTTCTGCTATATTGGGCACCTTAATCACAAAATTATATAACAGTTCTGTACTAATACTTTCAACGGTAGTACCGCTTTTCGAGCATTTTTCTCGAATATTCGCCTCTTCAAAAACACATTGCCAGTAAATAAATTCAGAATTTATGCCTTTGGGAATCAGTGCTTTCATGTCCTGATTAATTGTAACGACAACATTATTAATAGCAATCGGTAGTATTCTACGTAGAATTCCACTTCTAACAACAAATAATAATGAGTTTTCAGTGACCAGATTGGTACTGGATTCTTTTACAGCTTTTTCGGTAATGTAATCTTCGCTCTGTTCAATATATCTTGATTTCATATCTTTTGGTGAAACCCAAGGAATTGTACCGTTTTCCCAATAATCACTGCTTGCTTTACTAGGTGTTCCTCCTCCGTACCAAGTTCCACATGATTTTAATGTTTTCTCTTCCCAACTCTCCATCCCAACCCCATTCTCCTCACGCCACTTCTTAGTAAGTTCCCCACTAAAAGCCTTATGAAGTATGGCAGCCTTTCTATTTTCAAAGGAATCAAGAGCATCCTGAATAAGCCCTTTTGCCTGATCCAACTTTTCAAAAAGACTTTCGATTCGGTCTACGATGCGTTGTTGTTCTGCGTGAGGTGGTAACACAATAGGAATTCTATTCATACTTGCCTGTGTAAGTTTTAACCTAGTAGTCCCACTAACATATCCATGGAAATTAAAGATATTTAAGTAGTGCATTAAAAACTCATTGCCTACTTTTCCATATCTAGATCTAAGAATATGTGCATGATTATTTACCCATGCTTTTCCATCAATTATATAAGCTTTATTTTTTATATATTCAAGGAAAGGGGCACCATCTTCACCTACTAAAACGAGATGCTCATTGGTTAGAAAATCATCAATCCAGCCAACTTGTCCTGTAGCTCCGTAATACGGTATTCCACCGCTTCGTTCATCTCTCTCAGTTCCATTTACTGGTTTTCGAAATTTATCTAAACATTCTGCAAAGCCATCATTTAAGTAAACCCAAACCCAATTCTCAGGCACCATATAAGGCCACTCACACTCAGGAACCAACGCCTGCTTCAACAATTCCTCTGGAGACAAATTCTCTTTCTTCTTTGCCATACCTATTTGCCCTCCAATGAACGGAGTTCTTTCACCACGCTTTGAATGAGATCCACTGCTTCTTCAAGCTTGGCAATAATTTCTTCACCGCTTTCAATTGGGTCTTGCATATCTTTATAATCCAGAATACTGTCATCACGAATAAGCCCTAAATCAAGGCTATTGTTTTTCTCTGCAATTTGTTCCCTTGTAAAGCATTTGAATCGCTCATCCTCCACTTTAGTTCGGTCTTCAGCAGTATAGGCTTTTATGAAGTCATCAAAGTGCTCTTCTTTTAGTGCATTGGTTTTACCAAAGTTCTGCATGTTGGTTCTTAAATCATAGAACCACACTTCTTTGGTGTTATTCTTTTCTGTTTTGCCTCTCGTAAAGAACAACACGTTGGTTTTTACGCCCTGAGCATAGAAAATGCCTGTAGGGAGTCTTAGAATGGTGTGTAAATTACACTTGTCCATTAAGTCCGCTCGGATAGATGCTCCATCTCCATCTGCAAAGAGAACATTGTCTGGCAGAATAACCCCTGCTCTTGCTTTGCCGTCTGCTTTCAAACTTCTGTAAATATGTTGAAGGAAGTTTATCTGCTTATTGGATGTTGGATAGGTCAGGTCGTCTCGTGTAACACGTTCGCCGCCCTTTTTCGTTCCAAAAGGCGGATTTGTAAGTACCACGTCAAAGTCCTTCATAACCTTGCCTTGATTGGTTAAAGTATCTGCAAATAAAATTTTACTGTCTATATCATGCAGCATGGCGTTCATTAATGCCAGTCTATGAGTTTCGTGAACAAGTTCGCAACCTGTAAAGGCTTCTTTCTTCTGAAACTCTTGTTCCTCTAAAGATAGGTCAAACAAATCATCGGTTTGACTTTTTACATGCATATCGGCAGCAATCATAAAACCAAAAGTTCCACAGGCAGGATCATTACACTTCTCACCTGCTTTTGGATCAATAAGTTTTGTTATAATATTAATGAGTACGCGTGGTGTGAAGTACTGACCTGCACCAGATTTTTTTTCATTGGCATTTTTTTCAAGAAGGCCTTCATAAAGATTCCCAAGCCCCTCTTCCTTAGCAGAATACCAATCTAGGGCATCGATAGAGGTAATAATTTTCTCAAGGTTTTTAGGCTCTTCAATATTAGATCTTGCGCCTGAATAGATTTCTCTGATTCTACCAGTACATTCATCACCTAAGTGGGTTAATAGTACATTATAGAATTTTTTTAGTTCTACCCCTTGTTTTTTAACAAGCTGTTCCCAACGGTAATCCTCTGGTATAGAACCTTCTGTGCCTGTTTCTTTTGCCATTTTTAAAAATAAAATATAAGTTAACTCCGTGACGTATTGATGATAAGTAATCCCATCGTCTCTAAGGACATTACACAGGTTCCAAAGTTTAGCTACTATTTCTTGATTATTCATTATGCTACATTGCCTCCATCGTCATATAGATAGTCATTGAGCTCCCCAATGATGTCTTCCAGTTGATTTTTAAAGATTTTGTTGATTTTGTCAAAGCCGCCTGCTGTCTTGAAAGAACCCGCATTGAAGGTGCTTTTATCCAGCACGGTTTCTTGTAATAAGTTCTTTTCAATGCGGTCTATCCAACCTATTTCCATTTTGCTAAAACTGTGGTTTTTCTTAAGTCTTTCCACTGCTTTTTTAATACGCTCTTCATGGCTTAAGAGTGAAGATCCAAGGGCTTGCTGACGAATTAAACTGATGATATCTGCGGCAATTTCTTCGTTTTTCAGTTCTTTCATAGCGGTGTTCAACTGTTGCTCTGTGAACTTATGTCTATCCAGCTCCAATCTCAAACTTTTCAAACTCTCCCTAGTGAGTTCTTTTGGTCTGGTGCAGACAATATTGAGTGCAGCGATTTTATTCATATTCTCAGATATGAAAGTTTTGAATTCTTCTAGATAGTCTTCTGGTTTCTTGCCTTCTCCATAGCCTCTTTCATGGCTGAGTAGTCGATCTTCTTTATCTGAAATAACAACTGGCCTTCTGCCATTGTTTGTTCCTTCGTTTAAAATTTCAAACAGTTTCTGATGCTTAAGAATATGTTCTTTCGCCAGTTCTGTTGGCATTTCTTTGATCTGGTCTATAAACTGGGTTGGGCTTAATCCGCCTGACAAATCTACAAAATGCGCCATGGCTTTTTCATTTAAGTTTCGCTTCTTTCTTTGGAGCTTTGCCATGATCATGTCAATTTGATTATCAATCTGCTTTTCAGTGGGTAGTTCTTTAAGGCCATTGATCAAATCTTCAAAACTGGTGCTCGGATTTGCGACTACTGGTTTCATGGTGTTTAAAGGCTCTAAAGATTCATATACACCAATAGGATCATAAATTTCAAAGTGAGACTTGCCAATTTTTGGGCAAAGCCTTGTAGCACGACCAATCATCTGTTCAAATAGAATTCTGGATTTAACCCTTCTTAAGAAGACCAATGTGGTAATTTCCGGCACATCTATCCCTGTTGTAAGCAGATCCACCGTGACAACTATGTTGGGATACTTTTCATTTTTAAATTTCTTAATGGCTTCAAGTACTTTTTTCTTATTGCCACCACCTACGCTACCAGTGATTTTCATAATGGCTTCGTTGTCCACGCCTTGAGGCTCATAGATTTCTTTCAGGATTTTAACAACCATGTCAGCATGGCTATCATCAACTGCGTATATAAGTGTTTTTCCATCGCCTTCAGGGTCTAATTCATTGGCAATTTCCTCAAGAACTGTTTTGTTAAATGACTCGGTGATGACCTGACGATTGAATTTTTCTACATCAAATTTCAGTTCGTCTTCCAGTTCATCGCTATTGACGATTTCTCCTGAGACGGGGTCATAAATGGCCACTGTATCACCTTTTTCATAAGTGATGCCATTTTTGCTGAGTTCTGTTGTAATCGTGTGAGGTGCATCGTGATCTACTAAATACCCTTCTATAACCGCTTCACGGTACGTGTAATTAAATACAGGCTTCCCGAATATTTCGCTGGTATGAAGGGCAGGAGTCGCTGTTAAAGCAATTTTGACGGCATCAAAATAATCTATAACTGAGCGATATTTACTAATATAATCGTCCTGATTGCGATAAAGGATTTCATCATCTGCCATTTCCTTATCAAGAATATAACCCCTGTGGGCTTCATCCACCACGATGAGGTCGTAATCAGACACCGCTGGCATGGTAGTATCTTCATTATATAAAATCCTTTTAACCAAACTTTGTACCGTAGCTACTTGAATTTTAGTTTCTTTTTCAATATCTTTGTCTTCCAAATTCTTGATGTTGTAAATCTCATCAAGGGTCATTAAGTCTTCAATCTTAACTTCCTTGAATACATCTTGCGCTTGTTCACCCAGCGCAGAGCGGTCTACTAAAAACAGAATACGTTTAAAGCGATCTGTTTTTAAGAATCTGTAAATCATACCGAGGACAGTTCTGGTCTTACCTGTTCCCGTTGCCATAGACAGAAGAATGGTATTTCGACCTGCTATAACAGCTTTTTCTGCTGCTTCTATAGCACTGATTTGATAATCTCTTAAGTTAAGTCCATCTGGATCACTTAAAAGATCATAAGTCATTGTTTTTAAAGTAGAATTGGCAGCTTCAATATCTTTTTCTAGAAGCTCCTTAATACCGTCTGGACTCATCCACCCTTGCTGTGCTTTTGGAATATTAGACGATTGGCGCACATCAAGAAACCAGATTCCAGATTTAGTCTCTAGTTGTTTTAAATATTTTCGTCCATTGGTTGCAAAAAGTAGTGGCACTTTATAATCGTTCCACTGATTCACCAAATATTCGGCGTGTTCTTCTTTGATGGTCATGGAGTAGTCTTTGCATTGATAATCAAGGACAGAAGGAATATCCACCACCATGCGTTTGGCTTCAATGATGCCAACAAGTTTAAGTCCAATAAATAAAGCATAATCTGCGTAACCATGATCACCCACTTTTGAATTGGTTGGCCATTCAGAAATAGCAATGCTTTTGCCCTTTTGTGGTCTTGTCCCTTTTGAGTATCTTAGATGGTTCGTGTCGGCTTCCCAACCCACTTTTCGAAGTTGATCGTCAATCAAATATCGGGTTTCTTTCTCAGATAATTTCATCATTTCAGCTACTGTTGACGCACGCTTAGCCCTCTCAAACTTAGTAATGGTCGTAGAAGGCTGCTGATTTTTCATTTGTTCTGAGAGCTTTTCAATGAGTGCTTCTTTTTCTTTCAGTAACTTTTCATAATCATTTTCTTTGCTTTGATCTTCTGGTAAAATAAATACTTCTGATTGGTACTGCCAATCACCATAGGTTTGCATAAACCAAATTGCTAAGCTATGTGCCATTTCCATGAGCGTGACACAATCATCAAAGGAATCATAATTATTATGTACCGCTTTATTTCTTGTGGTTCTTAATGAATACAAAATATCATCTATGTTCTGTGAAATCAGTCCTTCTTTTTTCAGAAGTTTGATTCGATTGGCATGGGTATTTTCAAATTCAGGTGGTTTAATACCATCTAACTGAAGCATTAAGTTTACAATGGTTTCACCAAACAACCCAAGCTTGATTAAGCACGAGTTGGTATCTGTATATAGGTAATTTTCTGCCGTCCCCCCTAAGCCTGATAATACAGGGAAGGATTTATTTAGGAATTCAAAGTTTGACTTCATTTCATCCGCTCCTTGGTTTTATATCAGCACGCTGAGAAAGCAAATCCACTATAGAGTTGATTCCATTCTTCAATGCTAAGCACTTTGAAATCATCTATAAGCATCCTTGCAAATCCAAGTTCAGTCTGTAAATCGAATGGAAGCTTTTTCTTTATCTTGCCAGCAATTCGTTTTCTTAAAACAGAGTCCATATTTGTAGTTTCAAGAACATAGCAATAAGATTTATTTGCAATGGCTACGTCAATATTGTTTAAATATATCAAACTGTCCAAGTATTTTCTGGCAATTTTAATATAATGATCATCTGTTCTAATTGAAGACTCAAAGCTTTGAGGATTTACAGCAGTCGGAATACT
The DNA here is from genome assembly GCA_963676315.1 of uncultured Fusibacter sp. Classification (GTDB taxonomy): domain Bacteria; phylum Bacillota; class Clostridia; order Peptostreptococcales; family Acidaminobacteraceae; genus Fusibacter_C. Next base: position 575,254 of record OY781056.1, read on the forward strand.
AGAATTTTTGTATTCCATCAGGATAGCGGTGTCATCTTTTATAATAATTAAGTCTACATCACTTAGAATTGTTTTGTGAAATGCTGGATTCAAGTTGATAAACTGATCCGCTTCATCAGACTCTATCTTAAACTGTTGATTTTCTTCTATAAATTTAAATTTCGCCATATCAATCACCCATATTCTTATCTAAAACTTCATCTAGGAGCGCATCATAAGCAGCAATAATTGGGTTACTCTTTAAGTCTCTAAAGTTTTGGCAACTATCGATATTAACGATACCTTCTTCATTTTTTGACAACGAGAAATACCTTATTTTATTTTGCTCTTGTGCTCTAATCTCAAAATATTTTGCTAAAACATAATCATGAGTAGATATAAATATCTGAACACCTTCTTTTTGAAGTTCTAAAAGAATTTCAACAATACTGGGGATTGCTTTAGGATTGAGATTTGCTTCAGGTTCATCCCAAAACAATACGGTACCTTTTTCTAAAGTCCCATTCTTAATCAACTGCCAAAGCAAAGCAAGTTTTCTTAAGCCTTCAGCAACTAAATGAAACTCGATTTTAGCTTGAGTTCCTGGTTTCAAATAAAACTTTTCATCTGATATAGTAACCGTTCCGTTCATAGTCTCTTTTAACTTGTCGAGGTACTTTTTATTTGAATTGCGATCTGGACCTCTATTTATATCAATTTTTGCTGTAGTAACAATGTCTAAATATGTTTCATCAAAATCTACAACACCTTTCAAATATGCGGCTTCAAATTGATTGGCATTTGATAATATCTCTTTAGCAGGAATAAATGTGCTAATTAAATCTGAGTTTGTAGTTTCCCACTTAACCTCGCCGGTCGTATCTGCATCCCATTTTTTTGTTTTAGTAGTAAATTTGGTTTTGATTGTGCTTGATGAAGATACAATTTCAACTTGAGCAGTGTCCCCACCCTTACCCCTTGAAACTAATCTATTAATATTCAAATCATCCGGTCTAAAAACCTTAACAATTTTCTGAGGGAAACTAATTTCCTTACGACTTGCTTGGCATGCAGCATAGAGTAGCTTCATAATATGCGTTTTCCCAGTACCATTTTCACCGATTAATATATTTATACCTTCAGAGAAATCAACTTCCATTTTAGAAAATACTGTGAAATTTGATAACTTAATCTTTTTAATTGACATTACGACACCTCCTATTTTCCTTCACTCATTTTTATTATCGCCTCTACAACTTCCAATCGGCGTTTTCCACAATGTTGCTTTAATATTGTAGTAAATTGCTCATTTTTCAATATTTTACCGCTATTATTACTTAATAAATTCTTTAAATGCAATACTAGCTCAGCTTCTTCAATTCCATTTTCCCAATATGAATCAACAAGTTCATTTATTATTTCAGCTATCTCTCTTTGGGTTTTATAGAACATTTTAATTTCCATAGACTGATCTCCTCAAATTGTACTTGAACTATCACTACTTATATTTTATTCTTACTTTTTTAATATTTCAAGTTTATTTGATTTTTATTTTAATTCCATTGATACTATGTAATGCCTACACATTCGGCACTGCACCGTATCTACCTTCCAAATATGCCTTGCTCAACTTTTTATCATAGCGCTCTTTGAAACGGTCCAGTGAGTAGATGTGTGAAACATTGTCTTTGTTTCTTTCTACAAACCAGATTTCATCTCGTCTTAAGAGCTCCTGATCCATAATGGTCGATTCATGGGTTGTAAAGATAAGCTGCGTATTATTTTCTTTGAGATGTTCGAAAAAGAGTTCTAAGAACTTATAAGTCAGCTTTGGATGCAGACTTCGCTCCAATTCATCAATCACATAAATCTTGTTCTTTTCATTGCTGATTAATATGTCTAGTAAGTCAAATAACCTTCTTGTGCCATCAGACTCTTCAGAGAATTCAAAGTCACTAAATGCATTGCTATGTTCTAGCATAATTGTCGTAATAACAGGGTCTTCACCCTTAGCTCCCTTTATGTTATAAAATGCTGTATTGGTTCTAAGGGACATCATAGCTTTCATATTATCGGCGGAGTCTTCAAGCTTATTTTTAAAAGACCCAAGAATATCATCAGCAATTTTAGTAGGAATTTTATTTTTTAAATCAGCAATAGATATCTCTTCAATTTTAACTTTTGAGATTCCTGTATCAAACAGTTCAATAATTTCATTGATTTTATCGCTGCCACCGTCACCGTAGAAGTATTCAAAATCGGTAATAGGTTGGTCAGGGAATATCGTTACCAGATCCTCATCAAACCATACAAAGACATCTCTGAAAAAGGTCAGTTTGGATTCTTTATTCATCTTTTTATTACGGTTCATTTCTCTAATAAACAACACTGTATTGTTGTCTTCAAAATCCATTTTATAGGTTTTAAAACGCATGGTGTCAATTTCATCGAGCATCAAATTTTCGCCAAGTTCAAGTCTGTTGGTATCTGTCTCTCTTTCAAAGAGCATGGTCTGAGTATTCTTTCCCGGTAATAGTTCATAGAGCCACTCTGATTTTATGATTTGATCACTCATTAAGAGACTGAAACCATAAGCATAAAATTTGCCATTCTTATAAATTTCAAATTCAAATTTGCTTTCTTTCTCTTGATTTTCAGAGAAAACTCTACAGTACATTTTGCTGGCTTCCATAGGAATTTTCTTTGTAATTACATGCTTTGCGAACCTGATTGCATCTATGATATTCGTTTTACCCGAAGCATTAGCTCCGTATATGGTTGCATTGCGAAGCACAGACACCTTATTCAAAGTAATCACATGTTCTTTATTGGTTTTAAGTTTTTTAGCCGGAATCATAACAAGTTCTTGTCTATCATTAAAGGATTTAAAGTTTTCAACGCTGAATCTTATAAGCATATTTCATACCTCCTAAAGAGATTTTTTCTCTTTATCATTATTATACTCATCATAACCCTGTTATATTCCGTTGTCAAAGTTAAAGAGATTTTTTCTCTTTATTTTCATTAATGTCAATAAAAAAAGACTTCCATGCTCAACTCTACAAAAGTTTTGAGCATAAAAGTCAAATTATTCCCTAAATCCACACATTCACCGTCGTGTGCCCAGTCTCACATTTCACCTTATTCCCTGCAGTTCCAGTCCCATAAGCACTCTGTTTATTCCGCTTCTTGAAACTAAACAGCAGCTGCTTTCTATAGAAGTCCCCTCTCGGACTCCCAGCAGACGCTAGCCCTTTTTCCGTAGTCCCACTACGCACTCCACATGCATTGTCAGCGGAGAACTGATCATTATCAGTGCAACTTTTATGAATTACATATCAAATCGTCTATTACGTCATAAAATAGCCTAAAGAAAAAGACAAAGTCTCACTTATGAGATTTTTGTCTTTTTTTACGATCAATTTATATGTCTATTCTATTTGCATTTAAATATTTCAGCTTTACGATGTCTCTTAAAAAAACATGAAGTGCAATGAGACCTTGAACCGTACCAAGTATGAAGAAAATTACATGTAAGCCAGCAACTGCTTGCATCACCACACATTGAATCACGATCCAGCTCACCAGTACCACTGCCATAAAACCAGTGGCATATGGCCAAATATCAAGCTTTTTAATAACGATGACACCTGCAATTATATTTCCAAATCCTATAACAACCATTAAGAATAGCCCTGGAATAAAAAAAGAATCAAATGGTCCAGTTTTTAATGCTTCCGTTGTAAGACCCATAAGTCCTTGAGGATTCGTTACACCTCCAAAACCACCTGCGATTGCACCTATTCCTATAAAAAAGTGTAAAACCACCAATACTACTTTATATATTTTATCTTGTTTCATTTGCTTAATACTCCTTTACGATCAAGAATCCAACAAAACCCCTGATTCCAATACTGTAATCGTCTTGTTGTCACAATCCAGTTTCGTCAGTGCGCCTATTGGCAAAGTCAACATCGGTGCAGTATGTCCTATATTGATGTTATACAAAATTGGAAGTGCCTTGCATCCAGATTCATTTACGACGACATCTAATAAACATTCTTGATAGGTGTCTAAGTGCTTTTCATGATAAGGTTTCCCCACTATGATACCATTTATTTTCTCAAAAACCCCTAAAGCTGCAAAACATCTTAGCGTATGCAGAAAATTCTCTGGTGAAGGCATCTCTTCACTTGTCTCTATAAAGAGGATTGCACCTTCAAATACGCTTGTCTCGGGCCAAAGTTCAGTTCCTCTCAGCCAGTCTAACACCTCTATGCAGCCACCGATCAATCTACCTTCAACAGTTCCAGTACCATTGATACACATGATGCCATGTTCTTCATTATTCATCGCTCTAAGTATTTTTAAATTTTCAGGATTATTCCATTCGAGTCTTTCTGATGTCCACTCCTTAGCCGATGGCAAAATACCTAGTGGTGATGGTGACATTAAAACATTTATAAAATTAACCTTTGTAAAATCATGCATCTTTACATTTTCGCCAAATTCACTGAGAATCGCAGGACCGTAAAAACTACCAAGTCCACCTTTCAAGCACATAAAATGGTTCACAGTAGAATCAGAATACCCTAAAAACACTTTTGGATTGTTTCTAATCACTTCAAAATCAATATATGGTAAAAGTCTCAACGTATCATCTCCACCGATACAAGAAAAGATACCTTTAATCTCAGGATCTAAAAAAGCATCCATGAAATCCTTTGCTCTGAGCTCAGGGTGTTCATAGAGAAAGCGAGAGCCTTTAAGTGCGTGTTCTGATTCTACAACAACGAATCCAAAGTCAAGTTCAAGCCTTAACTTCGCTAACTTATAGCGTTCGATAATACCAGGTTCTCCAGCTCCGCCCCAAGATAGGCTTACCGCCATGATTTTGTCACCGCATTTAAGCCCCCTTGGATGTTTGAGTTCAGCTAATGATTTCAATTTAAAATTTTCCATCGTCTCACCTCTATTCCATATTACTTTTATTATACACATTTTTAATATACTGATGTCAATAAAAGTATTTATTATGAATATTAATTTGACTCAGCAAGAAAGTATACCTATACCATTCTATACTTATTTCTATATTTATTTCTATAATTTATTTCTATATTTATTTCTATATTTATTTCTATACCTGTTTCTTATTAAAGACCACTACTGAAATTAAAATAGAAACCACTAAACAAACAAAAGTCGCCACAGAGGCCGTTACAAACTTAGAAATTTCATATCCTCCAGTTAAAAGTCCCATGTTAGCGCTAGAAAGAGTAATAGGATTATAGGCTGAAGTTTGTGGTAATATACTAAGCATAGTCATCAAAACGATGATGCCACCTGTAAATAATAAACTCCCATAAAGGTTTTTAAATAGTATGCCACCAAGGATGACGAGCCCTATGGCAAGTTCACCAAACAACCAAAGACCAAATAGTGATAAGAATAGATGATTCACACCCTCCATCGTCCAAAAATAGGCGGTATAACCATAAGTGACGCTCACACATAATAGATAACTCACCGTCCACTGAACCGTAGCAGCCGTTAACTTTGAAAATATAACCGTTGGTCTTGCCATCCCTTTAGTGAGGATGTTCACCAGTGTCCCTTTGCTAAACTCACCAGCCATGATACCACTAAAGATCACAACTAAGATCATAATCCCCATTTGAGAACCGTTTTTGAAAAACTGTGACCATGCGTCTAGTGCTGTTGGTGGAGACATCGTGATATTCATTCCTTCTGGCAGAAGCGAACTCAGTAAATCTGGCATCACTTTAGCGATAATTGGATTCATAAAACCAAAAAGTAGAAAGACAACGCCTAAGATATAGAATTTATAAGTTCTAAAACTCTCCATCATTTCTTTTTTTGTGAAGGCTATAAAGGCATTCATTTTACCACCTCCATAAATAGGTTTTCTATGCTTGGTTCAATAATTTCTATTTTTGTGGGGAGTATATGCTCAGCCATGAGACATTCAAAAGCTTTTGCCTGTAATAGATGGAGCTCATCACTTATAATTGCTAACCCCATTTTCGTTTCATTGATATGTTTGATATTTTCATAGGAAGTGATGCATTCTAAGAATTTAGCTTTATCATTTATAGATGCAAACTCTATAAGTAGTCCCTCTTGGCTATGTCTCGCTTTAAGCGCCGAGATTGTACCAATCAGTGCTACTTTGCCATCGTGAAGGACTGCGATTTCATCGCATATGCGCTCCACATCTGTCAAAATATGCGTCGAAAAAATAACGGTTGTTCTGCCTTTAACCTTTTCAAGGATATCTAATATTTCTTTTCTACCGATAGGGTCAAGTGCAGAAGTTGGTTCATCACAAATCAAAAGCTTAGGTTCATTTAAAAGCGCTTGCGCAATGCCAAGACGTTGCTTCATGCCTCTTGAAAAACCGCCGATCCTTTTATTTGCACCCTCAAGACCGACAAGTGAAATCAGTTCAGTAATTTTAGTATCTAACACAGATTTTGGTATACCGGTAATTTCGCCACAGAGTTTTAAGTACTCTTTTGGCTTCATGTAATTGTAAAACTCAGGTACATCAGGCAAATATCCGATGAACTGATTGGTCTTATTTTGACCATAAGTGACCTTCTCACCACAAACTTTGATCTCACCTTGGTCGATTTTCAAAAGACCTAAAATCATCTTCATGGTCGTGGTTTTTCCTGCACCATTTTGACCGATAAAGCCAAAGATCGAACCTTCTTTTACTGAAAAAGAAAGGTTATCGATGACTTTGCTTGTACCAAATTGCTTTGAAATACCATTAATTTGTAGTATATCCACTACTCGTCACCTCTTCCAAAGATAAAATAAGCAATTGGACCAATAATTTGTATAAAACACACCAATATCCAGATTGTACGGTTACCGATACGATAGGTTTTGTGTCTAAGTATGTGTATGATTGCTGCAGCCATAAGTCCAAGTTCCAATATAATAATTGGTATTAAAAAAGGTAAATATTCAACTAACTTATCCATATTATTTTCCTCCGATATAATCATTTATTTATAAATACATTGTTTAAATCTCACATCATCTTTTAAAACTAAAAACACAGGATTTTGCGTCAACCCTAGCAATACACTTTCTTTGATGACTTTTTCATTTCGTGGTGCACCATCCGCATCAATTAACCCCTTTAGCCAATCATCGATGCTATCAAAGAAGTCATCACCTTTGATTTCTAGTGGGAACTTAAGCGAGATACAAACTTCCGTGTACTTCTCAATCAGATCTAGACTTTTATCTAAATTGCCTTGAGCGACTTGTATTTGAGCAGCAGCATAATAAAGTTGAGCCATCGTGTTTTGATTGAGCTTATCCGCTTCAAAAATCTTTGCCAAGTTTATAAAACGATCTAATGCCTCTTCAAATTTATCTGGTTTTTCTGCAACAAGTTGAAAGTATGCAGGTGCAAAACCAAGTATTGTTAACAAATGTTGATACATGCTCACTTGTAAAACTTTCTTGGATTTATCATTTTGACCTAACTGTTGATAAGCATATGCAAGTGTCATCTCATCTGACATCAGCGGTTTGATGGTCTCTTCCAGTCGATCAAGTACCATCACGGGTTCACTGATCATCAAATACCCTAAAGCTTCAAAGGAGTTTGCTTGTTTCACTAACCAGACGTCATCACATTCAGTTCTAACGCGCTCACAAAGTGTAATCGCTTCCTTAATCACTTCAATTTGTCGTTCAGGCGCTTTTGCAAGCATATAATGGTTGATCAATAAAAGTGCCATTCGAAGTAGTAAAGGAAAACAAGCATAATACTTTTTGATGATTCCCTCACAAGCTTCATAGACTTCATCAAAGGGTTTTCTACTAAAATCTAACGATAATTTCTGATATGTTCTTTTGATATCATCTGCTGTCATTTGAGGCATATAGCCGATAAGATCATCTATACTGATATTAAAGAAAGTTGCAAGCCCTGGTAATAATGTAATATCTGGATAACTTTGCGCCGTCTCCCATTTGGACACAGAAGCCTTTGTCACCCCCATATATTCTGCAAGTGCATCTTGGGTCAACCCCTTTTCCTTTCGCTTCGTCACAATCACTGATGCAATATTGATTTCTCTCATGCGTCACCTCCTATAGGACTATTATGCGCTAAGTTATAAATCAAGTAAATGGAATCAAACAATACTTTGGTTAACAAAATCAACCGAGAGGATACTTCGGTTACTTCGGAGCCTTTGGATACTTTACTTAATAACATGCACATACATCGCAGCTTTTCCAGGCATATCAATAACCCTAATCTCACCTAAAGCTTCTGTAAGTTCCTCCTTAACCACCTTTATAAAGTTGAAATAATCGCCTCTCTCAAGCCATTCGATCACGTCCGTTCCTAAGCTTCGTTGATCATCATAATCATATAGGATCAAAACATGTTTAGTGACTCTTTTCATCTCTTGATACATGAGTCTTCTATCCAATGGCTTAAGTCCATGCGCCACATATGATGCGATTGACACATCAAAAGCACCATCTTCAAATGGTAGTTTTTCAAGGATACTGGCATTTATAAAAGTTATAGGTTTACAAAGCTGAATTAAATTGGCGTTTGAAATTGCTGTTGTTGAATTCGTTGAATTCGCTGAATTTGTTGAATTTGTCGTTTTTGCCCTTGCAACTTTTAACATTTTTTCTGATGCGTCGATACCAGTTACCTGTAAGCCACTTTCACTTAAAGCACAGCAGAAAGCTCCTGTTCCACAACCAATATCGATGATGTTTTTATATGTACTCAGATTCAATTTTGAACCAACCTCTGCGATAATTTTTCTATAATGTTTGCGCTGTGAGTTATAAAATAGCCCATAAACGCCTGCAATTAGATCAAATAATGACTGCTCTTTCATAATACCCCTCCTACTAATCCTATATTTGCTTTAATCCCTACATGATTTGCGATATAATGAATCTGACTAAAAATTTATACCCAAATGAGGAGGCGTCATGCGTCATAATAAAACTATGCTTTTCGTTTTGATATTGGTAGTACTTGCTTCGCTATTCACAGGCTGTGTCAAAGCAGTAGAAGCAGAGGAAATTGACCTTACAACATATGATTATTCACACGAACCAGTTGCTACTATAACGCTTGAAACAGGCGAGATTATCAAAGTAAGCCTTTTTACAAAGATTGCACCCAACACTGTCAATAACTTTATCACACTTGCAATGGATGGATTTTACGATGGCACCACTTTTCACCGTGTGATGAAAGACTTTATGATTCAAGGTGGTGATCCACTTGGAACGGGATTAGGTGGCCCAGGTTATAGTATCAAAGGCGAATTTAACAATAATGGCTTTGCAAATGGTCTTAAGCATACACGGAGTGTGATCTCTATGGCGAGAACGCGTGATATGAATTCTGCAGGCTCACAATTTTTCATTATGCATAAAGATACTGCATCACTTGATGGAGATTATGCCAGTTTTGGCGTCGTCACAGAAGGGTTAGAAGTAGTGGACCAAATTGCCGAGACGCCTGTAGATAAAAATGACAAACCAATTGATCCAGTGATTATAAAAACCATCACCATTGAACTCAATGGGTATGAACCCGATAGCCCAATAAAATTCAAATAAGAAGACACTTCATTAAATTGCGGAGGTTAATATGAGTAAAGTCTTTATATCAAACTGCAAAACTTACGATGTCGACAAAATCAAAGCTTCAGTTACTGAATCACTTGATCAACTAGGTGGGTTATCAAAGTACGTTCAGTCTGGTCAAAAAGTGCTTCTAAAAATCAATTTAATTGGTCCAAAAAAAGCAGATAAAGTAGCTACCACGCATCCTGAATTTGTGCGTGCCGTTGGTCAACTTGTTAAAGCACTTGATGCTGAGGTTTTCGTAGGAGATAGTTCAGGTGGTGCCATCGCTGGCATGGCGCCTACTAAAAAAAGCTTTACTGTTGCAGGAATTGAGAAAATTGCCGATGAAGAAGGCTTTACACTTCTTAATTTCGATGAAGTTGGACCAGTTGCGAAAGTTATACAAGGGAATTTTTCTGAGGAACTATATATCACAAAAGCTATTGAAGAGATGGATGTGGTGATCAACTTACCTAAGATGAAAACACATTCTATGGGTATTTATACAGGTGCCGTTAAGAACCTCTTTGGTGCAATCCCCGGTCTTCGAAAAGCAAAATACCACAAAGAAGCTCCCACGCCAGAAGTGTTTGGACAGGTGCTAGCAGATATTCATAAATCAATTGCCAATATGCCGCTTCATATTATGGATGGCATCATCTCCATGCAAGGAGAAGGACCAACTGCTGGTAGTCCCTATCCTACGGGTAAAATACTGATTTCAGAAGACCCGCTTGCACTAGATCGCATCGCTATAGAGATGATGGGGATTAATCCAGAACGGGTTGATATATTAAAAGCGAGTATTCAAAGAGAAATAGGCGTCTGGGATCGAGACAAAATTGAAGTGATTGGTGCAATTGAAAAGCTCAAAAATTACGCACTTCCAAAAAGTTATCGCACCAATGCTGTGAAGGACCTTACAAAAGTAAGAGGTGTCATTGATTTTTTTAAAGTCGTACCAGTTGTCAATCAAAAAAAATGTATCAAATGTAATTCATGTGTCGATGGCTGTCCAGTAGGCGCTATTAATCGAGACACAAAAATAGTCGATTACACGCTCTGTATCGACTGTCTTTGTTGCCATGAGTTATGTATGATCGAAGCGGTTGAACTTAAGTCTAAGAACCAACTTGTTAACATCGTTCGATCAGTCGCTAATATATTCTATAAATAATTTAGTTTATAAATAATTTTTCTTTTCAAATTTCAAATTAAAATGCCCTGATTCAAACTCTCGATCAAAAGGTATAAAGCCGCTTTTGATTGCAAGTTGTTTTAGGGTATTTTCATTTTGCCCATTATCATCCATAAGTACGCCATAACCTACGTTTATTATTTCAGACACACCTTCTAATTTAACACTTAAATTTGCAACAAAGATGTCTTTTATTGTGCCATCATAGGGTGGGATTTCTAAATCCCAAAGCTCAAAGATCCCACCAGGTTTAAGAACTCTGAAAACCTCATTCATCACTTTTTCTTGTGTTGCAGTTGTCATATACATCATCGAATAAAATGAAGTGACTATATCAAAAGTATGATCTAAAAAGTGCATGTTAGTGGCATCCATTACTATCTTTATAGATTCATTTTCACATGCTTCAAGCTCATCTCTTCTTATATCAATCGCGACAACGCTTTTACCATAGAGTTTTCCAATGACCCCTTCTCCACCACCGCCAATGTCAAGAATCGAATGAACAGGATATTCCTTCATCAAATCAATTGGATATACCTCAGAATTCAAAACGCGTTCATCATCCATTACATCATCTCCACTTTTTCATAGTATTCATATTCTAAGATGAAATTGAACTGCTGTCAAATACATAGACCACTTTATTTACTGTCGATTTTTACTGATGGCATCAATAATTTGATTTCCCATTTCCTGAGTTCCTAAAAGTGTTTTTCCGTTTTCAAAAATATCTACAGTTCTATATCCACTATTCAGAACATTTTCGACTGCTAATTCTATTGCTTTTGCTTCCTCTTGTAGATCCAAACTATGTCTTAACATCATGGCAGTTGATAATATAGTCGCTATTGGATTGGCGATGTCAAGTCCAGCGATATCAGGTGCTGATCCATGTATAGGCTCATAGAGACCAAGTTTTGTTTGCCCTAAACTTGCAGAAGGTAACATACCAATAGAACCCGTAAGCATACTCGCCTCATCTGATAATATATCACCAAACATATTAGATGTCACAATAACATCAAACTGGCTTGGATCTTTGATAAGTTGCATCGCAGCATTATCAACATACATATGCTCCAAAGTTACCTCAGGAAATCTCTGAGCTAAAATTTCCATTTCTTTGCGCCAAAGTCGTGAACTTTCAAGCACATTTGCTTTATCGACACTTACGATTTTCTTATTTCTTTTCATAGCGATTTCAAAAGCTTCTATGCCAATTCTTTTGATTTCATCTGAATGATAGGACTCAATATCAAATGCTTCTTGGACACCAGAAGCATCTATAGTTGTTCCTCTTTCTCCAAAATAGATCCCTCCGGTTAATTCGCGAACCACACAGATATCAAATCCATTGGGTACAATCTCCGTTTTTAAAGGACAGGCACCTTTAAGTGATTCATACATAATTGCTGGACGTATATTGGCATAAAGTTCTAACCCTTTACGTAGACCTAACAATGCTTTCTCTGGTCTTTTTTCTCCTGCTAAACCATCCCATTTGGGACCACCCACAGAACCTAATAAAACAGCATCACTTATTCGGCAAGTCTCAAGTGTGGTTGCTGGTAAAGCTTCACCATGATGATCAATAGCCGCTCCCCCGATAAGTGCATGTTTAAATTCAAAATCAATCTTGTAAACATCACCAATATGTTTTAGTACTTTTACAGCTTCACTTACAACTTCTGGTCCAATACCATCGCCTGGTAAAACTGCAATCTTATATTTTTTACTATTCTTAATTATTTTCGATTGAGCTTTTACTTCATTAGTTGTATAACCAACTAGACCATTTTGTGCGATAATTTTTTGTATAAACTCTGGAAATGGCTCTGCTTTATAGCTTTCGGTTTTACTTATGTTGGTTATTTCGCCTGTAGCAAAATTTATATCGACTTTGTCGCCAGCTTCAATAGCATTAACAGCAGCTTCACACTCCATAATTGGCAAACCTATATTGATGGCATTGCGATAAAAAATCCTCGCAAAAGTTTTCGCAATCACACATGAAACACCAGAAGCTTTTATAGCGATAGGAGCATGTTCTCTGGATGACCCACAACCAAAATTTTGACCAGCAACGATGATATCCCCCTTTTCAACTGTTTTAGAAAATTGGTCATCAATGTCCATCATGCAATAGAGTGCAAGTTCACTTGGCTTAGAAGTGTTTAAGTACCTTGCAGGGATAATTACATCAGTATCTACGTTGTCTCCATATTTATATACTTTTCCACTTGCAATCATAATTTACCTCCTACAGTTTTGTAATGACGTGTCATATTGGAAGATAAGATCTCTAATGGATTCGTAATTCTACCTGTAATCGCCGATGCAGCTGCAACGGCTGGACTTGCAAGGTAGACTTCTGATTCCGGATGTCCCATTCGTCCAACAAAATTTCTATTTGTGGTAGCAAGTGCGCGTTCTCCTTTTGCTAAGATGCCCATATGTCCACCAAGGCAAGGTCCACAGGTTGGTGTACTCACCACTACATTTGCTAAGATAAAGGTTTCAATTAAACCTTCTTGAAGCGCCTCTAAATAGACACGCTGAGTCACTGGAAAAACTATGGCTCTGATACCTTTTGCCACTTTTCTACCTTTTAAGATTGCCGCTGCTTCTCTCAAATCTTGAATTCGGCCATTGGTACATGAGCCAATCACAACTTGATCTATGATCACATCGCCAACTGCTTCAATATTTCGCGTGTTTTCAGGTAAATGTGGAAATGCGACTACAGAAGTTATATCCTCCAGATTTATATCAATAATCTGCTCATAGACAGCATCCTCATCAGCTTCATAAATAGTGATAGGGCGAGCCGCATGTGCATAATTTTCAACATAATCAATGGTCTGCTGATCTACTGGAAAAATACCATTTTTTGCACCTGCTTCTATCGCCATATTTGCCATGGCAAAACGATCATCCATCGTAAGACTTTCAACACCCTCACCACAAAATTCCATCGACTTGTAAAGTGCACCATCCACACCAATAAGTCCTATGATATATAAAATGACATCTTTCCCACTGGTCCATCCCTTGAGTGCACCATGTAAATTGAACTTTATCGCTGTTGGCACCTTAAACCATGCCTTTCCAGTGGCCATACCTGCAGCCATATCCGTACTCCCAACACCTGTAGAAAAAGCCCCAAGTGCACCATAAGTACAGGTATGAGAATCAGCACCAATCGCAACATCGCCAGGCACTACCAATCCCTTTTCTGGGATAAGACCATGTTCAATCCCCATTTCACCCACTTCAAAATAGTTAACGATTCCTTTCTCTTTAGAAAATTTGCGAATCATCATGCATTGCTCTGCAGACTGTATATCTTTATTAGGTGTAAAATGATCCGGTACGATCGCTATTTTTGCTTTATCAAATACACTATCAACCCCCATTTGTTCAAACGATTTGATTGCAACTGGGGTCGTTATATCATTTCCAAGTACCAAATCCAGTGTAACCTCAATGAGTTGTCCAGCCGCTACTGAGGATAGACCAGCATGCGCTGCTAATATCTTCTGTGTCATCGTCATTCCCATATATTCCTCCGGTAAAATTTATCTAATCTATAATTGTTATATGCATATCCGTTGTTTTTACTTTCAACATATTGGATCTTTTATGCTTGAAGCTCAATATTTTCGCCAAAATGTAATCCTTTATTAATCGCATTTAGATAAGCTTGTATACTCGCCTCTATAACATCTGTACTCAGTCCATAGCCGTTCCAGATGCCTTCACCAAATTTGATTTTTACCATGGCCTCACCTAGTGCATCTTCTCCTTCAGTAACGGACTTCAGCGTATAGTCTTCCAGTTCAAAGCGATTCCCAATAATACTTTCTATTGCTTTAAAGGCAGCATCTACTGGACCATGACCATGGGATACCGCTTCATAATTTTCATCATTTTTTACGAGCATGATATTAGCCGTTGAAGTGATGGTATTGCCAGAATTGATGACAAAATGACTGAGTTTATAAGCGTTCTCTATCTCTCCTGTTTTCTCTTGGATCAAAGCTTCGATGTCTCGATCATAGATCACTTTCTTTTTATCAGCTAAAAGCTTAAACTCAGTAAAAATCTCATCTAGTTTCTCAGATGACAATTGATAGCCAAGGGCATTGACTCTTTCTAATAGTGCATGTCTTCCCGAATGCTTTCCAAGTACCAGATTGTTCTTAGTAATTCCCACCGATTCTGGTGTCATGATCTCATAAGTACTCGCATTGGCTAGCATGCCATGTTGATGGATACCTGACTCATGTGCAAAAGCATTTTCTCCGACGATGGCTTTGTTGTTTTGAACTCTGTTACCCGTCACTTTACTGATTAGCCTACTGGTATGAAAGATTTGCTTTGTATCGATGTTCGTTGACATTTGATAAAAATCTTTTCGCGTTTCAATCGCCATGACGATTTCCTCAAGTGCAGCATTTCCAGCACGTTCTCCAATCCCGTTTACAGTGCATTCTATTTGACTTGCGCCAGCTTTTATGGCTGAAAGCGAATTTGCTACGGCAAGTCCAAGGTCGTTATGACAGTGTACGGAGATATCTGCTAGATGGATATTGCTGACATTCTCTTTGATGCCTTTTATGAGACTATAAAATTCATCTGGTGTGGTATAGCCAACCGTATCAGGTATATTGACAACTGTAGCTCCAGCCTTTATCACAGATTCTATAATGCGGTATAAAAATTCAGGACGCGTACGCGAAGCATCTTCTGCAGAAAATTCTATGTCTTTACAAAGTGTTTTAGCGTACTTCACCATATCAACGGCTTGCGTCAAAACAGCTTCAGGTTTCATTTTTAATTTATATTGCATATGAATGTCAGATGTAGCTATAAAAGTATGGATTCTCGGTCGTTTGGCAATTTTAATAGCCTCATATGCTGTTAGGATATCTTTTGGTACCGCTCTAGCTAAACTAGCCACTGTTACATACTTTACAGCACTTGCAATTTCTCTAATTGCATAGAAATCGCCTTGAGATGCAATTGCGAATCCAGCTTCTATGACATCAACCTTCAGTCTTTCTAATTGCAAGGCAACGTCTATCTTTTCTCTTAAGTTCATGCTACATCCTGGCGACTGTTCACCATCTCTCAAAGTCGTGTCAAATATCTTGATCCTTTCCATCTCAAAATCTCCCCATAAAATTATTCGCCCATCAAAAACATAAAAAAACCCCGTCACTGCATGCGCATTACGCTTGCAGGGACGAGGAATATGCCACGTGGTACCACCCTAATTATCTCTAACTCAAATAGAGATCACTCATCGGATTCAATCAAATCCTACGTCTGTAACGGGACGGCCCGTCAATCCTTACATAAGACCTCATGAAAATAATTTTCATACTTAGACTTTGTTCAGGACTGCTGCTAAGGAGTGAGTCGTCTTTCACTTCAGTACCGATTCACACCAAACATCGGCTCTCTTAAACTGAAATAGTGATAAACTAATTCCCTTATGGCATTGTATACTGTATTTTGTACTTACTTAGTTATTGTATATGATATTAACGTTTCTAATAGTAGTTGTCAATAAGTTTTTTGAAAATTTCAATTATTCTTTTAATTTAATTCTATTGAGTTCCAACTACTATTTTTTATTTACAGTTTTCTCTTCTGATAGTCTTCCTCAATGCTATTTTTCCATTTGGATGAGATGATGCTATCTGATCTTAGTTCGCTGATGGCATTACTTACAGCTTCATAATTAAGATGTATGCCTTCACTGTCATTGTTAAAACGCGCTGCTCTACTGCTATCTATACCAAATTTTCGTGCTTCGGATACGGCATCTATATTGGCACCTAAGAAGATAAATTCCCAGCCATGATCACGTTTTTCATTTTCGATTAATGCTTTAACTTTATCATAAGTATATTCTCGACTTGCATTTTCTTGTCCATCTGTCGTAATGACAAATAGCACTTTCTCCGGCTTTTCATTCTTTTTCATAGCCTTTTGTACTTTCTTTACCTTCTGGATGGTTCTGCCCACTGCATCTAGAAGTGCAGTTGTTCCCCTCACATAGTATTCTTCAGCTGTTAAAGGGTTTATATTTTCAAGATTTCTTCTGTCATGTAAAAGTTCATAAGTGTCATCAAACAGCACTGTCGTGATCATGGCTTCGCCAACTTCACCCCTTTGCTTTTTAATCATGGCATTATAACCACCGATGGTATCTTGTTCGAGTCCTGACATCGAGCCACTTCTATCCAAGATAAATATGAGTTCTGTTAATCCTTTTTTCATATAGGTCCTCCTTAATCATTCAACGTGTGTATTCGTTCGCTGCTATAATTAAGGATATCACTTATAAGTCGTCAGAGGGTCGCATCTGAAGCGACATTTGTACTTAAAATCCTCTATTTTAGGCTAATAGTGGTTGTTCAAAGGCAAATAAGGTTTCGTTTATGGTATAAAGGTCATAAATCTGATTTTCAATAAAATATTTGATGATGAGGTCGAATTTGTTACTGCTCGAAAGTGCGTACCCTGCAGTGAGGAGCAAATCATCCGTTTCATCTTTATTGAGTTCTAGCGCTATTGCAAATGCTATTGCAGTTGATTTACTTGGCTTATAATATTTATCCCCACGAATCTTAGAAAAGTGCTTTCGATCTATATTGGCGCGTTTATACACTTCTACATCGGTCTTCTCTTTCATATCGATCCATCTAAGCAAACGCTCTGAGAATGTATCATCCATTTGAAGAAGCACATCATTTAGGCTACGTTTTCTCTTTTTAATGTTTGACTTTGATGATGCGACTGCTTTAAGTGGTGTTTCATTCGCTTTAATGGATAGACTCTGCTGAGCAAACTCAGAGGCAATACGATCGTCTATCAGTGCGTCATCTACAATATTATATTTCGCATTTCTAAATCGAGTATCTTTATGCGCTTCCACAAAGTGATCATCAATATAGGCTTTGATAGATGAGTGCATCTCTTGGGATAGTTTAAAAGCATCACGATCAAATACCACAAGGTAAATCAGCATATCATTATCAATTAAGAAAGATTTTATGGCACGATTAGCAATTTCTATGGCAAGATCCTTTGGATAGCCATAAACACCAGTTGATATCAAAGGAAATGCGATGCTTTCAAGCTCCATCTCCTTAGCGAGTTTTAATGAAGTTTCATAGCATGATAATAACAACTCACTTTCTCTTGCATTTCCGCCATGCCATATGGGGCCAACTGTATGAATAACATATTTTGAGGGCAAATTAAAGCCTTTCGTCACTTTACTCTGTCCCACTTCACAGCCACCAAGTAACTGACATGCACTAAGTAGCTCAGGACCCGCAGCTTTATGAATCGCCCCATCAACACCGCCTCCACCCAACAAAGAAGTATTAGCTGCATTGACGATTGCATCAACTTTTAATGTTGTCATATCTGCTCTTATAATTTCATATGGCATTTTTCACCGCCTTATTATTTTATGATTCCACCTTATATTGCCAGCCATGATCGTTATGATATATCATGTTTTTTGACATTCCACCATCTATAACGTAGTTCTGTCCAGTGATAAACCCCGAAGCTTCACTGCATAAAAACATCACCATTTGACTGATATCATTGGGGACGCCTACTCTACCAACAGGATGTTGTAGATGATCTTCACGATCCAGTAGACTATTTGAAGTGTCGATCCAACCAGGACTAATAGCGTTGACCCTAATTCTACCTGATAAGCTGACACTCAGAGCATGTGTTAAGGCAATTATGCCGCCCTTTGCAGCGCTATAACTTTCAGTATCGGCTTGAGACATCATTCCTCTAGTGGATGCGATATTAACGACTGAACCCTCTTTCGA
This sequence comes from uncultured Fusibacter sp., assembly GCA_963676315.1. GTDB lineage: Bacteria > Bacillota > Clostridia > Peptostreptococcales > Acidaminobacteraceae > Fusibacter_C. The sequence continues at coordinate 593,965 of OY781056.1, forward strand.
AAAAATATTCGCGAAACCCTGTGTCAATAGATATGGGGCTGTCACCCCTACTTGTAAAACTTCGTTAAATGACTTTGCATCACAATTTGAGATAATGCCACGATTGTTGTAACATGCATTGTTAATGAGAAAGTCCACTTTTTTATATTTTTCAGTAATTTGCAAAATCACTTTATTAATCTCACCACTTTCCTTTAAATCACAAGATATATATTCATAATTTATATTTGGATAACTTTTCGGATGTGCGATATCAAGATTAATAACTTTAGCGCCTTCACTTAAAAATTTTTCACAGATATCTTTTCCAATTCCACCAGAACCACCTGTTATGATACATACTTTATCCTTAAATTTCACGTTTATACCTCTTTCAGTTCATATAGAGTTAAATGCTTATTTTCTTTATTTTATCATAGTTGAATATTGATTCAAACTTTTGAAAATAAATCTGCATTTACTAATATAATGAAAATAACCCTATTCTATCTATAGAAAAAAATATTCTATGGATTGAATAAGGTTAATATCAACTTAAACTGATCTATCACAGTTGTATCATACACCGAAAAAATTGATATTTTGGGTTCTAGTTAATTCCATCAATTAGACATCAGTCTTTTTTCGCCTTCAAGTTCGATAATCGGCTTGATATTTTGTGTAATTTCAAGAGTCCCAAGGAACTCACCTGCTTTACTTCTCACTGCAAAATAACGGATGTAGACAAACTGTTCACCCATTTTTATCCAAAAGTCTTCATGCTCTTTTTTTCCACTCTTAAGATCTTCAACTATTTTTTCTACGATGTGTACACTTTTAGGTGGATGACAATGTTTTACTTCTCGACCAATAATGGTGATCGGTCTGTCGAATACCCTTTCTTTTCCTTGTGTGAAATATTTTACTCTGTCATTTGCATCTACAAAAGTCATATCAAAAGGAATTGTATTTAAAATTGTATTGACTTCAAGTGATGACAAACTCCCTGCATCAAAAGGAATCGTCGTTTGAGAATCTTTCTTGATTCTGTTAATAATAATGTCGTCATCAGATTCAGTTATAGCACTGTTTCTAACGGCTTCTTTTGATAGCGTTAAAGTTAAGCCTTGTTCATCACCTTTAGAAAGGGAATTTCCATTCGTCTCAGGTATCATATCGATCACTTTTGGTAACCAGCGTTTTACTGCTGGTAATAAAGTGTACCCTATTTCAGCGCTTGCTTTTTCAATCTCAATCCACTCAGTTTGTTTAAATTTTTCAAGTACCATAGGAAACATTATTTCTTCTTCTTTAAAAATCATCTCCGTTATACTTGTAACTACTTTTCTAGTTACCTCATTGACTTTAGGGATTTCCACTGATTCAAGTCCTACTAACTTAATCGCTGCTTTCAAGTCAGCGCGTATCTCATCATCAACGCCCCACATCACTTGAGGAGGTGCAGTAATATTGTATTTTTCCATATATGGAAAAAGCAAATTTTCTTTACGCTTATAATGCAGATCAATGGTTGATAGTTTTATTAAGCTGAACTTTAATTTTTCAAGCTTTGAAACTGTAGGAAACTCAGTATATTGGCTAAGATAACTTAAAACTTCTTCCAGTACTGATTCAATTTTACGATTTTCTTTTTTGAAAGTATGAACGGGGTGTCCTTCATCAAACCCTTCAAATAACGCATCATCATCACGATGTATTTCTTCGATAGAACCTTTAAAAACAGCTGCATGGACATCACATAACCTTTGAATCTCTTCAACTGGCATGCCTTCATTTACAAGTGCTTGCTCCATCTCAGTGATCTCAACGGCACTAATCCCAGTTGTTAGTGTATCAAACTCTGATTTTACTTCCTCAACCGTTGCGCCTTCATGTAGCTTTTTAATTAATTCCTTTATTTTGGCTTGTCTTACTTCTCTATTATTGATAAACTCACTCATCTTAATCCTCCTTCATGATATATCCATATGATTCAAGTTTTTCTACTATAACTTCCATTGGTATTTTTTTTAGTTTTGACCCTTTTGAAAGTGTCATAAGTCTACCTGCTGTGTTTAACATACCCGGTTTTATGATATCTACAAAACCTAGTTCCAGCAGTACCTCTTTTAATTCAGGGTGCTTGGTTACCAAATCAAAAATAGTATCTGAAGTGTTAATTTCCTTCATAATTCCCTCACTTTGTAAATCTGTTAAATGTTTCTGTTAATGTTCTAGCTATGTTTACTAATCGTTTTCATTATCCTATATTCCTATCATATGCCTTTTTTGCTTTGCACGCCGTAACATATGTTACTTAAATTAAATGTATGAAAGTATTGCTTCTAAAGAAAAAAAGCGTGTATGAAAAAATCATACACGCTTTTTTAAACTTAATGATAACCTCAATTAGAAATAACCAATAACAATCCTACGATAACTGCTATTGCACCAGATACTCTTTGAACATTGATTGCCACTTTGGAAGGTTCTGAATTCTTATATCGCCAACCATAGTTCAAATACCAAGAGCCCTTTGGAAATATAATTACAATAGCGCCAAGAATGGTGATTATGAACCCAAGTATTGGCGATCTACCACTGAGCGAAAAACGAGCATTGGGATCAATTTCACTTGAATACTTTAATATTGTATCAATAATCATGCGCTCACTTAAGTATCCATAAGTAGTAATATCTATGATGCCCGTACTTAGATTTGGATCTGCAGACCATGTACTAGTAGAAATGCCTGAACTACTGTACTCCTCACGATACACCATCTTGTTTGGATACGTAATTTGTATATATGATTTATTCTTTTCATAAGTGTATATTTCATTGTCATAAGTAATGATGTTTTCTGACTGATTTATAGTCACTTCTTTGCCATCAACAGTCCATTTGTTCTTCTCTTTATTTGAGCAACCGCCAACACTCAGCATAAGAAAAATTAAAGCTAGACAAATTAGTGTATTTCTAAAATTTCGTGTCATGATACCCTCCCAGTCATTGTCTTAAATTTGTTGATTGTTTGTATTAATTTATGAATATGTACCTCCATAATTGTATGCTTTCTTAAAATTATTTGCAATGCAATAATAACCCCACGCATTTTTAAAGGATTTTTAAATCCCTCTACTTGTATAAACAGATAGACTAGTGTACTATTATTAATAATTCGTAATTTTTTAAGATAAAAACTGACAAATGTTGAGGCAAATTATGGGACACAAAACGCCAAAAATATATGATGCTATAAAACTACACCTAAAGTCTTCAATTATGTTAACTTCTATTAGAAAAGGGCTTATGTTTATGATCCCATTCCTATTAGCAGGTTCATTTTCCTTGATTGTCATAAGCTTTCCTATACCTGCTTATCAAAACTTGATGTTTTCTACATTTGGTGAGCAATGGAAAACTTTTTTTCAACTTGTTATTAATGCTACTTTTGGTATCCTCTCAATTATGCTCGTTCTAACAATCAGTTACTCCTATATCAGTGAAATCACATCAAAACTTAACCTTTCGATTAATCCTTTGATTGGTAGTGTATTATCCTTATCTTGCTACCTTACTATCATAGGGATTGCTGATCCAACTTTTACTGTAAATCGCGTCGGTACTACTGGTATCTTCTTAGCGATTCTATCGACTTGTTTCTCAGCCTATCTATTTGTACGCCTATCAAAAATAAAAATTCTCAGTTTGTCTTCAAGAACGTTTGGTGCTACAAGAACTTTTTTTGAAGCGATTAGTGCAATTTATCCAGTTGGTCTGACCATTTTGCCTTTTGCAATAGTAAGTTCATTTCTTATCAATTATGGTTATGATGATTTTAACTATTTAATTACCCATACTTTATATCTCTTTTTCAAGTCTTTTGGAGATACTTTAGTTGGTGGCATACTGTTTATGTTTTCAATACATTTCTTTTGGTTTTTTGGTTTACATGGTAACAACATGCTGGAGTCTGTATCACAAGAAGTTTTTGTACATGCACAAAAACTCAATGAACTCTTAGTCCTTGGTGGTTCACAGCCTACACGAATTCTTACTAAACCATTTTTTGATACCTTTGTTCTCCTTGGAGGTGCAGGTGCTACTCTGAGTCTTGTTGTTGCTATTTTTCTCTTTAGTAAACATCACAACATGAAAAATCATGCAAATATGGCACTTATTCCTTCAATTTTCAATATCAATGAACTGTTAACCTTTGGAATTCCTATTATTTTTGATCCTATATTTTTATTTCCTTTTATATTTTTACCTATTATCTTAACCATCACATCCTACTTTGCTATATATTTTAATTTAGTCCCAATGACAACTGCAAGTGTAGAATGGACGACGCCTATATTTCTAAGTGGTTATCTAACAACACGATCAATTACAGGTAGTTTACTTCAACTCTTTAACCTTTCACTAGGTGTACTCATTTATACACCGTTTTTAAAATACAAAGAACGCATGACCTATGAAAACAATCTAAAAAATTATCAAACATTATTAACTGAGTTTAAGTTATGGGAACAAAGAAGTGAAAAATCACAGTTCCTGCATAGAAATGATGATTTAGGTAGCACTGCAAAAACCTTGGTTTCAGACCTTCACCACGATTTGAACAAAGGTGTATTGGAAATATACTACCAGCCACAACTTGATATTTCTGGCAAAATAATTGGTGTGGAAGCACTTTTAAGATGGTATCATGTGATTTACGGATTTATATATCCGCCACTCATTATAGCACTTGCAGAGGAATCGAATATGATGGATTTACTGGGTGCTTGGATCATAGACAAATCTTTTGAAGATTTAGATCAAATCGTCACTGATACTTCCTATATGTTTCCGATGTCTATCAACTTATCGGTATCACAATTACAGTCCGCAGAACTTATTACGACGATTCAAAAAGCTAAAGAGAAATATAGTTTTGACAGTACACTTATTGCACTTGAAATTACTGAAAACTCAGCACTTTCAGGGAATAAAAATATTAAATCTAATTTGTATGCCCTAACTCAACTTGGATATGTTTTACACATGGACGATTTTGGTATGGGGCATAGTTCACTACTTTATCTTAAGGATCATACTTTCGATACCTTAAAATTAGATGGCTCTCTTGTACGTGATATCCTTCACAACGCGGTAAGTCAAGAAATTGTTGCCTCCATTATGCAATTAAGTCAATCGCTTGATTTTAAAGTGATTGCTGAATATGTAGAAACAATAGAACAGCGCAATAAACTTCATGAACTCGGCTGCGAACAATACCAAGGATATCTTTATAGCAAACCTTTAAAGATAGATGAATTAAAACAGTTTATACAAAAATTTAAGTCATGACATTAGGTCATGACTTTTTTTCTGCATATATATTTGAATTAAACTTCCGATTTAACTACCGATTGAGCTTCTGATTTATGTTCTGATTATGCTTTCATCTGTAATTCAAATTCCGATTAGTATTAAGGTTACGTTAAGGTTCTTCATTTATGATAGGTTTAATCAATTGAAGTTAACGCAATTAAGTCCAACAAAATAATCAATTCCAACAAAACAAATCGAAAAATGCTGAACCTATCAATACTTAAAAATCGGGAGTGTAAATATGGATTTATGGATCAACATCGGCTTTGCATGGTTTTCTATGCTTTTAGTAATCATATTAAGTATCATCTATGTATTTAGAAAGGTACTGAAAAAGAGCACAAACAAAAATGCTCTTTTAATTAAACTAAATAAAAATTTTCGTAAACATCATAAAATTATTGGCATTTTATTAATCGCCACTGGATTTATACATGGTCTTTTTTCATCAGATGCTGTCTTTAGCTTTAATATTGGCACACTTGCATGGGTGGTTTCTATTTTACTAGGTATAAATTTTATGGCTAGAAGATTACTTGGGAAATTTAAAGGTTGGATGTACTATCATCGCCTTCTAACCGTACTCTTCTTAGCAACGATAGTATGGCATATCGTAGATGTTGGTGGTATCATCGCACCAGAAATACTCTTTGGTAACCATGAACTAAGTATAAGTCAAGTTACGCTTGATGAATCTGTGCTAAGCAATAATACTAGCAATAGCAGTAATAGTAGTAATTCAATCAGTGGTACTAACAATGATACTTTAAATAACAATTCAGCCATTACACTCGCGGATGGCACGTTTACAGGTGAAGCAACAGGCTATCGAGCTGGTCTAAAAGTCAGTGTAGTGGTCAAAGACAACTCAATCATAAGTGTTACAGTGACAGATCATAACGAAGTTAAATCGCGTTACTATGCAACACCTATAGCTGTTATTCCAACAGAAATAGTTGCAGCACAAAGTACTGATGTCGACGTCATCAGCGGCGCAACATGCACCTCGATAGGTATAATGAATGCTGTCAACGACGCACTCTCCTCAGCGCTTGTGAGTGGTGAATTACCAGAAGATCAAGTGATTCCAGAGACAGCTAAAAGTGGTCATGGCAGACATTAAATACAACTAAATGGAAAGAAGTATATTTACCACTTATTATCTATACTTTTCTTGGTAATATCGCTTGTTTAATAAAGTACATCATCTGTTTTTCAATTTGCTTATGGTCACTAAAGTCATCTTCCCCTAGGTACATCCTCATACGTTCTTTATAATAATCCGATGAAAATGAAAACTGATAAATCATAAATATGTTATCGATACAAAACGAAGCTACTTTTGCATCAATATGTGTATCCACTAAACCATCTGCCTTAGCTTTTTCGATATAGTTTGATAATAGAACAGGTGTCACTTGTTCAAGTTTTCCTGACAATCTTGTAGCAAGTGGCGATAGTGCCTGTGTTGTCAGATCAAGATAAATTTGATTGAGCTGTGACTGTTCAAGTGCAAAAGTACGTGACGCAGTTAACATCTTCTCGATACAATCAAATACATCCGCACTATTTTCACCTATATCAGTAAGTATATCTACCATAACATGATGTCCTTCGTTGACGATGGTCAAAAACAAATCTTCTTTCGATGCAAAATAACTGTACATCGCCCCTATACTTACACCGGCATTTCGCGCTATATCGTTTATACTCGTAGCGCTGTATCCTTTACTCGCAAATTCCTCAATTGCAACATCTATGACTTTTTCCCTTCTTTCTTCTGACGTTTTATCAAAAGCGTCTTTATGAAACCTTATTTTTTGATTTTCTTTGTCTTTTTCTTTTTTTATTTCGTTTTTCACTATCAAATCTGTCATATCCACCTCATTATGGCAATACTTATCAAAATTAATTTTTTTGATAATAAGTCGATTCTTTTAACTTTAAAATAACAGGGAGCTCAAGCAGCGTTGCCAGTACAATCAAGAGCATCGGTAATGTCACTGCGCCAGACATGTGTTTGAGCACTTCGAAGAAATATACAAATAGGATACCTGAGATTTGACCCATAAGCAAGATGATTCCAAGCGATGTACCCTCTTGTATCGGATAAGCCATCTCAGAACCATGTTGGAACAGGATAGGCGCAACGCCCATAATTGAAAATCCAGCAACACCTGCGATGCCAACAAGTGTGATGAAATTGGTAATAAAAGTAAATCCTAAATAGATAGGAATTAATATCACAATTGAACCCACAAAAAATGGTTTCCTAATGCCTTTTTTATCCGAAATAAGTGGCAATACCACAGCACCAACTACACCTGCAACGACAAATACACCACCTATTACACCCGCTTGTGCAGAACTGATCCCTCTTGGTATGAGGATGGTTTCAAGTAAAGTTAGCACCGTATTAAATATCCCGATAGAGATGAAACATATTGTAAGAACGGTTAGATAGGCTTTATTTTTAAATAGCTTTTTCACTGCGTTCACGTTTAAATCTTCTTTTGGGAGCTGTGGACCAGGAGGTGCTATAAGTGGTTTTTCTCTGGTAAAAATGATACTAATAGCGGCAGATCCAACTGCAAAGATCGCAAAAAACTCAAGTACATAGGGTATCCCTTTACTTTCAGCTAAAATGGGGGACAATAGCATCGGCACTGCAAAACCAACATATTGTGCCATAGTAAGGATACCTGCAGCAGTAGATCTTTCGTTTGCCGGAAACCAGTTGGCAGGTACCTTCGTTGAGATGTTAAGTAAAAAAGGTTGCCCAATGGCAATTAAAAATTGCGATATGATCACAAGTGTAAAATTGTCTGCAAACACTGAACGAGCAATGCCAAATACAGCGGTCAAAAGCGCACCAGTTATGAGTGACTGTCTGTATCCAAACCGATCTACCACCCACGAAGCAGGAATAGAAAATATAATAAACATAATCATATAGCTCATAGAGAGCATATCCACACTTAAACTGCTGACACCATAAAATTCTCTCGCCATACTGCTCACTGGGGCCAGTGTCAACCACATCATCTCAGTTGAAACAATCATAGGAAATATAGAGGCTAGTATCACCCATCTGTATAGCGAAATATTTTTACCTTTTTTTTCTATTTGTTTTGTAGTGTTATTTAATACGTTTTCCATCCTTGATTCACCGTCCTCTTCATTTTTGTGAAACGAAAATAACTAGTCTATAACAAGATGTCCACTACTCTAATTGATTTAACATACGAAAAGTTCTTTTGTTATTTAAATAGAGCATTTTAAAGGCTTTAAAATTGCGGTCATGTACTAATTTACTATTTTGATTAGGTTTATAAGTCTTTTTCACTTCGATATACTGACTTGCCTCTGAGATATCTTTCAGTACCCCTAATCCCACTGCTGCGATTATAGCTGCGCCTTTCGCCCCAACATTTTGGGGATTTTCAATGGTTTCAATCTCACGTCCAAGGACATCGGCAAGGATTTGGCAGGTAAGCTGTGAAAGTGCACCCCCACCGACGAAGCGAATAGTTTCAGACGTTTGGACTTTCTTTTCTTGCGCTTCAAGTTGCCATCTTAGGTGATAACAGATGCCTTCTAATACCGCATGTATCATGTCCCTTTTCCCCGTTTCAAGGCTGATGTTAAAGAACATGCCTCTGGCGTTTGAATCTTCGAAAGGACAACGGTTGCCATGCAGCCAAGGTGTGAAGATTACGCCGCGGCTACCTGCTGGCACATCCTTAATTTCATCCATCATAAAGTCAAATAGATTCTCATAGATGGTTTCTGCTGAATCAGATATACTCACTTTTTCAAGGTATATGTTGATTTCATCAAGTGCCAAGTGATCTTTTACCCATTCTAGACACTTACTTGCAGTTTCTAGTTCAGCAAAGTAATTATAGGTTTTGTCGTTAGCGCCTACGATAGAGGCAATCATAGATGTGATATCTAGTTTCCGTTTATTAACAACCGTTGAAACCCACCCTGAGGTACCCGAGTAGATATGGGTACTACCCACTGCTACGGCGCCAGCCCCTATGCCGATTAAAGAGGCATCTCCTCCACCGCCAAAAACCTTCGTACCTATACTTAAGCCGAGCTGTGATGCAGCCTCTTCAGTCAATCCACCCACTTGATCTATTGCACTGATAATTTTAGGAAGATGTGCTCTATTGACACCTAGTTGATTACAGATTTCTTCGCTGAAGCAGTTTTTGCCTTTCCTTATATCATAGAGCATCGTACCAAAGGCACTGTCTTTTGTCATAACGAATTTTCCAGTACATTTTAAGGTTAAATACTCTTTTACATCCAGCCATTTATAAATTCTTTTGAAATTATCGGGTTCGTTTTTTTTCACCCAGTTGTATTTCCAAACAGGGTCCTTAACACTGCCTGCAACTGCACCCGTGATGCGAATAGATTTAAGGAGTTTCTTCGCATTTAAACCCGATATTTTTAGGCCATGAACGATGCCTTCCTGCATCTCCTTAAGTGCGCGCTGATCCATATAGCTCATAATTTTACGGATCGGTTCTCCTACTTCATCTACGAGTACGAGTCCTTGCATCTGTGAACAAAACGAAATTCCTTCAATTTGCTCTCGGCTTAGTCCACTCCCCGCTAAAACGCGCTTTGTTGTTGCGCACATAGCAATCCATAGCTCTTCTGGATCTTGTTCAGCTCCGCCATTTTCATCTATATAGAGCTTGTAACACTCCACTTCAGAATTAATCAGTTTTATCGTTTCACTGATATCAAAGATGCAGGTCTTGATTCCCGTAGTGCCTACATCATAGGTCATCACATAAACACTCATAGACGCCCCCAATTTATAGAACTATTTTTATACGCTTTTGCTTTCTATTTGTTTGGCATATTTTTTTAGATATACAATGCGCATCAGATGTGTATCTAACGCGTTTAAAGGTTTTCCCTTGCCAAAAATAAGTCCCGTTATCTTCGCTTTACAATTCTTTTCGAGTATCATCTGTACAGCAAGTGCGTCACCGAATGTCTCACCTGAGCAAAGAGCACCATGACCCTGTATAAATACAGCAGAAGCTTGACTTAGGGCATTTGCAATCCCTTGCGGCCAAGTTGATACGGTCTTTACCTTCGTCCCAATGATCTGAGCAAAGTCATCTACATATGGCAGTAAAGTCAAATTAGTCTCAGAAAAAGCAAGGCAATAAGGCGTTTTAGAATACACGATAAAGTTGATCTTAGGATTCTTAAGGTATATCGCTCTATGAATCAGCATCATATCAGACATTGATTGATCAGTTTTGACTGGTAGATTAGTCTGATTGATTTGATCAAATTCTCGATCTTGAGTTACTTGATTAATTTCCACTTCTATACTATTACCTAGATTATCTTTTAATATAAATCCATTTATAATGCGTTCACTCATATAGCCATGCGTTTCTTCTGTCTTATAAGTGGATTTGGGTTTGGTTTTAGCATCTTCTTCAGTTTTTATTGCATCTACTTTTCTAGTAACATTTTCACTATTAAAGTTCTCTTTGATAAAGCTTCGCATAGCTTCAATTTCTGTTGACGCCTCAGGCATAACTTTTAAAAGCTGATTTAGGATGAATTGTTGACTCGCTTTTTCTAGTTCAATTGCAGTTTGAAAGGCTGTAAGGTCATCAATCCCAAAGCAAACCACACCGTGATTTTTCATAATTATCGCATTGCCTGTTGATTTCACTAAAGCCGCTGCCACCGCTCTTTGCAATTTTTTGGTACCAGGTAATCCATAGTCAGCACAGATGATTTTATTCCCTATAAAGTTATACTCTGATTTGATTTCTGTTTCTGTTTCTGCTTCTGCTTCTGCTTCTGCTTCTGTTTTTGTTTCAACTTCAATTGCATCTAAACCAAGTGTACTGATCACTGAAGCGTTCTCTTGATGTGTGTGGATTACAAAATTGATATCAGGTCGTCCTTTGTAGATCTCAGCATGAACCGCTTTCTCACCTGAAGGTTTCACTTCACCTGTATAACTTAGGTCATCAATGCGTACTAAAACGATATCTGCAGGGGTAATCGTCAGATAATCTCTGCCACTTGGTGTAATCACAAAGTGACTTTTACTGATTCTACAACTGACATTTCCCCAAGTTCGTGCGATTAGACCAGATTCTACGAGTTTAATTCCTGCCTCAACTACTTTTAACTTCGCTTCATTTTCATTCATAGAAGTTACCTCACTCTGAAAGATTAGACTTTCTTTGTCACATTTTTAAATACATTTTCAAATCTTACGAGCACATCATCTATCATTTCTTCAGTATAGGCTGCACTTGTGTAAAGTCTACTTCCAGCAAGTGTGACGATGCCTTCTGCCATATAAGCAGCGCCCATATGTTCCATCTCTTTTTTTCTTTCAGAAGTTACTTTGATTACCTCTGGAATCGTCCACGGTTTTTTCCAGTTAAGTGAATAATGCGTTGTACCAACAGTTTCAAGATGACATATCGAGCCTTGATTAAACGCTACAAATGGTAATTGATACTTTTCAATAAGTAATTTCAAGCCATTCGTTAAACGATCTCCCATTTTACCTGCCTGTTTAATCGCATCTGTTCGCTCTATTTCACAAAGTGTATGGTAACCCGCTACACAACTAAGTGGATTCGCAGCCATCGTACCACCTACAAGTGCTTTTTTCTGTTTAGGACCACCAGCGATACCAGCAGATAAAAATTTCATGTATTCCTTTTTACCACCAAGTCCGCCTGCGCCCGGATAGCCTCCAGCAACCACTTTCCCAAATATAGTTAAGTCTGGACTAACGCCAAAGTATCCTTGTGCACCAGACATCCCAACTCTAAATCCAGTTACAACTTCGTCAAAAATTAGTAGTGCCCCATATTTACGACAAAGTGTTTCAACACCTTTGTTAAATTCCATCGATACAGGTGTCGTGCCACTTTCCGGTCCAAGTGGTTCTATAAGTACCGCTGCAGTGCCACCATGGAGTAAATTCCTTTTTAATTTTCGCTCAAGATCTTTAAGGTCATTGGGGAAAAACTCTTGTGTATGTCTGAAGATATAACGAGGCACGCCATGTGCCTGCGTCCATTTTGATCCTGGGATTCTTATCCCATAGGCGAGTTGATCACTCCAGCCATGATAAGCACCGCCCATTTTGACGATGTTCTTCTTTCCCGTTGCAAGTCTAGCAACCCTAATCGATGCCATGCAAGCTTCGGTTCCCGAGCCCAGCATTCTAAACATCTCAACGGTTTTTATGCTTTCTGATATTTTCTTAGCAATCTTGAACTCATATTCATGAAAGAGGCCAGTACTTGGCCCACAATCGTTTAAAAGCGCTATCACTTCACTTCGTACTTCTACAGGATTGCTCCCTAGGATCGTCGGACCACCGGCCTGAAGGAAGTCATAGTAACGGTTTCCATCTATATCATATAGGTAAGCACCTTCTGCTTTTGTAAAAACCAAAGGAAAAGGATAGTTAAATGCAAGATTATGTTGCACACCACCGGGGATTATTTCTTGAGCCTCTTCGATCATAGCTTTTGATTTCACACATTTATGCGCATAGTAGTTGGATTCATATGCCTTGAGAGCGCTTTCACTTATGCTATAAATTGGTTTTGAAATCAACTCATCTAGCTGTTTGTCTATTTTTGATGCGTCTGGATAATTGGTTATAGAAAATTTTTGATCCATAAAATCCTCCTTTTTGTGGTGTGCGCTCGTTGTTTCAAGATATTACGCAAAGGTTTCATAATAAATTGCTATATTGAGCGAGCGCTCGCTCATTAAATAAAATATATCACTGCGCACTAAAGGTGTCAACGAAATTGTTACGTTTATTCAACAAATCATTTACAATTAGTTCACAATTGCGTTGAATTATAATTTCGATTCTAATTTCCATTTCATCTTACACAAAAAAAACACCTATCCTTTTTCACTAAGATTAAAGGGTTATAGACCTTCATCAAAAATGAAATCAAATAAGTGCATTATATTAAATCTGGGAGATCATATACTGGTTTGTTTTGTTAAAACACTCAGGAAGCTGATCGTTTTTTTGAGAAGCGATTGCAAAGTAGCCTTCCTCTTCTTCATCATCAACCAATGAAATATTAGTTAAGCTCAGTTCTTCAATCAATTTCAGATAAAAGGACTTATGTGACATAACATCATTTGCAGTAACATGAAATATACCTTTTAAATCATTTTCTATTATATACGCCGTGCACTGTCCAACCAGTTCATCCGTTATGGTGTTAATAAGCAAATTAGGATAAACAGTTATTTCCACGCCACTTTGTGAAGCCGCTTTTAACTGTTTTAGTCTCGGAGACGCTTTCCCCAAAACTTGAGGTAATCTGATGATGATTGCCTTATCAGCCAATTTCTCCTCAAGCAAATTTTCAACGGTTAATTTAAAAATTCCATAGGGTGAAATTGAACCCGTTTGATCTGTTTCATAATGTATTTTACTATTGTCTTTGTCGAAAACATTTGCAGTTGAGAAAAAATACACTCTCCCCTCTTTTGCTTTAAGATATTCAGCAATTTCTTGATGTAATTTTAGCTGAAGTTCAAAATCACCTCTCATACACGAAATAATAATATCAGGTGAAAGTGATTTTAACAAAAGCATAAAATCTTCCAAACGACTTAAATCTAGTTTGAGACTCTTTTTCAATTCCAAAGGGCTAGGGCTATTATTATAGGTGGTATAAATATCCCAATGTGTATCATCTAAGAGTTCCTTAATAATGGCTTTTCCAATAAATCCACTGCCACCAAGTACTAAAACTTTTTTCAACTTATCTGCCTCCACATTAAATCAGAGTTTCATAGCTATTTCTTTTGTATGTATAAAAAAGTCAATTTTCTCCGCTATTTTTTCACAGAATCAATACCAAACCAACCTTCACCCTCACTGATGCTCGGGTAAAGTTTTTTCAAGTGGTTTAGTTCTATTTCACTCATCTGAAGAAGATCTTCCACAGTACTATGTGAAGGTACAGCTACCCATTTGTGATCTCCATCTGCTCTTCTAAAAACACCGATGAGCATTATCTCTAATCTATCACCTAGTCCATACTCCTCATCCGATACTAAGATTACATCTTTATGGTACTCTGGCGGTGTCCCCGATTCTTCGATCCATCCATAAGGATAGGGGCATTCTCTTGCAAATAATAAACTAAGTTGATCAGTTTCAGAAAACGAATTATTGACAGGATTATATTTAATCCGGTGTTTATAATTTTTTGTTTGCTCAATGATCATATGGTACATCCATTCCTCCTGTTCATATTAATCCCACTCAGAATCCATCAGTTCTTTTCGCCTATTCATAAATTCTTGCTCAGTAATTAATCCTTCAACTCTTAGTTTTTCTAGCTGCTTCAATTTACTGTCAAAATTTTTCCCTAATAAATTCTTGTTCATGATATCTTCATTTTTTGTACGTTCTGAAACCATCATTTTGTAGCCATAGATCAACATGAGTAATCCAATAAGCAAAAATATGTTTGAAATCAGGCTGGTATTAATTGGTGTAAAGACATTTAGCAACATACTGATAACAGCTAAAAAAGTAAAAGATAACCCTATAATCATATATAGTATTCCATTTTTCTGAATTCTTTTATAATTTTCTCTGATCATATCTACATCTCCATTTGACTCGGCATGTCGGTTAATTCATATATAAATCGGCAAACGGATCCTTAGAAGCATCACTTTGCCAGTGGTATTCGATGCGTTTGCTACAGCCTATGGCCGCTTCCTCACCTAATAGATGTGCCACAAAACCTAAGGTCATGTCCATCCCCGCCGAAACCCCAGAGGATGTAAATAAATTCTGATCTTCTACCCATCTTGCTTTACGAATCCAATTGGTTTTCGAAGATTGAGTGGTGACCCAATCAAAGGCGCGTTTGTTTGAAGTAGCTGAGCGCCCATCTAGTATACCTGCCCGTGCCAGTAGCGCGGCGCCAGTACATACACTTAGCGTATATGTCGAACGCGCATGTGCAGTGACTAAGTGAGTGATGAAAACAGGGTTTTCAACTTCAACTCTGGTGCCTTGGCCTCCTGGTACAAAAAGAATTTCTTGTTTCGAAGTGTCATCGCTTGCCTCAAAGGGATGCCAAATCTCAGTTTCGATCTTTACCCCTTGTGTACTTGTGATAAGACCACCAGTTAACGAAACGAATTTCATAGTAAACGTGTCGCTAAAGTAGCCTAAAATCTCAACAGGTCCAAAGACGTCTAATGTTTCAAACCCTTCAAATAATACTATATTGACTTGATACATAAGTCCTCCTTTGCCATAATGAGAAATGCATGCTCTAAGCAACATATTAAACTAATTCAGTTCACTGAAAGTACCCTTAATTAATTGAATTTCAATTTATCGATTTCTGATTTTATAGCAGGTTCTCCCGCATAGTGGTTCATCTTGCCACCTAATAACGCTTTTGTATAAACCACTTTACCGCCCTTTTCTTCTACACACTTTTGGACATATGCATGTACTTTATCACTGTTTCGAAGGTCTTCAAACTGCTGTAAAGTTATAATAGACACTTTTTTACCGTGAAAATCAGCATGTTCTAAAAACGCATTCATTGCTGGCACACCGTTGCTTGCCCATATTGGAAACATCAAGAACACGGATTCAGCATCTTTGATCCCATCCCATGGATGACCTTGAAGACTAGATCCTTTTTTTCGAAGTGCTTGAATAAAGTTACCCTTTTTAGTTTCAATAAGTTCAACGATTGGTGCCTCAATCTTCTCTGCAACTAATTTTGCGGCTGTACGTGTGTTGTTGTCTTTTGAATAAAATACAATCACATTTTTAGACATGTTTACCTCCAGATAGTGAAACATTTCACTTTGCTTAATACAACTCAACAGAATTTAATCATGCTGCAAAATACTTATTGACCTTACGTTTCGCTCTGTCCCAGTCCAGATCGCCAACTCCAAATAAAGCAAATGCTAAGAAAACAAAAAATAATAGTACATAAGAGATGCGAAGATACAGCTTTAAATTTTTTAATTCCTGCATAATAATCTTCCTTTTCTTGTCAAAATTGTGTGGTTTCATATTAAATTATTATTTGAATGATTTTAAATCTTATTACTGTTTAATGCTTATTACGGTTTTAATACTTATTACTATTTTTAGCTATTTTCTCATTTCCATGTTTGAATTGTCCTGTCACTTTAGCCATGAAAAGTTGAAGTGAATAGTCGTCGTTTTTTTCAATGTTGCTGAGAAGCTTTGCATATTCCTTCCCGAAGATAATCTTTATCACTTTTCCCTTATGAAAGATCTGCGCTTTCTGATCTTTTAGGAGCTTGTATTCAAAGGGTTGATCGGTTTTGAGTATATCTCTTTGATCTTCGTTCATCTTATGTTCCCCTTATATGTCGATTGAAAGCCTTTCGTTAAAATTACTAAAACCTTGGCTCCTAAAAAATTCACCCGAATTAGTATTTTTCGTCCAATAATTCATCTCAAGTCGCTTGATGCCTTTGAGTCTTGCTATCTCCTTGGCATAATCCACTAAGCATTTTCCAACACCTTTGCCTTTAAATGATTTTTCCACACAAATCTGGTCAATGTGAAGCGTCTCTGTTCTGTATTTAAATCCGTTTGCATCAGAGACTTTATGCGCAAGCATCATATATCCCGCAGGAACATCATCTACATTTGCCACAAATGCGGTTACCTCATCGGATAATAAAGCCTTTTCAAAGAGTTCTGTCATTTGTTCATGATCATATGGCTTGAAAATATCTGGCTCGATGTCATGATGTAGCCTTTGAACATCTTCGTTGAGTTTTGCCAACAACGACGCATTTTTAGTTTGTACGATCTCTATCTTCATCGCTTCCCTCCAATAAAAATTACTCTTATTATCATGTAGTCTAAATTTAGTCGTGTTCTTTTATTTTATCTAAATCCAACTTAAAGTAATCCATAATATCATCACTTTGAACATAGTCGAATCCTAGCTTCACTAAGATGTGGCTGCTTCTTTCGTTTCTCTTTACAGTATCTGCAAACACCGTTTTAAGACCCAATTCATCTTTTGCAAATTTCAAAATCAAAGACTCAGCTTCTGTGCCATATCCTTTGTTCTTTACTGAATCGTCTGTTAATACGATACTAAGCGTCGCATAACGTTTTTCAAAGTTGATATATTTAAGCTGAATTTCTCCTATGGTTTCACTCTCTCTAGTAATCGCGAAAAACCTTCTCGTTTGATCAAATACTTTTGTGTTAAACATCGCATCAATTAAGTCTTTATCATAATTAAATTCATAATGCGTCATCATAGGATCAGCTATGTACTTTTTATACATTTCATGGCAACGTTCCCTTGTATAGGGTTCAAGTTTTATCAATTTACCTATTATTGTCATCTCACGGTTACCTTTCGGATAGAAGTAAACTATCCTTAACTATTTAAGGGACTCTACATAATCAAATGCTTCTTTTAAACCGCAATTCAGGATTATACGGCAGCGTTTGACAGCTTTGATATTTTTACCTTCTAAAAGTAAAGCTTGAAACTCAGGATCCTTCTCAACTAGTGAAAAATCCAGTTCTTTACTTACAATATTTCTTCTAATTGCAAATAAGCTAAGACCCAAAGCTATAAATACAAAACCCATAATTGTTTGTTTTGCAATAAGTTCGATTACACCAGCAAGTACAAATAATGCAGATGAAATCAAATTATAGTTTTTTTCATTTTAATTATATCATAGTAAAGAATTATCGCTTGAATATTCTGAAAGATTTATTGAATATTCTGAAAGTTTTATTTAATAATTCTTACCTAAACGCTTGTGGTCTTACATTTTCATCTATATTGTTTCCCACACTGAAAACAAATCTTATCCTGTATGTTAAGGTATCCTTCACAGTTTCGACATTTAAGTCTGATTTTTCAGAGTTAAGAAAAGCCTCTAACCCTTGTTCTTTAATAAATTCAAGTTTTTTTTTAAGTGACTCATCATATCGTGTTTGATAACTTTTATCTAATCGTTTGACGAGAACACATGGAAAATCAACGCACTCATAACAAAACACAACATATTTATTATTGATGCCCGCTTTGATTTTGCATTTTTGGCATGAAACCAGTTTAGTTTCATCCTTTTGTCTGCAACCCTTACATTGCTTTTTCTTTTTATGACGTACATAGCAGTATGTACCGTTTATACCAAATGGTGTAACCATATTTTCACTATGAATAATCATAATTTACTTGTTTTGTTTTGTTTTTTCTATCATATGATGAAATATAACTCACTCCAGGTTCACTGCCTTGAAAATAAAGAACATGACATATGGAAATAGCCCTCACGAAAAATCTAACAACTTCATTAGATAAACTTTCGTAAAGGCCATTTTCTCAAATCAAATATGGGAGATTTGATTTAGAAGTATAAAATACTCAAATAAGCACATACTGTTATCGTTAAATTGGTAAATCCGTGTAAAAATATGGGGACTAATATCCTTTGTGTTTTTTCATAAGCATATGCAAAAAGTAGTCCGGTGATCATTGTTAGTCCTAGCTGAATACAATCATAACCTATTATACCAAAGGGAAAAAATGAAACCTGTACGTGCGAGAGTGCAAATAAAGGGACTGAAATAAGCGCTGCATATGAAAGTTTAAATTTACCGATTGCGAGACTCTTTTTAAAACCTTTGGCTAATATTGTAATTATAACCGCACGATATAAAATTTCTTCTGCAAATGCATCAAGTAACAAAAAATCACAACCGACTTTTGCCAATATCCAATTTGAGCCTGATGGGTATAATTTACCAAGGTATTGATTAAATCCATCAATAAAACGAACTGAAATGAAGAAAAATAAAATCGTCAAAATTGGCCAAATAAAGATAATCCATCGAAAGCTATATATCCCTTCTCCTACATGATCTAGCCTGAAAATTGTTTTTATATCCTTCCATTTTGCAACAATTACAAGTAATGTAAGTGATATGATAACCTGAGCAAGCCTATGGCTAAAAACACCCATAAAGAAATTTGTAGCAGAATTATCAATAAACCACTCATTGAAAAATCCTGAAATTACCTTTGCAAAGCTATATGGCACAATAAAGGTAAGACAAATTGCTATGAATATTATCAATATTTTTTTCACAGTTTCTCCTTTTTCATAGCATAACCAACTTATTTTAAATAATACTAAATACGAATTTTATGTTATCTTTTCTTTGCAACAACGCCAATCCAGTGACTCTTCTCTGTATAGACTTCCCCAGCTAAGTCACCCCAACAGTGCTCTATTTGATAACCGTTATTTTGCATCACTTTAGTTATTGAAGGGATATCATGATCATTGAACCAGTTTCTATAGATTTTTATGCCATTCGTATCTATCACGATAAATTGATCAACCCATGCAGATTCTTCTGGATAATCATAAGATTGTTCTAACACAAGGTGTTGTTCACCGCTCCAAAATCCTGATTCTGAAGTATACCATGTTGGTTTCGTTGTTTCGACATCCCGACTTGCACGAGTAGTTACATCGCATACAAACCGTCCATCTTCTTTCAGTGATCTTCGTATGTTCTTTAGTAAACGGTCTCTATTAAAAGGAGAAAATGTATTGAGTTCACCATATATCTGCAAAACAACATCGAACTCATTTTCAAAAGACATCTCAAAAAAATCCATGTGTAAATATTCGATTCCTAGCTCCAACCGTTCGCTTCTTTCGCGAGCATAACGAATCGAATTCTCAGATCCATCTATCCCAATCACCTTTGCACCTTTTTCTTGAATCAGTTCACTATAAAGGCCAGGTCCACATCCTAGATCAAGCACGCGCATTCCTTTTTTTAGTATGCCGCAATCAAAAAGATGGTTGACCGTTTTTAAGATTGCCTTTCCATTTCTACTTGCAGCATCGTGCTCAGTATTTAAGTGTGCTTTCAGCATTTGTTTTGAAATATGCGGATCATTCCAAAATAGTTCTCCTGTGTATTCATAAAGTGGTGGTCTTTTGTCGTTGGCTAATATTTGATTTAATAATTCTTTCATTTTAGATTCTCCTTAATAATTATTTTTTTTGAATACTTATAGCTCCACTTGTATTTCGTCCTGAAACAACTACAGAATATAGATCTGACTCCTTTATTCGTATCGTAAATTCTGTCGCTTTTTTTAATTCACCTGTATATATAATGTTCCCTTGACTCGATGTCACACTCAATCTTAAAGTACCTTTATCAACGAGGCTATCAACCACAAGAACATCAGAATTATCTAGTTTCAATTGATGAGTAACAGACTGATTTAAAGTTGAGAATGTAAGACTTAATCCTTCATTACTTTTTTCAATCAATTCAATTTTATTACTCTTTTTAAAAAAACAAATAAAAAAAACAGATAAACACAAAATAATAAAAATTAATGTTAGTAAATAATACTTATTTTTTCTCTTCACCTAAGCACGCCTCCACATCACCAAAATCTTCTAATAGTTTAAAATTATCAAATGTATTGGGAATTACGTACAACATCAAGTACAGCATAGTGCCAATCATACATATCATCTAAAGTAATTTTTGATATCTTCTGTGAATCTAATGACAGTTCACCCTTTTCATCTTTAATTAACAAGAAAAACGGATCTATTTGGCTATATCCATCAGGTATAATGCCCGTTTCTATAAAATTAGATAATTTTTCAACCATTGTCATTTCTGTTAAATTATTAAGAGTTTCTAGCTTATAGATTTTCTTTCCTTTTATGTTGATCCATGTCCAAACACTTTCAAATGCCGCTTGCCTTTCTTTTAGTTGCACTAATTCATATGACTGAGACATGAGCTTTTTTATTAAGGTATCAAATTCTTCTGGTAACTCTAGATCTCTAAGGTAGTGAACTATCCATTTCTCATGGGGAACATACTGCTGATTTACAAGATATAGACTTTGTAGCAATGGTTTAAGACCTTCGTTAAGTACAAAATGCCCTTGAAACACATCTTCTCTATTTAACCATATGTCACAAGCTAATTTAAAATGCCACCACGCTGCAAACATAGTACCAGACAATGTTTCTACAAGTTTATCCTTATCCAGTTTTTCAGTGATGAACTTTTCGATTTTTCCTTCTGTATCATATACAATTTTAGCAAAGGATAAATCCCAAAGTTCAGTATTTGGAGACCATTTCCTAGAAACTTCATGTTGAAGTGCCACTACTTTAACATCATAAATTACACCTTGAATTTTAATGATACCAGAGTGAATTCTCATAGTGCCTTTTTTATACGCTTCAAATGCCTCATCTGTAAGATATATCGTTAAGTCTATCTCTGAAAAGACATCGCCAAATCCTCTAGCTAAACCACCATTCAAAGTAATTCCGAGTACACCCTTTTGGATAAAGCTATGGTAATGCTGCTCCATATGGCTTAAATAACTGTCAATTTTATTTTCTATCTTAATATATTTCGACATACATTCCTCCAGTAATTGATTTGCCACTCTTATAAGTTTACAAGGTTGAATCTTTATTATCAACTGATTACAGTTCAAATTGAATGTTGCTAAAATGCTCACTTTAAAGTCACAGTTCAACAGCATTCAGTCATTTATGATTTAGATAACAATAAAGAGTAATCATAAAAGGTAGTATTGTTGACATTTTCTAGAATTAGATATGACTTATTTGCACATAGTATCTTGTAAAAACTAATCTTCCTTCACTTCAGTATTTTCAAACTTAACTAAATTTTCTAGTATCTTTCCAAGTGTTTCTCTGAAAATGCTTAGCTTTTCATCTTCTATGCCTGTAAACATATTATTTGTAAATAAATTACCTTTTTCATGTGTTGATTTCCAAAAAGTATCGCTCTCTTCACTCATAACTAGTCTAGATACTCTACCATCACTTTTATCTTTTTCGATATTTAACAAGCCTCTATTTTCTAGTTTAAGCGCAACTTGCTTGATGTTTTGATGTGAACTGCCCATTTCATTTGCAGCTTCTTTAATTGTAGGAGGCTCATCAAAAAGTGTGTCAATAACCGCAGATAAAATCCATTGTTTTGAAGTTATATCAAACGGTTTCAATTCCTTATCCATTATTTTATCTAGTTTATTAGCAACTATAAATAAACTTCCAAGGATATATTCTCTATCTGGTAATTGATCTATTTTACGCATAATACCACCTCCATAAAAAATAGGTAACATATTACTTAGATATCTAAGTAATATGTTACCTATTTCCGTTTTGCATGTCAATATCAATTTTCCCAATTAGTTAAATTCTTTTGCATGAATGGCTGAGTCTTGTAACCATTCCACTAACCCGACTGTACTGATATATGTATCCTTTTCGATTTTTACTGCTGGAAACCTCATACCTTGGTTTTCGTTATATGCTTCCGCTTTAATGATGATCCATACTTGTGATTCAGTTAAATTCAGGTAATCTGCTGTTTCTTTTACAGTCATCAAAGGATTTGTTTGATTAACTTCTTCACTATTTAACATTTTCGTATCTGATGTACCACCTGGATATTGAAGTATAACAGCACCAATTATGATTGCGATGGCTACAATAAGTGAACATATGATGTTGCTTAGGTTGATTGATTTCATTGTCTGTACTCCTTAAATGTTTTTTTATTTAAGTTTGTTTCATTTATACATTCAAAAATACTTTTCTAAAAATAAAAGTTTTTTAGCACAATTTTTTTTTTTAACTATGATACGTTTATCTTTATAAATTTCAGTATTTAAAAGGATTGTATTGAAGGTTTCTCTATCAAATTTGCAATTTTGCTTATACATGTCTATTAATTCAGTCCAACTTTGCTTGTAATTATATTGTTTTAATCCTAAGTTCATTTCTATAAACCTCTTAATGACACGAAAATCTCTGACAATTGGGTGCGGATTTAAGATGATAATCAAATCTGCTATCTCAAAACTCTCACTACTCCATTTATACTGAGCACCTTCAATAATCCAATGATCTAAATTCATCACATTAATTAATCTTTCATTGCGCTCTTTTAATGAAAATTTTTCATTTACTACTCGATTCCAAATCATGTTGTCTGTTTCAAAAAACGGTATATTATAAATCTCAGAAATGTATTTTGCTAAAAATGTTTTTCCACTTCCACATGATCCAACTATTCTAATTTTCACTAAAAAAGCCTCTTTTCTAATTACTTATTCTTTCGATGAATTATTTACCATTAATTGAATTTATAACACAAATAAACGATATCTATTATAGATACTATATTTTCATCTGGATACGTAAAAGTTTAAGTGATAAGGCTTCAATACTAATTATTTATAGGTCTTTTAAAAACAAATATCATCATTGAACCAAACGCTCCCACACATTGAAAATTTACGAGTTCCCATCCCTCTTCCCCATTCTTTCGGAGAATTTGATTACTCTTATCTTTAATAGATTGTTTCGTATCAAAAACTGAGTTAAATGTTTCGGTTTTGTATTCCCACATACTATACCTCTTCCTATTTACAATATAATTTAATTTACAAAAGTGTTTTTTACCCTTTTAGATTTCACCATATATGCAACCCATATAATAGTGCTTAAAGTTTGCCCAGATATTTTACTGTTACTCAAAACTGCAGCCTCTAAATGTAGGTAATTTACAATTATTGTAATCACTATAAAAAAAACAAATGAGCTACATAGATATATAATTTGAAACTTGATAAATGATTTTTTCATTTTAAAGTAGAGATAAATATTAACGACGGCAAACAAGATAAAAAATACGATTCCAACAAATTCAAAATTAATTAATTTAAAAATGTCCGGACTATAGAGTTCACTTTGAGAATCATTTAATAACTTCATTGTGCCATCCATATAGAGCGAAACAAAATCTTTCAACTGATATATTTTCATAAATGTTCCAAAAACTAAGCTTAGGATCACTAATATTAAGAATCCTTGTAACCCGCTAATTGTTTCGATTTTATTGCTTTCACCTAAGTTCTTGTTTAGTGTTTTGTCTACTTTCATTTCATTTAGTGTCATAATTCCCCCTGTATTCTCTAATTATTGATCTGATCTCCATATATTCTCGTTATTAATATGAATTTAGTTTTCTTAGCCAGATCACCTCCTATGTGACAACTTTATTTGCGCGGTGCATTCTTGTTAATATAAACTATACCTATAAATACTGTAATACATAGACTACCAAGAAAACCAAGTGCAACAGCTAATTCATGTTGAGTCCCATAACTGGTATTCATAACTATATTCATTACCAAGAGTTCAACATCAATAAACAGTAAAAGTACTCCGACCAACTTTGACAATTTCTCTTTATCATAACGGTCTTTTTCTTCTTTTGACATCGTATTATAACCGGCAATTAGCCATGCACCTTTACCTGATAAAAGTGATATTGTTATAAGTACAAACAACCCAAATACAATCCATTCTAACATCCAGTGAACCCCCTATCTTTTTTGATTTTATATAGATTAAAGCACATCTTCCAAAAACATCTTCACTTCCACTAAGCTTTTCATTCTTTGATACAGTAATTTTTGAGTATCTTCATTTGGCTCTATTAAATCAGGAACCATAAGTGGCATCATCCCTGCATTATGTGCAGCAAGTATTCCCAGCTCTGAATCTTCAAGTACGAGACAGGTACTTGGATTACACTTTAACTTCGACGCTACTTTCAAGAAAATCTCTGGATTTGGTTTCGAATTTTCAACCTCATCACCGCATATAATGTAATCGAATTGATCATCGATTTGCGCCAAACTTAGTAAGTTTAATGCTCTAATTCTACTCGTTGATGTTGCAACAGCAGTTTTTATGTTCTTTAGACTCAAATATGCCAATAATTCATATAAGCCATTTTTTATAGGCACACCATTTGTCTTAACAAATTCATTTGAAAGTTTTACTCTTTCATCTTTTATTAAATCAAATGGAAAACTACTGCCAAAATAGTCAAAGTAAATTTCCTTTGTTTTAGCTAAATTTGTTCCAATGGTTTTCTCAAATAAGTCTTGATCAATTTGATAATTATATAAACCTGCAGCCGCTTTCCATGCTTGATAAGATAGTTTTTCTGTATCGAACATTAGCCCATCCATATCAAATATAATCAGTTCTATCTCTAATTGCTTTTCCATTATGTTTCTCCGTTTATTTAGTCGAGGATTTCTTTAATTAACTTGAATTGAGCGTCCTCACATTGATAAATAAAATCTTATATTATATTAAGTGATTTCAATTCACTAAACTTTGATATAAATTCTTCAACACTACCTCTTATTGTTGAAGTTAGATTATGCGGAATATTGTCGAGAGAGAAAAATTTTGCATCTCGACCTTCAGTTTTATCAACATTAATGTCCCCTGTAAAATCCTTGCAGATATATGTAGCAGTCACATTATAGACTTCATTCCCACTTGGATATTTATAATATAACTCTTCTCCAGAATATATATTGAAAAGTTTAAGCTTTCCACAAATTAATCCTACCTCTTCAAGGACTTCTCGTGTTGCAGTCTGTTCCAAGCTTTCACCTAACTCCATTGCACCGCCTGGTAATCCCCACCAATCTCGATCAATTCGATGATGTAATAGGATTTAATCTTGTTCATTTAACAAAATCACATTTGCGCCACACATAATTATTGGTTGTGTTCCTATTAATGCTCTTAATTCCTTTATGTAATCTCCCATAATAATCCTCCTGCTATGAAATTAAACATAATAATCTTTGGTTTTATTTCAATTTCCATACATTAAAAACTGTCAATTCATGAGTTAAAGCATTCATAATGACTAGCGCTACATTATCAATTAATACACTTTTCCAATTTGACTCTTTTTTCTGTAGCTCATCAAAAGATTTATGAAAATTAATTTCTGAGATATCATTCATCGTAATTGTAATATGAGGAACCCAGTTTTTAGATTCATATAAATCAAATGTTTTTATGCAGTTATCTTTTAAGATATTTGATAATTCATCATAAAATTTACTTAATTGATCGCTTTTGATTATTTTCATATAAATAGTATTTTGAGGATTCGTAAACTTGTCAAAACCCTCTATTTCAATTTCAAATTTTGGGGGAAAATCAAAATCATTTAATCTAGAAATCAAAGCGTCTATATCCTCACAAATACCACTTTGGTAGCTTACATTAGGATGTTCAAATGATTTTACTAACTTCGAGTCATACATTTGATCAAAGTAATTCCAAAGTTCTAGCACTTCATCTCTTATCTCACCACTTAGTAATGTCAATATACCAACTATACAGCTCATACTTTTTCCTTTATATTATTGATTTTGATTGAATTAATCTCACTATTTGTTAATACTGTATTCGGAATGAATATCAAGACTAAATCTATATTATTAAATACTTTTGATAAAAAATTCATCTTGAACTTTTAATAGCGATTTAATTTCAGGAACATTATTAGAACTAAAATTATGAATTGCAATTAATTCATTACCACATCGAAATACACTTGAACCATCAATATACGTGAAAATGTACCCTTCAAGTTCCCCTTTGCATCTACCACAACCATAGCATCCTGTATATTTACCATTAAACTCTTCAACAACTTTTTGAACGCCAAGTTTAAAAATATCGGAATAATTCTTACTAGCATAAAATTTCAATCTGAGTCCAGGAGCACTTTCTTTTTTAGCATTATCATGTATTTCCATTTTTAAAATTGTTCTCTTAACTTTGCTTTTCGAAAAATCTAGCGCAAAATCCTTTGATTTTGTTTTTTTCGGTGTATACCCTAATGAAATGGTATAGTCAGCTATATCTTTGAACATTTCTCGATATAATTCTGGCAATTCACTAATAAAGTCTTTTAATAATCGAGTGTTTTTATCGTTAATCACTACTACCTCCATATTAAGATGTATCTTAGTAAATATCATGGAATATCAAATTATTATCTTATAGTTTTTGCCTCATATGTGGCTAGAATAAGGTGTTAGATGAAGTTAATCTTTTATTTCTTTTTATTAAATACCACTAATCAGTCACAATTATATAGTTCATTTTTTTTATAAAATTCTCTCTTAACTCTCTATTAGTACCGTTTCTTAGCTGTTCCAAATAATACTCATATTCATGTATGAGTTCGTCTTTAAATCTAACAACATCAACCCGAATTCCATTTTCAATTTCTATAATCATTTCAGGTTGGTCAAAAGTAAGCTGTGTATTTCTCTTAGTTTGTGCCTGATGTAAAATTCCATTTCTTATATCTGCGTAAAATATACTTGCTGTCTTTCTTGTGAAAAATTGACCAAAATAATTACTCCTCGTTAAGAATCGAACAAATGCTTCCCTATGACCTCTAAAAACTGTCTCATCGAGACCATAATAAAACTGATGAAGAGTTTCAATCAGTAAGCAGCATAATGCCATTGAACTAAAGCTGTAATCAATACACTTATAATTTTCTATTGTTTTATCAGAATATTCTTGTATTAACAACAGAAATCTTCCTTCAATTCGATTAGCGAATATACTAATTGCTTTTTCCCAATTATACTCATTACTAGTTATAGATAAGTTCAAATCTAAATAATCTTCAAGATAGCAATTAGGTGAAATATAGATATTATTTTGATACATTCTAAACCTCTCTTCATTTTTATTTTTCCATATAACGTTCTTGCAATTCTTGCAGCCTAAATTGTGAGGACTGCAAGAATGTTATATGAAGTTGGTTTATTCTTTTATAAATTCAGAAATCATATAGTTGGGCCAGATCATAAACTCAAAAATTTCTTCAAAATTATCGGATTTCGATAATAAATTATCTATTGTTTTATTAAATCTTTCACTTGGATATGAAGTCAGCCTTTGCATTTTATTATCTATCATCAAAGAGATGCTTTTGTTATCAATAAATACATAACAATTTGACTCATCTATTTCACTAAACCTAATATAAGCAAAAGTTGATTTATTCGAAAATAACCAAAACAGTGTCTCCTCAGCATAGTTGTCATTTTCTTCAAAAGGTTTTAAATCTGACATTCCATTATTTATTTTTATTTCAAGTTGTTTTCGATTGCTGAAGTCGACAAACTTACTTAAGACATATTTTTTAAATTCAGTATTTTTCATTTTTTTCTCCTTTTCTAAGTTCATCTAACGTTCTTCGTAGTTGCGCCGCCTTGAGTGGCTGAACTACGGTGTTAGACGAAGTTTTATATTATTTAAAAATATTTGAAATTTCATTTACTGTTGGGTGTATTATTTTATTAGATAAATCCATTTTCTCTTCCGAAATAGCTTTAAATATCTCACAATCGACATGCTTCTTTAAAATCATATACTCATTTTCAGTTATGACTTCTCCATGCATTGCTTTGTTTCTTACAAGGTGAACTTCATTCAATACCTTATACAAATCACAATGATAATTTTGCAAATTAATACTGTTGTTTTTAATATGCATTTTCAAATCATTCCACATTAGATGTTTATGAGAACTGTCTTTGATTTTTAATATACTATTTAATTCTTGCTCAAGGGCTCCACAATATTGTTTAACAGGAATACTATAACTCCCTTGAGATTTATCTGTGTTCAAATATTCATCTTCATAGGCATGAGTTGACGCCAATTCAAGAATAGTTGATTTTAACAATCCATAATTATTAACATCATAAATAGTACTATAATGGTCAATTTTATCTGAGGACTCCCAATCAAAAAAAATATTTTCACGCATAGCTTCGGTTACATGCAATGCCCATTTTTCAATACTTCCATCAGTGCCAACAACTAAAGTAAGTCCACTTATGTACCTTTCTACTCCAACTATCAATACTTCATAAGCTAATAAAGCAAAAGTTCTCATAGCTTTATAATCACATTTTACATATTCGGACTTACACCTATACTCAAAAATATTCATTGACGCAATCTCAGTTATTATTTGATTTTCAGTATCGCTTAAAAAATTATTCTGGTAATTATCATTTATAAAATTTATTAGCTTATCTACATCCTCATAATTACCATATAATGTATTAATCTCTTTTATTGTATGGGAATAAAATTCATATCCTTTACTAGCAATTGTAAATAGTGTTCTATTTAAATAAATTATTAATTCATCATTTTTTATTTCCTTTGTCAATTCACCAATTAAATGCTCTATCGTTGCTAGGGCATAGTTTTTTATACCTTTTAGATAGTCATCTTTAGGAATAATAATATTATTTTCAATTTTATATAATTTATCTATTTCTGTACTTGCATCCATCCAAATTATCATAGTCATCACCTATAATTTAATTTTGTCTAACGTTCTACCGTTCAAGCCGCCTCAGTGGCTGGAATAAAGTTAGACGATTTAGAAGTCATTGTGAATTAAGATTATTCAAATACTTAAGCATTTGTTTCAATTCAAAACTTGCCTGCTTTAATTTTTCATTATCTGGTCTTTCCAATCCATGAACAAGTTGATTTCTAACTCTCATTAGATACTTTAACTCATTATTAAAATTAATATCATCAAATACTTCATACATCATTTTTGTTACCGGAACCGCATTTAAATTATTGTTTGCTCTATTTTTAGAATAAATTTCACGAATACATCTTTCAACTTCAATCCAACTAGAAAGGAACTCACCTATAGCTTCATTGTTAGAAGCCACATTTTTCTTATCATAGATTGTATATCTGTTTTCCAATTCTCTTTTTGCTTCTTCATAGATAGAAAAAAGAGCAATATCCTTATCTAGCATATTATCCACAATCTGGCTTACAATTGTTTGATTGTCCCAATACTCATATTCCAAAGTCAAGTATTTATCAATTTTTTCTGCCGATAAATTGTCGGTATCTTTTAAAAATTTAAATAATATATCAACTCTACCTAACTCGATGTTATCTGCTTCTGTTTCTCCTCCAAATTGACCATACAGATAAGCTGCCAAGTCATAGTGATTATTAAATGGTTTATCACCATTATTTAAATTACGCTGCTGAATGACCTTTTGAAGTCTCTCTAAAGCAATTTCTCCAGCCAAAACAAGTCCATTTAGTTGGTCAAGAATTGCAAATTCTTCTTCAGAAACATCACCACTTAGTGGTTTATAAATCAAGTCATGTTCAACTTCTGACCATGCATGCATAAGAACAGATGCAACTTGAATTTCAATTGGAGTTTCAGTATACCTGCTATTAGTTGCCTTTAATTTATCGTCTAAAAGAGAACATCTGTAATGTTTTGCCCAATATCCAGAAAATCTTTTGTCCTTATTTAATTTATCTTTATCAGGAAACTCTTTGATTTTAATTAAGTTAAAATTACTACTTATTAGTTTCTCAACTTCACTCACATCTCCAGGAAAATATAATGCAATTCTAACACCTGAAAAATCAACTATGTCTTGATAAATTTGATCAACACGTTTATATGTTTCCTGTGTATTTCGAGACATAAGCTTTTGTTTCAATCGTTCCGGTTTTTTTGCTCTATGCGTTACGATAGCTCTGATCCCATTTGATTCAAGCGCCGTTTCAAGAATTTCTGCGCTCAACTTAGCAAGTTCTGAATAGTAATCATATTCTTTTATGTATCTATTCATAAATTTGTCTATGATATTCATATGCTTCCCCCTTATTAAATATAAATATATCTTTTCATGTATTTTTCTCTATTTCGTCAACGAGTGGCGAATTCACGACGTTGCCTGTCTGGCTCCGCAGAGACAGACTTGGCGCTGGGCTTGCGCACCGCAAGCACTGTGACAACTGGACAATTTTGTGAAATCGAAGTTAGGCGATGGTGTTTTACTTTTTTGAACCCCAAACTAAGAATTTTTCAACATATCCTATATTGTTTAAGTAGGCATTTGTCGCTGCTAATACAGATTGGATTTTGTCTGGTAAATCCAGTTCTGTTGTTAATGAAGGCTGAACAATAAAGATTTCTGCCCTTATCCTTATATCTTTCTTAAAATCATCTAGTAAATCTTTGAAATCACCTTTCTTCATCTCAAATCTTCCAATATTTTTTCGATCATTTGCTTTTCGAATAAACACTTTTTTTGATTTGAGCCATATTGATGACTTTATTGCTTGCCCACATACTTCATACAAATCCCCTACATTCGAATTGAAATTTGAAGAAGATTTCTTCTTAACATGGAATAAAGAGATTAAAAGAGAATTATCTTGCTCTTTAATGGCAATATAATCAGCCATTTCTCCGCTTGAATGATCATAGCAAATATACTTATACTCATCTATATCCATTAAAATTTCGAGAATTACTTCGTGTATTGATTTTTTTCCTGTGGGTAATGGATTGCTTGAGTATTCAACAAAAACATCTGCATTTAAATTAACCCAATCCATATCGTAAATGAGTTTTATATCAAACTCATTTGTGATGTTGGTTCCTTCAAGTAAATCGTTTCCAATAATCGTTACATCATCAACAGTTCTAAAAACTAAAGGGAATATATTGAAATACTCAGATAACTCCATTCCTTGATTAACATTTAGACAAAGCTTATTATTAACAGCTTTATAATTTCCAAACCGATTGCAGCTAATTTCACACTCTACGTCATTATAGCTAATTTGCACAATTACTTCTTCAGAAGTTACAGACTTAACACATAAGTCAAAGTCTATTAATGGTATTTGTTGCATATTCTCTTTGATAATAATACATGGTGGATCTACATAGGTATCACCATAGTAGTCTGCCATAAAGATATTCGTTGGATACTTATCAAGTTCCTTAGACTGGGGAATGAAATCTAAGTTTGTATTTGTTATGACACTTATACTTGAATTAGAAATTTTCAATCCATTACTATCACACCATTTGGCATAATCTAATAAAGGTAAAAGCGAACTACTCCATATTTTACCAGCTGAACTATAACCAATTGTTATTCCATTTTTCTCTTTCTCGGCTTTACAAAATACATGCCCAGCAGAAAACATTTTGCCGGTTGATGCATCAATATTATTAGCTACGTTAGAACCAGTAAGAATCCTATAAGTTTCACCTGAATCAGCATATCTACTTTGTAGACCTGAATTAAATATTTCAAATTTTTCCATATCCGCCAACACTCTATTCATTTTGTATCTTGGTATTTTTTTAACTGTTCCACAAAATGACTCCGCTATTTGCGAGTAGAGCTTTTCATTTTTATTACTACTATATATAAACAGTAATTTAGTTTCTTCTTGATAATGAACGACATATAAGCCATGTTCAATATCTGGAATTTTATCTGTGCAACTCCATTTTGGCTGAACAAAATTCTTTCCGACACCTACAATCATTTCATTTTGTTCATTAACAAAGTGTAGTTCTTTTACTCTGCATTCACTAGGAAATCTAGCAAATATATCAAAATCAGTCACTTCGAACACTTTAGCATGAGCATTAGGTTTTATATCATACAAGGATAAGCCAATTATATAAGCATCTTCATTAATGCTTGTAAAATTCTTGATGAAGTCTTTGCTTTCAACATCACTTTGTATTCTTGATTCACTTAAATCAATCACAATATCTTGCCATACTGCGTCACTTGAGAATAA
Organism: uncultured Fusibacter sp.; assembly: GCA_963676315.1. Classification (GTDB taxonomy): domain Bacteria; phylum Bacillota; class Clostridia; order Peptostreptococcales; family Acidaminobacteraceae; genus Fusibacter_C. The sequence continues at coordinate 627,028 of OY781056.1, forward strand.
ACTTCTCTTTTCAATAATCAAGTCTTCATTTTCAATCGCAATAAATTTTGCTTTATCTAATTTATCCGCATTTGTCCTTGTAAATCTACCAATAAACTGTAATGTTGGAGATAATGATTTATGTGGGGAATGAATTGCTGCAATTTTTAGATTTGGAAAATCGAATCCTTCGCCCAGCATATCTACGCAAATAATTCCATCAATCTCCTTGCTCCTAAGTTTTGAAATAACTTCTTGAGAATATTTTAAAGACATTGAACTATCAATTCTAATTAATTTGAGGCTCGTGTTATTAATATATATCTGCTCGAGTTTCTTTGCATACTCACGAGTATCTGCTCTTACCATTATTAAATGCTCAAAGTCGTCTCTTATATCATTATCGAATACTTCTTCAACTTTTTTAGCTAATAATATATCGCTTTCAATTGTGGGATCTGGTGCAACTGGTATATATTCAATTTTCCCAAATATACCATCTGAAAAAGCTAAAGATAATGGGTATGAATAAATCATTTCACCGTCAATTACTTTTTTATCAAGTCTAAATGGTGTTGCAGTAAATAAAATTTTATTTGCACAAATTAAATCGCAAAGAATATCTGTCCAAGTTCTTGCAGGCACATGATGTGCCTCATCAATTAATACTAAATCAATAACTTTTTTAAAGTACTTGTCACCAGATAATGACTTTGCGCATATTGGTGTTGCGACAACCACATCTGACTTCATTATTTTCGACTTCATATCTTCACTATATTTAGTCTTTAATTCAAATACTCTTGGCGCTTTAATATTCGATGAAAAAACTCCTATTTTCTTAAGCGTAGAAAGGGTAGAAAACTCATTAACAATTTGCTCTCGTACCATAACACTTGGAGTTACAATAAGTACTTTCGTGGCATTTAGAATATAAGGCGCAAGCATTAACACACCTGTTTTACCAGATCCAGTTGGCATTACCACTAGTGCTGTTTTATGTACATTAATACTAAAATAGGAGCCAATTGAGAATATTGCTCCCATTTGTGAATTTCTTAATCCAAGTTCTGACTTTGATACTTTTTTAAATTTAATACTGTCATAATGCACTGAAAAGTACTTACTCAATTTATCAACTCCTTATGTAATGTAATTTAAAAAACACGGTCGACTAACGAGAGGCGAACTCAAGAAGTTGCCTGTCTGACTCCCCAGAGGCAGACTTGGTGCTGGGCTTGCGCACCACAAGAACTGTGACAACAGGGCATTTTGGTGAATTCGAAGTTAGACGAAGTGCATAATTGTGCTACCAGTTGTAATAATTTTAATTTAAACCATAATTTTTGCTAAATAGCCGTTATTTCATCTTTAAAAATAATTATGCCATCTGTTCCTAAACTTCTTAAGACATTATTGAACTCTGAAAGATATATTTCTGAGTATAGATCTTTTTCTAGTAAACTTGAAAAGTTTAAATCAAGAATTCTAGTATCAAATCCAAAATATACATTTGGAAGACAAACTAATGCAACCTTATAAGTGTATTCTCCAATTTTACGTTCTGAATATTTGAGATCGCTTTCAAAAATATTACTATAATATTTTTTAATGACTTCAACTTCATCAAGCTCAAAGTCTATCCCTCTTCCGTCAAAATCTGGATCGATTATTCTTCCTCTTATAGGTTTTTGTGATATGTCAAAAAAGCATGCAGTTCTAGTCTCAGGGCTTATTCCATTATAAGATATCACTTGAGACACTTGATTTATAGCATGTTGCATCACGTCTTTTGAGTAAGAACTTGATCTACCTTTTGACTCTAAAATATGTACGACATTTGCTTTTTCAATCCCAATGTAATCTGGTCTAGATGCTACTTTTTTTGATGTTCCAAGACTAATTTTGGGAATCGCAGCGCCATTGGCATAAAATCCAGTCATAGGTGCGTAATCATCAAGATGGCATAACCACTTTACTTTCAAATATTTCTCTGCATAAAGCTTGGTCAATCCCTGGCCCATATAATATGATATACTCGTTTTCTCACTGCTATTTAGTCTACTAAAAACATCTTTCATGATTAAATTCCCATCAATTATTTCAGTATATGCAAATACCTTACTTATCATTTCAGATATTCTAAAGAAACCCATACCTAAAGAAGTAGACCAGTTTTTATTTCCCATTGTTATAAATGCTCTTGCTAAGTCAATCTGCGTAACATCAAGTTTATTAACCAGATTTAAATCGATATATTTTCCTGAGTAATGTGATACATCAAGTTTTACCATTTTCGCCTCCTAAATTGTAAGTGATATATTATATATTAGTTTAATATAGGCCTTTCGTATAACGTTCTTACAGTCCTCGCAGCCTTAGTTGCGAGGACTGTGTGTTAGACGACGTACTACTTTGGGATGATTTTGATTTTACTTTTACTTTTACTTTTCAATTTAATTAACTTACTCTTCATTTTCCCATGAAATCAAATCACCCACCGGTCTTGGCAATCTTCCCTCGAGCCATTCCTTACACATCTCAGGAGTAAAATTTTCATCTTTGCTTTCTATAATCCATGAAAGATAATTTTTAGGACTACCATTCAAATAAGGGGGTGGAGATACTGGCATAAATACAGTCGGAAGTTTTTCATTTAAAGATATGTAGTTCAAAACGTGTCCAAGCTCTTGAACTACATTCCATGCAAGAGTATTTTCGATATCTATTCTGAATTTTAGCCACCACATCCCGTTGTCATAAAAATCCATACCTATTTCATTTTCTATACTAGGTATTTCTATTAAATAATCTGCCAAAGATTTTAACATTTCTACTTTTTTCATGTTTTTTTCTCCCGCTTTTATTGTTTCATAATTGTATTTTTTGTATATTATCTAATGTTCTTACAGTCCTCACAGACTTAGTTACGAGGACTGTAAGAACATTAGACGATGTATTTAAATTTTTATAATTTGATCATTAATTTAATTATTTAATAGTTCAACATTTCCACCATCATCAATATCGGCTTTATCCCAATCTTGTCCATAATCCCTATCATATGAGTCAATTAAGTACTCTAATTCAAACCACTTGTTTTGAATAATTAGGCTCCAAATATAAGCTAATCTATTAATCATGAATTTGTTCAATATTTTCATTTCTTCATCATCAATGTTGCCATATGAATGAATATTTTCAATTGGCCCATTACGAAATGCAAAATGAGTCGTTGCTTTTGCAAGTTTATCAATGTTCTCATATTTCATGAGCTTTTCCATCGATTTCACATTCATGACCTTAAAAACCTCTTCATCACCTAATAAAATTTTTTCCTTAATAATCGCTTTATAAGTTATTTTCATTTTTGTTCTCTTATACTTTACTTTAGATGGGGATATACCATATAATTCTGCAATTTGATTATCAGTAATACTTTCGCTGTAGAATAATTGTCTAAGATCATCATATGTAATTTTGCTAAAATCTATTTTTTCTCCACTATTTTTTCTAATCAATAGTTTTTCATATAAGCTCATAATTTTCACACCTCTTCTTTAATTTTTAATATGTCGTCTAACACCCTAACCCACGACGTATTTCTCTAATCCCTAATCTTCCTAAACACAAAAGTCACAAAATACCCTCGCTCATCCGACACACGTTCTTCGCTGATAAGCTCAAACGACTCTAACAATATATCAATATCGCCTTGATGAATCAGGTCTTCTTCACTTATACGCGCGTCACAGACATGTTGATCGCCAAACCCAGTTAGCAGCAAAACACCTTTATCATTGAGATGTGAACTTAAAGTCCTTAAATTTTGTGCTGTAACGCGGTAATGACAGATCAGTATATTGTCAAACTTTCCAAGTGGTGCTAGGCAGTTATCTTCACTTAGATTGATTTGCTCAAGTCTTAGTTGATCGTCAAAGTCAGCTGCATAATGTTTTAATCTATCAAGTCCACTTTGACTAAAATCAACGCCTGTGACATGAAAGTTATTTTCAAGGAGATAAAGTGCATTTCTACCGTCGCCGCATGCGAGATCGAGTATAGACCCTTTATTCAGTAAGTTAAGATTTTTAATTAAAGCAGCTTCTGTACTTAACCTTTTCTCACCCCTTCGCTCAAAAAGAGTATCCCAAAAGTTTTCATCGCCCATGTATTTCATATCAGTGCCCTCCTCAGTTGTCATCAAAAACGACAAATAACCTCTATCCATTTGGAATAAAGGTCAAAATACGCTTGCTCAAAGTTATAATTAAGCACACCATTTAGTTTTCGATTTGATTTTGTATATGTATGTCGATGTTGCATTATCCCCCCTACAGCACAATGCATGATTTACCTTACAAGTATACCATATTTTGTAGATTTTGTTACAGTTTGTTCAAGTTATATGATCGCATTTAAATGATCAATAAAAAAGCGATTGGTTTCCCAATCGCTACTGATTCTGTAATTATATATTACCTCAACACTTCAACTAATTCACTTCACTAAAAAATCTTTTAAGCTTTTCAGCCATTTCTTGCTCATCTGCCCCATCAACTTCAAAAGTCAATTCATCGTTTTTACTGATTCCAAGTGCAAGTATGCCCATGATACTTTGTGGATTGGCTTTCTTACCTTCTTTGTACATCACTATTTGTGAAGTAGCGGTTTGACAAGTTTGAACCAATTGTGCTGCAGGTCTTGCGTGTATGCCTTCTTCAAACAAAACCTTCACTGAAAAATTAACCATTTATTCAACCTCCGTTAAAAGTGAACCATTTGACTGGATCACTTGTTTATACCATTCGAAGCTCTTTTTCTTTGAGCGGTTTAATGTGCCGTTGCCATCATTGTCTTTATCTACATAGATAAAACCATAGCGTTTTCTCATCTCACCCGTAGAAGCGCTGACGAGGTCGATACACCCCCAAGGGGTATAACCGATAAGATCAACACCGTCAATTAAGATGGCATCCCGCATCGCTTCAATATGTGATTTGAGATAACTGATGCGATAATCATCTTCTATAGTGCCATCTACAGTGGGTGTATCTACAGCACCAAGGCCATTTTCCACGATAAAAAGTGGCTTTTGATAACGGTCATATAGTGTATTTAAAGTGATTCTTAAACCAAGTGGATCAATTTGCCATCCCCACTCGCTTGCTTTCAAGTACGGATTTTTTAAAGATGCAAACACATTCCCTTCAGTTTGCTTTGACACTTCTGGATCGGCACTTGTCAGCCTAGACGCATAGTAGCTAAACGATATAAAATCAACGGTATTTTCTTTAAGCGTTTGAACGTCATTTGATGTCATATCGATATGGATGCCTTCTCTTTCAAGCATCTTTAGAGCATAACTTGGATAAGCGCCTCTCGATTGAACATCGATAAAGAAGAAACTTTCACGATCAACTTGGAGTGCTTTAAACACATCTTCTGGTGCACACGTATTGGCATAGGTATTACCTGCCGCAAGCATACAGCCTATTTGGAAATCGGGATTGATGGCTTTTGCTATTTGTGTTGCACGTGCACTGGCTACAAGTTGATGATGCGCTGCTTGATACATCACTTGTTTCTTGTTTTCACCTTCTTCAAAGAGCAGCCCACCACCTATAAAGGGAAGATGTAAAATCATGTTGATTTCATTAAAAGTGAGCCAGTACTTTACTTTGTTTTTGTATCTGGTAAAAATCACCTCACAAAGTCTTTCGTAGTGCGTAATCATCTCTCTGCTTCTCCATGAACCAATTGTTTTTACAAGATGGATTGGTACATCAAAATGTGTAATGGTGACGAGTGGTTCAATGCCATATTTTAAGCACTCATCAAAGACATCATCATAAAATTTCAACCCTGCTTCATTGGGATACATTTCATCTCCACTTGGAAAGATACGCGTCCATGACAGAGAAAGTCTAAACGTCTTAAAACCCATTTCAGCAAAAAGGGCAATATCTTCTTTATATCTATGATAAAAATCTATCGCTTCATGACTTGGATAGACATGTAGTGCATCGCAACTTAGCATTTTCTTTTGTCCTAACATCACTGGAAAACGATCCTCTCCGTAAGGAATTACATCAACAGTTGATAGGCCTTTGCCATCTGCGAGATAAGCACCTTCACATTGATTCGCAGCTGTTGCGCCGCCCCATAAAAAATTATCTGGAAAACTTAAGTTTTGCATAATTTATTCCTTTCTAATCTGATAACAACTGTTCCAGCACATAGGCGATTCCAGCTTCATCATTTGTTTTTGTGATATAGTTTGCATGTTCTTTTAACTGCTCTGTTGCATTGCCCATAGCAACACCATAACCAGCAAACTTGATCATCTCAAGATCGTTTTCACTATCGCCAAAAGCGATCACATCTTGTGCTTCAATTCCAAGATACTGGATTAACTGATTGACACCATAGGCTTTATTGATCCCAGCTGGCGTTACTTCGATTACACGAGAAGATGTTACCACGGTTTCAAATACAGGATGTTCTCTAAAATGTAACTCGACTTGTTTCATCTTATCACTATTGGCAAAAAAGAAGACACATTTATGAAGTGCTTCTTTTATAGAAATCGTAAACTTAAATTTATGAAAAGGGCTCAAATAATGAAGATGTGCCGAACGTTTTGAGCCTCTATCCTTTGACGTATGACTTCGAAAAAATAGATAAGGCAAAATATCTGTAATTTTCATCTCATTTCTCATTGAATATACAGGTTTCAAACGAAATTTCTTGACAAGTTGGTTAAGCTCAACTCGCTGTTCAATTGAAAAACCCTTTTCAAAAATTGGTGTTTCATGCTTTTGATCACCGACAAAAGCACCATTTGCACCGATGAAAAAAGTGTCATCACTGATTTCACTGGCATAATGCTTTGCTTCAAATGTGGCCCTTCCTGTAACGATGGCAATTCTTACCCCTTTTTTTTCTAACTTTAAAAGTGCTGATTTTGTGACGTGACAAACTTGATGCTTTGAATTTAACAAAGTACCATCAAGGTCCAAACAGATAAGTTTATAAGGTGCTTTTTTAACATCATTTTGCTGCATTTTTTTACCTACTTATGACTTTGAATGACTTTCTCTATGTGTACGATGAGATAAGTCAGTTCTGATTTTGATACTTCAAATTGGTATTTCTCATGTGCATACATCTTTATTTTAAGGGCACATTCATACGCAACTGGATATTGTGCGGATACAAGTTCAAAAAGACTTTCATCTGTTGAAGATTCTTTTTCACTGTTGATGATCCTTTGCGCAAAAAACTTCAGATGTGTAACGAGCCTTTGATAAGAGAGCATATCTTCATCAAACTCAAGACTATAATGATACTTGATGATATTGAGTGCATCTTGAAGGATATTAATCAGTGCTACTACGTTAGGCATTTCTTCATTAAGCTCTGCATTGACGATATGCATGGCAATAGAAGCTGCTTCATCAAGTGGCAGCTCAATATTTAATCTTTCCTTTATAATATCAAGGGCTTTTAATCCAACTTTATACTCTTCTATATAGAACCGTTTAATTTCCCAAGACATGGGATTGGTAAGCACATATCCTTTTTCTAGTCGTTCAACTGCGAAATGGATATGATCTGTCAAAGTGAGATAGATATTTTCATTTAACTTCTTAGGTATCATTTGTTTGGAAAGTGATATGATTTCTTCAGATATGCCTACATATTCCACTGGAATCTCACTGATTAAATCATGGAGTTTCTTGGAAACCTCTTTGCTTTCCATCTTAAAGATCCGTTCTATTTTATCTTTTTCAAGTATTTCCCCTACTCTTTTTTTATAAGCGAGCCCTAGTCCTGTAACCACGATTTCTTGTTGATCCGCACCACAGGCTATGACTGCATTATTATTGAGTATCTTTTTAATTTTCATGCAACCACCTTTTCATCTCTATACATTTTGTTAGAAATTACTCATTATCTGGAAACATCACGGACCAAGTCCTCTTAGCCCGTGATGAAGTTATATGAATGGTCGAGTCTCAAATGTTTTTGTTTTATTTATCTATTATACCACTATCATAAGTGCATCGTTTGCAGAAATATTGCGATCTACTTCAAACACTAAATCAGCAAATTTTTCGTGATTTGTAATTAGCACAGGCGTCACCATGGAGTACCCAGCACCTTTGATGGCATCAATATCAAACTCAAGAAGAATATCGCCTTTTTTAACATGATCGCCTTGGCTCACTTTTGCTTCAAAGTATTTACCTTCTAACTTAACAGTATCCATCCCAACATGCATCAAGATTTCGACACCTGTTGTGGATTTAACGCCAATTGCATGTTTTGTTTTAAACAACGTCATTATTTCTCCATCTACTGGTGAGTAGAGTTTACCATCTGTTGGCAAAATCGCTAATCCTTTACCCAAAGCGCCACTTGAAAAAGCAGCATCGTTGATTTCAGCTAAATTCATCACTAAGCCAGTCATAGGACTTGTAAGAACGCTATCTGATTTTGTATCATCTGAAATCGAGCCTTTTGATTCAACTGCTACGTCATCTTTAAAAGTTACGTAAGTTGCAACAAAAGCGATAACCATAGCAATAGCAACCGCTACAAGTGCACTTACCATACTTGAGATGTCATTTGTTGAAGGATTAATCATAGATGGAATACCAAATACACCAAGCCCTCCAAGCATGAACGTTTTTACGCCTAAAAATCCAAGGACACCACCACCGATTGAAGCGGCAATACAAGAGATGTAAAAAGGTTTTTTTCTAGGAAGTGAAATACCGTAGATTGCTGGTTCAGTTACGCCGAAGAATCCAGAGATAATCGCAGGGATACTTAATGCTCTCAATTTACTATCTTTTGTTTTCATCGCAATAGCGATAACAACTGCAGTTTGAGCAAAAGATGCTGCAAATACCATCGATAAAATATAGTCATATCCAAGTGAACCCAAGTTTACAAATGCAATTGGTATTACACCCCAGTGTAGACCAAATATAACGAGAATTTGCCACATAGCGCCTAAGAATAAACCAGCTACAATTGGACTAAAAGCAAATGCCGAACTTGTTAAAACACCAATAACTGATGTTAATAAAGAAGCTATAGGTCCGATCACGATAAAGGTAATAGGCGTTGCTACCATGAGTGTCAGCATCGGTACTAAGAAGAGTTTCACAACGTCTGGTATAACTTTTTTAAAGAATTTTTCAACTTTTGAAGCGACAAATACTGCAAGTACAACTGGTATTACCGATGATGCATAACCACTCATAGGAATCGTGATCGGTAATCCTAAGAAAGTTGAATAAACATTCATCGCATAAGATGAACCTTCAAACATCGTCGAGATCGGTGTTCCAGATGCCATAACCACAACGTCGTTTACATACATCAACGATGCACCCAGTGCCATCCCGACAAACTGATTGACATTAAATTTCTTAGCAGCTGTAAACCCTAAGAAAATCGGTAGATAATGGAAAAATCCATCGCCCGCTGCATTGAGTAACTGGTAAACACCACTACTTGCATCAATCACTTTAAAGAAAACCATAAGTGCTAACAAACCTTTGATCATACCTGTGGCAGCAAGTACGCCAAGCGCCGGTTGGAAGATACCTGAGATGACATCTATAAATCGACTACCTATTGAGCCACCTTTTGAAGCGTTGTCACCAGCTTGTGCTGTAAAACCACCGATTTGATTCACTACTTCATAAACATCTGGCACGTGATTTCCGATGACCACTTGATATTGTCCACCGCTTTGCATAACGGTTACGATACCATCCGTTTTTTTCAAAAGTTCTGTATTGGCTTTGCTTTCATCTTTAAGTTTAAATCTAAGTCTTGTAATACAGTGCGTCAAACTGATGACATTTGATTTGCCACCCACATTGTTAATGATAATTTTAGCTAATGCATCATATTTACTAGCCATAATACCCCTCCACTTATTTTAATGAATTCCCATTTGTTTTTATAACTTCTTGATACCAATAAAACGATTTTTTCTTATATCGGTCTAGACTGCCGGTTCCATCATCGTGGCGATCTACATAGATAAATCCATACCTTTTTTTAAGTTCTGCAGTTGACGCACTTACAAGATCAATACATCCCCAAGTTGTATAGCCCATCACTTCTACACCATCTTCGATTGCTTCAGCCACCTCTACAAGATGATCGTTGAGATAACTAATGCGATAATCGTCTTCTACTGTAAAGTTGCCTTTTTCATCTTTTACAAGTTGATCGATTGCACCAAGACCATTCTCCACGATAAAAAGTGGCTTCTGATAGCGATCATAAAGTGTATTTAAAACGAATCGCAACCCTTTTGGATCGATTTGCCATCCCCATTCACTTTCTTTTAAGTGAGGGTTTTTTATCCCTGGGAAAATGTTGGTTTTGCTTGCTGTGCTATCTGGATTTGCCGTCTGGCAGATGCTCATATAGTAACTAAATGAGATAAAATCCACTGTATTTTTTAAGATTTCACGATCTTCAGCAGTGATATCTAATACTACTCCAAGCTTTTTGAATAACCTTTTTGAATAAGCAGGATACTCACCTCTCACATGTACGTCGCTAAAAAGCAGGTTACTTCTATCGAGTTCAAGTGATTTTAAAACATCTTCAGGATCTGGTGAAAGTGGATAAACTGGCATCGCCAACACCATGCATCCTACCTTTGCGTCGGGATTAATCTCATGACCAACCTTAGTCGCTAAAGCACTTGCTACAAGTTCATGGTGAATTGCTTGATAAAGTTCTTGCTTAGTAAGTTGATCCTTCGGCGTATAGATGCCACCGCTCATAAAGGGTTCATGCAAAATCGAGTTGATTTCATTGAAAGTTAACCAGTACTTCACTTTTGCTTTATACCGTTCAAAGACCGTTCTCACGTAACGTTCATAAAACGCGATCATCTTTCTATTGTTCCAGCCATCATATTCTTTCGAAAGGTGAAGCGGCATCTCATAATGAGAAAGGGTCACAAGTGGCTCTATGCCATACTTGATGCACTCATCAAAAACGGCATCATAAAAAGCAAGTCCCATTTCGTTGGGATGAAGTTCATCGCCCTTTGGATATATTCTTGACCAAGCAATAGAGAGTCTAAATACTTTAAAGCCCATCTCAGCAAATAATTTAATATCTTCTTTGTACCGATGATAAAAGTCTATACCAACTAATTTCATATTGTCTGCGGTAGGTCCTTCTGTTCTTGGTACGAGCATACCTTTAGGCAAAACATCTTGAACACTAAGTCCTTTTCCGTCTTCGTTGTAAGCACCTTCGAGCTGATTTGCAGCTGTGGCACCACCCCAAAGAAATTCCGATGGAAATTTTGATTGCATGGGTTCCTCCTATAGATAAATCCTTATTGTTTGGCCAAACAATTTGAATGCTGAACTGGATTTGAAACAAAAAAAAGACCAAACAGAGATTATTTAGAAAAACTAAATAATTTCGATTTGGTCTTGCCTGATTTGTCAGTCACAATCCAACACATTATGAATTTGTGAATTCATTGTAACATGTAGAAAAACATGCGTCAACTAATTTAATAAATATTATTTAAATTGTTTAGGCAATCCTTCCATCAACAACTTAAGTCCCAATTCGCAAGAGTTCTTAATCACATCTGATTGTATAACCTCTACAGTGTCTTTATCCGTATGATAATCATGAAAAGGTCCTGCTTCAATCAATATAGCTGGTATGCCTGTATATGAGAAGTTGGTGTGATCACTGTTTTCTTTTTCAGAAACAGTCGATGTTAACCCCATCTGCTTAAGTGTATCAGTAGCTAGTGCTACAAGATCAGAAGCATCTGCACCACCGGCAGTTGAGATTTCATAGGTGTCTCCTACGCCAACCATATCAAAGTTGAGCATGGCAATAGCTGCTTTTTTCTCATCGGTTTTCATATGGTTTGTATAGTAATTTGAACCAACTAGTCCAATCTCTTCAGCGCCAAAAGCGACAAATTTAACGTCAAATGGAAGCGCAACATTATTTTCATTTAAAATTCTAGCAATTTCTAGAATGACAGATGTTCCTGATGCATTGTCATTTGCCGCTGGTGTGTCCACACCATCATAATGTGCACCAACATATACAACTTTTCCTTCAGGGTTATTGGCTGATGGATAGACACTGCTGATATTCATAGACGTAGCATCTTTGTGAACGATATCTAAATCGAGTTTCATTGTGACAACTTCCCCTGAAGCTAATTTGTCTTTTAGATTTTGAGCTGAAGCTGACGCGATGCTCACTGCAGGTATTTTAGATAAGTGCGTCAAAGTCGCTGAGATTGCACCTTCACTCGCTGGATCATAAAAGATCACACCGATGGCACCCTTTTGTGCAGCGCGATCTGCTTTTAAGTAAAAGAATTCTCCACCTCTACTGATAAGCACGAATTTTCCGTTGACATCTTTATCCACGTAATCTTCATTCGCACCAAGTCCGAGATCTACGAGTTCAGCAGTGATGCCTTCCGTAGTAGTTCCTAAACTATAGCTAAGTGCCTTTGCTTCCTCAATTGGCTGTGAATCAGTGGATACAATTTCGAGCGCAGTGTTTAAAGCCGCATAAGCTTTCACAGGAAAACTTTGTTCTTCCGTGGTCATCCCTAGGCTTTTAAACTGATCAGCGATATAAGTCGCAGCACCAGATTCTCCTTCAAATCCAGTCACCCTTGCATTATCAGAAGATGAAAGGAATTTAATCGTCTCAATCAACTTATCACTTGAAATATCCGCCAAAATAGTACTAACATTTTCGTTTGTGTTTGTGTTTGTGTTTTCGGTTTCTTTTTCGTTTTGACCAACCGTTTCAGTAGTCGCCGTATTGGATGCATTAGTACAAGAAACGCTGAACATCAAAACCATCACCAATAAAACAATGACTAATACTTGTTTAGATTTTTGCATAGTCTTCCCCCCCTGTAATCCTGTAATCTTCTAATCTTCTAATCCTCTAATTGTTTAACGCCCCCTGTTTCCCTTAGATGATTTTTACCCAATATACTCCCCGCAGAATTTTATGATTTTGTAATAATGATGTTACTATAATTAAACATATTCAAAGTAAAATCCTTATACCATTGAAGTTTCCTTCAAATATTGTATAAGGATTTACATTCTTTCTCTTAATTTCTTTCACTCTTAAAAACTGTTTTGTATTGGTACATCTTTTTATCTGCCGAGTTATAGAGCTCATCAATTGACATATCATTTTTATAAAATTGATAGCCGTAGCTAAAACTTAACGTTTTTAGTAGAGGGTCTTCTGATTTCGTGAGTAACTTATGGATTTCATCAGCATACGAGTCTACTTCTTTAGTAGTATTTTCAATTACTACCAAAAATTCGTCACCACCCAATCTTGAAACGAGTGTACTCTCTTGAAAAACCTTATCTAGAATTCTTGCAAACCCCACAAGCACTTGGTCACCTCTATGGTGTCCATGGATATCGTTGATTTCTTTAAAATAGTTTAGATCTATGAGGATAATTCCAAAGGATTTGTTTAACTCAATTAAATGGTGTAGATAAATTTCATAGCTTTGTCTATTGTAGAGTTTAGTAAGGTAATCTTGTTCATTGCTAGATGTTTCAAGGAAAATATAAACCACCAAAATAGCTAATACGATAGATGTCCATGAAAAGTATAGTTTGGAATCAAATAGTTGTACAAACATCCCGAGAATTGGTAAACCAAAGAATATCAAAAAGATATTCACGACATAATTGTACGTTTTCTGCTTATTTTTAAGTACAAAATAGATCATGTAGAAATAAAAACTTGCAATAATCACATAATGCAATAATTTAAAGTCACCGCTACTAAAGTGATTGGTCACAGAATTAATGGAGAAATAAATCGGTTTAAAAAAATTCAAGATAAGGATCCCAAGGGTTAAAAAACTCATCGTCATATAAAAATTTTTCTTAAAAAGCCGGCTTGGTTCTTTAAAAATATGGTAATCAACATATGACAGCATCAATCCACAAAGTACTGGTCCTACTAGGAATAAGATGAAATTAGAGGCGTACTCGAGAAAATAAGCGCCTGTAAAAGTCGCGCCATCAAAGATCCATGTCAATGGTTCCATAACGATAGCTATGGTGGTAAATAGCATAACTACTTTAAGTAGTCTTTTACCAAAACTATCTACTTTTGATTTTGTTCTAATGATCATATATAGAACAACTAAAATTACGATTGCAAAAACATTGATTTGAAACTGTACAAAATATTTCATAACATCAGCCCATTCCTAATTATAATATAACTATTTAATAATAAATTTAATGTGTTAAGGAATTATACCCTACAAATTGTAATTAAAGCAATAAATCCTCACAATATATTGTCAACATATCCGCTGAATTGGGGAAAATATAAAATATTTTTTATTACAAATTCGTAAATTTTAATTGAAATTATGATAAAATAGTAGAAATACTTTATTCTTTCTGGGAGGAAAATGCATGTTTTCATCAAAGAATGCAAATCTTAGCAATTTTAAAATTTTCCAAAATCTCGTCTCTAATCTGCCGATGATTTTTTATGCACTTGATGAAAATTGGCTGTTTACTTTATCAGATGGTAAAGGACTAAGTAATCTTGGTTTACAACCTGGGCAAGTTGTTGGTTTAAGTGCTAAAGAGATGTACCAAGATCACCCAGATATCATCGAAGCAATAGAAAAAGCCTATCAAGGAATATCGGTAAGATATGAACATCAATTAGGAAATCTATATCTTGAAAATTTTGTGATGCCAGTATACGCTACTGATGGAAAAATTGAGGGCATTATAGGCGCAACAATAGATATTACAGAACGAAAGAAAGCTGAATTTGATCTAAATAAAACGCAGCGCTTACAACAAGCTATCATTGATAGTGTTCCCGGGATGCTCTATCTTTATAATTCAAATGGCGAACTTAATCTTTGGAACAAAGCGCATGAATCCATAACCGGTTATTCTCATGAGGAGCTTGATCATTTTAAATTAGAAAACTGGTATGTTGATGACCCAGATAGTTTAAGAGCAGTCACTATAGGCTTATCCGATACTGAAAAGAAAGGTTTTGGTGAAGCTGAAGCAAATCTCAGAACTAAAGAAGGTACTAAAATACCATTTTACTTCACCGCATGTCCTGTTGAGATAGACTCTGAACATTATTTTGTAGGTGTTGGCATCGATATTTCTGCTCGTAAAAAAGCAGAAGAGGAACTGCTTCAACTCAACAAAACGCTTGAAGAAAAAGTAGTTCTTCGCACCAATGAACTCCATCAAACCAACCAAGAGTTAATTTTGGCGAACGAAGAAATGACAGCTGTTAATGAAGAGATGTTTGCCATGAATGAAGAACTCACTGCTACAAATGAAGAAATGACTGCCATTAATGAGGAACTAATTGAAAGTAATGAAAAAATCATGCAGATGAAAAATTATTTAGTCGAATCAGAAAAAATGGCAGCTCTTGGCGGTTTAGTTGCAGGTGTAGCACATGAAGTCAATACACCTCTAGGCGTAGGTATAACTGCCTCATCTCATCTTGTTGACATCACTAAAGACCTTATGACGAAAATTTCTGCTGAAAACTTTAATAAAGAAGAAATTTTAGATTATCTAGAAGACATTAGAAAAGCATCCATGATTATAGAAAAGAACCTTTCACGTGCGGGGAAACTAACACAAAGTTTTAAACAGCTCTCAGTAGATCAAACCAGTGAACCTAAAAGAACTTTCAATGTTGGACACTATTTAGAGGAGATCCTCATTACCTTAAGTCCCACTTTAAAGAAAACCAAAATAGAAATTCAAACTGATTACGATGATAAAATTCTCTTTAATGGTCCTCCTGGTGCTTTTGCGCAAATCATCACCAACCTTGTCATGAATTCCATATATCACGCCTATAAACCAAATGAACATGGCATCATAAACATTAAACTAGAATACGATAACTCTAAACTTAAAATTATATATTCCGATGATGGATGTGGTATGAATGCACATACGCTTTCAAAAATATATGAACCTTTCTTTACCACTAGACGAGATTTAGGCGGAACAGGATTGGGTTTATCGGTTGTATATTCCATTGTCAATCAGCAATTTTATGGCACGATTGAGTGCAGCAGCGAACTTGGAATTGGCACTACTTTCACTATTATTCTTTCTCAAGGAGGGGCATAAATGATAAATCTAGAATTTAAAAAACCTTGGAAAGTACTTATTGTGGATGACGATATAGACATACATGAAGTCACCGAATTAACCCTTAAAAGACTTGTTTTTGATGAGCGTAGTTTGAATTTTATCCATGCTTATTCTGCTAGTGAAGCCAAAATCAAACTTTTGGATCATAACGATATTGCTGTTGCTCTTTTAGACGTCGTGATGGAAGAAGATACAGCTGGACTGGATCTTGTTAAATTTATCAGGGAAGACTTTAAAAATGACAGTATCAGGTTGATATTGCGAACTGGTAATCCTGGGCTTGCTCCGGAGGAAAGTGTCACCCTTCTATATGACATCAATGACTATCGCGGTAAAACTGAACTTACTGCTCAAAGTTTAAAAACAGCTATCATTACTGCATTACGTGCCTATAAATCAATCGTAACTATTCAAAATCTAAACTGCGAAATAGACCAGACACAAAGAGAATTGATCTATACTTTAGGTGAGATTGCTGAATCAAGAGGGGTAGGACTTGGGAAACATGTAGAACGTGTCGGTAGAATTACAGCCTTATTAGCAGAAAAAATGAATTTTCCTTTAGAACAACTTGACTATATCAGGCTTGGTGCTTCTATGCATGATATTGGTAAAATGGCGATTAATGATAACATTCTCAACAAACCTGGATTACTAACCTCAGAAGAATTTGAACAGATGAAAAAACACTGTGATTATGGCCATGAAATTCTTAAAAATTCAGAACGAGATTTATTAAAAATGGCTGCCATCATCGCATATGAGCACCATGAAAACTATGATGGTACTGGTTACCCTCGTGGATTTAAGGGAGATGAAATTCATCTCATCAGCCGTATCGTCGCATTAGTAGATGTTTTCGATGCACTTGCAACTAAAAGAGTCTATAAAGAAATATGGCCTCAAGATGAAATCTTAGAGTATATTAAGGCTCAATCAGGTTTAAAATTCGACCCACAAGTCGTCGATGTTTTCTTTGATAATATAGATGAAATCAATGCATTGATATTGTCTATAGAATCTGAAAACCCACCCGCATAAAAAATAGGCTACTTCAAATTTTACACTTGAAGTAGCTTTTTTAATTGGTTGACTTACTTTTAATTGGTTGACTTTAAGATAGTTACATCCGTAGATCTAGTTCAGTGGCATAAGCGTCCATCCACTCGTCTTTCACTTTAGATCTATAATCTTTTGTTTGAATCAGAAAGCAAGGTTTACCTTTGTCTGTAATCTCAGTGATGTCTGAATTACCATTTCTTTCAAGCCAAAGTTTAATAAATGCATCTGAATCCCCGCTAGCTAGGGCAATACATTCGGCTAAGGCTTCGAAACTGACAGTACTTAAACCATTCATAGCTTCGCCTCCATAATTAATCTAATTGACAAGAATTTGTCAACTTACCTATAGTATATAACTTCTGCAAAACATATCAATAAACAAAGTATTTATTGCTCTAATTTTTTTTGGATTATATCAAGTGTCAAAGGTTTTGAAAAGTAATACCCCTGTCCAATATCACAATTGTTTTCGATGAGATATTTGAGCTCCCGTTCTTGTTCGATCCCTTCTGCGATCACTTGAAGTTCCAAAGCTTTGCATAGAGTGATGATTGTAGAAACTATAATTCTAGCAGACTTGCTGGAATTCATTTGTTCTATAAAAGTTCGATCAATTTTCACACTATCTATCGGGAGTTTGACCATATAACTGAGTGATGAATAGCCTATGCCAAAATCATCAATTGATATTTTTATCCCTCTACGTTTTAGTTGTTTCAATATAGAGATGTTTTCTTCTATGTTTCTGATGACGACCCGTTCTGTAATCTCAAATTCGAGTGATCCAGAAGCAATCTCATACTTCTTAAGTAACTCGTCAACTTTTTCCAGAAAATGTTTACTTTCAAAAGTTTTAGAGGTTACATTAACCGATATCGGTTTTGATATTATATGATTGTCGTTCCAGCTTTTTAGAACACGACAAGCTTCTTCCATTACCCAAAAATCTATCTGTATAATGATATCATTCTTTTCTGCTATTTCTATAAAATCGCCAGGATAGATCAACCCTTTCTGTGGATGGTTCCATCGAATTAGGGCCTCCATTTTTGCTATGGCGTTGTCTTTTAGATGATATAGCGGTTGATACATCAGAACAAATTCGTCGGAACGTACTGCGCGGTATAGTTCATTGATCAGATTTTTTTGTGCGTCAACAATTTGATGAAGTTTACTATCATAGATGACGATTTTTTCTTTTTCTAATTGTTTGGCATAACTGGTAGCAGCTTTTACTGATAAAATTGGATCTTCATAAGCGTTGTCTTTTTCTCTTAAATAGATTCCAATATTGAAATAAGGGTTTAGTGTTTTATAATTCACCTTAAAGGGTTCTTCAAGCTGATCAAGGATTTGTTTTGCTCTTTTTTGAGCAGCCATGGCATGATCTAGATTTTCGTCAATCCAATCTATCTTTAAGATAAATGAATCCTCATCAAATCTGTAAATTTTATCGTTTTCTAACATGAAGTTTGAGATTCGATTATGGATTTCCTGTAATAAAATATCGCCTGTTTCAATGCCATGTAATTCTTTAATTAGATATAAATTTTCAATATGAAATAAGATTAAAGCAAATTCTTCATTATAGTCAGAATTATTATAAGCATTTAAATCAGATTTCAGTACATTTCTGTTAAGTGCTAAAGAAATCGGGTCAAAATAAGTTAAAGTTTTAATCGTTGCCATTAAACTGTTGAAACTCATTCCTAGATGTGCAATTTCATCATTTGTCGTCGGGGTAAATTGAACTTTAAAATCCCCCTGCGCGCCAAGTTCCATTAATTTATCCAGTTCCACGATAGGATTTGTATACCTTTTAATCATCATCCAAGTTAATGTTAAAGCAAAGATGGATATGATGATGCCAACTAAAGTTAAGATTATCAAAACATTTCTTAATTTACTCACGATAAGTTGCTCTGCTACTGCAACATAGATTTTCCAGTTTGTGCCCGAGATCGCTTTGTAACAGACAAAATAGTTGACTCCTCTGAGTTCAAATTCACCGCTGCCACTGGTATAATTGCCATTTTTCTTTACAAATGAGGACAAACCAACATACTCTTGGTTGATACTTGCTAATTCAAAAATGTTGTTTTCATTAATTTCTTTATAATCACCTGAGGCCATCACGATGGAGCCTTGACTCGAAATAATAAAGGTTTCATTAGACGTGTTAAGTCCTCGTGTCGATATGTATTGTTGGAGTAAAGACATGTCAAGTCTAGCAATAAGCGCACCCACTACTTTGTCATCATTGATGATTGGAACTGCAGCGACGATAACTCTCTCACCTGTTTTACGACTCACGATTACTTCGGAAATACTTCTACTACCTTCAAGCGCTTTTTTTATATAGGCACGATCACTTAGATCAATTTTATCTCCATCTATATAGTGCGCAAGTCCATCTAAATCAATAACAGCTACGTTCTCGTAGTTAGGATTTATTTGCTTAGAGATTACATCAAGTTGTGCTGTCATGTCCATGGATTTCACAATTGAGTCATTTGCAAGTTCCTCTAGTGGCGCTAGATATCCGTCGACGAAGTTTTTAAGGTACCAAGCAGAGTCGTCTGATGTATTGTGCATTGATTCCATAATAACATCTTCTAGTGAATGTCTATAGACATGAAAAGCACCAAAAAACATTATGATAATCAAACTTATTAATAATATAGTAGAAATTAATGTGACTTTTACCCTTATACTTCTCACGTGCACCTCTATCATATGGATTTCATTTTATTACATGCTAGATTATATAATTAAATTAGTTTTATTTCAACAACTAATTTAATGTTAAATTTATCATACCTCTTATTAATTATAAAACCCTCTTTATATCTGAATTGATAAATTTCAAATAATTAAGAGGGTTTCATGTCGTTCAACTTTTTATTCGAGTTATACTTTAACTTGTTCAATCCAGTGTTTATATTCACTGTCTGTAGCTAATACCATATGCTGACCACTTATCGTATGATAACTTCCCAAATCATAATCCACATCATTCCCATCATAGTACGTCCTTTGACGATACTTTTCTACATGTGGATTGGGATGAGGCACTGCAGATAATAGTGCTCTAGTATAAGGATGGATCGGATTATTGTAGATATCATCTGAAAGTCCTATCTCAACGATTTTCCCCCTATGCATAACTGCGATTCTGTTGCTAATGTATCGCACCATAGATAAATCATGTGCAATAAAAATATACGTCAGTCCACGTTCCTTCTGTAATTTTTTAAGCAGATTAACGACTTGTGCCTGTATTGAGACATCAAGGGCACTGATGGCTTCATCACAGATGACAAAGGATGGCGACATAATCAGTGCTCTAGCGATACCGATACGTTGCCTTTGCCCTCCAGAGAACTCGTGGGGGTACCTGTGTGCATGTTCCCTACTTAATCCAACGGTTTCAAGCATTTGATAGACCATTTCTTCACGTTCCGCGACACTACTATAAAGTTTATGAATATCCAATCCTTGTGCGATGATGTTCATAACGGTTTTTCTTGGATTGAGTGAAGCCATAGGATCTTGAAAAATCATCTGGAGTTTAGTTCTTAGTAGTCTGTTCGTTTCATCGTTCATCTTACCAGTAAGCTCTTTTCCTTCAAACTTCACACTTCCTGATGTAGGTTCATAGAGCTTAATTAAGCTTCTGCCCGTCGTCGATTTTCCAGATCCACTTTCACCTACGATACCAAAAGTCTCTCCCCTAAATACTTTAAAAGTTACATCATCAACTGCTTTAACTGTGAACTTTCTGTTCAGTTTAAAATACTGTTTTAAGTGATTTACCTCTAAGATCACATCATTTTGATCCATAACCTAACGCCTCCTTTGCCATCGCCTGAGCTCTTTTCTTTAGACTTTCAGGCATCTCAACTTTTGGCGCACGTTCATCTAAAAGCCATGTAGCTGCATAATGTGTATCGGTGATCTTGAACATCGGCGGTTCCTCTTCAAAATCAATTTTCAGTGCGTACTCACTTCTTAGAGCAAACGCATCTCCTTTTGGTGGATATAGTAGATTAGGTGGTGAACCAGGAATTGAATATAGATCAATATCCTTGTTTGCCATATCAGGTACTGAAGCTAGTAACCCCCAGGTGTAAGGCTGAGCAGGCGACATGAAAATCTCATCTACTGTCCCATACTCAACGATTTTCCCAGCATACATAACCGCTACCCTATCCGCCATATTTGCCACGACACCTAAATCATGTGTGATGAATATGATTGATAACCCAATTTGCTTTTGAAGTGATTTGATAAGTTCTAGTATCTGAGATTGTATCGTCACATCAAGTGCAGTTGTCGGTTCATCTGCGATGAGAATTTTAGGTTCGCAAGCAAGCGCTATAGCGATGACCACCCTTTGTCTCATCCCACCACTAAGTTGATGCGGATACTGCCTATATCGCTCTTCTGGGTTTGTGATCCCTACAAGTTCTATCAATTCAAGTGTCCGAAGTTTTGCTTCATGTCTTTTGAGCTTTGTGTGTTCAAGGACTGCTTCTCTAATCTGCTTACCAATGGTCATAGTTGGATTGAGCGAAGTCATCGGGTCTTGAAAAATCATCGCTATTTCTTTACCTCTAAACGATACAAATTGTTTTTTAGTTAACTTACAAAGATCCACCCCATTGTAAAGGGCTTCCCCTTTTGTAATTTCACCGTTTTTTGAAAGTATCCCCATCAAAACTTTTGTCGTTACTGATTTACCTGATCCACTCTCTCCAACAATTGCAAGCGTTTCTCCTTTATAGAGTTCAAAACTTGCACCTCTAATTGCTTCTATATTTCCGTTATGCGTCTTAAAGTTGACACATAAATTTTTTACATCTAATATTTTATCGTTCATATGCGCCCCCTAGTGTTGTTTCATCTTAGGATCAAATGAATCTCTCAATCCATCAGCCAACAAGTTAAAAGACAACATCAATAAAGCAAGTACGATCACTGGAGGCAAAATGATATGTGGATATACCAAAATTGATTTATAACCATCATTGATTAAGACACCAAGACTTGCAAGTGGTGGCTGTAAACCTAACCCGATAAAAGCTAAAAACGATTCATAAAAAATTGCATTAGGCACTGAAAACATACTCATGATGATTACCTGTCCAAAGATATTGGGTAGAAGATCCTGCATCAAAAGCATACCCGTTGAAGCACCCATAGTCTTTGAAGCAAGTATAAAATCTAATTCTTTTAGCTTTAAAACTTGAGATCTCACGACACGGCTCATGCCAATCCAACCCGTTATCACAAGTGCAAGGGAGATAGAGAGTATCCCGGGATTAAGAACGATAACAAAAAGTGTTACGATGACTAAATTCGGTATACCGCTTAAGATTTCTATAAACCGCTGCATGACATTGTCTACATTACCACCTACATAACCAGAGATGAGACCATATCCCATACCTATAAACATGTCGATGACAACCGCTAGCATGGCGATATAGATAGAAACTCTCGTTCCAACCCATGTTCTAGTCCATAAGTCTCTTCCTAAGTTATCCGTTCCGAACCAGTAGTAGACATCATCAAGTCCTTTTTCAAGGTAGACATTTTTACCATTTCTTTCGCCATCAAATATTCCTAGTTTCTCAACAACAGGTATTCTAGGTGGTAAATTGATATGGCTATCCACTTTACTTTTATAAGTGTGCTCGTTCATCATTGGACCAAAGAAAGCCATAAAAGTGATAAATGCGATTAGTACCATACCTACTACAGCACCTTTATTTTCAATAAACCTCAAATAGACATCTTTCCAAAAGCTGATTCCCTCATAGACAACATCCTTCTGAAAATCTTCAGTACTGAGTATCCGTTCAAAACGATCTGTTTGATTCATGTTTGCCCTCCTTTACTGACGCGAATTCTCGGATCGATAATTCCATAGAGAATATCAATAAAGAGTTGCATAAGAATATAGAATATACTGTAATAAAACGAAACAGCAATGATGATGTTAAAATCATTGACACTTATCGCAGTAACCAGAAGATCACCGATACCAGGGATACCAAATACGCGTTCAATCACCAGTGAACCGGTCATCAAACTTACCGTTAATGGACCTAATACTGTAACTACTGGAATAAGTGCATTTCTCATAGCATGTCTAAAAATTATCTTCTGTGAATTGAGGCCTTTAGCTTCAGCTAGCAAAACATAATCAGAACCAAGAACTTCTACAAGTTCAGTTCTCATAAATCTTGCAACAGTTGCAATTACAAACATTGAAAGTGCAATCGTCGGTAAAATACTCGATTTAAATGGCTTATATAAATCGAAGGTCATTGGAAAATAAGAAACCCCTGTTGCTTTTGTCAGTTTATAACCGAGAAAATAACTCAGTCCAAGTGCAAAAACATATGAAGGGATGGAGATGCCAAGAACTGAAAAAGCAGTCGTCATGGTATCCCATATGGTGTTTCTCTTAAGCGCTGCTATAGAAGCGAGAATTACACCGACTATAGACCCCAGCACCAAAGCCTGTAAACCGAACCTGATAGAAAGCGGTAATCTTTTATCTATAATTTTTGATACTTCTGCATTTTTATCAATTGCATACGACACACCAAAATCACCTTTGGTGATGACGTTGATCATGAAAGTTTTATAACGAATCAGTAAAGGCTGATCTAGTCCATACTTTTCATAAAGAATTTCTTTTTGACTGTCAGACAGCTTTTCATCGTTGAAAGGCGAACCCGGCATAAACTCAAGAAGTACGAAGAGTAAAGTCAAAATGGTAAGTAAAGTTACGATGGCTATTGCCAAGCGTCGTCCGATATATTTAATCATGGCTGGCTCCCCATTTAAAATGTCATTTAATACGAATACAAAATCTGAGGCAACACCTAAAGTGCGCCTCAGATAGGTATAGCATTTATTTCTGTGATGATGACTTAGACGTTTATTTTGACTTCTTAGTCTGCAATTTTCACGTTTTTGTAGATAAATGGTGTACCAATTGCATGTGGTTCAATACCTGTAACTTTTGTATTAATTAAATAAGAGTAACCAGCTTGATAAAGTGGCGCAATAGCAGCATCTTGATCTAATAAGATATCTTCTGCTTCTTTCATAGCTGCCCAACGACCTTCAGCATCAGCAGCAAGGGTAGTTGAACTTGAACCGACTAACTCGTCGTATTTAGCATTTGTATAATTTGGAGTATTACTTGAACCACCTGTTAAGAAAAGTTCAAGGTAAGTTAATGGATCTGCATAATCTGGACCCCATCTTGTAAGGCCAACTTGGAAGTCGCCTTCACGCATGATCTCAAGTCTATTTTTCTTAGGTTGTGCTTTCAAACTTACTGTCAACCCTGGCAAATTAGCTTCGAGTTCAGCTTGGATAAATTCAGCCATTTTTTTAACGGTTTCTGAATCATCAAAAAGAATTTCAATATTTGTTTCAGTGATACCAAGTTCAGATTTTGCAGTTTCCCAATATTTTTGAGCTGCTGCTACATCATATACACCATAATTATTTTTACTAGTTTCTCTAAAGTCTTTACCGTCTGGACCCGTTGCAAGACCTGTTGGTACGATAAAGTCAGCAACACTTGATCCATCATTTAAGATATTTGAAACAATATTTTCTTTGTTAATTGCATGTTGAAAAGCTTTTCTTGCATTTAAGTTAGAGAATATTGGATCATCATTGTTAAGTGATGCATACCAAACATACGAAGCGTTAATTTGCGTATATGCTGCGTTATCTTTGTAGTTATCTACTAACTCAGCAGTTAGTTTAACAACATCGAGTTCATTGCTATCAAATTGAAGTGCAGAAGTCTGTGGATCCTTGATTACTCTATAATCAATCGCACCAACTTCTACAGCAGCAGCATCATAGTAAGTTTCATTTTTAGTAAGTTTAAAGCCATATCCTTTATTCCATTCAGTCATGGTAAAAGGACCATTTGCAATTAAACCCTCTGGAGACTGTGCATAGTCAGTCCCTTTTTCTGTGACAAATGCTTCATTTAATGGGAAAAATGGTGCAAATGCCGTTAATGATAAGAAGTATGGTACAGTTCTATCAAGTGTTACAACCAATGTTTTATCATCTTTAGCAACAACGCCAAGATCAGTTAGCGGTTTTTCACCGGCTGTGATCGCTGCTGCATTTACGATACCAGCAACTTCAGCGATAAAGCTATACTCACTTGCAATCGTTGGATCAACTAAACGTCTCCAGCTGTAAACGAAATCATTTGCTGTTACAGGCGTCCCGTTACTCCACTGCGCATCTCTAAGGTTAAATGTATAAGTCAAACCATCATCACTTACAGTGTAGTCCTTAGCAATTGCTGGAATTAAGCTACCAGCAGCATCTGTAGAGTAAAGACCTTCAAACATAGCCGCGATAACTTCAAAAGACAAACCATCTGTCGCTACATCTTGATCTACTGAAGGTAAGTCTACATCTACCGCAATGCGAAGAGTTTTTTCCTCTGCCGGTTTTGTTGCTTCTGTGGCGCCATTTGCACCTGTCGTTTCTGTCGCTGTATCATCTGCTTTTTTAGCACAGCCAGAAAACATGCCAACTGCTAATACAAGAATTAGCAATAAAGAAATTAGTTTTTTCATAATTTTCCCCCTCTTTTTTTATCTTTATTTTGTGGATTATACCACTGCAAAATATACTCGTCAATCAAAATCGTGTCTTTTTTGCAATATTTATGTTACAGCACTTTCATTTATCTGACAATTTTAGGCGCTTTGTTGTGTTTTTATTGTTAATTATGCAATTAAGTACATACACCTCTTGCAATTTTAAGTTGTAAAATTATTTAACAATCATATAAATCTATTTATATGGTTTAACTAATTATGAGGGGGTAAAATGTATTTTGATGAAATAAATGATACAAAATATAAAGAAGTAAACGTAAAAAGACCTACTTCAGTAAAAGTAGGTCTTTATTGCATCATCAACATTCAATTTATTTTACATTTTTTTATACCGATTGATGATTATTAACATCTTACATTTTTGCGCTTAAAGCCTATTCTTCCTTTTTCTACTTGTTTCATGATGCTGTCATAAGCGTTTGATAATTGCTCATGTTCTTTGCCATTGAGGACTGTAATTTGTCCAATTTCTTTTGCGGTTTCCAGCGCTATTTCGTGAAGTGGCAAGTATGATACGCCTACCGCGATCAAAAATCTGTTCATGGCATATTGTGTTCTCAGGGGGCTACTGGTTATTTCAACCTTTACTTTTTCTACCAAAGAATTGATTTTATCTTTCTCAAATTCGATGTCATTTCTAGAACCAATTAGCCAATCGTAAGTACTCCATCCGGCAGACATCTTTAAATCTTCACCGCTTTCAATAAACTGGTCAGCAACTTCTTGAGCGAAATCCGTTTCAGCTAAAGTAACCGCTACGATAAAGTCAGAGATCATATAAAAATAGGCGCCTTCCATCCATCTATGGAAATCAGAAGGTGACATTTCTTTTACATTTGCAATCATACCAGCAAGATACATCGCATCATAATTACCAGTTGCATATAGTTTTTCTGCTACTTCTTGGTCATTTTTGATTTTTTTGGCTAATGGTTTCATTGGACCGGTAGCAGCACCAAATAGAGGTTCTCTTGCGCCTTGACTCATATAGTATTTTTTCATACGATCACTGCCGAGCGACTCCAGTGAGTACATTATATCTTTGAATTCCATAACTGCCTCCAGTTTATAACTTAACCGTATTTCACAGTGTTTAACAATGAAATTACTAATGATTATCTAATATATACAAACTTTTCAGCTGTAGAATATTGAGGTGAAAACATATAATCCATTACAATGATTTTTTTTAATGCGATAATATCATTGACGTTTTGCCTTGCAACTTCTCTTACGAATTTTCCTCTTGCCATCTTGGCATAAGTTGAAATAGTAACAAGTTTTTCTTGTCTAAATTCTAAGAAATCCACTTGTATGAGTTTTTTTCTTTTATTAATTTTTTTTAAATCAAGTAAATTAGAATATTCTTCTGAAGCTAAATTTACGATATATTCTGATTCTTGCTTTAATAAAAAATCAGTAATTTTTCTCCGCCACATACCTGTTAAATCTTCAATTTCACCTTGCAAAAAGTTATTTAAATCCAGTCGATACGGCATAATTAACTGATCTGAAGATAGGATGCCATAAAGTGCTGAGAAAATCATCACATGGTCGTCTACATACTTCTTTTCCGTGGAAAGTAAAGTTGTATAATCGAGATTTTTAAATACCAATCCTTCGAACAAGTTGATACTTCTTGCAGTTTGTTTTTGTGCGTTTAGCATACGAGCAGTTTCAACCACACTATCACTTACTTTATACAGCCTTTTCAATTCTTGTGTTGTAAGCTTTTGCAGTGTTTTTCTCAAATGAAGAGTAGTTTTTGGAGAAACTAATATTTTGCTTGGTAAATTATTTTCTAGAGCTTTTATATTCATCGTCTTACTGGGACTTATTAAAAATATCATAGAAATTCCTACTTTGTAATTGTTTTATAATGTAATATTTATGTGCTAAAGTTGGTTAATCGGTTTATATCGCTGGATTATCAGTTTATACCACTGGAATATCAGTTTATAAGCAGTTTAATCCATGTCTTCTCCAGTTTGGATAAGTTTTTCTATCTTTTTCTTTTCATCTGTCGTCAAAGACTCTTCAAGTGAATTGGGTTTGTAGTCACTTAGCTGTTTTGTTGTTTCTCTTAACTGATCCATAGCAGAATCTATGGTTTCTTTAAGTTCTCTAGCTGAAAGAAGACCCGCTCCAGCACCCCTTATAATCATCTGTTGAAGACCATCAGAGGTTGCGACGATTATTCGATATTTTAATTTGTTTTGATGTGCAAACTTTTCAATATAGAGATCGGCAGATTGTGCCTCACTCGTATATACCACATGTATGTTTTGATAATCAATGATTTCTTCACGTCTACCTTCTACGCGATAAGCATCAAAAACGACTATAATTTGACATTTTCTTATCCCCTGATAGTTGCTGAGTATATCCAGCAATTTCGATCTAGCACTGTCGAGGTTGTCTTCAGATAATGCCTTGAGTTCCGGCCAAGCAAAGATGATATTGTAACCATCAACTAAAAGGTATTCTTCTTTATTTTCCATTGTTTTACCTATAAAACGTGTAGGCTCACTATAACTTTCACGATGTGGTGTGCTGCTTTTCCACATCGACTTTTTTCCCTGATTGGCAAATGATGTTTTGTTGATAATTGAATTAATTTCTTCCAAACTTATTGACGCTTTATTTTCAAGTGATTTTTGATCATGAGAAAGTAACAAATCCATATTGTCAGTCTTAGCTTTGTCGACTTTAAAATAGTTTTCAAGATGCATATATGCTGTCACTTGATCCCAAGGCACAGAAAAACCAGCGCCGTGAGTACAAAATACAGAGCTTGAAGTATTTTCAAAATCCCTATCTGCCTCATAAGAAATCTGCGCTATAACTTCTTCACTATTATGACATGGACCATATCCCATTAATGTTGCGAACATTCGACCTTGTCCCTTGGTATAAGCAATTAGTTCTTTTTGATAATTTTTCATAGTAGCTACTGGTGCTGAGCCAACTAAAATCGTCAATTCACCTTCCATGTGAGAAATTTCACAAAATCCACTCATCTTTTCAATATCAACCATAGCTCTACCCACCATCTTTTCAGGTAGTTCTAGTTTAAAACTATAATAAGGTTCAAGTAATATAGACTCAGCTTGCATCAAGCCTTGTCGAATCGCTCTGTAAGTTGCTTCTCTAAAATCGCCACCTTCAGTGTGTTTTATATGCGCTCTTCCGTTGACAAGAGTGATTTTCATATCTGTTATAAAAGAACCCGTTAAGACACCTCTGTGTGCTTTTTCAGCAAGATGTGTCAGCACTAGCCTTTGCCAACTTTTTCCAAGTATATCTTCACTACAGTTCAGTTCAAAAGTGAGCCCGTTGCCTAACTCGGTTGGTTCAAGTAGCAAATGAACTTCTGCATAGTGCCTTAGTGGTTCAAAATGTCCTACGCCTACAACTCGATTTGCGATTGTTTCTTTATAGACGATGTGTCCCGCATCAAAGCTAATCTCTACACCGTATCGCGTTAAAACTAAACTTTGTAAAATTTCTAATTGTATTTCACCCATTAGTTTGACTTGTATTTCTTTATGTTCTTCGTACCACTTAAAACTATACTCTGGTGATTCTTCTTCAAGTAAATAAAGTTTTGGTAAAATTAACTTGGGATCATACCCATCTGGTAGAACAATTTGATAAGAAAGCACTGGTTCAAGTATTGGTGATAACGATTTGAATTCTATTCCTAGACCTTCACCGGCAATGGTCTGCGCTGGTCCAACAATCGCACAAACTGTTCCGGGCATAACTTCGCTAACTGCTTCATATTTTTGTCCAGAATAGATGCGTATTTGGTTGATCTTTTCTTCACCATTCTTTGTAGTAATAGTGTCTTTTACTTTAAGATTACCACCTGTTATTTTGAGATGTGTAAGTCTGTTTCCTTGGTCGTCACGTGATATTTTAAAGATCCTCGCGCCAAATTCTTCTGGATAACTCGGAAGTAAAATATGATCAGAAAAGCCCTTCATAAATTCTTCAATACCGTCCAATTTCAGTGCAGAGCCAAAGAAACACGGAAAAATTTTACGGTTCTTAATAGCTTGATCTATTAGTGGCTTTTCAAAGCTATCATGCTTTAGGTATGCTTCCATCAACACTTCGTCCGTTAAGGCCACCTGTTCAAAAAATTCCTCGTTTTGATTCAACTCAAAATTAATACAGCCATCACCCAGCTCGCGTCTGAGCGAGTGCATCAACTGAACTGTATCAGTACCATTTTGATCCATTTTATTGACAAAGATAAAAGCCGGAATATGATAATTTTCAAGCAACCGCCATAAAGTTTTGGTATGCCCTTGAACGCCGTCTGCTCCACTGATCACTAAAATAGCATAATCTAAAAC
Source organism: uncultured Fusibacter sp. (assembly GCA_963676315.1). Lineage (GTDB taxonomy): Bacteria > Bacillota > Clostridia > Peptostreptococcales > Acidaminobacteraceae > Fusibacter_C. The sequence goes on from OY781056.1 coordinate 657,376, forward strand.
TTGTAAAGTTCTCTCCATCTCAGCAGAAAAATCAACATGTCCAGGTGTATCAAGCAAAGTGATCTCTGTATCATCAATTTTAAAGATAGCTTGTTTTGAAAATATCGTTATACCTCTTGCTTTTTCTAGTTCGTAAGTATCTAAAAATGCATCCTTGTTGTCAACACGCCCCAATTTTCTAATTTTACCACTCAAATAAAGCATGCTCTCTGATAATGTTGTCTTACCAGCATCTACATGTGCAAGTATACCAATTACTATTTTTTTCATAAATATATATAAATCCTTTTTATTTAATGTCAAACTAATTATTTTGAATAAAGTAAAATGCAACCCACTATTTATATTATATCGCAATATGAGGATTATACTTAGTAATTTGCAATAAACTTCAAATATTTCGTAATAAAATTAGAAATCGTTCACTTTTTTAAATATTTCTTCTTGATACAAATTCAAGTCCTCGTAACCATAGTACCTAATATAAACTACCTTCCCATCAATCCTTCCAAAAAACATCTGCGTTTCTTCTGATTTAATGATGATGGCTTGGTCAAAATCTGTTTCTAATATTTCCTGGTATAAATAAGGTCTGTAACGATATAATTCCAAAGCATCATCAATTAATTCTTCCATTAATTTATTTGATAAAAAATTGAATTTGATTTCATAAAACGCTGTTGAAATGGATGGCGAATATACACCCGAACCATCATGCCACATCTTATCCTTCACAATCCCTATTTCTGAAACCTCATAGCTCTTATTACCAAGATTTGTGAAATCATATGAAATATAACCGCCAAAATCTTTACCACTACGTTCTCCAAAACTATGTTCTATTTCAAAATTGACATCACTTTCTATACTAGATAAACGGATGGTAGGTACATGACCGGTATAATCCACTAGATTTTTATCCCAATCAGCTGCCATTCCATACACGGAGGACACTATTGTAAGTATTGAAAATAATATAATTAAACCATTGAACACATATGGTGCGTAATTTCTTCGGTAATGCCTTTGATGATTTAGCGAAGCGCCTGTCTGAAGTTGCTTTGTCAGTATATTCATCTTTTTTCTATTTGTGATGACTTGACTGACTGAGTAAAATATAAACAAACACATCATGATCATATACGATGACTGACCGTATCTCACGGTATATAATACTGGATGAGGATTTAAAACGATTGAAAACAGAATCATACCAACTAACCATGGCACCGCTAATAAAGAGACTAAATAGGCGAATTTTAATTTTTTATTTAAGAATTCAAAGGTATAGCTTTGATTAATGGGATCAGTATGTAGTTCTTTGGGATGTTCTACAATGCTTCTAAATACGCGAAAAACATGAGAAATTGTGCATACATAAATCCAGCCTTCTTCTTCGTAGTACTCAATCATTTCACTACTCGGGGTGCGCTGCGTTTTAGTTACTGGCTCAAGCCTATAGACAGTTTTTTGAGGAATGTCTTTTTGAAAATTGGCAAAAAATCCCACTTTCTTAATAAAAAGCCCCTTCTCAGCCATCATACTAAAATAACTTTCAACTTCTGCTATATCATAAATATTCACAGGCAACAATTTTTTTATATATTTCATCTTATAGCCTCACTTTCTCCGTCAACGACACACGCTTTTAATCTTTCAAGTTCAGCATGATACAAATCGAAACCTTTGTCTGTAATTCTATAGGTTCTCTTTCTTCCTTCAACAGCAGTTTCTTCGATTAGACCTTCTTCTTCATATCTCGACAAAATTGTATAAAGTGTACCTGGTCCTACTTTTACTCTACCCTCAGTTTTGCTTTCTACAAAAGAGGTGATCTCTATCCCGCACATCTCTTTTTTTAAGAATGCCATCAATATGTAAAACATACTCTCCGTAAGCCCTTCAAATGCTTTTTTTGCCATAATACCCCCTCACAAAAACAATATCGTTTATTGATATCATCTATTGATATCGTATTATTATTTGATGCAGTTGTCAAGTGAACTACATAAAAAAGTCAGTTGATTACTCAACTGACTTTAAACGTATCATGTAGATGAAATTAACTTTACTTTAACACGAGTGTAAGCACTAATACAATCAACGCAGGCAATGCTTGTTTGTAAAGAATTGACTTTGAAGCTGATAAGCCACCATATATGCCAGCTGTTACTACACAGCCTAAGAAAAAAATACTGATATTGCTTGCCCATGTGACATCACTTATTATGATTGACCAAATTAACCCAGCTGCTAGAAAGCCATTATATAAACCTTGATTCGCAGCTAATCCTTTAGTGCCCTCAAACATGTGCTCTGGTAAAGACTTAAACATCTTTTTGCCTATCGTAGTCCATGCAAACATTTCAACCCATAAAATATAAAGGTGTTCGAATGCGATGATGCCTATTAAAACTTTTGATAAAACTGACATGATTTTGCTCCTTTGATTCTAAATATGATTTTTTTAGTTATTGCATTTGAAATTGCTTTATGAGTTTGCTTTACTTGATAACATTATAGTATGATACCCAAAGTCTATGATACTAAGTAATGTTTTTGAAAAATTAGGATATAATTTTTGAACTTGCATCTTAAATTGTTCAAATGTCGTTGAAATATAGTTTACGCCAATCTCTCCTTTAAAACTTGTTTTATAAAGTGCCAAGTTACCATGTGCAATATCCCCCATTGCTATATTTGAGGCACTAGCATAACCACCGATAGCAAGTGTATGTGCAACTGCTATGCCTCCAACTGCGCATTCGTATGCGACTGCCATTCCACCTATTGAAAGTATTCCTGAAATTGCAATGCCACCTATAGAACAAATTAAACTGAGTGCAGCGCCACCTAATGCAAGTAGTCCCAAACTAATAGCTCCCAATGAAATTCCACCTAAAGAAATGGCACCAACTGCAAAAACGCCTACTGCAAAATCACCCATAGCAATGATGCCTTTGGCTATTTTACGATTTCCAAATTGTATATCCACTAGAGGTAATCCCATAAAGGTTTTATCACTTCGATAGCTATATTGAAAATTTGATTTTAGATAGCCAGAATTTAGTGGTTTTATTTCTGAAGGATCAATATTTTCAATAAATTCTTTTGCAACATTTTCTGGTTTTCCCAAAATTGCAACTGGATCTTCGACGCCATGATACTCTTCAAGACGACTTAATATATCTTCTTTTATTCTACTTTTATAATTTTTGCTTACAGGTATCATTGAAACGACTTTATCCGCATATTTTTGATTTACTTTTTGATTCATCTTATCCTCCGATCACTTTAATAATTTATTAGTAATATTGCTGAATTGAACCCATTCTTCTTTCATCTCTATAAGATGACGCTTCCCTTCTGCTGTTATACGATAGTATTTTCTAGGAACAGCACGCTCTGCCGACTCTTCTTTTCGGTAGCTCTCAATGAAAAATTTGTCCTCAAGTCGATATAGCACCGGGTATAATGACCCTTCCTTCAACAAATAATAACCATCTGAACTTGCGTCAAGCTGACTAATTATTTCATAGCCGTAGGCATCGTTTTCAAAAAGAAGGTTTAAAACAATAATATCAAGTATTCCTTTTTTGAATTGCTTTTGAAGATTATCCAAGTATTTACCTCCTTTACTGTTTTGCAAGATATAAACATTTGATAGGTAATGAAAATGAATCAGAGTAATTAGTTTTAATTAATACTTTGTACTACTAAGTATATAGTATTACTTGTTTTATTTTAAGTCAATAAAAAAATCTCATTTAAAAAGAATTTACATTCATCTTTAAATAAGATTTATTTTAATTTACGTTTAGTTTACTCTATGTTTAGTTGTATTTACCCTATTTATCCTTTAATTATAGGAATTCCACCAATTTGTGCAGCTAGTTGCTGGCTATACGGCAAGATCAACGGTGCGTTAAAATCTGTAAAATGAACTGCTATAGCGCATACTATTTCATAAATTTCAAGATTGTCCACACTATTTACTTTTAAGATAAAAGCTTCTTTTAATTCATCAAGTAAAAGCATTAACTCCGCTTTTTTGCCATTTTCGTCAATATATAGTTTGTATTCTTCACCCATTTTTTCAGTATTAACTTGATGTATATCTGTTTTAAGTTGAACTACTTCTCTAAGATGTGCCATGGATGTAAATATGAAAGATTGTCCTTGAAGGGGATCCCACGTCCTAAAAAACTCAGGGACGCCTTTTACGATACCAAACCAAGGAGTAAATGCATCTTTTTCAAAACCAGTCTTTTTAGCTAGTCCTTGTGATTTAAAATTTCTTTGATTGATTTCTACAAACGAAAGAGAATTTCTATCTTTCATTTTCTCCAATATGTCCTTAGTTACCCAATACCCTAAACCCATGTGTCGATACTTTTCAAGTGTAAACATATAACCAATCGAATTGTCCTCATGAACAAGCACATAACTTGCTAATTCGCCATCAATATATATTGCTGAAGTTGGCCTACGCGTTATTGCATCGCAAATTCTTTCAAATGAACCTTCTTGTTTATACTCATATCTATCGTCTATCCCTCTCGCTTCTTCCATCGGGATAGAGACAATCTCATAGGGTGCATGTCGTCGCCAGTCATGATCATCATTTTTATCGGCAGAAATTACAAACCGCTCTGTTGGTTCATACCAGTGCAGCAAGTGTTTTGTGAAAATTGACTTTGCCAGTTCATAACTGACGCCTGAAAAACCATAAAACCCATCTTCTAATTGATCAATATGTGCATTTATTGATTCTGAATTCCCAGTTATATAGTTAAAGTAGTTGTTTTCAACCCATGCAGAATTTGTCTCATGGTCGAAATATACATTCCCTTCCATATTTTCAAGGACACCTATCAAATTTAGTGGCACGAAATCTTGTTTTTTTAATCTTTCTATGATGTTTTTTTTATCTGTTGTCAGCTTCATGATCCACCTCAATCTATTTTAATTATTAATGATATTTACCCTATATCTTATTCTACATATATTACAAATTTCCTTTAATAAATTTGCTTTAAAGGCATCCTTTTGATATCATATCTTATAATTTAAAACTTTTTATTTAGGAGTCTATCATGGAACAAGAGCATAAACGTCGTGTGCGTTATAAAGGAACACATCCCAAATCCTATAAAGAAAAATACAAAGAACTCCAGCCAGAAAAATATGCTGAGGATATTACGAAAATTATACAAAAAGGTAGTACACCAGCCGGTATGCACATCTCTATTTGTGTTAAAGAAATTTTAGATATACTTAAAATTAAACCCGGAGAAATCGGACTGGATGCGACACTTGGCTACGGAGGTCACTCTCTAGAAATGCTCAAACAACTTGATCATAAGGGTAAACTATATGCGACGGATGTTGATCCCATTGAATTGCCGAAAACAAAAGAGCGTCTTAAAAACTTAGGGTTCGGAAGTGACTATCTCATCACTAAACCCTTTAATTTTTCGAATATAGATAAAGTTGTCGAAGAATCTGGACCACTTGACTTTGTATTAGCTGATTTAGGTGTCTCTTCAATGCAGATTGACAACCCTGATCGTGGTTTTTCTTTCAAAATTGAAGGTCCACTTGATCTAAGGCTCAATCCAAATGTAGGAATCTCTGCTGCTGAGCGTTTAAAGACAATCACTAAAGATGAGCTTATAGGCATGCTCATCGAAAATGCCGATGAACCCCATGCAGAAATTATCGCTAAAGCAATCATTGCACATATAAAAAGAGGTAAACCACTTACGACGACGACGCATCTAAGACAAATTATCGAAGAAGCACTAAACTTTCTCCCTGCAAAGACAAAAGAATATGATATCAAAAAATCATGTCAAAGAAGTTTTCAAGCACTAAGGATAGATGTAAATGAAGAATTTGAAGTACTTTTTGAATTTTTAGAAAAACTTCCCGATGCTTTAGCAACAGGTGGTCGCGTAGCAATCCTTACGTTCCACTCTGGCGAAGATCGATTGGTTAAGAAATCCTTTAAACGTTTACTGCGCGAAGGAGTATACAGCAGTATATCTGAAGAACCTATTAGACCTTCTGCTGAAGAATGTAGCCGCAATGGTCGTGCGAAATCAGCCAAACTTAGATGGGCAATAAAAGCTTAAATAAAAAAAAGACCCCTTATGGGGTCTTTTGTACGCTATGCGCTTTGTATGCTCTGTATACTCTGTATACTCTGTATGCTCTGTATGCTCCGTTTGATTCTACTGAGATTTAAACTCTATTTGCCTTCTCAAGCTCTAAAAGAGCAATTTTGCGTTCAATACCACCAGCATATCCTGTTAATGAGCCGTCCTTACCAATTACTCTATGACATGGAATGATAATACTAATTGGATTACGTCCAACAGCTTGTCCTACAGCTTGTGCCGACATAGAATGTAAGTTTCGTCTTCTAGCAACTTTTTGACTGATATCTCCATAAGTTGAAGTCTCACCAAATGGAATATGCGTTAAAATATGCCAAACTTCTTTTTGAAAAGGCGTTCCATCTGGATCAACTGCAACCGTAAAATGCTCTAACGCTCCACACTCATAGGCTTTCAATTGTGACAATAGCAAGTTAAGTGACTCAAACAAATTAGTTTCACTTTTTGAATTTTCTATTTTTTTATCATGAATGCTGATGCGCTTAACTAAAAATTCTTCAATATTTTCTAATTCACTTGGGATGAACTTAGGAAAATGTTTTTGTCCAACAAACCATAGCCCCTTAAGTACACCTTCTTGGTTGACTTCAGCTACCATTTCGCCCCATTTGGAATTGTATTTAAAGTATTTGTTTTCTTTCATTGTATAGCACCTCTCAGTATTATAGAAAACTTTCACGACAAATTGCTATCATCAAAATGGTCTTGCCAGATTGAGAAAGTTAAATAGCTACGCCAAGGTTTATATGTCTCAGCATAAGCCTGTGCAGCAAGGGTGTATTTTAGGTCAGAGTCAAGATGAGGCATCAGCTTTTGCTTGATGATTAAATCAGAATCTAAAAAAATATCTGGCCAACTCAAACTTCGCATTGCAACATATTGCGCTGTCCATATGCCAATCCCTTTTGTTTTCATCAAGTTATCAATCAATTTTTCGGGTCCTTTAGCGCTATCAAAAGTGATCTCTTTATTGATCATCTGTTCAACTATATGCGCAATTGCATGCCCTCTTGAAGAAATAATGCCTAAACTTCCAAGTGTATCGACTATATTTTCACCTTTTTCTTTAAACTCAATCGGGCTTGGGAAAAAATGGGTAAGTTCATCCCATGGTGTTTCAGTTATTGCACCATATTTTGCAACCATCCTGCCTGATAAAGTTGTTGCAGCTTTAACTGTAATCTGCTGACCAATTATCGCTCTAAGCACAACTTCAAAACCATCAAAACAACCAGGTAGTCTGATCCCCTTATTTATCCCTTCGGGTAAGGCATCCGGAAGCGCATCTAAATCAAAAGCTCTTTTGATTTTATGAATCACTTGTAAAAGAACTTTTTCAAGTCCATTGCTAATTTTGACAACAATCAAATGATCAACAGGTACAGGTTTGACTTCTATAAACCCTTGATAAACAACTTCGTTTTCTATGATCCGAAGCGTCCTTCTATAAGTACCAAGTTCGTCAACCCACTCCACTTGAGGAATTGCACGCATCTTAAAATAATCCATCATATAGTCCCATCTATATGGCGGTCTATAAGAAAGCTTAACTGTAATCCATTCTTTGGTTTGAAGGATTTTGCCGTTTCCTCTGATTTCACTTGGCGTTAGATGATAATTCGATTTAAGTGCTTGATAAAATCTATTGGGACTACCAAAACCTACAATCCCTGCAATTTCAGTGATACTTATATTTGTATCTTGTAGCAGCCTTTTTCCGTTCAATAATCTTTTGGTCATGATATACTGGGTTGGACTTATTCCCATAACACTTTGAAAAAGTCTGTGGATATGCCTTACGGATATACCAAAGTAATCAGCGCTCTTTTGTATAAGGCCAGTGCCATAATTTTCCTCTTCAAAGTATAAAATTATCTGCTTAATCATATAATTCGTCTGTTCAAACTCAGAAAACTCAGGAGCCATCTCAGGTCTGCATCTAAGACATGGTCTGAACCCCGCTTTTTCCGCTTGAAATGCCGAATCATAAAAATCACAGTTTTCAAATTTAGGAGCTGGCACTTTACAAACAGGTCTGCAGTAAATACCAGTTGTTTTTACTGCTGTGTAAAATACACCGTCAAACCTTGAATCTTTTGCCTTAATTACTTCGTAGCACATTTCATTAGTTAATTTCATCACTGCCACCACTCTTATCCTATACTTGATATGAGTTCACCTTTGTGATATGAACATCACACAAATATCATTCACTTAACTCACCCAATGTAAGTCCGCTTTGTAAGTTAATTATATCACTTGCTTAAATTCATAGATACTCACTATCGGACATGACCTTTATAATAAGGGTGACTTTTCGCCTTGATAGTACAAGTTTAAAACATGAAGTGCTCTAGTACATGCAGTATATAGCTGTAACCTGTCTTCTTCACCACAGTAATTTCCATTGTTTACATCATAGACTAAAACGACATCAAATTCCAACCCCTTTGCAAGATAGATTGGGATCACCACAGTATCACAAATATATTCGTCATCCTCATGTGTTATGGCAACCACATGCGCTTTATCTTTTAAGTGCTGATAAACATAATCTGTTTGTTTCACTGATTTAGTAATTATACCTATTGATTTATAGCCATGTTCTTTATATCGTTTTACATCTTTTGAAATTTGTTCAAATATCTCTGAGGAATCTTTGAATGCAATCACTAAAGGCTTTTCCCCACTTCTTTCAACGCATTCGTCCTCTATAGAATTTTGTAGTAATTTTCTAGAAAACTTGATGATCTCAATTGTTGAACGATAACTCTTATTAAGTGTAATTCTAAGCGACTCATTTGCTGGAAAAATGCTTTCAATTTGTACGTAATCCCCTACATTCATATAAGGGTTGATGGATTGGTTTAAATCTCCTAAGATGGTAATATTCGCATGACTAAAAAAGTGATATAAAATATGATATTGCATGGCAGTATAATCTTGCGCTTCGTCTACTATCACAAACTTGATATCAGTTGTCTTTGGTAATTCACCAAGAATTGCTTTCAAATACAACAGTGGTGCTTGATCTTCATAATAAAGAATCCCAGCGTTTAGATTTTCAACAGTATACCTTTTGATTTGTTTTATCTCTGTTTCTGAAAATCCACTTAAACCCTCGCTGTTAATGTAGTCCTTAGTGAGATAAAGATTTCGATATAAATCTACCAGATTACAATCAGTCATTCTATCAATTTCATCAATTACCAAATTGAGTTCCGCATTTACAAGCGCTTTACTTTTGATTTGAAGCTCAGTTTTATCTATAATTGAGGATGTATTTAAAAGACGCTTCGCCTCATCTTTAACCCGTCTTTTTTTATAAGGTTCAATTAAAAAGAGCATTCTCTCCTTGATTTTTTGAAGCCGTCTTTTTAATGGTAAATTCACATACTCACCAAAAAACAAATATTTTATCTCTTCAGCAGAAATGATGAGGTTATTGTTGAACATAATATCTTTAAAATCTCTGTCTTTACTAGAAATATCATCTACATATTGTTTAATTATCCTATAAAATGCATCTGATGACTTTAATTTGATGCTGTTAATCCTAAGTTTATAATTATCATTTTTATTGGCACCAAATATATATTCCATCATGTCACTGTATTTTTCTTTTCGAAAAGAAGGACCAAGTGCTGCATGCATATAATCTGAAAAGGTGGTTTGAGACATATTATCTTCACCTAGTTGCGGTAAGACATTTGAGATGTAATCATTGAAAATACCATTTGGTGAGAAAATCAGGATATTTTTCGCCGTAATATTCTCACGATGCTTATATAATAGATATGCAATTCTATGAAGTGCAACTGATGTTTTACCACTTCCCGCAGCACCTTGAACGATCAGATGGTTATAGGCTTCATTTCGAATTACCTGATTTTGTTCTCTCTGAATAGTGGTGACTATTGCCTTCATCTTTAGATCCGTATTTTTACTAAGCATACTTTGTAATATCTCATCATCTATTTTAAGGTTACTATCAAACATGAATTCCATTTTACCATCGCTGATTTTATACTGTCTTTTAAGCACTATATCACCACGAATTAAACCATCAGGACAATCATATTCAGCTGAACCTATCTCATAGTCATAAAACATACTCGATATAGGCGCACGCCAATCATAGATCATAAATTCACAATTATCTTTAATTAAATTTGATATTCCGATATAACAACTTTCAATTCTTTCGTTACTTTCTTCATTACTTTTTCCATTAATTTTTTCTATAAAATCAAACCTTCCAAAATAAGGCGTTAAAAGTATACGGTCAAATTTTTCTTCTAACTTTGCAGCAAACTCATTGCTTCTTTTTTGATTTTTCATAGTGTTGATATAACTCATAAAATCAGCAATCTGTTCTAAACCGTTGGATATGGAGACTGAGCCTAAATCTTTCCACATCTCTTTCTGTGTCTCTTTAGTATCCGTTTCCAATCTATCTTTCATAAATTTATTTTCATCATATTGTTTTCTAGTTTCTTCGAGAACCTCCTCTAGCCATTTAATTTCGCTAATCCATTCCTGGTCATTGAAATTCATTTAATTCCCCTTTCATTTTTAATTCATCAAAAAAAATTTCCTAAAAACTGTTGACATTGCATTTTATAAAGTGTATAATAAAAATGGATATTTATACATTTGGTTTGAATTGTTTTCGAACCAAATTAATTTTATCCTTTTTTATTTGTCCTGTCAAGAGTTTAGAGCCATCACAATATGATTTATCAATCATTTGTGATGGCTCTTTTATATTTGACGTATTAAAATTTCTTGCCTTTTAATCTTTTGAGTCTAAAGAAATCTTCGCGTTCTTTCTCTTCTAATGACTCTTCTATCCATTTTGTCATCTCGACATATTTAGGAATCTGGATTTTATCAAGTGCATTGGCTCTTTTACTGGTTTGTCTAATCTCTATTGCCAACCTGAAAACAGCATTTTCAACTTCTGCAAGTCTATACATTAGTTCATGTACTTCTCGCATTTTAACAACTGTTATATCTATAGCAGAGCTCGTTCTATAAAATCCATAATAGGGTTTAAGGGGTTGTTCTTCCGCTTTGATAGTTGGGATTTCAACGTTCATGATGCTTTTATTTAAGATTGTGATATTTTCATCTTTAGGGATAGAAAGTGCCGCTTCCGTCACTGCACTCGCTCCCATCGTAATATTGGCAATGTTTAAAGCTGCATATACTTCAACAAAAATCTCATCAATCTTTATTTGAAGCGCTTTAACTTCTTCTATCATAGTCATCATCTCACGAATTAACACACTTCTCTTTTTATCAAGTAATTGGTACCCTTGCTTTGAAAAGGCTAATAGTGATTTTGACTTCATTAAATTGGCCTTGGTGGGTGTTAACTTTTCCATCCAATCATCTCCTATGATATTTCCTAATAGTTTCATCGTCCAATCGATCAAGCGCCTCAGGAGGCAATATAGAAAGTGTTTTCCACCCTAAATCTAGACTTTGTACAATAGTTCTTCTATCTGAAAAGCCCTGATTTATAAATGTGTTTTCAAACATTTTGCCATATTCGATATAAAGTTTATCTAGATCTGATAGATCTGATTCACCTATGATTTGAGCAAGTGAACGCACGTCCAATACTTTAGAGAATGAAGAAAAAAGCTGATTTGATAAATCCGGATGATCCTCTCTTGTATACCCTTCCCCGATACCATCCTTCATAAGTCTGGATAAAGAAGGCATAACATTTACAGGAGGGTTGATATCTTTATTGGCTAAATCTCTCGAAAGTACAATTTGGCCTTCAGTGATATAACCCGTTAAGTCCGGAATTGGATGCGTGATATCATCATTTGGCATGGTAAGGATAGGGATAAATGTAATTGAACCTTTTTTATCCTTTAACATACCAGCTCTTTCGTAAATAAACGCTAAATCTGAATAGAGATACCCTGGATAGCCTTTTCTACTTGGTACTTCTTCTTTTGCTGATGCGATCTCACGAAGCGCTTCGCAATAGTTTGTCATATCGGTCATTACAACAAGAATATGCATATCTTCTTCAAACGCAAGATACTCAGCAGCTGTCAGTGCACATTTAGGTATGCTTAATCTTTCAGTTACAGGATCGTCTGCATAATTCATGAACATTACAACATTATTCAAGGTGCCACTTTCTTCAAATCTTTCTACAAAATAAGTGCCTTCATCTCTTGTAACGCCAATCGCAACAAAGCATACTGCAAATTTTTCTTCAAGTGCCGAGGCAATTTTAGCTTGACTTACGATCTGAGCTGCCAACTCTTTATGCGGTAAACCATTACCAGAGAAGATTGGCAACTTCTGACCTCTGATAAGTGTACTCAAAACATCAATTGATGAAATCCCTGTTTCTATATAATCTCGAGGATATTTCCTTGAAACCGGATTAATTGGTCTTGAATTAATATTATATGCTTTACTCGAGTAAATAGGACCACCACCATCAATCGGATTACCTAGGCCATTAAACATGCGTCCTAAGATATTCTTAGATAAGTTTAAGGTCATGGATTCACCAGTGAATCTAACCGTTGCATTTACAGTACTTAGACCAGAAGTGCCCTCAAATACTTGAGCAACAACCATGTTCTCGTCTATGGTAATTACTTTTCCGACCCTGCGCTCATTTTCAAGTTTGATTTCAATAATCTCGCCATACTTTGCTTCTTTAATGCCTTTCAAGAAAATGAGTGGTCCTTCTATTTTGTCTATCTTTAAATATTCTTTAAACATCACATCACCTAATTGTATTGCGCTAATAAAGCGTCATAGTAAGCATCAGTTTCCATAATTAATTGTTTTATACCCTCCAAGTTGTCATTTGGAATGGTATATTTCATCTTCACAATTTTCTCGAATAATTCAACATCCTTGATTCTAGACATTGGGATTCCTTTTTCTGCACATTCATTTGCCCTTAAATAAAGATGCCAAACCACTCTCAACATCTTATATTGCTTTTCAAGTGGTACAAATGAATCGTCTTTGTGAAACGCATTTTGCTGCAAAATCCCTGTTTTTACAATTCTAGCTATTTCTAGAATTAATCTTTGAGAATCAGGAAGCACATCTTCTCCAACAAGTTGAACGATGTCAAGCAATTTACTTTCTTCTTGAAGGAGTCCCATCATTTTATTTCTAAGTTCGATAGCGTCTTCAGCTACATTATCGGCGTACCATTCATTTAACATCTTAATATAACCACTGTAGCTTGTTAACCAGTTGATAGCAGGATAATGTCTTGCATAGGCAAGTTTTCTATCTAGCGCAAGAAAGGCATTTACATAGCGTTTTGTATTTTCAGTTACAGGCTCAGAGAAATCGCCACCTGCTGGTGAGACTGCTCCAATAATTGTAATTGATCCTTCGTTTCCGTTTAAAGTAGTTACATAGCCAGCCCGTTCGTAAAATTCAGCTAATCGATAAGATAGATATGCTGGATATCCTTCCTCAGCAGGCATCTCTTCTAAACGACCACTTATTTCCCTAAGTGCTTCTGCCCATCTTGAGGTTGAGTCCGCCATGATAGCTACATGGTAGCCCATATCTCTGTAGTACTCAGCCATAGTGATACCCGTATAAATACTTGCTTCACGTGCAGCTACTGGCATATTTGAAGTATTTGCTATTAGTACGGTTCTTTCCATAATTGCTTTACCTGATTTAGGATCAATTAATTTAGGAAATTCTTCAAGTACATCCGTCATTTCATTACCACGTTCGCCGCAGCCAATATAGATGATGATATCCGCATCAGACCACTTCGCAAGTTGATGTTGGGTCATGGTTTTACCCGTACCAAATCCACCAGGAATTGCTGCAGTTCCACCTTTAGCAATTGGGAAAAAGGTATCCAGAACTCTTTGTCCTGTAATTAAAGGTTTAGAGATCCTCATACGTTTGCCAATTGGTCTTTGTTTTCTAACTGGCCATTCTTGATACATTTTAACGTCAGTAATTTTATCGTTTTTATCGTGAATTTTTAATAACAAATCGTCGAGTTTATAATCACCAGTTGGCAAAGCAAAGGTTACAACGCCTTGTACTCCTGGCGGAATCAACACTTTATGCGTGACTAAACCGGTTTCAATGACTTCAGCAAATATTTGACCATTAATGACGATATCACCAACTGAGACCTTCATTTCAACATGCCAACTTTTCTCAAAATTGAGTGATAAAAGTCCAATCCCTAGTGGCATAAAGTCACCGCTCATCTCGGCAATCTTACTAAGCGGTCTACCAATCCCATCAAAGATGTTGCCTATGAGGCCAGGACCAAGTTTAAGTGACAGTGGCGTTTCAAGTCCATAGATTGTTTCACCTAAACTAACACCTTCAGTTTCTTCATATACTTGGATCGTACCAATATCTCCATTTAATCCGATTACTTCCGCGATCAGCTTGCTTTCACCAACGAGAACCATTTCTCTCATTTTAAACTTGCCCATATTGGCGCCTTTAATAACAGGTCCGTTGATATAGATGATACTACCCTCATTCTGCTTCATCACAAGCCTCCCCGGTAGTGTCATATAACGAATTTATCAGACACCCAAGATAATCATCGATCCTATCGACTTCACTGTTAAGCGTATAATCATATTTAACCCTATTTCCTTTAACAATATAAAATCCACCTAAAAGCTGTTCGTCTATTACTGTTTTGTATTTAGATGGCACTAGCTCAGCATCACCAGCTTTAATTCCAATGACGAGGTCATCTTCATCAACGATATTTACAAGCGCATTTGAAAATTTTTCTTTAAAATGTAACTTATAATTATCAGTTAAAGATTCTTTCGCCACGGCGTCCATGACTTCAGACTTAAATTTTTTCAAAATGTCGTGTTTTTTGACAATCACTTGATTTTCAACATCTGATTGTGTCCTAGATATCATTCTACGCTTTTTCTCTTTTGCCTTCTCTTCAATATTGGCCAAATACTCATCACGTTGTCTTTGACATTTTGCTTCCATGTTGTCTAGAATTTGAGCATGTTTCTGGTTAAGTTCTTTTAGGAATTTTATATCATCAGAAAGATTTTTTTCAGTTACCATTTTAGAAAATAACTCTATTTTCTTTTCAACTGTTATGATAGTATCACCTTCTTTACAACTTTATTCCAATGGAGTTTTTAATGTATTTCATGATATAGTCTTTATCCTGCAAACCTTCTGGTTCAGGAACTTGTATAATTAGTGTGTCTTTTCTGAGTAACTTCAAACTCATAATCGTCTCTTTAAGTCTGTTATGGATATTCTCAGTGATCATAATAAGGCCGATTGATGGATCTTCTAAAAGCGCATCTATCGTTTCTTTTGCCTCTTCATCTGACTTTATCAATTTACTCTCAATACCACCAAGTCTCATGGCAGTCTGAGTTTCAACTTTTTCACACAAACAATAGGATTTCATTATAATTTACCGAGAATAAGAATCGAAATAATCAAACCATAAATTGCAATACCTTCAGCAAGTCCAACGAAAATCATCGTTTTACCTAAAATTTTAGGATTTTCTGAAACTGCACCAAGTGCTGAAGAGCCAACGCTACCAACTGCATATCCAGTTCCGATGGTTGCTAAACCAGTAGATAATGAAGCCGCAATATAGCCTAGACCAGCAGAATTGTTAGTAGCAGTTGTTGTTGCTGCAGCTGCAGTAGCTGCAAAAGTTGCACCAGAAAACACTGAAATCGTTCCACCTATTAAAAGCACCGCAAAACTAATTACATTTGCACTCAATAAAACTTTAATTTTTTTGTTTGCTTCTTCCACAGTTGGCTGAAAATAGTAGTAAACGCCAAGTCCAATGGTTATAGCAATAATCATTACTAACAAGAACACAAAAATCATAACACCCTCCTATAATTTATCTGGGGTAAACAAAACCCCATCACCAGTATAATATTTACTAAATAGCTCGTAATAGAATAGTCTTAGCCCCTGTATAAATACGACTAAGCCTTCAAGACCTATGATGATAATATTTCCAAGTAAGAACATCGCTATGTTCCCACCTGTGTTGCCAATCATATTTGCTAAAGTATGGAAGGCAATAAATAAACCAACATGGTTGAGTGCAAAAGCACCAACTCTTATGAAAGAGATTGTATTACTAATGATGCTAAGAAATGTTTCAAATAAATTGAAACCACTTTCTATATAGTATTCACCAGCGTTTTCTTCATATAATCGTTCTTCTTTTTTTATTTTATTGCTTAGTGGTTGTTTAAGCACTAATAATATGACACAAATAATAATCAAAACAAACAATAGTGGACTTGGAATAACACTTATGCCTGCCATTTGTTTAAGGACTAAAAGTAAAATGGAAGTTAACAATACCACTCCATTTATACCGTTTCTACCAAAGACGCCTTCTTCAAGATCTCCAAGTCTAAGTTTATTGACAATGCTATATCCATAGCTGATAAAAACCAAAATTACGCCTAATATGATAGATCCAATTAACATTGTGTTAATGTTCTCCATCGGTCTTAGATAAATAGGTAGAGGTAAAATACTAGAAATTACATTTTCATATCCGAAAAATGAATCATATATAACTCCAAATATCATTGAACCCATTCCAATTCTGGTTAAAATTCCACTAAAATCAGCACTGACTTTTTTCCTTATGAGAATTCCTGCCAAGACGATAACCATCCCTTGACCTAAGTCTCCAAACATCGCTCCAAATAATAAAACATAAGCGAGTCCAAAAAACACAGTAGGGTCTGCTTCGTTGAACGAAGGTACGCCGTACATATTGACGAGCATCTCAAAAGGCTTAAAAAAGGCGTTGTTCTTTAAAAATGTTGGTACCGGAATGTTAGTCGAAACTTCACTTGATTTCTTATAAGTCACCAACATTTCCGGTGGTTTCTGTAGTGCATGATCCATCTTATCTATGAATCCTTCTGGAATCCATGAAGACAAATATGCAAAATTCTCTGTTACAGCCACTTTTGTTCGGACTTGATCTATACGACTTTCCATAATCAATTTAGAATAAAGTATATCCATTAACTCGCCTTTTTCTTTTATATCAATTTGAGTTGTTTCTTGGATATCTTCAAGTCTTTGCATGTGTTTGGATAATTCGTTTTTGTTGTGTTCAATCATCTGTTTTGGTGTTCCAAGAAAAGCTTTATTAAGGTCAATTTCTACAAAATTCGTCGACCTTAAGATTCGACCCATTTCAACATCTAAACTTTTAGGTGATAAAATTAAATAAACTTCCTTTTCTTCAAACGTGCCCACATGTAAGACGATTGCTTTAATATTGTCATAATTCTGAGATATTCGTTTTGCTTTCTCTCTTGTTAAAAAACCAAACTTCAAGGTAAAATACTTGAGATTAGCAAGTTCCTTCATATCAATGTCAATGTTCTTAATGCATTCAAATACTTTTAAATTTTTTAATTCTTCAATTTCATGGTTAATTTGTATGACTTCATTCGTCTGATTTTCAAAATTCGTACACAATGTCTCAACATCTACTTTGATTTTTTCAAAATCATGTTCACCATACATATGTTTTTTATGAATGGCGGGCTTATAATTCAAGCTCATCATTGTGGTTTCAAACTTTTGAATAATCTGTTTTATCTCTTTATTTTCTTTCAGAGGAACGATATCCTCCATGTCCAGAATTTCATCTGCATTTTCTTCAGATATGCCGATGCTGAAATCGCCTTCATTGATTTCTAAAAAAGTGTCTATGAATTCACACTTTTCAAGCAAGATCATGTCTCTGACGGTTTCATCTAATCTGTCCCGAGGACAGACAATATTTGCCATCGCAAGTTTTTTTATAGCCAATTATCGCTCCCTCCTCAAGTCTCTTATCAAAAGTTCGCTGATATCACTCGCATGATATTTAATACCTTCTAAAATTGTAAATAAATCTCTTATTTCATACTCGTACTTGAAAAGCAAAACAACTGGTAAAACGATTGATAAGCCACCTTTTTTTGTGAAATTATCAAGTTCATAAAAAAGTTGTCTTTCCATAGCGCGTTCCATCATATAATCTTTATCAGCAAAGATGTCTTTATAATCACCGCTTGATACAACCGTTTTAAAATCGGCTAACTCCATGTAACAGAATTTTTTTAAAGCTTTATAATCGTATCTCTTACCGCCATTGAGGGTAAAGTTAAATAACTCTTCAGAAGAAATATCAAAGTAATTTCTCCCTCTGAAAATCCACTGTACATTTAGGATATCTACATTAATTCCCAAAAGTTCAAGCATTAATTTACGATCATTGCTACTTAAATTCATAATCGCTTCATAAAGTGTATTAAAGTATCCACGGTCTAAAACCATTTCCATATGGAATACCATACTCGTAGGTTCTTCATCAACAAAGGCATCAAGTGTAGAATAATATGGGGTCCCTTTTATTGCTTCTAGAAACTCAGTAATATTTGTTGATTGGTTCAAAATATCATAATTTAAATTCGAATATAAACTTGAAATAATTAAATGACTGGTAATACTATTGAGTTTTTCATTTCTAGATATTGCTCTAAGATACAGTTTTAAGTTCTCTACCTCATATCTCATAAACAATGCTTTAAAAAAATCTCGATATTCGTCAATATAAAAATGATACAGCTTTTCATATGCACTAAAGAAATGTCGTTTCATCATCACTTCATTGGCTTCGGTATCGTCATTCAGTTCAGTAAATATTTGACTGTAATGCGTATGAAGTCTCAGATAATCCATGACTTCACTCACTGATTCAAGTTTGAGAAGTTCATGGTAATCTTTTTCTTTTAAAAGTTTTCCGAGCATGGCATTCGCTTTGGCATTAGCTGCCGCATGCGTTCCTACCTTGTCCATTACGACCCCCATTTATCCACGGATAGTTTCTTCAAAGCCTTTTCAATCATAACTGATTTTTTTTCATTAAAGATTTGCTCCATCGATGCTAAGTTCACTAAGTTATCCTTTTGAATTTTTTCAGTTTCTAACACAGCTTCACTTAAAATACGGTCATAAAGTTTTTTTCCATGTTCAATCTGCCGTATGTTAGAGTTTTCTTCAATTTCAGAAACGATATTCTTCAGTTGATTCTTCCGCTCTTCGATTTCACTACGAACCTTCTGAACTTCAGCATCCGTTTTTTTGTCAATATCAATGATATTACTTAGCACCATTTCTATTGATTTCGCATCCATTTAAACACCTTCTTTGTTTTCAATTTTAACGGTCAAAACTAAGTACAAAGATTATGTACCCAATTTTGATTGTATCTAAATAGTTATTTTAAATAATAATTTTTTTTAATAACCTATTATTATTTTATTATAAACCTACTTTTAGCAAAAAACTTCACTTTTTCATGAACAAGAAAATATTTTGTAATTTTCTTGTTCAAATTTAAAATTTTATAATTCATTTATATACGATATTTCATAACTATGAAATAATAGAATAAAGCTTGTGGTTCAGAATAAATTAAATTTAACAGGAGATTATATGAACTTTAAAATTGGATATTCGATCTTTCCTTCAACTTGGAATGAAAATAAATCTAACTTAGACGCATTATATTCAAACGGAAGTGCAATTTTCACTTCGCTCCATATATCAGAAGAATTTGATGAAAACTTTGCAAAAACTGTAACAGAAATGCTTTCGTTTTGTAAAAATATTGGCTATAAAATAATAGCTGACCTTTCACCAAGAACGCTTCCTATTTTCAAATGCAACTCTATTTCTGAATTGCAGGAAAAACTGTGTTTTGATATTGCACGAGTTGATTTTGGCTTTAGTCTAGAAGAAGTGATCGAAGCATCCAACACCGTACCTATTTGTCTCAATGCATCCACTTTATCAAATGAGTGGTTAATTGCAATTAAAAAGACTAATAATAAATTTTACGCCATGCACAATTATTATCCTCGTCCTGAAACAGGTCTGGATAACACTCAATTTGATGTTATAAACAAAAGGTTGCAACAATATGAAATAGAAGTAATGGCATTTATTCCAGGTGATTTGAAATTAAGAGGGCCAATATTTGAAGGATTACCTACTTTAGAATCACATCGTCATCTATTGCCATATGTGGCTTTTGTTGAAATGATACTGAAATATAACATTTCGTGGGTTTTCGTTGGTGATGGTTTACTTTCTAAGTCTCAATCTAAATTAATAGAACATGTAATAGAAGATGAAACGTTTTGTATACCAGTGGTTCTGGAAAAAAACATTCCTGCTGTACTTTATTCTTTACTTCAAAAGAGATACACCATTAGACCCGATTCACCTTCCAGTTTGATTCGCTTTCAAGAATCGAGAGAATATGCGACTCAAGGCATGATTATTCCCCCTGCAAATTGTGTTTCAAGAAAAAAAGGAACCCTTACCTTAGACAATGAACGCTATGCCCGTTATTCTGGAGAAATTCAACTTACACGAAGTGATTTTCCTAGTGATGAACGCGTTAACGTTTTGGGATACGTACTGGATGAATATATATCATTGCTTGAAGTGTTGCCAAATAATTCAAAATTTAAATTAACAAGTGAAATCATCTAAAACTCAGAAATATAGAATACTCATATAATCAATCTAATATCCATTCAATGCTGCAAAGAAAAACCCATCAAGTTTTCATGACGAAAACCCGATGGGTTTATTTGATAATAACAGTTTCAATTCTTAATAAACTTTATCTAAACTTATCAAATATAACTTTACTTCCAGTCAATCTCAGCCTTTTTTCTTGGCACAGTTCTTTGATAAGTTACAGCTGGATGGCCAATTACCATACATGTGACCACTTTTTTACCCTCTTTAAGTCCTAAAAATTCAGCAATTTTTTCGTTACCAACTGATGCTCTTGTCATAAAACCACTGAAGAAGGTACCCAGTCCAAGCGCATTGGTCATAAGTTCCATATTTGAAGCAGCAAGTGCACCGTTAACATCAGAATTTGCTGTAATGACTACGACTAAAGGCGCATTAAAAAATAACTTGTCATTCCTTGCATCTAATTTAAATTCTTCATGCATCCTAATCCATAATCTTGCATAGGGCTTAAACATCTCAAACTGTGGCTTATCGTCAGCAAGAATTCTTTCACCCGAGGCTTTAAGTGATTCTAAAGTCAGTTCTTTAAGTTCTTGAAGTCCGTCTCTAACCACAACATATGAAACATCTTGAAGATTACTACCCGTTTGTGTAAATCGACCCGCTTCTATAATCTTCATTATTTGGGCCTCATCTACTTCTTGCTTTGTAAACTGTCTAACAGTTCGTCTGAATTTGATGAAGTTTAAAAGTGAATCTTCATTAACTTCAAACGATTCCCTTTCATAATTTATAACTTCAGACATATCATAATCGTCCATAGATACCGCATTCACAGGACAAATAGCGATACAGTGACCACATTTGATACATCTTTTATTTTCAACAAATGCCCTTCTATCTACCATTTTGATATCTCTAGGAAAGCAATCTTTTACACATTTTTCACAACCGATACATTTTGAAGTATTAACTGTAACCATAATTATTTCTCCCTTAATTTTCAATTTCTCTTTATTGTATACCAAATAACCTATACATAAATTGTTATCCAAAAGGGATTATATCATAGATTAAGAGTTCCTACCAAACTGCCTTTATTTTATTGCGACAACCCCATAAAACTCGTCACCAAATTTCATATCGCTAACTACGATAAATCCCACTTCTTGTAATAGAGATTTAGTTTCTTCCATCGAAATACGATGAAATAATGGCGGACCTGACGGCGTCTCAACCTTTTGCCAGTCTAATATAGCAAGTTTTCCATGTATAGCCATAATTTTTTTCACTTCAATTATGAACCGCTTTTTATCATCGATTTCATGTAAAACATTTACCATCAATGCAAATGTAATAACGCTTTGAGTGAGCTTTATATCATACTCATCTGTTAATACTGTTTGAATATGACTTTTACCTGTTAGCTCTAGCTCGCGTTGTTTTAAATGATCCAGCATTTCCTTTGATGTATCGATTGCATATGTCTCAACCTTTGAATCAGTAATTTGAAGCGAAGGGATGGTAAAATAACCAATTCCCGCACCAATGTCCGCCAGCACATCATTTGGTTTAAATCCCAATTTTTTTAATGTTTCAATAGGTGGTAAAATTTTTCTTCTTTCTGGATTATCTAATTTTTGCATATGTTTTGGATCGAATTTATGTGCCATAACAACCTCATTTCGAATTAGTTCAATTATTTTTTATGATTTATGATTATGATTTATGATTATGATTTATGATTCATCGTTTCCAATTCTAAGTTCTGATTTTGTATATTCTCGTGTAATAGTAGTAAGTGTCTGGATAGGACATATAGCGCACCAAGTTCTTGGCTTAAACATAATACCAAGTATCATACCTATTATAGTAGAAGTAAACATAATTGAAAATATTCTAAAACCAATGTGTGATATGACATCAGGTAATGCTATGTGAATCAATTGTGGCAGCTCTACAGGAATTTGAAACACCATCAGCAATCTCACGAAATTCATTGGCATAATTTTATTTTGAGCTACCATATAAGATGAAAAAACGATAAATACTAAATTAATGCAAAAATAATTTAATACAAATCTTTTAGTCTCTTTCTTATATAACCACTCTGGTGGCTTTAAGTCTAAAGATATTTTCTTAAATAGCTTTGTAAACAAACTTGCTCTTGGACAATATGTGGTACACCACAATTTTTCACCGGTCTTAATTACCATATAAAAAGGTGTTATGACACAGATTATACCCAAAAAAGCTAATGATATGTTGATAAGGCTAAGTATGAAAAACAATATTGTTCCTAAAAACAAGGCGTTTTTCCAGTTGATTTTATTACTTTTCACGTGGACCTCCATAATAGATATTTGATAAGTTTAACAAGGGGGGGCATATAGGGTCAAGGGACTTGGTCACAATGGTTAAACAAACAAAAATATATAATCGTTTGAATTTTTCTCGTTTGACAATGGTACTATATCTGATACACTTAAAACGATTATGTACTAATATGAAATAATTAGTTTGAAAGGTAAAAAAATGAATAAAAATGTTAACTTATATGATATTACTGACGGAAAGTTTTATGAAATAGATCAAATGGTAAATGCCGATACAGGTGGCTGTATCAATTGTAGTGCTTGTTGTTATGGCGTTGGCGATCTAGTGATTCTTACACCGTATGATGTCTATGAAATGTCTCGCGCCCTTAATCTATCCTTTGATGAATTACTGATAGATAAAATTGTACTTCAAGTCGACGAAAAAATAGCACTTCCACACTTAGGAGAAATCTCTGAATCTGAAAAATGTTCTTTTTTAAGCGATGAAGGCCGATGTGAAATACATGCACATAGACCAAGTATCTGTAGACTATTCCCTCTTGGTCGAGTTTATGAAGATGAGTCTTTCAAGTTTTTCCTTCAAACTAAAGCTTGTATAAAGCCCTCTTTAGAACCCATTCTAGTCTCTGACTGGATCGGAATCGCCAATTATGAAGAAAACAAGAAATTCTTATTGGCATGGCACAGTCTTTTAAAAGCACTTAAATTCAGAATTAAATTTATAAGAGATGATCATGAACTTGAGGAAATCAATGGTTACTTAATCGATACATTTTTCCGTATGAGTAACGACAAATCCACTGATTTTTATGAAGCATTCTTTGCTTTATTACCAAAGGCAAAGAAAACGTTAGGGATAATTTAATTAACGAGTTACACTTACCACATAAAAAGAGGGCTATTAATACCAATGTTTAGGTATTTAGCCCCCTTTTACGTTAACTAATTCATTAATTTCAGTTCAATTGTTAGTGAATTCGTTCATGATATTTAATTCGCTCAAAATCATACAACTTTACTTAATAGATGCATCATAGATGTTCTGAATCGATTGATTAAGCATTTGATTAAATGCATCATCACTTTGGTTATCGTTTAAACCTTCAGAAAGCGCTCTTGAGAAACTTGCGATAAGACCATGATTTTTTGCGAGTTTTTCGTTTGCTTCTTCTCTAGAGTAACCACCAGATAAGGCAACAACTCTCACGACATTTGGCAGTTTCATCAAATCTGCATAAAGATTATCTTCATCAGGAATAGTCAACTTTAACATCACATTATAGGATTCATCAAGTGCTTTTAAATGACTAATAAGCTCTTCCTTTAGTATTGCTTCAGCTTCTTTTTTATTGACAGTATGGATGTCAACTTCAGGTTCAATAATCGGAACAAGTCCTGCGCCACAGATGATTTTTCCAATTTCAAATTGTTGATCAACTACAGCTTTTATGCCCTCGCGATTGACTTCTTTAATAACGGAACGCATCTTTGTTCCAAAAATATGACGTTCATTTGCACGTGCAAGAAGTGCTTCAAGATTTGGAATAGGCTTCATCAATTGAACGCCATTTTTAAGCTCATCAAGTCCCTGGTCCACTTTTAAAAATGATACAATCCCTTTCTTTTCCCAAAGAAAATCAGCGCTATATAAACCTTCAACTTTCGAATCCATTGTTTTTTCAAATAAAATAGCAGCGAGTATTCTTTCTTTAGTAAAAGCAGGACTTTCCATAATCCTTGATCTCATTTGATGTACCAGTTGAAACATCTCTTCTTCATCTTTATAAGCATCTTTGTGAATGCCATATATTTCAAGAGCTTTAGGTGTGCTCCCACCGCTTTGATCAAGTGCTGCTATAAACCCTTTGTCATTTTTCATTCTATCAAATTGTAATTTTTTCATAAGAACCTCCATTCTTTTTTCAATACCTTTATACCCCGTCTTTGTGATTCTAACACTAATACTATGCTAATTCCAAAAAATGTTATAATATATATTGTAAACTGTAACCATTTATTAAAAGGAGTGTGTCTATGTCACATGAATTCATCGAAATTTTTGGAGCTAGAGAAAATAATTTAAAGGATATCAGTTTAAAAATACCAAAAAATAAAATTACTATCTTTACCGGTGTTTCAGGTTCAGGTAAATCATCTATCGTTTTCGATACAATCGCTCAAGAAGCCGGACGACAAGTAAACGAAACTTATAGTAAATTTATACAAGGTTTTATGCCTAAATATGGTCATCCCGACGTAGATTCCATTGAAAACTTGTCTTATGCGATCATTGTCGATCAAAAGAGAATTGGTGGTAACTCTCGTTCAACACTAGGCACTATCACTGATATTGATCCTATCCTTCGAAAACTTTTTTCAAAAATTGGACAGCCCGTTATTGGTCCTTCTCAATATTATTCATTTAATGATCAAAATGGTATGTGCATAACTTGCGAAGGTCTTGGCAGAATAATGACGCTTGATTTAAAAAAAGCGATTGATCCTGAAAAGTCATTAAATGAAGGCGCTATATTACTACCTGGTTTTAAAGTTGGAAATTGGCAGTGGAAAGGTTATGCTTCTACTGGATATTTTGATCTAGATAAAAAAATCAAAGATTATTCAAAAGATGAATATGACAAGTTAGTATATCATAAGGCAGAAAAGATTGAGTCCACACTTATGGAAGGCATAAATACCACTTATTTGGGGCTAGTTGAACGCTTTGTCCGACAAAATATCAAGTCTGAATATGAAAAATCTGAAGCAAGTATAAAAAAAGCTGCTGAATTTATGACAGAAGACAGTTGCCCTGAATGCGGCGGCAAAAGATATAATGAAAGTGTCTTAACATCAAAAATCGAAGGCTACTCAATTGCTGATATGACTGCTCTTCAAGTAGATGAACTGCTTAGAATCATCGAAAGGATAGTTGCTCCAGCTGTCAAGCCTTTGATTGATAACCTTTGTGCACGGTTAAGAGATTTGATTCATATTGGACTTGATTATGTAAGTTTAAATCGAGAAACTTCAACCCTTTCAGGCGGTGAATCTCAACGCGTTAAGATTGTCAAACATCTTACCAGTAGTTTAACTGATGCAATCTATATATTTGATGAACCGAGTATAGGACTTCATCCTCGTGATGTACACAGGCTTAACGATATTTTAGTCAAATTACGAGACAAAGGAAATACGGTTATAGTCGTTGAACACGATCGAGATGTCATCAAGATTGCTGATCACATCGTAGATGTTGGTCCAAAGTCTGGTAAACATGGTGGTACAATTACCTTTGAAGGCACTTACGAAGCGCTTTTAAAGTCGGATACTTTAACAGGTACTCATTTACTCAAGCAACTCCCTATTAAAAGTAACCCTCGCAAAGAAACCGAATTTTATACATCATCCAAAAGCAACCTTCACAATTTAAAGGGTGTAAGTCTAAAAATACCAAAAGGATTGTTTACTGTCGTTACTGGTGTAGCAGGTTCAGGGAAAAGCAGTTTAGTAAATGGCGTTTTTTCTAAAGAATTTGATGGCATAATCATGATAGATCAAGCCTCTGTTGCAGCTAATGTTCGATCTAATCCGTTAACTTACACGGGAATTATGGATGAGATAAGAAAAATATTTGCAACTGAAAATGCAGTAAATGCAGGTCTTTTTAGTTATAATTCTGAAGGGGGATGTCCAAACTGCAAAGGAAAAGGTTATATCGAAACGGACCTTTCTTTTATGGATTCAGTAGAAACGTTATGTGAAGAATGTAATGGAAACCGTTATAAAATAGAAGTATTAGATTATAAGTATAAGGATAAATCTATACTTGATGTATTAAACATGACCGTTTCAGAAGCTGTTGACTTTTTTGAAAACAAAAAAATCCTCACTCAGCTAAATCATATAGACGCTGTTGGTTTAGGTTATATGACTTTAGGACAATCCCTTGATACCCTGTCTGGTGGTGAATGTCAAAGACTAAAACTGGCTAAAGAACTCAATCAAAAAGGAAATATCTATATCATGGATGAGCCAACCACTGGTCTGCATATGTCCGATATCACAAGTATCATCAACATCATCAATCGACTAGTTGATAAAGGAAATACTGTTATCGTCATTGAACATAACACTGATGTCATTCGCAATGCTGATTGGATCATCGATATGGGGATAGATGGTGGTTTCAGAGGTGGCGAAATATTATATGAGGGTCCACCAACAAACTTAAAATCAGCGATAAATTCTGTTACCGCAAAATATATTTAACTAATAAAAGCCTTCCGTTCATTTCATATACTTTGAACGAGAAGGCTTTTTTAGCTAATTTGTACTTTCTTGAACTAATTTGTACTTATTTGAATTTATTTGAACTTATTTGAACTTATTTCAATTTTTCTTTCTCAGATTTTGCCAATATAAACATCCCAGCAGCACCAATCGCTGCAATCGTTGCAACTAATCCCCAAACTTTCAATATACCAAACTGATCGATAAAAAGCCCAATTAAGGCAGTCCCCATAATCGCTCCTATACCAAAACTTATATTGGTCACAGCATTAAATCTCGCTCTAAAATTTTGTGGTGTTTGGCTGGTGACATAAACGCCAAAATTTATTGAGATGATAATCTCTCCTAATGTCCAGATGATAGTTGAGATCCAAAATAGTGGGATACTTTGAAAGATGCCAATCATTCCAAAGCCAATGATATATGCGATACCACCAATTGCGATATTACTAATTGAAGAAAATCGTTTTGAAAATGCTGTCATCGCAATGGTCAAGATGAGTACCGTAATTGCGTTAGTACTCATTAACGAACCATATATTTGTGGTCCCTTTTCAGCATAAATATGATTTAACACTAAAGGCAATGAAAAACCACCTTGGACATAAGTAGCACTATAGAACATGTTAAAAAACATGAATAAGAGTAACTTCGGTCTTGACATTAACACTTTAAATATATTGCCACTTTCATGTCGTTCATTGGTATGAATCTCTACTTCTGAAATATTCTTGCTGGGTAGTGATTCACTAATGGTGACCATCACAAGTGCAATTGCAACAAAAGTTGTTATCGCATCACCCATAAAAATCCAAAAACGATAGTTGTTAAACAAGAATCCTGCTACGATTGGACCAAGTGCAACACCTAGATTAACGCCTAAGTATGATAAAGAAAATCCTGCTTGTCGATCTTCTGGTTTTAGAACGTCAGATAACATAGCTGAAATAATAGGTCTTACTGCACCGCCAAAAAAAGATGTGATCATGATAAAAACTAGCATAATTGGCTTCGTGTATAAAAAAGCACAAAGTAAAAGTGACAGTCCCGACCCACCTTGAAAAATGAGATAACTTTTTTTCCTTCCAAGATGGTCAGCAACTTTTCCACCGATGAGTCCACCAGGTATTGAAAGTAACATCGTCAACATGACGATCGTGCCTGTTTGTGCAATTGAATAATTAAATTGTGTCGTTAATAAAAGTGTTAAAAAAGGCATTACAAAATCGCCAAATCTATTGATTACCTGTGCGATGAAAATTACATACACACTTCTCGGTAAACCACTGTAAGTTTTAAAAATGTTTTTAAGTTTCATCGGTGTTATTCTCCTACAATGTTTCTAACCTAATAACTATTAGTACTATAAAATTTGCTTTACCCTGAGCTACTCTCAGTTACTCTGATTTAATCTTTTTAAGCACCTCTGCACTTTCAAGTATATCATAACCCGTTTTAACCATTGCACAGATTGTATTTTCTAAATTATTAAAGGCATAATCCGTTAAAGTAGCAGATGCAAATTCTCTTGAGTGTGACACTACCTCTACTTCTGAAATCTTAAAAATACTGTGTATGGTGGGTACGACATGACTGACATTTCCAGCGTCTAAAGAACCACCTCTAGGCCGCTCAAACAAAATATCATCAATGCCAAATGCTTTTGCATTATCAAAGTATAAGTTACTTAACACCGTATTTGACCGAAAGTTATCATAAGGCTTCTCATAATAATTAATGCTCATCTCAGTACCCGCTCCAATCGAAGCCCCTTTTGCACAATTAATTAATCTGTTTTTTAGATATTCTACTGTGTCTTTTTCGTTTGCTCTTACATAAAACTGTGCGACTGCTCTCTCTGGAACTACATTTGCTGCAACGCCACCTTCAGTTATAATACCATGAATTCTCGCATCTTGAGGCATATGCTCTCTAAAAGCATTGAGGTTATTAAAAGTATTGATCACTGCATCGAGGGCATTAATCCCCTTTTCTGGGCATGCTGCAGCATGTGCTGTTTTACCAATAAAGGTAAACTCAATAGCAAGCATCGCAAGTGACCCAACTGTAGCATAATTCATCTCTCCTGGGTGAGTCATAATAGCCACATCGATATCGTCAAAAGTTCCTTTTAGAGCCATATCCACTTTAGCACCGTTGTTTTCTTCAGCAGGTGTACCAAGAAGTATAACTTTCCCACCCACCTGTTCAATCAACTCTTTAGTAGCTAATGCAGCACCTAGACCTGCGACGCAGATCATATTATGTCCACAACCATGTCCAATTCCTGGTAGTGCATCATATTCTGACATGTAAGCTACTGTCCTTCCAGGTTTACCACTGTCATACATTGCTCTAAAGCAAGTTGCTATATTTAAATAGCCTTCATCAACACTAAAACCTTCTTTTTTCAAGCGGTCAATTAATTTATTATATATCATATATTCTGAATCCCCGAGTTCAGGGTGATTATACATCCAATCAGAAATAAGTCTTAGTTCTGGCATAAGTAATTTTACTTTTTCTTTAATTATTTTTTTGACCATGATTTCCTCCAAAATGTAGTTTACTTATTATAACATATTGAAAATCTTTGCAAACAAAAAACAGTATGCTTTAAACATACTGTTCATTTAATCTTAGTTAAAACCTATTGTTTTATCTCTCCCATTGGCTTTTGCTTGATATAAGTTACTATCAGCTACATCAACTAATTGACTCGCCATATTTGATATTGATTGATAATTATCTTTTTTACAAGCACTATCAAACTGAGCAATTCCTGCACTTATGGTAATTTTGAAATCAATACCACAAGAATTAATTTCACTCATGCTTGCGCGTATTTTCTCTGCAATAGCATAACAATTCTTTAAAGTAGTATTCGAAAGAATAACCATAAATTCCTCGCCACCATACCGCCCTACAATGTCTGTATTTCTAGTATGCAATTTAATTAGATGAGCTATTTCTTGCAAAATCTCATCACCTTTTAAATGTCCGAAAAGATCATTTACCTTCTTAAAATGGTCTACATCAATGATGATGATAGAAAAAGGATTTTCTGTTTGAAGCGTCCTATTAATTTCTTCGCCTAGTTTATGATACAAAAATTTGTAATTATATAAACTCGTCAATCCATCCGTATTGGCTTGACTTTGTAATTCCATAAATATCGACTGATTAGGTTCTCTAATTCCTTTTTCAATAACTGCTTTGTAGATTAAGTAAAACGAAAAAATTTTGAAATAATGTCCAACCATATTTGAAAATCCATAATTACTGATATAAAGTGTAAAAGACAATTCGGATAAGATTGTAAATAATATAGAAAAAACAATGTATTTGTAAATTTGATTGTCAAAATACTTCCGATAAAAATATGAAATCACCAAGGATATTAGAAGTATGAATGAAATGATATATTCGCTAATAATTTTAAATTGCGTTAAACCTATTCCATCTACAAAACAAATCGGAAAATTTCGCCAGTAAAAAATCGATGTTATGATTAAAAGAGTCATCATTAAATATCCAGCAAATATCAAATAAGTATTTATGATTTTTTTATAGTTTAATAATAAAAATGAGCCTACAATTGTAATGCTTTCCATATAACGCGTTGCAATCCATAATTGATTAGCATAATAATCGTAGTCAGTAAATATATTCATTCCTTTATAAGAAAGGGTGTGTAAAAGATCCAAAAAACCAATAAAAAGGTAAGCAATACCCATTACAATCAAAAAATTATTCTTAAGAAATTGTTTTGAATTCCAGGTTAATAAAAAAATGGTCAATGCAATGCAAATACTAAATATTTCTGCTAAGCTGTGGAACAATAAATAATTAACTTTACTGGTTATATTTAAAGCAATCAATATCAATAAAATAAAGATGATATTAACTAACTTTGATTTTTCTATCGTCATCCTTTCACATCCTTAATATGTTTTTCATATACTTACCACGATATCAGTTGTTTTAAGCATGTAAAAAAGATAACATGGCTTTTGCGATATTAAACGCAATTATATATGTTGTGTTTATGGTTTTAATAAAATAATACCATCAAAAGGTGCTACAACTACCACATCTAATAACTCACCTGTATTTACTTCTGGGGCTTGTTTACCATTTATCTTTCTGTAGGTAATCGGTAAACTTACTTGAACGGTTGCGTCAGTTGGATTTACGACTACCATTCCTTTATCAAAATATCTAACATATGCTCCTGATTCTAGTTTTTGAGGTTTTTCAACTGGAAAGCCTAGGTATCCTGTCCCTTCACCTACATTATCATATTCATCGAACCACATCAGTCCAAGTGAACCATGACCATTTGTATTGATTTCATAGCTGTAATATCCATCTCCAAGCAGTGCAGTTGTCAGAGAAAACCTCATCCGTTTATAATTTGGAACAAAATTTTCATTTAACATTGGATTCTCATAAACCCCATTACTGTTTTTATCTGGACCTCCTTCGTCTTCATAAACTTCAAATAAAACCAAAGGATTATAATTAGTGTTGTGTTTAAACCAATTAAGATAAGGCATCTGAGCATAATATTCAGTAAGGTCTCTCTTCACCACTAATTGCTCCCACCAACTATTAGAGGGTGATTTCCATCCGTTTGTTTCATAAACTTGTCCATCATAGTATCCGGCAGTATCGGTCAATGGGTTGTTTCGAATAATTATCGCATGAGTATATTTTTCTCTTAGTAAATGATAGAGCTGTTCTGTTCCATTTTTCCATGATGCATCAAATTCTTCTGCTGACACCGCTTTAAAATCATGATATAGGTCAAGTTCAATTTCTTGGTCGCCGTTTACCCATTTTAACCAACTTTCTTTATCTTCGAAACGGTCGATTATGAATCCATCATAATCGATGTTCGAAGAAATATAATTATAATTATCAGATGCTCGATGATAGATAGAATTTAAATTGCCAATGATTAAATTGAAATAATACCCTATATAATTTACCGGTTCATTAATTCCCTCGATTTTCACTTTCGGACAAGCATCTGTAACATTCATAACCCAAGAACCCGGCCAAAACCTTATGTGTGATGCTACTTTTTCACCTTTATTGTGTTCTGTTGCCGCCCTTACATAACCTCTTTCGACTTCAATTGAATTAGCTTCCCAATTAATTGAGATAATCTTAGCTGATTCATCCTTCCCTATAGCAACTTCTCCACCCAAATGAAATAATGGTTGGTTTGCACCATCTATCATTCGATCCAACTTCAGAGTTGTTGTACTTTCATTTACCGAAGACGTTAATAGAGCGCCAGATTGAAGCAGAAAAAAATCAGAAGGGAGTTTAACAATTTCCGGGTTTGGCAACAATTTCTCAGTCTCCCAGTCTACAAGAAACAATTGTCGTTCTGAAGGACTTAATGGTTTTAAATTTATTTGTGCTGGGTTTATAAGAGAAATTTCTTTAAATTGTTCTTCTAAATAGCTATCATTGTCAAACTCTTGTAATAACAAGTCATAATTCGCCATCTCATGTATCGTTGCAGTATATGCGTCTAACCACCACATTCCCAGTCGTGGGTATGGATGTGATCTATCCATCATAGACATTTCTCTTTTTGAAGTTGAAATTAATGTCACAGATATAATAAATAAAAGGAGTAGTAATAATGTGCTTCGTATTACTTTATATATAGGATGTATCTTCATAAACCACCCGCCAGAAGATGTGTAAAAAAAGTATATTTTTATCAATTTTATCATACCTTGGCTACATCTTTCAAAGTTATTATCTTGCGATGCATTTGTCACGTATGACATAAAAAAAATGGGTAAAAATAACGACAAATCTCCAGTTCAATTGGAGTGAGAAGATAATGTACAAGGAGGGGCTTATGAAAAGAAAATGGGTTTGGATCACTACAATAATTTTATTATTCACGTTTCCAATTACAGCTTGTAGCAGTAAAACAAATACTTTGTCCACTGAAGAAAATCAAATTACAAGTAATATGGAAATTATTGAAACCGAAGAAATTCCTAAAGCAGAGGCTATAGTTGATACTAATAATGAAATAATAACAGGAAAAATTGACAATTTAACTGATTACACAGATGCTTGGACTGAACTTTATGCGAGCCATGAAGCAGCAATCAATGCCTATACAGGCATGCCAATCATGTCACTTGTAACGGTAGGACTACCACTTGCAAATGCAATTTTCTATTCTTTACTTGATCTTGAAAATAAGGATGGTAACTTTAGTGGCCCTGTTGGATTTGGAGGAACAGAAGGTTATTATAACAAATCTGGTAATATAGCAGAATTTGGTCAAGATTGGATTAGAGATTTAGACGGTTCAATGTCTAACGATAAGGCAGGTGACCGAGTTTTGAGTGAAGGTATATTTGATGCTAGCAAAGGTTATTTTAAGCTAGACGATTTAATTGAAAGAGATGGAAAAATTATCACAAGAACTTATACTGAATTTATACGATTAGATGACGGCTCTTTTCGTTGTCTTTATCAAAATTCAAGTGACCTCGATTATAGCGGTAATGAAAGTAAATTCAATGAATTGACCTTTATTATTATGGGACAAGTTGTTTACGAGTTCGTAAAAGCAAAAGGCGATTTTGGTATAGCTGGCGAACTCTGTACATTATCAGAAGGAATGACTATTAAAGATATGACCGCTCAGTTTCAAAAGCTGGGATATACAGTATCTGAATCTGGCGGTATTCAAGATGGTGTCTTCGTTGTTAATTGAGAGCGTTATAAAAGGGAAACATATCAGTGTTTCCCTTTTTTATTTATTTTTAATTATATTTACTAAAAGGGGTATTAAATATATATTACAACAAAGGAGGAACAGTTATGCCCTACAAAGTAGATTTTATTAATGTATCCACTATTGGTTTGGAAACTTCTCCAGTAGCAGATGCACTCGCCGGATTACGTGCCAACGAAGCAAGGTATTTCATGAATAAATATAAACACGACTATATAGTTTCCCCTATTAGTGAAAGTCAAGAAACACTTGCATATGTTATGAAGATATTAAAAGATGAAAGAAATATTGAATTTTCAGCTAAACCGCTGGAAACATCACAGTTTCAAGTAGATAACATCAAGTTTTCATATGTTTTTTATGAAGATGGCTTATCTGTAAATGTAATGTATACAATAGATAATCCTAAAAAACGCGCAGTTGGATTTAAACTATCTGAAGGGATGGAAGTTCCAAAAGAATTAGAGGGTAAGTTTAAATTTGCTAGGCAAAAATCAAAACTTGCAGGTACGATAAGAGGATCTTTTTTTGTCA
The DNA here is from genome assembly GCA_963676315.1 of uncultured Fusibacter sp. GTDB lineage: Bacteria > Bacillota > Clostridia > Peptostreptococcales > Acidaminobacteraceae > Fusibacter_C. Next base: position 692,100 of record OY781056.1, read on the forward strand.
TTAAAGGAGAATATTGATTTAATGAATTTGATTTAATGGAATCTGTTTAGATTTAACAGAATCCAAAATAAAAAGATTCATTAAACTACAAAAACGGGTTCTCCTATTATTGGAAACCCGTTTTTATAGTTTTTTGCTCTATAATTCTGATTTATCCACTACATTTTGCTGTTTCATTGCAGCTCTTTTCTTTCTAAATTCTAATATTGGTAAATCACCTTGTATCAGTTTTTCGCCCATATCTAGTTTAGTTTTGATAGGCAATTGTGTGAGTACAACTCTTCGATCTTGATGCAGTATAACTCTGTTCATGATTTTACTTGATGCATTTATAAGTTGCTTTAACCCTGGTGCTTTCATAAAACTCTGATAAAAGCGTAAGTAAATATGCGTATTTTCCTCATCTATTGGCGCAAAAGCAGCGAGAATTCTCACTTTGTCAGAAATTCTATTTTGCCATGTATTTGGCATTTGAAACTGTAAACTAAATAACTTTTCATAATCTAAAATCTCATTTGGCTTCAGTGGTGTTTGCCCTTTGTCCATTTCATTTTTAACATAGAAAGTCATGCGATTTTCTTCCCATTTAACAACTGGGCCATTGACCAGTTTACTATCCCCACGTCCTATCGTCGTCTTATGTACAAATGGCAAATGAACTACATCTAGTTGGTTTTCTATCGCTCTTGTATAATGGACATTCCAAGTTTCTGAAAAGCCACCATAAGAAAAACCTACTTTCAGCTCTTCAAAAAACGGAATATCTGGTATAGCAGTTTTTTCATCGCTATACCATAACCATATGAAACCATAAGCTTCCCTTACAAAATAAGCGTTCACTTTAAATTGCTCTGGTACTTTAGCTTGCTTACCATTGGCTGGAATGTAACTTACTTTACCTTTTGAATCATACTGAAATCCATGAAAAGGACATTCTACATGATCTTCAACGAGTTTACCTGCACTTAATGATGCGCCGCGGTGACAGCATTTATCAAATATACATTGCACTTCACCTTTGGCATCTCTCCAAAAAACTAATTTTTCAGATAGCCTAGTAACTTCAGTAAGCTTGTCTTTTTTGACTTCTTTTGAATCCAGAACTGCATACCATTGGTTTTTAATCACAGTCTCTCGCTCCCCTCGTATCGTGAACCACAATTGTTAAATATTTTATATGTGCCTGCTTGTAATTCAACATTTATTAAAAGTATACTGCATATCTATATTCATCAAAAGTAAAATAAAACAGTACTATTTGCCTTTCTCAAGTTTGAGTTTTTTCATATATTCGTTTTTTAAAGCATTTTCAGACTCTAACCTTGCGATTTTGGTTTTCAAATCAACAATGTAATCTGTGGTGAGTTTTACACCGCCTCTTACGGCAACTTCTTCATGTTGTTTCATGTCTTCAAGCCATTTTTTTACTGAGTGATCTCTAAGCTCATTATAAGTATTATCTTCTTTACCAAACATAGGATTAAACCTCAACTTCTTATTTATTTACTACTGCTATCTAAAGCAAAAAAGTATATTCATTTTAGAATATACTTTATTATACTACATATTTATATTTAGATTTTTCATTATTTATCAGTTGACACAGCGTTTATCGTCAATTTTTGGGAATTATAAAATAGTTTAGATAAGTACTCAAATAAAAGTTCTTTATCATGCTGAGAAAAGTTATCAAACAAATCTTTTTCAGTATTCATCTTAATGTGTATCAATTCGTCTGCTATCATATCTCCTTTTTCTGTAATATAACACAAAATATTTCTTCGGTCATTTTTATCTGTAACACGTTTGATAAATCCGTCTTCTTCAAGTATTTTCAAAGCTTTTGTCACACTTGCTTTTCCAACATTTTTCATCTTTCCAAGTTCAAGTTGATTGATCCCTGGCGTGCTATAAATCAGTAAAAAGTATTCAAATTGACCTTGTTTAATCCCATATTTTTCTATATTAGAACTTATATAATAGTTCACATTTGAAGTAATTCCTCTAATTATTTTCCCAAAATCCTTTGCTTCCATTTTTTCATCCCTTCATATCTGTTTAAATTTATTTTATCTCATTATAGCGCTTATCATCAAATTAATCATTATTTAAATATTCCAACTACAAATATTCTGCTTTTATTAACTTTCAAAATCAATTAATTAAGGGAATAAAAATATACAAAATTCTAGACATGATTTCTTTTTTCAAAAACTTCCTTTATTTTATGATAATTTCCTCCAGTAAAGACACAATGACTGATACAAGTTGAACATCCTTCTGAAAATGGGGGTGCACATTTATGAAGGTCAATATAAATATGCGTCCCATCTTGTAATTGCTTTGGTTCTTCATAAATCGCACCTGCTGGACATGACTTCACACATCTGTTGCACGTTTTACAAAACGTTTCAATCCACTTGTGATCATTTTCCTTTGCTAAGGGCAAATTATCTACATCAATAAAAACTGCGGCAAGTCTAACACATGGTCCAAAATCTGGCGTTATCAATATACCATTCTTGCCTACATAACCCAGATTCGCATCTTGCGCTGTTGGGACAGTGTTGATATCACCACCTATCGCTGGACTTGGATGACAGTCATAACCATGTTCTCTTAAAAAATCAGCAATTTTATTAACTGCAATTCCAAGGGCCTCATATGTCCTAAATATTTCCTTACTGGCTTCAAAACTAGGACTTGATGCTATAGGTTCTTTTTTCATCTCCATAGTGAACATAATGGCATTATCATATAATATTTCAAAATCCTTAAAAATGAAATTAGGATTTACTTTCGTATAGCCAATTCCTGATATACCAAGTTCAAAAGCATAGTTTTCCAAAGCCTTTAATGTTTGTGCGTCTATTTCTTTTTTTCCCATATGAGGATTATCTTTTAAACTCCTAGCACTCACCACCATCTCCTTGAGCGAGGACGTAAAATATCTTCTAAGTTTAGTCATGCTTTTTAATTTTGCACTTATACTACCATATTGGATTAAGAGTAAAGGAATAATGACTGCTTGTCTTGAGTTAGGACCACTTTCTATAGGGTGATCATCTTTCGTCATCCAGTGGGATGCACTTAAAAAAAAGGGTGGTTTTTTCATAATTTTATAAAGTTTCATGTATTGCTCCTTTAGTATAAATAAAGTTTAATTTGAAAATATCACTACAAATTCTAAGATAACTACGAGTAAATTAGCTAGTAAACCAAGATGATGTTGTACAATTAAACGGGTAACATTTTCAGTGACTTTTGCGATTGGTGCATCATTTGGTGTCTCTTTTATATTTTTTACATCTTCAGCAATTTTTTTGAATATTATGATGTAAAGCATAATTGCCCAATATGTCACAATAACTATTATCGAAAGAAAATCCCAACCTCTTATCACACCTTGTGCAATTAAGGCAATATTACCAAACAATATAACAAAACCATTTGAAGGTGGAAGCAATGGGCTTAATCTTTTTAAAGCTGCATGTGTAAATCTTATATCCGTCTCAGAAACTTTCTTGTTTTTTTTACCGAAAACCAATCCAAGAACGCTTCGCTCAACACATGATAGTACGTAGAAAATCGCTGTTCCCAAAGTAAAAACGGCTGTTATAAACGCTGTTATTGCATTATACATATTTATCTCTCCTTTTCTTTAAAAATATCTTTATTAATATTTTACAAACGCATCATTGCCAATGTTCTTGATAAGTTCAACAATACAACTTGTCACTAAAATCATATAAGCAAAACCAACAAGAAAACTCAAAATAGGGATCTTAGCAAGTAATAAAAAAACTACACTAGATGTTGTTAATCTGTATTCTGCATCATTAAATCTTTTTTTACCGATCTGAAAACTTCCAATAATTTTTCCAAAAATCCACATGTTTCCAATTGGTAACCAACTTAGCCATCTATATTTCATTTTTTTCATTAGCGCTAATTTTACTAATAAAACCGATAACAATATATAATTTAAGAAAATAAATACAACACCATATATTATTAAATTTGTATGATCTGGTATATACGATAAATAATTAGACATGAAACCTCCTCTATTGTAATCGCATGTTCTCCACTAATTTTTATTAGCTTTTTGATATGCTTCTTTTATTTTTTCATAGCTTCCAGACGAAAAGGGACATTCTTTTATGCAGATGCCACATCCATAATTTGTAAATCCTTCAGCACAACTTTCATAATTTATCCTTGTTGGATTATGACCATCAATCAATACTGGTTCTTGTAATATGGCATTAGTAGGACATTTACGAATACATTTACCACATTTTTGACAAAATGATTTGACCCACTGCATATCTTCATTTGAATTTGATATGAAATCATCCAAATTATCAATACTTGTATAGACAACTGAAACCCTGTGACAAGGTCCATTTTTAGGTGTAATAGCCATGCTATGTCTACCGGTTATACCAAAACCTGCCCACTCTACAGCCATTGAATAATCAAGCTGTCCTCCCATAGAATGGTTAGGACTTGCTCCAAATCCCTTGCTCTGAAGAAATTCAGCCATTTTATTAGCTATATCGCCAGTATCATAGTAAACTTTTGCAACTTCTAGTTGACACTCTATGCTGGGGGCGGTACTAAATGCTTTTTTATCCATACCAACAGAAAATACTAGTGCATATCTATGTGGCACACCACAGTCTTTAAATATATTTTCTGCTTTGATTTCAAAAAAACCAAAGTCATCAACCCCCATTTTTTCTGCTAATATTTGAAGCTGAATATAATCTTCTAATGATATTTTAGTTTTTGTAAACAAACGATCTTTCTGTATAAGCTTGACTGTTTTTAGCAGTGTAAAAGGTAATTTATATATTTTACTCACATTTTTAAGTAAATATAAAATATCTGTTTTGCCAAAGTTAGGTTTTTCGTCTTCTACATATGGCCTTTTAGTTGGAGAAGTGTCTTTTGCGAAAATCAATGCATTCTTATTTAATTCATTCGTTTGTGGCTTAACCGCATTATTTAAACTAAATCCCATATAAAACTCGCTTTCTTTTTAGTATACCGGTGAACTATCTGTAGTCATTGTACTGCTTTTTAGTTCGCCAGTCAACTAATTTTGTTTTTATTTTTTATCTGTTTATCAAATCTTAATTTCTATTGACAATAGTAAACTTTTCGATTAATATAATCGTATAAATACGATTATTGAATTTCAACTTTGGAGGTGTTTCGTGACAAAAAAATTATCAGAGCTTGATTACTTTATTCCCTGCTGTTTGGAAGATTTTACTGATGAGGATCGAAAGATCGTCTTGGAAGTATCAAATGCCCTCGGCAATGAAGCTAGACTTGAAATTTTTACTTTTCTCAGAAACAAACAATCATGCATGACAACCCAATTAGTTGATTATTTACCACTGGCACAATCGACTATCTCTCAGCATCTTAAAGTCTTAAAATCAAGCGGTGTCATAACCGGTACAATTAGCGGTACTTCAACTAATTATTGTATCAATACTGCACTCATGCAGCGATATTATTCACTTATTGGAAAGCTCATATAATAGCTTTCTTATTTTTTAATTTATTAATCGTATATTTGCGATTTTCAAAGGATAAATATATAACTATATTAGATTATTAGAGGAGATTACTATGCTAAACGAAATTTTGAGAATACTTTTATTTGTCTTTGAAGCAATTAAACATGTCTGGCTATTACTATTACTGACGCTTCCACTTTCTGTGCTAATTCGTGAAATTGGTATTTCAAACAAGCTCAATAAACTTTTGAGAAAGAACATCTATTTATCAATACTTATAGCAACTTTAATTGGTGCTATTGCCCCATTTTGTTCATGTTCAGTCGTGCCTGTTGTTGCTTCACTTCTGATCGCAGGCGTACCAATCGCACCCATTATGTCATTTTGGCTTGCCTCTCCTTCTATGGACCCTGAAATTTTCTTCCTTAGTGTTGCTAGTCTTGGCTGGGGCTTAGCAGTTGCACGGATCACCGCAACTTTTGTGATGAGTTTACTTGGTGGCATCATTACACATCATTTATTTGGTAAAGACCTAAACTTTGCACAGAAAATCTTGAAGCAACAATTTAAAAGCAGTTGTGATTGTGAAGCAAGTAAAGACATAATTCAAATAGAAAATATTGTACCTATTAACCCTATTGTCCCTTTGAAATCAAAAAAAAGTTTTGATCTCAAAAAAATTGCACGCGAAAGCTTAGATTCTATATGGATGGTTTTAAAATTTCTGACAATAGCTTACATTATTGAAGCACTGATACTATTCTATGTCCCGGCATCAATTGTTCTTGGTATATTTGGTTCAAATCCTTTAGTATCTGTCATTAAAGCAACACTAATTGGTGTGCCATTATATACCACTAACTTATCTGCTCTAGGACTCGTTGGAGGATTATTAGACAAGGGATTATCAGACGGTGCAGCATTAGCCTTTTTAATAGGAGGAGCTACCACTACTCTTCCAGCTATGGCAGCCGTATATAAACTTGTTCATAGAAAGGTTTTTGCACTTTATTTAAGTATCGCTATAGGCTTTTCAATTATATCTGGTGTTATTATGAATCTTATTATGTAACTAACTATACTACTCATGTAACTTTCATACATTTAAATAAGCTATTAAAATCGTTCGATCTCAAGTCAATGGTTTAAATTGTAGACTTCTTTAACTTAAAAAAAAAGATTTTGTTGCAAATCTATATATAGATGAGCAATAAAATCTTTTTTCTTAAACAAATTAATCAATCATCATTAGATTCATGCTCATCATCATTTTTGTCATCATGATTTTCAGAGCTTTCAATTTCATGACTTTCTTCACTCTCAGTTTCATGATATTCCCCATCATCGTTATGATTTGAGTCTTCGACAGTTGAATTCTCTTGAAGCGTTGTTGTTGTAATCGTGTCTACTGTTTCTTTATTATGCTCTTCTGAGTCATTGTTTTGGTCATTGTTTTGGTCATCGTTTTTATTATTATCTTCAATGCTGCTATTATCTATTTCATGTTCCAATTCTTTTCCATCTTCAGATTCTTTTCCCTCTTCAGAATCGAGGTGTTCTTTTGTTTTTTCTTCATTTTTTTGATGCTCGTTTTGATGTTGATCCTTTTGAAGTTGATCCTTTTCAATATATTCAAAAATATCTTTAATTTTCATATTTTTCATATCATTTTCATCTATATTTGGATTTTCATTTGAAATTAAATTTCTACCTAAACTGAGATCGCGATTTTTCTCGTTTATATAACTGTTTTGATCCCCTATTTTTACTTCCGCATCTAAACGTTCAGTATAGATTATCAAATGCTTTTCAATATCGCTAATCATCCCTTCAATTTGCGATTTTACAGGTGCAACTGCGATTAGAACACTATGTTGATCAATGGTATAACCAGATAATAAAGCTTGATTTAAAATCGCATCAATCGCCCTATCATATGAGAAGCCTTTGATTTGAATGCTCGATAATAATTCTACTGCTTCAGGGTTAAATCCTTTAGCATGAATAACTTCACCAGATTTATTGAGCTCAAGTTCAATGCTTGGATTGATATCTAGACTTATTACAGCATAGGTTATATTAGACATTGTAAAGTTAATAAAAAATGTAATTAGTAAAATAGCTGCAATTGCGCTAAGTGGTTTGATAAAGTTTATAATTTTTCCTGCCTTATTTGCAGGTGAATCAACACTATCTCTTATTATATCCTCATCTAAAAAACAAATCTTTTCACCTACACGGTGATCAGTTAGGCTCTTAATTCGCAGATGTTCCCCTTGGTCAGTTAGCACATGTAAATACTGCTCATGGCATTCTAGTATAATGCATCTATATAAATGTTCATTTATATTATTCATATGAATTAATCTCTCAGAATCCATCTTTTAATCGCCCCTAACTCTTTTACAAAAATAACAACTACTGAAATAATAAATACTCTACTACCTTCTAATACTTTTACACTGATCCGTAATTTTCGATGAATCATTTGTATTGGTAATCTGTATTTTTCAAACATTAAGTTTACTATCGATTGATTTTGACTTACTGACTTTGAAATTTCTATTGCAGTATGTCGTGTATCTTTATGCTTTGGTTTTTTTTCAAGTAAATCTTGGAATGTAATATTAAATTTAATCAATTCTTTTTTCCATTTTTCGATTTCTTCTTCAAGATCACTTTGTTCATGATGTTCGTTTACGAGTTGCAGAGACTTTAACTGATCTATGTCTTCAATAGCTATGGAGATATCACTATCATTACTTTTCTCAAAATACCGTTTTAATCTACTTGCAATCACTAATTTTGCGTATGACAAAAAAAGGCCTCTTTCAGCATCATATCGGTCGATGGCTTCATTAAAAGCCATCAAACCAATACTAAGCTCGTCTGAATCGCCAATTCTAACATAACTTCCTGTAATCTCCCGAATGCTTTTTACGATAAATGGGATATACTTTTGAATTAAGTTGTTCCTAGCGTCTACAGACTTTTGGGCTTCAAACACTTCAACAATTAACTCTTCAGTTGTTGCAAGTTTTGAACCTTCTGTCATAATGTTCCATCCTATTTATGTGACAAACTTCTAATTAATCGTCATGTTCTTCATCATGTTCTTCTGATGACTTGTGCTTATCTGATTCATGGTGTTCATCGTCTTTATCATCATGATGATCATCTTCGTCATCGTCGTCATCATCGTCATCATCTGAATGTTTGTTATTATTTGTATTAACAATTGCTTTTTCATCAAAGACGGTTTTATTAGCTGGTTTGTAAGTGAACTCTTCACTTGCATTACCTACAAGAGACATGATTTTTTCACTTTGAGTAATATACTGATATTGTACGTCTGATAAAGGTTTTATACCTATAAAATCTTCAAGTGCAGCTTTATTTAATGCATTTAAGTAATTAACTCCCATATCCACAACTTGTTTTGTTTGTGTATCAGTTAGTCCCATTACTAATACTGGTGAAGATTTAAATGCTGAGGCAATATAATTTTTAACCAAATCAACCTGTTTGTCAGTGATTATATCTGAACCAAAACCAATAATCAATGGTGCTACTTTTACTGTTTGCGCCTGATCTGAAATTAAAGTCGACTTTAAGCTTGTAATCACTTCTGAAAAAGTTTTTCCTTTTAAAGTATCAAAATTTAAACTTGGCTGATTCACTTGTTTGATATCTATTAGTTTTAATTGATAGTCAAAAACAAGTTTGTAATCATTTACTGCGTCAATCACAAGCGTAAATGTTGCTTTTGGATCTATTCCAACCGTTGTAGGTGTAGTCACGGGTGCTGGTGCAGGGGTTGGTGTTGGTGTTGGTGCTGGTGCCGGTACTGGTGCCGGTGTTGGTGTTGGCGTTGGTGCTGGTGCCGGTGCCGGTGTTGGTGCCGGTGCTGGTGCAGGTGCTGGTGTGGTTGCTGATGTAACTGCATCAACTGTTGCTGCATATGTAGGTATGTACCCACCTAAATTTGAAACCATCATTAGTAATACTAATCCTATCATTGATAATTTTTTAGCTAAATTATTTTTCATTTTATAGCCTCCTTTTTTTGTTTTTCGTTATAGAATACACCAGGAGTTTTGACTTTAGGTAGGAAAACTAAAAAAAAAATATTTAAAGTAACTATTAAACCAATATTATAGAATTTACCTCAAGTTAAGAAAATAATTTATTAATATATAATGTCCAAACCTGATTTAATGCGTGCACGTCTAGTCGTTCTGCTTTGTCTAATATACCATGGTCCAACAAAAGAAGAAGTTCTGTATATGCTTCAATCTCATTTTGATGGATAATTTCTAAGTTCACCGCTTGTATCATTAAACTTGCATAATAATTATTGATACTTTCTTCAAGTCTTTTGGTTAATCTTTCTATCTTTTTATTCCTCATACCTAGTAAAAGGTATTGTTTTAATATGGCTGTAAACGCCGGCTTTTCTTTTAAAAACCGAATATCTGAAAGACCTTTATCTATGATCACTTTTACTAAAGCTTCTTTATTCTCAACCTGACCATGAACGACATATTCACTGACCATTTCTTCTACTATAAAAACATACAAGGTTTCAAAAAGGGCTTCCTTAGATTCAAAATGATAGTATAAAGCAGGTTTGCTAATGCCTATGTTTTTTGCAATCATTGATAAGGAAGTTTGCTCATATCCCAATGTAGCAAAGCAATCATAAGCTGTTTCTAGTATCTTCTCATAAGTTGTTTTTGCATTCTTGTTTTGATTCAATTTCTCACTCATTTTGTCACCTTTCTCATTAAAAACTCGATCGGTCCTCTTTCGAATTTACTTAACCATATATGTGATGATAATAACATAAATAAAAAAACAATAAAAGAAATTGCAATTACAAAGACTTCATCATGATATGCAAGTTGATCTATAAAGATCATAACAATTAACACAAGAACATGAAGCAAATAATGTGTTAAAGCCATTTGTCCACCATTTACAACGACTTTAAAAGTCTTATACTGACTTTTCCGATGACTTAAAATAACGCACATCCCAATAAAAGATATTGCCCATGCCGTAGCTGCAACAATATATAGAGCTGTTGGATTCATGGGTTTTGTATCAAATAAATAAATAGCAAACTCCGAATTTCCAAAATTGTTTTGTAACCCTATGGATATCATCTCAATAATAATGGCAATTGCTAGAGCACCTAATGTAAGTTTTTTAATTTTTATCTCATCATTGAAATCTAGACGTGATAAAGCCAGTCCAAAGAGTATAAATGCAAACCATGGGAAAAATGGATGATAACCATTTAAAAAAGTATTACGTATAAAACCGCTTAAAGTAAATAAACCTTCATAGCTATTAAATGCTTGATCCCACCCCTTTGAATAATCAGATGTAAGCTGCATGATGGTACCAATCACAATTGTGAGAAAGCCAAAACTAATTATTGTTTTTGTTTTACAATAGATAAATAGAACTAAAAACGCAATATAAACACCGTAGAAATGTAAAATATCAGCGGTCCAGCCGAATACACGGTATAAAATAATGCCTAATACAAATAAAAATAATGCTCTTTTTAATAAAGTGATCTTCATTTTTTTTCGTTCATTCGTATTTTTACTTTCATAGCTTTTTTTCGTCATTAAACCTATCCCTACACCTGCTAATATCACGAAAACAGCTGCCGCTCTTCCCTCAAACAAGCTAAGAAATTGATTCAATATATTGTATTTAACAATACTCTGGTTAAACACTATTTTATAATTCACTAACATCATTCCCAAAATAGCAAATGCCCTTGCAAAATCAAATCCTGTAATGCGATTATTTTCCATACACTTCTCCTTACTTACCGGTCGTTAAGTAAATGATAGCATATTTTTTAGAACTGTCAATATAAAAAAATTGACAGAGTATGCTCTCTGTCAATAAATGGCTTTGTTGTTTAATTATTCATTTCCATAAAAACAATTTCAACTAGGTGACCATCTGGATCGCTAAAACTTCTTGAATACATAAAACCTAAATCTTGTGTTTCATTATATACACCTGCACCAGCATCAAAGGCTAGGTCAACTAATCTGTCAACTTCTGCTTTTGAATTTGTAGATAATGCGATAATGCATTGTGCTGTACTTTTAGTATCTGGAATTTCTCTTTTTGTAAATGATTTAAAATATGCTTCAGTCAGAAACATCACATATATACTTTCATTTACTACCATACAAGTCGCTTTTTCATCTGTAAATTCCGGATTAAATTCGAAACCTAACTTGTTATAAAATGCGGTTGTAACTGCTAATGCTTATCAAAACATATTAAATTTTTTAGATTTTATTATAAATTTTTTTCGCAAATAGAAATGCAATTATACTCAGCCCAATACACCAAATTAGCGCTATCCAAATATCTTGACCAACTGGATGTTGCGTAAGTAAATTGCGAATAGCTTCTATAATCGGGGTTACAGGTTGTTTTTTTGCAAAAATACGCACTACTGAAGGCATCGTATCAGTTGGTACAAAGGCAGAGCTTATAAAAGGTAAAAAAATAATTGGATACGCAAAGGCACCTGCACCATCAGGCGTTTTTGCTGCGAGGCCAGCAATAACTGCAATCCATGTTAGAGCTAAAGTAAATATCCCAAGTATTCCAAATACACCTGCCCAAGCCAGAATGCCTGCTGATGAGCGAAATCCCATAATAAGTGCTACTAAGATAACGACTACCACTGATATGCCATTTGATATCATAGAAGTTAACACATGTCCCCATAGCACGGTAGAACGCTCTATTGGCATAGAATGAAACCTTTCGAATATACCCCGTTGTTTATCTAAAAATAGACGATATGAAACATAAGCTATACCACTTCCGATGGTCATCAACATAATTCCTGGTAGAATGTAGTTTATATACTTTTCAGTCCCAGTTTGAATAGCACCACCAAATACATATACAAACAAAAGCATCATTGCAATTGGTGTTATACTCACTGTTAGTATGGTATCCATACTTCTAAATATATGACGCATAGATCTGCCAAACATAACATACAAATCACTAATATAGTTTTTAAGACTAAATTTCATCTATTTTCCCTCCCTTATTCCCAATGATTGATAAAAATACTTCTTCCAATGTAGGTTGTTTTTCAATATACTCGATTTTTGCAACTGGTAATAATCTTTTCAAACCTACAAGTGTATCTTGTACGATTATCCTGCCCTCATGTAGAATCGCTATTTTATCAGCGAGTTGCTCTGCTTCATCTAAATACTGCGTCGTTAAAAATATTGTTGTTCCTGATGCTGATAGTTCTTTTACAAGTTTCCAAACCTCAAGACGTGCCTCTGGATCTAGACCAACAGTAGGCTCATCAAGAAAAATAATCTTTGGCTCACCGATTAGACTCATTGCAATGTCAATTCTCCTCTTCATCCCTCCAGAATAAGTACTTACTCTTCGATTAGCTGCTTCACTCATATCAAATCGTTTGATTAATGCATCTACTACTTCTTTTGGGTTATTTAAGTGCCTCAGTTTTGCAATCATGAGCATATTTTCACGACCAGTTAAAATTTCATCAATGGCTGTGAATTGACCCGTTAGACTTATGGATGCTCTGATGTCCCTTGGACTTTTATCAATATCATAGCCATTAATTTGAACTTTCCCTTCATCTGCTTTGAGTAATGTCGTCATAATTTTTATCATCGTCGTTTTACCGGAGCCATTGGAACCAAGTAAAGCAAAAATTTCACCCTCTTTTACGTCTAAATTTACACCTTTTAATACTTCAATATTTTTAAATGCTTTCTTAATACCTTTAACCTTAATAATGCTATTTTTCATTCCTTTTCCTCCTTTAATAGAAAAAGAGCCAATAACTGTGATTTCATTCACGGGTTATCGGCTCTGCGTCTCAGCGTCTGGCTCTTCCAAAACTATTAATTTAAGTTTTTTAACATTTACAATTTTTTCTTTTTTGCATTTTGGGCAATACAGTGGAAAGTTTTCTAGCACTGTATTCTCATTAATTTTCACCCTGGTTTTGTTTTCACAAATAGGGCACATCAGCCATTCATGTTTATACACATTTTCACCTCTACTTTTTATAGGAAGATTTTTTATCTAAGGACTTAATCATTGCTTGGTTGACTTTTTGATTGATCGTTTCTTGGTATTGATCCAAGTATGTTTTAGAGTCTCTTAGTAAATCATCACAGAAATCCGCCACATTACTACCAGTCACTTCAAGTACACCTTTGCCCTGTAAAGCGCCTTCTTCAAATAGATCGACAATTCCAGTAAGCAAACCAATTCCTTCTGATAATTCTAAGGGCCCTATTTTATAAAAATATTTTTGAATTTCTTCATATACAATTTGATAATCTTTAGGTAATGATTTAACACGTGCCATATGTGCACGCCACTCTTTTTTGCCCTCTAGAATCTTTTTGAGTTGCATAAAAACCTCCTATTTTCCCAATCTTTTGTGAATATTTTTGTTGAGTTGTTTACGCCATAAATTTCTATACGAATTTGAGTTTTCTTCTCCAATTAGGTTAGTGCAAAATCCCTCAATATCCTCCCCGATCACTTCCTGAGCGGAAATTCCTTCAATTGCAGACTCCTCAAGTAAATCGAGAATACCAGCGAGCACTTGCATGAGATTTCGTCCAGTAAGATTAGAATGTGGCCACATATAGTATTTGATTTTTTCCCAAGTTTCTTGATAATCCAATGGTAATTTTTTAACTCGAGCTTCAAATCTTCTGAAATCTGCATTCATATCATTTCCAGTTATTTTATTCCAAAAATTCATTCTTTCATCTCCTTTAATTCGTTCATCTTGGAAGATACAAATTCCCATCGCTCCCAGAACTTACAAAGTTCCTCGCGTCCTGCATCGTTAAGTTTAAAAAATTTACGCGGTGGTCCCATATCTGATGGTTTCTTTTCAATGTCTACGAGTTTATTTCTTTCTAAACGCACTAATATGGTATAAACTGTGCCATCTACAACATCTGAAAAACCAAGCTTGTTAAGTCTACGTGTTATTTCATAGCCATAAATTTCGCCTTGATTGATAATATCAAGTACACAACCTTCAAGTACGCCCTTTAACATTTCGGTTATATTATCCAAATAAAATCACCTCTTCACTATTAAGTATCACCAGTATTAAGTATCACTAGTATTAAGTATCACTAGTATTAAGTATCACTTACTACAGCTATATAGTATCACTAAGTAGCTAAAGCGTCAACATTATTTCCAAATTCCTTAGTCAATGATTTCATCAGAATTAATTCATTTATCATATTCTGTGAATGGTTTTTTATTTAATTGACAAATTGACTGATAACGATTATCATATACTTTAAGTGAGTTAACTCATATAAACGGAGGTTCAAAATGAATAAAAGTAAAATTATTAAATTAGGTTATTTATTTTATACAATTGTACTATTTATCCACATTTTAATTATCGCAAAGGTGATTCCATATAATTTAATCAATGGTGGAAGAAGCGAGTCTTATGATGCACAGTTGCAGCTTTCAATTGCAAATATTGGCATTACCTTTATTGGTTTTCTATATGTATTTACTAACCAAAAATTTCAAAAAATACAGAAAAGCAAAATATTCCAAACGCTAAGGTGGCTCTTAGTCCCCTTCTGGGGATTTAGTTTGATCCTACAGTTTATAGGGACAACTTTCGAAATATTTGTGATGTCACCTATCATAATGTTTGGAATCTACGTACATGTTATGCTGGCAAAGTTGAGGTAATCTATGAAAATTACACAGGAACAAAAGCAAGAAACACTTGAACGGATCCTTAAACACGCACATGAGGCTTTTCTTCAAGAAGACTATGAAAATGTAAAATTATCGAATATTTCTAAGGCTTCACATATAGCGGAAGGAACGCTATACAACTACTTTAAAGACAAACCAACACTTTTTATTGCAACTTTTATGAAATTTAGAAATGATAACCATCAGCTTTATATAGTCTATGCACCAAAAGATTTTCATGCCTTAGTAAATGAAATCATAGAGATTTTATCTCATTATATGAGAATTGATCACCCGAAATTAGAAAGAGCATTTAAAAGGTTTCTTATCCTTTTAAGAGAACAAAAATTGTCATCAAATGATAACATGGGGCAAGCCTTGCTAATTGCTGACCAATATATATTTGACGCTATTTTGGAAACACTTAATAAAATCAAACTAAAGGATACTAATCCTAATTCACTTTTTAAAGTGATTGATAAACAAGTTGAAGGTATTTTTAACGATTATCTCTATGGTGATATTGATTTTGATAGTTTTTTAATTACAGTAAAAGAACATATCACTTTGATTCTTAGACCCTATGTGACATTTTAACCGTTTACACTTTTATTTGAACAATTCAAGCTGTTAAAATAAAAAAACCTGAGATGACTACCAAATGGTATTCTTCTCAGGTTTAATAAAATATGATTAATATAATTCAATCAATTGATCTATCAATGACCCAACAAACGCTACAGCTTTTTGAACGGGTTCATCCGTTGTAAAGTCCATTCCTGCTACTTTTAAGAGTTCAAGAGGCTTAAGTTTCCCACCTGTCTTAAGCATTTCAAGCCATCTGTCTACAGCGGGTTGTCCTTCTTCATAGATCATTTGAGAACACGCAGTAGAAGCAGTTAGACCAGCAGAATAGGTATATGGATACAAGCCCATATAATAGTGTGGTTGTCTCATCCATGTAAGACCTGCATCGTCATCGATCTCAACTGAATCTCCCCAGAATCCTCTTAAAACTTCCAAAGTTGTATCACAAAGTAACTTAGCTGTAATTGGTTGACCCTTTTCAGCATACGCATATACTTTTCTTTGATAAGCAGCTTCGAGTAAATGCGTCACAAAGTTATGATAATAGGTTCCCATGAATTGTAGAATAACCCATTTTTTCATCTTTGGATCATCATTATTATTCAGCAGATATCTCCCAAGTAACATTTCGTTCATCGTTGAAGGTGCCTCAATGTTATACATAGAAGGTGTTGTATTAAATGCATTTTGTTCTCTATTTGCCAAATAAAAATGACCTGCATGTCCCAGTTCATGTGCAAGTGTAAACGCATCTCTCATATTATTTTGAAACGTAGTTAATATATACGGATGTGAGGCATATGGTGATGCACAAAATGCACCTGTTGATTTTCCGATATTATCGGCATAATCTATCCATCTCTCAGAGAATCCTCTTTCAATAATGCCTACATATTCCTCACCCATAACTGCAAGTGATTTGAGTATAATCTCTTTTGCTTCTTCATAAGTCGCAGTTGGGTTAAAAGTAGTATCAAGTGGTGCTTTTAAATCATAGAAATGAACCTTATCAAGTCCATGTTTTTCTTTCAGTAGTCCCGCAAATTTTCTCATATGCGGTGCTAACTCTTTATAGATGACATCAATTTGACGATGATACATTTCTTCCGTGACCTTTTGAGGTTTTAAAAGCATTTGTGTCACAGAAGAATAGCCTCTAAGTTTACTAATCATCACTTGTTTCGTCACTTCTGTGTTATAGACTGAAGCAAATGTATTTTTATATTGATTGAGTGTCTTGTTGAAAGATTCATAAGCGTTCTTTCTCAAAACAGGATCTTCACTGTATTCATATTTACCTTCGAATAATGCAAAAGAATTTGGAAGTGTATTCCCTTCCCCATCAACGACCGCATCAAACACCATATCAGCTGCCTTGCTTACAGAATAAGTCCTATAAGGTGCCTCTAATACTTCGCCAAGCGCAGCAAATGCTTCTTCTGTTTCATCAGAGAGTTTATACTGCTTTTGCTCATAAAGGTTTTCAATATATGGTCGGTATGCTTCAAGTCTTACATCATCTATAAAAAAGTTCAAATATTTTGTATCCGTTAAAGACATTATTTCATTATCAAAGAATGTTAAATCAGCTTGAATCTTAGCAGCTGCAGCATCAAAAATCATTGCAAGTTCTTGAAATGCATTATCGGTACCATCCACGGCTTCATTTAGACCTGCATAAGTGCCAAGTGCCTCTAGTGTGATCATTAATTTTTCAAGGGCTTGTAGTGCTTCAAATAAAACACCGCCACTTTCCGTTAATCTTCCTTTGTAAGCTTTAAGCGATTCAACCTCTACTTTTACTTCTTCAAGTGCTGCATCAAAGGCTTCCTTCGAATTAAATAGTGAATCTGTATTCCACGTCATTTGAACATCAACTTCATTGCGTTTTAATCTTTCAGCCATGAGAATCTCCTTCATAAGTGTGTAATCTGTCGTTCCTAATTCATCTTTTAGGCAATCAAAATTCATACAAAATATTTGAAAGCCATTCCATAAATATTATATCATATTATAAATAATAGTTGCTTAATCCATATAAAAAAATTTATTCATGTACAATTTGTATTCGTAAAGTCGTTTCATTGTAATACGATTGCAAGATTCATAAGGTATAATAAAATAATAAAGTTTACATAAAAACACTTTTGCTCTTGTTTGAAAGGAGTACCAGATGAATCATAAATTTCTTAAAAGACATATCGCAATTCTTGTTGCAATTTTCATGATGATCATATCAACTCGAGTGGTTTCAACACCTTCTTATGCAACAAATTATATTGATTTAGATAATCACTGGGCAAAATCCTATATTGAAATGGTAACTAAATATAATGCGGTTTCTGGGTATGTAGATGGTAGTTATAAACCCAATTTAAATATTAAAAGAATTGAATTTATTGCAATGATCTTAAATGCACAAGATGTTGATGTCAGAAGTCCATTTACAGACGAATATTGGGGACAACCCTATATCGAAGCAGCACTAAATAGTGGACTTATTTCTACAGATGAGTATGGCGTTTTAGATAAATTAGCAATTGAAAAAGACATCACTAGAGAAGAAATGGCAAAAATTGTGGTCAATGCTTATTTGAAATTTGGAGGAACGATTGATCCTATTGCTTTTGAAGAGGCGAGTTCAAAATTAAGTGACCTTGATACAGTCACAGCACGTTATCATGAAAGTGCAATCGATGCAATCGCTTTAGGTTTTATATCGGGTTACTCGAATGATACTTTTGCACCAAAAAAACCTGCTACTAGAGCTCAGGCAGCTGTGTTATCCTATAAATTACTTGTAAAGCTAGGAACTATAACCTCTTCAAGTCTACCAGAAAATATAGTGCTCTCTAAAACCACCCTTAAACAAGGAGAACTCTTAAAAATATCTATTTATCACATAACTAGCACATCTGAAATTGAGCTGATTCAAGAATTGTATCCTGATATTACATGGTATATGACAGACGGTGTTGTCGAAGGATACATTCCCACTAACTATAACACCTCTCCCGGTATATATCGCCTTAGTTTTACCAATAAATTGACTGGTAATACAACTACAAGAGCTATAGAAGTCACTAAAAGAAATTTCAGAGTTCAAAACCTAACCATAGATCCTAATATCGAAGCAAGCACAAAAACAGATGATGGCTATGCTGAATATAGAAAATTCTTTAACCCTTCTAGAGAAAGTTCGTCACCTGAGAAATATTATACAGAATCCTTTCTTATACCGACTAGTGGCAAAGTCACCACTGAATTTGGTGAAGCACGCATTGTCAATGGCGTCATGACATCCTATAGACATGCAGGTATAGACATTGCCGCGCCAAAAAATGCTGATGTTATAGCAACTAATACTGGAAAAGTGGTACTTTCAATGCCACTCATCTTAACTGGAAACAGTATCGTGATAGACCATGGTGAAGGTCTGTTTAGTGTTTATTTTCACCTTGATAAATTATTTGTGAAAGAAGACGACTTAGTATCGCGTGGACAACTAATTGGAGCTGTTGGATCAACAGGCTTCTCTACTGGTCCACACCTACATTTTACGATGTCATACTATCGTTTTGATATTGAACCAGGTTATATACTTTATGGCGAGAGTTTTATAAAAGGCAGCACTTTAAAACTCTCAAAATAATTTAGTGCTAAAAACCCCTCTACTAAAATTTCAATAGTGATGATACGAATTGCATTTTATTCTAATTTTATTTAACAAGAATATCGTCAAATAATATGTTTTCATATCAAAAGTAAAATGTATACAAAGGAATTTTGAGAATATTCAATAATTTAGTATAATATAACATATGCAATATATCATTTGAGATATAAAATAATATTACAATGCTATTAATATGTTTCTTACTTGTTTCGATGACTCGTAAATGTTAAAATAAATTCATATTGTTTGCATTTTATAATGTTTTTTCACTAAAGAAAAGAGGTTATTATGAATGAACAGAAAAAAGTAATTTACCAATCAAGCTCCCTTGCGTTACTTAGAAACGAAGATAAAGTATTTGTAAGAGTGCTTCTCAGTGGTGTTACCATCTTTGATTTTAATGAACTCTTAAAACAATTTACGCAAGTTAAAATTACTCAATTTCTTGAATTACAAAGAGCGCTAAAGGAATCTAAAAACGAGCCTATCTTTGTAGGTATTATCAAAGAAAGATATGAATTAGAAATAAGCACTGATGAAATGAGTGCTTATTTAAAAATTAACTTCCCAAATGAGGAGATTGAACAGAATAAAGAAATTGTAATCTCGGAAATTCTAAAATTATTAGCAGATAATCATATTCTGACTGGTATCCATGCAGAGACTTTAAATAATCAACTTGAAACCAATAGAAAACTATTAATTGCAGAAGGCATTCGTCCAATACCAGGTGAAGATTCTATACTCCAGTATCATCATTCCTCTTCAAATAAACCCCTTGAAAATGATAATGGTGAAATTGATTTTTACGAATTAGATCTCATCTGCAATGTCAAAAAAGGAGACTGGTTAGGTGAAAAAACCCTCCCCAGACCAGGTAAAGATGGCTTAACAGTGAGAGGAAATCATATTCCTGCACGAATGGGTGCAGATTTTCGTTTAAAGTATGATCCCAAAACTGTTGAAGAATTATTTGAAGTTGATAAATATGTGTTAAGAGCAAAACAAGACGGTGCAGTTACTTATATCTCTGATAAAATTGCTGTAGAAAATCATTTGTATATTAATGGTGATGTCGATTTTGAAACGGGAAATATTTATTTTGATGGTAGTATAACCATCAAAGGGACTATTAAAGATAAATTTATAGTAGAAGCGACTGGTGACATAGAAATAAATAGTGACACGGGTGTCGGTGCTATCGAGCGAATTGAGTCGCTGAAAGGATCCATATATATAAAGGGCGGTGTAAATTCAAAAGGTGAAGGTGCTATAATAGCAAAAAACTCTATTTATACCAAATATGTAAATGAAGGTAATCTAACTGCTGAAAATGATATCAAAATAGCACTTTATGCTTTTGATAGTCAATTAACTGCATCTCGAATTTACATTGATCCCAAAAAAGGAAAGATCGTTGGTGGTCAAACAAATGCAAAGCATAAAGTGGTGACAGGTTCTATCGGAAATTTACAAGAACGTCCTACAATGGTTAATGTTGAAGGTTTTGACCGGCTTCTAGCAAAAGCAGAATTTGATGCACTTAGTTTGAAATTTAATGATGTGCTTTCAAATGCCAATCGAATGAAAAGAAAACTGGTCGTCTTTGAAGAAAATTATGAAAAATTAGATGAAAGAGCTCAGAACACTTATAAAGCATTTTTAGTGAGTTATGAAAATATTCTTGATGAGATGAATGCAATATCAAAAAAAGCAAACCAACTTGAGGAAGTATTGAAAACGCGCGGCGAGGGCGAAATCAAAGTTTTTGATGCGGTTTATCCCAAAACTTTGATGGCTTTAAAACAACTACAAAAAAGAATCAATGAAGCAATGAAATGTTCTTTTTATGTAAAAGACAATCAAATACATCTAAGCGAATAGCTAGGAGGTTTAAATGGAAAATGTTTTAATCGAACGTTATCGGTCACTTCTAAGTAGCATAGATTTCTTTTCTCAAAATCTCGATTTACATCAAATTGTTGAATATGGTTTTCAAATATATAACTCTTTTGAAACGCCAAGTGCATCTGCGATTTATGTGCTAAACGATAGTAAGGACAAATACCTTGCTGCATTTTCACAAGGATATGATTTCGAATTGAACGAGGTAATTAAAACAGATCAACATGGGCTATTTGCTGTTCGAAATGGGTTCATATTGACTGATGTGAACGTCCAAAATCGTTATTTTGAAATTGATTTTATAAATTCAACAAAACTCTCCAAGATTATGCCATTAATTATAGATGATCAACTTTTTGGGTTTATCATCAGTTCAGATTTGGTTATTGGTGAACAGTTACCACTTTATGATCTAGAATTTTTCAATCGTTTTAATTACCTAATGAATCTTTCTCTTGAAAAAGCATCAAGATACATTGAGCGTAATGAACTTAGAAAAGAAATTGATAAACATATTTTTAATTTGGATTCCATTTCTCAAACCATGAAAATGATTATTTCTGAATTATCTGTAAGTGGTATTGTACAATTAAGTACAGATGTAATACGAGAAATCACATCAAGTGCAGTAACATCAATTGCGCTTTATGATGAAGTTGAAAAGTGCATCAGCATCAGATCTTATGAAGACGTCGTGAATGGGTTAAAATATTTTGAAAAATTCACTTTAAAACCCAATTATCCAAAACAAAAAACTGTTTATAAAATGCCTGAAGACTATGATTTATTAAATTCGATTTTTGAAGATGCAAATTTATTTACTACATTTCCTGTTGAGTACATAATTCTTATCATAAGAGATTCAATTATTGGATTTGTAACCATAAGTAAGCCACTTGCGGCTATAAACTATGAACAAGATCTCTTAAAAAGAATCCAAGATATCACTTCAATCATGTATATCGCATTAACAAATGCAAAACAATTTGAACTGATTAACTTTCAGAAGACTCAATTAAATCGGCATGTCAATGTACTTGAAAACATGAACCGCATTATTAAGACCGTTTCTTCTGCTGATTCCATTGAAGAACTTTCAGAACTTGTAATAACGACGTTAAATACATCATTTGGTGTTGGAAAAGCCATTTTTGTAAGTCTAAATGAAGGCAATGACACTATTTTAGGTAGTTATAATATTGATATTACAAAATTTGATACTGAGTTTTTTAGAACTATCAGAGATTATTTAGGAGAACAACCCTTAGTTTATTATACTATCGAAGATTACAATACCGCATTTGGAAATACATTTTCCAGCTATTTAGAAGATATTAACTGCTTTGTGTTAGCACCAATGTTTATTAATACCGTAAGTATAGAACCCTTTGGCTACTTTCTTATAACCGAAGCGAGAGATCATCTTCATGAAACCCAAGTAAATATGTTAAGTATTTTGGCAAATAGTATAGCACCTTTACTCAATCAACTTTTAGTTGTAAATCATTATCACACTCAGTATTTACCTAACCCAGTTTATAGAATTGAGGAAATGGTTAATAAATATCAAGAAGAATGTGATTTTTATAGCTTGCCATTTAAGGTCTTTATAAAAGAAATTAATATAAATCCTTTTCAAGTTTATGACGATAGTCTCTATGCTCAATTCGATTACATTATCTATAATAGTTATCTGTTTGTCTTTTCTCAATCCGATCTTGAACCTGAATTTTATGATTCAGTAACTGATGAAAATCCAACATTTGATCAACTTGTAAGTATGTTTAATTAAAAATCACTTTCACAAAAAAAAACTTTCAAGCTTTAGGGCAGTGTTCATAAGGATACTTTCTGAACCTACCTAATGAATGGTGGCATTTAGCGGACAGTTATGGCTGTCCGCTTTTGTTTTGCCTAAATTACAAGCCTTAGCTCTCCGCTACCATCGGCAACGAATTCATAATCAGGTTCTGAAATATCATTTTCCTTAGTGACATCATCAAGAATTCCAATGTCACGATAGTAAATCCAGACGCATTGTTCAGCTGTTCTTGAATATCTTTCAGCCTTTTCACCCACAACAATCCTGTCTATAAAAAGGTGCAATAGTTCCGATGTTACTTCTGTAATATCTGTATATCTTTTCGCTTTTTCAATAAACAGCTCTACATTGATGAGGGAGTTTTTCAGCTTTTCCATTTTTTCTTCTGCTTTTGGTATGTTTATTCTCAGAATTTTTTGTTCATCCGTATACTCTGAAGACAACATTCGGAAGTGTTCATCTGGGATTCTCCCAAGCACGTTATCCTCATATAGTCGTTTGAACAACATTGTAAGCTCCAAGTCCCTGCGTTTCATATCATCCAGTTCACGCTGAAGCTTTGTAAGTTCCTTTCTAGTTTCGAAAGAATTTCGCTGATTGATATGTTCTGCAAACAGCTTTTCTTGCTGTCTAGCAAAATGTGTCACACGCTTTAGATCATCAAGAATGATCGCTGTTAGCTGACTTTCCCTTATATAATGAGAACTGCATTCTTCTTTGCCACGCTTTTTATAGGTGGAGCACATGAAATTGTTTTTAGTGGATTCCATCGTATGAGCTCGATGTAGCACCAGAGTACCATCGCAATCTTCACAAAACACCAGTCCAGAGAACATATTTGGCATATCCATTTTCTTCGGAGGCCGCTTTTTATGTTTTCGAATACTTTGAACGATATCCCACAGTTCCTGAGTAATTAAAGGTTCATGGGTATTCTTAAAGATTAGCCATTCTGATTCTGGTCTTACAATCTGCCTTTTGTTTTTGTAAGAAACAGTCGTATGCTTCATATTAACGGTATGACCAATGTAGGTGATATCTTCTAAAATATTAGCAATGGTGGTGTCACTCCAATTATAAGGTCGTGTTGTGTCAAGGCTTTTAAGGGCAACGCCATTCCTCTTATAATAGTAATTGCTAGGGGTGATGATCTGATCTTCTTTCAGTTTCCTTGCAATTTGTTTTGGACCTCTGCCCTCAGAACACAGCTTAAAGATGTAGCGAATCACTTCAGCACTTTCAAAATCTGGAACAATCAGTTTTGGATTATCCGTACTTTTTACATAACCGTAAGGTGGCTTTGTCGCAACTCTTTCACCACGTTCTGCCTGTGCTTTTTTAACAGCTTTAATTTTTTTACTACAATCTTTCGCATAGAAATCATTGAACAGGTTGCGAAAGGGTGCAAAATCATTATCGCCATACAGGGTATCAACAGCATCATTAATAGCGATAAAACGGACTTTGTAGTTTGGAAACACAATCTCCATGAGCTGCCCTGTTTGAAGGTAATCACGTCCAAGCCTGCTCATATCCTTTACAATCAAGGTTTCAACTTGTCCACTTTCGATGAGTGACATAATTTCATTCCAAGCAGGTCTGTTAAAATTTGTTCCTGAATAACCGTCATCGTATAGGAATTTTAAATTTTCGAAGGCTTTATCTTCTGCATAAGCGGTTAAAATTAATCGTTGATTTTGGATACTATTAGATTCACCTTCACGTTCATCTTCTTGACTTAGCCGTCCATAAAGTATGGTGTATTTTTCTTTGTCTGCCATTTATAATTCCTCCTTTTCTCTTATGGCAAACCGAATACGGTACTACACACAATACCGTAAACGTTGCCACAAAGCTATTGAAATCAAGCCTTTTTCAAATTTTCTACTAGGGTATTATCAATTAGGTTTAATAATTTTTCTGTAGGCGTGGAGTGCTTCACCATCGGAAAAACTGAACAAACTCGAAAGGTTCGCCCTTCAATATCCATTTGTCGCTCTACAATATGACGACTTCCATCATTCAAAATAGCGGTATCATCAAAGGTTCTATGGTAGGTTCCTTCAGTGTCATTCTTCCAAACAACTTCAGCAGTTTCATATGCTCCAAGTATTTTTGTTTCTAAATAATGCTGTACTTCAGTTCTTTTACGCATTAGATTCCTCCTCCAAGTCGAGCCCCATTTGGTATTTGACTGCATCTTCCATATTGATTTTTCCACGGTTTCTTTTGACTTCTGAAACACATCTGCCACGAAGCTTTCGTAAATCATCATCACTAATTTCAAGACCTGCAGCTAGGATATTCATCATCATACTCATTTCAACTGACAAACGAAAAAGGTTAGCAGATTGCCGATTTTCGGTCATTTTTAGTGTTCCATCAATTGCATCGAGCAATATTTTAGATAGATAGGTCGTGCTATTTTGACTGGCTAAATAACCAATATAAAAATCCACGGCATTGTAAATGAATTCCGATTTGTTTTTGATGTTGTTTGGTTCGCAAAGTGTTTCCATATTTTTAATCATAGATGGCGGTAACCATGCGTTTACACGCTCTTTGTTTTCAAATTTTTTTGTATTCATAAAATCGCTCCTTTTTATTAACATCACCTTACATAGCACCTTTAAAATGGCTATTTTGTGGGGTTTAGCTGTTCTTACAGCACCAAAAGTGTACAAAATACTTATTTTCAGCACTGTTATGATTTAACTGGCTTATATCTTAGAATCCGCATCTGGTGGGGGTTTCCTCGGTCGGCGTTGCCGTCCGATGTGATCGCAAGGGGCGTTTACAGCACCGTGCTTTATCCTGCTAATTTTTAATACTTGGTTTTAGTGGTATTCAATCAGCGGTTTCAATTAACGCCATTGTGCCATTTTTCTTTTCTGCTGTCTTTGTGGCTCACAAATGCGCCGAAATTCGATTATAATCGGCATCAGGCATTGTGATGCCAACGGCTCAATACATCTCCACACAGGGGCAAATTATCGCCATTTTGATTTTGTTCTCTGAATTTGTTTAGTCACCCATTATTACTACAGGGTCGACAGGGTCATTAGTTGGAGCACCTACCGAAGTCCCCAGATTATCGACACTATCGTCCCTAATGACAGAGAGTGAAATAATGCGTTTACCATTAGTCTTTTTGAAATCCGCATAGATAAAGCGTTTGCGTAGTTCTTCTAGGTTCAGTCTGATATGTTTTGACAAAAGTCTTGATGAAATATGATCGCCGCTTTGAACAGATAGCAGGGTCGATAATTCTGTTGGCGTTCCAGTATAGCAATCTTTGCCTTTCATAAAATCAGAAATGAGAAGGACAATATCATGGAGTAGCACATCTTTATTTTGAAAACTGTCAGACACCACTTCCCAGATATTTTCTTCATTTCGCTTTAGACAAATTTCTCTGTACTCAATGTCTCTGCCCACGCAATACAGCTTCGCTTGTCCACTACCTCGAACATCTTCAGACAGAATAAAACTAGAATCTACTGCGCCTTGAATACCCGTCGTGCCAGAGATTCGATTGAAGGGGTCATTATCATTTTCTTTTCTCAGGTGATGAATGAGCAGTATGGCGATTCCAAGTTCATCCGCAATGTTTTTTAGAACAGATAAATCACTATAGTCGCTTGCATAGCTGTTGTCAGTAGCTGATCCACGAATCATTTGAAGTGTGTCTATGATAATCAGAACACAGCTTGGATGCTCTTCAACAAAAGTTCTGATCCGCTCTTCTAGTTCACCACCAAGTGTTGCTTGCTCTGTACAGAAGTTAACCGCTGCCGATGCTTCATCGGTAATTTCAAACAGTCGGTTTTGAATTCGGATTTGGCTGTCCTCAAAGCAGAGGTACAAAGTATCACCTTGTTTTACATTGTTGCCCCAGATTTCTTCGCCCTTTGAAACGGTAACAGCAAGCCATAGGGCAAGCCAACTCTTTCCTACCTTTGGTGAGCCTGCAAGAACGTGTAGCCCTTTAGATAAAAGATTTTCAATGACAAATTCGAGTGGCTGAAGTGGCATGGTCATAAGCGTTTGACCATCGATGGTGTTGAATCGTTTTTTCATTTTTGTGATTCCTCCTTTAAGTTTTGATTTGTTTTTCTGAAGTTGAGAGAAGTCCTTACTATATAGGCAGTGAGAACAGAATTTTGACAACCTCGTTTTAAAAAAGTGCCTCTACTTATTTCAACGATGAAACAGGCGGTTGGACCAAAAATAAATTTGCCCCTCACTACTAAAGGCAAAAAAACGGCTACCCTACAAAATTTTTCTTCTCATATACTTCCATGTTGAGAAGGTATGTTGTACAGAATGAATTTTTCCTCTCACTTACTTCCACGACGGGAAGTGCCATTGAGTGGAAAAATCTACAACAAAAAAGATGCCCTCATAAACTTCCACGTTGAGAAGGGCATCTGTACACCTAGTAATTTCTTTTTTAGTAATAAAATTAATCAAAAATATTCATTTATTATTCCGAAATTATACAATTTGTTATGTTTAACATTTTTTCATATTGAAATATATAGATATATGAATTATTATATTTATATCGATATATTTCGATATGATGTTTTTTAACTACTCATTTAATTGAGGGAGGTACGGAGATGACAGAAGAAATTAATGTGATATGAGTAACGTTATTTATCCCTGAACATTCTAAATATACAGATTCTATTAAAATACTTTTCAACGAGACAATTGAATCATTAAACCATTCATTTGGAATAAAAAATATTAAACTAGTAGGTAAAAATGAGTATTCTGTTGAAGATTATGACGCTTATGAAATAAAGGTTGGCAGGGGTCAGAAAAAGCAAATATCGACATTGGCTACTACCGAAGATTTTGCAAACATTATATTTAGTGAGTTTCAATGAAATCATTACAAATTTAGAGTTTTAACTGAGAGTTTACATTGATCATGTTTCACTTTTTCATAGATTGGTATAATGTGAAAATAAATCGATATTAGTCAATGTAACATTAACCAAAGTTCTTATTTATGAGGTGTAATTATGAGTGGTCAAATGATACCAATTTGAGTTTCAGGTTTAATTTTTATAGGCTTTATTGGATTTGCAAATTACAGATCAGCAGTCGAGCGTGGGGAAAAAAGTATATTGTGATTTTATGAGTAATTCTGAATAAGAATTTTAGAAGATAAAAACTCATGTTCTTGAATTATTAGATATTCTTAAAAATAGACACGAGATATCAAATTGATAGTTAAAAAATGAGGAGCTTTCGACTGAAAGCTCCTTTAAATTACCTATTTGAGAAGTTGTTTAATATCATCTACAGAAGGGACGCGTCCCATCACTTTAACCTGCTCATCAATGACGAGAGCAGGTGTTTTCATAACACCGTATGCCATGATACCTTGAATATCTTCAACCTTTTCAACACTGGCTTCAATACCAAGTGCCTTAACAGCTTCTAGGGCATGAGCCTCTAGCTTTTTACAGCTTGCACAACCAGTACCTAATACTTTAATAATCATTGAAAATCCTCCTTAAAATAAGTTATAAACAAGTACAGCTGCAGCCACAGCTGGATTCCTGACCAACATCCCCCACATAATCTATGGACTGGGTTGGACAGAGTTTCTGACAGCCACGACAACCATCAACGCAGCCATCTGGGTGAATCACATTTGGCTTAGAAGAACCCTTCTCATAGACGCCATTAGAGCATTTTTCAACGCACGCACCGCATTCTGTACAGGTTTCGTAGTTAATTACAGGGTACCATTTTTTAGACATGTCTGTTCCTCCTAAATTTGAAAGATAATAGCTATATATATTTATTCAATTGCTTCTGCTTTTTCATAGATTGCCTTTACTTCATTTACAGGGACAATCTTAGACAGCACATAAGCAATGATAATGATACCTGGAAGATCTACTAAAAGGCGTGTAATTGCAAATTTTGCACCAAGAGATGTGATTTCAAATAAAAACATTGGGATTTTTGTTGTAGACCAAGCACCAATAAAAATAAGGATGTTTTTAAAAGATACACCTTTCTTCATAAAGACTGCTGCAACTGGGAATGCGCCATATAAGGGACCGGCAGCGGCAGAACCAATAAAGATTGAAAGTAAAATACCTTTTAGACCGGAGCCCTCACCCATATATTTTATCATGGTTTCCTTTGGCACCCAAACGTCAAGAAGGCCAAGTAAAAGAAAAATAGGCGGAATCACCATAATCATTTCTTTAAAAGAATAGGCTGTAACGCTAATGGCTTTAAATCCGATTTTCTGATTGATCAAGGTCAAAATCAATAGTCCTGTCAGAACCACTAAAAAAGCTCTATATTTTTTGAAGATATTCTTCATAGTATCGTCACCACCCATCCAATAATTCCTGCTACGAAAAACGAAAAGATGAAAGCTAGAATATTTCGCATAAAGGTAATTTTTTTCCCGAAATACTTCATTTCAACGGGAAGCGTAACGACACCCACCATCATCAGTGTAGAGATAAAAGCACCAATTTGCATATACCCTGCGCCACCTTCAAGAAGCATGGCGGCTGTTGGGAAAGCCACAAATCCAGGTATGAGTGTTATAGAACCAACAATTGAAGCCAGAATGACACCTAACCACCCTGAGTCAGAACCAATCATTTTTGAAATGATTTCTGGATTGATAACTGCAATCAATATGCCGACAAAAAGGATGACCACTAAGAATTCTGGAAGAATGTTTTCAAAGGCTTTCCAAGCCTTCTTGATGGCCATTTTAGTTTTCTTTTTATCTTTGATATAGGACAATAGTAAAAGCACTAGAGTGAGTGCGTATAGACCAGCGTTCAAGAAATCACCTGCTTTCTTTTATAATTATTGGCTAAATAAATTCTTTTCATTGCATTTATTGATTTCAACTTGTAAGGTAACATGGCTGATGTTGTGATGTTCCTTTAATATATGTTCAATCTGAACCAAAATCCTTTGAGCATCTGAGACCATCATATCATCAAGCTCGACATGAGCCTCAAAATAAATGGTATCTTCGTTGATCATCCAAGCGTGAATATGGTGAATATTTCTCACTTGCTCAATGGTTTCAACGTCCTTCTGGATAGCCTCATAATCTAGTGGCGGCGCAGATTGCATAAGAATATCAATGGTTTTTTTAACCACGTGCCAAGCTTCTTTAATGATATAAACTGAGATAAGCAACGTAACAACAGGATCAATCCATGCAATATTCCATAAATTTATGGCAACACCACCAAGCAATACCCCAACAGAAGAAATGGTGTCACCAAGGAGATGAAGATAACTCGAACGTATGTTAAGACTGCCGTGGGAATCTTTCTCTAGCAAAAAAACAGAAAATAGATTAGCGAGAAGTCCTATAAACGCAACCGTGATCATTAGATTGCCATTGATAACTTCGGGGTGGTTAAATCGTTTTACCGCCTCAACTATTAATAACAGGGATAGTCCAATGAGTACAAAGGCATTAACAAAAGCCGTAAGAATTTCCGCTCGTTTATAGCCAAAAGTTTTATTCTTGTCTTTCGGTTTTTGAGATATTTTATGAGCAAAATAGGACAAAGCAATTGCGATGGTATCGCTCAAGTTGTGAACTGCATCGGATAAAAGGGAGAGACTTCCAGAGAGAAGCCCTCCAACTATTTCGGCAGTGGTTATGGTCGCATTTAGAACCGTGACCCAAAATATTTTAGCGCCTGATAATTCGGCTACATTATGTGAATGTCCACCTTTATTCGAGTGATCATGGTCATGTTCATGACTTGACATGATCATTCCTCCCTATTACTCAATAACCAATCCATGGCATTTGAAAAACCAGAGATTGAAGATGAGGATTTTGAAAATTTAGCGACAGCGTAGGCTTCCATAATTTCAGCTGTCGTTGCCCCGCTTTTTTTTGCGGCTTTAACATTGTTCATTATGCAACCTTGTGAATCAAGTGCAATGCCAACTGCTAAAGCAATTAAAGTTTTTGTTTTCTTGTCTAAGTGTTCGCCTGAATAGGCGTTTTTCTTTGCTTCCAAATGCCCAACAAGAGCATTTAAATCTAAATCAGCAAGTGATTCTAACGGTTTAGGAACTTCTCCCATTTCCATTTTAATCATTTCAAGTACTTTGTCTTTGTTCATGTGAATACCTCCTCTAGTTTTTGTTTGCCTCTGCGTAAACCCCTTGGCTCTTTCGCATTTCAAATCTTGCAATGAATACAGCTGCAAGAATGCCAACTATAAAAATGACATATGCAGTATTGTAGAATATGGTTTGTGGACCTGATGTTTTCATGATCATACCGTTAATGCTGGTTCCAACAGCTCCCCCGACAAACATATTAAAGGATGCTAGCGACATGGCAGTTCCACGCATTTTAGGCAGTTTTTCCTGAGCAGTTGAAACGAGTGTTGACTGTAAGAAGATGAATGCCACACCGAATCCGAATAAACCGAGTCCCAGAATCCAAACGTTTGAATAAGCAGAGAGCGCAAAGAGGGATATTCCACCAATGACGCCAGCCGATACAAGAAAACCGTGTTTCAAGACTTTTTTTAGTTGAGGAGCAATGCGTCCTCCTATAACAGTTCCAACACCAAATAAAGATAAGATCAATCCCACGACGAAGATGTTGTAGCCGGTTAAATCTTGGAGGAGTTTACCTGAGTAAGTGAAACTTCCAAAGACACTAAAACCGACAAAGAAAATGGTAATAACGAGACGCATAAAACGGTAGTTTGTAAGAGGTTCTTTATAAGCTTTGAAGAAGTTTAGTTGATTAACCACCGGTTGATCCCTTTCAAGAATCTTGAGCATGACGATCGCTAGAATAAACTCTCCAATGCCATATACCAGATATACCATTCTCCAAGATCCGAAATAGGCCAGTGCTCCGCCAATGGCAGTTGCTGTTGCGCCACCAAGGAACATGAGTCCCATTACTTTTCCAAGGGCTTTGTGCCTGTTTTCATTGTCAAAGCTTTGACCTACAAGGGCCATTGTTACTGGGAAAATACCTGCCCCAAAAGCACCGTTCATAGCTCTGAAGAAAATAAGCGAAGGCAAATTAAAGGAGAAAGCACCCAACATACTAAAAATGGCTGTGCCAATTGCAGCAATGTTTATAATCTTAACTTTCCCGAATCGATCTGAAAGAGGTCCGAATATCAGGGTGAATACCCCAAATGAAAGCATGTAAGCGGTAACTGATAAAGCTGCAACATCAATCGTCAGATTGAGATCTTTTGCAATATTGATAATCAGCGGTGCTGCAGCGTAATTGTCACCATTGGCTAAAAAAGCCATTAGTCCTAAGATCATTATCATTTTGTTTTTATTGTTCACTTGAATGCTCCTTTTCGAAATTTATAATAGTAGATAGCCAAAGGCATTAAAGGTATAGCCGATGATTAAAATCCCAATAGTGACAATCCCTGCGAAAGTAACGAGTAGTCTTGTCTTCACCACTTTTTTAAGAAGAATCATTGATGGAAGTGAGAGCGCAGTTACTGCCATCATGAAGGATAAGGCAGTACCTATGCCAACACCTTTAAGAACAAGGGCTTCTGCAATCGGGAGGGTTCCAAAAATATCTGCATACATAGGCACACCCACAACCGTTGCTAATAAAACGGAGTACCATTTGTCTTGACCCAAAACAGCTGATATAACCGATTCAGGAATCCAGTTGTGGATTGCTGCCCCGATGCCAACACCAATGAGAATATAGAGCCAAACTTTCTTAATAATGTCTAGCACTTGTTCTCTTGAATAACTCATTCTGTCTTTGACTGTGAGCTCTTCTTGCTCAATTTCCATGAGTTTGTTTCCAAAAACAAAGGGTTCTACATATTTTTCAAGTTTTAGTTTACTAATAAGAGAGCCACCAATGACTGCTAGTATAAGCCCAACAACTACATAAGCGATTGCAATTTTCCAGTTGAAGATACTCGCTAAAAGAAGTACTGAAGCTAAATCTACCAGTGGCGAAGAGATTAAAAATGAAAAAGTTACGCCGATTGGAAGACCAGCACTTGTAAATCCAATGAAAAGTGGAATGGAAGAACAAGAGCAAAATGGGGTAATGGTTCCTAGAAGAGCCCCTAAAATATTTGCAGTGATACCGTTAAACCGCCCAAGTATTTTTCGTGTTCTCTCAGGGGGGAAGAAACTTTGGATATAAGAAATTGTGAAAATAAGGACAGAGAGTAATATGAAAATCTTTATCACATCATAAATAAAAAAGTGAATACTGCCTCCGAGTCTATCTGTGGTGTTGAGTCCAAAAACATTTTCGACAAGTAGCTTAACAAGATCAGACAACCACTGCATTTTAAGTAGTTGATTATTTAGCCATTCCAATATAAACATAAAATCATCTCCTTTATATTATGCTTCACAAACGATACAACATTGGTTGAGAAACTTTTCTTTGTCCACAAGTCGTTCTGAGTCTGCTTTAATTTGTGGATATTGATCTATGTGCTCTAAAATGTGCTCAAGGTTTTGTGTCAAAAGTATATTATCTTTCTTGAG
Organism: uncultured Fusibacter sp.; assembly: GCA_963676315.1. Lineage (GTDB taxonomy): Bacteria > Bacillota > Clostridia > Peptostreptococcales > Acidaminobacteraceae > Fusibacter_C. The sequence continues at coordinate 725,986 of OY781056.1, forward strand.
GTTATAAAAAACGAATTTTTCTCTACGATCATCTGAAACAAGATTTAAGTCTCTCAGTTTTGAAAGATTTTTTGACACCCTTGGTTGTGGGATACTTAAGATACCACTGATTTCGCAAACGCATAAATCTTGTTGATATAAGAGCATCATCATTCTAAGCCTCGATTCGTCAGATAGCAGTTTGAATATATTTGTAAGTTGGTTCATATTGGGTCTCCTTTCAACTATTGTAGTTGAATATACATATGCACATATGGGAATATGTATATCGTACTCCTGTGTATTTGTTTTGTCAACAAAGAAAATATTAAAATAATTAAAAATTAAAATCATTACATATTGAAAAAAATCGATTTGATTGATATAATTAAAATCGATATATGTCGATGTGAGGAGGATAAACGTGTCTACAGTATACGAAATAAATGCTAAAATTTTTAAAGCATTCTGCGATGAAAATAGGTTGAGGATAATTGAACTACTTCAAGGCGGGGAAAAATGCGCTTGTACATTACAGGAGAAACTACCTATTGGACAATCTACTCTTTCGCACCATATGAAAATATTGATAGAAAGTGGTGTTGTTGAAGTTAGAAAAGACAAAAAATGGTCCTATTACTCATTGTCAGACAAAGGATCTATAGCCGCTACAGAAAAGTTAAGTATGCTTCTAACCAAAAACTACAGTGATCAAACTGAGTGTGTTTGCGAAAGTGAGGCATAAATTTTATAAGGGAAGTGGTTTGCAGAAATGACAGACAAAAATAAAATGATTAAAATAATCATTCCGATTCTCATTATATGTGTCATAGGCAGTATCTGGTTTTTCAAAAGTAGAGATGAAGCAAGTCTTGTAAAGCCGGTAGAAACAGCTGTGGGCAGTGGTGAAATTTCTACAAATGACAAGGCAATGATTAATACACTTGAAGCCACGAGTTTAAACCTTGATGAACTCAAATCCCAAGGCATCCCCATTGTCATAGATTTTGGTGCTGATGAGTGTATACCATGTAAAGAAATGGCACCTATCTTAAAAGAGTTAAGTGAGAATTACCAAGGCAAGGTTATTGTAAAATTTGTTGACGTATGGAAATATCCCGAGCTTGCAGAGCAGTTCCCATTAGAAGTCATTCCAACTCAATTTTTCTTTGATAAAGAGGGAAACCCCTACATGCCAAAGGATGCTGAGAAAATGGGGATGCAGCTTTATAAAATGAAGGATACAGGAGATCATGGATTTACTGCCCATCAAGGTGGAATGACAAAGGAACAATTTCTAGAAATCTTTGATGAGTTGGGGGTCAAACCATGATCAATGGATTTTTAGAGGGACTATCAACAGGGATACTCAGTAACCCTTGGTTAGCACCTCTTATGGCTCTATTAGCAGGCATACTGACTTCTTTCACGCCGTGTTCATTATCTAGTGTGCCCTTGGTTATTGGATTTGTTGGTGGGACAAAGCAACAAGATACTAAAAAGTCATTTCAACTTTCATTAACTTTTGCACTGGGCATGGCTTTAACATTTACCCTGCTAGGTGTTTTAGCATCTTCGCTTGGAAAACTTATGGGAACCTCATCATCTCTATGGTTTTTGTTTTTAGGAACCCTAATGGTGTTGATGGCACTTCAAATATTTGAACTATTCAATTTTGTGCCCTCGGTATTTTTAAGCACAAAACATGTTCATAAAGGTTTTGTTGGAGCCTTTGTAGCAGGTGTTTTAGGTGGATTTTTCTCATCGCCCTGTGCAACACCAGTGCTCGTTGTACTTTTGGGAGTAGTAGCTAAAAGTAGTAATGTTCTTTGGGGTTGTTTGCTTCTGCTACTGTATTCTTTAGGGCATAGTTTTTTGGTGATCTTGGCAGGAACTTCTGTTGGATTTGTGACAAAACTCACAAGCGACAAGACTTACGATATCAGTGCCAAGGTACTTAAATATGCTTTAGGCGTACTGATTTTATTGTTAGGATTTTATATGTTCTATTTAGGTTTTTAATACGAAGGGAGGTCCACATTGATTAGTCAACTGATCATAAATAACGAAAAAACGGTCACTATTGATTTTCTGTATCTAGACTTAAATACTTGTGATCGATGTCAAGAAACAGAGACAAATTTAGACGAAGCGTTAAGCATTTTTTCAGAAGTATCAAAATGCCTCAATTACAAAGTCCTTGTAAACAAAATTAATGTCAACACGAAGGAACTTGCAGAGGCTCATCGATTTGAAAGTTCTCCAACCATTCGAGTGAACGGCCAAGATATATTGGGGACAATCAAAGAAAATTCGTGTTCAGCATGCAGTGCCATTAGCGGTCAAGAAACCGCCTGCAGAGTTTTTGAATACGATGGTAAAGCCTTTACAGAACCGCCAACTGCTATGATTTTGGAAGGCATTTTAAGCGTTTTATTTAATAAGGATTTAGGTGGAGATACAGAGCAATTCGTTTTACCTCAAAACTTAGAAAAATTCTATTTAACAACAGAGAAAAAAAATAAAGACTGTTCTTGCAATAGTTCGGGATGCTGTTAACCCTATTATATAAAAGGAGATTACGAAAATGATAATTATGAAATCGATTGAGCTATTTGATCCTGCAATGTGTTGTACAACGGGTGTTTGCGGTCCGTCAATAGACCCAGAGCTTATGAGAGTTGCAACGACTATTAATAGTCTTAAGGAAAAAGGTATTACCATCAAAAGATATGGTTTATCCACTGAGCCACAAGTTTTTGTTTCTAACCAAATCATCAACGAGATCCTTCAAGCGGAAGGTGCTGAAATTTTGCCAGTGACTTTGGTTGACGGTAAAGTAGCGAAGACAAAAGCATATCCAACAAATGCTGAATTTGCAGAGTGGTTGGGTGTAGAAATTGACAGTAAGCCAGAGCAAAAGCAAAGCTGTTGTTGTGGACCAGAGGGGTGTTGTTAAATGACACTGCAACTAAATGCCTTTGATGTCGATCAATTCAACTTAACCAAATACTTGTTTTTCACTGGAAAAGGTGGTGTTGGTAAAACTTCGACCGCTTGTGCCGTGGCTGTAAATCTGGCTGATAGTGGCAAGAAAGTATTGCTCATCAGTACGGATCCAGCTTCGAATTTACAAGACGTTTTTAATACGGAGATAGATGGAAAAGGTGTCCCTATTGTTGGCGCTCCTAATTTAATGGTTGCAAATTTAAACCCAGAAGAAGCTGCAAGGGAATACAGAGAATCAGTGGTGGGACCTTATAGAGGGAAACTGCCGGAAAGTGTGATTGCCAATATGGAAGAACAACTTTCAGGTTCCTGTACGGTCGAAATTGCAGCTTTTGACCAATTTTCAAATTTTATCACCGATAAGACTACTGAACTGGAATATGATCATATCATCTTTGATACAGCGCCTACAGGCCATACCCTTCGCATGTTGCAACTACCTTCAGCGTGGAGTAATTTTATTAGTGAAAGTACCCATGGTGCATCTTGTTTAGGCCAATTATCTGGTCTCGAAGGAAAAAAGAATATCTATAAAGAAGCAGTTTTAAATCTTTCGGATCATCACAAGACGACTTTAATATTGGTTTCTAGACCAGAAGAAACACCGCTTTTGGAAGCTGAACGCTCTAGTCTTGAACTGAGTGACCTTGGCATTAGAAATCAATTGTTGATTATTAATGGGGTATTAGGCAGTGCAACAGATCCTTTATCAAAGATAATCTTGGATAAGCAACAACATGCCATCAAAAATATTCCAAAAGGTTTAACTGAGTTTACAAAATTTACGTTGCCTCTACGCTCTTATAATGTATTGGGACTGAATAACATTAGGGCATTTTTCAAAAGTGATCAATTTGACAGTACTAAAGCAGTAACTAAGTCAAAAGACCTTAAATCAATTGATGCTTTGGTAGATGATGTTTGCAATACGGGTAAAAAAGTAATCTTTACCATGGGAAAAGGTGGCGTTGGAAAAACCACTATTGCGGCCACAATAGCCCTTGCTTTGGCTGATAAAGGTGTGAAAGTACATTTGACGTCGACCGATCCTGCAGACCATATTCAGTATGTGATTAAGGGCTCAGAAAATATTACTCTTAGTAAAATCGACGAAAAAGAGGAACTACGAAATTACCAAGAGGAAGTATTGACAAAAGCTAGAGAAACCATGTCAGAAGAAGACATTGCTTATGTGGAAGAAGATTTGCGTTCTCCGTGCACACAAGAAATTGCTGTGTTTAGAGCTTTTGCTGAAATTGTCGACAAGGCTGAAAATGAAGTTGTGGTCATCGATACAGCGCCAACAGGTCATACTTTATTACTCCTAGATTCGACACAAAGTTACCATAAAGAAGTGCAAAGAACCAAAGGAGAAACGCCTATTTCTGTTCAGCGATTACTTCCAAGGTTGAGAGATGAGAAACAGACAGAAGTCATCATCGTAACCTTACCAGAAGCCACACCTGTTTTTGAGGCCAATAGACTGCGTGACGACCTTAAAAGAGCGGGCATTAATAACAAATGGTGGGTTGTAAACCAATGTCTTTCTATGGTGGATACTAAAGATGCCATGCTTATAGCCCGTGCAGAAGCGGAGAGACAATGGATTGAAAAAGTCAGAGAAATCAGTTCTAACAATATGGTTGCAATACCATGGGTTCAAGATTCATCAGTACAAAAAATCGGGAAACTTTAAGCAAACAATAAAATATAAAAATATGGAGGTATAAAATGAGCAAAGGGAAATTGCAAGGTATTAGTTTTTTTGAAAAATATTTAACCCTATGGGTCGCACTATGTATGATCGTTGGCATTCTCATAGGTCAGTTTTTACCAGGAATACCTGCCTTTTTAGGCAAATTTGAATACGCCAAAGTTTCTATTCCAATCGCCATTTTAATTTGGCTGATGATTTATCCGATGATGTTAAAAGTCGATTTTCACAGCGTAAAAAACGTAGGTAAGAATCCAAAAGGGTTGTATGTAACCTGGGTAACGAACTGGCTGATTAAACCATTTACCATGTTTGGAATTGCGTACTTCTTCTTCTATGTTGTTTTCAAATCATTAATTCCGGCTGAATTAGCAAAGGATTATTTAGCAGGTGCTATATTACTCGGGGCGGCACCTTGTACAGCCATGGTCTTTGTATGGAGCCACTTAACAAAAGGTAACCCTGCCTATACGGTTGTTCAAGTTGCCACAAACGATTTGATTATCCTTGTGGCATTCACGCCAATTGTAGCCTTTCTTCTAGGGGTAGGCGGCGTTGCAATTCCATGGGATACGCTTATTCTTTCAGTGGTCTTATTTGTAGTTGTTCCCTTAAGTGCTGGGGTGATTACTAGGAATGTCATTACAAAAAACAAAGGTATTGATTATTTCCAAAATACGTTTATTCCTAAATTCAACAACATTACGATTGGTGGTTTACTTTTAACTTTGATTATAATATTCTCATTCCAAGGAAACGTGATTATCAACAATCCCCTTCATATTTTCTTGATTGCAGTACCGCTCACGATTCAAACTTTCCTAATCTTCTTTATAGCTTATTTTGCTGCCAAGGTGATTAAACTGCCACATGACATTGCAGCACCAGCAGGGATGATTGGCGCCTCCAACTTCTTTGAATTATCGGTTGCGGTTGCTATTTCACTCTTTGGCGCGACAAGTCCAGTAGCACTTGCAACCATAGTAGGCGTATTAGTAGAAGTACCTGTCATGCTAATACTTGTAAATATTGCCAATTCCACAAAAGGATGGTTTGAACCCAAAAAGTTAAGTCAGTAGATCATGGGATAAGGAGACGAAAATAATGAATAGAAAGCCAAAAGTTGCGTTTATATGTGTTCATAATTCTTGCAGAAGCCAAATGGCAGAAGCTCTTGGAAAGCAATTTGCAAGTGCAGTGTTTGAAAGTTATTCTGCAGGAACAGAAATGAAACCGAAGATCAACCAAGATGCGGTAAGGCTTATCAAAGAAATCTACGATATTGATATGGAGGCCACTCAGCAATCAAAACTCCTTACAGAAATTCCGGATGTAGATATTGTCATAAAAATGGGTTGTAATGTTATTTGCCCATTTTTACCAAGTCAACATGAAGAAGACTGGGGACTTGATGACCCAAGCGGCAAGTCGGATGAGGAATTTAAACTTATTATTGATAAAATCGAAGAAAATATAAAGCGTTTGGCTGACAAAATCAGCAAGAATGAAATAGCGTTAAATTTATAAAACAGGGAGCTGATGTTTTGAGTAAAAAGGTAGAGTTGTATCTTATTTCAGGATTTTTAGGTGCGGGTAAAACCACATTGGTCAAACAACTTCTGGAGAATCAAGCGGATAAAAAAATTGGCATCATCATGAATGAGTTTGGGAAAGTCAGTATCGATGGTCCCATTCTTAAAAAGAACAACATGGAAATGATTGAGCTTACAAGAGGATCAATATTCTGTTCTTGTTTAACAATGGCTTTTGCCGATGCCTTGATTGATATGGCAGATAAAGATTTAGATTATCTCATTGTTGAAAGCTCAGGGCTTGCCGATCCGTCTAATATTGGAGAAATACTCGGTGGCGTGAGTCAGAATATCGATAGTCCATATGTCTATTCTGGGAGCATTACCGTTGTAGATGCCAGCCAGTTTTTAAATTCATATGAAGAAGTTGAAACGATAGTGAAGCAAATTGAGTGTTCAGATTTGACTTTAATCAATAAAATTGATTTGGTAGATGGAGAATCCGTACAATTGATAAAAGAAAAAATTCTTCAGATCAACCCAGATACTGAACTGGTAGAAACTTCATATTTTAAAGAAATTGAGGACATTTTAGGTCGAGACTTGGCTAAAGGGAAATACCCTGAGTTAAGAGCTTCATTGAATACACCTGAGAATAAGCCTAAAACAATGTCTATTAATTTTAGCGAAAACGTTGAAAAAGAACAATTGAAGAGTTTTATAAAAACCATAATGAAATCTGCTTTTAGAGTAAAAGGATTCGTTCAGTCAGGTGGATCGTGGTGGGAAGTCCACGGCGTTGGTGATTGTGTTGATTTTTATGAAACAGATCACCATTTAGAGGCGTCTACCCTTGTCATTATTTCAAAAGTTGGACCAGAAATTATAAGAACCGTTGATGCTGCGTGGAAAGGACACTTTGAGATTTCAATGAAGATGGTTAATGGGTAACTTAAAAAACCCCGCCTTGATTTTGATTATCAAGACGGGGTTTTCACGTATTCAGTTCACCGTTGACCCTCAGTTCACAAGTTGTCTTTATGACCCCTTGTATTTGGCTAGAAAGTTTTTTTAATATATCACTTTATTTCATCGCACTCTAAATCAGATATATCATCAATCTCAATAATTGTCTCATCAATCTGTATCGTCCGATAAATAGAATCTAGTTTAATCAATTCACCCGTTATTTGAACATATTGATCCATGAAAAAATAGGTCACAGTAACATTTGACCCTAATTGTACTCTTCGAATTTTATCGTCTAATTCCATTGCCAATTCTTCTGTCATTTCTACTTTTGATGCAGCTACCCTTTCTTTTTTTGCAAGTGCTTCTGGAAGACCTTTTACTGCAGCAAATGGTAAAAATTGTTTAGCCCTCTCGGAAATTGGCATAAGAGATTTAGGTTTACTCGCCACTTTTATGCCCTCCTATCTGCCTATTTCGCTCCCTAGTGGTAGCAGATTCACTGTAATTCATACCTTTCAATATCGCATTCTTTCCATATTTTTTTTTGATATCAATAACTGCTTTTTGCACGTTATGGTTGCGTTTAGCAGACTCATCTTCTTTTACATTATCAAATAAACTCAATTGAACCATTTCATTTTCGTTTTCTTCAATAACATGATTACATGAAATGTTGATTCTACGCACAGGGTCTTTTTTGTTAACAATACGCTCATAAAGTTTAATCACAGCAGGTATTAACAAACGATCTGCACTTGTAGCTTTATCCAGTTTTGCGGTCCCTCGTGCTGGCTCAGCATGTAGTGAATTAGAATAGCCAATTTGTATGGAAATAGAATCGGTGATAAGCTTTTTTTCAACAAGATCAAGACAAAGTAAATCCATCATTTCTCGTACAATTAACCTTCCTTCTTCATAACTGTAATCTCTCATTAATACTTGTCCACTTGAGAGACAGTTAGTCTTGGGTTTATACATCTTAATATCAGAAATAGTCACAGGTTCCCGTCCCCAAGCATGATCGATAAGCAGTTCTGCATCTATTCCAAACAATTTATATAAAAAATCTTCGTCCATATTAGCAATATGTTGCATAGTGGTTATGCCATACTTGCTTAGTGTTGTCGCTGTTCCTTTACCTATCCGCCAAAAATCAGTCAGTGGTGTATGTTCCCAAAGTAACTCTCGAAATGAAACTTCGTCGAGCACACCTATAAAATCTACTGCATGTTTTGCAGTTATATCTAGTGCAATTTTTGCAAGATATAAATTCGTTCCAATCCCACAAGTTGCTCTAACACCCACTTCTCGGAGAATTTCACCCATTAACATAAGTGCTAGTTCTTTTGCTTCCATTTGATAAGTAGCGAGGTACTCTGTGATATCAAGAAAAGCTTCATCAACCGAATAAATATGAATGTCCTCTTTTGAGATAAACCTTAGATAAATGGCATATATTTCGGCAGCATAATCAATATACTTCTGCATCCTTGGTGGTGCAACGATATAATCGATATTTCTAGGTATCTCAAAAATTCGACAGCGGTTTTTGATCCCAAGAGCTTTCATCGAAGGGGTGATTGCGAGACAGATGGTCTTCTCTGACCTTTCAGGATCTGCTACAACTAGGTTTGTCGTCATAGGATCAAGTCCTCGCTCCACACACTCAACAGAAGCATAAAAAGATTTGAGGTCAATACATATATAAGTGCGGTTTTCCATGATCTACTCGACCTTTCTTTTATTAAGCAAAAGTTAAACTATACTTTGATATATCCACTTATAGTATATCTTTTTCACTTAAAAAGAACAAGTGTTCTAGTTAGATTTATCTTGACGTTTTTTTTCTTCATACATTAATACATCTATATGTTTTTGAAATTCTTCAACGGTCATATGTGTATTGTAATCATATACATCATAACCCATACTAAAACTAAGCTGATACTCAAAAGGTTTGGGTTTATTTGACTCGTCAATGCATTTTCTTATTTTTTTTACATATGATTCCAGGTCAGCTCTGTTAGAAATACTTAAAATAATTATAAATTCGTCTCCTCCAAATCTTGCGAGAAAATCTGATGTCGTTATACAGCTTTTAAGTATAGTTGCAGCAGAAATAAGTGCTTTATCCCCCACTTCGTGTCCGAAAGTATCATTGATTTTTTTGAAATCGTTAATATCCAACATAATTGCAGAGAATGTTTCATTTGGCTTGCATAATTCAATCTTCTTCTTCAAAAAAAATTCAAGTTTTTTTCGATTAAACACACCCGTCAAATGATCTGTATGCATATCTTGATTTTGAATATTAAGTAGTAACACTAAAACGGAAAGAACAACACTATTTAACATAATTGAAATACCATATATACTAAGCTGTAGAATTATACTCACTAAAGGCGGGATTGCAAAAAAAATAAGTGAATAAAAGTGCTTTTTATCAAGTAAACTTCGGTTTCTAATAATTAAACTAAAAGCATAAAAAATCAAGACAATAGAAGGAAGAGCAGAGATAAAAAACAATGAACCTCTGTGATAAACATTATAATTATCAATATAATAAAACCACCCTTGAAAAAGGTTCAAAAAGACAAATATTGCATTAACAATCGTTATAAATGAAAGCATGAAAGTGAGTCTTACTGTTCTATGCTCATCTTTATATACTTGAAAATGTACATATAACAACCACAAAGATGGTAGAATCGGATTTAAAAGAAATATTATAAGATTTCCCAAGTAATTTATTGTTGCATATATCGTTTCCGGTTTGCCATCAAATCTACTAAAAATATCAATCACTAATAATAGAATTGTCATTTGTAATAATCTTATATATAGCTTGTGTTGTAGTGTTAATTTATTATCGTTTTTTTCTGAATGAAAATAGATAATACTTAAAATTATGATTGAATATAGATTTAGTACAATATTATTATTTAAGTCCATTTAAGGGCTCCTTTATTTTGAAAATTATTTTATCTTCAATTTCTTTTCTGAATCCTCCAAACCATATTAAGTGACTAGACACTGGAATCAACATGAGTTCGGAACAGCTTATTCCCTCAGCTGCATTTGTAGAATTTTTTGGATTTACAGATTGATCATAACTACTAGCTATAATTAAAGTTGGGGTTATAATCAACTGAAATTCGTCAAATGTATGATTAATATCATTGAGAAAACCCGCACCAGACCTTGAGTTAATTAAAAATAGTAAAACTTCATTTCGTTCATTCTCATCCCATGAATTAAGCACTTCAGTTGGATCTAATACACTAAGTGCTGGTAGTAAAAGTTTCATAAAAGTATTTGGACTCAGTTTACCAATAAATCTTAATATCGCCCATGTTAAACCCTCTGTGAATTTGTTAAATGCGACATACGCTCCTAACTTAGTTAACTTATCTGGCCAGATTTCATTTGTCACTGCACTCTCCAGAATCAAAAAATCTAATTTTTCAGGATAGTTTTTTGCAAAATGTAATGCCGTTCGTCCTGCTGCAGATATACCTATCACGATTACTTTTTCAATCTCTAATTTCTCTAAAAAAACTGAAAGCGTATGTGAAAAACCCTCTGCAGTTTTACCAGAACTTGAAGGTGTTTTTCCATATCCGGGACGTGATGGTATGATAATTTGGTATCCATTCTCTAAAAAGAATTTTTCATGTTCAAAAGGAGAATTACAATTAGTATGACCACCATTAAGAACCAAAATGACAGGACCATTACCGACTAAACGATATTCAACTACGCCTCTTACTGTATTGATGATTTGTGACATAACGCCTCCAAAGTACCTTAAATACCAATATAACACTAATTCCTGAAAATTATCTGTACTAATTAACTTACTTCAATAATCATTCTACATACTTATAAATTTAAAAGCTTTATACTCTTATTTTATACTTAAATGAATTGAAAGTGAATAAATTTTACTTATAAAATACGACAAAAAAAGGTACATACCCCTAAAAGTATATACCTTTGTATCAAATTTTCTTACTCTTACCCATTAACAAGCAACAATTTCCTTGATATTGAACTCTAGTCCACTGATAACTTCAAATTTTATACCCATACAATTGGGGCAACAGTTATGATGAGCAGGTAAATTATATACTGTGTCACAGTCCATGCATCTGCCATTTCCCGGTAAAATCTCAATCACAAGTTCAGCGTTTTCTAGAACAGTTCCTTCAATTGCCGCTGGAAAACAGGCTTCAACATAGCGCGGAATCATGGATGATAATTCTCCTATCTGAAGTACTAAACTTTGGATATCAGTGATCTTATTTTCTGCGGCTACGACTTCAACACGGTCAATAATTTGAAGGATAACGCCTAATTCATGCATAATTTACCTCTCAGACTTGAAAAGGTTTTTGATGTTAGTTGTAGCTATTATCCCTTGGCGCTTTACAGCATGTTTAATGACTGGGATTTTCATCTCAGAAAAATCTACACCGGAGCTATTATAGCGTCTTTCAAGTGAAATCGCACCAAATTTACATTTTGTTGTACAGATACCACATCCCACACATTGGAATTCTTCAACGATAGTTGCACCGCAACCAAGACAACGTTCTGTTTCTTTTTTCATCTGTTCTTCAGTAAAAGTCACACGTAGATCGTTAAAGGTAACCTTTGAATGTTGCCCTTCTATATGAATCGGTCTTTGTCTTGGAATCCGATCATACCCCTCAAGGTTTAGTGTTTGTTTGTCGAAAGCGTGATAATCTCTTCTTCTATTGAGGTCTAAATTATCGCCGTTTACATATCTGTGGATTGATATTGCACCTTGTTTTCCAAGTGCTATTGCATCGATGGCAAATTTAGGTCCAGTTACAGCATCTCCGCCAGCAAAAACATCTTTTTCGCCAGTTTGAAAAGTGATTGGATGCACTTTTAGGGTTTTATTTGGATTTAATTCCATACTAGTTCCTACTAATAAATTGCCCCAATCCATTCCTTGTCCAACAGAGAGGAGGACTTTATCTGCCTCAACAAACATTTTATTTGCTTCATCAAACACAGGCGCAAATTTGCCTGCTGTATCATAGACAGATAGGCATTTTTTAAACTCAACACCTTTTAATACCCCTTCCTCAACGATGAGTCTCGTTGGTCCCCAACTATTTTCAATGATAATGTCTTCTGAAAGGGCTTCGATGATTTCCTCTTCAAGTGCTGGCATCTCAGATCTACTTTCAAGACAGATGAGTACTGTTTCATCTGAGCCAACACGAACTGCAGTTCTTGCAACGTCTATGGCAACATTACCACCACCGATTACGATTGTTTTGCCACTTAATTTTATATCATCCTTTAAATTAACTTCTCGTAAGAATTCGACACCTGTCATTACATCTTTATGCGATTCATCAGTTAATCCTAAACCTCTACCCGCTTGAGCACCGATTGCTAAATAAAACGCTTTAAAACCTTGTGTTCTAAGTTCACTCATCGTTACATCAGTTCCAATATTTACACCGGTTTCAAACTGAACGCCAAGTTCACGAAGTACTTCTATTTCTGACTGTACGATATCTTTCTCAAGTCGGAATGAAGGTATACCAAAAGTTAACATACCACCAAGTACTTTTTGCTTTTCATAAACAGTCACTTGATAGCCGTCTTTTGCAAGATAGTACGCACATGATAACCCAGCTGGACCTGCCCCAATAACAGCAACTTTTTCTTCACGGTCTGGTCCTTTAACCGGTACAAATCGATGTTCTTCTTTCAAATCCTGATCCGCAATAAATTTCTTAATTTCATCTATTGCAAGTGGTTCATCAATATCGCCTCTGGTGCAATCAGACTCACATTTTCTAGGGCAAATTCTACCACACACTGCTGGAAATGGATTTTCAAGTTTGATTAATTCTAGCGCTTTCTTATATTCCCCTTGAGAAGCCAACTTGATATAACCTTGAATACCGATATGCGCAGGGCATTCTGACTTACAAGGGCTTGTACCAGTTTCTTCTACAAACGTCTTAGTTCTATAATCTGTGTCCCATTTATCAGCACCCCATTTGGTATTACGTGGCGTAATTTCAGTTAATTTCACATAACTTTTTTCATCTCCACAAAGTTTTTCTCCAAGTGTTAGCGCGTTCACTTGGCAGTTTTCAACACATTCACCACAGGCTACACATTTGTCTTTATCAACAACAGCGGTATAATTCGAACGCGAGAAATCTGGATTTCTATACATGGTTGAGTTACGAAGTCCGAAGCAAGAACAACCACAGCAGTTACAAATTGCAAGTGCATTACCTGGACCGGAAAGATTTGGAATGGAGTGCACTAAGCCTTCTCGCTCAGCTTGTTCGCAAAGTTCAATTGCTTCTTCTTTTGAAATTTCACGTCCGCGACCAGTTTTTATATAAAATTCAGCTGCAGGGCCAAGTTGGATACACATATCTTTAATGGTATGACCACATCCTTCACCTATAACATGCATAGAAGTTCTACATGCACAATCCGCTACAGAATAAACACTGTGCTTGTTAAGAAGGTAGCTTATCTCTTCATATGAAGCACGGCGCGTGTCACCATCAATAGCTGTTTCTATAGGAATAACACGCATAACACCCATACCGATAGGAAGATTTCCTGCAAGCACTGGTCCAAGTTTTCTTGTATATTCTTCAAAACACTCTGCAATAACTGGATATTTTGCAACATTTTCTTTGTTAGCAACCATATATTCCATAACACCAGGCACATAAAGTTCTAAAAAGTACATGTCTTCACCATGCTCTGTTTCAAACTTTACAGAGCCATCAATCGCCATTTTGTGAAGTACGGATTCCACTTCTTCAGGTGATTTACCGCACTTTGCAGCAATTTCTTTGACACTTTTAGGTTTTCTAATTTCCAGATGTAACGCAATAGCAGCCATTTCATCTGTCGTAACGGGTTCTAATATTCTATATTCTGGGTCTGTTGGTTTAACTTTTATGATTCCGCCTGTAAGGCCAGCATTGATTTTATTGGCTAATGCCAATACATTTTTCTTAACCATTTTATCCCCTACCTATTTTATGATATTGTTTTATATTTTATCAATTATCTAATATTCATTAAATTTCATCTGTTTGCCATTTCACAACTTCTTTTTTTAGCCATTCAGACCATTCTGCTATGCCTTCACCTGTTCTTGCAGATATCGGGATAACTTTTACGTTTGGGTTATGTTTTTCAGCTCTTTCTCTTACTGCATTCATATCAAAATCAAAATGAGGCAACATATCGATTTTGTTTATCAACACCACATCTACAATTGAGAACATCAAAGGATATTTAAGTGGTTTATCATCGCCTTCAGGTACACTTAAAATCATTACATTTTTTGCAGCACCAGTATCAAACTCAGCAGGACAAACTAAATTCCCGACATTTTCAAGTACGACCAAATCCATACCTTTAGCAGAAAGCCCATCAAGTCCTTGTCTCGTCATATCAGCATCAAGATGACACATGCCGCCAGTATGAAGTTGTATTACTTTGACTCCAGTCTCTGAAATAGTCTTTGCATCTACATCAGAATCGATATCCGCTTCCATGATGCCTATATTAAAGGTGGATTTAAGTGCATCAATGGTGCGTACAAGTGTTGTAGTCTTACCAGACCCAGGTGATGACATCAGATTAAGAAGAAATGTTTTGTCATTTTTCATCTCAGCTCTTAATAAATCTGCCTGTTTGTTATTATCTTCAAAAACACTTTCTTTTATCTCTAATATTTTATAATTTTTCATCATAACGCTCCAATCGATTGTAAATATTGTATATTTCTAACACTTCATATTTTATTACTCAAATTTATCTATTTTTGCTAATTCCTTAAGCAAACTTCTTAGACCCTTTTTTGTTAGATTTTGCAGGCACAAAGTTTTCAGCCATACTTGCAACTTCTTTAAATTTTCCAAGGTCTGTATAGAGTTCACCAAGATAAGGATTGCGTTTTGTTTTCTTCATTTTATAAACCATATAACCAATTAAAGCTATGTTTGATGCTAAAGATATAAAACTTACAATAAACATAATTGTAGGATTATAGGTTGATGATACTGAAAATGCACCTGTATCGATAAAAGATGGAAATGTTTGAGCAAACATACACCAAATTGCTAAGGTTTGCGCTCTATGTTGAAGCCATGCACCTTTTCCTACAGTAAATGCACACAAAGTTGGTGCTAATAAAAGCGCAAATCCACAGTACCACGAATGACCTGGTAAGCAGTTGTACGTATAAGCAAAATTCCAGATATCATACCCTATGATCCAAAACCAAAGCATATCTGGCCAAAGCATATCTTTACTGCCATCTTTTGCCGTTTTCTTTCTAATAACTATGCCAAACCAACCAGTAATTGCGATAATATTTAAAATGCCAGCAATACCATTCATGAAGTTCCATGAGCCTCCGAGAACATACATCGCTTCATCAACTAGAGTACCACCTCCAAAATAGTTCATCCCAACTTCAAAGTCACGAAGTACTGCTTCGAGTATATTGACCGAAAGAATCAATGGTGGAAAGCATAGTGCCCATTTTTGATCTGATAGACGCCACTCTTTTCCAGTTCGTTTTGATGTAAATCGTACGTGACGAATACACCAAAAGCCGATGCAACCAGCTGTTGAAGAATAAACTTTTGCAAGGTGAAACCAATCTGTATAAGTCGTTTCTTTTAAGGTTGTAAACCATAAAATCGATAAACCTATTGGCAATACGACAAAACTAAATAATCCGATCCACTTTGATCTTCTTGATACCTCATTAAACCCAAATAGTAATGCAAAAACTAGTATCCATACGCCCCAAACGCTGAATAACGTTGCTCCCTCAGCATAATTAAATGTAAACATCCGTACACCCTCCATCATATTGAATTAATCACTACTTAGATTGTATATTTTTTAGCAAAGTCACACTATAGACAAAAAAAAGAAAGTGTCGTATTAAGACACTTTTCTTGCTTATATTTGAATATATTTTTATTCTTTCAAACTAAATTAGTTTCATGATTCCATCAAAACTTTTCTCATAATCTAATGATCAATTTTAAAACCACAAGGCGTAGACCAATGACGTTTTTCTTCTTCAGCAAAGGCAGTAATAGATCTTGCAATACTGCCATCTATCATCGTTTGCAGTTTTTTGAGTAACATTTCAGGTTCTTCTTTCATGCCATTATTTACCCAATCCATCATTAGGCCATTCATTACATGCCTGTAAAAATTAACGATAAACTGTCGGTCTTGAGTTTCGAGTTCAACCTTTTGATTTTTCATACACTCATCTATTACATTTTCTAGGAGTTGATTAGAAAGATTGATAAAATAGCTATTTGCTTCTAACCGATAAGAAGACTCATAGGTATGAAGTATCATCTTAGAATTTCGACTTAAATATTGCAAGGTTACTAAAAAACCACCGCACCAGGTTTCAAAAGTTCTATTTTCTTTTATTTCGGCAAATAACTCTGTCCGAAATAAATGTTTAAAAATATCAAACAAATCAGAAAAGTGATTGTAAAAAGTCTGCCTATTGATGTCGCACATCTCACAGAGTTCTTTTACTGTAATCTTATCGATTGATTTTTTTTGAATGAGTTGTTTAAACGACTGGACAATCTGGATTTTAGAATTTGGTTTCATCTTTTCTCCGATACATTTCAATTTGTCTAATATCTTGAGTATATTAAGTAATCGTAAAGTTTGCAAGGTAAAATGAGCATAAGTTTATAATTATTTGGTGTTTTGATCCCTAGAATCTGTTAAAATAATAAGGTCACAATCATACTAAGAAATTATTAGTCTTTTAAATCGCGTTATACAATTAAGGAGAATAAATGTTTAGGCTTTGGGGAAAAATCGTAAAGAAAAATAATATAGTCCAAAATTATGTTTTTGAGATGCAAAAAGAGAATCTGTCATTTGAAGACTTCCTTAAAAAAGGAATTGAGGATTTGTGTAATCGCTTTGATATAGGTAATCCAATCTGGTTAAATGATAATACTACTGATATGAATCAAATTAATAAGACAAGATTTAGAGCACATCACTTTATAGAAGAAATTGATTTTGATTATTTCGAAATTGAATACCTTGCTGAGCGAACAAAATGATTTTATACTATTTATAAATATGTAAGTTGATACGAATACCAAAGTTAACTCAAATAAAGCCATATCACCTAATTAAGTTGATATGGCTTCTCATTTTCAATTAATGTCTTTTTCCACCTGGTCCACCCATTTGCTGAACAGTAATTTCAGTAACTTGTTGACCATTGACGATGACAGTTCCACCGTTTAATGCTCTAGTTCCATCTGCATCAAATGCTGAATTTGCCACAACAGTTATATTACCGCCATTGATATAAAAATCTCCATTTGAGTCAAAACCATCAGTGTCACCACTTCCCATTGTGATTGAAATCGTGCCACCATTAACTTCTATCCTCACTTCATTATCGCTTTTATTAGTTGCATTTACACCATCATCTGTCGCATAAAGTTTGATGTTACCATCATTTATTTTTACGAATGTCGCTTCTATTCCTTCTGAAGCAGACTCGATATTAATTGTTCCGCCATCAATTTGAACGATTGTATTGCTGTGAATTGCGTCATCAGAAGAATTGATGTTTAATGTGCCATTTTGAATATAAATATAGCCAAGTGTCGCGTCCTCTTCATTTTCGCTGTGTAATGCATCTTTTCCTACATTGATCGTAAATGCGCCATCATATACTCTAATTGAATCATTAGCTTCAAGTCCATGTCCAGATGCAGTAAGGTTGTAAGTTCCCCCAGTCACTTTTAAAACATCTTTTGAGGTGATCGCATTGCCATTCTTCGAAGTAATATTCAGAGTACTCGTTCCATTTATAGTTAAGTCAGATTTTGAAAAAATCACGGCATCTAGATTTGTTTCGCCATCCGCTTCAAAAGTACCATTTACATTAAAAGTAGATGCACTACCAGTTGTCGTTATAAAAACTTTATCTGCTGTTTTCACATAAACTGCAGCCTTTGAATCATTGGTTACTGTTACACCGTCAAAAACAAGTTGAATTTTATCTGCTTCTCCAGCTGCAATGATAATTGAAGTGTCAGTTACATTCCCTTTAATTATATAGACACCCTCTGTATTAATCGTTGTATCCTTTCCACTTGTTAATGTCACCGTGGTAGCACCTGATATATCCGCTGTTTGTTCGAGATCACGACTAGAGAATTGATCATCCGCAATTATCCCAGTATCTAGATTACTCATGGCAGAGTACTGATTCGATACTGCTGTGCCCTCACTGGGCATCATGCCTTGACCTTGTCCATTTGCTGGAAGTTGACCACTCGTACCAACAGTTGGTGCGATAGCAACATCAGGATCCGATCCTGTGGTAACCTCAGTCGTTTGTGAATCAGTGTTGTTTGCAGTAGAGGTTGAATTAGTACACCCTGCAAGTGAAGTCAAAAGTATTAGTGTTAAGATTATTACCATTATATTTTTCAATTTCATTTTTGTTCTCTCCTTAAAGTTATTTAATTTTAACAGCTGTTCAATTATTCCTTGATTCAATAATAGAACACTAACCTTAAATGAACTTTAAAAGGAAACAAAAAAAGTTTGTTATAAAAAACATACCTTTTCTTCCGTGATCTTTTGAAATAAAATTTTCAAACAAATACTAAGTTATATCTATTACTTGATTGTTTTTGTCTAAGACAAATATCTCAAACTTGCCTCCTAAGTGTGCTTGCGCTGTTTCTGAAAGTTCTTTTAGCGCATTACTTAACACTTCTTCTCTCATTTCATCAACAAGTTCGATGCACATAAATGCGTTCTTAGTTTTTTCAGTTAACATCGTTCTCACTGATTCACGCCAGTTCCAGCATCTACAAATTGCTCCTGCATCATCTTTGTATACGATTTCACCTTCAAAAGGAGATGCAACCTCATCAGTTCCCAGCGTGACAAAATATTCATCCCCTATCGCTTTTGTGAGTTTTACATCCCCAACAAAAGTATCTATATCTTCTCCACCACATGGTAATGCATACTTCAAAGAAATCGAATTGTATATGTCAACTAACGGATTAATTGTACCAATGTGATTTCCGTTATTAACGCGTTTTAATAGAGCTTCAATAGATGACCTTGCACCTTTTTTAGTTTTAAACTTTTGGAAGGCATCTCTCCAAACTTTAATAACTGAGTTATTACTAAATTCTGGTTCAACGAAAAATTTATTGACTTCTTGTTCAGCTTTTAAAAGCATTTGCTCATAAGATTCAGTATCATCGGTTTGATTATTAATTCCTTTGAGCAAAACTACGCCTATTTTCGCAGCCGGAAACACTTCCCAAAATGGCCCTTCAATGATGAATTTTTTCATACTTATCCTCCGTATAAATGATGATCTGCTAAAAGAATCAACAATTTCATCTTTATCCTAAATCAACTAATATATCTTTACCTTCGATTTTGATAGGGTAACTGCGATTATCTTTTACCTTCATTTTCAAAAACACGATTTTAGCATCTCCCACATTTTCACCCGTCTTCGCATCAAATTTTGCACCGTGTTTTGGACATGTAATAACTCCTTCACTTAGATTTCCTTCACTCAAAGATCCTCCCATATGCGGACATTTGTTGGAAATTGCGTAATACACCTCATCAATATTAGATATAAGAATTTCTTTATCTCCGATTTCAACCTTTTTCATTTCATTATTTCTTAAATCTGTTGTTTTAGCAACATTTACATAACTCATACGTTGTCCTCCTTAAACTAATTAATATTTGTTATTAATAAGATTGATTCCCTTAAACTTAGAATCCTAACAAGAGTTATATATTTTATTGATTATAAATTTGTGATCTTCTATTTAAATTTGTAAATTCAATGTATATACTAATCAACTGATATTTGATAACAATAGTAAATTAAATGTAAAGACCGCTATCAAAACAATATCAGGATTGTTTAAATAGCGGTATACGATTAATTTTAACTATTAAAATAACCAGACATTTTTATAACATCTTCTCCATCAATGAATGCTTTGGTGACTTCAGCGATGGTTCTATTGGTCTTTAGTAAAAGCGCTTGTACCGCATGGTAACCGGTAGCATATCCACCACAAAATGGGATACCTAGTGTATCACTTTCTGGAATCATAGGATGATCACCAAAAATGTACTTTCTTACTTCCATAAACCCAGCAACTTCAAGATTATTTTCAATGATTAACTTTGTCTTTTCCAAGTCGACTCCAGAAACGCCTGTCACCCATGGTCCAACAAACGCATCTCCATATAAAAAAGATGCAAAGCTTTCAGCCAGTCCTTCAACTGCGAGATATTGACTCAATGTAACGTTCATAAAATTCCACTTGACGTTGTTAAATAGGACATTGTGATGAAATTCGTGAGCAATACAAGCATTTATTTTTTGTAGATTTTGTGCATTTGGCGCAATTATGATCTGGATATATCCTGGTACGGAACCAGCACCTGTGTAGCCCTCACTTTGTGAAAGTTTTTCTGGATCACCTAAAAATATACCAAGTGTTATTTCCTCAGGCAATTTGATACCCATATCCTTTAGTTGGTATACAGCAAGTTCAATTGCCATTTGTGCTTCAGACCATACATTCTTATCTGCTAATTGGATTAACATATTTTCTGCAATTTTATCTTGACCAGTTAACGATAAACAAGATAATGCTTCAGGGTTGCGAGGCATCCTTGTTCGTTCAAAAACTGGTGCAAAAGGTTTTAAAAAATTTTCGTCAAAATAATCATTTCTCTGATGATCAGGTAACTTCATCATTTCAATGTAAAGTTTATGAGTGTCTAAAATATTAATTTTCATTTTTCTATCCTCCAACAGTATATTCCATCACTTATGGCCAGTAAATGATTTCATACACAGCATAAACTATGCCGTAACGTGAAGGTCAATACTTTTAACGATATTCGTCAATGAATCTTTAATAAATTTATACCTTAATTGATCGAACCAGACGAAAAACCAAATAATGGTCGCTCTAAATCATAAGCGATGCCAATAGCTCCTGGTCCCACATGCGTGCCTATAACTGGACCAATATCTACAACTAGAATTTTAACACCTAGCGCTTCTTCAAGCTGCTTTGCAACAAGCATGCCTTCAGCATATGCTTCAATATGATGGACGACTATATTTTTAAGCCCATATTTTGCAACATCATCAAGGGCAATTTGCATCAATGTATTCACAGCTTTCTTCTTTGTTCGTACTTTTTGAAGGACTTCTGTTCTTCCATCCTTTACGGTCAGAATTGGTATTAGCTGGATTATATTGCCAAGAATCGCCTGAGCACCACCGATACGACCACCCATTTTTAAGTAGTCTAATGTTTCTGGTAAAAAGATAAAACGACTTTGTTGCACATACTCACGCATTTTCTGTGCGATATAATCAATAGACTTTCCTTTCTCAGCAAGCTTTGCACCATAAAGCACGCAGAACCCCAGCTGCATACAATTGGTTCTCGAATCTACAAGTTCAATTTTAGCATCTGGGTACTTTTCTAATAGTTGTGTTTTTATCATACATGCGGTTTGATAAGTACCACTCATTTCAGAAGATAAAAAAGTACCTATGACTTCATCACCTGATATAGCTGCATCCTCAAAAGCCTTTATCATATCATCAAGACTAGGTTGAGCTGATTTAGGAAAACTTCCGCCCTTTTTTAAGTGTGCATAAAAAGTCTTATTGTCAGTTTCAGTTTCTATAAATATTTCGTCATCTATCAAAGCACTCAGCGAAACGATTTGTATAGGATAATCTCCAATCAATGTTTTAGGTAAGTATGAAGTACTGTCAGTAATGAATTTTATCATATCTATTGCTCCATTCTTAAAAGGTCTATTTGATCCTTAAATAATTTTCTTCTTAAATATTCTTAACTGTTCTTAAAAATTCCAAAGCCAAGCTAACTTTGATATAAATAGTATACTTTCATTTTAAAAATAAATAAAGCAGTGAGTTTAATCACTGCTTTGAAATGTAATTTATAAGGCATTTATATGTTTATAACTTTTACGTCATTAGAATGAAAATCAACTAAATTATTCATCACAAAATGCTCAATTAGGTCATTGAGTTGTTGAGGCATTTCGTAAGGAATGCCATGACCTGCACTTGCAAATTCATAGTAGGCAATGTTTCTGAGTAGACTTGCTGTTTTCTCAGCTGATTGTATCATCATTTTCTTTTCATTTTCTCCAACGATCACCAACGTGTTTTGAGAAAGAGTTCCACTAATACCAATAAACTCAAAATTTAAGTTTGAAATAAGGATATTCGTGAGTGTTTTACCACTAATTAATAATGAATCCTGATAATATGCCTCAAACATATCATCTGGTAAATTGAGTTCTTTAGATTGAAGTTTTGCAAAACTTCTAAACTTAATTAAAGGCATCGATATAGAAATTGTAGGTTTAATCAACCAATTCATTCCTTTTATAGGTTTATTTAGACCGCTAATTATAACAGCTTTATCAACGTGTTCGTAGTGATTCTCAATAATCCACATCACAGTCTGAGCGCCAATTGAGTGGCCAATCAATATGGCTTTTCCACTTTTGCTTTCATTTTTTATAATATTTAGTATTTTTCCACCCGTCGCCTGAATGGTTGTAAATTGCTCATCAGAATTATCTCCATGACCTGGTAAATTGAACACTATTATCTTGTATGTTTTAAAATGCGCTACTTGGTATTTCCACATAAAAGGTCCAATACCTGCACCTGTAATAAAAATCATTATTGGCTGATTTTCTTCTCCAAATACTTTATACTTCATTTAGAACACCTACTTTCAACACATCTAATATCAGTGATAGTTCCCCATTTATCTTTTCTTTAAATTCTTGCAAAGAAAACGTCATATTCATCTGTTCTAATAATTCTAAATTGTAGCCAGACAATGCACACCCTACTACAAAGCTTAATTGATTTATATCTAACCGATATTGCGTCCAATCGATACCATATAAAAGTTTACCTTTATGCCTTTCCATCAGGCTTGCCCGAAGTTTTTCAACTGCATTATATACACTAGATTGCCGATCTATTAGCCCTATTAAAATTGCTTTATATGCATTATTATGCGTTTCATAATAGTCAATTGCTAGACTAGACATTTCTCGTATGCGCTCGAAATAGCAACTTGTATGATGAGATATTTTAGTGGTTTGATAAATAATGAGTTCATTCATCATCATCTCCATTACATATAAGTACAGTTCTTCTTTGCTTGAGATATATTTAAATAAACCTCCTTTTGAAATACCTGCATTCTTGATAATTATATTGAGAGAACATTGATCATATTTTTTACTTGAAAATTCTTGGATACAAGCGTTGACAATTTGCGCTTGTTTGATTTCGTTTAACTTAAAAAATGCATCTTTCATTTTTCTATTCCTTTCAGAGACCACGTGGTCTCTTGATTATATTACTTATAAAATATTATGTCAAATGACATTTTATCTCTATCAACATAAAATAAACCCTTGGTAGCTTTTGATCACTCCAAGGGTTTAAATTGACGCCTTTTAAATTATGAGTTGCTTACTTTAAGTTGCTTGTTGCTTACTACAAGTTGCTACACTTTGACATTTTTATAACCTAAATACACTTTTAGTTTTTTAGATATCTATTCTTTCGAGGCTTCTCGTTCATATTTTACAATAATAACACCTTTCGATGTTGTTGCACTTTCAGTAACTTTAAAAGCCATTGGAATTGTACCACCAGCAAACAAACGTTTTCCACTACCTAAAACCACAGGATAAACCATCAACCAGAATGCATCTATTAAGTCGTTTTTGAGTAGTGTTTGAACTAAATTTGCGCTCCCCCATACATGTAATTCAGGTCCATCCATCTGTTTGATTTTGCTGATCTTATCAACGATATCATCATTTAAGAACTCAGAAGGCTGCCACTCAGTAGATGTCCTCGTATTGGATGCGATATACTTGGTTGCTGAGTTGACCTGTGGCCAAATATCGTTATGCATTGGCCAATAAAGTTCCCAATTTTCAAATGTCTTTCTTCCTAATAAAAGATCGAATGCCATAGTCATCTTTTGCCTTAGAAGTGTACCTAAAATCTCGTCAGAGTAAGGTGAGATCCAACCGCCCAAGTTAAAGTCACCGCTTACATCTTCTTTTTCTCCACCTGGAGATTGTATGACACCATCTAGTGAAATATGCTCAAGTACAAT
Source organism: uncultured Fusibacter sp. (assembly GCA_963676315.1). GTDB lineage: Bacteria > Bacillota > Clostridia > Peptostreptococcales > Acidaminobacteraceae > Fusibacter_C. The sequence goes on from OY781056.1 coordinate 750,522, forward strand.
AATCTTTCTCATATTTTGGTCTCCTGCTTTATCAAGATAATCAATTCTTGAATCAAATTTTACGTCGTTCTATTATTCATGTTTTTCATATCTCTTTTTTTTATTTTCATACATCGTTTTATCCGCTTTATTAATCATTTCATCAGGGCTACTCTCATCTATTAACTCACAAATTCCTACACTAATTGATAATTCAATCTTATCATTCACTACGTTAAGAAACACCTTTTTTAATGAATCTATAATTCTTTCCATAATTTTTCGAGCCATTTCAACGGTTGAATTTGGAAAAATGATAACAAATTCATCACCACCGTATCTGCCAAACAGATCATCTTGACGTACTACCTCTTTCACTACTGAAGAAAACATTTTAAGTGCGTTATCTCCCTCTATATGACCATAGATATCATTTATCTGTTTGAATTTATCAATATCCATCATAGCAACTGATAATTTGTTTTCGGTATGTTTTGCTGACTCGAACTCAGCTTTAAAACGACTCATCAAATACTGACGACTTAAAGCACCTGTTAAACCATCCTTTTGTGCCATCTCTTTCATATTATGGCCTTCAACTTTATCAGTTACATCTAGGCAACTTCCAATAAAACCCGAAAATACACCATTCTCGTCTATTGCTGGAACGCCTCTGTCATTAATCCATCGCCATTCACCATCATGACGGCGCAAACGATATTCCATTTCAAATGCGGTCCTGTCTGCAAAGTTATCCAAATATATTTTCACACATCTATCCAAATCATCTGGATGTACACCTTCTGCCCATCCATCACCAAATTCTTGTTCATAGGTGCGCCCAGTAAAATCTAGCCAAGTTTTATTAAAATAATAACATTTGGCATCCAGACCTGATCTCCAAATTAAGTTAGGTGCTGTCTCTACGATAGCCTTGTATTCGATCAAGCTTAATTCCATGGGTAACGCTCCTTTCAATCAAACAAAATTTGGTATACTTACTATCTGACAAATAAAAAATTTATTGATAAAATCAATTTATGTATTTTATTTTCATACCCTTTTATATGCATTTATAACGTGCAGGTATAAATAGCACAATATTCAATAGTTTGAAATTGCAACTTAAAACCCTTGTACTATAAAAAGCACAAGGGTTTGCATAGTTCAATACTATATAGAAACTATAATTTCAACCACAAAGCTGGCCTAATGCCTCCGGTACATCTACCATCGCTGATATTACCTTTAAGTACATTATTGCCTTGGATTCCAATATTTCCATCAGTTCCATGGATATATACCGCTTTTAAATTGACACGTCCAGGTGAACGAAGCCACCACCACCATGCACCTTCTTTTCCAAGAAGTTTCGCAATTCTCTTAGCATTATTCTCATCTTTTCTTTCAAACCAATATCTTTGATTTTTTTTAGGGTTTTCTAGTTTTGAAAGACTGTCGCCGAAATATTTACAAACTTCCTCTAGACTAAGTAAAAATATATGATCTTTAGTCTCTACTCCACCCTTCGACTTGTACCAGTGATTATCTAAATTTTTATTTAATACTGGTAGGATTCTTAATTGATCCTCCGCACTAAATTTATCATAAAATTCACCATTAAGATACGCTCTTAAGCTGCTCTCAGCCCATGTTATATCTGTATAAGCATCGTGATAGGCACGCTGTTCAATTATATACTCTGTAATCACTAGTGCTGCATGATTTTGTATATCAATAACACGCCAATCATAACCACCAAATGTTAATGATGTGCCAATTTTAAGTGCTCCCATTTTAATCACTTCCTTATCATTAATGTGCGATCTTGTAGAACGATTAATTTACAACATAACATATATTATCACTACTATTTATTTTTGTTTTTTAACCAAAGAGACATGATTTTTCTAGCAATTGGAGCAGCTATTTGACCACCATCTTTTGATTGGTATTCTACGATAACTGCTATGGCAATTTCCGGGTCTTCTGCTGGTGCAAAACCTATAAACCATGCATGGTCATAACCTTCACCTTGATTAGATTTTTCGTTTTGAGCAGTACCTGTTTTTCCAGCAACTTCGACATTTGATATAGCTGCGTTCTGACCCGTTCCTTTTTTTACAACTTGGATCATCATATCTTTGACGATCGAAGCAGTTTTAGCATCAGTAATCTTGTAAAGTTTTTTGGAAATAGTTTTTGTAAGTGTATTATTATTTTTATCAGTTACACTTTTCACTAGATAAGGCTTCATAATTACACCATCATTTGCAATTCCCGAACAAATAAGCGCCATTTGTAGCGGTGTTACTAGTAATTTACCTTGTCCAATAACCGTTGCTGCAAACTCTGTTTTACTCGTTATAGTATTACTCATGCTACTTTTTTTCAGGGGTAAATCAAAATTGAACTTTTTATTAATTCCGGCTTTTTCAGCAGTTTTAATCAGCGCTTTTGATTTTAGAACTTCTGATAACTCTGTGAAATAGACATTGCTAGAAAAAGCCATTGCCGATGTCATATCAAGCTCACCATAGGCCTTATTCCCTGCATTTGAAAATGTTTTACCATCTATGATGACACTTCCATTATCCTCAATCATAAAATCAGATAACCCTTCTTCTAACGCAGAAATAGCAGTAACTACTTTGAAAGTTGAACCTGGCGGATAGAGACCAAGTACAGCTCTAGGAAGCAACGGACTACTTTCATCAGTGGATATTTTATCCCAGTTCTTCTCAAGTGAACTTTCATTGGGGTTGTAATCAGGTGTGCTCACCATTGCTAGTATCTCGCCTGTTTTGGGGTTAATCGCAACGATTGAACCCCTATTATCTCCCATCAATTCTCGTGCTCTTGCTTGTAATTGATGATCAATGGTTAAATTTATGTTGTTTCCAGTTTTATCTTCTCCTGTAAAAAGACTCACTATATTACCAAAAAGTCCGAGCGCATTGATGCCAAGTAAAGTATCATTATACTGTGCTTCTAAAAGTGTCTTTCCATATATATCAGAATTATAACCTATGACATGGGCGTATAGGTTTTTGTAAGGATAGTTTCTGCTTGTAATTCCCTCTTTAACTTTTGTAGATGCTAAAACTTCACCATTTCTATCAAGTATTTGTCCTCTAATAATCCCAGATTCATATGCTTTAAGTCTTCTATTGTAATTATTTGCCATAATTGATTCTTTTCCGTATAACTCAAAATAACTCATATAAACAATCAAACCTATAAAAAGTACGCTGATTACTATAAAAATATGAAGAATTCTACTGTTCGTCGTTGATTTTTTCAATTTCAAAGCCCTCCTCTCTTAATATTGATCCAGAAAGAGCTTGTAGCAGTCCAAGTATCAAAAAACTAGAAATCATTGAAGAGCCACCATAACTTACAAATGGTAAGGTAATTCCAGTCAGTGGAATTAATTTTGTCACGCCCCCTATTATCAAAAATGTTTGATAACCCAACATCGTTGTCAATCCAAATGCAAGCGCTTTAGTAAAAGGATCTCGGAGGCCGAGACAGATTTTTATACCTCGATACAAGAGGAGCATAAATAAAATGATAATCGCAATGCCCCCAAATATGCCCATTTCTTCGCAAATAGCAGAAAAAATAAAATCCGTTTCTACATTTGGGATAAAATGAGGATAGCCTATGCCTATACCCGTTCCAAAAAAACTACCACTTCCGATTGCAAAAAGGGATTGTGTTATTTGATACCCTTTGCCAGCTATATCAGCCATTGGATTAAGCCAGCTATCCACTCTCACCTGTAAATGTGGCATTATTTTTATTGCTAAATAAGCGCCACTACCTGCAATAATTGCATTGAGTGCTACAAAAGTAATAGCTTTTTCAAATACATAAACCATGGATAAATATATCATAAAGATAAGTAGTGCTGTTCCAAACTCCCTTTGAAGAACAAAAAATCCAAGTAATATAAAAACCATAATCATAAGTGTCCATTTAGGAGATAAAAATTTATCGCGAATTTTTATACGTAACACCTCGGGATTAGAGACAAATGACGCCATGAAAAAAACAAATATTATTTTGATAAATTCAGAGGGCTGGAAAGAAAGTTTACCAACTACGATCCAATTCTTAGCGCCGTTTATACTTTTACCTATCAATAAAGTAAATATAAAAAGGACTACCATCAAAATATAGAAAAACCAAATGGATCTCAAGCGTTTATGGACTATATGAAATATCGAACTCGTCACTAAAAATAGAGATAACCCTATCAAAAACCAAATATACTGTTTAAGACCAACCTCTGTCGATAACCTGAGTTGCATTGCAAGTCCCATGCTTAAAATCATCGCTACTATGATAGATAAATAACTATCTCCCATTCTAAATTTTCCAAGTATAAAATAAGTCAAATAGTTTAACACAGCTTTTAAGGCACCTAAAAGTAAGATATTAGGTACAAAAATGCCACTTCTAAATGCTAGTAGCGCAAATAATGAAAGGTCAATAAGCGCTACGAAATGCATAGGCGTAATAGGGTTCGGTTGTTTTTCTTTTTCAATCAAATAACTATTCATGTAATTTCCCACCTTCAGAAAATACAAGTTTTGTGATGCCAAGCGATATTTCATCGCCCTCTTTGAGTAGAACAGGACTAGAAAGTCTCGTTCCATTTACATAGGTGCCATTGGCACTCCCTAGATCTAAAATGGTAAACCCTTGGCTCGTTTTATCAAGTTGTACATGCTGTGAGGAAATATGAGGATCTGAAATCGCTATCTCACATTCCAAAGACCTGCCAATTATAATCCTTGAATTATTTAGAGGATAAATTTCAGTGATTGCATTTTCTCCTTTTTGTTCAATAGATGAAAGTAAATTTAAATGTGGGTTGGTGACCTTAGTCTCTTCCCAAACTGTCATCTTCTTTATATCCACATAAATCAATTTTGCAATTTTTAAGATAAAAACGTAGATAATAAATGTTAATATATATTTCGTTGCCATTGCAATTAATTCGTACATAAAAACCACCTCAAAATAGATTGATAATTACAATTTGTTGCTAATTTTGATTATATCATAAGTTTCTTAAAAAGATGATATAGCTAGATTTAAACTTAATTTAATTAATCACCGCGGAAACCATATAGATATAAAATAACCTCGTAAAAGTTAGATATGTCATCTGACTATCACGAGGTATATACTTGAATTTAACTAAACTTGTTATATAGTAACTCCGCCACGATACTTGGGTCATTCCATTTTTCAATTTTATTTGCAAAATCAATGGCTTTCTTTTTTGCATCTTCATCTGCCAATAGTTGTTCAATTGCTACTTGTACTTTTTCTCCAACATCTTTCGACTTTGGTAGTCTAATTGCAAATCCTTCTCGAACAAGACATGAAATGTTAGCACGTTGTTCTGGCTGCATACCAATCCCAACAACAGGTCTCCCAGAATAGGCTGCATTCATTACCGTACCAACTCCGCCATGGATCACAGCTATATCAGCCATCTTATTTATTTCAAGTGCAGGCAACCAATCTGTAACATATACATTTGAAGGAATCTTTATATTTGGATTTTTTGCAATTAAAGATTTAACAGGTGCTATAACTCTATAAGGTTTTCCTTCAAAACTCTCAATAATTTTTGATACTATTTCTGGTATACCAGAGCTCCCCATTGCAAAGAATACAATTGGCTTATCAAAAGGAATATTTTTCACCTCATCAGGAATAGGAAAATCTTCTCTTGCAAAAAGTGGACCTATAAAGTAGTAATCCTCTGGTAACTTAGCTCCTGAAAATTCAGGTGGTTCTGCAACCAAGGTTACTTTACCTTCAAAAAAAGAGAATATTGGTTTATAACTTTTTAGCTTGAAATATTTTGCTGCCTGGTTAACAGGATGAATAAAGCCATACCACATCCAAAATTTGATAAAGGAAAATATAAAGAAATCCGCTATTTCCTTAATCAACTTAGATTTCAATTCATCAGTAATCCCCGCCCCTTTTGAAAAAAAATCTTTGAACCAAGTTGATTGTACAGCCCACACTAGTGGAATATCTAGTACTTTGCATGAAACTGGCATACTTAAATATGAACCAGTAATGACTGCTACTGGTTTAATTTGTTTCAGATACTTTATATCAGTATTCACCTTTTGAATCATTTCTTTTTTAGTGTATATAGGTGCAAATTTTTCTTCATCATTCACCGCATAGATATGTTCAATTTTTTCATCAGTCAGACTTGGGTCTACCGTTATATAATTAAAGTTATTTTTTCGAATCAATTCTTCAAACTTACCCCCTTCAGAGATAAATTGAATATCAAAAACCTCATTTGCCTTGGGATGATTCCTAATTGCCTTAGCAATTTCGGTCATGCGACTGGTTTCTGCAAAATTATAAGCTGCAGGTGCAAATAATAGTACCTTTTTTGTCATGTCATTCACTCCTTATCATTTTAATAAATTCTAGTGATGAACCAAAATAAATTTGATCTGTGACTTTAATTTTGTTGTAATCTGAGAAAATTCCATTTCATCAGAGAACATATACCCCATCAGTTGAAAAGTTACAGCACTATAAATTAACTCTACAGCTTCTTCTACTTTAAAATCACTTTCCAGCAATTTCTTCTCTTGAAGACTTTCTAAAAGGCGTTTGATCCCATCCATAAAATCATATTCAACTTTAATGATGCGTTCAATCATCTGATTATTCGACTTCATAGAACTAAAATAAACAGAAATTACTTCTCGCCATACTTTTTTACTAAAAACATCTATTTTAATGAGTAACTCAATTATATAGTCAAACACTAAATCCTCAATATGCTTATCAAAGTCTTGATTTACAACAAAAGCATTATCATTTATTGCAAAAATTTGATCAGACATTATTAACAAAAATAGTTCATCCTTTGAAGTAAAATAGTTATATGCAGTGCCAAGTCCTACTTCAGCACGAGTTGCAATCTGTTCCATTGTGGCTTGTTCATAGCCATTTTCTAAAAATACTTCCTTTGATGCTATAAGAATCTTTTCTTTTAAAACTTTCTTTTTTTCTTCTCTTTTACCAGCCATTACACACCTCTTTATTTATGAATTCATTCGTGAATATATTCATATATTACAATGATATTCTTTCATTGTCAAACTTAATTAATATTGCTTTCATTATTTTAACGGTGTTTTGACAAAAAAAAATCAAGCTTTAACACTTTAACTTTGTTAAAACTTGATTTAAAAATGAAATATTTAATGTTACCTCTACACGTGGACTTTCTCTTTATCATTCATAAACAATACTGAGATAAAACTTAGAATTGCTGATACAAGCACCAAAATCATGGCTATTTTAAATACTTCTTCACCACTATAAGCTGACGATTTTAAACTTTTAATGAGATACCCCATGGTCATAGAAATGATGCCACTACCGACAAATTCTCCTATATTCACAACTGAGATTGCAATACCAGTATATTTTAGAGGGTTTATGTTTTTTACATTTGAAAAGACAAGTATATGGCAAATAATCATAATTCCCATTAAAAAGAATATGATTGGCCATTGATTGACTGGCGGTTGTCCTTTAAAAGCTACTAAGATATAAACCCACAGTAAAACATAACCAGCGCTTGCGAAAATCATAATTTTCTTTATTTCGCCCCCAAGTAAATCTGAAACTTTTCCAACGATTGGTGCACCTATGATAAATCCATAGGTGATAAACGAAAGATAGTAGGCTGCTTTTTCACCAGTCATATGATATACCGTTTTAAGATACCCATTGCCCCATAACCCCAGTACTGCAGTTAAAGAACCTACAAAGAATACCATTATAAAGAAGTTAGGATAATTCATTTTGTTGGTCAAAACAAATTTCACGCCTTCTTTGATTTTTATTTTACCTTCATGCGTTTCTTGTGGTGCTTCTTTCACAAATAGAAAAATTGCAAAAGATAAAGCAACTGTGATCACACCAAGGATCACAAAGGTATCACGCCATCCATAATTAAGCGCTATAAAAGTTAAGGGGATGGTAGCAAAAAAAGCACCGAAGTTTCCAAAAAGAGAAGTTAACCCTGATAATGTCGAATACATATTTTTCGGAAATAGTGTAGCTTGTAGCTTCATTATAGATACGATGATGACAGACGTACCTAAACCCACCAACAATCTTGCAAAATAAGTTAAATAGATTAGGTGTGAAAATCCAAAGAGTAATGACCCGAGTGCGGTCACTGCCATACCCGCAGTACAAATTTTCCTAACGCCAATAGTGTCGACCATGATGCCAACAGGTAATTGCATCAGTGCATACCCATAAAACGTCATTGCGGCTAGATTAGCGATCTGTACACTGTCTAGTTTTAAATCATTCATCAACTGATCTGCAACTGAACCAATTGCCAATCTATGGAAAAACACAATTACAAAACCAAAGACCAATATTCCCCATGAAACCCAACGATTTGTTTTTGTCATATTTACTCCTAATGTTTTTATACACGAAATATGTTTCATTTTATTATACATGAAATCACTTAAATCTTAATTATAAAATTCTAATTAAATCAAAAAAAAACAAGCTTCAACAGAATAACATTTGTCAAAACTTGATTTAAACTTAAAGTGTGTTTAATCTACTCGGTTATTTGCAGTAACATCAACCTACTTTTAACATACAAAAGTATTTTTTGGGTATGATCATACATCAAACGAACTGGCTAGTAATAGCTCTTTTGCACTCTCTTTGTTCATAATAGGGAAGCCAGGAACTAGATCAAAATTGCCATTTTTCTTAAAAAGGACAAAGTATCCCATTTTGTTATGATATTTAAACTTGAATTCATTTTCATCCGAAAATCTTCCAAAATCAAATTTACTTTCATTAAAAGTCTCAACTAGCTCTTTTTTAAACGTTTCAAGAATAAATTTCTCCTTAAAGTTCATCTCATATTTGACCATATTGATGCCTTTGTACATGACTGTATTTGCTTTCATCATTACCTCCCTTTTGTTTGATTATACTTCTTTATATATAAAGAGTACATGACGATTATTGCTCAATCCATTTTACACATCTATTTATTTATCAAAATAACTAGTTTGAGCCATCCACGAAATATAATCAGCAGATAATTCTTCCAGACTTATTCCCAGAACATCAAAAATTACATTGCTTGTCGTTCTTATATTCTGAGATTTAAAATCATTATTCATATAACTATTGTTGAAGGGTTGCTCCCCTGCTTTTCTTAAAATTTCCTCAATTTTCTCCTCACCATATTTTTCAATAATATACACCACATAAGCGTATCCTGTATTATACCAATCCCATATAATTTCTTTAGTTTTTGGGGCATAAAGGTCAGTACTGTCAAGTTCGGCTATAGTCATCGTCATTCGTTCTGGCACTAAATTCGATAAATTATTAGAAAAAGATTTGTCAAACTTTGCGTTTCCATAATAAACTGCCAAACCTTCTAAAAACCAATTTGCAAGATTATTATTACACATCTTAAGCGTGATATGATGGACTAATTCATGTTGTATAATGCCATTATAACTTTCAAGCTTGGGTAGACCTGTGAAAAGCTTTAATGATTCGTTAGGTTCTCCCCAGCCAGTAAATAATCCACCTATTGACGGAATCGTCCTTTGACGTAATAGTTCTCTATCATTAAACAATTTGATTTGAAAGTTAGGGTCTGGTACTTCGTCAAATACACCCTCTAAGTAATCGTAAGCGTCATCAATCATCTCTATAAAAGCGTCAACTCTGGTTTCACCCATCATATATTTTAAGGTATATCTATCCCGAGAAATACTCTCAAAATCGTAACCACAATCCTTCCACCCATATTTTTCTAGTTTAAACAAAAGTGGGTATTCAAAATCAAAGGCATCATTGTAAAAATGATGTTGCTTAATAATTGCAACAAGCGTTTTATCATCCTTTAGTTCAATTGATTTAACTTTTAAAGATAAATTTGCCATCCCGTCTTTTGTCATTTCCATAAACCAGCGTCTTTGTTCGTTTGGGTAATACGGATCTTCCTTAGACACAGTCCTCATATATAGTTCATCATTTTTTGTTGTGATTGCCAAAACTTTTTGTGCCATAATAGCGTTGATTTTCATCATCAGTGTATCTTTATTCTCTAATTCAGTAGTTTCCGTACCCTTAAATTCTATTGTGGTATTCTCTATTTGGGTAGTTTCGTCATTTTCTGACGATTGACATCCTATGGTCACTAAAGCACTGAAAAATACTGTAACTACCATCAAAGTAATTTTGTGCTTTTTCTTTAACTTGTTCACTTCTGCCCCCTTGTCTCGATGACTAATAGCTTGTCTTTCTGTTCATTGTTCTTTTCATTATTGGTTTGATTTTAGCGAAGGACGCCATGAAGGAAACGCTACAAATGAACCTTCCGAAGTAGTCGTCATTTTTTTTGACCTGTGACCCGTCTGAATTCATTACACATACTTCTGAAATTTCACTTCCATTATAACTGGATATAAAAACAATTTGAGTGCCATCACTAGACCATCTTGCACTTGAATCCAAATAATCGTTTTGCGTCAATAAATCTACTTCGCCATTGCTAACTTTTAACTTACATATTTCAAAACTACTTATATCGGCTTTTCCTTCATTAGTATCATATCTTTCAAATAAAAGAAACTTACTGTCTGGTGACCAAAAGGGAAATGTTTCATTACTTTCTGATTCAAGAACTTGAATACGATTTGTTCCATCGCTGTTACATGTATATAAATCTTCATTGCCATCAGTGAAATCGCTAAAAACAATACTATTCCCATCAGGTGACCAGCTCCCAGCATAACCATCAGTGATTTTTATCTGATCACTACCGTCTCGATTCATGCTCCAAATTTCATTTCTATCATTTTCCAACAAATACTGTCTCGTAAATATTATCTTTTCACCATTGCTATCCCAATGTGGAAACATATCATAAACATCATTTTTATCAGTTAACCGTATTAACTCTTCAGAAGTAGTATCGTAAGTATAAATTGAAATCATCATAGGAGTATGCCATCCCCAAATTGCCATTACCCTACCATCTGGTGCCCAATCCGGTTGATTGAAACCAATATTGGAAGCCTTTAAAAGCATTTGTTCCTCCGTATCCTTGGCATCGCTATTTACTTGGTAGATATTAAACATATGATATTTGGCGTCCTTTGGAACAAAACAATAAGTCAAATATGGATCGCTTTCCATTATCGGTGTGTTGGTCTTGCAAGCTGTCAATAAAGCAAATATCAAGCATATAACAATAAAAAACTCTATCTTTTTCATAAAATTCTCCTTATTAAATAGTGAATATTATTCATGACATCACCAGTATCTCTGTTAATTATAATAATAGCAGATATTTGAAATTAAGTCTACACATGTAGACGTAATTAAGTTAGAATTTAAACTGTTTCTATAAAAAAATCAAGCCCCAACAAAATACTTTGTCTGAGCTTGATTCATAATTTACACTATTTAGGATTTCACGTTTTAGGATTATTGATCACTATCTAGTCAAAAAAACAAATAAGAAGCTAAATACTAAAACGATCTCTATCAGAAATATAGAAGCTGTCACTGTTGAAGCTTTTGCAAAGATATCAGAAAGTGATTGCTTCTTTTTCTCAACTTCGTCTGAAGCTCGAGTCACATGTTCATTTTTATCAGTCTTTATTATATCAGTCTTTCTTTTATCCAACATTAAATGTGAGACAATATCAGACATTTTATTTTGATCTTCATTAATCCCCATGGCGATCATCCTATTTTTAAGTGATCTTTCACCAAGATTTTGCCATTCAATTTTTGGGATGATAACACTCTCCATTCCATTAATCCATTTCATCAACCTACTCGTATAATCGACAGCATGTATTAATATATTATCCAGCGCTTTAAATATGACCGTCATTGCTTTATAGATTCCTGATAGTATCGGGCCAAATACATTTTTTTCAAGACTAATCCAATCACGTGATGGATTGACATATACTTCGCCTTCTGACGTCTTTGTGACCAATAGCTTTCTGATGATCACAAAGTAGATTACCATGCCAATGACGATGGAAGTTAACGAATAACCAATAGCTGCAGGTGTAAAATAATTAACTTCAAGTTGAATATTCATGCCTATGCTTTCAGCATAACCCATTAAACGATTCACTATTCCAGATGGAAATACACCTATCCATACAATTAACAGTGCTAGAACGCTCATCGGAATCAATGCCCTTTTACTGATCTCCGTTTTATATTGTCCATAGAATTTTGGATTCTTTTCAATAAATATGGCATAAAACAATTTAGCCATATATGCAACAGTAAGGCCACCACCTACCATAAAGAGTACTTCTGTCACTTTAAAGATAGGATTATGCGTTAAATGAGATGCCTCTAGTATCGCATCATGCAACATCGTTTTTGAGATGTAGCCACTAAACCCTGGAACACCAGTTACACCTAAAGTTCCAATCAAGAAAATTCCTTTTAGAACAGTTTTCTCCCTACCAAAACCTTTGATGAAATTTATACTTAGTTCCCCAAGCACCATATAGATAATACCAGCACCAAGGAAAAGCAATGCAATGATGAAAGCGTGATTCATCATATAAAGAATTGTTGCCGCAAGTGCAAGGCCACCTTCTTCGCCTAATATTCCAACAAGACCCAGCCCCATCAACATAAAGCCCATCTGGCTCAAACTACTAAAAGCAAGAATACGTTTGATATTTCGCTGCATCATTGCCAAACACCCCCCCAGAAAGATATTGACAATTCCAAGTAAATAAAGTGCCATCGCTATGGGATAATCAAATGGGAATAGTTCTATAACAATGATGATTAAACCAAAAAGACCTGCTTTAACCAAGATACTACTAAGAATGGCACTTGCTGGAGCAGGTGCAGCTGGATAGGCTTTTGGTAACCAGGAATGCAGTGGAAAAACACTCGCTTTTATCATAAAACCAAACATAATCAGTATTGCAGTGATGTATTTGTTACCACCTAAACTTGATAATTTAGTACCCATTTCTGACAGTTCAAGCGTTCCAGTATAGTCAAAGGCTAAAAATATACCAAAAAGGGTCACCATACCCCCTGCAATCGCCATTGAAAGATACGTTCTTCCAGCTTCATGACTGTATGCATCCTCATCATGAATAACAAGGAGGTATGAGGTAAATGATAGTCCTTCAAAAAAAGTGAATAGATTGAGTAAGTTAGCAGACATGAACATGCCAACAGTAGTTGCATACGTCAACATAACGAAAAGGTAATAGCGATTTCTATTTTTATACTTGATCAGATATTGAGTGGAATAAATCGTCGTCAGCAACCAAATAAGTGATGTGATAAATAGCAGAGAATATCTTAGGAGATCAACTTTCAGATGAATACCCGTTCCCATGATATGGGGCACACTGTATTCAATAGGTCCATCATTAAGCGCTGGAAATAGCATTAACACCAGCAAAAATTCAACTATCGTAAATAATATGTTGAACGCATTTCTATGTCTTTCACTGCGTCGACCTAAGGAAAAACCAATAAGTGATGCAAGGAAAGGAAGTATTAAAATCGTAAGCATAATATACATCTAAGTCCTCCTAAAACGCGTCTAAGATAATGCCATTTAAAAAACTTATCACTGGATTTGGAAAAAGACCAAGTATGACGATAAGAATAGTCAAACCTATAATAGGCAAAAGCATTGCCTTTTCAGGATCCAGACTAACCGTCGTCACCTGAAGTTCTGCATCATGTGGATTTACTTCTCTAGAATTGCTTTGTGTATTGGGTTCATCGCCTTTGTAGTTTTTGAAAAATGCAGTAACCACAATTGGAAGCAGATAACCCGCCGTTAAAAAAGCACTTAGCAATAAAATAAAGATATAACTGAAATTACTACCGTTCATTGCACCTAAGCCAAGGTACCATTTACTAACAAAGCCATTCGTCGGTGGGATACCCACAAGAGATATTGCAGCTACCGCAAAACAGAGCATCGAAATTGGCATTTGCTTTCCTAAACCATCAATCTGATGAATATACTTTTTCCCAGTTTTCAAAGTAATCGCGCCAACTATGAAAAAAAGTGTGATTTTTATAAGGGCATGATTAATCATATGAAGCATTGCCCCACTTAGACCATTTGGATTCAGCATCAAGATGCCGAGAAGCATATAACCAAGTTGTGAAATCGTAGAATATGCCAGTCTCTTTTTCAAGTGATCCTGGTGAAGTGCTAAAAACGACCCCATAACTATGGTAAGCACAACAAATGGCATTAAGTATTTTGGTGCATCGAGAGCTCTAACTGCAGTTGCACCAAATATAAAATAAGTCATCCTGATTAAGGAAAAAACACCACTTTTGACGACAGCAACCGCATGAAGTAAAGCACTCACTGGTGTCGGTGCGACCATTGCATCAGGTAACCAAGAATGAAAAGGTACAAGTGCTGCTTTAACGCCAAATCCTAAAAACATAACAATATAACTCAGCAATAAAATACTGTAATTGTTTGAGTCGATTTGCGTCAAAATACCTCTAGGTGAAAACGCCATTGTACCCGTTACTGAATATAGAAGCATCATGCCAAACAAGATAAGCGTGGCGCCACTAAACGAATAGATGATGTATTTCTTCCCGCTTGAAAGTGCTTGTTCTGTACCGTTGTACATCACAAGTGGTAGCGTGGATAAAGTTAATAACTCATAATACACATATAGCGTAAATAAATTCCCTGAAAAGGCAATTCCCAAAACAATCCCCAGTGTCAATGTAAAGAATGAATAAAACTGTCTAAGCCTTTTTTTGTTTTTCATATAACCAAAAGCATAGAAAGCAGTCAACACCCATAAAAATGAAGCCATTAACGTAAACAATCTGCTCAATTGATCAATTCTGATATATAAATCTAAGAAATTATTTACTTTTAATAGATGTAACTGTGTAAGGGAATTTTGATAGATTGAACACCAAGCTAAAATCGCGTTCAATAGGACTGTGACAGCTACGACTTTTGTAATTTGCGATTCCTTAATTAACCGATTATTAGATATTAAAAGTGCACTAAATATAGGAACAATTAAGGGCAATACCAATAGAACTTTTTCCATTATCATCTCTCCATTTTCATTGGATTATTATGGCAATTGCATAGTAAATTATAAGATTTTCTTAGTTAAAATAGATACCGCGATCGATAAAGTCAATGATTGTTCCAGACATAAATCCAATTAAAATCATAATGATTGACAGGATAATCAGTGGTAAGAGCGTCTTGATTGGCTTACTCTTAGATTTGAAAACTTTTCCATCCAAATTGTCTTCACCGAAATACCCATTGATGATAATCGGAAAATAATAAGAAGCATTGAGCAAACTACTCGCAAGCAATATAGCTAGTAAATAAATCCGTCCGCTTTCAATCGCTGCCATCGAAAGATTCCACTTACTGATAAATCCTGGCAAAACAGGTATACCAATCATGGATAATCCACAGAGCGTAAAGATACCTAGTGTTACGGGCATTTCTTTACCAATCCCTTTGAAATCGTCTATCTTCTTTTTACCTGTTTGTTCAATAAAAGAACCTGCTGCTAAAAATAAATTGGATTTAGTCACACCATGGGCAACCATATGATAGATTGCCATAGCAAGCCCTAAGCGATTACCAAGGCCGATACCAAAGAAAATATAACCCATTTGTGATACGCTCGAATAAGCAATCATGCGTTTCAGTTCTGTTTGAGATCGTGCTAAAAGCGAGCCTGCAATCATTCCAAGTGAACCAAAAACAAGCAACAGGTTTAGCACAACTGTGCCACTTAATATTTCGAATCCAAATACGAGGTAATAAATTTTGATTAAAAAAATGATTGGCGCTTTGATCACTAGTGCTGAAAGAATTGCACTAGAAGGCGAAGGTGCGGATGAATGCGCATCTGGTAACCAAATATGAATTGGAAACATAGCACCTTTGATGCCTAAACCTACAGTAAACAAGATTAAACTTATCAAAATGGTGTTCTCATTCCCAACTACGTTGGTCGATAAAACGGTTTGGATGTATGCCATACTCAGATGCCCTGACATAGAATACACAAGTGCAATGCCCATCAGTACAAGACCAGAACCGAGTGTACTCAATATTAAGTATTTAAGTGTCGCTTTGACATTTTCTTTTTTATCTTTGATGATTATAATACCGCAAGCGGCCAATGTGCTCACTTCAATAAATACATAACCGTTGAATAAATCATAAGTGTAGACAATGCCTAGAAGTGATGCCAAAAGTAAAGATATCAATGTATAAAAAAAGCCTGTCTTACGACTGGGTATTTCCTTTTCCAGTCCATAATATGAATACCATGCAATCATCAACATCACAAAAGCAAATAAAAGGCCAATGACTGCTTCAATTTCTCCAATTCTAAAAGTAATGCCAAACGGCGCTTTGAAATGTCCAATTACCATGACGTATGCGCCATGAAGTGAGACAAAACTCAAATTAATGATATTTAAAATAACGACAAGGCTATTAATTGACATAAACAAAATATAACTCATTTTCTTATTCTTAATGAGTGGCATAATAAAGGCAGCCACCATAAGCCCCATAATCGTTAAAAGTGGAATGAGTTTAATTAGACTATCATTCATTAATTTCACCTCTTATCGCTTTGATTTCATCTAGTTCAATGGTGCCATAGTAAGCGTGGTACTTAATCGTAAGGGCAAGCATACAAGCTGTTACACTTACAGCTACTACGATCCCTGTAAGCATTAAAGATGAGGGTATAGGATTGATATAGCCTGTTGTACTCATTTTACCGCCAACTATTATAGGTGCCTCCTTACCATCAATGTTCCCTAACGTAATAAACAAAAGAAATATTGACGTGTCCATGATATTCATGCCTATGATTTTCTTTATCAAGTTGTTGTTGAGTAAAAGTATCATGAAACCGATACCGAATAAGATGATTGCTCCTACCTGAATATAATTAGTCCCTAACATCGCCATGAGCTGTATCTCCTTCTTCAAATAGAGTTGCAATGACATAAAAAGCAATTGCCACTACTGCTCCGATTAAGATATTCAGTGGTAATATAAAACCACCACTTATCAAAGTTGCAGGAACGCCAGTACCAATTAAAGTGTGGCCACCAAAAAATGCCCCAATAAAGACAGAACCTTTGATGATACCATAGAGAATCAGTGCAATACTTACTATTTTCAACAAATTGCTTTTATTATATTTTGCATCAGTTTTTACAGGACCGTTTAAATAGCGATAGATAATCATACTTGCACCTAAGATACTTCCACCTGCAAATCCACCACCTGGAGAAAGATGTCCATATAAAACCACATAGATGCCAAACACTTGAATAAAAGGTAACAGCAATTTGATGATATTTGATATAATACTACTTTTCATCTCCTGATCCCCTTTCCTTGATAACAACCCTGACAAAGATGAGCGCTGTGAAGATCACTGAGGCTTCTATAAACGTATCAAAAGCCCGATAATCTAAGATAACTGCCGATACAATATTGATTGCGCCTGTATCTTTTATTGCATCTTGAATATATTTGTCCATGACTTCGTTATGCGTGATAGGATCATCCGAGCCTAGTTCTGGCATCTCTACCACTGCCATCAAGAGAAATCCTATGAATAACACTGTAACCACAATAGCCGTTAACTGTTTCATTTTTTAACCACCTTGATCTTTCTATAGGTTACCAAAAACAATATAGAAGTAATCCCTGTTCCAACAGATACTTCCGTGATGGCCAAATCTGGTGCATTTAATTGCTGCCATAGGATAGACATCATCATCGTATACACCATGAAAATGATGATGGCACTTAGTAAGTTCTTTGTTTTAGCAGCTGCAATAGAACCGATGATCATGATGATCAGCACAATAACTATAAACACCTTCATCATCATTCCTCCTTAAATCCTTTATTGTAAATTGCTTTGGCAATCATATGCGTTGCAGTTGGATTAGCCGTCCATAAGAAACATACAATCAATATGAGTTTGATCGTCACTGGGCTAAACCCTGCTTGTAAAACCAAGCCCAATATACATAAGACCGCTCCAAGCGTATCCGCTTTTGCAGCGCCATGTGCTCTTGTTAAAGCATCTGGAAATCTCAAGATGCCTACAGTCCCTACGAAAAAGAAGAAGAGTCCAAATACAATTAAGAATTTCGAAATCAAATCAATCATTGTTTGCACCTCCTGAAATTTCTCTCGAAATCATATAAGAACCTATAAAACTAATAAGTGCATATACTATAACTACATCTATGAAGTAAGTTTCCTTTAAGATAAATGAAACCATGGCAATTATAACCATCGTTTTGGTACCAATCACGTTGATGCCTATAATTCTATCTCCTTTTGTCGGGCCTTTTATAACCCGGATCATACAAAGTAAAACTGTAATGCCTAAAAAAATGATAGCAAAAGTTAAAAATCTATCCATTATATTCACCTTCTATCTTAAAGAGTAGTTTTTCAAGCACCATTACATTTAAACTATCCGCATAGTTCTTATTCAAACAATGAATTTTCAACAGATTATTACTGATATCCACTGACATCGTTCCAGGTGTCAGGGTGATCACATTTGCAAGAATTGTTAATAACCAGTTGTTTTTAATTCTACTCTCATACATGACAATTTGAGGTTCTAGTTTCATATCGACAGATAAGGCTATTTTTGCCACTTGAAAATTGGCTTTGACGATTTCAATAAAGAGCATTATCAAGAATATAAACCATGTCGTAATTGTTCTTAGGTTGATTAATTTAGCCAGTTCACCACTATTCTTGTTGAGACTATAGACGATGAGGCCCACAACTATTGAAACAGCAATATTTACAATGGTTATCTTTTCACTTAGCGCTAAAAAAAATGAAATATATATTCCAATGGATAAAAGAGTTTTTTTCATCATCACACCTCCATAATCTATATATGCAATTAACTAGCCAGTTTATATTTTTTTTTATAATTTTACTCAATAAATATATACAAACCTTCAAATAACTCATGTTTACAAATAAAAATAAATTTTTGTGATAATTTATGCAATAAAAAACACTCACTCATTTAATGAATTTTCGTCATCAAAAAAGCAAGTGTTCCATTATGAACCACTTTGTGTCGTAAAAAAAGCTTTAAATGCACCATATCGGTACATATGTACCGATATGGTGCATTTTTTAAGAAATATCGTATTTCTCCATTTTTCTGTAAAGTGTAGTTCTCCCAATTTCTAGCATTTTGGCTGCTTGAACGACATTGTGATCAGATATATTCAAAGCATTAATAATTGCTTCTTTTTCAATTAGATTAAGCGGTCTAACCAATTGATCATCTTGATCATTTGATGTAGTAACTCCGACTTTTTCTTTGATATAATCAGGAATTTGTTGACTCGTAAGTCTCTTTTTATCAGGGCTTAAGTTCGTAATCATCTGCATAACATTTTGTAGTTCTCTTACATTTCCAGGCCATGAAAATTGTGACATCACTTTATAAAAATTCTCATCTATTGGCACTTTTAATTTTTCGTTTTTAGTGAACTGCAGGTAAAAATAATCGATCATCACCCTTATATCTTCTTTGCGATCCCTAAGAGATGGCGTTGAAATAGGCATCACATTGAGACGATAGAACAAATCACTTCTAAAATTCCCCTTCCTTACCTCTTCCACAAGATCTTTATGTGTCGCAGCAATCACTCTAACATCTACAGGTATAACTTCATTGCCACCCACTCTTACAACTTCTTTGGTTTCAAGCACCCTAAGCAAATTAGCTTGTGTATCTAGAGGCATATCACCAATCTCATCTAAAAATAGCGTTCCACCATCAGCCAGCTCAAACTTACCTGGGTTCCCACCTTTCCTAGCGCCTGTAAAAGCACCTTCTTCGTAACCAAAAAGTTCACTGGCCACCAAGTCCCTTGGAATTGCGCCACAATTGATAAAAACAAACGAATTATTTTTTCTTGGAGATTCGTTATGAATTCCTTGCGCAAACAATTCCTTACCCGTTCCACTTTCACCGTTAAGAAGGATAGTAGCATCCGTCATAGATACCGTTTTGGCCAATCTCACGGCGTCTTTAATCAATTTGCTTGATCCAATGATATCCTCAAATGTATAGATTGCCTTAGAACCAAATAATTTATTGACTTGCGAATAGACGTTCTTCGTTTCTCTAAATGTAATAAGATACTCTCTTAAATTGTCATCTTTATAATGAATCGGCTTAAAAGAAAATAAAATCGTTCTTTTCCGTCCTCTAACACTGAACTGAACTTCCTTCTCCTCAGAGGCAGAAATCTCATTGCGTATCATATGCATAATGGGTTTGCCTGTAATTTCGTCAATGTTTTTTCCGAAAAGCTCAGAAAATTGTCTCTTGAGTATTTTAAGCGCCGAACGATTGACATCGGTAATTACACCTTCATGTGTAATGGTCAATATCCCTTCGACAATGGTTTGCATCATTGCATCTAAATGATTGATCATTCTTTTTAGCTCATCATTGGTTTTAATCAATTTTATCTCATGTTCAATGGCGAGAGCAGATGCCAAAATCATCCCCAAAGTATGGGGATGGACGATATCGTTTTTTTCTGAAATACTAAGTACTGCTAGAAGGTTGCCCTCCTCATCTTTGATTGGAGCTGCTGATGTTGTGATGCTATGGAACATCTTGCTATAATGTTCTGGACCACTAACCTGATAAGGCATCCCCCTTTTAATGACGATGCCGATAGCGTTTGTACCCACTTCTTCTTCAGAAACATTGATGCCTTCATATCGGTCCCGTTCAGCATATACAACTTCGTCTCCTAGATATGCAAGAACATATCCTTGTGCATCTGTGAATCTCACTTCCATGCCACTATCACCAATATCTTTATAAATGGTTTCCATAAATGGAAATGCTATTTTTAAAAAAGGTTCAAATGCCTTTTGCCTTTGCTCAAGGGCAATTTTATCAATTTTTGTTTTTACTACTTCATTAAAAGGATCGATTCCATAAGCACTACTACGTATCCAAGAATCGGCTATTCCTTTGCGGACAAAAGAAGCGTCAATTTCACCTTTTGTGACAAACCGCTCCCATATCTTGAAAAGTTTAGTTCTCGCTTGAATCGTTCTGATTGTTGGCAAAGTCATTCCTCCTTAGTTTACCGATACTTTTCATCTTTATTAATCGTAATATGATTGGATTTTTTAGTCAACCTAATCATTATTGTATTTTTATTCTCCACTAAAACGCTTCGCCCATTCAGCAACTCTACGACTACTTTCTTCTTCTGACAAATCTTCAACTCTAGTCATTATTGACCACCTTACCCCATATGGATCTAATATACTGCCAAATCGGTCACCAGAAACGAAACTCGTTATAGGTTCTCTTATTTTGGCACCATTTACGACTGCAACTTCAACCGTTTGATCTGCATTTAAAACGTAAATCGCTAACGAATAACACGCATTGTCTTCATCAGGTGGTAAAACCAATTTATAATCTGGATTTGCAGCTCCAAGCTGTAAAAAACCATTTCCAAAATCTAATTCCGCATGAACTATAATTTTATTGCCATTTCCATCAGGAAATTCAGTAACATCCTTAACCCTTGCACCAAAAACGGTTTTATAAAAAGCAATTGCTTCAGATGGATTTTTCACAACTATAAATGGCGTAATGGTTGTAAAACCATTTGGAGTTCCATTCTTTGTATATTTACCCGAGATGCCTATATTTCCGTTATTTTCTTCCATTTTTATCCTCCATTAATCAATTTAAATAAAATGCATAATAACTTCACTGTCTTGAATTCATCAACTCGTAGAAATATTTGCCCTCATGTGTTTTATTTAGATTATACCATGCCTCTAATGTTTTTGAAGAAAATACCTCTAATGCTTTCAAGACTTGTACTGTAAATTCAAGTGGTGCTATTCCAGAAGCTGTAATTAATTTTTGATCCGTTACTGCAGACGCTGTTTTATAATACTTCTCACCTGTATAAGTGGGACAAACCATCTTAAGATAATCTAGATCATTACTTGTATGCAATCGAGAATTAAGAAGTCCACTTTGAACTAGCCCAATCGTAGCGCCACAAATTGCTGCAACCCATATACCTTCATGTAAACATCTCTGGGCGATTTCTAAGATAGGTTGATGAACTGATTCTGTCCAAGTGTTACCACCCGGTAAAATCAATGCATCTGTACTTTCAATAATAATTTCATCCAGTTTGATATCAGGTTGTATTTTTAGTCCACCCATTGTAGTTATAGCTGTCTTTTCAATTCCCACAGTCACAACTTTTGTAGGGTTAAGTCCCTTTTTATAGTATCTTCCCGAATTTAACTCGGCAGTTAAGTAACCTATTTCCCAGTCTGACATGGTGTCAAACACATAAAGATAAACTGAATTATTCATTTGTAAGTTCTCCTGATTTTTATTCATCAAGTGATACCCCTAAGTGATAATCAATGACTACCTTCATTATAAAACAACTTCACTGACATCTACTGTCAGTGAAGTTGTAAAAGTTGTGAGAATTATTATATTGATTAAAGCATGTAATATTTCATTAATTCTGAAGTAACAAAAACAAGCTTTTCCTTCAAACTCTGTGGTTCAATTACTTGGATAGCTTTCCCATAGGATAGAAGAAAATATGGAACATAAAGATGCAATGCTTCTTCTTCAAGTAAAAATACTGCTTGATCAGATGTCCGCTCTTTCAGATGATGTCCTAAAAACCAATGTAGACATAAGTCATCTAAAGCTTCTGCTCTTCCGCTAATTACCAATGAGACTAAACCCTCTCTTCCCACTAAATCAGGTAAAAGATTTTGCATGAAAAAATCACGGGCTGAAAAATCTTCTGGCCGTTTAAACGATTTTGGGGTACGGTTTATTTGAATAATACGTTCAATACGAAAACTGCGAATTTCATTTCTTAGATGACAAAACGCAACCGTATACCATTTATTGTTCCAGAAGATCATGCCATAAGGGTCTATCATTCGACGCTTAGCCTTAACCTCACGACCAGAGCGATAATCAATTTCAATAGACATTTCATCTGCAATAGTCTGTTCAAGTTCTGTCAATAACGGCTGAATAGAAGGCGCGCCCCTACGATTGATCACTTCAAAACCAGCTAAATGGCGACTGAGGACGTCCTCATGTTCTTGACTAGAATACAATCTAAGCTTTGAAGTTGCATGATCTAACGCTTCATTAAAAGGATAACCAGCTTCTTTTGCAAATACGGCTGCATGTAGAAGTGCTTTTTTTTCTTCTATATCAAATATCAATGGTGCTTTAATTAAATTACTTTGCAAGCTATATCCGCCATTGTGACCTGCATCTGAAATTATAGGTATGCCACTAGCACTTAATGCATCAATATATCGATAAACCGTCCGAATATTTATTTCTAATTTCTCGGCGATTTGTTTCGCAGTCACTTTTGCACCTGAATTCAGCATCCACAGTATTGCCAACATATTGTCGTTTTTTGCCATAGTATGCTCCCATTTATTAAAGCCAGAATTCTTAAGCTTTTTCTATAATAGTGGTTATTCCACCTTCATTGTTTGCAGTATATACTTTGGGTTCATGTAGATCAGATGCCACTACAAATGAAAATTCCACATTTGTACCAACGCCCCAGTCCCCTTGGTTATTGACGCATACCAGAGAAATCGCACCAACGACACCATTTTTCCGCTTTAGCTTTTCAGAAAAATCATTCACTGCTTTGTCAGCAGCGTTTTGTGGCGTATATCCTTCTTCCATCAGTCTAACGACTTCGTAAGACAAGCATCCTTTCATGATATCTTCACCAAGTCCAGTCGCTGTTGCGCCTCCAATTTCGCTATCGACAAAATAGCCGGAACCTGGAAGCGCCGAATCACCTATTCTACCAGGTTTCTTCATAAATAATCCACTTGTAGAAGTAGCTGCAACCATAGACTTATTATGATCTATAATA
This sequence comes from uncultured Fusibacter sp., assembly GCA_963676315.1. Lineage (GTDB taxonomy): Bacteria > Bacillota > Clostridia > Peptostreptococcales > Acidaminobacteraceae > Fusibacter_C. The sequence continues at coordinate 774,642 of OY781056.1, forward strand.
ACCATACCCACCGTATCATGTCCATCGTAAGGACTTAAGTTTTTCTCATGAATCTCTTTAATTCTTTCTTCCCATGTCTTTTTTGAAGACTCAGTTAACATATTTTTGCGCTCAAAACCATGACTGTGGGCATATGCCTCAGCTCCTGAACCGACTAAGAATATATTAAATCGATCTTCACTTAATTTTTTAGCTATAGAAACTGGGTTTGCATAGTCTTTTATACTTGCTACGGCGCCTATTCCCATGGTATCGCCATTCATATACGCTGCATCAAGCTCTACAGTTCCTATGAAGTTAGGTAAACCGCCATACCCCACGGATCCATACATCGGATTATCCTCAACGCATTTAATTGCAGTTTCAATTGCCTCTGATGCACTGCCTTTTTCTTTTAATATTTTAGTAGCTTCACTGACACCATCAAATGCCATCTGCCAAGTTGCTATGATTGTAAAGCTCATTCGTTGATCCTCCTTTATTATATAAGGTAAAGATTAATAATTATTTATTCATCTAAACAACTATTTTTTTCATTTCGTTTTCTATTATATTTATAGTATTTTCTTTGATATTAATTGACCTCGCAATTGCTCGCCACTTTTTAACAGCACTGTCTACTTCGTCTAAGATTTTCTTGCATTTATACTTCGTGAGGTCCATATTTTGACCACATGCCATCATATCATCCACCAATATGTTCGACTTTTTACCATTAATCGTCATTTGATGTGCCTGAAGCCATTTATTACCTGAATCACTTGCAAATGTTATATCATAAGCTGGAGACAAAGACCAGACCCCATTTCTATCCATTAAAAATGAAATGTTCTTTACATGGTCATCCTGATTGACTGCTAAAACATTAAATACCATTCTTTTGAAAAACTGTTCTATATCACTACTTGGCAAACCCAATCTTCTTGCAGTTAAAGCCGCTAATTCATAGCTACATAATCCAGGTTCATTATAGTCAATATGCAAGAGTGCCCCTAACGACTGCATATGCAACTTCTTACCATCCGTTCTATCGAATCTCTTTGTCATAAAATGTTTGCGACTGCCTTCTTCAAGTAGCTTACACTCGCTCATCACAATTCCTGCCTCAAGTGCCATTTTATAATACGCATATTCAATCAAAGTATATTCTACAACATCTTGAAGATTATGATCTCCATTTTTTGTGACGCCATCAAACTTAATTAACCAATAATCGTACCCATCATCAAGGTCAACTTGCCCAGAACGGATATCTCCTGTTGTATTATTGAAGGCAATGACAGCTTTTGCTCTCGCACCACCAGCTGATGTTCCAAGTTTTAAAAGTTGTTTAAACTCAACTTCATTCTGTGATGATAACAATATATTTTCTTTCTCAGCTAATACTGCTGAAGCAAAATCCACTAATCTTGCAATGCTTATTTTATCATCCTGGTTTCCTAGTACATTAAATGCTGGGGCATATTCCAGTGCACCCATTCCACGTTTTCCTGTATAACATAAGCGCTCTATGACATTAAAAGATTCTGGTGTTCTGCCTTCTGCCGCAAGCCACTGATCGATCACTGCATTGCCAAACTTATCTGGCAATGAATCTGCTATTAAGCCTGGAACACCTTTAAAAGCTGGTGATACCAGTTCAGGAAACTCATATACTCTATTTGATAATGGCATCTTGAGGGGGGATACCTCGATTCCCATGCTCAGAAAGTTCTTGTCGTATTCAAACGATACATACCTTTTGCCTTCTTCTAAATGAAAGTAGCCCACTGTTGTTCCCCAAAGCGATACAGTCGCAGTATTGTTCATAGGTTTTCATCTCCCCATCTAATATCGGTCTTTGGTTTTTTAGATACTTTAACGCTTACGCGTTTTCTTTGTGGTGGAATCGATTTATCTTTTAAGTAATTCGAGGGTCTCTTTTGAGGGTCTGGAACAAGCATATCAAGATTGGCATCTAAATCAAGTGCTATGAGTACCTTTATAAGGTTTCCAAACTGTATATCTTCACCATTTTCCATGCGTGAAATACTTCGTTTAGCGATGCCAGATTTAAGTGCTAATTCATCTTGCGACAATGGAAAATCTATTCTATAAGCTTTAAGTCTAGCACCAATTTCAGTTAATGCGCTATGAGAAGTTAAATATTTACCCATAATCTCACTCCCTTCTTATACATCTATTGATGTGTAATATTAAATCATTTAAGCTATCATGATTTTAATCAAACAAATTTTACCTGCTATGTCTACATTATAATACCACTAATTTTAAATAGCAATATTTTGCATTATAAATAGCAATAATCGTATTTAAGTGCCATATATGGCTTTTTTATTTTATTAATACTTATTCTTATAAAAGGCAAGTTACAAATAATATTGCGTCTGAACTAAAAAAAGTCCTAACATCAAAATGTCAGAACTTGATTTAAATTTATTGTCAATTCCAGATTAAAGCTTAGAATTTTAGTTTTAACCCACTGATGATCGATAAAGTGTTTATACATTGCCATGCATGCCATTCCAAGTTGATTTTCCTTCTTCACCCAGTCATTAAATGTAGTGGCTTATATGTCCTCGGTAATAATCCCTTGACTTATTGCATCATCTCTCATCTAACCGGGTATTTTCCAATATTTTATTGGTTTACCTGAGATATGTGTTTTAATCAAATAAATGGTCGCGCATGAGATATCTTCTTATTGTTTAGTCTTTTTTAGGCACCCAAGAAATAATGTATTGTGTATTCGAAGGAATCTCAATAGTTTCTTGTGAGGATTGTTCAAATGTGCCAGATAAACTTTGTTCCAATGCTGTCTGATGAAAATGACTTATGCCAATTCCAAGATCAACACGCTTAATAAAAAGTTCATCTTCCTTTGTATTGGCATTATGCGTTTCATAAAAATGAAAGACTTCATCCTTTAGGAGAACCCTCCACGGTTGAGCATTGGTAGCTGAAGGTGCTATACGTAACATTTGTAAGGGTAATGCGTATTTCTCAGCTTCCATTTCAGTCAGAGGCGTTAAAAAATCATTCTTGAAAAATAAAGTCTCCCACGGCTTGCGTTGATCAGACTTCATCAGCTTTCGCATAAGAGATTCCTTAAGTCTTTTCTTCACAGGATAGCCAACTGGTGAAATGGCTGGAAAATGGTCATCCGCTTTGATTCCCATTGCAGCGGAAAATTGGTCGCGGCTAAAAGTTGCAGCCAACCAAACAGTTCCAAGCCCTAAATGAGTCGCATATAGAATCAAATTTTCAAATTCGTATCCAACTGCTTCCAATCCTAATTTGGTATTGGCAACTGATGCGCCAATAAAAAAATTGGCTCCTTTAATAACGCCATATGTTCCGAGTTTTTCTCCATTTGTTTCTGTGTTCTTTTCAATAAAATGAAAATTTACCTTTTCACCGAAGGGATTCGATAAGTTATTTGCAAATTCCTTCAGCCTTTCTTTATCACTATCTGTCAGTTTTCTTTCTTCAAAAGTTCTAACGCTATTTCGTTTCTTAATTGTTTGTTCTACAGGAATGTTAATTTTCATTTTGGGTCTCCATTATATATTTTTTATGATTCAAAAGTTACGATCACTTTTCCTTGAGCATGACCTTTGGCAACATGATCCAAAGCTTCATTAATTTGTGTAAAAGGATATACCTTGTCAATTGTAGGCTTGATGCTGTTTAATTCTAAGATTTCAGCTACCTTTTTAAGTTGCTCACCATTTGACTGCACAAAAAAGAAATGATATTCCTTTCCTTGTTTCTCTGCCATTCGATCATACTTACTGCCCACAAACCCAAATAACAATGTTTTCAATAATGAAAAATCATTATCTTTGGCAAACCGACGGTTAGGAACACCTTTTAATGACACCAGTTTCCCATGGGGCTTCAAGATCTTTAACTCATTTCTAAGTTCACTTGGACCTAAAGTATCTATCACATAGTCGATATTTGATAGTAAATCGATATAGTTTTGCTGTTTATAGTTAATAAACTGCTCTACTCCCATTGCTAACATACGTTCCTGTCCACTCTCGCTACCACTTGTAATAACGCGTAAACCCATGTATTTTGCTATAGGGATAACCATCGCTCCTAATCCTCCAGTACCACCTGGTAAAAAAACACTTTGCCCCTTTTTAGCTTTCATCACGTCATTTAATACTTGCTAGCCTGTTAATCCTGTTAACGGAACTGCAGTTGCTTCAACATAATTCAAATGAGCTGGCATCAAAGCAATCGCTTTTGCATCAACGGCTACATATTCAGAAAAAGCACCAATTTGATCTACTGGTAATCGTGTCATTATTTTATCGCCTACCTTGAAATGACTAACTTTCTCTCCTGTTTTTTCAATAACACCTACGAGCTCGTTGCCAAGTGTTAATGGAAACTGATAACGCTGTACTAATCGAATACTACCACTTGCAATAAGTAGATCAACAGGGTTAACACCCGCAGCTTTAACTTTGACCAAAACTTCATTATCTTTGATCTTAGGTATCTCAATTTCATTCATCGCTAATTTTACTTGTTTTGAATACTTTGTAATTTGTGCTACTTTCATAATTTTCTCCTTATTTAAGATGTCATTTCTGTAAAACCCTTAATGTCATCTCAACAACTTGTTTTAATTTTTCAAAATCCCCTGCAGTTTTTAATTGAACTCGAATCCCAATTAATGCGTTATGAATAAACTTAGTAGTAATGTCTAGATCCAATTGAGTTGAAAACTCTCCTATTGTTTGACCAAATTGTAACAATTGATAAATGACATTCTCAGTCTCATCAAAATTAGTGCGAACAATCTGAGCGATCGCTTCATCATGTAGCGCTAATTCTACTGCTGTATTTACAACCAAACACCCTTTTCCTTGTTTTTCATTACTCTGCATTGAATAGTCAAATAAAGCACTTATTTTATCAAATGCTGACTCTTTATGCTCAAGTTGTGTAAGTATTTCTTCACTAACACTTTGCTTATAATATGCTAAAACCTTTAGAAATAATGCGTGCTTATTTCCAAAAGTATCATAAATGCTTTTACGGTGTACCCCCATGTGATTCACCAAATCATCCATAGATGTTTTTTCATAACCTTGAATCCAAAACAATTGCATTGCTTTCATTAATGCTTCGTTTTCATCAAATTCCCTTTTTCTAGCCATTTCGCTCTCCTCATAAGCATCTAATAAAGAACATTTTTAAAGAACGTTCATTCTTTAATCAAGATAAAATTATTATAGGTATTAAAGAACGATCAGTCAAGTATAATTTTAATACATTTCTAAAAGATTTATGAGTAGTCAAATTAAGAAAAAGCGAGAAAGATATCAATTTATCTTTCTCGCTTTTTTAATTTAGATAGTGCTTTTACATATATTCTTTTAGATTGCTGAGATCCACACTTCTTGTAGGTTATCTTGTAAACAATGTTCAATCACTTGCAGATTTGCCAGTACATAACCTATACAATGAAGCCATACCTAATAAATCTTAATTGAAACTCGAATAGAGCGTCTTGGACAGACCTCGTGATTATTCAGAGTATCCCGATGGATTCTGCAACTGCCATCTCCAAGAATCACGCACCATATCTTCCAAATTATACATTGCTTTCCATGATAACTTTTTAATGCTCTTTTCTGGGTTTGAAAAACAAACGCCAATATCGCCATCTCTTCTCTCGATTATTTTATAGCAAATATCCATATTATTAACTTTATTAAAGGTATGGACCATCTCTAAAACTGAGTAGCCAGTACCCGTTCCTAAATTAAACGCTTCGCACCCTTTGTTATACTCTAAGTACTCAACTGCTGCCACATGACCTTTAGCCAGGTCAACCACATGAATATAGTCCCTTACGCCAGTGCCGTCTTCTGTATCATAGTCATCACCATAGATGCTGAGAAATTCTCGACGACCAATTGCCACTTGTGTTATAAAAGGCATAAGATTCGTTGGAGTACCTCGCGGGTCTTCGCCAATTTGTCCAGAACGATGTGCGCCTATAGGATTAAAATACCTTAGTAAAACTACACCTAACTCTGAGTCTACATTGGACATATCTTTTAATATTTGCTCTGTCATATATTTAGTCCAACCATATGGATTTGTACAATTTCCAGTTTTGCTCACTTCACTAAGTGGCATCGTATTATTAGCATCATAGACTGTTGCTGAAGATGAAAAAATGATATTTTTCACACAATATTTCGCCATTACTTTTGTCAATACCAATGTAACATTTAAATTGTTGTCATAGTAATACCAAGGTTGACTAACAGAGTCACCTACAGCTTTCAGTCCTGCAAAATGTATGACACAATCAATCTTATGCGTAGTGAAAATTTCTTCAAGTAAAGCTTGATCTCTTACATCACCTTCGTAAAACTTTACTTTTTTGTGTGTCAAAGCGCATACTCTTTCTAAACTTTTAGCGTTAGAATTACACAAATTGTCTATCACAATGACATCATATCCGCTATTCAACAACTCTAAACATGTATGTGAACCAATATAACCAGCACCGCCTGTTACTAATATTGTCATAATATACTCCTTGTTATAATCGTCAAGTTAAAGAAGTTCTATTGATCTTTTTCCCAAAGTGAATTCGGATATTGTCCTTCTTTTATCATCTTTGCAATAAAAGCTTTCACAATATGCTTATCTTCAGCATAAGTCACACCATACCATCTATCAGAAGTAGAAAGAACTTTTACAGTTGCCTTCTTTTCTTCAAGTAAATGCGACACAGTTGTCGGTAAAAAAAACTCTGCCTTTATTGGATTATTTAAAAGTGCTTGTTCTAAAAATGAAGAAAATAGAGAATCTGCCTCACTAAGTAAACTTGGAGTAAATCCCCACAAATTCATCGAAACAATGGTGTTATCAGGTAGTCCAATCCAAGAAATTCCCTCATCAAGTGTAAATTTAATCTCATCGTTAAACTTCTCAATTCGCGTGCGTTCAATAATAGACTCTAAATAGTACTCTTTGTTAGTACTGCATATTCCTCTAGAGACATAACCATTTTCAGTTACGGTTTTACTTAGTGCATAACCAACCATGCAGTAAGCATATTTCCGAGAATCTACTTGTTCAGCAAGATAACTATAAATCATCTTATATGCTAATTTACCATAATAATCATCTGCATTAATCACTGCAAATGGTGAATTTCCAATAGCTTGTTTGGCACATAAAATCGCATGACCCGTTCCCCAAGGTTTAGTACGCTCTTCAGGCTGTTTATATATTTCTGGAATCATATTTACTTCTTGAAATGCAATGCGAATTTCTATAGGTGCACGGCTTAATCTCTTTATGACGGTGTCCATAAAAATATCCTTGATGGACTCTTTAATCACAAATACTACTGTTTCAAATCCAGCTTCAATCGCATCATAAATTGAATAATCTAATATCGCTTCACCACATGGCCCTATTGGATCAATTTGCTTTAATCCTCCATAACGACTGCCCATACCTGCTGCCATAACAACTAGAACTGGTTTATTCATCTTAAATTACTCCTTTTATTTATTTGCCCTCTTCTTTGACTATTGATGACATCTCATCAAATTTTTTAATCATTTCTGTGGCTAACTTTAACTGTGTTCTACATCTATCTAAGTTATGATTTGTGTACTTAATACCAAAGTAGTGATCACCTTCCAAATAATCTGTTAGGAAACGAATTCCACATTCAAGTGTCATGGTGAGCGCTCCAAGTGGTAGCACTTCTCGTTCAGTAGCAGTTAAACCAGGACAAGCGCTTAAGAACCCCCTTGTAAAAATACGATATAACTCCAGATCAATGGTCATTTTGGTTAAATTCTTTTCGTCTTCTGCAGCAGTTGCTGCACCAAAACGAATAGAATCGCCAAAATCGTAAGCAGTAAGACCAGGCATTGTTGTATCTAGATCAATAACACATAGTGCCTTTCTGGTTTTTGCATCCAACATAACATTGTTTAGTTTTGTATCATTGTGTGTGACCTTTAATGGCAAATCACCTGATTTAAGTAAGCTAACCAAACGACTTGCAATTTCCTCCTGTTTAAAAATAAAGTCAATTTCTGGCTGTACCCATTTTGCTCGGTCTAATGGGTTATTTGCAATTGCTTTGCGCAATAATTTATATCGATTAGGCGTGTTATGAAAGTTTTCAATAGTTTCAAATAGTGTTTCTGCGGGAAAATCTTTTAATTGTTGCTGAAACGTTCCAAATCCAATAGCAGATTGGTAAAAATCTTCTGGAGATTCTGGGGTTTGAAGACAAATCGACGATTCAATAAAGTCATAGATTCGCCAATCACTGGCGTCTTCAAGATGTAACCAAGCTTGACCTTCCACTGTCTTTATCACCTTTAATGCGCTATAAGGTGTGACGTTCTTCTCTTGTAAGTATTCGGTAATTGCTAAGATATTTTGCTGAAGTTGAGATACATTTGGAAATGCTTTGTTGCTGATTTTTTGTAAAATATATCTTCGTCCAGTTCTAGTTACAACTAGATAAGTTACATTGATGTGTCCATGGCCATATCGCTCACAAGAGATTGGTTCATCATCAATTCTAAATTGATTCAAAATATGCTCAAAAAATTTATCCATTATTTTCTCCAAAAGGTATTTTAATATTGTCTTAAGCTGAATAAGGCTAAAAAAAAACCGCCCTGCTAAGCAGGACGGTATATGTTAGATCTCATACCACCTTATCTCATTAGCATCCATTTTTAAGGCGAATGAGCCATTATTTGTAAATACAATCGTAGACTGAGGCGTGTACGTATTGTTCACTACGCAATATTTACCATTTTTCACGAAGGCATGCACCTCTACGTTATAATTAGTTGAAAACCACTTGTTTAACTCCTCTTCACCATGTGCAGCCCATAAAATAGCTCGATATAATATGCGACTATTTTCAAAAGTGTATGGTAAACCTGATATATAGACACTTCTACCATTTCCAAAGGTATTGACAGCCATTTGAACTTCTTTTTCACTTTGCAAGAGAATTTGTGTGTCTGGAAGTGCAAAGATATTTTTCTTGCCTTCACCAAAATCTACTGTATCTTTCACATCTTCCAAAATAAAATGTTCTTTTAAAGGCTCCCAGTTATATTTGTCGTAGTTTAATGTCATGCCTGTTTCTTTTTCAACCCCAAGTACTGAACTCAACTGTAAATAATGACCTTGGTATTGATGACCCGTTGGCTCGCCTACGCCAATAAATCCACCTCCACGATGAACAAAACCTCTTATTTGAGATGATACGATCGGATCTCTCCACTCTATACCACCTGTTTGGGCAGTATCACCATCACCTACATTTATGATGACATCAATATTATCAAGTATAGATGCATCATTTCGAATGTCATCAAATGAGATGAATTTCACATCAAAAGGAGCACCTGAAAGTGATTCAATGATCCCTGCATACGAGTAATTCTGCTTCTGATAAAGCGCATGATGCACCATATGACTTCCCCACGCTCTCATTTTTCCCCAACTGTTAAGTACTGCAACCCTTTTTATACAATATGGCGTTGTTCCTTTTATATTTTCATAAAGCTCTCTAAATTCATTACACACCGACTCAATATATTCTATAAAATCAGGAAACTGTAAAGCCAGCTTAAGATACCCTCCATAACCAATTCTATCTATAGGTTTTCTTAAAATCGCACGTCGAGCACCCACCCAGTTTTCTTTTGCTTCTTTTACAGGATTACCACCTTCATGGAAAGTGTCTGGAAAGAAATAAGGTAAAAATCTACCTTCAGTGTATTTGACATTTGGTATGTCTGAAATTAAGCGTAACGTCGAACCATTTCCGACTGAGCCAACTACTGCGTCCATCCCTATTGTTTTCCATTCCTCCATGAAAGGTTCCATGCCTATCCAGTGATCGCCTAAAAACATCATTGCCTCTAGTCCAAGCGCATGGGTGATGTCCACCATTTCTTTACTTAACTTAGCAACTTCACGTCTTTGAAATGCTTGAAAATCTTTAAACTCCTTTGATGGAATTCTATATTGATTGTTATAATAACCTTGATCTACTATATATTCTGGTCTAAATTTATAGCCAACTTCAGCTTCAAATTGTTCTAAAATATATGGCGAAACTGACGCAGAGTAACCATACCAGTCAACATACTTTTCACGTTTCAATTCATCAAACATCAAAGTGAACTGATGAAAAAACGTCGTAAATCTTATAACATTAACATAGGGATTATCTTTAATAAATTGTCTTAATCGATCCATAGTAAATGCTTTTGTTTTGGGTTGTCTCACATCAAATGTAATCTGGTGTTCAAAGTTTTCCCAGTTGTTCGTAACCGCATTGTACATATGGACAGGGTCCCAAATGAGGTAACCTAAATACGCTACGGTATATTCATGATATGGTAGTGGATTATGAATGATGACACTGGTGGTCTCTATATTGTATTTCCATTGGTCTGTCGCTAAAGGAACTCCAGTGGTTCTATCCATCACTTCCCACCAGCGTTTAATATCATCACGTGTATTGACCATTATAAGTTCAGAACAAATTCCCTTCATGAGGTTTATGCTTAAATCTCCTCCAACTGCAGTGTGAAACCCCGTCATAATATAACATTGCTGCACTTCATCCGGATTTGCTTTAGCCCAAGTATTATCTTTACGAGTGGTATAATAGGTAGCGTAGATTTTTGCATTTTGGTCTTGTAATTCAACTGGAAAATCAGTACCATCACAGTCTCTTATTGCATCAGCTCCCCACTTTTTAATGAGTTCTATGGTCTCAGGTATTACATCTATATCTGTTGGTATGGTCACACGACCATATTTGCTATTGTTCATAGTATCTCCTAGGATGAAATATTATTTGTATTTGTCATTGTAAATGCCCATCGAAGTAAGTAGCATCGCTACGCCAACTGCCATGATCCCCAACCCAGTCAACTTTCCAGTCATCTTCCAACCACTTATCACCATTACAATGCCTATAACACTAAAAATAGCGATTAAGATCATCCGCAAGGATTCATTTTCTTTAGGTAAATTTTTCATCGCATCACCTTATCCTTTCAGTCCGCCAACGGTCATCCCCTTAGTCAGATTCTTTTGAACACAAACATAAAGTATGAGTGTTGGTAGCATTACTAAAACAAGTCCTGCATACATCGGTCCATAATTTGCCGCAGATTGCTGTGCCTGCATTAAATTCAATAATCCAACAGGAAGTGTTTTAGGACCTTTTGCAGAGCTCATAAGTGTCATTGAAATAATGTATTCATTCCAAAATGATAAAAAGTTAAATAAAACAACTGTAATAATCGATGGTTTTGCCATCGGGAAAATAATTTGTACCATCGTTCTGCCGTATCCAGCGCCATCAATATATGCCGCTTCTTCAAAGTCTTTGGGAATTGTCACAAAATAACTTGAGATTAGGTAGATTGTGAATGGTAAGGCCGTAGCAGCATAGACTACTGCAAGTACAGTTAAATTATTCATTAAAAAGAAACTGCCAAATGTCTTTTTCATGATTTGATCCCCATCCTTGAGCATCAAGAATATTGGCACAACAATGTAATTTACATTGATAAAGAGTCCTGCCATAAAAGCAGCGTTTAAAAATTTTGCACCGCGAAACTTAAATCGAGCCAAACAATACGCTGCTGGTAATGCTACTATCAAAAGGATCACAATTGCAAGTGTGGTGACATAAACTGAATTCAGCATATATTCGCCCATTTTTGCAGTTGTCCAAGCTGTTTTAAAGTTCTCTATATAAAAACTTGAAGGCAAGCTCCATGGATTAGCGTAGAATTCTACATTTTGTTTTATAGACGCCATGAATACCCAAGCTACAGGGATCAATATGGACAATGCCATCAACATTAACACAAAATAGATAAATATCTTATATAATTTACCACTTGATGAATTACGTTCTTTGGATTTCATATTTTCCTCCTTAATATTCTAGAACTTCACGCTTAGTAACCTTATTTACCAGCGCAGATAATGCAAAGGAAAATAGAAAAATCATAACGCCAATTGCCATTGAATAGCCAAACAATCCAGCATCTTTTTGGCTATACATATAGCCCAGTGCTACTTCAGATGAACCGTTTGGACCACCAGAGGTCATAGACTTTACAAACAAGAATGCCATGTTTATAGTTGAGATGATAAAAAAGGTTAAAGTAGTTCGTATATTTGTCCAAATTAGCGGAATTGTGATCTGAAAAAATTGTGTGAAGCGACTTGCACCCTCAAGTGAAGCACTTTCATAAAGGCTCTCAGGGATACTCGCCATTGAAGCCATATACATGACTAAATAATAGCCCACTGCTTGCCAAACCATAGCGATGATAATACTCACCATAACTAACTTCTCACCCTTCCAAAGTATGGGATTTGACATATCTGTAAACAGCCCTATGATGGCGTTTAGCATGCCATTTTCTGGTTTATAGATAGCTGAGAATATACCTGAAATTACAACAATTGACAGAATATTAGGAATATAAAATACGATTCTAAAGAAATTCTGACCTTTGACATTTTCGCGCGTTAAAATAGCTGCAAATACCAGTGCGGTACAAAAAGTGATGATTGTCACAACAACAATTAATAATATGGTATTTTGCATTGATCTGATGAACTGAGCATCATTTATCAAATAAATAAAATTGTCTAAACCTACAAAAGTTTCATTTGGTGAATAGGCACCTCTTTGAAATAAAGACATCCTAAAAACATTAATTGTAGGTAAAATCATAAAAACAGTAAACAGTAATACTGCTGGAGCGACACACAGTAAAATAAAACTGCTCCGTCCTATACTCTTTTTCATAAATAAGTCGCTCCTCTCCAAGCTGATTCATACTTTTTCATATGTGACCATCATCACATATCTTGTATTATACTATTGACATAAAATCTAACATCATTGTATATGTTTTATTTAAAAGGTGGTGGGTATCCCCGCCACCTTTTATTTAAGAAGATTAATTATTATTTTAAATTTTCACGCAATTGGTCATTTACTGATTTGATATTTTCTAACCAACCATCGACCGTTAACTCACCAGATACCAGTGAATTTACTGGCTCAAAGAACACTGTTGAAGTTTCTACACCAGGAATTGCTTCAAATGCAGCAAAGTTACCCATTGCAGATTTTGCACCATTGTCATATATTGAATAGAACATCACATTATCACCTTGAAGCTTTTCAGCGATTCCCAGTACAGGTTGAATCGCACCATATTGAGCGAAAATTTCTGTAGCTACATCAGAATATAAAAATGCTATAAACGCTTTAGCAGCATCAACATTTTTGGCACCTGATGGAATCCATGCTTGCTCAAACCAACTGTAAGAATATCCAGCTTCACCTTTATTTACTGCCGGTAAAGCAGTCATGCCCCATTCGAAGCCGTCAGCTCTTGGTGCTTCTGCCATCTCGCCAACAATCCAAGTCCCATTTGGCATAAATAAAGCTTTGTTATCTAGAACCAATTGTTGATTTTGGGTAAAATCTTGATTATTAGCTTGCGCTGGTGTAATTGGATCCGTATAAGAAGCCAGTTTTCCTATAATCTCAAAAATTTGTTTAGATTCATCAGTATCCCAAATGCCTGCCTCATAATGTGTTGCAGCATCAAAATAATCAGCACCGCCAACAGAATACATTAAAGCGTATAAAAAGGCATCAAAATAGCCTGCAGTTGGATAAGTAAACAGAGAAATTCCTTCAGCTTTTGCAGTATCACCAAGTGCCCACATTTCGTCCCAAGTCGTTGGCACTGCCCATCCTTTTTCTTTAAACAAACCTGCATTATAGAACAAACCACATGGAGAATAGAACATTGGAGCTAAATATGTTTTTCCGTCTCCATAAGGATTTGTTAGTGAAGTATCTGTAAATCCACCTGCTATTTTATCAGAAACCTTACCGGTTTCACCTGGTATTGTCATTGTTAATACATCAGTTATATCAACCAAATTATTGTCTTTTATAAATTGTTCAGTTAAACCTGCTGGACGACCCGTTGCTAAGTGAATAACATCTGGAAATTCGCCGCCTTGCATAGCTGGACCGATTAGATCTTCTAGATTTTTATCTGTTGTTAATTCGACTTTGATCCCTGTTTGTGCTGTGAAAGCCTCCGCAACTTGAATCCAGCCTTCAGTGCCATATGCAGTTTCAATTGCAGCTACTGAAATTGTCACATCACTCCCCGCCACTTCTGATGACGTTGTTTCACTGTTTGTTGCATTGGTTGTTTCTGAAGTTTGCTCTGTAGTTGAACCACATGCAACCATACTTAAAGTCATGACAAAAACTAATAGTATTGCAATGATCTTTTTCATTGTTAATTCCTCCATTAATCGTTTTTTTGTCTTATTGTCTTTTTTAAACCTATATTCAGTATAGACTTATAGAATCAATAAGCAATCAGGATTTTGCCTATAATTTTATATATATTGCGGTATTTAAAATTTTTCAATAAAATTAGTACCGTTTTTTTAAACAACTCACAATATAGATATTCAAAGGTTTTCATGTGTTTATCGACTTGGAATGGATAATGATTATTAATAATTGGTATTTGAAATTTTAGAAGATTAGCAATATACTACAAGTATATATCAACATTTTTAGTCAGGAGCATATTATGAGTCACAAACGGTTCTCTTTAAATCCAAATACGAATCTTAGAAGTTCTTTAAAATTACTTAATGTTGACAGTTCAAAATACTCAGGAGACTGGGATTCATTTCCGCATTCTCATATGTATGCTGAATTGTTTTATGTGTTAGGTGGCAAGGGTAAATTTCAGATTGATCAAGAGTTCTATCCCGTTTCTCCAAAGCAATTAATTATTATCAATCCAAATGTACTTCATACTGAGATTAGTTATCAAGATTCGCCTTTAGAATATGCTGTTCTTGGGATTGAAGGACTTGAACTATCAGACTATACAGAGAGCGAAAGTAGATTTAGAATATTAGATTTTAACGAAGGCGACGATATCACGACCTGTTTGCGCAATATTATACAAGAAACTACCAATAACCTGCCTGGTAACGAAACGATCTGCCAAGCATACATGGAAATATTAATTGTTCGTTTGATGCGAAGAATTAATTTTTCTCTTAACGCCACACCTCTTCCCACCTCAAGTAGACAGTGCGCAATCGTTCGAAGATACATTGATGCACATTATAAAGAAACGATCACTTTAGATCAGTTGGCTACATTATCACATCTGAACAAATATTACCTTGTTCACTCTTTTAAAGAAGAATATGGCATTAGCCCTATAAATTATCAAATTGATCGTCGGGTATTAGAAAGTTGTGCATTATTAACTCAGACTGATATGTCATTATCTCAGATCTCACAAGTGGTGGGATTTTCCTCACCAAGTTACTTTTCTCAAACCTTTCGCAAAAACAAAGGAATGAATCCTATTCAGTATCGAAATATCAAAAGCAATCAAATATAAAGAACTGTATCATAAAACGATTGATTCATCAAATAAAAATGCCTATTTAAGGAATTGGTTTAATTCTTAATTACGCTACATATTAGTACTCGATTATTTCGAAAACACCCCTTTTGCTTGAATTGAAGGAAATACCCCCAACTGCGATTTTTGTAAACGGTTCAGTTTGGAACATTCTAAACCGAACCAACCAATAAGAGTTTAGATGTTAGAGAGCATACTACTTTGATTTGTTGTACAGATAGGTCAGTAATTAGGAAACTGTATTAAGGATAAGTATATTTAGAATGTTGTCGTTGAACCAGAGCATTAGAAATGTTAATATAAAGTAATAACTAATTAAATTTCTCAAAATTTTCACGTTAATAGCGCATTTTTTTCCAATTTGAAAAGAGGGCTTAATGATGAATACAAAAATTCTGGACTATTTCGATTTTGAAAAAGCTAATATTTTACTTGAAGGTTTCAATAAAACTACAGGATTTGTTACTGCAATATTAGACAATTCTGGTAATGTTTTGTCCCAATCTGGATGGAGAGAAATATGCACGGAATTTCATCGAAAGAATTCAAGAACTGCAATGAATTGTACGATTAGTGACATCGCTTTAGCTGGTGAAATGAAAGTTAATGAAAAATATCGTTTTTATAAATGTCTTAACGGCTTAATCGATGTTAAGGTTCCTATCGTCATTCAAGGTGAACATTTTGCAAACCTTTATTCAGGACAATTCTTTTTTGAAGAACCAGATTTATCATTCTTTAAAAAGCAAGCCGAAGAATATGGATTTGAAGAGATTTCATATCTAGCAGCACTTGAGAAAGTGCCAGTGCTTTCAAAAGAAAAAGTAGAAGTTGCCATGGAATTTTTACTTGAATTAATCCAGATGATTATCGAAACAACAGCCGAAAAATTAGAGCAAGTTGAATTAAATGAAGTGATTAAAAAGAGTGAAACCGCTCTTAAAATGAGCCAAGTTCAACTTGAACATAATATAAATGATTTATTGGCAACACAACGAAAAGCACATTTAGGCACTTGGCGTTTAGATTTAACTTCGAATCAAGTGGTGTGGTCAGAGGAACTCTATAGAATGTATGGGTTTGATCCAACCCTTCCACCCCCACCTTATACTGAGCACATGAAGTTATTTTCAACAGAAAGTTGGAATAAACTCTCTACATCACTAGAACAAGCAACTACATTGGGAATTCCTTATGAACTGGAACTTGAAACTGTCACTCATGATGGTTCAAGTGGTTGGATGTGGGTTATGGGAGAGCCTATAAAGGATACAGACGGCAATATTACTGGTCTATGGGGAGCTGCTCAAGATGTCACGGATCGCATAAAGTCAGAGAAAGAGATTCTAAAAGTAAATGATGAACTGACTGCAGCTAGTGAAGAACTTGGCGCTATGAACGAAGAACTAGAAGCGATGAACGAAGAATTAAGGGCAACTATGGAAGATCTTGAAGTACTCAATAAGGACCTCAATATTGCAAAGAAAAAGGCAGAGGAAGCAAATGCAGCAAAAAGCCAGTTTCTCTCAAATATGAGTCATGAGATAAGAACACCAATGAATGGCTTTGTGGGCATGTTGCAGCTTTTACAAACTACGAAACTCTCTAAGGAACAGAAAGAGTATACGCAAATAGCCAGAACTTCGGCAAATTCACTTTTAGTACTTGTCAATGATATTTTAGATCACTCTAGAATAGAAGCTGGAAAAATGGAACTTGTTAAAAAGACATTTAAGCCTAGAGAATTAATCAGCGAGGTCTTATCACTCTTTAAAATTTCAGCTTCAGCATCGGGATTGTCATTGGAAGCAATTATTGATGAAGATGTTCCAGAGCAGTTATTGGGGGATCCTTTTAGATTAAAACAAGTCCTATCAAATCTTATAGGAAATGCCATAAAATTCACACAACATGGTGGCATAAAAGTATTTGTTTCGAAT
This sequence comes from uncultured Fusibacter sp., assembly GCA_963676315.1. Classification (GTDB taxonomy): domain Bacteria; phylum Bacillota; class Clostridia; order Peptostreptococcales; family Acidaminobacteraceae; genus Fusibacter_C. Next base: position 792,154 of record OY781056.1, read on the forward strand.
GCTACGTTACAAAACCATGATAAAGTTAAATTAGAATTTTTAGTAAAAGATACTGGTATAGGCATCCCTCAAGATAAAGTGGATCTTCTATTCAAAAGATTCAGTCAGGTAGATAACTCTAACACACGTCAATACGGTGGCAGTGGTTTGGGACTTTCTATTTGTAAAGGACTCATTGAAAAAATGGGTGGTGAAATTTGGGTAAAAACCAAAGTAGATGAAGGGAGTAGTTTCTACTTTACTTGTTTGCTTGAAATTACCACTGAAAAAGTAAAAAATAAAACTTCCTCACTTTTGAAGCAACATAATACTCAAAAGAATGTACATATACTCTTAGTTGAAGACGATGAGGTAAGTGGCATAATTATCGAAAAAGTAGCGGAAAAAAATGGCTGGCATGTAACGAGTACAAGAAATGGTTTAGAAGCAGTTGAGACATTCAAACATAAACATTTTGATTTGATTCTTATGGATATTCAAATGCCTATGATGAACGGCTTTAAAGCTACTAATTTGATTCGAAAACTTGAACATAACAAAGAAATACGTACGCCAATTATCGCTTTATCAGCTGATATCGTAAAAAATGACAAGGAAAAATGCTTTGAAGCTGGGATGGATGATTATTTACTTAAACCACTTAATTTAAGTGACTTAAGTGAAATGGTTTTTAAGTGGGCCAAATAATAACATTTAGTATAAAGCATATTGAACGCATTAGAACCGCCCCCAATAAGTTAGACTTAAAAATCTAACCTATTGAGGGCGGTTTCTTATGTTAAAATATAGCTTTGTGCTTAAACTGAAAATTGTTTAAAAATATTTTAATATAGAAGGCAGATACAAATACTGCCTTGGAATAAGCAATTATTTGAACACAATTATCGGCTTAATACATTGTAAATCAATTGTGCGACTTCAGCTCTACTCGCTAAACTTTGTGGATTCAATTGACTGTGACTACCGTTTAAAACACCTGCTTGAACCAGTGTTAGTATGGCTTCTTCAGCCCATTTATCTACTTCTTTTGCATCGTTAAAGGCGTCTAATGAAATCGAATTTGTCGATGGTGGTAATTGTCCTAATACTTTTAATGAACTGTAAAGCATAGACGCCATTTCTTGTCTATTGATAGCTCTATCTGGCGCAAAGAGGTTTTTTCCTATCCCGTTAGTTATTCCGAGTGCTTTTGCAACTGCCAAGTAGCCAGTATAGTATTGATTACCTGCATCTACAAAATTATCTGTTATACTCGCATCCGGTTTAATCCCATAGGCTTTTAAGATCATGGTTATAAACTCACCTCTTGTGACTTTATCCAAAGGTTTAAAAAGGAGTTTATCTTTACCTGTGGCAATTTCTCTTGAAGCTAAAAACGCAACGGCAGTTTGGTACCAATCATTTTCTTTGACATCGCTAAAAGTAACTTTATGATAACCAACAGCATACATGGAAAAGTGATTTGTATCGAACTGAACAGTTCCAGAATTTTCATCATATCTACAATTTGAAACCAGTTCCACTGTACCATCAGGTTTCAAATAATAAATAACAATAGCGTTTAAATCTTCATCTTTTGAAGGCACATAAGGTAATTTTACGGTAATACTGCCACCAAATTCTGAAATCAACTTATCACCACTGGTCACACTGAATTGGTAAACTGGGCGATCGGCTATTTCTGTTTGTGCAGCACTTGATAAACTCGTGGGATCGACTTTTGCTGCAGCTATTTTCAGATTTCCATCTGAAACATTAGCTAACCCTTTGAGTGCTTGTGCATCAAAAGATAGGCTGGCGATTTGTGATTCAAAAGTCAAGCCCTTCACTGTACTATCAGCTAGCGCTTTCAAAGCTTTTATTGATAAATCAGCTTCTATAGACGTCGCACCTGCCATAGGATCTACCTTAATCACAAAATTTTGAACTTGATTTTGTTTTTCAACATAAGCTATTGATGCTTCGATTTGCTTGTCGGTGACAGTAGCCACAGCTTTACCCTTCTCATCGATTTTAACTGTTGGTATAACCGTTTCAGAAACGCCATTTCCTGACCCTTGCGCAGGGGTTGTTGAACCCGTCGCAGGCGTCGGAGTTGGTGTCGGTGTTGGATCAGGTGTTTCAGGTGTTGTACCACCATTGTTAGGGGTGTTTGAAAGCCATTCTGCAAAAAGAACCACATCATCGGTCATATTTGAAGCGTTGATGGTTGCATCAACTGCATAGTGAGTACCTGTCCCATTTGCCTTTGTATTCCACCCATTAAAGGTATACCCTGGTTTAACCAGATTTCCAGTGTTTCCTTGTATGGTTGCACTGCTTGAAGATTGCAGCATCACTTCTGTTGGTGCAAAACCTTTGATTGCACCATTATGATGGTATTTTAACATATAATCATATGTTTGCTGTGTGAAATTCGTCCAAGGATCTGCATCAAATCCCGTCGCACCAGTTTTATGGTATATAATTAAATCATTTTGTGTGCCTTCAAGAAAATTACCCGCTGCATCTTCCAAAGTTGGCGCATTTCCCTCAAAAATCAAAGTGCTAAGACTGTTGCAATTGCTAAAATTATCTTTAACAATACTTGTGACTGATTTAGGAATTCTAATACGGTCGATGACTGCATTATTACCAATCGCTAAAGATTCCAGTGTCGTCAATGAATCGGGTAAATAGAGTGAGACCAATTTGGAAGCTTCGTTAAGAAAATACTCACTTAACACGGTATAACCTTCATCAATGGAAACACTAGTAACATCTTCGTTATAATAGAAAAGAGCATCGTAAAGGTCTAAAGCTTTAGTTCCGTTAACAACTGATGGGATAACCACATCATTATTGGTACCATAATACCAAGTTACTGACCATCTCCCGTCAACATTGCATGCGCCGAAATCTGAGTTATCAGGTTCGAAATAAGCAGATACAACCGTATTTCCACCCGGCATCATAAATGAATAATCATATTCAGAATCACGATTCGTAATAGCCGTATCTACACCATTATGACTATAATAGACTGATTTTTCTGAAACTCTATAACCTGCATCTGGCATGATAGTGATACGAATACGTTCATCCTGGATGGCATTATTTACTGAAACGTCATTTGACTTAATGATGATTGTCCCATGACTGATGGATGGACTTGCAGACAGACTATAAACTGGTAACCACATCGCATGGAGCGTTACATTTGAGTTACCTATAGTGATGACATCGCCAGGTCTGTATGAAATACCTTTTCCATCTTCAGATGTATTCCATACCACAAGCCTATAACCCGGATTGATCAGATAGCTACCCTCAGGTACGATCCGCTTACTGCCAATCGTACCTGAAATTAAACCCGGAACTGCACCCATGCCTGAAGTGTTACTGAAATCAACTTCATGAACTTCAGTTGGGTCATAAGTTTCATGTAAAATGCCCTCAAAGCCCGTGGCACCTATTGTAACATATATTTTAATTTCAGGACTTGAGCCATTAAACGCTTGAGCCGATTGTGACGGTGCATTACCTAAAAAATAGATTGTTCTTAACCTTTGACAATTTTCAAATGCACTATATCCAAATTCTGTAACACTTGCTGGAATCGTCAAACTTTGTAATACACTGCATCCCAAAAACGCCTCTTTACCAATGTATTCAAGCCCTTCAGGAAGTGTCACATCTTGAAGATTCGTGCTGTATCTAAAGGCATACTTCTCTATACGCTTTACCGTATTTGGAATCGAAAGCGTTCTGAATGAATTATTATTAAAAGCCCCTTCACGGATGACAGATATACCACTCGGGAGTATTAGATCATTGAGCCTATTCGCGTTAAATGCATATCTGCCTATATACTGTAGTCCAGAAGGCAAGTCCACAGACTTAAATTCACATGATGCAAATGCAAAGTCATCAATGAGAGTCACGGTGTCAGGTATGACAATACTAGAAAGATAAAGTTGATCAAACGCTCTTTGCCCAATACTCGTAACGACTTGACCATTTATCGTATTTGGAATAACGACATCGGAATTGATGCCTATATATCCAACTACACTGCCATTACAGAAGAGGAAATCACCTTCCTCGACGTACTCTAAAACATTGATGTATAGGGTGTTGCTTATATCATTATTTTGTTGCACCAATCCGCCAGCCGGTATGGTGACTTGAATCGTTCCGGATAATGGGCGCTTATCGATATACATAACAAATTCAGTATCGCTTACACGATCTACAGAAGAGATGTCATCAGGTGTAAGTCCTGTGGTTCCAAAATCGATCTGATAAGCGATAGAGGAAGTAAATGTATCGTTTTCTACCTCTATATTGATGCTCTGAAAGTCTTGTGCTGTAGTGAGTTGAGAAGTTGTATATATCAGTGCCGAGCTATCGGCAAAACCTGGTTGTATACCTGTATTCATTCCAATTAGTAAAGTTATAATCATGAACCAAGCTATCCATTTCTTCTTATCTTTCATATAGTGCCACCCTTCTTTCTCTTTAATCGTTATTTCTGTGCCATTAGAAAAATCTCGCTGACAGAGATTTCTACCTGATTTTGCCATCTGATAAAGTGTCCATCTGTGGTAACTTGATTAAAAAAATTCGGATCAGACAGCACACTAAATCTAACGGTATTGATTTTTTGTTTCATGTTGAGTACCACGTGATTTCCATTGTCAAATGTAATATGAAGCTGGAAATCCTCTAACGTTTCTACCTTTTCAATTTGAGTCATCACAACCCCCCATTCATTTTCAGATAAAAAAAGAACCACCATATGAAGTATATAGCGGTTCTTAACTGATTTGTATCACCCAACGGGTGATTTTTACGATTCTGATAGCGCTTTTTTCAATAAAGCCCTGGAATTTATCTCTAACTTTTCAAAAATTGCTTTAAGTTGTGTTTTAATTGTGTTTTGAGAAATATACAATTTTTCACTGATTTCTTTATTGGTTAAACCTTCTGCTGCCAACACAGCAATTTCATATTCACGTTTAGATAATTTAGGTTTTTCTGAATCAAAATATAAACGATTGATGTCTTTGACAGTCTTACTAAAAACATCGTAATACAAAAAAATGCGTTCTATTTCCGTCTGATAAAGGCCTTCATTAGCACATTTTATTAACAAAGAGTTGATTATATCTCCATTTTCTACAAAAGGCATGATCAATTGATCGGGCATGGCTAATGATAAAGCGTCTTTTATATGCTGTAAAGCTTCATTTAATCTACCGATTTTTTCAAATGCAGCTGCTTGGTAAATCTCAATATAGATTATTGCTAACACATTCGGAAAGAAAGTGGCTATGTTCATATGCGCTTCAATGCTGCCAAGCAACTTGAGATACTCGCCTTGAAGTATCAAGGCTCTTTCATAAACCATGTTAATCAAACCATGTGCAGGAAACATCAACCTCGTTTTCGTAAGGTCTCCATCAGAAAGACGCTCTGATATCATATCTGTATGACCCAACAAACCGTAAATATAGCCCTCACAAAGTTCTAGCATATGCACAAAAAAATTGTCCGAACGATATTGTACATTTTTTTTCATATTGGAAAACCGAAGTTTAAGTGCTATAAAGTCCCCTTTCATCAAAGAAAGCCTTAACTGTAAAAATTCAGCACACATAACCATTTCTATTTCAGATTTATTTTGTGCTTTGAGTAATGCTTTTTGAACCGATATTTCAGCACTATCAAAATCACCCATATAAAAGAATCTTTCAGCTTCAAAAAGAAGCTCTCCACCACTTCCATGTCCTTCTGTTAAGCGATTGTAATAGGGCATCGCTTCGATTAAGTCATTTACATGTTGCTCTAACTTACCTGATTCTCTGTAGAACATATATAGGACAGAAAAAGAACCAAATGTCCACCTGCTGTTGGTATCATAAATCGAAGTTGGTTTCATGAGCATGTCACATGCCACTTTGTGATGTGTTACCATTCGCTGAATATCATTGTATTCTGTAAAACTAATCATCAGTTCAAACTCTCCAAGTAGCTCACTTTTTCTTGATTCGCTTAAGGTGGTATTCATCTGTATACTCTGTAAGATATCTTCGCAGCATTTTTCAAAGTTTGCAAGTAAGTTAAATGTAAATAAATGCATCGCATAAATAAGCAACGCCAATGGATATTTAAACTTGATCGCCGTAGGGCAGGATTCCATATATTCAACCAAAAGGTTTTTATTATCACCATTAAAACTGTTACTTTTATCAGCTTCTATCGTTTGAATTAGCAATTCAAAATTTCTACACAAGTAAAAGAAATGCATCGCTTTATCATATTCACGCTTTTCTAGATGCCATAAACCAGCCCTTTCATAAAGTCGATTAGCGTCATCATGGCTTTCCAATTGATTTTTTAGAAAATTTGTAAAAAGATGATGCATTTGATAAGTTCTCGTCTCAGGATCATAGGTTATAAAGGCATTTTTGTATACAACTTCGTTTAACACCATCAATAGGTTGATCTCAATGTGTACATCAAACATAAATCTTGCCTGCTCCAATGAAAAACTGCTGAAAAGACATATCGATAAAAGGAAAGACTTCACTTCATCTGAAAAGTGTTTATAAATTGCTTCATCAATAAGTTTATAGATATTTGGTATTTTCCCTATACTTTCTACACCCTTGAAGTTAAGCATCAGGAGATATATCGCACTAATCCAGCCCTCAGTATATTTATAGAGTGCATCTGCACCACTTTCAGTGAGTTTAATACCGCATAACTTATAATATTGCGCAATTTCAAAACTCGTAAACTCTAAATCCTCTTTCACAATATGTTTGATATAACCCTTAAGTTTGAGTTCTTCAATATCTGGAAGTCCAATAAATCGCGTTACAATAACGATCCTTAGTCGTTCGATTTCAGCTTTAATTAAGCATTCAATAAAAGTATTAACTTCATCGCAATCAATTAGATGAAAATCGTCGATGATTAGTACTGAGCACTCCGTAAATAAAACGCTTTCAATTAAACTCACTGCATCGTGAACCATGAGTCTTTCATCTGGAAATGACATATTTTCAAGTCTTGTAGCAACTGATTCATCAATTTTATGTATCCAATTACATAAACTCTTCCAAAATAAAGATTTTGATGCTTCTGTTATTTTAAGGGTTGTGATATTTAAGCTTAAATTTTTCAACCCTTCTTTTACAGCAGTCGTTTTCCCATAACCCATTGGTGCTTCAATAATTGTAAGCGGAAATTCTTGAAAGTTTGAAAGCTCATTTTTCAACCGATTGGAAAGATAAATCTGTCTAGATTTATCTTTCATTTTATCATGGGTAGCCTCTTGCATCGACTTCTCCTTTGACTACAAATTTAACATCTTAAACTTTCAAATTGACTTTAGCAAAATGTAATAAATCATAATAATTTCCTTCAATCAATGATTCATTCTTTTCTCGTCCCACTAATTGATAGCCATTTTTTTCTAATATTTTGACAGAACCAACATTTATTTCAACTACATTGGCTTTAATTTTACGAAGTTTAAGCGAATCAAATGCAAACTCAGTAACCAAAGCTACACTTTCAGAGCCATATCCTTTCCCCCAAAAATCTCTATGAAAAACATATCCAATTTCAGCCAATTCTGAAACTTCATCAAAATTGAAAAGCATAACAGTTCCTATGATCAAATGATTTGATTTCAAAACAACAGACGCATATAAATGTGTACCTGCCAGTTCACGGTTTATCATCAAATCGACATGATTAAAAGTTTCATCTATGCTATGCATTAAATTCCAGCCTATAAACCGTTTCACTTCTTTATCTGATGCATAATGATGTATTTCTTGTACATCATCTAAACTCAATGCTTTAAAATAAACATTTTCACCTTCTAACACATGAAATAGATCTGAATTCATCATTTCTCCTTCTAAACTATTATTACAATGCAAACCGTTATGTCTATTCGACAAAAGTTTCAATTTTCCTTTAATAAAGATTAATATTTTGAAGGTTACTACTAAAATGAAATCTATATATTTTTTCGCCACAGTCTTTATTAAATCTATATTAATCTTATTATATAAAATTAAGATGTAAATTAATCCTCTCCATTGATTTAAAGTTTTGATTAGCTTTAGATAATTGGGTTCTGTCTACTGCAGCCTTCCAATCTGATTGCAAGTTTATCAGTTTAATTGCTTAATTTATTTGCTTAATTTATTTGCTTAATTTATTTGCTTAATTTAATTGCTCAATTTGAATGTTCAATTTGATTCTTTGACCTTTTCATAGCTTTCTTCTCTATATTTTTCTCTGATTAAGAGATTTAGTATAAAAAAATAGAACCCTCTTATAAAAGGTTCTATTATTCAACAATAACTATCTACTTTTTATCTCTCTTGAAATCACAAGGATTATACACTTGGAATATTTTCAATAATAACGACTTGTTCCATTCTGTCAAAATAAGAGCAGGTCATTGCATCTAAATCAGATACCCATTTATAAATACCTGCCTTGGCTACTTCATTACAAAAAGAATAGAAATCAGACTCACCTCTTTGATTTCTCTGTAGTGCAATAATTGCTTCCTCATACTTTCCTGCCTCACGTGTATCAAATTTCATTTTAATACCAGTACTTACAAGGGTATCACCTGAACGGCTGACATACGTTACTTTACCTGTTTCCAAATCAAAGATATTAGTAATCATATCCATCGATTTAAACGCCTTGATCAATTTTGGAAAATCCGGACCCGTATACAGTTTATGTGCTTCTTGAATTGAAACAAGTGAAAATTCCATGATTTTATCTCCTTTATTATTAAATTGATGGACTTTTTCCTCAATAGGAACAATAATTTCTTTCAAAGTAAACTCAGACAAATTACAACTACTTAATTAAATAGTTTAAATATTGCAAAATGAATTATTGATTTACCATTAATGCTGAACTTCAAAAAAAGCAGCCAGTGAAAATTGGTTTTTTTATACTTATCTAGACGAACATCGACTTATCAATTAATTACCCTTATAAAGTGAAACCATTACATTTATTAACAAGAAAACAACTATTATAGGCATTAAGCTTAAAAACATGTTCAAAGATATAAGTAATGAAGCAATCAAAGTCTGTGCATGAGCTATAAATAAAAATATAACACAACTCACGGTTAACATACTTAAAATTACGTTTATGAAAATAGCGATTGTGAGGAAAATTATTGTTCCTATGAATAAAAGCATGATATTACGTCTATCTGTACAGCCTACGATCCACAAACGATACATTTCGTTTTTTCGTTTTCTAAATACTTACTCACTAAAACCGCATATGTTAAAAAAGATATAATTTGAGTCAATCGATTGATGATATTGGTTGATATATGAATGCCCTTCATTAAATATTGACTGGTTGTATACTTTCCAATTATCGCTGTTCCACCAAAATAATGTGACTGTATGTAACTTCCCATATCCAGTAAATCACGATAATCTCTTATGTTGACAATCGCTGTATTCAATTGCTTGGCATCGTATATGATTTGTTCGATGTCAGGATGTTTCTCTAGTTGTTTGATGCTGACTATTACTTGCTCTTCTGTATATAGATGTTCCTGCAGCGTATCTTCAAACTGCCATCTTATTGTTCTATTCGTTTCAACATCTGCTTGTACTTCTTCCTCTGTAATATTTAAAATACATGCCGATATCATTTGCGTGGAAAAAAAGATAAAAAGCCCGATTGAGAAAATCGTTATAAAATGTCGACTTGAGTTTTTACTCCCCCTCATGCTCATCCAAAGATAATACCCCATTTTTATCATTCCACCACTTCGACAATGGCATCTAAAGGTTGGCTGGCGTTGATTCTCTTAAGGTTCATAAGACATGAAATTATCGGTAATAGTGTTAGCATGACAAAAGTACAAATTACATCTCGACTTTCGAAAATCAATTTTAAATCTCTAAAAAAAGTGACCCATTATCAATTATGAATTTCTGTCCTATGCCCAAAAAATTAAACTGAATATCATCGTTGCGAGGTAAGTACAGATTCCCCATACAGCTATTTCCATCAATATTATAAAATTGATATTCTTATCTTCATATCCCAATGCCTTCAAAATCCCTATTTCATTTGTCTAAGTACTATGATTCGCTTTACAAGTGCCTTTTATAATAAAAATCCTAGAAAAAATAGTATCAAACTTATAAACGTTACCAGTTGCATAAATGGTTCTATCATTCTTAGCCCAGAGCCTGGTCGTGAACGCATATGCATCATAGCGCTATAATTTTTTAATAAAACTGTATGTCAGCAATCGTTTCATTTGCTTGTTTTTCATCATCCACCATAAGTGAATAGACGACATAAAGTTGTTCATTCATATCATTTGAGACAGTTCCACCATGTCGATGGCTTTTTGATAATCAATTATACCTGTACAGGATAATTGATGTGCCTTTAAATTATCATAAACAACGATCACAGTGAATGTATCTATGTACTTATTTTTCTTTACCAATTTGTTATCTATCTCTTTATACGAAAAATAGCTTACTTGTATTGTTTTACCAATTTTAATCCACCTATCCTCTACAAGTCATTCAACACTTGACTCTCATATGATACAACCACTGACCCTTAAACAACTCATTGGGTATCCTTATTGCATGGTTGAATCTGCTGGTTAAGACCATATCCGGGTGTCTATCCATGCATCCAAACACAATCACACCGACCAGTCCCTTTTCGGTGTGATGACCATCTATAATATTGAATTAATCCACCTACTTGTTTAGTGAAAAGGACTTAAGATTTAAACTTCTTTAGATGGTATTGCTATCAGCATTTAAATCTCAAGCGATAAAAACTATTTAAAATCAAGGCTTTAAACTCAAAACGATTCTGCTCCAATGCATTGAGTTGCGCCTCAATCCAATGTCACTCAGCAGTCAAGCGGATCTTTAAGGCATCCACTACTGGTTCCTATCCCTTAAAGCTCATCTGACCTGAAACTCATAGGCAGTCAACGGATGGATATACAGTACCTATTAATGGTTATGAGACTCAAAAAGTACCCTGAAGGCTTCGTTAATACAACCTTATTTGTACCCAAAATTCTCCATAACAATTCTACTAATCATATAAGTATTCCTCCCCACAATGCTTGCACTCGTATCATTATAGAACTTTAGTAGCGGTTATTTTGCAACAATCCTTCTTCGCTTATACTACTATTCGTCCTTAGAATTACTCAACTAGACTTAAAAAATAAACGATAGATCCGAACGCTTTACTACAACTCCAAAAGGAGTAATAAACTCTTTTAAAAAGCTTTGATCTACAATTCCCTTAACCATCTCATTCGCTTTACTATAACCTTCCAATTCAACGTTACAGTTTTTTATAATCTCATCAACAGATTTATGATCTACTCTATAGCATGTCTTAGCTATTTTCATCCACTTGTTTAAGTAGTACCGCTCAACTTCTTCAGAATGACTGTTTGAAGCTATCTTACACTTCTCAATTGCAGCTTTTAATAACTCTGAAACATATTCCTCATCATATCTATGCAAATATCGATTTTTTTCTTTCATTACAGCATCTACTACACCACAAAAAATCTGATCTTGAACTCCACTTGGTCCAATCGTGACTGATTTGATAGGGCAAATTTTCACCAAGTTATTATCGCTTTCCTTTCTTAGAAATTGAATGGACATATATGGTTTTAGTATCCCATTGTCTTTACGAAAATATTCTACGACAGGTTCGTCAGGAGGTAAAAATAATACCCGAGTTTCGGACTCTCCCTTATAACCATCTTCTTTGTAGAAAGAAGCTAGTGCCAGTAAATAAGCCTTTATTACATCTGTTTGATCATTCTTCATATTCGACTCTTGCTTCGTTGAAGAATCTCTGTCGTTAGATGGCCAAAAGGTTCTTTCGTAATCAGATTTATCATAAACATCCAATTCTCTTAGGGCTTCATTAAGGGAATCCTTAACATGATTAAGTGTTAAGGACTCTTTATCATACATTATAGAATACAAATTATCTGCTTTCAATTCTGTTGTAAAGTCAATTATTTGCTCTATTCCAAAGTACATACTCCCTTTATCCGTACCAGAATCTTGCTTTCCTATAAATAGATCTTTATCAAACTCTATACAAACCCCAGATTCTTTTGCATATGTTATCCATTGATGAAGTTCATCTGATTTATTGGTAAAAGAAATAGAGAATGGCATTGTCAAGGGTATCTGCATCTCATCTTCAAGTTCATTTAATAAGTATGTTATAGTTGAATCAAATTCAAATAATTTCTTCAATAAGGTTATTCCATACTTTATTTCTGTTGCATCATTCAAATAAAAAACATTTGTAGCTCTCATACAGCAGTTTTCCATAATTTTAATCAACACATCCGTATTGGTATAGTGAAATAGAGCAATATCACCGCGATTTGATTGTGCATTTCTACTTCGTTCCAAAGCCTTTAAAGCAAGCGAGAATACATGACTATTAGATTGTGACATTTCCACCAACTCCATTTTTCTTAAAATAATATCCAATACTATTGAGTAACTCAATAGTATTGGTGTATCGTAAACTTAAAACTAAGTTTGCTCCTAAAAAACCTTTAATTGGTTTCTGGCCTTCATTATATAATAACTCATCACCTTCTAAAATGTTATCAATCCATTTAGCAGCATCAGAAACAGATACAGATGAGTAAAGAACAATAATCATTGCTTTTTTGTTTTCATCAATCTTGTCTTCTAAACTACTTTTTAAATAATTTTTTAAAGCATAGGGTGCTTCAAAAGGCTCTGTAAAAAGCCATGCGAAATCACAGAATACTAAACAATTGGCAAAGTTTATTTCATCTACAACTTCTTCTGAAAATTTACTTTCTTCACTTTTTTCTGTAACAAGATACCAGTCTATTTCTTCTACTTTTTTTTCTGGCTGTTCCCCACCTGGTTTTAGCAAATAACTAATTTTCACTGGTTCATATTTTCTTTGATTCGTCTGTGATCTTTTCTGTGTATACAAAAATATTTCAGCATCACATTTCACTTCATATTTTTTTTCATTTCTTTCTGATTTATTAACTGAAACAAGCGATTCATTAATTCTGGAAATGACATTAGCTAAAAAATGCTCTTCTGAAAGCTCCGCTTTAAAATCATCAAAGAAAAATACTCTATCAAAAATAATCGTTTGCATAACTTTATCCTCCTATTCAAAAACCTTTAGTTTTACGACAATACACTTTTCGATATTGTCATAAAAAATATCCAGTGTCTTTGCCTTAATAGCTTCGTTCTCTCGCTCCTCTAGGTCAATATCACACTTTCCTTGATCATTTTTAACTATATTAATCGTTTTTTCTAATGTCCAAAGAGTAATCCCGTTTCCATATTTATACAACGGTGGGATGCCCATTTCCGTTTTAATATCTTTAATTTTCTTCTCTATGTCACTGCCATCAAGCTTGTTCTTAACAACTAAATAACTTCCTTCACGGTGACAACTGACAGTTAGTTCATCAATAGTATCAAAATAATCACCACCTAATTTCTGATGCTGAACCGCATTACTTGCTAGCAAAATAATAAGTAGGAAAAAATATCTCACTGAACTAGGGCTTTGTGAAGCAAATATAAAATTTACATTCTCATCAAAGATATTTTTGCTCAATTCTATTTTTACAGATCTTGTCTCATTACTATACTTATTAAAAACGTCTAACCTAATGAAATATATGTTGTCTTCAACAGATATCTTATATTGTTCGCTACACTCTGAAAGAAAATCACTCATTGATGATGATTCATATCTAAGATCATAATCTTTCATATTTTTAAAATATTCTCGTTTAATGACATTTCGGTATAATTTTGATATGAATTGATGAGCAAGTAACTGGACGTATCTATTAAACCAGTTAAATGAGTTATCAAACTCTTGAGGGTTTGATAATAGTTTAGCAAATGGTTGACCATCAAAATATACCGTTTCATTATGGTGGCCAGCCTTATTTATTGATAATGCCTTAGCTATCTGAACAGATCGAAGCTCCTCTATCAATGAATCAATATTTTTATCATCGATTACCTTTGCAAATTTTGACCTTAAAGTCAAAAGACACCGTATAAAAAAAATATGCTTTTTATCACTGAACGTAAGTGGGTCATTTTGATCAAAATTAATACGATAATTTTCTACATCATTTTTTGAAGCGAATTTTACGAATATATACATGCTACTTTCATCACTTACATGTCCATTGATTTTGATTATAATGTTTTTTGTATCATAGCAGTGACTACTAACATCAGAGTCATTTACCACTCTTCTCATGAATATGGTATCATTAAAGACTTCACTTTGCTCCAAGCTTAAAAGGCAGTCAATCTCATTGAAATTCTTTTGGCTATAGAAATCAGCTTCATTACCACCTTGATTATGACTCTCTGATAAATCTTTGAATATGATATCATCCAACTCATAATACTTTACCCACTCATTGTTATGAACATTTGGATCCACAAGAAACAAGCTTATTTTGTCGATATCCTCAAATAAAAGCTTTATACAATGCTTTGTTTCTCTCCAGGTCAACCTGCTTTGATTGTCTAACAGCTTTGAGAGTTCATTGTAGTCTTTTGCATATTTGTAAAATTCACTTACAACAGTTTCGTTCTTACTATCATTATAAAGACAGAACATTTTATAAAAATTCTCAAGATAATATGGTACTTGAGACTTGTCACTTTTACCTTCAAATCCATTCTTATCGATAGCATCTTTTAACCCATCAGATAGTATCTGGCTATTTTCTATTAATAATCTCACTCTATTGCCTATTCCTATATTGTGCAATACTTCTAATGACTTTAAGTTAGCGGTAGGTTTCTGTTGTTCCTTTACGATACCTTTATTAAAAAACCGTTTTTCACTTCCATCGATTAAAACATATTCTAATAGCATTGTTTTTGTATCATCATTTGACATGGATGTTAATTTCTTTATTGCCCTTCGGTACACTAGTGAGTTAAACAATGTTATATATTCACTAGAAGTTTCCTTAATTCCATTAACTCTATTTGCGAGTTTAAATAAATTTGACATCACTTCAGATCTAATTAAATAATTGGATTGTAAGTCAGATAGGGCATTTACTAATGCCGCTAGCAATGATAATTGTCCATAACTAATTCGTTCTAAATCAATACTCAATATTTCTTGAGCTTTTTCAATACAAAACTCAAATGCAGCTTGCCGTTTTCGTAAGTGATAAATAAAAAACGGTCTTGAAATTACCTTTACAAAAGCTACTCTAGCAACAAATGGATCATAAGGTTCAAAGTCCATCCACTTAAATTTTTTATTCTGAATCTGTTCATATAGAGCTTGGATTGCAAAGAGTATATCTTCCTTAATTTCCTTGTTTATTGGCGTACCATTTTTAAAATTATTGTCAAAGTCTATCCCATGATATTCTTTTTTTGAGAACTCTCCTCTTAATCGATTAGAGAGAATTTCTTCAATTATATGAGTAATAATCAGCATGCATTTTTTTTCATTATTTGCATTAATTTGATTTAAGCTACGGAAGTCATCAATTTTGTGCCTTACTATAAAATCTTTGCAATATTTGCTCATTTCATTTGTTGAAACATATTCTCTTTCAATCTTATCATAAGACTTAGTTAATTGACATATCGTACAAGCATCCTTAAAATTTCTCATTGGAGAAATTGATAAATGAGCATATTCATAAAAGCTCTTAGTACTTCCTACTAATCCGGTCTTAGTCGCAGTAGAGTTTCTACCAATCAAAACGATCGCTGATGAAAATATTTCAATTTTACAAGAGTTTGAAATATCATTAGTATTATCAAAATTAACAAGTGACGATATTAGATTACGCATTCTTGTAAAATTTTTAGCAGAATAAATCGAATCATCAACGTAATGAAATCTTATCACTGACTTTTGTCCGCTATTTCGAATATTTTCAACCAATCTAAAAATATCTGAGTATTTAGCATGCATATTTCCTCGAAACTCTTTCATTACTTCAAAATATAAAATTCTAGCAGTGCTATTGAATACGAATCTATTGACACTTTGAATTAGTCCAGCATTACTAAAATGCCTTGGTGCCACAATAAAATCAAGCTTTAAAACATCATCAATTATTTTATCATTATCTCCCCAATACCTTTTTACTCTTTGACGATATGTCATGTCGATACATTTTTTCACAGAACAAGTATGTACTTTACAACTAATGCAATGGTTTTCTGTAATCTTATATTCACTGGTGTCACAGCCTCGCAACCATTTTTCTATATATCCCATACTATTTTCTGAATGATAAAACCGATCTGACTGAAAATAGAATTGATGATGATTTCCATCTTGTTCAACATGATGATAGACTACCATGTTTGCAAGTCTTATGATGCGCTCCAAATTTAATTTAGCACTTAGATTGATTCTCGCATCATATGGTATTGTTGGACTAATAACTCCAAGCTGGAACATGGGTACAATTGATTCTCTATTTACTTCAAAAATAGGCTTTTCTTTTGCATACTCATTATTATGGGGAAAACAATCAATACAAGTTGATGTGTCAGACCAACTTGTATTGACCCACGCTAAATAATAAACTACATCATTTATTAAAAATTCTAGTTTACGGTCTGTAAGTTTCAATGATTTTGTTGATAAATCTCTATGCCAAATTTCGTTATTTTCAACATCTGGAGCAATCATAACTAATGCTATATTTATATGAGATGCATATAAATATTTATTATTATCACTATAAAACTTTGCCATCATTTTATCATGTGTAGTAAGAGTGGTATTAATTGGAACAACAAATGCTATAAAGGTTTTTTCAATCGCGTTGGAAAACTCCTCAATTATCTCAATATTTGAATATCGTATTGAATTAGAACTATCACTTTGCCTTTCAAAAACACCATAGACACATTTAATATCTCTCTCGACAAAGAACAAATCTAATAAATCCATAATCTCACAAAGAAGTATTTCACTAAATGCCTCATAGCCTACAACAATAATTTTCTCTACATCTTCAGGCATACAAGAATATATCTTATCTGCAACTAAATACGCAAAATTCTTGTTGTAATATCCGTTTTGGAATAATATTTCTGCTTCAATAAAATCGGATACATGCTTCTTTGATCCTAAATGTGTGTGACAATTGTGGATTTTACATCCTTGAGAGCTTTGTAATTGTAAATCCTCATTAAGTATGTTCTCAACATTCTCAATAAAGAGCTCTCTATGATCATTACAATTTTTCTCAGTTTCAAAATTAGTGTTTCTATAAGATTTTACTGCTAATTCAAATGGAAAAATGTCACTCATAGTTTCCCCCAACTTTTTATGAAATAAAAACTAACACCAATTAAAACTATCTATCAAATATTCGAGTAATTGCTTCAATATGCTTAGGAGAATATCCCCTCATTGCAGTCATCTGTTTAATACTATGTTTTACCGAACTTAATGACTTTCCATGAATGACAATTTCTTCTCCAGCAGTTTTACCTCGAATATAGATTTCGACATTCTCCATCTTTGCATTTTCTCCATGTTTATTATAATAAAGAGAAATTATTCTAATTAGCTCTAAAATTTTGCTATCAGAATAACCCACTAAAGCAAATCTTAATTTAGATTTAGATGTACAATTTTTATGTCTTGAAAATATAAAAACAAGAATTCCCTTCATTAGAACCTCAGTATCTATGTTACTAGCTCTGATTAAATAGTGTGAGTTTGAACTCAATCTTTCAAGCTGCATTTTTATACTCTTAACTTGGCTTTCTTTATCTCCATTAAGCATTTCTTTATCAAACACCACATTAACAAAATTTGATGATGTTCTATTTTGAATTAGATACTTAAGATCATACGTAAGCATCGCATCATAACTGCTTTCATTCGAAATAACTCTTGTTGCCATAGGCAAAAGTAAAGAATATGAACTACCAGTCCGTTTTCCTTGAATTCTAAGTGGTGAGGATGAATTCTGAGTATTGCAATACTCGTCAGATCCTGATGTTGCTGAAAAAACACCGCTTTTAGCAGTAAGAATTGAATCAAATATTTGCAGTCCATAATGATTTACAGCCTTATTTGCATCATCAAAAAATAATTCCCAAAACGATTGAGACTCTGCAGGAGCGAAAAAATCTTTTAACTTTAATGCTTCGAATATATTTTTTTGATGTCCCATTTTTTCATTTACATATTCAATATTCTTTTCTCTAAACTTATCAGCAACAGTTGTGGAAGACAAATCTGCAACTATTACCTCAAGAAAGTACTTGCATTTATTAAACTGATCAACTCCAATTTGATGTATGTTATACTTTTGGTTTAGCAAGGGAATATCCCCATTTTCATGGAGATGAATACTTAACAAACCTTCTCCATCATCTTGATGATTAGATTGTCCAGCGTGCTTGACTACATTTTCAATCAACTGCAGCAAACCTTCAGAGATTATAGTTGCCTCTAAAACTTCATTTACCAAAAATGAACTGATTACTTCATTTGTTTTATCACCAACTCGATGATAATCAATTAAATCTTTATTGAAGTAACCTTCCTCTTCAGTGACCCTATTAGCGTCATAATACTCTCTTGAATAATCTATAGACTTAGTTTTCCCACTAATATGTTGAAATGCATAAGAGAAATCTCTCTCATATAAAGTCACTTTCTCTTGACCTGTCAAACTCTTAATATTTTTTTTCCAAGTATCTACTGCATCATGCCTATAGGAATAATCAAAAAGTGCAAAAATTACTAATGAAAGTAACGGTCTTCCTATAAAATGTTCTTTAAAATTTCCCTTTACTTTTTCAGAACCTATAAATATTTTCTCTCTTAAATCCGAAAGACCCTTCTCATTATCTATGGTCGTTAGTAATCGATAACACATGTTATGTAAAATATCAGATAGTTCAGCATTTGGCTTTAACATTGTAGAGCTAAGAGATATCATACTCTCAAAAGTTTTAGTTGTGACTGGAGATTTTAATATATTATAACTTTCTTTATTTATTTTTATAATTGGAAGCATTCTCTTTGCGTTCACTTTATTTGCATTAATATATTCGATTGTGCCATCAGTATAGACTATGAATGTTCTGACTGAAGAATTATCAAAATACTCTTTTATTAACGCTACCGTAGATTGTAGCCTATAATAATTATCATCTTGGATTACATTACCTTTTTTAATCGACGAATACGGAAAATTGCAATGAATGTTAACAATCGAAAACTGATTACGAAGTCTAAGTGCTATTAAATAGGCTTCTAAAACTAATGAAAGATCGATAGTTCCTGAAATTACTTCAAAGTAGATTTCGAAAAATAGGCTGAATCCCTTTGAATTTTTGCCTTCTAAAAATTCACAATGATACTGACTGTAGTATTTTGAATAGTCTTCATATTTTTTTATAACAAAATTATACCTTTTTGCATTAGAATCATCCATCATCACTTGTCATCCGTAAATTTAAATTTACGTTCCTTTCACATTAGTATTATTGGTTAGAATATAATCATTATTCAATTTAGCATTCCAAAACTAACTTAAGATTAGCATTTGTGAGCTCAAATAACAATGATTAATTATCTGAATTTTCTTGCTTTTTTCTATTTTTTTACACTCTTAGAACTATTGAATGATTTAATAAAATAGAAAAAGCCTCTACTACAATGCTATAGTAAAAACTTTTCATTATTTTTGAACCAATTTATGATACTTTGGAATATCTATTTAAATCCTTGATTAGGTATAATAAGAACTTATAACAAATCAAAATGTCAAACATCTCTTCCATGCGCTTCATAGATGCATACTTGGGATTTTACATTTTGTTCTAGTAGTCATAATCACAAATAACGTGCGACTATAACGATGTCGTTGTTTGAATATAAATTCTTAATTCCGTTCAAACACGATTTATAGAAAAAAATCCCAATTGAAAGAAGTAATAACTATTAATTAATCACTTTGAATGCCGTTAGGCAATCAGATCTAATTTATATATATATCAAAGCTCAGTTCTTTTAGTTAGAAAGTAAACGATAAATAACCTATATCCATTCTCTCTTCTCTTTTATCACATTCATTTCAATTAATTTTATGATTCAATTGCAAAAAAAATCCCCCTATCTATAAGTGATATGACCCCAATAAGTTAGACTTTATAGCGAAGTAGTTATTCTACTCCGCTATATTTATGCAGCTAAACGAAAAAGCCTGTATTCCACTGGACACATCCAGTTTAGCTTTTCTTTGATCCTCTTATCGTTACAATTCATGTTATATGATATTATATCTTCTTTCAATTCCTCATAATAATAATATACCTTGCTGTAGTACATCTCTTGTTTCATTATTCCAAAGAAATTTTCCATAACTGAGTTATCATAGCAATTTCCTTTTCTAGACATACTTTGATAAATCTTGTTCTTCTTCAGCTCCAAGTTATATACTTTCATTTGATAGCCCCAGCCCCAATCAGAATGAAATGTTCATCTATACTTACAGTCGTTTGTAATTTTTATAGCATCCTATAATGCACTTATTATGTTAGATACTGAAGGTTTTGGCGATATCCCATAGCTGATTATTTCTCGATTATATAAGTCCATAAACGGATCTAGATACATTTTTTTGATTACCATTCTTCCCGTATCATCAACTTCATAATATTTAAACTCAGTCGTGTCCGTCACAATCTTCTGGTGGGGCATAGTACTCTCAAATCTCCTTCGGACTCTGTTTGGCGCAACTCTACCTACATTTCCTTTATAGGAGTTGTACTTACGACTTTTTCGAATGAATGATGTAACTTGAATCCCAAATTTTTGGGTGATAAGTTGAACCTTCTTTTTTTAACTACGATGGCACTTTTGCGAAGTTCTCCGTAAATCCTGCGGTATCCAAAATACTTATGCTTACAACGTATCCTTAGAATAATATTCTCCAGTTCTTGATTTGTATTTTCACAATCAAATCTCTTTTGCCAATACATATATGTGGATTTTGGAAAGGCTGCAAATGCGAGAATATCTTTCACTCTAAATTCTCCTCGGAGGCTGTGGATGATTCTCACTGTTTTTTAAGAAGAGCTTCCTCTTCTAAACGCAGTCTCCTCAGTTCATTGAAACTGCATTGCTAAAACCTTATACATGTCTACACACTTATGGACTTAATTATCTTTCAATAGTTCCAACACTGGTTTCATAAATTCATGATATTTTGGTATTGCCACTTGCTCACCTCCTTAATTACTCAACCTGCCATTAATCTGATCAATAACCCCAATGATACGCTTTGCCACATCGAGTTTGCCATCAAATAAGTGCATGACATTACCTCGCTTATTAAATGGATGTTCATTGAGCACTCATTTATCTAGACTTCCGTTTTTGATAATATAGTTGATTACTAGCTTTACAAACTCCATCTGTTTCAGATTTAGACTTTCTTCAGATAAGAATTCTGAAAACACTTCATTGGCAGCATGCGGGTCTAGTCCGATGATTTTGCTTACCAGTTTGAGTTGTGGCTCGTCACCAAACTCTTTTTCATAATCTTCTCTTGTACCGATTTCTTGCCATAATATCTTTTCAAAATACTTAATATCATCTTCTGTTAAAGACTTATATTTCTAAATTTATAAATTACCAAATCATTTTGATGCTCCATCAAATACTTGTTCACCTTTTTTTGGTAATTTTGAATATTATTCACAGAATATTCACCTTGATTGTCTACAGTTTGAATGATTACATCAACAAAATTAGTATAATAGATTTCACTTGACTTACTATCAAGGAATTTAATTAAGTCTCTCAATGCCACGCGGACTTCTTCATAGTCAAAAATATCTGCTTCTTCCCAGTACTCATTGGTCTGAACTTTATAGATTAAGTCTTCCTGCTGTTTTGCCTTTTCAATAGTACCTTTAGAAGAGAGTTTTTCAGCTGTATTTATCACTCTATTTTTAGGATTTGAAGCTGGGACACGCTTAATATCAGCATATTCAATAGTATACATTAAATAATCAAACCGCTTAGCTAATTCATCATCATCGATGGCTGGTACAAGTTGGGCAACGTGTTCTTCCAGTTCTCTGACATCAGCATCGGACAAACTTTCAAAAACACTTTCCTGATTGAATTTATGAAGAAACTAAAGCTTCATTCTGGCATTAAATTTTGTTTCGTCAACTACCTTAACTTCTTTTAATATCCCTTCAATCAGTGTGTTTGTATGGTCAATATACTCATCAGTCTGATAATCAAAGACTTGAAGTTCTTTAATAATCCCTATACGGATATTGAAAAGATTTTCTGTCAGTGACTTCATCATCTTGTCTTCTTTACCGTTTTTGTTGGTTTTAAAAAACTCAAAATTCCCACAGTAATCAAAAATTCTAAAACCTTCTTTATCAATGCTTACACCATACAAATCTTCACAAAGACGTGTACCACGACCAATTATCTGCCAAAACTTAGTCTTGGATCGCACTTTCTTGAAGAATACAAGATTAAGAATATCAGGAATATCAATCCCTGAATCCAGCATATCTACAGATACTGCTATCTGGGGAAGTTTATTTTTTGATTCAAAATCTTCTATGGTCGTTTCAACATAATTGATTCCTGTATATATAGGCTTTGCAAAATTACCATAGTATTCTGGATATAAGCTATTAAAGCGTTTTACGATGAAATCTGCATGTTTTTTATTCTTAGCAAAGATTATGGTTTTGCCTAGTTTATCGTCACCTTCTACTTTTAAACCCTTCTCCATCAGCTCCTGTAGTACTATATCTATTATATTGTCATTATACAGAAATGAATTCAAAGCTTCGCCACTGATATCTTTCACATCATCGTCAAATGTTTCTTCAAACAATTCCTTTTCTAAGTCTGTCAAATCATCATAATGAATCCCTTTTTCTGGGAATTTCAACTTAGTTTCTATTGTGTGATAAGGCACTAAATATCCATCTTCAATGGCTTCTCCCAGCTCATAAGCATAAGTTGGTACATTGTTTTCAAGCTCAAAAATGTAATAGGTGTTTTTATCAAGATCATTTTTAGGTGTCGCTGTAAGCCCTAATAAAATGGCATCAAAATAACTAAAAATATCCTGATACTTTTTATAGATACTTCGGTGACTCTCATCAATGATAATGAGGTCAAAATGACCTCTAGTAAATATCTTTTCACTGCGTTTGTTCGTAATATCATCAATAGCATTCATAATAGTTGGATAGGTTGAAAATACTATTCGACTCTCTGGATTATCTTTCCCGTCTAATAGATTGCATAGTGACAATTCAGGCAAAAGCGCTTTAAAGTTTTTCTTAGCCTGTTTAACAAGAGCTGTCTGATCTGCAAGGAACAGGATATTTTTAACCCATCCTTTGTTTATGAGCATATCAACAGTTGATATGGCAGTTCGTGTTTTGCCTGAACCTGTTGCCATTACAAGCAAAACTTTACGATTCCCTTTTTCTAAAGTATCACAAACCGATGTAATAGCCATTTTTTGATAATAACGATTTGTTATCTCCTCATTTATAATCGAATTCCTTAAAGAAAATTTATACGGCCTCTTGAAGTGAAGCCATTCTAAATCGTCTTTTGTAAAAATCCCAGATACAAGCCTCTCAGGGTACGATTTATCATCCCATAAATAATACTCAAATCCATTGGTATAGAATATAATCGGTCTAACATTATACTGTTTTTCTAAAACAATCTGCATAACGTTGTGCTTGTATTTGACCTACTCTTGGGTTCACACTGGTTTTCTTTGCTTCAATGATTGCTAGAGGCTTGCCATTATCACTAAACAGGACATAATCTACATAGCCAATTCCCGCCTGATTAGGCATACCTTCCACTTCAACTTCTTCAAGACAATCATTGCCAATCACCCATCCATTTAATTCTATTTCAAGATCAATATACATCTTGCGTGTCTTGAATTCAGAAATCTCATCTACCTTGAAATCGCGATTTTTCTTATTATCAACACGCTTGGTTGCATTAACATGTCTTAGTTGTTCATTTTCTTTAATGATTTCTTCAAGTTTACGGTCTTTTGAACCCAGACGCTCATATAAGTCTTTTAGTTCATCTCTGGTTTTTCTTTCTTTTTCATTATCCCCAAGTAAGCTTTCATCAAAAGTTATCTCTTCATATTCATCAGAATAGCAATAATCAATCCAAGAAATAAACTCAAACAGATTACGAAGGACCAATACAGCCTGATCTCTTGAAATTGGCGTTGCTGAATGTACTGCTTTATTACCAAGCTTTTGAATGTAGGTAATCATGGGAAAAAGTTTGTTATCAATAATGCCATTAAAACGATAATCGTGTATTAAAGAAGCAAGGTTATCCTAGTTTTCAGGGCGTTTTTACATTATTTTTCATTTTGTCCAAAAGCAAACTGAAATCCAGTATTCACAGTGCTTTAGCGGTGTTTTGATTGCACTTTACAAAATAACCCATCCGCAATTTTTGAAGTTTCGCATCCCCTTTACACAGATGGGTTTCACGAGGTTTTTATTACTCAAGGGGTATCCCCCCTTATTTAATTGTGCGAAAACTCATGCGAGAGGGGCGGACGGTCACCTGTGGCACTGTTTTGGAGATTTGCATCCCCCTAGGGGGTCGCGCGTTACAATTCAAGATTAAAATTTGTATTCTCGGTGTTAATCCTCATTTCTTGTCTTTCCGTCATGGCATCTCTTGCAAAGAGGTTGCCAGTTGCTTTCATCCCAGAAGAGTAGCTGGTCCCCTCGATGAGGAATGATATGATCAACTACTATAGATTAAGTTAACATACCTTCAAACGCACAGCGTTTGCATAGAGGATTTGCTTTCAAGTATCGTTTGATTGCTTTCCTCCAACGGCTATCATAGCCTCGCTTACTTGCACTTGGACTGTCATCAACGTGAAGTTTAACATGGAAATCGCAGTACGTGTCGTGGGTTAAGAGTGGACAGCCCAGATGCTTGCATGGCTTTTTCGGTTTCATTGGCATATATATCATCTCCGTAGTTTTATAGAAATAGCAGGCAGTGACAGAAAGGAGTAATGCTCACTACCTGCAACTGTAAAAGGCATTAAGAAAGCCTCTAAAGGCTTCAACCTTTAAGGGCTAATATCTATGCTACTTCTACACTTTACATTATATCTTAGGTCGACTATGCAAAACCAAGCAATGTTAAATACAGTTGTTTATTATTTTGTCAAATCTGTATACTTCCATTGCATCCTTTGCCTTTTGTGAGTAACAAATTTCCCACTCTGGTAATGATTTTTGGTTAGGTTTTTTATAATTTTTTCCACTCAAAGGATATATATTTTTGGACCAGTCGGAAGCTGGTATCAAATATAACACTTTCTCCTTATCATTGTCTGGTAGGTATAAGATTGCCATGTAGAGAGATTGATCATTTAAATCAAACTTTGACTTCTCAATGAAAATATAACTTCCTATTATTGCAATCGACCTAACCTTGATTTTAAATGTTCTGCCTGACCTTGAAATTGCAAGAAAATTCACTTCACCAATTGGTTGAGGTGACTCTTCAATTGAATATCCCTTCTTAACAAGTTCGTTTTTAAACAATTCAATAGCATATTTATTTAATTGTCTCTTTTCCATGGCGACCCCCAAAGCAAATAACCTTAACATAATAAACCATAAGTATTCATTTCCTTAACAGATTAGGAAGTTATATCACTCACTCAATTTGAGCCATTATCTTACATTTATTCATGGTTTATAAATTAATCAACATTTAACTTAATACTCCGTTCCACCATTTCGACACCATCACACAAAATTTTCACAATTATTATTAAAAAGGTTATAAGCGTTCTCCCCTAACCTAGAATAAGCTCTCATGACAATTTTTCAGTTGAATAATTATATATTTCGATATGTCGTATTTATTTGCGATTTCGTATGAAAAAGAACTCGATACTGAAATAACAATTAACAGTTAATTAACAGATCTAATCGTCTCTAACTGCTTTTAAATCCGCATAATAGTTTATAATTAGTTGTTTCAAATTAGAAGCTAATTTGATCTTCTTGTTAAAGTTATAATACATTAGAAGGGCCGAACTAATGAAAACACAACACAATTAAGCAACTAGGTTATTCTATCCGCGTAAATGTATATTTCTGAGAAATAGTACGACCCCCAGAAATAATAATTCCCCCAGAACATCGCTCTGAGGGAACATATTTAAAGTCCTTAAAAACACATGAAATTCGGGAATGCCTTTATATCAAGCTATTTGCGCTCTAGCAAAACAACGCACTCAACATGCTCCGTCCAAGGAAACATATCATACGCATGCATCTCATCAACTCTATACCCATTATTCACAAGATACTTAAGATCTCGTGCCAAAGACTCAGGCCCACATGATACATAAACAACGGTTTTAGGACCTAGCTTCACAAGTGAACTAAGGAATCGTTCATCACTACCTGTGCGTGGTGGATCCATGAACACGACGTCAAGTGATTCACCTGCTTCTTCAAGCTCTAGCATAAAGTCACTTGCATCTGCTTGGAAGAATTTCGCGTTGCTGATGTGGTTGTTCTTTGCGTTAAAGATGGCATCTCTTACGGCGTCTTTGTTGAGTTCTACGCCGATGACTTCGCCTGCTTTATGGCTTGCGATAAGGCCGATTGTACCGATGCCACAGTAGGCATCAAGTACGTTCTCTTTACCAGTAAGTCCAGCGAGTTCGATGGCTTTGTTATAAAGCTTTTCTGTTTGAACTGAGTTAATCTGGTAGAAAGACTTTGGTGAGAGTCTAAATACGGTATCGCAAAGCGTATCTTCTATATAACCTTTTCCATAAAGGACAGTTTCGTTTGGACCCAATACCATACTTGTGCGTCTGTTATTTACGTTAAATACCACTGTGGTAATGTCTGGATGCACTTTTACAAGGGCTTTCACGAAGTTGTTCTTCGATGGGAAAATCGGATTGCCGCCGATGATGACTACCATGATCTCGCCACTCACATGACCTTTTCTGATGAGAACATGTCTTAAGAAACCTGTATCATAGTCTTCATCATATGGTGTGAGTTTAAACGATGGCATCAAACTTTTTATAGTATCTATGATGGCATTGGCTTTTTCATCTTGGATTAAACAGTTTTTAACTGGTATGACCTTATGTGTATGCTCTTCATAGATGCCTGAGATGAACTTACCATTTTTGTCGTAGCCAAAAGTAGCCAGTACTTTGTTACGATAATGCTTAGGGTTTTCCATGCCTATAATCGGCGCTACTTTACCAAATGGCTCTAGTAATTCACCTATTTTATGGTCTTTGTACTTTAGTTGTCCTTCATAAGTCAGGTGTTGTAACTGACAACCACCACATCGTCCAAAAACGCCGCAAGTTGGTTCTGAAGCAAACTGTTTTGCGATTCTTCTGATCACTGCGCTCTCAATTTCAAATTGTGCTGGTTTCACGTATTTGTTACGTGGTGCACCACTATGAGGTTTCTTTTCACCTTTGCGTTCATGATAAAGTGTAGCTTTACCATGCGAAGGTGTGTCTGAAGAGTTGGATGGTTTGGGTTTAGCGTACCCGGACTGTGATGGCTTTGCACTTTGCGGAGCGACGACTTCATAATCATCATCATAATCACTTTCATCATCCCATAGATCTTCATATGCTTTTGGGACAAACTTCTTCTTTTTATCAAACGCATCGTAGAATGGACTGTTTGGTTTTTGTGATGGTCTTGGTGTTTTTGTTTTTGATTTAGTTGATGACTTTGGTGATGATTTTTTCTTATCCATATTACACCCTTTTTCTATAAATTTATACGATTGCGCGTATCTCGCAACCTATTAATAATCTCGTTATTGCTTTATATTATAACCTTGTAATCTAAAGTTTCGACTTTATCTTAAATAAGTCCCACGATTTGTCTCAGCCTCGCCTTATCTAAGATGGTGATGCCACCACGCTGTAGGGTGACGATGCCTTCTGAGGCGAAGTATTTGAGCATGCGGGAGACGACTTCTCTGGCGGAGCCGACGTATTTGGCGATTTGATCGTGTGTCATGTGGATATCAAGGGAGCCGTCTCTGGAGATCTCGTCCAGTAAAAAGCTCGCGAGGCGTTTGTCAAAACTCATAAAGAGGATTTGTTGCATCGCCCACATCACATCTGAGAACCTTGCCACTGCTTCTTTGTTTGTGAAGTTTTCTATATATAAGTTGTTGGTTGCTAGGTCTGAGTAAACTTCGGAGTTGATGATCAAAAGTTCGCTGTCAAAGTCAGCATCGATATGCACATCAAAGGTGATGTTGCTAAGTACACATGAAGATGATAAAACGCAAACATCCCCTGGTGTCAGCCTGTATAGTGTCACTTCTCTGCCATCCTCTGATAGGATATAGGTTCTGAGTCCACCAGTTTGAATGAGCAGTATACCGATGCAGTCGCTCTCACCCCCGTGGACGCTTTCGCCTTTTTTATATTTAACGGGATACGTGTTGTCTAGGATCCGTGTTTTGTCGTTTGATGAAAGGTTTTCCCAAAAAGTCAGTGATTTCTTCAGTGCTATTTCGAGGGCTTCCTTAGTAATCTCAGCATTGCCGCGTTTCACAACTGCTTTTGGATCTACTGCTTTATTGATATCATATAAGCTCATAACCTTACTCCAGTTAATCAAAATATACCGCGTGCAAAGAAAAAAATCCCATCTGCATAGGTATACATATTATACCATACAATTGGGATTTTTACAGGGTAAGGCTTGTGCCTTCACTATAACATTTTCGCCATTTATTCTGATGCGGTCGTCTATTCTAAAACAAGTGCTCTTGTTGGACAGAATCTCACGCATTTACCACATTTGATGCACTTTGCCATGTCTACTGTTGGTGCCGCATAACCTACTTGACGCATCGCATCAACTGGACATACGCGAACAGCTGGACATGGATGATTTTGCGGGCATCTACTTACTTTTACTACTAAAGTCAAATCTTTACTCATTTTAACACCTCTTCTTTGAAATACCTCTTTTGAAATACCTTTAAGTCAACAGATGTTATTATAGGCTTTTCCTAAAGTGGCATCAGTGATTTAATCACTTATTTAAAAAGGTATCCCGTCATGGACATGGTGCCCATTAGGCATTTATCGTTAAACACTTCTATCTCATCATCCTCAGCTACCGCACCTAGTGCATATAAAAGCGGATAATAATGGTCTGGTGAACTAAAGGCTCTATCCGTAAATAGCTCGGTTTCATGATAGTTAATTGCCGCTTCAAAATTACGACTAAGTATACTATCTTTGATATAATCATCAAAAGCTTGCGCCTCTGGATAACCACCTTCCATGTTCCAGTTAACCAGACCAAGGTTGTGGACGATGTTACCGCTTGCTAAGATGAGAACGCCTTCTTCTCTGAGTGACTTCAGCGCTTTACCAATTTGATAATGCACTTTCGCAGGCGCTTTATAGTTTACACTTAACTGTACCACTGGAATATCAGCCTCTGGAAACATGCGGCAAAGGACCGACCAAGTCCCGTGATCGATGCCCCATTTGTTATCTATTACAGCCCCCTCGCCTAATAGTTTTAACACTTCATCAGCGAGTTCTTTTGAACCTTTAACTGGGTATTTAAGTTCATATAGCGCTTTGGGAAAGCCATACATATCGTAAATTTGATTTGGCACATCTACATCTGAAGTCTTTGTACCATCTGTATACCAATGCGCAGAAATAGCCAAAATTGCTTTTGGCTTTGGTAGTTTATCTCCTATAGTTTCCCACTCTTTTGTAAATTCACTTTCTTCAATTGCATTCATAGGCGAACCATGACCTACGAAAATCACTGGCATCTTCATTGTAACCTCCCTCTAAACAGGTTTATTCTAAAAGAATATACCCATTTAGAGAGAAGTTCAACGAGAAATGTAAGAAGGATGATGCGTTTTAAATATTACCTATAGTTCAAAGGATCCCATATTAGAAATCACTTGATCTGAGTTATCTTCACGACTGTGTTTTTCTTCATCTTTTGCACCATTTGTGACTTTGATGATACCATGATTGACTTTAGCTTTTTTTATAATGATGCCATAAAGTGCTTCTGGGCATTTCAGAGAACCATAATTTTCGATTTTTACAAGTTTTTCTTCGAGCGCTTCTGCTGTAACACTTTCATCAAACTTAAGCGAACCGTAGTTGATGACTGACAACGTTTTAAGCAGTTTTAGATAATTATCAGTTATTTTCATTGCGCTTGTATTCGTGATGGCATCAGGATCAATGAGTTTCACATTTTCAGCTTTCTCGATGATATTTATGATCTCACTATAATCAGATTCATTGACTTCTAGGTTTTTACAGGTAATTCCTGTCACTTTAGCAAGTATCACATCAGCAGGAACCTCTAATACTAATTTACCTCTCACATAGAGTTTAGGCGCTTTTAAAGTTGCTATAGTGTGCATATCTAAAGTCAACTTATCGAAGTATTGATACTCAGATGTTAGAACATGCTTTTCAACCTCTAAATAATTCTCAATTTTACCTGCAACTATTCTGATATTGTCCTTACTCACGATCACTGATTTTAAAACGCGGATACTTTCAAATGTCTCATCAAAGAGCGCTTCATCAAATCCATCAAGGGCAATCAACTCGTCTACAACAAGTTTAGTGCCTGGTTTTACGCCATACATGTTATTATCTTCAAGTTTAAACTTTCCTTCTACAAAGCGCTCTCCCTCTTTATAGATGATTGAGTCTCCATTGATTTGTAATTTTCCAGTGAGAACACCAAGATCGCTTTCCATGATAAAGACGCGTCCATTGACGGTGCCACGGTATATTTTACTGAGGAGCTGCGCATCGCCAATAGGTTCAACAAATAATTTTCCATTTACCACAAGGCAAACTTGGCATTCAAGTGCCTCTAACATAATTTTAGTCAGTCTATACTCTCCGTTTTGGATGACGAGTTCTATCCCATCTGGTAAAGTCAATACGTTACCAATATTTTCTTGTTCAATGCGACTTACAATGTTTGTTTGTTCATCTGTGACGATAATCGTACCGATATTTTCTATCTTGCCAATCGCTAAAAGTTCTTCCTGTGTTGCTTTTCTTAGATCCAATAATCCGATATTTTTATAAACTTTCATGCGTTCCTCCTATGGTTAGTTGATTGTATTTGCCTTAGTATATTGACTTGGTATATTTACTTTTTTTATTTACTTCGTCCATTTAAACAATTTTGCTTTTTTTTCTTCAATTTTTTCTTCTTCTTCGATAGGTCTAAATATAATTCTACCACTTGGATCGTTAAGCCATAAGGCGTTATATAATTGATTGTTTTTCATAAGAATGCTCCTTCCTTATCACGCATAAATGGTGCTATTCATAAGGAACTGCCCTTCTAAGTAGACTGATTGCTTGGCTAAGCCTCGACCTTACCGTCGATGGGTTCAGCGCTAGCCGTTCGCCGATATCTACACTGCTGTATCCTTCAATGTACCTAAGTACCACGACAACGCGTAGCGACTCGGGAAGTTGACCAATCAAATCTGATGTGATCAAATGATCTTCTATATTCGCTTCATAAGGCACTTCCATTGTTTCATCGAAAACACCTTTTCGTCTTTCACGCCTAAACTGGTCTATGAAAGTAGTGCGAATGGTAGTCAGTAGCCAACCTTTAATCTGCATCGGATGCATCTGTGCAAATAGCTCATATTGATCTAGTGCTTTGACATATGCTTGTTGAACGAGATCTTCCGCGTCCTCTTTGTGCCGGCATAGAGAACTGGCATATCTCAATAAATCCGATTGATAAGTTTCATAGATTTGATAAAGTTGCATGTTAACCACCTTTTGTGTTGTGTTTGCGATTACACTTATATAACGAATGAGAATCGCGAAGTGTCCAAAGAAATTTAAATTTTTTTAAAAAATTTTTTGTTTCTTAAAAGCGGGATATTGCACTTGAATTTATTGTAAATTCGTCATTTGGTCAACTGTTTATGTATCTCATCTGTATATCATTTCTATTATATGCCCTCTCAAAACGTAAATAAACCCACTACGATCACATCAGAATGCAGTGGGTTTATACTCAATTACTTTTCTAAAAGCTCAAACGGCGTCTCCTGATACACATAGTAGTTCAGCCAGTTGGCAAAAAGCAGATGTCCATGCGAGCGCCACTTCACCACCACGTCTTTGTCTGGATCATCTCCCTCAAAATAGTTGACTGGCACCTCTATGGGAAGTCCCCTCCCCTTATCTCTAAAATACTCAAGTGACAAAGTCTCAGGGTCATACTCTGAATGCCCAGTAGCATAAACCTCACGTCCATCTTCAGAGACGATAATTCCCACACCCGACTGCTCAGAATATGCAACGATCTCGAGGTTACCCGCTTTCTCAATATCTGCACGTCTTATCTCAGTATGTCTAGATTGCGGGATATAAAACGCATCGTCAAATCCCCTGAGCAGCTTCACATGTTTACTTTCAATCTTATGTTCAAACACGCCAAAGCACTTTTTCGCCAGTGGGTATTTGGGGATGCCATAGTGTTTATAAAGTGCCGCTTGCGCCCCCCAACAGATGTGGAAAGTAGCAAAGCCATGGTATCTGCTCCACTCCAAAATCGCTTCAAACTCCTCCCAGTAACTGACTTCTTCAAAGGGAAGATTCTCAACCGGTGCACCTGTGATGACGAGACCGTCAAATTTAAGGTCCTTTACACTTGAAAATGGGACATAAAACCTTTCAAGATATTCTTTAGACGTGTTCTGCGGGATATGTCCATCTAACTGGATGAGTACGATTTCAGTTTGGAGTGGTGAATTTCCAAGTACTCTTAAAAGTTGTGTCTCAGTGGTTTCTTTTGTAGGCATGAGGTTCAGTATACCGATCCTCAGAGGTCTGATATCTTGATGCTCTGCTCTAAATTCTGTCATGGTAAATATATTTTCAGAAGCCAGTGTGGATGCTGCTGGCAAGTCGTTTGGGATTATGATTGGCATGGGGCGCTCCTTTACAGCTGTGAAACTTCAAGTGCATGTGCAAGATCTTCAAGTAAGTCATCTACATTTTCAATCCCGATAGAGATCCTGATCAAATCTGGTGCTACCCCTGCTTTGATTTGGTCCGCTTCACTAAGCTGTGCATGCGTGGTACTTGCTGGATGAATCACAAGCGACTTAGCATCTGCAACATTTGCTAGTAGTGAGAAGATTTCCAGTGCTTCGATGAACTTCTTACCTGCATCAGCACCGCCCTTGATCCCAAAGGTAAAGATCGAACCAGCACCTTTAGGATAAAACTTCGTCGCAAGGTCAAAATAAGGACTGCTTTCAAGTCCCGGGTATTTAACCCAGCTTACTGCAGGATGCGCTTCAAGATAATGCGCTATTTTTACAGTGTTGCATACATGTCTCTCTAGTCTTAGCGAAAGTGTCTCAAGTCCTTGCAGAAGTAAAAAAGCATTGAAAGGACTTAGGCATGCACCTGTATCTCTGAGTAGTTGTACCCTTGCTTTTGTGATGTAAGCAGCTGCACCAACATCTTGCGCATATCTGATGCCATGATAACTCTCATCAGGTTCAGTTAAACCAGGGAATCTACCAGAAGCTACCCAGTCAAAATTACCTGAGTCTACAAGCAAACCACCAATTGAAGTGCCATGGCCACCGATGAACTTTGTCGCCGAGTGCACGATGATATCAGCACCATGATCAAAGGGTCTAAAAAGATAAGGCGTTGCAAAAGTGTTGTCTACAATTAGAGGAACGCCATGTTTATGTGCTATTTTAGAGAGTTTTTCTATATCGATGATATTGATCTCAGGATTACCGATAGATTCTACAAAGATCGCTTTCGTTTTATCTGTAATTGCTTCTTCAAAAGATTCAAGTCTAGATGGCTCAACAAACTTTGTTGTGATACCGAATCTTGGGAAAGTCACTTTAAAGAGGTTGTAAGTGCCACCGTATAGTGTGGTCGCCGCTACGATTTCATCACCTACACCAGCGATGTTCAAAATCGCATAAGTGACAGCTGCTGAACCAGAAGCGACTGCAAGTGCACCGACGCCACCTTCAAGTAATGCGATGCGTTTTTCTAGGACATCTGAAGTTGGATTCATGATTCGCGTATAGATATTGCCCGGTTCTTTCAGGGCAAAAAGGTTAGCTGCGTGCTCTACATCTTTAAAAACATAAGATGAAGTTTGGTAGATGGGAACTGCTCTTGAACCCGTTGTCGGATCGGCTTCTTGTCCGCCGTGTACTTGAAGTGTTTCGAATTTAAGATTTTTGTCGCTCATGTTGTCATTCTCCTTTAATTTTAATTTACCGGAAAATAACAAAGACCCCTTTCCAAGAAAGAGGTCAAAATATAAAAAGTTTGGGTCCTCTCTCATCTCTCAGTTTAAAAACTGCAGGAATTAGCACCATGCTTAAAAGCTGGTTGCCGGGCGTCATAGGGCCTGTCCCTCCGCCACTCTGGATAAGAGTATCTCGTTATTCGGTTTTGACTATATTAGCATGATAAAAAAGCGTTGTCAACACTAGATTTATAAAAAAACTAATCTAATTGAAAATGATTCTCACACTCTAATTAAGCTTAAATTTTTATTAATCTCAAATTTTTATCAATCTCAGATTTCAATCAAGCTTAAATTTTCATAAAACTCATTTTATTTCATGCCTTGTATAGTGATCGCTTAAGAAAAATGAATGCGTTTTATCGTCATCTGAATATATGCTTCAATATCAGCTAACCGATTCTCATCTTTTTGTGTCAAGAACGTATAGGTCACCCCAACTGTTCCCGCTCGTCCGGTACGCCCAATACGGTGTACGTAGTTTTCAGTATCATCCGGTAAATTATAGTTAAATACATGGCTCACGCCATCAATATCAAGCCCTCTTGCTGCGACATCTGTTGCTACTAGGTATTGAAGTTCTCCTGTTCTAAACTGCTCCATGACAAATTCGCGTTTTGCCTGAGTGAGTCCACCGTGTAAAACTTCTACAGAAAAGCCGTCAGCTAGCATATCGTTATAAAGGGACTCTGATCCCATCCTAGAGCGGCAAAAAACCAGTGCTTTTTGCGGAAAATTCTGTTTTAAAACAGTTTTAAAATCGGCATATTTCTTACGGTTCGAAGTGACAACCACAAACTGCTCGATCGCTTCTAAAGTAATCTGCTTTTTAGGCGCTTTTACAAGTACAGGATCAACTAAGATCTCATGAGAAAAAGAATCTACAGTTTGAGAAAGTGTCGCTGAAAAGCATAATGTTTGCTTATTGGTAGGTGTCTGCTCTATAATCTCATCTACCTCTTTTCTAAAACCTATGTGGAACATTTGATCTGCTTCATCGACGATCAACATCTTAAGCGCATCAAAGTTTATTGAACCTCTTCTTAAGTAATCCAAGATTCTACCTGGTGTACCGATGACGAGCTGCACTTCTCCACCAAATTTATGAAGCTGAGCGACGACATCTTGCCCGCCATAAGCAGTGAGTATTCGCATCGGTGTAATTTCAGCAAGCTGTTTCGCCACCTTTGAAATCTGAATTGCAAGCTCTCTTGTAGGTGTGATCACTAGTCCCTGTATGCGGTGATCTTCTGTGTCAATCTTTTGAAACAAAGGTAAAAGAAAGGCTAACGTCTTTCCAGTTCCCGTTTGTGCTTCACCAAGCACATCTTTTCCCTTTAATGCCTGTGGGATACTCAGTGTTTGTATCGGTGTTGGGGTATGAATCTCCATTGTCTCTAGTGCATACACGAGTTCAGGTGAAACCCCTAATTTATAAAATGACATATTATCCTCCATGAAAATCATATTATTATAACACAAAGCACAATTTATAAATAGTAAAGTAATGTAAATTAGAAAACCATTGTTAACTAGAAAAGCACTACACTTAATGCTTCTGTTATGAAGCGTTTAATGTAGTGCTCAATAATATAAATCACTTTAAACCTTTTTAAATCACTTTAAATCATTTATTATCATTTTCATTATTTGTTTTTATGTTTTTTATGTCTTTTTTGCTTACCGGTTGCTTTTATGGAAAAGCCCTCTGATTTTACAGTTTTAGTTATAGCTTTTTCGTTTTTATCATGTGACTTTTCTATTTTACCATGTGATTTATCTGATTTACCTTCAGATTTATCACCTTTTTGAGCAAGCGCTGTTGCAACATCTGGTACGAAATTCATAGAAGTAATAGGCGGACGAACATAGCCTGTGTTTTCTTGACGTTTTGGTAATTCTAGTTTTTTCATCTTCACTTCTTCGTATGGTATTTTAGATAGAAGATGGGAAATACAATTGATACGGGCATTTTTCTTAACATCAGATTCGATAACATACCATGGTGATGTTTCAGTGTCTGTATATTGGAACATCACATCTTTTGCCTTAGAATACTCAACCCATTTAGACCTTGCTTCTAAATCCATATCACTTAATTTCCAGCGCTTTGTCTCATCATTGATTCTGTCCTGGAATCTTTCCTCTTGTTCTTCATCACTCACTGAAAACCAATACTTGATCAGTATTATGCCTGATCTTATGAGCATATCTTCAAATTCTGGAACGGTTTTAAGGAACTCCCAGTATTCTTCATCACTACAAAATCCCATAACGCGCTCTACGCCTGCGCGGTTATACCAACTTCTATCAAATAACACCATTTCACCTGCACTAGGCAAATGGGCGATATATCTTTGAAAATACCACTGTGTCTGCTCTTTTTCTGTAGGTTTTGGCAGTG
Source organism: uncultured Fusibacter sp. (assembly GCA_963676315.1). Taxonomy (GTDB): domain Bacteria; phylum Bacillota; class Clostridia; order Peptostreptococcales; family Acidaminobacteraceae; genus Fusibacter_C. The sequence goes on from OY781056.1 coordinate 829,123, forward strand.
CCACAACGCGACAAGTCCTAGGATTTAAACTTTCTGTGATTCGCTTAATTGCACCACCTTTTCCAGCTGCATCTCTGCCTTCAAATAGAACGATAACTCTAAGACCTTCCTGAACAATCCACTCCTGCATCTGTACCAGTTCAACTTGTAGCTTTGCTAATTCTTTTTCATATGTTTTTTTGGACAGTTTCATTTGCCACCTCGTACTTTCTTCTCTTATTTTCGTACATTTTTTGGTCTGCAATAATTAAAGTCTCATTTATACAAGTACCACTTGTATTACTTTCATACCCAACTGACAATGACAACCATTGATTTACATTTTTATCACGATTGTGTTTCTCAACAAGGGATTCAATTCTCATCATGATTTCGAGTGCGCCTTCTTCAGTACAACTCTGGGCAATTATGCCAAACTCATCACCACCAAGTCTTGCAAGTGTATCCCCTTGCCTCAAGCTATGTGTCAAAACCTGTGCGGTTGCAATGATTTGTTCATCTCCAGCGGGGTGCCCAAGATGGTCATTGATCTTTTTAAGTCCATCAATATCAATTACCATCAATACAAGAGGTAGCTTTAGATCAGTACTCAAAAGCCACTGGAAATAGCCTCTGTTAAACAACTTAGTCAATGAATCATGACAACTCTTGTATGTAAGTGTACTGATCTGAGATTGATAATTCAATTCTTTTTTCCAAATTTCATTGAGAATAATCGATATGAGCAATATGATTATCGCTCTGATAATGATATCAAAAGTAAATTGAGTTTTAACTATGGCCTCTAAAAAAATATGGTAAATTGAAAAACAAATACCCAAAGGAATCGTCCATTTAGGACGCCAAATAGAACTCATTGCAATTGGCACATAAAAAAAATGCGTGTATAAGCGATCCGTATTATAAAGAATGGAAGCAACCACGGAAATAGACAATACAATTACGATGGTCAATTTAAGAATCCCATCTTCTTTGATATAGGACCGTTCTTTACCAGTGGCAATATCACTGTTGTATTTTTGTTTAATTTTTGATTTTATATTATGCATTGCTTCACCATTAGCTATCCAATTGCGAAAAAATCTGAGGGCATCGAGCTTATAGATATTAACACAAGATAGTAAAAAAAATAAGGAAATGAATACAGTTCATTCCCTTATATACCCAGTATTATGAGCACATCACATTTTAAATAAAAATCTAATTATCAAGATTCAATAGACTTGTTTCACCGTATATCCTATTGCATTGAGTCCTGTTACGATGTCTCTTATATGGTCATGTCCGTTGGTTTCAACGGTTACTTGAAGCTGAACATGGCTAAAACGGTCAAAATTCATAAACTGGTTATGGTCGAGTTTGATGACATTTGCTTTATGATCCGATAACAGCTGGGCGATATTCAAAAGTTGTCCTGGTGTATCTGGCAAATCTACGGAGAAACAAAAGATACGGCCTCTTCTAGTGAGACCTTTGTTGATCATCGCAGAGACCGTCACCACATCTATGTTACCACCAGATACGACACAAACCACTTGTTGATCCGTTACATTTAGTTTTTTAAGTCCTGCCAGTGAAAGTGCACCCGCATTCTCAGCTACAACTTTATGTTTTTCTAACAGCATCAAAAATGCATCCATGATGTCGTAATCACTCACGGTGATGATGTCATCTACAAACCGTTTAGCTAACTGAAAATTGGCATCTCCAACTGTTTTTACAGCGACCCCATCCGCTATGGTGTGCACTGCATCGAGTTTACAGACACAGGCCTTACTCATTGCAAGTTTCATAGAAGCAGCTCCTTCAGGCTCTACGCCAATCACTTTACAATTTGGATAATGCGTTTTAACAAATGCCGCGATTCCACCTATTAAACCACCACCGCCAACTGGTACTAGGATGATATCTGCACTAGGAAGTTCCGCCATGATCTCAGCTCCGATAGTCCCCTGTCCCGTCATCACTTCAAAATCCTCAAAAGGATGTATAAAAACCCGCCCTGTTTGCATATTGATTTGTCTAGCATATTGATAAGCTTCATCAAAGTTATCACCATTTAGGATTACCTCAGCACCATATGCTTTAGTGGCATTGACTTTGATTAGCGGTGTAGCGGATGGCATCACTATGGTGGCTGAAATCCCCATTTCACTTGCCGCAAGCGCAACCCCCTGCGCATGATTTCCTGCTGAAGCGGTGACAACACCAAGTTGTTTTTCAGCCTCTGATAATTGGCTTAATTTAAAATAAGCACCTCTGATCTTAAAAGCACCTGTTCTTTGTAAATTTTCAGGTTTTATATAGACTTGATTACCAACTTCTGTGCTAAAAAAAGAACTATAAATTAATGGTGTGTCTTTAATAACACCTCTCAAGACTTCAGAAGCTTTAGGAATCTCATCTATGAGTTTAGCGATTTTTACGTCAAGTTTATGATCTTGCCTAGTACCTTCACTTGCGCCACTAGAAGTTGATACCTGAGTATATGATTTTTGTGAAGTTGCTTCATGTGAAACAGCGCCTTGTGGCTCAAATAGAAATCCACGATTTTGCTGTACATTTGTTTTTAGGTTTATTGTCTCCACGGTGACACCTCTAACATCTCTTCGATGCCCTTCCCAGCAGGTATAATTGGATATACACCTTCATCGGGGTGTATTTCACACTCAATTAATACAGGGCCATCAATTTTTTGTATTGCTTCGAGTACTGTTTTAAACTGTGCATGCGTCGAAACGCGATAGCCCTTTATGCCGTATGCTTCAGCCAGTTTAACGATGTCAACGGACTGATTGGCATCTGTTTCACTATATCTACCCTCACAGAATAAGCCTTGCCACTGCCTAACCATCCCTAACGAATGATTGTTCATAATTACTGTCGTTATTGGCAAATGGTATTTGCTTACGGTTTCAAGTTCATTACAATTCATCTTAAAACTACCATCTCCTGCTATATGTAGCACACGCTTGTTCTGAGCCACTGCTGTGCCTATGGCAGCACCAAGTCCAAATCCCATGGTACCTAGTCCACCTGAAGTGATAAATGTTTTAACATAATCAAAACCATAGTACTGTGCCGTCCACATCTGATGCTGCCCCACTTCTGTTACGACTGTCGTTTCAGCGCCAGCATAGTCCTTTAATTGCTTAAAAAGTAAAGGGATATCCATCGGTTGGCTTTGATTTATGACACTATTTTGAATTAACAATGCCTTCTCATCATAAAAACCTTTATTCAAACCTAGGTTTAAGACATCACTTTCACCCTCCCAAACACGTCCTTTTGTGAGCTGAGATAATGTATTAAGTGCCTCTATTATACTTACGCGCCATGGATAGTCCACTTGTTTATTTTTGCCAAATTCACTTGAATCAATATCCACATGTATAATCTTAGCACTTTTACAGAATTCTTCTGATGCCCCTACCACTCGATCACTAAAACGCACACCTAAAGCAATGATGAGATCTGCACTTGCAAGGTAACGATTTGACGTTGCATGCCCGTGCATACCAATGAGCCCTAGCGAAAGTGGGTGTGTCTGAGGAAATGCACCACTGCCCATCAACGTATTTGCGACAGGTATGTGTGTTTCATTTGCCCAGCTAAGCAACGCTTCATTTGAACGCGATATGTTTACGCCACCACCAGCGATTATAACGGGTCTTTTAGCAGTTTGAAGTGCTTCTTTTAATCCAATAGGTAGTGTATGATTCTCTTTCTTAACAGTCACATCCTTTAGTGTGTTAAAGTCTTGATATTCTATTTTTTGAGTTAATATATCCTTAGGGATATCTATAAGAACAGGTCCTGGTCTGCCCTCTCTCGCAATATCCATCGCTCTATATAACACATCTTGAAGTTGATCGATGGATTTGACCATCTCACAATGCTTGGTGATGGTAAGCGTCATCGCCGTTATATCAACTTCCTGAAAAGAATCCCTTCCAATCAACCCACTTGAAACTTGCCCTGTGAGGATCAACACGGGTGACGAATCCATATAGGCAGTTGCGATTCCGGTGATGGTATTTGTCGCCCCTGGACCTGACGTCACTAGGCAAACGCCTACCTTTCCAGTCGCTCTTGCATAGCCATCCGCCGCATGGACTGCTCCTTGTTCATGACAAGTCCTATAGTGCTTGATGCCTTGATCGTCTCTATAAAGTGCATCATAAATAGGTATAACTGCGCCACCAGGAAACCCAAAAATACTATCTACTTCATAATCCTTTAAACATTTTAATACTAACTCAGCCCCTGATAGCAACATGTTTTCACCCCTTCATAAACTCTAATCTTTTATTTGTAAATTGCGCCTTCTGCCGCAGAACTCACATGTCTTGCGTATTTGGCGAGGTAGCCTTTTACTTTTGCAGGTTGATACGTCATCTGATTTCGCCTATCCGCTAGCACTGAATCCTCTATTTGATGGTTGATGCTACCCTGTGTGATATTGATTTCGATGATGTCGCCCTCCATTAGGTAAGCGATATCACCACCAGCTTGTGCTTCAGGCGAGATATGTCCGATTGCTGCGCCTTTTGTCGCACCTGAAAATCTCCCATCAGTAATCAAAGCTACAGATGAATCAAGTCCCATCCCAACAAGTGCAGAGGTTGGTGTGAGCATCTCTGGCATCCCTGGTCCACCTTTTGGACCTTCATAGCGAATCACCACTACATCGCCACCTTTGATCTCTCCACTTAAAATGGCCTTAACGGCTGCCGATTCGCCATCGAAAACCCTTGCTGGACCAGTATGTTTCATCATGGCATCAAGTACAGCCGATTGTTTGACTACAGCGCCATCTTTAGCAAGATTTCCCCACAGCACCTTGATGCCACCTTTATGACTATAGGGATCTGCCACTGACCGCATCACTTTTCCATCTACTGATTTAACCGGATGTTTCATCAACTGTGCTTGTATCGTTAACCCTGAAACCGTTAGAACATCGCCTTTTAAGAGTTTTGCAACATTTAGCTGATACAGTAGGGTTTGGATACCGCCAACATGATAAAGGTCTTCTATATGATCAGGTCCTGCAGGACTTAACCGACAAAGATTCGGTGTTTGATCACTGATCTTATCCACTAAATCAAGGTTGATTTTTACACCTGCTTCATGTGCAATCGCAGTTAGATGCAGGACTGTATTGGTAGAACAGCCAAGTGCCATATCTGCTGTTAATGCATTGCGAAAAGCATCTTCAGTCATAATTTTGCTCGGTGTCAAACCCTCTTTAACCATCTTGACGATGCGCATACCCGTTTCTTTTGCAAGTCTTTGTCTTTTTGAATAAACTGCTGGTATCGTTCCATTTCCTGGCAAAGCCATACCAAGTGCTTCAGTCATGCAGTTCATAGAATTTGCAGTGTACATCCCCGAACAAGAGCCACAAGTTGGACAAGCTTCGTCCTCGTAAACAGAAAGTTCATCAACGGCTAGCGCGCCTGCGTTTACTTTGCCAACGGCTTCAAATACTGCGCTGAGGTCTAACACTTTACCTTGATGGTTGCCAGCTAACATCGGACCCCCGCTGACGACAATTGCAGGTATATCAAGTCTTGCTGCCGCCATCAACATCGCAGGCACAATTTTATCGCAATTGGGCACGAGCACGAGCCCATCAAATGGATGTGCCATCGCCATGGCTTCGATACTGTCGGCAATGAGTTCTCTACTTGCTAACGAATAGCGCATGCCTTCGTGGTTCATGGCCAGACCATCGCAGACACCGATGACTGGAAATTCAAACGGCGTCCCTCCCGAAATTCTGATACCAGCCTTAACACTTTCTGTTAAAGCTTTAAGATGTGCATGTCCTGGTACGACTTCACTAAAGGCACTTACGACGCCTATAAACGGCTGTGCCATTTCCTCATCTGTGAGACCAAGGGCTTTCAAAAGCGAACGATGAGGCGCTCTTTCAATACCTTGAGTCAGTTGATGGCTACGTGTTTTAGACATCAAATCCCTCCTGATTTGGCAACCAGCTCATCATTGATCGCAGTTTCTTGCCTACGCCAACCATAGGATGTGCTGTTTCTTGTCTTCTTTTCGCATTAAAAACAGGACGTCCAGCCATGTTCTCTAAGATCCATGCTTTGGCGAATTCACCATTTTGAATTTCACTTAACACTTTTTTCATCTCAGCGCGTGTGTCATCATTAACGATGCGTTTGCCCACTTGATAATCGCCATATTCAGCTGTATCACTTACTGAATAGCGCATACGCTCAAGTCCGCCTTCATAAAGTAAATCTACGATTAATTTAAGTTCATGTAAGCATTCAAAATAGGCAATCTCTTCCTGATATCCTGCTGATACCAGAGTTTCAAAGCCTGCTTTCACCAGTTCAGTAACACCGCCGCAAAGGACTGCTTGTTCTCCAAAAAGGTCCGTTTCCGTTTCTTCTTTAAAAGTCGTTTCAATTACGCCAGCTCTTGCAGCACCAATACCAAGTGCATAGGCCATCGCAAATTCTCTTGCTTTTCCAGTTGCATCCTGATGAACCGCAAAAAGTGCAGGTACGCCCATGCCTTCTTGATAAAGCCTTCTTACTAGGTGTCCAGGTCCTTTTGGCGCAACCATGAACACATCGTTATTAGCAGGCGGCACGATTTGACTAAAATGAATATTGAAACCATGTGCAAAGATCAATGCTGCATCTTTTTTTAGGTTTGGTTCTACCTTTGATTTGTAGACACTTGCTTGCTTTTCATCTGGTAAGAGCATCATGACAAAGTCTGCTACCGATACTGCTTTTTCAGCTGTCTGAACTTCTAAGCCAGCGGCTTCTGCTTTTTTCCAGCTTTTTGAACCTTCATATAGTCCAACAACGACTTCAACACCACTTTCTTTTAAATTGAGTGCATGTGCATGTCCTTGACTTCCAAAACCAAGTACTGCTACCTTTTTGCCTTTAAGTAATGTGAGGTTACAATCCTTCTCGTAATACATCTTCGCCATTTTTTTCTCCTTATATTTTTATGATTTTATTTGATGATCGCTTGATCATGTTTACTTAATTTGTATAAAGTCTTGTTATGCGTGTTAACGATTCATTAGTAAAGATCTTCAATCTTAAATTTACTGCTTTACCTCTACAACTGAATAGACATTTACCACCCGCTTCAGTACCAGTAGTGCACAGTCAAGAGCAGGGCCATTACTTTGCATCGTAATTTCAAGGTTTGCGTTTTTTTGATCCTCATCGCTTTGCATTACGATGCGTTTCATCTGATAACCTTTTCTTTTTAAAAGTGCTGTAACACGCATCAAAACTTCTGGGTCATTTTCAATTGTTGCTCTCAACATCTTTTCCATTGTGTTCCTCCTTATGTGTAGGTGTGTAAAAATCATTATTTACCATATACTTGGCTTCTATCAACTTCATTTTGACAAAATAAAAAGCCCCTCGACAAATATCATGTCGAGGGGCGAGTATACTTTCTCGCGGTACCACCCTGCTTTCCGGAAATGCTTATAACAAATAAGCCTTCCACTTAATAAGTCGCACGATAAATCGTGTTAACTTTGATCACTTAACGAAGATCAACCCGGCTCAGTCTACTGTCATACGTTCGACTTCGCTGCTCTTGAGTGATTATTAAATACCACATCCCTGCTACTTTTCACCAACCGTAGCTCTCTATGAAGAATGTTTAGGTATGTTTCTCTCAGTCGTTGCATTTGGTATATTAAAAACGATAATACACTTTTAAAAGCAGCAAGTCAACCTTTTTTTCGAAATTTTCTGATTTATCTGTGTTTTTTCTTAAATCAGTACACTTTCCTTCACTTTTTCAATTAAGATCTCCACTTGTTTTAAAACAATATCGATATCTTCATGAAGTGCTCGACCTTTGAATTCATAAGGCGCTATAAAATGCCATCCCATCCTAAGTTTTTCCTGAATTTCATCCAGCTCCTTCTGTGCCCCACCAGACCATCCATAAGAACCAAATCTAAAGGCGATTTTTCCATGTGCTTTTTTCTTTCCAATCTCTTCTAACGCAGCTGCCATAGGTGGAAACATCTTATATTCATAAGTTGGCATGGCAAGTATAATGCCCTTGGAAGTCCATACAGAGGTTAAAATCTCACCCCAAGAGGTTTCAGGCACGCGATGACTGTAATATTTGAGTCCAGAGCTTTTGAGTTTTTTTTCGACCTCGATTACCACTTCTTCTGTCATGCCGTACATACTCCCCCAGAGCAAAGTTATTTCTGGGGCATTTTCGCCCTTTTGATGATGTGCCAATTGTGCATAGTACTCTAAAATCCAGTCTTTACGCTTGCGCCAAGCGAGTCCATGCCCAGGTGCAATCATCTTGATGTTAAACCCTTTACACTTTTCAATGGCTTTTAGTACAAAGGGCGAAAAAGCACCTATGATGTTTGCGTAATAGCGGTTAATTTCTCGCTGGCAATCCTGTATTTCTGCATCTGTATAATCGTCGTCAATAGTAGATCGCTCAAATGTACCAAACATGCCAAACGCATCACAGCTAAATAAAATCCCTGAAGATTCTTCATAGGTTAACATAGCATCCGGCCAATGAACATGGGGTGTCATTATGAATTTAAGAATTTTTCCTGCGCCAAGATTTATCTCAGTGGTATCGTTAACAACATGAATCACTTCATCTTCACCGAAGAACGCTTTATAGAGTTCAGCACCTTTATCCGTGCAAATCACTTCAAAATCACTATGCAATTTTTTAAATTCTGTTATCCAGCCAGAATGGTCTGGTTCTAGGTGATTAAGTACCAGATACTTTACTTTGCCAATCTCTATATTTAACCTTTCAAATAACTCAAATAAAGCTTCTGGTACACCATCCCAACCACATACCCCATCTATTATCGCGATTTCATCACCTTTTACAATATATGAATTTAGCGTGACACCTTTAGGCATCTCCCATAATCCTTCAAATAGTATATCTTTGATATCTATGGTTAACTGTTCAATGCCATTTTCTAAGTTTACTGTTTTCATACGTCGCTCCTTCTTGATAATTATTCTCAAATACATATATACCATAGACACAAACGTTCTAAACATATGATTGTGATCGCTTATCATATCAAAATTAAAACCCCAGACAGGCTTCTTTGTGGAGATAGCCCATCTGGGGTGAAACAACTTACAGTGATTATTCAATTACAGGGTGTTTATTCAATTGCAGGGTGTTTATTCAATTGCTGGTTTGTTTTTTTTCTTAATAGGTGCAAAATTGATCTGTGAAATCAGGATACCTGCTAATATAAGTGCACACCCAGTTAACCCTCTCAAGCTCATACGCTCACTTAAAAGCAACGCACCACCTATTGCGCCGAACACTGACTCCATGCTGAGTATAATCGCTGCATGTGAAGGTTTTGCATGTTTCTGTGCGACAACTTGTAACGTATAAGCAACCCCAACTGAAAGGAGTCCTCCGTATAATATCGGGATTAAACTGCCTGCCAAACCATCCATTGTGACCGTTTCGGTAAAAAGGGCAGTCAATATGCTCAAAATTGAACACGTTGCAAATTGCAAACTAGAAAGTTTAAGTGGATCGACTGAGTTGGCAAATCGATCAATGGTCAAGATATGAATTGCCCAGAAAATAGCGCCTATTAACACGAGCAAATCACCAAAGGCAATAGAAAAGTTTTCATTTACACTAAGTAAATATAATCCTATAACTGCAACAACGACACCAGCCCACGAATTTTTTGTGATTTTATGCTTTAAAAGTATACCAAATAGCGGTACAAAGACCATATAAAGACCCGTTATAAATCCTGCTTTTCCAGCGGTTGTATAGGAAAGCCCAATTTGTTGTAAAGTAGCGGCTATATATAATACAGTCCCCACTAAAACACCTGGTAGAATTGTACTTTTGAAAATATTTTTACCGTTGCTTTTTTGACTTTGCTTATCCAATGATTTTTTCCCTTTTGATTCCATATACAGAATAAGTGGAATCAAAGAAATTGCACCAAGTCCAAAACGGATGCCGTTAAATGTAAACGCGCCAACATACTGCGCACCCACACGCTGCGCCACAAATCCAAAACCCCATATTGCTGCCGTCAATAATAATGCCAAATTAGCCAGTGCTCTTTTACTCATCTATATACTCCCCTTTAGAATTGCATCCTATTTTCACTCATGTTGATCTCTCTTTCCAATCTATTTTATCAGTATTCGCGTTCGCTGTCATTGTCCATAAAACAAAAAAATCAACTTAATTTTGTACAATGTACAAACAAGTTGATTTTTAGAAATTTTTATCCGGATTTAGCTGATACAGTTTTATTGCAACTGACAGTTGTTCATAAAAATAGCCTTCTTCTTCAACCAAACCAAGTATCTCTGCAATTTTCGTGATGCGATATCTGACTGTGTTTTTATGAACGAAAAGAGCTTCTGCTGATTTTTGAGCACTCCCATAATGGTTCACATATATGATCGCAGTACTCAATAAGTCTGAGTGATATTGCTCATCATACTTCAAAATCGGATCAATGATCTGTTTTGCGAAAGTATGCATCCAGTGCTCTTCAATATAAGGCAAAAGAATTTGGTAAATTCCAATTTCAGAGTAAATTAATTGATGAACCTGATTAAGTTGTGAAATCCTAAAGGCATAGAGCGCTTCTTTGATGGCATAATCTAGATCATTTATACTTTCATGGACATTACTGATACCCACTTGAAATTCTGACACATCAACACCAAGCGCTTCAAAGGTTAGGTATTCATTACGTATCATTTTGTTTAATTCAAATAGTTCTTGAAAAGTAATTACAAGTAATAGGCCGTTTTGAAATTTGATTAAACTCTTACTTTTGTTAAATAACTTGTGCTTCTTTGCAGATTCTATCCAACCCATTATCTGCTGATCATGTAGATATTTTCTGCTTTTAAGATAGATCACGAAATGTTTATCTTCAAATTGATTATTGATTTCAAAGGCAATTTCTTTTACGGTACTTTTATCAAGCTTTTTATGCACAAGTAGTTCAACTTTTGCTTCCATCAATTCAAAACTGTCTGCAAACCGAATTCGATCATTTACTTCAGTGATAATATCTTCAAAATAAGCACTATTATCAAAGATAAAAATTGGAAATCTCTTTTCATTTGATAGTGAAATCACTTCTTGAGGCATTTCGTTATAATAAATATTTTTTACTGCTAGACCACTTGCACCATCAAGAATAAGGTCCTTCACTGCTTCAAAAATATATTCTGGGTGGTCCTTTGCAAATAACAGACTCGTCAGTACAAACTCACCATGAACAAACTGTCCTTCTTGCCTAGAAAAAAATTCCCAATCTAATATCCCTACTTTTCCAACGGGGTTGTCTAGTCCACCAACACCTGAAACAAGTCTGAAATTTCTAAATGTATTTAGTTTTGTTGCTTCAAATAGTGTAATTGGCATATTCCCTCATTCAATTAATTAGATTCTAGCATAATTTTTTAATCTTCAATCATCAAGATCATATCTCATCTATATCTTACATCATCTATTATCTCAAATATCAGCTAATTATGATAGTCTGTATCACCTGAATTTACGCCATAATCGTAAAAATAAAAAAGCCAACAAAATAAACAAATTCAAGATTTGCTTGTCTCATTGACTAATCACTCGTATCGTGTTAAAATTAAATTTGAAAGCTTTGTTATTCCTAAAACTTACAAACTTACATTAGTATTATTTCATATTTTTACGATTTTGTCAATACGCTTTTTTCGAAATCGAATATCAGATAGGAGCCATTTATGCATCTAGATTTAAAAGTCACTCATCATTTTGCTTTCACTCCAACCACCACACAAAAAAATATTGAGAGCATATTAAAATGCAATGATATCACAGAATCAAAAGGGTTATCACTTAATTACGATCAAGCAGTGTATTTAGTTGAGACACGTACCAATGCTTTAAAAAGCAATGGTCGTATAGAGTTTGCAGAGAGTATTGTGAGTAAAATTATTTATACTTTCTCGGATTCTGTCTATATAGACAATATTAATTATGAAAATACACTTCATGACTTAATCGAACTATTTTACTACTTTAAAAATGAAACACAAGATAAGTATAGCGATGATCAATTAATCGCATACCTCTACTCTGCATTTGATGGTTACTGTCAAGGTTCAACAGAGCTATTGTCAAGCAAAGGGCTCGAAAAGTTACTCCATCCTGAATTAGAGATCGAAGATGAATTAGAAGTAAAAATCTCTGATATTCAATTAGAAGATCTCGATGGAATTGAGGCTTAACTAAAGTTCACCGTAGGTTTATATAAAAAAAGAGGGCAATCTTATGTTTGACCAGAATACTGACGCAAAGTCATATCAATTTCAAAATCAAAAAAATAAATTTTCAGGAGCGCAAATGAATAATTCAACAGAACCCCCTGTAAACGCCGCTCTAAGTAAACACCATGTCATCAACAGGAAATCACTTGATGAACAATTTTACTTTCAGTCGCTAGTAGATACTGCTTTGCAACTTGGTCTCATCGATGAAGAGATGATAGACCATTTTCAAAATAGTCTAATCGCCTTGCTTGCATTTAAAGTAGACCAGTTTACGCATGGCGAGAGTAGTTCTGTAAGAGTCGAAATTGCAGAGATGCTCATGAAATCGAATTTGTTCACCATCGGGCATCATCTTAAGTCTTTTGCCTCTCCTGATGACGCACTAAAGTGTATCCTAACCACGCCACTAAAAGAAGTCTATCATTTAGGGCTAACCAGGATACACACTTCTGTAGAGCATGCAAAAAAGCTTCATAAAGTGGTGCTAAAAAACCATACGCAAACCCAAAATGAAACCTACAATGAAACGCTGATAGATGGGATTAAAGGCTTTTTTAAACTTTATGACCCCAACTTTGAAGCTTACAATATCCACATCACAGCAGACTACCCTACAGTAAAGCCGATCACCCACCTCGATGGGATAGAATTTATATTGGCATATTTAAAGGCCATTTATCACGAAAATCAGTTTTGTCAATTGTTTGATAGTACAGACATCCATCTTTACTTACGAGGATTGCATCCGCAGTACGAAGTCCTTATCATCAACATCTTTGAACCACTACTAACTGGCGCAATCGCATGTAACCTTCTTGACATAGATGAGACCAGGTTAATGGTAAGTCCATTTTATCTCGAATTACTTTATACAAAACTTCACACGCTTTCTAAGAAGGCGATCTACCTACTTCTTAGAAGGACCACGGTTTCTCTTTTGGATAAGCTTAACTTTGACCGTACATCCTCAAGAAAATATATCATGCTTGCTTTACCCATCATTGCTTCCAGACTTTTTTATGCACTTAAGACCGATACACTTGCTCAAACTGTCTATGTAAAAGCAGCACCTACAAAAGACAAAACCCTTTTGTATCATGCTGCTCCCAAAATGGATGATGAACGTTTTCGTGAAGTTCTCGCAGAATTAACGGAGTGTCGATTTTCAAGTGATCGTGTAGCGCTGATCCTCAAAGAAGTAAAAGCAATTGAAGATTTTGAAGATTTTGTCGAAGAGGCAACACTTTTAAAATCAGAGATAAACGCCATACTTTCTAAACTTCCATTAATTGAAATTGCTATGCTTATAGAGAGGCATCCTATTGATCTCAAATTTAATATCAACGACCGAACAGCACAGGAACTTTTACTCACGCAGTGCATTGAAGAATATAAAAACAGACAATCAGATGCCACACAAAGTGCATTAAAACGCCTTTCCTACCACTTGTCAAAATGAACCTTTTCAGCTTTGTATCTGTCGACAAATGTGTTGCCTTGTCCGTCAGGATATCCAATAGAGATTAATGCAAACGGTTTGATGTGACTTGGTAATGCATATAATTTGCTTACATTTTCCATTACGACATCAGAAGTTGCAACGCCAAACCATACACCTCCAAGTTCAAGCTCAGCTGCTTCTATTAACATATTTTCTGCTGCTGCGCTCATATCTTGTTGCCATGCAGTTGGTACTAAAAAAGATTTTTCATTTGCACAGAGTACAAAAGTCACCCCAGAAGTTGCAACTGGCTTAGCGTAAGGTGATACACCAGATAATTTTTCCAAAGCTTCTTTATTTTGAATCACGATAATTTCCCAAGGTTGCTGATTTGCTGCTGATGGCGCTTGCATGGCAGCCCTTAAAAGCTTATCTATCTTCTCTAGTTCTACAGGCTGATCCTTAAATTTTCTTACACTTCTACGGTTAAAAATTGCGTTCATATTTGACCTCTCAATTCAGATAGTATTACAAACAAATGAGTGCGAATTACTGACCTTTATTCACCGAGTTTCTTTAATAGTTTATTGCTAATGCTGATAAATTGCTTGGTTTCTTCATCCGTCAAAATATCTTCATATAAAGTATGAAGCTTATTCCAAGCCTCAATAATCTCAACTTGAAGTGCTTTACCTTGTTCAGTTGTACTCACATATACATTTTTTCCCTCTGAACGCTTAATCACTAGTCCTTTATATTCTAATTTTTCTATAAAACGTGTGATCGTAGAAGGTGTTAGATATAATCTTTCCCCCAGTTCCTTCTGCTGTATCGCATCGGTTTGATTTACCACATAGATTAGCATTGCATGACTTGGGGATAATCCAAGCTTTTTAAAAGCCTCTTCACCAATTTTATTGAATTCTCTAGCAAGTTTTGTAGACGAAAAAAATAAACAAGTATTCATCCTACAATTATTCTCTTGATCTTTACAATCCATATTCATTTTCACTCCATTCATTTGTATATACAACTATAGCAATACCCGTTTTAATCGTCAACTGTTTCACAAAATAGTTCTCAATTTATTTACATTTGATACAAACTAAGGTTTTACAACTACGCCCCATAGGCCAATCAAATCAGAAGCTTGAAATACATTGATAATCGCTCCTTTTAACTCAACTGGAGGCATCGACACAACTGGAGCGATCAGCTCGTTTTCAGTAAAGTCAATTGAAGTTAACAGTGTTTTAAAAAAATTATTTTTGATGAATTTTGATTCTGTCGTTTCAAATCTTTTGAGCTTTGCCTCAGAAATCGAAGCTTCTGTAAAATCAACTCTTGTAAAATTCACATCCGTCAATTGTGACCGATCAAAATTTGTGTATTGGAATTTTGATTCTTTAAGCAAGACATTTTTAAAGACGGAATCTGACAAGTTCGCCCCTGTGAATTTACACGATATAAAATGACATCTTTCAAAATAAGCTTCATAAAACTTACTCCCTGAAAAATCGCAACTTTCAAATATAACATCTATAAAGCTCGCTTTTTCAAAATTGCAATTATTGAATATACAATTTTCAAAAGCTGATTTTCTTATATCTAATTTTGGAAAGTTTCCAGACCCTATTGATTCTTTAGTAATTTTAAGTGAAGATATGGGCATTTCTTCGCGTATTGATTCTTTAACATATTCCGAAAAAAATTCTATTGATTCTAGTGCATTTGATATTTTAGGATTGATCATCACTATTTCCTCTCTGTTGCGGTTGATTAGCAAAATAATTATCAACAGCATATCTAAAAGAATTCATTAAAAAAGCGATTGCTTCCATACTAACTTTAGCACTGGGACAAATGGTATCAAAGCCGTGATAACATCCTTTATAGACCTTAAAATCAACTGCACAGCCAGCCTCTTTTAGATGCTTTACATATACCATTGTCTCATCTCTAAACGGTTCTAACTCTCCCACAAAAGTTACAGTCGGTGGTAAATTAGTATAATCTGTAGCTCTTGCTGGTGCTGCATAACAAGGTATATTGTCTGATTTAAAAAGATCCCCCAGATACAGCTTCCATCCGTTATAATTGGACTTTGAATTCCAAACTGGCGCATTATTACTTACAGCTGAGTTTGTATTCATCCGATCATCTATCATGGGATATAATGGCATCTGAAATGCAATAGACACTTCCCCTTTGTCCCTTGCATAAAGTGTCAATGCAGCAGTTAAACCGCCTCCTGCACTCTCTCCACCCACCATTAGTTGGTTTTCTCTTATGCCAAGTTCGTCTGCATTGTCTCTCATCCAAATAAGTGCTAGATAACTATCTTCAAGCGCTGCTGGATAAGGTGCCTCTACAGATAATCTATAATCTGGCGCAACTACTACACCGCCACTATTTTCAATTAACCTTTTTACCATGGCAAAGCTTTGCTCAGGAACGCCTAGTCCATAACCGCCACCATGTAGCCATAATATCCCTGGCACATTTACTTTCGGCGTTAAAGCCCTAAAGATACAAATTCTTAATTTTGTACCGTTGGGACGGTCTATCCATTTAATTTCAGTATTAAGCGATGCATCTGTCATTTTATGTTTGAATTTTTCAGCCATTTTATTAAATAATTTAAACCGATTTTCGGTGAATGTATTGTTGATCAGTTTTACAAAAGTACCTGCTGCTCTTAATTCTTTATCAATCATGCTTTGTTTGACTTTCATAAAACCTCCAAACCAAATCACTAAAGTAAAATTTATACTATTTGATTATATATGATTTAAACGAACTTTCACACCTTTCTTAAACTAATCAATTTTCAAAAATCAACTTTTTAAGAATTATCAAGTTTCGCTTAGATTTCGATATGATCAAATTTCAAAAAAAATAAGACTATTAATATTAGCCTTATTTCACTGTAATTCTTAATTCTTATTCTTTTTTCTTAATTATTATTTCTTAATCTATAATTCTTAATTATTATTTGTAATCAACAAATAAGATTTTATATTAAAACTCTAAAAACTCAATTACTTTATCTATAAAGACTTCGCCATCTAGATGATCAAACTCATGGCAAACGCACTTTGCCATATGGTCTTCTACAGTTAAAACGATTTCTTTACCATTTTCATCAAGTGCTTCAAAGGTCACTTTTTGTGGTCGAATTGTTTTTCCGTAAACATCAGGAAAACTTAAGCAGCCTTCTATGCATTCTTGTTCTCCACTCGTCTCGATGATTTTGGGATTCACAAGCTTTAAAAGATATCCTTCATAATCGATTACGACCAACCTTCTTAAAAGCCCCACTTGATTTGCAGCAAGTGCAGCCCCTGTATCAATCGCATGCAATGTTTCCATCATGTCGTCGAGTTGTTGACGTATCCTATCGTTCACTTCAGTGACTTCTTTGCATTTTTTCTTCAAGATCGGGTCTTCGTTTAAACGAAGTGTGAGAATTGCCATTATCTATTTTTCCTTTCTCGTTGAATTGACTAATGCTTTGATAAATAACATGATACACAATAAACAGCACCTTCTTCAGCACTTCCCGCTACAACTTCTAGCTCAGTATGACATAAAGCACAGTTTTTCGTTACCACTTGAACTTGCATCACATCATCACTTACATAATTTGAACAAGTTAAATCACAGCCATCCAGTTCACAGTCTTCACAACCTTCTGCCGGAAAACCAAATTCACATACTTCGTTTATGCTATTTCCCTCTATATCATTTTCATCAATAATGCTTTTCAAATTTTTGCAACTACTACAGATACATTCGCTCATCTACATACTCCTTATTCTCTAATAATCCAGTTAAAAGAATTATATCAAAAAAAGCAGCATGAAACTACATAATAGTGCCATATCGTACGGAATATAATTTACTAGTTTATAAATACTAAAAAAAAATGACTAAAACATATTCATAATTTGAAATGTTTTAGTCATTTTTCCTTAGGGGATTATTTACAGATCAACAAATGTTGATATTAAGCAGCAGTCTTAACTTTAACTTTTGATTTTGAATAAACATCAAAAGCTACAGCAAGTAACAATACAAGGCCTTTTACGATTTGTTGCCAAAAAACACTAATTCCCATAATGGACATCCCATTGTTTAAGATCCCCATGATAAAACCACCAATGATGGCTCCCATAACGGTACCAACACCACCTGTAGCAGATGCGCCACCGATAAAACAAGCTGCAATAGCATCGAGTTCAAAACCATCTCCAGCCGTTGGTGATGCAGAATTAAGTCGACCTGCGAAAACTATACCTGCAACTGCAGCAAGTAGTCCCATATTCGCATAAACCCAGAATAAGATTTTTTTAGTTTTTATACCTGATAGTTCAGCAGCTTTACGATTACCACCCATGGCATAAATATGTCGCCCTACGACAGTCTTTTGCGTTAAAAATGCATAAAATAAGATCAATACCGCTAGAATTACGAGTATAATTGGTAATCCATTTGCAAGAGAAAGCCAATAACTAAAAAGCATAATTACAAAAGAAATAATTATGAGTCTTGAATAATAGGATGCTTTTGATTCGACGTCAAATCCAAATTTTATCTTATCATTTCTAGATACTCTACTTAATAAAAGATATCCTACAACGGAGAATGCTCCTACTAAAATCGTTGTAATATGTGATCCAGAGCTACCTCCAATTACATCTGGAATTACGCCAGAAGAAATCTTTGTATAGAGTTCTGGCAATAAAACAGTTTTTCCATTTAAAATAATATTATTGATTCCTCTAAATAAAAGCATACCAGCCAATGTTACAATAAATGGTGGGATCTTCACATATGCGATCCAGAAACCTTGCCACATACCTGCAAGTAAACCCGCTAAAAGTCCAAGTATAATGGACGCCCATACAGGTAACCCGAAAGTCACACTGAAAAGCGCTGATAGCGCACTGACAAATGCAACTATGGATCCAACAGACAAGTCAATATTACCCCCTGTTAATATACAAAGTAGCATACCAATAGAAAGTATTAACACATAACTGTTTTGATAGATAAGTCTAGAGACATTGATTGGCTTAAGTAGAATACCATTTGTCAAAATCTGAAACATGATCATAATGAAAACCAATGCTATAAGCATGGAATATTGCTTCATGTTATTCTTAAATCCATTCCTAATTCCATTTTTTAATCGTTCCATTGCATCCTCCCAACCCTTAATGCATAGACTGTAAAATACAAGTCATAATGCTCTCTTGACTAGCGTCTTTACGGTCCATCTCTCCCACAATCTTGCCTTCGTTCATGACGTAAACCCTATCACAAATGCCCAAAATTTCTGGAAGTTCTGACGAGATGACAATAATCGACTTACCTTCACTCGCCATTTGCTGAATAATTGTATAAATTTCATATTTTGCTCCAACATCTATTCCCCTTGTTGGTTCATCTAAAATCAGGACATCAGGTTCAGTGAAAATCCATTTGCTTAAAACAACTTTTTGTTGATTTCCTCCTGAAAGATTGCCCGTTTTTTGGTTGATGCTTGAAGACTTAATATTGAGTTTTCCTCTATAAGATTCAGAAATCGTTTTTTCTTGATTCTCATTGACGACAAATCTCTTGCTTATATTTTTGAGATTAGAAAGTGTAATGTTATGTTTTATATCATCTATTAGAATCAAACCAGCTTGCTTTCTATCTTCAGTTACATATGCAAGTCCTGAATCAATTGCTTGCTGAACATTTTTAAATTCTACTCTTTTACCTAATTTGATGATTTCACCAGATATTTTTTTACCATAGGCTCTACCAAATAAACTCATTGCAAGTTCAGTTCTTCCTGATCCCATCAATCCTGCTATTCCAAGTATTTCGCCTTTTCTAACATTAATTGATATATCATCTAATTTTTTTCGTGACTCATCCATTGGATCATATACAGTCCAGTGATTGACTTCAAATGTCACATCACCAATCTTTGCTTCTCTTTTAGGAAAGCGATCCACCAAATCTCTACCAACCATCCCCTTGATGATTCTATCCTCTGTAATAACATGATTCTCTTTGTTTAAAGTTTCTATGCAAGCGCCATCACGGATCACCGTGATTTGATTAGATATTTTAGTGATTTCGTTTAATTTGTGAGAGATGATGATACATGTAATGCCTTTCTCTTTATTGATTTTCATCAATAAGTTTAAAAGGTGCTCTGAATCTTCATCGTTAAGTGCAGCAGTTGGTTCATCTAAAATGAGTAATTTTACATCTTTCGACAGCGCTTTAGCAATCTCAACTAACTGTTGCTTACCAACGCCTATATCTTTAACAAGTGTTGTATGGCTTTCTTTAAGCCCTACTAGCTTGATAAGATCTTTTGCTTTATTATGCGTTAAGTTCCAATCAATAATGCCTTTTTTCGCTTGTTCGTTACCTAAAAATATATTTTCAGAGATACTCATATAAGGACTTAAAGCGAGCTCTTGATGAATAATAACGATCCCTTTGTGTTCACTTTCTTTTATATCTCTAAAAGCACATAGTTCGCCTTCAAAATAAATTTCACCTTCATAATCCCCATAAGGGTAAATACCACTTAATACGCTCATTAAAGTTGATTTCCCTGCGCCGTTTTCACCGACAAGTGCATGAATCTCTCCCTTCACAACTTGTAGATTTACTTTATCCAGCGCTTTAACACCAGGAAACAACTTTGTTATATCTTTCATTTCCAATATAAGATCTGACATAACACACCTCTAACAAAAGTCATGCTGTGGCTTTTAAGGCCACAGCATGCATTCACCTTACTTAAGTTGATCTTCTGTATAGTATCCAGAGTCAATCAATAATGCTTTGTAATTATTTACATCAGCAAATACTGGTTCACATAAGAATGAAGGAACAACTTTAACACCATTATCATATGTTGTTGTATCATTTACAGGTGGCTGTGTGCCTTTCATAATTGCTTCAACCATTTCAACAACTTTTGCAGCTAATGTTCTTGTATCTTTAAATACTGACATAGATTGTTCGCCAGCGATTAACATTTTAACGTTAGTTGTATCACAGTCTTGACCTGTTAATATTGGATATGGAAGTGCAGCTGTTCCATAACCTGCAGCTTTTAATGAAGCAACGATACCTTGTGCTAAGCTATCATTTGGAGAAAGAACAACATCAACTGGTTCATCCGCATAAAATGCAGTTAGTAAGTTATCCATTCTTGCTTGAGCGCCTTCAGATTTCCAGCCTTGAATTGCAATTTGTGCCATATCAGTTTGACCAGATTTTATGACAAGTGCGCCACTTTCAATATATGGTTTTAATGTATCCATTGCACCACCATTGAAGAAGTATGCGTTGTTATCATCTGGTGAACCACCAAATACTTCCATTGTAAATGGTCCTTTTTCGCCTTTATCAAGACCAAGTGTTTGCATAATATAAGTACCTTGTAGCACACCAACTAAATAGTTGTCAAAAGTTGCATAGTAGTCAACATATTCACTACCTCTGATCAGACGATCGTAAGCGATAACTTTTATGCCAGCTTTTCCAGCTTCATCAAGTACGCCTTTTAATGCTTCGCCATCAATAGAAGCAACAACCAATACTTTACATCCTTTAGTAATCATGTTTTCTAAGTCTTTAACTTGTTGATCTACTGAATCTTCTGCATATAAAAGTTCAACTTTATAGCCTTTTTTCTCGAGTTCAGTCTTCATGTTAGCACCATCTTGATTCCAACGTTGTAAAGACTTCGTCGGCATAGATACACCAATTAAATTTGATTCTTCTTTTGCACATCCAGCAAATAGTGTTGCCATAATAACGATAAGCAACAACAAAATACCCAATTTTTTCATAACACCCTCCCAAATTCTTATTTTCAAATGCATCTAAATTGTATCTTTTTAGTAATATTTTTAGAATGGAGCAAATTATAAAAATCTAGACATATTTAAATTATTTTAATAAGCATTAAAAAAACACTAGACAAATTTCATGCTTAAAATTGTCTAGTGTCACTTAATATTGTTATTTCAAGGTTTTGGCCATTTTTCCACTGGTATGTTTCTATACACCTCATCCATCATATGGAACCCATCTTCTATAATAACGGATACCATATTTGAAGCATCCACAAGTGTTGGTTCAAATATGATATACGGTACATTAAATTCACCATCAAATAAGAACTGATCACTGGAAATAGTATCGCCTTTTGCTAATTCTACAGCAACTTCAGCAGCTTTTTGTGCTAACTTTTTTATGGGTTTATAGATAGTTATGGTTTGAGTCCCTTCAACTATTCTTTGACATGCGGATAAATTCGCATCGTGGCCAGAGACAAAAACACTGCCTGCTAACTGCCTTTCTAATAAGGCTCTTATTGCCCCTTCCGCTAAATCATCATTTGCACCTATAATTGCATCAACATGCGAACCTGAATCAAGCAAAGCACTAACCGTATCATAAGCGACTACCTCACGCCAGTCATCTGCCCATACATTTGCAATCACTTCGATATCGCCTGAGTCAATCGCTGGTTGTAGTACTGACATATAGCCGTCATTGAACATATATGCATTATTGTCTTTTGGTGATCCATTGATGATGATGTACTTTCCTTTAGGCGCTTTTGACAAAATAGCATCCCCCATAAGCTGACCTACTTTTACATTATCAAAAGACATGTACATATCCACATCTCCCTTTTCAACCAATCGATCATAGGCAATAATTTTTATACCTTCTTTTTTCGCTTGTCTTAATATAGGGGCTATCGCTTCCCGGTCATAGGGAATGATTACTATAACATCTACTTTAGCTTCAATGAGCTCTTTCACTTGCTGAATTTGTAGATGTGAATCTTCATTTGCATTTTTAAGTATAACCTCTGCACCAAGTTCCTTTGCTTTAGAGATAAATATATCGCGATCTTTTTGCCATCTTTCAATAACTAGAGAATCCACCATTAATCCAATTTTAATTTTGTCATCTTCTATGGCCTTTTTTGAATCATTTAAGAGATAAAGCATACCTACAATTAAGCATAATATGCCAATGATGCTGAACGTTAGAATTTTCTTCATTAGTCCCTCCGCAATCTAGTTATAGCTTATCTGTTCTATATTGACCAATAAAGGTTTTGGGCATAAATCCAGTTTGTTTTCTAAAGAGTCGACTAAAATAATTGGGATCACTATAACCTACCTTGTAACAGATTTCCTTAATTGAAAACTCCGAGTCCATCATAAGTTTTTGTGCATATTCAATTCTTAATCGGGTTAAGAACTCTACGAAAGTATATCCTGTCTCTTCTTTAAATAACTTACTTAAATATTGCGGACTAATATTTTGTACTCTTGCAACACCTTCAAGTGTTAGCTCTTCGGTATAATTCGATTTTAATAAAGCTTTAGTCCGTTCGACCAGCGCACTACATTTTTGATCTTTTTTCTCTTGAATGCGATTTGAAATATACTTCATGCGAGATAAAATCCACTGATATAGATCGCTTGAATTATTTAATTCACTGATTTCCTCTAAATACGAAGAATAATCAAGCATTTCATTTTCTTCAATACCTTCTTCTTGCGCAATTCTAAACATCAAGACCACCAGCTCAAAAATGCTGTCTTTTTGATGTCCGACATGTTCAAATAAAGCATCATAATATTTTATTGCTTTTTCAAGTCGTCCTTGTGAAAGATTTTCCATCATTTGATTCTGAAGTTTTAGTCTTTCTCTTGACATTTCATGGTGCGCATACAAATCTGCTATATGGAAAATTTCATCTCCCACAGTCCTGCATACTGCTTTATTCGCCTGTACATAAGCATAATAAAGTTCAGATAATCCAACTGTTGCACTTATACCAATCGAACATTTTAGCCTTAGTGTTTCTTGTAGCTTCAACTGTAGGCACTCCGCTAAATCCATAGATTCAACGCGACTGTCATAATCATTTTCCATCTGTTTGCATGGCACAAACATAACCATCTTATTGATCATCAAAGGTCCAACAATTGCGTTACATTTATACTTGATGATTTCTCTAATTGTATCTGCTTTTTCATGTAGATTTGAATGGGTATTAATGACATCGATTTGCTGATCCTCTTCACTCATATGAAACTGGAAAACCATCAAGTAACCTTGTTCACATGTAACATTAAGTAAATTAATAACTTTTTTCATCTCATTTAATGCTTCACTATTGGTAAGAATTGAATAGATAAAACCCGTTTCTAAAAAAGGCATCATGTTATATAGACGCTCCATGGTTTCTAGGTCTCGTGCTTTTTGTTCCCTACTGCCATCCAATTCATCGATGACTTGATCTAATATTTGATTGAGTTTTGCTCTATTGATTGGCTTTAATATATATTCTTTTACGCCTAATTGTACTGCTTGTTTAGCAAACTCAAACTGTTCATATGCTGAGATGATAACGAACTTTATCTCATGATGTATATGCTTGATTTCTTTGATTGCATCGATTCCATTGATACCAGGCATCCGAATATCCATAAAAATAATATCCGGTTTTAATTTTTCAGCTTGTTCAATCGCTTCTCTTCCGCTACAGGCAGTGCCACATACCACTAAGTTATCTTCTCGTTTAGATATGATATACTTAATCGCATCGCAAACTATTTGCTCATCATCAACGATCAATACTTTGTACATCTTTATCCCCCTTTACTTGATGCCACGGTATGGTAATGGTTATTTCTGTACCCGCATTCAAAGTGCTCTTGATCTCCATACAAATTTCCTCACCATAAGCTAATTTAAGCCTTTGCAAAACATTCCCCGCTCCGATACCAGATGAGTGACTTTTCTTTGGAATAATGAGGTCATTATTTTCACTTAGAATCCGTTGCATTTGTAACTCTGTCATTCCAACACCGTTATCTGTCACTCTAAAGCACAGCTGATCATTTTCACGCCAAGCTTCCACAAATACAGCACCACCACTCTCTTTCTTTCCAATACCATGTATAAATGCATTTTCAACCAGCGGTTGCAAAATAAGCGGCATAATTGAAATTGGTAAAACTTCATCCGTATTTTTTAATTCAAATTTCAATTTATCGCCAAATCTAACTTTCATCATTTCAGCATAAGCTCTTATGTTTTTGAGTTCTTCTTCAACTGTAACAGTTTTATCTAAAGGTTTAATATTATACCTAAAAATTGCAGACATATTTTCTAAAAATTCTAAAGTTAAATCTGCTTCTTCCATCATTGCTAGCTGTACGCCTGCATTTAAGGAGTTAAATAGAAAATGTGGGTTAATTTGAGATTGTAAAGAACGCAATTCAGCTTTATTAAGTAACGTCTGCATTTTAACGGTTTGTAGCTCTTTTTCATAAAGCTGTGCTTCCATCTCGTTGGTTTTTTTAAGCTCCTGAATCAAATTTCTAATACTGATTCTCATTTTATTAAAAGCCTTTGCCATGATCTGAATTTCATCTTCATCACTAACGATGACTTCTTCACCCTCAAAATGGCCGCTTGCTATCTCATTGGCAGAGTGTGCAAGCTTTATGATTGGCGTTGTCATCCTGTAAGTCACATGTAGTACCAGCATAACCGTCAGGATGATCAGGTCTATGATCATGACCATATTGATGACTTGAACCTTTTGACTATTGGTATTTAAGCTCTTATATAGAACCACATTGTCTTCTATTTGAATGAGTTTTAAATTTTGAATTAATTCCCTAATATTCTTTAAAATTTCTTCTGCAGATTGAAATTTATCACGACAACCTTCTGCATCCCTTCCACGTTTTGCAACAACAGCATCAGCAGAAAATTGATTATACCGAATAACAAGATTGTGTACATTTTCGACTGATAGCATCCCCTTTTCACTTTCATAATACTTCAGTAGCTCCTCAGTACTTGATGCAAGGTTTTCACTGTTTTCAATATAAGTATTTAATGCATCTGAAGATTTGGTTTGAATATATTGCGTCAAAGAACTATGCGTAATCTCTAGCTTATTGTCGATTTCACTTAGTGTAATCGAGGTATTAAACATCTCTTTGATTTCATCAAGTAGCATTTTTGAATTATAAGAGACGTATAAACTAATGAGTCCGATCATCAACGTCATCGTGATAAAATAGAACATCATTTTTTTCCTTAAACTGTTTAATTTCATGGTTTACCTCCAATCAAATTGCGATAGAGGTCAATATTCTCTTTTGTTATTATTTCAATAGGAATTTCTACATACATTTCTGTATTTGGTAAACTTATCAGTGTGAGTACTGCCTCTGAACCCATCTTTATTGGATTTCGATATAAGGTCCCATAGACGATTCCCTTGTCTATATACTCCGCTATTTCTTTGGTAAATCCAGTTCCTATAATCGTGGTTTTTCCAACACGGTTAAGGTCTACAACTACCTGTGCAACGCCAATAGTATCAGTTTCATTCGTACACACTACCGCGCTAATCCCTTGCTCGTCAATAAAGAGTTCGGAAATCAAACCTTCTGCACTTAACATCACCGGATAGGAAGTTTTCATCATCACCTTATCGGGATTGATGTATCCTTCAAGTCCATCTAAAAAACCCAGTATGTTCATTTTACTCGCCGTATTTTCACTCGTAACACTAGCACTTTGTGATACGAAAACGACTTTACCATCTGTCGCTTTTGACGCAACGGTGAGTTTTGCAATTTCACTGCCCATTTCAAAGGGATTAACCCCTACAAATGCATCTCTTTCAGCGATAGAAAGATCTGTATATAAAAGGATCAAGGGGATTTTTTCTTGTGTCACTGATTTTAATGCATTTAAAAATGAGGTGTCATTGATACCTTGAGTAATTATGCCGTCAATACCCGCTTGAACTAACATCTCTACAATCCCAGTTGCTTTTTCTAAATCATTTACTTCATAAAACTCAATTGCAATATCATTTTTACTTGCAACTTCAAGCATACCTTCTTTTAGAGCTGCAATAAAATGCGCCTCGTTTCCAATAAAAAGTACTGCATAATGTCCATTTTTTAATACACTTTGATTATCAGAGTCCTTAGAAGCACCAATTTGGGCAGAAAAATAGATGGATAAAATGAAAGTAATGCCTAAAATAATGCTAGTCACTATGATCATCCAATTGATGATTTTTATTTTGAGTGCCTGCCTTTTCTGAGATTCCAACCAATTACCCCCAAACCATTATATGTATATCTTTATTATATCTCAATTACAGCATTCTACAATTAGCACAATCTTCAGATTAAATTAGTCTATATCCGTGATGATTCCCTGCCGATCTTTTAATTTAATCACACCATAGTACATACAATCATAATTTTATATAAAAAAGAGCAATTACGCATCTAATTGCTTAGATTTGTAAAAGCTCTTTGATCTATTTGTAAATCTAATATTTTGAATTTATGAATCTATTTCTCCCACTGAAAATTATCTAGCCCAGCACCTATCTCAAAGTGATATTTAACAATACCTAGATCCATCTTAGCATAAAAAGCGGTCAATGGTTTTGCAATGACTTTATTTCCACTTTGAACAAGTATAAATTTTTGTTGATTCATAGCAGTTGGCGCAAGCATTGCAGCTTCCATACCCTTTTTAAACCAATCCTGCATTTCTCCATCAACTTTACAAAGCTGCATCATCTCTTTTGACTTTCGCGCTACACCACTGGTTTTTCCATATCCAAGCGCGATGACAATTCTTAGTTTTTCCCCTGGATTAAGCTTTACAGGTGCTTGTGATTTCTTATAGGTCATGGCAACCCAGCACGTATTAAGTCCTAATTGCTGCGCTATTAATACTATCTTTTCACCAAAATAGCCATATGCTTCTTCAGATGCTCCATTTCCAATCAGCGCAATATAGTTCTTACAATTTTCAAATTTTCCATAGCGCGCCATCATACTGTCAAATGCTTTAGGTTCATCAAGGCAAAGCTGTATATTTAAGCCACTTTCTTTATTACATTCATCAATAGCCTTTTGAAGGGCTTGTTTAACTTCACCTTCAATTTTTTGATCTGTATAGCTGCGTACTGAATGACGTTCTTTAATTGCTCCGTTTAAATCCATAACGTATAGCTCCTTTTTTTCTGACTCACTAAAACATAGCAAGATTTGGTAATTAACTATCTTAATTAAATGATATCCTTACATTATAAATATATATTTAGAATAAACACGAATTACAATTCATCATCAATTTTAAGTCTTTTGATTGGTAGATAAATCTCATAATCTGTGTAAAGGTCTTTAAATGATTTAAAAACTTGAATGAGCTCAATATGGTTATCTTCAGTTTCGAGTTTTGA
This sequence comes from uncultured Fusibacter sp., assembly GCA_963676315.1. Lineage (GTDB taxonomy): Bacteria > Bacillota > Clostridia > Peptostreptococcales > Acidaminobacteraceae > Fusibacter_C. Next base: position 857,270 of record OY781056.1, read on the forward strand.
TATCTTTAAAAACTTTGCAGCATCGGTTTTGAAAAGGTCTCCGATTTCAAGCAAGTCACCCCTGTATTTTAAACGTGCACATAAAATACTTGGTACTTCAGTCTCAAAAACATTTGGTATATCTGTATCAAATGCCAGTGGCAAGCCGAAAATCACATTAAACTTAGTAGAATTTTCCTGGCAATTGGAGTAAACAATGTAGCAAGGGCATTCGACTGGTATGTCTAGACTTTCAACTAATAGATTCGCATATGATTTTATTTTAAACTTAAAGTCATCTGTGGCTAAATCCACTTCGAAAACAATCCCTTTTATGCGAAGTGAATCAAATTCACTTAAAGTAAAACCAGAGATTACATCACCGTTGATATTCTTAATAGGTCGTTTCACCACCTGTGGAATTGAGGCAACTTCTAGTAATTTATTTTGAGACCTTAAGTGATTGGGCGAAAACCCATATTGTCTTTTAAAAGCACGCGTAAAAGCCGCTTGTGAACTAAAGTTCAGCTGATAGGCAATATCAGTTAAAGAGTTATTCGTATTTTGAATAAGATCAATTGAAGCATTGATACGACGCGTAACAAAATAATTATTTAGTGAAACGCCCATTACCGCTGAAAATAACCTATGAAAGTAAAACTTTGAAATATTAAAGTGATTTGCTACAGAATCTAATGAAAAATTTTCCTGCAAATGATCTTCGATAAAAAAAAGGACATCTTCCATGGTATCGTAATACTCCATACTTTCACCACCCTTTTAAAAATTAATAAATGAAACTGATTAATTATATCACATATTTTATAGGAGGACTAAAATGAATAAAGATAGAAAAAGTGCAATCATAATTGGTGTTTTTTACATCATTGCTGCAGTATCATCAATTATCGCAGTATTACTCTACCAACCGATATTAGCAAACGATTGGTACAATGCTGTAGCGAATGGCCATTGGAATAGCATTTTATTTGGTGTTCTTAATGATCTATTTCTCGTTGTTTCAGCTGTAGGTACTGCTGTTATGTTTTTCCCATATCTGCGTAAAGTCAATGAACACATAGCGCTTTTCCACCTTAGCTTTAGATTTATGGAAGCTGTTTTAATCGCTATTGGCGCTGTAGGTATCTTAGGACTTTTAAGTGTTAGCTCAAGCTTTCAAATGGGAACGATTACAAATCCAGAAAACGTCATGGCAACTGGCGTAGCACTTCAAGCTTTTCACCGCTGGACTTTTATGCTTGGACCTAACTTCATGTTAGGTCTCAACACAACCGCATATAGTATTCTGCTTTTCAAAAGTGGACTTGTGCCTAAGAAACTTGCGACTTTTGGTATCGTCGCTGCGATCTCAGTATTTACAGCAGGTTTACTGGATATGTTTAGCATCATCGATCCAACTTCAGGTATCAAAGGCATTATAGCTTTACCTGTAGGCGTTTATGAAATGAGCCTTGCATTCTATTTAATTTTCAAAGGTTTTGTCAAAAAGAATTTTGATGAATTGATGAATAAATAATTGTTCACTTTAAGTTCTCTTTAAGTTCTCTTTAAGTTCTATTTAAGTTCTATTTTATCTAAATGTTTTCTTACACATTAATAGCTCTTTTATACAATTTTAAAGAGCGATCTGTCCCCTTTGCCAAGAAACACAGTTAACAAAGGGGATAGATCGCTCTTTTGTAATTTAAAAGAAACCCACTAAAAAAGCTGTAAGGGGTGCAAATGCACCTTGTATGTTAGCTTCAACAACGATTACCATTAAGAGAGCACTTGCTATAGATAAGTTTCCAACTATGAAATTCACCGTATCATGAATTCCCCATTTTGAATCTCTTATGCCTGACTTTATATCGCGTGCGTTAATAATCATTTTTTTCCACCTATTTATACTAACCAAAATAAAAATAATAAATAGTGCAAAGCTCTTAAAGGCTTTTGCAGTATGAAAATTTACTCGGTTTTTAATTTCAACCATTATGGTCGCTGGTATTGCACCATCGCTTGATTTAACCCAGCTACTAAAGGTTTGATGCAATGTGTCACTATTTAATGCTACTTGAGCTTCAGAATTACTATAAGCGAGTGACAAACCATGTAATGGATTTAAAGTGTTCGTAGTATTTGCAACTACAAGCAATAGCATAAATAATCCAACAAGTAAGTTTAAAACCATAAAGTAAAAATAAGATTTTTTTTCAAATCCCCATTTTTCTTGACTTCGCTTAGGTAACTTTCTGAATTTCACCCAAAATGCATAACTCAAAATTCCAAATAGTAAAAATAATAATCCGCTCATCATCACCATGATGGCATGATAATTTGCATAATCAAAGATGATTCTACTCATCGCTGGACTTGGCGGTGCTCCAAATTCAATAATCTCTTTTAACGCATGCTGTAACTCAACCAAAACTATTTCCTCCAATAACTTTGTAAATTTCAATAGAAAATAAAACTATTCTCTAATATGATATCCATATCATATATAAAAAATATTACAAAAGTATTGGCATAAATTATAAGAATTTCTTACGAATAATCAAAATAGAAAATCCGTCCTTTTTATTGATTTAATAACGTTTCAATTGATTGTTTAAGTGCTAAAACTTCATCAAATGATGTTGCAAAAATAAAATCATTCACGTTGATATTGCAAACATAGCCAGCGTCTTTTAATCTTACAAAAATTGAAAATCTTACTTTATCGTCAATTGCATCGGTTGAAATGACACTACTATAAAAAATCCATTGTGTTTGATTGGCTTCCTTTGCTAAATCTAGCTTTAAATCTTCAACAATGATGTCTTTTATATTTATAGCTAATTTTGAATAATCACAAGGGATAATTGACCTCCCACCATATTCATCAGGCATACTAAAAATATAATTCATGCTTTCATCATTTTCTTCATACAAATACCAGATTGTTCTGTTATCACCATAAGTTTCATCAAATAGTTTTTTCATCTGTTAACCTCAACTTTTTTATAAGTAGAATAAATTTATCTAACTTAATACTGCAACCAGTCCACCAAAAACAATATAAACCAATAAATACAGGCAATTGTTAATCAGTAGTACCACTGGTTTTCTACCTTCAAACTGTGTATTTAAACTATGTGTTAATACAAAAGCAAACCATAAAACAAAACCTACTTTTGCGCCAGAAACAAAATCCGTTGCATTGACACTATGAACAATCACTTGTAAACCGTATGAAAATAAAAGGCTGGCGACGACTGCGCCGCCCATCAAACGTGGCATGCTCTTTTTGTCTTCTTCTGTCATTTCCTTTTTGTTGATGTCTGCGCCCACGCCGATTTGCCAAGTTTTAAACCAAGGAACGATAGGTGAATAATAAATCCAACTCAATAAAAAATTCGCAATTGTAACAATAAGAAATGTTGAAATACTAATACTAAAATCGACCATATGACGGCTCCTCTCTATAGTTAAAGAATTTTGACTAATCCCAAAAACTAAATTAAATGCTACAGTTACAGTGAACTATATTCTTAAATTTTTTTCTTCAGCATATTTTCTTCAGCTAATTCTATTTAACACGATAATGGAGTTCAATAATCCCAGACGAAAAAACTTTTGATTCAATAAGTTCTAATCTCTTTTCATGATTCCTATTTATAAAAATTTGTTTACCTTCACCCAGTAAAACTGGATTCATAAAAAGCCATAATTCATCCACTAAATCCAATTGCATTAAAGATTGTGCTGCGCTTGGGCTTCCAAACATCAGTATACTTTCGCCTGGTTCTGACTTAAGCGCCTTGACTTTCGATGCAATATCTCCAGAAAGTACTGTAATTTTAGGTTTTGAAATGGTAAGTGTATTAGAAAGCACATATTTTTCAACTTGATTATACCATGTTGAATGGTCAATATCGTGTTTAGAAGCATCGGGTTGCTGCGCTGCAGTTGGCCAATAAGCATCCATCATCTGAAAGGTTACTCTTCCATAAATAGCTGCATCAGCTCTATCAGTCAAATTGACAATATAATTAAACAATTCTTCATCCACGTGAATCCAATCCATTTCTCCATTTGGCCCACATACAAAACCATCTAATGACATATGAACAGATACGATTAAATTTCTCATATTACCTCCTCTACTATAATAATTTGTATATTTAAGTACATTATCTTCCAATTGAAAACGATTGTCAATTGCACCTGTAAAAGGATTCATTTCGATCAACTAAATTTAGGAAACATTTTTTAATGATTAATAATTTCGCCGTTATTGTCTTTTATCTTTTTTTGCCATTCTTTGATTTCACCTGTCGTTTGTTTTACCCACTCCGTCACCTCTCCCACAATTAATAAAGGCGCTTTAGAGCGATAAGACCGCGTTAAATTTCCAGGAAATTTCTTGTCTGTTACATTTGGATCGTTTTCATATTCACCCGTTGGTTCCACGATGTATACACGCTCACTCCCTTCTCCCTTTGCAAGTGCTGCTGCAAGTCCAGCACCATTTAAGATTGCTGTAAAATATATATGGTTCATGATTAGTTCAGACTTGTAATTTGATTTACCACCTGCAGTCAATAGATCACCTATCTGCAAATCTGCTTTTGTCCCATGATAAAACGGCCCTTTGTCTGTTGGTGAACCTTTATGTGCCTTTGATAGTTCATAGTATTTTTCAGCATATTCAATTTTTTCTAACGTTTCATAGCATTGGGCTATATCATGATACATTGTAGGATAAGCACTCTTTACACTTTCATCATCAATATTTAATGCATGTTGTAATGATAATTCTAACCATTTTAGTTTTTCCAAAACATCATTTTGGCTATGTGCTACAAAAAAAGCGGCTAAGAATTTTTCGAAGTCATTTGTTGTCTCTTGCCATGCTTTAAAAAAATAACTGGATGCTTCTTCAAAATTTCCTTTATCTCTTTCAAGAATACCCATTATACATATTTTAACGATTTGATTATTTGGACTAAATTCAAATTTCATATTTTCTCACCTCATATAATTCAATTATCTTCGTAAAGCAACCATTTAAAGTTTAAAATAAACTCAATCTTTTATTGGGTCAATCTTTCTTATATTATTATGCATTTCAAATTTGTAACTTTATCGGTATCCATATTTCGCAATATTCATCAGTACTTAACACCTGACGCATTTTCTAAGGTATCAACAGTACCATTACCAAAGCACTCTTGCCAAAATTCTGGGACATCTATAAAATTTTGTCCGTTCTCCATACTTATTATTCTTTCAATTCCAAACATTTTAAAGCCGATTTTTCTTCAATTTCACATTCATTCGGTATAATTATGTTTATATTGTACCCTCTAAATTTATAAAATACCAAGTACATTAAGCCAACGAATAATCTAATATTTACAGATTTCATCCCTATTTATGATGGCCACGCGTTCTAATTTTATTAAATACTATTCTACTTAGGCGTAAGTAAAAGAAAAGACTCCTCAAAAGGAGTCAATATATCATAATATCACTATTTCAAACTATTTTGATTTTTGCATTTCAACCGTGCAAGTTACGTGCCTTGAGTGGGTAAAATTGATATTGTGAAGACCTATTGGATCCTTGGACGATAATCCGTTCTTTCCAGCCCTAACTTCCTCACTTTTAATATTAAAAGGACACCTATTCTGTTTACACATGTTGAGCTGCTATAACTTTACCTGACATTAAAAATTGTGCACAATAAACTTTTAAACTCGTTAAATTTTTTCATCCACAACAAAAATACGTCAATCATCTAATAATCATAACTATCTAAATTGCCTAGTTGTGTATTTCAGCTTTGAACTTATCCATTATTAAGCTTAGTACAACCATCACACCCACTTCATCTTTGCATAATAAGGGTGAAGACTATTGATTATTATAGTTAATTTGATAACTCAGTCTCGAATTTCAAGTATTTTCTTGATCCTTAAGTTGAAATGGAACATCCCCTGCGAGATGTTCCATTTCACTATTTATTAATTAATTCTGACTCTAACAAGAGGTTCCTAATCGCCTGAACTGCTTCTGCATAAGTCAGATTAGACTTCGGTGAAACTGTAGTCTCTGTCGTTCCATTAAACACATGAGCCGATAGTACTGCTTGTACGTAAGATGTTGCCCAGTTTCCAACTTGTTTGTAATCTGTGTAGCGCTTATATCTATTGTTGTCTGTTCCAACAAGTTTAGTAATCATCATAGCTCTTTGATACATGGTCATGGCTTCTTCTCTAGTAATGAGTGCATCCGGTCTAAAGGTTCCATCTGGATAACCTGTTACAATGCCATATTCACTGGCAATTAAAATTGCTAGTGTTCTGTCCCCTATTGCACTAACATCTGCGAACTTGTTCTCGTGTTTTGAACCTTCTCTATAAAGCCCTAATGCTCTTACAATGTATTCAGCAAAATCTGCTCTTGTAATCGCCTTGTCAGGAGAGAAAGTATCAACATTAAATACAACCAACCTTGATGCCATGTCATTGACGGCATCTTTTGACCAATGTTTCTCTACCGACTTCACGGTAACAGGATTCCATATTACTGAGTAAGCGGAGTTTGTCAACGAGTTCAGTTTTGCATACCACTTATCATCCTTTTGGAAGACCACTGTTGGTACATGGCTATAAGTGCCATCTGGATTAAACACGATCCCGGTTGTAATCTTGCTTGGGTCTACGCCTGATGGAATTTCCATGACTCTCTCAACATAGCTATTGAACTTGCTGATTTCAACTTCACCTATTGTTCCGTCTAGTTTTGTTGTCTTTGCAACGACTTCAAATGCCACAGGTGAGAATACAAACTCAGCACCGTTTGCTTTAGCGACTTCGTTATACTTGGATGTAATCGAAGCATCTAGCTTTGTGATCTGCACTTCTATTTTAATGTCTTTAAGTGCTTGTTCGGATACCCCCAGTTCTTTTGCCACATTTTTTATCGTTAGCTCTTCGGCGGGAATGAGGTACTCCACTGTATCACGTTTTATAGAGATATCAAATGCATTGTCTTCCAGCTTCTTCACGATATCGCCCGTCAGGCCTATTTTGACAACATCTGACGTTTTATCTGCCACAGGAATCTGAACATGATTGTTTATACCTGCAGGATTGTTTTTAATGGCTTCTTCAATTTTACTGTCAATAACTGTGTTCTTCACTTCAACGGTCACTATCGTCTTGCCTGCTTCTGAAGTCTTTGTCTCTGTACCAGCATTTTCCACTTTCCCATTGACGATGACAATAACTGGGTCTTGATTAGAAGGTGTGATAGGTGTTGAACTTTCTTCATTGCTGTTACCACCAGCAGATGATTCTCCATTAGAATTAGCTGAGGCTCTAGTGATTGTAACCTTGTAATATATAGCTGTGTTATCTTCGGCTACAATTTTAATATAAACTGGGTTTCCTATTCCTGCTGTTAAATTTACACTGCCAATTTCAATTGTACTGAAACTGCTGTCCGTTCCGTAGAAATTCACGGTTGCACCCGTATCATGCTTCACGATGTCTGCTTCAGCTAAAGATGATATGTTGTTGGCTACACTTATACTTGCCGTTATGGGATCTTCGCTTGTTCCTGCTTCACTTCCTGCTGTAATATTTTGGCTAAGTACACTCACTATTGTCGCATCATCTGATAATGTGGTTACACTAGTGTTACTGGAACTGAAGCTGACTCCATTTGCATTAACTGCACGCACTCTATAATAATACGTACTATTGTTATCTAATCCTGTAACATGATAACTAGTAATATCACCTGTATCAAGATTATTATAACCTGTGACAAGCTGTGTAAAACTCGAATTAGTAGCCACGTCCAAATAATAAGAAGTAGCACCTGCAACGGCTTCCCAATTAGCTTCAAATGAAGTCCCTACAATATTTGATGCCGAACTTGTAACAGGTGTTGTTGGCGCACCAGCACTTTTCTGACCTGCGACCGCTAGAATGGCAGTTCTTCCTGTAATTGAAGTCTTTTTAAAAGAGATGCTGGTCAACAATTTTGTTTTTTGTAAAGTATTATCGATAAAGCAATCATAAAGTCTCGGATTGTCATCATCACCTGAAAATGAGCCATCTAAATCATACTCATTAGTTCTTGAAACACGACCAATTCCCTTTATTGCATATCCATTACCATTATACCAATCAGGGGCAATGAAGGACGTATTAAAGTTGGTTCCATCGCTGAAATTTAACGTAACATCAAATTCAGAGTCTCCTGATGCACTAGACGCTAATACGATAATTTTTTCATAAGCACCTGAAGTCTCAAGTGTAAGTGTACCTGAATCGTCTTGATCAATAAGAAGAAGGGCGTTGTTATTATCATAAGGCTCTAACGTGTAACTCACCCCCGGATTCTGGCTGCTATCGATTACACGGTTAATGGGTAATCCATATGTTGGTGCCGTACTGGGATTTAACGGGCCTCTAAAATCCACCGAATACATGACATTATTAGCCCCCCAAGTCACAGCGTCGAAAGATTTCGTTGTCGATGTAGAAGCGGAATTTCCATCTGTATTATCCGCAATTAAATCCTCATTAAATCCAGTAACCACTATAGGCTGAAATTGGCTTTCATCAGCATAAACATTACTCTTTAATGTAATAGTTAATAACACTAAGTTCAATATCAGAAAAATACTTAGTCTTTTTTTCATTAAAATCCTCCTTGAAACTATCAATCTTAAATTTTGTTTGGATATCCTCGCCAACATCGATATCGAATGTATGTCTTGTATATCATTCATTTTCTGAAATAAATCCCACCTTTCCAGGCATCTATAAATGCCATTATTCATTACATAATTGTATAAAGCGTCACTATCAAAACACTATCAAAAAAGGAAAAAAGACAGCATTTTTTCTGCTGTCTTTCAATTTTTTACTTATTCTTTTATATTTATTTGAGTTTTGGAGTTTCTAAACAGTGCTAGACCTAAGGCTTAGCAAGCGATCGTATTGGCACCTATATGCTTCTCTTTGCAAGTCAGCCCACATCCAGTCCTCTCCTTCAAGATATTCATCATGATAGATGGCCTCGGCTTTTTGAGCCATTTCCAAAGAACCTGTCTTTTTATAGTCAGCATATGCTTTTTCAAAAAGCCTAATATCCCATTCAACATCTTTAATTGATAAAATATATCGGTCGTCAGAGTACTTAATCATAATCTGCGTACAGCCAGCTGATTTGAGATTTTTGCGCAATGTATAAATTGCCATCTGCAAATACGCGAGCGCTTGTTCCGGGCTATCATTTGGCCTTAAGTCCTCACAAAGTCGATACTTGGTCACCCACTTCCCTTCATTTTGAAGCATATAGGCTAAGAATTCTTTTGATTTTGATCGTCCCCATTTAATCGGCTGATCTCCTACTAAAACTTCAAACGTACCAAAACAACGAATTTTACAATCATGGCCCTGATTAAGCCGTTGTAAGCTAAACTTATTAATGAGCTTTTCAACAGATTTATTCATCCTCTCAGGGTGTATAGGCTTAAGTAAATAATCTAGCGCATTGACTTCATAGGCTTGTGAAGCGTAATTATTGTATGCCGTTACAAAGATAATTTCGATTTCAGGATTTGCAGTTATAAGCAACTCAGCCAGTTCGATGCCTTTCATCTCCGTCATCTCTATATCCAAAAAAGCACAATCCGGTTTTGTATGCACCAGTTCCTTCAATACATCTTGTGGATTTTGATAGGCACCGACCACCTCAATTTGTGTATTATTAGACAATAATTCCATTAAATCATCCAAGATAACCTTTTCGTCATCGACTAAAATCGTTCTTAACATCTATCTTACACCTCGTGTTCCGGTATCGTGATGGTTACAGTGGTTCCATGACCTTCCCTACTACTGATTTCTAACCCTCTCCCATAATGCAGTATTAGACGCCGATGGATATTTTTAAGGCCTACGCCAGTCACGGCTCCAGTTCCACTGAATATTTCCTCTATTTTATCCTGAGACATCCCAACACCGTTATCTCGCACTTGTATCTCAGTACAAGCACTTCCCCTTTGCATACTAATCCAAACAGTTCCACCTTCAGACTTTTTAAGTATACCATGACGCAAAGCATTTTCTACGAGGGGCTGCACCGTCAATAATGGGATTAATAGTTCAATCGTATCATCAATATCATAGATGACATTTAGTTTTCCTTGAAAGCGCTCCTTTTCAATCGACAGATAAGCTTTAATCGTTGTAATTTCATCTTCAATAGGGGTAATTCCGTTGTAGTTTTCAAAGTTAAAACTCCCTCGCAAATAATCCGACAGATTGTATAATAGATTTTTGGTTCTCTGTGGATCTTTTGTACTAAGTGCCGTAATGACACTAAGTGAATTATACAGAAAATGTGGCTTAATTTGCGCTTTTAAAAAAGCGAGTTCACTTTTAATCATCTCTTCGTTCGCTGCCTTTTCTTTTACTAATGATTCTCCCAGCTGTAATGTAAGAATTTTTTCTTTGTCATAGGCATTGGAAAGACGACTGGCGATGATAAAAGAGAAGCTCAACATAAACAGGAAAATACTGACAGACGCCATTTCACCAAAAGCATGGTGTATGACGTTAGCTTGATATAAAATATCATGGACTCCTGCCATGAGAATCAAGAAACCCGTAAGCAGAATCAACCCTGCTCCTCTTTCATTCCGCCTATACCCTCTTGCTATCATACCAACTGAAAAAGCGACAATTACAATACCAATGATTTCAATGAGTGAAACAAAAGCAGTATAAGTGCTGATAGGTAGAAAAGCGGTTAAAAGTGTCGCTACTAACCCATAAGACACGAATGCTTTTCTAATATTAAACGCAAAAGAATTTTCATAGATACTATCTACCATCAAAAATAACACTATCGGTATCCAGTAAAGTGTTGCATAGGTTAAAAAAATCAATACCCCATACGGTATGTTTTGAAATAGATCTACAAGCATCACATCGCCATACAAGGAGGTTCGAATGATGAAAATAAAACACAGAAGCATAAAGTATAAGCTCGTTTTATCCTTTTGAAGGACGATATAAAAACTTAAGTAATAGAGCGCCATGATGAGGAGACCTCCAATCAACATAGCGTCTTTATATATGATCATTTTGTTTAGCGCTTCGATTTGGGCATGGGTACCAAGGTTGATTTCATACCATATGCCACCTCTGGCATATGTGAAATTGGAGACTTGAACAATCATATCGAACGTATTGCCAGGAGGATTAAAATCGACAACGACGGGGCGATACCCCGGCTTTGATGATGGCTTTTCAACACCCAATTGCCCATTTGATGCAATTTCTTTGTCATCAATATAGAATCGATATGCTGTGGACATCGTATCAATCCTTAGGCTTAAGGGCTGGTCTGGATCGTCAATTGTAACTTTAAGTCGATACGTAGCATACCCATATCCGGGAAGTGATTTCTCATGCTGCTTATAAGCATTCCATGTCTTGGGTACATAAACAAACTGTTTGTCAACACCACGACCTGACTGAAAATCTGAATAGGTAAGTAATTGCTTCCAATAAAACTCCCATTCTCCTGCTAAGCTCGTCTTACCCTTTTTAAGGTCCAAGCTCGATAAATTTATATTGCCTTTTACAGGCTTGGAAATATCATTTGTTGATGTAATTGCGTGGAGAAAGAGAACCGTTATAATGAGCAGTATGCAAATCGCCACAGCAAATATAGTTCGTTTTTTGCCCAATTTAATCATTACATCATGTTCTCCCTACTATCAAATATTTAACAAAAGAGATCAGGTTTAATTATACCATCAGATTTTCCAAATTCGAGTTTATAAAGATATACCATTATAAGTCAAGGTCAAGGTCAAGGTCAAGGAAAAGGTCAAGGAAAAGGTCAAGGTTAAACTCTACTTTTTCTCTCCAAAACCACTTCGCACCATCAGAACTACACATTCCACGTGCGTGGTCGTCCTCTGGGGGTGGTTCCTTGGGGAAAAGGGGTGAAATGTTGATTTTCAGCCCCGTTTTGAATACATAGTTGATGGTATGCGGTAGTGGTTTTCCTTCTTCGTCAGTCTCTCCGATGTAGACTTCTTTGATGAGGGTTCTAAAGATTTCAGCATCGAAGGTTTCCATGGTCTTTTTCTTTTCGAAGATCCTTTTAAAGCTGAGAAGCCTGCTTCGGAAGTCCTCACCAAACTCGTTGTTCTCATTATACGCCTGCAGCTCTCCTTCTGCAATTTCGATTTCTTCGGAGACTTTGGCATACTTTTGATCGTAGATTTCTTTGTTTATTTTCTGCTCTAGTAATAAATCCACTAGTTGATTCCGCTGATTGTGAAGCTTATTTATTTTGTCATTTAGCTTATTCAATTCCTTTTCATGCTCGCGGTATTCAAGGCTTTTGGAAAGATTCTCAAGGAATTCATCGATGATTTTTTCATTGTCCTTGCATAAGGCATTGAAGGCTCTGACAAAGGATTGCTCCATTACTTCCTCGGGAATGGCTTTGGAGTGAGGACAAACCGTCTTGCCTTTCTTCGCCGCATGATGGCAGTACCAGATGAATTTCGGGTTCTTAGCCGATGTCCATTTTCTACGGATGATGGTTCCACCGCAGTATTTGCACTTCATTATATTACTGAATGGGTACTCCATGCTGTGACGCTTGATCTTGCCATTGTTGGTTCTCCGACTTCGCTTTTCTCTGATTTCCTGTGCTTTATTAAAAACCTCTCTTGAAATAATGGGTTCATGATGATCCTGGATATAGTATCGATCCTGCTCGCCAAAGTTGACGATTCGTTTCTTGCTGATAGGATCAACGGTATAGGTTTTGCCCATGACCACATCCCCAACATATTTTTCATTTCTAATAATTCCAGCTATGGCACTGTCATGCCAGTTTGCCTTGCCTTTCTTTGTAGGAATGCCCATAGCTTCTAATGCTTTTGCTATTGTATGGGCACCTGCTCCTTCAATGTAACGGTTATAAATATATCTTACGGTTTCTGCTTCTTCTTCGTTGATGATCAGCTGTCCGGTTTTGGTGTCATATGTATATCCCAGACAAGAATTAAAACCGATCATCTCTCCTTGCTTGGCTTTCATCTTGAGTCCCATCTTGGTATTTTGAGAGATGGATTCACTCTCCCCCTGTGCCAATGAAGACAGTATGGTTAGCAATAATTCTCCGTTAGAAGTCAGGGTATTGATGTTCTCCTTCTCGAAGGTAACAGCTACACCAATCTCTTTCAGCTCTCTGACATGCTCCAAGGTATCGATGGTATTACGTGCAAACCGTGAAATACTTTTAGTGATAATCATGTCAATTAGGCCGTTTTTGGCATCTTTAATCATTCGCTGAAATTCAGTTCGCTTCTTGGTCTGAGTGCCTGAGATACCGAAATCCGCATAGATATTGATAAATTCCCAGGCTTCATTTTTCTGTATCAAATCGGTTTAATGGGTCACCTGTGAATTATAACTGTTGAGCTGTTCATCGGAATCCGTACTGACTCTGCAGTACGCAGCCACTCTTAATTTTTGAATAACCTTGCCGGTTCGTCGGTTCACTTTGTTTTCACTGGCTTTTATAATTTGTACTTCTGCCACGGCGTCTCCTTTCTTTTATGTATTACAACACAGTATATCCAAAGGTTTTTTTGAAGTCTATCAGAATATTCAAGACCTATGCGACTTTGTATTTCTGCTTCAGATAGAGCTTTACTTTATCGTATTCCCTTTGGGTCAACAGTTCTTCCTGTAACAGTGTGTTCAGCATGCTCAGCTGAACAGCGTACTTTTCTTCGTTGTTTTTGAAGAAGATATAGTTAACTGGCTTAATGATACCGTCTCGAATCCAGTGATCAACATCAAGCTCCGCTCGATTGCTAAACAGGGTTTTTATCATTTGCTTAAGCCGATTTTTCATCACTCTTTTCCAAAATTTCAGATAATAAAACTCTTTGCAAAATAGCAACATCCAACCACCTCCAATTTTCAATTTATTGCCCGACCACCTACATGTGCACCTATGCATCATCTTACAAATGGCTTAAATCCGGCATTCTTTGTCTTATACAGCACCCTTTTACAGCACAAAAGCACTTTTCCAGCACCTGAACCGAACGGCTATAACGCCGGCATTGCCGGCGTTTGTGACGGGAAGAGGGCGTTCACGACCACCTTCCTTTAACCTGCATGGTTTTCGACTGGGGGGTTCACGGTGGTATCTGCATTAATCCTAGACAACAATACTTCTACGTTTTTCTTTTCTGGCGGTTTTGTCCGTAATATTGCCCCAAATTCCGATTATAAATAGCTTTAGGCATTGTGATGCCAATGCTCCGAGAAAAGCCCACACAGGGGCAAATAATCGTTCACCCGTTTTTTCATCCTGATGATGACCTATCAGCCTTCACTTCTACAGGGTCGAAAGGGTCATTAACTGGAGCACTTAGAGAAGTCCCCAAATTATCGCCACTATCGTCCCTTATGACAGAAAGACAAATAATACGTTTACCGTTGCTCTTTTTAAAATTCGCATAGATACAGCGTTTTCGAAGTTCTTCAAGGTTAAGCCTTATATGTTTAGACAAGAGTCTTGAAGAAATTTGATCGCCACTTTGAACCGATAGTAGGGTCGATAATTCTGTAGGCGATCCGTTGTAGCTTTCTTTGTCCTTCATAAAATCAGAAATGAGAAACACAATGTCATTAAGCAATACATCTTTATTCTGAAAACTGTCAGAAACTACTTCCCAGATATTTTCTTCATTCCGTTTCAAACAGATTTCACGGTACTCAATATCTCTTCCCACGCAGTACAGCTTTGCCTGACCACTGCCACGAACATCTTCAGAAAGAATAAAACTTGAATCGACTACACCTTGAATACCAGTAGTGCCTGAGATACGATTGAAGGGATCGCTGTCATTTTCTTTTCTCAAATGATGAATCAGTAGAATAGCGATGCCAAATTCAACTGCCAGTTTTTTTAGGGTAGTCAAATCACTGTAATCACTGGCATAGCTGTTGTCATTGGATGAACCTCGAATCATTTGCAAGGTATCAATAATAATCAGAACACACCTTTGATGTTCCTCAACAAAGGTTCTGATCCTCTCTTCCAGCCCACCGCCAAGCATTGCTTGCTCAGTGCAAAAATTCAATGCTGCAGATGCTTCATCAGTTATTTCAAACAAACGATTTTGAATTCGAATCTGGCTGTCTTCAAAGCAAAGATAAAGAGTATCGCCTTGTTTTACTTTGTTTCCCCATATTTCTTCGCCTTTTGAAACTGTAACGGCAAGCCATAATGCCAGCCAGCTTTTCCCTACCTTTGGTGAACCGGCAAGAACATGAAGACCATTAGATAAAAGGTTTTCGATTACAAATTCAAGTGGCTGAAGTGGCATGGTCATTAGGGTTTGACCATCTATGGTGTTAAATCGTTTTTTCATTTTGAATTCCTCCTCCTTTGAATTTTTGAATTTAATTTTGTTTTTCTGGCATTGAGAGCACCTCACATTGTGTAGGCAGCATGGAAATAAAGCATTTTGACAACCTGATTTCAAAATTGCCTTCACTTATTTCCACGTCAGAAAGTACTTTTGAGCGGAAAAATTTGCATCAAAAAAGGTGCCCTCATAAACTTCCACGTCTATATGGGCACCTGCACACCTTAATTTTCAATTTGGGGCGAAAAAAATCGCACCTGGATTGAGTGCGATAGATGGTTCTAATTCTTACCACCATTATTTTGAACTGTTTCCAATTTGGAAACAGTTCAATCTTTATCAAGTTCTCAAGATTTAAAAGTATTTTAAGATGTTTAAATATAGCCGCTTTTCGATTGTCAAACAACTCAATCATGACCTTTTTATCATCCAGATATTTTCAGCAGCAAAGATAACATTGATCTTTACTTTGCTTCTTGGTATCTGACAGTATTAGTGGAAACTACTGGTGAAGGATCAACGAGTGTACATTTTTATAAATGATTACAATGACAGTGCTCTTTGTCTAATAACGAAATGATTGTCCACTAGAGCTTTTTCTTTAATAAAGGCAAATGACTCCTCATCAAGCACTTTAAGTTTTTCTGAAAAATTCATTATTTGACTTTTAATGAAAACGCTATCGTAGTCCATTATACTTAAGAGCTTTTTCATAATTGGCCCTTTATTATTCTCGGTAACAAAATAAAGGAGCGCCTTTGTAGCAAAGTATCTAACATCATGATTGCTATCATTCGTAGTTCCTACTGTGAACTGCAGAATTAGCAACAACACTTTTTCATCAATTTTATCACTTTTCCCGTATTCAAATATCAAAATAATCGTCTTCAGAGCTTCTATTTTCTCAAATGTTTCTAAATCCGTGTAAGAACTTAATAAATCTAGCGTTTCTTCTACTTCAATCTTATGAAACGCTAGCTTCATCATTATGAAATTAAAAATTAGAGTGGCTTTAGAAGTTTTATCTATAAACATATTATCTTTACCGCTAAAGATAATTTCCTTATCTTCAATTAGTTGATTAATAAGACTGTTGAAATCAAACGCAGTATCATCCGACACTAAACATAAAAAAGTAATTAAATTAATAGCATGAACCTTAGCATCAAGAGTTTGATTTTCTGCATACAAAGTGTCTTTACATGCAGATATAATGAAACTAACCATCTCTTGTTCCATGTTTACATCATCAGCAATTATAATTCTTTCAATCGTTTTATATGGATTATCCATGAATCCTGAATAAAGACCATTATTGCCTTGAGTTTTATTCCTGTCTTTGATCATGTTGATGTATTTATTAATGTGTACTTTGCTTTCTGATTCTGTTCCAGTTTTAGTCTCTAAAGAATATAGATTTTCATAAAACACATACATTAATCTCATTACTGTACTGTTCAGCTCAGAAGACAATTCAGGATTTTGTTTTCTTACTGAAATTATCGTTGTTTCTAATTTATGCAAACCGCCTCTTACGGTTTCATCTTTAATCAAATCTATTAATTGATTATTTATTCTTATTATATTTTCCTTGTTTATCAAATCAAAATCAATTCTTGATATAATTTCAAGTGATTTATCATAAAATCGCAGTAATTTTTGATCAAATACTTTTAACAAAATACTATCTACCACTTGATTGTTATCAAGTCTTAGAAGATTCTCATTAATTGCATCAAAAAAGTAATCGCCTATTGCTACAAGCCGATCTTCAGAGACAATCCAGTTGTTAATTATTTCAAATATTTCATCCCATACTTTTGTATAAAAATTATCATGAAAATAGTACCCTAGGCATTGGAATGCTAAGACTTGAGCAATATTGCGTTGATACTGTATTGGGTTACTCTTAACAGACTCGTATATCTTTTGGGCATCTTCACCATTCATCTTCCCATAAACATCATTAAACAAATCGATAATACCTTTTATTTCTTTCTTATTTCCTTTAATTAAAGCCATTCTTAACAATAGTACCCTAAATTCCCAATCACTATATTGATGACACAGATGAAAAGCTACATCCTTTATACGATCCATTGTCCTTACTAATTGTGTTAGCGAGCCGTTAAATACGGCCATGATATAAATATTAGAAATGTAATCACCATATTGATTAATACTACTTCCGAAAGTTACAGAATACGGTGACCTCATTGACGACTTTTCAAACTGGTTGATAATTTCTTCATAAAGGGATCTTTCATATCTATCCAGAAGTGGATAGAACAGAGCAGACTTTTCACTATCCAATTCTGTTTGTGCAGTACTACTGAAAACATATTGATTTTTCGCTTGTGCTTCAAACGTATACAAGTTCCTCAGATCAATTAAAATATCTTGTACCAGCCAATTTGGAAGCTGCAATTCACGCGCAAGATTTAATGCTTGATTTTCATATTCAATTGCTTTCTTTAGATCATTCATCCAATAATGTTGAATAGCATTCCATCTTTCAACAACCACTTTATGAAGGTTTTCACTCTGCATATTCTTTAGTGCAGTTAATAGAAAATAAGTATTAAATTCTTTAATTGTTTTTTTGCCAAATAGTACGTTTAGAAACTCCGAACTATAAGCATCTAAATCACTAGTTTTCTCAACCTTATTATCTGATCTAATGAATATTTCATTTGAGATTATCTTTTTTGTACTATCGATATTCTTGAATATCTGTTTATCTAAAGATTCTGATGCAACAGCATCAATTTCTTCAATACTACCTGTAGAAATCGAAAATTCTGGATCTATAAGTCTACCTTTACAGTAGCTTATATAAATTTCTCCAATATCATTAATCAGGCTCTGATACCCAACATTTATAAATTCTTCAAAACTTTTAGCTATATAATACTTTGCACCCTTGGCACCAGTTATTTCTTTTTGAATGTGTGTTGGCTCTTTTTGATTTTCATTACAAAATATATAAAGTGATTTCTTGGGGTGTGCTTTTGCTCTCTGGTATTCTTTTAATACTCCTTCGGGAACTCCATCAGCATTATCAACCAAAAACAGACAGACATCACTATCATCAAGTCCATATAAATAGTCTTGTTCTGCTGTAAGAGTAGATGCTCGCCTACCTTCAAATAAATATGTTTTTGCAAATCCGGTACCTTCTATTAAGGACTTTAGTTGCATTCTTACATTGTCGTATTTCTCTTCTCCGCATCTTGAACTGATAAAAACTCTAATCTTCTCATCAAATTCAATTCTATTCTCCAAGAAATTCACCTCTCTTTATTTCCTTGTACCATAAATAGCACTACATATTACTTGTTGCGATACTCACATCCACTTCATCTATTTCAGTTTAGTATTCCAGTAAATACTTCAGTATTTCTTCTTCAACGCCCTTTTCGTTGCAAAAGTCATAAAGTGCCTTCTTTGCAAGCATGTTGGGACTGTTTTTACCATTTTCCCATCGATTTATTGTTGCAAAACTCACATGAATCTCTCGTGCTAATTGTTCTTGACTCATGTTCAATCTACTTCGGATAACCTTAACTATTTGGGGGAAATCCATACCCTCACCTCCGATTAATGCTCTTCAGACACTTATAAATTACCTTTCCATCATTTCTTGGCTCAGATTTCTCGCAGAACCAATCTGATATTCAAACATCTTGTCCCACAAATCAAGACAAGTATTTGATATTTCCTTCATGTTTGTTTGATTGCTACCCGAAGTTTCATCATATAGACCTATCACTAATTTTGTAAGAGAATCATCAATGCCATATTCTCTATCCTTACCCTCTGCAATATCCTCAATCAAGTGGAAGCTCATAGAAATGATTATGTCGCTAAAATCAATTAGTGACTTGGATTCTTCTTCAAGGTAGTGTATAAAAGCATATAAGGTTCTTCGACTTATACCTGAACTCATAATATCTATCAAAAAGTCTTTGTCTCTATCTAGTTCTATCAAATCGTCATAGAATAACCTTGATATTGGCATTTCTAGATCAAGGCTGCTTGTTTTAAATCTGCAAATAATATCTTTAGCTAAGCTATTATACTCGTCTTTTTTAAAGTAAAGCATACTCATGAAGAGTACATTTTCAGCTTGTACTTTACTCATTTCTGAAACATTGGACATTTCATCAGCAAATTCATTTTTAAGAATATACATTTCAGCCAGAGAATGCGCTCCCATTTTCACCAAATCTTCATCATCGGAATAGTAACATCTTTTTATAATTTCCAGAACGCGCTCCCGATATTTGGGATACAGTAAGAACAACATATTTTTTGTGCCGTGAAATCCTGCCAGCCTATAATCTTGCTCATACAGAGCAATTATTTTCTCCGATGCCCATTCTTCATCAATATTGTATGATGGCCAAAGTGCAAAAAAACTAGCTAGCCTCACAGCTGGGTTTGCATCAACAGACAACTTATCAATAGTCGCCTTAAAATGTGCAAAACAAGTTCTTCTCGTCCATAATATATGTCCTATTGCCTGAGCAGCTCTGCCCCTAACACAGTTAATCGCATTACTGAATAACATATCATAGCTTCGCATGTTATCATCTTTCGGCGAAGTTACATTTGGCTTATCACCCTCAGGATTTTTATGGTTTACCGCAACCTCTTTGATAATATCTAATATTTCTTGTGACCATTCAACACGCTCACTTTTTTCAATAATGGTACATAATGAACTACCTCTATATGAAACAGTGTCGCAAGGATATTTTATGATCATTTGTTCGATAAGCTGTGTAGGAATATCATTTAAGAACTCACTATGGGCAACTCCACTGAATAATGAATCAATAAAAGTTTCTTCAATATGTTCTTTAGTACTCAAAACCAAATTAATCATTTTTTCAGGTTCTTTAGACACCGCATCACTAAAACTCCTTGAAAACTCCTCTATTGTACTTTCAATAAATCCACCAGGAACTTCCTTCCATTTTCTGTTGTTCCTATGTTCTAGTTTTTTATTTGTAATGATCCTTAGCCAATTTCTAGTCGTCAAATTCTTGCCAGAGACCGGTGAACTAACCCACCCTCCATGGCTAGAATAATTTTTGTACTTTGATGTTCCATTGTTAAACTTCCGTTCAAGGACTTTCTTTAAATCCCGTACCCTCAAATCTAATCTTTCGAATGGCAATACACTTAACAGCTCATATTGAAGATCACCCCAAAAACTCCAATATACTACGTCTCCATGATTTTCTTTATTAAATTCTATCCTTCTACGATATATGTCTACTGCTTCTGAAGAGGTGAAAGACACGATTCCATCCACAAGTTTATTAAAAATACCTTCACTACAGTATTTTGTATGCTTTTCGAGCACTAATTTTGCTAGGTGCAGTTTATCACTATTGCCGCTGGTTCTGTCAATGATATCTCTTTCAAAATCATTGCACATATAACTTACAATATAATCACTCAATTCTTCTGGAAACCAATATAAGGCATCAAGAATAAGTTCATTGAATATATCATTGCCTTTTCCCATATAGCATTCATAATAATTCAAAAAGTTATTTGGATTAATTGATATAATTGCTCTATTAGCCTTCTTCAAGATATTTATACAAACTCTTTCAATTGTCTCATGATGATATCTTGCTGACCAGTCACTGAATGCATGCATTTCATCAGATTCTTTTGGAATATATGGCAATAACGACTCAATCACTTCCAAACCGTTTTCAATCATCACTTCTGAAGATTCATTCAAGAACTCAAATTCATATCTATAAATATTCTTCTCTTTGCCTTTAATCTTATATTCCAGTAGAAATGCAAAATAACAAATTGCTCTTAGCTCACAATTTTTAAACAAAGACCTAAAATCAATATAGGAATCCGCAAGCAAAGGAAATTTAGTATAAAGTCTCATTCGAAGCTCAAACATCTCATCTGTATCTTCATTGATATCATGCAAGAAACAATAAGAAAATTCTCTAGCCACTTCTTCTGATTGAAATGCATACTTTTCAATCAATTCAATGTCTCGTGCTTCATAATTAGGACGAATGCTTACTAATAAACTTAATGCTACAGTCCTTTTTTCGGGATTATTAAACCATGTATCTATTAATCCAGAATTCCTAAGTATTCTGAAATACTGTGGTTTAGACTGAACTACATTATTGATGAGGTGGTTGCCCCACGTAGGGTCTTCGCAATGTTCTAAAATAAACTCACTTAAATCGCTATCAATGTTTTCTATTTGATTGAGCACTTCAAAGAAAACATACTTATTGTAATACCGAATTGATTCCGAAGTAAGCAGTATTAACCCCGCATTAATAAAATCTCGGCTCTCAATCTCTATTAAATTTTGCATCAACATCTGTAATTGATATCTTTTTCCCGGCGTTTGCTTTTCTCTAATCCCAATAATTTCTGTCATATCCACTTCGGAATAATACAGTTTCAGCATCTTTTCCGCCAAAAAATAATCCAAAACAGATTGATGTGCAAAAGAGATTCTCCCCTCTTGAATAACTAAAAATCCATTGGAGTGCAAGAAATCTATTACTGTTTTACTAGAAGTCATAAGACTTGCTGGTATATACAAACGTCCAAGTATATCAAATTGTTCAATAATCTTTTCCTTAGTGTTCTGAATATCAATTTCTGCAAATCCAAGTTCAACATACTTTCTAACTAACTGATCCCACCAATTCATAACCAAATGACTTGTCGTTGAACACTCGTGAGTTTCACTTCCAGACTCAAGGTGTTGCCATATATATAGATTGCTCGGACTTCTTAGTAGTGCTTTCAGTTTTTTACTTAGGTTTTCGTACCCCTTTCCAACAATATTTTGAACTTGATTATCGCTTAGTTCACCAATATGAATTTTCTCCCATTTTATAATCTCATTGTCCTGTTCTTTAACTTCAAACAAGGACCTTATATTATTATCATTTTCTACATCGTAAGTTCTGCAGACAAAGACAATTGAAATATTATGCTCTCTTTCAATATTAAGTCTTGAAACCTGTTTGATAATTTCTGAACAAACAAGCAGAGAATCTCTTGAATGTGATTGAGTCCATCTCAAAGCGTCTAATTGATCCAGAATAATTACAGCACGGTCATCTTTAGTAATACTGTGAATACAATGAGCAATAGATGTTGGCAATCCCAGTTCTTGTCCCCATCGTTCAGCATTTCCAGATGGAATTCGCTTGTCCAGCTTTATAGCAATATATAGTATCTTTCTCTCATTGCAATAATTAATAATATCTTCGGTACATCCGCTCTTTCCTCGTCCAGCCTTACCATGAACGAGTAATGATTTTCCTGATTCTAATGCCGCTCTGCATCTAAAAAATTCTTCTCTGTCAAACAATCCTCCATCAAGGGGCATAAACGCTTCTCGGTATTCTTGGTTAAGTTCATTGAGCTTTGGGATTATTCGTTTATCAAATATGAGGTTTTTAAGTCTCAAATCACTCTCATGAATGAAGTCATTTATGTATGCTGAAGTTATTTTTTTACCTAGTATGTCACCATCTACGATCCATGCAATTAATCTGTCATAAACGACTTTAGCATCATCTAAAAACAAGTAACGTACTTTATCTAGTACTATTTCTTTTAACTGATTATCCGGAAAATGTCTACAATGGATTCTATTTAAGTAATCAATACAACGGTCTAAATCCTTCTCTATTAGAGGGTTTAAGGATAAAACATTGCAAAAACTATTAAAAAAACTTATGAATTCTTTGCTAGATGAAAGAACCTGATGATTATAAAAATCATTTAGTAAGTCATTTGTATTTCTAGATCTATTAATCAAATCTTCCAGCATTGGAAAGGCTAATGGTGATGCTAATGAAACATCATATGCGGAATCTCTATCCAATTGGAACTTCCAGTTAGAAAAAATGTGTTTCGCATTAGCAGTCCCAAAATCCCAATAATCCTTACTGCCATTTCTGCCTTTGCACTGTATGCCTTCTTTACTTCCGTCTTTATGACCAATTAAAATGTCGATACCTTGCTCATCATCACCTAAGGCTTCTAATATTAAGAAATCAATATTCTCTTCAAAAACTTTCAAAAGATAATAAATTACTACTCTTATTTCAAATCTATTTCCACTTTTATCTGCTCTTCCACCTAATTCATAAGGCATTTCTTACACCCCCATTTCCAACACTATAATTATAACAAATGTTATAACATATCACCATATACTAGAGCAGAAAAATTACATATTTTTGAAAAATCTTTCTTATATAAAAACTAACCATGCCTATCAGAAAATTAAATACTTTTTTTATTTTCGGCACGTTATTCTTCAAATTTAAAGAAAATCGTTTTATTTTAAAAATATCACTAGCATTGTCAAAGCAATTCTTCATTCTATGTTTGGCTACACAGTGCGTAGCGTTTTCAATAAAAAATGACTTTCATGCTCAACTCTTCACAAGTTTTGAGCATAAAAGTCATCATCTTTTTACTAAATCCACACATTGACTGTCGTGTGCCGGCTCTCATATTTCTCTTTATTACTTGCAGTTCCAACCCCTTATGCCGCCTGTTTATTCAACTTCTTAAAGCTAAACAACAGCTGCTTTCTATAAAATCCATCCCTCGGATTCCCATCAGGCATCAGTCCATCTTCCGTAGTCCCACTACACACTCCACGTGCCTTGAGTAGACAAAAATGATGTCGTTGGAACCTATTGGGGCCTTGGCGGAAGGATATTTTTCTCGAAATAGAATCATAATAATCCTTTTTTTCGAATCCTAACCTCCGCTCTTTTAAGATCAAAAGGGACGTCATTTCTGTTCGGCATCTAGTCGTGCTGCTACAACTTTACCAGTTAGTAAAAATTGTGCGCAATAAAACTTTCAAACTTGTAGTGGTTTGAGAGCTTTATTCTGAACAATTATTCAATTGTCTCGATAAAGTCTTTTTCCATAATTAATCCGGATTTAAAGTGTACCGTTGCAGTTTTTTCATTCTTTATGACTATCCGGTCCATCACCTTATTCAATATTGGCTTTGTTATATCATCAACTTCATACTCTTTTTTACCCATTAAATTGACGATCAGAATTGCTTTCGTTTTGATCAAATACACTGTAGCCTCGGTTGGATCAGTTTTCAAAATTGAAGTGAATAATTCACTGAGTAATTTCAGCATTACTGATTCTCTTACTGTTGCTGACTGTTTGCATTGCGTCGTCCCAGTTTTCAATCGCTCTCGACAACGCCAAACAAACGATTTACCACCTTTGTTCTGCCAGGTTACTCTGTTATACGTGCTGTTACATCCGCTACATATAATAAAGCCACTTAGTGGATATGCTGAGCTGTACCTTTTTCCAAGGTTCTGTTTCATGTTCACGCTTCTTTTTTTCATTTCTTCTTGAACATGATAAAATTGTTCTTTACTAATAATTGCTTCATGGCTATTTCGAACATAGTACTTCTTTACATAACCATTATTCATGACTTTCTTCTTAGTTAAAAAGTCAATCGTATAGGTCTTTTGTAGAATAGCATCTCCCATGTATTTTTCACATTGAAGCATTTTGTAAATTGTCTCGTGATGCCATTTTTCTTTTCCTGTTGTTGTTCTTACCCTTTCACTTTCAAGCGCTCTCGCTATTTTATATGCCCCAAGACCTTGCAGATAAAGTTCAAATATTCGTTTAACAACTGCAGCTTCTTCTGGAATAATGATTAGCTTCTCATCTTCATTTTTTGTGTATCCCATAAATTTCTTGTGATTCACCTGAACAATACCCTGCTCAAATTTTCGAATAATTCCCCACCTTGTGTTTTCACTCAAGTTTCGACTTTCTTCTTGTGCTTGGCTACTCAAGATGGTGATTAATAACTCCCCGGTATTGTCCATTGTATCAATGTTCTCTTTTTCAAATAAAATACGAATTTGCCTGTCTTTTAGTTCTCGAATAATCCTTAAGCAGTCCACCGTATTCCTAGCAAAGCGACTTATTGATTTTGTAAGAATAAGATCAATCTTGCCAGAATAGCAATCCTCAATCATATCATTGAAGCTATCACGGAATCTCGTACCAGTTGCGGTCTTCCCTTCATCAGCATAGATCCCCGCACAGCTCCAACTTTTGTTCATTCCAATTTTTCTTGTGTAATAAGCTATTTGAGCTTCATAGCTGTTTTCCTGCTGTTCAAATCTTGTACTGACTCTGCAATATGCTGCCACGTTTAATACCTTGTGCTCAATCCTAATATGTGAGTCATACTTAGGATCTGGTGGTATTACTGTTATGTTCTTTTCTTCTTTCATTTTCACACCTCTTTCATATGCAATACTAAAATTCTATTTTATGAGATTGCATATGAAATTTAAAGGTGGTTATTCTTCAAACAATTAGTTTTTGATCACAAACGCAAATATACGGCCTATTCCAATCTTCCCCATTTCATCTCGTTGCCTTCAGAGTCATATTTTTTACGTTTCGCCTTTACCTCATCCATCGTAATGCAATAAACTCGGGTATATTATTCTCCCGACTTAATTGCATGCTGAAAGTAGGTCATTTTATCAGGGGTATATTTTCGGCAAATGAGTTTTAAAGCAAGGATTTTTTCATCAGTATCCAATACTTCTTGGATCTTACCGTTCACAATTGCAGACTCAAACTCAGTTGTGAATACACTACTAATCAGTTGTACCGTTTTTTCTTCGTCTTTAATCATTTCATCTAGTTGAGATGTTGTAAAAAGATTCGGTACATGAACCTCTCCAACAAAGACAATCTTAACCTGATTATTGGCTAAGAACAAATCTACTTTGGTTCCCTCTCTTGCTGAATGAAAGTATAAAAAATCATCATCACGAACTATAGATAAAGGGATGCTATATGGTGTGCTATTTCCATTATCAATGATTGATAGCACGCCGTAACGTGATCGATCAATGACTTGCTTGGCAAACTCAGTATTCATTTCTCGATCATTTCTTCTCATCGATATATCCCTATCTTTCAAATAGCTATATTTTAAACTTGCCTACAATTTTTGTTAATTCATCTGCCATTTCATTAATTGAACTTATATTTGCGGATACTTCTTCAAAAGAGGCAGTTTGCTCTTCCACTGCTGATGCAACATCTTGAGTATTTCCTGAGTTTTGAACAGCTACACCTTGAATGTCTTTTGCCGAATGAGTAATCATATTAAACTCATCATTCACCTTTGTTGAGATTCCCATAATTTCTTGCGATTCATTTAAAGTGACCGTGGACACATTTAATATCTCTTTAAGTTCACCTTTTAATGTCCCCATGGACCGCTCTTGAATTTTCGTTTTATCAACAAGCTCATCCATAGAAGTTTTTACGTTCATTGTTTTATCACCAATACTCATGACAATTTCGCTTATCTTTTTAGCTGATACCGATGTTTCTTCGGCTAATTTTCTAATCTCATCTGCTACGACAGCAAATCCACGTCCTGCTTCTCCAGCTCTGGCAGCCTCAATAGACGCATTAAGAGCAAGTAAGTTTGTCTGTGAAGATATGCTGTGAATCAGGTCTACAATTGCCTTAATTTCTTCCGAGGATTGGTTTAAGTCTTCTACCGTGTTAGAAGCAGACTTTATCGAATCCACAAACATGGTGAGTTCATCTGATTGAGCAGACACTTGTCGATCGCCATTGAGAACAGATTCTTGAGACTTTTCTGAAGATTTAAGTGTCTGAAGTGCTTTATGAGAAACATTTTCAATATCCAGCTTGATCTTTTCTACTAATTCATTTAATTCATCTAGCTTATTGTTTTGAAGCACAGAGCCCTCTGCCACATCCATAGAGGACATAGCAATCATTTCGGTGGATTTGGTAAGTTCTTGGGTTGTATTTGTGATGGCATTCATATTGTCCGATAATACGATTGAAATCTTTGAGATTTCTTTTACAATGCCGTGAATGTTGCCAACAAATTTATTGAAATAGTGTATCATCTCAGCCGTTTCATCTTTGCTCTTACTTTCAATCCGCTTGGTTAAATCACCATTTCCTTCTGAAAGATCTTTTAAATCCTCAATAAGAGCATTAATAGGATTTCTAATTCCCTTATTGAGTAACATAAATGATAGAATACCAACAAACAATGCAATGACCAACAAAATGCCATTGGTGACTTTAGCCGTAGCAACCTTCGAGCTTGAGTACTCCGAGTAGCCTGTTACCATGTCATTAATTGCATTTACGTATTCTGCGACTTCAGCGTTTATAAGCTGCAACGCCGTTTTATCTCCGCTATTCAAAATGCTTGTATAAGCACCTTTATAGGAACTATTCCATTTTTCGATTATTTGTGTTAATGCAGCCTTAGTCTCTTCATGTGTCATATTCGAGAGGCCTTTATCTATATTTCCTTCTGAAACATCTCGAAGAATTTCATCAAACTGATTAATACTTTCTTCAAAAATTTTCTTAGATTCTTGATCATTTGCATTAACAATGATATTGGCGAGTTGAGCCATCTTATAACTTGAAGCTCTTAATTTTCCTGCTTGATTAACGAAGTTCGCATCACTTTCCATCGCTTGATAGGTCATATAATTGATGCCTACCATTGCCACTGAAAAAAGAATTAAAAGTCCAAAAGTCAGTAATAACTTGTGTTTTATTTTCATTCTGAATATCCACCTTTCATGTCAATTGATTTGGTTGTCCTAGATTGAATGCCCTTCCGATTTAATTATTTGAATCTTCAGTTCCTCTTTAATGTATTTCTTTTCAGCATACATTTTATCGTCTGCTAACTTTATTAATGATTCAACTTCAGATATTTCATAGCTTCCAAAATCCACAATGCCATGGCTCACACTGATAATATATCTTCTGTCTTCCTCTAAATTAATTTGCACATATCTGTGATTAATCCGCTCCCATACTTTCTCAGCAAGCTCTTGGTCTATTCCATTAAAAACAACTAAGAACTCATCTCCACCCATTCTGATAATAAAATCCTCTTCACGAATTTCATGTTTAATGCCCTCAACTGCGCTTACAATCAGTTCATCACCAAATTGATGTCCTAATTGATCATTAACCTCTTTTAGTCCATTGATATCGATAAAACATAGACTCAGTTTCAGGTGTCTTCTATTATCATATTGGAGCATGCGACTAAGTTTTGATAAGCCCGATCTTCTATTGAA
The DNA here is from genome assembly GCA_963676315.1 of uncultured Fusibacter sp. Classification (GTDB taxonomy): domain Bacteria; phylum Bacillota; class Clostridia; order Peptostreptococcales; family Acidaminobacteraceae; genus Fusibacter_C. The sequence goes on from OY781056.1 coordinate 885,956, forward strand.
TGTCTTTGTGAGCTGATCATACATCATCTCATTAAAGTACTCAGTCATCTCAGAAATTTCATCAGTATCTATATTCTTCAGTCTCTTTGAAACTTCATCATCGATCAGTGATAAATCCTTCAACTCTCTCATGAGAATTTTCATTGGTTTTCTTATTCGATTATTAGTAGAAATGAATGAATAAAAAGTAACGGCAATGATAACCAATACCAGGATACCATTTATCGTGAGTGCTCTTGTTATTTTTCCTCTTGCGTATATAGAAAAAGATGCAACCATCTCATTGATGTCATTAACATACGAATCGACTGCTCGATTAATTTTCTCACACGACTTCTCATCTGGAATAGTTCTTATGATACTAAGATATGCTGGTTTAAATGCCTCACCCCACTCTTTTGATATGGTCTCAAGTCTAATAGCTGTTTGTGGGTGATCAACTGAAATTGAATTGATACCATTTCCATTTAACAAGGTTAAAGTGGTATCAAATTCGTCTATTTTTAATTTCAAATTTGAAGCTAGGTGCTCTTCATGGACTGGATCATTTCCAGTTGTAATTTGATTGGAGAGATGAGCCATATTGTAACTCAACATTCGCAGTTTTCCTGCTTGATTGATAATATTGGCGTCGTTTTCCATGTCCTTATAAGTGCAAATATTAATAAAAACTATGGCGAGTGCCAGAGCAACTAAAATTCCGTGTGTTAATAATAATTGATTCTTAATTTTCACAAAGCCACCCCTATTATTTAGAAAAGCAGCCCCAGACACTGAGGCTGCTCTTTAAAATTAAGCCATGAAAAGTTTAATATCGTCTTCTGCAGTACCAATGCCTGCAATGCCAAATGTCTCAACTAGGACTTTAGCAACGTTTGGTGATAAGAAACCTGGAAGCGTTGGTCCAAGGTGAATATTCTTCACGCCAAGGTATAAAAGTGCTAGAAGTACAATGACAGCCTTTTGCTCATACCAAGCAATGTTATAAGCAATTGGAAGTTCATTCACATCTTCTAACCCGAATATTTCTTTAAGTTTAAGGGCAATGATAGCTAACGAGTAGGAATCATTACACTGTCCAGCATCAAGAACTCTTGGAATGCCACCAATATCTCCAAGTGGCAACTTATTGTATCTGTACTTCGCACATCCTGCGGTAAGAATAACTGTATCTTTAGGGAGTTTTTCAGCAAATTCAGTGTAATACTCTCTAGACTTCATTCTGCCATCACAGCCCGCCATAACAAAGAACTTTTTAATGGCACCTGTTTTAACGGCATCTACTACTTTGTCAGCTAAAGCAAATACTTGTTCGTGTGCAAAACCACCAACAATTGATCCTGTCTCGATTTCAGTTGGAGAAGGACATTTCTTTGCCATCTCAATAACAGCTGAGAAGTCTTTCTTACCCTTCTCGTCTGCAACGATATGCATACATCCTGGGAAGCCAGAAGCTCCTGATGTGAAAATTCTATTCCTAATTTCATCTGTTCTTGGCGGTACAATACAGTTCGTTGTAAATAGAATCGGTCCATTGAATGGGCCAAACTCATCTACTTGACGCCACCAAGAACCACCATAGTTACCAGCGAAGTTTTCATACTTTTTGAAGAACGGATAGTAATGAGCAGGTAACATTTCGCTATGTGTATAGATATCAACGCCTGTTCCTTGAGTTTGCTCCAATAATTGTTCGAGATCTGTAAGGTCATGGCCAGAAATCAGGATTGCAGGATTTTTTCTAACGCCAATATTGACGCTTGTGATTTCAGGATTACCGTATTTTGAAGTATTTGCTTCATCGAGAAGTGCCATTGCTGAAACACCAAACTGACCTGTTTTAAGGGTTAATGCAACCAGTTGATCTGCAGTCAATGAATTATCTAAAGTTGCTGCAAGTGCCTCATAAATAAATGCATTGATTTCTGTATTTTCTTTCCCAATATTAAGGGCATGATGGGTATATGCTGCCATACCTTTAAGTCCATAAATGATAAGTTCTCTTAATGATCTCACGTCTTCATTTTCAGTAGCAAGTACACCAACTGTTGATGCTTTTTCAAGCATTGAAGCTCGATCTGTAACTGTAAATAGACCTGCATCACCCAATTGAACACCAGAAGTTTTTTGTCTCAGTGCATCTCTTAAACGAATCATGTTTAGAATTTGCTTTTCAATAGCGGCTTCATCAAAATTCGCGTTTGTAATGGTAATAAAAAGACTCTTAAGTACTTCATGATTGACTTCACTTAGTGTGTTCACATCTAGTTTCCCTTTTGTGACCACTTCAGAAACACCCTTACATGCGTAAATGAGAAGATCTTGAAGCTTTGCAACTTCTTCGTTTTTTCCGCAAACACCTTTGACTGTACAGCCGGTATTTTTTGCAGTTTCTTGACATTGGTAACAGAACATGCTCATGATAATCCTCCTTATTTTGTTCTAATTTTGAGGGGCCGGTGCTTTCACCACAATGAGTTCTAACACTTCAGCATCTAAATTTTTAACATTCATTTTGATGTTAAAAGGTATTTTAAGAACTGTGCCTGCCTCATATAGACAAACGTCTTGTTTACCTAACCCAATTGACAATTTACCTCTTAAAACGGTCATGTAAACGGTAGAGTTTGAAAAGTGTTCAGGTAGTCCCTCATTCTGATTAAATATCATGTGAATGTAATGGACATTCTCGTCCTGAATTACTTTTTCCACTAAGCGATCATTTCCCATTGTAATTTTATATACTTGTTCAATCATTTTAATCACCTTTCCTTTAATCATTGGTTATAGTATACTTTATTTGGTATATCAAAACTGTAACAGCAGTTACACTTTTTCAGGAGGTCATATGCTTCTAGATGTAAATCTTTTGTTAAATAACCCGCTATTTAAAGACATGGACTTGAAGACGCTATTAGAATTAATCGATTTTGATCACTGTATTATGGGAAACTATAAAAAAGGAACACTCATTGTACAGGAAGGTGATCCGTGCAGTTCCATCGGATTTGTTCTTTCTGGCGTTTTAGCCATACAACAACTCACACCTTCCGGTGAACTTCTAACCGTTAAGATGTTTAACGCCAATGATGCTTTCGGAACTGCTCTCTATAGTTCAAAGGAGCCAAAGTATCCATTTACTTTGATGACTATGAAAAACAGCAAGGTACTTTATCTGCCTTTTGAACAAGTTCGCAATCTCCTTAAAATCAGTTCAATATTCAATGATAACTTTATAACTTTTTTATCCTCTAGAGTTCTGATTTTTAAAGAAAAATTGCAAATGCTTCAATACAAAGACGTTCGCTCAAGGCTAATGCTCTACTTGTCAAACGAGTTCAAAATCAATGGCTTACAAACATTCAAACTTCAGCACTCGAAATCAGCGATTGCCGATATCATCGGCGTTGCCAGACCCTCTGTTTCCCGGGAACTAAAAAATATGGCCGATGATCATCTCATTCATACTTCTGGCCAAATGATCACGCTTTTAAAACCGGAGCTATTTTGATTCAGCTACTATTTTGAGGCGTTTTCTCCTACATTTGATGAAATAATCAACTGATCACCATCTTCATTTTGAGTGATTTGGGAAGTTTTCAAATCTTCTCTGTTTTGAGTTGCTTCTGGTGTTCTTTCTGAACTCCCCTGATTCATAAGTGCCATTGCTTCTGCCTTAAGCCGGCTCATTTCAGGACGATTATTTTCACTTCTAGCTTGCATATAAGCATTTTGAATTGCTTTAATTTCGGGTGTAATTTTCATTTCAGCCCACCAGTGTAATGAATCGCATTTTTAGGACACACCATAGTGCACGTTTGACATTGGTGACAAATTGACGGATCAATTTGCGCTACCTTAGTTTCACTATTTACACTTATGGCTTTTGATGGACAAACCGTTTCGCACTTTTTACAACCAATACACAAGTTTGGTTCAACTTTTGTTGAAAACTTAGCCCACCTACCAGTTAGACTTAATAATGCACCATATGGACAGATGTGATTGTGGAAAACCCACTCTTCATATCTCAACGTTACTAAGATAGATACTGCCATCAATAGGATTAAAATTGGCACCTCTTGATGGAATACTTTTTTTGATAAGACCATCGTACCAATCATTAATAACAAGACAATCCAAGGCAGGTATTTACTTCGAAGCACTTTTGGAACTGACTTAGTTCGCCAATTTAGTTTTTTTGAAAGAATCCCCGTTGCCCCCATAACCGTATTCATTGGACAAATGTAACCACAATAGAATCTCCCAAAAATTGTAGCCCCAATTAAACTGATTAGAAACAACCCTAACCATATGAACATATTTCCTTTTGAAATAATGAAAAAGAAAATTAATAAGAATGTAAACTGAATTAACTTCCTGTTTTTTTTCATTTTATAATGCACCCCCAATCGCATTAATGGTAATCGCTTGAGTTGGACATTTACTCACGGTTTTATGAATCATTGTCATATTACCCGAATTCACATTTTCAAACCTAGCATATGCTTTTTGATCAATAAGCTCATAAACCTCAGGCATCATTTTTACACAGATGCCACATCCAACGCAGTAATCTTGATTAACTTCAACTTTAGATTTTTTGTGATCAGATACTTCTGTAATTAAATCCCTTTTATTTATCATTTTCCCCATGAGCCATGCCATTATAAGAATTGCGCCTACAGTCAAGATCCACCGAATACTCATAAAAGAGATACCTAAAAACTTCACTTCATTTGCCAGCATTGGTACTTTTATAACCGCCCATGAGCTTAAGATAATGACGATATTGGCAACACTTGCACCTTTCGTCATTAACATTTTACTGATAGGAAAGGCTGCATAAATCGGACCTGCCGATATACTCCCTAATACAAGAGACAAAAGATTACCTAGAAGTCCAGATTTTTCACCAAAGTGTTTGATAATCCATTCTTTTGGAATAAGTGCCTCAATGACCACCGTTAGTAAAAAAATAACAGGTAGCACTTCAAACATTTCTATCAAATAGTAAATACTATTTTTAATGGCTGTTGTAGCTTTATCCGGCATCAAGGCAAATAGAATTAGGTAAATTACTGCAACAATTATTAGCAACTTATTTTTCTTAATCATCGTTTTTACAGTCATAGCAACACCCCCATAGCCGCAGCAATGATAAGTGCCATGACAAAACTAAGTACGTTTCGAATCAAGGCAAATTTAAACCCAAATTCTTTCTTTTCGAGTGGAAAAGTCACTATACCTACCATTGTGAGTGTGGTTAAGAACGCAACTGCTGGAACGATACTCGCTCCTACATCCACAAATGATCCTACCAGTGGAAAAGCAACAAAAGCAGGTATTAAGGTTACACTCCCAGCTACTGCTGCTATGATAGTTGCAAGCGCTGTATTCTCTGATCCCAAAACACTTTTTATTGACTCAGGGGGTATAAAGGTCAATACCAGTCCAATCATGAAAATAATTGCGATTATTTCTCCAAGCATGTTTCCCATCATGCCTTTTGATTTTTTCATGGCTTCAAAGGTCTTCTTCTTGCTTTTGACTAGGGATAGTCCCGTTAAAGCAATTGAAATGCCCCAAAATGACAGTGTAAATACATCCATTTGAAAATCTCCTTCCCATTCTTTTAGACAAAGTATATACTATAGTCAAAAAGAGTGGAGTTACCTCGGTAACTCCAGAAAGGATATTTAATGAATTTTCCAACAAACATTTTTAACGATTTTTCACTTTTGAAGATCATACCCGAAAGTTATTGGAAACAGAACTTGAATGCTAACCAGGGTATTGAAATGAAAAAATATGCTCAGGGGGAGATCATACATTTCGATGGCGATTGTTGTCGTGCTATTGACGTTATACTGAATGGACAAGTTGTCATCGAGCGCATAGACGATGCTGGCAATTTGATGAGAATCACTGAATTCTACCCCGATGATATCCTTGGGGGAAATTTATTATTTTCTAAGAACCCTTGCTATCCAATGATGGTAACTGCTAAAACAGAGGTAATATTGCTCAGCATCACCAAGAATCTCGTTTTTGATTTTTGTGCTACAAATAAAGATTTCTTGAAAGTTTACTTAGAATATATTTCCGATCATTCACTATTACTGGGTGACAAACTTAAACATTATGTGAATCGCTCTATTCGCGAAAGTATCATCGCTTATTTAAAAAGCGAATATAAAATACAGAAGAGTCAGACGCTACAACTTCGCTTAACAAAAAAAGAACTTGCTGATCGTATTGGGGTGCAACGCACTTCGCTGTCACGGGAATTACAGAAGATGAAGAATGAAGGACTTGTTGAATATGATAAGTCCAGTATTTCAATACTTAATCAGAAAATACTATTCTAACTAAATTCTAAAAAAACATATCTTCATATCAGTTCTCTATAAAGCAAATGACCCAGTCGATTTTCACAACTGAGCCACTAATATTGTCATTCCATATTTTGTATAGACTTAACTACACACCCGCATTGTTGATCCCCACCCTTACGAGTACATGATCAATAATACGCTTATTCTTAAATTCGTTACCACATTGAGTAAAGTCGTAAAACCTCGTAGACATTGCAAATTCATATATTACAAGGATTATTTCCGACGTAGTCCTATTACACACTCCACATGCCTTGAGTAGACAAAAATGATGTCATGTGAACCCACTGGTTCCTTGGCGGAGGGCTATTTTCTGGAAAACGGATTACTAAAATCCGTTTTTTTGGAAAACCAAACGCCACTCTTTTAGGATCAAAAGAGCATCAAATTTGTTCGGCATACCATAGTGCTACTACAACTTTACCAGTTAGTAAAAATTGTGCGCAATAAAACTTTCAAACCTGTTGTGGTTTGGGAGCTTTATTCTGAACAATTATTCGATTAACGTGACAAAAAGTTTCCCGTGATTTTGGCGGTTGCCTGAACCATTGGACCAGGCAACCTTTTATATTATGTGTTACCGATATTTCTATTATGCCAAACACACTAAAAGCCTCTCTCGAACCGTATCAACTCATTATTAATATATTCTCTATTTCTAACTAACGGCTAATATCGCTCTTAACCCTATTGACAGTTTATTATTCTTCAATCCAATGACTCTTTTCAGATTTAATCAATTCACTTGGATGTTTAAATGACTGTTCTCCATCTACTCGTAAACACATGGTCTGGAAATGAAGTTCACTATCAAATTCAAGTATTTTTCGAATCAAATCCGTATCAATATCCATATGACTCATAAATATAGATATAATCGTTGCTTTTAATACATTTATTGAATCTGACATTTGTACGCTTTCCAAAACACCTGTTTTATCCAGCTTATAATGGGAATAATAATTTCTAGTATCTCCCAATTCCTTAAAATAAAGTTGTATTAATTCTTCATCTTGCTTTGCTCTTATAGTAGAATCATCTCTTCTTAACTTTTCTATATGGGCAGCATTTTTTCTTATTATCTGTAAGTGCTGATCGTCAAGTTCTTGCATACGATGAGACAATGAGGTTTTTGCAAGAAAACCTGCTGCAATCCACCCCGCAATGTCTTCCATATGTTTAGACGTATATTTCCAGCCAGGAATGACTGACTGTATTTTATCTTCAAATATTGGTCTGCCCTCATCCGTAAATATTAATTTCTTAATTTCTTTTGTTGACCCTTTTAATGCAGCCTTTAATTTGCCCTTTATCTCTTCATCACCAGAAATGCGAGTATGGTATCCATCTAGAATTCTCATATATTCAACAAAAATATCTTCAGCAAAAATATCCTTCTTTCCGTTTACAGAAAAAAATATCTTTCTCAGCAATGAGTATGAATCATCAAAATAAAACTTTCTCCAGTTGGAATAGTATCTTTGTAAATGTTCTTCAACAACATAATAATATGTTCTCGGTCTATTTAGTACATCTCTAATTGTTGTATTATAAGAAAAATCTCTATTGAAGTTTAACCAGCTTTTTAAGTCCTGATCTTTAATAGTTAGTCTGATATCCTGAGCAACACTTATCGTTCCTATCAATAATCCAAAAAACTGCATTATGCATTCGATATCATCCATGACACATTGAATATCCTGTTCTTGTGTATATTGTACTTTAATTCTCGGTTCATTTTTAATAATAATTTCTGTTCTGTCGTCACCCCTTATGCTACTGTTAAAGCTTTTAGATTCAAAGTAAAATTCTATATATGGATTCTCAGAATGGATAATGATTGGATCTAAACGCATCTCACCTGCTGCCATCTTATCCATATCAGTACTTCCATAAAATACAGTTCTTATGCCTATCCAATCAATAAGTTCTGGGATCGTAAATGAAAATTCAACAATGCCAGATATATCAACACCCTTTGAAAACTCAAAATTCTGCATCAACACATAAAAAACTCGATGTGAAGATGTATACTCTAGTAATCGATTATCACTTGCTTTTGTAGACCCATTTACAAATACTTTATATCTATACTCGCCGTCACTACCTATAAACGTAGAAGGAAATACTTCACCATGAAATCGGCTATAAAATTCTATGTGATTACCATCAATAAGTAATTCTGCAACTTCTTTCTTTTCAGGTTCACTCTCTTTAAACCATGTTCCAATGTGTCTTTCCATATAATTCTTCTTTCTTAATTAATGTTTTAAATTTAAAAAAGTAATTTGTATATAAAAATCAAACTGCCGAATCATACAAACAAATCATCGACTGCTATGTACCATAAATATATCAACTGATTTTTTAGTGGTATATTTCTTTAACCAAACCCGTTTTTGCTAACATCTCATAAAGTTCATTAATTTTTTCATTGCTTTGTGCATCAGTAAACCTTGTTTTTCTCGAACTACAAAATGTAAAATCGACACGTGCTTTAGCTCTTGAAAGAGCTACGAAAAATGCACATTTATCTTCATCTGGTTGATTTTTAAAATTCCAGAAGGCAGAATCTTCAAGCCCAATAAAAAACACAGTATGATATTCTAATCCTTTACTTTTATGAATTGTCATAATTGGAATCGAGTTTTCACCCATAAAATTCTCAACAGCAACTTTCCAGTCATTTGAGGACATGTACTCCATCCATAGCAACTTCTTAAAATCCGTTATTATTTTCAAATAATAGGCTTCGTTCTTATATTCCGGAAACATTGTAGCAAGCCTGTCGTACGATAATTTACTAAGAATGATATCAACATTTTGATTAAAGATCTCCTCATCGGTAATACCATCAATATTTTTTGAGATTGTCCTGATCACTTCGTTCAATTCATTTTCAATACGAATAAACTCTGTTGCTTTTGAATTCTCATCCAATGACTCAACTTCACAAAAAAAGTCATTTATGTACCTCCAAGCAAGCGGATTTGATTTCGATGCAGTAAGCGTGAAAATCAAAGCTAGCACCTTAACAATTTCTTCCTTTAACAAATCTTGATAGACTGTTTCATTTCTTGCCATAATATCGCTAGTTTCTAGACGTTTAATTATATTTTTACTGTAAGCATCAACTGTTTGCTTAACAAGAATACATATATCATTGGGTTTAACACCAGTTTTTATTAAATCAATTATTTCATTGCACAGTACATCAGTTTCTGCATTTTCATCATCGAAAAACCTCAGATACGCTTCACCCATTTGACTGGCCCATTTAGGAGAAGACTGAATGTCAGTTGCATTCTCATTTAAATTGGAATACATCGCCTTTTGTATGTCTACAAGAAGTGGAGCTGAACGGTGATTCATTATCATTGTTTCTTTTGTAGCCTTGAACTCATTTAAATAATCTTCAAAAACTGTTTTCCTTGCGCCTGCCCAAAGCATAATCCGTTGTTTAGAGTCTCCTACCGCAGTAAATATAGCCCTAGAATCTTGAAAACACGCTTTAATAAGCTCATATTGTATTGAAGTAGTGTCTTGAAACTCATCCAAAAAAATATGGCTATAAGTAAGTTGTAATGACTTTTTTATCAGAGGGTTTGTTCTGATAAGTTCAGTGGCTAACTTTGAAACAGCTAAAAAAGATAGTATACTTACACCATTGTTCTCACTATTTTGACCAATTTCATAGTTTTTAATGGGCTTAATATTAGCGGGTAATCCTTCCATAAACCGATCTAACAACGATTTAGCAAATGCGTCGAATGTCATAGACTCAAATCTTGACACTAATTCTTTACCGCATCTTTTCTCTACACGGTCCTTGAGATTCTTTGCAGCGTCTTTTTTGAAACTTATTGCAAGTATCTTTCGGGGATATATACATGTATTAGTTTCTAATAGAAAGCTAGCTCTTTGTGCCAATAGTTCTGTTTTTCCTGAACCTGGACCCGCCATTATTAATTTGTTGGTATTGCAAGTAGCAACAAGCATCGCTACATCTTCTAGAATAAAGCCATCTGTAGGCACCCACTCATCACAATTTTTCCATTGCACTGCACCACCCCCTATATATTAAACTAGTTTGATTTTGTGATAATCTCATTTACAAACTTCTGTAAGCAATCCGGAAAGCTTTCAAATACTATGTCCTCATTTTCAGTAAACAATACACGATGAGTAGTAGGTTTCCCCCTATTTAAAAAGAAGTAGTTATACCAAATCATTAGTTCCTTTTCTACTTCACTATAAGTAGTTCCATCGCCGCCTTCATCTTTCAATGTAGCACGCAAATCGGATTGTATTCTCTTTGCTAATAATTCCTCATATACTTTTAAATCCTCGTCTTTCACATCAGGTTTGTGAATTTTTCCATACCCTTTAATATATGGACCTTCATTGGTGGCCAAAGTCGCAATATATTTTTCTCTGAACTTCGTAAGCATAGCGAAATCTATATCTAGCGGGGCTGAAAAATATACATTATAATCTTCAAGTCTCTTAATCCAACCAGCGATATGATCGTAGTTTGACCATGTATGCATACTAGCAAACTGCTCTTCACTTAAAACTCCGTTTGTTGTATTTAGTAACTCTTCACGTTTTTTCCCATTATCAATTAACTGTTGTATTGCATATTTAATTCGCCCCCAGCCTCCTCCGTCGCGTTCCCGGTCCAGATCAAGTAGAGTTATAAATGGAATATTCAAATCACTCAATAATCTCCAGAAATGGTTCACATGTCGTCCCCCTAATGGAACTACAGAAATTTCTGAAGTATCAATTCTAGTATTTTTGAGTTCTAGCATTTTTTTTAGTATTATTTCCTCGCTATCACCTTCACCTAAAACAACCAACTTCGCAAAATACAATTCAGGATATGCCGTTACAGCTTCTTTTATATATTTGAATTGACTTGCCTCCTTTTCTTCATTTGGTAATGTTAATGCTCTTATTTCAGAGCATTCATTAATCTTACAAGTTCTAAAGTATCTTATATTTGTAGGATCTATTCTTTTGATAATTGATGGCGAATGAGAAGTTACCACAGATTGAGAATTTACCTTTGCTGAAATAGTTTTCAGTCTCTCAATAACTCTTCCTAGAATTTGCGGTGATATATGATTTTCAGGTTCTTCTACGGCTACAATTGTTAATATAGGTGGCATAAGATCAAAATACTTTGATGTTCCTTTTAGCACTATTTCTTCCATGATTTTTTCTTCAATATCAAGCATTGTATCAACAATAGAGAGGTAAAATAACGATCGTAGGCCATCCCCAAGTTCATCAGTTCTAAAGTTTCTTGTAGTTTGAGTTGGTGAAAAAGTAACTTCTACCTTTTTCAATATAGTTTCTAGATCTGAGCTACTAAATTTAATTTTTGCATTAGAGTATCTTTGATCTTTATGGTACTCATTCCATTGAGTATCTAATGAGTTAGCTAATAAGAGTATTGATTCTTCTTCAAGAAACGCCTGTTCTACTAATTCTGTTCTCTGAATTATTTTTGATTTTGATTTGTCTGACCATTTGATACTATTTAACAATCGGTACATTATTGAACCAGATACATTCTTGAGTTGCTCATTCGGTTGTCTAATTGCAGGGATGTAGACGATTTTAATCCGTTCTAATTCTTGGCGATTTGCTTTATGACATTCCGATTCTTCGAACTCTGATGCTCCTGTTGTTATATAGCTAATTTTACTCTCAACTATCCCATCCGGGTTTGTACTTTTTTTCCATGTGGCATCTAATCTAACTCTTAAAAATGGTTTTCCTTGTGGTTCATTGATAACAAAATGCTTAAAAAACACTGGAACGTCAAGAGCATCTTCTTCCATTAGAGAATTATCAAATGTAAAGTAAGCTTCTATGAACATCTCATTTTCATTTATACTTTCCGGATTTAGGCTAACAGGAATGTGGAAATCAGATCGTTCAATATTTCTATCCGATGGTTTATCGCCAAACATCTTTAATAAGGCTGTAATTAACGCAGTTTTTCCACTACTATTATGTCCAATCAATCCAGTTAAGTCATCAACTGGGATAGTAATAGGCGTCTTCCCAAAACATCTATAATTACTAATTATTATCTTTTGTAATTTCATAACAAGCCCCCCAGCGCCTTATATTTCTGCTGTCCCGATGAAGTCTTTTCTATCGGTACAACCCCTATATCATCCGTCTTTATATAGTTGAGAAATAATGTGCCAAGGAGTAATCTATCACTTCTTGAAATCCTGTTCCATTCGTATCCCTTAAACAGATCACGTAAAAGAAATACTTCACTGGGTAATAAATTTGATAATTCATCCTTTGCTTTATCTAATAGTTCATTCACAGTTGGCATTTTCTTACCTCCCACATGGATAACAATATTAACAACATTGTTATTTCAATTTTACTCCTATGGGAAGTTTTTCACAACTGAATTAGACAATTATATGGAAATTAGTTCTTATCAAACCGTTCAAAATTTATATAGGCTTTTCTGGCAAAAACGTATTTGGTATTGATTGGAAATTCAATTTCTGATAGTCTTTTCTATAGAAAGAACAAGGGGGATATAATAAAAAATGAAAGCTACTGGTATTGTAAGAAAAGTTGATGAGCTTGGTCGTGTTGTTCTGCCTATTGAATTAAGAAGAACTTTTGGGATTGATGTAAAAGACCCAATCGAAATTTTCGTTGATGGTGATTCAATAATTCTTAGAAAACATCAAGAAACTTGTTATATCTGCAATAGTACAAAAAGCCTAAAAAATTTTAAGGGCAAAAACATTTGTTTCGAGTGTATTCAAATGACCAAATCAATGTAATCAATTAAGACAGCTTTAACATGCTGTCTTTTTTCAACTAAATCCAATCTACAACATTCTAATTTCTGCTTGCATCACAGATTCCTCTTCTTCATCCCAAAGTGCTTCCATCTCTTCTCTTGTCGCCACTGGGAATTCTTTCGGATCCACTTCTCCCATTTGTATAGGAGCCAAATAAGGGATAATTTCTCGACAGAGGTTCTGATCTGGACAATTCATAATAAATCCGCCATAAATAGATTCACAAATTAAGCTGTCACACATATCCGTCATAATAATCTTGTCAGCTGCATAAGCATTCTTACCAATAAAATTGGCAATATTCTCAGCCGTCATTTTAAACATGTAATCCGTATGCATTCCTTGGTCTTCTTGTTTATAAACACATGCATATCCAAGGTTGCCGTCTTCCATCAAATCATATAATTCTTCTGTATTCATTTTATCTTCTCCTCAAATATACTATAGTTTGTCAATTTGCAACCAATTAGCTGCCCATTTCTCAACAAACAAAAACCGCAACTGCATGAACAGCTACTGCCGATGTGATGTCTTTGCTCTAATGCTTATCTTTAATCCTCGTAGCAATCCACTTCCTCTGTCATCACGATTCCTGAGTGAAATTGGATCGTTACCTTCAGCCCCTTATGAACCTTTATGCTGTAGATCAGGCGCTTCACTAGCTCTTGATCAAATTCCCTAACTTGAGAATTTATAGTGGTCACTGCTTTGTCCAGTGCTTCAACCCGCTCTTCATAATTCTCTGCTTGCTTCTGTGCCCTTACAAGCTTTAATTTCGCCTGTTTAAGCTCATTGATGCGTTCGGATAAGTGTTTGTAGGCATCGTCAAATTCATCGCTTACAGCGCCTTGTCTTGCGTTATCTTCTATGAGTTTTAGCATCTGCTTTTGCAGTTGGTCTATCTGGTCATCGTATTCCGTTGAAACACCTTGAGTACTGTAATTGCCTATGACTCGGATGACATTTTCTCTGAAAGTTTCTATAAAATCGCCACTGTTTTCGACTACCTTATTTATGGCTTTCATAATAGCATCGTGGAGCTGTTCTTCCTTTAGGGTTGGTGAGTTTTGACATCTCGAACTTGTTCCATTTTTTAGCCTGTCCTCACATCGCCATACAGCTGATTTTTGTCCATATTTGGACCAGGTCTGTCTTCTATAAGCATGGCCACATTCTCCACACTCAAGCAGTTCGGTAAGTACGTACTTCGAGCTGTATTTGCTCTTTTCTTTTTTTGACTTGTTTGATTTCCTTGTTACTGCAGATTTGTTTAGGCTAGCTCTTCTGGCCTTTTCCACCTGCACCTGATGATATAACTCTTTGGGGATAATCGCTTCATGGTTATCTTCGATGTAGTATTGTGGCGCATACCCCTCATTCTTCACTTTTTTCTTTGTGAGAAAATCGATGGTGTAGGTCTTCTGCATACAGGCATCTCCACAGAACTTCTCATTGGAGAGCATTTTGTCGATTGTCCCGGGATGCCAGTGTTCAAGACCCGTTACCGTTCTTATGTCATCTTCCTCAAGTCCCTTGGCTATCTGAATGATGCTTTTACCTTCTAGATATTCTCGGTATATCCGCTTTACAATAATGGCTTCATTTGGCACAATCACTAGGTTTCCATCGTCATCTTTTGTGTAGCCTAAAAACTTCTTATGATTGACTGATATAATTCCGTTTTCAAACCGCCTTGTTAAGCCCCATCTTGTGTTTTCACTGATGTTTCGGCTTTCTTCTTGTGCTTGGCTGCTAAGGATCGTAATCAGGAGTTCGCCACCACTTTCCATGGTGTTGACCCCTTCTTTTTCAAAAATGACTGGGATGTTCTTTTCCTTCAGCTTTCTGATATATTGAAGGGCATCCACTGTATTTCTTGCGAACCGACTGACCGATTTTGTCAGGATCAAGTCTACTTTTCCCGCCATACAAGCTTCAATCATGACATTAAAATCATCACGTTTTTTCGTCTGTGTGGCGCTCTTGCCATCGTCTGCAAATATACCTGCACATTTCCAATTGGGATTGCTATTGATTTTCTCCGTATAATAGTCAACCTGAGCTTCATAGCTCCCTTCCTGTTGCTCCAGCAAGGTGCTGACCCTGCAGTAGGCTGCTACTCGAAGTGTTTTCTGTTCTACTCGTGTATGTTTGTCATATTTAACTTGAGGCGGTATGATTGCTACCGTTTTTTTCACTACTGCCATTTTTACCATCCTTTCGTTTGTACTCGATGCTTATGTTGATAATGACCCCATTTATAAATTCCACTTTCACAAATGTCTCTTTATAGACTGTCATCTGTTTAATAATGGTTTCAAACAGTTCCTCATTAAATTCTGTCAAGGTATTTATATCTGAGAGAGCCGATTTTAATTTTTCAGCATTCCGCTTTTGATCTGCAACCTTTGAGCCTTCGTAATAAAGCACAGCTCTTTTAAAAATCAGCTCTACAAGTTCTGGACTTGAAAATTCACCGTCTTGCTCGAGTTCTTTAATTCTATTATCAGTCTGTCTGAGTTCGAGATTCATTTTCGGCGGTTCATCTGGTTGTATCTTATCAAGTCTCTTTTTTTGCCTGATCAAATGGTTCGTAGCTTCTGTAAATATGCTCTTCAGCTCATCTTCTGTGAAAAAACTGTTTCGGCATAAAACTCGGTTTTGAAAAATATAGTTTCTACATTTCCATTTAATTTTCTCTGAAAGCTTGCCTGCGTGTTCGACATACTTTTTATAGGTTTCTCCGCATTCACCACATTTGATTTTTCCGCTAAAAATGCTTTGATTTTTCATCGCATTAAATTGCTGTGTTCTGCCAAGCTTTACTTCAGTAGCAGTTCTTAGGTCCTGGGCTTTTTTAAAGATCGCCTCATCAATAAGTCGTGGATAAAACTCATCCCCTTGGTATTTAACATTCTGCAGTATCTTGCCCACTGAACCATGATTCCAATTGGGTTTCATATTAGCATTGAGGACACCTTTGTCTGAAAGTTTTTTCGCTATGGCTTTTAAAGATTTCCCTTTGACATAGTCTGCAAAAATAAATTTGATGATTTTCGCATGCTCTCCATTAATTTGGATCTGACCATTTACCATTTTGTATCCCATTGGCATATGTCGCTGCATCATGTATCCTCACCACCTATACTGATCTGCTCAGTCAATTTGAGCCCATTGAACAGTTGAAATGTAATTGCTCCGCTTTGTCCTATGAGCACCTGATTCACCGTATGGGCAAGTAGGTTCTCGTCATAGGTATCCATAATTTCTGGGTTGTATTTGATAATTTCAAGGAGCCTTATGGTCCCTTCAATCTCTTTTTCAAATCCGTTTGAATCCAGCAGGCCATTCCTCTTTTTCTTTGTTTCTTCAATCTCGATATTCAGTGCATTTTGCTTTTGTATAAAAAGAGCAGAGTCCATATATCCCTTTTGCACAACTCTGCTCAGGATATGGCTCTGCTCAGTCAGTTCCATAATTTTGTGATTTAGGTTCTCGATATCATCTTCTTGTGCTTTACAGGTTCTCAGATTCTTTAGGGAATCTAGCAGTGGTATTAGGATATAGGTATAATTGCTGACTAGCTTATTCCACATGGTAAGATAGGCACTTTTAATGATATCTTCTCTGATGGCTTTCATCTTGCAATCCTTGCTGTTTTCAAGATGGTTTTTACAACTCCACTGGATTTTCTCATAAGGTTTCCCGATGTAAATTTTTTGCCTTCTGAAGGTTCCACCACATTCTTCACAGATAATCTTACTGCTTAGCTCATATCGATTCTGATACTTTCCGCTGTCATCCATGCCCATCTGTTTTCTGCGGTATTCATAGATTTCACGAACCATCACACCTTGTTCTCTGGTAATAATCGGTTCATGATTGTCTTTAATAAAAAACTGAGGCATCTCTCCACGGTTGATTTTCTTCGTGTATGGGAGTACCTCAGTAGTGTAGGTTTTCTGTAAAATCAGATCACCTTCGTATATTGGATTTTGTAAAATACCTTTTACCACACTGTCATTCCATGTTTCGGCAGTCCTAACGGGTGGCACATTATCATTGGTCAAATCTCTTGCAATTACATAGGATCCTTTTCCGTTTAGATAATCTTGAAATATCCTTCGTACTGTTGCAGCTTCATCTTCATTGATTATTAGCTCACCATCTTCATCTTTCGTATAGCCATAAGCCACACAGCCGAGATTATAGCTGCCATCTCTGAATCTTTTTTGTATTCCCCAGCGATTGTTTGATGAGATACTTTCTGATTCACCTTGAGCAATTGAGCTTAGAATTGTCAGCATCTGTTCACTTTGCTCAGACATGGTGTTGATGTTTTCTTTTTCGAAGTATATGGTGACACCAAGTGCCTTTAGCTTTCTAATAGCTTCAATGCTGTCTATGGTATTTCTGGCGAACCTAGTGACTGATTTGGTGACGATGATATCGATATTGCCATTTTCACATTCCTTGAGCATTCGGATGAATTCTTCACGGCTTTTGACCTGTGTACCGCTTTTTGCTTCATCAGCAAAGATACCAGCGAATTCCCACTCTTCACGTTTGCCAATGTAGCTCTTATAATACTCTACTTGGGCAACATAGGATGTGTGTTGCTTGGTGGAATCCGTACTGACTCTACAGTATGCACAAACACGCTTTTTAGGTCTTAATTCGTGCATCACCTTTTGCCTGACTGGTTCAATCTTAGTGACCTTTTTTGTCATATGCGTTTTCCTCCTTTCTGGGACTATCATCCCCTGTTAGCAACACACATTACTCCAACATACTATACAAAGCAAGTGTTTTTACACATATACTTTGGCAAGCTGTGGTGAGAAGGATTGGCGGTTCAATTCATCTATTTCTTTTCGTTCTTCCTCGGTTACAATCCCTCTTCGGAGCAGGATGCCCAACATCTTTTGCGCCATCTTATATTGAACTTCACACTTGGATTGTTCCTTTGTCATGCCATGTAGTTTTGATGGATCGGTGGCTATTTTCTTCATTTCACTTTCCATATTTCTACTCCTTTCGCTCTTCAATTTTTCTTAATATCACAATAATAGGGATTACCTTTCTCCTGGCATTAGTAAAACAAACGCCAGAAGAAAAGTGAGTCTCTAGACTCCTGTAATCCCCATGGGTTCTGACATTAAGTCAGTTTTCTTTGATTCGTCTGCACTGTATTTTACAAAAATTCCCCAGTGCATTTGTCTTTTACGACAATTAGGGCAATTTCATAAACTGAGGGCAGTTCACCTCATCATAGGATTCTCACCTCCTCCGGGATCTCCGCAGGCTACCCCCATTGCGATGTCTGTGGCTGGGCAGAAGTATCATTATAGGCTGATGAGGTTATGGCGAAACAGTCGAACTGTCTGGAGCATTTGCTCCACTTCTCTGTTTCTGGATCAGATGGACCCGCTCGCACCTTTATTGTTGGCCGCATTTATAAAATCAGAGAAAAATTCTCCCAAGAGAAAAAATCCATTTGCATGGATCTGTTCTGACCTTACAGGTGGTCTTCGCGCATCTAAACGTGTCGCTTTTCCTTTTCAGGCTCATCAGCTAACGTATTTATGAAATCGGATATGAAATTTTCAAGGTGCATTTGAGAGAATAAAAAGATCCCCTCACTTACTTCCACGATGGGAAGGGCGGTTGTACGGATTTTTTTTCAATTTCCCAATATTTTTTTCAACTTTTTGAGCACTCTAACTTTTCTATCTTGAATTGTCATCACCGGCACACTACTATCTGTCGATAATTGACGAACTGTTTTACCTTGAAAGAAAAGAGCGCTAATTAAGTCAAATTCCTCTGAATCCAAGCATTTTAAACTCTCCCTGAGCTTTTGAATCAAGACCTTATTAATTGCCTCATCTTCAACATCAATTTCTTCATCTACAAATTGTTCTTCTGCTTCAATCAAGCGTTCTAGCGAATCCTCCCTGCTTGGAATAAAAAAAGCGACTTGCTTGGTTTCATCCAAAACAAATCGCTCAACTTTAATGTCATATTCTAAATATCGAAGTCTTCTCTCCCCTTGCCTTAACACTTCAATCACCTCTTCACTTGCCGTTGGATACATCTTTCTGTAATTTGGAATTCTTTTCATTGTTGCCATTTGTCTTTCCTCCTATTCTGATTTCTAATTGACTGCATCAACATCAGAAAATGGAGGAGCTCGGCATCTTATCTGCGAACCTTGCAGTGACTTTTTCATGCGACCTCCTAAAAATGGGCAGAAAAAAAGCCGAGAATAACATTTCTGTTAGACTCGGCTTTTCTTGCCTGTGAAAAAATGGGCATAAAAAATCCCCTTGAAAAAATTTGTAATCCTTCAAGGGGATTTCTAGATAGAATCCCTAATATAATTAGTATACAAGTTATGATATTCCGTGTCAGTACCGCTACTATTTCAACTATGTTCTAATATAGTATCATTTTAGTACCATAACACTTCTAGAAGTACTACCTTCAATGCTGGAATGTTCTTTTGATATCTGGCACTATGTAGCCCCATAAGATAATTCCAAATAGTGAGATTGCCTTTTTTTTCTCTCGAAAATACGAAGATCTTGATATATTCATATTTTCGATTATTTCACTTTCGGTGAATTTTTTTTCACTTAAATATGTTCTATTTAAAATTTCAAAATATTTATTTCCTTCTTCTGGATACCTCTTCAAGAGTAATAGTGCACGATCAACCAGTTCAACAATACTTTTGCTATCTTCAATACACTGTAATCTACTCTCAATCCTACGTTTTTGAATGCGTGGGTCTACATCTATCAAAGCGTCAACTACATCAATCAATTTGCATCCTGTTGCAAGAATACATTCTGAATCCATCTCCATTATGGTATTTTGAATGCTCCACAAAACTTTTGAATACAGTTTTAACAACAACTTTGCATTATGATAAAGCTTGTCGTTAAATTGGCTGTCAAAATCATAATTTATTACTAAACCGTCAATACCCTTATAACCATCAATCATTTCCATACGTTCACCTCCCTATATTTTTGTCAAGTTACTGCTACACATAACCAATTACTAAATAATAACTTTGTCGTCATATCTGCTTACGATTTACCGGAATTAAACATTCAAGGTAATCAAGAATCACGTCATGATTTGCCGAAATCTTATATCCAATTGTGCTGTACACCTCTTGTCTGTTTTTCAACATTGCAAAACATTTTAACATTTTCCAATCAAGACTATTTAATGTCAATATATCCTGTAAATGATCAGCAAAGAATTTAAATTTTTCATCCTCAAATGACAATATACTCTTTTTAATAATCTCGACCTTATCAAATCGATTGATACTGCAGTATTCAAGTTGAACCATATCTCTTAAATTATCAAAGAACATTTCGGCTCTGTAAAACTTACTTGCTAAAGGTAAAGCACTAATACTATCATTATGAGAAATATCCATTGCACTCATAAACTTTGACAACTTATCTAATCCCTGATTGTTAAGTTGATTCATAAAATTTAAGAAAACATAATGGATATGTTCAATTGAGATAATTGCTTCTAAACAGTAATACATATATCCGAGTTCTTCATCACTCAGATTATTAATATCATTTTCAATTTCCTCTCTTAAATTTTGTATTAAATACTCTTCTTGTTGCTCCATTTGATATATTTCATCATCCGTCATAAGAAATTCTTTAAGTCCGAATGCTTCAAGAGTATTCAACAAAGTTTGAGCAGAAGTCTTTGGGTTATCAGTTAAATTTCCGTTTTTTAGGTAATTGTAATCTATGTTAAAAAAATTAGCTATTTTCCTAATTTTTTCATCACTAAAGCCTTTCGGCGTTCCTTTGATGCTCTCTACCGATTTAATAACCTTGTTTACATGAGATCTTTCAATTCCTATTTCTCGTGCTAGTTCGGACTGTGATATATTTTTCCATTTAAGTAACTGCTCAATTTTTGAAGCTAATTCGCTTTTTGCTTTTTCATTCTTCATAGTCTCCCCACCTATCCAACAAATAAATTTTGAATATTGTTACTCTTTAGGCATCTCGATTTATCTATATTTATTGTGTAATTCTTGAATCCCTCAAATTCCAACAAATTTTCCACAAGTATTCCATTACAAATCAGTTCACTATGTTCAGTAGATAAACTGTAGTTCATGAAAAGTTTGTTTGCAAAATCAAAATCATTTTTGTTTGCCTTTATTCCAGTACATAGATCCCTTAGTGGCTTTCCATCAGTTGATAGCAATGTGATTTGCCATTCGCCATTATTATTTATTTCAAATCGATTATTTTTGGGTGAAAAGAAAACAATCGCATTCCCCTTATTATAGTAATCTTTAGATTGGAGAAATTTCGGTTCTTCTAAAAAAGTGAAACAACTCCAATTATGAATAGCTCCGTATGGTTGGTGTAGTGTGAAATGAAACCGGTTGTCCCATGAAAGACAGCTAATTATGGATTGATTTCTTTCAATTTTCTTTTTTAAATCATCAAAATCTAGAATGTTTCTGCAAAATTCCTCATATGCCTCTTCGTAGCCATCTATATCTTGAAGTATAAATGGTCCTTTCTTTCCAGTTTGTAGATTCCCCGATGCAATTTCGGAGTTTCTATACGTTACTTCTGCAACATAAAAAAAGCTATTTTCACCATTGTTCAAATTCATTTCTTCCCTCCAAATGATTTCTAATTTTAGTATCCAAGAATGCTTTCATTGTTCAAATTATATTATCTGTTCGAGTCTACGTCAACTGTGACTCATTAAAAATTGAGACAACAACACGCATATAGAAATATAAACTCTTTTTTTTAGCCCCAGTTTTCAAACCTCCACCTCTATAAAGTAAAAAGACGTAATAGAAGGTGATAATTATCTCCAACTGTTCTTGGCATTTAGCTTGCAAACTTGGCATAAAAAAACCCCAAAACCAAATTGGCTTTGAGGTGTTCACAAATTATTATTCTATTATTTTATGCCATAATTCACCAGCATAGTCAGTGTAACATGTCCATTGTCGGAATACAGTAGGGACTTAGTCGGAACTTTATCGGGTTATAGTCGGGAATTAGTCGGGTCATTTATGATTTGAAAGAAATCTGGTATTTCAAGTGATTCCTCACCAATGCCAAGCAGACCTCTCATTGAAGGGATAGTATAACCCCATAGGCAAATTGCAAATAAATCAAGAGCCTCTTTCTTTTTGTCATAATATGTACTGCGCTCAAGCCCCAATAACTCCAACATTTCAAACTCTGTGTATTTATAAACGGTCAAGTATTGCTTACTAAGTATTTCATGATACAGTTGACCGTTATCAGGATACTCATAAATTTTATTCATTGTGTTGTCTATTAGCAAAATCAGCCACTGTGTTTCAAAAAGCGATTTCACACGCTCTGAAAATCTTTCCTGTTCGTTATCTGGAGCGTAATTCGCCAGATACTCAAGTGCTTCCTCCATTGTTCTACTACAGTACATTTCAGCACTCTCACAAACTTCAAAAACACGGTTTGACGTTGACCAAACAACGGGTCTATATATCTTGAGTAGCAATTTTGTTTTATGCAGAACAGAATTACGATCAATGTTCAATCCCTTAAACATTAACCCACATTGCTTCATTACTCTGCTTTCCTTTCTCATGGCATCAATCCTTCCTTATATTTCATGTTGACTCTTGGCAACAAGTGGTGGTATATTTATTACGAACGAAGTTGCATATTCAATAATCAAATTATACTCGAACGTATGTTCTGTGTCAATCAGAATATTATGAACATTACTGCATTCTAAATGCAAAATAACCGGAAGGAGTCTTGGTCATGTTGTTTGGTGATAAAATTAAAGAACTCAGGAATTTGGCAGAAATGAGTCAACAGGAGTTAGCTAATCAAACTGGACTTTCATTGCGCTCTATTCAGAACTACGAGAGCAATCAACGTTATCCAAAAGATGTGGCTATTCTAAACAAGCTGTGCGTTGCTTTAAGCACCACAATCGAAGAACTCATGAAAGAAGAAGACAATTTTATTGTAGAAGCAGCATCCAAGTATGGCGCACGTGGGAAAAAAGATGCTAAACTGCTTGTTGAAGAACTTGGTGGACTATTTGCAGGTGGGGAACTGGGCGAAGACGATAAGGATAAAGTATTTAGAGCCATTACTGAGATGTATTGGAAGGCAAAAGATAATAATAAAAAATATACCCCCAAAAAATATCAAAAAAACAGCGAGCCTAATGAATAGTCACTGTCCGTTTTTCGGGATAGTTCATTTGTTATACTTGTTATGCTGGGGGAGGTGAATTTATCATGCCAAAGAGAGATTATATTCAGACTGTCGCTCATGAACTTATTAAAAAATATGACACACGGGATCCGTTTGAATTATGTAAAGTCATTGGGGTTGAGGTCTTTTATGCAGACCTCGGAAGTTTGAAAGGGATGTATAAATATCTAAAGAAGAACCGTTTTGCTGTCATAAATGAAAACCTTGACTCATACTCGAAAACTCTAGTTTGCGCTCACGAGCTTGGCCATGATATTCTACATCAAAATTTAGCCAAAAGGGTATGCTTACAGGAGTTCATGCTCTATGATATGAAAAGTCGTCCGGAATACGAAGCCAACTTATTCGCTTCAGAAATTTTGTTGCCTGACGATAAAATTTTGACGCTGGCACATGACGGTTATGACATTGAGCAAATTGCTAAAGCCTTATCTACTGACATAAATTTGGTCGCTATCAAGATATCTTCAATGAATACTAGAGGTTATCAATTCAACAATGTAATTGATGCTAAATCTGATTTTTTGCGTAAGTAAAACGGATGGTTGTGAGCTCATCCGTTTTATTTTGAATATCATCTCAATTCTTATTATATCCAAAACGCTCATCTCTTGTAAGTAATACTCTCTTCCAATAGCTTTCTCTGCCGATAATAACTTCGTCATTAGTCATTGATTTATATATCTCTAATACTGAATATTTGAAGTTTGATTTGATGTACTCTCTATCAAGCCCCTTCAAATCAATATTACCACCATGGCCATTATCTACATAATTTCGCCATCTACCTAGCAACATGTCCTTTCCATATGCAGAACCTACGTATCTCTTCCCAGTTGAAATGTCAGTAATTAAATAAACGCCCTTTTGATTCTCTAACGCAGTTTTCCAATCTTTTTTCTCAATCACACGTTTCAGATCATGCCATGATAAATTAATATTTTCATACCCTGGGAAGCCATCATCTTCAAATGTATCTTCAATTATTTCAAGTACTTCACATTCATCAATCACACTTTCAGCCTTTCTAATCAGATTCTGAGATTTATTATAATATCTCACTACTAATCGACCAAAGTACTTTTTATATTGCTCAAGTGTGCGGTACTCATAACCCACAGCTTCATACTTTTCCAAATCCTTAGTTATTTCACTTATATCAAATAAAAGCCATTTATTACTTCCTATTTTCACAAAGCCGATGGCAACCTGACCCACTTTGAAAGATTTTGCTTTTGAGTAATTCCAAAACTGCCCATCATACAGCCTTTGATTTTTTTCTTTGAAAAAAGTAATTGGATCAAAATCATCACCATTACTTTGATTGAATCGAATTTTTACATTTTTTAACTGAGATTTCGGAAAATTTAAAATGTCATTTAATAGAATCATCATTTTCACCATTATTTTATTATTGAAAAGTCTACAATACTGTATTTGATGTCCAATGCATCCAGGTCACTCATTAAGATTTTTAAGCTCTTGTTATCCCCGTGACCAGTAGAATGAATAACAAGAATGCACTTCTCAACACCTTGTAAATGTTCATGCTCAATTAGTCGTTTCACACAACCTGAATTTAAGTGAGGATCCTGTGGGTTTAAATTCAAAATGAGATTACCCGCGGCATCCCAAATTGGACAAGGTGCAAAAAGTAAATCGTAAGATGCACCAATGCCTTCCTGATGATTTTCAAAAACTAAAGTAAATCTCATATGGTCCTCCTTAATTTTGATAAACATAAATAGTAAATTTCCTGAACTGACTAGTCACTGTAAAGTGAACAAATACCTTTCAACTGATCCATATATTGATCAACAACTGCTTCTGGTGAAAGTATCTTCACTTTATTTCCAAATTGCATAATCCATGCAAAAAAAGTTGAGCTAACAGCGACTTTTATCCAGATATAGAAGCTACTATCATCCATTCTGCCAATCACTATCTCTTTCCCAAAGCGATCTATCACTGCGTTCACAAGTGAATTATCAAGTTGTAGTTGCACCATCACATCCTCACCGCCAAACATATTGAAAACCTTTTTAGTATACTCGGCAATATCAAAGTGCTCTCTAACAGGCAAAGGATCCCTTTCTTCATCGCTCAGATCAATCTCCGTCATTCTGTCTACTCGATAATGGGTAAAATCATTATATTTAGTTGAAAAAGTAACCAAGTAATAATTCTCATCATCCCATGACAAGGCATAAGGACTGACCGAATATTTATCTCCATTTTTTCTGAATGTCTTTTCTTTCTGTATATCATAGTCATAATACTTAAATAATACTTTTTTGTTCTCAGCAATTGCTGCATGAAGCCTGTCCACATTATAGTAAATACTCTCATTGATTGTTTTAACTCGATTTGAGACATATACTTGACGATGTAGCGACTGTGCTTGTCTATGACTTGCCAAACTCTCAATTTTTTTAATTAGTTCATTACTCTTTTTATGCGTGACAAACTTTGAGCATTGAACAGCATCTACCAACAGTTTAAGTTCAGGAAGTTCAAATAATCTGCTAGCTACAAAATATTCTGTAGTCTTCGATTTCCTTTTCCCGATATCGAGCCCGTAATTACGGAGAGCTTCTAAATCATCATAGATAGATTTACGCTCAGCGGTGATACCATAACGTTCAAGCTCTGCTATCATGTCATGGATTGTCATAGTATTATCTTCATCTGTCTTTTCATTCAGCATTTTCAATAAATACAATAGCTTAAGTTTTTGATTTGAGCTCTTAGCCACAGAATCACCTCATTTTGTCTGACTACAATAATAACACCACTAATGATATCATAATATCACAAGATGTGTCCAATAAATCGGATAGTGAATATTGAGTTTGACACATTAATGCAAATCAAAGTTCAAACACTAACAAAAAACAGCCCGTTGCACAATGCAACCGGCTGTTTTAACATAATGGAATATTAAATATTGCTCGCAAGTATATTACGAGATTACTGCATCAGTTTTTTTTTCTAAATCGCTCTCATCAATGCTTTCGTCGCTTGCAAGAACTTTCAATAATTCTTCTGCTAAAAATCTAATTACTGGAACAGAAACAGCATTCCCAGCTTGTTTATACAAATTTGAATCTGCATAATTTTTGTTTTTGTATTTTTCAGGCAATACATATCCATTGCCAACAGGGAATCCTTGTAATTTAAAAGATTCCTTCGGCGTAAGTTTTCTTATACCATTTTCTACTTTAACCAAAGGCACATTGTGTCCACCAGTTCCCATATTTGCAGT
Source organism: uncultured Fusibacter sp. (assembly GCA_963676315.1). GTDB lineage: Bacteria > Bacillota > Clostridia > Peptostreptococcales > Acidaminobacteraceae > Fusibacter_C. The sequence goes on from OY781056.1 coordinate 912,777, forward strand.
AAGCGTTGGGCACACATCACTTTGATTTTTCCTGACGTACTGTCCTCTTCTTACTTGATAGAATTGATACATCTCATTCACATCTTCTTCTAAATTGATTCTGACATCTTTCTTTGAATGAGTTTGAGTGGCATATTCTTCCTCGGTAACAAAATAATGCGGATATTTTTCTTTAGTATAATAGTATTTATCATCTTGCGGAGTATCATAATCGATAATTTTCTTAATGTCCATCATGCGCTCTTCCGATGACTTGACTGTTTTAAATTTTGAAATGTTTTCAAAAAGTTGAAATCTATTCGCATCGCTTTCATTTAGAAATCCAACAATATAAATTCTTTCTCTATTCTGAGGTAAGTACGAATAGCTCATCGTATTAAGTACAGATTCATAAACCGTGTACCCTGTTTTTTCAAGCTCCCTCTTAATAACAGCATATGTTCTTCCATTGTCATGAGAACCTAAATTTTTAACATTTTCAAGAAATAGTAGTCTTGGTTTGCGGTGTCTTTCACCCAGTTGTTTAATTAGCTCAATTATGCTTAAGAACAAATTCCCTCTCTCATCCTCAAAACCTTTTTGTTCACCTGCAATACTGAACGCTTGACAAGGAAATCCACCATTTAATACATCAATTTCCTCTTCAAGAATCCTATCATGCATTTGTTCATAATATTTTGCAGACAACTGATCTTGATATTTTGCTAAAAGTCTTTCAATATCCTTTTTCTCTGTTTTTGAGGTTAATTTATCAGCAAGCTCAATCATATCACTAATTAGTTTCAATAGCTGAACTTTATCTGTTACTGATTCAATCTTACTGTTGATCTGCAGAACTTCTTCAACATGATTTTCAAATTTGGAAATCGATTTAAGTTGTTCACTTTTTTCACAAATATCTTTGGATAAATCTGTAAACGAAGCCGTCATTTCCTCATTTAGCTGCGGGCTGTTGTTTATTTCAGCTATAAGATTATTGAGTTCCAACTTTATTTTAGAAATATCATCAATGCTCTTCAATTGGGCTTTTATATGGTCAATCCTAACTTGTACAAGCTCCGGTTTTAATACCAGCTCAATATCACCTTCAATTAAATTATGCTTGAAATTTGTTCTATATGTTTCAGATGCATATTCGTCAATTTCATTTGCCCAAACGACCTCATATTCAGCTTCAGAATTCTCTGCTTGCATGAACCCAAGACATATTCCACCTACTCCAGCAAATAGACTTCCAACTTTGTATTTCTTTTTCATTGTATATTCCTCTTCCTCAATTCATTATTTATATTTCTCTAGGTACAGAGAGTTGTTTTAAAAACAACTTACTATATTAGCCTAATCACTATATCCAGTGGAGAAACCCAAGTTACTTCAACTCTATCACCAATATTAGCGTTCACATGAGCAAACCAATTACCTAAAGCTTGTAAATCTCCATTTCCATGAAATTGCTTTGCGTAAACATCGCCAGCTTCTCTACTACCACCTGCTTTTAAAACACCATTATAATAACCATCTACAGATCTGCAATTGAATAGGTTATATCCTAAACCTGTTCTCCTAAAATTACTATTATAAATTGAATATGAGTAAGCAACATCAATTGGAATCGGAATATACCCTTCTCCATATACAACACCTCTTGAATTGGTATGTCTATATGACCCCCACTCAAGATGAGCCCGCTTAAGTTCAATTACATATGAATCGCCTGTGTTTGCCACAATAATACCTCCACTATTTATTTTTACATATAGCTGTTAGTAAGAACTTCAAATTAAACAACTTACACTTTCACTATATTTTCTGCTGTAATTAGGAATGTTTCTTTAGAAATATATCTACCTGTTTGTATCAAACCACTATAGATACTAAATCGTGGTCTTCGCCCTTGAGCCTTCTGATCTTTCATAGTTTGCTGTGCATTTACAGGAAAATTATATATGTCCTCCGTACCAACTTCATAAACATCAAAAGTACCATCCCACATGCCTTGACGATAAAAATCTACAAAGAAAATTCTATCCCATTCTGAGTTCGGTCCAAATGAAGTTAGATCTGGAAGTACGCTACATGCTTTTACTTGAATTCTATTATTGCCTCTTCCCGCGTATGGGTCATAACAATCATACGATGAATTCGCACCTGCAATGTTTGAAGAACACCGCCAAACATTCTTAGCTATACAAAATGCCGTTTCGGATAATCCTTCTGGCAAATTAACAGATCTTGCATTCATTTGGTTTAGCAAGTAACATAAATTGCGCCAACTATTATATATGCCAAACAAGGCAGATGCGTCTTCTTGTCCAAAGACATCTACATTAGCATAATAATTACCTTCTGGTAGTTCTAAAATTTGATTAACCGTTTTCATTTTTCTACCTCCCTAAAATGCATTCATTTTTTTCAAAACTACAATAACCGATTTAACATTTTCAAAGTATTCCGTGTTGTTTTCATATATTTCTACTAATGGAACATCACCCGTTATGCAAAGTACTCCACAAAACAAATCTTTTTCCTCATTATAAATAGGAATACAGAGAATTGAACTGAAGTTCACTTTTCCATTTGAATAAACATCACTAAATCCAAATGGCTTATTTTTTGTAACATCATCACTCATCGCAGGTTCTTTAACCTTATACACATAGAAAACTAAAGAATCCGAACCAAATTTTTTCTCGACTTTAGTTTCTTCACTGTGCTTCGTAGATTCATAGATTATAAGTTCTTCTGTATCTTTTGATTTAATAAATAATGAAACATTGATTTCTGGTTGATTAGGATAAATACTTATGCATCCATTTATGTACATTTGTATGCTAGCAAGCACTCTCGGTAAAATTGATTTCTTATTTGAAGGATAAAACAACATATCTTTATAATACTTAATACATTCACTAAGTGCTCTATTGAGTTTAATCATCATTGCATTTTCATCATCCATTAACGTTCGCTCATCTATTAATTGAAAATACTTTTTTTCTAGATCTGCTTTTTCAAAAGCTAAAGTATCATTATCAGTTTTCAAATTAGACACGCTTTTTATTAAGTCATCCATCTCTGATTTAACTTTCGACAAATCTGTTGCCAAAACATTATTGGAAATTTCCAGCATCCGTTTTCTTTTAATATAATTCCAAGAAAAATATATACAGAGCACTAAACTACCTGCTCCTAAACTTATTATCAGCCACTTTATATTAAACTGATGATTTATTAAGAGCCCTAAAAAAAAGAATACTGCTGTTGTACCGAAACCACTCCACCATACATTTTTTCCCATTTTATTATCAGAATCCATCATCATCTATCACCCTAATCCTTAATCATAGTTCTACTTATCTTTTTATTGATAAGGTCTATAGTAGCATATGGTTCTAACTGTAATGGTTCTATCAATTTATTAATGATTGAAAATCTTGGCCTTTTGCCTTCCTTTTGTCGTTCTTTAAAAGTTATATTTTTTTTGACTATTACTTTATTTAACCTTCTAGGTGATATTTTATAAAATTCAAGCTTGTCCTCTTCTAAATTCAATCTTACAAAATGTAGTTCATCAAATTCGCTTTTCGGCCCAAATGAAGATAAATCACTATTGTAATTACTAGTTGCCTTAATTTGAATCTTCTTTCCCTTCTTTCCTACAGCATCTTCTGATCCTTTTTTTGTACTATGTTCAAACTTGTTAACATAACAACATAAATACTCAGAAACAAGTTCAGGAAAATTTAATCCACGTCCGTAAATTTTTTTTATTCTTTTAGATAGCTTTTTCCATTCAAAATAAATATCTATACATTCATCAAAATCCTCTTTGGAAATTTTTTTCAGCCCCATTAAACCCTCCTACTTACTTAAGGTATTTCTCCAAGGTACCAACTTCTTTCATATCCCCCGATTGAATATAATAGTTCTCAGCATCCATAGGAGTTTTGCCATTAAGCATTTCACCCTTTTTAATAATGTGCTTATTGCTTATTGCATACTTTAAATCTTCAATGGTTATAAAACCTGGAATATCATATTTCCATTCTAAAGATAGTATTGCTGAGGAAAGCTGTTCCTTGCTTTCAGTATTTGAATACAGAGCTTTAATCCTTTTTAGAATATCTTCGCAATATGGCTCAATTCTCACTAGAATAAAAATATCATAGGTTGATGATCCTTTACCAATATTGGGAATGTACTGTGCCAATTCATTCCAATCTTTTGTCTCGAGTAATAAAAGATTTCCAAAACTCTTTGTTGATTTAATAGAAATCTTCTTCTCGTTAATTACAAAATCATAATCATCCCATTCTCCAAGTCCATATGTTGATAAGTCAGGCTTTTGCAATTCAAAGTTTTTATAAAGTTTATTGTAAACAGCAAATTCAGAAAGTTTTCCTTGAAATGTATTGGCAAATATCTCGCCATTCTTTCTCAAATGTGTTCCGCCACTCCGATGATTTCTATGCTCACCAGACATTCCAAAACTCATGGCATAAGCAAAATCCAAAGTACTCTTAATCGTCTCTTGCTTAAAAGTACCAATCGCGTTGAAATTTTTTCTTTGTGTAATGAATACGCCATCTTTTTTCGTTTCCATTTTATGCAACAATTAATGCACCGCCTTCCATGAATTACAAACACTAATCGACTGGATACTTCACTGCATTTTTCTTAAGCTTATCGTTAATAATTGCGTCAGTTTCCATTCCAAAGTGATTTGCCATGGACATACAATAAATCATAACATCCGCAAGTTCTTCTCCGATATGCTCTAAAATTCTCGGATCGTTTACTATCTCTGATTCCATATTTGACTTCCATTGAAAAATTTCCATTAACTCTGCAGACTCTATTGCAATACTCATTGCAAGATTCTTAGGAGTATGTGATGATTTCCAATCTCTCTCTTCAACAAACCGACTTACTTTTCGTTGAAGATCAACCATATTCTCTTTATTATTCATTTTTCAGTTCCTCAATTCTTCCAGCAATTATATTTCTATTTATAGCTTCCCAAAGATATAAGGATGCATAAGTTCTAAATGGCACCCACCTTGAACTAATCTCATGTAATCTATCTTTGCTAATCTTTCCATCTAATTTGTAGAGCCATTTTATTGCTCTTTGCAATCCAACATCATTTATAGAAAATACATCTTCGCGCCCCAGTGAAAATATTAGAAACATTTCAGCAGTCCAAACACCTATGCCTTTAACGCAAGTTAACATCTCGATTACTTCGTCATTTCCCATATTCATGAAGTTATCAGGCTTTATATCACCATCAATAAAAGCTCTGGATAAATTTTTAAGATACTGTGCCTTTGATGATGAAATCCCTGCACTTTTCAATAAATCTAAATCAATTTCAAGTGTTCTTTCAGGAGTCAACTCACCTTCATAAATATCTATTGCCCTATTCCAAATCGTATTGGCTGCCTTAAAAGACAATTGCTGACCAACAATTGATTTAGCTAAGGCTATAAAATGATCTGTGCGCGTTTCAACTTCAAGTGGCCCAATTGTATCTATAAGAACTCTTAATTCTGAATCGTTATTAATTAATGCTGTATCGATTAGTCGTGTGGTTCTTAAAATGTTATTTTTCATTTTCTGATGCCTTCCCACTTTTGACCCAATCATCAATTTCTTCAATTTTAAACTTCCATAACCTACCCATTTTATATGCTGGAAGACTTTTATTTGAAATCCATAAGTAAATAGTGTCTTTGCTTACGCCTAAATACTTTGCAACCTCTTCCAACGAAATCCACCGTTCATCCAAATTATTAAACACAGAAACACCTCCAACTTAATTATTCTAACATATCGATACAACTATCGTCTATGAACAAGTATGATTTAATCTGAATTAGATTGTATAACTAAGAAAAACAGCAATAAAGCCATTGATTTTATCAACATTCTTTATTGCTGCTCTCATTGTATTATCATTTCATATATTTTTTTCAAACTACTTGCAATGTTTTCTTTTAATTGGCTTTCACAAAGAACATATACAATCCAATCTACTAACAGGATCTCAATTACACAACTCCAGTTTATAATTCATATTCGTCCAAATTGACCCAAATAATTGCTCCCATAGGATGTTTGTAGACAATTGGTTCTTTGAATATTACAGGTTTTTCTAACACCCATGCAAATATTCTTTTGTATGGACTTTCAATCACCTCATCGACATTAGCTCCTCTGCCAATCTTCCAAGTTCTATACTCGTCCATTGTTATTTCTTTGCTTTCAACAATATTTACCGTGCCAAATATCCTTGATGAGCCACTTTTTATAAGCGCAATCTGTCCCCGAATTTTTGTATTGCTACCTCTTATTTCCCACTTTTTAGTTCCAGCGAGTATTTCTTCAATATATGGCGACTTAATAATCAAACCTCTCATCAATTACTCCTATATGTTTTCAATAAATTCTAGCCAATCATTGTCTGAATTCTTCATCTTCGCAACACTTTTAACATACCTGTATCCATCAAAATTTTGACCTGGTATCTCTTTAACTTTTTCTAATTCTTCTAAATATGTTAATCCGCAAATCCACACAGGTACATTTTTTAGCTTATCAATTTTTCTGGACTTTTGGTCATTATCCATGTACTCTTTTACCGTTTTGAAAAATGAATGATCTCGTAAAATTCTAAAGAGATGATCGGAAGGGAGGTCAACTCTGGCGAAAATATAGGCATCTGATCTCCTATCATCAAAATCAACTTCATTCCCTCCTAAAACCAAATAACTGCTTTTAATTTTACTTGCTTTAACTCCAACACCTATTTTGGGTTTTCTCATGTTTGTGTTGCACTTTTTTACAGAAACAATATCCTGAGGCGTTATATGGTCAGTATGCACATCTTCATCTAGACCTATATCTACACCATAATGATCCATTAGAAATTTTTTGACAGCATGTTCAGCTAAAATACCTAATATTACATCATCCACAGCTTGAACTTCACTTCGCTGTCCTCGAATTCCATTTAATGATAGTCCACCATAAACCATCTTGATTGCAAATTGAAAGCATTTTTCATAGTCTGCCAATGACAAATTAATTGTCCGGCTTTCTTTTAGATTTTTCCAACTCTTCAGCTCACTCTTATTAAAATACCATTTTCCCTTTTCTTTATATCCAACAATTTCTTTGCTATTTTCAAAATAATTTTTGAATTGTTTTTCACTAATTCCTAAGTATTCAATTGCCTGTTTTTTATTTAAAACACCCATCACAATCTCCTAAATACAATCAATATAACTTGCAAGTTTGTCCTCTATTGTATCTATCAACGGATGTTTATTCAGAATGACCCATCCGTATTTTTCTCCATAAATTTCAAGCATGCTTTTTCTAAAAACTTCATAAATCTCAACAGCCTTTTCGTCATCGAATTCTTTTAAAATTACAATAGGAATACGGTTAGGATAGAATCCATTATCCCAAATCAGTAAGTCATCCTCAAACGCTAAACCTGTGACTTTAGCAATACTCTTGATTTTATTTTCTACTTTGAAAACCAATAAATCTTCAATATCCCATCGTTTTACGCTTGATCTTTCATCACCCCAAAGTCCAAATTCAACACATTTATCATATTGATCTTTCTTTATTGAAGCTACTCTCATTGCCATTATATAAACCTCCATATATTTTTCGCATTTATACTTGACAATAAAATTATATCATATATTGCAAACTCATAACATTCTGCATTAAAAGTGTAAATTGAATACTATAAAATTCTCAAAGAATACATTGGACATTGTATGTATTCAGAGTTAACATTACACAAAAAATGAAATGAGGAATCAATATGAAAGTGAAATTAAATGTAGGAAGTCTATTTGCAGGCGTTGGAGGAGTTTGCCTTGGGATGAAAACTGCCCAAAATCAAGAGGCTGAATTTAATTTAGTATGGGCTAATGAAATTGATGAATACGCATGTGAAACTTATAGAACAAATTTCGATCATACTCTTCTTGAAGGGGATTTGAACTTAATTCTTAAGCCGTCATTAGTTTTAGAAAAAATTTCAGAACTGACCATGCAACTTAACTCCGTTACAGATGAATCTCATAAGAAGATCATAAAAAAAAGTCTTGCTAAACTGAAAACTCAATATGAATCTAAGTATTACGAAAAAATGCATGATACTATCCTTAACGATAAAATCGACTTGCTAAATGGGGGTTTTCCTTGCCAAGCATTTAGTATCGCAGGAGCTCAAAAGGGATTCGAGGATGACAGAGGAAATCTCTTTTTAAGTATTATAGAGCTAATAAATCAGTTAGGTGAAAAGCACGGAAAACCCCGTTTTTTATTCTTAGAAAATGTTAAAAACCCACATTCGCATGATAATGGGAAAACATACAAAGTAATAAAGAATGAATTAGAGAAAGCTGGTTACATTATTAAAGAATACGTTTTGAACACAATGCATTATAGTGATTTGCCACAAAACCGAGAACGCCTTTACATTATTGGTTTTTTGAATAATTCTGATTCATTGAAATTTGATTTATTTGAAAAGATAGATGAGTTTAAAGTAAATAAGACCCCTCAGGATCGCATTAATGATATCCAAAGCATTATTAATCACACAAATGTAGAAGATCGTAAATATTACTATACTCCCGATAGATATCCCAGATATTTTGCTCCTACTCGAGACATGATACGGAATGAAGATACTAGCATAATAAATTTAGAACAGAGCATCAATGAGTCCTTTCAATTCTATCAGCTTAGGCGTAGTAAGTATGTAAGAAAAAACAAAAGTAACGTATGTCCAACTCTAACCGCTAATATGGGAACAGGTGGACATAACGTTCCCATAATTCTTGTTAGCGATGGCATTAGAAAGCTAACGCCATCTGAGGCATTTAAACTACAAGGTTTTCCAATTGGTAATGGTTACTCACTTCCCTCAAATTTCAACAGCAAACCATATGGAGATGCACACCTTTACAAACAAGCAGGGAATTCTGTATCTATACCCATAATCAAAATGATCTCAGAACAGATACTAAATATTATTTAATCAAGTAGCTTATGTTTTTTGAAAATTAATCATTTGGATTTAAAACTTACTAATTGGTAGCTAGGATTACTTTCAAATCCTAGCTACTTGTCTTTAGATATCAATGTCGATGTTAAAAAGTACCCCCTCTATATCAAAAATAAAGCTAAATATATATTCTTTCTCTGCTGTTAATAAACTCTTAAAGTGATTCCTTCTGGACAGTCCATCATGAACCCCACCTCAGTCCACGAAAAAGGCATAGCTTCCCCTTGGCGGAAAACTATACATTTTTCGTAATCTGTCATATTTCTATTTTAAAAAATATCGATTATGTTGAGCTCGACATAATCGATATTATGTTCGGTAAGTTGTTATGTAGAGTTAAGGGTTGAAGTCACTGTAGCGAAGCGATTTTCAACACTTATGACTCAACATAATAATTCTCAGTATAATTTATTTAGGGTGAAATTAAGCCCAAAACAAATTATATGGAGGTCAGCAAATGGCACATAAACAAATGAAATTAACCGAACTGATTCAAGCTGTAGCTATCGAGTGCGAGTCTTTAAAGTATGAGAAAGACACACTTGAAAATTTCAATGACACCTGGCAAGCATTTAAGAATTACTCAGAAAACAAGCATGAAATATTTTACAAAGAACAGATATCTGCACAGTTCCTCAAAGAACTTTTTGACTACCCAGAAAGAATTCCCAATAGTAGAATTGCACGTGCAATGATACGAGCTATGCGTGTTCTTGGGGACTATCATCTCTTTGGACGTCTTCTCACCCATAACGGTAAATTACAACCATTCATGTCTGAAGATTATAGACAGGCTGTCCTAAATTTTATTGATCACTGTAAAAAAAGAAATAATTCTGATGAAACTATCCAGCGCCGGATAATAGTGGTTCATAAATTCTTTGAACACCTTACTGGTTATGGTGTTACTGCATGTATTGATATTACTCCACAGCACATCTCTTCTTTTGCTACATGTCTTGCTGATTATACGCAAAAGACAGCTGAAAGATTTCTTGAAAGCTTAAGAGTATTCTTAAGATCGTTGTATTTTTCTGGGCACAGAAAAGATGATCTATCAAAAGCAGTTCCAACACTTTATTATCCAAAACAAGATAGAATTCCGTCTGTTTGGAGTGCAACTGATGTTGAGCGACTTTTAACAGTAATTGATAGAGGCAATCCAAAAGGGAAAAGAGACTATACTTTGATATTTCTTGTGACTCAGCTCGGATTAAGAACTTCTGATGTCTTGAATCTGAAGTTGGAAAATCTAAACTGGTCTGAAAGTAGAATAGAATTTATTCAGCAAAAAACAGGTATTGCAGTCAACCTACCCATTGTTGAAGATTTAGGATTGGTCATTATTGATTATTTGAAGTATGGAAGGCCTGTGACTAACGAACCTTATCTTTTTGTCAAACATATTCAGCCCTTTGATAAAATGAAAAATGGTCACTATATAATAACGCAATATCTTGTAAAAGCAGGCATCCCGTTAGAAAAATCCAAACATCACGGGCTGCATTCTTTAAGACATACCTTAGCAAGTAGATTGTTAGAACAGGATGTTCCCTTGGAGATAATTTCAAGTATTCTTGGCCATACCTCTGTAGAATCAACCAAGCCATATTTACACATTGATATAGAAAATTTGCGTAGGTGTGCACTGGTAAGTAGGGAGGTGGCTGATAATGAGTAAGCCAATCATAATCAATTCATTTTTCGGACCTCTTGCAAGCACAATTGAGAAATTTATAGCTGAAAAACGCGGAATAGGATTACAGTACAATGGCGTTTCAACTTACTTGCAAAACTTTGATAGATTTTCACTTACATTTCGATTGGACGATCAAGTCCTTACTAGAGAAGTCGTAGAAGCCTGGTTAAAGCAAAATCCCACTCAGAGCCAACAGACACTTAGGATGAAAGCAATTATAATTCGCCAATTGGGATTGTATATGAAGCGTATGGATATGAATGCCTATATTATTCCTGAAATACCAAAGCGAGATCATCTTTTTTCACCTTACATTTTTAGCGACAAAGAAATTGAAGGAATTCTAACTCAAGCTGACACCATTAAAACATTATCAAGAAAGACATCCAAACATCTGGTTGTCCCTGTATTTATAAGATTGCTATACTTCTGTGGTTTACGCTTTTCTGAGGCACAACAGCTTCGCGTTAAAAATGTTGATTTAGATAATGGTATTCTAAGCATTTACGGTTCGAAATTCGATAAAGACAGATTAGTACCAATGTCTCCAGAGATAACAAATATATGTCGCGCGTATTCTGAAGTTGTACACGTTCATTCATCGGATGATGCTATCTATCTACCAAACGTCCACAATGATGTTTATGAAAAACGATGTTTTTATAACGTATATAGGGATCTGTTGTGGATGGCTGGAATCTCACATGGTGGCAGAGGAAATGGACCAAGATTGCATGATCTCAGGCATACTTTTGCGGTGCATTGTTTAAGAAAATGGGTTCAAGAAGACGCTGATATCACTGCGTTACTACCTTATCTCAGCAGCTACTTAGGACACAAAGGTCTGAATGAAACTGCTTACTATTTGAGTCTTACTGCAGATATGTTCCCACAAGTGACAGCCCTACTTCAGCATGAGTTAGGTGATATCATACCAGAGATTGGTGGTGATATTTAATGAAACCAACAGATTTTTCAAAGCTTTTGACCGATTATTTAACGTCATATTTACCAAGTCTTAAAAACGTCAGCAAGAATACCATATCATCCTATTGTGATACTTTTCGATTGCTTTTAAAGTACTGTAGAGATGTCCATAATCTTTCAATTGAAAAAATTTCAATGAAAGATATTGATGTAGATCTGGTTTCCCAATTCATGATGTGGCTTGAAGAGGAACGGCACTGCAGCATATCTACAAGAAATCAGAGATTGATGGCTATTCGGTCTTTTTTTCGTTATGTACAAGGAGAGTTACCACAGAATTTATTGAACTGCCAAAAGGTTTTAAACATTCCACCTAAAAAGAAAAACACACCTGTTGTTTCTTATCTGACAGTTGAAGAAATGAAGCTTCTGCTAGCTCAGCCCAATACATCAACGCCTGAAGGAAGACGTGATTTAGCATTATTGTGCATTTTATATGACACTGGCGGTAGGGTTCAAGAAATCGCTGATTTAACAGTACGAAATGTCCGTTTAGAGAACCCGGCTAAAGTCCAACTAACTGGCAAAGGAAGAAAATCACGAGAAGTTCCTCTATTGCCAAAGACAGTTCAATTATTACAAAGATACATGATTGAGCATCGACTACTTGTTCCAGAAAAGCAAGACCATCCTTTGTTTTGTAATCGGCACAATTCCAAACTAACACGTTCAGGGATTTCCTATATCTTAAATAAATATGCAGAGCAAGCTTCATCACAATCCTTAACGTTCCCCGAATCAATTAGTCCCCATGTTTTGCGCCATACAAAAGCAATGCATCTACTCCAAGCAGGAGTGAACATAATCTATATTCGAGATATTCTTGGACACGCCAGCGTTGATACAACTCAAATTTACGCTAGCGCCAACACTCAAATGAAAAGAGCTGCTTTAGAAAAACTCGGTGATTCTCCTGCACCTGAATTTCCATCTTGGACAAAAAATCCAGACTTGCTAACTTGGTTAAAAGATTTTGGCAAAGGGAAATAGCATTTTATTATGCTGAGTCATAAGGGTTGAAAATCGCTTCGCTACAGCGACTTCAACCCTCAGCTCTGCATAACAACTTACCGAACATAATAGTGATTTGAAGAATTGCTGCCATTCTCCCTATAGCTACATTCCTTCCGAAGTAATCCGCTCTTCAACAAATCATCTAAAGCTCGTTTTACAGTACTCACAGACATTGAAGTATCTCTAGCAATGGTTTTTATGGCTGGCCAACATTCACCGTCTACATTGCTTCTGTCTTTTAAATACATGTATACCGCTTTGGCTCGATGAGGTATTTCTTCTCTGTATAAATTCCCGAAGAAACTCAACCGTCTCACCTCCTATGTCCTAATAATAGCTTTTCGTTTTACGGCTGATTCATCGCTTGGATCCATTGCAGGAGCATGAAGGGTACCACCTCTTTTACCAGTTTCAGCATTCTCATCATCAGCAGAGTCATCATCAACTTCCAATGCCATAGTATGTCTCACAATGTTTTCTTCTAGCTCCTCTTTATCAGCGTAGTACACTTTGCGATGGGACTTCTCCTCAGTTTCGTATATCTTATCAAATGTAATCCCCCAGTCCAAGAAGAGCTTTAGCCTTGTTTTCATTGGATGTACACCAGTTTTCATAACAACAAAGTTTCCTTTGGGTAATGCCTTAAGCTCATCCGCAGTGAGAAGTGGTCTTTCAATCATCTGAAGACTTTGAGACGGATCATTTTTTCCTCGACTAATACTACCACTCATCACAGTTCTGCTACCAAGTGCCTTAGAGAGCACCTGTGCAGTTTCAGAGTTTGGTGCAAATCCACCGAAGATTGTAAGTTGACAGTTATCTGTGATAATTTGACTGCCTTCTTTTCCGTAGTTTCTATCGAGCTGAGCGAATGACTGAATAATTGGAATTACCGATATCCTTCTCGATCGACCAGCTGATAGCATCATCTCAAAAGACTCAATCTTTGGGATGGTTCCGATTTCATCTGCGTAGATCATCACTCGGTTAGGTAGCTTGCCACCGTTTTCATCTGCCACGGTCAACATCTCACGATAGAACTGCTGTAAGAATAGTGACACCATAAAATACTTGGTGTTATCTTCCTCTGGGAGAATGAGAAAGATTGCTGATTTCTCGTTACAGAACGTTTCAGCATCAATCGCCGTGTCAAAACAAAGGATCTGCTCCATCTCAGAATCAAGAAACGCATTAAGCCTTGACAGTACCGTTGAGAGGACAGATGCCATAGCTTGTTCAGCCGAATTGAGAGCTGCACCCGCAAACCACTTTGCTTTATGAGTTGGTGGTAGCTTATCCATCAAGAGCTGAAATTGACTTTTTCCTTTTATCTTGCTCGGTGCCATCAAGTCCTGCACCATTTTGAAGACAGAAATGATATGTCGCTTATCTACTCGTTTACCAATTTCAATTGTCGGTGGGAGAAATTCTGCAATTAGAAGAATTACAGATGTGAGAAGTCCTTCTGCCGCATCATAGAAGAATGCATTCTGTCCCATGGCAGCATTGTTTCCATCAGTTGAAATGATCGTTTTTGAAATAATCTTTGCATATTTCTCTGCTTTTGCTTTCGCAGAGTAATTGTTGTTATCTACTCGATATAAATCCATGTACTTATTGACCAAATGAAGCAAGTTATTCCCATCACTTCGGGTTGGGTTACGTAGATCAATGACCGCAATATTATAGCCGTAGCTCTCCTTAGCTATCATCCCATAATTTCTTGCTAGGTCACCCTTGGTGTCTGTTGTAATGAAAGACATTCCACTTGCACAGGCATATTCTAGATTCGGATATAGAAAATATGCTGTCTTACCAACGCCTGCCGCACCAATCATTAAACAGTGGACATCTCCAGGATCCACAAGACCCGTCACCATGTTATTTGATCCTTTGCATCCAATTATTAATCCTTGCATCGGATTGCCTTTTTCATCAATTGGTAGGTTGATACCTTGTCGCCACTCTTTAACCTTGAATGGTATATGATGATAAGTACTTTCAATTTCCTTTTTTGTTGCAAATCTTGCAACACCATGCTGTCCATCCCCAACGGTTTTGGATTTGATACCGTTCAAAGTATAGTAATGGGCTAGTAAGGACAGTCCGCCAATAACAGAAAACATAACGGCTGCAGTGGCTATTAACATATATACTTGAGAATTCATTTTTCACATCCTTTCATAAAAATGAGGCATGGGATTTCTCCCACGCCTCATGATTTCATGACATATTAAGTGATTGAGTCTGTATCTGCTTTTGCACAAGAAGTTCTAGCTTAATCGTAGATTTCAGAAGGATTAAAGCAACTTTCTGAAATCCAATGGCATAGCTCAACACTTCTGTTTCATCAATGGCTTCTGCACTCATATTTATTCTAGAAAGCTCATCGGATACTTCAGAGAACGTAGGATCCCATCGGCTCCGATTTTGATATGCACGAAACTGCTCACTCATACTTTGAATGATTTCTTCTGCCGTCATCTGATGACCTAATTGCCGATGTTCTTTCAATGCTAGACATAAAAAAACAGCTGATGCCAACTTCATGGCTTCAGCTTGATTTTCATTTTTTATTTGGGCTTGCTTCAGTATGTCTATTCCATCGGGATACCCTAAATTCATCGATCCCATATCTTTCATTAGAATCAGTATTTCTTCGCACAGATCATTTTTCAATCGATGTTGTGGGTGCTCCTCAGACGGAATCGCAATTAAGTTCTGTCTTGCTCTTAAGTCTTCATTCCAATCCTTGAAACAAGGCTGTAGTTTGCTACAACTTTTATTTTTCTCAGCAAGCATGTCTTCAATTTTCTCGCAAGCTTCAATCCCAGCCGCATCATGATCCAAGCACAAAACAACATGGGTTAGTTCTGTATTCCACTCAAGAGTTTTGAAAAGTGCCTGTTCTGATAAACCACAAAGTGCAAGGTAACTATGTTTTCTCCAACCCGATTCTTTATACATTGTGATAAAGGACAGCAGGTCGATTGGAGCCTCAAACACATATATCCGATCGCTGTTTCCGATGTGATGAAAGCTATAACATGGATTGCTACTGTCGATATTCCCCTTATAGCCTTTTCCTTCCGAATACAGTCCTCTCTTATGAGCATGCTTTGAAACTCCGTTTTCATCGTAGCCCACGAACACGGCATTATGATATTCCTTTGATCCATCAGCAGTCAGCTCTTTGCTTTCATAAATAAGTTTTTCTTTGACAAAGAAACTCACCACTTCAGGATCTATCAATCTATGCTTGACTAAATATGCAAATAATCTTCGCATGTCATTATTGCACGGCGGAAGTTTAAATGGTTTTTTAGTCTCTTGATCTTTTTTTGCCTTAGTGTATGGATTGCCTTGCTCGCCGTTAAGAAGCATTGTAACCGCATCAGGAAATGTATGCCCATAGAAATATTGAACGAAATCTATCGCAAGTCCACCTTCCTTAGTTGCATGATCAAACCACTCATTCCTTCGCACAGTTACGCTGTGGTTACTTTCAAGGCGCTTCTCTCTTCCGGAAGACAAAAGTGTCTCACCTTGCATTTTTAAAAATTCAACAAGATCTACGCTATTGGCTCTTTGCTTTTGATCGTCGGTAAAATGAATGTATGTCCCCATAATGCACCGCCTATTGTCTTCTGGTTCCTATACGATGAAACGCCGTCCTTTTTACTGGACGGCGTTTCATGTAGGGATTGATGTTTAACTTTTCAAAATTTCTATAGATTGATTTTGATTTGATTTTTCGATTTTTCTTCATTCAACTTCTCCTCGAATAATAAATTTAGGAATCAATTGTGCCTACTTCTTATTTATACAATAGGTATTATCAAATTAGCATCTCATGATCCTTATCATTTCTTTTATGACCTTGCGCCACTTTCTTCTCCTTCAACTTTCTAAGCAGTTTACTATCAATTTTCATCCCATTTGAGTTCCTATGTGGTGTCAGGTTCTCTTCAAAGATCTTTCCCATATGATTCAGCAGACGGGATATGACAAGTGCTACAGAAGGATCTTTGAACTTATCAATATTATCTAAAAAAAGTTTTGCATATTCGTTCCCTTGCTCAGCAGATAAGGTCAACCACTTGATTGCTTGGTCCTTATCTTTAGTAACATCTTTTCCAAGTAAATAGGTCTTTCCTAAAAGATACTGTGAAAATGGATTGCCAGCTTCCGAAGAGTTTGTCAGATAAAAAATGGCCCTTTCAATGTTCTTTGGATTCTCCTTTCCTTGCAAGAACAGCTTCCCAAGCTGATAGCTTGCCCACTGATTTCCATATTCATGAGATATCTCAAAGCATCGAATCGCTTGGTGTATATTTTTAGTCATTACCTTACCTTCAAGAAAAAGTTTTCCAAGTAAATAAACTGCGGATGATTTAATATGTTTTGGTACTAAATCATCACTGTTTGTAACGGCGCTCAGAAACTCGATTGCTTTTTTCAATTCTTCTGGATCAGGGTTATCCTCTTTAAGAACTATCTTTGCTAGTGCGAAGCTTGAATATACATTGCCAAGCTTTGCTGATTTCTCATAGTAATCTTTAGCTTTTTGCAAATCTGGCTCTGTTCCAATACCATTTTGAAGCATCCATCCCAAACGATATTGGATTTTATCATCATGACTGGTGTTCTCTAAGACTTCAAACCCACTGAAAGCTTTTTGAAAGTGATGTCCAGATTTTATTCCGTTTTGATCTGTGCCAACACCATCACGGTACATCTTGGCCACTTCAAAATCTGCATAAGGAAAATTTTGATTTGCAGACTTCAGGTATAGCTCAAATGCTCTTATGAGATTTTCTTCAACGCCTTGCCCTCGGTGGTACAGTGCTCCAAGGGAATACTGTGCATATTTGTATTTCTTCTCTGCTGATAGTTGAAACCACTCAGCTGCAGTCTGATAATCTTGTTCTGTTCCGAGTCCTACGGCAATCATTTTACCTATGCGGTATTCAGTGTATTTCCAAGATTTCTGTGCCTCCACTTCTTGAAAACCCGAAAGTGCTTTTACATAATATTCATGAGCAATCTCATAATCTTTTTCAACACCAAGACCGTCTGAATAAATTCGCCCTATGTCATAAACGGCAAGTACATTTCCCTTTTGCGATTCTTCCGAAAGAAATACGAATGCTTCGTCAAAATCTTGTTGAATCTCCTCCGTGCCAAAAAGATAATCACGAGCCAATTGATATTCATCAGTCCATTTCACAAACATATTTTCAGAGGTTTCACTACTTACGATACTTTCCACACTTCCTAATGATTCATTGTCAACTTCTTCTGGACTGTTGACAACAAAAGTTTCATTGCTTTCAAAGATCTCTTCTAGCAATTCGCTATCATCTATTCCATCGAGCTCATTGATATCATATGCATCCATCGAAAACTGATTAGCTTCAGCAATGATCATGTTCTTGATTGATTTGAATTCTTTCTGTTTTGAAAGTGGAAGACGCTCTGAGAACTCATCCATATAGCTATTTATAACTTCTTCACGCATTTCGTACCACAGCTCGTAGGCTTTAGATACAACTTGCTCTTTAGAAATTTCATCTATAAGCTCATCTACTATCTCTTTTAACCCTGGAGGAAGATATCCATATACTTTTTTGCCTGTAGTTGACTTGAGTTCTTTAGATAGGTGCAAAAAGATTTCTTCAATTCTGGGATTATTTACTGTACCTACTTTTATTTCTTGAATGAGTTTAAGCATCACCTCGCGACTTTCACTTTTAAGCAGATCGCGTCTTCGAGTCTGCTCTTCATAGATTAATTGCATCTCATTTTTAAAAATACTTTTTACAAGCCCAGACTTCATCTTTTCGATGCCTTTTTTCGTGAGGTAACCTTCTCTAGGATTTTTCGAATAGCACACCATATGCACATGAGGATGATGGCTCTCGTTATGAAATGCTGCATACCATCTAAAATTCTCAATCGGAATCTTCATCGACTCTGCGATTTCAGGAGCAAAATAAGAAAGCATATTGTGCCAAACTTCAGCACTATCAAATCCTGTGCGAATCGCATCTTCTCTTCTGAGTGAAATGATTGGAATCCAGATGTTGCCGGTATGATTACCCACTTCTTCGGCAATATGACTTAATACAATTTCATCATCTCCGCCAGTGAATAAACCATGTGTCCCCATTCGTTGAACCCTCGGACGATTGGCGATATAGTCGATATAGTTTTTTCGCTGACCTATCTTATCGATGTTCTGTTCTAATGCAATTGAAATAAATTCTGATGCATTCTCAACTGTTTTATTTTGAACATAGTCTTCATACTCAAACAGATCCTTGGTTTCAGGAAATTTTTGAGTGATTTGACGAATCAAATCTTCTTGTTTCAAACTAGATGGAAGATTGGCGTTGGACTTCGATATTTTTTCGACACCGCTTCTTGTCGCCATGTATGTCACTAGATTTGAAAGATGAGAAGCAGTCTTCTTTCTGCCTCCTTTCAAATAAGGACATTTCAAAATGATTCTGGGCATAGGTCACCTCCCATCTATTCTTCTATCCCTTGTTGAAACTTCACAGCCTCATCCATGCTTATCCTTCCTTTAGTTTTTTTCACTTCATTGACACACCGTCCACGAAGCTTTCGCAAATCTTCATCACCGATTTCAAGTCCAGCTGCGAGGATATTCATCATCATGGACATTTCAACCGACAAACGAAATAAATTATTAGCTTGTCGATTTTCCGTTTCTTTTAGCACGCCTTGTATTGCACCGAGAATTATTTTTGAAAGATACATGGTGCTGTCCTGTGCACTTAAATATCCGATATAGAAATTTACTGCTTGCTCGACAAACTCTGTATGATTCCTCATGTTGTTGTTTTCCATGAGATTATTCATCTTTTCGATCATTTCTGGGTAAAGCCAAGCCACAACACGCTCCTTCAATTCACTCTTTTTCTCCAAATGTTGCCCTCCTTTCTTTCACAGCACCTCTTACAGCACCTAAATCTTAGGTGTTTTTCTAGGCTTTGAGCCCATGTACAGCACCTTACACAGCATAATTGTCGTTTTACAGCACCTAACACTTTATTTGTGAGAATCCCTGAAACCTTTAGAATTGCGGTCGGCTTTGCCGACCGCTGTGAGTGCAAGGGGCGGTTCACAGCACCTTGCTTTATCCCGCACCAGAATAATAATTAGAATCAGGCACGATTAACCCCTAATTTCGACTTTGATTTCTGATTATATGCCAGATTTTATTTTGCCAAACTCGGCTCAAATTTCGCTCAAATATTAGCAGGGGGTAGTGTTACTCCACTCCATGCTAAATAATCGTACACAGGGGCAAATAATGGCTCAAAAACCCGATTTACTACTGCCCTTCATGAGATGTTGGAATGGATTTCGGCTGAGTAGTTGTTTTGATTGCCTTTTTTGTCTTTTCTGGTGCGATTTCGTCCTCTTCTCGTTCGTCAATGTACTCTCTGACATTGGCCGGCACGTATTTCTCGTAAAGCTTTTGTAGCTGATCCGCCATCTCTGCCTGCAGATCGGCCTCTTTTTTCTCCATATACTTCTTAATCGCTCTCAGTTTTTCAGCCTCAAGGCTGATTGAAATTGTTTCTTTTTTCATAATCGTCATCCTCCAAATATGATTTTTCATAGCTCTAATGCACAATGTTAAGATGAGAAAAGCCTACATCGACATGCTCATCTCTTGTGATTGTTCTTCACCTTGCTCCTGATTTTCATCAGCACTCTCGGATTCAACCAATTGATTTACTTCCACAGTTTCCTCATTTTGTTCTCTGGCGTTACGTCTTCTGCCACGTGTAGAAGGCATTGGCGCAGTTATTTCTTGCGGTTGTTCCTCTGCTTCAACCCTTACTTCAGTTTGTAGACCTTCAGCAGGATCGTTTCGATCTAGGTATCTTCTTGTTGCTGCCGGAACATATTTTTCATAAATACTTTTGATATGGCCCTGCAGTTCTTTCTCAACTGTGGTGTCCTTTTCGTCCATATAAAACTTGAGCGCCTCCAACTTTTCTTTTGGAAAGCTCACCTGAAGCGTTGTTTTTTCTGTTGTTATACTCATGATTTGCGCCTCCTAATAGTTGAAACTAGTAACGATCATTCTCGGTTGAGCCTCTGGCTCATCACCAGAAAATACAGGGGCATCCTTAAATTCACTAGCGAACACCTCCATCTGCTCATCTGTTAATGAAATAAATTCACCATCATCGCTATCGCCACAAATGAAAAAAGGACCGGCAATAATGTCATTACCAATCCTTCGATTCAACTCCATTCCATTCAATTTTCCTTCTTCATTCACAACAGCAATGCAGTTGTTATCCAGATAAACACATTCAAACATACCCTCTACTTCAGCTTGAATCCCTTCAAGGTCATTGACCATTTCTTTTTCATAAGGCATTTTCCCGGGTTCAATTTTCAGTACCTTAATCGTATTTTCGTTTTTCATCATCGTAGTCCTCCCTACATTCCCATATTTTGTTCTAGCTCAGATGGATTGATATTTTTGCAGAAGTCGAGGTAAAGCGTCATATCAAGGCAATCCTCCTCCAAGTTAATTTCCGCCATTTCTTCTCTGCCCTGAAGCTCGTTCACAAGCAAAGTCCCGATTCCGTTATTCGGTTTCACATTAAGGCTGTGCTGTTCAGCGATTTCCTCAAAGTACACAATCCAACTACCATTCGATGTATTTTCGGCAGCCTCCTGTAGGATTTGATCTGCTACTTGAGAGATTTGCTGATCAATGTACGCCTTAATATTAGGCATGAAACTGATGTATCTTGCATAGTTATAGCCGCTGCTATCAATCAAAATGCCATCACCACTTTCTTCATTCAGTGCAAGCAGACAGTGTGTTTGTCCAGACGGGTTTGTGAACATATCTTCTTTTTTATCTGAAATAAAAGACCTGTCCCTTAGCAGTCCTTTTGAAAGCTCATCATATTCACTTTGGTTCATCAACTGTATAGCTTCAATTACACATGGCTGTGTTTCTAGTTCACTCACTTTTCTAAAAAATATAGCATTTGTTTTTAGCATTTCTCCACGTCCTTTCTAGGGTAAGTAATTTCTTGGATTTTGTTTTTCACCGCCCACTCTGATTTCAAAATGTAGATGGTTTCCTGTACTTCTTCCAGTAGAGCCGACCTTGGCAATCTCTTGACCTACAGTTACTGGTTCTCCCTCACTAACAAGTATTTTCGAGCAATGTCCGTACAAAGTGATAACGCCACCACCATGATCAACAACGACATGATAGCCATATCCAGAGGTTGAGTACCTCACCAACATGACAGTACCGCTTAGAGCCGAGTAAACAGGCGTTCCTTTGGGCATCCCCAAATCTATACCGCCATGCCCTCTTTTCTTTTTGGTAAAGGGATCCGCTCGATATCCAAATTCGCTTGTCACAGCACTCCTCCAATTAGCGCCGACAGGTGAACAAAACCCATCCTCACCAATGAAAGGCTCAGGCGAAACTGCAATTCCATTAATAAAATCATCAAACTCACTGCCGTAAGTAGGCGCAGGTTTTCCGTATAAAATCCGATAATAGATTTCTGTTGCGTTTGCTTTATTTTCACTTGTGATGGTAATGCCCAATTTCTTATCTATATTTTTATAGATGGTAGGATGGTCTTTTATTGGAACTGTAACGGTATAAACTTCAGTATGAGTTGTTCCGTCTTCACCAATCACCGACCTTGTGCGTTCTTCATAAGTTACAAAACTATCAACAAACGCTTTGCTATTTACCTGGGATGGCTGCTCGGCGCCGAAATACAGAGAATAAAAAATAGCCTTGATCCGTGTTGAATCCAGACTATCTCCTCCTTCTATATTTGAGTTTACCTCTTTGATCGCATCGTCAAGAACAGCAAAGCTACTTCGCATATTCTCAATGTGCTCGCGGTACTCTGCTGGTACATTACCCGCTATAGCACCTCCATGAAAGCACAGTTCTAGTGCTGCATTGTTATGATTTGCAGTTCCTGAAAGCATCCCGCAAAGGATAGCGATTAACACAATGATTGGAGACAGTACGGCGACTATTGTCCACCCAATACTTTTTCTAATTCTTTCATCACTAAGGGCCATTGCCACAGCTCTAGCCACTAAAACCGGATCCGCCATTTTTTATCACCACCACCCGAGTCCATACATATTATCTTGTTCGTAGTCTTCAACTTGCTCTGATTCCATTCGTTCTTTGGTATACTCGACTGCCCGTTCTAGAATTTCCGTATCAAAACCTGCAGTCCGATAGCCTTCTTCAATTGTTTTTAAATAAAAATCAGACGGAATGCCAAGCAAATGCCCTTCTGTCATTACATATACAAAAGCCGACACAGACTCACCATCTACCTCAAGTTCCACAGTTTCCTTGTCATAAAACCTCGGATATCCTTCATATCGGTCTAGTGCAATTTCGTCCTTTGGACCCACAGACCAAATCATAGCAGGAACAGAACTACCTTCCTTCGGTTCTATTGTTGCATAAGCACCTGTTTTAGACCCTCTGAAAAGGAGTTCATAATCTTTGATTTCAGTTGTTCCCACTTGTTTTGCAGTGGGACAACGTTGTTTCATTTGGGGCAAATTCATATTGCTGCCATAGGCGATATATAGTTTTTCTTTCTGCATTTTTCCCTCCTACATTCCCATAGACATAGAAAAAGCAGGAGACTCTTCCTCCTGCTGAATTTCTTCAATGGCTACATATTCCGTTTGATTTATTACTGATTCACTAGGTTCAATGAGCTCTTGCTCTTTTTTCTTTCGAAGCCTTTCTTTCTGTGCAATGGCCTGTTCTGGGGACTTCCATGCGATGTTCCCTTCAAGATGATCTAGCAGATGCTTTCGTGCTGTTTTAAATTCATCTCCGATAAGACCAAGGCGAAGTAGCCAAACACGGAACGTATATTTTTCATTGTCTGATACCGTTTTGATAGGACTTGCTGAGCGTTGGTTGTAGGCTTGCGCTGTAATTGCCATACAGAACTGAACATAAGCTTTCGCCTTACCTGCATGAAGAGCTCCATTAAACGCTCTGAATTCAATCGTTCCCTTTTGAAAGACAGAATGAAGATTAAGGCAGTGATACCTACTGTCATGATAATGCTGATAGCTACCATCGTTCCCCTTGTACCACAGGTTCTGCATTTGATTTATGGTTTTGGGCTTTTGGCGGTTCATGCTTTCGAGAAACTCTGGATCTATTTTCTTGCAATAGCGCCGTTCTCTCTGCGAATCCACCTGTAAAGCTCGGTAGACCATATCTTCTTTTGAAGCAATAATGTTCACCAAATTCCTGAGCTGATAAGCTTCAAAGGGTGCTGCATTGATGTGAATATGAATGCCACAGGATCTATTACTGAAAGCCCCTGCCTCTCTAAGCACTCGAATCATCTCCTGAATCTTTTCAATGTCCTCATACCTACAAATCGGGCTTACCAGTTCAACACTGTAATCTCGGTCGGCAATCTGCTTGCGATTCCCCACTTTTTTCTGGCACTGAATGCTGGCATCGCTGACCAGTTTCCACTTTCGATTTTCATTATCTGCAACAGTATAAGTGCCGTACCCACCTCCCTCATAATCCGTATATCCGCCAAGATATTCTGAAAGCACCTCGGCAGCTCTTTGTCTTGTAATGCCCGTCATTTCAATTTCAATTCCAAATTTCTGATCTCGTAGGTCCATGGTTCACCACCTTACCATGTTCGCTGATTATTGATAGTTCCTTTGATGCCATCAATGTTTCGAAGCTTTCCGACTTCTTCAAACAGATTTATTAGCTTTTCTCTTCTGTAAGGATCAATTAACTCGTCACGGCAACTGGCATTCAAATGATTAAGTTGTTTTACTACCTGCTGCACCTCAGTTTCAAGCTCCAATTGTCTATAGCCAAGGCCCTTACTTTGATTGATAAAACTGCTCAGGATCTGGTCGAATCTTTCAATGTCATCGATTGAATAACAATAATAGGCCTCAAAAGGATTATCATAGATTTCTCCATCCATGCATCTTCTAATCTGGCCAATAAGTCTTTGCCTTTCTTCTGTCTCTGCTTTTATATATCGCTCCATTAGGCATAGCAGATCATTTACTTGATCTGGTGCATAGGTAATGCAAGCCTTCATGTCAGCAATGATCTCGTCCTTCTTCTTTTTAAGTTCCGCTAGATTTCTCTGGGTATTCATTATCTTCCACCTGCCTTTCCAAACAGCTTTTCTTTATATGCCGGTGCATGTACGGCAAGGTTGTATCGTTCGTTCCCACACTTATATAAGCAGACGCCACGTTGAGGGAACTTAATGAGGTTGTATTCTGACTCTTCTAATTGCAAGGTGTCCATGTAAAACTGCTTGTCGATATTGCCAGCATTAAATAAAAACGCATGCGTTGGAATGGAGAACAGCGGTTTTGTCAGTTCTCTGATCCCCTCGATATTGAAATCTTCAAGGTTTTGAGAACTTAGAATAACCGATGATTCTTTCTTACGCACACGTTTCATAAAGTTTCGGATATATTCAATTGCAGTGAGATTGGTTAAGAACAGATAGAGTTCATCAATACCTGCAGTTGTATTGCCTTCCGTCAGAAGCTTGTCGCTCATGAAGGAAAGTATATTGAAAAGCAAAGCGTTTTTGACATTTTTACTCGCTTGAAGCAGGCCTTTTACACCAAACACTATGAAGCGATTCGATGAGATGTTGGTGTGTCCATTAAAGAATTTACTTTCAGCACCCTGACACATGGAGTGGAGCCCAAGAAGTATTTCTTGAAGCAGTTCTGTCGTATAAAGTTGAAATTTGCCTTTGTCATAGTTTTGATATTCCTCTTCTATCAATTGGTAAAGGTCTGAAAGGATCGGATAGTCATTGGAACTTAAGCTTTTAAAATTGGTATTGTCACTGATATTCCACTTGTTATATAGCTTGCCAAGCATAATTTCAATGACATCAATATGCTTATCATCAAAATCCTTATAGCATCTAAAGAAGTCTTTTAAGAATGAAATATGCTGACTGAGTTTTGTTGCCTGTCTAAAAGCAATGGGTGCATCCTTATCTTGTGGCGATCCACCCTCATCCCATGTTTTGGGTTCAAGCGGATTGATCATGTACTCACCAGACATCAAATCTACAAAGCATCCACCGATGTTATCAGCGAGCTCCACATACTCATGCTCAGGATCAAGGCAGATGACATTCTTGCCAGATTCCAGTATGTTGCACAAAATGAGTTTCAAAAGATAGCTCTTGCCCTGCCCGGAGTTCCCCAAGATGAGGATACACGGATTGGTTTTGTCATCATCTCTCTTGTCAAAATCTACAATGACATTGGATCCATATTTGTCTCTGCCTAAATAAAAGCCATTGCTATCGGTCTTCCCCGAATAGTTGAAGGGATATAGATTGGCGACTGATGATGCCGGAAGCACCCTTTCATACTGACTGCCGAACACATTTCTACCCGTTGGCCCAACACACATAAAACCCTGCTGCTGTCTAAGCATCAACCGATCCACATTCAATTTGCTCCTTACAAGCTCAGTCAGAACATCCGTCTGCAAGAGCTTTAAGCCATCCATATCACTAGCAGTAAGTTCAATATAAACAGCACAGTGAAGTAATGGTTCTCTATTTCGGTGCATGGTAGATACCAAGGTAACCACATCTTGAAGGTTACTTTCTGCGGTGACGGTCTGCTGAAGGTCATTCGTGCTTGTGGAATGCATGCGGTTCTTATTAGCTGCATTATGAATAATTTTCTTTTCTTCAGTTGCTGTCACCTGTCTTGTATAGATACGCAGTGTAACACCATCTTTTTCTCCCAAGTGTCCTAGAATTGCTTGCTCATTGGTGCTTGTCGGATACTCTCGAAGTGCCCAAACACAGCGGAACGTGTTGCCACAAATAAAATGGTCCACGTTGAACTTGATGACTGATGGAGCAATCATATCGACAAATGATTTTACTTCACTTCCCGTCATATCATTGGTTTTTATCTTTTTCATTCACTCACCCTTTCTTTGCAATAAAAAAACAACTTCAAAGAAAATTCTTCAAAGCTGCCTAATATATTGTATTTAAATTAGTTCGGTTTGGTAATTGATAGCATTCAATTAAAAATATACTTAAAAACTAATCTTGATCCATTACCCTTTGGTGGTTCTTCTATTACCTCATACTTATATTCTCCATCTAACGTCCTCATTGCGGAACACACTGTTGGCATTGCATTTGCCATCTTTAACGTCTGATGAATATCTCCCGAACGAATTACGAGATCTTTTTTTCCTTGTGCTTTTGCAATTTCGATTTCTTTTTGAATGAATTCCCTCACTTTCGAGACAGATGGGTTCACCGACTTATTTTTAATCTCAACCACTTCAGCTTGTTTTGAAGATGTCGTCTGATTCCTAATAGTATTTATTTGCGCTGTATCCAAATCATTATTAAGCGCTGTATTATACTGAGGTTTATAGTATTTAATGAGTTCCCTCTCAGCTTTATTATAATCATGAGTTCTATGAAAATACACAGAGACTGTATGCCCCGATTTAATAGAGTCGAGTACCATTTTGTTTATCTTACAGTTAGTAGATTGGCCCCCAATAAAACAATTTTTGGGTGAAATATTCCCGTACCCCATATTGAATCTTTGAGCAAAATCCGCTGCTTGACCAATGTAGACAAGTATGTCATCGATAAAAAACGCATATACCCCTGCTACTCCCGACCATTTCGAATGTATTGAAAATTTACAAAATGTACCTGAACCATGTTTATTCAACTCAAAAGAATCCTTTTTACTGTAATTTTCTTGCGGAGAATACTCTTGAATCTTACCCGATTCATCTAAAATTGGATTAATATCTTGGATATATTCGAAATCATAGCTCAGCAATTTCTTCATTTCAACTCACCTCAAAATAGTTTAATCAACGAATCATTTGTACATACTAATGCATTGATTATACCACCTTGGTATATTTTGCAAAAGGATTTGGAATCGATTCATTAATCACCAATAATCACCCACCTTTCGCCATCATAATCCTCAAACTTCTCTGTCGTTACATTCTGCTCGTAGTAGACTCCGAGTAATCGCTTTATGTCAGCATTATCTGCTCGTCTAGCAGTAAAGCCTTGATCCTTAAGGCTTTTTTCAATTCTTGATAGATAAGGAAACACATCTGAAGTTTTATCTTTCTGACTGTTCTCATCGCCTCTGTTTAATCTAATAATGATTAGAAACTCTCGAGCAGTAGCCATTTGAACCTGCATTCGGTCGAGATTGGTACTGTCCATTTGAAGTAGTTTTCTAATCACTGGATTTGATTCTTCTTCCATTCTTTTTTTCAGGTATTGCTTGTTTTCATCAAAGTTCTCTTTCGAGTTTAGACAAAGCATTTCGATCTCAGCAATTCCTTTAAGCACAGTCATGAGGGCATAGATCCTTGCACTGACTGTTGATTCAGATAAAACAGAAATGTTTGTTGGATGAATGATGAAATAGACTAGTTCCCCATATGCCGTTTTAATGCTATAGTCCGTGATTTCATTGATCCCTATAAGCTCCCTTGTGGACTGCTTTTGTTTTTCTTTCTGACGATTATTTTTCAAATCTACAACCTCCATTCATACATTTGCGGTTTTAAAATAAAAAAAGCACAGGCATAACGGATAAAATCCAAAATACTCGTGTCCTCAAATCGGATTGCTAAAAAGGCATAAACTGCTGTTATTACTATAGGGACCAAGATTCCAGTCTGTGAAAGTGCAAATACAGAAATCAGAAGTCCTACTCCAATAATGCCAATATCTTTTAGTTCCCAAAGCCAAAGTGTGGCTTTAGCTTTCAGATTGTCAGGGTACATGTACATCTATCGCTCCTCCTCTTCTTGTCTGATTTTTCTCAAAAAACAAGCAATTCCATGCATAATAAAATCTACACATGGAACTGCTACACTATTTCCGAGAGCTTTATATCTCGGACTATCTGATGCTTTTGGTATATCTGTCCACCCATCTGGAAAGCCTTGAAGTCTTTCACATTCTAGTGGGGTTAATCTCCGAACAAGATTAATTGAGGATAGTCTTTTATCAATTTCAGTATCCTCTTTTTTCTCAGATGTCATCTCTTGATAGTCTATTATGCATTTATCTTGACTCACATATT
This sequence comes from uncultured Fusibacter sp., assembly GCA_963676315.1. Taxonomy (GTDB): domain Bacteria; phylum Bacillota; class Clostridia; order Peptostreptococcales; family Acidaminobacteraceae; genus Fusibacter_C. Next base: position 941,792 of record OY781056.1, read on the forward strand.
GATTTCCAATTCCTTTTTCATCACCTACACACAAAGCTCCAACGATATTCTGGTAGGCTTTCGGGATTGAACATACAGCATGGATGTCTGCTGTAGTCAAGGTATAGCTTATATTTTCTTGAAAGCCACAACCATTTCCACCATTCTTATCTTGCCGATTGATGATGTTACTTGCGATACAATAACTTTCGTCATTCATGTGTTTTGAAACCAAAGGAACATTATTACCACCTGTCCCGTATGTTGCTGCAATAGTTGGTGCTACATTTAGTGGGCCAGTGTATCTACAGTCCTTCGCATGATTATCGAATAGAAGCGCTTGTTCATTTTCTTCCTTTTCTAATTCAACACCCTCTTTGTAACGCTGAGTCACTATTGGCAGATGTCCTCCCATGCAAGCTCTCAAAGTGGATGTAATATTCTCAGTGATATCCATCCGATTACCACCTTGGTCGTTAAGGCAAATCATAGGTTCTGTAATAAAGGTCTGCATCTGCATATTTTGAGTTGCCATTAACGCACCTGATATTCCATTTAGATCGATGCCCTCGTTTCGTTGATTGATGTGATATGATCTCAGTTCTGTTGCCAAATTGTTCGATAAATCTTGATCCAAATTAGCGATACCTGCCTGAATTTCGAGAGCCTTTTTAAGTTGAAATGGTAGTTCTTTATCTCTAGCTTTCGACCTTCTAAGTATTCCTAAGCAAGCGGTCTTGCTCAAATAATATTTTGGGAGCGGTGTATCCTCCAAAATCTGCGACAAGAAAGATTCTTTTGCGTCGTTGGGCGACACCCCAGTGTTGAGCATCGAGAACTCTCCAAGCAACGGAGAATTGACTTCCCAAAATGCACCCAGCAGATTTCCATACCCCTCCCGGAGGTCGAGGTATAAGTATGTTGTTGTCAGCAATTCTTGCGGTTTCCTCAAGAACTGCTTTGAAATCTTCTCCTTCTGCTGATGAAAATGCTCCAGGGACGTTTTCCCAAACGAAGAATCGAGGTCGCACAAGGTCATTTGTTTTGCCTCGTTTTCCATCTTCACTCCTCATTTCTTTCGTTATCCTTATCTGTTCCATGAAAAGTCCTGATCGCTCACCGGCAAGTCCAGCTCTTTGTCCTGCAACAGATAAATCCTGACAAGGAGATCCTCCACAAATAATGTCCACAACAGGAAGGGTATCTCCACTAAGTTTTGTAATATCCCCTACGTGAAGCATTTCAGGAAATCTTATTTTTGTGACCTCAATTGGAAAACTCTCAATTTCACTTGCCCACAATGGAACAATACCATTGTGGACTGCTGCAAGTGGAAAACCTCCAATTCCATCAAAGAGGCTTCCCATAGTAATCATGGCAACGCCTCCCTTTGTGCCTTTCGTAACATTTTATATTCCTCCCGATTAATCTATTTTGGTATAACCTGTGCAATGGTTCTAGTTGTATTAACGGCTGCTTGAGCGGTGTAAACCGCGCTCATCACATTTGCTTTTGTTGATGTATCTAGACCAAAGGCACCCGCGATTCTTGGTACTTCTCCTGCTGATAACATGAGTCCAAGACCGAGGAGAGCGTTATCTTTTACCACCATTAGGCCTGCAGTCAGTATTGTTGCCTGCAAAAAAGTCGTGAGGCAAAGACCAATGATTTGCTTTATCCACTGAATAAATCCATCAATGTATCCTCTTGGAACCGAGAACATATAAAGACTTCCTACGGCTATCTGTATGAGCAGGATTCCACCTCTTTTAAGGTTTGCAAAGAACACTTTCACGACTGCATATCCCATGAGGATAATAATAAAAAGTGCCATAATAGGACTCGTTATCGTAGAAAGTCCACCGAACACACCTGAACTGCCTACGCTTGAAACGTCACTGATGTTTCCCAGTTCTCCAATGATTGCATTTGCAAGTTCACCAACACCGCTATTGTGACCCGTAATGCCTGCGGTTAAACTGCTTTGTAGAGTTACTGATAACTTATAGAGTTCGATTGGTACAGTTGTGAAAAGACTCACTGCCATGAATCCTTTAATAGCATTAAGCGCAGCATCTTTGACACTTCCTCTTCCTGATTGATACTCAATTCCTGTTTCAAAGCAAGACACAACTAACCCCACCACATACAGCATCCAAGCAAGATAAGTGAAAAAAAGCACAATGCTTTGCACCCATGTCATATCAAAAAGCTCAACACCCATGTTGCCCATCTGGGCAAAGAAATCTCCCAGAAAACCTACAAGATGACCATAAAACCAGTCAATAATCTGGTCCATGACATCACCCATTACAAAATCCCATATAAACATTTGACAGCTACCTCCTTTCCATCAAAGTGAAAAGGCATGCCGTTTTTGTCACGACATGCCTCTCTTCATTACATTTGTTGATTTAGGGAATAACTGTTTCTCATCTCTTGTGTCTGCTCTTTGAATAGCTCAGCATAGTCACTCACCGATTCAGCCATTACTTTGTAATCTGCATTAGTCGGCTGGTAAGCATACCACTCCGCTTTTTCGTTATAAATCCAGATGTATGGTTCTATGCCATCTCTAAAATTGGGGTTATTAAGCTTTTTCTTCCCCCAAGCATCTGAAAATTTCAAAGTGAGTGTGTCAATGACGCCATCATTTTTATCAATGACTGTCGCCTTGATCCCTTCATATTTCTGATGAGTTCCAAGCGTTACAAATTCAAGTTTCATTCTAGTCTTCTCACCCAAAGTACCATAGCAGGCTTTTCCGATGAATTTGACATCATTGAATGCGTGATCTTTTGCGAAAAATTTTCTTAGTTCCTGTTCAAAAAAGTTCATAGACAAGGCCTCCTATATCCCGAGTATTTTCCAAATATATGTTGGGGCAGTTAATGTGAAAACAAGACACGCAAACAAAATGGCCGGCGCTGCCCATTCAAATTGTCCGTGTTTCCGATAGTCAAAGTATGCCATCCCAAGTTTAGCAAAGAAAAAAACCGCTAGAATAAGGTCGATTGCCGGAAAGACTACCTTGTTCACAACGGTTTTGATTTGCCCAGATGCATCAGTCCAAGTGCTCTCAATTGCTCCTGCAACATCTCCAGTACCACCTGCAAAGGCTGTGGTACTAAACATTAATGTCAGCAGCAATACCATGCAGATAATCACTGCTATTTTTTTATTTTTTTTCATTTAGATTTTCCACCTCTCTTTTTTTGATCTAAGGTTTTAGCGGTGCAATGTGCCAGTCATTCCAAAGGTTGCCCCTGATTGTTAATGAGTCCGATAGGTTCATGGATAACATCCCAACAGGAGTCCATGCATCGATGACCCAAGTATTCACTGTGTAGTTTCCATCAGGCATCCATATAGGTGTGAAGTGTGTTCGGTTACTGTAAGTGCTATATGGATTCCTCTTATACTCAAATCTAGCCGTTGATCCACTTTGAATTTTTTCAAGTAGCCTCCAGTAAGTTTTGTACTGAAACTCAGGAAAATAAGCCACTGCATTTTGAGGATGTGTGACTGCAGTACTCTGGTTACTGGTGATTGATGCAGTTACAGATTCATTGATTCCGTATCCACTTTTCATCGTTCTGCCATTTGCTGTTGGGTTTTTACTGTCGCATCTGATACTCATGGTCGATGAAAAAGTAGCATAATATTGATCAAGGTTAAATTCCCACCATCCTCGATCAACCCAATTTGATACCCAGTAACTACTCGAGTGTGAGTTTCCCTCGCTATCCGTCCATGAGTCTCTCTCCCAATGACCTTCATCGACCCAGTATGCAAACCACCAAGGTCGCCAAATACTCCAATCTGCCCTTGTCATTTCTTGTCTTGCAGGTACTGATGAAAATGTGAACTCATCGTTCCTATCATCTGCTACAGGATTTGGTGGCGGATTCTTATCAAGGTCAATGATTTTAACATGAATCGTTGATTTCGAAGTATTTCCGGGACCACTTACAGTTACTTGTATGGTCATGTTTTTTGGTTCCGAAGGCGTCCTCCATTTGACCCATGCCAATTGTGAATCACCACTCGGATAAAATACATTTCCAACGTTATAGGTAGTTCCTTCAATGCTAAAACTGACCCGCGTTGGGTGATCTGGATCCGATTGACCACCACTAACCGTAACCGCTGTGATGACATCCGTGTTGACTCGGTATTCATAATCATTAGCACTTACTACTGGTGCTTCGGTTGGTTCATCCTTATACCTGACTATACCAAGTCCTAATGAGGATTTAATATTTGCATTTGTAGCTGGTGTTGTCGTGCTACCACTCCACGCAGGATATCCTAAATCCGCAACTTCTAAGAACATGGCTAGTGGCAAGTTTTTATGAGTTAATGAAACCATTCTTTTTCTTAGCAAGCCATTTACTTTCTCATCATACATTGCAGCTTCAGTCGCTGTAGTTGCAATCATAACCCCTTCAAATTTATAATATGCCATTGGTTCAAGTAGTAATTTGTAATCGCCACTGACTAAAACGTCATAGTTCATACCGGTCTGATTGGCAATCAACTTGACCAGATACTCCGAACAGAAGTATTTTTTAATAGCTGTTATGTTATTTTTCCCGCTCGTACTGATTATCTTAGGCATGCTCTGAGATGGTTTCACACTAGCATATCCACCTTTTACTGGTGATAGTGCTCTACCGCTACTGTATTGGACTTTACTCACTTTACCAAAGTGATAAATGGACGCACTGGGCTGCTTGTTTGTAATATCAATCGGTGTCGTTACTACTGCATGATCACTACTTCTAACAACAGTAACTCTAACGCCTTCATTCCCGGGATTCCATACATTGGTACTGGTTCCCGAACCCATATCCCCACCACCGGTATCGATGTTTCCGTCCCCATCAGCAAATGCATTCATTGGTACCAATAGACTGAATATCATCAGAATCATCAAAACGCTTCTAGCTATTTTTTTCATTTGTGCTCCTTTCTGCAAAAGAAAAAGCACCGCTATATGCAGTGCCCTCATTTGCTACTATTCTTAATTCATCGATCCAACTTCTTTGTTGATATCTCCATCGCTTTCTCCGTTAATCACTTGATTCGCTCCGCCATCTGGCACACTATCAAATCCGGGTAGCCCACCAGAAGGTTTCTGTTCCGTAGTCGTTACCGGTTTATTTGGCTTTGGTGTTGTAGTCGTTGTAGGATTCTTATCTTCTGATTTTTGTGGATCTACTTTTTCACCGTCAGGCTTTTGTGTCGGATCAGTCAGTTGTTCTTCAGTATAAGTTGGTTTATCGGGAACATCACCTTGAATTTTTTGGTCTGTTCCTGTATCGTCTGCACCACTATCCACTTGAGTTTCTTTTGGCACTTCGATTGGCTCGACCTTGACCTCGTCATTTTTATTTGTTTCTGCACCATTTGGGTTTTCTACGACAACCTTGCTTATTTCAGTGTTCTGAGTATTATTGATTGCCTCGGTCACTGGTGCTTTCGTAAATCTAGCCCCGATCATCACAATAAGTGCCACGCTGATCACAAGACCGCAAGCCAGTACTACTCTTTTCTTCGTTTTATCATTAATATTTTTCATGAGAAATGCCTCCTTAATTTTTAAAGTATTGTCCTTCTTAAACCTCACCCTAGCACAAGCCTTTTGAATAGTCTACTATAATTTTACAAGTTCTTAGAATCTAAAATTTCGGGGTGTAACCAGCGCTGTTTTTGACCTTAATTATCATGGGTGGCAGAAGTTTTCCACCAAATGATACAGGTACTTCAAGCATAATGGAACTATCCACCTTAAACCTTTGCTGTTTAATATCGCCGCTAGCCAGTGGTGCATTTTGGATATCAACATTCAAATCCCATATTTTAAACTCTGTTTTACCTTCACCGGTTGTTTTAATGTGCTCATAGCCAAGTTGCTTCAGACCAAGAATGCCATCTAAACGATCATAAACATCACCATAGTCGAAGGACTCTTCAAAATCTGTATCAATAGGTTGATACCCACCTGAGTACCCTTCACGAACACCATGATAAACATCATCATAATTGTCACTGACTGTTGAAATGACAGCTGACTGAAGTGCATCACGAACACCCTGTGCAACTATCATGAGCCTAAAATATTCAGATATTCCAGTGAAAATCATGACCAAGCACAGCGTGATGGCAACTGCTAGTGGAAAACCACTACCTCTGTTGTTTGACAGTATTTTTTTTACTTCCAATAGACCTCCCCCTTTCCTGCAGCATCAGCTCTGAGGGTAATCGGGAAGGAGCCAAAACCGCCAAACAGTCCTATGTTAATCGGATAAGTCACTGTCACTGATATTTCTTCGTTGAGCTGAATCTGACCCGATTTTGACCATACAATCGTTGGGATAATTCCAGTTTTTTCTCTTAAAATCAGTTCTCTCTGTGTAGTTTCTGTTCCCACTCTTCCAGCAATTTCTGCTTCTCTCATTAGCTCAACAGCAAAGGTGTCCACCTGCTGTTTGATGATGTAGGCAGGAAACACCTTCACAGCAAGCGCAATCACGAGCATTGCACAAAGTACAAGCACAACCACATCAATGTATCCTTCACCACGGTTGCTTTTTAATAAATGCCTCACACTTCACCACCTCCCCTAAAACATTCCGCCAAGGGAACGTAAAATTTCATACACAATAATTGCCATGTAGGTCATGAGGAAACACATGAGCATGATGAAACTGAACACTCGAATTTTGGGTGGTATCTTCATTGCCTGTGCTTTCAATCTTTGAAGTTCCAGTTGTTTCATATCATGGGCAAGCATCTGAAAATATACGCCCCCTTCGTCACCCCTAAGAACACCAATTAAACCTCTTGTGATATCCGATAGCATAGGCGAGTTGATTCTTGCCTCAAATCTTGTAAGGGCCGCTTCATAACTACTAGATCTCATATCCGCAGTTAAAACGTCCAGTTCATTTCCAAACTCCTCCCCAGCATTTTTCTTAAAGTTCTCAAGTATGCCAAGAACATCTCTACTTGCCTTCAGCTCTTGTGTAATCGTAGCCACAAACCTTGGCAGTTCTGATTCGATTTTTTCTCTTTTGGCAGACAGTTTTTCATCGGCCTTTTTAATTTCTTTGAAGTAGATCATCACCGCGAGGAACATCAAAACAGGAGCAAGTAACGGCAAAACCAGAAGGCATGGGATAACACCAATTGCCACGAGCAAAGCCTTAACAAGTGCGAAAGCCATAAATTCTTCTGGACTTTGGTTCATGCCGGCGGCTTTTAAAGTGTTTTTCATCCTGCTTTTTTTGTATTCATCCATTGGAAGATGTTTGGCAAGTTTCACCGATAAACTGCCAATCAAAACATCCAGATTTTTCGCCTTACCCTTATTCTGACTTACCGCAGAGATCATGGCTTTCCCCGTTGCAAGTCTTGGAAGCTTAAATACCTCAGCTAGTATAAAGAACAGACCCACGGCAAAAAGAAGTCCAAATAGCACAATCAATATCATCATTTCTGCCTACCTCCTATACTCAATGGGCTGTGTCAGCTTAATAACAAATGCTGCTGAAATAAAGATTGCAGCGAAACAGATGGCTAGAATAATCTGGCCAAGAGGTGTATGCATTAAAGCGTTGTACCAGTCCTTATTCAAAAAATATAATAGCGGTATGTTTCCAACCACTAAGAGCTGCATGGAGATAAATTCTTTTCTCGGCTCAAAGACCATATTTTCTAGCTCGCCATTTACCACTCGCATATCAGATAATTTAGATACGATGGGTGTTAGTGTGGTTTTTAGGTTTCTATCAATCTGGCATGCAATCAAAGCATCGCACCATTCACGAAACACAGCGTTTTCAAGCTGAACTTTCATTTCCTCCAAACCTGCTGCAATGTCTGGGTTGATCATCTTAATGCGATAGACGAATCCCTTGAATACAGACAGAACTGGCGGATTCAGATAGTCGATATTTTCTTCTACCGCAGTCACAATATCTTCATTTCTTAGGTACGCTGTCGTGATGATCGACAGAGCTGTTTCAAGCTCAGCTGCAATATCCCTTTTAAAATGGGTTTGTGTCAGCCTCACATACCAAAACGGTAGAAGCATAAAACCGATACCAAGAACAGGCGCTGAAAAGAAATTGCCAAGCACAATTGCAATTCCACTGCCAATGGCAAAAAGAAATAACGACACTGCGCAGATCATTGGAAACCATCCTTCTCGTCCGGTCAGCTTCAAAATTGACTGCACTTCAATGACTTCTCGTCTAAAGTAAGACACTTTCTTTCGTTTGGTTATTTCATTTATTTCTTCTTTGATACTGCGCGGTTTGTTCAAAATATTTTTGAAAACGCTATCTGTAAATTCCATTGGTGATAGCGATAAGATGATAAAAAAGCCCGTGATCATTCCGATACAGGCAATTAGTAGTATCACATTCATCTTTAAGTCACTTCCCTTCGCTTCATTCGATTGATCATTTCAATGGGCATCCCATTTTCAAGGAGCCTTTTGGACAAGCTCTCGGAAATGCTATACTCCTGTTTATGTGTTCCCTCAATGATAAACTTGCCCTGCTCATCCATTCGATTCTCCGTAATGATGTACTGAAACAGTACGCGATAATTCCTGGAACCATCCGGTAGAATTTCGCATTCCATGATTTCCATCATCTTTCTCTGCTTGTTTTCAAGCTGTTTGCAAAAGACAACGATAGGATAGGCTTCTGTCACATATCCCATAAGCGTGTCATCTGACATATCCACCGCACGTTTACAAAGGGATACCATCCTTCGGTAAGTTGCTTCACAAGAGTTGGCATGAATTGTTGTAAGTACCGCAATACCTGTTCGAGCTGCCTCCTGAGCTGCGTTTGCTTCAGCCCCACGCATTTCACCAACCACTGCAATATCCGGATTAAATCTCAGTGCCATATCAAGAAGCATGATTTGGTCGACTCTTTGTTTTTCATTCTCGCTGTCACGAGTGATGGTATGAATCACTGAATTGACGACTTTCCCATCATCTTGACGGATTAGGTCTAGCTCACGGGATCCATTTTCAATGGTATAGATTCTCTTGTTGTTTGGGATGGTTGTAAGAAGCCATCCCAGGACCGTTGTTTTACCAGAGCTTGTCGCTCCTGCTACGCAAACAGAAATGCCGTAGCGAATCAGGTTGGACAGGAAGTCGAGCATCTCCTCCGTAGCTGTACCACTCCTGACAAAATCCTCTTTCCTCATGCTTTGAGGATTAACAATTCGGATAGATGCTGCAATGCCAACGTCTTCATCCACAAGTGGCGTTTTAAGGACAGCAATTCGGATATTCTTTGAAAGATGTCCAAGGACTGCAGGGCTTGCGTTATCAAGGACCATCCCAGAGACATGAAGCATTCTTCTAATGACATTGATGGCGTGTTCCGGTGAGTCAAAGTGCTCTTTCAATTTTTCATTTCGTCCATCAGAGTATTGCACCTCGATATCCTGCCATGAGTTGATATCTATCTCCTCAATGCCTTTTCCAAAGATGTATTTTGTGAGAAAACCATACTCAGCCATTTCGGTATATAGGGCATCAACCAGTTCTTGTCCTTCCATGCCCTTGACTGCAATTCTTTCATCCATGACGTACTTGCTGATGTAACGTTTCATCTGCTCTTTAGCATCTTCCAAGCCCTGATCCGTGATCAGAACAGAGTAGTTGCTAGAGATGTATTCTTGCACTTCTTTGAGGACAGTCTGAAAATCCTTCTTTTCTGACTCAGGGGCGAAAAATAAGGAGTGTGTACGATTTTCAGTACCCAGCTCCTTGTTTTTCTTATATTTGTTTGAGGTGTTCATGAGTTCTTCGATTCGATTATCCATTGGTTCGATCAGTTTTTCATTTCGATTATCTAGCATCCGAACACCTCCTTTGCAATTTTTTCAATTTCTTTTCTGTATTCCCTGCTGTTTTTAAGTGTCAGGTCTGCAAGTAAATTTCCTGCTAAGGTCTGTTCTTCCACTTCCTCTGAATAAGGCAGTTTAAAAGAAAGACTCCCAAGTGCTCCTGCCATATGTTCTATTCCGTGATTGGATTTGACATTGGATGCGACTTTGTACTGCTTGTCTATATCCCAGTTGCTGTTCTGTAAGAGTGACAGCTGACTGGAGAGATAGCTTATAGACTTCAAATCACAATTGGCAAGCCTGAGAACACTGTCACATTCAAGAAGTGAAACAGCTGATAGAATGTCATTGGCAATGTAGCTACTGCAGTCAATGATAACAAATGGCGCTATTTTTCTAAGCGATTCAATAAACTCCATCGCTTGCACTTTTGAATACGAAGCATAGGTGTACTCATTCTCGCCTTTCAGCATACCAATCATTGTTAGGTAGGCCATCTTCTTGTGGGTGATCATGTTGTATTTCACCAACGGTTCGGTCACATGTGTCGCAGACAGAATGCTTCCGAGTGACTTTTCACATTCCAAATCTGATGGCGGACAAATGCAAGGCAGCATCGGTGCAGTCATATCACACAGTACTAAAATGACATTTTTCTTTTTATCTGCAAGATACTTGGCTAGTTTGACGGCAGTCGTTGTTTTACCGGATCCTGGGCTTCCCCAGACAGCTAGAACACCGCCGTGGAGAATCTCTTCTTTTACTGATTCTTCTTTGGCATCACGGGAGAAGATTGAATTCTTCTTAAAATTGATCATCCTTATTCCCCCTGTCCAACTAAAGTTGTAGCATTAGTGCTGTTTTTGGGATATAGAGCATCTAAAATTTTAGTCTGAGTATCAAGAAACTCCTTAATATTTTTCTGGTCTCCTCGATACACAAGTGAAAGATGTGTCTTTCCATCTGCATCAAGACTAGCTAAAATATTTCCTTGTTCAGGTGTTACAAGTAGTGTAACTGTTGAAGGTAATTCTCTTTCGTCCTCGGTAACCTTCTGTTCACCTGTGTTGGCATCATACCCGCTTGAAGCTGTGACTGAAATGACTTCCACATATTTAAGCTCTGGCGGAATAACAGTTGCCCCCTGTTTTTTATAATCTGGAGCAATGATAGATACAATATCACCGCTTTGAAGCTTTCCGGAAAGACCATTTGCAAAACTCTTAATGGTAATGGACATAGCTTGCTTACTGCCATCTAGATTGTACAAATAAGCATTTTCAGCAGCTGGTGATTTTGAAACTTTTGCATTCAAAATGTAATCCCCAATTGATAAATCAGCAAGTGCATAGCTTCCAACTACTGTTTCTTTTGATCTCACAACATCTGTTGGGAGGTTGTACCCACCAACTTCAATATTTTGGACCATATCCTTTGTAATTTGAGCCCCTACCTTTATTTCTTTAGTCACTCTGACAATCTCAGTCTTTTGGCTGATGCCTTTATTGAACAATGGCGTTATGCCAAAGCAAATGAGGAGTGAAAGCACAATGCAAAACACCCCGACAACCATTCTGTTTTTAAAAATATTCATACGTACCTCCGTTTTATATAGATTCTTTTCTTTAGATTGTTACCGCATCACCATTTCCTGATCTGTGATCTGCTTTAATTCGCCTGTCTCAATCAGTTCGTTAATTTCATTTTCTGTATAAATGAGAACCTCCGCATTCTCGTCATTTTCAGGAGCAAGTACCACGGATCCTGACCACTTGCCTGCATATGCATAGGTTTCATGATTATAACTCGTTTCAAATCTATGTCCTTTTACAAACAGCTTCATCATCTCCTTCATAAAAAATAGATACACAGATAACCAAGAGCGAGAAAGGGCGCTAACGGATAGGCCATGCGCCCATGCTCCTTGTTCGAGATTCTGTAAAACAGTTTTACAACTCCGTGAAAAATGATCACTAGACTCAGTCCAATTGCCATCCCAGTCACTGTTTTCCAAAAGCCAATCACAAGTCCGACCGCAGCTACAAGCTTAATATCCCCGCCACCAATACCAGTTGGACTCATCATAGCTGCAATTAATAATGGTAGTGCTACTAAAATGCCAAACAGATGAACAGTCTTAAAATCTAATATTGATATCAGTGCAACCAACGACCAAATGATTGCTGGGATTTCTCTTTTTTTGATATCTGTATAGACTGCACATCCCATCAAACAGAAAAACAGCACCGTCTGAATGATACTGCTAACCTGCATAGTTAAACATGTTCCTGATTCTTTGCTCAAGAGTGGGCATGACCACCTCACCGAATAATGCATATAGACCTGCAAGAAGTAATGCTCCGAGCACTACCGCAATCAAGATTTTGACGGCTGTATCGATGTAGCCCTCACCTTTATGGTTACTGACTGCCACCTTTGCTTTAATAGCATATGTCATAGTAATGTCATTCACTTTTTTTATAAATTTCTTCATATCAGAATTACCAACCTTTCTTTATTTTGATTTACAATGTCATCGTTTGTGCATTTTCCTGAGTCGCTTCTTCTGAAGCTTTTTCTTTTTATTCCTGATCATGGCCTTGTGTCAGTGCCTGTTCATACGCTCCAATCACAGCTTTATCAAATTCTTTTCTTACTTCAGATGTACAAGGGAAACAGATATCCTTATACTCCCCATTGCCTGCTTTGTAACTCGGCATGGATACAAAGAGCCCTTTTGATCCTTCCATGAGTTTTACACCCCTGATGGCAAAAGCATCATTGATGTTGACTGTTGCAGTGGCTCTTAATGTTCCTTCTGGTCTGATACTTTGTATCTTCACATCATAGTAAAGACTAGATTCTCTTTTATTCTGAGTTTTCGCTGTTTTTCCCATGAGTCATTACTCCTCTCTAATTTGCACCACCATAGTTAAACATGTCTCTAATGCGTTGTGTGAGTGTAGGCATGACCACCTCACCAAACAATGCATAGAGTCCTGCAAGTAAAAGTGCGCCAAGTACAACAGCAATCAGAATTTTAACCGCTGTATCGATATAGCCTTCTCCCTTATTATTTCTAAGTGCTTTATCCGCTCTGATAGCCTGTCTTACAGCAAAGTTATTTACGTTTTTCATAAATCTTTTCATTGATAGTTCCTCCAGTAGTTTAGATTTTTTACATGCTCATTTTTATATCCTGTTCTTTTTCTTGATCCATAAATTCAATTTCCTTGAATCCGAATTGGTCCACATAATGAAATTCTCTGCCGTTTTCATCGTAAAGCTCCACCACATCAGAAATTGAAAGAGAGTGTCCTTTAAAATCTGATGGGTGGTTCAAGTTGAAATTTGTATAGATGGACTCAAGATCATTTGTTTCAAGTTCACAATCAAAGATAACATCGTAATTATCCTTACATGGCTCTCCAGAGGCTGTCACTACATCATCGTAAGATCTGAATCTGAGTTCAAAATCTGACTCAGGTTTAAGCTGCCAAATTCGAACTTTTTTAAGGGGACTGCTAGCCTCAAGTGAGCCCCCTAATTTTTCACCTTTAGAAAGCCTTTCAAAAACGCCTTCTGTCCAATTGGGAATGAACTTTTTTTCTGCAAGCCACTCGTCAAATTCTTTACCCTGAAACATCGTGTCAACAGTTGCTTCGTTCTCTTTGACATAACCTGCAGGATTCCCATAAAAGACAAGTAGTCCGTTTTTCATTTCAATTCCGCTCATTTACATCACCTCCCATTGCCCCATGTCCGCTCACATAAATTGATTTTAGGTTTAGGTTACTTCTATTTTCCATAAATGATTCTTTCAGACATCAGGCACTCATTGAGGCAAGATAAGCAAACTCCAATGTCCTTTAATAACTTAAGCATGTCTTCAGGCACATCGGTGAGATCATGTTTGTATTCAGCCTCCATGACGGTCACTTCGCCACTCGCCTCAGTTGTGAACGCACAAAGCTTAGCGTCTTTTGGAATGCCTGCATCTTCGAGAATAAATTCTGGCAGTTTGATTGCAACCGCATCTTCAGTTTCATCTGGGTCGCAATCCTCACAACAAATGCCTGTTGCACCAACTAGAGCGTTGTACAATTCTTTGAGTATTTCTTCAAGTCCATCAATGGTTTCTAATACATCCATCGCCGTCATTTCTGACTTTGTAAGCACTACACCACTTTTGATGATGGTTGCTTCTAACTTTCCGACATCACCAATTTTTCTTTCTGCAGATTCTGTAATTGGAAGGCACAGAAAACCTTTTACCGCTTGTTCTAGTCTTTTCATAAGCTGATTTCCTCCTTATTAAATTCGTTATTGATATCAAATAAATTCATTTGCCCCAAGCCGTCTCGCTCACGTTCATGCATGTCATAATTGGCTATGAGAATCTCTGAAAACTGAGCGCCATTATCATATCTTTGCTTGATGTTATTGATTCGGTTGTAACTCTCGATCGTGATGCCAGGGGCATCGTACAGTTCTCTGATATACTCGCAGTCATTGTAGGAAAGTAGAAACTTCCCTTCTATACCAAGCAGTGTATCTCTGAGTCTGATGTGATCTTCCTTTTGAAAACCACCTTCTCCGACATTCTTGTAGTACTTTTCTGTGTCGAAGTAAGGTGGATCCAAATAAAAAAAGCTGACAGGGCGATCATATTGCCGAATCAGCTTTTCAAAATCTTTATTTTCGATGACTACTTTTGCTAGTCTACGGTGAGCCTGCTCAATGATAGGAAAATTGCTTCTGATGTCATGGGGTTGGCTGCCGAAGCTCGTAAGTCCTGATGCATAGCTGTATCTGATTAGTTGATAAAAGCACGCTGCACGTTTGACGTCATTTTCAACATATGACTTATCAAGGACAGCTTTGACTTCATCAAAATCCTCTCTTGAATTTAAAACATACTTCAGCTCATTTTGAAGTTCTTCATATTGATCTCTGACACATCGATAAAGGTTTACGAGCAAACTATTGAAGTCATTATAAACTTCAAAATCATTGCCCGGTGGCTTATGAAATAAAACCCAACCCCCTCCACCGAATACTTCAATATACCTTTCATAATAAAGCGGAAAGAGCGAAACAATCAGTTCCCTCATGGATTTCTTTCCGCCTATCCAACTCATAAAACTATTAATAAATCATCCCTCCTTCACACACACAAACCAGATTTGAAGCTGTTCATTGCTACTTGAATCCGGATAGAGGGATAGGGCATCTACCAGTCCATTTTTAGCTTCTGCAATTTTTTCAATCCGGCTATTCAGCTGACGTATGCTACCAAGAACCTCATGCTTATTGGCGCCATAATAATAACCGCCATCGTCACTGCAGATGGGATGTCCCTCGCATCTGAGTGTATTGACTATGTCACGGATCTTCCTTCCGCTCATTTGAAACCGTAGTTCCAACCCCTTGCTTTGTACAGCACTCCCTGCACCTGTATGATTTCTTTTTAAGTGACTTAAAAATCTCTCATTAAGATTTACATATTCCACCTCCTCGCCTCCTTTTTCTGGTGGGATAGTTTTTTTGAAATAAAAAAAGGCCGCTTGATTCACTGCATATTGCAGTCATTCAAGCGGCCTCATAGAACTCAAGGCATAAAAAAAAGCACGGTTTACTTTCCGTACATATATGCCTTGAATTATTCAATTAATTTGCTTGTAGCAGTTTTTGTTCTTGTCTTTACATATTCAATCCTCCCATGCCTTGCTTTTGATCATTGTCCATTGTTTCCTCAGCAGGTTTTGAGATTACCTTGAACTGATCTTCCCCGGGGACGATGCCCAAAGTTCTTCCGTTATCCCATTTCATATGAAGAGTGCCTGCATCGTCAACGATTTCAACAGTTCCTTGTATACCAGACTCAACAGGTGCATATGGATCATCCATCTGGATAAGTTCTATCCTAGTGCCTACAGGATACTGCTCCTTGATTCTTTCAACTTCGTTTCGAGATTTAAAACCATGCATATACCTATCCCTCCATTGTCTGTACATTCTGTTACTCCAAGCTCTTCAGCGGTCTTCAGAGACCAATTCTCATGATCTCATAAGCTAACCCGCTTTCTAGTTTGAGCCAATAAAAAAGAACTACCTTCTATTTTATTGAGACAGTCATCTCGGTAAGAAAGTAACTCTTCTAGTCATTTAGGTTTAGCACTAGTAATCCATATTTTGAAATGAGTATTGCATTGATAATCGCTTTAAAAGCCCTATCACCGATTAACGTCTTGTCTGCAATCTCATCCAGTTTGATGTACTCTCTACCCATGCAAATGGTTCTGGCGGTTTGATAGAGAGCATATCCTTCAGTATTAATTCCACTAAGCTGCATCTTTTTAAATTCAAAACTGTCTAAATAAACATGATCTTTTGCAACGCTCCACAACTTATCATCCGCAGTAAGCAAAAACAATGTGGCAAGGTAAAACGAATTTCTATCTTTAGTGGATACACCTTGCAACCTGCACACTGAATAAAATCTCGAACGCTGAATTTCATTTAAAAATATTTCCCCATCATAATTTCTGGCTAAATTGATAAGTCTTTCATTGAGTCGAATTGACCTATGATTTTTAAAACAAGTGAAAGTGATGTCTTTATAGCTGTCAAATCCTAATCGATTTATTTCATTAATCACATTTCCAATTTCACTTATTTGGGAGCTACTCTCCTCATACAAGCATGGCTGACATTTCGATGCCTCTTTCCCCCTATTAATACCATGCATAACAATCATTCCGCTTTTCCTTGGCATAAAATTGGGCACTAGCATCATCAATTGTTCCAGCTCCCCAAGCTCTGTACCGTACATATATAATTTTGACATTGGTTATCTACCTCTCTTTCAAGTTTTGTTATTTAAATCTGAATCGTTATTGAAAATAGAAGCTTACTGAATAGGTGATATTTGATTTGTTGTACATGCAATCGTGATTGGTGTAGTAATAAAACTCCAATTTGCTGTAAACACTCGGCGACAGAGTTCTACTGAATGTAATGCCATTTGTAGTCGTTGCATAGTCAAGTTGATCCCACTGTCCAGCTAAAACGTTATATCCACGTACTCTTCCATAATCTTGACCACTATGTCCGCTAACCGGTGGCACTGTAAAGGTATAGTTTGTAATGGTCGCACCTGCAATCCCCTGTTCAAGAATAACGGATTCAGGACCGTTTAGCGTCATACCACCGCCACTATTAGGATCAGCAACAAAGAATACGATAGCTGCCCATGGCGATTCTGCTCCAGTAGAATCTACTGCTTTGACGCGAACAACATTTTTACCCAGTGGATAAGCTGTGCTTGTTTGTGAAGGTCGTCCCTCCCAAACATATGTGATGGCATCACCATCAGGATCGCTGCTCGATGCTGTAATGGTTATTGGTACACCGGGAGCGACACTGTTTCCGTCTGGTGTACGTGTAATCACTGGTGTAGTAGGTACAGAGTTTGTAACTGTAAAAGTGATGTTTGTCCATTCTGAATATAGACCCCATTTATCCTTTGCTCTAACCTTTACAGTATGAGTTCCTACAGGATAATAATTGTCTGCCGTACTGCCTGAATACTCAAGTGTGAATGCATCTGAGTCTGGATCAGTTGCTGTGGCTGAAATATTGACCTTTAGCTTAGAGTTCAGTGCAGTTCTTGTTACAACAGCACTAGCGATTGGCTTGTTAGGTGCTGTGTTTGTTATGGCGATGCTCTTGGAAAAACTGAATTCTCTACCGGTGCTATCAATAGTACTAGCTTTTATAACATAGTTGCCGGTTTTGTTTATGACAATGCTACCGCCACTATTTGATAATGTTCCAGAATAATTCTCTGGATTGCTATCTTGAGATAGAGACCAATTAAGATTCCTACCCTCAAGTCCAGATAAGGACTGCATAGAAACGTTTATGCTATCACCAACGTGAACAGTCTGTGGAGCTGAGAAACTAAAACTTGCTACCGGCTTGACTGTCGCAGTATTAGATGTGAAAGTAAATTTCCTACCATTAACATCTGTCACCTCAGCAACCAGCTTAATAGAGATTGTTTTATCTGTAGTGACTGTAAAGCTGCCTCCATTTTCACCTAGCGAGCCTGTTACACATTGTGCATATGGCTTTTCCTCACCACCATCAACAGAAATTAGCCATTCAATGTCCATACCATCAAGTTCTGAACCAAGTGCTGTAGCGGTAATGGCATCACCACTGTAACTGATTGGTGTCAGTGAAGTGCTCATGCTAGGGATTGGGTAAACCGTAAACCTACCACTATTTACATAACTTCGACCAGAAGTATCTGCCATTGTTAGGGTTAGTTCATACTGGCCCTTTGAAGGGAATGTTAGGTTGCCACCTTGTTTGTTTAATTCACCAGTTGCAAAATTGGAATAAGGTTCAGAGCCACCGTCATCCTTTATAATAGTCCATTCTGTAATGAGGTTATCAATATAAGTACCGGTAACACTGATTGCCCCCATCTCACTTACATACCAAGTCTCTGGCACAGAAAGTGAAATCTCCGGAACTGGATAGACTGTAGTTGATGCTGTATAAGAAAATACTCTTCCCAGAGCATCTGTCATTGAGGAAGTAAGTGTATATTCTCCAGTCTGAGTAAAACGAATTTGTCCACCATAGGCATTAATGGCTCCATCAATAACGTCAGATAAATTTACTAACTCACCATCCTTCATGATTGACCAATTCACCGGAAGTACATTGTTATTTCCTCTTGTTCTAAGATCTAAGGTACGGTCGAGATGTGTCGTTTCCGGAAGTTCAAATGAAATGTTCGGCACTGGCAGAACCTCAATCTTACCACCGTTTTCAAATAGGAATACTCGACCTGTTTCATCAGTAATGCGAGCAATCAATTCGTAAGTTCCAGCATGTTTAAAACTTATAGAACCACCATTATTATCAAGCGTTCCATTAACATACGTTCCAAAATCTTGGAATCCAAAACCATTCTCAAGTAACCACTGAACATTAAGGCCATCCATCTCTGAGGTTTCAGGAACCACTTGGACTACAGTATCTGTGTGAGCCGTTTTAGGCAAAGTATACGAGATGCTCGGGACTGGATACACTTTGACTGGAGCTGAGTAACTGTAACTTCTTTCTGCCTTATCAGTGAAGGATGCTTTAAGAACATACTCTCCTTTATTTACAAAGCTGATGAAGCCTCCCTCATCAGCAAGTTCACCTTGAATTGCATTTTTAACTTCAACTGTTTCACCATCTTTGGATAGTGACCACTGAATTGATGCATCTCCGAGATTTTCAAATCGGGTTTCTACGTGGATTGTCTTATCTGTATGCGTAATTTCATGTGCATAAAATCCAACAGAACCAATGGGATAGATTGTTATGCTATGTGAAACTTCAAATGTTCTATTGGTTTCATCGATTAATTTTCCAATGAGCATATACACGCCCTTATCCTTGAAACGAATATTTCCACCTTCATTGGTTAGCTTACCTTCGAGCTCATTTGAAAGTTCAACTGCCTCGCCATTCTTCAGTAGGATCCAATCAACGTTCATGTTATTTGCTTCAATTAGGACCGTTGAAAGATTAAGTTCCTTATCCGTATGAGACACGGATGGAAGGTTAAATGAAATTCCCGCAACAGGATAAACTTTTGTGGATTCCGTATGTGAAAATATACGGCCAGTAGCGTCCTTAATCCATGCAGTTAGGGTATATTCCCCCTTGTTCCTGAAAACAAAGGTTCCACCTTCATTTCCAAGTTCACCGTCAAAGATGTCAGCTATTTTTGCTACTTCACCATCTTTTATCGCTGACCACTCGATGTTGTTTCCATATAGATTTTCTAACGAGTATGTGATGGTTGTTGATTTATCAGTGTGCGTTGTTTCAGGCATATCAAAGTTCATATTGATAACTGGGTATACTTTGATTTGCATGGATAGTACAGTTTCTTTTCCTCTGGCATTTTTAGCGGTGGCTGTCAAAGTATATTGACCGTACTCCATAAACTTAACGGTGCCACCCTCCAGTCCAAGTGCGCCTGTAACAGCATCTTTCATCTCAATAGACTTTTCAGAGCCATCTACATCAGTTTTAGACAGTGTCCAAGTATAGCTATTCATGTATTTCCACATAGGCATCACTTCAATTTCATTGTCTGTGTGGACTACTTCGGGTAATTCAAACTTCACCTCTGCTGTAGGATGATAAGAATCTCTATCAGACTTATCGTGAGAACTTCCACCACTAGAGTCTGGAGTTGGTGTTATAGGTGGCATGTTCTCTTCTGGATTTGTCGTTGGGTCTGTGGGAGTTTCAGGTTCAGTCGGTTTAATTGGTTCTGGTGTTGTCGTATCAGGCGTTTGTGATGGTATTGTAGGCTTTTCTTCAATCGGCTTTTGATTAATACTCTCTGTCATCTCCTCCGCTTCGCTTTTGGTCGCCTGATCATTTGGCCTGATTTTATCATCCTCCTCATCTCCAATGATTCCATTCTCTCGACCAATGATTACAAAGCCTTTGTCTTCATCTTTGATGACTTCTTGATCCTTATAGCCACTGTGCCCTTGAGTGTTCATTGCCTCATCTTCCAAACCTTTAATTTTCACTAGAAGCTTGATAATTTCAGCACGGGTAATTGGCTCATCGGGTTTGAAAGCATCTGGATAGTCTGCTAGATCAAAGATTCCTGCATCTACTAAAGCCTCAATGTATTTCTCTGCCCAATGATCATCGATGTCTGAAAAACTTGGTGGTTCTTTTTCTGAATTTGAGATATCAAGCGAAATCTCATTTGCTAGAATCGCAGCGTATTCGCCACGTGTGATAATTTCGTCCTTTCCTATAAAACTTTCCGGATGAAGTCGGTAAGCAATATAGATTCCACTACATAGCAGAATCAAGAAGGCGAGTGCAACAATACCAATGCGTTTTTCTTTCTGTCTCATAAATTTTCCATCCTTTCGTTTAATTTTTGATATGAAAAAACCGGAATCAACTATTTGACCCCGGCTTCAAATCCATTTTAAATTCATATAACTTTGATTCTTACATAAGCTAAATAAACAATTGGCTTGTTTATGAATGACTCTTTTTCACAGATTTTTAAAATAAAAAAAGAGGCATAGCTTATTGGTCATTATAGTTGACCTTAAACAATTGCCTCATAACTTTTCAAATATTAATTCGACTATTCAATTCAAATCAAATTCAAAGCATTCACGCTTTTCTGCTAATGTGAGCTCTATCAATATACTTTCATAAATCTTCATTGTTGTCAAAAATCAAATCCCTAATTCAGAAATCTGCATAATTGACTTTTGGGGCCCGACAAGTAATAATATGAATTTATTGAATCAAATTTGTTTCCGATAGCTCATCCATTTACGATTTTCAGAGACTAATAAACACGACAATGACTTCTTAAAAATCAAAATCGAAGATTATATCAGTACATTTTAGATGCCTTGTAATCAGTAAATGATTTAAACATTTTTGTACTCAAATTTGCTTGAACATATGCAGAGTCAACTGTAGTATCTATTATTTTCCATTCGTCATCGACATATACTTCATTCCATGCGTGATAGATGTCTTTCGTTGGAATTGAATAACCCTTTATCAATTTTGTTGGAATACCAACACTTCTAAGCATCGCAGCTACAATTGAAGCGTAATCATAACAAATACCTGTATTTGTGATATAAGTAGACTCGATATCTGGAAAATAACCACTTTTAACATTTTTTGCTTTTGTATAATCATACTTAATATTTTGATTTACATAATTATATATTGCTTTAACTTTATCGATGTCATTTTTTAATCCTTTTGTTAATGCTTTGGCTTTGACGATAGGTAATGAAGTATCATCAAACTCTATGTCTTGTATAGATGCTAGAAATACATTATTGTTGTTTTCTAATTCTAATGTAACATCAATTCTGGATAACTCTTTATAACTGTTGCCGGTTGTATTTTGCATAATTCTAACGAGATAGTTGCCATTTCCCAATTGAAGTGGAAATTGATTGATATCTGTATCAGTAATTGGATAAGAGTATCGTACACCATCTTTTTCAACTAATAACAGCATTTTAGCACCGTCTACATCATCAAGCTGAACTCTTACTAATCCATTATCAGTATCAGCTTGGAGCGCTTGTGTTGAAGCATATGATTGTATTGAACTTCCAACTAAAATCATTAAAACCATTAAAATGCTTATTATTTTTTTCATAATAACTCTCCTTTCGGTAGCACGGCTGCCTCTTTTTAAAAGGCCCTATGGCTTTGCGTCCCATCATTACTAATGGTTTGCTATTATCGTTGAGAGTTACTCATCACAATATGGACTTATTGAAGTTTTCAAAAAACAGAAAATCTTCTCATTCGGTGGCTAGGCTGCCATTCATTCGAAAGGCCCTATAGCTTTGCGTCCCACCGTTTCCAATGGTTTGCCATTATCGTGAAAAGAGTATCTCTTCACTGTTACTTTTATTTAATATAATTTTATAATAGCACATTATCCGTAATTGTCAAACCAATTCATGCTTACTAACCTATAAACCAAATAATTAAAATCCCTGAATTGAATTGTCGATTCATAGCGTTCAGGGATTTTAATAAGTTTATTCTTTATAAATATCTACCAACATCATTTTTATACTTTATATAATCACCTTTAAATTTTTCTTCAAGATACGATTCTTCTTTCAATATCAAATTGTGCAAACTAAATCCAGCAACTATACCTATCAACAACAATCCAAAATCTCCAAAAGTAATTGCCGTTCCTAAAAACATAGTATCAAAGGCAACGTAAGCAGGATTTCTAGAAAATTTGTAAATCCCACTTGTCACTAGTTTAGCAGTGCTATTGTGATCAATACCTACTCGCCACGACTTGTTCATAACAATAACGGATATGAAAAACAAGATTGCTCCAAGTGCATTCAATGCCACACCAATGTACCTAAGTGGCATATTCATCAACAATGGTGCATAAATCGAAATTCCGAAAATATTCAAAATCCAAATTGCAATCCAAGTATATACAGACCATTTAACCAGTCTTTCAACTCTGCTCAAATTTCGTTCTTTTCCCTTATCACCTAATGAATTGGCGAGGATTTTATCCCTATACTTTAAAAGCAACAATTTCGCAATGTACACACTACCAAAAAGAAGCAGACACCCACTTGATATTACATTTAGCATGTTACCTCCTGAAACTCAACAATGCGTTTATTGAGTTTTCGAATTAAGTACTCTCATAGCATTGAAAACAGCTAGAACAGCAACACCAACATCTGCAAATACAGCTTCCCACATTGTGGCTAGTCCGCCAGCGCCAAGAACCAGTACAATTCCTTTAACTGCGAAAGCAAATATAATATTCTGCCACACAATGGTCTTCGTTCGTTTTGCAATGCGTATTGCACTTGCAATTTTTGATGGTTCATCCGTCATGATTACGACATCCGCAGCTTCAATTGCAGCATCAGAACCAATCCCACCCATTGCTATACCAATATCTGCCCGTGTTAAAACTGGGGCATCATTTATACCGTCACCTACAAACACCAATTTACCTTTTCTACCCTCTCGGCCTTCCAGCATTTCAAGCTTTTCAACCTTCTGATGTGGCAAAAGTTCTGAATATACTTCATCTAATCCAAGTTGTTGACCTATTTTTTCACCAATTGCTTTATTGTCACCTGTCAACATTACAAGTTTCTTAACGCCTAATTTTCTTAACTCTTGAATTGCTCGCTTTGAATCTTCCTTGATCTCATCAGAAATAACAATAAATCCTGAGTACTTTTGATCGATAACCATATGAATAATCGTACCAACTTCGTCCTTCGTACGACCTTCATCAAAGGATATATTCTCCTTTTTCATCAGTTTGAGATTCCCAGCCAGTACGGTTTTCCCTTTAACTTTCGCTTGAATACCATATCCAGAAATTTCATCGTACTCTTCAATCATGCTCTTATCAACATTATTCTTATAGGCTTTCAAAATTGATTGAGCTATTGGATGATTTGAATAGCTTTCAGTGTAGGCTGCGTATTCAAGAAGTTCTTCATCGGATAATTGATTTGTTAAGTTCACAATTTTTGTTACCTTAAAAACGCCTTTAGTTAAAGTTCCTGTTTTATCAAAAACAACTGTATCAACATTGTTCAAGGCTTCAAGGTAGTTACTCCCTTTCATCAAAATGCCTGCTTTTGATGCACCGCCAATACCACCAAAGAAACCTAACGGAATTGATATTACTAATGCACAAGGACATGACACTACAAGGAACACAAGTGCTCTATAAATCCATTCGCTAAAAGTTGCTCCCGGAATCATTAGTGGTGGAATTATAGCCAGTGCAAGAGCGATAAAAACAACGGCTGGTGTGTAGTATCTAGCAAATTTTGTGATGAAGTTCTCGGTAGGCGCTTTTCTACTGCTTGCATTTTGAACCAAATCAAGAATTTTAGAAACCGTTGATTCTCCAAATTCTTTCGTCACTAAAACTGTCAAAAGTCCGTTTTTATTAATTGTTCCAGAAAGAATATCATCTCCCGTTTCTACTTCTCTAGGAACCGATTCACCAGTGATTGCTGAAGTGTCCAACATAGAAGTTCCAGAAAGTACTTTGCCATCTAGTGGAACCTTTTCTCCCGGTTTTACAATAATAGTATCTCCAACTGCTACATCTTCAGGAGAAACCTTCTCGACATTATCACCAATTTTGAGATTTGCAAAGTCAGGTCGAATATCCATTAAAGCAGTTATTGACCTTCTTGAATGATTTACAGCCATACTTTGGAAAAATTCTCCCACTTGGTAAAAGAGCATTACTGCAACACCCTCTGGATATTCTCCAATAGCAAATGCGCCTATGGTTGCTACACCCATCAGAAAGTTTTCATCGAAAACCTGTCCTCTTGATATATTTCTCAAAGCTTTTAGAACGACACTTCCACCAACTAAAAGATAACTTGTTAAAAAAACTACCAATTCAATCATTGGTGAGAAATTCATCAGTAGACCTACTAAGAACAAAACAAAACCTGAGCCGAGACGGATTATCTCTACTTTATTGATACCATCTTCTTCATGTCCACTTTCTTCATGTCTGTTGTCTTCACTGACTTCTTTTTTCTTGTGCACTTCCATATCAACCACTTTAATTCCTGACTCAATTCTTACGGCTATTTTTGTTGCTTCTTCAACAATTCTTGGTAGTTCTCGTTTATGTCTTACTTCTATAATGAGTTTTTTTGAAACAAAATCCACTGTTGCATTCACAACCCCATCGATATTTTTTACTTCTTTTTCAATCTTAGAGGCACAATTTGCACATCCTAAACCCATAAGCATCAAAATCTTTTTTTCTGCTTTAGTAATAACTTTCTCTTTAACAACTACATCTGGCTCCAGTTTTGCAACAATGGCAGTGGTATCATTCATCACTTGATCGATATCACCAGTCTGCAAAACTTCAATCGTCAGTGTTTTGGTTGCAAAGTTCATTGAAGATAAAGTAACATGTTCTAGTTTACTCACTCTATCCTCAATCTTAGTTGCGCAATTTGCGCAATCTAAGCCTTCCAGTATCAGTTCTTTCTTGATTGTGCTACTCATTTAAAGCCCTCCCTTTATTGTTTTCATTAACATGAATTAAGCCTTGATCAATTATTCTCTTTACATGCTCATCATCTAAAGAGTAGAAGACTACTTTACCATCTTTCCTATTCTTCACTATTCTTGCTTGTTTTAAGACTCTTAATTGATGAGATATCGCAGACTGAGTCATGTTTAATAAATATGCGATATCACATACGCACATTTCTTCTTCAAATAATGCAGATAAAATGTTAATTCTGGTTGTATCCCCAAAGATCTTAAATAATTCTGCTAAATCATTCATATCTGTGTACTGAGGCATCTTCAATTTTACCTTCTTCACCACATCTTCATGAAGCACATTACAGTCACATCGCTCTGCTTCGAAATCTTTGATCACTATGCCACCTCTTGTTCGTATGATTATATGTTCAAACGTTCATATATTATAATTTCATTTTACCATTTATATTAAAAATGTCAACATATATGAATGCACACTCATATATCATTTTACCTTTCTATATTTATATACTTTACATAACAAGCTCACTACTTCGTTTTGGTAAAAATTGGGAATAAGAAGAGCTGTTAGGTACTCAAGTTACTGAAGAACTGAGTCATTGTTTTTAATTCAACGTGACCATTTTCAGCTTTCTGATTTTGGGCATAAAAGGCCGCTTGATTCACTGCATATTGCAGTTTTTCAAGTGACCCATTGGGTTATAGTAAAAAAAATGTACGGTTTAATTGCCATACTATACGCTTAAGCCATTGATTATTCAATTAATTAAATTTTAGCTGGATTAATATTACTTGTTCAGAACTCCCATCGTTTATGTTTGCTTAACAATTCCAACATTAATCAAGATATCCAGTATCTGATTTAACGCTTACTTGGTTAATAAGTTAGGCAGTGACTTTAATACTTGATGTGTATCTTCCTTTACAAATCCGCGGACTACAACCATACCGCTTCCTCTTGGTACAAAATTTGGAACTAGCATCATCAACTGCTCTAGTTCCTGTAATCCAGAATCATACATAAGAAATTTAGCCATCTCTTTTTCCTCACTTTCTGTTTTTGGACATAAAAAAGGCAGAGTCTATAGATCATTTTAGTTGATCTAAAAACTCTGCCTCGCCTTTCAAATTATCATTTATTGATTATTTAAGTTCAATAAATTTCACTCATTACAATCTATAATTTTGTATTTTCCATATGTTTATTGAAAACATAAACTATATCAGAATAACAACATACCCCTTTTGGATTATTGACTGCGCAATTGCTGTTCTTCATAGCGCCAGTCTTATCAATCACGTCTTTTACAGTTAATGCTCCATTTTCAATTGCTTCTATAATATCTTGTTCAGTTACATGGTTGCAATAGCAAACATATTCACCAATTACAGGATCCTTACTATCAGTACTGCAACAAGAGCAACATTTTTCTTCACTCATCCATTGTCCTCCTTCAAACTTTTTAATTTCTTATTTCATATGCTTCTAAGCTCTTATTATACTCTCAACTCATAAAATCCGCTATGTCATCTATATTTTAGCCCTTTTTCCGGGGTCAAAAAACGTCATTTTTTCGTCTGTTTTTTGCCCAAATTTTAGACCAAAACCACTATATGTTGTGGTCAACATCTACTTTTTCTCACCTGAACCACTACGCGTCATCAGAATTATCGCTTCCACGTGTACCGTATGACCAAACACATCAACTGGCTGAACATTTGTCACTTCATATAAGCCACCTTCACATAACATCTTAAGGTCTCTTGCAAGTGTCGCTGGTTTACAAGATACATAGACGATACGCTGTGGCGCCATACCTAGTATTGACTCGATTACGGTACCTTCGCAGCCTGACCTAGGAGGATCTACTACGACGACATCTGCCTTATGACCTGCTTCATATAATTTAGCAATTTCTTCTTCTGCATCGCCGAGTATAAATGACACATTCTCTATGTTATTGGCTTTAGCATTCTCAAGCGCATTATCAACTGCTTCTGACACGATCTCGATACCATACACCCATTTAGCCTTTTGTGCTAAAAATAGGGAAATAGTACCAGTGCCTGAATAAAGTTCATAAACATTCTCAGTACCCGATAACGCCGCAAATTCGAGCGCTTTTGAATAAAGTTTCTCAGTTTGAGCTGAATTCACTTGATAAAATGAAGATGGCGAAATTTCAAAAATAAGATCCCCAATTTTATCTTGAATGGTCTCTTTCCCATAAAGCAATTTACTGGTTTCGCCTAATCCTTTTATGCTACTTGTTGGTTGGATACTTTGCTGGATCGAAACTATACTTGGACATGCCTTCAATAGACTTTCAACTAAAGTTTTAGTCATGCTAAATTTACTTCCAAATGTAACTATAACGACCATTACTTCGCCAGTTGCTTCTGACTTTCTAATCATGACATTTTTAAGTGAACCACTTTTATATCTAGGATCAAAAGGCGATACTTTAAAGTCTTTCATATGTTTTCTAATGGCTTCAATAATTGGTGCATTTTGAACGTCTTGAAGAAGACAATCTTTTGCATTTACTACTGTGTGTGACTGTTTTTTATAAAAACCAATTTTAGGTTTATCAAATGTTCCCTGCACAGGATAAACGCCTTTGTTACGGTATCTAAATGGATTTTCCATCCCAATAATTGGAGAAATTTCACAATCAATGCCACCAATTCTTTTAATCGCATTTTCTACCATACTTTGTTTAAGTTCAAGCTGTGCTTTATAAGCATAATCTTGTATCTGACATCCACCACATTGACTATAAATCTCACATGGTGCATCTATTCTGTGTGTAGAAGGCTCAATCACATGGAGTAATTTCGCTTTTGCAAAGCTTTTCTTTTGTTCAATCACTTTGCACATTACGAGATCGCCCGGTAAACCACCTGGTACAAATACAGTCATTCCTTCATGTCTACCAACACCTTCGCCGCTATCACCTAAATCTGTAATCTCTACTTGCATGAAAACTTCTGATTCCATGTCAACAGGAGTAATCACATCAATATCAATTTCAGCTTCATCCGATTTATAGGGTTTATCTGATTTTACTGGTTTAATTGATTTTAAAGGTTTATCTGATTTAACATCCTTATCTGACTTAAATGATTTAGCAGCCTTATCTGATTTATAGGGTCTAACAGATTTATCTAATTTACTTGGTCTTCCTGAACTTTCAATTTTTTCATATTTATCTTTTTTCTCAAATTTTGGGGCGTTCTCTGTTTTATCCGATTTACCATATCTATCTGGCTTACCAAATCTTTCTGACTGATCAGAAGTTCCCCTTTTATCAGATTTGCCGCTTTGATTTGTCGGTTTACTTGATTTATGCTTAAAGTTGTTTTTATTGTTGTCGTCTTTTTTCTGTGGTGCCTTTTTTGCCTTATCGGCATTGTTACGTTGCATATAGCCTCCTAATATTCTCAATCCTCTCATTATAACACAAACTACTAAATCACCTTAGTTTTATTTATTTAATATCGTTTGCATTCATACCCAATATAAAAAGAGATGCACCAAAGACATCTCGCCTTATTGTCATCTCCTTTAAATCAATTTTCATTTCTTCAATTACTATTTTTTCTGTGTGCCTCTTTCACCTAGCACCACATCTATAACCATATCTTCTTTTTCATTGCGGACAAGTTTTACTTTAACAGTGTCACCTGGTTTGTATTTGGCGAGTAATGTTGTCAAATCTTCCATGTTATATATGTTCTCGTCATTGACGCCAACTATTAAATCCATTACTTGTATGCCTGATTTTTGAGCTGGTGAAGCATCATATACGTATTTTACGAGAACGCCCATAGGAATATTGTAAAGCTTAGCTGAATTTTCATCAACATCAACACCACCTATACCTATATAAGGTCTTGAAACATATCCTTTTTCCATTAATTCTTTTACAATTGCCATCATCTTTTCGGATGGAATAGCAAATCCCATACCTTCAACATCTGTTTCAGCAATTTTAGCTGAGTTTATACCTATCAACTCACCTTTGCTGTTGACCAGTGCACCACCAGAATTACCTGGGTTTATGGCTGCATCTGTTTGGATATAAGTCATGCTTTCATCTGTAGAAACTTGACGGTCTACTGCACTGATAATACCTTGTGTCACGGTATTGCTATAGCCAAGTGGATTACCAATAGCTATGGCAACTTCACCAATTTGTAACTTACTAGATTCGCCAACAGAAATTGGTTTGATTTGTTTTTGTAAGTCAGCATTGATATCAGATTTTTTCACAGTTATCACAGCTAAATCAGTTGTTTCATCGTAACCAACTAATGTTGAGCTAACGATCTGATCTTTCGCAAGTTCTACGACAACATCCGTTGCATCACTGATAACATGGTAATTGGTTACGATATAATATAGATCAGAATTTTGATCTATGATAACACCTGAACCTTTTGCTGTCGCTTCTTGTTGATTGTTAAACCAATCAGATACAGTAGATTTACTTGTAATTCCAACGATTGAATTACCTACATTTTTATAAATCTCAGTGACATCAGCATCTGAAATATTTGTGTTAATCCCAGACTCATCAATATAATCTTTAACAGATTTATAGATTTCGGCTTTATAGTTGCTCTCTAAAAGTTTATCGACTTTATCATTAATTGCTGATTCGTTGAGATTAATTTGACCATGATAATAGCCAATTGTATAAGTACTACCACTGATCAATACCAAGGATAAAACAACCATTAAAACAGAAGTTAATTTAACTTTCTTTGGTTTTCGCACATGAACATGCTTAGTCTCCTTTGTTTCATCGTGAATAGGAATAGATTCTGTTTTAAAGTTGTCATTTATGGGACCTTTAAATTCTGAATATACTGGCTCAGTATCTTCAATGCCAGCTGATACCGCAGTGTCTAATTTATCTTGGTCAATTTCAATTGTCTTCTCAGACACTTCATTTGTTTCTAGTGAATCTTTGTTTTCATTTTCATTCATCATGATCACCTCGTCATAAGATTTAGAACATCGTATGTGAAGCTTTTGGGAGTTCGATTTTTAAAACGCCATTTTTAAGTGTTGCTTTGATGTTTTCGTTGTCTACATTTTGAACTAAAAAATTGCGTCTGAAAATCCCAAATCTTCTCTCACGGCGTATAAAATCATAGTCTTCATTTTGATCAAGCCCATGCTTTTCAGCAATGATACTTAGATAACTGTTTTCGTATACGATGGTGATGTTGTCGATTGTAAATCCAGGTAACTCAGCTTCAACAAAGAAGCAAGTGTCGTTTTCTCTTACGTCGACGTCAAACGTATTGATTACACTCTCACCTTTTTTGATAGCACAACTGACTTTTTCCTCCATGACATCGTAAAACAGTTGATCTAATGCTTGTCGATGTTTTGAACCACTATTTGTCTTCAACAATTTTACACACCTCCTAGACTATACAATAAGGTATTATTTTGAACATTTTATGAATAATACTATAATCAAATTTAAAGATTTTGCCTCAATTGGTTTTGAGGCAATTTACTACGATTTAAAAATCTGTGTTGATAGCGTAAAGATAAAAGCTACACCTATATCTTCATTTGAAAATACATCAATTTTTTCATGATGTGCTTTGATAATTTCTTTAACAATTGATAATCCAAGTCCCGAAGATTTTTTTTCAAGACCTCTTGATTTATCCAGTTTAGTAAAGCGATCCCAAATCATTTCAAGTTCTTTAGGCGTTAAGACTTTTCCCGTATTGCTAACTCCTACATAAAGTTTATCTCCACGAAGTTCTGTTCTTATGCTGATCGAGCCCTCGGGTTCAACGAATTTAGTTGAATTGTCCAACAAGTTATAAACAACACGATGAATTGAAGTATAATCACCATGTGCTAGTACTTTATCTTTTGATAAATCAATAGTGAGTTTTACATTTTTCTCGATAATTTTCTGTTCAAAATTGTCGAGTACATTTAAAATCAACTCATTGATATCAAAATCAGTTTTATTGAGAACAAGTGCACCGCTTTCCATTTTTGAAAGATCAAGCAAATCGTTAATCATCTTAATCAAGCGATCACTCTCATTTAATACAATTTTTAGATAACGGTCTTGCTTATCGCCTTCAATTGTGCCATCTAAAATGCCTTGCGTATAACCTTTTATCGTTGTAAGTGGCGTCCTTAAATCATGCGACAAGCTCGATATAAACATGCGTTTTGTATTTTCTTGTCTATTGAGTTCATCTGCCATAACATTAAAACTCTCTGCGAGTTCACCAAGTTCATCTTTTCGATTAATAATAATTTTCTTTTCAAAGTTACCTTCTGCAATATATCTTGCAGAATCGTTAATAACGTTGATTTCATAACCCATTCTTCGTGTAATTAAAAATATCAAGATGACCGCCAATATCCCTGAAAGCGCAAGTGAAACAAATATAATGACGCTTACTTTCGAGATCGTATCTTCAATCTCTGGCATAGGTACATTGATAAACATCGCATAAGTGGTATCGCCAACATTAAATGGATAACCTACTCTTAACATTCGCTCTTTATAAAGGTCCTTATAAAGTACCTCTTTGCTTGTCGTTTCTCCAGTGAAAACTTTCTGAATTTCATTTGGCAAATCAGGAAATGCAGACAAATCCATATCCTCACGATCTAACTCCGTTGAATATAGTTTTCCATCTTCCGTAAAGAGCCAGATATTGGCGCCTGTATAGCCATCCAGTAGCATGACCTGTTCCTGCAAAACATTTAAACTGATGGTATTGACATATTTGCTGTTGACCAATTCTTCATAATTGGAAACTCGCTTAATAATAAGTTCTGTTTCATGACTTACAAAATAAATATCTAGAACAGTCCTTACGCCGATAATAATCAATATAAATGAAATCAGAAATATTAATATATAAATAAAGGCAAATTTGTGAAAAATCGTCTTCATTCTTCACCTCACTAGTCAAGTTTAAACTTGTACCCAACGCCCCATACGGTTTTTATTTCCCAGCCGTTGTTTTCTCTTTCAAATTTTTCTCTAAGTCGTTTTATATGAACATCAACAGTTCTAGTCTCTCCAAAGAAATCATAGCCCCAGATATGATCAAGTAACTGTTCTCTTGTAAACACTCTGTTTGGATGACACACGAGGTAGTTTAACAGTTCAATCTCTTTAGGAGGTAATTCCAATACATTGCCAAAATAGGTAACGTTATAATCTGACATATTTATCGTTAAATTTGATACTGACACAATACCATCTAAATCCATTTTATCTGCATTTTGAAATCTACGTATTACAGCTTTAACACGAGCTGTCATCTCTTTTGGTTCAAACGGCTTCACTATGTAGTCATCCGCACCAAGTTCAAGCCCAAGTACTTTATCAAAGGTTTCGTCTTTTGCTGTAACCATAATCACTGGCACTTGACCAATTTTTCTGATCGCTTTAAGCGTATCATATCCATCCATACCTGGCATCATTATGTCTAAAAGTACAAGATCAGGTGCATTGGTTTTAAAACCCTCTAGTCCTTTTTCTCCACTTTCAAATTGTTCAACTGTATAGCCTTCCTTAGTAAGGTAAAGTGCGATTAGTTCTCTAATGTTTTCGTCATCATCAATCACAAAAATTCTTTTACTCATAATGGCCTCCTAATAAGAAACTTCGGACATTGAGTCCTCAGTTTCAGTCACAAATAAATTGTGTCCTCAATTAAAAAGATGAGCATTATTAATAACGCTCATCTTCATTCTTATATCATTATACAGTATTTAGTTCATAAGTTCCAATTTAACAATTGAATAGGTTGTAAATTATTTGTGACTACAAGCTCTTATCTGTTGAGAAAAGCTTTATAAGCTTTAAAGGTCATATAGACATCCACTTTACTTACAACTTCATATGGTGCATGCATGCTTAATACTGGCACACCACAATCTACAACTTCAGCGTTAGAGTTAGCAAGTATATACGCAATTGTACCACCGCCACCTTGATCAACTTTACCAAGTTCTCCAATTTGCCATACGATGTTGTTATCGTTAAATATTTTTCTTACTTCGCCTAAGAACTCGGCATTTGCATCGTTACAGCCGCCTTTACCTCTAGCTCCAGTGTATTTAACAAGTTGAACACCTTTTCCGATATGAGCAGAATTTTTCTTGTCATAAGCGCCTGCATAGTTTGGATCATAAGCAGCACCAACATCACCAGATAATACGCTTGTATTAGAGATACATCTTCTTAGGAATAAATCGTTATAATTTACTTCTTGAAGCGCAATTAGCTCAGCGACAATATTTTCAAAATATCTTGATTGAGAACCAGTATTACCTTGGCTTCCAACTTCTTCTTTGTCCATAAACATACCACATGCAGTTGTTTGAAGGTTATCAAGTTCAAACATAGCCGCTAATCCAGCATAACTACAAACTCTGTCGTCATGTCCATAGGCTGAAATCATACTTCTGTCAAAGCCTAAATCCTTCGCTTTTCCAGCAGGAACAATTTCAAATTCAGCAGATAAAAAATCTTCTTCTTGAATGCCATATTTTTCGCTTAATATTTTTAAAACGTGAAGTTTAACTTTGTCTTTTGTTTTATCATCGCCAATTGGCATATGGCCAACTAAGACGTTAAGCGTCTCTCCATCAATACCTTCTGCGAGTGTTTTAGAAGATTGATCTTTTGCCAAATGAGGGAGAAGATCTGTGATCGCTAAGATAGGGTCACTTTCATCTTCACCAATAACGACTTCGATTTTTTCGTTATTTTTGTTATATACGATACCATGGAGTGCTAAAGGTGTCGCTGTCCATTGGTATTTCTTGATCCCACCATAGTAATGCGTTTTAAAGAATGCCATATCACTATCTTCATAAAGTGGAAAAGGTTTAAGGTCCAATCTTGGAACATCAATATGTGCACCAACAACATTCATGCCTTCTCTAAGTGGTTTTTCACCCATTACAAAAAGGACAATAGACTTATCGCGATTCATTGCATATATTTTTGAGCCATTTGCAAGTTTCTCTTTTCCGCTTAGAAATAAGTCGATATTTTTAAATCCTTTTTCTACAGCTAATCTTAAAATTTCATTTGCACTTTCACGCTCAGTTTTTCCCTTGTCGAGAAAAAGTTTATACCCATCATTAAATGAAAAGCAATCCTTAATCTCTTCTTCGCTAAGCGCTTCCCAAGCATTTTTAAAACTGTGCGTTAATGATTTTGACAATTCTTCAAATAGTGTTGAATTTTCCATAATATCCCCCTCGAAATTGTTCGAAATATTGTGCATATTATATATAGGATATCTAAATAATTCTATACATTCAAGAGAATTAAATTTTTGTAATATTATGTTTTATTGCATAAAGTGCAGCTTGAGTTCTATCAGTAACTTTGATTTTTTTAAAGATATTAGAGACATGGTTTTTTACAGTTTTCTCACTGATAAATAGCTCAATTGCGATTTCTTTGTTATTATATCCCCTCGAAATAAGGCGAATAACTTCAAATTCACGTTTTGTTAAATTGTTGCCTATAACATCTTCCATGTTTTTATCTTTACGTTTGTATTCTCTTACTAATATACCTGACAAAGTAGGATGAATATAAACTTCACCTTGCACAACTTTCTGAATTGCTTTAACAAGTGATGAAACATCTGCATCCTTTAAAACATATCCTTCAGCGCCTATATTAATTGTTTCAATTAAATATTCAGCGTCCTCATGGATTGTGAGCATAATCACTTTAGTATCTGGATAATCCGATTTTATCTGTTTGAGACAATCTATGCCATTCATGTTTGGCATATTAATGTCTAATAGAATAACATCAGGTTCTGTGGTTCTTATACACTCTAGGGCTTCAATACCATCACCAGCAAGTGCAACAATTTCAAAAGATTCTTCAAGCTCAAGCAGCTTTTTTATGCCTTCTCTTATCAGTGCATGATCATCTGCAATTGCTACTTTAATTTTTTTCATATGCTCCTCCGTCAATTATTAGGGATTCTAATTTTGATAGTCGTACCTTTTTGATGAGTAGAACTGATTTCTAATGTACCATTGATAATTTCAATACGTTCTTTCATATTATAAAGGCCAAAGCCCAGCGGACTTTCAGTGGTCTTTGTAACATCAAACCCAACGCCATCATCTTCGATAGAAACATTAATTTCAATATCGCTTATATGCAAATCAATTTTAGCATGCTTACAATGGGAGTGTTTGATGATGTTATTAAACGCTTCTTGTATCACTCTAAATACCATGAGATTGGTTAATTGATTATCAATCACAGAACTTTGAAACACATTAAAATCAACTTTAATATTGGAATTATCCATTATATTTGACATCAATTTTTTAATGGTAGGAACTAAACCAAGATCGTCTAGAGACATGGGCATTAAATCATAAATTATTTTTCTAATATCTTTTAAAGTATCTCTAACATCCTCTTGTAACTCAGCAATTTCTCTTTTTGCTTTGACTGGAGATGTATCTATTATCTTCGACGCATATTCTGCCTTAAAAATTACATTGGCCAATGATTGAGCTGGTCCATCATGTATATCTCTAGAAATTCTTTTTTTCTCATTTTCTTGAGCTTCAATGATTTTAATGCTCAGATCTTTCTTTTGTTTAATATCTTCAATTTGTTCAAAAACGCTACTCGTTAAGTATTCAAGTGCTACACTTACCTTGGTTTCTAATATCTCAGATTTTTTGATCACTTCAACACTGTTTCGCATTAGTCTTTCAAGTTCATTTCTGCGTTCATTGTACTCTTTCTCTTCTTGCCTTTTTGAAGAAAGCGCTAAAAGCACTTTCTGAGATAAAGCATAGGCTTCTTTGATGTCATTTTCTGTAAATTCATCAAAGTGTTCATTGATGGTTTTGATCATATTTCGAGCCATTTTTGATCGAATTTCAAGTTTATCGACCTCATTAATCATAATGGTCAATTTTGCCTTAATACTCATCAACTCTTGTTCATAGGATATGTAATCATGGCGTGCACGTTCGGAAATGTCAAATATTTCCTTTTTACCATCCTCAATTGCCAATGCAGTTTTTTGTATTATTTGATCTAAACTACTGATATTAATCAAGTTTTTCACACGAACACCCCATATATAGTCTAAGAAGTATTATACCATAAAAGCCCACGTGTATATATAACGTGGGCTTTTTTGAATCTTGAGTCCTAGTAATCTAGTCAATTTTACTTTCTTTTTTACAATGATGTAATTTCTTCAATTTCCTCATCGCTTAATACTTTATCGAGATCAATCACAATAATTAATTCGTTATTATGAACACAAACTTCTGAAATGTAAGCATTGTCTCTCTTGATTGCAATTTTTGGAGGTGCCATAACCAGAGATTCTTCGACTGTCATGGATTGTGATGCATCATCCACTAAAAAGCCAATTTGTAAATCTCCTTTTCTTGCAATAAGGATTCTTTTTTCATTCATTTTTTGTTCAGTCATCTTGAAACGCTTCTTTAAATTAACAACTGGGATAATGTCGCCTCTTAGATTTAAAAGCCCATCGATATATGCTGGTCCATTTGGCAATGGAGTAATTGAAGCATACTCAGTAATGGAAGCAATATGATTGATACTGGCTGCAAATTTCTCTTCATTTAATTTAAAAACAATGTACTGTTTATCAGCCATATGCCTGCCCCCTATTAATCTTTATAAACGATTTCAACATTATCAAGTTGATTTTTGAAGTTTTTACGAAATGCTTCAAGATATTTTTCTCTAAGTTCTAATTGCTCTATCGTTTCTTCTTCAGTTAAACCCACGGTTTTCTTCTTTTGGGCTAGAGCGTTAATGCGATCTAGTTTTTCTTGTCCTAACAATTTAACACCTTTCTAAGCTCAACTTAAACGTTAGAGTTTAAGCGTACCGAGCACTTCTTCTACCTTTGTTAAAATTTGATTTGTTTTTATTATATCATATATTTTATTAAAATCTACATTCATTACGCGATCTTCTTCAATTTTAGAAACGGATTCACGTATAACATCATATGCTGCTTTTGTTCCCTTACCAAGCAAAGAAGCGTCTGCAAAATCTATTGCTTGTGCTGCACATAAAAGTTCAATTCCGACCACATTTTGTGCATTGAATAGAATTTCTTTTGCTTTTCTAGCTGCAATTGTTCCCATGCTCACATGGTCTTCTTGGTTTGCAGACGAAGGAATAGAGTCCACACTTGCTGGATGTGCAAGGACTTTATTTTCTGATACCAATGCTGCAGCAGCATATTGAGCAATCATAAAACCTGAGTGTAAGCCACCATGAGGTGTCAAGAATGCAGGTAAACCGCTTAATTGTGGATTTACCAATCTTTCAATTCTTCGCTCTGAAACGTTAGCAACTTCAGCAAGTGCTATGCCTAAGAAATCAAATGGCAGCGCCATTGGTTGACCATGGAAATTTCCACCTGAAAACACAACGCCATCTTCAGGGAAAAGAATTGGATTGTCAGTTACAGCGTTAATTTCGATGTTAATTCTTTCAACGACGTAATTAAGTGCATCTTTTGATGCACCATGTATTTGAGGAATACAACGAAGGGTATAAGCATCTTGAACTCTAATTTCGCCTTGTCTAGTTGTAAGTCCACTGCCTTCAAGAATTCTTAGCATATTAGCCGCTGTATCGATTTGCCCTTGATGAGGTCTCACCATATGAAGTCTTGCATCAAATGCGTCGGTGATCCCTTTTAAAGCTTCAACCGTCATTGCTGCGGCAATATCGCTAAGTTTTACAAGTTGCATTGCTTCATAAGAAGCAATAGTGCCAACTGCAGTCATAACTTGTGTACCGTTAATAAGGGCTAAGCCCTCTTTAGATGTTAATTCAATGGTTGGGATACCTGCTTTAGCCATAGCCTCAGCACCGTCCATCCTTACACCTTCATAAATCGCTTCACCAAGGCCAATCATTACAAGTACCATATGAGATAATGGTGCTAAATCACCACTTGCCCCAAGTGAACCCTTTTCTGGAATAATTGGATGAACACCTTTATTTAGCATTTGTACCAAAGTATCTATTGTAGTTGGCTGAACACCACTATGTCCTTTTGCCAAGTTATTAACTCTGAGAAGCATAATTGCTCTAGCTATTTCTTCTGAAAAGGGATTACCTACGCCACATGAGTGACTGATGATCAAATTTCTTTGAAGATCTTTTGTTTCTTCTTTTGAAATAACCACATCTGAAAACTTTCCAAATCCAGTTGTAATGCCATATACAACTCGCTTTGAATCAACAATTTCGTCCACAAATTTTCTTGCTTTAATTACTTTGTCTTTTGCTTCTTGTGACAATTCAACTTTATAACCAAATCTAGAAACTTCTAAAACTTTATCAATTGTTAAGCTTTGTCCATCAATCATGACAACATTTTTCATAACGCTTCCCCTTTTTGTTGATATTTTGTTTTAATCTTACCAAATTATCGTCTTTTTTGAGTCTTTTTAGCGTTTGGTCTGCTTTGAGTACGTTGCGAATACGCAACTTTACCACTTTTAGGTTTAATTAACGCTTTATCGTGGGTTCCAATCAAATCTTGTCTATTTGCAAGGATCAAGGCTTCATAAACCAATTCATAATTCTTAGGGTTTTTGTATTGAAGTAAAGCTCTTTGCATAGCCTTTTCTTGTGATGTTTTTGGAACATATACAGGTTTCATCGTTCTTGGATCTATACCAGTATGATACATACACGTGCTTAATGTACCTGGAGTCGGATAAAAATCTTGAACTTGTTCTGGCGTGTAGTTGATATCTCTTAAATATTCCGCCAATCTTATTGCTGATTTAATTGTACTTCCTGGGTGGGAACTCATCAAATAAGGTATAATATATTGATCTTTTCCCAATGATTTATTGATATCATCAAAGGTTTTGACGAATTCACTATAAAGTTTTCCACTTGGTTTACCCATATAGTCAAGTACCGTTTCATCAATGTGCTCTGGCGCAACTTTTAATTGTCCACTAACATGATGCTCGCATAAATCAAAGAAAAAATCTTTAGAATCATCATACATCAAATAATCATATCTGATACCACTACGTATAAAGACCTTCTTTACACCTTCTAATTCTCTTAACTTTTTCATGAGTTCTGCATAGTCTTTGTGATCAACATTTAAGTGTTCACACGGTTCTGGATAAAGACATTGCTTATGCTTACAAGCCCCGTGTTTGAGTTGTTTATCACATGCTGGATTTCTAAAATTAGCCGTAGGTCCCCCTACGTCATTAATATATCCTTTAAAGTCTTTATCTGCGATAATCTGTTTTGCTTCATCAACAATTGATTCATGTGATCTCGAACTTACAATTCTACCTTGATGAAATGCTAATGCACAAAAAGAACAGTTACCGAAACAACCGCGTTCGCTGATGATGCTAAGTTTCACTTCAGAAATAGCAGGTATGCCACCAAGTTCAACATATGAAGGATGGATCGCTCTTTGATAACCTAAGTTAAATGTCCAATCAAGTTGATCCCTTTCAAGGGGTCTAGTCGGTGGATTCTGCACCAAATATCTATCTTGATGCTTCTGAACAACAGTTTTTCCTCTAATAGGATCCTGCTCATCATATATTTTTTTAAAACTCTTTGCATAAGCAATTTTATCTGTACTAACCGTTTCAAAAGGATCTATTTCAATATAATCAGGTAGCATATCTAAGTGGCTTGTCATAAAACAAGTTCCTGGGATATGTGTAATGTATTGAACTTCTATTCCGTTGTTCAGGTACTCCGCTATTTCGACAATCTGATGCTCACCCATACCAAATACAAGTAAATCAGCCGTACTATCGACAAGTATAGATCGACGTACTTTATCATCCCAATAGTCATAATGCGCAAATCTACGTAAAGAAGCTTCAATTCCGCCTATAATGATTGGTAAATTCTTATATTTTTTCCTGATGAGGTTAGTATAAACGATGGTTGCACGATCCGGTCTTAGCCCCATCTGGCCCCCTGGCGAAAAACTATCTGTTTGTCTTCTTTTTCTTGAGACATAATAGTGATTTACCATTGAATCCATATTACCTGATGTAACTAAAAATCCTAACCGCGGTGTCCCTAACTTTGCAATACTCTCAGGATCATTCCAATCAGGTTGTGCAATGATGCCAACTTTGAAACCAGCGTCAAGTAAAACTCTTCCAATAATTGTCGGACCAAAAGTCGGATGATCCACATAGGCGTCACCTGAAACCAAAACGAAGTCAACTTCATCCCATTCAAGTCTTACAAGGTCCTCCTTATTCATCGGAAGAAAGTCATTTAATATCATTTATTTCCCTTTCTAAGTGAGCATTCATGCTCTGTATAGATCTAATTAATTCCTAAAATACAATTACACTTTAAATAAAATATGTTCCAATACAGGTCTTAGTGATTCCACAAAATTGAAATTACTAAAATCAAATTCTTTAACTTTAATTCTTACAGATATAGCCAAAATACCTCTTTGTGTTTCTGAATTGAAACTCATTATGATGTATGATTTCCAATCAGGCATAACGGTTACATCCGAATTCAATTCTTCATTTGTGATCAATTCATCCCAATCAATAAAATAGTGACTTTGGTTTGAGCTTATAAATTGATTGATAATCCTTTGTTCAAGAACAAGCGTATCTCCAATTAAATCAACACCTTTTTTCTTATAATGGACTTGTTCAATTTTATTTTCTTCATCAAACTTAATAAATTGAATTTCATCACCTTCGGTTATGTCCAGTAATGAAATAAATGTATTTTTGATGCCATCATCTTGGGAGTGACCATGGTTTAATTGATTGATGATATCCAAAATCGCCTGCATATTTCTTGTATCTGAAGATATATTTCCCGTTAAGATACCGGTTAAGCGATCATAACGATGTCCTTCTTTTATGAGATTATCATCCCAACTGGTCGACTTGTTTCTACCATTATTTTTACTGTAATATAATGCCTGATCCGCTTTTTCAACAAGTTCTTCTTCATTGGCACCATCAATAGGATAAGTTGAAACGCCTAAACTTACCGTTAATGGATGTTCTTCACCTAGAAGCTTACTCTGTTGGATCAGTAATCTTATTTTTTCTGCTACTTTAAAACCACTTGTTGCATCTGTTTCAGGTAAAATAATGATAAATTCTTCTCCACCATATCTTGCCACATAATCTGTGTTACGAACAGATTTTAACAAAAGTTCACCGATTTTTGTAAGGATTTCGTCCCCTTTTCGGTGTCCATATGTGTCGTTTACATTTTTGAATTTATCAATATCAAGCATGATAACTGATAAACTATAGTTCTTTTGTCTAGAGATGCTCATTAACAATGCGAACTGCTGCTCTATATATTTACGTAGATACACGCCTGTTAGTTTATCAATTGTTGAAAGTTTTTTCAAGTTATAGTTGTCAATGAATACATAAATCAAATTAATAAAGGATTTTGCCTGTTCAAATGTAAAATCATTAAAACGGTTAATTACATT
Source organism: uncultured Fusibacter sp. (assembly GCA_963676315.1). Classification (GTDB taxonomy): domain Bacteria; phylum Bacillota; class Clostridia; order Peptostreptococcales; family Acidaminobacteraceae; genus Fusibacter_C. The sequence continues at coordinate 983,888 of OY781056.1, forward strand.
TGTCGTGTCTAAGAAAACATAACCGATGATTTTTTTCTTTGACGTAAACATGTCGTCTCTTCTTTTTTCACTAAACTCTCTCGCTGAAGTTGCTTCATAAATTGGGAAGCAAATCATTCCTTTTTGATCTTCAATTAACAATTGTGCATTGGTATTAGAATTTAATTTAGAAATGTAGATTCCATCTATGTCGTTTCCAAAATTGTTGATGAGACGCATAATGTCATATTCTTTTGCTGCTTCGTTGGTACTGATAATTTCACTGATATTGTCATTTTCATCAAGCAAATAGATAAAGGCACGTTCTCCTATTGCAACTTGTTGAAGATACATCAAAATCAATTTTAAGTTCGTAATTTCATCTTTTTCCAAATGTTTGATTAAATCAATAGAATTTTCATATTTAACTTGAGCCGTTAACTCATAATTTTTATAAACGAGATTTAGAAACTCGCTATTGTTATAAAGTAAGTTAAATTGGCTGAGATCAAAATAATCTTCGACGGTATCGATACGTCCTTCAACAATAAGTCCATATTTACTCCCTTCAAAATTAAGTAAAATTCTTATGATTTTATTGATCTTATTTTTGAGGGCCATTTTCAAATCATCTTGTAAGACGTAAGTTTCTTTAAATTCGTAAGGTATATTTGACGTGAGGTCTGCAATTACATCAAGCGCCATTAGATAATATCTTAATGCCTCATAGGTATTTCTCTTCTCATAATACTCATTGCCTAAAATATAATATACGCGCCATAAAAACTCTGAAGATTGTTCCTTAATTTGGTCAATAAGAGTAAGTGCTCTTTCAATAGCATAATCAGAGAAGCAAGCTTCAATAAAGTCTCGTTTTAGTCTCACTAATTTCGTATTGTAGCGTTTCATCAACGCATAATCCATTTGTAACAGTCTTTCAGCTGATAAATAATCATTTTCAACAATTGTATCTATCAATAGTTCTAAGACAAATTCTCTTAACAGTTTTGATTCAGCAGGATTTTCGGTATTTTCAAAGAGGGCTTCAAGCTCTTGATGTGGTAGACTTTTGACAGAATGACGTTCACCTTTATTATTGAGTATGATATTTTCTTTTTTATAACTCAATTTTAAATCAATTATTTTGAGGCGATATTTTCTATATTCGTCGATCACTTCATCCGCATTAAATTCATAACGCCATTGATTCACTTTCATAATACTATTCATCGCTAAAAAATACTCAAAATGCAATAAGTAGTAGTCGAACTTATCATAATCTCTTTTCTTGATAATTTGAACTTCATGCTCTAGCCTAGCAATTAGTTTATGTGCTCGTCCATAATTTTCACTGAGCACATGACCATGACACAAATTGAGCAACGCTAATATAGTCATATTTTTATCGCCGACATTTTCAGCCATTTCATATGCTTCTTTAAAATACTTATTGGACATTTCATATCGCCCTTCAATCCTGTATGTTTCACCTAGATTGTTGAGGTAAATAGGCAAATTCAAGAAATAATTTTTATTGCTTGCCTTTGTATATGCTTTTCTAAAATAATCTCTAGCAACGATATAATCACCATAACCATCAAGATAAATTACGCCAAAGTTATTATACGCTTTAACGATATTTTCTTCATCATTGATTTCTTTATAGTATTTTAAACTTTCTGTAAATGCATCTATACTTGCATCAAATTGATTATTATATAAATGATGAATTCCTTTTTCGTTTTCAAATACTGCAATATGTTGCGGTAGATTATGACGTGTGCTTAAGTCAATATAATGAAGTGCAGTTGCATGATGCGATTCTAAATCACCTTTACTAATCAAACACTTACATTTTACAAAGGCTGCTTTAAGTTCACCTTCAATATAGCCGATTTCAGAGGAAAGTCTGAGGGCTTCATCGGAAAGTTCATCAGATTTAGCGATGTCGTTTTTAAAATATAAAATATAGGCATGTTCAATTTGTACATCAATCTTGCTAGAGACAGACTTTTCTCCGATAAAGCCGTATAAAAAATTTACACGTTCCATTGCCTTGTCAAGTCTACCTGCTTTAATCAATAATTTTATTAATTTCATCCCCAAAGAGATAACTTTTTCACTGTTTCCTAATTTCAGATTCAGTTCAAGTCCCATATCTATGAGATCAATTGCTTTATGATTGTTTGATTTTTCAAGATATAACTCAGCGAATTTTTCGCAATAATTTGCTGCTTTCTCAACATTTTTACTCGCGATGAAATAGTCGATTAAGCTTTCATTTATTTCGCCAAATTCAATGTACTTCTGTTCAAACATTTCAGCTGCTTTTATTGAATTTTCAACAAATTCTGCTTCACTAAGTGTGTCTAAAAAGGCTTTTCGGATTTCATTTGTATTGAATACAAATACATATTCAACATCACTTATTCTTTTGTTTAAGATATGTTTTTCTTCCATTTCATATAGAAAATAATATCCAAACTCCTCTTCAATTTTTGCAAAATTAAAAATCGTCTGCATACTAAATGAACCCTTAAGAACTGATAATTTTCTTAGGACTTCATAATATTCTCTGTTTATACTATTTATTATGTTCTCAAAATCTTCGCGCTTGTGGTCAAGATAATCAAAATTAAAACTGTCATCTACCTCATCAAAATTCCACATCATTCTTAATTCATCAAAAAAAATCACACCATCGTACCAAAGTCTTTTAATCATCCTTTTGGTTACACTTGCTTTTCCTTGATTTTCCAACATCAATCTGTGCGTTAATTTGTAAGGTATATAATTTAAACCCAATAAAGATTGAATGATTTGTCCTGTTTCTTCCAAGTTTAGAGAAGATAATTTAAAATAGTTAAAAGAATCTAAATATCTTTTGACTAAATCTTCGGCATCACTGGTTGTCGCTACAACATAAAAATTTGCAGTCCCCTTAAATTCAAATAGCATTTCATAAAAAGCACGTTCTATTTTACTGATTTTCTCAAAGTCATCAATGATAAAAAGAAAAAATCGATTACTTGTATAATCTATAAAAAAGTTAAAAACACGATTTAAAATACGAAGGTATTGTACTTGTACATTAAAATCCCTTACTTCTTTTATGTTCCACTTAACTGTTAATTCTGGAACTAAACAGGCTAATTCCTGCCCATATTTTTGTATAAGAATAGGAGAGACATCTTCTTGTTCAGAAATATGTCTGATCAAAGCTTTTGTTGTATAAAATATATCTGAAAAATCTGTTGGTTTTAAATAGATGTAACTAAACCGATTAAATTTGGAAATATAATAAATCTCATTTAAAACCCTTGATTTTCCACTGCCGTTCTCGCCTTGGATGAAAAGAGCGTGCTGCGTCAAAGCTTTTTTAGATTTGAGTTCGAGTAACTTTTTCACGTCTTTAATCAGAGATTCTCTACCAATAATTTTAGTGCTATCATGAATTTTATCATAATATTTCACATCATTATGATCGACTTCTATCCAAATCAGAGCTGACAATTCTTCAATAAAACTTCTTATATTCTCATGTCTTTCATCTCTAATTTGACTTGTCGCTCTTAAGATCAATCTCTGAATTTCATTATTATGTCCACTACTTGTTATATTTTGTAGTGCCTTTGTTCTAAAATCAATTCTATAATATAAATAGTAGATTAGAGCACCAATTGAGTAAATATCTACCTGTTCATTGGTTTCTTCACCCCAAATAATTTCAGGTGCAATAAATTGACTGTAGCGCTCATGATCTAACTTGAAATAATAATCATTGATGTAATTTCCAGCAATGTCTTTAAGCTTTAACTGGATATGACCATCTTTCCTAATTAATTTAAGATGATCAAAATTAAGGTATTTATATACATTTCCTCTAAAATGTAAAAAGCGCATAACTTTGCATAGTTGAATAATCACACTATTGATCTCAGATTTATTGAGTTCAATATATGACACAACATCATCTTCTTCGTAATGTTCATAAGTGTAGAAATATTGTTTTCTATTAATCCTATTGCCATTTACAGTAAGAATTGCTTGAAATTCAAATGCAGAAAGCAAATTTTCGTGTACAACTGTCTTAATTTCTACAAACTGCTCCTCCATTTGTTTGATAAAATCATAGTTAGACATTTCAGTGTCAAAAATTCGGATGCGTTTGATTTCTTTATTTTTTGCTTTATCCGATACTAGATACTCGATAAAACTACTGTCTTTATGCAGAAGTTTTATAATATCGTACCTTTCATTAATTATTTTCACTGAATACGCCTCCTATTTTAGTACTATTACAACTCTACTTTTTCATTAAAAATGCCAAAGCCCATATCAATAGCGTCAATAACCTCTTCGTCTAGCTCACTTAATATACTTTCAACATAGTTTACTCTGTTTTCCATTACGAGTTTGATAAGTTCATGACCTCTAGGTAGAACTACAATTCTAACAATCCTGCGATCGTTTTCATCTTTCACTCTTTTCACAAGTTCATTACGTTCCATTCGATCAAGTAAATCAGTTACTGTGCTACAAGCAAGGTACATTCTTGAACTCAGTTCACCAATCGTCAGATTATCTTCTTTTCTCAAATACTGAAGGGCTTCAAATTGTGGTGGTGTAATATCTACATCATTCAATATTTCTCTACCTTTTTTCTTTATCTTATAGCACACGCGTCTTAAATTTTCTTCTATTCTAATCGTTCTTTCATTCATTTCATTACCTCCACTATTGTCTCTTACCTACTATTTTACAAAATTATTATACTTAGGTAAACTAAATTCTCTATTTACATTGTTATTTTATATGATTCTATGGTAGAATATATTAAGTTTTTATTACAACGGGGGTACTATGGATAAGATAAAAAACTACTTTATGAGAAATAAAGTGACCATAATGATCATTCCGAATGCTGAAAAATCAATAAAACAATGGAAATTCAACATGGCAATAGCATTTATTATATTAATAGGTTTGATTGTTATAAATATTTCACTTTTACTAAATACCATCACATCTAAAGTCACATCTGATAATTTGTCATCTGCAAATTCTTTACTTGAAGAGAATTTGTTGATGACACAAGACAAAATTGCATTACTACAGAATATAAACTCAAATAAAACTGATGAAATTAAAGAACTTAAAAATTCGCTTCAAGCCTCTAATGATTTTATGGTTGCTAGACTTGATGAAATGGAACAAACTCAAACATATGTTACTCAACTTGTTGCACTTTTCAACAAGGAAACCAATTCAGACATTAAAGCGCCTATCAGTAGATCATTTAATAGGGCTACTGACGCATCTCAAGAGCAAAGTGTAGAAATAAGTGCTGACGAATTGCTCTTATCTGATATCAATTCACTTATAACAAATGATGAGATTTCTGTTATTATAGCTGAACAAACCCAAGCATACAACGATTTAACTTTAAAGCTTGAAAAACAATTGAGTTATTTAGTTGCAAGACCTGATTTTTATCCGACGAAAGGAACATACAGTTCTCCATTTGGTTACAGAAAAGATCCTATAACAGGTAGATCAAAACTTCATAACGGCATAGACATTAGCAACAAGGTTGGAACCGCTATTTATGCTGCAGGTTCAGGAATTGTAACCTTCGCAGGCTATGACGGTAACTTTGGTAATGTACTTATCATCGACCATGGATACGGTTACGAATCGGTTTATGCGCATTGTAAAACTTTATTATTTAGTCCTGGGGACGAAGTTGAAAAAGGAACACAAGTTGCGATTATGGGTAGTTCAGGAAGAACAACAGGACCTCACTTGCATTTTGAGATAAGATACAATGGTACACCGATTAACCCTTTGAAATTACTTGACCAATAAAATTTATAAGCAAGATATATTTTACACTTTATTCTAAAAATAGTTAAATAGGAGGCACAAATGTTTCAGAAGAAAGAAGCAGAAACAAATTTTGATGTAATCATCGGCCCAAATTCAATTATTAAAGGTGATATTGAGAGCGAAGGTAGTATCCGAATTGACGGTAGAATTATTGGTAATATCAAATCGCTTGGCAATATTATTATAAGTGAAAATGCTTATGTGAAAGGTGATATTCAAAGTTTCAACGCGGACATATACGGAAAATGCGAAGGCAATGTTCATGTAAAAGGTAAAATTAATATTCACCAAAATTCATCACTTATGGGTGATATTATTGCTAAAAGTTTTAACACTAAAGAAGGATCCATGTTTAAGGGCAACTGTGTTGTTGATCCCACTGAAGAATTAGTTATAACAATTGACTCAATCAATTCAACTACTGATGCCAATTTAGTAGATTTCGTTAAATCAAGTAACAATAAGCAAAACAAAGAAAAGGATCAAAATAATAATAAAGAAAGTCATGATAACAACAAAGAACTTGAAAATAAAAAAGCTTACTAAGTAAGTATAGCTTTATCTTTATTTCAAAACAATAAAATGGATTGCTTCAGACTGATTAATAATCATTTTGAAGCAATCCATTTTTAGTTTAAAAATTATTCTAGTTCATATTTACTATCTTTATTTTGAAGTTCATTTACTAAATCAAGCACTGAGTCAGTTTCTGTAACTTTTTTACTCAAATTAATCGCTTTGATTGCACTTTCGTATTCTGCTCTACACTGCTCAATATCAATCGGTTCATGTGTATCCCTATCATAAGCAATTGAATTTTCAAAAACACCATCGCGTGCAATTTGGAAGACTTTTTCATCATCAATGAATGAACCCTTTTCCATAAATGTTTGCGAAGCAACAAAGCCACTTTCTGAATTCAACAAATCTCTACCGAAAGTCAAATATTCGTTTTTTATCCCCAATATATTCATAAGAGTTGGTAACAAATCAATTTGTCCACCTGTAATTGTCTTTGTTTCTTTCAATCCTGAATTAGGAATATGCACAACTAAAGGAACGTTAAACATCTCTTCATAGGTGTAAGGCTCACCCAGGAAATTTTCCATTCTTTCAAGCGCAAGTTCATCTTCCATACCAATTCCATAATGATCACCATAAAATACAATTATAGAATCATCATATAGTCCTTCTTTTTTTAAGTCTTCAATAAACTTACCAAAAGCATCATCCATATAATGTAATGACTGAATATAGTGACCAAAGAAGTTCTCGTCATCCACATCAAGTGTAATCCATTTTTTATCTTCTGGCAATTCAAATGGCTTATGTGAAGAAAGCGTTACTAAAAAATTGAAGTTTTTGCCTTCTTTTGCTTTTATCATTGGAACAGTTTGATCAAAGAAATCATGATCATCTAAGCCGAAGCCTATTTTTTCACCTAAAACATAATCTGTGTCAAAATGACTATCTTCAAAACCTTCTTGCGGATAGATATTAACGCGATTCCAAAAACTTGCTTCATATCCATGATAAGATGAAGCAGAATAACCGTGATCTCTCATAATCCAAGGAAGCCCATAAAAACTGTTTTTCTCGTAGACATTGTATGTGTTTCCAGAGGTAATTGCATAGAGAGAGTTTAATGTTGTGAACTCAGCATCTGAAGTATTACCCTTCCCAATCATCTGATAATAATTACTAAAGTAGATCGAATCTTGATTGATAATTTTATTGATATTTGGAGTTATTTCTTGACCGTTGTAAAACGCATTGACCATTGCATTTTGCAAAGACTCAATTTGTACTACAATAACGTTCTTCCTATCTTTCGCAATACCAAAGTAATCACCATATGTGCTTTCTCTGTGTATTTGTCTCATATCATCAATCAGTTGATTGTGAATTTCACTTGTCATTTCGTTGTTCTCTGGATCCAAAGAAATCAAATCGTAGACGTGATAATTGAAAAACTCATACTTTTTGATACCAGTCCATACTGATGTGAACGATATACTGAGTATGATAGTTGGTAAAATAATAATCGTCAAAATAAAAGATAACTTATGGTTAAAAAGCTTCAAGGTTCCCTTTGATCTTGTAATCATGATAAAAGCGATAATATCTACAAATAATAGCAAATCCGTCACTCTTACTATAGAGAAAATAATTGAGGTAACAGAGCCTACAAAAGTAGCTTGATTCATCAATTTTACAGATAAAAAGTCATTAAAATAGCGGTAATAAAGTAAATCACCAAACATTAAAATAGTGATAAGGATACTTACCCCAATATAACCTTTTCTGACCCTATATAGCAGTGTAAGTAACAAAACAAGAACCGATACTGTCACTACACAATACTTGATTTTATCAAGTGGCATTCCAGTAGAAAAATTAAAGTACATTACTTTGATTATATAGGTAAAAATTAGTATTATTGCATATTTAGTGTATTCGTTTGTAAGTTTAAATTTATGAAACAGGTTCATGACGTACCTCCATAGAGTAAATTATATTCTTACACATCAAAGAATACAATAACATAAATTTAACATTAATTTCACATTTTCATGACAAAAACCGAAGAATTTACTAATCTAAATAATTATGTAGTTTATATCTATATAAATAATTGAAAAGATTCTAAAAGCGTCATATTATATAGGTTTTATCCAAATATCTTAATTAAAAAAAGTCACGCATGGCGTGACTTCATAAATATCAAATGGTGATCCAGAATGCCGTCACCCCAAAAATCTCACACCACACCTTAACTAGGTGGGTGGACTATCTATTGTTTCTGACTTCTACCTAAAGTAGCTTGTCATACACAGCAGAACACGTTCTCCCTATAAATAATCAGTGGTAAAATTTAAAAAGATGACCAACATTCCAGATGATATGTTTATTATACGCTTAATACTGCAAAATATCAATCCTTAGCAGAAATCTATATGACTAAAGAATTTCTCAAAATCGTTAATACATCATCTATATCCTTTGGAATTTTACATTTTACGGCTATTTTTTCATGCTCTCTAGGTGATTTGAAACTCATTTCAAAACAATGTAGCGCTTGTCTATCTATCCATTCACTAGGTTTTCCATACAGTGTATCTCCTAAAATAGGATGTCCTATATGTGAAAAATGAACTCTTATCTGATGCGTTCTTCCAGTTTCAAGCTCAATTTTAATAAACGTATGTTTTTCAAACCTTTCTACGACTTCAAAATGTGTAACTGACTGAAGTCCACTATCAATCACAATTCTTTTAATATCTAACTCCGCTTCACGATCAATCGGTAAATCAATGGTACCTTTATCCTCTTTCAAAACACCCTCTACAATTGCATAGTAGGATTTCCCTACCTCGTCGGCTTGCATTTGTTCTGAGATAATTTGCTGTGCATAGGCATTTTTAGCAATCAAAACAATACCTGAAGTATCTCGATCAAGTCTGTTAATAAATCTAATTTTATAATTTTGTCCCTGTTGATACTGATGGTAAGAAAGTGCATTTGCTAAAGTCCCTTCTGGATGTCCTTTAGTTGGATGAACAACTAAAAAGGGTGGTTTTGCAACCGCCATCATATCACAATCTTCATAAAGAATCTCTACATTGATCGGATTCGGATCAAAGGTGTTTTCATCATGGTCTAACATCATAGCAATGACATCGCCGGTTTGAACAATCCTATTTACAGATCCATTTTTGTTATTTAAAAAAATGTTTTTGTGGTTCTTACATTTGCGTATCAATCTACTTGAAATATTCATCGATGTCGCTAATACATCAATTACTTTAAGTCCTGCTTCTTGTGTTTCAACTTGATATTCAAGACGCAAAGACTCTTTATTTATATACATATTTTCCCTTCCTATTTAAAAAAACTAAAAGTTATATCTCAAAAGTAATGTACTCTGAGTTTCTAGTTCTTTTAACAATATATAATGTCTGTATTTTTTTTCTGCTATCTCTCGAACTTCTTTAATCCCCATCTCAGGTGTAAATTCAACTATATCAACCGTTGCTTTTTTCCATCCGCATTTAAGTAAAACTGCAACGCCATCTTTTGAAGCCAACTCAATTGGTAAAGAACCATATACATTACCATATATAATCTCATGGGCTTGCCAAAAATCATTGTGAGCTTCCATGAGACCTGATTCATTTAGTTCTTCCGTACGCTCTTTTGAGAAAAATTCAATTTCATTGCCTTCATATATATTTTGAAAGTACATGGGTTTATATAAAAACTCTAGTGTATTAATCGTTTTGTAAGCTTTATTTTTCTCTTGTACTGGTTGAATTACGATATCTGCTTCATTGACATGTATGCTCCAATAATCATTTTTTATCTGAGTTGCTATGTTTTTAATCATTCTTACATACATATCCACTTCTTCAGGATCTTCTTTATAGAGCGAATCGTTTAAACGATTTACTGCTTCCTTCAAATCGTCAATCTGATAACTCATTATTCCTCCATAATCATTTTTATATTTTCAACAAGTAAATCAACTGCTTTTAGCGGTGTCCAATAATTTGTGACAAATCTAAATTCTCCATCTTCAGAACCATTAATTTTAATACCTTTTGCTAGCAGTCTATTCACAAAATCCTCTTCTTTTATTTTCAATTTAATGTGACAAAAGACCATATTGATATCTAATCTATCTTCTAAAACGTCCACGCCATCTATTTCAGATAGCTCTTCAGCCAAATACTGGGCTAACTCATGGTCTTCATGAAGTCTTGGCACCATACGATCAAGTGCCACGATACCAGCAGCAGCTAAAAATCCTGCTTGTCTCAGCCCACCGCCCATTAATTTTCTATTTTTACGCGCTTTATCTATAAATGATTTACTACCGACTAGCATAGAGCCTACAGGCGCACAAAGGCCTTTACTGAGGCAAAACATAATCGTATCAGCATATTTTGTGATATCAGAAACATCTACACCTAAAACATGTGCGGCATTAAATACTCTTGCTCCATCTAAATGAACTGGCAAGTTGTGTTTTTTTGCCACTTCATATATTGATTTCATCTCACTCAGCTTAATAACAGCTCCAGAAGAGTGCGCATTTTCAACACATATTAGCCCCGTATCAGGATAATGTATATCTTCTGACCTTATAAATCGCTCTATACTTTTTACAGACATTGAGCCGTTAGTCGTTGGAACTTGCCTTAATTGAACGCCAGAAATCACTGCTGCGGCGCCAACTTCATGCATCATTATATGACAAGCATCACCTAGGATTACTTCATCTCCACGCTTAGTATGGGTTAAAATCGCTAATTGATTTCCAAAAGTCCCACTTGGTACAAACAGTGCGGCTTCTTTTCCCAGTAAAATTGCACTTTTTTCTTCTAATGCTCTCACCGTTGGATCATCACCATATACATCATCTCCAACTTCTGCATCAAACATAGCACGTCGCATTTCATCGGTTGGCAAAGTAACAGTATCACTTCTAAAATCAAAATATTGCATAATCTTCACCTTCACTTAATTATTTTGAACCTTTTGGGATATAATATGATTATAGCATAGGGTTCTCATTAAAAAAACACTTTAGGAGGTCAATACATGAACGTATTTGTATCAAAAATCACATTTGTCGTTCTATTTGTCACTTTAGTCATACTGAGTCTTTGGTTAAGTATAAAGGCCTTTTTTATCATCATCCCTTTTATCATTTCTTATTTTCTTTCAAAACCGTTGACGAAGTTAACGCGTTGGTTACATCATAAATTACACGTCCCTTTTGGAATCGTTACAATGGTTGTTGTCTTAATGTTTGTTACAGTCTTTATCACTGGAATTTCATTTTCTGTTTATAGACTCGCAATTTCCTTAAGTGGTTTTTCGGATAATATCACACTTACAATAAATAAAATCCAGAATTTTACATCCTCAATTCAAGGTATTAACATAAAACTCCCTTGGTTAGATGCACCGCTTAAGATAAATGATATGGTATTACAGCTCTACAATTTAATTTTTCAATCCATTTCAAATTTTACCAACTCAGCTGTTGATACATTACTAAGCGTTTTAAAAACCATTCCAATTATCATGTTTTTCTTTTTCTTTTTGTTTATTTCACTTTATTTTTTCATTAAAGATCAAGATCGAGTTAAATCAACCTTAAATTTAGGCTATCAAAAATTTACTTCGGCTTCAGTCAAAATATTTCTTAGAAAAACGAAAGAGGTTTTTGTAAATTACGTCAAAGCTCAATTAATTTTAGTAAGTATAACCTTCATTATCTCACTTATAGCGTTGACCATTCTGAAAGTTCCATTTTCTCCACTTGTTGCACTTGGAATAGCATTTATCGATTTAATTCCAATGGTTGGACCCGCTTTTGTTTATATGCCATGGATAGGTTTTACACTTGTTTTTTCCGAATATTCAACAGGAATTGGATTGCTTATCGCTTATTTGGTAACAACCTTAACAAGGCAAATTATTGAACCTAAAATTGTAAGTAGTAAAATTGGCACACATCCATTAATTACTATTATTTCAATGTACACATGCTATCGAATATTCGGAGTACTAGGGTTTATATTAGGAGCAATACTTGTTATGGCTGGAATAATCGCTTGGAATACGTATAAAGAATTAAACCAAAAAGACGAACATTCAACAAATTGTTGAAGTTGTTGTAATTTTAGTAGAAACCTGTATATATATTTAAACACAACAAATGTAGAGATTTTATTTGCGAATATAATCTTTACATTTTTTCGTTTTGTGCTATAATTATTCATTATATCGATGTGTGTATACAATATCTCAAGGAGGCCAAAATGTTATACGTCGTTAAACCTGAAGACAAATCACCAGCTCGTCTCGCCGCTTTATTAAAGGAGCATCCAGAAGTTCAATTTATCTCTTTACTAGCAGTAGACTTTGGCAATAACCACACTGATGAAAAAATTCCAGTTGGTTTAGTCATCGATGACCTTGAAGACTTCTTTAAAAACGGTATCCAGACTGACGGTTCTTCAGTTTATTTACCAGAGATTGCATCAATCAACAATGCAAAAGTTGATTTAATTCCTGATCTTGATGCAAATTGGGTTGTAGATTACAACATGGGACACCCTGTTGATGGAGACAAGTTATGCGGTTCTTTGATTATACCTGCTTTCTTGATCCACGATGGCAAAGAAGTTTGCTCGCGTAGTGTTTTAAAAAATGCTGTAGTGAATTTTAAAAACGAAATTATCGATTTGTTTAAATCTACGCCATCTCTCTTAAACGATTATGATGGTATTGAAAATGTTGACGAAATAGAAGATGTTGTTTTAACAAGTGCAACTGAATTAGAATTTTGGGTAAAAACACCGGATTCTAAAACGGATATTGAAAAACTTGCTACTTCACAAAACTTAAAAGAACAATACTGGAAACGCACTTATGGCCAAGTTAGAACTGCCCTTGAAAAATCTCTTAATGCTTTAGAAAATTATGGTTTTGAACCAGAAATGGGACATAAAGAAGTTGGCGGCGTTGCCTCAAAACTTTCAGGAACAAACATCCACACACATGTTATGGAGCAACTAGAAATTGACTGGAAATACGACAAAACATTATTGGCAGCAGATAAAGAATTGCTTGCAAAAGATATTATTAAAGACGTGTTTGAATCAAACGGACTTACTGTTACTTTCCAAGCAAAACCACTCGAAGGTGTTGCTGGTAGCGGAGAGCATCACCACATTGGCGCAGCACTCAAACTAAAAAATGGTAAAATTATCAACTTATTCTCTCCAAAAGTACTTACAGATAGCTTTATGACTAAAATTGGCTATGGCGCTTTAATGGGAATTCTTAAAAACTACGAAATCATCAATCCATTTGTTTCTTCAACAAATGATAGTTTAAACAGACTTAAACCTGGCTTTGAAGCACCTATCTGTATTGTTTCATCTCTTGGTCATTCTCCTGAAGTACCAACAAGAAATAGAACTGTATTGATTGGCCTAGTTAGAGACTTAAATAGCAAATATGCAACACGTTTTGAACTTAGAGCTCCAAATCCTAACTCAAACTCATACCTTTTACTCGCAGCAGTATGTCAAGCGAGTTTAGAAGGTATTAAAGCAACTCTAAACAGTGGAAAATCTACTGAAGAAATTGCAAAATCATTTGATAAAGGATATGGTGAAAAACACTTCTATCTTGAAGAAAATCGCGTGTATCGCACAGAAGAAGACGTTTTTGAAGATTATTCTCCTGAAGAAAGAGATAAACTATTTGGAATGCCTCCAAAAACAGTATATGAAAATTTATTGGCTTTTGACCAGAATGCAGAAAAAGCACGTGTTTTACTCGGCAACGATGTGTTTACCGATAAAATCATCGCTTCATACAAAGCATATATGTTAAGTGAGTGGTCTATTGAACTTAAAGAGAGAATTATTCAAGATCACGTAAGAACAATTAGAAGACTTGTAAAACTCCATACTGACGAAGAAATTACAGATTTGGATATAGTAAACTGGGAAAAAATTAAAACGCTTAAACATTATTTAATGAAAGATTCACTAAACACTAAATCTTTATTCACAAGAATAAAAGAAGCAATTATTGATGGTAACTATTCATTAGCTTCTTTACTACAAATTGAAATGAATGCACAAATGTCTTTATTGACTAAAATGTATCTAGATTATCGCCGTAACCTCATCATAATTGCTGAGTAACATAAAATCCCATCTCACTCCTATTCTTATTTCAAAGAAAAAAGGCTCAAGATTAATCTTGAGCCTTTTTTCTGTATGACTATCACATACTTATCATTTTAATTAATCATTTAATTTATGAACAAATAATCCGCTTCTTAATTTAGGTTCAAACCAAGTTGATTTTGGAGGCATTACTTCACCAGCATTTGCGATATCAATTAAATCATCCATTGTGGTTGGGTACATAGAAAATGCGACAGCAAAGTCTTCATTAACACGTTTTTCGAGTGCCTTAAGCCCTCTAATACCACCAACAAAATCGATTCTAGTATCAGTTCTAGGATTTTCGATGCCAAGAATTGGTTCAAGTAAATTCTTCTGTAAAATAGAAACATCTAAACGATCTACTGGATCTTGAGCGTTATAAGTGCCTTCTTTTGCAGTTAATTTATACCATGCGCCATCGAGGTACATTCCAAATGTTGCTCTTGACATCGGCTTGTAAGGCTCTGTTTGTTCAGCTAATATACAATCGAACTTTTGAGAAACAGCTTCTAAGAATGATTCTTTGTTATAGCCATTTAGGTCTTTTACAACTCTGTTATAATCCATTATAAACAAATCTTCATCCGGGAAAATTACTGCCATGAAATAGTTAAATTCTTCTGAACCATTATAATTAGGGTACTCTTCTCTTCTTTTTAATCCTACTTTTACAGAAGAAGCAGAACGATGATGACCATCAGCAATATATAGGTACTCAATGCCATCAAAAATTTCTCCGATTCTTCCTACAAGACTTAAATCATCTAATTTCCAGAAAATATGCGTAATTGCATCATCAGAAGTAAAATTGTAGATTGGCATGTGGAACTTAATCCAATCATTCACTATTTTATTGATTTCATCATTTTTTCTGTAAGTTAAAAATACTGGTTCAGTATTTGCATCACAGAAATCGAAATTATTGATTCTATCGATTTCTTTAGTTGGTCTTGTGAACTCGTGCTTCTTGATAATATCGTTGATATAATCATCGATAGAAGTACATGCAACGATACCTGTTTGAACTCTGCCATTCATTAATTGTCTATAAATATAGTAAATAGGCTCGTTATCTTGAGACATAATGCCATCTGCTATAAATTGATCTAAATTCTTACGTGCAGTTTCATAAACCAATTGATCATAATCACCTACTGAATCTGGTAAATCAATTTCAGAACGAACAATGTGTAAAAATGAGTTCGGATTACCTTCAGCCATCTCTTTTGCTTCTTTTCTGTTCATAACATCATATGGTAAACAAGCCACTTGTTCAGCTAATTCTTGTTTTGGAACAACACCTTTAAACGGTCTTACTATTGCCACAATACACCTCCAAATGAATTCCTTTAATTAAATATTAAAATGCGCCTTAATAACAGCAATTGTCTCATCACCAATTCTCTCTTGAGCTTCACCAGTTGATGCACCAATGTGAGGCGTACAAGAAACTTTCGGGTGATTAATTAATGCCATATTTTTACTAGGCTCTTCTTCAAATACGTCTATTCCAGCACCAGCTACTTTGCCAGAATTTAAGGCTTCAAGTAAATCATTTTCACAAACAACGCCACCTCTTGCAGTGTTAATAATGTATACGCCATCTTTCATCATATCGAACTGTTCTTTTTTAAGCGTAGCACCTGCATTTTTATCAAATGGAATATGCAGTGAAATAAAATCAGAAACTCGTAACAGTTCATCCATGTGCATATATTCAAAATCAGGATACTCAGAAAGTTTTCCACGTCTATTTGTATAAATAACTTTCATCCCCAATGCCTTTGCTCTTACAGCAACTTCATTAGAAATTCTACCCATTCCGATAAGTCCTAAAGTTTTTCCAGAGAGTTCAATACCGTTGTATTTATTCTTATTCCATTCACCATTTCTCATCGTTACATTTGCAATATGGATAAATCTAGCAAGAGTAAACATATGACCAATCGCAAGTTCAGCAACCGCCGCACTACTAGAGTTAGGTGTATTTTTAACTGTAAAACCATTTTCAGCTGCATAAATATGATCAATATTATCGATACCGACTCCTGCTCTGATCATTAATTTAAGGCGGCTTCCCTTCACAAGATCGATTAAATCTTTGCGAAGTTTTGTAGCAGATCTAATAACAACTACATCCGAATCTTTAAGTTGCTCTATTAATGCATCACCATCATAATGTGTGGTATCAACTTGATGACCAAGTGCAACTAAAGCATCCACTGCGCTTTTGTCCATTCCATCATTCGCTAAAATTTTAAGCACCATTATAAACCCTCCTATTCAGAAATTAGGGCAATTGATATCAATTGCCCTGTTTACTACATTATAAGCCTAGAATGTCTTCAATTATTGTTAAAAGTGTTTTTAGCTCATCTACTTGTGTGTCAGCCATATGTGCAATACGGAAAGTAACATCTTTTAATTTTCCATAGCCATTAGAAATCATGTAGCCACGTTTTCCAAGTTCTTTGTTAAGGTCAGAAACGCTAATTTCTTTCGTATTTTTAATGGTTGTTAGCGTATTAGATGCGTATTTTTCATCAGCAAGCATTTCAAAATGTTTGTTTGCCCATTCTCTTGTAATTTTTGCCATTTCAAGATGTCTAGCAAATCTGTTTTCGAAACCCTCTGCAACGATATTATCAAGTTGATAATCAAGTGCAAACATATGTGCCAATGATGGTGTAGAAGGGTATTGATAATCTTTATCTTGGATATATTGATAAAGTTCTAAAAGGTCAAAATATAAACCTCTGTGTTCTACTTGCTCAGCTGCATTTTTTGCTTTTTCTGAGAAAGTACAGATTGATAAACCAGCAGGTAAACCCAAACATTTTTGTGTCGAAGTGATACAGATATCAACGCCTAACTTGTCTACTTCAATCTTAGTTCCACCCAAAGAACTAACAGTATCAAGACAAAATATAACATCTGGATATTTTCTAACAACTTCAGCAATTTCATCAACTGGATTCATGATTCCTGTGGATGTTTCATTATGAGTAATGGTGATTAAATCGTATTTTCCAGTTGCCAACACTTCTTCTACCATCTCAGGTGTTGTAGGTTGACCTAGTTCAGATTTGAAAATATCAGCAGGTACATTATTTGCAGTTGCCATTTTGTACCATCTATCGCCAAAAGCACCTACTGAAAAAATAGCTGCTCTTTTGCGTGTACAAGATCTAACTGCGCCTTCCATTAATCCGCTTCCAGACGATGTGGATAACAAGATCTCACTTTCAGTATACATCAACTTTTTAAGTTTCTCTGATATACTTCTTTGTAATGCAGATGCATCTTTAGTTCTATGGCCAATTTGTGGCGTTGCCATTTTTAAAAGTACATCTTCTCTAACGTCTACAGGACCTGGAATAAACAATTTCTTATGCATTCAAATCACCTCAAAATTATTATTTAATTCATCATAATCATATCATTTAATAAGGGGAATAACAATATTTGTCCCACTAACTTTTGCCGAAAATCTTTTAAATTTATTTCATATATTCAATTTATTTTGTAAAACGTTACAACATTAACAATTTAAACAAAATAAAAACCGTTTCATTAGAAACGGTTTTTTGCTAAAATGCAACGATGATTCCTTTTTTATCTGCATATAGAGAAGATAATCCACCACATTTAACATTGATGATTTCTTCTACTGACTTAAGTGTACCAATCTCTTTTTCAATTTGATCAGCTCGTTCTGGATTACCAACATGTGTTATTGCTACGATTTTTTTTCCGCTTTTTATGAGTTCTGTTTGCATAATTTCTATCAGTCTTAAATATGCTTTATTGGAATTACGCACTTTTTCTAATAGTTTAATTTCACCATTGCCATCAGAACTCATAATAGGAAGAATATTCAAAGTTGATGCGATTAAGCCTTTCCATTTTGAGATTCTACCATTTTTAATTAAATTATCCAAACTCTCAGATATAAAAATGACTTTCATATCTTTAATGAAATCAGTCATAGATTCAACTAGCTTTTCTTTTGTATAGCCAAGTTTTTTAAATTCGTGAATTTGCCTAGCCACAAGTGTCTCACCTGCTGCTGCACCTAGTGAATCAAATACGTGAATGAATTTCTTATTGGGATTTTCAGAATCGTATATATTTTTCGCTAAAATTGCACTATTGAAAGTACCACTTAAATGTGATGATATTGTTACAATATATATTTCTTCTTCCTCACCTTCAAAATGCGCTAAAAAGTCATTCGGCGCAGGGCAAGCAGATTTGGGTGTAGTTGAAATGTTCTTCATATCAGATACAAACCCATCAATATCTAGGTTCTCATCATCCACGTACTCTTTACCTTCTAGATAGAGCTTAAAAGGAACAAGTGTCACTGGGTATTCCTTCACAAACGACTGATCGACATCAGTACTACTATCTGCAACTATTTTATACATCGAATCATCTCCTAAAGGTTAATAAATATATTATACTTGAATACCTGTAATTTGACAAATTATAAAAAAAAACTGCTCGAAGGCAGTTTTTAGACGTTATATTTATCATTTATGTTTTTATAAATTAGACAATCCCAGAATATAAGCTTCTTTCTCTATCGCTAAAGCTTCAAGTTCTTTCACTTTATCGCGCGTCACTTTAACATATGTTTCATCTTTTATTGAACCTAAATTGATTTTAACATTATATAGTGCAGAAAGAATAGCCGTTCTAGCCATCATAGCAGCTACAAGCGCATCTGTTTGTGCATTTTTATTGCCATTTTCAACAAGATAAGCTAAATCAGTAAAAAGCAAAGCTGTTTTTTCAGCAACTTCAAGTGGAACTGACGCAGCGTATTTCATGCCATCTTGTATTAACCCATTTCTATACTCTTTTTCTTCATCAGTTTCTTTGGGAAGTTTAAAGGCTTTCATAACACTATCAAATGAATTAGCGTCTTTATCAATTAGGTCAACAAAAATTTGTTTGTGAGCAGACATTCTTACTGCAACTTCTGCCATTTCATCAGAAACAGATTCATAGTTTTTTTTACCAACTGTTAAATTCGCCACCATTGCAGCAAGTGCAGATGCAAGCGAAGACGACAATGCAGCAACACTTCCGCCTCCAGGAACAGGCTCGCTAGATTCGAGTTGATTGATAAAAGCTTGCAATCCTAAATCTTTTAACATTTATGCCTCCTAATACGGTTGATTGTTCTCTTTATCGAGAATTACCACACCATTTTTAATTACTTTTTCTACAGTACTAACACCGATATGATACGGCAAAAATTTATAAGATGGAAATTCATGTACCACTAAATCACCTTTCTTACCAATATCTATACTGCCAATTTGGTCTGCTCGATCAAGTGCTGCTGCACCATTTATAGTAAGTGCAGTTATTGTTTCTTCTATTGTCATATTCATCTGATTTGTTGCAAGTGCAATTAACAAAGCGATTGATTCAGTAAAGCAACTACCAGGATTAAAATCAGTAGCTAGAGCAACAACTAAACCACTGTCAATCATATATCTCGCTCTTGCATAATGTTCTTTTAGTGAAAATGCTGTGCATGGCAATAACGTGGCTACTACTCCAGCTGTCTTCATAGCTTCAATGCCTTTATCTGACGCTTGTAACAAATGATCCGCAGAAATAGCACCCAGTTCAGCTGATAAATCTGCGCCACCTAGTTGAACGATTTCATCCGCATGTATCTTGATTTTAAAACCACGTTTTTGTGCAGCAGTTAAGAATTTTCTTGATTGTTCAATCGAAAACACATTTTCCTCGCAGAAAATGTCTGCAAACTCAGCTAAACCTCTCTGATCAACAAGTGGAAGCACATCATTAATCATAAAATCTATAAACGCGTCTGGATTTTGCTTATACGCTGCGGGTCTTGCATGTGGACCTAAAAATGTCGTAATAATATCCAAAGAATGAAGTTTGTTAAGTTCCTTCATTACTTCTAATTGCTTTATCTCTGTGTCTAAGTCTAGTCCATAACCACTTTTACCCTCTACAGTTGTAACACCAAAGCTCGTCATCGAATTAAGTCTCTTAATTCCAACTTGAATTAGCTCTTCTTTTGAAGCGCTTTGTGTCCCTTTCACTGAATTAACAATACCGCCACCTTTGGACATAATATCCATGTATGAAACGCCATTTAGTCTCCAGTTGTATTCTTCTTCTCGGTAACCACCAAATATAAAATGTGTATGTGAGTCTACAAATCCTGGTAATACGCATTTTCCTTCAGCATTAATCACCGTATAATCTTTATCTTGAAAGTATTTTAAATCAATTGGGTCTGTTGTTATTTTTGTTATAATTCCATCTTCAACGATGACTGAGGCATTTTTGATTACCTTCAGATCTTGCATTTGCTCTCCTGCCTTACCTTTAAAGCCGCTACATGTAACAACTTCAGATGCGTTACGGATCACTATGCTACCTTTTTTCATTCATTTACTCCATTATTCTTTTTTCTAATACTTGTTCATATGAAAATTCTTCAATTCCCAAGTAATATTCCGATGTAGCAATGAGTGCATCCATTGGTACCAAACCAATTATCTCGCTGCCCACAATTGACACGCCATATCTTTTAGCTTCAATTTTTACTAGTTCAAATGCTCGGTATAGAGGTGTTTTCGTAAAATCGGTCATATTCATAGAGATTTGTACGATTCCTCTTTCTTCTAGTGCAATTCCAAGTGCTTTACAATATCTAAGGCCACCGCTTAGATGTCTCACATTTTTGGCAATTCTGTTCGCTATTTCAATATCACTCGTGTTAAGGTTTACGTTAAATGCAACAAGTGGCATTCTAGCACCAATTGCAGTAATTCCTGCAGTTGGATGAATTTCCGTTCCATAATCAGGTATCCATTCAGGTGTTTTTATTTTTTCTGCCATACCTTCAAACTGGCCTTTTCTAACATTCGCTAAATTTTCGCGTGTTGCTGAAGTGGCTGATTTCTCATATAAGAAACTTGGTATTCCAAATTTTTCATACACAATTGCAGCGACTTCTTTTGATAACGTGATACATTCATCCATCGTCGCATTTTTAATAGGGATAAATGGGATTACATCTGTTGCACCCATGCGTGGATGTTGACCTTCATGTTTTGTCATATCAATTAACTGGGCTGCAATTCCTACCGCTTCAACAACTGCAGCTTTTAATGCTTCTTTCTCACCAACAACAGTAACAACGACTCTGTTATGGTCTTCATCATTGCTATAATCTAATAATTTAACGCCTGCTTTACCTCTAAAAGGAGCTACGATTTTATCAATTTTTTCTAAATCTCTACCTTCACTAAAGTTAGGAACACATTGAATGATTTGATGCATAGAAACCTCCAAATAATTTAATTATTTATAGTTTATAGTTTGTACGTCTATTTTTCGACCATTCATCATTCAAATCATTATTAAAGATTCAATTTGATTTTAAGTTTTTCAAGCATATCAGTTGTCATGCTTTCTAAGTTATATTTCGGATTCCAATTCCATTCTGCTCTTGCACAAGAATCATCCAGTGAATTCGGCCAAGAATTTGCGATATTTTGTTTGATAGGATCTACATTGTAATCCATTTCAAAATCAGGAATATGTTTTTTAATTTCATTCATTATATCAACTGGGCAAAAACTCATCGCCGTAATGTTAAATGCATTTCTGTGAATTAATTTCGATCCATCTGCTTCACAAATTTGGATAATTGAATCAATCGCATCAGGCATGTACATCATATCCATATAAGTGTCTGCACTGAGGTTACAAGTAAATTTTTTGTTTTTAAGCGCTTCATAATAAATATGAACAGCATAATCCGTTGTCCCACCACCTGGGAGCGCTGCATAGGAGATTAAACCTGGAAAACGTACGCCACGTGTGTCTACGCCGAATTTTTGGAAATAATAATCACATAAAAGCTCCCCAGCAACTTTTGAAACACCATATATCGTTGTTGGTCTTTGAATTGTATCTTGTGGTGTAAAATCAGGAGGTGTCGTTGGACCAAACGCTGCAATTGAACTTGGAGTAAATACCATTGCACCTGTTTCACGAGCTGCTTCAAGACAATTGTAAAGTCCATTCATATTAACATCCCAAAGTAATTGTGGATTTTTCTCACCCACTGCCGATAAAAGTGCTGCTAAATTCATAATCGTATCTATTTCATATTTTTTCATTAATTCTAGTAAGCGATCATAATCAGTAACGTCGAGCAATTCGAAAATACCATCTTTTTCAACAGTTTCATTGTTTCCACTTCTAATATTTGTAGCAACAACATTTTCAACCCCATAGATTTTTCTTAAGGTATGCGTCAGTTCGGTTCCGATCTGGCCACATGCTCCCGTAATTAATATTTTTTTCATTTAGCGCTCCCCTTCTAAAATTATTTGAACCCTTAAAAACAATTTTACCAATTCTATTTTACATGATACCTTATAAGAGTAAAACAAATGTTTTATGAATATATTTTAACATTTCGACTTAAATAATAAACTCACCTTCTATTTATAAAGAGGCAATAATTTTATCTTGAAATATCAAAATAGTTAAAACGATAAGATCAATTAATGTTCCGAGAGTGGCAACTACTCTAAATCTAACTTTACTGAGTTTATGACGACCAATGATCATCGCCATTAATAGTCCAACACCCCCCGATAAAAAGCCATGAAGTAGAAGATAAAACTCTGAGATTCGCCATTTTCCCTTAACTGCATAATATTTATCAAGTAACATACTTATAAATGCCGATAAATTAATCACCATCATAATCATCCATACTAATTTTAATGACATAAATCCTCCAAACTTTTTAGAAAAATATTCTAACTACCTATACTATTAAGAAAAATATTTCAACTTACTATATAATTTTATTACAATGTGTGTATAATCTATATTATCGTACTTAGGATAGATATACAACGGGAAAGGAGCGCATCATGCATCTAGAACTTGAAAGCGTCATAAAAATACTAATTGCTGTTTTAGTTGGAGGGTTTATCGGTCTAGAACGAGAATCCGCAAATCGTCCTGCAGGTTTAAGAACACATATCTTAGTTTGCGTTGCAAGTGCACTAGTTATGGACATGAACTTGCTTTTAGCAAAAGAATTTGTAAACACTGATCCCGTTAGATTAGGTGCACAAGTCATAAGCGGTATGGGTTTCCTAGGTGCCGGAACGATTATTAAAGAAGGCGTCAATGTTAGAGGATTAACGACAGCGGCTGGACTCTGGGCGGTTGCTTGTTTAGGATTAGTCATCGGCGCTGGGTATTACCTTCTTGCAATCTTTGCTTCATTGGTGATGCTTATAACACTAAAAACGTTCAATCAGTTAGAAATCAAGTATGCAAAACACAAAAAATTTCCAAAAGAATAGCCTTGGCTATTCTTTTTTATTGTATTGATATATTAATTTATCTACATAATCATCAACTAAAGATTTTTATTCATCGTAATTGAGATACTTGTTTTCCCGCCAAAACAATCAACGGCTACGTTTCCATTATGTTTTTTAACAATAACGTCATAGACGATACTTAATCCCAGTCCCATGAAATCTTTGCGCGGTTTTGTAGTGAAAAATGGGTCAAAGGCATTACTTAATGCAACATTACTCAAACCTTCTCCGTTATCTTCAATAATCAATATAATTGAATCATCAAGTTCTAGGGTCCTTATGGCTATTTCACTTTTTTCAACGTCTCTAAGTGCATAAATAGCATTTACGAAAATATGCATAAGAGCCTGTTTAAAACTAATAACATTACAATAGACCCTACCGGTATCTTGATAATTTTTTGAAAGTCGACTTACTTTTTTTAATTCACTTGCCATCAAGATCAATATTTCATCCACTAAATCACTTAATTTGACATACGTAAATTTCTCTTGTTTATTTTCTGAAGACAATTCCTCAAGTGAAGTTATAATATTTCTGATATGATCAATTTCTTTTTTGACTTTATACCATTGAACAGGTTTAGTCCGTTCATCAGTTGCCACGATATCATTTAACCGCAAATGTAAATTTGATTCATCAACATACAAGTTTGGTGCAAATAAATTTTCAATATTACTAAGCGGCGTCCCAATTTCTTGAGTTAATCCATATAGCAAACTGCCAATTGCAGTCATTTTTTCTTTTGCAATTACATATGATTGTGTCTCCTTTAATGTCTGATTGATCCTTTTGAGTTCTATATTCTGAGATTCAAGTAATTCAAGAGCTTTCTTCAATTTTTTTTCATTTTCAGCTTCAGACAAAGCCGCCTTAACTCTAACTGCAAACTCAGCTTTATTAAATGGTTTATGAATATAATCTGTTGCACCAAGCTCGAAACATTGTTTTAAAATGACTAAATCATCTACTGTCGTTAACATAATAATTTTAACTTTATTGAGATAACCTTTATCTTTTGCTAGCATGAGAAAGTCGAGTCCTGTAATGCCAGGCATCACAATATCTAGTAATATCAAATCTACAGGATGAATCTCAACAAATTCTAAAGCTTCTTCACCACTTTGACATGAGCGAATTTCACCAATGACATTAAACTCGTTTAGCGCATCTTCTGCAATTCGTATATTCATTTTACTATCATCTACAATGAGTATATTCACTTGAACCTCCTAAAACCTACATATGCGATATATACCCTAGTATTACCTAACAAAATCAAAAAAGGACTGTCATAAGACAGTCCTTAAAATTAAAACTCTGCATTTTTTACTGTTCTTGGGAACGGAACAACATCTCTGATATTTCCCATCCCTGTTAAATACATGATCATTCTTTCAAATCCTAAACCATAACCCGCATGTCTGGTTGTACCAAATTTACGAAGTTCTAAATACCACCAATAATCTTCTTCTTTAAGTCCAAGTTCCTTGATTCTTTCAAGTAATAAATCAAGTCTTTCTTCTCTCTGAGACCCCCCAATTAACTCGCCAACTCCTGGAACTAATAAATCCATAGCAGCAACAGTCTTGTTGTCTTCGTTCATACGCATGTAGAATGATTTGATTTCTTTTGGATAATTAATTACAAATACTGGTCTATTATAGATTACCTCAGTGAGGTATCTCTCATGTTCAGTTTGAAGATCTGCTCCCCAGAAAACAGGGTATTCAAATTCTTCTCCAGAATTCATCAAAGCTTCTACAGCTTCTGTATAGGTCACTTTACCAAAATCAGAGTTTAAGACATGTGATAATCGCTCCATTAAACCTTGATCTATTCTTTCGTTAAAGAATTTCATTTCTTCAGGACAAGTTTCAAGCACATAAGCAATGACATATTTAACCATATCTTCAGCAAGCGCCATATTGTCATTCAAGTCTGCAAAAGCAATCTCTGGTTCAATCATCCAAAATTCAGCAGCATGTCTTTTTGTATTTGAATTTTCAGCTCTAAAAGTAGGGCCAAAAGTATAAATATCTCTAAATGCCATTGCAAATGTTTCGCCCTCAAGTTGACCACTTACGGTCAGATTTGTTTCTTTACCAAAGAAATCTTGTGTCAAATCTAATTTACCTTGTTCATCTTTAGGTAAGTTTTCAAGATCAAGTGTTGTCACTCTGAACATTTGTCCAGCACCTTCTGCGTCACTACCAGTTATAATTGGTGTATGCACATAAACAAATCCTCGATCTTGAAAAAATTTGTGTATTGCATAAGCTGCAGTAGACCTTACTCTAAACACCGCTGAGAAAGTATTACTTCTTGGTCTCAAATGCGCAATTGTTCGAAGATATTCCATGGTATGTCTTTTCTTTTGAAGCGGATAATCAGATGTTGAATATCCCTCTACGAAAATTTCGGTTGCTTTAAGTTCAAAAGGTTGTTTTGCATCAGGTGTTGCAACTAAAGTTCCTTTAATTAATAACGAAGATGCAATCGAGCATTTTTCTATATCAGAAAAATTCTCAAGCGAATCATCAAAAACAATTTGTAGATTGTTGAAATAAGTTCCATCATTCAATTCAATAAAACCAAATGTTTTCGAGCTTCTTGTAGTTCTTATCCAACCAGAAACTTTGATTTCATTATCAATGTATACATCTGGTTTTAAAAACAATTCTCTAATTAATGTATTCTTCATAAATACCTCCATCTATTATTACGAGCGCACCAATCTCTACTAAAACTTAGCATGCTTGTACTTATCAAATTCTATTAAATTATAATACAATAGGTAGATTTAGTCAAAATATAACATTGCCATTTCTCATTGTTTCTTATACTATTAGAGTACAGTTTAATACTAATTTTAATAGATATAAATACTTTTATAAGAGAGGCTCCTATGAATCGAATAGATTTACTAAGTATAAGTGCGGCACTTTTTTTAGTTAGTTTTTACCTTAATTTATATATTGACAAAAGTAACAGTGATAAATCCAAATTTACTGATTTGATTCCTTTTATTTTAGTCCTTGCTACTTCAAGACTTGATTTACTAACATCGCATTTTGATATCTTTAAGCTGGCTTTAATCCTAAGTATTGGCGGAAAAATCATGATCCACTATTTCAATAAAAAAATAACGGTATCTGGTGTAATTTTCTATGATCTTGTAGTGATTGTGTTGCTTATAACAACGCTTAATTACGCCTTTATATATCCACAAATTATCATCAACGTTTTACTTGCAATTTTTGCTGCAGGTCACATGATGGTTAAAGTAATCTCTTATAATAAAAACAATTCAAAGCAAAATAAAGAAATTATGGAAATTGGATTCTTGAGTTTTATTGGAATTTTAGCATTAAGCATTGGTAGTGAACCCTATAATTTATATATGGGGATTTCAGTTATTATCATCTCTCAAATATCGGAGCTGGCAATTCGCATAAAGCATCATACTGATCAAAATGATCAATTAAAGTTACGTCTTAAAGATTTAGAAGAACGCTTTGAAAGAACGGTTGAATTTGAAGCTAAGAAAAGAACTGCACAAATGGTTGATAAAGTAGAATATATAAGAGAAAAATCGCAAAAAGATCCACTTACTAAAGCATTTAATAGAAATGGTATTCTAAATGAGATGAACGGGCTGATTAATGATTCCACCGTAAAGATATTTTCCATAGCCATGTTTGACATCGACTTTTTTAAATCGATAAACGACTCAAAAGGGCATATAATTGGCGATGAATGTCTTAAATTTTTATCCTATTCTTTTATGTCTAACAACCGTAAGACTGATGTGTTAGGCAGATATGGTGGTGACGAATTTATACTTTTAATGCCCCATGTTAACGCACCTGCTGCTTTGGAAATCTGTGATCGATTACGAAAAGAAGTCGCTTTAAAATCTTCACCAAAATTTTCAATCTCTATGGGCATTGCGACTTACCCTTATGATGGTCGCTCTTTCACAGAATTACTTGAAATCGCAGATAAAGGTTTATACGTTGCAAAAGCAAATGGAAAGAATCGAGTTGCTTATGACGGCAATGTGCCAATAATAAAAAAATAGATCATCACTTGATGACCTCAAAATCATAAACTTTAGGCAAGGTATTAGCATTAGCTATTTTATATGATACCTTGTTTTTTATTGTGGTTTTATCCTCTGTTATAAAAGTCTCTACTATATTTATCACGATTACATCACCATCGATTGTCATCTCATATGGGTAGTATTTAACGAATTCCAACATTGGATTGCTACTTCGATCAATTTCCATAATTTTTTGATATGCAGGTGAGTTCTCATCGACAAATTTAAGTAAATCTTCTGAAGAATTGTTGATATAACTAGACCAGGCTTGCTCAAATCCTAAAATCAAATTGTAGTAAGCTATTGGCACTTCAATTACAACAGTTGGAAAGTCCTGCGAACCCGTTGCCTCAGTTCCTGTTGTTTCACTCATAGATGCATTATTAATATCAGATGTGAGTTCTTCTGTTAAATTATCTTTTTCGTCTAGTGAGTTGTCGCTTGTAGCTTCGTTATTTATCTTAACAATTTCCAAAGCACTGTGATATCCCGTAACAGTACTTTCGTTTTTATAATTAACTTGCCTTACAAAATCAACAACACCATGCTTTTCATATATTGTTCTTTCTTCATAATAGCCACCTTTTGTTTCATAACGAACTTTTATACCTTTTCCGTTGTTAAAGATTTCAGTAATTGTAGCAATTACCTTTTGTTTTTTACCCGCTTTATTCTTAGTAGAAAAAGTCCAAGATTTATCTAATTCCAGCGGCAACTTCAAAAGGACTACTTCATCGAAATCAGATTCATTGAGATGACTACCTTCATAAGACTGTATAATTTCTTGATTTGTTACTTTTAATGTTATTGTAAAGTTATAATCAAAACCTGTACCACCTGTAAAATTGTTCTTTACTTCTCCTTTTACATATGCGATAGCAAAACCATCCTCTTTACTTAGATCAATTTGTTTTGAAACATGAAAGTAGTCACCATCACCGCTGAATTCTTCTCCATTAACAGGTAAAAATGATAAAAGTTGTTCATCGGAAGTGATATTTATATTTGAATTAATTCCGCACCCTGAAAACAGCATAATAATTAGTAAGATAACAGTGATTGTAATTTTTTTCAACATATAGACTCACCTCCATTGTTGACATCATATCATTTAATAGATACTTAACTCAAGTTTTTTTGAAAGTGCTTCAAGTACCTTTAAACCCGCGATACTATTTCCTTTTCTATCTAATGCAGGGCCAAAAACGCCTATCCCCATCTGGCCAAGAACTGTACACATTATGCCTCCGCCAACGCCACTTTTTGCAGGAAATCCAACATTGATTGCAAACTCTCCTGAGCCATCATACATCCCACAGGTTGCCATATATGATTTTACAATTCTAGAATATCTTGCTGAAAATACACGCTCACCTGTTACAATATCCACGCCATCGCGAGCCAATAGCGCACCTACATAAGCCAAGTCTCTAGTTGTCACTTCAATTGAACATTGTTTAAAATAAATATCCAGCACTTCATCAACATCTCCATCAATATTTCCGAAGTCCTTTAAAAAGTATGCCATCGATCTATTCCTAAATCCAGTTTTTGATTCAGACAGATAGACATCTTCATTGATTTCTATATTGGGGTTGTGTGTTATTTTTTTTATAAAACTGAGAATTCTCTCAATTTTTTCTTCCATTGTCACACCTTTAATTAGAGCAGAAACTGAAATTGCACCCGCATTAATCATCGGGTTTAAAGGTTTATGCTCATCAAATGTTTCTAATCTTACAATAGAATTGAAGGGATCTCCAGTAGGTTCTTTTCCAACCTTCTCAAATACTCTCTCTTCGCCATTATCGATTAAAGCCAAAAGCAACACAATCGGTTTTGATATACTCTGGATGGTGAAATGATGCTTTGTATCACCGGATTCATAAATCATGCCCTTTGTATCAATTAGAGTAATTCCTAATAAATCTTTATCTGTTTTTTCAAGTTCCGGTATATAACTAGCAACCTTGCCATGTGCTGTTATAGGTTTAAATTGCTCAATAAGTCCATCTAAATAATCTTGCATATAGCCACCTCATTTCAACTCAGTCAATTCTCATTATAACAGGCAAAAATAAAAAATGAAGCAGTTTTCACAAATGTGTATTTTTTTTTATACATAGATTCTTAAGAGTGTATATTCCTTATTTACAAACAACATTTAATTTGGTAGTATAGTATATGTTACATATCCAAATCACATAAGGAGTTGTCAGGAATGAAGAAAACTTTGTTAACTGAATCGGCACTTGGTAAATTACAATTAGAATACGATGAGCTCATAGAAAAAAGACATCAGATCTCAGACGAGATAAAACGCGCAAGAGGTTTTGGTGACTTAGCAGAAAATGCTGAATACCATGCTGCTAGAGAAGCTCAATCACATAATGAAACAGAAATTCTCAAACTTAAAGAGATTCTTGAAAACTATGAACTAGTTCAAGGAAATTTTGATAAGAACAGCATAACAATTGGCTCAAAAATCAAAGTTAATTATTTAGATTTAAATGAAGTTGAAGTGATTGAAATTGTAACTAAAATTGAGTCAGATCCACTTAAAAACATGATTTCAAACGAATCGCCTATTGGTAGTGTCTTAATGGGTAAGAAAAAAGGCGACAAAGTTGAAGCAATGTCTCCAAATGGTATAGTTCGTTTAGAAGTTCTTGAGATTTTATAACCTCGTATAAAGATACAAGTAACCCCCAGCGTTTGCTGGGGGTTTTTTTCTCACTATTTATAGACATAAATATCATGATTTTCAAATACAAAACACATTTAACACTCTATAGGCTTTTTCCTGTCAATGTTTTTAAATACGTTATATAAGATAATTGTTCCAATCAAGTAACACCCTATTGTCCAGTAATAAGGTGTATTATAGCTAAAGTTAAACATCAAAATACCACCAAAATATATACCCACTGATCTAAACAAGTTATTCGTTAAGCTTACCATACTGCTCATATAAGTCCTTGTTTGATCATCTACTATTTCCATCGCTAAGCTCCCAATGATTGGACTTGCCATATTCATCAATGAACTTCTGAAGAAAAATGAAATCGTGATAATTATAATTCCTTGTGGGAAAGAAATTGAGAAAAGAAAAGGAATCGATAGTAATTGACAGGCAATTACTGTATTCACCCTACCAAGCTTTTTTGCAAGAGGTGGTACAACGAGGCCACCAATGACGGTACCGACTTGGCTAATAGCCATAATATTGCCAACTACCCCATCGCTTGCATCAAGTGAGTATTTGAGATACATGCTGAAAAAAGGAACAATCATACCTGCACCAAGACCTATTAACGACACTTGAATCAGATAGAGTAGCGTTTTTCCTGCAATTAACTTCCTATAACCTTTAAAAATATTACTAAATGAACTATAAAGCGATTGTTCTCTTTGACAGCTTTCCATCTGATTGCCCGTGAATTTTGTTGCTATAAGTACAGAGATAAAAATTAATAATGTTGAGCCATTCAAGACCATTCGATTTGCGAGGGTGGCACCGCTTATTGCAGTTAAAGATTGAGATAAGTGGCCTAAAACCAAACTTCCCATTACAAATGCGATGTTTTGCAAAACAAACGCCATGCTAAATGCCGTAACACGGTGTTCTTCAGGGGTATTATCATAAATGATTGGTGCTTGTAGTATCAAAATAGTGGAATTGCCTATGCCAAATGTAAAAGCAAAGATCTGCATTACAAAAGGAATTTGTACATTCAAAACGATTAAATTACTAAATACCATCAACAAAAGACCCGAAATCAGTGTAACTTTTTTGTTAAGTCTTTCAGCAAATATAGCAACTGGAACCGCTCCTAAAGCAACACCCAACGTATTGATCGAAAGGATCTGACCTACAAAAGCTTCGTTAAAGCCTACGTTTTTTAGATAAATTCCAAATAATACATTATAAGCTGAACTTACTACAGTTGCAAAGAATATGATCCCCATGTAAAGTTTTACATTTCTAGAGATATTTTTAAAAAATTCAAAATACACGTTTAATGCTACTCTCATATCATCACCAAGCATTATTATACCATATATTTCGGTGTTCGAAATATAAATTTAGCATTTCGAAATGTTATATTTTTTTTATAATATTCTCATTGTTCACGTTGAAAAATTCAGCTATACTTAAATAATAATATGTATTTGGAGGCAAAAATGGCATGTATGTATCCTGCAACAAGTAATGCACCTGAAATTCTATATCCTTACATTGAAAAAGAACTTATAAAACTTTTAGAATCAGAGACTCACTGGATATCAAACGCTGCCAATGCAGCTGCTACTCTTGGTTTTCTTATGCCAATGCTCAATTGGGCTGGATTTTACTTGTACAATGGCTCTGAACTCGTGTTAGGTCCTTTTTGGGGTAAACCTGCTGTAACACGTATCGCTATTGGTAAAGGGGTTTGTGGAGACAGTGCACACACACGAAAAACTATAGTGGTTGAAGATGTTCATCAATATCCTGGCCATATAGCATGCGACTTGTTTTCAAACAGCGAAATCGTAATTCCTCTTGTTAAGAACGACAAACTCATAGGTGTTCTTGATATTGACAGTCCAGAGATTGGTAGATTTGAAGAAATCGACCGCATTTCACTTGAGAGAATTGCGAACATAATAATTGAACACATAGACTTCCCGATTAATGATTAAACTTAGATGATTAAACTAAAAAAGAGCACATACTTTTGTTATACCTTATTTTCAGTATAACAAAGATATGTGCTCTTAAATTATAGGAATTAATACTTTCTATCTAGAAGAGACTTTGCTAAAACCTCAAGAGCAATCTTATTTGCGTCATTTGGTAGGCTTTCAATTCTTTTGAAGGCTCTTTTAGTGTACTTTTTAGCTAAGGCTCTTGCTTTTTCAATACCCTTGTTTTTTTCAACGAGCTTCATCAACGCTAATTCTGACTGCTTTATTACATTTTCTGACTCACCTTGAAGCGCATAAATAACAGGTAGCGTATAATAGCCTTTTTTAAGATCATTTCGAGTCGATTTACCAACTAATTCTTGATCCTCTGAAAAATCTAAGATATCGTCTATGATTTGGAATGCAATACCTAGTTCGTAACCAATTCTTCCAAGTTGCTTAGATAAGGTTTCAGAACATTTGCTTTCTAAGGAACCCGCATACATACTTACTGCAAATAATGCAGCTGTCTTTCCAGATACTACTCTAAGATAGTTTTTTACTGTCATGTATTTAAATTTACTATGGAACTGCAATAGCTCACTTTCACAAATATGTTCAATGGTTTTTGCAAGTTTAATCATATGCTCAGCATCATATTCTTTGCCATTTAACATACTAAGTGACTTTGATAACAAATAATCGCCTGCGTATACAGCCATATCTTTACCATACTTGCTTTGTGCGCTTTCTTTATTTCTTCTTAACTTTGAATCATC
Organism: uncultured Fusibacter sp.; assembly: GCA_963676315.1. Classification (GTDB taxonomy): domain Bacteria; phylum Bacillota; class Clostridia; order Peptostreptococcales; family Acidaminobacteraceae; genus Fusibacter_C. The sequence continues at coordinate 1,017,495 of OY781056.1, forward strand.
AATAATATCATCATGAATTAGTGTTGCCATATGAAGCATCTCAATTGAAGCAGCTAATTTAACGATCTTGTCTGATTGATATTCACCATATCTAGCAGATAAAATCGTCAGAGTCGGTCTTAACATTTTTCCATTAAGATCAATAACGTCATTCACAATTTCTTTTATTCCTGAAAACTTTGACTTTGAATAGCGTTGAATAGTTTCTCTAACCTTTTCAAGCTCTATTTGAAGCGCTTGCTGTATTTCAGGAGTTGATTGATTTAATTGTACAGTAAGTGCCATAAACGTCTCCATTTTGTTATCTACAAGTGCCTAACGTAAAAAATTCACGCGCTCCAGATAATCAATTAATATTTTCGCAACAATACCAACAAATATTCCGGTTGGAACCGCAACAATTAATAAAATCGGTAAAATAGTAAATATCAAAAGGTTGTGGATTATTATAGTTGCAACAATTACCTGCCCTATATTATGTGCCACAGCTCCTGCGACACTTACACCCATCAAAGATATTTCACCTTTAAAAACTTTTAATATCGCAGCCATAACCAAGAGGCTAAGAATACCACCTGCAAGGCTATACAAAAAACTGGATAGCGAACCAAATGTAGCTGCAGTCAAAACGACTCTTAACAACACCACCGCAGTTGCTTGCTTAAAGGTCAAAAGATAGATTGCAGCAAGTGTGATGATATTCGCAAGCCCTAATTTTGCTCCAGGAGCTATAAAAGGAATTGGTAACATACTTTCAATAAATGAAAGTATCATCCCTTGTGCTACTAATACAGATATAAATACAAGCATTCTTGTTTTAGATGCTGTTTTTTTTGTTTTGGTGTTCTCATTCATAACAACTCCTATCCTTCAACAAGAAAATAGCCTCAATTAGCAATATCATCTAATTCAGCATCCACTTCTTGCTCTGAGAAGATCTCAACTGTCACTTTATGCGGTAAGCAAACTATAATTTCACCATTTTTTGAAATTGATGCTGTTTTAACACAGATTTGATCACGACAATCAGCATCGATCATACTTACGAACCCATCTTTGATCTGGATCACATTACGTTCCCCATTTTCTTCATAGATATAAGTTTCATTTGTTTTTTCAGTAAATGGATATGATTTAATTACCACGCCATCGTGCTTGATTAAAACTTCTAAACTCGAATGATCATTGCTTTGTACTATTTTCATCGTCACTAAAGCAATAATACCTACAATAAGAATTATTCCAATGAGAATAATGTCATTTTTTTTCATTACAACCTTCTTTATTAAAATCATTTAAAAATCGTATCTGCTATTGCAGATACGATTTATATTTTTAAGTCACAACATAATTGTGATAAAATCCAAATACTTTAAAGTAGACAGATTTTAGTTTTAGTGGAAATATAGATATGATTTTCTAGCGAGTGGTGTTTTCTTCCACCATTTTTTAAGCCATGGTAATACATAATAGTCCATACCGAATGCACTTCCTGAACCACCAATCACAGCGATACCAGCAAAGAAGAACCATAAAATTGACGCATCCGACATACCTGTTAATGTAATACCAACAGTCATAACAGATGTCATAATACCAGCGATAAATGTGAAAAGACCACCGATTAACATTAAACCAAAGATAATTTCCATGAATACCATGCCTGTTTGGAATAAAACTGCATGAGGAGCAATGATGTTATCAATACCCCATTGAACTACGCCAGGAACATTTTCAATTAAAGGTTTAACTGCTGTTACAGCTGTGTCTGCTGATTCCGTTGCTTGAGTTACTGCATCAGAAGCATACATTTTAGCTTCAACTAACCAGCCTTCATCGATTTTATTGATCCCTTCAATTAACCACATAACACCTAAGAACATACGAAGTGGTAAAATCCAGAAATTTGGAGACGCTTTTGAGAAGTGACCACCAAATACAGATCGTCTGTTTTTAATGTGGAAAAACTCATTCATTACATACTCAGATAACTGTGCTAAACCACTTACTAAGAACAAGTAGTAGAAGTTTACCATATGCTTAACCATAACTGCTAAGAAGCCGTTAAATTTAAGTCCGTTATTATCTGACACCGCATATTTTGCGCCAATTGAAACCATGAAACCATGGTAATTTTGTTTGTGTTCATGCATTTCTGTTTTATTGATTAAAGCACCTATATTTACAGCTGCTGTATGACCTGATTGCTCAGCTGCTTCTACGATTTGTGGTAAGAAACCATCTTTATCTTCGTAATGTGTATTATCGCCTGCCATAAATACATTTTCATATTTTAATGTTTGCATGTATTTATTAACGAGAACTCTACCACCACGACCCGCTTCTAAGCCAAGTTTAGCTATGAAATTGCTTACTTTTATACCTGCACCCCAAACGAGTGTTTTAGTTTTGATAAAACGACCATCTTTAAGTTCAAAGCCTTCTTCAGTTGCTTTTACAAGTGCAGCATTTTTAAGAAGCTCAATTCCTAATTTTTTATATCTATTTTCAACTTTAGCAATTTGCTTTTCGTCTTTTAACGTATTGAGAATTCTTGGTGTAGCTTCGATGTTGTAAATTGTAACTTCCTTCTTATCAACACCATATTTTACAGCTAAATGTTCTTTAGCTTCTCCAAGTTCACCAACCATCTCAACGCCAGTAAATCCACCACCAACAACTGCAAAAGTTAATAATTGCTTTCTTACTGCTTCATCTTCTTCAATAGAAGCAAGTTGGAACATCTTTTCAACATGTGCTCTTAATTTAACAGCATCTTCATAAGACCATAAAGTAAACGCATGTTCATCAACACCTTCGATACCAAATGAGTTTGAATCAGATCCACAAGCTAACACAAGGTAATCAAACTTATAAGTTTTCTTCTCAGAAACTAATTTTTTGCCTTCTAAATCAACATTAGTGATTGAGTCTGTTACAACTTTAACTTTTCTACCTGCAAAAATAGTTCTAAGATCAATTTGAATTGCATCTGGTTCTGTACGATGACCAGCAACTTCGTGAAGTTCTGTCATAAGTGTGTGATAAGGTTTTCTGTCGATTAATGTAATTTCTACAGAATCGTCATTTTTGAATATCTTGTGAAGTTTTTTACCTGCAGCAACGCCAGCATAACCACCACCAAGAATCAAAATTTGTTTCTTTTCAGCCATAGTATCCCTCTTTCTATAATTTCTATAATTCCTCTTTAATATTATACCAAAAACCATTTAAATAGAAATAAAAAATTAAATAAAACTAAAGATTTTATACAATTAATTTTATTTCACCCATTTTCATTTCATTAATGGTTATTGATTAACATACTCACTTTTGAAACAATTTCATCGAATTGTATTTCCTCTTTTATACAATCCTCTCGTTTTGAGAATTCAACATTACCGTCATCTATTGCTTTACCAACAGTAATTCTAAGTGGAATTCCAATTAAATCAGCATCTGTAAATTTAACACCAGCGCGTTCATTTCTATCGTCAATCATAACAGAAATACCCTTTTTCTGTAATGACTCATATAACTCAAATGCTTTTTGAGTTTGAAGCTCATTTTTTGTATTCACAATTGTAATCAACACCTTATAAGGCGCTATCGCCATTGGCCAAATAATACCTTTTTCATCGTAGCACTGTTCCACTACTGCAGAGACACATCTTGAAATGCCTATACCGTATGAACCCATGATAAAATGCTTCGCTTTTCCATCTTTATCCAAGAAAGTAGCATTCATCGCTTTAGAATACTTGTCACCAAGTTGGAAGATATTGCCAACCTCAGTACCTCGGTCAATTAATAGTGGACTACCACACTGTGGACAGCTATCCGCTGCTTCAACCTGAACTAAATCAGAACCAGTGATATAAAGAGCTTCCTCCAAATTAACATTCTTAATATGATAATCTTTTTTATTGGCACCACAGATTGCATTTTTGATGTTGAATATTCTTTGGTCTGCAATGATTTCAACAGTTTCTTTAAGCCCTATTGGTCCAGCAAACCCAAGGATTGATCCTGCAAGAGGGTAGATTTCATCTTCAGTTAACATTAAAAGTTCATCTTCAGAAACATCCACTAACTTAGCCAATTTCACTAAACTAAGTTGTCTATTTCCCGGAATCATAACTGCAAATACTCTACTATTATCCTCTTTTTTGAGAAGTAAAGTCTTAATAAACTGTGTTGCTTTTGTATCAAAAAAATGCTCAAGCTCTTCAATTGTTCTAATATTTGGTGTATGAACTTCACTCATTTCAAGTAGAGGATCATCATTTGTAGCCATGACAAAGTTTGCAGGTGAGACTTCATCTGTAGCAGCAAAGTCACAATGATCACAATATGCAATTGTACTTTCACCACTTGGCGTAATCGCAATATATTCATGAGATATACTGCCACCCATGTTTCCAGAGTCACCTAAAACAACTTTGTATTTAAAACCCATACGATCAAAAGCCTTCGTATAAGCAGTTGCCATATTAGCGTAAGACTTTTCCATGCCCTCTACATCGGCATCAAAAGTATAAGCATCTTTCATGATAAACTCTCTTGCTCTTACGAGACCAAATCTTGGTCGTCTCTCATCCCTATACTTTGTTTGTATTTGATATAGATTAAGGGGTAATTGTTTATAAGATTTTAGCTCATTGTTAATCATAAATGTGAAATACTCTTCATGTGTCGGACCAAGGCAAAATTCACGGTCGTGACGGTCCCTCAGTTTAAACATTTCTGGACCAAAGTTTTCCCAACGGTTACTCGCATCCCAAATTTCTCTAGGTTGAATCGCACTCATCAAAACTTCTTGTGCATCATGTGCATCCATCTCTTCTCTAACGATTTGTTCGATGTTCTTCATCACTCTAAAACCAAGTGGTAAAAAAGAATATACACCAGAAACCAATTTGCGTATCATACCTGCTCGAAGAAGTAATTGTGCACTCATAATATCTGCGTCACTAGGTACTTCGCGTAAAGTTGGCATATATAAATTTGACATTTTCATATTTTCACCTCAAATAAAAATTACTGCTCAATTAATAATAATATAGGAAAAAACATATAAATACAATACTAATTAAAGATGTCGTCTCATTCTGCCTAAAATAAATAAAAAAGCAAATTTCTATCCGCTTTTTTATCTAACTACTATTTTATTAACATATTTTTTTATTGCTACAAAAGAACTTGATCAGCTCATCCAAAAACTCTAAATTGCTATAATAATGCGTATGAACATAAGTGCCTATAGCATTTGCTTTCACATATCCACATTTACGCTCATTTTTTTTACCTTTAACAGTTATAATCCTCTTTACCTTTTGATCCATTTCAATATATGAATGATGAAATTCATGACCTCTAATGACTACGCCTTTTTTAAAATTATCAACATCCTCAAAACGTGCTTCAACATGACCAAAATTCTGCAAAGTTGGCGTCATAAATGCACTTCCACCTATTATACCAGTCATTTTATAAGTGTTCTCATCTTGAATTAATTGATCTGTCAAATACATAAGACCACCACATTCCGCATAAATAGCCCTTCCGCTCAAAGAAAAGTTATATATGCTTTCTTTCATCGTTACATTTGACTCAAGGGTGCTTGCAAAAACTTCTGGATATCCACCTCCAAGTAGTATTGCATCTATTCCCTCTGGTAAGGCTTTATCATACAGCGGGGAAAAAGGTACTAAGTTTACACCGATTTCTTCTAATAATTTCAAATTCTCATCATAATAAAATGAAAACGCCATATCTTTTGCAACACCCAAAGTTAATCCACCATTTTTACTAATTTGTGTACCTATTTCCGTTATTTTATTTTGATATAATGCCTCATTTTCTATTTGATAATCACTTTGAGTGTGCACCTCATTTGAAAAATCTGACAATATTGCGTGTACATCTATCGTATCTTCTACTAATTGTGCCATTTTCTGTATTTTACTTTCAATTTCCGTGTCTTCTGTAGCTTGAACAAGACCTAGGTGGCGACTTTCAAGCATTACGCTATCGTCAGGTTTTAAATAACCATAACATTTTACATCAGTATGCAGTTCAACAGCACTTTTTAGTAAATTATAATGGTACTCAGATTTTATGCGATTGAAAATCACACCTTTAATCATTGAAGGTGTCGAGAAGGACGCCAAGCCTTTTACAATAGCAGCAGCTGTTAGTGCCATACTACTTCCGTCCATAACGATTATAACAGGAACCTCTAAAGTTAGAGCCAAATGTGCAGAACTTCCAATAATACTTTCAGTAGAGTGACCATCATAATACCCCATGACACCCTCAATTACACTTATTTCACAGTCTTGAGACCTTTTACGATAGAGAAATTTAATCGCTTCATCAGGCACCATCCATGAAGGTAAATTATAAGAAGGCTCATTTGTTGCCAGTCGATGAAACATTGGATCAATGTAATCAGGTCCAGATTTAAAAGCGGCAACTCGGACACCTCTATTGGATAAAGCACGCATTAATCCTATAGTTAAAGTAGTTTTACCCGCCCCACTGGATACACCTGCAATCATAATTCCCATAAATACTCCTTACGCAATCCAACAATTGCAAAAAAATTAATTTAGAATATATCCCACAAGCACAAAAGTTATCTGTGAAATTTCTATTACCATGCCTATGGTATCACCAGTTTGGCCCTCAATGATCCGGTTAAAGAATCTTATTAGCAGTATCATCACACAAACTGAAATACCAATCGCTATTAAACCATTAAATGACAAAAAACAAGTGACAAGCGCACACATAATGATAAAATGAATGCACGCGTGAATTGGCTTTAGATTAGTTATGAAAAGATACCCCATCCCATGGTCAACCCTTGCATAGGATGTAAATGAGGCTGAAATGAGTCCCATGACCTTTCCAATATAAGGCATCAAAATCAACCATTTCCAGTCTAGATGACCCGCAACATTGGCAAAAATCAAAAAATAGAGTATTAATGCAATCACTCCAAAAGAGCCAATATGTGAATCTTTCATAATCTCTAGAACACGTTCTTTATTTCGATTGCTAAACAACCCATCTGAACTATCTGCTAACCCATCTAAATGGATACCACCTGTTACAAACAAATAAATCAATACTATTAATAGGCCTTTGATATTTTGATCTAGGATACTCACAACAGTTATGGGTATTAAAAAAAGGCCTATAATCAAGCCTACAAAAGGAAACCATTTTAATCCTTTGAGGTATCTTTCTTCTGTATATTCAATTCTCCTTCCGATTGGTATCCTCGTAAAAAAAGAAATCATCAATAAAAATCCATTTATATTATTCATCATCTACCCCTTGATTCTTATTTCAAATTTTCTCGTCTTAAATTTGGTTTCATTGGTTCACCTATTTTACTTTTCTTCTATCTAATCGTGAAATCACTTCAGTTTAAGAGGAATGCCAACTGCAACAAAAGTCACTTCATCTGCACATTTAGCAACATGTCTATTTACTCTACCTGCAATATCTCTAAAATAGTTTCCTAATTTATACGCAGGTACAAGACCCATTCCGACTTCATTAGTTACCATTATCAAAGATTTATCGTTTTCTTTTGAAATGGCAATGAGTTCATCAATTTCAGCTATAATCAAATTCTCAATATCCTTTAATTTTTCTTTGGATATCATGTCATAGTCCTGATGTTCATCAAACATTATATTAGTAGTCATAACCGTTAAACAGTCTAAAAGTAAAACTTCTGCGTCACTGAAGGCTTGATCATTGACAATTTCACTAAAGTCTCGGTACCTTTCGATTGTATGCCAATAACTCGGTCGATCTTGCTTATGCTTTTCAATCCTATTTTTCATGTCATCATCGGTCACTATAGCAGTTGCAAGATACGCAACTTTATCCGTCTGATTTTTTGCACAATTTTCTGCATAACTTGATTTTCCACTTCTTGCCCCACCTACGATTAAGTGTAATTTACTCATTTAATTCCCACTCTCTAAACACATTTTTCTAAACTAAATAGGGTGAACCATCGGATAACTATGATTTACAATTTCAACTTCAATATCATATACTGCTTTAATATTTTGAGTCGTTATCACCTCTTCTGGTGTACCGATCTTAAATACTTTTCCTTCTTTCATCATAATAATGACTTTTGAAAAGCGACTGGCCAAATTGATATCATGAAGTGTTGTAAATACCGTAAGATTCTGAGATTGGTTTAAGTCTTTGCAAAGGTTTAAAATCTCCATTTGATATTTAATATCAAGATGTGAAATTGGCTCATCCAATAACAAAACTTCTGGTTCTTGCGTCAAAGCTCTAGCGATCATTACACGCTGTCTCTCCCCACCGCTTATGGATAACAATGTTTTGTCTTTTAAATGATAAGTCTGCGTTTGCTGCATAGATTTAACTGCAATTTCTAAATCATGCGAGCCTTCATTTTGAAACCTTTTAAGATATGGGTAACGTCCCATTAAGACAACTTCGCCTACATTAAAATCAAAATCTGTATTTGTTTCTTGATGGACAACAGCAACTTTTTGTGCCATATGCTTAGCTTTATAACTATTTATTGCTTTGTGTTCCAATTTGATATTACCTGAATTAGGCTCGAGTAACTTACACATGTTTTTTAAAAGAGTCGTTTTACCGGAACCATTTGGACCAATAACACTTACGAAACTACCTTTATGAATATCAAAACTAATATCACTCAAGATTTCTTCTTTTCCATAACTAAAATCCAATTGATCGATTTGATACATGGTCTCAACCTCCTTTAATCTATTTACTAACCATTAACGACAAATTAGTTAACGTCTTTTATTTATTATTAAAACTCATAATTCCTAAAAAGGTTTATATAAACTTCTTTTTATGTTTTTGGAGGATTAACAAGAAAAAAGGTCCCCCAATAATTGACGTGATAATGCCTACAGGAATCTCCATATTACCCAATAAACTTCTAGCCATTGTATCACAAATTACCATAAATAATCCGCCGCCTATAAATGATACTGGCAATAATATTCTATGATCAGATCCAAAAATCATTCTGAAGAGATGTGGCACAATTAAGCCTACGAAACCTATAATTCCACTTACAGAAACAGAAAGTGCAGCAAGCATAGATGCCACTACTAAAGTACCTTTTTTGATACGTTCTACATTTACACCCATATTTTTAGCATCGTTTTCACTGATAACCAGTGTGTTGAGTTCTCTTGATAAGCTCAACATATAACCAACCCCAATTAGCATTGGAAGGATAAACAACTTTACATGATCCCACGATGATGCGTTAAAACTCCCCATTGTCCATGTCACTATTTTATCTATGTCGTTATGATTCATTAACATTAAAAATGAAATCATCGAAGATAAAATAGCATTTACTACAATTCCTGCAAGTAAAATGCCTGTTGTAGACACCCTTCCACCTACTTTAGAAAGTTGATAAACTAGAAGCATCGTTGCAAAAGCACCGATAAAAGCCATGACAGACACTATACCAAGTCCAGCTATGCTTATGCCAAGTCCAAAGATAATGCCAATTGTAGCGCCAAATGCTGCCCCAGAAGAAACCCCCATGACATATGGGTCTGCCATCGGATTTTTAAATACCGCTTGAAAGACCGTGCCAATAACGGATAATACACCACCAACAAGTATTGAAAGTATAATTCTAGGTAATCTTACTTGATTCACTATAAAAATGTATGAAGGCTTAATTAGCGCTGTATCATTACTGCCTATTATGATTTTAACGACCTGTGACACAGGAATCTTGACTGATCCCTGTGTCACTGCAAATATCGCTATAATTATCAAAAGCAAAGATAGAACGATAATTTTTAAACCGCTTGCTTTACGTTTGCTTGTATACTCCATAACTTCTCCTAGAATCTAAGCTGATTCTTGTATTGTGGATATAGTTTTTCAACGATAGTTTTCATGCTATAATCCATTACTCTTGGACCTGGTATCGAAAAAATGTCCGTGTTAATTACGATAAAATGATTATTAGAAATTGCTGATAAACTTGAGTAATTGTTACTTCCTTTCATTGTATCAAGTGAGTACTGAGCACCTAATAAATAATCAGGATTTTTTTCAATTAACTTTTCAAGTGTATATGACCATTTATCAACATCTGTAGCTACATTAACTACACCTGCACCCACTAAAATCTCATGTATAAAGGTTTCTTTTCCAGCAGTAAACTCACTTTTACCAGTTCCTACGACATAGTAAACTTTTTTACGTTCTGATAGTGGGATGTTTTTCATAATGTTGTTAATCCTATCTTCTTTTGATTTCATAGAAGATACAACTGCTCTTGATTCATAAGTGTGGTTAGTCAACTTGCCAAGTTGCTCTATAAGTACATATATTTCATTGATTTTTGCTGGAGATGCTTGTGTCAAAGTGGCAATTTTTGCTTTTGATAAAGCTGACATTACATCTTCATTCATATGTGTTGCTGCGATTACGGTGTCAGGTTCAAGGTCGATTATCGCCTCTAAATCAGGCTCATATAAAGTGCCAACTACTTTTACTGAACTTGTTTCAGCGGGATAATTACAATACTTCGTTCTGCCAACTACCATATCACCTGCCCCAATAGCAAAAAGAATTTCTGTAATGGAAGGTGCTAAAGATACGATTCTTTTAGCGGGTTTGGTAAATTTATAGCTTAATGCATCATCTTTAATCGTAATAGGAAAAACAAAATTACCATTGTATTTTAATGTGATTTCTTTAGTAGAATAGCTGTATCCTACTGTGTAGTTTAAAGTTTCAAAAATAAATTTCAAAGGTATGAAAGCAACGTTGTTTTTAATATAAGCTTCACAATCAATCGTCATTTTAGCGCCGTTTACTTCAACTGCATTAGAGTGATTTTTAAATACAAAAGTTACCGAATTATTTGAAATCTTGATGGTGTTACCTGAAATAACTGTTTTTAATGAATACGTTTTTAAAGAATCCGAAGAAATAAAAGTTCTTCCATAAACTTGTTCAGTTACCGCTTTTGTACTCACACCATCTTTATTAATTGAACTTGCAAAACTCAGTGAAAATATAGTACTCGAAAGTAGCATAACTACTGTCAACATAATAGCGAGTTTTTTCTTAAAAGTTTGATTAATCATTTAATGCCTCCCTAATTTTTTCTATTAATTTTATATTTTTATCTCGGTCCATTACTGCCAGTCTAAAGTATTGTTCATTTAAACCTCTAAAATCAGTACATTTTCTTAGATGCACCCCTAAATCAATCATTTTCTCGTAAAAACCATTTGCTTTATCTTCATCGATTTTTATCAGTATAAAATTAGCATCATTTTTGAAATATTTAATGTGTTTCGTCTTAATTAAAGCTTCAATTAAAAATTTTGATTCTATTTCACACCAATGATGCAATTCCTCAACAAATTTTGTTTGTTCTAAAAAGTAAGGGATACTCATAATCGCCATATGATTTAAAGCCCAAGGATCTCTTACTTCAGCTATTTTTTTGACAATTTTTTCTGTACCAAAGAGATAACCAATTCTAAGTCCAGGTACACGATAGGTTTTAGTCATTGATCTTATAATAATGATGTTGTATTTTTCTATTAATTTCTTCATTAACTGATGGTGGTCTGAGTGATCCTTAAATTCAATAAAAGACTCATCAATAATGAGTAAAAATTCAGGATTTACGACTTTTTCTAAAAATATTTCAAGATGTCTTGGCAGTATGATTTGACCTGTCGGATTGTTTGGATTGCAGATAAATAGTGCTTCTGATTGATTGTTATTCACAGCCACTGCCATGTCATCAGGGTTAATCTCAAAAGTATTGTTGCGTTCCTGTAAATCTATATACTGAACTACTGTCCCTTCTTGCCTAAGTGCTCTTTCGTATTCAGTAAATGTCGGCTGTAAAATTGCCACTTTTTTAAATCGATGGGCACGGCTGATAAGATAAATTAAATCCGTTGCGCCATTACCAAGAACCACTTGGTTAGCGTTAATCCCCAGAAATGTAGCCACACTATTTCTCGCCGAAGCACCATCAATTTCTGGATATTCATTCAGACGCTCAATCGAAGCGATTAACAAATCTCTAAATGCCTCTTCATAAGGAATGGATGGTATATTTACACTAAAATCCACCAATCCACTTTGTCTAAGCTGCCCTCCGTGAAAATTCATATTTTCCCCTTGCTTTAATTATTTGATGCTAAAACAAAATATATTAACTCACCTAAAATCGTGCAGATCCACATAGAAACAAACATGACGCTTGACGTTATCTCTATTTTTTCTACACTTAAGGTATCAATTGCATCGCCAATCGTTGGTTTAATCACAATATTACCAAAATAATGATTTGTTCCCCCAATTTGGATATTTAATAGCCCTGCTATGACCGATTCAGGATGACCCGAATTGGGACTTTTATGATTTAATCTATCACGGATAAATATTTTAAAACCATTTTTTACATTTAAATTTAATAATAAGCCCGCTAAAAGCATGATCATTGCGCCAATTCTTGCGGGAATAAAATTTAGAATATCATCAAATTTTGCTGAGGCAAATCCAATATCTTTAAAGGGTTCATGTATATAACCTACCATTGAATCTAAAGTATTAACTATTTTATAAACTATCGCAAACTCAACTGTTAATCCAAAAGGTAAACCCACTAGCATCATTAATAATGGGGCTAAAACGCCATCAATTGTATTTTCCGCAACTGTCTCTATTACCCCTCTTGTAACTTCATCTATAGATAGATTTTGCGTATCCCGTCCAACGAGATAGGATAGTTTAAGTCTAGCCAATTCTATATCATCTGATTCTATCGCTTTTGCTACTTTTTGAGCTTCAAGGTATAAGCATCTTGAAGCAAGCGAAGTCAAAAGTATATAAACAGAAAAAATATTAAAAAATAGAGAAGGCAAAATAGCTCTTAAGATTTCAAAAGGAACTAGTACACCAAGTACAGAACTAAAAAGTAGAAGAAATCCTCCAAATTTTAAATTAGGTACATGTTTTCTTATGAACTTTTCTAAAAAAGCGATTAGCCTTCCATAAAACCTAATCGGATGCGGCCAATTAGGAGGATCACCAATTAGTCGATCAAGTATGACTGCAATAAAAATATTTAGTGCCATACTAACCTCTGGATTCATTTAAAATTTGTATAAGCAATGCCATGTCAATATGTTCTTCAACATGTTTTGCAAGACGATCGTATTCTAGGTCTTTTAATTTTTCAAAGCCAATACTTTCACCTAATGTTGTTACCCCTTTGCTACTTCTTATATGATTAAGTAATGAATGTCTAAACACATCATTATCGAAAATCCCATGATAGTATGTTCCAAGTACAGTGCCATCAGAAGATATACCACCATCTGATTCATTTTCATCTGTACTCATAAAAGCACTAACTGAACTGCTTAAATGTGAAGTTATGCCCATGTGAATTTCATATCCACTTAATAACATTCCAGCTAAATCAATATCTGCGAAATTAGATAAAACTTTTCCAGTTGCCTGTCTAGTTGTTTTGTGTTCAGACATTGTTGTGTGAACGTCTAACAATCCAAGACCATTGATTCTTATTTCTTTGGACTCAACCCCGTAAGCATCTTCAATCGTTTGACCTAAAATTTGATAACCTCCACATATGCCAATTATTGGCGTTCCTTTCCTATGCGCCTTGTATATCGCTTGATTTAAACCCGATTCACTTATATATCTCATATCATGAATGGTATTTTTACTTCCTGGAATTACAATTAAATCACAATTTTCAATAGCATTTGAATCCGTTATATACTCTAAATTCACATCAGATTCTAAATCGAAGACTGTAAAATCTGTGAAATTGGACATATAAGGCAATTTAATTACACCAATTTTAATTGCATTACTTGCTTTAACTGAAAACCGCTCTGTTACACTGTCTTCATCATCTATTTTTAAATCATGAATAAATGGGATGACTCCAAGACAAGGTCTATCAATTAGTTTTTCAAGCATTTCAACTCCTGACATCAAAAGCGACACGTCACCTCTGAATTTATTAATCAGAAATCCTTTCACACGTTTTTGCTCTTCTTTGCTTAACAATAAAAAAGTACCGTAGAGTGAAGCAAATACGCCTCCCTTATCCACATCGCCAATTAGGATTACATCTGTATCAATAATTTCCGCTAGCCCCATATTGACAATATCTCTGCTTCTTAGATTGATTTCAGCAGGTGAACCAGCCCCTTCGATAATGATAGTCTCAAACTTACTTTCTAACGTTGAAAAAGCTGTCTTAATATGAGGGATTAAGTAATCCTTAGCAGAAAAATATTTCATTGCTTCCATATTTTTAAATACTTCGCCATTTAAGATGACTTGGCTTCCTACATCACTGGTGGGTTTTAGAAGTATCGGATTCATCTCAACCATGGGTTTAACCCTCGAAGCTTCAGCTTGAACAACTTGCGCTCTCCCCATTTCTTTTCCATCTTCAGTGATAAAAGAATTTAGAGACATATTTTGTGATTTAAACGGCGCAACAGATCTTCCTTGATTATTTAAAATACGACAAACAGCTGCAACAATTATACTTTTGCCAACAGATGATCCTGTACCTTGAAACATAATTTTCTTTGACATTAAATTCCCCCGTTTGACTTTATTCAACATCGACATACATAATCTATAACTTTGACAATAAAAAAGGCACACGTGGTTAACGTGTGCCAGATTAAACATAAAGGTATGGAAATCCGATTCACTCAACTTCCCACCGAAGTTTTGGAAAAACATAAATCAAGGCAGGTTTCCTGGCTCATAGATCATCTTACTTTCCAATCCTTCCCGAAATAATCAGTGGATAACTTGGATTTCATCACTATATACAGTAGCGGGGGCTGCAGAGGATTTTAACCTCTTTCCCTCTTAGCTTTTGACTAAGCACCTTAATTCGTATTCAATTCTTACTCATTATAACTTTGTAAAATGACATTGTCAATAGTTAAACAAATATATACTTTATAAATTTAATAAATTCATACAACATATAGTGTTGCGGATGCGAAATATCAATATATATAGTGTCCTTATTTTGAAGTAAAGTCTTCGAGAAAATCAAGCACAACTTTTGCGTGGCCTATGGCTTTTACATCTCTAAATTCTTTTACTAATTTTAATCCCTCACCAAAAACAAAGGTTGACCTCACAGTACCCTTAACTGCTTTACCATACATTTTTTTATCTTTGATTACGTTAAACTGATCTAACAAAACTTTTTCTACATCACTAATCAAAGTAAATGGTAAGGAGAACTTATCTTTAAACTTTTCATGCGAACCAATTGTATCTTTGCTAATGCCATATACATGAAAGCCCAACGCGCGAAATTCATCGTATAATTCTGCAAATTCTAGTGCCTCAGTAGTACAGGCCGAAGTATTGTCTTTTGGGTAAAAATAGAGTATAAAGTTTTGTTTATCAAGTAAATCTAACGTGACCTTCTTACTACTTGTTCCAGGCAATTCAAAATCATCATTAAAATACTTCATTTGAAATTCCTCCTCTATTTATAGTTATCCAATATCGATCTTTTCTTTCTTTTAAAAATAAACATAGTTCAAATAATCTCATGTCAATAACACTATTATACCCATGTACAGTAAAAAAAACATTAATTTTAGCTCATTTGATGTTGAAAGCATAATCTTACTGTGCTATAATCCTTCTAATACATTCGCGAACACTTGTCCGCGATACAGAGACATGGAGGAGTTATGGAAAAAGGGAATTTTCTGATGATTCACATCGATGTTCTACCAGAAGTATTTGTAAAAGTTGTCGAGGCAAAAGAGCTTTTACATAGTGGTAAAGCAACATCAGTAGCTGAAGCAGTTAAACTTGTCGGTATAAGTAGGAGTACCTTCTATAAATATAATGAATACGTCTTCACATTAGCCGATGGATTTTTAGGCAAGAAAGCAACTATTTCAATGACATTAGATCATCATTCAGGAATACTATCAAAAATACTTGAAACAATTGCAATTAATAAAGGAAATATCTTAACAATTAGTCAAAGTACACCGATTGACCGTAAAGCTAATGTAACTATTACGCTTGATATTACTGAGATGTCGACGACATTTCAAGCATTAACACAAGAACTTCAGAGTATTGACGGTGTTTACAGGTTTAATCTAGATGCAATAGAATCTACAGAATAGCAGGGGGACATAATGAAAATTTTATTACTTGGATATGGCGTTGTAGGATCAGGTGTGTTTGAACTTATAGAACATAATAAAGCACGTTTTAAAGAAGAGTATAATCAAGATGTCGAAGTAGTTGGAATTCTTGTGAACACACTTTCTAAATACCAGCACCTTCCGCATTCAACTTTATTTTCAAATGATTTTAATCACTTGAATCAACTAGATTTTGACGTTGCAATAGAAACTATAGGTGGTATAGAGCCTGCTTTTACTTATGTCTCTAACATTCTTTCAAGTGCTAGACCCGTAATAACCTCAAATAAAGACCTAATCGCAGAAAAAGGAGGCATATTACATGCAATCGCATCCGAAAAAGGCGTTCAACTTAGTTACGAAGCAAGCGTTGGTGGTGGTATACCTGTCCTAAAGCCACTAAAAGAATGCTTAGGCGGTGACCAAATTACAGAAATAATAGGAATTATCAATGGCACCACAAATTTTATACTTACAAAGATGAATCAAGAAGGCTTGAGTTATCAAGTCGCTTTAAAACAAGCACAAGAGCAAGGATTTGCTGAAGCCGATCCTACTTCAGATGTGGAGGGGCTTGATGCCGTTAGAAAAATATCTATATTAACAAAATTGGGTATGAAGGTTGACTTAGACTGGAAAACAATACCCGTTCAAGGAATCACAAAAATTCTCGCTAACGATGTTCATTATTTTAACGCAACTGACTCTACAGTGAAGTTAATGGGGATCTCCAAAATCTATCCAGATGGCATATATACAGCTGTTAGACCTGTAGTACTTCCTAAAAATTCAAAATTCGCTTCAATTAACAATGAATTCAATGCGATTAGTATTATTGGTGAAGCGGTTGGAGAACTCTTTTTTTCAGGTAAAGGAGCAGGAAAAAATCCAACAGCTACAGCCGTTATTGGTGATTTAGTGGATTTACTCCAAAATAAGAAAGTAAAGATTAATCATAAATTGCAGCGAGGTAACCTCTTAAAAACATATCCTGAAGCCACTGATTGGACTTTAAGCTTACCTACTGAGATAATGACGACACAATTAAGTAAGCAAATTATCGCTATAAAGAATGCTGAATTCATAGGTCTAAAAGATAAATCCATTAAATTAATAAATGAAAAAATGGACTTGGATTTCGATCATTACTTTATAAAGCTTCATAGTATTACAGAAAATCAATTAATTGATATTAAAGCATCAATCAATTTAAGCAACGAAAGACATTATATTCATTTATAGATTGGAGATTTTTATGGTTAAGATCAGCGTTCCAGCAACCACAGCAAATATAGGACCTGGATTTGACACATTGGGACTGGCACTAAATTTATTTCAGATCATTATTGTTGAAAAAGCTGAGATTGGGCATAAAGAAGTAATTTGGCCAGATGTAGTACTTGTCTCTGATGCAGATAATCTTGTGATCACAGCTTTAGAGTATGTGCTCACTTTAAAAAATCAGACTACTCTTGGTTATAAAATAACGATGTTATCAACTGACATCCCTATTTCTAGAGGTCTTGGTAGTTCTGCTGCTGCAATTGTTGCAGGTCTTTACGCAGCAAATTATCTCATCGACTTTCAATTATCTCAACAGGAAGTAATAAATATCGCCACAGTCTTAGAAGGGCATCCTGACAATGTTACCCCTGCAATATTGGGTGATTTAGTAATTGCAAGTACAATAAATGAAAACGTCGTACATGCAACAATTCCATTTCCAGATGATCTGGATTTGATTGTTCTTGTCCCGAATTTTAAACTCAGTACCTCAGAAGCAAGGAAGGTACTTCCAATGCATTATTCTAAATCACAATGCATCCACAACATATCGAAAGTTTCTTTGTTGATTCATTCGTTATTAACTAAAGACTATACCCATTTAAGACTAGCACTTGAGGATGAAATTCATCAGCCTTATCGCTTTCCAATTATTGATGACAGTGATAAGATTTTAAATCTACTTGAAGGTTCAAACTCTTTTGGTTATTTTTTAAGTGGCGCTGGTCCTTCAATTATCTCAATTGTTCCTAAAGGATTAACTAGTTTACAAAGTATTTTCAATCTCAATGATGCACCCCTGCTGCATGAATGGCAAAATTTCACTGTAAGTGTCAATAAAAGTGGCGCAGTCATTGAATATATAAAGTGAGGCAATATGAATATAATCGTACAAAAATTTGGAGGAACTTCAGTTGGTTCAGTAGATCGAATAAAGAATGTTGCTAAACGCGCAATTGAGACGAAAGAAAAAGGATATGATACTGTAATTGTCGTTTCTGCTATGGGCAAAACAACTGATCAATTAATTGCGCTAGCAAAAGAGATGCATACCAATCCTCCCAAAAGAGAACTCGATATGCTTCTCGCTACAGGGGAACAAACTTCAATTGCTCTTCTTGCAATGGCTATTGACGGCATGGGGTATAAAGCGGTATCATTAACAGGGTATCAAGGTGGGATAGTTACGAATGACTTTTATTCAAAAGCAAAAATTGATTCTATAGATCCAAAGCGGATTAAAGATGAACTTGCTGAAGATAAAATAGTTATTATTGCAGGATTTCAAGGTGCATCTCTTTCACACGATATTACAACACTAGGTCGAGGTGGTTCAGATACAACTGCTGTAGCCCTTGCAGTTGCACTTGATGCAAAAAAATGTGAGATTTATACAGATGTATTAGGTATCTATACTTCTGATCCAAGACTAGTGCCAACTGCTAAATTATTAAAAACCATAAGTTACGATGAATTACTTGAAATGGCAATGCTTGGGGCTGGTGTTATGCATCCTCGATCCGTTGAATTAGCACGTAAAAACAATATGCCTCTCGTAGTTAGATCGACATTCGATTATGAAAACGAAGGTACAGAAATTATTGAGGTGAAAAATATGGAAAAAGCGCAAGTTAGAGGTGTGACATTAGATGAGGATATCGTAAGAATTTCAGTTCCTAACGTGCCAGACAGACCTGGAATCGCATACAAACTTTTTTCTTCATTGATTAACTTAAATGTTCATATTGACATGATTTTACAAAACTTAAACCATGATGGCTTTAATGATATTTCATTTACCGTTCCAGTAGATGATTTCGAAACAATTTTACCAACGATAGAAGCATTTGTTGATGAAGTTGGTGCCTCTCCTATTTTAGTAAAAAAGGATGTCGCAAAGTTATCAATCGTTGGAACAGGTATTACTTCCGACGTGAAAATAGCATCAGGTTTGTTTGGAAAAATATATGAATTAGGAATTAATATCGAAATGATATCAACATCTGAAATAAAAATATCGTGTATCATCAGCCAATCTCAAGCAAAACAAGCTTTAGATGAAGTTCACAAATATTTTGAGCTAAACGGATTATAATTTTTAGCTACTAACGAAAAGATAACCCAACTAATCAAATTATAAGATTGATTAGTTGGGTTATTTATTTTATGAAGGAAATTAAATAAACAAAATTATTTAAATCCTTAACTGATAAATAATAACAGGTTTACTTTTTGTAGTACAAATCTTCAAGTAATGGATCAATTCGCTGTAACTCTTTTAAGTAAGTCAAAGTACTATCAAAATAATCCTTTGATACATCCAATGACCAACTACAAATATCTATTCCCGTTTTGTACAAATTGAACCTAAGTTCATTATTAAATGACTCATCAACTGATAGTATTTCCTCATATCCTTCAAAGAAATGTTGAATTAGCTTTGGTTCTTTTATAAAATACCTTCTATAAAAACCTATTATGTCAATATACTCATTGTTTATAACGGTCTTTTCAAAGTCTAGGAATCCATTCAGTTCTATTCCTTTTTCAGGTGTAATCTTTATTAATATATTTCGACCATCTAGATCACGATGTGAATATCTACCTTTTTTCAAATCACGAATATGTTCATATTCATTTCTTAATTTATCAATTGAATTTGAAATAACATCTATCTGATTAAGGTTTTGTTTATATAAATTTTCAATTAACCGTTCACAATCTTCAATTGCGAATCTTTTATAATCTTGCACTGGACTTTGTTTCTCTAACTGAATATCACCAAAGTAATCAAACTGATCAACTTCATGAAGTTTCGCAGTTCTCTTACCAATTTCATGAAATAAATATCTCAATTGATCTAAATCAAGATCATCATAAATTTGGTCTAAAAGCCATCCTTCAAGAAAATTATAAATCACCCACTCAGTGCCATCATCTGTATTCCCAAATTGAACTATTTTTAGTTCGTTAAAACTTTCAATAATCGGAATTATATTAATTTCTCTAACGCGTTTATTTGCTTTATAAAAAAACTTAATAATATACTGACCCTTTTCCAATACCACTTTATAAACTAAGTTACGCTTCAATTCATGGTTACCACATGGAGATATATCTATAATTCTTTCAATAAAATGTTTAGCAAATATCTTTTTTACATCATCTTGTCTTTCTCTCATATTGCCACCTTATCCAATGAATTTGACATGATTGAGCTCTTTTGTTATATACCCAACATAATAGTAGTTATCTATTTTTATTCTGTTCTAAACGATTATTTACGGCACTACGCGTAATGGTATAAAGTACTGCCATTAATGGTACACCTAATAACATACCAAGCACGCCAAATAGCCCGCCACCTACAGTAATTGCTAAAAACACCCAAAATCCGCCAATTCCAATAGCATCACCAACAACTTTCGGATAAATTAAATTCCCTTCTATTTGTTGAAGAATTAAAATAAATACTACAAAAAATATTGCTTTTGATGGACTTTCCATAGCTATAATTAAGACTGATGGAATCGTTCCAATAAATGATCCTACAAAAGGAATCAAACTAGTGACAGCTATAAGTACACTTACTAATGGAGCATATGGAATTCTAAAGATTAATAATCCAATAAAACACAGTGAACCTAAAATAAAAGCTTCTGTTATTTGCCCACCGACAAATTTTGAAAAAATATGATTAACACTATCCATTAAGCTAGATAAATATGCAGCCGTTTTTTTGGGTGCAAAAGCTCTATTTATTTTACTAACAATTTCAATTAATTTTTCTTTTGAAGCTAATATATAGATTGAAAAAATAATACCCATTAAAGTCGTTAGTGCACCTGAAGTTATCCCTATTGTAACCCCAACAATTTTCAATAAAGTATTGGCTGTAAACGTTGATAAACCAACAAATAAATCTTTAAAGCTATCAAATAGTTGATTCATAATATCATCCGTTAAACCTAATTTGAAATATAATTCAGTACCATAATCCGTTATTTTTACGCTATATTCAGGGAGTTTGTTAATCAAAGTTTTAGAACTCTCAGCGACTTGTGGAACAATAAAGATTATAATTAATACAATGATTAATATTGTAACTAGGTAAGTTGTCAACAAGCTTAGTAACCTTAAGTGATTTTGAACCCATTTATTTTTTTTGAATATTTTACTTTTTTTATATATATTATTTTCAAATTTTTTAAGCAATAAATTTAGAATAAATGCAATTGCAATTCCAACAATCAGTGGTTTCATAACTGAAAGAATTTGTGAAAAGAAGGCAAGTACTAAGTTGAGATTTGATGCACCCAAATACAATAGGATTGCATAAGTTACGATAGGAAAGTACTTTTTGATTTCAGTCATCTAATTACTCCTTTTATTATGTCTAGATACTATTAATTTAATTAAATAAAAAAAACGAACATATGTCAATATGTTCGTTCATAGTTTTTTGTTGGAGCGGAAGACGAGATTCGAACTCGCGACCCTCGCCTTGGCAAGGCGATGCTCTACCACTGAGCCACTTCCGCAATGGTGTAAACTTGATAAATTAATGTCTTATCAAGTTTGTTTAAAAAATGGTGCGGGTAGAGGGACTTGAACCCCCACGAACTAATCACTAGATCCTAAGTCTAGCGCGTCTGCCAATTCCGCCATACCCGCATTCATAACACAAGATGTAAACTATTATATAATTTACACGTTTCGATTTGTATAACAAATCGTAAATGGTGGAAGTTATAGGGATCGAACCTATGACCCTCTGCTTGTAAGGCAGATGCTCTCCCAGCTGAGCTAAACTTCCATGAAAAAAACAAATAAAAATGGCGCGCCCTAAGGGATTCGAACCCCTAACCTTCTGATTCGTAGTCAGACACTCTATCCAATTGAGCTAAGAGCGCGTATTGCATATAATTAAAAATGGAGGCGGCGACCAGATTTGAACTGGTGAATAAAGGTTTTGCAGACCTGTGCCTTACCACTTGGCTACGCCGCCATGGTGATCCAACCGCGACTCGAACGCGGGACACCCTGATTAAAAGTCAGGTGCTCTACCGACTGAGCTATTGGACCATATAAGTTAACAAAAATTTGGAGCGGGTGAAGAGAATCGAACTCTCACAACCAGCTTGGAAGGCTGGGGCTCTACCATTGAGCTACACCCGCAAATAATTGGAGCGGAAGACGAGATTCGAACTCGCGACCCTCGCCTTGGCAAGGCGATGCTCTACCACTGAGCCACTTCCGCAATGGTGTAAACTTGATAAATTAATGTCTTATCAAGTTTGTTTTAAAAAATGGTGCGGGTAGAGGGACTTGAACCCCCACGAACTAGTCACTAGATCCTAAGTCTAGCGCGTCTGCCAATTCCGCCATACCCGCATTCACAATACAAGAAGTAAACTATTTTATAATTTACACGTTTCGATTTGTATAACAAATCGTAAATGGTGGAAGTTATAGGGATCGAACCTATGACCCTCTGCTTGTAAGGCAGATGCTCTCCCAGCTGAGCTAAACTTCCATGAGAAAAATATAAAGCATTTTTTCGAACCCAACGTGTGTAACAAAGTTGTTAATAAGGACATCAACTGTTTCCTAATTACTTCATAATTTGCACGTCGATCGATTTACTTCGTAAATCGTAAATGGTGACCCCTAGGGGAATCGAACCCCTGTTACCGCCGTGAAAGGGCGGTGTCTTGACCGCTTGACCAAGGGGCCGCATAAAACTTAATGGCTCCAAGGGAGGGATTCGAACCCTCAGCCTATCGGTTAACAGCCGAGTGCTCCACCGTTGAGCTACCTTGGAACATATTGAAACCTGTTACTTAATCCATTGTATTTCATATAATCAATAGTTACAACATTACGCTGCGCTACATGATTGTTGAGCTACCTTGGAACATATTGAAACCTGTTACTTATTCCATTGTATTTCATATCATCATAAAGTACAACATTACGCTGCGCTTCATGATTGTTGAGCTACCTTGGAACATCTTAATTAATTTATATGAAGAGTGTTAAAACTCTTCATATAAATTTCAAACCAGCAACGTTCTACTCTCCCAGGCAGCTACCCGCCAAGTACCATCGACGCTGGAGGACTTTACTTCTGTGTTCGGTATGGGAACAGGTGTGGCCCCTCCGCCATCATCACTGGATCTCATGTCATAAAGATTTTTTCTAAGACAAGAGTTCTACGCCGCTATCGCGCCTTCGAAATTGTCTTATAAAAAACTTTATTTCACTCGTATATATTAACTTCGCCTTGGCGATAGTTTCTACACACTCAAAATTGCATATAACTTCGACATTTTACTTCGTAAAAATGTGTATCTATTGGTCAAGTCCTCGACCTATTAGTACCTGTCAGCTGAATACATTACTGCACTTACACCTCAGGCCTATTACCACATTATCTTCATGGGGTCTTACTCCATTTCTGGATGGGAAATCTCATCTTGAGGGGGGCTTCGCGCTTAGATGCCTTCAGCGCTTATCCCTTCCGAACTTAGCTACTCAGCTGTGCCATTGGCATGACAACTGATCCACCAGCGGTTCGTCCATCCCGGTCCTCTCGTACTAAGGACAGCTCCTCTCAAATTTCCTACGCCCACAGCAGATAGGGACCGAACTGTCTCACGACGTTCTGAACCCAGCTCGCGTGCCTCTTTAATGGGCGAACAGCCCAACCCTTGGGACCTACTTCAGCCCCAGGATGAGACGAGCCGACATCGAGGTGCCAAACCTCCCCGTCGATGTGGACTCTTGGGGGAGATAAGCCTGTTATCCCCGGGGTAGCTTTTATCCGTTGAGCGATGGCCCTTCCATGCGGTGCCACCGGATCACTAAGCTCTACTTTCGTACCTGCTCGAAATGTCTCTCTCGCAGTCAAGCTCCCTTTTGCCTTTACACTCTTCGCGCGATTTCCAACCGCGCTGAGGGAACCTTTAGGCGCCTCCGTTACTCTTTGGGAGGCGACCGCCCCAGTCAAACTGCCCACCTGACATTGTCCTAAACCAGGATTACTGGTCATAGTTAGAATAACGTTATATCAAGAGTGGTATCCCAACGGCGACTCCACTAAGACTGGCGTCCTAGCTTCTCTGTCTCCCACCTATCCTGTACATGATATACCATTATCCAGTGCCAAGCTGCAGTAAAGCTCCACGGGGTCTTTCCGTCTAGCTGCGGGTAACCGGCATCTTTACCGGTACTACAATTTCACCGAGTCTATTGTTGAGACAGCGTCCAAATCGTTACGCCTTTCGTGCGGGTCGGAACTTACCCGACAAGGAATTTCGCTACCTTAGGACCGTTATAGTTACGGCCGCCGTTTACTGGGGCTTCAGTTCTGTGCTTCGATTGCTCTAACACTTCCCCTTAACCTTCCAGCACCGGGCAGGCGTCAGCCCCTATACATCATCTTTCGATTTAGCAGAGACCTGTGTTTTTGGTAAACAGTCGCTTGGACCTATCCTCTGCGGCCACCACTAGCTCTGAACCTGTGATGGCACCCCTTCTCCCGAAGTTACGGGGTCATTTTGCCGAGTTCCTTAACAATAGTTTTCTCGCTCGCCTTAGTATTCTCTACTCTCCTACCTGTGTCGGTTTACGGTACAGGCACCTGCTCCCTCGATAGAAACTTTTCTTGACAGTGTGATATCTGCTACTTCGCTACTATTTTCACTCCCCATCACAACTCACCCTTACAAGAGGCGGATTTGCCTACCTCTCAGACTCGTTGCTTGGACGCGTTCAACCAATCACGCGCTTAGCATAACCTCCTGTGTCATTCCCTCTCTCAAACGGTTCTCGGTGGTACAGGAATCTTTACCTGTTGTCCATCGCCTACGACTTTCGTCCTCGGCTTAGGCCCTGACTTACCCTGAGCGGACGAACCTTCCTCAGGAAACCTTAGGTTTTCGGCGGATGGGATTCTCACCCATCTCTCGTTACTCATGCCAACATTCTCTCTTCTATACAGTCCACACGTCCTTACGATCGTGCTTCGCCCCGTATACAATGCTCCTCTACCAATTGTACAGTGTACAATTCCATAGCTTCGGTAATAAGTTTGAGCCCCGGTAATCTTCGGCGCAGAATCACTCGACTAGTGAGCTATTACGCACTCTTTAAATGTATGGCTGCTTCTAAGCCAACATCCTAGTTGTCTGGGCAATTCCACATCCTTTTCCACTTAACTTATATTTTGGGACCTTAGCTGATGGTCTGGGCTGTTTCCCTTTTGACTATGAATCTTATCACACACAGTCTGACTCCTGAGTATAAGATATCGGTATTCGGAGTTTGATAGACTTCGGTAGCCGGTGAAAGCCCCTAGGTCATTCAGTGCTCTACCCCCGTATCTCTTTACCTCAAGGCTAGCCCTAAAGCTATTTCGAGGAGAACCAGCTATCTCCGGGTTCGATTGGAATTTCTCCGCTATCCACATGTCATCCCAACCTTTTTCAACAGATATGGGTTCGGGCCTCCACTAAATTTTACTTCAGCTTCACCCTGCACATGGATAGGTCACCCGGTTTCGGGTCTACGCCACACAACTTAGTCGCCCTTTTCAGACTCGCTTTCGCTACGGCTCCGTGCCTTAAGCACTTAACCTTGCTGCATAACGTAACTCGTTGGCCCGTTCTACAAAAAGTACATGGTCGTTCTTTAACGAACTTCCATTGCTTGTAAACATAGGGTTTCAGGTTCTTTTCACTCCCCTTTCGGGGTTCTTTTCACCTTTCCCTCACGGTACTATTCTCTATCGGTCACTAGGTAGTATTTAGCCTTGGCAGATGGTCCTGCCTGCTTCCCACAAAGTTTCTCGTGCTCCGTGGTACTCCGGATCAGTCTCGCTATCCTTCTCTTTTCGTGTACGTGGCTCTCACACTCTTTGGCTCGCTTTCCCAAACGATTCTACTAAGATACAGCTTTGCTTTATCGACTGTCCACACCCCTTCGTCCGAAGACTCAGGTTTGGGCTATTTCCATTTCGCTCGCCACTACTCTGGAAATCACTTTTGTTTTCTCTTCCTTCGGGTACTTAGATGTTTCAGTTCCCCGAGTTCCCCTCCATAGCCTATTTATTCAGCTATGGATGACTGGACATTACTCCAGCCGGGTTTCCCCATTCGGACATCTACGGATCTACACTTGCTTGCAGCTCCCCGTAGCTTTTCGCAGCTTACCACGTCCTTCTTCGGCTCCTAGTGCCAAGGCATCCGCCCTATGCTCTTATTAACTTGACCTATTGTAATCCAAAATGCTTTTCTTTCGATTAGACACTTCTTCTTACTTTAGATACTTTTTTTTACTTTGCCTTCAAGAAATAAATTTCTCGTTGGCGACACAACTTTCGTTGTGGATTTAAATGTCGATTCTATATGCAATTTTCAATGTGCAAGTTTAAATTTTGCAAGGCAAAATTTCAGAAAGCGCAGCTTTCGTTTGACGCCGTCAAACAAACTTGCTCTCAAATGGATTTTCGAAGAAAATTCAGTTGATGCTGTTCATTTTTAGACTATCTTTCAATATCAAACTTGCTCTCAAATGGATTTTCGAAGAAAATTCAGTTGATGCTTTCTCTATTCTTTTGTTTCGTTGGTACGCATCAGATTTTCATCTAATACGTCATGGTGGAGATTAAGAGACTTGAACTCTTGACCCCCTGCGTGCAAGGCAGGTGCTCTCCCAACTGAGCTAAACCCCCATGAGATATAACGTTTCACATTTTATCGAAGCCGACGTGGGAAACACAGTTTCCATAAGGGCTATTGCCCATTCACATCTGATTCTTTATGCGAATCATTCTTTGTATTCAGTTTGAAGTTCTTATTTCCACTGGCGATAATCACTTACCACTTGTGGTCACAAGACCCTCAAAATTGAACAGCGCAAATGTCTATTTCTCCTTAGAAAGGAGGTGATCCAGCCGCACCTTCCGATACGGCTACCTTGTTACGACTTCACCCCAGTCATTGATTTCACCTTCGACAGCTTCCTCCCTTACGGGTTGGACCACTGGCTTCGGGCGCCCCCAACTTCCATGGTGTGACGGGCGGTGTGTACAAGACCCGGGAACGCATTCACCGCGACATTCTGATTCGCGATTACTAGCAACTCCAACTTCATGTGGGCGAGTTTCAGCCCACAATCCGAACTGGGATCGGCTTTTTAGGATTCGCTCCATCTTACGATTTCGCTGCCCGTTGTACCGACCATTGTAGCACGTGTGTAGCCCAGATCATAAGGGGCATGATGATTTGACGTCATCCCCACCTTCCTCCGTGTTATCCACGGCAGTCTGTCTAGAGTGAACAGCTTAACCTGTTTTCAACTAAACACAAGGGTTGCGCTCGTTGCGGGACTTAACCCAACATCTCACGACACGAGCTGACGACAACCATGCACCACCTGTCATCTCTGTCCCGAAGGAAAGACTCGGCTAAGAGTCGGTCAGAGAGATGTCAAGACCTGGTAAGGTTCTTCGCGTTGCTTCGAATTAAACCACATGCTCCGCTGCTTGTGCGGGTCCCCGTCAATTCCTTTGAGTTTCACACTTGCGTGCGTACTCCCCAGGCGGAATACTTAATGCGTTAGCTGCGGCACCGAGTTTTGACGCCCGACACCTAGTATTCATCGTTTACGGCGTGGACTACCAGGGTATCTAATCCTGTTCGCTACCCACGCTTTCGTGCCTCAGTGTCAGTTACAGTCCAGTAAGTCGCCTTCGCCACTGGTGTTCCTCCTAATATCTACGAATTTCACCTCTACACTAGGAATTCCACTTACCTCTCCTGCACTCAAGCCTATCAGTTCCAAAGGCTTACATTGGTTGAGCCAATGCCTTTCACCTCTGGCTTGATAAGCCACCTACGCACCCTTTACGCCCAGTGATTCCGGATAACGCTTGCCCCCTACGTATTACCGCGGCTGCTGGCACGTAGTTAGCCGGGGCTTCCTCCTATGGTACCGTCATTTTTTTCTTCCCATAGGACAGAGTTTTACGACCCGAAAGCCTTCATCACTCACGCGGCGTTGCTGCATCAGGCTTGCGCCCATTGTGCAATATTCCCCACTGCTGCCTCCCGTAGGAGTCTGGACCGTGTCTCAGTTCCAGTGTGGCCGATCACCCTCTCAGGTCGGCTACTGATCGTCGCCTTGGTGAGCCGTTACCTCACCAACTAGCTAATCAGACGCGGGTCCATCCCATACCGATAAATCTTTGTCGGCTGTCTCATGCGAGACTACCGACTTATAAGGTATTAATCACCGTTTCCAGTGGCTATCCCTTTGTATGGGGCAGGTTACCCACGCGTTACTCACCCGTCCGCCGCTTTCATAAACTTCACTTAAACCGAAGTTCTCACTCCATTTAATCGCGCTCGACTTGCATGTGTTAGGCACGCCGCCAGCGTTCATCCTGAGCCAGGATCAAACTCTTAAATATAATTTTAAAGTTTGCCTGTTATCTCATAAATGAGCTAACTTGCTTTTGTATAAACTTTTTGCAAAGTTTATCCGGAAACAACTGTTAAGTTGTTTTATTGTTTTTCTTTGGAGCATCAATCTAAAATTGCTTTCAAATCGACATCTTCAAAAGAATTACGTTTTTGGTTTTTTTCATTTGCGCTATTCAATTTTCAAGGTCCTGTTTTTTAACTTTCGTGTCCGCAATGTCTTGCGGCGACTCTCTTATGATATCATCGATTATTTCTAATGTCAACATCTTTATTTGAGTTTTTAAGAAAGTTTTTAACATAAATTTTACATAAAAGCCGATGTTTCATTTGTACGCTTTATTCGGTAGATTTAAACAATTAATTGCTAACAAATACCGCTTAGTTATAATAACACCATTTATTTTTTGCGTCAACCCCAAAATTAAAAGAAAAACTATTCTGATAATTTCATTACTTAGAAAATATAAATAAAAGCTGATCCGTTCATGTTATTGAAGGGGTCAGCTTTTATAATTGTTCAATTTAAACCGAAATCACGATACTAAAACTATTTAACCTGATTGATTCCCAATTTAAACGCCTCGATGTTAATATCAACAAACTTGCCTTTAACCGTCTCTTGAATAACTTCATTCCAATCAACCATATCTTCAAGTCCCATAGCTTTAACAAGTGCACCCACTACGATTACATTCATCGTCTTAATATTACCAAGATCTTCTGCAAGTTCCGCAGCTTTGAAAACTGTGGTATTGATTTTTGATGAAATATCTTCGATTATACCTTGTGGATATTCTGCAGCACCAGATAAAATAGTTGCTGATGGAATTTCATAAGCATTGATTACTACTTTGCCTGTAGGCTTAACAAAATCTAACCATTTAGGCGTTTCCATCGTTTCAAATGAAACAAGTACATCCGCTTGACCCTTTCCGATGATTGGAGAATAAACTTTTTCTCCATATCTTACTTGAGTAGTGACACTGCCACCGCGTTGTGCCATACCATGGACTTCACTCATTTTTACATCATATCCTGCTTTTATTAGTCCAGTAGCAAGAATTTTTGACGCAAGTATAATACCTTGGCCACCTACACCACATAAAAGTATATTTTTAACTTCAGACATTCTATTCACCAACCCTTTCTATGGCTTTGAATGGACATGCTTGGAGACATACTTCACAGCCAACGCACATATATTTATCAATTTTTGCTTTCTTGGTATTGTTGTCAAAACTGATTGCAGGGCATCCTGTTTTAGTACATACACGACAGCCTTTACAGTTATCTTCAACTACGTGACATTGCTTCTTACTCAAGTCAAATTCCTTAATGTCAGCTTCAGTGAAGTTTTTGAGTACGCACGGCCATCTTGTAATAATCACCGATGGACCATCAAAAGCAAATGCTTCATCAAGTGCAGTTTCAACTTCTTTAAGTTTAAGAGGATTAACCGTAACTATATGCTCAATACCGATTGCTTTCACTAATTCCGGAATATTGATCATATTTGCTGGATCACCTTGTAAAGTAAAACCAGTACCAGGATTTTCTTGGTGTCCAGTCATACCTGTAATTCTATTATCTAAGATTACACTTACGGTGTTACCTTTATTATATGCAACATGAATCAAAGAGTTTACACCCGTATGGAAGAATGTTGAGTCTCCAATAACCGCTACAACCTTCTTGTCTACGTTGTTTTTTGCAAACGCTTTAGCAGCGCCATGTCCCATAGAAATAGATGCACCCATACAAATTACAGAATCTGTTGCATTTAATGGCTCAGCAGAACCTAGTGTATAACAACCTATATCACCTGTAATAACAACATTTTTCTTTTTGCTAAGCGCAAAGAAGAAACCTCTATGAGGACAACCCGCACATAATGTAGGAGGACGACCCACGATTTGAGCAGAATCAGGCAGTACAGTTTCTCTTTCAATTCCAAGTAGTGCTTTAGCTACTATATCAGGATTAAGTTCTCCAATTCTTGAAATTTTTTCTTTACCAATACAAGAAATTCCAGCAGCTTTCATTTGTTCTTCAATGAATGGTTCAAGCTCTTCAATTACGTAGAGTACTTCTACTTCTTTTGAAAACGCTCTAATTTTATCCATTGGGAGTGGGAAAGTAAATCCTAATTTTAAATATGATGCATCATCACCAAAAACTTCTTTTGCGTAGTTATATGCAACACCTGAAGTGATGATACCAACTTTTTTAGAACCCCATTCTATACGGTTAAGCTCAGTTTCATTAGAAAATTGCTCTAATCTTACCAATTTATCTTCTACAATAGGATGAAGTCTCTTCGCATTAGCTGGTGCAGAAATAAATTTTTGCGGTTGTTTTTTGTAAGGAATAATCTCTACATTTTTACGTTCACCAAGCTCTACCAATCCTTTAGAGTGACAAACTCTTGTTGTCATTCTGAATAGTACTGGTACATCAAATTGCTCAGAAATTTCAAATGCAGCTTTTACATAATCTTTTGATTCTTCAGAATCGCTCGGCTCAATCATTGCAATTTTAGCAAACTTCGCATAATATCTGTTGTCTTGTTCGTTTTGTGAACTATGGCAACCTGGATCGTCAGCAGAAACAAGCACAAGACCACCTGTGATTCCAGTATAACCAATTGTGAAAAGTGGATCTGCAGCAACGTTAACACCAACGTGTTTCATAGCAGCAATTGTTCTAGCTCCAGCCATTGATGCACCAATTACAGACTCTAATGCTACCTTTTCATTTGGTGCCCATTCTGCAATTAAATCTTCTTTGTATTCAATCATATTTTCGAGAATTTCAGTACTTGGTGTACCTGGGTAAGCACTAGCGTATGTTACGCCAGCCTCGAAAGCACCTCTAGCAACTGCTTCATTACCAGTCATTAAAACTTTCATCTGTTAAACTCCTTTATCTTCGTATGTCTTCGCCAATGACAACTCATAAACGCAAATACTATTTTTGATTATTATAAGATGCAATTACACTTCCAAGTGCAATTGAATTCAACTTAGCTTCATAACTATCTGCTCTTGAGACAAGAACAACTGGAACTTTTGCACCCATAATTATCCCAGCTGACTCAGCTCCAGCAAGATAGGTCAAAGTTTTACCAATACCATTTCCTACTTCAATAGTAGGGACCACTAAAATATCTGTGTCTCCTGCAATTTCACTTTGAAACTTTTTAACTTCAGCAGCTTCTTTTGATACTGCTAAGTCAAGCGCAAGAGGACCTTCGACGATAACATCGTTTCCAAAAGCACCCTCTCTACATATATCTTGAAGTTTTCGAGCGTCTACAGTCGTTGGCATTTTCTCATTTACTTTCTCTTTAGCTGCCAAAACCGCTACTTTTATGACTTTATTTCCTAAAGCTCTACAAACGTCTATTGCATTTTCAGTGATTTTTACTTTTTCTTCGTAAGTTGGCTCTATATTCATGCCACCATCTGTTAGATAAATCAGTTTATGATAATGAGGCACATCATAAATCATAATATGGCTCAACAAACGATCCGTTCTGAGTCCAAATTCTTTGTCTAAAACTGCTTTAAGCAAAATAGCAGTATCAATTAAACCTTTCATAAGGAAATCGCCCTTTCCTTCTGATACCAGTTTAACTGAGAATGCTGCTGCTTCTTTTAAATCAACTATATCGTATATTTCATAGTTTTTAAGATCTAAACCTTCATTTTGTGCAATTCTTTCAATTTCAACTTTGTCACCAACTAATATTGGGTCAACTAAGTTTTCTTCAGCCGCTTTGCAGATTGCGCCAAGTACATCTTCATCTTGTGCAGCAGCAACAACCAATTTCATTGTCTTTCCTTTTTTTGCAACAGCTAACAATTCGTCAAGTTTTTTAATCATAAAATCACCTTTTACATTATTTTTAGATGTGTTCCACAAAAATTTTAATCTCAATTTATTCTACTATATTTTTTTGAATGCTTCAATAGTTTTAGTTAATAAAATCTGTTAACAACATTCCCTTGATTTCATCAAAAACAATCTCGAACTGAAAGAAAACGACCCTAAAAGGTTAAACCATTTAGGGTCGTACAGTATTTACATCAACTTTTTATTGATATGATCTTTCCACATCTGAACCACTTCGTCTTCAGGTGCAAGTTCACTGGCTGTCTGAAAATAGGATCTTGCAGTTAAATCGTCTCCTCTATTATAGTAGACAATTCCCAAATTACAGATAAGCTCTGCATTTTGCGGTGACAACCTTATGGCTTCTTTTAAATATTTTTCAGCCTCATCATAATCACCTAGAGATAGTAAACAGATGCCCAATTCATTCATTGTTTGAATATGTCCAGTATTCAACGACATAACTTTTAAAAAATAAGCAAGAGCATCTTCATATTGTTCAAGCATTCTATAACCCACGCCAATAAAGAAAATTAGATTCCACCATTCATCATGGTCCTCTTCTAATGCTTTTAATATTTCTAGCCCCTCATCTACTCTACCAGCTAATATAAGTTGATATCCTTTTTCATAAGCAGCTTTATCTTTTACTCTCCCTAAGCCAACAACTACTTCTTCCCTCATTTCATCTGGAAGTCCAATTTTAAGCGCTTCCAGCCAATGCTTTTCAGCAATTTGATAATTTTCTTCATTATAGTATAGAAATCCTAAACTAAAATGTGAGTACGCAAACGCAGCATCAATTTCAAGACATTTTTCAAAGCAATATTTAGCAAGTTTCTTAAGTTCGCTACGTTCATCTTCATTTGCTAAATCTTCAAAACTTCTCCCCAAATTATAGTAAGCATCTACATTATCTGGTTCAAGTTTTAGCACCGCATTAAAATATAAAATAGCCGTTGGATATTGCTTATCTTCCGCGTATCTTAAACCATCCAATAAAATGCTAGCGACTAGTTTCGCATTAACATCGTCGATTTGTTCATCAATAGCCGTCAAAAGTGATAAGTAAAAATTATAATGATCTATTTTTGCTTCAGATCCAACGATATACACTAACCCTTTGATCAATCCCATTATTGGAATTTCATCGACGGTATTTTTTTTGATTCCTTTTGCGAGTTCATCGATAAACACTGGTAAAGTTATATTGTCAGGGAAATCCACTCCTTTAACAGCGAGTTTATGACCTGGCTTTAGCTCTATGAAAACGACATCATCCACAAATCGTTTTAACAACCTCGCCATAATTTCATTAAATGTATTCTGCATTTGTAGTCCTTTCGTTTTTAATTTTGTATGCGATTAACCTACTCAAGCACACGTCTAATATTTTTATCTATAATTTTTCTCTTAAATAAATCAAAATAATCGAATTCATCTGAACGAATAACATCAATCGTTAAATCTGAAGCTACTTTTATATGAATATCTTCTATATACTCATTAGATAACTTAATTCCATCACATGCTACAATAACTTTGCGTTTATGCGCTTTGATTACATTGATATCCAATACCGTCTCAATCGGTACAATCATGGTTGAACTCATGGGTCTGTTAACACTATTATCATTTGGCGTTAATGGTGTAATCTGATAGACAGGTATATCAGAATGAACAACAGCTCCACCTGCCCAAATTGCATATCCAGTAGCCCCCATTGGTGTCGATATGATTAATCCGTCACCTGTGAAATAATTAAATGGTTTTGTATTTAAATATACTTTAGCTTCCATAAGTTTAGGTTCAACATGTTTAATTGTAATCTCATTAAAAGCAAATTCTGTATAGACATCACCACTCAGGGTTTTTGTATTCACCATGAGAAGTGGATATGAATTAATCCTATAGTTTTTACTGTCCAGAACATCAAATATCTTTTCAAGTTTGTTCGGCATTATAGTTGTTAAAAAACCAAGTGTTCCCGTATCTATACCAACAAAAGGTTTACGTAAATGTTTATATTTTCGTATGGCACTAAGCATCGTCCCATCGCCACCTATTACGATGATAACATCTGGATCTTCAGTAACAATTTCCTTACCTTTAACCGTTAGTAGTTCCGTCAACTCTTTTTTTACATGCATCGAATCTGCTTTTATATTGTGATGAATCAGCACTCTGTTCATTATTTTTCCTCACTTTCTTTTAGAAATTTCGAATATTCTATGGCTAACATTCTTGTTTGATTGCTATTATGATAATCAAACAAAATTATACTTACCTGTTTTTTAACATCTTTATAGTTGCTTTTGATTAAAGACATTATATCATAACCCAAAGTAATAAATTCTACGTTTTTAAGCAATTGTTTAGCGGTTACAGTTTGATCAACTTTTAGTGTTTCTGTCTTAAAAATGGTATCATTTAGTAGTTCGATTCTAAGATTATTAAAATTTTCAATTTCAATATAATTAAATAGTGGCTTTTGTCCTTTTAGATTTGCATAATGATAATCTACTTTTAACAGGTCTAAAAACAACTCATGTTCTTGAAATTGTTCTTTAAAAAATGATGCTAATATCTCATATAAGCGATAAGTACCTATTGGAGCATCAAAATAATCATTTTGATTAAAAAACTTCGCCAATTTCAGATAAAAATCACTAGGCTTTATATGAAAATTTTTCAGTATGAAATTCAATGAATGTATAAACTTGCCCGAATTATAATAATATTCAACTAGGGTTTCAATTTCTTTTAATTTTGCAATATCATGAAAAGAAATATACTTATTTTGTAGTATTTCATAAGGTGCTTGTGGCCTTACTAAATATTGGTGCTCCACAAGTTCACTGTGTATTTTAGTGCCTTCAAGTACTTTTAAAAATCCAAGTTGTATTTGCTCAGCACCAATTTGATAAACTTCATCAAAAGATGTGAGGAATCTTTCGTAAGATTCAAAAGGAAGACCCGCTATTAAATCCACATGTAGATGAATACCGCCAATCTTCAAAACATGCAAACATGCCTCTTTAACTTTTTCAAATTCAATTGGTCGATGAATAGCATACATGGTTGGTTGATAAGTAGTTTGTATCCCAACTTCAAACTGAAATAACCCTGGACGTGCTTTCTCTAGGATGTCAAAGTAATCTTGATCAAGTAGTGATGCTGTGATTTCAAAGTGAAAATTTGTTACACCGTTATCATGCTCAACAAGATATTTAAGAATGGATAATGCATGTCTTTTCAATGCATTAAATGTCCTATCAACAAACTTTACTTGAGGTACATTGTGATTTAAAAATAAATCTAGATCTTCTTTTACCCTGCACAAAGAAAAATAACGAACGCCCTTTTCTGCAGAAGAAAGACAATAGGAGCAATTGAAAGGGCACCCTCTAGAACTCTCATAATATAGAATTTTATTACCAAGTAATGTATTTTCATCATATGGAAAAGGAATGTCATCCAAGTTTTCAATTAGAGGCATTAATTCATTTATAACTATACGATCATTTATTCTATAGGCAATCCCTCTCGTGGAAGCAAAAGCCTCTTCGGGACTGATTGTTTCTGCTTGCATCATCCACTCAAATAAGATTCGTTCACCTTCTCCAATCATTACAGCATCTAAAAATAAATGCTTTTCTAATTGTGCCAAAGCATTATAGGTCACTTCCGGTCCACCAAAAATAATTTTTGTTTGCTGATTGATTTGTCTAAAATTTGAGAATAATATACTTAGTGATTCAATATTCCAAATATATGCAGATACAAATATATAATCATATTCATTTTTTATTAAATCTCTCAAAATATGGTCCATCTCATTATTAATTGTATATTCTTTAAGTACAATTTCGCT
Organism: uncultured Fusibacter sp.; assembly: GCA_963676315.1. Classification (GTDB taxonomy): domain Bacteria; phylum Bacillota; class Clostridia; order Peptostreptococcales; family Acidaminobacteraceae; genus Fusibacter_C. The sequence goes on from OY781056.1 coordinate 1,054,334, forward strand.
CTTATGATCTGGATAATTAATTTGTAGATATTTTTGTAAATATCTTATCGCTAAATTTGTATGAATATACTTTGAATTCAACGCCATTAATAATATTTTCATTAATACTCCTTCAAGGCTCTAAATTGCTCGCAATATTTAAACTTATTAATTAGTATAACACGACTTAATAGTTCTAGGAATTACAATTTATACTGTGGACACTTCTCAAAATATGATATACTGAAAAAGTATACAGTTCGGAGGCAATTATGTCTATCATGTCATCTAAATTGATTCGCCACGAGATATGTAAAGATGATTTAAAGCACCTTGGTGCTAATTTTATTGACATAGAAGGCGACATTTACCAAGTCAGTTTTAATTTCGAACTAATTCAAATCACTTACGTATACGGAATTGATGATGAGAGTAATTTTTTCTTAGAACGTATTCAGCCCTATATCCTATTCTTAGGTAATTATTCTTCCGAAGAGGAGATCGTCAAAGTAATTGGTAGTGATGTCTATCAGTTTAAACAAAAGATAACATCATCTGATTTTTTAACGTTTTTAGATGTTAATAATCATTTTTCTCACATTATTAAAACTATTGAAAAACACTATCTCAACGAACGATTATCAGAAAGTGAAATGTTGTTTATTATTGGAAAAATCGAAGAAATTTATAACAAAATACAGGTTAACTTTGATCAATCAAATTCTAATGACTATGAGGAGAGGCCATGAGAATACTACACTTTGAGTATAGCGACTTTTTTAGACATGTCGTCCATGATATGGCGTTAAGATTAGGATATCATTATATCGGAACTAGTAATGGTGAAGATTTATTTAAAATTCTAGCAAAACAAGATGTAGATGTCATCTTTACAGGTATGGAATTAGGCGACATGACTGCTGAGGTACTAATTTCGAATATTAAAAGTTCGAAATTTGATTTTCTACCTGTAGTGATTTTAACTTCAAGTGAAATCGCCGACATTCATAAAAGATTGAAAGGACTTGATTTCAGTGATTTCATTGTAAAAGAAAACCTCACAATTCAATCTTTAAAGAAATGTATTTCTCGTTTTGAAGATGAATCAGAATAGTTTCAAATGAAAATAGAGCTGATAACCAATTAAAAGTCTACTATGATGTGACTTTGAAATGGTTATCAGCTCTTTGTAATTTATATTTTATTCATTTAAATTGCTTACATTTTCTCTGGTGCTTCAAGACATACAAGATATAGTGCATTTTTTAGTACAATTTCAGTCGCTTGAACAAGTGCTACTCTTGCAGCTCTAACATTTTCATCCTCTACTAAAATCGGGTTATCATGATAAAATCGATTAAACCCTTGCGCAAGTTCGATTGCATATCGAGCAATTGTATGAGGCTCATAATTCTTATGTGCTAAGTTAACAATCTCACCAAATTTCGAAAGTGTCCTAACAACCGATTTGGATGCCTCATCTGTAAGTGCTGAGAAATCTGGCTTAACGGTAGAACCGACTTCTACTTTTCGAAGTACACTACACGCTCTTGCATGGGTATACTGTACATAAGGACCAGTTTCACCTTCAAAGGATAATGTTTTTTCTAAAGAAAATGAATAATCTTTGGTTCTAGATGTGTACAGTTCCTGAAACACTACTGCACCAATACCAATTTGTCTTGCAACCGTTTCTTTATTCTCCAAATCTGGATTTTTTTCGTTAATAATCAATAAGGTTTGTTCAACCGCTTTATCGAGTACATCTTCTAAAAATGCCACATTTCCTTTACGGGTTGATAACGCACCATCTTCTAACGCAACCATACCAAAATCGACATGAATACAGTCTTTGTACCAATCATATCCCATCAATTCTACTATTTTAATCCATTGTTGGAAATGAAGCTTTTGTGCACTTCCAACGACGTAAATGTTCTTATCAAAATTATAATGGTCTTTTCTGTATTTAGCTGCTGCTAAGTCCCTTGTAAGATATAATGAAGAACCGTCTTTTTTAGTGACAAGAGCGGGTGTTAAACCATATGGTTCTAAGTTAACAATCTCAGCGCCATCCGATTTCTCTACTATATTCTTGTCTCTTAATTCTTTGACAATTGCAGGCATCTTATCAGAGTAAAAACTTTCGCCTGCATAAGAGTCAAACGTAACGCCTAACTTACCATATACTCTATTAAATACTTTTAATGACATGTCTTTAAACAATGTCCATAACGCGACAGCCTCTTCATCGCCATTTTCAAGTTTAGTAAACCAAGCTCTAGCTTCATCTTCTAAGGATGGATTGGTCTCAGCTTCTTGATGAAACTTTACATAAATTTTTAAAAGTTCAGGAATAGGATTGGCATCAATGGTATCTTTATCACCCCATAGCTTATAGGCGACAATTAATTTTCCAAACTGTGTCCCGTAGTCACCTAAATGATTAATAGCAACCGTATCATATCCTAAGAATTTATAGATCCTGTGGAGAGATTCACCGATCATGGTGCTTCTTATATGCCCCATATGGAAAGGTTTGGCAATATTTACAGATGAATATTCAACGATTGTTTTTTTATTTGCTCCAATATCCGATGCACCATATTTAGAACCTAAACTTAAAACTTCTTCAATAATGTTTTTTGCAAAATGTTCTGCGTTTACTGTGAAATTTAGAAAACCTGCAATTGCTTCTACTTTTGAAAATAACTCGTTATTGTTAACTTTTAATACAAGTTCCTCTGCGATGACATTAGGCGCTTTTTTAAACGCTTTTGCAAGTTTGAAACACGGGAATGCATAATCACCCATCTCAGTGTTTTTGGGATGCTCAACCAAAGTAAGTATTTCTTCGTAACTTAAGACATCAATATTTGCTGCCAATGTTTTAGCAATTGATTCTTTGTAATTTATCATAATGCCTCCTCAAAAAAAATAAAATCGCCTCTAAAATAAGAGACGAAAATTTCCGCGTTGCCACTCTTCTTAGAAGGGATTCCTTCTCACTCAATGTCTATAACGGTGACAACCGACCTTTCGGTATCTCATGGGCTCTTTTCAAAATAATGTATGATCGGTCTCACACCATCACCGACTCGCTAACAAGGAACATTATTCTTACTCTTCCAATCATAGATTTTCTAATTTGTGATTAAGTTTAGCATAAAAAAGCAGCCATTTCAACATTTTTTGCTTTTTTTGATAATTTTCATATTTTCTGTTAAGTTTTTATGAATTCATTTGATTATGTTTCTCATATTAACAATTAAATAGTATAATCAATTTATGATATCTTGATTATTCAATGCTTATACCATAATTTAGATTTTGAAGTAAAATAAATTTATTATTCAAATATAACAATCTCAAAATAAGGAGCAAAAGATGGCTAATATTAATTACTACAAAAATAAACTCAAGCATTTAACACTTACTGAAGGCTTAATTGTGATCAATGTAATTATGTTTTTGTTAACTCAACTGATCAACTTACTTTCTGGCGACGGATTACTCACGTTAGGTGCAAAAGTAAATGCATTAATAGGCCTTGGCGAATACTGGCGATTACTTACTGCGATGTTTTTACATGCTAGCATCATGCATTTAATCTTCAATATGATGGCACTTTATATACTCGGTCGAGACATAGAACGTTTCTTTGGTAAGAAGAAATTTTTAATTATCTATTTTATATCTGGATTGGTAGGCTCAGGCGCGAGTTTTCTATTAGTACCCGGAACATCAGTAGGTGCATCAGGTGCAATTTTTGGTTTAATGGGCGCAAATTTATATTTATACAAACTGAACCCATTGGTATATAAACGTTTGTATGGTTCAGATTTACTAATATTAATTGGTATTAACTTGGTGCTTGGGTTAATTAGTCCAAATATTGATATGGCCGGACATATCGGTGGATTAATCGCTGGATTTGTAATCGCAAGTGCAGTTGGTTTGAATTTCGAGAAAATATGGGTAAAAAAAAGAGCCCTCTATCAAGTGCTCATCATTTTACTTTTAATTCTTCCAATTACATTTGGCACAATTAAAATCCAGTCAAGCGAAGACTTGTTTATATCAGGTGCTTATTATTATTATACCGAAGGTAAAATCAACAAATCACTAAATATCATAGAAAAGGGATTGAAAAAATATCCGGATCAAGCTGACCTTATTTATATGAAACATTTAATAACTAAGCAATGATCAATAAAAATATTATACAATTGATTCAACCATTAATTGATTCAACCATTAAATTATAAACCACATTAGCGCTTAAAGGAGTATCCGCTCTTTTAAGCGTTATTTTATACTGTTTTGAAGCTTCAATTTCAAAGCGCTTTATTTCATAATTTTTCATCACAAGTGCGTTATTATCCACATTTTCAATTTCACTTCGAATAAACCTAACTTTATCGCCAGCCTTAGCCTGTGCTAAAATTGAGAGGTCATCAAATACTACATTGGCTATCTTAGTATATCCACCAGTACCTTGACGATCCGCCATCATAACGATTGGTAGACCATCACCAGGAATTTGTATCGCACCAAAAGCAATTACATCAGTGATAATATCAGCTTTAACTATATGCGCGATTTTCTCTCCTTTAAAACGGATTCCCATTCTATCTGAAAAAGAACTAACTTCATAGACAGTGTCATAAAATTTGTGTTGCATATCTAAAGAAAACGCATCCACTTGTGGACCATCACTCACTCTGATTACTTTATGTTTTGAATAAAGCTGATTAAAATAATGTGAGTGATTGACCTTTAGCATATTCAAATTTACTTCTAGCTTGAGCTTTTGGTTTGTTGCTTCTGCTTCAAGTAAAATGATATCGTCATATTTTAATCTTCTCCCCAAAAATCCACCAATTCCCGCTTTTAAATCAGTTGAGTAAGAATTTTTATAAAGTTGGATATTAGTCCACGCACCTTTAATTGCAATATAGTTTCTTAGACCATTACGTGTCTCCATTATTTCAAGTTTATCGCCTTTGCTTAACTGAAAACTTTGCCATAATTGAATTTTGGTATCGTTGATATAGACATCACTATTTGCACCCGTAATTGCCACTACACATGTACCATTGACAACAAAACTGAAATGACCACCGGTGACTTCTATTACTGGACCATCCATTTCACTTTCTATTAATGCCATCGCTAAACTATAAGCAAAATAATCCATTACTCCAGATTGGGTTAATCCAAGGGAAAGGCCTAAAAACCTTCCACTATCCTGAATTGTCGATAAAATACCCGCTTTTAAAATTTTGAGTTCAACCAACTGCATCACCCTTTTCTAACCTTATAAAAGTCTCCAAATCTATTGGATAAAATTCAACATAACTCCCCGCTAATAATATACAGGCTTCTTTTCTACTGGAATCAAACATCTTTATAGGTGTTCTCCCTATTATATTCCATCCGCCAGGTGACTCAACTGTATAAATGCCAGTTTGTTGATCTGCTATTCCTACTGAACCTATAGGAACTTTGACTCGTGGTGTTTTGAGTCTTGGTGTTGCAATGCGCTCATCAAGTCCACCTAAATATGGAAAACCAGCGGAGAAACCCAAGAAATATACATAATACTTATTACCTGAATGGATTCGAATTACTTCATCAACTGAAAAACCATTATATTTAGCAACGGTTTCAAGATCGGCTCCATCATATAATACCGGAATTTGTATCAAGACCTCATCTGATGTCATTTCATGGACTGCTAAGCTAATTTGAGATATAAGTGCTTTGAGATATGATTCAGAGATCATTTGGGGATCATAATGTATTGCTAACATATGATAAGTATGCTGAATCGCTTTTATTGAGGCTAACTGAAGTTTTTCAAGATGTTGACAAATTCTCAGCACATCCTGATTAACCTCTCTTGAAATAGTTTCCTCAAAATATACAGCCAAAGTTCTATCGTTAAGTGTCACAAACTTTTTCATAACAACCTCAAATTATGCATTTAATATCTTAATACCCGCCTCTATTAAGGCACTTTTTAAACTAATAGCGCTATTTGCTGCACCTATCTTATCTCCATGGATACAAATCGTATCTGCCTTTAATGTAATAATTTCACCCTTTTCAGATTCAATTTCTCCATACTTTATCAAGTTGATCATACGGTGATTGATAGTTTTTTCATCGGTAATATGAGCGTTTATGTTTAATCTCGAAACCAATTGGCCATTGGATTGATAAGCACGATCTGAAAAGACCTCAGCATAAAAAGGATGATGATAAAATTTTGCGGCTTTTTCATTCTCACTTCCCGATAAACCATAAAGCTTAATTTTATTGTCAAACTTAATTAGCGTTTCGATCAATGCTTTTGAGAGCTCTAGGTCATTTGCGACGACATTATAGAGTGCACCATGTAATTTAACATGATTGATATTTACATCATGCATTTTACAAATCCCACTTAAGGCACCTAATTGATAGATTGCAAGTTGTGATAATTCTGATGCAGTAATCGGCAATATACGTCTTCCAAAACCAAAAATATCACTATAACCTATGTGTGCTCCTATTTTCACACCATGTGTTTTACAGAGCATGACCGTTTTATCCATGATGCGATAATCACCAGCGTGTAATCCACAGGCTATATTAGCAGAGGTGATGACCGGAATTAACCGATCATCTTCCCCAACATTAAATTCACCAAAACTTTCGCCAACGTCTGCATTTAAGTCAATTTTGTACATCTATTCCTCCTTAAACTACTTTAAGGTAATTACGGTTGCACCATTGCCACCTTCATTATAAGCTGCATCTTCAAATTTTTTAACGTGTGGATGATTTTTAAAGTAAACTTGTAAACCTTTTCTCAGCGCACCGGTTCCTTTTCCATGGATAATTCGAACTTGACTTAATGAGGAAATTGCCGCATCATCCAAATACTTATCTAAAATAGCAATTGCTTCTTCTGTGTTATTTCCCCTCACATCAATTTCTGGACTAATAGTTGCTGTTTTTGAGACAAATTCTCTTACTTTATTGTAAACTTTTTCATCTTTTTTAATTTTATTCATGACTGATAACTGTTTAAGATTAACGTTCATTTTCATCAGCCCTACTTGAACTGATAACTCACCTTTATCGTTTGGAAGTGAAATAACAGTCCCTTCTTGATTAATGCTAAGTACTCTTACGGTATCACCAACCAATAATTTCTCTGGCGCAAATTCATTGACTACATCTGCATCAATTCCAGAACTAGAATGTTTATCAATTCCTTCAGATAGTCTACGTCGCATTTCTTCAATATCTTTATTACGAGACTGATCAGCAGATGATTTTATATTTCTCAATTCTTTTACAATTTCATCGGCTTCATCTTTCGCTTCTTTTAGAATTGCGCGTGCTTCATCCTTGGCTTTTTTAGCCATTTCATCACGTTGTCTGAGCCATTTATCTTCCTTATCTTTTAATGACATCTTAAGTTTTTCAATCTCAAGACGCATTCTAATCGCCTCATCTCTTTCGGCTTCAATCTTCTTTTGATTCTTTTCAATATTTGCTAGAATATCTTCGAATCTAATATCATCTTTATGAATATATTCACGCGCTTTGGCAATCACTAACGCATTCAAACCAAGCTTTTCTGAAATTTCAAAGGCATTAGATTTACCAGGAATACCAATTAAAAGTTTATAAGTTGGACTCAAAGTTTCAACATCAAATTCAACACATGCATTTTCAATACCTTCAGTTATTATTGCGTATTCTTTTAACTCAGAGTAGTGTGTAGTCGCAAGTGTTCTAATATTCCGGCTTTTTAATTGATCTAAAATAGACATTGCAAGTGCTGCGCCTTCTGTCGGATCTGTTCCTGCACCTAATTCATCAAACAGTACAAGAGAATTTGGAGTAACTTCTTTTAAAATCTTTACTATATTTGTCATATGAGAAGAAAATGTACTTAAGCTTTGTTCGATACTCTGTTCATCCCCTATATCTGCGAATACTTCATCAAATAGAGTAATTTCAGTTCCATAATCGGCAGGAATATGAAGTCCAGCTTGAGCCATCAAAGTTAATAAACCTACTGTTTTTAGAGTGACCGTTTTTCCGCCGGTATTGGGTCCTGTGATTAAAAGTGTTGTAAAATGTTCTCCTAGCCAAATGTTACTTGGAACAACTGACTCTTTTGGCAATAGAGGATGTCTGCCATTTTTTATTCTAAATTTTTTATCATGGTTTATTTCTGGTTCAATTGCTTTCAAGTCTAGCGCAAATTTACCTTTTGCAAATAGAAAATCTATTTGGGTTAAAATTTCAATATTAGTTGAGATAGCAGGCGCTACGACGGCAACTTCTCCTGATAGCATTCTTAAAATCTTTTCAATTTCCACTTGTTCTTGCATAACAAGTTCTCTCAGTTCGTTGTTTAATTCTACAACTGCAAGAGGTTCGATATAAAAAGTACTTCCCTTTGAGGATTGGTCATGTACGAGACCCTTAACTTGATTCTTATGCTCACTTTTAACTGGAATTACAAAACGATCTTGCCTAATGGTAATGATGGAATCTTGAAGGTACTTTTGATATACAGGTGAAGTAATCATGGATTCAAGTTTATTTCTAATGGCTGCATTTTTATTTTCAATGCTCTTTCTTATACGTCTTAACTCTGATGAAGCATTGTCTGAAACCATCGTTTCAGTCAAAATACATTGTTCAATGTGTTTTTCAAGTTCTACTTGATTTTGAAGGCCATCACCAAGTGAAAATATAACAGGGTATTTATCTCTATTTGCACCATTTGATGAAATATACTTCTTAATCGTTCGCGAAGTACGTAAGCCGTCAGCTACCTCTAAAAGCTGTTTTGGTGTTAAACAACCACCAATACTAGCAAGTTTAAGTGATGATGCTAAATCAAAGATAGGACCAATTGGCGGGGTTCCGATCTGAATCATCATCATCACTGCTTCAGATGTTTCTTTTTGCCAATTTTTGACTTCATCAACATTTGAACTCGGCTTCAATATTTGACACATATTTTTTCCAAGTGCTGAAGTGGCTTTACTTTCTAACATATCAATAATCTTATTGTATTCAAGAACACGCAATGCTTTTTCGTTCATATAACCCTCCTGTAGCATCTAATCATGTCTTCAAGTTTAAACTACTATTCTATTCCTTTAATAAAACTTCCTTTAGTGTGTAAGTCAATATCGAACCTGTTTTTTTCTATTATTTCATCGATAGTGCTACTTTCCATTATAGATTGCAATACTTGAAGACAATCAAAATCATAGCAATCCATCGCTAGTCGGTACTCAAAGATATCTAATTTTTCTAATGCTCTAATTTGATCAATCAAATTGATTTTCTGATTCGACATCACTTCCGCCCTACAATTCTCTGGATCGCAAAAAAGCGGATAGAGAATGTTGCGTTCATCAATTAGTGCAAATTCGTTTTTCTTACAGAGCATACATTTATCATGTCCCACAAAAGCACCACCAACTGGACAATACTCAGAGATCATAATTGGAAGATGTCCATAAATGAAAAGTCCTGCATTAATTCTATCATTATTACATAACATTTTGCTACAAGCTTTTAGTTCTTCTTTTGACATCTCTGTAGACCAAACAAAACTTTTGATTCCTAACGCCTCTAGCTGATTTACTGCCTGAGAATTAATAATGTTGAGTGAATAATCTGACTCAACATCAAAGCTGTAATTTTGCAACAACTGAAGTTGTCCAATATGAGAAATTTTGATAGTTCCATTGGGCTTAACCGCATGATAACGTTTCAAAAACAATTGAATTTCGATTAATTCATCACGCCTAACAATCCTTGGTAGTAGCGGAATCACATTCGCTTTTATAAGTGTTTCAAAATTTTGATTGTACCCCTTGAAATCATTTAGGTACTTTTTAACATCAAAGGTTTTGTTTTCTGTAATAGCTTTGTTTTCTTGAATCAATTGCTGTACAAGGTGTTTTGCATCTCTAAAAATCAAGTGAAATGAAGGCAACTTTTCTAAGGGTAGACGATTGAAATCTTGAGTCGTTCTTTGTATTTTTAGTACAGCATCATTCTTTTTTCTTTGATGATATCTAACTGCCTGTTTGTCTAAAAAAGATTCAATACAAAGCCTTCGCATCGCATTGATCTCACTTATCTGCAAACTTACTTCAGATTCTATCTCACAACTAGCATTTTCAATAGCAATTGGCGTTCCTCCAAGTTTTGATAGTTGCTCGATTACTCTTCCATCATCTAGCGGTTTAGAAATAGCTTTCTCTACCAACTTATCAGAATAAACTGTTATTTGGGTTCTATCTAGATCAGTAAATTCTGCACTTAAAACTGCCTTTTGACCTAACTTAGCTTCAAAATGATATTTTACAAAATACGCTATCTTTTGAATTTCACTGTTTTTTAGCATCTCATCAATATACAATTTGTCATAGGTTTTATAGAGTAATGCATTTTCTGGAACACTATATTTAAATGGAATTATAACGCAATCACCATTTTGAGCAGATTGAACGCGCTGTCCGTTTTGCATGATAACATCTGCCCTTGTACCTACTGTTTTTCCCTGATTACGGTACTGTAGTTCATCTCCCTTATTGAGTTGATCAATGAGTTGAAGTGTCATCATACCATCATTAACATTTAGCACTTTTGCTGTAGGTGTCCCATATGAACTTGGTATTTCAAAATTCATAAGTTTTTCGTACGAAGTTTCAAACATAAAACCATTGCTTAACTGCCTATTAAAGGTTCTACTAAAATTGTGTTCTCTCAGTTCGTCAAAACTCTCATCCAAACCTTGTCTATAAGATGATACAACTGAATAGACATAATCTGGTCCCTTCATTCTCCCTTCAATTTTAAGAGAAACGTTATCTAGTGTTTTTAACTTTTCAATTTGATCATAGGTCATCAAATCTTTTGGACTCATTAAAAAGGCTTCTTTAGTTTGAAAACCAGTTGATAAGTTCTTAACTTTATACGATTTTCTACAGGGCTGTGCACATGCACCCCTATTTCCACTACGACCACCAATATAACTACTCATAAGACATTGACCTGAATATGAAATGCAAAGTGCTCCATGTACAAAAAATTCGATCTCTATGCTTGTGTTATTTACAATATTCTCAATCTCTTCAAAACTTAATTCACGAGAAAGCACCACCCTAGAAAAGCCCAATTTTTCTGCAAACTTGACACCATCAAGGTCATGAAAGGTCATCTGAGTACTAGCGTGGCAATGTAACTCTGGAAATTGCTTTTTAACTTCAAAAAGCAAACCTAAATCTTGTAAGATGACTGCATCTACATCATTATGATACAAAAATCCAACGAAATTTATTGCTTCTAATAACTCTTCTTCTTTTATCAACGTATTTACTGTCACATAGACGGAGACATTCATCTTGTGGCTATATCTAATTGCCTCAATCAATTCGTCGTCTGTGAAGTTTGCCGCCGACCGCCTTGCTCCAAAAGATTTCCCTCCTAGATACACGGCATCAGCACCAGCATTGATAGCAGCTACAAGTGCTTCTTTAGAGCCAACTGGTGCTAATAACTCGATTTTATTCATATACACCTCTTATTTGCATAAAAATAGCGCCTTTGTCCAAGGCGCCTAATGTTTATTTCACAGTCTCCTCATCAAAATCAATCATACTTGATTGTCCCTCTTTGTGAGAAAATTCCTTTTCAAGCTCAAGAACTTCATTTCTAGATTTCCTTAAATTTTCTTCCTTAGTTTTTAGATCCACATCGAGCTTATCCATGCGTTTTTTAAGTTGTGCCACGCCAGTTTCGTAGATGTTGGAAGAATCAATCAATCTAGAAAATTCTTGTATCATTTTTTCATATGCATGACTACGTTTCTCATATTCTGATACCACTGCACCTAATTCATCCCGCGCACTTTTGAGTTCATATTGAGGAGAATTTATACGTTTCTCAAGTTCTTCTTTCTCAATAATTACTTTGAATAACTCGTCAGCAATATTTAGAGCTGTTAAAACGCCGATCATAGAGGTGCTAAGCTTTTTGTTGCCGTTATAGGTCTCTCTCATTTTATCATCGACAAAATTGGCGACGCGCTGCATATGCTCACGTGGATCATCACTTACTAAGGTATAATCCCTATCCATTATTTTGACGGTTACTTTGTTTTTATCGCTCATTTAATCACCCCTACGCATAACTCTCTTTCTATTATACTAAATAAATTAAAATTTTAACATAAAAATGGTAATTTTCATTTTATTTTATTAAATTAAAACATTCTTTAACAGCGAGCTCTGCAAATGTAACTGGTTCAATGGCAATACAACGAACACCAGTCCCCAAACTCAACTCTTTCATCGCAGGAAGCATATATCGCACTTGTGGCGCTAACAATATCGTATCAATTTTCACATAACTGCTGTCCATGGCATCTTTTGTCATTTCAGTTGCAGGTGCAAATAGAAACAAGTAGTCAACATCACCATATTTTGCAATTGCTTTTTTATCATATAAAATTCCACCAAAATCTAAACCAGCTTTATATCCTTCAAATTCAGCGGCTGCAGCTAGCGATTTTAAAAAATGTTGACCTGAGAGTCCACCATTACAGACCATTAAAATAACCTTCAAATATAACCACCTATCCTTTTAATAAGTTATTCAATTATACGAATTCCATCCTCAAATATCTGGATTTTATTTTCTTTTAGCAATCTACCAACAGCCCGTTTAAAAGCACGTTTACTGATATTTAGTTTACGTTTAATATCATCAGGTTCACTTTCATCATTAAGATATAATACGCCACTTGCATCTGTAAGTGCCTTCATTACGATATCAATATCATCATTGATCTGTACTGCCGATTTTTCTTTAATACTCAAATTAACTTTTCCATCTTCGCGGACTTTTGTAATTCGAGCTTCTAATTTTGCACCCTCTTTTATTTCTTTATAGAGCTCATGTTTTGGAATTAAACCGTGGTAACGATCTTCAACCGCAAAAAACGCACCCATTTCTGGTTTGATTTCATATACTGTGCCTTTTACATGTTCGCCCACTTTATAGTGGCTTGCATCTTGTAAATGGTTAAAAATTTTCATACTTGCACTAAGGTGATCTTGATTATCAAGATAGACAATTACTAAGACTTTTCGTCCTTTTTGTGGTTTCCCTTTTGTTTCATTATATGGCATATATAAGTCTTTATCTAAACCCATATTGAGAAAATAGCCACTCTTTATACTGCTAACAACTTCAAGAAAACCAATTTCACCTAACGCTAAAAGCGGCGTTTGAGTTGTAGCAGTTAATCTTTGTTCGGAATCTCTATATATAAATACAGTTAATTCATCATCTAGTTGCAAGTCCTTTGGTGCAAATTTATTGGGAAGTAATACTTCTGTTTCACCATTTTTCTCGTTGCTTAAAAATGGACCAAAATCGGAAAAACGATTGACATATGCCTTTTGAATCTTACCTATTGCAAACATGTCTTCAGCTCCTTATCTTATAGTCTGATAATCATTATATCATTTTTTATATTATTGTAAATGCTGTATGTATACATACCCTATATCATATCTACCAACGCAACTTGAAATATAAAAATAAAAAAAGCCTCGGAAAATCCGAGGCCTTTGTAAATTATCTAATTGGTGTTACATTTTCAGCTTGAGGACCTTTAGGACCTTGAGCGATAGTGAAGCTTACTGCTTCGCCTTCTTCTAAAGATTTGAAACCTTCTTTGTTGATTTGTGAAAAGTGTACGAATACATCTTTACCATCTTCACCAGTGATGAAACCAAATCCTTTTTCTGAGTTAAACCATTTTACTGTTCCGTTAATCATTTTTGTTCCTCCAAAATTTTTAATTCCTAGAAAACCTAAACTGAACGCCATTAATAAAATTTTGGAAGCTCGGTAATCATTCGAAAACATAGGTTCCAACTTATTAACTTTCTTGTTACAGGCGAATCTAAGGTACAATTAATGATACACTTTTTGTCATATCAATGCAAGTATTTTGAGAAAGTATTTGGGGAAAGCAGAGCAATTTAATGATTTTTCTGAATCTAATCTAATTTTTGTACATCTCTTCAATTTGTTGTTGAACCTCATCCGAATCCAAGAATTCATCAAATTCCATTGGTTTATCAAATAACCCGTTTGGCGTAATTTCTATAACACGATTGGCAATAGTTTCAATAAATTTATGGTCATGAGAAGTAAACATCATAGTTCCTTTAAAAGCAATGAGGCCATTATTTACAGCTTCAATTGATTCAAGGTCTAAATGGTTGGTTGGTTCATCTAAAATAATAACATTCGCTTTTGATAACATCAATTTAGAGAACATGCAACGTACTTTTTCTCCTCCTGATAAAACGTTAGCTCTTTTTAAAGGTTCATCTCCTGAGAACAACATTTTACCTAAAAATCCTCTTATAAAAGTTTCAGTCTTTTCTTCTGAGAACTGTCTCAACCAATCTATAAGGTTCATTTCTGCGCCTTCGAAGAATTCAGTATTGTCTTTAGGCAAATATGCTTGAGAAGTTGTTACACCCCATTTAAAAGTACCTTCATCAGCAGTTTCTTCCCCCATTAAGATCTTAAATAACATTGTTCTTGCAAGGTCGTTTCTACTCATAAATACAATTTTATCGCCTTTATTTACAGTGAAGCTTACATTGTCAAGTACTTTGACACCATCAACTGTTTTAGAAATACCTTCAACTAATAAAATATCTTTACCCGCTTCTCTTTCTGGAGTAAATCCAACGAATGGATATCTTCTCGAAGAAGGTTGAATGTCTTCAATATTGATTTTATCAAGCATTTTCTTACGTGACGTCGCTTGTTTAGCTTTTGAAGCATTTGAACTAAATCTAGCGATAAAGTCTTGTAATTCTTTAATTTTTTCTTCTTTTTTCTTGTTTTGTTCTTTTAAAAGTCTAGACATTAACTGACTTGATTCATACCAGAAATCATAGTTTCCAACAAACATTTTTGCCTTACCAAAATCTATATCAAGCATATGTGTACATACGTTGTTTAAGAAATGTCTATCATGGGAAACGACTATGATTGTCTTTTCATAGTTAATTAAAAACTCTTCTAACCATTTTATAGCTTTAAAGTCCAAGTGGTTAGTCGGCTCATCCATGAGTAAAATATCTGGTGTACCGAAAAGTGATTGAGCTAATAAAATTTTTACTTTGTCGTCAGAATGAACATCTGCCATTTGTTTACTAAAGCAGCTAGGTGTAACACCTAAACCATTTAATAATTTTTCAGCATTTGATTCAGCGTCCCAACCATCGAGTTCAGCAAATTCGCCTTCCAAAATAGCTGCTCTCATCCCATCTTCTTCAGTGAAATCTTCTTTTGCATAAAGAACATCTTTTTCTTTCATGATATCATAGAGTCTTTTGTGCCCCATGATCACAGTATCCATTACTGAATATGCATCAAATTCAAAGTGATCTTGTTTTAATACCGCAAGCCTTTCACCCGGTGTAATAAACACTTCACCTGTTGAAGGTTCAATATCACCTGCAAGAATCTTTAAAAACGTTGATTTTCCTGCACCATTTGCACCAATTACACCATAACAATTTCCCGGTGTAAATTTTAAATTAACTTCATCAAAAAGTTTGCGATCGCTAAATCTCAAACTAACATTCGTAACTTGTATCACTTTAGTAGCCACCTTTCAAATAATATCCGTTCAATAGTGCTAGTGCACCTTATAACACTCAACTATTAATTATATCATTTTTTGCATTTTGTACAATGGTTTTAAGTAAATATAACTAACCTGTAACGATTCGCTTCCCTCTCCATTTTCCAGACTTTAATCTAAAGAACATGATAATACCACGCAGCACCTCATCAGAGGCCATAGCAATCCAAATTCCTACCAGTCCAAGACCAAAATGGATTCCTAAAACATAAGCTAATAAAGTACTGACGAACCACATAGAAAGTATGCCTACTCCTACCGGAAAATTAACATCACCTGACGCTTTAAGCGCTGAAATAATAACTAAATTGGAAACACGTCCTATTTCTACGAAAATATCTATGAGCAATATACTTGCACCCAGTGCAATTATTTCAGGATTATCACTGAAAATGCCAATCAACTTATACCTCAAAACAATAAATAATAATGAAATTAATATCGTATATATCAGGGCCTGCCTAAAAGATTTTAATGTGATTTTATAAGCAGCATCTTCTTTTCCAGCGCCAACGAGCTGTCCAACCACGATTTGGTTCGCTTGTGCTATCGCCATTGATCCTAAAAAAGTAAACCACACGATAATCTGAACGTAAATTTTTGAAGTTACCGTGGTAGTTCCCAACATATTGATAAAAGTAAATATTACCATCTGAGAAAACTGATAGGAAATTGGTTCGCCCGCTGAAGGTAATCCAAGTTTTATAAATTGTTTAAACAACATTTTGGGAAATGGAAATAAATGCGATATTTTCACTGACATTTTTAAGTTCTTCACTAAAACAATGATCATGATTAAAACCGCAAGTGCTCTACTTACTACAGTGGAAATTGCGACACCTTTTACACCTAAAATAGGAAGTCCAAATGGACCAAATAAAAATGTATAATTCCCGATGATATTAACAACATTCATCAATATCGCCAAATACATAGACAATTTTGTAATCCCGTGACTTTTTAAAATCACTGAAGACAAACTAAAAAGAGCAGGAACGAATAAGAATGTCATAATAACACTTAGATATGATTTAGCATCCACAAATAGTTCCTTTGGCATCTGAACGAGTTCAAATAAATCCGCTTGAAAAATCGAAAAAGTAACCCCAAGGACAAGTGCAAGAATAATATTCATGCCGTAACCTAAAGTATAAATTTTGTTGAGTTCCTCTCTTCTAGATGCTCCAATATACTGAGCTACCATAATACCGGTCGCAGAGGATGCCACATTAAACAAGATTAGAAGTGTGTTAGTGATTTGATTTGCATTTCCAACAGCTGCAACTGCTGAGTCAGAATACTTACTGAGCATTATTGTATCTACATTGCCCATGAACATAAAAAGTAATAGTTCAATAAAAATGGGAATTGCTAATTTTAAAGGGTTTGTATTTTCATCAATTCTTGACATAATGGCCTCACTATTTGGGTTAAAATACAGGTTTTGTTTAGTCTATAAATCTTAGTACATCTCATCATATCTTAGATAATTTATTATTTCTATAGTAATCAAATGTGAAATCAAATTTTATTTCAGTACTTAAAGCAATAGATTCAACTTCCATATGCGAAAATCAAAAACGAATCTCAAACATAATATTTGAGATTCGTCATCATGCATTTCTCTATCGTAATTGTGCTCCGATTTTTTCTTCTAATGCTTTGAGTACCTTATTAAAGATCTTATTGACTTCCTCATCAACTAAAGTTCTATCATCAGCTCTAAAAATTAATTCATAGGCAACTGATTTAAATCCCTCAGTTATCTGTTTTCCTTTATACATGTCAAACATTTTTACAGTTTCAAGCAGGCTACCTGCAGTTTCTTTTACTATATTTTCAATTTGCATCGATGTAATATCATCTTTTACCAATATGGCAATATCACGCTCAATTGCAGGGTACTTTGGAATCGCTTTGTACTTTTTATCTTCTCTAGCAAGTTGCAGTAGAATATTATAATCTAGATCTGCTACATAAGCTTTTTCTGAAAGATCATAGTTTTCAAGAACGTTTGGATGAATTTCACCCATAATACCTAGAACGTGACCATTCCAAATAATGTTTGCACATCTGCCTTTATGATATGTCGGATGGTTTGTTTCTTTTTCAAAATAATAATCTGAAATGCCTAGACCATTGAGTACACTTTCGACAATTCCTTTTAAAGTAAAAAAGTCTTCATGTTCACCAATCGCTCCAATTACTAAGGTTTCTTTTTCAATAGGCAAGCTAACAACAGGAATTTCTTTAGGAACAAATATACTACCAATTTCGAAAATGCGCACATTTTTGTTCTTTCTGTTGTTATTTCTCGCTAATACTTCGATAATATTTGGGACTAAGGTCGAACGCATCACGCTGAATTCTTCACCTAAAGGGTTAATAAGTGCAACTTGTTGGCGTAACAAACTCGTTTCAGAAGTATTGATTTTATCAAGATCTTTTTTAGAAACAAAAGAGTATGATAAAATTTCGTCTACGCCATTTGCAAGAAGTTCAAATTTCACTCGATCCTTGATAAGCTGTGCATTTGTTTTAGCTCCCCAAACGTTGAGCTTTGGCAAAGTCATACCGATTTTATCATAACCAAAAATTCTAGCAACTTCCTCAACTAAATCAATTTCCTTCGAAAGATCTAATCTAAAATGAGGCACAATAGCTATTAGTTTCCCATTTTCTTTTTCAGTTTCAATTTCAAGTTTTTTTAAGATATTTACCATTTCAGTTTCATCGATATTGGATCCAATTACTTTATTGATGCCTTCAATTGTATATGGAATTTTAACTTGTTTTTCGCCATCTGGGTACACATCAATTACGCCTGGTAAAACAACACCAGCGTTTAATGCTTCAATTAAATAGCAAACTCTATTCACAACTTCCATAGGCAATACATTGCTAACACCTTTTTCAAATCTGGAAGATGCTTCAGTTCTCAAACCAAGTTCTTTAGATGTTTTTCTAATACTCGATTTATCAAAACTAGCAACTTCTATTAAAACATTCTTAGTAATTTCCTTGATTTCTGTATTGGCACCACCCATTACACCTGCAATACCGATTGTTTTGTTCTCGTCAGCTATCACTAACATTTCTGATTTTAATGTACGTTCTTTTCCATCAAGTGTTTCAAATACTTCCCCTTCAGCCGCACGTCTTACAACAACAGTTCCATTTGAAAGAGAATCTAAATCAAACGCATGTATTGGCTGACCATATTCAAGCATGACATAATTTGTGATATCTACGATGTTATTAATTGGTCTCATGCCTGCTTGCATTAATCTAAGTTGAAGCCACATAGGTGAAGACTCTACTTTGATATCCTTCACAACTTTTGCCACATAGCGTGAGCATAAATCTGAATCTCTGATTTCAACACTTGCATACTGATCAGCCTCTGATACGCCTTTTTCAGCATATACTTCTGGTAGTTTTACAGTTAAGTCAAAACTAGCAGCAATTTCTCTAGCCATACCAATCATGCTCAAACAATCGGGTCTATTGGGAGTAATTTCAAACTCAACTACCGATTGATCGAGTTCTAAAACTTCTAATATGCTCTTACCAAGTGGATACTCTTTGTCTAAGATTAAGATACCGTCATCAAATTCTTTTGGGATATTTGAAGATTCAAAACCCATTTCTTCTAGTGAGCATAACATCCCATTAGACACTTCACCTCTTAGTTTACCCTTTTTAATCTTGATATTTCCTGCGATAACTGCGCCATGAATCGCAACTGGGATGACTGCGCCTTCGAACACGTTAGTAGCACCTGTAACGATTTGAAGGACTTCTTCACCAACATCTACTTGGCAAATGCATAATTTTTCTGCATTTGGATGAGATGTAATCTTAACAATTTTACCAACAACTATATTTTCTAAGTCATTTTTTAAGTTATGGCTACCTTCATTATTTGAACCCGTTAAAACGAGTTTATCTATCAATTGACGTTCTTCTATATTAGAAAAATCTACATATTCTTTAATCCACTGCAAAGGTACTCTCATCTTATCCTCCGATCGATTCTATTTGTCTAAAACTGTTTGATGAACCTAATATCATTTTCAAAAAGTACACGAATATCATCAATTTCGTATTTGAGCATCGTAACACGATCAAGTCCCATACCAAATGCAAAACCATTATACTCTTTTGAATCAATACCACATTCTTCAAGGACATTAGGATGCACCATACCACACCCTAAAATTTCGATCCAACCACTTCCTTTACAAAAGCGACAACCTTCTCCACCACATTTAAAGCAAGAGACATCTACTTCACCACTTGGCTCAGTAAATGGAAAATAATGTGGTCTAAACTTTGTCTTTGTTTGACTACCAAACAGCCTCTTAGCAAACATATCTAATGTGCCTTTCAAATCTGCCATTGTAATGTTCTTATCTATCACAAGGCCTTCAATCTGATGGAACATAGGAGAATGCGTTGCATCGATCTCATCGTTTCTAAAACAACGACCAGGTGCAATAATCTTAATTGGTGGTTTTTGACCTTTCATCGTTCTAACTTGAATTGGAGAAGTTTGTGTTCTCAAAAGCAGTTCTTCTGTGATATAGAATGTATCAGATAAGCTTCTAGAAGGATGATCAATTGGCGCATTGAGTGCATCAAAATTGTGATATACAGTTTCCACTTCAGGACCCTCAGCTATTTTAAAACCCATGCCTAAGAAGATCTCAATTGCTTCATCAAGTGCGACGTTTATAGGATGTTTATGACCTCTTAAAGGACCTTTTGAAGGCATCGTCACATCGACCGCTTCTTTTTCAAGTTGCGATTCAATCTCTAACTTTTTCTTGTCTTCTTTTACTGAATCAAGCAAAATCTCAATTTCTTCTCTAATTTCATTTGCTATTTTTCCAACAAGAGGTCTTTCCTCTTGAGAAAGATCTTTCATATTCTTCAGGACAAGTGTCACTTCACCTTTTTTACCTAAATACTTGATTCTTAAATCTTCAAGCTCCTTCAAAGCATTAGCACTAACAATTTCTTCTTTCGCTTGTAGCAATAAAGCTTGCAGTTTATCTTTCATCTCTAAATCCTCCTACACCTTATTTTAAGCACAAAAAAACCTCATCCCCTAATGGGACGAAGTTATCTCCGCGGTACCACCCAAATTAATTGCCCAATGGCAAATCACTCGATTCCTTAACGCGGACTACGTCACTCCCTACTTGATTCAAGAGCGCATCTCCAGAGTGAACTTCAGTATCATCAACAAGGAGATTCTCACCGCCCTCTCCCTCTCTTGGTGTTAATAAATACTTACTCTCTCTTTCACTGATTTTACACGATTTCAATATGGCTATCATAACACAATTTCAAAATGCGAACAAGCCTTTATTCATTTAATAACGACATAGAATTGAGTTTATACATCATAATTCCAGCTGCAACAGCTGCATTTAAAGACTCGGCCTTTCCGTAGATCGGTATTTTTACACGACTATCCGAAAGTTCCAATACCTCGCTTGAAACACCGTTTGCTTCGTTGCCAATTACTAGACAATTGTATGCTCTATAATAACTTGATTCATTGTAATCCACTGCGCCTTCTAGTGCCGTTGCAATGATATGAAAGCCAATCGATTTTAACATTACCAAGGCATCAGTTATTTGAGTTAATTCTATAAGCGAAACGTTTAGAATTGAGCCCGCTGTACTTCTTACTACTTTAGGGTTATAAGCATCTACAGTTCCTTTTGCCAAAAGGATTAAATTGAACCCCGCGGCATCCGCAGTTCTAATAATTGTGCCTAAATTTCCTGGATCCTGTACACGATCTAGTAAAAGTATATTATAATTATCATTTGATTTAACGATTGTTTCTAAAAAACTTAAATCCATTTCGTCTGGCATATTAATCACACCAATAATACCTTGAGATTGTTCAGTTTGTGTTATTTCTTTAAATAATTGAATCGGAAATATGAAAATCTCAGCTGCTGATTGATAACGAATCTTATCTCTAGCATCCAGTTTATGCCACAAGTCTACGTCAAATAACAGCGCTTCAAATTTAAGCATCTGTTCAATTGCGGTGTCAATATATCGTTGACCTTCTAGTAAATATAGTTTTTCAGCTTCTCTATTTTTTTTTAGATTAAGCGACTTGAATCTTTTAAAATGTTTATTTTGGTTTGAAGTAATCTCACTAACTGAGTTTATCATCATTGCCTCCACTTATAAGAAACTTCGGAATCGAGTCCTCAGTTTCTGTCACAAATATTTTGTGTCATTTATAAAAAGTGACGTCATAAAGACGTCACAGTATTAGTTTTTCTCAATTTTCTTAAGATCAGAGTTATTACCTATAACTATGAGTATATCGTCTTTAAGCAATACGCGATCAGGTTCTACGTTGATATCTACATGATCATCTCTACGAATTGCAATTACAGAAATTTGATATTTTCTTCTCATGTTAATTTCTACAAGCGTTTTGCCAACCCATTCATCGTTCATCTTAATTTCCAAGATACTATATTCCGGCGCTAAGTCAATTAGATCAAGCACATTGCTAGAAACCAAGCTCTTCGCAATTTTTACGCCCATTTCTTTTTCCGGGAAAACAACTCTATTGGCACCAATTTTGTATAAAACTTTGGCATGTGCTGGATTTTGTGCTTTTGCAACGATATGTTTGACACCAAGTTCTTTTACAAGTAATGTAACCAAAATAGAAGATTGAATATCTGAGCCAATCGTTACTATTGCAACGTCAAAGTTTCGAATGCCCAACGCCTTAATTGCATTTTCATCTGTTGCATCTGCTTGAACTGCATAGGTTACTTTATTGGCAATATTTTGAATGACATCTTCTTTATCATCAACGACCATTACTTCACTCCCTAGTTCAGCAAGCTTAATCGCGACACTTTGTCCAAATCTTCCACATCCAATAACTACAAATTGCTTCACTTAATACCTCCATAATTGAAAATCAAAAATTGATTATCCTACTATTATCTTACCTTCTGGATATCTTAATAAATCTTTCTTGTTTTGTGCCGCTTTTTTACTGATGGCAATTACTATGGTTAAAGGTCCTAATCTTCCTAGGAACATCATAATCGTCAAAATTATTTTACCCATTACACCAAGATACGGTGTAATGCCTAAAGACAGACCTACGGTACCAAATGCACTCATGGTTTCAAAAACAATTTGTTCTAAAGAAAAGCTTCCTTCAAAAACGGTCATCATAAACGTCATAATTACCACTAAAAATGAAGAAATAAACACGACCGCAAGCGCTTTGTGTACTGCTTCTTTAGATATTCTACGATTTGAAAAATTAATATCATCACTGCCTTTGAAAATAGATATGACATATAAAATAAGCATACCAAAAGTTGTCGTTTTAATACCACCTGCAGTTGAACCTGGCGATCCTCCAATGAACATGAGAATCATGGTAATAAAACGC
Source organism: uncultured Fusibacter sp. (assembly GCA_963676315.1). Classification (GTDB taxonomy): domain Bacteria; phylum Bacillota; class Clostridia; order Peptostreptococcales; family Acidaminobacteraceae; genus Fusibacter_C. The sequence continues at coordinate 1,077,553 of OY781056.1, forward strand.
GAAGGCACAGTTAAACCATTTAAATCTAATGTGTTAAATCCAGCTGTTCTTGGTGTAACAGAGTGGAACATCGCTGCCATTACTTTCTCACCAAACGAGAAATTACCAATTGTATTTGGGTTATTGTATTCTAATGCAAATATAAAAACAAAACCAAAGATGAGCAATGTCGCGGTCATCAGTAAAACGAGTTTTGTATGAAGTGACAGCTTTCTATAAGTTTTAAAAGTTGATAAATCTGCAATAACTGCAAATCCAATACCGCCAAGTATAATCAATGTCATCACTACTAGATTTACGATTGGATCACGGACAAATGGTGTCAAACTTTGATAATTCCCTGTAATATCAAAGCCGGCATTACAAAAAGCTGAGATGGAGTGAAAAACAGAATAATATAGTCCGTTTTTTAAGCCATATAGCGGTACAAATCTAGTGGATAACAAAAGTGCCCCGACTATTTCTATAGAAAAAGTCGCCATAATGACATATTTAGTTAATCGCACTACTCCCGATATAGAAAACTGATTAAGTGCTTCCTGCATGATCATACGATTACGTAGGCCTATCTTCTTTCCAAGCACAATTGCAATGGATGTCGTCATGGTCATAAATCCAAGACCACCAATCTGAATCAACATCAAAATAATAGTTTTTCCAAATACTGTCCAATAGGTTCCTGTATCAACTACAACCAAACCTGTAACACAAACTGCTGATGTCGCAGTGAATAGTGCATTAATAAAAGAAGTGATTTGTCCCGACTGCGAGCTAATTGGAAGCATTAATAACAACGCTCCGATGATAATGACACCACCAAAGCTCAATACCATAATCTGTGCTGGCTTCAAAGTTCGTGTCATCCTTTGTCTTAATTCCATTGTTGCCTCCGTTGATGTACAACTTTTTATTTTCAATGATTCATAACTTACATTGTATCAAAATATACTCAAAAAATCAAAAATAAATCGACACAATAGCTTCTATTGTGTCGATTTATATATATATCAACAAATAATAATCTGATTAAAAACTTATTTTTTTTGCATTTGCGCTTGTAATGCTGTAAGTGCAACAGTTCCAACGATATCGTCAGCGTAACAACCTCTAGACAAATCATTAACTGGCATAGACAAACCTTGGCATATAGGACCATAAGCATTTGCATTTGCTAATCTTTGTACGAGTTTATAGCCAATATTTCCAGCATCTAAGTCAGGGAATATAATGACATTTGCTTCACCAGCAACTTTTGATTCTGGTGCTTTCTTTTTACCTACTGAAGCAACAATTGCTGCGTCAAATTGAAGCTCTCCATCTAATGCTAAATCAGGCGCTAGTTCTTTGGCGATTTTAGTCGCTTCTACAACTTTATCTACATCAGCATGTGATGCTGATCCTTTTGAAGAAAATGATAACATAGCCACTTTTGGTTCTGCATGCACCAAAGATTCAAAAGTTTTTGCTGAACTAATTGCGATATGTGCTAATTCTTCAGCTGTTGGGTTAGGATTAAGTGCACAGTCTCCAAAAATAAACAATCCATTTTCACCATATTCGCAATTTGGAACTTCCATTAAAAAGACTGCTGAAACAAGTTTTGTACCTGAAGCAGTTTTTAAAATTTGTAAAGCTGGTCTTAATACATTTGCTGTTGAATTAGCTGCACCAGCAACCATACCGCCTGCAAAGCCCATTTTAACTAACATTACGCCAAAGAATAATTCGCTTTCCATTAAAATTGTTTTTGCTTCTTCAGGTGTCATGCCTTTGCTTTTTCTTAGATTAGCAAGTTCAGCTGCAAAAGCATCCATTTGATCAAAATTCTTTGGATCAATAAAAATTGCTTCCTCTATTTTCCATTCACCTGCGCCAGCAAGAATCTCATTTCTATCACCAACTAAAATGACTTTTGCAATGCCTTTTTCGATGATCTTATGAGCCGCTTCAATTGTTCTAGGGTCAAATGCTTCAGGTAATACAATTGTTTGAATATCTTTGCGAGCAATTTCAATAACTTTGTCTAAAAATGCCATAAACATACACTCCTTCTTTAATTATTCACACGTTCATTATATGCTATTTAAAAAATGTATACAAGATACATTGGGATATTTATTTGAAATTATAGATTAAATTATTTTAACTAAAGTCCAGTATTTTAAATACGTTACATGGTGTCCACATTCAATACATTTTTGTCCGAAATTTAAACACTTATTCTAAAATGTAAAAAAGGAGCGTCTCAAGAAAACTTGATACACTCCTTATATTCTACTCAATATTATAATTGACCTTTTGCTAAAGTTACTAAGTTAGCAAAATCTTCTGGATGATTAATTGCCATCTCAGAAAGTACTTTTCTATTGATATCGATGTTCGCTTTTTTAAGACCGTTCATGAATTTTGAATAGCTTAAGCCATTAATTCTTGCACCAGCGTTAATACGAGCGATCCATAATTTTCTAAAATCTCTTTTTCTTAATTTTCTACCAACGTATGCAGATCTTAATGATCTCATAACAGCTGGGTTTGCTGCTCTAAATACTAAGCTTTTTTGGCCGTAGAAGCCTTTAGCTAATTTAAGAATTTTTTTGTGTTTCTTCTTTGCGTTTACTGCGCCTTTAATTCTAGCCATGTTTCAAAACCTCCTTCTAATTGATATTCTTATAAATAAGGCAATAAAGTTCTTACACGTTTCATATCTGACTCACTAACAACTGTAGATTGTCTTAAGTTTCTTTTTCTCTTAGAAGATTTTTTTGTTAAGATATGGCTTGTAAATGCCTTGCTTCTCTTAAGTTTTCCGCCACCAGTTTTCTTAACTCTTTTAGCAGCGCCGCTGTGTGTTTTCATTTTTGGCATAGCTCTTTTCCTCCTTCCAGATTGCTCGCTTATTTATTAGGTGCAAAGATTGCAACTAAGCTTCTTCCTTCAAGTTTCGTAGGTGTTTCAAGTGTTCCAAATCCTTCGATTTCTGCAGTAAATTTTTTAATTACTTCAAATCCTTGTTGAGTATAACCCATCTCACGGCCTTTGAATCTTAAAGAAACTTTTACTTTGTCACCACTTTGTAAGAATTTGATTGCATTTTTTGATTTGGTTTCTAAATCGTTTTTCTCGATATTCAGACCCAAACGGATTTCTTTAAGTGTAGCGCTTTTTTGTTTCTTTTTCGCTTCCTTATCTTTCTTCTGTTGTTCATATCTGAATTTACCAAAGTCCATAATTTTGCAAACTGGTGGTTTTGCACCTGGTGCAATTTTCACTAAGTCAAGTTTTTGCTCTTGCGCTAACGCAAGTGCTTCTTTTCCAGACATAACGCCTAATTGCTCGTTCTCAGCACCAATAAGTCTCACTTCAAGGTCACGAATTTCTTCATTGATTTCAGCTATTTTAATAAGATACACCCCCTAGGTTCTATAAAAATAAAAAACGGCAGATACGAATATCCGCCGTTAGCAACTCAACAATAAATACTGTTAAATACTACGAACCATATGAACACGAAGTTATATGGTGAGAAGCGGACTTCTTCTTGTTAACCTCAATAACTATACCACGATAGAAATCGTGTGTCAAGCCTATTACTCAACTTTTTCAAATTTTGTTTTTAGTGATCGTTCAGCTACTTCAGATAGTAATGTATTTACAAATACATCAAATTCAAGACTACCTAATTCGCCAATATCTCTAGAACGAACTGATACTTGACCAAGTTCTGCTTCTTTATCACCAATGATAAGCATATATGGACCCTTTTCAAGTTGCGCTTCTCTGATCTTATAGCCGATTTTTTCTGCACGATCATCAAGTTCTACTCTTATACCTTTTGCTCTTAGTTTAGCTGAAACTTCTTCCGCATATGGAATATGTCTATCGGCAATTGTAAGTAGCTTCACTTGAACAGGTGCAAGCCATGATGGGAATTTTCCAGCAAATTCTTCAATTAATATGCCCATAAATCTTTCAATTGATCCAAAAGCAACTCTATGAATCATAATTGGTTGATGTTTTTCACCATCTTTACCAATATAAGTTAATTCAAATCTTTGTGGCAACTGCATATCAAGCTGAATAGTGCCACACTGCCATGTTCTGCCTAAACAATCCATCAAGTGGAAATCTATTTTAGGACCATAGAATGCTCCATCGCCAGGATTGAGTTTATAATTAATACCAAGAGAAACGAGTGCTTCTGTTAATGCTGCTTCAGCACGGTTCCAATCTTCATCACTACCCATTGAATTTTCAGGTCTAGTTGAAAGTTCAACATGATAACTAAAACCAAAAGTTTTATAAACTTCATCAATCAGGTTCACAACACCGATTATTTCATCTTTGATTTGATCAGGTAACATGAAGATATGGGCATCATCTTGTGTGAAAGATCTAACTCTCATTAAACCATGTAAAGCACCTGACAATTCATGTCGATGTACTCTACCCATTTCAGCCATACGGATTGGAAAGTCTTTGTAAGAATGCATTGCTGTTTTATAAACGAGCATACATCCTGGACAGTTCATCGGTTTAACAGCAAAGTCTTCGTTGTCAATTTCAAGTGCATACATATTGTCTTTGTAATGGAACCAGTGTCCTGAAGTCTCCCAAAGATGTCTGTTAAGCATAATTGGTGTTTCTATTTCAACATAATTTGCTTTATCGTGAACTTCTCTCCAGTATTTTAATAGATTATTTTTTACGGCCATTCCTTTTGGTAACATAAATGGGAAACCTGGTCCTTCTTCCATCAAAGCAAATAATCCAAGTTCTTTACCAATTTTTCTATGATCGCGTTTTTTTGCTTCTTCAAGCATTAGAAGATAGGCATCTAACATAGAAGCTTTAGGGAATGAAGTGCCGTAAATTCTTTGAAGCATTTTGTTGTTTTCGTTCCCTCTCCAGTATGCGCCTGCAAGAGAAGTCAATTTAACACTTTTAATTTCTTTAGTAGAACTTACATGGCAACCTGCACATAAATCAACAAAATCACCTTGTCTGTAGAAAGAGATAATTGCATCTTCTGGTAGGTCATTGATAAGTTCAACTTTGTAAGCTTCACCTTTTTCAGCCATAAATTTAATTGCTTCCGCTCTAGGAAGTTCAAATCTTTCTAGTTTAAGATCTTCTTTAACTATTTTTTGCATTTCTGCTTCAATACGTTCTAAATCCTCTGGTACAAATTTATGTTCAGTATCAAAATCATAATAGAAACCATTATCAATCGCTGGTCCTATAGCTAACTGAGTATCTGGGAAAAGTCTTTTTACAGCTTGCGCCATAATATGTGAACTTGTATGTCTAAATGCATGCGCACCCTCAGAGTCTTCAAATTTTAAAATGCTAAGTTCACAATCTTCTTCTAATTTATAAGATAAATCGACGGTTTTACCATTCACCGCTCCAACAACTGCTTCCTTTGCTAATCTTCCAGAGATAGAAGCTGCTACATCATAAACTGTTGTTCCTTTTTGAACCTCTTTTACTGATCCGTCTTTTAATGTAATCTTTAACATATTAACCTCCTTTTTATAATTTATGCTTCTCTAACTTGATCACAACTACGTTGAGAAAAAAATAAAACCTCGTCACTAGCTTTCGCTAGGGACGAGGTAAATCGCGGTTCCACCCTAATAACTCATATCTGAGCCACTCAATCAACCTTAACGCGGTTCTTCGCAAACATTTCAGTTTAAAACCTACTAAATTTGAGCTAAAAGTTAGTTTTCCTTATGCACCACATATGAATTCTTTCAGCTATTGAATCCACTCTCTTGATGTTTAAAACACAGTACTCTTCTTTATCATCGCATTTATTAATTTAAAATAATGATAGCTCACAGCCTACCAATTGTCAACTATTCTCAATAAAAAAATTGTAAACAATTTATTTTAACGCATAAAGGACAATTACACCTTGGAAAATACCAATAAAAAAACCTATTACACCACCAAGCACTTCTATGTGTTTTAGCTCTGTTTTAGCAATTTTCATCGTCATTTCTTCTATTTTCTCAAAATCATATGCATTGATTTGGTCTTCAACCATTTTACTTATATTGATAGCTTCAATCGCTTTATGACTCAGCTGTTCACCAAGCTCAATGATGATTTGTTCACCATTTTCGTCAATCATTTGTTCCACGTTTTGAAGGATCATCCCCTTGAACATAGAGGGTATAATTGAAGGCATCTTTTCACTTGCAACTGCCATTACCTTTATCTTGATCATATCGATAATTTGTTGTTTATCCATATCTTCAATCAATTTATCTACAATTTTATCAATTGAAATAAGTTCTTCACTAATAACATCACCAATTGATTTGGCAATTTCAGCTTTTCTTTTTGGAATAAGACCCTGTATTACAAAAGGCGTTCCTTTTATCCCGACAGGATTAATAGGTCTAAACATCAACTTAATTGCGATGACATTGGTCATCCATCCTATTATTGCGCCTATGACTGCTAAGATTAGTAATTTTAACATTTGTGCACCTTCTATCTTTGTAAATATAATATTGACCCCACATCTTCTAGGGGACCATGATGTAATTCAATAACTTCATAATTTTGATCCATAATAAATCTTTTGATAATCTCTCCATCTCGATGGAATTTAAGGGAACCATTGATGAGCATATAATTTTCTACTAAACCACCAACGCCACCTATAAAGCCATGGGTAAAACCTTTAAGTTCGATATCTCCTAAGTTAATCTTTAGAACTTTGTAGCCGTGATTACTGAGCACATTGAACATGCCTTCATCAGAGGTAATTGCCGCATTTAATCCAACTGGTAAAACACTACATCGTGAATACCCTTGCCTCACATCAATTGCTTCGAGATTCACATTTTTTGTGATAACTGCATCAGTGTAATCCGTTTTATGAAAAAGATGATTCTTCATCGGTAATACATTGTACGCGATATCGTGTGGATACAACTTACTGATGATGGTCTTCCCGCAGTGTATGCCCTCAGTACCGTAGCCAGCATGGTTCAACTTCTCTATGACTTCATCATAACAACTGGGTTCAATAAATAGACGATCTTGAACTACGGATATAGACAAATCAGTATGATGTGCTATTCTTTGATCCACTTCACCATTTGAGGGAACTACAATCAGGTCGTGTACATCAAACACTGTATATAGTTTTATATTGCTTGCAACCTCAGCACATGTAAAAATCAGTCCCATATAATTTCCATTTCATTAGAGAGTTGTTTGTTATGTTTATATCCATAGTGATTAGGATAACACTTCGCTCGGTTCTTCAATTAGAGCGGTTAACTCTAATTCACTAAAATTGTACTTATGATTGCAAAAATGGCAGACGAGTTCTGCGTTACCATCTTCCTCTATAATTGCTTTAATTTCACTTTTCCCAAGCGAAATTAAGGCTTTTTCCATCTTATCTCTACTACAGTCACATTGATAATTGAGTTCATATTCCTCTAATTCGTCAAGTCCAAGTCCAGCAAATACTTGCCCTGCAATTTGCATGATGGTTAATCCCTCTTCAAATTGCTGTGTCATAGGGGGGAGTGCTTTTAAGTTTGCTTCTAATTGTTCTATCGTTGCATCAGTAGTCTCTGGTAACAGTTGAACGATAAAACCACCTGCATATTTCACTTTTGCATCTTTACCAAAACTTACACCTAGTGAAACCGCTGTGGGTTGTTGTTCGGACTGCGCAAAGTATTGGGCAAGATCCTCAGCAATTTCACCTGACACTAAATCACATTGTCCTAAAAAAGGCTCTTTCATACCAATGTCTCTGATGACAATGATTTGTCCATCTTTCCCTATTGCAGTACCTACATCGAGCTTACCATTGTCATCAAATAAATTTATCGCTTGCGGGTCGCTCATATAAGCCTTCACGTTGCCATGAGTATCTGCAATTGCCACCATTAGCTTTATCGCATTTGTTCCTTTAATTTGTAGTGTTAACTTTTCTTTGTCTATTTTACTCATCATCCCCATCATCGCCGCTGCTGTTATCGTTCTACCCAGTGCGGTTGCTGAGATCGGTGATAAATCATGTGTAATTCTTGCGCTTTCAACCATGTCTGTCGTTTGAGCTACATAAATTCTTACTTCCCTGTTTTCAGACATACCTGTTATTAATTTTCCTTTCATAATGCCTCCGTAAAAAAACTATTGTCGTATATTCATTTGTGTTATTTTCATTTGTGTTATATTTGCATACTATTTTAAATGAAAGCTTGTAACTAAATATTTTCCTTATTTTTTTTCTTTAAAATAAAGCAAATTCTTTGAGATTGATCATTCATCTTTAAAAATTTATCACCATCAACCATTTCAAGCACTTCAAAAAACGGCTCAATTACAGCTAACACATCCTCTATTTCATATGCCTTTTGCGTGTGAAACTCTTCAAACCGCTCATATCCTTCACCACTATCTTTAAACAATGTCAAAGAAAAATTGAGTAAATCCTCATCTTCATCATATTCGTTTTCCCAAATGTAGGCTTCATTTTCAAATGTTTCAGCGAAAGTGTTATTTCCAATAATCTCTTTTAGTTTATATTTAGTACTCAAATCAAAAACGATAATACCTTCGCTTCCAATGTGTTTGTCAATTTGTTTCATAACATCAGTCAGGGTTTCAATATCTTGTTGGTAGTTCATGCCATCACACATACAGCAAATCATATCATACTTCTTTTTAGTCTCAAATGACGCCATATTTTGATTGTAAAATCTTATCTTTGCACCTTGCTCATAAGCCTTACTTTGTGCGATGGTCAACATGTCTTCAGATAAATCTAGTGCTTCACATAAATAGCCTTTTTTAGATAAACCAATACTGATTGTTCCGGTTCCGCAAGCTAACTCCAAAATAGACTTCGCATTTGATTTATACTTTTTTAAGATACTGTCTAGTTCATCTATCCAAAGGGGATAATCGATATCATACTGCATCAAATCATATACTGTAGCAAATTCTTTATAAATATCCATATGTTACTTCCTTAATTAAAAGTATGCCAAATAAATGACTAAAACATAAATCATAATTGCAAGAACGATAGGGAGTAAATCTACTGGATTTACTTTTAATGGTCTATTATCCCATAATGGCCCAATTTTATCATCCTCATCTTCTGGTTCATTTGCCATGGTTTCAAAAGTCAATACTGCTTCACTCTCAAAATTTTGACTAGATATTGTAGCAGCCTCTGTTCGGGGAAACTGTCTATTTAAACTTTTAAGTAAAGCGCCAATACCTACGATACAGATTACGCCTATAATGATATAGAAAACCATAACGCCAAGTATAACACCTGGAGAACTAAAAATCAATTCATTTGAGTCTTGAGGTATTACACCTCCAGTAGAAGTTACATTTGTAATATAACCCATAGTTACGGCTATGCCATTATTGGTCATATGGGCAATCATACTTGCAAATATAGATCCAGTCAATTGAACAAGGTATGAAAACATGATACCGAGAATAATTGGCCCTAAAAAGTTTTGAGGGTTAAAGTGAAAGATACCAAATAAAAGACCACTAAAAATTGCCCCCCACTTTCTGCCTAGTTTACTTTCATATGCACTTAGGATTGCACCTCTAAAAAATATTTCTTCACAGATGCCAGCAGATCCAGCGATGACAGCAAAAAGTAATGCAAATTCTGCACCAGTGGAAGCAGTAGGAATCATTGAGCTTATAGAATTACCAAATAATTCAATGATAAAAATCGTGATTAAATTTGCAACTGCTACAGTTGGAAGTAACAAAGCTGCTAAAATCATCACTTTAATCACTGCACTAAATGGGATACTTTTAAATCTAAATACCGTTATTATGTCTTTCTTTGTAAAAAAAGCGTAGAGGAGTATCGGAATCGCCATTAATCCAAATTCTGTAATCAGAAGCCCTGAGATAAGTTCTCTACTTTGAACATATGCGCCTACAGTGAGAAAAAGGAGTGCTAAAAGTATAAAAAATAAATTGGCCTCTTTAATGGAGAATACATTTTTCTTTAACTTTGTTTCAATCATATGTCCTCCTATATTTGGATACTGCCTTTGTAGGTCAAAATATTAATATAAGTTTCTAAGCCATTTAACAAAATATTATTGTCAAAATTAAATTTAGAATTGTGTAGCGGATAAATATATTCTTTTTCCTCATTATATGTCCCTATAAAATAAAACAATCCTGGTATTTTTTCCTGATAATAAGAGAAATCTTCACTGATCATCTGTGGATCTATAACGTCGCATTTATCGCCATGAAAATTGACAAATTCACTAAACAACTTTTGATCATTGACAACTGGAGGATACATATCTCTATATTCAGTTTCAATTTTCACATCATAAGCGATTTCTATTCCTTTAAGATATCCTGCTATTCGCGTTTTAATTTGATTGTATACCGATTTATCAAAGGCTCTTATAGTGCCTTCAAGTCTCGCTTTTCCTGCAATAATGTTACGGCGCTCACCTGCTTCCAATTTACCAACAGTCAAAACTGCGGGACTAATTGGACTTATATTTCTACTGATGATCGATTGAAGCCCCAAAACAACCTCACTTGCAATCACTATGCCATCGATACCAGTATGCGGCATAGCACCATGTGCACTTTTAGCGATTATGTCTATATCAAATTCACCTGTCATTGCCATCATCGGACCAGGACACAGACCAATCTTTCCTTGCTCTACCGCTGGAAAGACGTGAATACCATATATTTCTGAGACATTATATTTCTCCAAGATGCCCTCTTGAACAAGGACTTCAGCACCTCCTGGACCTTCTTCTGCTGGCTGGAATATCAAAACTACATTATCTATGAGTTTTATATCATCACTTGATAGTGCTCTTGCAAGGCCCAACATCATAGACATATGGCCATCATGACCACAAGCATGCATAAAATTTTCGTGTTGAGAATGTGCTTCAAACGTACTCTCCTCTTTTACAGATAATCCGTCCATGTCTGTTCTAAATGCAATTGTTTGCGTAGGAGATAGTCCTTTTAAAAATGCAACAATGCCTGTTCCTGCAATAATTTCAAATTCAATGCCCAATCTATTAAGTTCATTTTGAAGATAGGCACTGGTTTTATATTCATTAAATCCAGCTTCTGGAATAAGGTGTAATGCTTTTCGGTCTTCAAAAATTTTTCCTTTTAATTGCTCTAATATTGTCATATTCACCTCGTAAAACATTATTTTTATTATTGACGTCACTTTTTCATAGTGATAGTATATATATAATTATCCAAAAGACTGCATGTATACAATATAATTGGGAACTAATTAACCCATCTTTGGACATCACCTTAGTGTCAATCATTATTATATTTTATATGATATGGATTAAGTATTCAAGGTTAGCTCTGTTAACAAAAAAAACAATTATATTTAGGAGGTTTTTATGAAAAAAATCAACTTGGCTGTAGTCGGTGCAACTGGCATGGTGGGAAGAACATTTTTAAAAGTATTAGAAGACCGAGATTTCCCATTTGACAGGCTTTATTGCTTTGCATCAAAAAAATCAGCTGGTGAAGTCGTCGTTTGTAAAGGTAAGGAATACGTTGTCGAGGAATTGAATGAAGCGTCATTCGATAAAGATATTGATATTGCTCTTTTTTCTGCAGGCGGTGATATCAGCCTTAAATTCGCACCTATTGCAGCTGCAAAAGGTGTGGTCGTTATTGATAACTCAAGTGCATGGCGAATGGATCCAAATGTACCACTCGTAGTGCCAGAAGTAAATCCACACGTACTTGAAAACCACAAAAATATCATCGCAAATCCTAACTGTTCTACGATTCAAGCAATGGTAGTACTAAAACCACTCTATGAACAATATGGTATTAAAAGAATAGTATATTCAACTTACCAGGCAGTTTCAGGTTCTGGCGTTAAAGGGGTATACGATCTAGAAGAAGGTTTAAAGGGAAATAATCCTTTAAGCTGTTACGCACACCCAATAGCAGGTAACTGTTTACCACAAATAGATGTATTTGAAGCAAATGGCTATACTAAAGAAGAAATGAAAATGATCAACGAAACGAAAAAGATCCTTGAAGATGACACGCTTAAAATTACTGCCACAGCGGTTAGGGTTCCAATCTTTAATAGCCATAGCGAGTCTGTTAATATTGAACTTGAAAAACCATTTGAAATTGAAGCGATAAAAGCATTATTAAGCAGTTCAAAAGGATTAGTATTACAAGATGACCCTGCTAACAGTGTCTATCCTTTAGCTGCAACAGCTACTGGAACAGATCCTGTTTACGTTGGTAGAATTAGAAGAGATGAAAGCCTTGATAATGGTATCAATCTTTGGATTGTTGCTGATAATATTAGAAAAGGGGCTGCAACTAATGCGATCCAAATCGCTGAAACATTAATTGAAAGGAATTTAATATGAGTATCTTCAAAGGGTCCGGTGTTGCTTTAGTTACACCTTTTATTGGAGATGCCATTAATTTAGAAGTTTTATATCAATTAATTGACTGGCATATTGCTGAGGGTACTGATGCACTTATCATCAGTGGTACCACTGGTGAAGCTTCTACGATGACACTTTCAGAAAAAAAGCTTCTCTTTACTGAGACTGTCAACTATGTCAACAAACGCATACCCGTAATCGCTGGCACTGGCACAAACAGTACGAGAACTTCCATTGAAAATAGCTTACTCGCAGAGGAATGTGGCGTAGATGGACTTTTAGTCGTGACGCCATATTATAATAAATGCACACAAGAAGGTCTCTACTTACATTTCGAAGCAATTGCAAATGCAGTTAATTTGCCATTAATTCTGTATAATGTGCCTTCGAGAACTTCCGTTAATTTACTGCCAAATACCGTATTTAAATTATCAAAACTTCATAATATTGTTGGCATAAAAGAAGCAAGTGGCGATATTGTCCAAATTACTGAACTGTTCAGACTAATAAATCCAAATTTTGATGTTTATTCAGGCAACGACGATCACATATTGCCGGTTATGTCACTAGGCGGTTCTGGTGTGATTACAACGGTCGGTAATATCATCCCTAATTTGGTTCACGAACTTACGCGTTTATGTTTATCAAATGATTATAGTCAAGCACGCGTATTACAGTTTAGAATTAATCCTTTGGTTCAATCGGTTTTTGCCGAAGTCAATCCAATCCCTATTAAAGCAGCTGTTGAAAAATTAGGTTTTGAAGTTGGAAGTGTTAGATTACCGCTTACACCGGCTATTGAAAGCACACTTTTGCGTCTTGAAAGCGAAATGCATGCACTTGAGGTGTCAAGATGATTCGCGTATTTGTCTGTGGCATTACTGGTGCAATGGGCAAGAACTTAGTAATTCAATCAAAACTATTTCCTGAGATTGAGATTGTCGGAGGACTTGGTCATGGTTTGACGAATAATGAGACCCTACCAGTTTACAGTTCATTTGACGAAATTAATGTATCTATGGACTGTATTGTCGATTTTTCAACTGCAAGTATTGTAGATGAGCTGTTAGATTTTGCACAAAACAAAAACATCCCAGTTGTACTTTGTACAACTGGGCTTTCAGAAGCTACCATCAACCATGTTGGGAAATCATCACAAAACATCCCCATCTTTAGATCGGGAAATATGTCTTTAGGTATCAACTTAATTATGAATTTAGTCAAACAAGCTTCGAGCGTCCTAGAACAAGACTTTGATGTTGAAATCATAGAAAAACATCACAATAGAAAAATCGATGCGCCTAGTGGTACAGCGATCATGCTTGCCGAAGCAGTTAATGATGGCTTACAACAAAAAAAAGAAATTAAACTCGGTCGTGAAAACCATGGTGCAAAAGACCGCTTGACAATCAACCTCCACTCTGTGAGAGGCGGTAATATCGTCGGTGAACACGAAGTGTTATTTGCTGGTTCTGAAGAGCTAATCTCTATTTCTCACAGTGCAACTAGTCGCTCAGTATTTGCAAATGGCGCTTTAGAAGCAGCTAAGTTTATTATGACTTGTGAACCTGGAATTTATAACATGGATGATCTTGTTAATCAATTGATTCTTAAAAAGGCAAATCATTAAAAGGAGATATCATGCAAGAATATGATTTAACCAATCCGTATGAGATTGCGAAATTTATAAAAAATGCGACAAAAACCACGCCTATGAAAGCTTATATTCAAGTTAATGCAGAACTTACAAGTGATAGCATTAAATTATTTGGCGCTTGCCCTTTTTATACTGCATTTGGTGAATCGGATGCAATAAAGGCTTTTCTAAAAACCAATGAAAATAAAATACTTTTTTATGAACTTGAAAATGATCGTCGTTTGTCTGCTATTCCATTGCTAGATCTAACAACTATAAATGCACGTATCGAACCAGGTGCGCTAATACGTGATCGAGTTGAAATTGAAGATCAAGCAGTGATTATGATGGGCGCAGTCATCAACATTGGCGCGCATATAGGAAAAGCTTCTATGATTGATATGAATGCTGTTTTAGGCGCGAGAGCTTATGTTGGTGATCATTGTCATATCGGTGCAGGTACTGTCCTTGCAGGTGTCCTTGAACCGCCAAGTGCAACTCCTGTTATAATAGAAGATAATGTCTTAATTGGTGCAAACTGTGTTGTCCTTGAAGGTGTTAGAGTTGGTGAGGGCGCTGTTGTAGCAGCGGGTTCTGTAGTTACTAAAGATGTACCTAGTGGTACGGTGGTTGCAGGTACTCCAGCAAAAATAATCAAAGTTAAAGATGAACAGACTATTAGCAAAACTGAATTATTGGAAGACTTAAGATAGTTAAATATTTACAAAATATGAGAGGCTAACCCAGTGCATAAAATTGCAATGGATTAGCCTCTTAATTTTCTGATCTATATTTTGTCACTAGTCAACAAATGCAAAGACATGATCAATATTGCGATAATAATCACCGTAATTAAGTCCATAGCCTACTATAAACATATCGGGTATTTCAAAGCCAACGTAATCAGGAACATACTCAACTTTTCTCCTCGATGGCTTATCTAATAAAACACATGCTTTTAAACTCTTAGGGTTTCTTGTTGCTAGGATTTCCATGACACCAGTCATTGTTAACGCTGAATCTGTGATATCATCAACGATTAACACATCGAATGTCGATAGATCTTCTACACTAATATCTTGAACGATTTGTAGTTTCCCTGTACTCTCTTCACTATGACCATAGCTTGATGTTGTCATAAATTCTATTCTAACAGGCAAATCAATTTTTCTTACGAGGTCAGCTGTAAAAATAAAGCTACCTTTTAATAAAGAGATTACAAGCAAGTTTTTGTCTTTATAATCCTCTGCTAACTTTTTGCCCAGTGATTCAATTCTTTCATCAATTTTTTCTTTTGATAATAAGATTTCTCTTCTCTTATTCTCAATACCCATTTCTACCTCCAATTTCAACTAAGTGATTATCAATATTTTATAGTAGTGTTCTATGTTTTTCAAGTGAATTTACACTTTCAAAAAAAATAACAATTATTACAAGAAATTAATCAGCTTAAAGTCAGAAAATATTGTGAATTTTCATATAGAAATAGTACAATGAAGTTAACGACTTTAAGGGGGACTATACATGGAGCACAACACAAAAGTGAAGAAAGCAATATCAATGGAAACTTTTGTCTTTATTATTATTGCAGGTGTTGTTTTTGGCTATCTTGGATCGGTTATGGGGGTCGACAAGATGTTCAACACCATTATGAATACGGCACACTATCTTTTGATTGACGTCGTATTTTTTATTATGGCAATCGCCGTTTTAGCTGGTGCGTTTGCCGCACTTTTGTCTGAATTTGGAGTTGTCGCATTGATCAACAAGATCATTTCACCAATTATTAGACCGATTTACGGTTTACCTGGCGCGGCATCTATCGGTATGATTACGACTTATCTTTCAGATAATCCTGCAATTATATCTTTAGCACATGACAAAGGCTTCAAAAAGTATTTCAAAAATTATGAAATACCAACGTTATGTAATCTTGGAACTGCCTTTGGCATGGGACTAATCGTCAGTACTTTTATGATTGGTTTAGGTGATGGTACAGAATTCATAGCACCAGTAATCATTGGCAATTTAGGTGCCGTTGTGGGAAGTATCGTCAGCGTTCGTATCATGATGGGCTTTACTAAAAAGTTTTACAACGTCCCAAAAGGACAAAAAAGAGAAAAAATGAACTATGATGACTTTAATAAAGTAAGAGAAGTTCGTATCGGTAATATTTTTGAACGTGTTCTAGATGCCACACTAGAAGGTGGAAAAACAGGTGTTGAACTAGGACTTGCAATTATCCCTGGTGTTGTTATCATCTGTACACTAGTAATGTTATTTACTTTTGGACCTGCAGAAACTGTCAATGGCGTTGCAGTCTATACCGGCGCAAAAAAAGAAGGCGTTGCTTTATTTCCTAAAATCGGCGAACTTCTCAGCGGTATCTTAAATCCACTATTTGGTTTTTCAAGTGCTGAAGCAATTGCCTTCCCAATCACCTCACTCGGTTCTGTTGGCGCTGCTATGGGCCTTGTAAAAGACTTTCTTGCAAAAGGTCTCGTTGGACCAAATGATATTGCTGTTTTTACAGCGATGGGTATGTGCTGGAGTGGTTACCTAAGTACGCATGTTGGTATGATGGATGCACTTAATGTTAGAAAATTGGCTTCGAAAGCGATACTTTCTCATACATTTGGCGGATTAATGGCAGGTGTATCTGCTCACTATATGTATTTACTTTTTATAATGTTAGTGAAATAATATTGCTTTAAATTAAACAGCAGCCTATTAGGCTGCTGCTTTTATTATTTTATCTATTTATTAGAACGAGATATCTGAATCAACTCTTTTAAAAGTACGATTATTTTGTTTAATGAAAACTGAATTGAGATTAAGATCATGAAAAAAAATATTATGCCAATCCATTCAAATTTTATGCTGGCCATTTCTACCTCCTATGAACTATCACTTTTTTATTGATTAGACTTAATATCATTATTCTATCACAAATGAATCCATTCAAGTTGTCAATTTCGTTTTGAAATTTCTAAATTCTATGCTATACTATCATCTGTAACCATATTTAAAGAGGAGGCCGCACTGTTGAAAATCAGCTCGGATCAGCAACTTAAATTTAAAATTATCATTTTATATATTCTCAACCAATTCTCTGTACCACTTACGAATCAACAACTTACAGATTTTATTTTAGAACATGATGTCATGAACTATTTTGATTTACAACAATACTTAAACGACCTGGTTGCAACTTCTATGCTTGAATATAGCATGAGTGAGGGTGAACGCTACTATATCATAACTGAAAGTGGTAGAAATACTTTGGAGTTGTTTTCTGACCGCGTTTCTCAGACTTTAAGAAGAACAATTAATGATAGTATCGATATGAAAAAGAAATCGTTTGTTATTAAAACCAATATAACGGCTGATTATTATAAAGAAGATGACAACGATTATATCGTTCATTTGTCTGTAAAAGAAGGTATATATACATTAATGGATATAAAAGTTAATGTAGTATCCAACAAACATGCAAAGCAAATATGTGAAAACTGGGAAAAAAAAGCTCAGTATTTATATGGTGATATATTAAATAAACTTGTTGATGATACAGAGCAGTAATCTGTATCTTTTTTTTTAATCGCAAGGAGGAATGTTAAATGCAAATTATTGAAAAAATTACCGCTAGAATTTTGATATTCGTGATTATATTTGCGCTATTTACCACTAATTTACCAATTGCATTCTCAAATACAGGGCAAGATATTTCTATGAATAAAGTAATTCCAGACACAAAACTTGTCATTTGGGGAAAAGCATATAATAATTTAAACTTAAAATATCCAGTATTACTTATAGATGGCGTATTCTACTACCCACTTACTAAAGAATTTTCTCAATTACTAGGCTATGCATTAATCCAGACCAATAATAACGATTTGGTATTCACCAAACGCTCTTCTATTGGTAAAAGTATGATTACAAACTTAAGTATCGGTACACCAGTCATAACCAGTTCTTCAACACCCATTTTAAGGGATCATCCAACTAGGCTGTCTGGCTATGGACTTTATTCCGAGAAACCGATTTATTCTATTGCTGATGTCGCCTATGTAGCCCTTGAATTTACCCCTGTATTGCGCTCTAAGATTAATTATAGCTCTAAGACAGGTATAGAGATTCTAACAGAAACGACTTACTTAAATAATTTTCCGGCTTCATATAACACTTATGATACTATCGATAAAAACGACTTTGTTAGAGACCAAGGCAGTGCTGCATCCTGTTGGTCTTTTGCTGCGAATACCCTTTTTGAACTTGCTGTTCAAAAGAAATATAAAGAGACTGTTAATTTTTCTGAATCTCATCTTATTGAAAATACCCCTATTAAATCCACCTATGAGAGTGGTGGCAATTTTCAAGCTTCATCGATATATTATCTAAATCATAAGGGACCAGTACTAGAAAACCAAGCTAGAAGCGGTAATTTAGATGACAAGTTAATTATTCCCTATCAACTAGACAGTTATATTGAAATTAATGATGATATTAACCGTATAAAGGAAAACATAATTAAAAACGGTGCAGTACTAACTTCCATCTATTTAAATGAAAGCGATACAACCATTTACAACAAAGAGACTTACGCCTACTATAATCGTTACGAAAACAAGGAGAGAACACATGAACTTGTGCTAGTGGGTTGGGATGACCAATATAATAAAGATAAATTTGTAGAGACGCCTGCACATAATGGTGCTTTTATTGCACAAAACAGTTTTGGAAATAGCTGGGGTGATAATGGATTCTTCTATATATCGTATGATGACGTACACATTATGGATTATGTTTATGCCCTTGATGATCTAAGTAAAACGAGTAAAAGCAATGGTGACTCTGATTATTACTATTATGATACTACTGGTGTTACACATTTTGAAAACTACAATGATGACAATCTAGTAACCGGGGTTAATGTTTTTAAAGTTAAATCCAATTCTATTTTAGATAAGGTTGGGATTTATAATAATGAAAATGATATTCATATTTCTATTTATGCAGGAATTGGCCAATTTCCAATGACACTCAGTAACAAACCTCTTTATGAAACGATTATTCATGATAAAGGATTTCACTCTCTAGAATTACCCGTTTTTATTTCACTAAAAAAAGATCAATATTTTTGGGTTGGTGTTAAATATGAAGGTAAACAAAATTTTCTCCTCCCAATCGAAGCTTCTTATCCTGGCATGGGATATGAAGTGTTTGCTGCACCACGTCAAGGGTATATTGGTTCAGAGATTGATTTTACTGATTTGACTGAAATTAGATCTGATGGAAGCGTTGCAATTCGTGCTTTTGCGACACCTATTAGATGATACTAAATAAAAACACGCAGATCAATGCCTCTTGTTGTTTAAGAGAACATTGAGTTGCGTGTTTTAGTTTATGGTTTAAATACTACTAATTCAATTCAACTCTTTTTTCAACACTTCTTTTCTAACATCCCCGATCATATAAAGTGAACCAAAAGCTAAAAATAAGACTTTTTCAGTTGCTTGATTGTGCACATCATATAAAACTGATACAGCTTCTTTAATATGATCAGAGCTATAAATCACTTCTATTCCTTGTTTTATAAATTCTGTTTTTAATTCATCAGAAGACAGTGCTCTTGGGTTATCAGGTTTAGTTGCAATTACAGAACTTAGATATGGTGCAATTTGACCAATCATTCCCTCATAATCTTTATCTTTTAATATGCCAACCAATCCTATCACTTTATAATCACTTTTAATAGCATCTAAACTTTTCGCAAGCGCTTTGATACCATGAAGGTTATGCGCACCGTCGATAATCACAAACGGTGCTTTAGAAATGATTTCTAATCTACCAATCCACTTAGTCTTTTTTAGTCCAAGTTGCAATGTGGCATCTCCGATTTTAAATCCATGAAAGTCTTCTAAAGCTTTTATAGCAGTTATTGCCACAGCAGCATTTTCCGCTTGATATGGCGCGAACAAGGACAATGAATAGTTTGTATTGTTATACTTCAATTCTAAATTTCCCAAAGTGACATCCAATATTTCTAAACTAGAAAAATCAACCACTATTAGATTATTATTCATTTCATTACACTTTTTTTTGATTACCTCTAAAGCAGAAGTAGTTTGTGGATAGCAAACTGTCAGACCGTCTTGTTTGATAATACCCGCTTTTTCAAAAGCAATTGCCTCAATCGTATCGCCCAAATATTCTGTGTGATCTAAAGCAAGTGGCGTGATAACAGATACAAGCGGCGTACCAATGACATTAGTTGCATCTAACCTGCCCCCTAGTCCAACTTCTAAGACGACGACATCGCATTTATGATGTACATAATACAGCATTGCAATTGCAGTCACTACCTCAAATTCTGTAGGATGATTAAATCCCTCAGTGATCATCAAGTCAATTTGCAACTTAACCTCATTTGCAAAAATCGCAAGTTCATCCTCAGTAATCAAAGTATGATTGATCCGAATTCTTTCATTAAAAGTCTCAATAAATGGAGAAGTGTACAGTCCCGTCTGATAACCAGCCTCCACTAAAACTGAATGGATAAACGAACAGGTTGAACCTTTACCATTTGTGCCTGCCACATGTACAAACTTAAGCTTATTTTGAGGCGAACCCAGTCGATCAAGTAATATTTTTATATTCTCCAGCCCAAGTTTGCTGCCAAACTTGTACGTCCCGTGTATAAAAGCAATCGCTTCTTCGTATGTCATCATAATCCTCAATTATCTATTTGATTTTTGCTGAGATACTTTCTATCCTAGCATTTACTGTCATTAGCATTTCTTGATATTTTAGTTGCTTTTGGCGCTCTTCATCTAAAAGTTGCGCTGGTGCTTTACTTACAAAACCCGGATTATTTAGTTTGTTAATAACCCTTTCAACTTCTTTCTCAAGCTTTGATTTTTCTTTTGTTAAACGGTCCATTTCTTTATCAAAGTCAATAAGATCGTCAAGCGGCAAGTATAATTCTGCACCATAAATTACAGCAGAAACCGAATCATCTGGCACGTCATTTTTACTTTGAACAGTGACTACTTCAGAACAAGAAGCAAGTGTCATTAAATATTCAGATTGATCTAATAAAATCTTAGCCACTTTTTCATCTGAAGCCAGAATCATACATTTCGCTTTTCTCGATGGTACAACATCCATTTCTGCTCTAACATTTCTTAAATTTCTAATGGCATCCATAATTAAGTTCATTTGACCCACTGCGACATCGTTCAATAAAGCATTATTTTGTTTTGGCCATTGGTCAGTTACTAAAAGACCTGTTGTGTTTGGCATAAAACTCCAAATTTCCTCTGTGATAAAAGGCATAAATGGATGTAATAATCTGAGAATATCTTTAAGCACTTTAACAAGCACTTTCTGAACAGTTTGTTTCGCCTGAAGATCTTCTCCATAGAGTCTTTTCTTGGCAAGTTCAATATACCAGTCGCAGTACTCATTCCATGTAAACTCATAAATTTTATTTGCAGCAATACCCAGCTCATATTTATCAAGGGCTACTGTAATTTCAGAAATCATGGTTTCAAGTCTGGATAATATCCACTGATCTGCTAGTGTTAAATTTTCACTTCCATCAAAATCCGGTAAATCCCCTTCTAGTCCCATAATTACAAATCTAGAAGCATTCCAAAGTTTGTTCGCAAAGTTTCTAGAAGATTCTACTCTTTCCACTTGGAATTTAAGATCATTCCCTGGGCTATTGCCTGTAGCAAGCATAAATCTAAGCGCATCTGCTCCAAACTGATCGATAACATCTAGTGGATCAACGCCATTTCCAAGCGACTTACTCATCTTTTTACCGTTTGCATCTCTTACAAGCCCATGGATAAATACATCATCAAATGGCTTTTCACCCATAGAGTCAAGACCAGAGAATACCATTCTGATAACCCAGAAAAATATGATGTCATAGCCAGTTACTAACACGTTTGTTGGATAGAAATAATCAAGTTCAGGTGTTTCGTTTGGCCAACCAAGTGTTGAAAAAGGCCATAGTGCAGAACTGAACCATGTATCAAGTACGTCTTCATCTTGTCTAAAATGCGTTCCACCACAGCTTGGACAAACATCAGGCATTTCTTTTGCGACAACGATCTCAGGGCAAGATTCACAGTAGTAAGCTGGAATACGGTGTCCCCACCAAAGTTGTCTAGAAATACACCAATCTCTAATATTTTCAAGCCAGTTCATATATACTTTTGTAAAACGATCTGGGATAATATGCATTTCTTCTTTTTCAACAACATCAATAGCAGGACCTGCTAAAGGTGCCATCTTTACAAACCACTGGTCCGATACCCTTGGTTCAATGATGGTACTACATCTATAACATGTGCCAACATTATGTGGATGTTCCTTAGTTTTTACTAAATAGCCTTCAGCTTCTAAGTCTTTAACGATTTCTTTTCTACATACAAAACGATCCATACCTTGGTATTTTCCTGCATTTTCATTCATCGTTGCATCTTCATTCATACCATTGATCTGTTCTAAGTTATGACGCATGCCGATTTCGAAGTCATTTGGATCATGAGCTGGTGTTACTTTAAGCGCACCTGTACCAAAATCCATCTCTACATAATCATCAGCAATAATAGGGATTTCACGGTTAAATAATGGTAAAATACATTTTTTTCCAATGAGATGCTTATATCTTTCATCTTCTGGATGAACTGCAACGCCTGTATCTGCAACCATGGTTTCAGGTCTAGTCGTCGCAATTTCTAGAAATTCATCAGTGCCAACAACCGGATATTTTACGTGCCAAAAAGCACCTGGTTTTTCTTCATGTTCAACTTCTGCATCAGATAAAGTCGTTTTACAATCAGGACACCAGTTGATCAGGCGATTGCCTCTGTAAATTAGACCTTTTTCATATAATCTAACAAAAACCTCTGTAACCGCTTGATTACAGCCTTCGTCCATGGTAAATCTCTCTTTGTCCCAATCACAGCTAGAACCTAATTTTTGCATCTGGTTAACGATGATCCGACCGTACTCATCTCGCCACTGCCACGCTCTTTTTAAAAATTCATCTCTTCCAAGTTGGTCCTTAGTAAGCCCTTCTTTTTCTTCAATTGACTTAAGTACTTTTACTTCAGTAGCGATACTTGCATGGTCAGTTCCAGGAAGCCAAAGTGCCTCATAACCTTGAAGTCTCTTCCATCGAATCAACACATCTTGAAGGGTCTGATCAAGTGCATGTCCCATGTGAAGCTGACCTGTAATGTTGGGTGGTGGCAAAACAATCGTGTATGGCTTTTTATTTGGATTCACATTGGCACTAAAACTTTTCTTAGCTAACCAGTTTTCATAAATTCGATCTTCAAATTCCTTTGGATTGTACTTACTTTGCATAATTTCCTCCCAGTCTAAATTGCTTTCAAAAAATAAAAAAACCATTCGTCTTAAAGGGACGAATGATTCGCGATACCACCCTAATTCCATCTCCAAAGAGATGACACCTCAATGCATATAACGGTGCTCACCGAATCTATCTACACACAATTTAAAACATGATGCAGCTCAAAATTGCTTTAATAGACTTTCTCAAATGCGACCTTCATTGCCTTTCATTTGGTAGATCTTTCAGCCTTGAATCTACCTCTCTAATAATTTCCAGCAACTACTCCTCATTATCATAGAATTTCATTTTTATATTGTTCTCATTATAATCAAAACCCCTTAAAAAGTCAACAATTCATCCCCCTTTTAAGCCTTTCTAATTCTGTTCTAACGTGAATTTAACCTTTGCCCTTTATACTTTAGTTACATTATGATTTGAACTTATATTTTGGAGGTTTATATGAACGAATCGAGAAATAGGCTACTGGGAATTTTCCTAGTGATAGCAGGTGGTGTTTTAGTATTAGATTATTATCATATTATTCATTTTAGCTTTTGGGACTTTTGGCCACTCATTTTAATCTACATTGGCGCGAAAGCTGAACGTGATTATTTTACTGGAAATGCAAGTGGTAGAAATTTACTAACTGGTACAACATTCCTCACTTATGGTTTGTTATTTTTACTTGGGAATTTCACAACATGGGGAATTCAAGGTAAATTATGGCCCCTTTACATTTTAGGTCCAGCGCTTGGTTTTTTACAGATGGCATATTATGGTCATCGTCCTAGAAGTAACTACCGTACTGGGTTTTTACTTACTGCCATATCATTAGTATTTTTAATTGAGAACTTTATCAATCTCAATTACGATTTGATTCTCTTTGTTGGTCTTATTGCAGTAGGCTTGTTTATGCTTAGAAAATCTGATCCAGTGGAACAAGATGATAAGACAGAAGATGATGAACGGTATTAATTGAACTACACAAAACTAAAAGCAGATTCCCTTTCCTTTTTTATGAGGATGAGGTAATCTGCTTTTCTGTTTTTTTAGATTAAAATCATGATACTTTTTAATCAAATAAGACAATATTTATACGTTATTACTTGTTGGTATAAATTCATCAGATAATTGATTTACTTACCCACATAAAGTTTAACAATTTCAACTAATATTTCTACCGTTTTTTCCATAGATTGAACTGGAATGTACTCAAATTTTCCATGGAAGTTGTGTCCACCTGTGCAAACATTTGGACATGGTAACCCCATATATGATAATCTAGCGCCATCCGTTCCACCTCTTACAGGAACAACGATAGGCTCAATCTCGAGATTCTTCATAGCTTGCATTGCATTTTCAATCAAATGGAAATAAGGTAATATTTTTTCTTTCATGTTAAAATACGAATCAATTAGTTCAATGACAACTGTACCTGCTCCATATTTCAAATTGAGGAATGTTTCAATATTTCTAAAAATTTCTTTTTTTGCTTCGAATTTAGCCATATCGTGGTCTCTGATGATATATAACATACTGGTTTCTTCCACAGAACCAGTGATGTCATTGAGGTGATTAAAGCCTTCGTATCCTTCTGTATAAGCAGGATTATCAAATGTAGGTAACATTGAGTGAAGTTCCATACCAATTAAGATTGCACTTTTCATCTTTCCTTTTGCAGAACCTGGATGAATATTCGTTCCATGAATTTTTATTTTTGCAGTAGCTGCATTAAAATTCTCATATTCAACTTCACCGAGTTCCCCGCCATCTACAGTATAGCCAAAATCGGCATCTAATTTCTCTAAATCAAATAAATTAGCACCTCTTCCTACTTCTTCATCTGGTGTAAATGCAATTTTGATGTCGCTGTGTTTCAATTCAGGATGAGTAATTAAATACTCTGCCATCGTTAAAATTTCTGCTATACCAGCTTTATTATCTGCGCCTAATAAAGTTGTTCCATCCGTGATAATTAAATCTTTACCAATATATTTTTCTAAATGCTCAAACTCTTTTGGCGACATTTTAATTTGTAGCGGTTCATTTAAAACAATTTCCCCACCATCGTAGTTTTCGACGATTCTAGCTTTGATATCTGCACCTGACATATCAGGTGATGTATCCATATGGGCGATAAATGCAAGTTTAGGACCTTCTGAATTTCCTTTAATCTGACCATAGACATAACCATTTTGATCAAGTTCCACATTTTCAATTCCAATTGCTTTCATCTCTTCCACTAAATAATGGGCTAATTTCAACTGTTTTGCAGTCGATGGGCAAGTCTCAGAGTCAGGATCTGATTCTGTATCAAATGCCACATACTTTAGAAATCTTTCATGTACCTTTGTCATAATATCCTCCTAGTTTGATCTATATCATTTTGTATATACTTTTCCAAAGCTTCAAATATTCTAAGCATTACTGGGTGTTGAGTTGAAGGATAGATAATGTTATCAATCCTTGAAATTGGCAACAAATGTATCGAAGTACCCGTTAAAAAACATGCTTCGAAGTCGCTTAGAGATGTAAAAGCAATATCCATTTCGACAATTTCTATTTTCAATTCACCAATAATTTCTAAAATTTTGCTTCTAGTAATTCCTACTAAAACATCAACCGTCTTAGCAGTATAAACTTTATTTTCTTTAATGAAAAAGAGATTTGACCGGCTGCCCTCAGTTACATGTCCAAAATGGTTAATCAAAATCACTTCAAATGCATCGTTTACTTTTCTTAGATGATTTATTTTCTCAGTGAATTCAGTTCTATATATTTTTGCATGTGGCTCTTTACGCTCTACTTCAACTGTAACCGTTTTTACACCCTTTTCATATTCAATTTTATCAGGATAATATGAAACCACTAAAAAAAGGGTCCATACAAACTGATTATGCTGATCTCTTCCGATTTCTATTCTTATGTTATTATCTCGTATATTAGTTACCGATACTAAAGTTTGAATACCTTTCAAAACTAATTCTTTAGGTAATAATTCAGCCTCACCAATCATTTCAAGTGAATGATGCATACGCTCCATATGACCTTCAAAGAACATTGGAATACCATCTAAAAGCCGAATCACTTCATAAACAGGGGGTTTTGAAAAATTCACAAAGTCTGTTGAAGTAATTAATGTGCCATTTTGAATTCTGAATTCTGATAACTGATTCAACATATTTCGTACCTCCAAATATATTATATGCTAATTTTGTATATAAAAAAAGAGTTAAACAGAAGATGAATTTCAAATCTGTTTAACCCTAATTCATATAATTTTTCGATTAGTACTATTCCGTTCTAATCGCTTCAAGTGCACTTAACTTCGTTGCTCTAACCGCTGGATAATATCCAGCAATTAAACCAATTAACGTCGAGAACCCCATTCCCGAAAGAGATAACCATAATGGAATATCAGAAAGTAGTGCTGGTCCATAATAACCAGAATCTCCATTCATTCCAGACAAAATGGTGTTAATGATAGCGGATATACCATAACTAATTCCTATGCCGAGTATACCTCCAAACAAGCCAATCATGGCAGCTTCAAATAAAAATAATCTTTTAATGTCTTTAAGCTGCGCGCCAATTACTTTCATAACGCCAATTTCTTTTGTTCTTTCATAGATTGACATAACCATGGTATTGGTAATACCTATTGCTGCAACAAACAATGACACTGCACCGATACCGCCAAGGATTGCCTGTATCAAACCAGAAGTTTTCTTTTGATTTTCAAGCGCATCTGTTAAACTGTACGCTTCATATCCCATAGCTTTTATCTGATCTTGAACTTCTTGAACATTTTTGATGTTATCGACGCTAACTTTCATCTCATCATACTTGTTTTCTTTCGTTTTTGATCCTTTTGAACCCTTTGAACCTGTATCTTGATCCGGGGTCTTATTTTTTCTATCAAATTCGGTTTTAAGTTTAACATAATTATCATAATCCATAAACACATCCCAAGAGTAAGTATAATCTTGCTCTGAAGTAATACCTGTTGGTGTGAGAATGAATCCTTTTGGTCTTTTTCCTTCATAAAATTGCGAAGTTGGCAGCATTTCAATTTTCGAGTTGAAAATATCGACTACTGGTGGATTTTGATATGGGTTTCTCGAGTTGGGATCATAGAAGTTTTGTTTTGCATAAAAGCCAAATAAAACTTCGTTCTTCCCTTCTTTTGTTGGAAGCACCCCTTCACTTAATTTGATTCCCATAAGTGATAATTTATCAAAATCAACCGCCTTAATACTGGTGTAATTTTCATATTTCCCTGCATAAAGTTTAGAATCAAATCGCTTGAAGCCAATGACAAATTCTACGTTATCAATCGCTTCAATCGTTGCGATTGTCTCGTCGTCTAGATAGAGTTGTCCTTCAGTTGAAGTGGAACCTGATGACGCTTTAACGTCACCGCCCATCTGATATTGATTGGCATAAATATCTATCATGGTAAGACTGCCATAAGTTTCTAGTTGTTGTTCAAACGCTTTGTTCATGCCTAGTCCCAATGAAACCATGACAACAATTGCAGCGGTTCCAATTATTACACCAAGTACTGTAAGAATAGTTCTAGCTTTTCGACGCAATAAGTTCTTAATGCCCATCGAAGCCAGGTCAAAACTATTCATCTAAGTCCTCCATTTCCTTTTTAGCCTTCTTTGCTTTTAAAACTTTTCTAACTATAAACGCAATAACTGCTAATATTACAATGCCAGCAATGACAATTTGCCAAATTGGCATACCTTTTGTTTCTTCAACTGGTAAACCTGGATCTACTGGAAATCCTCCATTACCTTCATCAATAATTGGCATCTCTGAAACTGTATAACTAAATGGTTGTTCATTAGTAGAAACATTTCCTAAAGCATCTTCAAAAGTATAAACAAGTTTCCCATCAAATGTACCTATTTCATTTGCAAAAGCTTGCGCTGAAAAATACTCACTTTTACCTGCTTCAAAATTTCCGACAAAGTAACTTCCTTCATTTGTCTCAACACCTTCAAGCTTTACAATCATGTTATACATCGTTGATTTACCCATATTGTAAAACTCTTGTTCAATATAAAACGGTTGACCCGCATAGATCTCAAATGGTACAACCATCTCTGCTGTTTCAAGTCTTACAGGCTGAGCTACTGCTACACTTAACACTTCACTCTCTACATATGGTGTTTTGTTTGCATCATATGCATTGCCTTTGCTATCTTCGTATTCCATCTTTGCCGTCACAGTGTATATTTTCACATTGGCATCGATTTTAGTTTTCAGCATAATTGTATGTGTATAAACTTGACCTGGACCGACACTAACAACAAAGAAAGAGCTTGATGAATCTACTGGTGTAAACACATTGTCTTCGCTTGTTAATGTCACTTTGATATTTTTAGTCCCTTCACTTGTACTTGTGTTTTTAATGTTAATTGTCAAAGGAAAATCTTGACCAGCGTACACA
This sequence comes from uncultured Fusibacter sp., assembly GCA_963676315.1. Taxonomy (GTDB): domain Bacteria; phylum Bacillota; class Clostridia; order Peptostreptococcales; family Acidaminobacteraceae; genus Fusibacter_C. The sequence continues at coordinate 1,106,487 of OY781056.1, forward strand.
TAGTCTCCACCATAATTATAGTTATCTACAATTAATTTAGGTTTACTTGAAGCATCTGTTGTACTTCCTTCAACATATAATCCAACATATTCTTGAATTGTTTCTGGTTCAGCAGCGGTCGCACCTTTAGGTACATATGCCACTTTGATATAAGAGTGATAATTCTCAGTGACAGTTTCTGCTTTTGCCATTAATTTAAATGTTATTTTCTTAGAAGCACCCGGTGCTAGATTTTTAACAATTACTCTAGAAGTAGCTTTTGAAATAAATGAATCTGGATAATCATAACTAACATCTGCGGTTGCAATTTCAACATTTCCTTTATTAGTTACGGTGAAAGTTACATCAAAATCCTGACTTGCTTTCACTGAGTTTGGAAAAACGACATCTGAAATTTCTACATTTGCATCAACAGAATCTTTCCCTGCCATAGTGACATACGCAATTGACGTTTTAGTATAAGCTTTGCCAGTTTCATCAATATAGGAAATATTAATATTAATTGGGAAAGTACCTGCTTTTGCATCTTTACCAGCAATGATGTTGAAGTAAACCATCTGAGAGCTTTTTGTCCCTAATTCTGCAAAATTTTTAGTGTCAACATCTTTATAAAGCACAACACCTTCATTTGAGAATCCAGAAGCAACAACCTTTACATCTTTTGCTAATACGCCACCTGAATTTTTTATATTAAGAACCAATGAATCCGGTGTATTGGGTTCAAGTGCACTTTGTCCTGTATCATATGAATAAACACCTAAAATAGGTTCCACATTACCATTATCAACTTGAACATAAACTTTCTCAGTCGAAGTGTAACTTGTATCTTCAAAATTACTATATTCTATTAAAACAGTAAATTCATAAATCTTTGATTCTGCTGTCGGACTTGTTGTCACACTGAAATTTAATTCTTTTGTATCATTTGGATTAATAAATGATATGGTTTGAGATAAATTCGCAATATCACTTCTAAAAGGATGGTCACCTTGAATCGTAACTCTTACATTTTGAGCAACGACATATCCAGCATTCTTAATATTCACTTTAAAATCAGATTTTACACCCGCTTTAACAACTTGCAAAGTACCATCTGCAACCACTCCAAGCACAGGTTTATAAGGATCAGCTGCAGCGAAACTAAATGTGTTCAGCGCAAGCATTAAGACCATTATTAATATCGTTATTTTTCTAATATTCGATTTCATTTTATTCCCCTTAATTTTCGACTTATAATTTATCAAACATGGACATAATTTTCTTCATATGGCTTGATATATTTTTCATATACATCATCTGCGCTTCTTACTTCAATGGTTTGAATATCCCCATCACGAATATGAATCACTTTATCCGCATAGAGTGCCACTTCAGGATCATGCGTTACAATAACGATTGTTTGCATTTTTTCTCTCGCCATTTTCCACATAATATGCATAACCTCAATAGAAGTTTTTGTATCGAGGTTGCCTGTTGGTTCATCTGCAAAGATGATCTCAGGTGCACCTACAAATGCTCGGGCAATCCCTACGCGTTGCTGCTGACCACCACTCATCTGACTTGGTTTGTGCTTATATCGATCTTCTAACCCAACCATCTTCAGGTATTTTTTTGCAATTTTTTCGCGCTTAGCCCTAGGAACCCTTCTAAAAATCAAAGGCATTGCGACGTTTTCAAGTGCGGTTAATGCAGATAATAAATTATAAGATTGAAAAATAAATCCAATATATTTCTGTCTAAAACTTGCTAACCTTTTCTCGTTCATTTTTTCAATTGCATTTCCTTTTATCTCGATCGTGCCTTTGGTTGGTTTTTCAAGTCCTGCCATCATATTGAGCAAGGTGGACTTACCAGAACCCGATGTTCCCAATATACAGCAAATTTCGCCTCTATATATAGACAAATTGATCTTGTTGAGTGCGACTACTTTTTCATTGCCTATCTTGTACACTTTACGGAGATCTTTAACTTCAATGACACAGTCACTCTTCGTCACTTCATTTGTTTTTGTGTCCATATTTGTATCACTATTTTCAATCACGTTACGACCTCCTTTCACTATGATTCATTATCAAACTCATCATACCGCGGCATCCTTTACTTAACCTAAGGAATTCATTAAAATTGCATTAGAAAACTTATAATTTCATTACCGTTAAAAATCAAGGTAATAATCAATGCTAAAATACCACAAATTGCGCCAAAAGCATAGAATTTATCTCTTCGTTTGGATTGTCTATAGAATTCTAGTTCGTACTCCCAAGCATATTTATTAGAACTGTCTTTTCCACTTTCCACAGGTTTTTTAATCGCGTTTGTCTGACTAAGAATTTTTCTCTTATTTTTTTCAAATTCCAATTGATCTAATATTTCTTTGCTCATGAAATCACCTCTATTAAATTTGCATTTAGTTGGCTATTCATACGCATTGCCAATGCTCTATGACAAGTAAATAATAAAATCTGTCTTTGTCTTGAAATTTCATCTAGTATTTTTAAAGTTTCATCAAACCTATTTTGATCCCAATTGATCAATGCTTCATCTAAAACCAATGGCATTTGATTTTCTGGATCTAAAACTTCTATAACTGCGAGTCTATAAGCAAGATACAATTGCTGGATTGTACCTTTACTAAATGCAAGATTAGCACTCAGCAACTCCCCATTTACTAAAAATTGTAGTTCAAACTGGTTATTTTCTTCCTTTACAAGTACTTGGCTATACTTTTTATTCGTCATAATTGACATAAAATAACTCACTCTATGAATGATATTAGGCTGATTTTTCACTCTAAATTGTTCATCAGACCATTTTATAATTTCATACGCAATCATTAATTCATCTCGACGTTTTATACTATCTCTCAATAATTCTTCATTGATAAGTAACTCACTCTCAATTTCATCTAGGTTAACTTTACTTTTGAGATTTTGTATCGTTGCTTTTTTATCCATAATTTGTTCCAAAATAATTTTACTTCTACCTTGATAAGTTATAATTTCTTCTTCTAATCGCTCAATATCTAATCCGTCTAATTTTGATATCAGCTCTGAATCGTAATTATAATTATTAAGTTCTTCTTGAAACACCTTTATACTATTTTGAAGTTCAATATTATTAAGGATCATTTCACGTCCCATTTGAAGATTACCCTCTCCAAAATTCGCAACTATTTTATACATTTGATCTAATTCATTTTTAGTAAATTCATATTCTGATTCTAGTTTTTCTAAATTTTGTGTTTCAATCTGTAATTTTAATTTTTTCTGCTTTTCAATTTCTTCAGACTCGATCAAAGAATCAATTTGAAGTAAAATAAATTGCAAAGTTAATCGCACACCTCTTGATGTATCAATATCATCGCGTTTTAATAATTCTTCGAGCTGTACTTCAAGTATATGTTTCTCTGTTAATATTTGCTCTCTTTTCTCAATTAAAACTTCCTCTTCAAATAGTAGTGTTATTAACTGTTCCAACTTACTTAGAAATCTTTGACTGTCTTCTCTAAATACATACTCTGGTAAGTTTATACCATAAGTAGCTTGTGTAACTTGGTGATGGATTTTATTCAGATCTACTAATTCAGAGTTATGAATACGTTTAACCGGTACTAAATTTGCGAGACTATAACCTAAAATTCCTATTCCAATAAACGATATAATTTGAACTGGTTTAACCACAAACCCAGTTACCGTCAAAATAATGCCAATAAATGCTAATAAATAATTATACTTTTTAAAAGCACTTTCTTGCAGCATATTTTGCTGTTGAATACTTTGATTCGATTCTAAACCTTCTGTGTATTTTTGCAAAAGTGAAATTAAATCTAAAACCTGGATTTTTTTTAATTTTACCTTTGTTTCATCATCCAAAACAACGCCAAATAATAATCTATATTGTGAATTTATCTTCTCACTCATTTTAATCATATCTTCGAGTTTTGAATGTTCCTCTTGTTCTAGTCTCATAAGTTCATAATGCTTTGATTTCAAGGTATCAAGTTCAGAACTTAAATTGAATAGTTTTTTATCATGCGCAGTTAAAGGAACCATTTGAAGTTTGATGTCTGAGATATTGTCAATTGATTGGTCGCATTTAGTTTTCAATTTAGAAAGGACTTCTTCTTTGTTCTTGATTTCAAATAAGATCGTTGCGTCAATCTTATCAAATTCAAATTTCTTGTAGATTTTCTTTTTTAACACCTGAATCTTTTCTTCTAATTCTTTAATCGGCAAGATCTTCCTAAGTTGTCTAAGCTCTAAATCTTTGTCTTTCATCATCTGTTCGATAGAAGTGTGCTCGTTTTTAAGTGAAGTCATATTTTCAATTTCACTTTTTAGCAAATCATAACAATCTTCTGCTTCAGCTCTTTTTAACTTTAGTTGCCCAATATCATTCAGAAGTTGATTGATTAATGGATTTCCACGCTTATCTTTACGCCATAATGAATTGATTTCCTGATCTAATGTGTTTAGGACATCTGAAGTCTTCTGTAAATAATCGGAACCATAATTAAAAATCAATTTTTCTTGTACGGTTTCCCAAGTTTCTTTTTCGATGCTGTTTAAATCTTCAGATGATAGATAAAACACTTTTTTAAACATCCCTTCACTTACATGATTTATAAAGGGGAGCGGTTCATTTCTTAACGATTGGATACTTCCACTGCTCATGTTTACTACATTTAATTTAGGTACACTCTTTAGACTCCGTTCAATCAAAAAAAGTTCCTTTAAATTATAAATTTCTGCAGAAAAAACTATTTCATTTTTTTCCCAATTTATATAAGGATGCTTTTCTCTATTAGGTGGATTAAAACCAAACAGAGCAGTATAAACACTGTTAAAAATAGTGGACTTTCCGGACTCATTGTCACCAATAAAAATATTGAGCCCATCATGCAAATCAATTTCTCGATCTAGAATTTTTCCAAAAGTTTTATACCGCATTTTATTTATCTTCATATTTTTCTACCACCATTCGTTCGACAATAGCGTCACTTAACCCAAATGCACGTTCAAGCAAATATTCGATTTTGCTTTCATTTGAATCGTGGTTGCTATAAATTGGCAATGAAAGAAGCCTTTGTAAAAGTTCTTTTTCCATTTCCAGATTTTTCACTATATGAAGCGCTTCAGATAAAACGGTATTTTCCGTCATTAAATCCTCCACATTAATTGGGCTAGAAACACCAACCACTTTAATCTCGACTTCAAGTAAACCCATTCTATTTTTAAGATAATCAACAAGGTAACTTAGATTTTCATGTTGGCTCAGTTCACTCTTCAGTATTGTTTTTCCAGTCAAATTGATTCTTATAATCATGTTTTTGGTTGGCACTTTACACTTTGAAATCGTAGGCATTATACTCTCAATTATCCACGATTGAAGTTGAGTAAGATTTTTGACGTCCCCTGGTATTTCTAGCGTCAGTTGTTCCCATATTATTTCATTGAAGTCAACCGGTTCAACAAAAGTTCCATTTGAAGTAATCGTTATTAAATAACCACCTTTTGAACCTGTTTCCTTTATGTTAATACCTTGAATATTTCCAGAATAGCCAATTTTGGGCGTCAAAAGTTGTCTAATATGAATATGCCCAAGCGCAAAATAATCATATTCTAATTTTTCAATATCCGTTAATGCCACTGCCATATAATTAAGCTTATCTGTTGTGCTGAGTGCGCTTGGAACACTGGCATGTGCAAGTCCAATCCAGATAGTATCGTCATTTTTTTGTGGAAAAGTTTTAATGAGATTTCTTTGCTCATTTTTAGATTTGTGACCAACACTGATTATTTTGTAGGGTGTATGATCACGACTTATAAATGAATCCAATGATATTTGATCATCTTCATAGATTTTGAAATTTTTGTAGTTTTCAAACCTTTTAAGAAATTGAGTCGTTTGCATTGGGTCATGATTTCCTGAACAATAAAATATCGAAATACCAATACTTAAAACTTTATCGAAATTTTCGTAAACAAACTGCTCATCTTCAAAAGAAATCTTGTCATGATCAAAAAAATCGCCTGCTATCACAATGCCATCAACACTACTGCTAATCGCAAAATCCATTGCTTTAGAGAAAGCTATTTTAAGTGCCATTTTTAACTTGCTTCGAACTTTTTCATTTTTATTAGAATATCCAGCGTTCAAGTGAACATCTGAAATATGAAGTAACTTAACCATAATGCCTCCATAAAAATCTTTCTATCATTATCAATTCAATTATATTACAAGCTAGACAAACTAACCAGTATATTGTAGACTAATTGAGGTTAAAATCACAAAAACTACAATATATTGAGTCGAATGACCTATTAAAATAAAACTGCTATGTCATCAATTTGTATGATAAAATATTGAAAAGAGTATTAAGTGGAGGGCTAAATGAATCTTAACCAATTCAAGTCTTGGAAGTTATTATTTGAAGATGAAGAACTGTGCTTTTCCAGCGCGGTAAATAGTATAGATCAATTAAATGTATTTTTTATTACTTTTTTTAATCCTGAAAAAATATCAAAAGCTACAAAGCATCTAATGGATGCCCATCTTCACAATTATGTTGCACTTCTTGAAGAAGAAGGAAAGCTTCATCTCATTTTAAAACAACAAGTTGGGAAAAGTATCAAAAAATTTATCAAGCATTCACACCTTGAATATGATGATCGTGTTCAAATTGTTTATGAATATCTCAAACTCATTGAAAAATATGATGCATTTAACAATGCAATCAAGATTCAATTGATTGATGATGAACAATTGTTGATATCAGACGATGGACTTTCAATTAGAGAACTCATCGATTACACTTTAAATAATACTTATTCGGACTTAGAAGTATTCAAACAACTTGGCATAACAATAGATTTAATTCTAAGTGATGCAGAAGGTTATCATAGTCAATTTATTGATAATTTAATCTTGGGGCATCATCATTACAGTTCTATCAAAATTATTAAGAAAGATTTTAAAGATATCTTTATTTTTGAAAAACCAGACGCATTAGAAACTATTAGCTTAGAATACAATATCATACTTAATGACTTGGAAGCTGGACCTCCACTTCCATATACAAAAGTACCGCATAAAGATAGCAATCCCGTGCCAACAGCGACAATTGATCATCAAGAGGAGCTCCATCGTGAACTCTTTGAATTACTTTCAAAAGATGTTATCCAAGAAGATAACTCCTCAAATGATAAAAGTAATGTAAAACCATTTAGCGAGGCTGAAGTTAATGATATCGCTGCCAAAGTTAATTTTGAGCATCAAACACAAATCGATCTAGAAGAAGTTGACTCTCAGCTTGAAAGTACAACTGTTTTACAAGGAGCTGCTGCTGATGAAGATGTTGTAATTGACCGTGAACACCTTGTAGAAAATAATGAAGTTGACATTAATGATGCTCATTTAAACGATGACATTGATAATGTGGCTGTTTCGCCTACTACTGATGATATAATTAACAATAGTCACATCACTGGGCAAACTGCATCTTTTAAAGCGCAATATGCTGATGAATTCTCACTACCTGAATCATTGCCTAAATCATCAAAGCATCGTAGTATGGATGACGAAGATTTATTTGATGATGATGTTTTTGATTTGTTTGAAGAAAATGAGACTAAAGACATTGAAAAAAGAGCGTTTAATAGCAAATGGTTCATTGTTCCTGTATGTATTTTGCTACTAGCTTTAATCATCTTTTTCAGTTCTAAAATTTTATTTTCATCTGAGCCAATTGTCGTAAGCTTTGATGTAGAACCACTTCAAGATAATCGAATTGCATTTATGAATAAAACCACCGGCACTAAAAACATCGAAGCTTATTCGTGGGAAATCTATTATCATGGAACTTTAATACAAACATTTACCGATAAAAACCTATTTCCAGTTTTCGACACTGAAGGAACTTATACCATCATATTGAAAGTTGAGGACAAAAAAGGAAACTGGAGTGAGCCATACAGTTTAGATTATTTTGTTGAAACTACTGAACAGGTAACTACAACACCCTGATCAATCAACTGTAATATGTTGAGAAAACATTAAAAGGAAATAAAAGATGAATAATATACTAGGTTGTCTACGTAAGACCATTCAAGACCATGAAATGATTCAACCAGGGGATCGGATTGCAGTTGGACTATCTGGTGGAAAAGATAGTATGGCACTTTTACATGAACTTGACCGATTTAGAAAATTTAGTCCTATCCCTTTTGATCTAGAAGCAATTACTATAGATCTAGGTTTTAACAACTTTAATCTTGATGGTGCTAAAGATTTCTGTAACGATTTAGAGGTTCCTTATACAATCGAAAAAACAGATATCGCCAAAATTGTTTTTGAAATTAGGAATGAAAAAAATCCATGTGCACTTTGTGCGAACATGAGAAGAGGTGCTCTCTCAAAAGTTATGAAAGAGCGTAATTTAAATGTATTAGCATTAGGGCATCACGCCGATGATGCTTTATCAACACTTTTTTTAAATATGCTCTATGCCGGAAAACTCAATTCTTTAGAGTATCGTTCTTTTTTGTCAAGAACTGGCATCACAGTTATAAGACCATTTCTAGACACAAGTGAATCAGATATTATTGGATTCGTAAAAAAACAAAATATTCCAGTTCTGAAAAGTCCATGTCCGATGGATCACCATACCAAAAGAGAGGATATGGCACAGCTTCTAAAAACAATTTATAAAGAAAACCCTCATAGCAGAAAGAATTTATTAACTGCCATGAGAAACGAAGCACAATGTAATCTTTTCAAATAAATATATCAAAAAATTATAAAGTGCCTCTCGCAAATTCTATGAGAGGCACTTTATATATTTTCTTCAATTGATTCTAACACTTCTGGTGGACTCACCCTTTCTTTTGAGCTAAACTCATTTGACCAGTTCATGAAACTTTATACACATGTTATCTGTCTTAAACCTCGACCCAATATCTAATACTCGAATCCTCAGTGATTCATAACTTGGTGTGCTTTTTAAAACAGTTTACATAACATGAATTTGTTTTTAAAAACTTTCAAAGTATCTTTCAACATAACATTGCTAACACGTTTAGTAATCTGGCGGACTCACTCCTTTAATAACAGCCTAGAATGATTGCTTTAACTACATTCCATATTAAATTGTTGAACTGGTTTCTTATACTTATTATAACACGTTTTTATAAAAAGCAAAGCCTTTTTTTACTTTTTTGCAATAATTTTGTTTGTTAATTCGTGCACATAGTTTACATAAGTTGATACTCGTTTATCAAGGTCACTAAGTTGCATAATTTCTCCCGGATCATTGGCGATTGCCATAGCTGCAAAATTAGGTGGTAACCTAAACCCTTTGTTTATAGTAAGTGCCCCTATCAGTTGACCCGCCACTGAATCATTGCCTGAGTTACCAGAAACAATAATACTTAGTATATACTTTTCGCTAAAACTCATGGAACGATAAAGTGCCGTCAAACGGTTAATAACGGCCATTAATTTTGCCGAAATTGCATCATTATAATTGGGGCAAATCCATACGACTATATCCGCTTTCTCTATTTTGGGATATAGATCTTCTACAACAAAGCCTCCATAAAAACATCCTTTTTCAAGTGCATAATACATACAAGTTTCAAAGTTACACCCATAACAATCAGATATTTTTCCTTCTTCAACATGAAGTTCGTCGATATCCATCTCTAAATCAGCTATTTGAGCTTTAATTCGATCCCAAAACATCAATGTATTGGATATTTCTTTGTGTCCTGCATGTAGTACTAACACTTTGAGTCGTTCCCTAACGATGTGGCTATAACTTGATAGTCGATTGAGTAATTTTTCTATTTGAATCAATTCTATTTCTTCTAAATTTTCGTTAAGTGTCTTTGACCAAGTTTTGAAGTTTTGAAAATCAGCAACACGTTCTACTAGAGGATGACCGATAAATTCACAGCCCAACTGATTACTGATAAACATAAATTTTCTAGCATATGATTTGGTATAGCACTCCTGAGCAGAAATCACCACAAGCGCACCTATCATGCCAGATAATTCAGATGCGTCTCCTTTTTTCACCAAAAGCATCTGCTCTCTTAAATAATCATTTGCAAGTTGACTTTCTCCTATTTCATCAAGCTCAATTACAAAAATAACTTTTTTTTGTGAAGAGTTTGGTATGGCTTTGATTCCTCTATTCATGGCAGCAATTTTTTCTACCAAGTTCACTTGATGCGTCGTAAAGTCCTTTATTTCAAGGTTAGCCATAAATCCTCCAACTGAAGATAAGTTCGCTCTAAACGTTTGAATAATCCATCAGAAACCTTTATTTTTTCAAACTGAACTAAATTACCTTGTCTTTGATTTTGACCTCCCCAATAGGTACCTCCAAGATAATTGGCACTGTAATGTACTTCACCACTTAACATTTTGACGATTGCGCTTGCGCCAGATGATAATGCTGGCGCTATATAGGGTTTATAACCGATTGCACGCATCTCTAAATTTGAATGAATGACTTTCTGCGTCAACATCTCTGAAATATCTTGAGTATCCTCTTTATAGTTTTCTGTCACAATCAAATCTTTCCCATGAGGACCAAAAGCTCTACCTGTTTCTCTATAATTTAATCCAAGTTGATCGCTGTAATACTTTGCTCTTGCATCCATTACGCCTAATCCAAAGCCCACAACTTGTTCAGGTAATAAGCCCAAAAGATCTCTCTTTTGTAAAGTCGGATCTATATTTGAGCTTTCATATACTTGTTTACAAAGTAAATCCACAGGATCTGAAACAACGCCAAAAACTCCTTTGAAATTGGCGATTCTCGCCTTTTGTGCATAGATAGAGATTAATTTTGCATTCTCTTCAAATTGAACCATTCTTACATCTTTTACAGTCTCACCTACTTGAGGGACAGCTTTTGACGCACAAAATAAAAACAAGTCTGTGTTAAACAAATCTTCCATCTCGATCGCTTTAATCTTAAGAGAAGGATTTACATCAATTTGGTTGAGTTCCATCTCATATCTCGCCTTAACAGCTGGATTAATATCAAAAATACCCAGTTCTTCAATTATATCGCCACCAAGTAATTTTAAACCGATTGCCAATATGCCCCCAACATCACCAAGACCAAGCATTGTTACTTTTTTCTTGCTTTTATGGTTTGTTTTATTATCGTTAATCATATCCAGAAAAGCTTGTAGTGAATCATTACCAAATTTATGTTCAATTAAATTAAGATTAATGGCTGGAATTGTTTCTTCGACACCTCTATATAATTGACTTAAAGCTTCACATACCTTTGGTTCGTTTTGAATTATGTTCACTTCTGTAACGCATTTGGTTTCGTCTAAAGGTGCCCTAAAAACACACAGTTTATCTAGTGGTTTGCTATCAACTACATTGTTTTTCTTATAATTTTCAAATTTAAGCGTTTCTTCTGATAGTAATTCCCAATTATGATAATAATATTTATTCATATTCCCTACCCTATATAAATTGATTTCATCTTTCTTAGTTGTTCAAGGTCATCTTTGATATATTCTGATGGTCTAATGTTATCGGCATAAAAGATATGTTTACCTTTATCCGGATACCTTGGAGTGTTTAATACTTCCCCAAGTCTTCCTATTGTTAACAAACGGTCATTTAGTTTTTCATATGAAATCTCAAGAGCAGACATAATTTCGATAGCGTTGATTAGTGCCGTCTCAGAGACATTGTATATTGCTTCTTGTGACGCGTCCATGATATAGGAAGCTGACGAATATGGCAAAATTAAGTTAACCGAGTTGATTAAATTACTATCAGGGATACTTCCTCTCCAAATAGCATCTCCATCGATAAAAGGATATAACTTACTTTCATAAAACCAAACCTTGATTTTAGGGATAAAATAGGCTGAGTCAACTTTGATATTCATAGATTCAGCAATTTCTTTTCCTTGCCCCGACATAATAGCTACTATAAACTTCTGAATCTCTAAATCATATTTTTTAAAATAGGGTTCCAATGCTTTCACTCTGTAGCCTTTGTTCAACAAATCATCCACGAGAATGACAGGTCTGTTAAATGATTTAAGCATTTTAATTTGGTTCTCAACATCTAAATAAAATGGATACTCTTTAATTTGATGCGATAATAAATCTGGCGAAAAGTATTTTTCAGCGTGGAGTGTTTTTGTAACTGTATTTGGAATTAACCACCTTTTAAATACTGCTCCAAAAGGCACACACATTGCATTTCCTACTGCTTTAGGAATAATAGGTACAGTTGGCATCTGGTTTTCTTCACATACTTTTTTAATTAAATTTTCATAGATCATCGCTCTATCAAAATTAAGCACTAAATTGCCTGGGTAGAGGCCTGTAAGTGACTTTTGTAGTCTATGGCGCGCTTTTGACATTGCCATCAATATATCTGGTGCACTTCTATAGGGTTCTTTAAACATGGAATGAATATCAAGGTTTAAAGTGCATGGTGATGACATATTTACTACATGCACTTGCTCGTTAGTACGATTTGAAGATATATTTACAAATCCTTGTAATTCCAAAACATCTAAGACTTCTTTGCTCGTGTTTACTTTGAGACCTTCTTTAAATACGCTGTAGGTATAATCTCTTGATAGAGCATGTGCTAGTGTCTCAGTAATCATGATTTGTTCAATATTTCTAACATCTGTATTTTTTCGTTTTATAATGCCATCGATAACAGAAATTCTACCGATTGATTGTGTTCTAATAAAATTGATAATGCTTTGATCTTCAAATTCATGGTGAATCTCTGTAGCTCTTAACCAGTGAGAGATACTTAGTGCTACAATCTCACCACTATTTTCTAAACTTCGCAAGATATATATTTTGAAGCTTTGTTTTTTTGCTAAAACCCTAATCCTAGCAATCGTTTCAAAAGCATCCGCACCTAAAAATTCAAAAAACTCTTCATATAGATAATCTGTTACTTCGTCAAGAACTTCTAAAAATATAGACTTTGTCGTCATCATACTTTTATACATCGGTTCACGTTGATACAAGCCTTTTTCATAAATATAATTTTGAGCAAGTGGTTCAATTAATGTAGATATATCTCGCTTCTCATCGATAGAATCTCTAATTAAAGTAGAACTAATATGCTCATAATCTTTAGGCAGCGTAAATCTTAACGAATCTGGATGAAGCAATTTGAATTTTTCATCAAGCATCAGATGTGCTTCATTTGATTCTTGATCGGCAAATCTTTCATAGACAATATGAGGAATCTCATGAATTGTCTTTTTCTCTTTACTACTATAAGCTGACGCATTAAGAACAACATCGCTTCCCACAACTATAAAAATCTCTGAATCTGGGAATAATGCTTTTAATTTTTTTAAATCGTTATCATTTGCAATATTGATGGAAATATCACGCGGAAACTGATAAATGTCGATTTCACTTGCAATCGATTTTTTAATAATATTTCTACGAATTAAGTTCGGCTGCGTTCTCTTAGACCATGAAAATTCATCTACATATAAAGTCACTTCAAATCCTAAATTTTTAATGTCGTTTGCAATTTGCTTATGACTTAATGTAAATGGATCAAATGCACCTGGAAAAAAAGCAATCCGCCTATTCGGTTCTAGTAAAATAGGTCCAAGGTTGTGGTTAAATTCTGATATAAAGCTATAAATATATTTCAAACTTGACGTGTTATTGTAAAAAATCAGTTCCTCAGTTTCATCCGTATTGATCATCAAGGACATAACTTTTTTAATTACGAGTTTATAGAGGTATTCTTTTTTTCTTAAACTAAGCGTTTTATCAGTTAATACATCTTTAGCAATCACTGAAAAAGCCATTTGATTTACATAACTTGAACCATGAACGAATCCATTAAACAGCACACCAAATAAGCGCAAAACTCTATGGTTATGATTTTCGACAACTTCTTTAAAAGCATAGCGATAATCAGCATATTGAGCAATTGCGTATCCAACAGTCTTTTCGATAAGAGCGATCAATTTTTCATTATTTGTACTCATTTTCTTTTCAAAACTATCGATGATCTCATCGAGTTCTTTTGGTTTTACTTGAAGTATAATTTTGCCAAGATAAGGTGGAATATATTTGGTAAATTCGTAACTTTCCATCTCAAGCGCACGAATTAGCTCCACCGCAATATCATTTTTTTGTTCATAACTCAAATGTGGAATCAAATTAAGGAGCATTTTACCGGCAGTATTTCTAACTGATTCAAGCGCACTTACTTTAAGCAAGTTACATAGATGCATTGCCATATAAAAACAATTTTCATAGTCATATAATAACGTGTTCCGCATTAAGAGTTCGATCTGGAATCTTTTAGCGACGTCTATCGTTGCGGATTTGAGATTGCTTAAAAAGATGTTGCTAGTATACTGCAAATCATCTTGGCAGATTACTCTAAAGTGTTCGATCTCACTTTCATCCAACTTTAGATTTTCCGCGAGTTTAAAACGCGCATAATTCTCAGCAGGGTCTTTTAAAGAAGGTGGATAACCCTTCAAAACCCTTGATACATCTGCTTGTGCGATTACATCTTGGCTTGCATATGGCAAAATTGAATAGATTAGATTATAAGCCCTTAGTCTGACTTTAAAATCTTCATCGGTCAATAAGCTAGAAACAAAGTTCAATATTGTATACGTTTGTTCATGTGTAAATTCTGAAAATGGTAAAATTCTAGCCGCTTTAATGAGGTAGAATCTAATACTTTCATGTTCACTGTATTTCGTAAAAAAACTAACCGTCAATTCAAAACTCTTTATTCTCTTATCTTGTCCCTTTAGATGCTTGAAATAAGCATCCAACATATCTCTCATGCTATAACTAATGAATTTTTTATGGCGATCAATTATTTTGTTTTCAGGGTTGATAAATTTATCAATATAAAATTTTAAAAGACCAATTGTATCAAGCACATTTGTCTCAATATTTGCACTCGGAGGTGTCTCTTTTCTTATTTCCTCATCATAAGATGCAATAATTGTTCCCATTAATTCAGCACATTGCTTTCGAATATCCTCCTCAGGCAACACTAATTTTTCGTAAAGGAAATTAAGCATAATTTGCTTTTGCTTTTGCGTAAGGTAGTTGTAGTACTCTTCTAGTATGGCAATATAACCGCGCAAACTTGTCAAATCTCTACTGTTTCTAACGGGTTCAAGCATTTTATTTAGTGAAGCTTCATCTCTTAATCGATAAAGGAGTTCAATGTTGTGATCTATTGAAGAAAAAATGACATTTTGAGTAATTTCTGCACCCTGCATCAAAGTGAAATATTTTCTTTGGATCGTTGATGAATATTGAATATTTTGATCATAAGCCTCATTGGGTTCAGTTTTAATCCCCAAGTCAACTAAAAAATCTTCAAAATCTCTCAATTTGGCATAGACCCGTTTATAACGATTTTCTTTTGCTTCATCTACATTATCAAGTTTCTCTAAGATTACATCAAAAGAATCTTTAAGATTATAAAATCGCATATAAGACTTTTTATCTATACGCTCCGCCTTTACCCTAAAGTCACTATAAATCAAGATTAATGATTCTATAGGTAAAGCATCCAGTTCTAAGTCCCAAGTAGAATGATTAATCGCTACGTTTCTGATATAAACTATGCCTCTATTTTCAAACCATTCACCGGTGTAAAAATAATGATAATAGGCTACTCGACTCATCTCTTCAGGTTTACATCCGAATTTCCCCACATCATGTCCGATCGCAGCACCTGAAACCCTACCTAAATCGATTGGAAAACCAGCTTTTTTTAACTGCCTTGCCGTTTTCATCGCTAGATGATTGACGCCACAGATATGATCAAGTGTCGTATAACCAATCACTTCCTGATTAAGCTTCATCATTTCATACACGTAATCGTGTTGATAAGCGCGTTTGAAAAGTAGATACTCTGTTTTATCTTCTAAACTATCAATCTCACTTTCTGATAATAATTCTAGAGGATACTGACTTTGCCAAGTGCCATCTTGAGCCTTCATCTGCCAATTAGCGATAATTTTAAGCACACGAAGGTAAACTTCTGCCATTTTATTTTTAGCAAATTCTAAATTTATAGTAACTGCCTCTGGAAATGAAAAACTCAAACTATACTGATAAAAATACTTAAGCCAATCTGTTTCATCCATCGAAAAATTAACGGCGTCAAAAAAAGGCGCCATCAAATTAAACACATCTACACAATGATATTTATTTTCACCTATCATCAACGTTAATTGTTCTTTAAAACGATCATCACCAGTTAAATCAACGATTTTTTTACGCGTTAAACCAAAATTTTTTAAAAAGGATCTATTCAGAAGTTCTTTTTCGATTTCACCTAAAATAACTTGTACACGATTGATCATCACACCACCTCATGATTTATAATGATAATATTATTATACCATAATCCAAAGTTAGGAAACGTTCTTATGTAGAACTAATTATTTATAGAATTTATACCGATATATGTATTAACATGAAAGGAGGGGTAATTATGTCTAACATAACAAAAAGCGCTGCAATCACTAATTATCGTAACGGTCCCGTCAGTAAAGTAAAAAGCACGAATTCTGCTCAGATTGTATCACATGTATATGGTAAAGGCGAAGCACACAATACCCCTGAACATCGCTCTGGTAATGAACAATTTATAGTCGATGCATTTTACTCTAATGCACATAATTTAAAGGCATCGTTTGCTCGCCTATCCTCTCATGAAAAAGAGGATGATTATCAAAATTACTATAAAACACATGAAGAAGAAGTTATTTCCGGTGGCTTAAGTTTAATTGAAGCCATAAAAAGTATTGTTGAATCTAGTAGATCTTGCGATCGCATATATGGCACTCACTTTGGTTTCTTAGTTGAAAGTATTCTAAACGATTTTGAAAAATCCCTCAATTTGATTGGAATCACACACGAAAAATTTAATTATCATTTAAATAAAGTAGTTTTTTTTGATGTTATTTGTACTTCACCTGATCAATTCAAATTCTTGTTCAGGTTACCCGATGGATTAATGGAGATGCTTGCAAGAGTCTATCTCAAAATTCAAGGTATAACAGATAGAACCAGATCTGAAGGACGATTTATTGATTATCGAACTTGATTTGCGTGTTATTTTTCGAATATAGTATAGCATTGATCTCAGCACCTAATATAATAATCAAGGCTAAAAAGTAAACCCAAACCATGAAGGCGATCACCGCAGAAAGCGAACCATATAGTATTGAATAATCAGTTAATTTTCCTACGATTTTGGAAAAAATAAAATTAGTTGACACCGAACCAATAATTGCAAATATAGCACCTGGCAGTATATCTGCTAGGTGCATTTTTTTATTTGGTAAAAAGGCATAAATCGACAAAATCACAACCACAAAACTTGAAAGCAACAAAACATTTCTTAAAAAATGTGCTAAATCAAGCCAATACTCATCTATGTTTACATTAATTATAGTGTTTAAAAAATTAAAAATTGCCTGAAATACAGTCGGAACCATGAGAGAAAGGACAATAATCAACGTAAACATAAGTGTATAGAACATTCCCATTAATTTAACCATAAAAAAATTACGCGTCTCAGTGACATCGTAAGACATATTAATGGATCTTTGAAGAGCGTTTACTGCCCTTGATGCAGAATAAAGCATCAATATTCCTGAAATTGAAACAACAGCCACTCCATCAGTTGTAATTGTTTGGCCAATAAAGTCTGTTATCATTACACTTATATTTTCGGGAATAAACCGCTTAAAAATTTCCATAGCATAATCATAGTTTATTTTAAGTTTAGAAATGATTGATATTAAAAATATTAGTAATGGGAAAAATGACAATACAAAAAAATAGGCCATTTGGCCAGCAAATGCCGTTAAATTGTGTTTTTTATATCTATAATTAACTTGTTTTATAAAACTATATATATTCTTAAAAGAGAAGTTTTTACCCATTAATGCCTCCGTTAATATATTCATAATACTTTTTTAATGTCTATACCCCTTATTCTACCTTTCTTTTTATCAAAAGTTAATTGTAATTTTTCACGCTAGCGCATAAACTGTTTATAGAGCAACGTAAAAATTACAGGAGGCAACTATGAAATCAGGAAAATTCTTTATACTGATTCCACTCATCATTGTCATAGCAGCTGTTTTTCTTGGCAGTTACTACACCCTAGACAATGCAGAGGAAGCGGTAATCGAAAGATTTGGTAAACTGACAAGTGTCAACACTACTGCCGGTTTACACTTTAAATTCCCATTTATCGACAAAGTAATTATCTATAACACCAATGAGATTTATTCACTCCAATACGGTTATAGACCTTTAAGTGATGCCACAACTACTTCAGCTGCTACTTATCAAGATGTTGAAAGTGAATCCATCGTGCTTACAAAAGGCTCATATCTAATCAACATCGGTGCTGTAATTCAGTATAAAATCACTGATACGGCAGCTTACCACTATAATGTCGACGATCAAGAAGGCACAATAAGACTTGCATTTGAAAGCGTACTAAGAAGTAACATTCAAAATCAACTTTTAGATGAAGCCCTTGTCAACAAAGACAGTATCGCGAAAGAAATTATGCCTGACTTAGCTAGAAAGTTAGCAAGTTATAATGTTGGAATCACACTTACAGAAGTTAAGTTAACGGATGTACTTCTTCCTGAAGACGTTCAATACGCTTATGATGATGTAAATATTGCTACAAACGAAAAAGATTCATATAAGAGCCAAGCAGACAAGTACTCAAATGAAATGCTTCCTAAAGCCAGAGCTGAAGCTTATCAAATGATTCAGCAAGCTGAATCATATAAAGCTGAAAAAGTAGCACAAGCTAAAGGTGATGTTACAAACTTTAATCAAGTATATGAAAAATACAAAGTCTCAAAAGAAATTACTAAAACTCGTCTCTATATTGAAACAATGGAAAAAGTACTTTCTACTGTTAAAAACAAATATATCATTGATTTTGATAATGATAATGTCCTCAAATTCTTACCACTCCAAACGACTGGAGGTACTCAATAATGAATATTAATCAAGGCGAACCAAAGCAAGAATCACAAGAAAAAGTGAATGCTGCTTTTGGACAAGATATAGGTCCTAAATTCAAAAACGTTAAAGAACATGCCAAAAAAGGAGTCTTCTCTGCAGTGATTTTGATCATTATCATCGCGATATTAGTGGTTCTTTCGAATAGCTTTTATATCGTAAGAGAAGATGAAGTCGCAACAGTTAGAGAACTTGGTGAAATCAAATCAGTTGTTGTCGATTCTAATAGTGATTTAGCACAAGAACAAAATAATCTTGACCCAAGATTCAAAAACGTTAAGATTGATAAAGTAAAAGGCTTAAAATTCAAAACACCTTTTATTACAACTGTTGAAAAAGACACAAGTAAATTACTAACTTATGTTTCAAATACAGCTAAAATCAACACTAAAGACAAAATTAAATATGAAATTAGCATGTATGCTCAATGGGAAATTACACATCCAGGCATCTTTAGAACTTCACTAGGTACTGTAACAAGAGCCAATTCTAAAATTGATGAAGTTGCCTATGCAGTTATCATTGATAGAGTAAACAGATTAAGCAGTGACGACTTCCTTAACAACAAAGAAGCACTATCCAATATCTTGGAAGAAGCAAAAGGTGAATTGAACAAAAACCTAGCAACTCAAGGTATTCAGTTAACTGATATTGATGTATACCGCACTATCGTACCTCCTTCAAATATTGAATCTACTTACAAAAAAATGGTTGCTGAGCGTGAAGCAATTGCGCAACAAATCAGATCTGAAGGACTTGAAATTTATCAAAACACTGTAGCCGATACAGACAGAAATGTTGCTCAGATTAAAGCAAGTGCCATAGAACAGTCTGAACAAGTTCGTGGTGAAGCAGATGCAACTGCTCTTGAAATTTATGCTGAAGGTTTTAGTAAAGATCCAGATTTCTATGAATTTTGGAGAACACTAAAATCTTATGAAGTGACAATTGATGCCGATACCGTTATGTATATTGATAAGAACAACAGTTATTTACAATACTTTTCAAATGGCGCAAGCTCAATTGCACAATAATAAATAAACAAATAGAAAGACGCGGTTATGATGATTTATCATCCCGCGTCTTTTGTATTTTTAATTAAGCATATTTTCTCAATTGATCAATAATCGATTTTAATTCTATCATATCAATCGTTTGATCTTTATCAGATATTGAAAGTTCTGGATGTGTGTGTGCTTCAACTAACAAACCGTTCGCACCAGTTGCTATAGACGCTTCAGACATGATACCGACAAGTTCTCTCAAACCTGTTCCATGACTTGGGTCAACAATAATCGGATAACCCGTTTCCTTTTGAATTATGGGAACTGCGGTAAGATCTAATGTATTTCTGGTATAATCTTCAAACGTTCTAATCCCTCTTTCACAAAAAATGATGTTTTCGTTTCCCGCTTTAGCAATGTGTTCCGCTGCAAGTATCCATTCTCTTATAGTTGCACTAAAACCCCGTTTTAATAATATTGGTTTTTTTGTTTCACCCACTGCTTTTAGAAGCGAATAATTATACATATTTCTTGAACCAATTTGAATAATATCTACTTTTTCTATAAATTCATATAAATACTTTGTATCCATCAGTTCTGTCACAATAGGCAATCCTGTTAACCTCTTTGCCTCCACAAGATATTCAAGGCCTTCTATACCTAATCCTTGAAAATCGTGTGGACTAGTTCGAGGTTTAAATATACCGCCTCGAAGCATATTTGCACCTGCTTTTTGTGCTTCTTTGGCAATCGTAATTATTTGTTCATAACTTTCTACTGAACATGGACCAGCAATAACTATTGGAGATGCTCCACCAATTTTCATTCCATCTACATCAATTTCTCTAACGTTATACTTTGAATTCATTTATATTCCTCACTTAGCTATTTGCGCAATACACCATAACCGCCGTAGACTGCTTTTTTATCTGAAACTGTGATGACTGCATTCTCTTGTACTGATTTTATTAAATTCGCACATTCCTTTATTTTCTTTCTTTGCACATACATTAAAAGGACAAACCTAGGATGATTTTTACCTTCACCACGAAGCACTGTTACAGCATAACCTTGAGCTCTTAGAGCTTCAACCACTGATGCACCATGTTCTTCTTTTAAGATAACTTGCATTTCTGCTAAACCAATACCTATTTTTTCTTCAATCCAACTGCCTAGATAATTACCTAAGGAAAATCCAAGCGCATATGCAACAATCTTAAATGGGTTTTCCATTATATTATCAAGAACGGTGCTTACAAGAACTACCCACAGTGAGACTTCAAAGAATGCAATAAATGCACCGATTTTTCTCTCACCCTTTGTAATCAAAACCATTCTAACAGTCGCCATTGAAACTTCAATTACTTTTGCAAAAACGATAAATAAATAAATCATCAGCTGTCTCCTCTAAAATCAATTTCAGACTAGTGTTTTGAGTTTTGGGTATAATATAGTATTATAATAATAGTACTGACTTTGACACTGTACTATTATACATCATAATAAGTAGATTGAGAATATAACCAGAGGTATTAAATGATTGACACACTTATAAATTTAATTCAAACATACAAACCAAATATCAGTGGCGTTAAACGACAGTCTTCTGTCCTTATTCCCTTAATTCTCGTGGATGGGTGCTGGCATATACTGTTTGAGAAAAGAGCGCTTACGTTAAAATCGCAGCCTGGAGAGATATGCTTTCCCGGAGGATCAATTGAGGATGTAGAGCATTCTCGTGAAGCCGCCATAAGAGAAACTTGTGAAGAATTAGGTATTCAAAATACTAACATACAAATTATAGGTCAAATTGATTCGATATTAACAAGTTTCGATATGATTATTCATTGCTATGTAGGGATTATTGACTACGATTTTGACAAAATACCTTATTCAAAAGATGAAGTTGACCATATTTTTACTGTTCCAGTTCAGTATTTTATCGACCACCCACCAGTTACTTACTCCATCGCGTCAAATTTTAGTTTGTCAGAGGATTTTCCATATCAAAATATACCAGAGGGTAAAAACTATAATTTTAAAACGATGAAATACCCCGTAGTCTTTTATGATTATGAAAAATATACCATTTGGGGTCTTACAGCTAGGATGACACAACAATTTATATCTATGCTACAAGAAAATAATCTAACCACTTTCAATTGTTTGTAAATAATTGTTCTTTTTCATACAAAATGGACTTTCACAACACACATGAAAGCCCATTTACAGGAATTTGGCACGAATATTTGGTTCATATTCAGTTGTAATTAACATTTTATTCAATATAAGCATTCCTCCTAATTTAACCAAAATTCAAAGTTTATGTTGTCATTTTTAAAGCTTTTAGGAAATACTCATTCTTTTTTTTGAGGCCACTGCCTCTTGATGACGTCCCAAATTCCATCTATAAAAAACCAAAGTGGTTTGTTATATTGACTTAATACCCCAATTGATGAGAGAATAAACAAGAATATTGTAACGGAGGTATTACAATGGAGCTATCTAATATTTTATTGCCATCCCACTCAGTGGAAGTTACTGTATCAGTAAGAGATGAGAATATGAAAGCAACTGATTTAATACTCAGAACCATCATTGAAAAAGGTTATAAAGATGGTGTTTTTAAAATTGTTGCGCCAATATATCATGGTAAAGTTTATAACTTTCACATTGATGAATATCTGCTAATTACGTTTGCGTCTCCGGAACCCTCCAACAAAGATCAATATTCCGTTAAATGTCGTGTGGTTGACAGGCACTTTGCCCACAATTTATCAACGCTTACGCTTATGGTTGCTGGTACACCCGTGAAAATTCAACGCAGGCAGTCTTTTAGAGTAAATATCTATAATACTTATAACTTTACATTTAGAAATTCGAATTATGAACTTATTTCTAAAGATATTAGTTCTTCTGGAATGTTAGCTCTCTCGACTGTACAATTGCCGAAGAATACAATCCTCGAAATAATTTTTGATGCGAATCCTAAACCGAAAGAGGACCTTGATTCTGATTATCAAGATTATAAGGTATTTAGGATTCGATGTAAGATACTTGACAGTATGCCTCAAGTTGAAATAAGAAGATATCTTAACCGCATCCAATTTGAAGGTTTAACTGAAACTGAATCGCAATTTTTAATTCAATACCTTTATGCAAAACAAACAGAGATATTACATCTCAACCCTGAAATCAGCCAAAAAATTACAAACTACTTTGACCATGAAGATGATAATTTTGTAGATATTACTTCTAGTGATTATCGAAGACTTCAAATTCTTGGACTACTGGGTACAATTGGAATATTTATTGCCTTCGTTATGCTACTGTTTTCACGACCAAAGAAGATGTACGTTCTGGATTATTTTTTCGATTTTTATCGACCACAGTTTTGGAGAACAGATTATTTACTTGGCGCCTTAATTGTCGCGACGGTTATTATTCTAGTCGACTTAATTGGTCTTGCACTAAATGTGCGTGAAATAAGAAAAAACAATAGCACTATTCATTGGCCATTACTTTTAACACTGATGATTGCTTTATCTATCATCATTTTTGTGTATATTGTAACGAGCATCAATCAGTTGCCATTGTTTTAAGTTGATCGCCTTGCACGATGTTCATCGTGCTAAGGCGTTTATTTATGCCATTTAATACATGTCTTTTATTAAAAATCCAGTTAGGGGCGATTACTTCTGATTTTTTCCCATCACCAGTTAACCTATGGATCACAATATCAGGATGTAATCTTGAAATAGCATCACTTATCCACTGAATATATAAATCTTCATCTAAAAGTTCAAATGGCGCTTCATGATATTGCGCTTCTAGTGGTGTGTTTTTAACAATATGAAGCATATGAAGCTTAACGCCGAAGGGTTTAATTGATGAAAGAAAGTCAATTGACGCCATAAAATCTGCTTTAGTTTCACCTGGTAAACCTGCTATTAGATGAACTACGACCCTAATACCTTCATTTTTCAGTGCCTCAAAGGTCTTTTTAAAAGAAAGAAGATCATAATGTCTATTTAACCATTTTGCTTTTTCATCGTGAATGGTTTGTAAACCTAATTCCACCCATAAGACATTGTATTTTTTAAAGAGTGCAATATGTGACGCATCAACACAATCAGGTCTGGTGGCGATGACAAGACCTTCAATTCCTTCACATGATAATGCCTTTGCATAAAGTGTTTCTAGTTCGTGAATAGGCTTATAGGTATTCGTATAATTTTGAAAATATCCGATATAGCCACAATCTTTCCATTTTGATGATAAGAGTAACTTTTGACTTTCAATTTGCTTTGAAATATTGACAGTTTTATATTTTACCCCCTCGATGATTTCACCTGAAAAATCACCTGAACCCTCTTCTGAACAAAAAACGCAGCCTTCAGTTGAAAAAGTACCATCCCTATTGGGGCAAGAAAAGCCTCCATCAAGTGAAAGCTTAATTAACTTCTTGCCATATGTTTTCTTAAAATACTCACTGAGACTATAATAACGGTCCATTTAGCCCTCACATCTTATCTTTAAGGATTTCAATACTCCTCTCGAGAATACCTGAAAAATACGCTAGGGTCAAACCGTAATTTGTCATTGGCACATCAACTTGTTCTGCTTGATCTATTCTCGTCAACATCGTTTTTCTGTTTACCATACAAGCACCACAGTGAATAACAACATCATATACTGAGAGATCTGAAGGAAAATCATGCCCCATTGCAAATTCAATTTTAACATCCGGACTAATATGCTTATGAATCAATTTTGGTATTTTGACTCTGCCTATATCTTCATGAGAATGGTTATGAGTACAATTTTCTGTAATTAAAACGGTTGATTTATGATCGAGATGTTTTAATGTTTCAAGTCCAGCCAACAACTTCTTAATATCGCCCTTTTGTCTTGAAAATAAAATAGAAAAACCTGTTAAAGGAATACTAGAAGGCACTATTTTACTCACTTCAGCAAAAGCTTGAGAATCCGTTATGACCAAATCTACCTTCTGAAGTTCTAGAAGTGTCTCGGCAAGTTCAGTATCTCTTACCACATGACATTTTATCCCATGATCTAAACAATCACGTATAATTTGCACTTGAGGTAAAATAATTCTACCTTTTGGCGCTTCTGAATCAATTGGAACAACTAATACCACGGTGCTACCGTATGGAAGAAGATCACCCACTAATGGCGCTTCTTCACTTAAAGTCTCCAGCTTTTTCATCATAACATCGTTCAGTGTATGAATATCACTCAAAACACCACTGTTAATCAACTGAAATTCTGTCTTTAAATCATTGATCTTTGAACTTCCTTCTGCCGTTAATAAATCCTTTTTATTAACGACTAAAAGATGTGGTATATTAAAGCGTTTGAAAACATCAACCATGTTTTGATATGCTTCAACGTCAGGATTAGAACCATCCATCACATATAGTGCAAAATCTGTTCTTCCAAGCATCTGTTTTGTCTTTTCAACTCTAAGTGTACCAAGTATACCTTCATCATCTAACCCAGCTGTATCGATAAAGACAACAGGACCAAAAGGGATAAGTTCCATTGCTTTAAAAACTGGATCTGTGGTAGTGCCTTCAAAAGTAGAAACAACCGCTACATCTTGACCAATGATCGCATTAAATAGCGATGATTTTCCAGCATTTCTATTACCATATATACCAATATGAACTCTATTTGCATTGGGTGTTTTATTCATATTATCTCCTCAAAATGAACTTATAGCAGGTGCTATAAGAAAATATCACGGACACCTTCGTTTAAGTCTTGAATGCCCTTTACCACTGTTTCTTTTGTTTTCGCATCACTAATTTTTTCGATTTCTTTCTCAACAAAATGATCTACTTGAATATTTAATGCTTCGTCTCCAAAATCTAGTGCATATTCTTTAAGCGTCATAAGTGCATTAGGCTGGCAAACATGTTGTATCTGACCTGATTTTGCAAGTGACATGAATCTGTCGCCAGTTCTTCCCATTCTATAACATGATGTACAATAGCTCGGAATAAATCCAGCTTCTATCAATCCTTTTATGACTTCAACCGGTGATCTCTCGTCAGATACTTTAAACTGTGCAACTTCCTTTGGGCCTTCTTCACTTTCTTTATAGCCACCAACACCCGTACATGAGCCTGCACTCAATTGAGATACGCCATGGTGAATAAGTTCATCACGAATCTCTTTCGTTTCACGTGTTGAAAGTATAATCCCTGTATAAGGTACAGCGATTCTTAAGACCGCAACGATTTTTTTGAAAGTCTCATCGTCTAAAATATGATTGAACGAATTGAGTTCCATGCCTTCTGCTTTTTTGATTCTCGGAACTGAGATCGTATGGAATCCAACCCCGTAATTATCCTCTAAATGTTGATTGTGAAGCATCAGTGCAAGGACTTCAAATCTATAGTCTGAAAGACCAAATAGGACACCTGCACCAACATCGTCAACTCCCGCTTGCATCGCTCTATCAAATGCAGTTAAATGATACTCGTAATTGCCTTTTAGAGATTTTGGGTGCATTTCTAAATAAGTTGGCTTGTAGTATGTCTCTTGAAATAATATATAAGTGCCAATCTCTGCTTCTTTTAATTTTTTATAATTTTCAATTGTCGTTGAAGCGATGTTGACATTTACTCGTCTGATATTACTTTTAGCAGTTGCTTCATCATAGATGATCCTAAGTGTATCCACGACGTAATCAATGGTACAATTAACTGGATCTTCTCCAGCTTCAAGGGCAAGACGTTTATGTCCCATACTTTCTAGTATTCTAACTTCTTCTCGAATTTCTGCTTCATTTAATTTGCGTCTTGGAAATTCATTTTCTCGCTTATACCCGCAATATACGCAGTTATTAACACAGTAGTTGCTTACATAGAGAGGTGCAAACAAAACAACGCGATTACCATAAATCGATTGCTTAATATCTGAAGCAATTTTATATATTTTTTCAATTTGAGAAGGTGTATGCGCTTGTAGCAAAACTGCAATCTCTTCAAGGGCTAACCCTCTTTTTAACTTTGCCTTCTCAATAATAGTATCGATAGTTTCATCTGTAGCATCTTTTGTTTTTTCAAGTACTGATTCAATTAATGAATGGTCAATAAAATTTGCTTCACTATAATTCTGATCACCATACTTTGCCATTTTTTCCTCCATTAAGCTTCAATTGTTTTTTTTGAAATTGAAGTTTTCACTGAAACATGTTTTAAGTTACCCAACTTACCTGTTAGACTATTGATTTCATCAATAGTGCCTAAAATAATAATCGTTATCACGGACAAGCCATATTGATCAAATGGGATACCCGTACGTCCTTTTACGATTCCTCTAAATTCTGCGATAATGTCGTTAAATCTCTGTTGTACTTCATGTGGCTCTTCTAAAATCGCACTTATCACTGCTATTTTCTTCTCCATATATCCCCCATACAAACAACGTGGTATGTCACAATGCGTTGTGACTTTCTGAAAATCTTCGCGCTTCGAGCGCTCTGATTTTATCACCACTGCGTTGTAATTTTCATTAAAAAAACCTTCTCTGAGGAGAAGGCTAAAGTCAAACATAAACAACCCTATTTGGGTTAACTATAGCTCCTGCCTGTCAATTCAGATGACTCTTACTTGTTAGGTGGAATATGGGTATCTCACATTTTAAAGAAGTTCTCGAAAATATGATCTTGTTAATAGTTTATCAATTGAATTCTAATTTGTCAATATTATATCAAAGTTTAAATACATTAAATTATCAACTACAAAGTTTAAAATTTTGTTGCTCTCACTTGATTTCTACCTTTTCTTTTAGAAATATAAAGTGAAATATCAGCACCTCTAAGTAAGTCATCTTCAGTGAGTAACTCATGAGATGGCGTAAAATGCGCTAACCCGATACTAATAGTCACTTTTTCTCCGATTCCTTTTTCAACGTGTGGCATTTGAGCTGAATCTACAGCAATTAACATTTTTCGTGCTATTTCTTCAACTTTAACCTCATCAACTTCTTGAAAAACAACAAGAAACTCATCCCCACCATACCGATAAATAAAAGGTGTAAATTCAGAACATATTTCTGTCAAAATCTGTGAAATCTTCACAATTACACTGTCACCCTCTACATGACCATAATAATCATTGTATTCTTTAAAATAATCAATATCACACATTAATGTTGATATGCTTTTATTTTCTAAATTAAACTGTGTTAATATGGGTTTCGCATCCACATTTAATGCATAACGATTCAGTAGCTGACTTAATCCATCCTTCTTCGATATGGTTTTTAATTGATCGTTTAAGTCTTTCAATTTTGCCGTTTTTAGTGCATTGGCAATTGCTATAGCAATATAAGAAGCAATTGCTCTCAACATGTCAATCTGTAGATGATCAAAACCATTGACAGTATATTTCTGAAGAGAAAAAACACCAATTACTTCCTCGTCATCAATTAAAGGTGCATAATATACAGACTCATAAGGGACTGTAATGTCTTTGAAATTTTTGTGGAGTGGTTCAAAATCATCTAAAACCATATGGCTCAAATAACCTGTGTAGTGATCTCTTCTATGCCTAATTACCCAAGTTCCCAAACTACTTTTATTGGACAGTGGCACATCATAACTTTGATTTACAATCCCTTTTTCGTAAGTAATGCGGTTAATTAAAACTTCACGCTTACTATCGTATAACCCAATAACAAGTGCATCAAACTGCACAAAACTCGCTAGTTTACCTATTATCATTTTTATTAGGGAATCATAATCAAGTTCTTTAGAAATGTCTTTTGAAACCTCATTGATGAATCTCATGTTTTCAATAAGACGATCTGTATTGTTTTTAAGTTGTTGTTGTAGTTCAATATCAATTCGCTCTTCATGTTGATATAAACTCATTTGATATAAATTGCTCAAAAGTTGTTCATCCAAATTTATCAAACGCTTATAATTCCATTCTATGTCAGAATCCATAGGTATATTTTGAGCTATTTTATTGATGAGTAATCTCGTTTCCCGCTCTGATTCAAATTCGCCTTGTTTCTCAGCATCTCTGCTTAACTCTATTGCAAGTTCTAAAGCCTTTACAAAGTCCTTCATCTCGTAAAAAATCTTACTTCTCAAAAGTCTCGCTTCATTGATGCCTATAATATCTTGGATTTCAGCAAATATTGTTTCCGATTTTGAGGTGAAATCTAATGCGGCAGCAAACTCACCTTTTAAAAGTGCGATTTTTCCGGTGTTAAAAAGTGTTAATCCCTCATACTCTTGAACATCGGGTTTCAACTTTAGTTTTGCTTCCATTTGGTTCAGTTGATATTGGGCTTTCTCCAAATTTCTCTCGTCAAAATATAAATTAATAATATTGTGCGTAATTAAAAAGAAGAGTTTGTAATTATGTTCAGTCTCCGAAGCGCGCTGTGCTTCTATATAGTATTCAATTGCCCTCGTATTCATTTTAATCGTGCCATATAGTATTGCAATATTATTTAAAATACCGCTTGTAGATGCTTCCATATCGAGCTGTTTTGCAAGGCGTAGTGATTGATGATAATAGTTAAGTGCAATGTTATAACGACCATAAAAACTATTAATATTTCCAAGTAAATTACATAACCTTCTTTTTATATTTAATAGCTGTAACTCTTCTGCAATTTGCATAGCCTCTATGGCCTTCTCATTAGCCAGCGATGGTTCACCATTGCTTAGTAAATATATAGCTTGGTTAACCAATGACCTAGCAAGTACCGCTGGTTCATCCGCATTTTGACTTAGTTCAATTACTTGTTCTATCAGTAGTTTTTTAGTTGAAAGAGTAATTGCTTCATCGTTTTCAAGCTGATCATTGATACTGTTAATTTCGCTAATATTTATCACTCAATCACCCTCTTTGCTATTATTAGACAGCGCATTAATTATTTTGATTTGAAGATAGGTCCCCATAACCAAGCACATTTCATCAATTTCAAAATCCTTTGTGTGAAGTGCACCAATAGTTTTATTGGGCAATGCACAGCCCAAATGATAAAAAGCACCTTTAGCATTGTCTAGGAAATAAGAGAAATCTTCAACGCCTAATGAGGGTAATTCCTTCTCATGAACTGCCTCTATACCTAATACATCATGTGATATATTTCTAATGACACTCGTCACTTCATTATTATTCACTAGTGCTTTATATCCCGGTTCAAATAGGACTTCTCCTGTTCCCCCATAATATAACGTAGTAGTGTTAACCAATTCTACAAGTTTGTTTTTCAAATAACTTCGCGTAGCCTCATCAGTTGTACGCATCCCACCAGAAAAAACAACTTCGTCACAAATTATATTGTCTTTCACACCACCATTTATTTTTCCGATTGTAATAACCGCTTGATCTAAAGGAGAAATCATTCTACTAATTAACGTCTGAATCGAAGTTATCACTTGAGCTGCTATAACAATTGCATCAACACCTTGTTGAGGGTATGCCCCATGTGCTGATTTTCCTTTGATTTTAATTGAAAAAGTATCCGAGGCAGCATTAAGTTTTCCATCGCGAATTTCGATTTCCCCCACTGGCATATAAGGCATAACATGTAATCCTAACATAAAATCAACATCAGGAGATTTCATAACACCTTCTTCAACCATGCGTTCAGCTCCGCCAATTGTCTCTTCAGCAGGTTGGAAGAAAAATTTCAAGTTACTAGAAAGCGCATCCAAGTGCTGCGAAAAGTATTTTGCCACACCTAGCTGAATGGTAGTGTGCGCATCATGACCACAAGCATGCATAACGCCTGGAATTATCGATTTAAATAATGAATCACTTTCTTCTTGTATCGGCAGCGCATCAATATCCGCTCTCAATCCAATAGTCAAATCGCCTTTATTCGCAAGTAGCACTGCACATACGCCAGTCTCTGCACTAGGATAATTGTTGATACTCATTTCACTTAATTCATCAATAATGCGCTCTTGCGTTATAAATTCTAATTCACTTAACTCCGGATGACTGTGAAAATCGCGCCTCAACGCAATTAACCACTCTTTCATTTCCAAAACTTCTTGATAAATGGGATCTTCAAAATACCTCATAATATCTCCTTAAAGACTCACAATTTTTCCATATAATCAATTTTCACAACACTTTGATCATCCAAAATCAATCTTGGGACACGTAAGGCAATTCTAGACAAGATCTCATTTCGATTGGTTTTTGCTATTTTTGCTACTTCTGAAAGCGTTGGCGCGTTATCATCAAATAATACGACTTCGTCACCTATATTTAAGTTGGGGATATCGGTAACGTCAACCATACATTGGTCCATACACATCAGACCTATAATTGGGGCTTTTTCTCCTCCAATCACTACGAAACCTGTATCGGATAAATTCCTTGGTAGTCCATCGGCATATCCTACTGGTAACACAGCTAAAGTTGTCCTACGAGTTGCTACAAATAGATAATCATAACCCACACCTTCACCGGTTTCAATGGTTTTAATTTGAGAAATATTAGTTTTAAAACTCATTGCAGGTTTTAAATCGAAAGGTGTTTTTCGACTACAATATCCATAAAGTATAGCGCCGAGCCTAACCATATTATAGTGTTTACTTGGATAGGCAATTGCACCGATACTGTCACAAGCATGCTTAATTGGAATATGGATTTGTAATTCTTTTAGTTTTTTTAAAACTTCATCAAATTTGTCAAATTGTTCATCATCAGAAGAAGCATCTTTTAGTGCTAAATGTGTAAAAAGTCCTTCAATTTCAATAAATTCATAATTTCTGATTTCTATGACATCATCAATTAATTTACTTATTTCTTTATACCCAAGTCTATTAAATCCACTGTCAAACTTAATATGAATTTTAGCAATTTTGTTATCATATGATGCATTTAAATTTAGTTTCCTTGCATCTTCTAAATCAAAGATGGTCAATGTAATGTCATTTTTCACAGCAATATCATAGTCTTCTTCAAATGTTTTACCCATTACCAAGATAGGACATTTTATATTGTTTTTCCTAAGCGATTTTGCTTCATGTATATTGGCAACACCAAGATAGTCAACACCTAACTGCTCGAGTTTTTTTGCAATGCTCACAAGATCATGACCATACGCATTGGCTTTTACAATTCCTGCAATTCTAACGTTCTCAGATAATAGTGTCCTCATCGATCTATAATTATGACTTAAAGCAGTTAAGTCAACTTCTGCTCTGGTTCCTCTCATCTTATACCTACCCCTAATTTGAGTATGATTTTGTTAGCATTTATCTTTATTTTTACTTATTTCGAAATTTGTGCTAAGATATTTCTTCTTTCATTGCACCAAGATTGATTATTTTAAATGAAGACTTGTGAAAATCAATATACCCTTCATCCTTCATTTTTCCTAGTTCACGTGAAATAGATGGCCTTGCAACATTAAAGAAATCTGCCAGCTCATCTCTGTTCATAGGGAGTGAAAACACGGGAGTATTTTGAAGTTGCCACTGTTCAATCAAGTAAGCACATAACCGTCCTCTTAAGCTCCTAATAGATAAATAATCCACCTTTCGACTTAGAATCAGCGCTTTTCTCGACATGATTTTGAGCATATTTTGTATGAGAATTTGATGTGAAGCACACATTTTTTCGCAGCGGGTAATAATGTTTTCTGGTGATATAAATACAATTTCACTATCACACTGTGCAGTGACATTGACTGGCCATATTTTTTTGTCTGAAAAACTAATCATTTCACCAAACATATCACCTTGCCTAAGTACAGTTAAAATTGCTCTATTTCCAGCAATATTCTCCTTTGCAATGACCGCTTCGCCTTCAATCACAATTCCAATCCCATAAAAAGGTTCACCTAAAACAGCAATGCTTTCATTTTTTTTAAATAGATGCATCCGCGGATTCAGACACTGAATCATATCTTGAATTCCAGGTTTATCTATCCCTTTAAAAAGTGATGTTCCATAAAGGCGATCAATTACTTTATCTTCTATTTTCATGGTCAACTCCTATATGTGTATATACTAAAGCATAGCATTTTTAGATGGGTTTTTAAAGTCGATTCCAAAATTAAAATGAACCAATATAACTTAAAATAAATCTATATTTTTAAGTTTTAAGCGATATTTTCATCCTATTGATAAGTATTAGCCGTATTAAAAAAGAGTCTCACAAGGGACTAAACCTTATTGAGACTCTTAATTTTACATTCACTAAATATTATTAACCCCTGATGCTTAACCGAAGTTAAAACTTAAGCTTCGATTTCTGGTTTTGCTTTTTCCATTGTAATTCCTGTAAATCCGTAGAAAATAGATACTAATGGGTTTACTAAGTTTAAAATACAATAAGGAACATAAGTCCAAGGTGTTAATCCTAAAGTAGCAATCATAAATGCACCACATGTATTCCAAGGAATAAGTGGCGATGTTAAAGTACCTGAATCTTCAAGACATCTTGAAAGGTTCTTAGGTGCTAGTCCTCTTTCATCAAAAGCAGTTTTGAACATTCTACCAGGAATAACGATTGATAAATATTGATCCCCTGCAACTACGTTCATACCAATTGCAGTAAAGATTGTAGCTGTAACAAGTGTACCTGTAGATTTAGCAAGTCTAAGAATCTGGTTAGCTAATGCTTCAAGCATACCTGTTTTCTCCATAACGCCACCAAAAGTCATCGCGCAAAGAATCAGTGATACGGTCCACATCATACTATCTAAACCACCACGAGATAATAACTCGTCAACAAATGCAGAACCAGTTTCAACTGTAACACCATAGTGAAGGGCATCTACAACAGAACCAATTGAAGCACCTTGGAAAATCATTGCTGCTAAACCACCAAGGATAGCACCTCCGAATAAACCAGGAATAGCTGGAACTTTCATAACAACGATTCCAATTACGATCACTGGAATTAAAAGCAATAAAGGATTAAGAGAAAAGTTTGCAGACATAGCTGAGTTCATTTCATTAATCATTGTAAGGTCAAGTACATTGCCTGAGTATTTAAAGCCCAATACCAAGAAAAATACAGTTGCAATAATATATGAAGGACCAGTTGTGTAAACCATGTGTTTGATATGGTCAAACAATTTTGCTCCAGCCATTGCAGGCGCTAAGTTTGTCGTATCAGATAATGGTGACATTTTATCCCCAAAATATGAGCCTGAAATGATAGCACCACCGATGATTGGAACAGGAATACCTAAACCTTGACCGATACCCATAAGTGCGATACCTACTGTTCCAGCAGTTGTCCAAGATGAACCTGTTGCAAGAGAAACGATAGAACACATGAGTAAAGTTGCTACTAAGAAGATCTTAGGCGAAAGAATTTTCAATCCATAATAAATCATTGTAGGTACAACACCTGATAAAATCCAAGTACCGATAACCATACCGATAATCATTAAGATAATAATTGCGCCCATAGACATTTTAATAGTGTCTACGATTCCTTCTTCAATTTCAGCCCATTTCATTTTTAAAACGAACATTCCAACAAGTGCAGCTACAATTGCAGAAGTAAATAATGGAATATGAGGTGATGCTTCTAGTACTTGAATTGCATACCAGAGTGAACCAATTAAAAATAATACTGGAATTAGTGCGATAAGCGGTGAAACTTTTCTTTTTTCCATATTGATTTTTCCCCCTTTTTTATTAACAACGGGTTTTTTCTTAACCCGCTTGTTATTGTGTTAATTATATTTAATCATTACTTGAAAATTTAAAAAAATTCAAAAAAATACTTTTAGTTATCTGATAATTATACACTTTTTTTACATCTCATCAACTATTAAGATAAGATTATCCATAAATTTCTTAATATTGATTTTTCCCCCACTACCTTTTTTCCCTCTGATAAACTCCATTTCTAGTCTAACCTGATCAAAATCAAAAAGCGTATTGCTGTATTTTACATAGGTTTCGTTAAGATAATCTTCTATCCCCAAGTTTGCAATATTGCTTAACCCCTTGTTAATTGTTCTGCGAATCCTTTGTTCCATCGCTTTAGGATTATCTGACAAATCGTTCGATAGGTCTTTGAGTTTGTGATTACTCCCTTGACTATTTGATCCCATGATATGAAGACATAATCTAGATATGTCGTCACAACCAACTTCTCCTAGAATTCCTAACCTTGAAAAGACCATTTTGAATTTTTTCTCAACATCTTGTTCATGACTTTGAGCATTCATGCCTTTTAGTGGATCTCTTTTGTATTCTTCTAGAGAAAGGACCTGCTTAATTTTCATTAGATGTGATTCAAGTGTGATTTGTTCAGTTAAGTTTTTAATAACTTGTCTAATTTCTTTCTTGTTGACAGGCTTACTGATAAAAAATGTTATCCCTTTGTCGTAAGCGTCACCGACAATTTTTTTTGACGAAACCTGAGAAATCATGATACATTTGCTATTTGGACAAACACGTTTAAATCGTTCTACCAACGAGATTCCATCTAGTTCTGGCATCAATAAATCAACGATTAATATATCCGGCTTTAACAAACAAATTTCATCAAGTGCAGTTAAACTCTTATCACACGTCCCAATTATTTCCCCAAGTTCCCCATCAAGTACTATTTCTTCAATCATTTTGATGACGATTATATCGTCATCAATAATATAGATCTTCATTTTGCCCCCTAAATTTAGAATGACTTGATTAGAAAGTATTATGTTTAAGAATAGCGTTAATATAATGGTATTAACTGTTATTCTTTAGTTTTTAACTTTATTCTTTAGTTTTTAACTTTATTCTTTAGTTTTAAACTTTATCCTTTGGTATTGTAAGTTTAAATCGGGTCCCAATTCCTACAATTGACTCCACTTCAATTTTTCCCATAAAGTACTTTTCCACAATGTCTTGAACGAGCGATAATCCTATTCCCCTGTTTGAATTACCTGTGTCAACATCATATTTAGTTGAAAAACCTGGTTTAAAAATATAACCTAATGTATCTTCAGACATGCCACATCCATTATCAGTAATTATAAAACTATGTGTCTCAAAGTCCTCTGTGTGAAATAGTTTTATTTCTCCATACTCACCTAATGCTTCAAGTGCATTATTTACAAGATTTCTTAATACAGACATTAGCATACTATGCTCATGTATTTGAGTTTGACTGTGTACATCAAATATCAAGACTACATTTTTGTGTTCTTTTTCAATCGTCCTTTGCGTGCTCATATATAACATTTTGGTGAGATCCATAAGATTTAACATATCAAATGGCGTTTCTTTTAATATAATTTCATCGATGCCCTCGATAACTTTAAAATAGTTCTTTTTAATTTCATGTACATTTTTTGCGATGTTTAGCGCTTTATTCTTTTGTTCTTCTAGCGTTAATGCATCATACTCTCTATATAGACTAAACGCTTCATCCATAACAGATTCAACATGTTCAGTATTGTTTTTCAAAAAATACATCTCACCTCTTAGTTCTGACAACAAATTCATCTGCATCCTATAACGCTCATCATGCTCCTCTTTCCTTAGAAAAAAGTTGTAATATTTAATAGCGCTTATAAGCAATACCGCAAGAGAGGCTCTAATTACTGCTACTAAAAGTAAAGTGGCCATCACTGAATTAGAGACATAATCGGCAAGTCCAAATCTCGAGATAAATTCAGCTGCATTTCCTAAAAAATCACTTGTAAGGGCAGCGAAAAAAAATGCAAATAGGGTTTTATTTTCTTTTCTATAATATAGTATTGTAAAGATAACACCATAAGTAATATCAAAATAGAGAAAGTTAAAATCCGCCCAAAATGCATTGGCAAAACTACCATAGTAATAAAAACCAGTTAGTGTTCTAAATAACAAACCAATACTAGCTATAAATACACCTGTTGCAACAGGAATCAATCTACGGTCTAGATAATAGTAGATAGGCAAGATTACCACTGCAAGATTAATCGTGTAATCGAATGGGAAGATTTTTAAGTAAAAACCTGAAATGACTGCATCTACAAATGCTATTAACATCATTTTGGTTATTTGTACGCTTGAAAATCTTTGTGTATTAAGCGTCATGCTTCACCTCTTTAGCATTTACAATAAAATCAATGACTGTCTTATATTCAACCAAAGCTTCCATTCCCTTTTCACTCAATTGATACACGCCTTTATCAACTTTTAAGAACCAACCATGAAAGTTTTTGTTAAATATGGAAATTGCTTTTGTACTTTTGATGCCAAATGGTTCAAACTCCTTAGCTTTACTGAGTCCCAATGATTGCATCAAATAGGCTGTATAAATACATTCTTCTCTATAAGCGGTCATTAATTTTGATTTACTCGATCCACCTTTATTAAAATCACCACTTCTTTTGTTGAATTCTTTGACAATTAAGGCTCTTTTATTTTTCTTGAGATTTTTACTTTTTTCAAAGTCAAAGCTTTCCGGTTTGATCAATTCGGTGACAATCGGTTCAGAAGACCTGTAATTCACCACTAAAAGCCCAATATTTAACCTTTTCAACGTCAAAAGTGTCATTTTAAATCTCTTAGTCTCAATCGCTTTAAAATCATGGACGATGGCAATGTAAACTAAATCCGCAATACTTTGTCTTTCAACTGCCTGATTGATAACCTCTAAATTGAGTTTTAATTTCAACTCTATTGCAATTAATAGATCTTCATAAAGGCCCACTAAATCAATTGATTTTACCTCAGCTTTTACATCACAACCTTGCAATTCGAGCCATTTTTTTACTGGTTCGTGTAGGTCAGTTTCTTTAAGATTCACAATCGCCTCCACTGTGCTACTTTCATTTATTTTAATCAATTCTGATTCACTTGTCCAGTAATCCACTCAGTAGAATAGAGCCCAAAAAAAATGGATCATCCAGTAATTAAAAACAATTACTAAGATAATCCATCCAATCTTAATTTTTTCGCCACCAGTTTAAGCCGTTATCAGACTTGAAGAAATTAAATCCAAGCTTCCTAAGTAACTTACTTGAAGGCACGTTATCTGTTTCAACACATGCAACCACACTTTTAATATGTTCAGCTTTTTTGGCCCACTTTAAAAGTGCTTCAGTCGCTTCAGTCGCATATCCATTTCTTTGATATTCTGGTACAATTTCATATCCCACTTCTACTTCGAGCTCGTCATCTGGAGGGCCTTTAAAACATACGCCTCCGATAATTACATTCTCAGATTTTAAGATAACTTCCCAGCTTGTGTACCATAGGATCTCTTGCGGATTTGAACTCGCCTCATAATGTGCCTTTGAAAACACATATTTAATTTCAGGATCTTGAACCGGCATTGTCACTTTCACACCAAGGTTTAGCTGAACCATTTCATAATCATGTACATAGTGATACAAATTATCTAAATCAAGTGCGACAAGTCTAAGTCTCTCAGTTTGAATTTCTACCATATAGTTACTTAAAATGCATCAAAGCCTTGTTCATTCCACCAGTCTTTGATGAGATCGTCATAGGCTCTTGAAAACTGATCTAAATGTACTTTTTCCCATTTAGCAAGGACTTCGAAAAGCTGCTTAGCTGCGTCATAAGCCGTTTCTTTCATTGCATTTTCATAAAATGCCACTGATGCACGCTCCATTTCAATGCCGATGCCAAAGACTGAAACCGCTAAGTTTGCATTTTTAGTTTGAAGGTTGTCCCATCTGAAAATCTCAGGACTTGGCGGATTTTCAATAATAGCTAAGGTTGTGTGATCCTCTGGATTACCACTTAACTTTTTAAATGCGTCCTTTAACCAATCAATATGCTTAAGTTCTTCGTTAGCAAGATTTAAAAATGCTTTCTTCACATCTTCTTCAGGTGTGTTGTAAGCAGCCATTTTATAGAATTCATAACCTTCTACTTCGTTGAGTATTGCTTGTTTAAAAACCTCTACATCTCTTTTTAACATATTCAACCTCACTATTTACTCATTTTTTTAGCTAGATACACAAGTGGAATTGCACCTGAACCTGTTCCGCCTTTAGAATAAACACCCGATGCTTTATCCTTAAAAGCAGTTCCTGCTATATCTATATGTACCCAAGGTACATCTTTTGCAAACTCTCCAATGAAAATTCCAGCAGTAATTGTGCCAGGTGAACCTGCAGTATTAGTTAAATCCGCTTGATCGTGTTTTACAAGTTCCTTGTATTCATCAAAGATAGGCATTTTCCAGATTTTTTCATCTGCTTTTATAAAAGCCTTTTCAACCATATGATAGAAATCATCATTATTGGTTACTACTGGTGCTGCCTCGCTACCTAAACAATGAATCGCTGCACCAGTTAGTGTCGCTATATCAACAACATGTGTCGCTTTTTCTTCACTTAGACCATAAGTGACAGCATCAATAAGTGTCAATCTTCCTTCGGCATCCGTATTGCCGATGTAGATACTTTTGCCACCCATTGAAGAAATGATATCTCCAGGCTTGTAACTCAATCCTGAAATCATATTTTCACATGCTGCTACGATACCGATAACGTTTGCTTTGATGTTTAATTTAGCGATAGCTCCCATGGCAGCTATAACTGCACTTGCGCCGCCCATGTCGTCCTTCATGGTCACCATAGATGCCGTTGGTTTTATAGAGAGCCCGCCAGAATCATAGGTTAAACCTTTTCCAACAAGAGCAAGGCGCTTATCTGAATCAGGCGCCCCCATATGTCTCATCACAATCAGTCTAGGTGGATTTGCAGATGCTTTAGCGACAGCTAGATAGGCATGCATACCTAACGCTTCAATTTCATGTTCTTCTTTGATTTCGATTTCTAAGCCAAGCGGTTCAACATATTCCTTTGCAAGTCTAGCCAATTCTTGTGGTGTCATAACATTGGCAGGCATATTCGTTAAATATCTAGAAAAAACATTGGTTTCTCCTAAAATAACACCTTCTTTTAGACATGTCTCGTCTAAATCATTACCAAAAACAAGTATAGATTCCAACGTGCTTGGTTTAGCATCTGATTTATAATCGTTAAACTCGTAATCGCTCATGATCAGTGCACTAAATATCAACTTTTGTAGCTTCTTATCCACTAGAGCAACTTTGTTTAGTACATCAAGGTCAAGGCTTATTACTTTTACCTTTTTCTTTTTAAGTGCCTTTATTGCTTCTCCAAGACCTTTGATGAATTTTGTTTCACAGAAACTCTCATTATCACCAAGTCCTAAAACAACAACTTCTACTAGTTTTTGATCTTTAAGTAGAGTCAGTGATTGAACTTCTCCAATTTTCCCTTCGAATGTATCTTTTTCTTTCATTTGCTCAAGTGGTAATCCATAAACCTTATTGGCATCACCGTCTTTTGTGATACAAACAATCAAGCCATCAGCATTTTCAATGCTTAATTTCTCTTGTAACTGAATATTCATAAAGCCTCCTATTATTTTGTTACCCTAATTAATCTATACCTATTGTAACATACCTAATTTTTTCATAAAATAACCACTTTTATTAAATTTGAATAAAATGTAATGAAAAATATGACGTAAAATAGTTATCAATTCTGTATACTGTTGATAAAACTACTATTATGTAAATTTTTAGGCATATGAGAGGTAAAAATAATGCTAAAATATATTAAACCAAATATGGATATCTGGTCAGGAAGGGTTGACTCAACCGAAAATTACGATGCTTTTAGATGGCATCAATGGATAAAACCTCTTGATTTATCAGAAAAAACGCTAAATTTAGAGGCCTTTGTCGCTGGTGTCGCTATCATTGGCTTTATAAGCGATGAGGGTGTTAGACGTAACCTTGGTAGAACTGGCGCTTCTAAAGGCCCAATGAGTATTCGAAAAGAACTATGCAGTTTACCTTGTTGCTTTACTCAAGACTTTAAACTCTATGACGCAGGAAATGTACATTGCGATGATGGTGATTTAGAATCAAGTCAAGAAGCACTCGCCGAAGCCGTCGCAATTATCCTCTCTCTAGGATTGTTTCCAATTGTACTTGGTGGTGGTCATGAAGTCGCATATGGAGATTATAAGGGTTTAATGAAATATGGTCTAACGCCTGGCATAGTAAATTTTGATGCCCATTTTGACATTAGACCTTATCCAGAATACGGTACTTCTGGTACAATGTTCAGACAAATTTATGATGATCTTAATCGTCAAAATGTTAATTTCAACTATTTTGCCATTGGGATTCAAAAGCGTGGCAATACAGTTGATTTATTTAAAACAGCTGAAAAAATGGGAACAAGCTACTTGATGGCAAAAGACATAGGCGAAGGCGACCTCACTGAAGCACTTAAAAAGCTGGTTGCCTTTGTAGAGAGACAAGACCAGCTTTATGTGACAATTTGTACAGATGTTTTTTCTTCAGCATTTGCTCCTGGTGTCAGTGCAACGCAACCTCTTGGTCTACATCCAGAGCGAATTCTAAAATTCTTTAAACAAATTTTTAAAAGTGGAAAAGTAGTGCTATTTGATATTGCAGAAGTTTCGCCGAGATATGATAATGACAACATCACTTCGAACTTAGCTGCGACCTTCATATTTTCTGCTATTAACTCATTGGCAGCACTTAAGCATCTGTCAGTCTAAAACTCACGAACTAATTGTGTCACGAAAATTTCTTCAGTTAGCGTTGGATCAGCTTTTCCTTCTGTTAATTTCATTATTTGACCCATAAACGCTCCAAGTGCTTGTTTTTTACCTTGTCGGTAATCACTTGCTATTTGAGGCGTTTTTTTCAATATTTCTCTCCCCAGAGAAAGTAAAATTTCTCGATCGACAATCGGCCACCAATTTTTCTCATCCAAAATTAGCTTTGGACTTGCTGGAGATTGCCACATGCTGGACAATACTTTCTTTGCGATACTAATGTTGATTTTTCCATCAGATACTAAATTAACAAGTTCGGCAAAGTGTACATGTTCAATACTAATTTCAACGGTTTCGTTACCAGAATCAATCAATTTGCTCACTTCCATTGTGAGTAGATTTGCAAATATCTCTGGTGCTTTTGTCATACTCGCCCCTATTGAAAAATAATCTGCTAAGGATTTATCTTTCACAAGTTGCTCTGACAGATTCCCATTTAATCCATATTTTTCAGCAAATAATTTGCGGTAATCTTCAGGTAATTGTGGCATATTTAATTGAATGTTTTGAACTTCTTCAGGTTTTATGATAATTGGCTTCAAATCAGGATCAGGAAAGTAGCGGTAATCATGTGCGTCTTCTTTACTGCGCATTGAAAAGGATTGATTTTTCTCAGCATCCCATCTACGGGTTTCCTGATCGATGACGCCTCCACCTTCTATCACTGCTATCTGTCTCGCTTTTTCACTTTCGATTGCCTTCATGATAAATGCAAAGGAGTTAAGATTTTTCATCTCTGTTCTCGTTCCGAGTGTCTCGCTACCTATTTTTCTTACTGAGAGATTCACATCGCATCTAAAAGCGCCTTCATTCATCTTACAACTTGAAATAC
Source organism: uncultured Fusibacter sp. (assembly GCA_963676315.1). Lineage (GTDB taxonomy): Bacteria > Bacillota > Clostridia > Peptostreptococcales > Acidaminobacteraceae > Fusibacter_C. The sequence continues at coordinate 1,149,033 of OY781056.1, forward strand.
CAAGATAGAGCATCGTCGCTCTAAGTTTCTGAAGATAAGCTTTAACTTCCTCTGCAGAGCGCATATCAGGCTCTGATACGATTTCAATTAGCGGTACGCCACCTCTATTGTAATCAATTAAAGTACCACCCGTAGCTTCATGAATCAATTTTCCAGCATCTTCTTCTATATGCACCCGTGTAATGCCAACTTTTTTAAAGCCCGCTGAAGTCTCAATATTTAGGTAGCCACCTAGTGCAATTGGTAGGTCACTCTGTGAGATTTGATACGCTTTTGGCAAATCTGGGTAGAAGTAGTTTTTACGGTCTTGACGTCCATTTTCTGTGATAGCACAGTTAAGTGCAAGTCCCGCTTTAACAGCTGAGGTAACAACTTCTTTATTTAAAACGGGTAAGGCACCTGGTAAACCTAAACACACAGGACATACTTGTGTATTTGGCGCACTGCCAAATTGAGTTGAGCAACTGCAGAAGATTTTACTTTTCGTATTTAATTCAACATGCACTTCTAAACCAATGACACATTCATAACTCATCGTTCAACCCTCCATAGTTTTTTAGTTTGTTCAAAAGCATATCCAGCAGACAACAACGTTTCTTCGTCATGCGCTTTACCTATAAGTTGTAAACCGATTGGCAGATGATTGTGATCGAAACCGCAGTTAATTGAAAGACCCGGTAGACCTGCGATATTCACTGGCACTGTATAGATATCTCCAAGATACATTTCAACTGGACTTTTTTCATGTTCGCCAAATCTATAAGCGGTGCTTGGTGCAACCGGTGATAAAACAAAATCATACTTTTCAAAAATTTGCGTGTATTCACTTAAAATCATGGATCTGATTTTAAGTGCCTTTTGATAGTAAGCATCATAATAACCAGAACTCAGTGCATATGTCCCAAGAAGAATTCTCCTTTTAACCTCTCTACCAAATCCTTCACCTCTTGTGCGCTTATAAAGTTCTTCAAGAGATTGAAATTCATCCGTTCTAAAGCCATATTTTACACCATCGAACCGCGCTAGGTTTGACGAAGCCTCTGCTGAAGAGATCAAATAATACGCTGGTAGTGCTGCATCGATCATGGTTAGTGTAACCTCTTCAACAATGGCGCCTAGGGACTCAAAAACCTTTGCTGCTTGTAGAACGGCTTCCTTTACTTCTGTTTGTATGCCTTCACTAAAAAACGCTGTAGGTAACGCTATCTTCATCCCTTTTACTGATTTATTCAAAAGAGAATCGACGCTTAGTGTTTCACTTTTTCCACTTGTAGAATCCATAGGATCATGCTCAGCCAGTAGCTTATAGACTGCTGCTACATCTTCAACACTTCTGCCAATAGGACCAATTTGATCCAGTGAAGATGCAAAAGCAATTAAACCACTTCTAGAAATTCTGCCGTATGTTGGTTTTAGTCCAACCACTCCACAAAAGCTAGCTGGTTGTCTAACAGATCCCCCAGTGTCTGACCCCAGTGAATATGAAGCCATATGTGCAGCGACAGCCGCAGCAGAACCGCCTGAACTTCCCCCTGGAACTCTATCCGTTGCTACTGGGTTGCGGGTTTTTTTGTAATATGAATTTTCGGTAGAAGCACCCATGGCAAATTCGTCCATATTTACTTTTCCAAGTATCACTGCGTCTGCTTCTTTTAAAAGCTTAACCACTGTAGCATCGTAAGGCGAGATATAACCTTCAAGCATCTTTGATGCACAAGTGGTAGGCATTTCTTTGGTACATATGTTATCCTTTATTGCCATTGGAAGACCCGCTAATGGATGCAGTATGTCCCCTTTACTTCTTTTATCATCTATCTCTTTTGCTTTCTCTAATGCGCTTTTATTTGCAACATACAAGTAAGCACCGATAATTTCATCTTGCAGCTCTATACTCTCTAAGTAGGCATTTGTAAGCTCTACACATGAGATTTCTTTACTTTGAAGCATTTCTGCTTGCTTTTTCATCGATTCAAATATGATGGATTGCATAAGGCCTCCTACTCAACTGTTTTAGGTACAAAGAAACAATGATCTTGTTGACTTGGTGCGTTGAAAAGTGCACTTTGAGGATCAAGTGATGGTTTTACTTCGTCTGCTCTTAATATATTATCACCCTCGCCTACATAGTTAAGTGGTTGGTATGTTGACACATCTATCAGTGAAATAGCGTCCGCAAATGCGATGACATCATTTAAATCTTTTGCAAATGATTCCTTTTCCTGACTTGATAACTGGATTTTAGCCAGTTCTGAAACATACTCGATAACACTTAAGTCTAAAGACTCTTTTCTTTTTTCAAGTTCCATGGCACTCGTTAAATAAAGTGAAAGTTCTTCAAGTTGCGCTTGATCCACTTGTGAAGGCGCATCCATCATGGCACAAGAGCCATCTCGCATCTTAGGAAAAGCGATAACTTCTCTTATACTTGAAGCCCCCACAAGCATCATCACGAGTCTATCAAGTCCAAATGCAAATCCACCATGGGGTGGCACACCATAATCAAAGGCTTTTAGCATAAAGCCAAAACGGCTTTCGATTTGTTCTTCTGTAAAACCCAATGTTTGAAACATTTTAGCTTGCAACTTATGATCGTGAATTCGGATGCTTCCACTCCCAAGTTCAATACCATTTAACACGATATCATATGCTTTAGCTCTCATCTGTTCAGGCGCTGTGTCAAATAAATCGATATCTTCGTCTACAGGATGTGTAAATGGATGGTGCATGGCTACATATCTTTTAGCGGCACTATCGTATTCAAACTGAGGAAATTCTGTGATCACTACAAAAGCAAATTCGTCTTTTTTCCTAAGTCCAAGCATATCTCCAATTTCAAGTCGAAGGCTACCTAAAATAACGCTTGCTTGATGCTTTGGTTCTGCACAAAATATAATGAGGTCGCCTGCCTTGGCATCGGTTGTGTCTAAAATCGCCTTCATTTGATCATCTGTGAAATACTTCGTTAAAATTGACTGAATCACATTGTTTTCATCAATGGCAATCCAAGCCATACCACTGCCACCAAACTCAACGGCTTTTTCTGTTAAATACTCGATTTGCGTCCTTGTGAAACTTTGACCACCTTTGACATTTAGGGCTTTTACTACGCCACCTTGATCAACAACTTTTCTGAAAACTGAAAAATCACTAACGCGCATTAGTTCGGTTAAATCTACCATTGGCATCCCGAATCTTAAATCAGGCTTATCAAATCCATAACATGCCATCGCCTCAGCATATGTCATTCTTCTTAAAGGTAATTTCAGATCATAACCCACTGATTCACGCATGATATTTTGAAACACTGTTTCTAAAATTTCGATGACATCTTCTTCATCTACAAAGGAGAACTCCATATCGACTTGAGTAAATTCTAGTTGACGATCGGCTCTTAGGTCTTCATCTCTAAAACATTTGGCAATCTGAAAATAGCGATCGATACCACCCACCATCAAAAGTTGCTTATAGATTTGCGGCGATTGAGGAAGAGCATAAAAACTGCCTTTACTCATTCGGCTTGGCACTAAAAAATCCCTAGCACCCTCAGGTGTACTTTTTGTCAGTATCGGTGTCTCAACCTCAAGGCAACCAAGCGCAATCAATTGTTCTCTCACAGCTCTAGTGACCTTTTGACGCATCATTAGATTCGATAGCATCTCTGGCGTTCTAAGGTCTAAGTATCGATATTGCATCCTGAGTTCTTCTTTGATACCAAGCGATTCACCTACTTTGAATGGGGGGTTTTTAGCTTCAGAGTAAATCGTCAGTTGCTTAGCGCGTATATCGACTTCACCTGTGGCGAGTAGACTGTTAACTGTATCTTCACTTCTTCTTTCTATTTGACCAGAAACTTCTATAACAAACTCGTTCCTGATACTTTCTGCTTTCTTAAAATCTTCCTCACTTAAATTAGCAGCGTCGAATACAACTTGGCAAATACCCGATTTATCTCTTAGATCAATAAAGATAACACCACCAAGATCTCTTCTTCGTTGGACCCAACCTTTTAGGACACTCACTTGACCAACATGTTCTGGTCTAATACTCCCACAGAAATGTGTTCTTTTAAGTTTCATAAATTTACCCCTTTCTTTTTTTCAAGAGCATTTTACTGAGAAATACAAAAATAAAAAGCTCTCATCCCTGTTATATAAACAGGGACGAAAGCTTATTCCGCGGTACCACCCAAATTGATCATAAAGATCCAGCTCATCAATACGGACATTATACATGTCGATATCTACCGACGTTAACGTTTCGGATACGTCCAAGCCTACTCGCCGAAGCTTTCAGTTGGCAACTCAGAGATGTTCTTCATCAAAAGCTCAGTGCCGAACTTACACCATCATCGGCTCGCTATTACTTATACTTTGTGATTACTCTTCTCGTCATAGTCTTTAATATATTGAACTGATTATATGCATAATTAATCAGGATGTCAATATCATTTTTCATATAAATTAATTTTTCTGATTATTCTTTGCATTAATAGGTTACATTACTTTGTCTCTTGATCCAGCCAAGTTAGGTAAGCTATCGCTTCGTCGCGATTGCACCCACACATCTCTATACTTGGTTTTAAACTGCCACAAACCTTTGGTCTCTCAGGATGATTAAAAATCAAACAATTAAAGTCTTCGTCAAGATGAACACAAGGCATATAAGCAGGTTTACCTTCTGGTAACAACTTAGTCTTAGTGGTGATCGAAGGTACGATGCAACAAGCACCACACCCTTTTCTACATTCCATTACCTATACATGATGGCTTCAATTTCTTCCACCGTCTTAGGAATTTGTTTAGACAAAACTTCATTGCCTTTTTCCGTGATGAGGACATCATCCTCAATACGGATGCCTATGTTCTCTTCAGCAATATAAAGTCCTGGCTCAACCGTTAAGATCATGCCCTCTTTTAATAGCCCATTTCTACTGCCAATATCATGAACATCAAGACCTAAATAATGACTTACACCATGGTAATAATACTTAGAAAGCTCAGAATCTTCTTTAATTAAACCAATCTTTTTCAATTCATCTGTTAAAGTTCTTTGGCAAACTTTGTTGAGCTCCTCAAAAGGAATGCCAGGTTTCATAGCCTCAATAACCGTATTTTGTGCCTTTAAAACAATATTGTATATTTGCTTTTGACGGTCAGTAAATTTCCCATTTACCGGGAAAGTTCTTGAAATATCAGCTGCATACTGCTGATATTGTGCACCAAGGTCAAGCAAAACCAAATCACCATCTTTAATTTGTTTGCTATTTTCAACATAATGTAAAATGACACCGTCGCCACCTGAAGCAGCAATGGTTTCAAATGAGCATCTTTCAGCGCCATTCATTCTTATTTGATACTGAAAAGTTGCTTCCAGTTGATATTCGTAAAGTTCAGGCTTAATCGTTTTCATTAAGGCATCGATGCCAATATGCGTGATCTCAATCGCTTTTTTAACGAGTTCAACTTCTTCATCTGATTTAAGCACTCTAAGTTCACATAAGATATAGTGAAGCGATTTCACGTTTACAAAAGGATATCGCTTTGCAAAATCGCCCGCAAATACTGATGCTGGACTATCGCTTTCGTCCCAGTTCATTTTTTCAAGATCTAAAAATAACCGTTCAACTTTTCCATTATAAACCGTTTTTGAGACCCAAGATACAAAGCCTTCAAGGTATTGAACATCATGGATCCCTGATAATTTCTCTGCAGCTTCAGAGGTTAACTTTCTTCCAATCCATTTTTCAATTTCGTAGTCGGGTTTTTCTATAAAAAGCGTTGCTTCAAGTCCTTTTGATGTCTTAACCATAGCAACAATAAAATGTTCTTGTGTACAACCTGTGAAATAATAAAAGTTTTTGTTCGGTAGAAAAGAATAGTGTGCGTCTGCGGTGCTCTTAGGTGCTTTACCAGAAAATAGTATCGCCATATCGCCAACTTCAAGGAATCCTTCTAGCTGTGCTCTATGTGCTTCGTACTTTGATATCATGTCGTATCCTCCCGAAAAATAGTTTAGTGTCTCACTACTATACAGTTTATCATATTATGTTAAAATAGAGAGAGTTAAATTTTCAAAATATCTCTAAGGAGTTTAAAATATGCATTTACTTAATTGTAACCAAATCAACAAAAGCTACAGCACGACAAAGTTATTGGATAATATCGATTTTTCAATCGACTCCAATGATAAAATAGGACTTATCGGTGTCAATGGCACTGGAAAATCTACATTTTTGAAAATAATTGTAGGATTAGAGTTTCCCGATTCTGGCCAAGTTGTCATGACTAAAAATCTCAAAATTAATTATCTATCTCAAGAGCATGATTACACCGAAGATCTCACTATCATAGAACAACTTTTTCATGGTAATTCAGAAGCCATGGAGACTATTCGACATTATGAAACCATCTCGCTTGCGCTTGAGCAAAATCCAGAAGATGCAGACCTTCTCAGTAAATTTACGCACCTCTCTGAAGTGATGCATGCTAAACAGTTGTTCGACATAGAGTTTCAGATGAAAAGCATCCTTGGCGCACTGGGCATTTACGATTTAGACGCAAAAGTTCAGACGCTGTCAGGTGGACAAAAAAAACGGGTTGCACTTGCCGAAGCACTTGTGACGCCATGTGATTTACTCGTTCTTGACGAACCGACAAACCATTTGGATAGTAAAACAATTTTATGGCTAGAGAATTTCTTAAAAGCAAGAACTGGCGGGCTACTTATGATCACACATGATCGCTATTTTCTCGATAGAATTGTAAATAAGAGCGTAGAGCTCTCCAGAGGGAAACTTTATGAATATCAAGGAAATTATGAATACTATCTTGAAAAAAAAGCCGAAAGAATGTTACAACAATCCAGCATTCATCAAAAAAATCAAAATTTATATCGACATGAACTCGCTTGGATGCGCGCAGGCGTACAAGCAAGAGGCACTAAAGCTAAATCAAGAATTCAAAGATTTGAAAAGATTCAAGAAGATATTAAGCAATTTGAAGATAGTTCCGTACAAATAGAGGCAGGTTTCACAAGACTGGGTAATAAAATTGCTGAGATTAAAAATATTGACATGCAATTTGAAAATAAAGTGTTGTTTAAAACTTTTGAGTATAGCCTTGCTCCAAATGATCGCATCGGTATCGTTGGTGACAATGGTGTAGGAAAAACAACACTGCTCAATATCATTGCGCAAAGAATCCAGCCCACACATGGCGCCGTAGAACTTGGATCAACTGTAAAGCTCGGTTATTTCACACAAGATTTCGAAGGATTTGGCTCTGACGATCAACGTGCAATTGAATATATTAGAGATATTGCTGAATATGTAACAACCCCTTCTGGTTATAGGATCAGTGCATCAGAACTTATGGAAACATTTTTATTTCCATCTGATCTTCAATGGACGCCTATCACAAAGTTATCAGGTGGTGAAAGACGTAGATTACAGCTCTTAGGTATACTAATTGGTGCGCCCAATGTCCTTCTACTTGATGAGCCAACAAATAACCTAGACCTCGACACTTTGAAGGTTTTTGAAGAATATCTTGATCAGTTCCAAGGCGTCATCCTCGTTGTTTCCCATGACCGGTATTTCCTAGATAGAACCTGCGATAAATTACTTGCCATTGATATGGGTTTGTTAAGCTTTGCAAATCAAAGCTACAGTGAATATTTGGAAGATCATATCCACGACGAAGTTCAAGAGGTTAATGCGAAAGCAACTGCTCCTTCTAAGGGAACTGCCCCATCTAAAGATAATGCATCTGAAAATCAAAATTCAGATCAAGAACGGTCGCGTACTAAAAAGGAAAAATTAACTTTTAAAGAACTTAAACTGATAGAGTCACTTCCAGATGAAATTGATAAGTTAAGCAGTGCACTTGATGCCATAGATGTAGAAATTGAACGTTATAGCACTGATTTTGGCAAACTCACCTTATTAACAGAAAAAAAAGAAGCTCTTGAATTAGAACTTCTTGATAAAATGGAACAATATGAAACTTTAAAAGAAAAAGAAGCCTTAATTGGTACTCTGTGATAATTTTGTAAGCGCATTTGAATGTGCATTTATTATATTTACTTCTTGATTTACATCAGTTGACAGGTCGAGTTGACGCTGCATCACTGACTTGATTTCAACGAATTTTTCATTGTTACTTTGTAATGTTCCAGAGGCATCGTCAATTACTTTTTCTATAAATGAGAATTGATTATAGATCATCTCTATCAATTTTGCTTCCTTAGCTAGCTCTTCACTAACTGTGTGAAAGCTCGTTTTCATTTCTGAAAAATTAGTTCCTAGTGATTTCATGTTTTCATTGCCTTTGTTCATAGCCACTTGACCTACGCTTGCTTGTTTAAGTGCCAGCTCGGTAGAATCGATAAATTCTTTTGTGATTTTTCTGATACCTTCTGCAAATTCACCGCTCTCTTCCGAAAGTTTTCTAATCTCTTCAGCAACAACTGCAAATCCTCTGCCGTGCTCTCCTGCTCGAGCAGCCTCGATTGAAGCATTAAGTGCTAAGAGATTTGTTTGATCTGAGATAGAAGAGATACCATCTAAAAAACTATAGATATCTGCCATTTTAGCAGAAAGTGTCGTAATGGTTTCATGACTTTGCACAATTGCATTTTCAATTTGGTTCATTTTCTCTTGCATATCAACGAATTCACCACCACTTTCGACGACTTTTCCATTGACACTAGTAAAAAGTGTCTCAAGTGTATTCATAAGTTCAAAAGTTTGTTTCACATACTCACCAGAATCACCCACACGTGATTTAGCGTCTTTTAAACTTTTAGAGGTATGAGAGACTCTCTCAGAAAGCGATTCTATTGAACGATTAACGTCTTTGATACTGACGAGATTATCATCCATTTTTACTTGAGCATTCGATGCCGAATGATTAATATTTTGACTGGTTTGGTTAATTTGCTCAAAAACAAGATTGAGCTGTTCATAAGCATCTCTGCTTTTCCGGCCCTCTTCTTGTGCTGATTTTAAGGTCTCTTGACCCCATTTAGAGAGAAGAAGTAATACGATAAAGGCACAAAAATACGCTCCCATACGAGGGATAAAATCGCCGAGTCCAAGTTGTGGTTCGAGCAGAAAACTTGGTTTAATAAGATAAAGTGTCGTTAGTATAGTGCTTGATCCGACACCAAAAAAAATCATTAATTTTAAGTTGAAATATAGCGATTGCATAATTAAAGCCAAGAAATAGATATTGAACATTCTTGCAACGCCACCATTTACAATTGACATTCCGATCGCAGCAATAAAAGGGATTGTCACAATTACTTCACCTTTAATGGCTCTATTTATTGGGAGTAAACTAAAAATCGTTGAAAATATAGAAGCCGCAGTAGTCAATGTCAACGCTTCCAAGCCATACGATACGCCACCATTAATAAAAGCAGTAATTGATAAAATCACTGAAAAGGTCCAAACAAAGCCCACATTTGCACGTATCGCTCTTTTATAATCATATTCCATAAAAAACTCCCCCTGTTATTTTTTTAGTTTAAGAATAAAAGTTTTTGGTATACCTTTATCAAATACATCACTTGATTTGTTGGGTTCTTCAATAAGCGCAACAACCTTAAATCCAACGCTGGCTGATGCAGTTACAATTTCACCTAAAGTCCAGTTTCTCAAATACACCTTTTCTGCTTTTTCGTCTGAAAGGTATTTGCCAAATGAAACCATCTTTTCGACCAAAGTTGAATCAAAATAATCACCTTCAACTTTATGTTTTCTAACTTTAGCGGTTGAACCTCTTGAAGAGATGAGCTTGGTACTTATCGGATGAAAATCTCGTATAATCAGTTCACCGCCAGACTTAAGTGCTTTAAACAGTATTGCATAAAAGGCTTCTAAATCAATAAAATAATGCAGTATCCCCATTTCTGCAAATGCCAAGTCGTATTTTCCTACATCCTCAAGTTGTAAAATATCGCATAGTTTATAAGTTATTTGAACACCAGCTGCTTTCGCTAAGGCTAAGGCGTAATCCTCATTTGATTTTGAAAAATCAGCAACGGTTACATTCGCCCCTAAAATTGCAAGTGCAACTGCTTTATTGCCATTTGAACCCATGACATTCAATATTTCTTTTCCCTCTACTTGGCCCAAATACGCTTCTAAATTTGAGATTGGTCCGTGTGGATTCAGCTTAAGCTTTTTAGCGTAAACATCAGGTGTACCAAATCGCTCTACCCAAGCAGAAAGATGATCCTGTTCCCAGGCTACTTTATTTACTTCATCAGTCATTGAAACCTCGCATAATCGGTTATTTTAAAGAATAATACCCTCAAATAATGTATTATAAAGTGTCTATAATTTATAGGTTGTACTTAATTATGTTTATCATTATAATCTTTTTTCGCCAATTTAACCATACCTAGTGTAAAATTGAAGTGAAGGTTACGTCAAAATATTGTTTTTTTTATTTTTACTTTTTAGTTGTCATATGAAAGTCATCAGAGGAGCGCATATTGACGAACCATTCTAGATAAGGTAAAATTTAAAGGTTGTAGTAGTTTTCAGTTAATCAGTAAATATTGACAGTTGTCATAAAATAGATATAAAGAAAAGGAAGTAAATATGTCTGAGATGAATCTAGAAATTATCCAAGAAGTGAAAAGGCGTAGAACCTTTGCCATTATCTCGCATCCGGATGCAGGTAAAACAACACTAACAGAAAAATTGTTGCTATATGGAGGCGCAATCCGAGAAGCAGGTACAGTAAAATCCAGAAAATCACAAAAACATGCGGTCTCTGACTGGATGGAGATCGAAAAACAAAGAGGTATTTCTGTAACTTCATCTGTTTTACAGTTTAATTATGCGGATCACTGCGTCAATATATTAGATACTCCTGGTCACCAAGACTTTAGTGAAGATACTTATAGAACACTAATGGCTGCAGATAGCGCAGTTATGGTTGTCGACTCCTCTAAAGGGGTTGAAAGTCAAACTAGAAAACTTTTTAAAGTTTGTAAAATGAGAGGCATCCCAATTTTTACTTTTATCAACAAAATGGATAGACAAGGTAAAGATCCTTTTGAATTGCTTGAAGATCTTGAAAATAGTTTAGGCATTAGATCGTACCCTATGAACTGGCCAATAGGTTCTGACAAACATTTTAAAGGCGTTTACAATCGTGCTTCCAAACAAATTGAGATGTTTAACGATTCTAATCATGGCCAAAATATTGCAAAAATCGATTCTGGAGATCTGTCTGATCCAAAGTATGTACAAATGTTTGGCGCAGATGTACATCAAAAGCTGTTAGATGATCTTGAACTACTTGACCACGCTGGAGATGCCTATGATTTAGATAAAATTTTAAGCGGTGAGTTAACACCTGTATTTTTTGGAAGTGCACTTACAAACTTCGGGGTTGAGCCTTTTCTACGTTCTTTTTTAGAGCTCACGCCACCACCGATTGCAAGAGCAAGTAGCCAAGGTAAGATTGATCCTAATTCAGAAAATTTCTCGGGTTTTATCTTTAAAATCCAAGCAAATATGAATCCAACACATCGTGATAGAATTGCATTTTTAAGAATTTGCTCTGGTAAATTTACCAAGGGCATGTTAGTTAACCACGTGCAGGAGAACAAAAAAGTGCGATTAGCACAACCTCAACAATTTATGGCACAAGACCGCGTCGTTGTTGAAACAGCTTATCCTGGCGATATAATAGGCATACATGATCCTGGTATCTTTAGAATCGGTGATACACTATGTGAAGATAGTTCTGCGATTAAATATGAAGGTATTCCAGTGTTTGCACCAGAACATTTTGCAAAAGTGTATACTAAAAATTCTTTAAAACGCAAGCAATTTATTAAGGGGATTGAACAACTTTCAGAAGAAGGTAGTATCCAAGTCTTTAGACGTCCAAATATCGGCGTAGAAGAATTAATTATCGGTGTAGTTGGTGTTCTACAATTTGAGGTTTTGGAATATAGACTTAAAAACGAATATGGCGTTGATGTCATCATAGAATCTCTACCTTATCGTTATGTGAGATGGGTAGTTTCGGATAGCTTTGATAAAAAGAATTTCTCTATGACAATGGATACGATGCTTGTTCAAGATGAAGATGATAGGCCAGTCTTAATCTTCCAAAACGATTGGTCAATTAGACAAATAGAAGAAAGAAATAAAAATGTGAAACTCGAAGAAATTTCACTCAGAAAATAAAATAGTAAAGCGCCACTTAAGTTGATAAGCTTCAACCAGTGGCGCTTTTTATTTTGCCATAATTACTTTTGTACAACCATTTTAAGTCCAAACGCACTTGCTATTCCGCCCATAAATGTAACTAGAGCAAACATAATTATTGATATCATAACTGAATTTGAATGCAAGTTAACTTGAGACATAAATGGCAAAAGGTCTGCACCAAGTTTAGAAGCTTGCATCGAAAAAATAATAAATAAGACAATTGCAATCATACCACTGATCATTGAAATGCCGATGCCTTCTAAATAGAAAGGCGTATTGATAAAGCTGTCCGGCGCCCCTAGTAGCTGCAATGTATTGATTTGATTTGCATGTGCATGTACGCCTTCACGTATGATGTGTGAGGTAATGATAAACGTAGCAAAAATAACCGCAAGGGACATCATCAATCCAATCGCCCCAATGACTTTAGATAAATTGCTAATTTTGGACAATACATCTTGATTATCACGGATATAGGTGATGTGATCCAAATTATCGATATCTTGAATAATTGAATCAATTTTTTCCAAATCAATTTCAAGTGCTAAGTACGGTACAAATGGGTTTTTATCAAACTGATCAAGTATCTTTGCTTCTTCACCTAACACAATTGCCATTTGTTTAGCTGCCTCATCAGCTGATACCCTATTGACTTGATCGACACCCTCTGTTTGTGAGATTTGTTCAATCAAAGTATCAAGTGAATATTCATTTAAAGTTTCTTCATAATAAACACTTAGCTCTGCTTCATCTTTCAAAGCGTCAGAAAACTTCATGCTAAAAAGCCACCCTGATACAGTTAAAAGCGCTATGAAAAAAATCAACGCCAGACTTAGAATAGATAGTATACTTGAATTTTTATTAAGTTTAAAAATTGTAATCACTTCACTAAAGTAATACCCTATATTTCTAAAAAAAGACTTCATATTTGGCCTCTTTCTACTGTGAAGCTTCCCTCTTTCATCGTAAGGCACATGGTGGATTTAAAGGAACTGACAAGATGTGCCGCATGAGTAGTGATAATCACACTTGTTTGCTCGTCGGCAAATGAAGCGAGTAAATTGAGGACATTAATCGCATTGGCTTGATCGAGGTTTCCCGTTGGTTCATCGGCTATGATGATTCTTGGTTTTCTCGAAACCGCCCTCGCAATTGCTACACGTTGACATTCGCCCCAAGAAAGCCTCTCAACTGTATGGTTTAACTTGTGTTCTAGACCTACACGTTTGATATAAGCCGTTGCAATTTCTTTCATTTCATCATGTGTAAAATCTAAAAAACGCAACCCTAACATAACATTTTCAAGTACACTTCGCCCTTCAATTAATCTAAACTCCTGAAAAACTGGTCCGATTTTTGTTCTAAGCTCTCTTATTTGTCGCTCTTGATGTTTCACTATATTCTGATCTAAGACGCTTAAAGCACCTCCAGTCGGCACTTCAATGCCAAGTAGTAGTTTAAGTAGGCTCGTTTTACCTGAACCACTAGGTCCTAAGATGACCACTATTTCTGAGGTCCCAATCTCTAGGTTAAATGGTTTTAAAGCAAGTGTACCATCTTTATATTTTAATTCGCACTGATTTGCACTGATCATGATTCACCTCAAAATAAACTAATTGTTATTTGCATAACTATTTTATCTTCGTATTGATCTATTCTTTTAATCGTATTCTTTCCTAGTAAAGTATTAAGTTTAAATACCATATCACCTTCACTAAATAAATCAGATATCGCACTCTGACTCATAGGTAGTTTATAAAAAGTGCCTCCAGTGACAACATACTGAATCGTCTGAGGATCTAATAAGACAAATTTGCCTTCTAGTTCTATTTCATAATCGGGAAAAGAAAGTGAAACAGAATCTTCTTTAAAATCAAAGACCATATCTGGAAAATCCTTTTGATTTTTCAAGACCTCATTAAACTTTATTTCCGATATTGTACCTGTAGTGTTAAAAAGTGATAAGTTAATTTCAACCGTATCTTCTGGTAAGCCACCTGATTGAATCAATGCATTAAAACTTTCTATAGTCTTAGAAAACAAGGGTTTTAAACTATTCCAAAGTGTTTCGATAGAATTTAGATATTCTTCATAATGTGCTTTTTCAGTATTAAGACTCCCCAGATACGCTTCAAGTTCTGCTTTTGCTACTTCTTTGTCATTTATTTTAGTTTTTAACGCTTCTCTTTGAATGGCTAGATTTTCTTTTGCACTTTCATAATCTGCTTTTTCTTTTAAAAGTGCTAGGTTGGCACTTTTAGTATCGCTCATCAATCCATTCACTTTTTTTGAAAGGTCTCTTAATAAATTGATTCTAAATACGAAATCCTTAAGAGAATGAGAAGAAAATATCACTTCAATACTCGATGCAATACCAGTTCTTTGCTGAATTTTAAGAACTTCTCCAAGATTTTGCTTTAAGGTTTCATATCTTAATTCCATCTCAACTATATTGTTAGATAATTGCTCGATTTTCTGAGTTAAATTGTTAATTTCCTCACCTATTTTAAGTTCTTCTGTCTGCATCAATTCTATTTCTGATGACATCACAAAGAGTTTCTCAATAATTAATTCCTCTTCAGAAGTAATCTGATTTAATTTATCTTTTGCCTCTTGATCGTTAGGCTGTGCAAAACTAATTGTGAAATTCAATGTCATAAATGCAATTGTTAGCATCGTTATTAAAGAAATAAAATGCCGTTTCTTTGTCAATTTCATATAGGTTGCCTCATATCTAAATTTAAGGAGAAAATCATCCCTAAAAACATTGTAACAGAAAGGGTCCCAAGAGACGATAAGAAATACAAGTTTAATATGTTAAAATAATGAATTTGTCAATAATTGTTGGCAATGACCTGCTAAATAGCTTATAATGATAGAGAAATCAAAGTTGAAAGGAGGCACTATTTTGCACAGAATATTACCAAATATCCTATTTATCGTCATCATCTTTATTTTGGCAACGGCTTTCCCGTTGAGTACGGATATTTTATCATTAGATTTATCACAGCAGATTGTTGACAAACCTGTTGAAGAAGTAAAAATAACACCAGTGCTATCAACTGTTATTCCCGACTTACAAGATTCAATTCTTAATCAAGAGTTGTATTTTGATATAAAAAGTACAACTAATGTTTTTCCTTCAGATTTGTTGTCATCATATTCGATTGATGTTTTTTCAACTACAACTAAGGTCGCATCTATACCTTTATCTGAGTTGACTTCTGCTAAAGTATCCGATGTTGATCATCAAAAAAGAATTAGTATATCTAAGGCTGATTTACTTGAAGGACTTGATAACGGTTATTACGTTTTCAAATTAAATGATGCAGAAAAAACTTACGATTTTACTTGGTATGCAACGAATCTCACTTATACAAAGACGTTGTTAAAAACATCGAGCAAAATTTCAACTGGCAATCTAGGTTTGATTCTCTATTATCCTACCTCAGATTACAAACATTTAGTTCCAATTTCTAGGATTATAAAAACGCCTGATAATAGATGGAGAACTGTGTATACGGCACTCGTTAATGGTCCAAAAGCAGGTTTAGGTCTCTATGAAACGGCACCAAATATACCATATGCGCCAAATATCAAGATTTCCAAAGGGATTGCAAGTGTTTATATGTACAGTGCGAACATTGCAGGGTTTGAAGATAAGTTTCCACTCGTTATTGAAAGTATTTCTAAAACCTTTATGACATTGGGTCCATTAGATGGCGTTAAATTTTTACTAGATGACTCTTCAAATAAGATTGTTTCTGGTGTTGACCTAAAAAATACGTTCATAACTGGACAAGAGAAAAGTGCTTATGTAGGATATAGCAAGGATTCAGATTATATGATGTTTCTCCCTATTAAACTTACATCAGCAACCTTTGATGATCAAATCAACGAAATTATATCTACTTTAAAAGGTCACACTGCTTTAACAGATAACATGTTTTCTGTTTTACCAGAGGAAGTTTCTTTACAAGGATACACACTTACAGGTTCAAATCTTCAATTGAATTTTAGTGCAAATATTGAAAGTGTTCTAAAAGCCTATCCAGAATATGAAACACTGATGTATAAAGCACTAATTTATAGCTGTACAAGCCTTGATGGTGTAACCACAATTCAAATTTTATCAAATGGTGTTCCTATTTCCAATGCGCTTATAGATTTTAGTACACCAGTTTCTGCTGATAAATACCTAAACCTTGAACCTTGATTATCACAGTTTTAAACCATCGCTTACAAATATTAAGTGGAAATCATCCTCATATGCAAAGGATGATTTCCACTTTTTAAATTCCCTCATATATTGATCCTGCGAGATTCTTTAATTTTACGATGTTCAAAATGATAATGCTCTTTTTAGTTTTGATCAAAATTCCCTCATTTTCCAGTTGTTTAAAAGCCCTATGCAATTGTCTATAAGTTGTTCCGAGATATTCAGAAATATCCTGAAGCGAATCTTTCATCACTATTTCATTTACTCTAATCTCATGAGCCCTTAAATAACTTGCCAGACGATTTTTTACTGGATAAAGTAAGTTAGAGGAATGATGTCGGTCTGCAATTAATAACTTGGTCGCCAATGATTTTGATATATACCTTAGAAATGGTGGATAGTCAAATGCATGATTTCTGAGTAATTCCATGGGAATTCTAATTAACTCTGAAGGTATAACAGCGCTAACTGAGCAAGATGCCGTCAGATTGTTTACTAATTCTACATCACCTATCGAGTCAAAATAACTGTAAAACTGTATGAGGAAAGCCTTTCCATTTTCGTGAATTTGAAAAACCTTTAGCTTTCCCTTAACAAAAAAATAAAAATAGGACATCTCAGAGTTTGCAACAATGATTTCCTCATCCCTTGAAAATTTACAAAGTTCGATTGCGTTTAAGACCTCACTTGGCAATATTTCATTTATCTTATTTTTTTGAATTAGTAAATTTAAGTACTTTGAGTTTTCATCAATTTGCATGGCTTCACTTCCTTAATGATCGAATTATCTGTAAAACATGACATATGTCATATTTTTTTAATGTTAAGTCAATTATACTATATACATGAAGCAGATTAAAACTAATAAATGCGTATTGCTTCAACTAATTTATCCTATACAGAAGAGGTACATATGGCAAAATATTTAGCATATTTCACAGGTTTAATCTTATCAATCATGGTGACTTTTAATGGACTACTAAGTGGCGCAACTAATACTTATTTTAGTAATATCGTATACCATGGCATCGGATTTATAGTCTTTGGTATCATCGTCTTTATAATTAGAAAAAAGCTAACTTATGTAAAATTAAAACCTATCCATTTTTTACCTGGTGTGTTAGGTTCTCTTACGATCATTCTTAATAACGTTGTCGTAGGCGAAATTGGTGTAACGTTGATGATTGCTTTTACTTTAGTAGGGCAAGTACTTACATCTCTTGCGATTGATCATAGGGGTCTACTTGGAAAAAAAGTTACAAAACCCACTCCTAAGCAATGGTTTGGTGTAGCGGTAATGATTGTTGGTTTAACCATAATGGTACTATAGGAGGAGAAGATGACATCGTACATCATATATATCTTTGCAATTTCATTAGGCGTTCTTGTAACCGTAGTTCCTATAATAAACGGTGAAAACACAAAAACACTTGGCACTTTTCGCGTCTCAATGTTCCATTACCTTTCAGCACTTATAGTTGGTTTCGCCTTCTTCATATTTCTAAATGCTAGCACTCCCTTTTATACATTATCAACCGTACCTGTTTATTATTACCTTGGTGGCGTTTTAGGTCTAGCTGTAATTTTATTGATGAATTACTATTCATCAAGAATCACTGCACTTCATATATCAATCTTGCCTTTTCTGGGACAGATGACCATGGGTTTAATTTTAGATTATTTTTTATTTAAACAGTTAAACATAAAAACCATCGTGGGATTAAGTATCGTCTTATGCGGACTCTATGTTCAATCTTCACCACCTCGAACAAGTCAAAGTTAACGACAGGCTATTCTATTACCAAAACAAAGAGCAATCAGAAATTCAATTCAACCTTCCCCTTAAGGTTTGGCTGAGTATAAATTTCTGATTGCTCTTTTATTTTTAATGCATTATTTCAAATTTAATTCAAACTAAACTGATTTTGCACTTTCAAACTGAATTACAACATTTTTAAGCATACTCATAATTGGTAAATTATAAGGACATTTCACTTCGCACTTACCACATGATACACAGGCATCTGCTTTCACAGTTAGCCCATCATATCTCGTAATTGCCCATTCAGATAGGTTGTATCTCGTAAGATACCCTTCCATTAAAAACTGAGTTGGGATGTCTATGCCTTGAGGACATGGTAGACAATAGCCGCAGCGTCTGCAAAATGCTTCTCCAAGCGTCACAACGATCTCATCCATTTCAGTTATTTCTGACTGAGAAAAAACAATTTCGTTTTTTGCAACGCTGGCGTTCTCTGTAACTTGGTCAATATGATCCATACCTGGGATTGCTACACTTATGTTGTTATTGGAAAGTATGAACTTAAGGCTTAACGTTCCATTTTGAATTGCTCCACCAGCAAGTGGTTTCATAACGATAACACCTACACCGCGTTTTGACGCAATTTCAAACAAGTCTTCTCCGTGTCTTTCAACGATGTTATAAGGAAATTGAATGGTTTCAAAAGGCATTTCACGAATGATTTGTCTAATGAAATCTGCACTATGAGCGGTTATGCCGATGTGTTTTATCTTTCCTTCAGCTTTAGCCTCCAAAAGCGCTTTATAGGCACCATTTTCAGACATAACCAATGCGTACTGTTCTAGATCTTTAACGTTATGACATTGGTATAAATCTATTACATCGACCTTAAGATTTGACAAACTCTTTTCAATATCGACTTTCATCTCGTCGTAAGTTCTCGACATGGATTTAGTCGCAATGATAAAATGCTCTCTACCAACTAAGGATATAGCATTACCAATCATTTCTTCGCTGGTTGTATAACCTCTTGCAGTATCAATAAAATTTAAACCTTCTTGATAAAGCTTTGCTATGATGAGATCGACATTGTTTTGATCAAGTCTCTGGATGGGTATACCGCCAAAACCAATTGGCGCAATTTTTAGTCCAGTTAAACCAAGTTCTCTGTAATTCATGATGCCTCCTTAGGATTAGAGTACTCTTGCCTTTCCAGCATATACGATTCCTTTTGCTGAATCAAGTGTAATATCTGTGCCATCTTTTAAGAGCTCAGTTGCATTTTGTGCACCAACAACACATGGTATTTTAAGGCTTAATGCCACAATAGCGCCATGTGATGTATATCCACCTTCTTCAACAATCAAGCCTGAAGCTTGTTGGATGAAAGGCATTAAATCTTTATCTGTTGAAGTAGAAACCAAAATATCACCAGGCATAAATTTACCTTCTAACTCTTCCGGTGTGCTACCCACACATGCTTTGCCTCTTATAAAGTCTTTAACAAGGCCAGTACCTTTGATTAATACTTCGCCAACCAATTGTACCTTCATAATGTTTGTCGCACCAGATACGCCTACAGGCACGCCAGCAGTGATAACTACAAGGTCACCATCTTTAATAAATCCTTTTTCTTTTGCTTTTTCTACAGACATGTCAAAGATTTTATCAGTTGATGTGCCTTCGCCAATCACAACTGGGAAAACACCCCAAACGAGGTTCATTCTTCTGCAAGAAGCTTCAGTGATGGTACAAGCAATGACTGGTGCTTTAGGTCTAAGTTTAGAAACTCTTTTTGCAGTGAAACCTGAAGAAGTTGCAGTGATAATTGCAGTTGCTTCAAGTTCTAAAGCTGTATTTGCAGTTGCATGACTTACCGCTGAAGTAACGCCTTTTTCATCAGCAAGGGCAACTCTCTTTTGAAGTAACTCTTTGTAATCAAGTGCTTGTTCAGCAGCATGCGCTATTCTAGCCATCGTCTTTACTGACTCAAGTGGGTATTTACCAGCTGCAGTTTCACCAGAGAGCATAACCGCATCAGTACCATCATAGATGGCATTTGCAACGTCAGTCGCTTCTGCTCTCGTCGGTCTAGGGTTACGCATCATAGAATCCAACATTTGAGTAGCAGTAATAACCGGTTTACCTTCTCTGTTACACATCTCGATCATTTTCTTTTGAACGATTGGTACAAATTCAGTAGGAATTTCAACGCCAAGGTCACCACGTGCAACCATTAATCCATCAGAAACTTCTAAGATTTCTTCTAAATTATCAACGCCTTCTTGGTTTTCGATTTTAGAAATAATGTGAATTTCATGTGAGAAGTTATCTTCAAGTACTTTTCTAATTTCAAGAACGTCGGCAGCTTTTCTGATAAATGATGCTGCAATAAAATCAATACCATTTCTGATACCAAATACGATATCATCAATGTCTTTTTGTGTAATTGCAGGTAAATTGATTTTAACGCCTGGTACATTGATTCCTTTATTGTTTTTAACATCGCCACCATTTAGTACTTTGGTTTTGATTTCATTTTGAGTTGTCGAGATTACTTCAAGTTCAATTAAACCGTCATCAATTAAGATTCTATCTCCAGCTACAACATCTTGTGGTAGCCCTATATAAGAGATTTGGCACTTGTTTTGATCGCCAACATACTCATCAACTGTAAGTGTAAATTCTTGACCTTCAACGAGTGTGTAGACAGGCTCTTTAAATTTACCAGTTCTAATTTCAGGACCTTTTGTATCTAATAAGATCGCAACTGGAACGCCTAGTTCTTCTCTTACTTCTTTGATCATCTCAATACGTGCTAAGTGTTCTTCATGGCTACCATGTGAAAAATTAAGTCTTGCAACACTTAATCCGTTTTTTACCAATTCCTTAAATATTTCTTTTGGTTCACTTGCTGGTCCAATCGTACAAACGATTTTGGTTTTTCTTAACATAAATTTCCTCCTAATAAGTCCTTAAAATTAACCCATATATTAAATTGCCAAAATTCTTGCCAATTCGTATATACCTTTGTCATAATCTTTCTTCATATTTAAAGCTTCATCAAAATCAAGTGCTATCATTTGATTCCCTTTAATACCAACAGCTTTTCCATACTGACCTGCCATTAACAGCTCAACCGCATAAGATCCCATCCTAGAACCTAAGATACGATCGTTCGGCGTAGGCGTCCCACCTCTTTGTAGATAGCCAATAACACTTACTTTTACATCAGAACTTGTTTTACTCTTGATTTGTTCAGCAAGTTCATAAGGTTTTCCAACCCCTTCGGCAAGTAAAAGTATACTGTGTAACTTGCCGCGTTTTTTACCTCGAATAATAGTTCTGCAAAGTTCATCGATATCTGTATCAAGTTCAGGGATAATTACTGCTTCTGCACCACCTGCAAGACCGCCATAAAGTGCAATATCGCCGCAGTTTCTACCCATTACTTCAATGATATTAACAGTTCCATGGGAAGAAGAAGTATCTCTTATATTTCCAATTGCACTTACAACAGTCGTCAGTGCCGTATCAAAACCTAAAGTATAATCAGTATAAGCTAAATCATTATCAATCGTTCCTGGAATACCAATAGTGGGAAAACCAGCTTCTGCCAATCTCTTAGCCCCATTAAATGAACCATCTCCGCCGATGACAACCAAACTGTCAACTTTAAACATTTTAAGCATTTGTAAACCCTTATTAAAACCTTCTTCAGTTTTAAAATCAAGGCATCTTGCAGTTCTTAGCATTGTACCACCACGATGAATGATATCGCCAACAGAAGTAATATTTAAGTTTTCAATATCCCCTTCAATTAGCCCTTGGTAACCGCGATAGACACCTGCCACTTCAAAACCGTGGTAAATAGCAGTTCTAACAACAGCTCTAATTGCTGCATTCATACCTGGAGCGTCACCGCCACTTGTTAGTACACCAATTTTCTTCAAAGACCTCACTCCTTTTGGCATTATCCCAGTTTCACATTTCCGAAACCAACAATGCCTTCAATTTTCTTTACAATTTCATCCGTCACAACTATTCGACAATTACTGTTTAATTTTTTTTGACTGTCTTGAATATAAAATACAACTTCCGATTTACGCCCCTTTTGGAGATGGTTTTGCTCGTATATTTTCAAAAGTTTATGAACTGTTTCTAACATTTCTCGTTCTTCAGTTTCAAAACGAACAAAGAGCTTCTGTGGTTTAACAGCACCTTCGAGTGCAATAATTTTTTCTGCAATCACTTTCGGAGGTTCATCTTCTTTGAGTTGCAATCTTCCGTGAATCAATATTTCTTGATCTTTCATCATCAGCGTTTGAACTTTTTCATATGTTTTTGGAAATACGATAACTTCGATTTGATCATATAAATCTTCGACTGTTAAAAAAACCATCTTGCTATTGTTCTTAGTGATTTTATCGATTTTTGCGATGATCAATCCGCCAGTGATTATTTTCATGTTGTCTTGTAGGGTCGTTTCAATTTCAGCAGCATCTTCTTTTAATTCCGCAATATTCATCGTTGTTAACGACTCCAAAAGCGCTTTGTGTTTATCCAGAGGATGTCCCGTCAAATATATACCCAACATTTCTTTTTCAAACTGTAATAATGTTTGCGACCTAAGTTCAGGTATATTGGGCATTTTATTGCCCATTTCTTCTGAAGTGATTTCAGGAAGTTCCATATTAAAAATAGAAAATTGTCCTTCAACACTTTTTCTTTTTATGGCATGTACACCATCAATCGTCTTCTCGTAAATCGCTAATAATTGAGATCTTAGATGACCAAGTTCATCAAATGCACCAGCTTTAATCAAACTTTCTACCGCTTTTTTGTTAATTTCCGATGCGTTTACTGTTTCACAGAAATCATAGAAGCCCTTAAACGGTCTTTCTTCTCGCGCTTTAATGATGGCTTCAATTACGCCTCTGCCAACATTTTTAATTGCATTTAATCCGTATCGTATCGCGCCATTTTCAACAGTAAATCCTTGATAAGACTTATTTACATTAGGCGGTAAAACTTTGATATTGTGTTCCTTAGCATCTTGAATATAGAGTGCTAACTTCGATTGGCTACCCATGACACTTGTCATTAAAGCTGCCATGAATTCTACTGGATAATGTCGTTTTAAATATGCTGTTTGGTAAGCGATGATTGCATAACCCGCCGCATGCGATTTATTGAATGCATATTTGGCGAAATCTACCATGTCATCAAATATCTCACTTGCTATATTGGCAGGCACACCATTTCTAACACAACCAGGCAATTCAATGGTACCGTTTTCATCAAGTTTTCCATTGATAAAATAGGCACGCTCTTTTTCCATAACATCCATTTTCTTTTTGCTCATTGCCCTTCTTACAATATCACTTCTACCATAGCTATAACCCGCAAGTTCTCTTACAATTCTCATAACCTGTTCTTGATAAACTAAGCAACCATATGTTACTTCTAAGATGGGCTTCAACAGCTCAGTTTTATAAACCACTTGACTTGGGTCATATTTATTTCTAATGTACATAGGGATCGAATCCATTGGTCCCGGTCTGTATAAAGATATCCCAGCAATGATATCCTCAAACCCAGTCGGTTTTAATTCTCTCATAAACCGCCTGAATCCAGTAGATTCTAATTGAAATAATCCAAGTGTATCCCCACGACCAATCATCTCATAAACAGATAAATCATCTTGTGGGATATCTTCGAGAACCAATTTTATATTTTGTCCCTCTTCAATTAATTGTAATGCATTTTTGATAACTGTCAATGTCCTAAGACCTAAAAAATCCATTTTTAACATTCCAAGTTCTTCAAGCAAGTTCATGTTGAACTGGGTCGAAATTCCGCCCTCTTGAACGTATAGAGGCACATAAGTGTCTACGGGGTTTTTTGAGATCACAACACCGGCTGCATGTGTTGAAGCATGCCTTGGCACTCCTTGAAGTTTTATTGCTGCATCCATTAAAGATTTTGCTTCTGGTGAACTTTCGATTAATTCTACTAGCTTGGAATTCTTCGCTAAAGCCTTCTCCAATGTCATCCCAATTTCCATAGGGATTTCCTTGGCAATTTTATCAACTTCTTGATAGGACATATCCATTACACGACCAACATCCCTGATAGCAGCTCTTGCAGCCATCGTTCCAAAGGTGATAATCTGTGCAACTCTTTCTTTTCCATATTTTTCAACAACATAATCTATAACTTCAGATCTTCTTTCATCTTCAAAATCAATATCAATATCGGGCATAGTGATTCTTTCAGGGTTCAAAAACCTTTCAAAAATCAAATCATATTTAATGGGATCTACATCTGTAATATCGAGAACATATGCTACGATGCTCCCGCCACAACTGCCTCTACCAGGACCAACTGCAATACCTTTAGATTTTGCATATCTGATAAAGTCCCATACTATGAGAAAATAGTCATCATAACCCATTTGGTGAATGACACTTAATTCATATTCAAGGCGGGCGACTTGTTTTTCAAAATCTGCATATTTTCTTTTGAGGCCTTCATTGCAAAGGTCCACTAACATATTCTGACCATTTTTACCTGCTAGAGTATACTCAGGTAAATGTGTCTTAGAAAAATCAAATTCAAAATTACATTTTTCAGCAATTTTCACAGTGTTTTCAAGTGCATCAGGCCGTGAAGGGAAAAGATCATACATTTCTTGTGGTGATTTTAAATAAAATTCTTTGGTTGGAAACTTCATGCGGTCGCGATCACTAAGTACTTTACCCGTCTGTATACAAAGTAATATATCGTGTACCGCTTCATCTTCTTTTTCAAGATAATGGACATCATTTGTTGCAACCAGTGGAATCTTAGTCTTTTCACTTAAAGAAACCAATCTTCTATTGATCAATTTCTGTTCTTGCATCTGATGATCTTGAAGTTCAAGGTAAAAATCACCTTCGTCAAACATGTCGCGTAGCTGAAGCGCCATATTTTCTGCACCTTCAATATCCCCCTCTAAAAGTAACCGCTGCACATCACCACCGATACATGCACTTAAACAGACAAGACCAGCACTATGTTGTTTTAACAAATCATAATCGATCCTTGGTTTATAATAAAAGCCTTCAGTGTAACCAGCAGATACTAGCTTAATCAGATTCTTATATCCCTGTTCATTTTTAACGAGCAAAATCAAATGTCCTGAACTTTTATCCAACCCAGCTTCTTTGTCGAACCTGGATCTTGATGCAATATAAACTTCACAGCCTATAATTGGTTTTACGCCATTTTTCTTCGCAGCCTTATAAAAATCCACGACACCAAACATAACGCCATGGTCAGTAATTGCCACGGCGTCCATTCCTAGTTCTTTAACTTTACCAAATAATTTTTCGATTCTTGCAAAACCATCTAGTAAACTATACTCAGTATGCAGATGTAAGTGCACAAACGCATTAGCACCCATGTGATCTCCTTATTTCCCCAGAACTTGTAATTGCCACTGTTTTAATATTATACTTCTCATTTCAGGTGTAAACTCAGTCATCACACTTTCCAAGAAATCGTTATACTTAACTGTGGTTGACTTTAGCTTAATCGTTTTTAACGCTTCAATATTGGCCTTAGGTGTCACATCTAAAGAGTAAATAGATAAATTCCCCCAAGATTTAGGATTGTACTTACTCGTTTGCATTTCAGGACTTAGTAATGCGTTTAGCGCCACCATAGCCCCTGTTTTATTGGGTGAATTATAAGCAATAGACGCACCTTCATTAAAAGTTGCAACACC
Source organism: uncultured Fusibacter sp. (assembly GCA_963676315.1). Lineage (GTDB taxonomy): Bacteria > Bacillota > Clostridia > Peptostreptococcales > Acidaminobacteraceae > Fusibacter_C. Next base: position 1,175,023 of record OY781056.1, read on the forward strand.
TTCTGGAATTACAAATGTAGATGCATTTTCAGGATATTCATATTCTTTTAACTTGTCCGTTGCATAATTAAAATCCATAGAAAAACTCATCATCAAGGCACCATTGTTAAACAAATCATCCAATTCTTGTGTCGTAGTAGGATAACTTGTACCTTGGTCTTTCAAATAGGGTTTGAGCGCAATTAACGCATCAATTCCAGGTTGAATAGCACTTATAAATTTGTTTTGATCTATTGCACCAGACATAAAGGGTTCTAAATCAATTGTTTGTCCAATGATACTTAATATAAATGCCTCCCCTTCTTTTGATGAAGTAGGGTTAGGATACGTAAATTGTCCTTTAAATTCTTTGATTACAGCGGTAAGTTCCTCATAAGTCGTTGGCTTTTCATAAAATACATCTTGATTATAGATGAAACTCAGCTCGTTTCTTCCATATGGTACAATATATCCCTGAGTCGCTACACCTTCTTTATATTGATAATCTAATGCAGAAATATCAATTGCTGTTTTTACTTCTGGTAATTTATCCGTAAAAGGACCATATAAGATTCCCTTGTTTAATGCACTTTTAAACCCATCAGATTCAAATAGGATAATATCATACTCACCTGTATTGACTTCATTCACTTTATTATTTGATAATTCATCAACTGTCTTCAAAAGAGGTTGTTCAATTACTTTTAATTTTATCTTGTAATTTGTACTTAAGTATTCAGCAAAGTCACTTTTTAGCCATTCAACTACTTTAGGATTTGAATGTTGAACTGCAATAATTACAGTTGTTCCCTCAGCACTTTGTTCAATCAATTTCCATTGTTTGGCTTCTTGATCATTCCCATAATTACATCCAGTAAGTACAAATAGCATCACTAATATTAACGCAAGTAATCTTTTCATGTTAACCCTTCCTCTTACTTATTTGATCAGCTAGTTCCATAATTTTTTTAAGTCTATGATTAACACCGGATTTTCCTATTGGCGGGATAATCATCTCACCAAGTTCTTTCAAGGTCGCTTCAGGATTTTCTACTCTCATTTCGGCAACTTCTCTTAATTTGTCATCTAAATAATCTAAACCCACAGTTGATTCAATCGTCTCAATCGCTTGCAAATGTTCATATGCAGCATCCGCAGTTTTGGTTATATTTGCCGTTTCACAGTTAACAACACGATTAACATTATTTCTCATCTGCTTTAAGATGCGAATATTTTCATACTCTAAAAGTGTTTGATGGGCACCAATAATATTTAAAAAATCTACAATTCTTTCACTTTCTTTAATATAGACAATATAATTCTTTTTCCTCACAGTTACTTTAGTTCCCAAGTCATATTGGTCGTTGATAAAATGAATCAGTTCGGTTGCAAAAACTTCATTATGTGTAATCAATTCCAAATGATAACTTTTTTCAGGTGCACTAAGAGAGCCGCCACCCAAATAGATGCCACGTAAATAGGCTTTCTTACAACAATTTTTCTTTATAATCTCTTTGGGTACGCGATCATTTAATGTATAACTTTCACCATCAAATTTAAGGATACCCAAATCTGTCAAAATATCATTTGCTTTTTCGATAAACATCTCATAGGAATGGTGCTTATTGAGTACTTTGTTTTCCTTCATTATGAGCTCGGTATGGAGCTGATATGTTTTTTTTAGTAATATAAAAACAAGCCTTGCTACAGCTGGATTTTCCGTCACAATTCTCAAATTCATAGCATTATAGCCAGCAAATTCAAGTGCGCCACTTACCCTTATGATACCAGATAAAACCGCTCGATTACAGCATCTTCCCTCGGTTTTAATTCTAGTTAACTCATTTTTTGATTTAGATGAAAACGACATTTAATTTCCCTCAAACGTTTTTATTATTTCTAATGCTTTTGCAAGAATATCTCGCTCATCATCATATTTTGCCAATTGAACAACATTATCTCGATGGATAAATTTTGCGCTAATAAATCCTTCCTCACGCTGAGGATGGGCGTTGGTATTTATCGCTTTCATTAGATACCAATACACTCTTTTTTCGATGATATGATTATTAGACCAGTAATTTTTAAACCTGTAAGAAGTTTCACCAATTGGCGTTAAGACTTTTGCTTTTATGCCAGCTTCTTCCTTAACTTCTCTTACAGCAGTTTCTTCACTCGTCTCTGCCAGCTCAATTTTTCCTTTAGGCAATACCCAATCGCCATTAATCTTTTGGAGCATGAGGATACTATTGCCTATGTATACCACACCACCAGAACTGAATACTCTTTTCATAAATTCACCTTTTAGACTTTTATGCGCATATTATAGTATACCATAAATTGCATGATATTATGCTTAAATACCTCAAAAATGAGCTATTAATCACAATTAAAACGAAAAAAAAAGTGGCGCTAATGCCCCACCCAAAATCACTTTTCAGATTTATAGACACGCTCAACATATCGCATCATTTTTTTACTAATTTTAGGGGCATCGTGCCTTACATACCCTTTTTTCTCTTCAACAAAATCATCATCTATAATTTTCACACCTAACGCATTCAATACTTCAAGGTCTTTTTCTAGCAAAGCTACTGGAAATGCTGACTCACGTTCATACCGCTCTAGTATTTCAGCGTGAATATCACCAGTATTGACAACTACATAATCAAGTTTACTGATTTGAGTATGCTTCTTCAAAGCCAAAATATGGTCTGATGCTGTAAATCCATCAGTTTCACCAGGCTGAGTCATTATATTCACAATATAGAAAACAGGCGCTGAGGATTGATTGATGGCATCAACTACTTCTTGAACCAATAAATTGGGGATAATACTTGTAAATAGACTGCCTGGTCCTAAAACGATAATATCCGCTTCGCGAATGCGTTTTACAACCATTTCATAGGTCTTGGCATCCTTGGGTTCAATCCAGATTTGATCAATAGCGATATCTCTTTTAACTGCTTCATGTGGAATGTTGGATTCTCCGACAACGGTTGTGCCATCTTCAAGTTTGGCGTATAAGACAATATCTTCTTCAGAAACGGGAAAAACTTCACCTGTTATTGCAAAGATATCTGATATTTTTTTAATCGCTTCTTCAAAACTATCTGATATACCTACCATGGCAGCAATCATCAAGTTGCCAAAATTTTGACCTTTTAAGCGCCCTTCTTGAAACCGGTAATGAAATAAATCCTGTAAAATCGGTTCCTTATTAGCAAGTGCGAGGATGCAGTTTCTCACATCGCCTGGAGGCAACATGCCTAAGTCTTCCCTTAGTACCCCTGAACCGCCACCATCATCTGCTACCGTAACAACCGCTGTAATGTTACTTGACACTTCTTTCAAACCTCTAAGAAGAATGGATAGTCCAGTTCCACCACCAAGTGCAACTATTTTGACCATGACTTAACCATCCTTCCTTGCATCTCTATGGATTGCATTAGCTGAATAGCCGTTTTTCAAGTAATGTTCTGTCATGGCATTGGCAAATGTAACAGACCTATGCTGTCCACCAGTACATCCAATTGCCACTACCAGTTGAGACCTACCATCTTTTATCATATTGGGAATAATAAAATCCAGTAAATTTGTTAATTTGTTAAACAACTCAACACTTTCATCAAATCCCATGACATAACTACTCACTTCGATTTCATTTCCCGTTAAATTTCTTAGTTCTTCAATATAATAAGGATTTGGTAAAAACCGAACATCAAAAAGAAAATCTGCATCTTGAGGCAAGCCTTTTTTAAAGCCAAAAGAAACAAACGTTAACTGAAGTGGTAGATGATATTCAGACAACTCAAGTGCTTGAGAAATAGAATTTTTAAGTTGAGACTGTGTAGTTGTATTGGTGTTGATCACAAAGTCCGCTTTTGCTCTTAGAGCAGACAGAAGTTTTTTTTCAGACTGTATTGAATCTTCTATTCTTCCATTTGGATCAAGTGGATGTGTTCGACGCGTTTCTTTAAATCGTTTTAGAATAACTTGATCATCTGCTTCAAAATAAAAAACTTGATAAGCGTAGCCTTTCAACTTAAGCAAGGTCAAATTATCTTCTAAATCTTTAAAGAACTTCCCACCTCTAATATCTATAACGAGTGCTACATTGTTAATATTCTCTGAATTTTGTTCTAACAATGCAATAAAATTAGGAATCAGTGAAGGTGGTAAATTATCAATACAGTAAAACCCTAGATCCTCAAATACTTTCTTTGCTTGGCTTTTACCAGCACCCGATTGCCCAGAAATAATTATAAAATTCACGTGTATCTCCTTTTATTTAACGTTATAAATATTTTTCTTATCCACACCAGCAATATAAGCGCGATCAAGTGCATTGCTTACTTGACCTACTTTGTCAACTTCGTGGGCATCACTACATACTGCAAAAATAACAGGATATTTCATGGCAACTTTAATTTCTTCAATGGTTAAATGACCATGTGAATTGTTAATTTCTAAAATAGTGCCTTTTAATGAAGCTGCCTTCGCAACCGCATCAATATCGACAGGCCCTTTAGCACCGGGATGTGTAATCATATTAATCTTGTTTTTCTCAATTGCCGACACCATTGCCTTAGTGTTTATCGCCCTTGCTTTATCATAAAAGTGCTTTGAAAATCTACTTAAAATATTATATAAATGAATTTTAAAATCTTTTTTCAAGTTACTTCCAAAATGATAGCCCGCATTCACCCAGTCAATCATCCCCCACATATCACTATCTATATCAATTTCGCCATCAGTACCGAGAATATTTGCTTCGAGTCCCAGTAAAATTTTGATTTGAGGGTATTTTAAGTTCAACTTATCAATATCTGCTCTAAGCACAGGATAATTTTCTTTTTTTATACCATATCCATTGTGAGCAGGGCCATGGTCAGTAATTGCAATCTCTTCAAGTCCAAGTTCTATTGCTTTTTTTACGATTGCTTCCAATTCATTTTTACTATCGCCACTAAATTTAGTGTGCATATGATAATCTGCTTTTACAATCATCAATCCACCTCCTACAAACTCGTCAAGATAATTATACCACTCTTTTTACGTTTTAATTTTTTTTATCGAATTGTCATACTTTATTTAAGCAATTGCTTGAAAGACTAAATAACGAAAGCACTAACTATTCTATCTTTATCAAATCATAAAAATAAATACGTCAGTGCTTTATCCTTTTTTAACTATTCTTTACCAAAAATTCTTACTTCTCGTTCAAGTGCAACACCAAAAGTATCATAAACTACCTTTTGAACAACTGATATCAACTCTAAAACGTCGTCACAAGTTGCGTTTCCAAGATTGACTATAAAACCACAATGTTTTTCTGATACTTGCGCATCTCCACGTCTTAAACCTCTTAGTCCAGCTTCTTCAATTAATTGACCGGCATAATGTCCAGGAGGTCTTTTAAAGGTACTTCCAGCACTAGGAAGTTCTAACGGTTGCTTACTTACTCTTTTTTTAGTAAGTTCATTGGTGCACTCAATAATACCTTGCATATCACCATGTGAAAGTCTAATCCCTACGCGTAGCACGATATAATTTCGGTCTTTTACAACACTCGTTCTGTAACCAAATTCAAGATGATCTCGATCAACTTTCAAGATTTCTCCATCCAGAGTCATGACTTCTACCCACTCAATCACATCTTTCATTTCGCCACCGTAAGCGCCAGCATTCATAAATATGGCGCCCCCTAGTGTACCAGGTATACCAGACGCAAACTCAAAGCCCTGAAGTGATTCTCTCAAAACTAATTTTGATAATTTCGAAATTAAAATACCCGATTCTGCAATCACCAAATCATCTTCAAATGTTACACCACTGAGCGCTTCCGATATTTTTATCACTAAAGCATCTATCCCTTTATCTTCCACGAGAATATTAGAGCCATTTCCCATGATTAAAAAAGGTTGATTTAATGAATGGCATAATTTCAGCGTTTTATTAATTTGTTCAAAATGACTTGGTATGACAAGCACTTTAACTTTTCCACCAATTTTAAAGGATGTATGATTTGACATCGCTTCATCTATAAGAATTTCATGCTTTGCATATATTTCATTAAGCGCATTAAATAGCATTATTTATCTCCAAAATTACATTGTATTTAACCTTTAACATTCTAACATAAAACGCAAAAGCTTACAAACAATCTATTTAATGTCCCCATGTTTTTCAACATGATCAATCTCGACAATTTTATTGGCATGATCTAAAACAACCACATTTGGCACAAACGATTTAGCTTCAGTTGCATCTATCAAACAATAAGCGATGATAATCACAATATCTCCTGGTTGCACTCTTCTAGCAGCTGCACCATTTAAACAGATGACGCCACTACCTCGCTTACCTGCAATTGTATAAGTTTCAAGTCTTTCACCATTATTGTTATTTACTATTTGTACTTTTTCTCCTGGTAAAATACCTGCCGCATCCAGTAAATCCTCATCGATAGTTATACTGCCTACATAGTTAAGATTTGCTTCAGTCACTGTTGCTCTATGAATTTTGCCTTTAAACATCGTTAATAACATGAATTTAATTTCCTCCTAATTTGCCTCTATAATTATCAATAAGTCTCGTATTGCCAAATTTAACTGCTAATGCAATTAAAAATTCATTTTCAATGGTCTCAATTGACTCAAGTGAGTGTGTATCTACAATTTGAACATAGTCAATAACTGCTGATTGACTGGTATTGATAATATCAGTCATTCTTCTTTTCAATACTTCAGAATTTGTTTCACCATCTTCAATAGACACTTTTGCCTCTAAAAGGGCTTTATGAAGCACAAGCGCTTCACTTCGCTCTTTTGCACTGAGATATGTGTTTCTTGAACTCATCGCCAAGCCATCTTCTTCTCTAATAATAGGACAAGGTATGATCTCTATAGGGAAGTTCAATTCTCTCACCATTTTTTCAATAATTGCCACCTGTTGTGCATCCTTTTGACCAAAAAACGCAAAATTAGGTTGAACTATATTAAATAGCTTTGCAACAACTGAGGTAACACCTTTAAAATGAGTTGGTCTTGATGCACCACATAACTGCTTCGTAATGTTGCCTTCACAATCAACATATGTGGAATATCCATCGGGATACATCTCTGAAACTTCTGGTGCAAAAATCAAATCTACACCCACAGACTCACATAATGCTTGGTCACGTACTAAATCTCTAGGGTAAGTTGCCAAATCTTCTTTCGGTCCAAATTGTGTTGGGTTGACAAAAATACTAACTACAGTAAAATCAGATTTTGCCTTAGATGCTTTCATTAGCGACAAGTGTCCTTGATGTAAAAAACCCATCGTAGGTACAAAACCAACTTGTTTTCCCTTTTCTTTTTGTTCTCTTATGATCTTGTTAAGTTCGTGAATCGTTTTTACAGTTTGCATGCCTCACCTCAATAAAGCTTATTTATAATGTCTTCATCTATTTTAAAAGTATGTTTTTCTTCTGGAAAACTACTCTCTTTAACTTCTTTAGAATACTGCTTTGCTGCATCAATTATTAATTCCTTTAAGCTTGCGTATTGCTTTACAAATTTGGGTGTTAAATCAGTAAACATACCCAGCATATCCTGAATGACTAAAACTTGGCCATCACATCCAGCGCCTGCTCCGATACCAATAGTTGGAATGGAAAGTTGCTCTGATATTAGTTTAGCCAATTTTGCAGGTACACACTCTAGTACAATGGCAAAACAGCCAACATCTTCGAGCATTTTAGCTTCTTCAATTAAGTGACGCGCTTGTGCTTCAGATTTACCTTGCACCTTAAAACCACCAAACATGTTGACCGATTGTGGCGTCAATCCCAAATGTCCCATAACTGGAATTTGAGCAGCAACGATTGCTTCTATACGTGATTTTACATTAAAACCACCTTCAAGTTTGATAGCATGCGCACCTGCTTCTTTTATAAATCTACCTGCATTTCTCACTGCTTCCTCATCACTAATGTGATAACTTAAGAAAGGCATGTCTGCAACTACCATTGCCGAATTAGTACCTCTTTTAACCGCTTTAGTATGATGTAACATATCCTCCATGGTAACCGACAAAGTATCTTCATAGCCAAGCATTGTCATACCAAGAGAATCACCTACCAGTAAACACTCTATTCCCGCTTGATCTAACAATGAAGCCATTGAGTAATCATATGCAGTTAATACCGTAATTTTCTCTTTGTTTAGTTTGTGTGCTTTAAAAGTTGATGTTGTGAACTTTGTCATAATCATCCTCCTCAAGTAATTTTTCTAATTTCTTTCGAATGGATTCTTGATGATTGGTCATATGAAGTGTATAACGGCCAATTGACTTATAGAGCTGTAAATCAACTTTGTTCATTGCCCTAATATGAGCACCGATAGTACCCAAGTCGCCTCTTACAATTGGTCCTGTTAAAGCTGCCTTAGTTCCTAACTGATTGACATTCTCTATGGTGTTCATGATCAGTGGCCATAAAGCTTTTTGCGCTTCATTGGGTTCAATTCCAAGTTCCATTAACTGATTTAGTCCAAAATCAATTACAGCAACTAAGTAATTTGAAACGATTGCAGCCGCAGCATGATATTTTGCCTTTTGATCTGATTGAATTTCAATATAATGCATTATAACTTGATCAAGCCCAGTTTCGATAAATGCACTTAGATTTTCTATTCCGAAGTAAATATCTTTGAAACGATTAATATCAACGATTACAGCTGGAAAAGCCATTAAAGGATGTAGTGAAAAGATCTGGTTTCCTAAAATCTTCATCGACTCAATTGAATGTGCACCACTTGTATGAAAATAATATTTGTGACTTACATCAAATGGAAGCGACGCAATCTCATTTACAACATTATCAATATGATCATCAGGGACCGTAATCCCGATTACATCAGAATCTTCGATAAACTTGGCGAGATTTGTGTACAATCTTGCTTGCGATAATCTTTGATCTAAATGTAGCCCATTGGCCTGTCTAGTGTAAAATCCGACTAAGGTATATCCATGTGACCTTAACAAAAGTCCAAGTGATTGACCAACTTTTCCTGCACCAATAAATCCAACTTTCATAAATAACTCCGTTTCAAAGGATCAAAAAATCAAAAAGCTCCTTTTGCAAAAAACAAAAAGAGCTACAATATCTGTAAACCAATCTTTCAGTCTCATGCATTTTGCTTTGAGCTGTAACAATTATTTAACCATTTAGTTGTAATTACCTTTTGAACCTATTTGTATAGTCCCTTGTGGGTACTATCAATATTATTATAGCATAAAGCAAATTATTATATAAGAAAAAAATATGTATTTTCTGTAAACGAAAAAATGCCAAAATGAACTTTTTAGCTCATCATGGCATTTGAAATTCTATTCTTTAGTTTTAGTTTCATACATCATAGCATATTCATAATCAACTTCTGATTCACATGATTTACATAAATTAAATTTGTTAACCTTTTTCTCATCGCCACAACGTTTACAGAATTTAACTTCGAATTGATTCCCCTTAACGACATTTTTCATACTCAGCCTCCATTGATAGCATTATTGTATACAATCATCCTATAATGTAAGTTTACTGTATGCATCGAAATTATGCAAGTGTTTTTATTAAATCTTTCATAATTTCTTTTCTTTTTTCTTGTTGAATGCTGGTGAGTGATAATAGCTTTTCATAGAGATCTATAGGGACAATATAATTTAGCTTTCCAATTAATGCTACAAAAACTTTTCCCAAACTATAATAATCGCTTGTTTCATCAACTCTGGTGGTAGCAAGCATTATCTCTGGTGAAATATATCCCCAGCTTCCAACAAACTCATGAAGTTGATCTTTCCGATTTATAAATATCGCTGTGCTATAATCGATGATGTAGACGTTGTAGTGTTGATCTAAAATGATATTTTCTGGCTTTAAGTCCAGATGCAAGATTCCTTCAATATGAATTGCATTTAAGGCGTTTATTGCACTTTGAACAATTTTTTCTAAATTTTGCAGTGCATCTTCTCTTTTTCTTCTGTCTTTGATCAAGTCCGCAAATGTTAATCCTTCTATAAAACTTGTAAAGATTTGAAAGGTTTGATTTGTCATTTTATAATCAATTAGTTTAGGAAAACAATTGCACTTTGATTGATTTAGTTTTTTCAAAATTGACAATTCATCAAGACCTGCTTTTATATTGGTGTTTTTACAAATCAATGTAAGTCCCGTCTTAACAAATTCCACCTTCTCTACTTGTTGCGTTATTTTTTCACTTTTAAAATCCGTTTTAAACAATTCTAACTCAACATTTTCAAGTATCATTTTAACCACCCATTTAAATTTTTGATATAATTGATGAATTCTAGTGCTCCTCTGCATTGAAATTATAGCAGTTCTTACAAGCCTCATATCCTTTTTCTTTTGCATTTGAAAGTAATATAGCAAACTTGCTTTTTCTGAGATGAAAACAATCCGCTTTGTGATATTTCTCGCCATAGGTCGTGATATAGACGGTTGCTTCGGCAAAGTTTTCACCATCTGAGACTGCAGCTGCACTTATTGGCAAATAAATGTGCTGTTTAGGATTGAGCGATAATAATTTATATTGATATTCAATTTCAAACTCTGCAAAACCATATGCGTCAAAAGTTATTTTGACATCATTTAAAGTTACTAAATTTTGAATGCCTTTCTCTTTTATATATTTATTGAGTATGACTTTTGATAATTCTGAAATTGCAGTACTATTTATCTTTCCTTCAATTGTTTTTTCATGCCCCATAAATGGCATACTATAAAGACTCATTTCGTCTCTTGTATTTAAAGCACTCCAAGTAACGCGTTCATCAATATAAAACGAGAGCAATGTGCCAAACAACGTAATCAATATGATCATCATAACTGGAAAAGCAACCGTTGCCTCTAAAGCAATACTGCCATTCTCACTATCAATTAACTTTTTTTTTAGCGAAAAAAATTTCATCTCGTTCTCCCACGTACTCGCATTAAGGCATTGTGCCATTATAAAACTCTAGTTGATGCATCTGATTTATAAGTAAACCCGTGTCACGCCAGATGATCTTTACCGTGTGACCATTGGAAAATTTATCAAGCGAAAATTGTTGATCACTTGTTTTGATTAATTCGACTTCAAAAAGATTCATTGTGCGTTTAACCGTCTTTTCAATAGATTGCGTATAAAGTAAAAGTCTAAGATAGTCTTGATAGTACAAATCGGTTGAAAATACTGTAGGTGAATTTGTAGTTGTAGAATCTTTCGACTTTGTATTTTTACCAAATGTACTATTTTCTCCTGAATTAATAAGACTGACAATATCAACTTGCCACTCACCTGTTGTTTTAAGCAAAGGTACCCCTTCGCCTTTTAATAGGTTGTTTGTGTCAACGTAACTTTCAGCAGTAGACCAGAGTATCATACCACTGCTAAACGCAAGCATTCTCCAAGGTTGGGGCAGCACAATTGTAATTTCGCTTAGTTGTTTCATCTTATCCGACGATTGTAATAAGCTCACTAAATTCGATGGGACTCTAAGGGCTACAATCTTTAGTTTCACTAGGCTCATACTCTTACGCTCATCCGTTTCACCTGAGAGAACATATTCAATTTCTCCTTTAAGTGCTCTTTCAGTTTGAAGACGATCCTTAAACGCTATTTTCCTAGGACAATTTTGATCATAACTTTGGAAAACTGTCATCAGATATTCTGATATAAGCACCTTTTGATTTAGTTGCTCACACTCAAATGAAAACGAATCAGTAGTGTGATCATAGCCTTCAGGGATTATCAATGTTTTATTTCCAAGTTCAACACCTGAAAATTTTTGTTCAATCGTATAGAGTACATCTAGAATTTTATGATACAGAGATTTACTCACTTCAGTTGCTTCAACCTTAATATTATCTTTTAGAGAGGCATAAAGGTTTTGAATTGACTGATTAATCATTTCTTTATTGATAATTAGTTTCTCCTTTGATAACGTGAGTGCCTCTAATTGAATTTGATCAGAAGTTGTCATTTTATCCTTTTTTGTTATTGTATTGATTTTATTGGTAATTTCACCGAGTTCAACATCAAGAATACTCGCTTCATGTTCATAATCCATAATTTGATTTTTGATTTGAGTGGCAATATTAATCATATCTTGTATTTCATCTTGATTGTGTTTAAATGTTTCTTCTAAAACCTCAAACTCACCTTTCTTTTGATTGATAAACAATTTAAGGCGCTCTAAATCACTTGTTTCTCCTTCAGCAGCATTTTGACTATATTGATCCACTTTATTTTTAAGAGACTGCATCTGATTTTCAAATCCAACCTGTTGTGTTTGAAGGTATTGAAGAATTATAGTTTCATTTTTTGAAATATCTTCAATATTTTTTGATTCTTTTAAACTGCCTAAAAGCTTCATGATTTTCAATTCATCAAAATAAGGTTCGATTCCTTTTTCTATTTGCGCAAAAGTGTCATACATATTTTTGATTTTCAATAGACTTTTATTTTGCTCAAAAATATCAAAACCATGCTGAAGTACACTTTGACCTACTACTACAGTTGCGGCAGTATTTAAAGCATCTAAGAAAACATCATGATCAACTAAACTTACCCTAGAATTTTCGATAACAAGATTATCTCTACCGGCAATTAAGTTATTTTTAAGTGCATATGTCACTACTGCGCTTTCAAGTGAGATATCATCTGAATTGACTAAGATCCCAAACTGATTAAACATATAGGCATTGTATCGCGATAAATAGGCTTCACTTGATGCATATGCTAACTTTTGCATCTGATTTTCATTTTCTAACTGATAAAGCAGCGCATAAGCAAAGACACATCCCAAGATAATCACAGGCAAAATAATAACTAAAAAAATTGAAATTCCACCACTTTGATTTGAAATGCTTGTTAAAATACTAATTCCTTTTTTATTATTCAGCATCAATGCCAACTTTCAAAAACAAATCGCTGTTTTCTTTAGCTAGTGCTAAAAAAGTTCTATTGTACCTTAAAATATGCCAAACGCCTTTATTTTCAAACTGACGTACCATATTGGGCAAAATAACTTGATTATCCAAAGTGCTTTCATTTGCAAAATAATTTGAAGTTGCGAAAAACCAGTTTCTATTTATAATTGAGAGGGTTCTGACAGGTGCCTTATCATTTATAGATGCTGGTTCTAAAACATTAAGTAAGAAAAATCTAGAATAGTTCATCTCATCTAAGTTGATTTGCGCTGCATACGAAAAAAGAGAGAAAGCAAAGACAATGATTATAATTATAAGTGGGATAATGATAATGGTATCTAGAGAACTCATTGTACACCTCCTAAATTATGGGATTTTTATTACACTTTACCATTATTTATTTCATATGTCAATATTTGTAAAATCAAACATAAAAAAAAGCTTTCTAACTGAAATTATCAATTAGAAAGCTTTTACTATAATTTTTAAACAGTTTCAACGATTTCAATGTCCTTGAAAACTTTATTTCTATTTCTTAATCGATCCGTTTCATTAAGTAGTCTTTTTCTCATTCTCAATGAATCTGGTGTGATTTCAAGTAACTCATCATCTTCGATAAAAGTTAATGCCTCTTCCATGTTAAAGATTTTTGGCGGTAACAACTTAATCGCGTCATCAGATCCAGAAGCACGTGTATTGGTTAATTTTTTATTCTTAGTTGGATTAACAACCATATCTTCTCTTCTAGAGTTGATACCGATGATCATCCCTTCATAAACTTCTGTACCGGCATCAATCATCATTGTTGCACGATCTGAAAGATTAAATAAAGAATATGACATTGCAACGCCACCTTGTTGTGAGATCAATACGCCATTTGCACGTTTAGGAATTTCACCTTTATAAGGTTGGAATTCGTAGAATGAACGAATTAATACGCCTTCGCCTCTTGTCACGTTAACAAACTCACTGCGGTAACCTAAGAGCCCTCTTGTCGGTACGGCAAATTCAACTCTTGTATAACCGTCTTCAGCGTGCATTGTTTCCATTAAACCTTTTCTGATACTCAACTCTGAAATGACCGCTCCAGAATACTCATCTGGTACTATGGCAATAACGCGTTCAACGGGTTCACATCTTACACCATCAATAGTTTTCATTAAAACTTGTGGTTTAGATACCGCAACTTCGTAACCTTCACGTCTCATGTTTTCAAGTAAAATTGAAAGATGAAGTTCGCCTCTACCAGATACTCTAAAACCGTCTTGAACTGAATCAAGTGCATCGACTCTTAAACCAACATTTACTTCCAGTTCTTTATCAAGCCTATTTCTTAAATGGCGATTGGTTACATATTTTCCACTTCTTCCGCAGAAAGGTGAATCATTAATTAAGAAATTCATAGATAATGTTGGTTCTTCTATTTCAATCATAGGCATTGGTTCAATCAAATTTGGATTACAAATTGTTTCTCCGATTGAGATGTCATCAATACCTGCGATTACAACCATATCTCCGGCATAAGCTTCTTGAACCTCTGCGCGCGAAAGCCCTTCATATACATATAATTTTGATACACGCGCTTTTTCTACAGTGCCACCACGCTTACTGACAGCGATTTGTTCACCTTGTTTAATCGTGCCTCTTACAACTCGACCAATACCAAGTCTACCTACATAATCATCATAATCAAGTGATGATACTTGTAATTGTAACGGCTCCTCTTTTGAAACTGCATATGGCGCAACATGGCTTAATATAGTTTCAAATAATGGTGATAAATCTGTACTCTCTTCTTCCATTGTGCGCTTAGCAATACCTTCTTTTGCAATACCATAAACGATTGGAAAATCAAGTTGTTGATCATCTGCATTTAATTCAACAAACAAGTCAAAAGTCAAATCAACTACTTCTTCCGCTCTTTGATCTTTCTTGTCGATCTTATTGATGAAAAGAATTGGTTTTAAGCCTCTTTCCAATGATTTTTTGAGTACAAAACGCGTTTGTGGCATTGGACCTTCACTTGAATCCACCAACAATACAACTGTATCTACTGTTTTCATGATACGCTCTACTTCTGACGAGAAGTCAGCATGGCCAGGGGTATCTACGATATTTATTTTGTAACCATTATACATAATTGAGCAGTTTTTCGAATATATTGTAATGCCGCGTTCGCGCTCTAAATCATTACTGTCCATAACACAATCTGGTACAACTTCATTTGCTCTAAATACATTGCTTTGATTAAGAAATGCATCTACTAATGTAGACTTTCCTGCATCGACATGCGCAATCACAGCAATATTGATGATGCCTTTAATATTTGACATTTAAACTCTCCTGTTTACATAAAAAGAAACGATATTTTCAACCTTTTAATTTTATACCATTTTCAGGTTAAAAGATATGAAAACTTAAATAATAACGAAAATTTAATTTGAAAACATGAAAAACATGTTTTCAAATTGCAAAAAAAAAGTCATTGTCATAATGTAAATGACAATGACACAATGTATTTAAATGGGGGGAATAAGAAATATAGGATTAATATATTTTTGAAGCTTTATAATCATTAGACGATTTATACATATTAATGCTCTTATTTGCTTGTACATATGCAGAATCTACAGTTGTATCAATTACTTTCCAACTACCATCAACAAAGACTTCATTCCATGCATGGTAAATATCTTTAGTGGGCGTTGAATAACCTTTAACGAGTTTTGTTGGAACTCCAACACTTCTTAGCATTGCTGCTACTAATGACGAATAATCATAACAAATACCTTTTTTGGTAGTATACATCGTATCTACATTTGGAAAATAACCGCTGGTTACTGTCTTAGCTTTATTATAGTCATATTTATAATTTTGTGTTACATAATTATAGATTGCTTTTACTTTATCAGCATCGTTAGAAATTCCTTTAGTTAAAGCTTTTGCTTTAATAACTGCTAAAGATTGATCATTAAACTCAATATCTTGAATTGATTCTAAAAAGACACTATTGCTATTTACCAAATCTAAAGAAACATTGGCTTTTGATAATTCTTTATAACTATTGCCAGTTGTATTTTGCATCAACCGAACTGTATAATCACCATTTCCAAGTTGCAATGGAAATTGATTAATATCAGTGTCCACTATTGGATAAGTGTATCTCACACCATCTTTCTCAACCAATAATAAAATTTTTGCACTGCTTATTTCACCAAGCTGAACGCTAACAACACCTGTTTCAATGTCTGCTTGGATGATCTCAGCTGAAGCAAAAGATTGTGTTGAAGTGCCAAATAGTAGCAAAAACGCTACTGCAAGACTCATCATCTTTTTCATAAAAACTCTCCCTTCGGTAGCACGGCTGCCATTCTTTCGAAAGGCCCTATGGCTTTGCGTCCCATCGTTTCCGGTGGTTTGCTATTTTCGGTGAGAGTTACTCATCACAATATAGAATTATTGAAGCTTTTCAAAAAATAGAAAATCTTCTCATTCGGTGGCCAGGCTGCCATTCTTTCGAAAGACCCTATAGCTTTGCGTCCCAACGTTTCCGATGGTTTGCCTTTATCGTGAAAAGAGTATCTCTTCACAGTTTCAATTACTTGTACTTCTTTAGTATAACACAATTTTGAAAGCGTAAAGTTACGTTATTGTTACGAAAAATTATGGATTTTGTAACGCGTGAATAATTAAACGATGTGTTGGATTTTTTACAGGATCACAGGTGACCAAAGTTAAAATTTTATCTTTATCGTTTCGATTTAAGACTGAAACATCAGTAGGTTCAACAATTAAAGTCTCATAAACGGTATACTTATAAACTGTATTGTTTGTCGTTACTTCGATAATATCACCTTGTGTAATCTCATTTAGGCGATTAAAAAAGATCCCATATGATCTTCCTCTATGGCCAGCAATACCAACATTTCCTACTACGCCAAAGTCAGATGTACCACTGATAACGGTTGCACCTCTATTGAGATTTTTTTCAGTTGCCCCCATTAGAATTGGCATGATTAAGTCAATTTTGGATATTTTAATTTTACCTATAACACTTTTATCAATTGTTTTAGGTTTTGAAGTTGTTTCTTCTGTCGCATCAACTGCTGTTGTACTCTCAGAGGTATCTGGCTCAATGGTTTCTCCAGTAGTTGCGCTGTCGTTATTTGCATAAATTGCCTGAAGCGCTAAATAATCTGATTCAGCCATTGATGGCGCTTGTTCATTAAGCGTCAATTCATTATCATATGCAGCCAATAACCTTTGATTCCAATAATTGATATAAATTTTATCTGCAATTGGGAATGCAGCAATTCCAAGTCCAACAATTATAAGTAATGTAGATAACCACTTTTTCCATTTAGTCATATTTTACCTCTTTTCATTTTGAATTAGTCACCAAAATGCCTATAGCTGTCTAAAAACATCAGCATAAATCCAGAACCTACTCCAAATACGCCAAGTGCAATTCTTAAATAACGATCCATTTCTATATTTTTTGATAAAAACAATAAGATTATTGTCACAATTAGTACTTTAATACCCATTTTTTTCAAGTTCAAAGCGTCACCTCTATGTTCTCTTTATTAAATAACCATATCATAATTGCAAATAAAAAGTAAATAGGCATACACTAATGTACGCCTATAATTTCTGTTAACCCTTCTGAAATATATTCCCTTAACCATTTAATGACATCCAAATTATTAATTGGAACACCATCAAGCAGCTTCTTAATTTCTTTTGTGTTTAAAGTAAACGTCTCATTATTGAAAGTATGCGTATAAACCAAATCCATTGTTTCACATGCATTAATAATTGTGATAATAGTTTCGGGCATATTACCAAGTGGTACTCTATCTATATGGCTATGTTGAAAAACTGCCGTAATTTCAGTACCGGAACCAAGTTGTGATTTGATTTCAAAATATCCACCACATTGCTCTGCGGATAGTTTAAAGAGTGGAATTCCAAGTCCAACTTTTCTTGTTGTCCGCGTTGTATAAAAAGGATCGATAACCCTGCGAACGGTCTCAGAGTCCATACCGGTTCCATCATCCTTGATCTTGATGGTTAATCGATCGGTATCTAAATTTTCGATAATGACAATCCTTAAGCACTCTGCTTCAGCCTTTATAGAATTTTGAGCAATATCCAAAATGTGTAACGAAAGTTCTCTCATAGTTAAACCTTCCCTGTTAAATAATCAATGACAGCTTTACAACTCTTTTCAGAGAGATTAAAACTGTGAATAGGTTCCTGTATATCTTTCAAATAATGTGCATCGGAGTTATAAATACGTCTAAATCCAAAAACAAATTTTTCATTTAGTGCACTTTTTTCGTGGATTTCCACTGTATGAATATTAAGTTCAGAAGGAATAAATCCCAAGTTGACTAAGATACTATTCGAAGATTTATTTACATGCGCTGGAACAATTATACCACTGTGTTTAGTCACTAGTTTTTGTAATTCATCCAGTGAAATATCAATAGACATGATAAGTGCCGTTTCAATCTCACCAATAATATGATCCTCAATATCCATCAACCACTGATTGCCAAAAGCTTTTGGATTATTTTTTATTTGAGATCTAAAAGGTGCTAATTCAGATTCAAAGGATTTTATCTGATCTACACATAGAAAATAACAAAGTACATGTACTTCTTCCTTAGTCTGAATTTCCATTCCTGGAATCAAAAGTAACCCTAAATTTTTAGCAAGTTGATCCACAACTTCTACATTACCTGCGGTATTATGATCAGTCACTGAAATAATATCAAGACCCTTGATATAGGCCATATTAACAATATTATTAGGTGTCATCTCATCGTCTCCACACGGAGACAAACAAGAGTGTATGTGTAAATCATAAGTGAGTTCCACTACTTAATACCTGCTTCATATAATATCTTAAAGATTTCAAATACCTCAAGCTTTGTTGAAAGCAAAACGACACCTTGCTCATTGGCTTTATCGATGATTTCTTGTTCCACAGTGATACCTTCAGGGATGATAATGCAGGCAAATTCCAAAAGTGAAGCCACCGCTAATATGTTATTATGTGTTTGAACTGTAATCCATGCAGTGTCATGCTTTCCTTTTGCCATTACCCAGCTGAGCAAATCACAAGAATAAACATTTGAAATTTCTCTGTCAATATCAGTTCCTGATAAATGCGTAAAACCATGTTTTTCTATTAATGCTTTCACTTGCATACACATACCACCTTATCTTTTATTTAACAATATACAATCTTCTAATTTAGCATAACCATTGACGATATCTTCCGCTAAAACCCGACAGTTTGGTGAGCCACAAGCACCACAATTTATTCCTGGAAGCATTTGAGTGTATTCTTCTATTTTAGCCATTTTCTCTAAGGCTCTTTTGAAATCAGTATCTAGTTTGAAAATAGGCATTGGTAAAATTGGTGTATCCCATTCCATATTTTCAGGAGTTAATTCAATATCAATATCTACTGTGCGTTCCATCCCATATTTTTTAGTGAGTTTTCTAACTCGATTTTTTCCGATAAATGTGTTTTCCACATTTAATGGACCTCCAACACACCCGTTAACGCATGCATATCCTTCAAAAAAATCCAGTGAATTTAGTTTTCCAATTTCCATAGATTCTAGTACTTTGATGACTTCATCAATACCATCAACAGCGATATAATCATCAATTTCCATTGCATAACTCTGTCCACCAACACGTGCCCATCCAATTCCTTTTCCTGTGGATCTTTGAATGGCTACTTTTGGAACTACTTTATCAATGATTTTCATTACTTTATAGTATATTTCTTCTGTAGATACAGCCTCATCTATGCTGGATTTATCAATACCAATCGGATTCTTAATACTCGTGATTTTAGCTGGGCATGGTGAAATATAGATAATACCAATTTCTTCATCTTGATAGCCTTCACTTATCAACCTTTTCCTCACATGTCTTGCAGCGATCTCCATAGGTGCTTCCAGCTTAATAATATGTTCAATAAGGGCTGGGTACTTTATCTGGATAAGACGCGTTATAACAGGACAATACGTGGATATAAGGGGTTTGTTGACATGTTCTTTGTCTAGCAAATGATTTTCATAGACCGCTAAAAGTTCCGCAGCATGTGCCGTATCATATACTTCGTCAAATCCCAATTCAAGCAATGCATTATAAACAGTATTCATATCATAAATTTCCGGAAATTGTCCATAAAAAGATATGGATGGAATCGCAACTGTATATCTATAATTCTTAATTACGTCTAAGGAGCTTACCAAAGCACCTTTTGCGTGGTAAGGACACACTCTTAAACATTCTCCGCAATCTATACATCTATCTTGAATAATTCGTGCTTTCCCTTCAATAATGCGAATCGCTTGAGTTGGGCAACGATCAAGACAATGTGTGCAGCCATTGCAGTAGTCTTTTTCAAGCACCACCGAATGCCAATATTCTTTCATTTTGACCTCCATATTGAGGAATGATTAATAATTAACTACCATCTTAATATTGGTTCCAACATTAATTGTGGACTCTATTACAAACTCGTCGCTTACCTTTTCCATATTAGGTAAACCCATACCTGCACCAAAACCCATCTCACGCGCAACAGAAGTTGCAGTTGAGTACCCTTTAGTCATTGCAAGTTCAACATTTTCTATGCCTGGGCCTTTGTCTTCTATATATATCTCAACACATTCAGGCTTGATGTAAACATCAATTGAACCACCAAGAGAATGAATCACTAGGTTGATTTCAGCTTCATAAGTTGCAATAGCAATCCTTCTAAGTATGTTGGCATCAATCGCCAACTGTCTCAGCATATTTTTTATCTTACTTGAAGCTTCACCTGCTCTAGAAAAATCATCTTTAAGCACTTCATAATGTAGCTTCATCGCAATATTTTCTTCATTTCTAATATATGAATTCATAAATCAGTTTCCCCTCGCCTCTGATTATGGACAGAAAGCTATATTGAAATACCCCTCAACCCATTTCCATAAAGAACCCCAGATACAGTAAAAAGGGACTCTCGAGTTGACATGAGTAATATTTTCTTTTCTTCTGCTAATGCAACCATTTCAGCACATGGTTTCTTACCTCTTACAAATAAAATAGCTTTTAAATCAAGCATCTCAGCAGTCCGAATAACTTGTTGATTTGTCAAGCCAGTTATTAATAAAGTATCTTCCTCAACATATGCAAGTACATCGCTCATTAAGTCAGATCCAAATGCTGTTTTAATTTCAAGCTCTAAACCAGGTTCATATGCTAATACATCTGCTTTTATAATTTCTTTAATGTATTTTAAATGCATTATTGCCTCCTATAAGTAATTAAAAGTTAATTATTTAACAATTAACACTTACATTATAACACCTTTAACATCTGAGTTCAATTTGTTTTACAACACTTGCAAGGACGTTTTCTAGTTCGAGATTTGCATCTATTTTAATGATTCTTTCAGGGAATAATTCAAGCAAATGCAAATAACCATTTCTAACCTTTTCATGAAATTGTAGTCCCTCTAGATCAAGTTTGTTAATTTCTCTTTCAGGATTCTGGGCAATTCTTTCAAGGCCTACTTTGGGTTCTACATCAAGGTATAAAGTCAAGTCTGGTAAAAAGCCTTCAATTGCAAACTGGTTCATTTGAAAAACTTCATCAATACCTATTCCTCTCACAAAACCTTGATAAACTAAAGATGAATCGACAAAGCGATCAAAAATAACAATTTTGCCTTCCCTCAGAGCTGGTAACACCTTTTCCACTAAATGTTGCCTTCTCGCAGCAGTAAATAAAAGCGCCTCTGTTCTAGCATCCATCTCAGTATATTTTTGATCAAGTGTAATCTTTCTTATTTCTTCAGAGATTCTAACCCCTCCTGGTTCTCTTGTAATTATGAAATCCATCCTCAAATTCATAAAATATTCTGCTATCTTTTCAATGATTGTAGATTTCCCAGATCCTTCTCCGCCTTCAATAGAAATCACAAGTGGTCTTTTAGATGTCATCAATTTTTCTCCTTACTTATTTACTTACTTACTTATAAATTATTAAATTATCATCAATTTATTTCATATAGATTTAGTCGCTTCTTCTATTTTAAACTATTTTTAATGTTTTTGAAACTATACATTTAAGGGACACTATCCTGATTGCAAAAAAAGAAGTCTCACAATAGAGGATTCTCTAACTGTGAAACTTCTTTGAAGTTTAATTATGCTTATATTCTGATACCCCTTATTTTAATGGGAATTTTTCTCTAACAACATAATGCGTATGAAGTAACTCATGCGCTTTGTGGCTGTTTGGTTTTCCAAGGTATTCATCATATAATTTTTTGATTTCTGGGTTTTTATGTGATTTTCTTACTTCTTTTGAAGCATCTTCAGAGTAAAGTGCTTTTGCTCTTTCAGCTCTAATATCGATCACATTTCTAACGTTAGCGGGTTGGATTGGTTGACCACCACCGTTTACACAGCCGCCAGGACAAGCCATAACTTCGATGAAGTGGTAATCCGCTTCGCCTTTCTTGATTTTTTCAAGTAAGATCCCTGCATTTGTTGTATTATGCGCAACTGCAACTTTGATGTCCATACCTGCAACATTTACAGTCGCTTCTTTAATGCCTTCAATACCACGCACTGCAGTATAATCGACATTTTCAAGATCTTGACCAGTTAATACGTCAGCAACAGTTCTGATCGCTGCTTCCATAACACCACCAGTAGCACCAAAGATAACGCCAGCGCCTGAATAATCGCCCATGAAAGCATCAAAAGTGCCTTCTTCAAGTTTATCAAATTCAAGTCTAGCCTCTTTGATCATAAGAGCAAGTTCTCTTGTTGTGATTGAGATATCGACATCTCTGTTTCCATCAACTTCAAGTTCAGGTCTTACGATTTCAGATT
Organism: uncultured Fusibacter sp.; assembly: GCA_963676315.1. GTDB lineage: Bacteria > Bacillota > Clostridia > Peptostreptococcales > Acidaminobacteraceae > Fusibacter_C. The sequence goes on from OY781056.1 coordinate 1,197,898, forward strand.
TTTTAGAAGTACATGGCATTACTGATACAACGACAATATCTTTAGGATCTATACCATGTTTTTCAGCATAATAGCTCTTCGCTAAAGCACCAAACATATTTTGTGGTGATTTACATGTTGATAAATGTGGTAATAATTCTGGATATTGGAATTCGATATATCTTACCCAACCTGGTGAACAAGAAGTAATCATTGGTAATACGCCACCATTTTGAATTCTACCTAATAATTCAGTGCCTTCTTCCATAATCGTAACATCAGCAGCCCAGTTTGTATCGAAGATTTTAGTAAAGCCAATTCTTCTAAGTGCTGTTGCTAATTTACCAGTTACGTTTGTGCCAATTGGATAACCAAATTCTTCGCCAAGTGCAGCTCTAACAGCTGGAGCAGATTGAACGATAACGTGTTTTGATTTATCTTCAAGTACTTCCCATACTTTATGAATTGACGATTTTTCAGTTAATGCACCTACTGGACAAGTAACCATACATTGACCACAGTAGATACATGGAACATCTTTCATGCTCATTTCAAATGCTGGTCCAACAGTCGTTTTAAATCCTCTGTTTAAGAAATCTAAAATGCCAATGCCTTGAACATTTTTACAAGCACTAACACAACGTCCACAAAGGATACATTTACTTGAATCTCTAACGATTGATGGTGATAAATCGTCAAAAGAAGGAACTCTTTTTTCACCTTCGTAAGGAATCGTTCTGATGCTTAATTCTTCTGATAAAGATTGAAGTTCACAGTTTTTACTTCTCACACATGTCGTACATTCTCTATTGTGATTCGCTAATAAAAGCTCAACTGTATTTTTTCTCGCTTTTCTTACTCTAGTGTTATTTGTGTTAACAACCATTCCTTCACGAACAGGTAACACACACGAAGCTTGAAGTGCTCTTGCGCCTTCAACTTCAACAACACATACACGGCATGCGCCAACTTCATTGATATCTTTCAAGAAACAAAGTGTAGGAATATCAATTCCAACTGTTCTTGCCGCTTCTAATACGGTTAAATTGCTCGGTACTTCATATTGAATACCATTTATAGATAAACTTACATTACTCACGATAAGTACACCTCTTTCATATAATCTGGATTGGCCTAATCTTATTGTTTAACAATAACTTTCTTAGGACATTTCGGAATACAAGCGCCACATTTGATACATTTTGCTTGATCGATAACATGATTTTGCTTAACTTCTCCGCTGATTGCATCAACTGGACAAACTCTTTTACAAGCTGTACAACCAATACATCCATCAGTGATAACAATAGACAATAAGTCTTGGCACATACCTGCAGGACATTTCTTATCTACGACGTGAGCAATGTACTCATCCCTAAAGTATTTTAATGTCGATAATACTGGATTTGGTGCTGTTTGACCAAGGCCACAAAGTGAAGAATCTTTGATAGAATGTCCTAAATCTTCAAGTCTATCAAGGTCTTCTAAAGTTCCATGACCAGAAGTGATTTTTTCAAGAATTTCTAACATTCTCTTAGTACCTTCACGACATGGTACACATTTACCACAAGATTCATCAACTGTAAAATCTAAGAAGAATCTAGCAAAGTCAACCATACAGTTAGAATCATCCACTACGATCATACCGCCTGAACCCATCATTGAGCCAAGTGCAGTAAGTGTATCAAAATCAATAGGCGTATCTAAATGCGCTTCAGTTAAACAACCACCAGATGGACCACCCGTTTGAACCGCTTTAAACTTTCTACCGTTTGGAATACCACCACCGATATCAAAGATAACTTCTCTAAGCGGCGTGCCCATTGGAATTTCAACAAGACCAGTGTTGTTAATTTTTCCGCCTAATGCGAAAACTTTAGTTCCTGGAGATTTTTCAGTACCAAATGAAGTAAACCAAGATGCACCATTTAAGATGATTTGTGGTACTACTGCATAGGTTTCAACATTATTGATAATAGTTGGTTTACCGAAGATTCCTTTTTGAGCTGGGAATGGTGGCTTAGGTCTTGGCATACCACGTTCGCCTTCAATTGAAGCGATTAATGCAGTTTCTTCACCACATACGAATGCGCCAGCACCAAGTCTGATTTCCATTTCAAAGTTAAAGTCAGTACCAAATATATTTTTACCTAATAAGCCCATTTCATTTGCTTGTGCAATTGCGATACCAAGGCGTTTAACAGCGATTGGATACTCAGCACGGATATACACATAACCTTTTTCAGCGCCAATTGCATAGGCAGCAATTGCCATTGCTTCAATAATAGCATGTGGATCTCCTTCTAAAACTGAACGGTCCATAAATGCACCTGGATCTCCCTCATCAGCATTACAAGCTACATATTTAATGTCGCCTTCTGATTTAGAAGCAAACTCCCATTTAAGTCCAGTTGGGAAACCACCGCCGCCTCTGCCACGGAGACCCGACTTTTTCATCTCATCGATTACTTGACCTGGTGTCATTTGCGTTAAAGCTTTACCTAAAGCTTGGTATCCGTCAAAAGCGATATATTCATCAATGATTTCAGGATTGATAACACCACAGTTTTTAAGTGCAACTCTTTTTTGTTTTTTATAGAAAGTTACATCATTGATAGAAGTATGAATGTCAGTTACGTTCGCTAATTTATCAATATAAAGTAAATCTTGAACGATTCTACCTTTTAATAAATGCTCTTCAACAATTCTTTCAACATCTTTTTGTTCTACTCTTGAGTAGAATGAACCTTCTGGGTAAACGATACAGATTGGACCTGCTTCACAAAGACCAAAACATCCAGTTCTAACTACTTTTACTTCTTTTTCTAAGCCCTTCGCTTTTAAAGCGTCATTGAACATTTCTTCAATAGTTGCTGATCCCGAAGAAACGCAACCAGTACCACCACACACAAGGACATGTGCTCTATAGAAATCCATTGAATTACCTCCTAAATTGGTTTACATTAAATTACTCAGTAGCGCCTATAGTGAATTCCTTCACGATATTGCCGTTAACGATATGTTCTGCAATAATTCTACGCGCTTTTTCTTCTGTTAATTCTACGTAAGTCACTTTATCTTCGCCTTCTTTGTATACTTCGATTAGCGGCTCAAGTCTACATACTCCGATGCAACCAGTTTGAGTAATTTCAACTTCTTTTAAACCTCTTTTTTGTACTTCATCCATAAGTGCCGCTAAGATAGGACGTGCGCCTGCAGCGATTCCGCAAGTTGCCATACCAACAACAATTCTAGTACCTTTTCTGTCTTTTCTTAAATCCACTCTTTTAAGAGCTTCATCACGTAATTGAGTCAATTCAGCTAAAGTTTTCATTCTTGCCTCCTAATTAGCGCTTTGGTATTTAGACATGATGCCAGGAATATCGTTTACAGTTAAACGACCATATACATCTTCATTAACAGTTAAAACCGGTGCCAATCCACATGCACCTATACAACGAGTCGCTTCTAATGAAAACTTTCCATCTGGAGAAGTTGTACCCACAGAAACATTTGTCATCTCTGAAATTTTGTCGATTAGTTGTTGTGCGCCTCTTACGTAGCATGCAGTACCTAAGCACACAGAAATCAGATATTCACCTTTTGGCTCAAGTGTAAATTGTGAATAGAATGTCACAACACCATATATTTCAGCTAATGGTGTGTTGAGCTTCTCAGAAATAACTTTTTGCACTTCAATTGGAATTGCACCGAAAATATGTTGTGCTTCGTGTAATATCGGCATTAAAGGACCTTGCATGTCTTTATGCTCTTCAATTACTTTGTGAAGCTTTTCAAAATTTTCATCAGTTAAAAAGTTCTTTGCCATTAAAAAGTTCCTCCTTATCGATTGCTTTTTAATTAACTTTTAAGTTAATTAAAACGTCTAATCCCTAGTGATTTACTAGGTTTAAACCAGTTTGTTAATTCCTTAACCCATTCCAAAAAGAATTATAACATATATTGTTCACAAAGTATACACTTAACCTTTTTTATGTTTTATGTTTTTTTTTTAACAATTATCCCCTTAAAAAAGGCTTATTTTATCACAAATAAGCCCTACCTTTAAAGTACTCTACTTAAATCACTTAAATCTAATTCAATAATAATTAATTGTTTTCAAATTTGAAGACTTCACTATTTGGCGTTCTAAAATAGTCATATATAGCCTGGGCAACTTTATGGTTTATACCTGTTACGTTCAGAAGCTCCTCTATGCTTGCCTCTTTAATTCGATCAATTGTTCTAAAATATTTAAGAAGTTCAATTCGTCGTTTTTCACCAATCCCCTCAATTTCATCAAGAATTGAATGTGTCATCTCCTTAGATCTTAAGGATTTATGGTATTCAATTGCAAATCGATGTACTTCTTCCTGAATTTCATAAACCAATTTAAATGCATTTCTTTTTTCTTTAAGTCCCCTTTTCTCTCCATCATAGTAAAGGTCTTCTGTCTTATGAAAGTCATCCTTCACCATACCTGCAACAGGAATATAGAGCTTAAGCGCATTTAAAATTTCTAGTGCAGCGTTGACATGCGCTTTTCCACCATCAATTAAAATCAAATCCGGCATCGCATTGTACTTTTCACTTGTCATTCCCGTTTCTTCAGCGAGTTTTAATTCTTCAAGTCCTCGTTTGTAGCGTCTATAAACCACTTCCTGCATAGAGCCATAATCATTTGGACCTTCTATGGTTTTTACGCGATAACGTCTATAATCACTTCGTTTCTTTTTAGCACCTTCAAAAACAACCATGCTACCAACTGAATATACGCCTGAAGTGTTGGATATATCAAAGGCTTCAATACGATTTAAAGGCATATTATCTGGTATGCCTATTAATTCTCTTAATTCCAATTCAGCTCTATTCTTAAAGGCTTCTTCCTTATCTATTTTATCTTGGAATTTCATGATGTATTCCTTTGCATTCTTAAATACTAAATCGATAGTCTTTTTCTTTTCACCCTTAACAGGTACCGAAAAAGTCACTTTGTATCCGCTTAACTTTGATAACCAGTCACTATAAAGATCTATACTCTCAAAATTCTCGGACAAATAGATTTCAGGGGGAATCTGATCTGACCCTGAATAATATTGCATTATAAAGGAAGATATCATTTCTGATGCTGAAGTTGAGTCTGCATTTGATAAGTTAAATGCTTCGCGACCATCTATTTTGCCGTTCCTCACTTGAAATAACATGACACAGGCACGATCTTCAAAGTTATAAGTTGCGATATAATCCTGATTTTTCCCATTGTTTTGAATTGCCTTTTGTTTTTCATTAAGTGCTTTTAAAGCAGAAATCTTATCGCGTAGTTTGGCAGCTTCCTCGAATGCCATTTTTTCAGCAGCTTCGAGCATTTTCTCACTTAATTCATTGATAAGCCATTGTTTTTCCCCTGCTAAAAATCTAATGATTTTCTGAATATAGACATTGTAATCTTCTTTGGAAATCATATGATTACATGCACCAGCACAACGACCGATATGATAATTAAGACAGGGTCTATCAATTTTGTCAGTTATTTTTTTAGTACATTCTCTAATTGGGAAAATAGTCTGTATAACTTCTAATGTCAATTTAACCTGCTCAGTACTCGTATAAGGTCCAAATACTTTGTAATTGCCTTTGGGTAACTGCCTCGCCATAAAAACACGTGGAAAGTTTTCGCCTGTCGAAATTACGATATAAGGATACATTTTGTCGTCTTTTAGAAGTATATTAAATCTCGGTAGATTCTTCTTAATTAAATTGGCCTCTAAAATCAAGGCTTCCATCTCATTATCAGTAATAATATACTCAAATTCTTGTATATTTATGACCATGGTCTGTACTTTTGGCATATGAGAATTAAACCCTCTAAAATAAGAGCTTACTCTGTTTTTCAAATTTTTCGACTTTCCTACATATATAATCTCTCCGTGTGCGTCTTTCATAATGTAGATTCCCGGTAAGTGTGGTAAAGTCTTAAGTTGTTCTTTAATATGGTCTTTTACTTGAAATCCTTGATTATCCATCCTATATCCTATCATTCATAAATTAAATGGTAAAACTAAACCCATCATAACATGCAATTTATACAATCTCAACCTATAGTCCTGCAGAAATTCATTTCCAAACAATCAAATAAGAGCTCCGAAAATCGCTTTATAAGTTCTAGACAGGCTTGGCTCTAAAATCTTATAGTTAGTAATCATCGTTGCTCCCATTAATGTGTTTACTGATATTTTGATGTTATTAATCTATTTTTTTTGCAACTTTCTTTTCTTTTTTCAAAGGTTCTCTATAGGCATCTGTTAGCATATGCACTAAAAACTCACCCGTATATGAACCTTTAACTTTAGCGACATCTTCAGGCGTGCCTACTGCAACGATCTCTCCGCCATTGTCGCCTCCATCAGGACCTAAATCAATAATATAATCCGATGATTTAATGACATCTAAATTGTGTTCAATGACGACCGCCGTATTTCCAGCATCTACTAATTTTTGTATCACGTGGATCAAGTTATGCACATCGGCAGTATGCAAGCCTGTGGTTGGTTCATCAAGTATATAAAGTGTTTTTCCAGTACTCACTTTACTTAGTTCTGTCGCAAGTTTAATTCTTTGTGCTTCTCCACCAGATAACTGTGTCGATGGTTGACCAAGTTTGATATACCCTAGTCCAACTTCGTTCAGCGTCTTGATTTTACGTTTAATCCTTGGAATATTAGTAAAAAAATCTAAACTTTCTTCAACTGTCATTTCTAACACTTCAGCTATATTCTTGCCCTTGTATTTGACTTCAAGGGTTTCACGATTATATCGCTTACCTTTACAAACATCACATTGTACATACACATCAGGTAAAAAGTGCATCTCAATTTTTATGATGCCATCGCCTTTACAATGTTCACATCTTCCACCACTTACATTAAAACTAAAACGCCCTTTTTGATAGCCTCTCATTTTAGCTTCAGGAACTTGAGCATAAATATCCCTAATGTGATCAAAAACACCTGTATATGTTGCAGGATTTGAACGCGGTGTTCTTCCAATTGGCGACTGATCTATCTCGATCACTTTATCTATATGTTCTAGCCCTAATATATCCTCGTGTTTTCCGGCCTTGATTCGACTTTTATTGATCTTGATGGCACATGTCTTATAAAGTATTTCATTAATAAGTGTACTTTTTCCTGAGCCTGACACACCAGTAATTGCGCATAAAACACCTAATGGAATTTCAACGTCAATCATTTTTAGATTATTTTCACTTGCGCCGACAATTTTGATTTTTTTATCAGTCACTTCTCGTCTTTTCGAAGGAAACATGATTTTTTTAGCACCAGAAAGGTACTGTCCCGTTATAGAATCCTTGTTAGATAAAATCTCATCGATTGTACCTTCTGCTATGATAAATCCACCATGTTCACCAGCGCCAGGACCTAAATCCAGTATATAGTCCGCTTGTCTTATGGTTTCTTCGTCATGTTCTACAACCAATAGCGTGTTTCCTAAATTCGTTAAATTACGCAACGTTTTAAGCAGTTTCTCGTTGTCTTTTTGATGAAGACCAATACTTGGTTCATCTAAAATATAAAGTACACCTACGAGTCCTGAACCAATTTGAGTTGCCAATCTAATTCTTTGTGACTCGCCACCAGAAAGCGTACCAGCAGCCCTTGATAAAGAAAGATACTCCAAACCAACGTTCTTTAGAAACATCAACCGCGCATTAATTTCTTTTAAGATTTGTTCTGCTATTTGCCCTTTTGTAGTCTCTAATTTTAAGTTTTCAAAAAATAAAATAGCTTCTTTTACAGAAAGGCATGTAATTTCCCAGATATTTTTTCCACCAATCGTCACTGCTAAAACTTCATCTTTTAAACGTTTGCCATGGCATGTACTACATTCAATCATGCTCATGAACTCATCTATTTTTGAACGGATATATTCGGAGTTAGTAGCGGCATAGCGTCTTTCATAATTATTAACTAGACCTTCAAAAGGACGGTTAAATTCTGCTAATCCGACATATTTACTATCGTATTGGAACTTAATTTTACGATCTCCAGTTCCATAAAAAATCTCATGTTTTAAGTTTTCCGGTAAATCTTTAAAAGGTGAATCCACAGATGCGTTTGCTTCTTCAATTAATGCATGAATCATATTGACATAAAATGTTCCCTCTGCACTGTTGGCAATGGGTAAAAGCGCACCGTCATTAACTGAAAGTTTAACGTCAGGAACCAGCAACTCGGGGTCAACTTTTTTTGTAAACCCAAGACCATTACAATCAGGACACGCACCATATGGGGCATTAAAGGAAAACATACGTGGTTCCATCTCTGCTATCCCCGCACCATGTTCAGCACAAGCAAACTTCGTATTAAAAGTAAGGTCTTCTTTGTCTATGATGTTCACAATAACAACGCCTTCAGATAGTCTAAGTGCCGTTTCAATTGAATCAGTTAACCTTTGTTGGATATCGTCTTTAGTTATGATTCTATCAATCACTACCTCTATGGTGTTTTTCTTATTTTTCTCAAGCTGAATATCTTCGCTTAAATCTACAGTTTCACCATTGATTCTTGCACGAACATACCCCTCTTTTTTAAGTGCTTCAATTAATTTTTGATGTTGACCTTTTTTGCCAGTTACCATGGGTGCCAGTATCTGCATGCGTGTGCCAATGGGTAGCATCATCACATGATCTACAATTTGATCTACTGATTGAGGTGAAATCACTACACCACAGACTGGACAATGGGGTGTTCCAACTCTTGCGTATAGCAAACGCAAATAGTCATAAATCTCAGTCACAGTTCCTACCGTCGACCTTGGATTTCGACTGGTCGTCTTTTGATCAATAGAAATAGCTGGGGAAAGCCCTTCAATATACTCCACATCAGGTTTTTCCATTTGACCTAAGAACTGTCTTGCATAGGAAGATAAACTCTCTACATATCTTCTTTGACCTTCTGCATAGATGGTGTCAAAAGCAAGCGATGACTTGCCTGATCCACTTAAACCCGTTATAACAACCAGCTGATCCCTTGGGATTCTAACATCAATATTTTTTAAATTATGCTCTTTTGCACCTTTTACAAAGATTGTATTTTTATTCATCGTTAACCTCAATATGAAAATTTCAAATAAATGATCAGTTCTTAACTTTAAGCGTCTTTAGTTCTACAATCATATCGCGAAGTTCAGCAGCTCTTTCAAACTGTAAAGTTCTAGAAGCAGCGAACATCTCTTCTTCTAATTGAACGATATAATCTTTAAGTTCTTTTTTATTCATAGCTTTAATCTTTTCAACTTGGTACTCTTCTCCACTTTCAGCAGCCATAGTAGCTTTAATATCTTCTCTTATACCTTTGATAATACCTTTTGGCGTGATTCCATGTTCTACGTTGTAATTTTGTTGAATCAATCGTCTTCTATCGGTTTCGTCTATGGCGTATTGCATAGATGCCGTAATTCGATCTGCATACATAATTACTTTACCATTTATATTTCTTGCTGCTCTGCCAATGGTTTGAACCAGTGAAGTCTCAGATCTTAAAAAACCCTCTTTATCAGCATCCAATATTGCAACTAATGATACTTCAGGTAAATCAAGACCCTCTCTCAATAAATTGATACCAATTAAAACATCAAATACACCTTTTCTAAAATCTCTAATAATTTCCATACGTTCTAATGTTTTTATATCTGAATGCATGTATCTAACTTTTATCTCTAACTTTTTGAAGTAATCAGTTAAATCTTCTGCCATCTTTTTGGTAAGTGTCGTTACTAGTACACGTTCATTTTTGGAAATTCTCAAAGTGATCTCACTAAACAAATCATCAATTTGACCCTTGATTGGTTTAACCTCAATGACAGGATCAAGTAAACCAGTAGGTCTAATGATTTGTTCAATTGCTTTTCCACCATGTTCCTTTTCGTAAGGCCCTGGTGTTGCACTTACATAAAGAGATTGAGGAATCAAACTTTCAAACTCATCAAAATTAAGAGGTCTATTGTCCATCGCTGAAGGTAATCTAAAGCCATAGTCCACTAACGATTGTTTCCTAGTTCTATCTCCGCCATACATCGCCCTGATTTGTGGTATACTCACATGCGACTCATCTACAACTAGTAAAAAGTCTTCCGGGAAATAATCGATTAATGTATAGGGTCTACTACCAAGTGGGCGACCAGAAAGTACGCTAGAATAATTTTCAATGCCTTGGCAAAAACCAACTTCTCTCAGCATCTCAATATCATATCGCGTCCTTTGTTCAATCCGCTGTGCTTCGATCAACTGATTATTGTCTTTAAAATATTTGATACGGTCTTCAAGTTCAGCTTCTATTTTAACAATCGCGATTTCCAGTTTATCCTTTGGTGTAACATAATGCGAAGCCGGATATATGGTTAAATGTGTTCTATACCCCAGGATTTCACCTGTAAGCGCATTCACTTCAGCAATACGTTCAATTTCGTCTCCAAATAGTTCAATTCTATATGCTTTTTCGAATTCGTAAGATGGCATCACCTCTATGATGTCTCCACGCACTCTAAAGGTATTTCTCGTGAAATTCATATCATTTCTCATATATTGAATTTCTATTAATCTTTTTAGAATATCATCTCTAGATTTTTGAATTCCAGGTCTTATGGATAGCGTCATACTCGAATAGTCAATAGGGTCTCCTAATCCATAGATACATGAAACAGAAGCTACAATAATGACATCTCTGCGCTCAAATAATGCAGAAGTAGCACTATGTCTCAATTTATCGATTTCTTCATTGATAGAAGCATCTTTTTCAATATAAGTATCAGAGTGTGCAACATAAGCTTCAGGTTGATAATAATCATAATAAGAAACAAAAAATTCAACAGCATTGTCCGGAAAGAACTCTTTAAATTCAGAAGCAAGCTGTGCTGCAAGCGTTTTATTATGCGCAATAATCAAAGTAGGTCTTTGAATCTTTTCTATTATATTCGCTACAGTAAAAGTTTTTCCTGAGCCCGTAACACCAAGCAACACATTGTGTTTATCACCGCGGTTAATGTGTGCCGTTATTTCATCTATCGCTACAGGTTGATCACCAGTAGGTTTAAATTCAGATTTAATCACAAATTGACTCATATTCACCTCCGAACGTTTGTTCTTTTTCTATTATAGAACTTTTCTTCTAACTCGTCAAATGGTAGTTCTAATAAAAAAATAAGGGCTGAAAAACGCAATGTTTATCAGCACCTTAACTCTAATTTTTTTATGCATTAAGACTAATTTAACATCCAATATGTTAAACCAGCTATACTCCCAATGATTAAAACTGCTACAATTATAAAGACCCAAACAATTGAATTATCGGCTGTTTCTTCAACATTAAGTTGAACGTCTTGATCAGGTGATTCCTGAACTAAATTATACTTCTCAATCAGCGTTTTTATTGCTTCTGCTTCTGTTTTGTATACTTTTGCGTCCATACTTTCCCTCCATTCAATTATTTGATTATATTGTACACACGTTTGTGATCCGATATTTGTGCCTCTTATTTTAGTTTTCCTTGCATGATTTCAATTGCCTTCTGAAGTTGATTATCGTCTGCATCCGTAGGATTTTCTAACTCATAATATTTCTCGTCAAGCTCTACTGTCACATCCGGCTCTATACCAATTCCATGAATATTGACACCATTTGGTGTGAAATATTCTGAAGTTGTCAATTTAAATCCTGTATCTTCATTATAAGGTTTCACGATTTGGACGATTCCTTTTCCAAAAGTAGTAGTTCCAACAATTGTTGCGCTCTTATGATCTTTAAGTGCTCCAGTTAAGATTTCAGAAGCACTCGCTGAGCCACCATCAACAAGCACAACAAGTTGAACATCGTATTTATTGGCATCAGAGAAATATTCCTCATTGTCACCATTTCTACTTTCAGTATAAACAATTAACTCTTTACCAAGTAGGCTATCTGCAATTTCAACACATTGGCTAAGATATCCACCTGGATTTTGACGTAAATCAATAATAACGCCTTTCGCACCAGCTTTTATTAATTCATCCATATGTTTTTCGAATTCCGAAGCAGATTGCTCGTCAAACATCGTCAGCCTTAAATATCCGATTTGGTCATCTATCATTCTAGATTTAGCGACTTTAACATCAATCCATTCCCTTACAATATCAACGTCAAATTTTTCCTTACTTGAAGGTCTATAGATCGTTATCGTAACAGGTGTACCCGGTTCACCCTTAATGGTTGCAATTGCCTCATCCATCAAATCTGCATTGACAGTATCACCATTTACGCCGATGATTAAATCTTTAGCTAGCAACCCTGCTTTATCAGCAGGTGTATCTTCAATTGGCGCTACAATTTCGATTTCATTATCCGCATTTGGTGCTAAATAGATCCCAATACCAGGATATTCACCTGATGAAGATTCCATATAATCTTTAAACTCATCTTTGTTCATATATACAGAATAAGGATCGTTTAGTACATCAAATATTCCTTTTTTCATGCCTTCAATCATCGTTTCTTCAGATACTTCTTTATAATAGTTTTGCTCTATATAATTTTTAAGTTCTTCTACTTCTCTATATTGATCCAATTTACTTTGGTACTCATCTAAAGTAGCTTGGCTAATCACAACTTTATCACCAGTATCTACTTGTAGCAATGTAGTCACAAAAAATGTTGATATTCCGGTAATTGCAACTAAAAAAATGCTAAGCATAATGACATTAAACTTCTTCAATTTATACACCTCAATTTCCTTTGACATAATCTAATGGATCGACATATTCTCCGTTCATTCTCACCTCAAAATGTAAATGAGGTCCAGTTGAATAACCAGTGTTTCCTGTTTGTCCAATGGTTTCACCTTTTACAACAACTTGCCCTACTTCAACACTTATCACATCAAGATGACCATAAAGTGTTGTATAACCACCGCCGTGGTCAATAATGATTGCTTTCCCATAACCTGCAAACCAATTGGCAAAGATAACTGTACCAGTTTGGGCTGCAACAAAAGGTGTTTTTCTTGGAGATTCTATATCAATCCCGGTATGCATTGTATATTCTTTTGAAATTGGATGTAATCTATTTCCAAAATAAGAACTTATAGAATAATGTCCTGGATCTGGCCACATCATTTCACCACCGACATAAGTCGCCGCAAGTTCTAAATTTTTGATAATTTCAGTTATTTGGTCCGCTTGATTAAGCATTTGATCTTCAAGTTCATTCATGGAAGCTTCATCATTCTTTAGGTCTTCTTTATAGGCAATCAATTTATTAAGCGCAACGCTCATCTCATCTTGTTTGCTCATCTTTGAAGTTACCAGTGTTTCAAGATCCTGTTTGATTGCTTCTAATTCTAATTTTTTTGATTCAATGATATCTCTTTGCTCTTTTAAGAAAGCAATTAAATTTTGATCGTGTACGACGATCATCTGAATCATATCAATTCTTGAAAGAAGATCTGTAAAATCTTCCGCACCAAATAAAACCTCAAGGTAACCAATAGACCCTGTTTTATACATCACTCTTAACCGATCATCTAAAAGTTCATTCTTTTCAGAAATTTTAATTTTAGCTGCCTCAAGTTCGTCGGATTTTGTTACAATTTCGGCTTCAGTATTTACTATATTTGCACTGAGTTGCTTTATTTCAGACTCAAGCGCTTTTATACTTGATTCAACAGTTTTAATCTTTTGATTGGTTTGTGATTGTAGGCTCTTGTTTTGATCGATTGAAGCGTCTAGTGCCTCTAACTTTTGGTTAAGTTCTTCAAGTTCTCGTTCACGTTTTTTTAGTTCATCGTTTGCAAAAGTAATTCCAGTGATAATCATCACAAATGCGAGGAACAATGAAAAAATAGGTAACATTCTTTCTGTTTTCATCATTGTCCTCCTAAACATTGAGATACTTCCTCATAGACCATATACTTCCTAAGGCACCTATACCTGCACCTATTATCAAAAATAGGAAAAGTACATCTTTCATGATGCTATCTGGCGGTATTACATAGGCAGATACCAGAACATAAAAATCACTGTGCATTAAATTAAATACATAATCATAAGCAACTTTCATGAGCCCAGCAGATATTCCTGCACCAATTAACCCAAGTATCGTGCCTTCTGCCAAGAAAGGCCATCTTATAAACCAATTTGTTGCACCAACATATTTCATAATGTTGATTTCTCTATGTCTTGAATTAACCGTTAGTTTAATCGTATTGTGAATAATAAAAGTTGAAATCGCAATCAATACAAATATGACGACTATTCCTGTTTTTCTTACTGCTTCAGTAATTGATAAAAGTTGCTCAACTATATCTTGATAGGATTTAATTTCTTCAATGCCTTTTAGATCCTTGATCTCAGATAATACTTCGCTTGAGTAATAGATATCTTTTAGATATATAACGAGTGAACTCGGCAATGGATTTGATTCTAGACCTTCGAGCAAATAAGCATTGTCCTTCCACGATTCCTTCATGCGTTCTAAAGCATCGCTTTTACTTTCATATGAAACCGATAAAACGCCATTTACGGACTCAATCTTTTCCTTAATCTGAGTAATTTCTTCTGAAGACAAATCATCTACTAGATAGGCTTGAATTGAGTCAAATTGATCCTTGGCGGATTGTGCCATGGCATTGATGTTAATAATGATTGCAAATATTATTCCTAAAATCATCAGAGTTGCCGACACCGATGATATAGACGCAATGCTCATCAATCGATTTCTCCAGAGACTTTTAAGCGCTTCCTTAAGTGTAAAAATTGGTTTAATCGTCATAGCCGTACACCCCTACTTTGTCATCTCTCGCAATCTGTCCGTTTTCTAAGGCAATGACGCGCTTTTTCATAATATCTACTATTTCTCGATCGTGAGTTGCCATGAGTATCGTCGTCCCACGACGGTTAATGGTTCTAAGTACTTTCATGATTTCCCAAGAAGTATCGGGGTCAAGATTACCCGTTGGTTCATCTGCAATCAAAATTGGAGGGTTATTAATAATTGACCTTGCAATTGAAACCCTTTGTTGTTCTCCACCAGAAAGTTGGTTCGGGTAATAATTACCTTTGCCAGTTAGTCCGACTAGTGCTAAAATCATAGGAACTTGTTTCCTGATATTTCTATGTGGTGTTCCTGTAATTTCCATTGCAAATGCTATATTTTCATAAACGGTTTTATTCGGTAATAAACGAAAGTCTTGAAATACAACGCCGACTTTACGCCTGAGGTATGGAACTCGCCTCCTGTGTAGCTTTGTGATGTCCATCTCATCAACAACGACATTCCCAGAAGTTACATTCACTTCTTTTAAAACAGCCTTAATAAAAGTTGATTTACCTGCGCCACTAGGACCAACTATAAATACAAATTCACCTTTATCTATTTTTACGTTGACTCTATCGAGTGCTAATACGCCATTGTCATATTTTTTTGAAACGTTTTGAAACTCTATCATATCTTTCTCCCACTGTGTGTTTGCATTAAGGATTAGGCTGTTAACGTTTACAGAATCGGTTCTCTGATATTATTATAATCATTATAAAGCACTTCGTAAACCCTATATCCATTATACCTATACTTCTTTGTAATTTTAATAGTATAATTGATTATAATTATTAAATAAATATTACACCGAGGTGAACGAAATGGACAAACGTCAACTTAGACAAATGATTATTTCAAAGCGATCCACACTTTCATTACAAATGCGTCAAAACGCAGAAGCCGAAATTCACAAACGCTTGTTTGAACTTGACACTTTTAAAAGTAGTCGTATAATATCATCTTTTGTAAGTTTTAGAGATGAAATTGAGATGAAGACCATAAATGAAAGAATTCTCTCTGAAGGTAAAACTTTAGTACTTCCCTTTATTGACATGACAACTAAATCCATGTCTTTCTACATTGTAAATGCTTTAAAAGAATTAGAATTAAATTCTTTTGGTATTTTGGAACCGAACCCAAAACACCATACTCAAATTGAAAATAGCGCTATTGACCTGGTATTAACACCAGGTGTCGCTTTTGATCAAAGAGGTTATCGTTTAGGGTACGGTGGTGGTTTTTATGACCGTTTTTTCAGTCAAATTGAAAAGACGATTCCCAAAATAGGAATCGCCTTTGACATACAATTGGTTGATGCATTAGATGTTGAAGCATACGATTTACCAGTTACTCAGCTCATTACTGAAAATGGGATTAAAAACTTCTCACATCATCAGTTATAAGCTAAAGCGTTAGGTTTATTCTGAAACTTTACTATTCTTTTTTTGTGGAGCTCTTGTTGCTTTTTCAGCAACTGGCGCTTCTTTTGTTTTTGGCTTTGCTTCTCTCGCTAAATGCTGAAGACGTTGATCCACAAGCGCATAGATTGTTCCTTTTTCAAATTCACCGCTTTTAGTTCTTTTACCGGGTTTTCGACCAGTAAGTATTTCGATGCCTTCATCAACATTAGATATTGCCCATATATGAAAAGTATTATTGCGAACAGCATCCACAATTTCATCATCAAGCATCAAATTTTTGACATTTTGAATCGGTATAATCACACCTTGTTCGTTATTTAACCCTTTGATTTTACAAACTTTATAATAACCTTCTATTTTTTCATTTACACCGCCAATTGGCTGAATATAACCCCGTTGATTGACAGAGCCCGTTACAGCAATTGCTTGATTTATTGGCACACCTGAAAGATCTGACAAAAGCGCATAAAGCTCAGTACTAGACGCACTATCACCATCTACCCCAGAATAAAGTTGCTCAAATACGATACTTGCTGTGAGCGCCAAAGGTTTATCCTGAGCAAACATTTTACCAAGATAACCCGTTAAAATCATGACACCTTTATCATGGATCTTGCCACTAGTTCTCGCTTCACGCTCAATATTGATGATACCTTGACGTCCTTGATAAGTTGAAACTGTAATTTTTGAGGGCTTCCCAAAAGAATATTGACCGGATCCAACAACAGCAAGCCCGTTAATTTCACCAATTTTAAAACCAGTGACATCAATTAGGTATACCCCTTCTTTATAAAGGTCCATTGTACTTTCTTCATATTTATTCGCACGTAATTTACGCTCTTCAAGTGCTTTCAAAACATGCTCATGTGTTACTATACCTTCTTTATAATAATTAGCCCAAGCATCCGCTTCTATGATGATGTCACCAAGCGTCTTAAGATGTGAGGTTAGTTTGTTTTGATCATCAGAAAGTCGAGTCGCATGCTCTACTAGTATAGCTACAGCACTTGGAGTGAAATGACTTAAGCCTTCCATCTGGCATTTTGTCGATACAAACCTAGCAAATTTTTCGATATTTTCTTTATTACGATCCATTTCTTCATCAAAATCGACCATGACTTTGAATAACTTTTGGAATTCTTCATCATATGCGTTGAGTACAGAATAAGTGTAATAATCACCAATGATGATCACTTTTACATCTATGGGAATCGCTTGTGGTCTAATGGTTTGCGAGACGAGTGCTCCAGCGGAAGCCGCACGACTATCGATGGTCACCGATTCATCTAAAAGGCTTCTTTTCAAACTTTTCCATGAATATGGATTACTGAGAATATCTTTTGCAAGTAGAATTAAATATCCACCGTTTGCACGATGCAGCGCACCTGGTTTAATCATGGTAAAATCTGTCTTCATCACACCCATTTCGTTTTGATACTCGATGCTTCCTGCCATATTATAATATGTTGGATTTGATTCAAATATAACGGGAGCTCTTTTCGCTTCGCTGTTATCGACAAACAAGTTGATTCGATAACGTTCAAAGAAAGTCTCAGGATTGTGTTGTGAAGCTGTTAAAAAGGCTAGTGGATTAGTATCATCCTCTTCCTCCTCTTCTTCCTTAAATGATTCTAAATTTTCAACAATATCATCCTCAATGGAAGCCATAAAAATTTTTATTTCTTCATTCTCTTTATATTTTTCTTTGATACTTTCTAAATGGAACTTAACGAGATGTCTTACCATTTGCTCGTCTAGACTCTTAAGTTTGTTTCTCAAGTTTTCTTCTTCGATACGAAGCTTATTGAATAAATCAATCGTCTCTAAACTGAGTTTTTGCGAGTTACTCATCAAGACTTCATATTCTTTTTGAGAAATACTCTGATAATCCTCTTCCTTCATTGGTACGCCATTTTTTAATGGAATACTGACAATTCCCTTTTCTGTTAATGAAAATAAGAAGCCATACTTCTTTCCAAGTTCATTTAATTTATCTACGATACTATTGGATTGTACATTATATTCTTCCACTAGTTTTTGTTTTGCATTTTCATAGTCGCGGCTTGAGAATATTTCGATAATGCCCCTTCTTAAAAAACGAATGGCACGATCGACTTGTTTAATGATATTTTTTCCCTGTCCATTTGACACTTTTATTGCTATAGGGTGATAAGGATCTTTAAAATTATTGACATAAAGCCAGTCGCTTGGCGCCGGCCTTTTTATAGCTTGCTCTTCAGTCAACATATTTACAAAACTATTTCTACCCGTGCCCCATTGGCCAGATACATAGATATTATAACCTTTCCGAGTGACTCCAAGTCCAAACTCTAGCGCTTTTTTTGCTCTATCTTGACCAATTATGCCACGTATAGGGCTTAGCTCCTCAGTCGTTTTAAACTCAAAAACTTCTGAAGTGCATTTATTCGTCAGTTGCTCAGGTTTTAATTTTAGTTTGTCCATTAAAGGCCTCCTGTAGAATATATATTCCGCTATAACCATTGTGTTACATATTTGTTACCCTCTTTCTATACTACAATAACAAAAAGCTGTTGAATACTTCAACAGCTTTTGTATTAAAATTTTAAATTTTTTAATTTATCGCCAAATAAATCGGACATAGTAGCAGCTTTAGACTCTTCATCAGGCAAATAACTCTCATAATCTTCTAAATCCATACCCGTTACAGCTTTTAGACTTAGTGACATACGTTGGTTTTCAGCATCTAATTCTAAAATTAAAGTTTCAATCTCATCGCCTACCTGCACAATTTCATTGGCGCGATTTACATGGTTCTCAGACAGTTCTGAGATATGAACAAGTCCTTCTATACCCTCTTCAATTTCAACAAAAGCGCCAAAAGTCATCAAACGTGTTACTTTGCCTTTAACGATATCCCCCACCGCATATCTTGAAATAATTGTCTCCCAAGGATTTTCTTGTACTTTCGCCAGTTTAAGTGATACTTTTTCTTTCTCGCGTTCAACTTTAAGAACGACAACATCAACAACATCACCCACTTTTAATACTTCAGATGGATGTTTAACGCGTCTCCAAGACATTTGCGAGATATGAATAAGACCATCAATACCGCCTAAATCTACAAAAGCACCATAATCTGCAAGACGAACTACAGTACCAGTGATCTCATCGTCAACATTAATTCTAGAAATTTGATCTGTTTTTTTTGCTTCAAGTTTCTTTTTCAAAATATTTTTATGTGAACCAACGACTTTTTTAGTCGCCATTTGATATTCAGTAAGTTCTATTTCCAAAATCATGCCCACATAAGAAGACAGATCTTCAACGTACGTAATTGCCAATTGCGATGCTGGTATAAAGACAGGCGTGCCATTATAATAGCCAACTACGCCACCTTTCACTGCTTCTTTTATTTTTACATCAAAAGTTTGATGTTCATCGTACATTTTTTGAAACTCATCCCATACGATGATTTCATATGCTTTTTTTAAAGACAATAATACATTTCCATCGCCATCATCGAGTTTAAGGATGTAAACTTTTAGCTTTTGACCTTCACTAAAATCACGTGGATTACCATCAGGTAATTCTGATTTTGGCAAGATGCCATCCGCCATGTAATTGATATTGACCATTACTTCATCATTGTTAGATGAAATAACAACACCTTCTACAACATCGCCTGGATACAATCTTTCTATCGTACCATATTGTTTCAACAAATCTCCCATGCTTTGATTTTCCATTAGAATTTCCTCCATTTAGTCATCAAATTTTTTCGAATTAATCTTCAATATGCTTTGTGAAAAGTACCTTTAACATGAACTTTGGTAAAATTAGCATCCTCTTAAAACGAGTCGGTTGTTTAATCAAACGATAAAACCATTCTAGTCCTAGTCTTTGGAAAATGACAGGTGCTCGTCTAACTGTTCCCGCCCATACGTCTAATGCGCCACCTACACCCATTGCGACACTGGCATTAATCGTCTTTTTATATCGATGAATCCATTTTTCTTGTTTAGCTGCGCCAAGAGCAACGATCAAAATGTCTGGTTTCTTTTCATTAATCTCATCTAAAATCTTAAGTTCTTTCCCTTGATCAAAATAGCCGTCCCGTGTTCCTACAATCGTTAGATTGGGATATTTCACTTTGATATTTTCAGCAGCCATATCTGCTACACCAGGTTTGCCACCAAAGAGAAAGATCGACTTACCTGCTCTGTTACAGTATTCAAACATAAGCTCCAATAGTTCAATACCAGGGACTCTATCTGTTAGACCGAGATGATGTACTTTTGAAGCAAGAATGATACCTATTCCGTCTGGAATAACTAGATCACCTTCATTAAGAACAGTTTTAAATTCGTTATCCTCTTGCGCCATCATAACGATTTCTGGATTCGGGGTATAAATGGTTTTCAATTTTTCATTTCCCATGAAGCTGATAAACTTCTTATTCGCCTCATCCATCGTTACATTATCAAATCGAACACCAAAAATTTTTACAGTTGATGCGGCTTTTTCAATTGCCATAAATCCTCCATTAAAGTACCTTTTTAAGCATAATATCGTTTATATCCAATTGATTTCTCAAATGTTTTTTAGCTCTTAGAACTTCTTGCTGTTTCATTTCATAGTTTTCTTCGATTTCTTGTACTGCACTTAAAATTTTATCTTCAGAAAATGACGCCATAGAACATACAGGTTTCATCGAAATCATCTCTAAGAAATTTTCGATTTTAGGATCGTAGCTTATGCCTACAAAAGGGATTTCAGCTACCAACGAAAATATAAGAGAGTGAAGTCTTGAGCCAACTAGCATATCAAGATTTTGAAGAATACTCATAAATTCATCAGAATTATATTTTTCATTAATATAATAGACATGAGAATCCGTATAAGCATGGATATCTTCATAGATTTTAGTATCATTCTTATAATAAAAAGGAATAAATATTACAGAGTGCTTCTCAGCAAGTACGTTTGCAAGTTTAATCAACTGTGCTCTTTTTTCTTCTGTTCTGAAATCCTTTTGTCTAATCGCAATGGCCAATCTCTTCCTTGAATCATCTATAATACCTAATTCTGTCAGAATCTTCTCGCCAACTTCTTTAGGTTGTAAATCCATCGCTATGACTAAATCTGCCGATACAGAAATTTTAGATGGATTCACACCGATCTCTTCTAACAACTGTCTTGAATTATCATCTCTAACCGTTGTATGGTTAACTTTATTTAGAACTTTAGCAACATGTCTTTTATTGCTCTCGCGAATAATTGGTCCAATGCCATTGCTAATTAAGAATACTTTCTTCTTTAAAAATAAACCCATTCGAAGAATTGCTAGATAGTAGTGAATGCTTCTTGCACTTGTATCATCTTGCAATAAACTACCGCCACCACTTAACAAAATTTTGGATTTCCTAATTGCATTAAATACTTTAAATGCATCTCTACGGTTAATTGCTTTGACACCAAATTTTGACATCGTTTCTTCTGGGCTATGTGACAAAACAGTTATTTCAACATTTGGATCTAATTTTTTTAACTGCTGTGTCAAGGTCTTAAGTATGGCTTCATCACCAATATTATGAAACCCATAAAACCCAGAAATGACTACTTTATTCATATTTTTTACTCCCGAAATGTGACACATATACTTTATTGATTACATCTAAAATAAGAATTACAACAATACCTATGAGTAAAGAAAACGCCCAAGACGTTAATTCTCTAACGGTTGATAAATACACAGGTGCTCTTGAATGACAAAACGTATTAACCACTGATGTTAAGCCTAAAACAGCACCAAATAAACATGGGAATAAAAGTTTATTATAACCTCTTGCAGCAAAATAAATACCTGCAGAAAGCGCTGGAAATGCCATTAATATTTCTTTAGTTCTTGGTCTTGCTAAAACAACGTCCTCTAAAAAGTTTCTAAATATCAGTTCGATATCAAGCACTTCTATGTTAGTATCGTGGCCCGAACGCGCAAGGTAAACATAAAAAATACCCGCTAAAGCAACTGCAACCAAAGCATAATATAGCTTAACATCTTCGAGTAAAAACCTTTTTATATCATCTAAAAAGAAAGTGTTTTCATCCAACTCTCTTACTTCACGCTTGTAGCCAAGTTTGATAATATAGATAATCACAAACGCAGCTATAGGCAATAACAGACTAGCTTTTACACCTCTAAAATAACTGATTTCAAGTAAATAATCTGCTCTTGAAATATAGCTTGCAACATAAAGTCCGCCAATGATGCACATAAAAACGGCAATACTAAGCGCAGTTGCGTATTTGACCAAAATACCTTTAAGTGTAAACACTTTGTTACTTAACATCATATCCTTAACAAATTCAATTAAAAATAGGATTGCTAGAGTAGGAAAAACATTTGCTGCAGTAAATGCAAAGGCTTCAATACTTAAATTAGGCGCTACGAAATTGATACCTATAATCCCTAAAATTCCGCCTATAAATAAAACCCATTCAAATTTTTCGGCAATATCAAAGACGAGCTTTAATAATATTAGCCCTAAAACTAACAAGCCAAATGCCGATAATATCACCAGGTAAATAGAAGTATTGTGATAAGGCATCACACTAGGCTTTCCTATTGTGATATTATGTACCTTAAGTCTATTTGCTAAACCATCAAAAGTCTTTTTATATTCATTTAAATCAGTATAATAAGTGAATTTACTGTCTTTATAAGGTCTAAAATAGATGATGCGAATGTTGCGTTCAGTAATTGCTCGATATAAGGTATTTTCAATTTCTTTTCCACCTTCATAGTAGCCAAGATAATTGTACCTTTGTTGAATGTATTCAATCATAGGAAATACTCTTACAACATTATAATCCAAATCTTTAGCTAAGTTATCAATGCCTTTTTGTTCAGTGAAACCAAGTTGATCTGCCGCTTCTACCATACCAATTGGCATGTCTAATTCTTTTAGTTTTTCGTACAAACTTTGTGAATAATTGCCTTTATCCGCAGTATAACTTGTAATCTCTCTGCCGTTAAAAATTATTGCATTTGGCATTGCATTGTATTTAGCGACTTCATCAAAATATGCCGTTACAAGTTTTTCATTGTATTTATCGTAATTGCTTGGTCTTAGATTTACTTCTAAACCAGAGCTTTGAATTTGGTTTACTTTCACAGGATCAAAACCTAATCCAATATCTTCTATGACCGAAGAAACTTCGACTCTAGGTAATTTAACACCTCTTGATAAATAATCTTTATACTTAACGTCTTCACTAAAATAGATATCTTTTATGGTGCCTTTCAAAATAATCGTCTTTACATCTTCATCAAAAAATTGATAAAATTCCGGATCATATCTTGCTTCAATTCCTGTTTTTAAGAAAGTGAAAGTTGGAGCATCATATGTTCTGATCACTATATCAAACTCACCTGAAACGTTTTTGCTTAGATAGTCTAGTGCCTTAGGACCGTAATTTTCTTTCCAATCCAAGTTTTTTTTAATATTTTTATATAAACCATATTCAAGTGGCTTTTGCTCATCCACCATACTATAAAGTGTTTCTTCTTTTAGAGCAACACCGGTTACACCTGCATCTTTAAGCACAGAAAAGAGTTCTGTATTAGACAGACCTTGTTGATCAGCCATAATCGCAAATTCTTCATAATCTGCAAGTATTTCAACGCTTTTTGTTTGTCTTTCCACATCTATACGACCGTATAACAACACACCCGTTGCTATGACGCTAATGAGTAAAATAGCCAAATATATTTTCTTTTTCAAGTAAAGCCTCCACTAAATGTAATTATCATGAAAAAACCTGCATATAAATATACAGGCATTATGTAGCGTCATCATATAAACCCAAGCTGATCACAAGTGCTTTATCAACACGTAACATCACATCACCCTCAAGTTGTCCCAGCTTTTGAATTAGTCTTGTTTTGTCTATCGTTCTAACCTGTTCCAGTAAAACCACTGAATCTTTTAGTAATCCAACCTGTGAAGCACCAACCTCAACATGTGTCGGAAGTTTTGCTTTGGCAATTTTTGCGGTTATTGCTGCTATAATAACAGTAGGGCTATATTTATTACCAATATCATTTTGTATAATCAATACAGGTCTTTGTCCACCCTGTTCTGAACCACGAACAGGAGATAAATCCGCAAAAAAGACATCGCCTCTTTTAATATTCACTACCTAAATCATCTCCATTCAATTGTACTTATTTTCTACAAGTACATACAAGTGTTTTCACCAATAATTTTAATGATACCATATAATTATATTTTCTACCACTAAGAACTCATTTTTTGCCTCAAAATAGTATCCACAACCTCTAAAACTTCGCCACCAAAAATGTATCTTCGTGGCACGCGTTTTCCGATCATACACACAATTTCATAATTAATTGTACCCAATACTTCAGCATACCAATCAATATGAATTTGTTGTCCATCTGCCTCGCCAAATAAAGTGACGGTATCTCCCACTTTTACACTTAAACCATTGACTTCCATCATACATTGATCCATGCAGATTCTTCCAATAACGGGTTTAACCGAACCCTTTACAATCCCAATTGCCTTGCCCGTTAATTGTCTTGTAAAACCATCGGCATATCCAAGCGGTAATGTGGCAACTTGAGTTGCATCACAAGCTACATATTTAAGGCCATAACTTACACCTTCACCAGTTTGAATCATTTTAACATGCGCAATATTAGCTCTAAGTGACATCACTTGTTTTAATTCAACGCGTTCTTTTTTAACTTCATTTGAAGGATAAAGTCCATATAACATAATGCCCGCTCTTACCATATCAAAATGATATTCAGGCAAATCAATAATACCAGCACTATTACATACATGTTTTATTGGGATAAACACACCATTTGCTTCTACTTGTCCAACAATATCCAAGAACAACTCTACCTGTTTGTGTGTAAAAGTTTTATCAACTTCATCAGCGACTGCGAAATGTGTGAAAATACCTTCGATCTCAATATTGGATAATTTTGAAATTTTGATAATATCTTCGACTGTTTGTGCATTGATTTCCATACCGATACGTCTCATGCCAGTGTCCAATTTGATATGAATTTTCAATTTCTTGCCCATTTGGAGAGCGACTTCATTAAAAGCAAAGGCTTGTTCATAAGAATATAAGGTTTGGATAATTCTGCTTTCAATTGCACCTCCAACTAAAGTATCAGGTGTATAACCCAAAACCATAATTTCAGTTTCAGGAAATGCACTTTTAAGTTGAAGCGCTTCAGACAACGTCGCTACTGCAAACCGGTCAGCCCCATTTTCTAATAACGTCTTACCAACCTGAACAGCCCCATGTCCATATGCATCCGCTTTAATAACAGCAGAAATTAATGTCCCAGCTTTTGTAATTCGTTTTACCTCTGATATATTATGTGCTAAGTAATCAAGGTTAATATCTGCCCACACAGGTCTCGTCAAAGTATTCATAAAAATTTCTCCATTATTATATTATTTGAAGAGCATTTATTTAAAAATTTGATTTTATATTATGGCTGATTTTTTAGATACAATTTTATTACCTTGTCCATTTTACCGCTTTTTTTCTAAGAATACTACCTTAATTGATTAATTATTTTGATATTGCGATGGCAAAGGCAATAGCATACTCATTAGAATGTGAAATTGAAAGTTCAATAGAACTTATTCCAAGCGAATCAGCCGTTTTCTGTGCATTTCCTTTCAATAGTACTATTGGTTTTCCCAGTTCATTTCTTAAGATCACTATCTCAATTAAATTAAACCCTCTAATCCCTGTTCCCATAGCTTTTGAAATCGCTTCTTTTGCGGCAAAACCTGCGGCAATGGTTTCAATTTTCATTTGTTTCTCTTGAAACAAGAGATTTTCTTCATCTGAAAAGTTTCGCGATAAAAATCTGGGGTTCTTATCTAAAATTTCTTTAATCCTTTTGATTTCAACGATATCTACGCCATTTCCAAAAATCATTTTCGCACCTCGAGAAGAATTTATAGTCAACTGACTTTAACCTATGGTAAAATTAAATCAAAATTTAAGGAGAATCTATGCTAATCTACAGCGCCATACACACTGCTATCAAAGCGCATGAAGGTCAAATTAGAAAACTAGACCAAGATATATATGTCGCTCACCCAATTGAAGTGGGCATCACACTAGCCAAACACAACTTATCTGATGAAGTGATCATAGCTGGGATCTTACACGACACGGTTGAAGATACGCCACTTACACTTACAGATATTGAACGAGACTTTGGTCCTATTGTTGCGCTTTATGTTAGATATTGTTCCGAACTCAATAAAGAAGACTCTTGGAAAACTAGAAAACTAAACTATCTAAAAAACTTAGCACTTGCACCAATAGATGTGCTCTATATTGTCTGTGTTGATAAACTCACAAACATCAAAAGTATTCACAGACATTTGGATCGACTGGGAGAACCTCTTTGGCTAAAGTTTAACGCCGGTTATGAAGATCAAAAATGGTATTACAATGCAATTTTAGATTTACTCACCCCTATAGGTGATCATCCACTTTATTCAGAACTTAAAGAACAAATCGCTATCGTTTTTAACCATTAATTGTTTTAGCACTTTTATTTTGCTTATAATTTACCAAACTAAAGAAAATCATAAATCCCATAGCAACTAAAATAGTGTAGAAAATTGCTACCCCCGACCCATATATGTGTTTTTTTGCATCTGCCATAGTCAAAGGCTATATACCCGAAAGGGAAAAACCAATACAAACTACTGAAAAAAATATCCACAAAGGTACCAATCGTTAATCTTCCTAATATCATGGTCAGCCATAATGTAGACAACAAACCTTGAGAAAACCCTTCCAGAAATTTCAAATCCATTTCTAAATAACTTCCTCTTGTTCAAAAGATAGTCCAAACGCTCTTCTTATATATGGCATGATTTCACAAATTGAGATGACAATCATCCCTATTAGTACAAATCCAAAGTATTTTCCCCCATTTAATCAATTTATGGTTTTCACCGGATGAATACCGCACCTTTTGAAGTAAAAAAATTAGCATATAATACCACTTCATTCTTGCTAAACCATGGAGTACTTACTTTGACTGAGTTAAGTGTATTTCTTTTTATATCAAAAGTCAATATCCATTATTTACCATTAAAAGACAAAAAAAAAGACGCATCCAATGCGTCGGAATTGACTATTTACATTTATTAAAAAAGGGGGGATAAATGTAAACGCTAATGCAATTCAATCATATAACCTGTCAACGATATTGATATTATCATTTGTGAAGTTCATCGTCAATAGATAAACTATTAACATTCATTAATGTCGCTTAAGGTTTCTTAACATTTGAATTTTCACGGTTTATTAAGTCGATTCTATCTGATTTCTAACCATACATTGGTTTCGTATTAATGAAGTATCGATATAATTAACTCAAATCAAAGTTACTTGAAAACTTATGAATTAAGGAGGAAATCAAATGTCAGTTACACTTGAAAATATCGAAAAAATAATTGACCGAACAAAAGTAAGTTATAAAGAGGCAAAAGAAACACTTGAAGCATGTGGCGGTGATGTGGTTGAGGCAATCATTCAAATCGAACAAAGCAAAGCCAAATCAGAGACCGATGATTCCGAGGCAAAAAAAGCGGCATTTGAACAAAAAAAAGAATCCCTACTATTACAAGCAAAATTCTGGGGAAAACAAGCACTTAAAGTATTAAAGAAAGCGATGCTTATTAAGGTGTTATGGAAAAAAGAAGATAAGGTTCATTTAGAACTACCACTACTCATCGTATTAGTTGTTGCACTATGGACTTTGCCAGTTTCTATATTAGTGCTTGCACTACCATTTTTCTTCGGTATCAAGATGCAAATCAAAAAAAACAATGGCAAGGTAACAGATCTTGGCGAATGGGTGAAAGACCATACACCTAAATCAGATGAACAAAATTAATTCTATCCAAATTCTAACCAATCTTTGGTGATGAATTAACGAATTCTTGTTACAATAAGTTAAGTTAAGGCGTTTAATCCATTAAAAATTATAGGAGGCAATATTATGGCAGTAAGTTTAGAAAAAATTGATATGCTCATGGAAAGAGCTAACATAAGTTATAAAGAAGCAAAAGAGGCACTTGAAATGCACGATGGCGATATGGTAGAAGCACTTATACATCTAGAAGCTTCAAATAAAACAGCCTATGCAAAATCCACTCAAAGACCAAATAGACCACCACATCCACATCATCATTCTGGTTCTAGAAGAAACCAAAGACAAAATAGCGATTTCTTCGAAGATGTTAGAAAATTCTTTGCTAAAATGCATAAAACAAGTTTTGTAGTTGGCAATAAAGGAAAACGCGTACTGGATATTCCGCTTACAATTGCAGCATTGCTTATCCTTTTTACAATGCCAGTTTCAATGTTCCTTTTAATCGTTCCCTATTTATTTGGATATAAAATTTCTATTTTAGATAATGAAGGAAAAAACTTCAATTTTGAAAAAACATTTAGCTTTGGTGACGATAAAGAAGAAGCTCCAAAAGAAAATGAAGATCGTATGGAGTAATAGTTAACTTGAACAAAGAGAGAAGCCATAGGTTTCTCTCTTTTTACATAGTCATAGTTTTTACATAATAAAAGTTGATCACTTGATGTGTGAATCTTTTGTGTTTAAAATAAACAGCTGAAATGCTATAGTTATAGTATGGTTTATATTAGAAATGAAACTTTGGAGGTTTGCTATGCAAAGGATTTTGGTTGTTGAAGACGATATCAAGATTGCCCGTTTTATTGAACTTGAGTTAACACATGAAGGCTTTACTGTAGAAACGGCAAATGATGGTCGTACAGGTCTAGAAAAAGCCTTAGAGGTCGGGTTTGACTTGATTGTATTAGATATCATGTTACCTGGACTCAACGGTATGGAAGTTTGCAGGAGAATCAGGCTTAACTCGGAAGTACCGATTATCATGCTAACTGCAAAAGACGATACCATGGATAAAGTTATGGGATTAGATTTTGGTGCAGATGACTATATGACAAAACCATTTGCAATAGAAGAACTTTTAGCTAGAATTCGTCGTATTTTTAGAAAAGTTAGTTTGCAAACCCCAGTTAATACAAACATGTTTATCTCCGGGAGTTTAAAGATCGATTATAATCAATATATCGCCTATTATGATCAGACGCCAATTGAACTTACAAAAACTGAATTTGATTTACTCCACTATTTAGCTGAGAACAGAAATATTGCACTCACTAGGGAGCAAATTTTAGATAAAGTATGGGGCTATGATTATTTTGGTGAAACCAAAATCGTAGATGTATATATCCGCTATTTAAGAAGCAAAATTGATGACTGTTTTAACACAAAATTTATCCACACTGTTAGAGGGGTAGGTTACCTATTTAAAGATGAAGATCATAAGTAAAGAGACCATAAATTCACCTGAGACAACCAAACAGAAAAAAGTTGAAAAACCAAGGGAAATATCTGTCAAAAAAACAATTAGTTCAAACACAGAAACAAGTCAGAATCATGGAATCCATTTACCTAACGAAACTAAATTGCCCCAATCTAGAAATACACGTCAAAGCGTTCAACCTCAGCAGGTAAAGCGCCCAAGTTCACAAAAGCGTAGACAGCAAACTAAAAAAGATGCGATTAAAGACAAGGCCAAATTAAGTAAAGATGAAATTGCAAAACAGAGAATCGCACATCTAGAGGCCGAAAAAGAGAAAAGAAAAGCTGGTCAATCATATCTTTCAATTACCTATGATAGATTTGTTTCACTACTTAGATTTAATATTACCTTTAAACTTACTTTAGGCTATGCTATAAGGCTTGTACTTTTAATTGCATTTTTGTTCTTTTTTGTATATGTATCATTTTCATACTATTTATTTTATGATGCGCAGCAAACCATGAAGGAAGACTTGAGATATGTTGGACAAATTATCACCAAAGAACAAAGCTACCAATCTGAAACGATAACTAATTTTTTAGATTACCATGATATTTCATTTTATGTATTTGACAATCAACATGTTCAGCTTTACGCAAGTAATGATGAAAACATGAATTTTGATACTGCGATGCAAATATCAGAATATGATTTAAAGAATTTTCCCAATTTTCCAGCTCTTTTTGAAACCGATACAATTCTACTAGATGATGGTACCATGCTTTTTATTGCGCTTGAATCCAGTATGCAGACAAAGACAGACAATATCGAAGCTACTTTTCCTATTGGTTTTGTTCTATGTATCATATTAATATTATCGTCAATACGCTCTGCTTCTAAAATGGCAAAGAAACATCTTAAACCAATCGTCACCATGACAGAGCAAGTTAAAGATATGTCAGCTAATAACCTTAGTACCAGACTCAATGTAAGTGGTACTAAAGATGAACTTAAAGACTTAGCACTTACATTTAATCAAATGTTGACAGACATTCAGAAAAGTTATGAACGTGAGAAGCAATTTGTATCTGATGCATCTCATGAATTGAGAACGCCAATTGCTGTTATCAAGGGCTATGCTGGTATGCTAAATCGCTGGGGTAAAAATGATCCTGCTATACTTGAAGAGAGCATTCAAGCTATTCTTGGAGAAACAGACAATATGCATAGCTTGGTTGAAAGTTTATTGTTTATCGCTAGAAATGATAAAGGGACCCTTAAAATGGACACTACTGGATTTAGCTTTAGTGATTTGGTAACAGAGATTGTCAAAGAAACCCGCTTGATTGATACGCAACATCAGATTAACGATATGCTTGAACCAAATATTTATATACATGGTTCAGCTGATAAGCTCAAACAAGCACTACGTATTTTTATTGACAATTCAATCAAATATACACCTGATTCCGGACAAATCAAGATATCCTTAAGACATTCAGAGCGTCATTGTATCATCGTGCTTTCTGATAATGGCATAGGCATATCAAAAGAAGACCTTCCAAATATATTTGATCGTTTTTATCGCGCAGATAAATCGAGAACAAAGATGAGAGAGAATCAACATGGCGGAACTGGTCTGGGTTTATCTATCGCTAAGATTATTATCGAACAGCATGGAGGTACTATTCATGTTGACAGCGAACTCAACGAAGGAACGACCTTTACGATATTTTTGCCATTAATAGACAGTCCAACAATTGAAGAAAGTGTTGATGATGAACTTCTCTTTGATGCAGAAAACAAACCGGTTAGTACTTTAGATAATACCGCTGAAAATTTGAGAAAATCTTCATAAATTAAAACCCCATAATAGACTAAAATTAATAGTCTCACTTATGGGGTTTGTTTTAATATGTGACTGCAAATAAAACTACATATGAAGAATTTAACCCATTGTGTAAAACAATATATTTCTTAATCTCATCCACTTCTTCGAGGCTGTAATTAAGTAACAATAGATCTTCACAAGGAACTAAAATTTCTAAATCATCGGATACGTGAATAGATACGTTACCTTCGCGTGAATAAATACCAAGTGTAAGTCTGTGATCCGCTAGAGGTAATCTCTCATCAAATGCTTCAGGAAAAAGAAGTCCCAAAGCTTTGCCTTCTTCAAAAACCTTAACGGCATTTAATATGCCATAAGCACCTTCGTTTAACATCAAATTAAAATCTCTCACAATCCCCTTGCTTTGTGTATCCCAATCGCCTTTAAAGCAATGCGCTTCATAGGGATTTAGAGTGATGCTATAAAGTGGCTTCCCAGTGTGTTTATGTTCTAATTGTAGTTGATGGTCAAATGGCATTATCCATCTTTTGATCCCAAATAAAACTGTAAAATCTGATTGATCTTGTGTAACGGTAGCGGAGCTAACTCTCCATAAAAAGTCTCTGCTTTTATAGTCGCCCTCATTCGGGAAAATTGTTAATTGAGTCGTTTCGCCATGAGCCCAAGCATTCACTTGGTAACTCTTTTTTTTGACAATTTGATACTGCATTTTTTGCCTCCAAAAGTACAATCTATTGCTATTGTACCTTTTTAAAAACTTAATTCAATGTTTATTTTAAAATTTCATGTAATTCTTCGAGATGTTGCACCATAAATTTATAAGATACTACTTCAGGTTCTGGGTGTTGTTTCAGATTCACCCAACAAGCATCAATTCCCGCATCAAATGCACCATTGATATCCGCTTTTAAAGAATCACCAATCATTAGAACCGTTGTTTTATCTTCGTGATTCACACGTCTAAGTGCTTCCAAAAATATTCTCTCATCAGGTTTGCTCACACCAACTGCCTCAGAAATAATAATTGCATCAAAATAATCATGAAAGCCCGATAATTTCAATCGACTTTCTTGAACAGCTTGTATCCCATTTGTCACTGCTACTAATTTGTATTTTTGACTTAGATCTGCACAAAGTTCTTCAGCATAAGGTATTTTTTTAATTCCCTCTCCTAAGCTTTTTGTATAGTATTGACTCATTTCAATAGGATCTACATCTAGTTTTAATCGCTTGACAAGTTGAATAAACCTTTCCGTTTTAATTATATCACTAGTGATTTCGCCTCTTTCAAGCGCTAACCAAAGTGGCTTGTTAACCTCTTGATAAGTTTTTTCAAAATTAGTGTATTGCTCAATTTGTCCAAAATATTCAGCCGTTTTTATAAGTGCATTGTTCTCCGCATATTCGAAATCGAACAAGGTGTTATCCAAATCAAACAACAGAATCTCATATTTTTTTGTCAAAATAGCCTCCTGAGTAATCATCCTTCAAAATTGGATATATCAATTTCATTTTCAATTCTATTAATAATATAGAATCCATAATTGTGCGTTTCTTTTTCATTATAATCAATAGGTTGGTGGTCTAGCCGTCGCATAATTCCACCAGCTTCTTGTACTATACACTCCATCGCACATGTATCCCATTTCATAGAATGACCAAAATTATAGTAAACATCATATAACCCTTCAGCAATCAAGCACCCTTTAATTGCACTACCCATCTCAGTTACGCTTAAGATATCCTTTGCGTGAATTTTTTGAAGCGCCAAAGTTTTTTTTGATGGATGTGATCTGCTAATTAGAAGATTAAATGGTTTTATTCTTGTCGAAACTGAAAGTTTTATAGGCTCTCCGCCATCCTCAAGCCTATAAGCTCCTTGATCTTTGATTGCATAATAAAATCGTCCTCTAACCGGGATAAAAATCACACCTAAAATCACTTGATTATTCTCAACAAGCCCTATGCTAACTGAAAATTCACCATTCTTTTTAATAAATTCCTTCGTCCCATCAAGTGGATCTATAATCCAGCATCTCTTTTTAATAAATCGACTTGCATCATCTGCTACTTCTTCAGATAAAAAAGCATCTTCAGGAAAATTACTTTTCAAGATTTCTAGGATGACATGATTTGCCATTACGTCTGCTTCTGTAACTGGCGATTGATCAAGCTTGTAAATTACAGAAAAGTCTTTTGAATAAACTTCTAGTATCTTTTCACCAGCGCTTTTTGCGGCTTCTAAAGCTGCCTTTAACTCATGCTCCAACATACCGTCCCCCCTATCGCATTTCATACAAATAATCCAGATCTGTAAAATAGATATATTTTTCTCTAACGCGTTTTCCAGTCAATTTAACCAGTGCTTTTTCATATAAATCAAGTTGCAATTTATACCTTTGTGAAACGTTCACTACCGTATTTTGATCAACTTTATCCGTTTTATAATCCACCAAAACAAGTTCATCTTCTACTTCAAAATATATATCAATAATCCCTTGAATCAATTGTCCATCTTCCTTAAGTACAAACGGCGTTTCCCTAAAGATCCTTTTGGAAGTTTGCAATCTTTTTACAAGATCAGATCTTAAAAACCGTAACACTTTTAATCTGTCTATCTTTTCAATAAGAGCGGTTTCTATTAAATTCTGATCTGTAAGTTGTTTGATAAAGGCTTCAACTTGAGCTTCACTTGACGACATATGAATGTCAATTTTTTCAAAAATAGTATGCATAGCGGAGCCAAGTTTAGCTGGCGTTATTGAATTTTCATCTGATATAAATTTTGGTGCATCATACATCTTAGCCAGTGAATAAACATCCTGTTCTTCCTCATTTTTCTTGCTTGAAACTGTAATTTTTATAGGTTTATAATCTGCGATGCTTTTAATGGGTTCATAAGCAAGTTTTACATCGACTTCTTTAAAGGCATCCATATCTTTACTTAATTTATATAAATTTTCGTTTGATGCACTCAACATTTCATTCATCTTTTGAAGTTGCGTTTTTTCTCTAAAAGCCTCTTCTAAAGTTACTTTTGCCAAGGACTGTTGATCTAAATAGTTAATCACAACTTCTCTGTCTTCGATTAAACTCGTCATAATCCAATCAATAAAACCGCCTGAAGTTATCAACGATAGAATATCCGTTGCTCTAGTCCAAAGTTTTTGTTTTTGAGTTACGTCTCTTACTGTCGCAAATAAAATCAATTGATCTACTGGACGAGTTAATCCAACATATAAAACACGCATTTCTTCAGATAAGGTTTCTCTTTTGAGTTGCTCACGGATTGCAAACTGTGGTAGGGTCTTTGATTTAGTGCGCAATACCGTATTCACTTTGCTTAGTCCAATGCCTAGGTGTTTATGAAGCATTAAATCACCTTGCGCATCCATGAAATTAAATTTCCGCCCTAATCCACTGATGATCACTACTGGAAATTCAAGACCTTTTGACTTATGAATACTCATCAATCTAACGACATCTTCATCTTCACCTAATACATTTGCAACACCGAGATCGCCACTTCCAACACTCATTTTATCTATAAAATCGATAAAGTGTCCCAATGTTACGATTCTTGAACTTTTCAGATCATTTGCACGATCTACAAGTAATTTCAAATTTGCTTGTCGCGATACACCGCCTGGCATAGCGGATGCATAATAGAAAAAATTGGATTTTCCGATTGCTTCCCATACGAGTTCATCTAGTGGTAAATACTTAGATTTTAGTACCAAATCCTCAATCATTGCAACAAAGTCAATTAACTTTTGACGACTTTCAGCTGGAATAGATTCGTTTTCAATCGCAGCAAATATCCGTTTATAATAGTGTTGTTTATCTGGTACAGAGGCTTTAATCCAAATTAGTTCTTCTATATTAAGTCCAACTATAGGCGAACGGAGTACCGTTAATAAAGGGATATCCTGATAGGGATTGTCCACAATTCTAAGCAGTGCCATAATAAACTTTATCTCAAGTGCATCAAAGTACCCTGAATTACTATCCGCATAAAGTGGAATCCCCGCTTCCATAAAAACTTGTTCAAAAGTAGGCGTCCATGACTTTGAACTTCTAAGTAAGATCACAAAATCACGATATGAGCACGGTCTAAATTGACTTTTTTTAGGATCATACACGGGTGTGCCTAGACGTTTTTTAATGGCACTTGTAATTGCATTTGCCTCTAGTTCTTCTGTTCTAAGTGATTCAGTTAAGTCATCATCACTGTCGTCAAAATCAATATT
Organism: uncultured Fusibacter sp.; assembly: GCA_963676315.1. Lineage (GTDB taxonomy): Bacteria > Bacillota > Clostridia > Peptostreptococcales > Acidaminobacteraceae > Fusibacter_C. The sequence goes on from OY781056.1 coordinate 1,233,678, forward strand.
TTCATCATCACTTTCTAAATTAGAAGTTTCATTTAACTTTGTCTTTGACAAGATATTGATTTCAACGGGGCAATTTAATGATGGTTCAAAATGCATCCCCGGGTATAGCTTAGCATCTGAATCATAAGTGATTTCACCTAAGTCCTCTGACATAATCTCTTGAAACACCTTGTTAACTTTATTTAGAATCTCCCCTCTTGTCCGGAAGTTTTTTCTAAGGTCAATACGCACGTTTTTTATGGTATCGTTATTTTTTATATGTGTGTTTACATGTTCTATCAGCTGATCTATCTGTTGATCTTCAGATGCTGAAGTATCCTTTTCATATCCTTCTAATAACTGCTCAAACTTGCTAAATGACTTATATTTACCAATAAAGAGCTCTGGATCTGCAAGTCTAAATTTATAGATACTTTGTTTTACATCACCAACCATAAACAAATTGTTTGATCTACAAATACTTTGAATAATATGTTCTTGAATACCGCTTGAATCTTGATATTCATCCACAAAAATATATTCAAACTTCGATCTATAACTTTGACAAATCTGCTCATCTTCTAAAATCTGAATCGCATAATGCTCTAAATCGTTAAAATCCATCAAATTCTTCTTTTTCTTTAAAAGTTGGTATTTCTCAGAAAACATTTTTGTTAATTGACTGAGCTTATTTACCATCGCTTTCATCGGTTCTAATTCCGAACTAAATTCCTCAATGGATTTATATTCAAAAAAGGATTTAATGCTTTCTACAACTTGTTTTTTAATTATTTTATCTCGAATATTAGTTTTAACTTCTTCTATTAAACTTTCATCATACAATTCTTTTTCGTCTTTCTTGATGCTTGCAATCCGGTCAAATTTGAAAGCTAAGATCATCTTTTCAAATTCAATGCTATCATCAGACACTTCCAGTAACCGATGTAATTTCTTTATATCGGACTCTAAAGTTGGTATATAAGGTTCTGGTCCCATTGGATAAGTACATAATATTTGAGCATGTTCTAAAAGTGCAATACCACTTATGATTTTTTCTTTAAAATAGTGCATTAATAAATGCATCCAATCTTTTCGTGTCTGATGATCATCTTCCTCATAAACTGGAATTTGAACATCTAACCACTGATTTGGATGGGGCTGACTTTGTATAAACCCATATAATTGTAAAATCATGTCAATTAATTTTTCATCACTTCGATTTCCTGAATACGCATCCACAAAATTCAGAAATTCAGGGTCATTTATTTCATATGCAGTTTCTAAAACATCTTCAATAGCCTGCCTGACTAAAATTAACCGCTCCGGCTCACCAAGCATTTTAAACCCTGGATCACAATCAATTTTTTGGAAGTGATTCCGAATGACATCTAAACAAAATGCATGAAAAGTTTTGATACTTGAACGATTCAGCAACTTGATCTGTTCGTTTAAGTATATAGCATCACCTTCATGTTTTAAGATGGCATCTGATATTGCTTGTTCAATTCTACCGCGCATCTCACTTGCTGCAGCATTGGTATAAGTAACGACTAACAATTTGTGAATTTCTACTTCGCGTCTTAAAATCAACTGCGTAATTCTCTCAACTAAAACTGCAGTTTTTCCAGAACCCGCAGCAGCTGATAACAACAAGTTAGTGCCTCTCATCTCGATTGCTGCCTTTTGCTCCAACGTCCAATTAGCCATAATTATCCCTTGAACCTTTCTATAACTTCACTATGAGAATACGATTTGAGATTTCTATAAGTATTGCCATCAAACCTCTTATCAAATTGACAAATTGCTTTAAAATCACAGTATTGGCAACTAATAAAACCTTCAGACTTACAGGGTGAGATATCAATTTTGCCTTCCAAAAGTTCAGAACCAATTGTACTTATGGTTTCATTCACATGTTTAACCATGCCTTCAAACGCCTCAATAGGCATAACCTTTGAATCTTTGGTAAAATCACCGTCCACTTTTAATTTTACATGAATGACATTTGATAGCTTTTTATCATATAGTTCCGTATCCAATGATTTTAAAACTTTTGCACTTTCTAGTGAGAATCCATCCATTTTTAATTCTGATGCTATTTTTTCTTCGATGCGCTCTGCAATTTGTTCAGTACTCTCAATCAAAGGATCATCAATCCTAAAGTAAAATGCACCCGCAGGTAATACTTCTTCTACAGAAAAGTACTGAGGGTTATCAAGACACGCTTTTAAATACACCATAAGTTGCATCTGCAAGCCATTATAGATGTCAGAAAGTGATAACGCTTTACGGCCTGACTTGTAATCGATGATCTTGATATAATGTTCGTCATCTAAAGTCACTTTATCTACACGGTCTATTACCCCTTGTATAAGTAGTGTTTCATCATTTTTAAGTTTTATAATAATAGGCGGAACTGCGCCTACACGGTTACCGAAAGCGACTTCAAAAGCAGCTGGTTCAAATAAACCACATTGTAGTTGTTGTGTAAGTTGCCATGCTGCTTTTTTAGAGACGCGCTGTAGTTTTTGGATTAAATACTGGTACTGAAATCTAGAATGGTATATTTCATAATTTGTCATGTCATTTACTATAGCGGTCATTAAATCATGTACTTCACTCTGAGTTAACTTTTGCCATTCTAGATGGCGTTCAAATATTTCTTTTCCAAACCTTTCTAGAGCACTATGAAACAGGACACCAATATCGGGTGCGCCAAGTTCAAACTTCCTATTTTCAATGGGTTTAAGACCTGCGTCAACAAAGTATTTAAAAGGACACTGGACATATTCTTCAAGTTTAGAAACACTGGTGATTATTGGCAAATCATATATTTTATTCACCATCTGCTTCGAAAGTTGAGATACCATATTCGTATGTGTTAGCCCATCTACAATTAACGTTGCATATTTTTGTTCATTGATACAGTACCATAAAAACACACTATTCCAAATAGGATCAACTGGATACCCATCAAGTTGACGTCTAAGTGCCATTGCTAGATGTTTTAAGGTCGCTCTTTTGCCTGAAATAACATATGGCATTTTAGTACTTAAGGTACGCTCGTCTATTACTTTTAAATTTGTTATCTTCAATAATTTAGTGATGAGATAAGATGGTCTCAGTGCATTTCCTTCAGCATTTGACCTAGCATAACTAAAAAAGAGATGATGCGATGGTCGTGTTAATCCATAATAAATGTTATAAACTTCTTTGTTGGCAAATATCAAACTATCTGCAACCAGCTTAATTCCCTTTTCACTAAAAAGAGCTTTTTCTGCATCGAGAAGCAGTTGTTGATCGTTACCTAACTCGGGAATAACACCATCATTAAATCCTAAAAAAAACATGGCCTTTATAGGGTGAGATCTTGAACGATCAAGTGATCCCACTAAAATTTGATCTTCATCAAGAGGCAACACACCTACTTCAATCGCATCAAAGCCCGCGTCAAGGATGTCTGACATTTCATCCCATGTGATGATGTCATCGCCCATAAGTTCTATTAGCTGATCAAAAAGATCCATCGTCTTATTCCATATTTGTGTAAACTGCTGGGCTTCATTTATTTTTCTATCACTTGTAAAAGTGGTTATAAATTGCTCTATTTTTTGTGGTATTTCAAATTCACATAACATCAAATAGATTTTTTCAACAATAGTTTTTACTTTTAGCTTTTGGTGTCGTAATTCTGGATAAATTACATTTAAAATATCCTTTCTAATTATGTCAATTGTTAAGATATTGCCTTCTTCATCAAGTAATGGCGCTTGTAATTTAGTTAAATTCATCCCTTTCGCAGATAAATACAGTTCAAAGTCTGCTGCTAATAGTTGTTCTGACACTACAAAACCTGGCTTAATAAAAGCTATTATCGTCTCTGGTTTTATACCATCAGCAAATAACCTTGTATAGGCTTTTACAGTATGAATTAGTGGATTACTCGAAACATTGACTTTATCATCAATAAAATAAGGCAATGCCATTTCATCAAAGATTCGTTTGATAATCGTTTTATAACGATCTATATCATTTGAAATAACTGCGATATCTTTCCAGTTGTAATTGCCTGAACGCATAAACGATAAAATCTGAGCACCACAATACTCCACTTCTGACATTTGATTCTCAGCTGCAAATACACTCATAACTTCACTTGAAACTTCATTTTTAATATAAGGGTATGCTTGGATGTTCTCAGCAACATGATTAATCGCTTCTGATGGTGGGATCCTTTCAAATCGCTCAGTTTTTAATTGACTTTTAGTTTTTTCTGAAATTGCTACAAATTTTGAAAAGGCATAGTTGGTATGCATAAACAATTGAGAATTCATATTACCATCTGAACAAAGCGAAATCGTAAGGTTATTACAAATTTCACTCATTCGTTCGATAAGTTCGTATTCTTGACCTGTGAAGCTGTCAAATCCATCAATCCAGATCTCAGTATCCTTTAGTAAAGCAACTTTTTCCATTTGACTAAGCGCAAACTCAAAATAATCTTCTTCATCTTGATATAAATCCGATTTTATTGCTTCATAAGCTTGAAAAATAACCTTAATGTCTGTTAATTTGTTCTTTAACAAAGGATATTCTTCAAAGACCTTGCTCGTTTCTTCTAACTGACTTGGCGTAATTCTATTTTGTTTTAACTCTTTGATTAAATCATGGAATTTGGCTAAAAAGCCCATTTTTGAATTCGATTGTTTATATAGAATTAACTGATTTTGACTTTTCATAAAAATCTGTCTAAGCAACATCAACTTGCCAATATCGTTTATAGCGACCCCTTTGGGATGCCCTACTTCTTGTATAATTTTATGGGTAAGCCTTTTAAAGCTAACCACTTCGATCCCGATAAATCCCTCACTTTGCATATGCTCAATTAATTGTTTCTCCGCTTCAAGCGTAAACTGCTCTGGGACTATAAAAATAATTTTCTTCCGTTCTTTTAGCGCGTTTCCGATTTCATCATAAATATGATGCGTTTTACCGCTTTTGGCTTTTCCATATAGAATTCGTATCATATGACCTCCAGAATCCGCTTAATTACTATATTTTACCACTAAAAACAGTATACATCAAGGCGATAAGAAATTGAAAATAGCTTGCAATGACTATACATTCAAAGGGTTATCCGTTATAATTTAACTATCATATATGTGGAGGGAACTATGAAGGTATTTAAGACCACACTGATTGTTATAATCGGCATAGTACTAATGCTAGACGCTTTCTTGTTACCATTTCAATTTTTAGCGTTTGACAAAGGGTATTACTATAAACTTTTTAGCGATTTAAAAGTAAATGAACAAATTGGCATCGACGAATCAGCACTTAGCCGTGTTTCAAATGCACTAGTTTCATATATAGACGATGGCAGTGGCGATATCACTTTGAAGGAAAATGTAAAAGGAAATGAAGTTCAATTTTATAATGCTAAAGAAATTCAGCATTTACATGATATTCAAGTTTTAGTTCAAAGAGCAAGAACGTTTCTCACTATGATGAACATATTGATGTTTTTAAGCATCGTTTCACTTTGGTGGTTCGGTAAAAACAATTCAAATCAATTTTTGAAAGACATTTTCAAACCTTTCAAATATGCTTTTTTTATGACCATAGTTTTTTTAGGCGGTCTTATTGCACTTTATTTTATCAATTTTGATTGGGCCTTTACAAAATTCCACGAGATATTCTTTACAAATGATTTGTGGCTACTTGACCCGAGGACAGATCGTTTAATTATGCTCATGCCGATCGAATTTTTCATTACATTTGTCTCAAAATGGTTGACGAGTGTTAGTATCATCTTAGCGGTATATTTTACAGCAGGCTATTTTGCACCTAAAAATTTACTAAATCGTTAAAACTTTATGCTCTAATCAAAAAGCTACACCATTCACCTTTTTTAAGGGATTGGTGTAGCTTTTATATTATTTGAACATGAAGACTAACTTAAGTTCTGTTTGTTTTGCTTTATCCTCTTTTTTCTGTACATGTGTTGATCAACATAATTAATCACTTCTTGAAAAGTTAAATCTTCTTTACCTGTATAATAATATTCCCCTGATGAGATATGATAATGCAGTAAGGTTTCCGGTTGATCCACTTTAAATACAAACACTAGCTCATCTACATTTTTCTTTAAATTCATGATCGATTCCGTACCAGGAGAGAATACACAAAATTCATCCCCGCCATATCTAAAGAGCATTTCACCCTTCCCCATCATCGTCTTGATAATGGCTACAAAATCAATGAGGAGATTATCACCTATAATATGCCCATAGGCGTCATTGACGCTTTTAAAATCGTCTAAATCTATAAAGGTCAAAGTGAACGGTTTTTTCTTATTTATCCTTGCGGAAATTACCTCTTCCATATAGGCTCTATTATAAGCAGCCGTTAACTTGTCTAAAATAAGGCGATCATTAATTGCTTTTGAACTACTTCGCGACAACGTCGTTGTTTGAGTGAAAAGCACTAAAGTAATCCCAATTAGCAAACCTTCAAATCCATATGCTTTTGAAACCAAGTAGACAACCGCTGTGATCAAGGTATAATAATGAACGAGATGTAAATGTGATAAGGGTCTATATTCTTTAAATGCAATTTTTACACCTGACAAATAAACAGCCGTTGTCGTTAATAATCCGTTCAGTATAATCAATACGAAATTCATCATCCAAAGCATAAAAATTGACTTTAAGGTCGTATCAATTACAAAAAAATGACAAAGCATCAACGTAAAAAATGCCAAAATAATTTGAACTGATGTGTTGAAAAGTAGCTTTATATTAAATATTGGTTCTTCACTCTTCTCTTTGATTTTATTAAAAATTCTGTAAACTAAATTATAAATCACAATGGCGATATAAACATTAACAGAACTATGAGTTAGAATACCATATGTGATCAGCGGCATCGTCAAAGTTGCTTTATAGGAACTTCCATAGCTTATATAGCCTATTTCTGCATATAACAAAGCGCAAAATAATACTATAAAACTAGGACTGAGCAAATCAGTTATACTAAACGAACCAAAAATTGCTATAAGGATTGCAAATAAAGACAATATGAATATGTAAGGCTTTAAAAATTTAGTCATTGTTTCACCTCATTCCCATATAACGCGCTATTTTTAATTATACATAACTGAGTCAAAATAGCTATATGTTTTCGTGAAATTGAGACTAAAGTCCCGACAAATCCTTATTTAGGATTCTTCTATTGTCAATTCTAAAGGGAATGTGCTGAAAATGGTCTGTTCTAAAAGATAGGAATTTTGAAATCTAATCACCCAAGCCTTTAATACCAATAAAAGTGACTCAAAACTTGTGAAACCAAGCTTGTAATGTTCTAATTGTTCTAGAAAAAAACGCTTTTCAAAATCATTGAGCTCATTTTTAAAGTAGCCGAACACATGTAACAGCATGTTTATATTTTTACCTGGTTTCAGTTCTGACGAATAGATTGCCTCTATTTCTTCTATATATTTATTGTATACGTCCTCCTCTTTTAGATGCTTATGATTGGCAACTATTTTCCCAAGCTTTTTAAGGGCATTTTGATTATAAGCCATCATTAAATACTTGTTTTGGCTGTGAAATCTCACAATTCCTTCCATTAGAGAAGGTTCATTCTTTACTTGTCTCAATTTAAAATGCAAAAACACACTTGTAAGAAAATGATTCCTGATTTCAGTATTGTTAAGTCTGCCTTCATCTTCAATCACAAGCTCTTTAAACTGATTCTTTAATTCCCCACCAAAAAAACCACTGGTTTTAGTCTGAAGCATAGGCGTTTTACCGTATGAACCGTATTGTTTTACATCCTTTATACCGCATGTGGGGGACTTGCATTTTAAAATAATACCGTCGTATTTAGAAATGTCAAATTGCGCGATAAACCCTGAGATAAATTGATTCATTTGATCAGTGTGATCTGTTCCAGCATATGAACTTACAAGCTTCTTCTCCCCTTTTGAACTGACAACTCTTATTGCTTCTCTTGGTGAAGGTAAGCCTATTGCCATTTCAGGACAAATTATCTCAAAATCAACAAAGGGTTTTAATGCATCGATCAACTTGTTATTTAGGACACTTCCATCATATCGACACTTGCAAAATGTAAGACAAGCACTACATAGTATTTTTGCTTTCATATGTCCTCCTAAAAATAAAAGAGGCGTCATATCGTTAGTCACACTATCAAAAATGTGAATAATGAAGTTATGACTGCCTCTAAAGTGCAAGTAATTCTATTTTACAAATTCTCTTACTTTGAATCCTTTTTCTTCAAGTTTCTTAACAATCTTATCAATATCTTTACCTTCAAGTCTTATAGAAATTTCCTGAATACCCATCACTTCAGTGTCTAGAAGTGCGATATTTGTTATATTTCCATCATTTTTTGAGATCGTCTCTGCTATTTTTGTCAAAACGCCTTTAAAATCGTCTGTTAAAATCGAAATTTTTGGATCATGTAAGCCATAAATTTTAGTTAAAATCCCAAATAAAGCGTTTTGTGTGACAATTCCTAAAAACTCATTTTGATCTCCAACAACAGGAATAAATCTAATTTTGTTTTTGAAAAATATATCTGCAGCTTGTTCGATGAGTAAATCCGGAGTCACAGCATCAATCTTATCAAAGATAAAATCGCCTACTGGTTTTTCTAAAAAGGCTTGGATATCATTTGTTCCAGATTTGAAAAAGGTATCATAGATAAATTGTTTTGACAAAAACCCGACGAATATTTTGTTTTCAACAACTGGTAATGATAGAAATCCATTTTCTTCAATCAATTGAATAGCAGATTTTGCTGAATCAGATGGTTGAAGAACTGTCAACTCTTTAGCAGGTGTCATGATTGCTCTAACTCTCATGTTGTTTCCCCTTTCAAAATATGATATTTTACTAACTTTACTCTACCTTGATATATATGCCCAATTTATTTATACCATAACAATTATATCATCGTTTACTCAAAAAATAAACGAAAAAAGCACTTGTTAGCACTCTTTTGAGTTGAGTGCTAATTTATTCTTGACTTTTTGTTCCCTCAGAATTATCATATCTTTGTAAGTACAATTTAAACTTATTCATAATATTTATTACAATAAAGGAGCACGCATATGGCAATTGAAAAAGGTAATTTATCCATTCATAGTGAAAATATTTTCCCGATTATTAAAAAGTGGTTGTATTCCGATCATGACATTTTTGCAAGAGAGCTCATCTCAAATGCAAGTGACGCAATCACTAAGCTTAAGCAACTCAGTATGATGAATGAAGCATCTATCGATGAAAACACGAAATTTCAAATTGATGTTACGTTAGACGAACAAGCTAAAACCATTACCTTCAGTGACAATGGTATCGGTATGACCGACGAAGAGATCAAAAAATACATCAACCAAATCGCTTTTTCTGGTGCTGAAGATTTCCTTAACAAATATAAAGATAAGTCCGATAAAGAACAAATCATCGGTCATTTTGGTTTAGGTTTTTATTCTTCATTTATGGTTGCAGAAACCGTTGAAATTCATACCCTTTCACATCAGAAAAACGCTGAACCAGCGATTTGGAGATGCGATGGCGGTACTGAGTTTGAACTTGAAAAAGGACATAGACAAACAAGAGGAACTGAAATCACACTTCATATTAGTGAAGATGGCAAAGAATTTTTAAATGAATATACTTTAAGAAGCACTATTAAAAAATATTGTTCATTTATGCCATATGAGATCTATTTAAATGTCATTGGCAAAGAACCTTCAAAAGATGCCGAAGGTAACACCATCATAGAAGAGCCAAAACCACTTAATACAACCACTCCACTTTATGCTAAATCACCTTCTGAATGCACAGATGAAGAATATAAAGAGTTTTATAGAAACACCTTTAACGATTTCAAAGAGCCTTTATTTTGGATCCATCTCAACATGGATTACCCATTTAACTTAAAAGGTATTCTATATTTTCCAAGACTAAATACTGAATTTGATACGATTGAAGGTCAAATCAAACTTTATAATTCTCAAGTTTTTATCGCAGATAACATTAAAGAAGTCATTCCTGAGTTTTTACTCTTACTTAAAGGTGTGATCGATTGTCCTGATTTACCTCTTAATGTATCCAGAAGTTTCCTTCAAAATGATGGCTTTGTCAAAAAAATATCTAATTATATCAGCAAAAAAGTTGCTGATAAAATCACTGGAATGTTTAAAACTGAACGTGAAGTGTTCCAAGGATTTTGGGATGATATCAGTCCTTTCATCAAATTCGGTGGCTTAAAAGATGACAAGTTTTATGAGATTGTTGAAGGCAGTTACCTATATAAAACACTCAATGATCAATATGTTACACTGGATGAATATTTGGCAGAAGCGGTTAATAAACATGAAAATAAAGTTTTCTATGTTTCAGATGCACTTCAACAAGCACAATATATCAAACTTTTTAAAGATCATGATTTAGATGCGGTCATCCTTTCTCATGGCATTGATTCGGCATTTATGTCTATGATTGAATCGAAAAAAGAAGGCGTTTCGTTTGTTAGAATAGATGCAGATATCAACGAGCATCTAGTTGAAGAAGAAACAATGACTGATGAAGTCAAAAAAGAGGCTTCAGATAAACTTCAAGAAATGTTTGTAAAAGCCCTTGGTATTGACAACCTCAAAATGAAACTTGAACCTATGAAATCAGAATCACTTTCAGCAATGATTGTTCTTTCTGAAGAGTCACGTAGAATGCAGGATATGATGCGTATGTATGGCATGAACGGACTTGATCCGAACATGTTCAAAACTGAAACGACACTTATACTCAATAGTAAGCATCCCCTCGTTAAACATTTAATTGATAATACTGCTATTGAGGAAGATACAAAAGTTCTCATATGTGAACAGTTATACGACCTAGCGATGATTAGTCACGCACCTCTTTCTGGTGATGCCATGGCAAAATTCATAGATAGAACCAATACTTTGCTATTAAAACTCATCTAAATTTGAATCAACATAAAAGTGGTTTACTCAAAAGAGTAACCACTTTTTTTATTTAACTATTGCACTTGTAAACAGTTTCATTTATGATAAAAATTAGTTTAATGTAAAACCATCAATATAAAGAGGAATAAAAATGAAAATAATAAATGAATTAGGTATTGTCATGGGATTTTGGATTGCAGGAGATTTGTTAAGTCGATTGATTTCTTCAATTATCCAAATTCCAAGTGCCATCATGGGTATGGTCTTGTTTGCAATTGCACTCACAACTGGCGCGCTGAAAGAACATCAAGTAAAGGAAATAAGCGACCTTCTATTAAATAACATCTCTTTTTTCTTTGTACCTGCAAGCGTTGGAATTCTTGCATTATCTGGTATGACAGCAAACATAATGTTTAAAGTAATCGCAGTTACAATTGCTTCTACACTGACGACGATGTTTGTCACCATGTGGATTACGCATGCTTTAATTAAAAGAAAGAATAAGAGGAACTAAATATGCTCTTAAATATATCTCAGACACCTGCATTCGGAATTCTCATCAGCATTATAGGCTATGCAATTGGTGTATACGTGAAAAACAAAACTAAAAGTGTCCTCGCAAATCCAATTCTCATCGCCGTCATTTTCATTGTTTCTTTTCTCATCCTATTTGATATCCCATATGAAAATTATAAGATCGGTGGTGACGGCATCCATTATTTTCTTGGTCCCTTAACTGTAGCCCTTGGGATGATGCTCTACCGTCAAAGACATATCATAAAAGCCAACTTTATAAGCTTACTTATCGGAATCACGAGTGGTGTACTCACATCATTTTTTACGGTAATGTTTATGAGTAAATGGCTTGGGCTAGATGAAATGATGATTCGATCACTTGTACCAAAGTCCATCACAACGCCGATGGCCATTTCACTTACAGAGATCAATGGTGGAAATCCAGTAATTACGGTTGTCATGGTAATTATTACTGGAATAGTTGGTGCCCTTGTTGCACCTTTATTTGTCAAGTGGTTTCCTAGTTTCGATAAAATTGCAATTGGTGTTGGCATCGGTACTTCATCCCATGGTGTCGGAACTTCTAAAGCTATTGAGCTTGGCGAAACAGAAGGGGCACTCAGTAGTACTGCTATCGGACTTGCTGGTCTTCTAACAATCATACTTGTGCCCCCGTTATTTAGTTGGTTCTTCTAAACGATTTGATCTTTTTTGCTAAATTTACTTTATTTTTTAAATTTCTTTTATTTAGTCTGACATCTTGTTGACAAGCCAATCGATATCTTGAGGTTTTCTTTCATAGGATACAAGTGGTTTAGTAATATGTGGGCACTGCTCCATAAATGTAGGTCTTTCGGTTTGATAGAGGATTCCAATTGGGATGCCTTCATCTCCAAATGTTTGCGCTAACTCAAATGCTTTGACTTTATCACTTGAATCATGCGTCTGAGGGATGTCAAAAACCCTCTCTTTGTACCATTTAAAAGTATTCACTTGATTAAACGAAACACATGGCTGCATGACATCTATAAGGGCATACCCCTTATGTTGCATAGCAGCTTTTATCATTTCTTGAAGATGTTTAGGATTTCCAGAGAAACTTCTTGCCACAAAAGTACAGCCAAGAGAAATAGCAAGCGCTACTGGATTTAAAGGTTCATGTCTCATGCCATCAAACTGTAGCCTTGTCTTTTGCCCAAGTGCAGTTGTAGGAGATCCTTGTCCTTTGGTAAGACCATAAACCTGATTGTCATGTACAATGTGTACCAAATCTAAGTTACGTCTAATGTTATGCATAAAATGGTTTCCACCTTCTCCATAGGTGTCACCATCTCCTGAAGTGATAAATACTTTAAACGAACTATTAGCTGCCTGTGCACCCATAGCAGCGGGTATTGCCCTACCATGAAGGGTATTTAACCCATGTGCATGAATATAATGAGGAAGTTTAGCAGCTTGACCAATTCCCGATACCATGAGAACTTGTTGTGGTGTCAGCCCTTCACCGAAAAGAACTTGATTGAGACTATCTAATATACTAAAGTTACCACATCCTGGACACCAGCTGGTTGGATTGTTTGTAACAAATGGATTGTTATCAACAGATAGGTTATTTTCATTTTTAATGACATTCAAATTAACGTTGACCATTTTTGATCACCTCATATTCTAACTTAATAAATTTTGCAGTAAAAGGACGACCATCATATTTATTGATTGAATGATTAAACATAACACCTGTTTCCATTCTAAGGATCATGCCAAATTGATTCATGGCGTTCCCTTCAACATTGATGATTTGGGTATCTTTTTTTATAAAGGGTTTCAACACCTCTTTATTAATTGGAAAAACGTCTGTAAAAGCAAGTAGTGCCACTTTATCACCTTCAAGTATCAGTTCATCTACCGCTTCTTTTAAAGCGCCATAAGTAGAACCCCAAGTGATGAATAATGTTTTATAATCATCCGCGCCATAAAAAAGTGGCGCTTTGCTTTCTGCTTTTATCGCTTCAGTGCGATTAAGAAATTTCTGCTTAAGTTTTATGGTAGCGGTTTCATCTTCTGTTACTCGTCCATAAGGATCGTGAACATGCGAATCTGTCATAATTAATGTTTTATCATCAATACCAGGATACTTTCGGTTCCCGTATAGGTTTTCAAAGTCATATCTTTTGTAGTCTTCTTCTATCTCTACTTTAAAATGTCTATCAATGGTTAAATTTTCAGTTTCAAAGCTAGGAATACTCTGCGTAGTATCTGCCAATAGCTGATCTGTTAAGATGATCACAGGCACCTGATACTTATCCGCTAAATTAAACGCTCTATGTGTTACATAAAATGCATCTTCTACAGTTAACGGTGCCAAAACAATTCTTGAAAATTCACCTTGTGAAGCGGTTACGACAAATGCGAGATCCGCTTGCTCCGTTCTAGTTGGAAGCCCTGTTGCTGGACCTGGTCTTTGAACATTACACACGACTACTGGCGTTTCACTAACGGCAGCAAAACCTACGGTCTCAACCATAAGTGCAAAACCACCTCCAGATGTACCCGTCATGGCCCTAACGCCGTTTGAAGACGCGCCCACAGCAGCCATAATGCCCGCGATTTCATCTTCAGTTTGTTCAACGATTATATTCATTTCCTTTTCATACGTTGAAAGAAAGGTCATAATGCCTGTTGACGGAGCCATTGGATAAGCAGAATAAAAGCTCAGTCCAGCACTTAATGCGCCAAGTGCAACTGCTTGATTACCACCTACGAGCATCCTTTTTTGTGAAACTAAACTTGGATTTGGCGTATGAACAGAGCCAATTTGACTGTACCCCCACGCCACTGCCTTCTGATTATCGATGTTAACTTCTTCTTTCCATTTTTTATTACTTACTTCTGAAAGCATGGTATCAACCACACCAAAAATCTTTAAAACAGCTCCTACTGCAGCCATCGAAAACGCATTTTTCCCTTTGACCTCTTCTGGAAATTTATTTTTAGTAAAGCTAAGAACATTGGAAATCACTAAAGGATTAGGACTTTCCTCCCCAGTAATTAAGAGACCACCCTTTACAAGTTGTACATTGGCATTATCATGTGCTTCTCGATTTAATGCTACAAAAATATCAGCTTCATCAACTGTAGCAAATACGGGTTGATCACTTATGACGATTGTTGAATAATTATATCCACCTCTTACACGTGACATATAGTTTTTATAAGAAAATATTTCATACCCTGATTTTTTGAGTATTTTTTCGATAAAAAGCTCAACAGTATTGATACCTTCACCTGCTGCGCCAGCTACGATTATAGTTTTTTTCATATCTTCACCTTCTGGGTGGCGATGATGCACTTCCCAGCCTTTAATATATTGATATTGCATATATACCTTAAAAACATAAAAAAACACACGCATTACAAAATGTTCATATTTAATATCCTTAACATTTTTAAACTAAAAAAACAGACTTTGAAAAATCATACATGAATTTTCAAAATCTGTTTAAATATTTTATTGATAAATAAACCTTATCTTCGCTAGTAGGAGTCTTTTAATCATTCTAACTTCTCTATTTTCTTCAGAAATAGTGATAAACAACAATGTGAAAACCTCCCATAAGAAAACCCAACCACCGATAAATATGCCCTCTTTTACAATTTTAAGAAAAATACTTTCCATATTGGGGCTATAAAAATAGCCAAAGAACAAGAAAATCATAGCTAATAGGAAATAGTTTATCACTTTTCGTTGCAATCCTTGTTTAACCTTAAGTTCACGTCTAAGTTTAAACTCGTAGAAATTCACATAAGCTTCAACAAGAAGCTTTTCTTTTTTTTCACTATGAACGCCTTTAGGCAAAAACAAATCAATCAATAAGCCGTATTTCAAAGGAATATCAGAAGATGAATCTCTAATGAAGTCATCAAATTCATCTTCAATATCTCTTTTTTTAAAGGGCGAAGCATCCCATTCATCATAAACATCTTCATAAGCATCTAAAGATACATCGATGACATAGGCTTTTTCACTTTCTTCATAGCTATAAATATCTTGATAATATTTTCTAAGGTGTTTCATAATGCACCTTCTTTAATCTATAAAATTAAAACATAAAATTTCCATCTTTAAAGATCTGAACTTGCTCACCACTTTGAGTTGTTCCAACAATTGATAAATCCTTTGTACCAACCATGAAATCCTCATGTGTCATAGAATTGTTGATTCCATGCGCTAAAAGGGTGTCGCTGTCCATATTCTCGCCACCTTTTAAGCATACTGGATATGCTTTTCCAAGTGCCAAGTGGCATGCAGCATTTTCATCAAATAATGTATTATAGAATAAAATACCCATATTTGAGATTGGACTATCATATTGTACAAGAGCAACTTCACCTAAATAACATGAATTTTCATCTGTTTCAAGTAGTCTTTTCAATTGTTCATAGCCAACTTTCGCACTAAAATCAACCACTTTCCCCTCTTTAAAAGTCAATTCAAATCCATCAATTAAACTGCCATTATAGTTAAGTGGCATAGAACTCACCACGCGACCATTGACCCCATCTCTTTTAGGTGCTGTAAACACTTCTTCAGTCGGCATATTAGCGATAAACTCATGGCCATCTGGTGTAAAGTCTGAACCACCAAGCCATAAATGTCCCTCAGGAAGTTCAATTTGTAGATCAGTGCCTAAATCGTTGGTATAATGAAGTGTTTTGAAGTTCATATCGTTTAAATAGTTCATTTGCTTTTTAAGTGCTTGCTTATGAAGATCCCAAGCGGTTACTGGATCTGCCTCATTCACTCTTACAGAAGCGTAAATTGCATCCCAAAGTTTATCAATTGCCTCAGCTTCAGTAACATCTGGAAATACTTTTTTAGCCCATGCAGGTGTTGGAACAGAGGCAACACACCATACGTTTTCATTGTTCATCAATCGGTCTCTATATTCAGAAACCTCTGCATTAAATGCACGTGAGAACTTTTGAATTCTAATTGGATCGACCTCTTTAAAATTTTCAGGATCTGAAGCGGATATACTTAAAAAAGCTGCATCTTTTCTTACATACGAAAGATAAAACTCTTTTTGCCAAGATGGAAATTCATCAAACAATGATTCTGAAGCTTTTAAATATCTAATTCTTGAGTAAATTTCATCACTCCAGCTTATTACGACGTCTTTTGCACCAGCATCGAAACCAATCTCAGCGATGGTCCTAGCAAATTCTGCGCATTCGATCGGTGAACGAACTACTAAAATTTGATCTTTCTTCAAATTGATGCCTGTTTTAACCAATAGTTCTGCGTACTTTCTTAATTTTTGGTCTTGCATAGTTTCACCTCATAAAAAAAGAATTAGGTTTTTTACGTCCTAATTCATCGTATCATACAATATCCATTTTTTACAAATTAAAAGTTTGTTAAAGATGGATTTCTAATATGTCATTGATCCCATTTAGATGTTCCTCTAAAGCTTTTAACTTGTCTTCATCAATTTTTTCAAATTGTTCTTCTAAATAGCCTACGGCATATTGTTTATGTTTTTCTACTTGTTTTTTGCCACTAGCGGTCAAAGAAATATGCACAACTCGCCTGTCTTTTTTTGAAGGTTGACGTTTTAAGTACCCAAGCTTAATTAACTTATCAACCAACGGTGTTAAATTTGAGTTAATAACGTGAATTTCCTTGCTAATTTCCGACATCGTCAACTGCTTATTTTTTGATAAAAGCAGAAGAATTTGAACATGTGATGGGTATAAATCATCTAGTTTATATAGCTCATTCTCCCTGAGTAGTTTTTTGTTAAGCAATGGCACCAAAATTAAAAAATCACTCAATATTCGCTCCACGATTTCCTCTCTCATTTTTTTCACTCCTTCCACTTAATAGTTATTTAATTTCATATGCGAACAATTTATTCTGTCAGTTTTTATATATATACCAAGATATCCGTTATTCAATAATAATAATCACTTTTTTTCGAAAAAACACAAAAAAACTTGCGTTTTCAGCTAAAAAAGCTAAAAAACACAAGTTATTGAAACTGAATGCAAATATGAACTGGTATGCTATTGATAAACACTGTCATTTGGCTTCGTAAAGTCATGGTTTTTCCTGGTGCAATCTGTTCAAACTTATTACTAAACACATCCCAGGTATGATTGGTGCAATTTACCAACCCCCAGACGCCTTTAAGCTTTGGATGTTGAACAACTTTCCCTAATACTGGATTGTAACTACTTACAAGTGGCATAATTTGATGCAGGTAAATTTCGGAATTATAAAAAACTTCAAATTGACCATTTGCACCTATAATTGAAACAGTTGGTTTAAGTAGGTTGTCACGGTCAATTACAAATTTGTTTCTTTCTGGATTGAACCTCAGCAGTTTTTGTAGTTTTATGAGTTCCGATTTTAGTGCAGTTCTTTCCTCACAATCAAACTGAAAGCCTAAAATCAGCGAAAGCATCTTTTTGACTTTAAAAAAACTGACTTTCTCTTTTGAGTCATTTGGAATGAGTTGAACAGCTCTTTCAGTAAGGTCATAAAAAAAACTTTTCAAAGTTGTACCTTGCGCCAAAAAATCACCTTGTAAATCAAGATAGTCAACGAGTTTAATACTGAGTTCCACACGTTTGTGTAAATCGCCAGTAATCATATCAGTTAAAGGAACCCAATCTTCTGGACAAGCATCGATCCAAGTACATTGGTTATCCATATCAACTTCTAAAATTTGATTTAATGGGTTTACCCATAATACAGCTGTAGTATCATCTTTTGAAAAATAGGCAGCATTTTGAAGATATTCAACCAAGTGAATGTCGAGATTACCGTCCTTGGCAAGATTAAGATAAAACTCTGCGTCATCATAATAACCATTTGGATAGGCATTTTCTACCCCATCAGTAGCCAAAACAACCATATGCAAACTTTCTTCAAACGGTAAAATTCTTACTTTCATTTCAAGCCATGCCTCATCTTGAACCATTGAAGCAGTAACATTTCCTTCATATCTTAGATCTCTGTAGATGGGAAAATAGACAATGCCATCTTCATAGATCATGGCTATTTTTCCATCGCCAATTTGAAGTAATATGATATATTCAGTTGTTTTAACCGCCAATAAAAGTGTACATCCATATTGAATCGGTGTTTCAAATTGTGGTTCCTGCATTATTTTATTTAGCCACCTTGTCTGGATCTCAATGGATAATCTTTCTTCAAAATCCTGTTTGAGCTGGGCAAAGGACAGTACTAATTTATTAGCCTCAAAGTAAGTTTTTACTGCTTCTATGGCTACTTCAACAGCATATTTAGAACCCACATCACTGTAGATATGTTTTGAACCACCATGTCCATCACTAAGCGCCATGACCTGAACACCATTTTCAAAATTTTGATACAAGTAGGCATCTTGATTGACTAAATCTGCATTTATGTGCTTGGTGCCAGTCAAGCTGGCACCAAAATTCATAAAATTCATTTCTATCACCAATCGATCTCTTCTACTTCTACTTGACTATCCACTGTTGGTGGTGGAGGAAGCATCCCTTTAGTAGGGTTAATAGAAGCATTTGATGCTGCAGTTGAAGCCCATCGAATATAATTTTTAAGTTCAGCAGCGTTTTTAGCTTTAAGTGGTTTTAATTCACCACGGAAGCTATCGCCTATAAAATCTTGTAACACATCCATATCTGTTTCAGATCCTATTGCAATAGAGATTCTGATGGCCTTACTGCCCCATTTCGTTTCTTTAAGTTTTTTAAGACCAGCCTCATAATCATCTGTCGGCATACCATCTGAAAGTAAAATCATGACCGGTTGATAACCTCTTTCACCTTGGAAATCGCCTGAGAGTTTTTCTGCTAAAAGTTCAAACCCGCGTCCCATATCTGTTACGCCTTTAGTCGTGATATTATCCCAAGTAAAATCTCTTACATCTACATTTTTAGTAATCCATCTAGCACCAGTCGAGAATGAAAGTGCATGCACCTTAATCGATCCCTCTGCTTCTCTAGCGATTTCTCTAATATGTGGGATTGCTTCTCTGATGGCATTGTTTAATGTTTCAACTTTACCACCATAACTCATTGAATCTGAAGCATCTATTAAAAAGAACAAATGCAAATCTCTATTTCCCATTCTTCCATCTCTTTCAACCATTTTAATTGCCTCCTTATTTTTTAATTGCGAGTTTCGTACCCGTCTTAAGTTGTCCTAATTGATTACCAAAATATATTTCAAGTCCATCTTTAATCGGTATGATCCCATCTTTAAAAACTTCCTTGATGACTTCATCTTTTCCTTCGTAACGCCATACATCATCAGATAAATTTTTGAGTCCCCATACCTCCGGATGTCTTGGATGAACTTCAACCTTCAAGTAGGAATCCTCATAATCCATAGGATCGAGGTTGCTAATTTGACTATTATATAAGATTGTATCATGATTCAACATCACTATTTTATCGCCTATCTTCATGCGAGGAGGTAAAGTATCTACCAACTTGCCACACTTCGGACATTGATCCGCATGATTTAATCGCGTTTTATCATAAAAGAGTTGCTCACCACAGCTATAGCAATACATCAATGATGCGCGAAGTGTAGAAAATTCTTTAACCCATATGCTTTCAACGATTCTTTGATTGGGATCATGTAATCCCTTGGTAAAAGCCTCAATAAATCTTTCTTTTATAAATGAAGGATAATATGGCCAGTATGCATCCGCCATGTCTTTTTTTCCTTTAACAGGTCGATTGGTTTCATCAATCGGATCATAGATAAAGATTGGATTATGTCCATACAGTTCCGCTAGTGCATCGTAATCCACTATGTCTATATCGTATTCCTTTTGTCCTTGAAGTGGATGCTGCAAATGAAGCATTCTAAACAGTACAACTGATAAGGAAAACAAATCCGTTTGTGAACTTGGCGGCTTCTCTCCACGAACAACCTCAGGCGCCATGAAACCATGTGTGCCCCAGATATCTTCTGAGCGCGTTAAGTTGTCAAAAGTAACGTTGTCGTTGTCACATATTTTTACTTCTCCCGTTTCAAAATCTACAAATAAATTTCCAAATGAGATGTCGCGGTAGCAAAGCCCTGTTAAGTGTAATTCGTTAAAACCATGTGCCATTCTTATACAGGCATCAATCAATGGTTCGAATTTCTTTGCTTTTATTTCACCGCTAAAGTAATGGGACAACTTTGTGAAACGTTTAGTGTCAATTAGAGGCATAATATAGCCAAAATTATCTTTTGACTCCCCTTCGACAATCGCCAGTGGCCAAACAAATTTTTCACTAGGTGCACCTTTCTCAACTAACATCTCAATTGCATGGTATTGCTCGGGAGTTGAAGATTGTTTGTTGTACCATTTAAGGGCAAATTGTTCCCCGTTATCCGTCACTAGGTAGACATTTCCTTGTCCACCGCCTCCAAGCTCTTTTAAAACTCTTAATTTTCTTTCTCCATTAGAAACATAATCTCCACTTAATAATACATCAGACATTCTTACCTCCTCTTTATAACGTTTTGGTTCTATAGTGCTACCAGAATTTTTTTGGTTAGTTTGTCTTTGATTGATTGGACTTGAACTAGTTGGTCTTGAACTAGTTGGTCTTTGATGGGTTGTTTTTTTACTTTTATAATAACTATTTGACTGATCTATAATTTTCATCTCTACACCTTCGTTAATACAATATATTGGCTGACAAACCAAATTGCAGTCATTAAGTAATAAGGCATGATTGCCCTACTAGCTGTGTATTCTTTCGCACCTTTAGGTAGTCTTATGCTATAAAAGCCCAAAAGTGAAAATGAAGCTAAAACGATGATGCCAATTACCGATTGTAAATAGAGGTAAAGTTCAGGCACTCTCGGTTGTACTGTGATTAAAAGTATTTGGATCAGTAACATCGCAAGTGGATAAAAGCCAAGTATGTTGAATTTAAACAATTTGTTGACTATAAACGGTATGCCCACAACTGCTAAAGTGATTACCAATATACTAATCGCATTGGCATTGTTATACACTGGCCAATAAAAATACTGTTTCATGACGTCGATTACTTTTGTAAAAGCACCATATTTACTTTGAAGGGTATAAAAACCTATTGGAATCATCGTTAACAATATTAGATATAGTCCTAAGTTGAATTTATTTCTTACAAATTTTCTTTTTTTTGCTATTTGAGGTTTGCCTGCAGTCTCACTTTTTAAAGTATCCTGCGATTGGCTTTTACTTTGTGCACTAGCAACTTCATTTATCGGCCTTACTTCTTCAACTGCTATATGCTTTTTAGAAAAATTTCCCTGCCCAGACTGAACCGAACTTACTATTTTAAGTGTGGTTGTATCTAAATTTGTTGATTTAAATGCCATCGCCCGAATTAAAAGATTAAACGTATCAAGACTTTCTTCGTATATAAATCCATATTCTCTTGTAAAGTTAAGTGCTAATTTTTCAATTTTCCCCTGTTGATTTGTTTCTTTCTTTAATTTTTGAAGTTGTTCTATATAACCGGCTTTCCCAAGCAGTTCAAGTCGAATTTTAAGGCCACTATTGTAAGCTATATAATCATTCAATAAACCAACGAATTTTTTTGTTTTTAGTTCACTTGCATCGCATGCATTGAGTACCAATTTTAGCTTTTGGACCAATTCATCGTCTGACATCTGTCTTGGTTTCAAACTAAGCATTGAATCACCTCACATTTCTCAATATATTTCTTATATCTCTACTATATGCAATATTAGTACATGCATCCACACAGATTAGTTTAGTATTCACTTAATATTTTCTTACAGGTTTTTAATCTAATCCTTACTTTACAATTGTACTTATATGAATTTTCTGATAAAATGGAAACTGAAAATATAATTTGAGTTTCCATTCATAAATTAAAGGAGCGTGATTACACTGGATCAAAAGGAATTTATCATGTTAAGCGCAATTCATCGTTTCAATCAAGATGGGATTTCATTTAAATTAGATGATATTGCAAAAGATTTGAAGATCAGTAAGAAAACACTTTATAAACACTATAATGGCAAAGAAGATATCTTCAGTGCGATTATTGAAAAAGTTTTTGCTTCTATAAAAATCAAAGAAAACGAAGTATTTCACAATTCAGAACTCACCGATGTTGAGAAGTTGCTTAAAATTCTGGCAGTTTATCCTGATTTTGAAGTTTTTAATTATCACCATTTTCCAGATATTAAATCTGTTTATCCTGATCAATACCAAAAGATAGAAAATCATCTTGAGAACAATTGGGATCAAACACTGGATTTACTCGAAGTCTGTATAGAAAAAGGCTATGTCAAACCGATTGAAAAGAGTCTATTTAAAACGATCTTTTTAGGAATTTATAAACAATTGTTATTGACTGATGATCCACATCCACAAGATCAGATGAAAGCATGCATAGAAGTGGTTTTTAATGGTTTAATTAAATAAATTTTAAATTGGGGGATTTATGCAAACGAAAGAACGGATGTTTTATGGCGCTGGTGCCATGGGTAAGGATTTGGTTTACGGATTTGTCGCAGGGTACATTTTATTTTTTTTAAACGACGTAATGGGCATTGACGCACTCTTTTTAGGTACTCTGTTTTTATTTGCTCGTGCTTTTGACGCCTTTAATGACCCAATTATGGGTATGATCGTTGAAAATACTAGATCTAAATATGGAAAGTTTAGACCTTGGATCTTAATTGGAACGATTCTAAATGCAAGTGTCATTGTACTATTGTTTACACTTCCTGATTTGTCACCTCAAACACTTAAACTATACGTTAGTATTCTATATGTCCTTTGGGGAATTACCTATACCATCATGGATATTCCTTATTGGTCTATGATCCCAGCCTTTTCTATGGATCAAAAAGTACGTGAAAATACAGCAGTGGTCGCTAGAGTTTGTGCTGGCATAGGTTTCACACTCGTAACTGTTGGTACAGTGCCTCTTGTTAAACTTCTTGGCAATGGGAATGATCAAAGGGGTTACAGTCTAATAGCCATTGGCATCTCCGCGATTTTTGTACTCCTAATTGGAATTATGGTAAAAAATGTTAAAGAACATGTCACCGTTGAACAAGAAAAATTGACCATCAAGGGTCTTTTCAACTTATTGATTCAGAATGATCAACTACTTGTGGTTATGACAACCGTCATCTTTTTTAACGTATCTATGTATATCACTACTACACTTGGGATATACTTCTTTAAATATGATGTTAAAAACGAATTATTATACAGTATTTTTGCAGGTGTTGCTGGTATTGCTCAGATACTTGCCATGCTTTGTTTTCCACTATTAAGTCGTTTTCTAACGCGAAAGAGAATATTTGGTTTTAGTGTACTTACATCAACCTTTGGTTATTTAGGACTGTATTCAGCAGGACAACTTGGCTTTTTCTCAGTTCCATTTTTATTTGGCAGTGGGTTCTTCATCTTTGTTGGACTTGGACTCATGAATATACTAACTACCGCTATGTTAGCTGATACGGTTGAATATGGGGAATGGAAACTTGGTATTAGAAGTGAAAGCGTCGTTTTCTCGGTTCAGACATTTGTCGTAAAATCCGCTTCTGCTTTAAGTGCATTTATCGTAGGCATCGGATTAAGTATCATAAAATTTGTACCAGATCAAGTGCAAACTGCTTTTACTTTAAACGGATTGCGTTTTCTCATGTTCCTATTGCCTATTTTCGGTTTGATGATCAGCCTCATTGTCTATATGAGAAAATACAAAATCGACAGTGCTTTCTATGCTAAAATCGTATCCGAAATTAAACTTAAAAATAATTTGGAGGAGATATGATACAAAGAATCCCTATAAATAACGATTGGCTCTACAAACCCACTTTTAATCAAAATGACCTAACCACATTAGCCAATGAAAGTGATTTTATTAAGGTTCGGCTTCCACATACTAACAAAGAGCTGCCTTATCATTATTTTGACGAAAGCAGTTACCAGTTTATCAGCTCTTATAAAATCAAACTTCCAACTTTCACAGCAACTGAAGATGAAGAGATTTCAGTTCATTTTGAAGGCGTAATGACATATGCTGAAATCTATCTTAACGGTACTTTTCTCGGCGAACACTTTGGTGGATACACCCCTTTCGAATTCAACTTACCAAAGGGATTACTAAAGGCATCTTCATCAGAAGACTTTGACAAAGACAATTGGCTTTTCGTAAAAGTGGACTCAAGAGAACGCGATGATATTCCACCGTTTGGGTATGTTGTGGATTACCTCACTTATGGTGGGATTTATCGCGAGGTGCAACTTCATATTAGACACACTAAAAGACTTCGCAATGTTAAAATCGAAACGCCTTCTATTGACGGAAAATCTTTCAATTTAAATATCTCTTTTGATGTCACACAAAGCACTCAACCGACTGATGAAGTATTACTTGAGCTCTGGGACGACGACAACTGTTTAGAAAAACAAAAAATATCATGGCTAAAACTCACTGACAACCATATCCATTTAAACGAACTGGATCAAATCGTGCCTTGGACAATTACAACCCCTAAGTTATATGTTATGAAGTTAACTTTGCAATCGAATGAGCAAAAGCATTTCTTACACGTGAGTAAAATTGGTTTTCGCACAGCGGATTTTAAACCGGATGGTTTTTACCTCAATGGTGAAAAAATTAAATTAAGGGGACTTAACCGCCATCAATCTTATCCTTATGTAGGCTATGCAATGCCCAAATCTGCGCAGTTCGCCGATGCAGATCAACTTAAGCATGAACTAGGTGTTAATGTCGTGAGATCCTCGCATTATCCACCATCCAGACACTTTTTGGACCGATGCGATGAAATTGGACTTTTAGTCATAGAAGAATTGCCGGGATGGCAACATATTGGAGATCAAGCTTGGCAAAACTTAGCACTTAATAGCCTTGATGAAATGATCAGAAGAGATTGGAACCATCCATCTGTTATACTTTGGGGCACAAGGATTAATGAATCTAAAGACGATACTGCTTTTTACACAAAATCCAGTCAACTTGCTAAGCGACTCGACACTACTCGTGCAACTGGAGGCGTTAGAAACTTTGCTGGTAGTGAAATCCTTGAAGATGTTTATACGTACAACGATTTTGTACATCGTGGTAATAATAAGGCGCTAGAACTTCCAAAAAAGATTTCAAAAAAAGAGATGCCCTATCTCGTCACTGAACACAACGGACACATGTATCCAACCAAAAGTTTTGATACTGAATCAAAGAAAATAGAGCATGCCCTTAGACATGCTCGTGTAATAAATTCTGCTTATAGTGAAAAAAACATTAGCGGAGCAATTGGATGGTGTATGTTTGATTACAATACCCATAAAGACTTTGGCAGTGGGGACAAAATCTGCTATCATGGCGTTTTGGACATGTTTAGAAATCCAAAGTATGCAGCAGGTGTTTATGCTTCACAGCAAAGTGGCAAACCTTATTTATCTGTGGCATCCAATTTTGCAATTGGAGATTATGATGCCTCAGAATTAGGTAGAATTATTGTGTTCACCAATTGCGATTACATCAAAGTTTATCGAAATGATATCTATATCAATACTTTTTATCCAGATCAAACTACCTTTAGTGCAATGCCACACCCGCCCATCATCGTCGACGATCTCATTGGAAATTTGCTCTATGAAAATGAACGGTTTTCTGAAAAAGATGCGGCGATTATCAAAAGAATACTGCTTCATTTTCTAAAGTATGGTGGCGAGTTACCTCTGATCGATAAAATCCAGATGGGTATCTTGTTTGTAAAATATAAGATGTCATTTGCAGATGCTGCAGATCTATATGGTAAATATATTGCCGGTTGGGGAGAAAAATCAAAAACCTATCGCTTTGACGGCATCATAAAAGATACTGTTGTCACGCAAGTAATCAAGTCTGCGGCAGATGAATATACCTTAAGCGCAAGTGCTGACAGCACTATACTAACGGAAGATGAAACCTATGATGTCACTAGAGTTTCCATTTGCTTGTCCGATCCATACGGCGAAACATTATCTTATGCAAGTCAAATTGTAAATTGCACTGTGAATGGACCACTGGAAATTATTGGCCCTCACTCTTTCTCACTTATAGGTGGCGCACGTGCTTTCTGGGTGAAAACAGTAGGTCTAAAAGGCACTGCTCATATCGAAATAGTACTTGAGAATGGACTTAAAACAAGCGTAGAAATTACAATTAAATAAGACCCTATGTTTATATCATCAAAATACTACGTAAAAAAAGAAAAGAGCAATGAAAAGACAGGATATTGAATCACTGTCTTTCATTGCTCTTATTATTTTACTTTGCTTCAAAATAGATTTTTCCATCTTTGATGCCTACATTAAGATATAGTGCTTTTTCAGATGATTTTGGTACTTTGATAACATATGCACCATTTGTTTTACCAACATTAAATGTTGAATTTGAAGTTGGGAAAATCACAGCAACATCTTTCCCTTTGTCACTTAAAAGTTGTAACTGATTTAGGAAGAGATCTTGCTCTAAATAATCATTGAAGATATACACGTCACTCATCATAAATACAACAGGTTTCTTACCTTGATAATTTTTCACAAAATCAAGTAATTTTAACCATTGAGTATAATCATTTTTGCGAATATAGCCCTCTTTGTTGTTCATCTTAATGACATAGGCATCCGTTTTTTCTGATAGTGAGAAAGTTCCTGAATTTGTGCTCCAATTTAATTTACTATTTTTCATGATAGAATCTATCGCTTTAGCATTGTCTGCTTTGTAAATATAACTTGTAAGTAGCGCTGGAGATGCCGCCAAATCAGAAGGTAATTTATAATCTAGTGCACTTTTTACTCTATTTATTTCTTGTGGTGTACTAACAGTAAGTGCATCACTTGTAATTGCTTCAACATTATCAAACATAATATAACCGCTATCGAGTTTAGACGCTTCAGTCTCCACAAGGTATATTCTCTCTAGTGTAAACGGTGCTTTTAAATCGGTTGGAAGGTCAGCAGTCACATATTTCCATCCTTTCCAATCAACTTTACTAGCCAGCGTGATGTTTGAAGCAACACCAGCGCTGTCGATTACTTTTGCACGCAACCAGTGACTGTTTCCAGCATCACCATTTACCCAAACGCCGATTCCTTGTGTATCTATTGGTAAAATAACAGGTTTATTAAAGATCATATATGCTGCTCTGGTGTCAGTTGATTTAGAAAAATCATAAGACATTAAAGCTGAAGTACCAAACTTAGCATTTGTTACTGTTTCACTATAGACACCAGTTACTGTTGTTGGGTAGCCTGTAAATGTAGCTGTTGGCGTTTCAAAGTCATAATAAAGCTGTTTGTCAATCCCCACGCCTACTGGTACATAAGTAGTCAAACCATCAAACTCAAAAGTCATATAGCCCTGAGTGACTCCTGATAATGCCTTAACGATACCTTTCGTGCCATCAAAAGTGCCGATTGACGCAGGTATAGTTGCTTTTACAGCTTGAGGTGACAATGAAATCGTGTTGCCTTCTTCAGTGATTACTGAGAAAGTCAAATTCTTCTCTTGCCCTGCATCTATTTTTAAGACACTTGGAGAGACCACTAATTTAACGCCATTATTTTTTACAGTAATTTCTTGGGTGCTTGTCATTCCATTATAGATAGCAGTTATAGTTCCTGTACCTGTACTTGTTGGGACAAAGAAGCCATTTTCGAATCCGCCAGTTACACCACTAACAGACCAAACAACATCAGTCGCTTTAGGTGAAATTGGATTGTAGTTGGTATCACTTCCATTAAGGACAACTGAAACTTTTGAACCCATAAGCATCTTTGTACTAGAAAGTGCAATTTTTGTCGCTCTTAAAGTCGGACTCTCGACAAGCACTTTTTCAATTGCTAGTCCAGTGTACATCTTTCGTTCTGTTTTATCAGATGGAAAGTTCATCGTCTTAATTTGAGACGTCCAAGGAGAAGTTGTCACCATTTGAGTAGAACCACCACCATCGAGATTAATCGCTTCATAAGCCCCTAATCCAATTAATATATTGGCAAATTCGGTTTGAGATACCCCTCTAAACGAATTTGTTCTACCGTCGATTGTCACTAATATAAGGTGGTTTCTATCTTTTGTTATACCCAGACCCGTTCTTGGATGAAGTCCACTTATATTTTGTGAAAACTCAGTAACTACCTTACCTTCTTTGACGAGTTGCGCGCCACCTCCGATACTCAAATCAACATATCTAAAGTTAACGTCTTTTTTGAGTACCATTTTATCGCCTACTTTGAAATTTTTACTCATTTCTGCTATGTCCGTTCCTACAGAGGCTAAAACATAACCATTGTCAGGCATTTTAAAATTCTCACCTGATCTTCTAATTTCTGTGATCACATCATTAACGACTAATATTTCAAGGATATCAACTCCAAGGTATTTTCCATATGAGACAGGTGAAAAATACTTGTCAAACATAATCGTTCTATTATATGCCAAATAAGGTTTATTGATGTAACTCAATTTTTTAGTAAAAGTACCGTTTGAAACCGTATTAGTAGGTGTATTAACATATGCAACATAAGGTACACCCGTTGAACTGATACTAAAAGAAGCAAAATCATCGTAACCAACACTTGTACTTAAAAGTTGGTTGTCTTTAACTAGATTTCCCATGGTTGTACTGTTGTTGGTATCAAAAAAATCACTATTAATCGCTGCAACAACCGTTTTATCAGCGTTGTTTTTCTTCACTAAGTTCGTAAGCGTATCTCGACTCGATAATACAGTATCCGTCAAAACATCCATTTGAACATTTTTTTCTAAATCAATCCTCAGTACATTCATGTTAAGCCAGCCTTCATCAGTGAAAACCTGGATTTTCTCATGCGTAACTCCATCTGCATAAGCTTCTGGAACTGATTTGATTTCAGTTATTTTATTGTATGCAGCACTTGGTACTGTGGACAGTACGATTGACATTGCTAACAGTGCCACGCTGACTGTCTTTTTTAAATTTCCCTTCATGATCTACTCCTTCTGTCTAAAAAATACTTAATGTGCCATATTCCCAATCATTATACACCAACCACATTTCAGCTCAATGAAAATTGAATTAAAATCACATGACAAATCCAATACAATCCATTCATATTTCTTTATAAAAACGTTATTTCACATTTTAACAGGATATACGTTATAATAGTACTAACATCAAAATGAATATTTTGTCCTATCTATTTGATGAACAAAAAAAAACGAGGTATATAATGAAAATTAGAACTAAATTTATCATTTCCTTGATTCTATTGGTTTTATTACCTGCTATTTTTACTTTATTTATCACCAATAATTTCTTAAGTGACAATTTCAACTTTGTTCACTTTTTCGATACTTACTATGATATCTTCGATAATTTTTCCAATATTTCTGCAGAATTCGAAAATTATGTAGATCCCTATACCAATTCACCCGAATATTTTCTCACCGAAAATTTCGAAAAAGATGCGCTAGAGCATTTTAGCTCAACTTTTTTAAGTGTTGAGGTTAAGGAAAACAGCATTCCAATGTTCACAACCTACAATGATGAAATTGAAAATTTAAGTTTTTTAGAAAAGCTACTCTTTAGAAGCATGAATTCTGATGAACCAAAAGTTCAGTATTCACTAAACCATCACCACTATGAAATCCCAGGTACTGGAACGATTGATGTGATGCTTAAAATCGATAGCTCTAGACTAGAAGTTGCTTACAAAGGTTTTGAAAAGATATTTTTCTTCCTTTATGGAGCCTTTAACCTATTTTTACTTACGATATTAATTGCATGGATTTCTAATCCTATTAAACGTGCTATTAGAAGGTTGACTTATACAACCAATGAGATAAGACGCGGCAATTTAAACTCCAAGCTATCTTATGAAGACGAAGATGATTTTCAAGACTTGGCAAAGAGTATTGAAAGCATGCGTCAATCACTCTCAGTTTCAATGGAAAAGCAACATATTTTAGAAATCGAAAAAAAAGAATTGATTGCCAATATCTCACATGACTTAAGAACACCGATAACTTCAATAAGAGGGTACGTTCAAGGTTTGAAAGATGGCGTTGCAAGAACTGAAGAAACACAAAAGGAATATCTTGAGACAATAGAATCAAAAACTTACATGATTGAAAGTTTGCTCAACGATTTATTTGACATCACACGTTTTGACACCAATAGCATCAAACTCAACAAGCAAATCGTCAATCTAAAGGATTTCTTGACGGATTGTGTTGACGAACTCGAAAATGATGTTTCAAAAATTGGCGGAAAATTATCCTTACATTTTATTATTAAGGACACTAAAGTTCAGGTAGATCCAGAAAAATTAATGCGCGTATTTATAAATGTTATTGAAAATTCAATAAAATATAGAAGTGAAAAACCACTTGAAGTAATTATATTAGCCAATCAAGATGATGATGGTGTTTTCATCAATATCTCTGATAATGGAATCGGTGTTACAGACGACGATCTTGCAAAAATATTTGATCGATTCTTCCGCTCTGACTTATCCCGTAATTTAGATATAAAAGGAAGCGGGATTGGCCTGAGTATCTGTAGGGAAATAATTGCTTCACATGGTGGTAAAATTAGTGCATCTGGAAACGATTCTAACGGGTTAACGATTTCCATCAGATTAAAAGGGTACGATGAAACCCAACAATAGTGTCATGATTAACTCAACTCAAATATCTTGAAAAGAGGTTCAAATGGAAAAAATACTCGTCATTGAAGACGATAAGAGCATTGCAAGATTACAACGCGACTATTTAGAGATTAATGGCTATGAAGTTGTGATAGAAAGTACCGGAGATATCACGCGTATCATCCCTTTACTTGAAGGCGTTTCACTCATTATTCTCGATTTGATGCTACCTAGTGGTAATGGCATAGATATCTGTAAAAAAATCCAATCATTAAAGGATATCCCAATAATAATCGTTTCTGCTAAGAATCAGGACATGGACATCGTGCTTGGATTAGGTGTTGGGGCTGACGATTATATGACCAAACCTTTTAGTACAAATGAATTAATTGCACGTGTTAAAGCACAGCTTCGTCGTTATAGCAAGATGAAAAATGCGGCATCTTCAAGTTTTGACGATTCAAATATCATTATAAGGGACTTTATCATCAACGAAATGACGAAGACTTTCTCAGTGAGTGGTGAGACATTGGAACTTACACCAAAGGAGTTTGACATCATCTTACTGCTTTCTAGACATCGTGGAAGGGTTTTTTCTAAAGAAGAAATTTATGAACGCGTTTGGAAATTCGACTCTTTAGGTGATGCTTTTACAGTAACGGTTCATGTTAAACGCATAAGAGAAAAAATCGAAGCTTTATCACCCAATACGCCTTTAATTGAAACCGTTTGGGGTGTCGGATATAAAATCATTTAATTGACATCTGCAATTTAATTGTGTACAATTTATATGTAAGGATGCTTACAGAAGGAGTATGCTATGAATTATGATGCCTTAAAATTAAAAAACCAATTATGTTTTCCACTATATGCTGTTTCAAAGGAAGTTACGCGTTTATATAAACCCTTTTTAGATCCTCTTGGACTCACTTATACACAGTACATTACTATGATGGCGCTGTGGGAAACTGACAACGTCAACGTTAAATCCTTAGGCGAACGTCTCTATCTCGATTCAGGCACGTTAACACCACTCTTAAAAAAATTAGAGTCATATGGATTAATCACTAGAATAAGAAGTAAAGACAACGAGCGTAACGTCTTTATCACACTTACTTCCAAAGGTTGGGCGTTACGAGATGACGCAATTAAAGTACCTGAACAGATGATACAGTGCCTACATGTTGATCCTGAAGATGCACATATCCTTTATAAATTACTCAATAAAATTCTTTCAGAAGGTGTTACTGTTCCAAGTTCAGAAGAGTAGTGCTTTAAGCCATTTCACAAATAGAATGATAAAAAATTAGAGTTGCTCTTATGAGTGAATACACTTCATAAGAACAACTCTTTGTTTTTTATTTGAAAATCTTTCTAATCAAATTGATTTTATTGTTATAAGGTGGAAACATTAAACCATGATTTATTTTGGTATTGTGCTTCAGAATAGATTTTTGATGAGAGAATGTTTTAAAACTATCTTCTCCATGATAACTTCCCATACCAGAGGTTCCAACGCCCCCAAATGGTAAATAAGGAGAAGAAACATGTAATATCGTTTCATTGACACAGCCACCACCAAAAGGAATCTGGTCGATCAAATAATTTTGAACCACTTCAGATTCGGAGAAAACATAAAATGCCAAAGGCTTCTCTTTACTAGTAATGACATCGACGACTTCTTCAATTGAATCATAAGTCAATATCGGCATAATTGGACCAAATATCTCATCTTGCATGATTGCATCATCCCAAGTGACATCCTTCATTACGGTTGGCGCCATATATAACTGTTCCATATTGTATTGCCCACCGTGAATGACTTTCTCTTGGTCGATTAATCCAATCAAACGTGTCAGTTGCCTTTCTGATACAATTCTACAGAAATCAGGACTATTTTGAGGCAGCGGACCATAGAATGCAATAATCGTTTTAAGTACTTCTGAAATAAACGCGGCTTCAACAGCTTTATGAACATAGATATAGTCAGGTGCCACGCATACTTGCCCAGCATTGATATATTTTCCCCAAACGATACGTTTTGCTGCAACTTCTATATTGGCATCTTCATGGACAATCACAGGGCTTTTCCCACCAAGTTCAAGTGTCACAGGTACCAAGTTTTCTGCGGCAGCCCTCATCACCACTTTTCCAACATTTTGGCTTCCAGTGAAAAAGATATAATCAAATTTGGACTCTATTAGTTCTGTTGTGACTTCTCGGCCACCAGTTACAACAGTTATATAATCAGCATCAAAATATGAATTTATCATTCTTGAAATGACTTCTTCGACATTTTTTGTGTATTCAGATGGCTTTAAAACTGCTGTATTACCGGCTGCTATTGCACCTATTAGCGGTTCGATCAACAGTTGAAACGGATAATTAAAAGGTGCAATGATGAGCACTGTGCCGTACGGCTCATAGCGTATACTACTTGTACTTGGAAGCACAAAGAACGGTACTTTTACATGTTTGTCCTTAGCCCATTTTTCAAGATGTTTTACGGTATGGTCGATGCTCTGTAGGACGTATCCAATTTCAGTGGTATAAGCTTCGAATTCAGGTTTATTTAAATCCTTTTTTAAAGCGATGACGATTTCTTGATCATAAGCAAGTACAGCTTCTTTTAATTTATTTAGTTGTTCAATCCTAAATGGAATAGGACGCGTTTTTCCACTTCTGAATAATTCCTTATGTGATGCGAGTAACTTTTTCACAGCCATCCTCCTTAACTTAAATCGAGTATGATTACTTCTTCTTATTCATCTATTCCCTTTATTTCATGGATTAACCTGATTTAAAGGAATTCCATCTAAGAAAGCTTTTAAGTTTTCTATTGCTGATACTAACAAACGCTGTCTTGCAGCCCTTGGTGCCCAAGCTATATGAGGCGTAATATTACAGTTAGCCTCAGCATATAAAGGATTATATTCCTTAGGAGGTTCTTTTGCAAGCACATCAAGTCCAGCTGCATAAACCTTACCACTTTGAAGTGCTAAGCGTAATGCCACCTCATCAATCAGAGGCCCTCTCGAGGTATTTATTATGATCACGCCATCTTTCATTTGGTCAAATGCCTTTTGATTTAATATGTCTCTCGTTTCTTCATTTAAGGGACAATGCAAGCTAATGACATCTGATCTATCCAGTAAATTTTCAAACGTTACATACTTAAATAGACTGCCTTCTAATTCATAATTAGGTCTAGGGGCATATGCGATAACTTCCATACCAAATGCTGATGCAATTTTAGCGGTTTCTACCCCAATTCTACCCGTACCTATGATTCCCATCACTTTTCCATCAAGTTCAATTAAAGGATGGTTCCAATAACAAAAATCTTCATTTCGATTCCATTTTCCTTGTCTAACAGACTGTGCATGTTCAGCAACATGGTGGCATATCTCAAGGAGATGTGCAAAAACAAATTGAGCGACAGACTTTGTACCATATGTGGGTACATTGGTAACGACAATTCCCCTTTCCTTTGCGTATGCTACATCTACTATATTGTAACCTGTTGCAAGCACACCGATATATTTCAGTTTCGGAAGTGCACTTAATTGCTCTGCTTTCAGCAAAGTTTTATTTGTAAACAGAATTTCTGCATCTTCTGCATGTTTCAGAACATCATCTCTATGTGTTCTTTCGTAAATAGTTACCTCTCCAAAAGGATTAAGTAAATCCCAGGACAAATCACCAGGGTTTAATGCAAAACCGTCAAGTACCACTATTTTCATATCAAACTCCCTTCTAACTAAACAACAAACCCTGACAGATCGTCAGGGTTATTATTAACTTGGAAAAATATAAACACAAACTATCGTTTGTATCTTTTTCCTGAATATTCAATAGATTTTTCAACAAGAACGTCCATAGCATCCACACAATAATGAGAAGCAGCTTCGCCCAATTGTATGATTGACAACTCAGTACATGCCAATATAACCGCATCGCAGTTATAATCATTGACCATACTCATCACAATTGATTCAAACTCGTGTACATCTGCAAAACAATCCGCTTTAATATCGTATATCACTTTCATCACTTGATCTTGAAGTTTAGGATTAGGTTTAATATAGATAAGTTCATTTGCAATACATGCTTTTTCATATGTTCCTGTAAATATCGTTCCATGAGTTGCGAGAATTCCAACTCTAGCACCTTTTCCATATTTAAGCTTAATCGCATTTGCGGTTTCTTCAACCATATCTATAATTTTCAAATGGGTCATAGCCTTCATTTGATCCATAAAGTAATGAGAAGTATTACAAGGAATCGCAATGTGAGATACACCTAATGATTCCATTGCATTAAAATCAGATTTAATTTGGTCTAAAAAAGCATGGTGTTCACCGGAGAGTATTGCCTTCGTTCTATCAGGCATAGTTGCATGGTTGAAAATAATCAAATTCAGATGCTCTTGATCACAACTCGCTTCAGTTCTTTCAATTATACGTTCATAAAACATAGAAGTGGCTAATGGCCCCATTCCTCCGATTATACCTAGCTCATAATTACTCATTTTGAAGCTCCTTAACGATCATCGCTCTATTGCCTAAACTTTCAAAGTTTTTGAATAAAGTCGCTTTATCATAAACCATGTTGCCTTGTAAAGGATCCATAACGTAAAGTTTATCCTCTATAAACCCATAAATCACCATACAGTGGAGGTTGGTGGCTGCGTTGAAGAAAGTATCATTTTCTTTTAAATACCACCCATAGCCAAAATTAGCAACATTCATATCAGTAGTTGCCCATATCGCAACCGGTATGCCTTCTTTTACATAGGACATAATCGTTTCTTCAGTACTGCCAGTTAAATCCAAAACATCATGTTTACCTGAAACTGAATTAATATAGTCTTTACCCGCTTTTACAGTTGGCGCGGCATATACAAACCAACCACCTGGATCTTTTGGGTCACCAGAAAAAGCAATATTGGGATCCGCGCCATAAACCTTATTGTCTTTTTTATAGAAAGGCTCCTTAGGTAAAAATTCATCCGACATAGTCACCTTATCGACAGTATACCCTGCAAAATTTAGCAGTGATGTTAACGCTGTAATTTCACATCCATTTGGAAGTTCTGGCTTTTGTAACAATACAGGTAAATCTAAATTAAGTTCATTTACATTGACGATTCCCTTGTCATCAAGCGAATAGTTAATGACAAAGGGTTTCACATTTTGATCATAATGAAGTTCCATTATAGGTGACTTCATCTCTATTATAATTTCGTTATCACTCTCGCTATAAGGTGACATCGCTTCAACTTGAACGATTCTATAAGCTTGTTTATAATCTATTGGATTTGAAATTGCACTACCATCTGCTCCTGTTATAAGTGTCTCTATAACTTCCTTAGTGATGGCATCTTGAAGTTCAAATTTAAAACCTGCTAATTTGAAGCCTTTCTTTGTATCTTCAGCAACTACAGTTACACGGCCTTGATCTACTCTGCCAGTGATTAAATCCACTAACTTATTTACGATATCTTTAACCGCATTTCTATCTATACTTTCATCTACTTTAGCAATAACACGAGGATCATTGGGATCAATTCCAATATCATCTGGAATATTTCCTTTTAACAAACCAATATCAACCAATATGCCACTATTAAATATCATAGTGCCTATAATTAACAAAACTGCTACGATCAAAACAGGTTTTATAGGCAACCTACTTCTATTTCTTCTCATCTTTCTTCTCCTTGTAAATACTCAAACTAGCCTTTGCGAAGTAATTTGATTTTGATTTTTTGTAATTTCGGATACACCTGTGTAAATAACTTATAGACAAACTTGTTATATACTTTATCAACTTCACCGATTAATTCTGTTACACCTTCTTCTCTACAGAACCCTTCTTTAAATTTATAAAGACCATCTTCATTATCGAGTTCAAAGACGCCACCAAAATCGTATCTCTTGATATTATTTTCGAGTGCCCATCTAATCATCTCCCACTGCATCAAATAATTAGGCATTAAATTCCTTTTGACATTTGAACTGGCACCATAGATATACCATAGCTTATCACCATACATAATCCCAATTGCACCCGATAGATAATCCTCTTCATGTTTTGTTAAGTAGATTCGAATATTACCTTCAAAAGCTTTCATCATGTTTTGAAAATATGCATAACTTCTGATGACAAGTCTGTTTCTTGCAGACATAATTTCGTATAATTCGTAAAAAATCTTAAGTGCTTCTTCAGATGTTTCGTAGCTGACCTGAACACCTTTTCGTCTTGCCAAGTTGATATTATACCTGGTTTTTTGACTAAACCTAGCTAAAAGTGTTTCCTCAGTATCATTTTCAAGATTGAGTATCATATTATAAATAGGTTGTACCAAAGCATTTTTATCCACACCTCGGCCTCTTATGATAAGTCCCATCTTTTGATAATTTCTTATTAATTGCTCGTCGTATTTCACTTCAGGATCAAAGCGAAGTACAAAGGCTCTGTTCTTTTTCGCAAAAGACCTGGTCTCATTTATCAATGCAGCTAACGTTTCAAGGTCATAGGGATCACAGACTGGTCCCCTTGTCGCATAAAGCAATGAAAATCCTAGCATTTTCTTGATGACGAGTGAAAAAGCACCGGTGATGACATCGTCTTTTTCTGTATAAATCTGCGCACTATTCCATCCAGATTTAATTTCTGACCATTTAATATCTTGTGTTGCTGTTGCAAATGCTGATTCCCTAACAAAACGGTTGTACTTGTCAACTGCTATCGAATCAGTGTGATCTAATATGGGCATTAACTGCCTCCTTCATTGCTTTATCAAATTGAGAAATACTATAATTTTTTGATGAAGTACTGTTTGAAATGTTTGACATAACTTCTGTAATATCTATAAATGCGAATATTTCTCTTAATATTTTTATCCGCTTTATAAAAAAGCGTCGTACTTGTTTGATTGTTATCTATTCTCTTGTTCACTTCATGTTTAAGGTTCTGATGAACGAGGTATTTTCTAAGTACATGTTTTGGAATACCCAGCCATAAATGTGGCTTGTCAGCATATACCGTCTCATGACTTGTTTTATAAACAAAAGCATCCACCAAATAAGCTGCTAAGTTGTACCCACTTCCTGTGACAAAAAAACTACTTCTGCCCTGTCGCAAGTTTATCTCAAATACTTTATACTTTCCAGTTTTAACATCGTACTTCATATCGAAGTTCGAAAAACCAACATAACCAATCCCCTCTAGGAAGGATTTATATTCTGCGAAAATATCTGTATCAAACGCATCCATAATTGCAGTATAATTCCCAATCAAAGATGGCGTTGGATCTTCAAGTAAAGGTTGACCAAGACACATGAGTCTCACTTTTCCATCAGGTCCTGACAAACAATTTAAAACACGCATAGAAGAATCATCACCTGAGATATACTCTTGTAAAATCAACGCAGCGTCATATGATGATAGATAAATGGATTGAATCGTCTTCAATAAAACATCAGCATTCTCAATGATATACGCTTTTTGCTTTCCTTCAAATTTCGCTTCAAAATAGCGCATGCTATCCGATGGTTTTAAAACTACTGGATAGCCCCATTTTAAGTTTTCAATGATTTGAGCCATGTTATTTAGCTCAGTTTTATGGATGACTTTTGTACTTGGAAAATTTAACCCTTGTGCAGCACAGATGTCGTAAAATCCTTCTTTAGAGTTTAAAGTGAGCATCAAATCCTTATCAATAAAAGGCACAATGTAATTGCTCTCTAGTTGTTTTTTATGGTTTACGATCAATTCCACATAACCATCACTACTCGCAACTAGTATCAAGTTTTTATATTCTCTTTTGAGCTCAATCGCAAGTGTGTTTAACATATCTGGGAATTCTGAAGTCTCACCAAAACCTTCAATGATTTTAACCTCTAAAATTTGAGAATCTGTAGTAGTAAAGAGTTCGCCTTTACCAACCACCAAGCTTTTAATGCCATATGCCATATGGAAAGCCTTTGCCATTCCATAAGCATTGCTGTCTGTTCCTAGTATTACTGGTAGAAAATCTTTCATCATGATTTTTCTCCTAAATTGGTTTTACCAAAAAATTGTTGGTGCCAAATTAAAAATACATAGACAGTCCATATATAGCGTTGATAATTTTTCTCACCCTTGTAATGTGCGTCTAAATAGTGGATCAATAAATCCACATCAAAAAACTCAGCTGTTTCAGGTTTTAAGAACTCAGCTTTAATCAATGAATAATATTTTTCTTCCTTCATCCAGTACTTTATCGGCACTGGAAAACCAAGTTTAGGACGTTTCGCCCAAGCCTCTGGAAGAACTTCATTTGCAGCCACTCTTAGTGCGAATTTAGTATTTTCTTTGTTCACACGTTGTTTACTTGGAAGTGTTGACGCAAATTCCATGACTTCTTTATCGAGAAATGGCACTCTTAGTTCAAGTGAATGTGCCATGCTCATCTTATCCGCTTTTAAAAGAATATCTCCTGGTAACCATAAATGCAAATCTAAGTATTGCATTTTAGTTAAATCATCTTCATCTTTAACTTGATCATAAACTTTTTGAGTAATACTTCTTACACTCGGTCCATTTTGATATGCAGGCTTGAGGACAGCTAAAGCATCAGCTTCATCAAAGACCTTTGCTTCTCCAATGAATTTCTCTTCAACCGTTAATCCACCATGTACAAGAAAACGTGTTATCTTGTTTTGAGGCAGTTTTTTAGCGATGCTAGACATCGCTTTTCTCATAGCTAAAGGCACTTTCTCATAGGTATCAATGGCTGGTGAATTCTGATACCAAGGATAACCACCGAAAATTTCGTCTGCACCTTCACCAGAGAGAACCACAGTTACATGCTCTCTTGCTAACTGTGCAAGAAAATATAACGGTACAGAAGATGGATTGGATTGAGGTTCGTCCATATGGTACTGGATGGTAGGGAGTGCTTCAAAGCATTCATCAGCAGTGATGATCTTACTATGATTTTCAATGCCTAAAATTTCCGAAAGTTCAGCCGCGAGTTTAGTTTCATTGAACATGGCTTCATATTCTTGAAAACCAACAGAAAAAGTCTTATTTGGTTTTAATAATGCCGTGATATAACTTGAATCAATTCCTCCAGATAGGAAAGAACCTACTTTTACATCACTGATTTTATGATACTCAACGGATTCTTTGAGAATCTGTTTGATTTGTTCTACGTTAGATTTTAAATCATTTTCTACTACTTTAAAATCATTGTGCCAATATTGCTTCACATTAAGTTTTTGATCTTCATAAACCAAGTAATGCGCTGGTTTCAACTTATAGACGCCTTCAAAAAAGGTCTCATCCATAGATGAATACTGAAAAGTCAAATAAGGGCGTAAAGCGTTTTTGTTTAGTTTTTTGATAAATTTCGGATGTTCTAAGAAAGATTTGATCTCTGAACCAAAAATAAGTGAACCGTCTAAAGTATTTTGCGTATAATAAAGCGGTTTAATGCCAAAATAATCTCTTGCTATAAACAGCTTTTTCTTCTTGGTGTCCCAAATAGAAAAGGCAAACATCCCTCTAAGTCTACCTAGGATATCCACACCATATTCTTCATAGCCATGTAAAATCACTTCACTGTCGGTATGACTGTGAAAAAGATGTCCCTTTTCGATAAGTTCTTCTCTAAGTGATTGGTAATTATATATTTCGCCGTTAAAGACCAAAACGATGTCTTCGTTTTCATTGAACATAGGTTGCTTTGCAACATCTGATAAGTCAATGATGCTAAGCCTTCTAAAGCCAAGTGAAACTGCCCCATCACTATATGCACCATCACTATCAGGTCCACGATGTGATATTGCATCCGTCATTTTTTTAAGAACTTCAACGCCATCTATATTGTCAACATGGGTATAACCTACAAAACCACACATATTATCACCTTCCTATACTTCTCTACGAATAAGTTTCATTTTATTTTTTACTATTTCAGCTTCATTGAAAGGGATTTCTTCTTTGCCAACGACTTGCGACGTTTCATGTCCTTTTCCTGCGATCAATAGCACATCACCAGGTACCATACTCTCAAGTGCATGTTCTATTGCCACTTTGCGATCAACGATGGTTGTAAATTGTCGACTATATTTTTCAAACGATGCAACCACATCATCAATAATCTTTTGTGGATCTTGTTCTTTAGGATTATCTGAGGTAATATATGCAAAATCTGATTTTTCAGCCGCAACTTTACCCATTGCCATACGTTTATCTAGACCAATTAATCCAGGTGCCGCATAAACTCCAAATACGAGAAGTAATCTCCCTTTTACAAAAGGTCTCAGTGTATCTAAGGCTTTTTCAAGGCCATCTTCAGTGTGCGCAAAATCAACTACCACTTTATTGTCTTCATCTTGATAGACCGTTTCAAATCTACCTTTTACACCTTTTAACGCATCGATCCCTTTAGCGATTACTTTGAAGTCGATATTTTCTGAAATTGCCCATGCGACCACTGCCAATGTGTTGTAAATATAGATTTCTCCTGGAATATTGACTCTAATTGAGATTTCACCATAAGGTGTAACCGCTTTATAAAGTGAATAATCTGCAAAATACTCAATATCTTTTGCATGTACGTCAGCATCCTCTTTTAGACCATATGAAAGACATTCAACATCTCTTTTCATACATAGATCCTCATATAATTTTCTACCATACGGATCATCTATATTAATGACATTTACTTTTTCGGTCATATAGAATAGCTTTTCTTTCGCATGAAAATATTGTGCCATATCTTTATGAAGTTCTAGATGATCAGGTGTCAAATTTGTAAATATACCCGATTGAAACTGACAAAAGGAAACTCTATGCAAATCAAGCGCATGTGAAGATACTTCCATAATACAATACTTCACATCTTCGTTCACCATGTCGGCACATATTTTTTGAACAGTTAATGATTCTGGTGTGGTATTAGGGGTATCTATCTTTTGAGCACCAATCCATGTTCCCATCGTTCCAATTACACCAGTCTTTTCAGAAAGTGAATCTAAAATGCTTTTGACAAAATAACTAATTGAAGTTTTGCCATTTGTACCAGTAATCCCAATCAAATTCATCTTTTCTGTTGGATTTTCATAAAACCTTGCCGAGATATAAGCAAGTGCGACTCTTGAATCAGATACTTTAACAACGGTTTGAGCTTTGATAAATTCAAAGTCTATGTCCTTTGAGATCACAATTGTAGTTGCACCATTTTCTATCGCTTTTTGGATAAAGTCATGCCCATCTACTTTGAAGCCTTCAACCGCTACAAATATAAAGCCTGATTTTACCTCACGTGAGTCGAACGCAACACCTTTAACTTCACCATTGGTATCGCCTTTTATGATTTTATATTCAAGTCCTTGCACACAAGAAAGTAATCTCATTTGCACCTCCATAACTTTGTATTCAAAAGTCAATCAATACCTATATCTTGTCATAGAAGCCTTGAAAATGCAAGTTAAAATAACATTTTAAGACATTAAAAGGGGTTAGAATTATGCAAACCAATTATACTGCAATGTATTGGAAATCTTTAGCTGATTTATATGTAAAATGCGAACTATGTCCACATCTTTGTGTCATCGAAAAAGGTAAAGTGGGCAAATGCCGTTCAAGAATAAATAATGATGGGGTTCTACAATCATTAAGCTATGGAAAAGTAGTCTCCTATGCCTATGATCCAATTGAAAAAAAGCCATTAGCGCACTTTTATCCAGGTTCTACGATATTTTCTATCGGTACTGCAGGCTGTAATTTTACTTGCTCCTTCTGCCAAAACCATAGTTTGGTCAATTTTAAAGGACATATCAGCACAACCAAACCTCAAGAGGTTGTCGCGATGGCACAGCAAAATGGCTCAATTGGAATTGCCTATACGTATAATGAACCGACCATTTGGTATGAATATATGCTTGAAACATGTAAATTAGCTAAGTCTGCTGGTTTAATTAATGTCATGATCACCAATGGCTTCATTAATCCAGAACCGATGAAAGAACTCTTACCATGGCTTGATGCCATGAACATCGATCTTAAAGGACCTAACAACACATTCTATCAAGAGGTCTGCGGTGGTACACTAAACCCTGTTCTAGATACGATTGCACTATGTAGTAAGCACCTTCATGTAGAAAT
This sequence comes from uncultured Fusibacter sp., assembly GCA_963676315.1. Lineage (GTDB taxonomy): Bacteria > Bacillota > Clostridia > Peptostreptococcales > Acidaminobacteraceae > Fusibacter_C. The sequence goes on from OY781056.1 coordinate 1,277,028, forward strand.
CACGATGTTATTAATCGATTCACTCAATACCAATTGGGTAGAATTTGAAGAAAAGTGCATCTGGCTTTCACAAATCAGTCCAGAGTTACCCCTTCATATTAGTCGTTATTTTCCTGCGCATCAATTAGAGATTCCAAAAACCAGATTGGAAACATTATCAATTGCAAGGGATATTGCTAAAAAATATCTGACCAACGTGCATATCGGAAATGCCTTTATATAAAATAAAAGCTGGTGCTGACTCCAGACGAATATGTCTTGAATCAATACCAGCTTTAAAATATTAAACGCTTATTTCTTTAAGATTGGTTCAACCATTGGCGATCTCAATCTTGCGCCTGGGTTGAAACCACTACCAATAAGAGGTTTCGCATATTTAATAAATGCCTCTGTTACATTGTTTCCAGCAGCATTGATAAACGCTTCTGGCATGTGTTTTGTTTTAGCTGCGATTTCTTTAAGGTCAACTAGTCTGAAGTCAACTGCATAATCGCCTGTTCTCTCCATAACAACAGAACCATCAAGATTGTCAATCAAAGCATATTGAACCGCTTTTTCAGCTACTTCTCTTGCTTCTTTTTGATCTACATCTGAAACACAACCGAGGAAAGAACGTTGCATATAACCTAAAGTATCCGCACGTACACGGCCAATGCCTAATTTTTCTTTTACTTCAGCAACAAGCAAATCACCAAGTGCGCCAGTTCCAGAAAGTTGAACGTTTCCATGGGCATCAGTTTCAACGTTCTTTTGAAGTTTAGTGATAATGGCAACGCCATTTTCATCTTGAATACCTTCAGAAACTGCTACGATACATCTTCCGTATTTTTCATATGTCGCTTTAACATCTGCTAAGAAGTTATCAACATTGAACGCACGCTCTGGGAAGTAAATAAGGTGTGGACCATCATCTTCATATACTTTTCCAAGTGCAGCAGCACCTGTTAAGAAACCAGCATGTCTACCCATGATCACACCGATATATACGCCCGCAAGTGCTCTGTTATCATAGTTGATACCAGCAAATGCAGAAGCAACATATCTTGCCGCAGATCCAAAACCAGGTGTATGATCGTTGATTACAAGATCGTTATCTACTGTTTTAGGGATATGAACAGCTCTGAATTCGTAGTTTTGTCTCTTAGCTTCTTCGTTGACGATTCTTACTGTATCGGAAGAATCGTTACCACCAATATAGAAAAAGAAACGAATATTATGTGCTTTCATTGATTCAAACATTTTTGCACAAAATTCAGGAGTTGGCTTTACGCGAGTTGATAGAAGTCCTGAAGATGGGGTAGCAGCTACTGCTTCAAGGTTTGCTACTGTTTCTCTCGTTAAATCCATGAATTCTTCATTAACAATACCTTCAACGCCGTGTACTGCGCCGTAGATTCTTTCAACTTGTGGGTATTTTTTTGCTTCAAGTACTACGCCAACCATTGATTGGTTGATAACTGCTGTTGGACCGCCACCTTGAGCGACCAATAAATTACCTTTTAATACATTCATAATTGCCTCCTAGTTTAGACCATAGAGTTTCGAATATTTCGCCTCTAAATAGTCACAATAATACTTCGAATTTAAGCGCTCACCTGTAATCATTTCGATGAGTTCATTTGGTTTTTTAAGGGCACCAAACTGGTGTACCTTATGGTTAAGCCATTCAGTCAGTGGTTTGAAATTTCCAGATTTTAAACATCCTTCAACATCAATTTCCTTAGACATATAATGTGCTAACTGAGCAGCATAAGCACTTCCAAGTGCATAAGTAGGAAAATAGCCAAACAAGCCCTCAGACCAGTGTACATCTTGAAGTACACCTTTTGAGTCATCTGGAGGCGTTATCCCAAGGTAATCTTTTACCTTTTGATTCCAAACTTCTGGAAGATTCTCTACTTTTATACTGCCATCGATCAAGCCAAGTTCGATTTCATACCTCAACATGATGTGAAGTGAATACGTTAATTCGTCCGCTTCAATCCGAATCAAAGACGGCTCTACTAAATTAATTGCTTCGTTAAACTGATCAAAAGTCACAGTTTCAAGCTGTTCGGGGAAAACTTCCTTAAGTTTAGGTAAAAAATAACTTAAAAAAGCTTCACTTTTACAAAAATTATTTTCAAAAATTCTCGATTGAGACTCATGAAAACCATTGGATGTCCCTTGTGCTAGAGATGTTCCTTGAAGTTTTTTGTCGAAGCTTTGCTCATAAATAGCATGCCCACCTTCATGTGCTGTGCTAAATAAAGCTGAAGCCATATCCTCTTCGTAATAATGTGTGGTCAATCTCACATCGTCGATATCGACACCCATCGTAAATGGATGTACACTTTCTTTGAGTTGACCTTTTTCAAGATCAAAACCCATCCAGCCAAGAAGTTCTCGTGATACCTTATCTTGGAGATCCTTGCTATAGTGTTTTTTTAGAAAGTCTGTATCAATGTGCTTGTTCTTTTGCGCGATTTTTTTGAGTAACGGCACGATACGTGCACGTAACTCGTCGAAAAAGACGTTGAGTTGATCAACCGACATGCCATCTTCATAATCGCCAATATAAAGGTTGTAAGGATGACCTTCATAACCTCTGTACTCAGCAAACTTTAGTAAATAGTCTATCACTTCAGTTAAATAAGGTTTAAACATCTCAAAGTCCGCTTTGGCTTTAGCGTCTTCCCAAACCATTGAAGATTTTGAAATTAGCATGTTGTACTTTTGAAATTCATCCATCGGAATTTTCGTCATTTTATCGTATTCTTTTTTTGCATCTTTGACGAGAACGCGATCGATTTCTTCTAGTGCGTCCAAGTTTGCCATCAAAATGTCTAAATCTTCTTTCATTTGCGCATTGACGAGCAACTGATATTGAAAACCACTTAGAACACCTACCGCTTGGCTTCTTGCATCTGCACCACTTTTAGGTGCGCCAGTTGAAGCATCCCAAAAGAGCATAGAGGTTGAATAGCTTAAGTAATGAATTTTGTGTTCAGCTTCTTTAAATCGATTTAATGCTGCTTCATAACTTTGCATGTATTGAAGTCTCCTTTCAAAATACGTTTACCGTTATGCCTCTACCCTAATACTCTAAGATTATAACAAAAAAATATTAGAGTTGAAACCTTTTAATGAGTATGATAGACTTATTTTTGGAATTTTATAAGGAGGACATTATGTCTTTATTTGAACAATGGAATGCAATTCTCGAAGGTAAAGGGTTGACACAAGAGCAACAGGAAGAATTTTGGAACGCATATTTAGCGCATGAAAAAGTGATCTATGACGAAATTCTTGCAAGTAAAGTTGAAAACGGAATTGACACAATTACAGGAACTTTAAAAGCATTTGGTGAAAAACATGAACTTGAACCGATGCTAGCTATCGGTTTTATCGATGGTATTCACACTAGTTTTAAAGAAGAAATCTCACTCGATGAAATGACAGAAGAGTCAGAACTCAATTATACAATCGATTTTGAAAAACTATTCTTAAACATGCACAAAGCAAAAGCAGATTGGCTTTACAACATTCCTCTTTGGAAAGAAATTTTGACAAAAGAGCAAATGAAAACGATCAAAAAAGAATATGTAGATTCGGTAACGGTAAGAGTAGAAAACAAAATCGGCAGAAATGACCCATGTCCATGTGGCAGTGGCAAAAAATATAAAAAATGCTGCATCGATAAAGAATAATCAAATGAAGCAATAAAGGGCTATAACTAAGTGGTGTTCACTTGTTATAACCCTTATTTTTTTTTTACTTTGTAATACAAATTATAATCCATGTAACGGCAGATCTAGGCAGCAAAACTAATCCAATTTACTTATCTGTTTTCTCTTTGATTTCTTCTAAGATTTGAATTTGCAACTCCTGAATATCCATCATTTTTGACCATTGATCAAGTAGAAGATGATCCACTTTTTCATGTAACGTTCTAATTTCAATTTCCGATTTTAGATTCACTTTATAATCATTTTCTGACCTAATGCGATCTTTTTTTTCTTGTCTATTTTGACTCATCATGATGATAGGCGCTTGTATCGCAGCGGTGCACGACAAGATTAAATTAAGCAAAATAAAAGGATATGGATCAAAGGGCTTTTTAAGCAATATTTGATTATTAATCAGTATCCAAACTGCCAAGATGACAAAAAATGAAATGATAAATTTCCAACTTCCTCCGAAAATTGCAATCTTGTCGGATAAACGATCCCCTAGGCGCATTGCTTCCTTTTGATTAAGATTGACATTTTCAGTAATTAGTTCGCTTTCCTGTATGCTTTTAAGTACAGCTTTTTCAAGTGTTTCAATATTTACTTGTTCGGTTTTAATAATACTTGAAATGTACGCCATTCGATAACGATTGAAATCTTCTTTACAAATTTTACAGCCATCAGTCCAATCAGGATAATCAATTTGTATTAACTTTTCAATACCATGGTGTATGCCCTTTCCAGAAATAAGTTCGGAATCGTTAAAATCTTTCTTACACACTTCACATTTTTGCGCCATCGTTTCACCTTCTCTTTATCAATTAGGATTTTATACTCTAACCTAATACGCTTCACTGGTGCTATATTTGGATTTATATAATTTACGGCGATCAAGCACAAAGATAGGTTCTGTAAAATTTTCTTCATCAATATCTCTCAGCGCTTTATTCATGTCATACATACGTGCGTCAATCATGTCGAGGTAATGGAGTAACTCAGCTTCAGGAATAAGCGGTTTTTTGGGACTGCCGAACTCTGCTTCGTAGTGATGCGATAATATCATATGTTGAACTAAAAGCGAAATTTCAGGATCTATACCAAGTGCTTCGGATTTCTTATCAATGCGTTTAATACCCATGATGATATGTCCAAGCAATTGTCCCTCTTTTGTATAACCTTCTACAACACCCACTTCAGTCGCATCCATCTCGTTGATTTTCTCAATGTCATGTAAAATCACACCCGCATAAACAAGATCTAAATTGATGTTTTTATATATACCACCCAAAGCCTTACCGGATCTAAGCATCCTTAAGATATGGTAAAGAAGACCAGATTTTATCGCGTGATGATTGGATTTAGCAGCAGGATAATACATCAATTGGTCATAATAATCATCAATTAAAGACCTTACAAGTAATTTAATATCGTCAGATTTCATCTCGTCGACAAACGTAAAGATTTCATCTATCATGGTTTTTGCTTCTATTGGCGCGGTTGGTACAAATTGATTGTAATCAATTTCATCTTCGGGTAAAACCCCTCTTATTTTTATAAGTTTAAGCTGTACCGATTGCTGCCATTGCGTTACACTTCCCTGAATTTTTACAACTTCACCAGGATTATATATCGTTTCAACATCGCCTTTAACGTCCCATAACTTAGCATTTACTTCACCTGAAATATCTTGAAGAGTAAAATCAATATACGGTTTATTAGCACTTGATGTTTTTACATTTTTTGCTTTTACGAGATAAAATCCCATAATTTCTTCACCAATTTTAAAGTCTTTGATCAACAATGAATTCACTCCTTTTATATGTTTGAGTCTAATGTTATTTTACCATTATAATACAAATCCATCATTAAAACCATGCTATCAAGACAAATCCTTATCAGATATGTATTAATCAGTGCAAGCATTTTGCTTATTTATAAGTCAAATTTAATATCTATTTGTATTTCAGTGCGTAAATTACAAAAAAGCATCACGATAGACCTTCTGAAAGGACTCGGCAGCTAGCAGAGGATCCGTTCACTAAAAAAAGGTCTAAAGCGATGCTCGTCTAAAATTTACTTAAAAAACGATTTTATAGTTTTTCTACAGTGTATTTTTCTTTTAAAGCTTCAACTTTAGTGATATAAGCTGAATTTTGTTTTTGAATCAACAATTGATGTCTGATTTGATCTCTTACAGCTTCAATAGGTTGTGTTTCAGCAGTTTGTTCACCTGTTTTCAAAATAATATGATAACCAAATTGTGTTTGTACAGGCATTGACAATGCATCTAACTCCATTGCAAAAGCCGCTTCTTCAAATTCAGGAACCATTTGTCCTCTTTGGAACGCACCTAAATTACCACCTTGTTCTTTTGAAGGACATTTTGAATATTTAGTAGCTGCCTCTTCAAATGATAATCCGCCATTGATCTCCGCTAAAATGTTCGTTGCTTCTTCTTCAGTATCTACAAGTATGTGTGATGCAGTTACTTGTTCTTGTCCTTGGAAAAACTGTGGGTTTTCAGTATAGAATGCTTCAACTTCACTTTCTTCAACCGAAACATTATCCACTAATTCTTTGATGTTGAATTGTTTTAATAAGCTTTCTTTCATTCTATTTAATTCTATTTTGAACGCTTCAGTTTCTTCAAGTTTGCTTTCAACTGCTTCTGCATAGAAAAGTTCTTGATAGATTAATTCATCTAATAGTCTGTTTCTACCTTGTTCCCCTTGGAATTGACCTTGAATTTGTTGACCAAGTGTTTGATAAAATAGATTTAACTCACTTTCTGTGATTTCTCTACCGTTAACTTTAGCTAAAACTTTGCTTGACATATTATTACTCCCTTCATTTTTAGGTGCTATAAAAAGGTCACCTGAGGATAATATTATCAAAATTATCCGAAGATGACCATATGGTCTGTTATATTTTTTTTACGAAACTATTGAAAAAATTTTCAAATTCCAATTTTGTGATTCCTAAACTCGTAAATACTTCTTCAACCAGGTAATTATCATTCTTATTATATTTCATAGACTTCCATGCGTAATGGTTAGCTAAATGTACTCCTTTTACAAGTTCGTGATTGATGAGTTTTGGATTCATTGGGTCATGATGAAATAAAGCGGATTCAATCACAGGATAAGGAAGCCCCCATAAATCTAATAAATGCCCACCTAATTGTTCATGATTAAAACCAAAAGTCTCCATTTCTAAATCATGAAAGAGTAATTTAGGGTTTTCTTGAACTGCCTTTACGATACCGTCAAATTCTTTTGGGAAATTGCTCATCAGAACGACACTGCCTATGTCGTGTAATAAACCAACCGATGAGATATTGTTGTTTAATTTTTTCCCCAACACCTCAATATAAAACGCGTTCAATATTTTATTGGTTTTCATCACGTGTTCCCAGTGTAAATCTCTTGTCTTTGGATCAAGGCCATCATTTCCAAATACTGCATTTGTCAAAATGATATTCTTCACATTAATGAGTCCAATATACATGATGGCTTGCCTAATAGACCCTGTTTTGGCATTATAGAAAGCAGTGTTCGCAAGTTTTAATATATTGGATGTAATTGCAGGATCTTCTTCAAGTTTGTTTGCAATTTCTTCCACAGAGGCATTATTCATAATCATATTGGTCATCTGAAAATAGACTTGAGGCACGGTGGGTAGATGCTTAAGATTTGACATCAAATTGATGAGATCTTTGTCCTTAACTTTTGCATCAATCTCAAGGACTTTTTCAATAATTGAGAATAATTCATCTATAGAGATGCTTTTATTGCATTGAATTTGAGAATTGTTCATTTTTTTAGGCAAATAATGTTCTGCATTTGAGTGAACACCTGAAACGCAAAATCGAATTACTTTTGGATAGGCATTTTTAAGATGCGTTAATATTGCTTTATCTGATTCCTCACTTTCAGAATCCACAATAGCAATATCAATTTTTTGATTTTCCATCAAGCCAAGTGCATCTACTAAGTCAACCGTATGAAAAAGTGTATAACTATCGGCAGAGATCTTGAACTCAACATTTCTAACATATTCTTTATCCTTTGAAATAATTAAGATTGAATACATGCTAGTATTATCCTCTTTCTAATTTATTGGTAAGCTTTATATACCCTATGGATATATATATTCACATTTTTATTGATTGCAGTTGAAATCGCCTTGATATTTATGCTAAAATTGTTATTAATGAAAGACAATTGAAGCTTATGAAATGTACCTCCCTCTGAAAATCCCTATAGATACATTTCGTCTTAAGCCAAATTGTTTCTGTCATTCCTTATACTAGAGTGCCATCTCTAGTATTTTTTTGTTTCTAGGAACAATGCATGGCTATAAATATATAACAAAGAATTAACAAGGATGGTGACTTATGTTTTTCGCTGATTTGTCTAAACTACACCAGTACATAGATGGGTATTGCTTTGCTTTGTTTCGTAAAATTGATGAAGAAATGGTGCCACAATTACATCTAATTGATGAAAGTACAATGCAGACAGAACTCGTTAAAAGCATCATGAATACAGAAAAATATAATATCTATCTCAGTGAACTTTTTGAATTTTCAAATAAAAAATTTCAATTCGCTTTACAATTCGATTCAAAATCAATGGATATCTATTACAAAGTTCCCGAAGCATCTGAGCTAGCATACCGATCACTATTAGACACCATTATATACGAAACACTCTCATATATCAACGAATGTGTCCAATGCTTAATACTTAAAGAGGATCTACTTGAACGCCAATATTCAGATTTACTTAAACAATCTGGGAAACTATTACTACAACATATTTTACAAAATGAACATGCCATTAGTCCGTTTGATAAATTCAATAAAATTTCTTCCCTCAGCTATGAAAAATCTTTTAGCGAAGGTAAGATTTTATTACTCAATGTCCAAGCGTCGCAAGCGCTTTCAAATCAACATATTTTGAAACCTTTGGTACAATTTGAAACAAAAATTCCATTATCCAATACACGTCATATTCGTAAAATTTTAGAATTAAGTAATTCTGATGTTTACTTATTATCTGATGGAGAATATCTTCATAGCACTGTAGAATTTAATGTCTTACATGACATTATACATCACTTTTTTACGATAGAATTTAATAATTATTTTTCGTGGCAACTTACGCATAATGGCAACAAATTAATGCAAGTTACACATGAAGAAGTTTTTATTCCAAAGCCTAAAGTTAGTTTTTTTAGTTTCAGTGCAGAAGTGAAAAAGGTATTTCATGGAATAGAATCTAAAAAGCTATTGAATTTATATCGATTAATTTTAGAAGCATTAAAGCAACCTAAAGGGACAATTATTGTTATCTCAAAAAATGCAAGAAGCGAAGCATTCAGACTTAGAAATCAAGGCTTCTTAATCGATGCCTTGAGTTTGTCGCCCTCAATAGTTCGCTCAATAACAAGTATTGATGGTGCAGTTTTGATGGATATCGATGGATTTTGTCACGGTATCGGTGTAATCCTTGATGGTATAGCTACTGATAAAGGCGATCCATCGCGAGGTGCACGCTATAATTCTGCAATCCGTTATGTTGAAACGATTAACAAAACACCAGAGTATTCTAATTGTTTTGCCGTTGTTATTTCAGAAGATGGTGATGTCGATATGGTTTCCCATTTTCTATTCTAATGTTTATTTGTTAACCATTACCTCGTATAATGTAACGGCTAATATAATACAGAAAAAGACAAAGCTAAAAACAGCTAAATATATAGATCCCTTAATTATTGAAAATACAGCTAAAACCAGTAATAACAGTACGGTTAGCAACCCTCTCCTAGTTAACTTGTAATCCCCCATTGTAGATCCTCCAAAAACATTCCCAAAGATTTTTTATCTTTTAATACAATTATTGTACTTTAATTTGTTGGTTTTTTCCAGTTCTTTTTCAGTCCCAGTATCGCGCTACTTCTTCTTGTTAATTCAATAACTTAAATTGCATCCCCCTCCCGCTAGGGGTATAATGTAACTACTATGATGATGTGAGGTGAATAATGTTATTTCAAGTCAATTATTGGACAGCCTTCACCGCTGGATTTCTCTCTTTTTTTTCGCCGTGTTTATTGCCACTAGTACCTGCTTATATCATGTACCTAACAGGTTCTTTTGATGCTGACGACATTTCAAAAAAAAGAAAAAAAGCAATTGTTCAAACTTTAGGTTTCATTCTTGGCTTTACAATTGTATTTATGATTCTCGGTGTATCTGCAAGTTTTATCGGTAAATTATTTGGTCAAAACAAGGCGCTTCTTGGAAAAATAAGCGGGCTAGTCATTATTTTTTTCGGATTATATATGACCGGGCTTGTAAAACTTCCTTTTATGTCCAAAGATTACCGAAAAAGAACAGCTAGAACAAATGTGTCTTTTATCTCTGCTATCGCGATTGGTATGGCTTTCGCATTTGGTTGGACACCCTGTTTTGGACCAATTTTAGGTGCTATTTTAGCATCTACTGCAGCGATTAGCAAAAACGTTGCTGAAGGTGTTAAGTACCTATTTACTTATTCTATGGGGATGGCGGTTCCATTTCTTTTAACATCGATTTTCTTGAGTTTTTTTGATCAAAAAGTTGCAAACCTAACAAAATATTCGAAAAAATTAAATATCATTGCTGGTCTTTTTCTTATATTAATTGGTACTCTGATTTTTACAGATAAAATGTATCTCATTGCCAATTGGCTCGTAGAAATAACAAGCTAATGACTTATGGAGGAATTATGAAATCTTCAAAACTTAAAACAATGTTTTTAATCTTTTTTATGTTAACTCTTGCAGCAGCTTTTACTGCTTGCGCCAATAAAAGTACTGAAGATCAAGCGATATTGTCAACTGAAAATGTTAGCCTAAACGAAAACACGACGGCTGACACGACTTTATCAACAGACGTAGCCACAGTAGAACCTACGACAGAACAGGAACCCTTTTATATCCCTGACTTCAAACTTACAACTTTAGATGGCAAAGAGACTAATTTATATGCCTATAAGGGTCAAATTATCGTCATTAATCTTTGGGCGACATGGTGTAAATATTGTATCAAGGAGATGCCACTTCTAGATGAACTAGACAAAAGAGAGGATGTCACTGTTTTAGCAATTAGTGTTAATGAAGATCAAAAGACGGTTCAAGATTACATTGATAAATATGGCTATCAAATGCCTGTCTTCTTGGATGAAAAAGGCGAACTCGCAAGTATGTTTGGTGTAACAGGATTCCCTACTTCGCTTTTTTTAGGTCCTGATTTTGAATATTTCTACCTCTATCCAGGTATGCTCGAACAAAATACTATAAATTCTATACTAGAAGGTATTGACGAAATCATGAAAGAAAGGCAATAATAAGTATAGATACATTATTTGTTTTGAACCCAAAACTTCGAAGGGAGAACTTCATGCAAATCAACAAGAATTTTTTTATGGAATTTCTAATCAATATTTTAAAGACTGATAGTCCTTCTGGTTATACCAAAAAGGTGATGCAGTTAATTGAACACCAAGCAACCGCACTGGGTTATGTTTTTGAGTATACACACAAGGGCAATGGAATCATCACAGTCGATGGCAACGATGCCTCTAAAACAATTGGCCTATCTGCACATGTCGACACACTTGGCGCTATGATTAGAAGTATCTCATCAAGTGGCACAATTAAGTTTACTTTAGTTGGTGGACCAATCGCGCCAACCCTAGATAGTGAATATTGTACTATTTATACTCGAGAAGGCGAATCATTTACTGGCACATTTTTAAGCACTGCTGCGGCAATGCATGTGCACAAAGATAGCTCAACTTTGGCCAGAACTCCTGAAAATATGGAGGTTCGCTTAGATGCTGTCGTCAAATCAAAAGAAGACGTTTTAAAACTTGGTATGCAAGTTGGAGATTTCATCTGTATAGATCCTAAAACTACCATTATTAATGATTTTGTTAAATCTCGATTTTTAGATGATAAAGCTTCAGTTGCATGCATATTTGGTGTGCTTGAGTACATGTCAGCGCATCATATTAAACCGCAGTACACTACTAAAATAATAATTTCTTCTTATGAAGAAGTCGGTCATGGTGCAGCACATATTCCAAGTGATATTGAAGAACTTTTAGCTGTTGATATGGGCTGTATTGGTGAAGATTTAACATGTACAGAATATGATGTTTCAATCTGTGCAAAAGATTCAAGTGGTCCATACGATTATGATTTTACCAGTAAATTGATGACACTTGCTAAGGCAAATTCGCTCAATTATGCCGTTGATATCTATCCTTTCTATGGCTCAGATGTAAGCGCTGCTCTTCGCGCTGGTAACAATCTTAAAGGTGCATTAATTGGTCCAGGTGTCCATGCTTCTCATGGAATGGAACGCACACATTACACAGCACTTGAAAATACAATGCACCTCGTCTACCATTATCTTATTTCCAAGTAATTTTAGCTAATTTCTTAATAAACTAAAGAGACCTCTTTTTAGAAAAAAATTTCTGATTAGAGGTCTCTTTTTGATTGTAATAAATATTCTATGGGTATAAATAATAAAATGTTTTCTACATCACACAATCTTGAAAATTGGTCGAAAGGTGGCTTTATGGGTAAAAAACTCTACTACTTACAACTAGTATTACTTTTAACTGGGTTATGGCTCATATTTTTTGAGAAAATTTCTCTTTTGATTCTCTTTAGCGGTCTATTTTTTTCCATTTTCAGTATTTATTTTTCTGAAAAATATCTAGTAGACGACGCTTTCTATGTTTTTTTCCCATTTAATGTCTTCAAATTATTGCGTTACGCATTTTTCTTACTGATTGAGATCTATAAGTCGGGCTTCTCTATTATTCCTTATATCATCAGTGGAAAAGCAAATCCTGGCTTTGTAGATATCTATACAGAACTTGAATCAAATCTAGATATCGTTATCCTTGCGAATTCGATAACGCTTACACCTGGCACAATCACTGTCGATGTGCAAGGCCATAGCCTCCAAGTCTTATGGATCGACCCAACTACAAAACAGCCTACCATGGCTGGGCTAAAAATAAAGGGCAAAATTGAGAAGAGAATTAAGGAGGGCTTATGACCATTATTATCGGAGTACTTGTCGTATTAACTGTCATTAGTGCGCTAAGAATATTAATTGGCCCTTCACTTTGGGACCGATTGCTGGGACTTAATCTCGTAACTTCCAAATTGATCATGTTGATTATACTTGTCGCATTGGTCAATCAACAAACTTATATTTTGGATCTTGCTTTAGTATATGCTTTACTTAGTTTCATGGGTATTATTTTCATTTCGTTATTTATCCAAAGGAAGGGGCGATTCTGATGCTCAATATACTGGGTACCATTATAATTGTTATAGGCGTCATATTTGTAACGATTGGCGTCATCGGCATTTATCGGTTTAATAATTTTTACTCACGTGCACTTGCAGCATCAAAAGTGGATACCGTTGGTTATATCACTATCATTATTGGTGTTATTCTTAAAAGTGGTTTTTCTTTTTTTACACTCAAAGTACTTGTGATACTGATTATAAGCATGCTTATAAATCCCATGATCACACACTCCATCGTACGATCAGCAAAAATTAGTGGCTACAAGATTGGAAAGGAGTAGTTATGTTAGAAATTGCATTGATTTTGTTAATTATCACATCCGTCGCCGCTATTCAAACCCGATATATGAGACAAGCTGTAATTTACTTAGGTTTGTTTTCTTTGGCAATTTCGTTTGTTTATTTATTGTATAGCGCTCCGGACGTTGCCCTTGCTGAAGCAGTAATTGGCTCAACTATTTCAACGATTCTATATATTGTCGTCCTACAAAAATACAAGATCTATACCATATATTATAAACTTCAATATGAAGAATTAGACGATCATGGGACCATGTCAATTCATAAACAGCAACTGATAAAATCTCTTGAAAAATTTTGCTCCAAGCAAGAATTAGAAACTCAGATAATCTATTCTACTGAGGAGATAAAATACATTATGGAACAACATCAATATGCTCTGATTTTGGAAGAAAAAGAAAATACAATTGTGATTTATGCCCATCCAGAAAATTATAAATTTGATGCCCTTATCAATTTCTTGGCAGTTGAAGTTAACCCTAGATATCATTATGAATTTATACAAGTTCAGGAGGATATACTATGAGACGTAAGCTCATTGGCCTTTTCATTTTCTTTGTCGGTTTAGTCGTTGTCTATCAGTCAAATGCTATACCTTCACTTGATTTCAAACCAATTTCCGAATATTTAATACAAAGCGCTTATGCAAAGACTGGATCTGAAAATTTGGTTACTGCAGTTTATCTTTATTATCGATATTATGACACTTTATTTGAAGCTTTAATGCTTCTCTTTAGTATAATCGCAGTTATCTATATGTCAGTTCACGAAGGAGACAAATACGATGAATGATCACTCGCAATTACTCAATAGAACCATGGGCATCATCTATCCAATAGTGATTATGTTTGGAATTTATATTATTCTTAACGGTCACATTTCTCCAGGTGGTGGCTTCCAAGGTGGCGCAATTCTCAGTTCTGTTTTCATCGCAAAGTATTTAAGCCAACCTATCATGTATTTGGATTTATATAAAATTCAGACCATTGAAAAATATGCTTTATTGGTTTTGTTAATACTTGCAACGCTTTATATCACGCTTAATGTTTATCAGATGTTTATTCATACCATCGTCTATTATATGGTGATTGCAAATTTTCTCATTGGGTTTAAAGTAGCATGTGGTATGACGATTATTTTTTATAGATTTGCATTTTATGAATCGAGGTGACCATGAAAAATTATCTCAACGGTGAAAACGTCAGCATCTGTATTTTTTTTATTGGCGTGTATGGCCTATGTGCAAGACGTAATATCTTAAAATCAATTATCAGCATGTCACTTATGCAAGCAGCTGCAATCCTATACTTTTTATCTTCCTCATATGAAAATGGTTCGGTCCCTCCAATTGGTCAGCATTTAGACCAGTTGCAAAACGTTGCAGATCCAATTCCACAGGCTTTAATGATAACCGCAGTTGTCATAGGTGTTTCAGTGACAGCTGTATGCCTCACCATGTTCGTTTCTATGTTTCATAAGTATGGAACAACTAACTGGAATAAAGTCAAAAAGAAACGGAGGGAAATCGATTGACACTTTTACTATATGCTTTCATTATGGGACCGATCTTTATAGGACTTTTACAATACATTACCAATAAATCGATTTTTAAATGGCTTGCATTGGTTGTGCAATTTTGCTTTATCATTACACTCATCCTATTTTTAAAGATGCCCACTATGGAATTTATGCTCCTTGACACACCACCGCCATTTGGGATGAAATTGAGACTTGATGAAATATCTAAGGTCTTTCTATTACTGAACAATTTTCTATTTTTCAGTTTAACCTTATTTAGTAGTAAAAAAAAATACATGGACCGTTTATTTACTTTTTTGTTTTTAAGCCTTCAAGGATTAATCAATGGTTTGTTTTTGTCTACAGATATTTTTAACGTCTATATTTTAATTGAAGTTGCAACAATTACTGTCTCTATACTTATTATGTATAAAAAAGATAAGCAGGCCATGTATGATGGGATGATGTATCTAACTGTCAATATGATTGCCATGACTTTTTTCCTCTTTGGGATTGGAATTTTATATAAAACCGTAGGTGTTTTGGATTTTGATTCAATTAGAGAAAACATTCAACTTATAGAAAATACAAAGACACTTAATCTTTCATTTGCTTTTATGTTTACAGGTGTAAGTTTAAAAGCAGCGGTTTTACCTCTTTTTAGTTGGTTACCTAAAGCCCATGGTACAGCTAGTGCGCCTTCAATTGTATCAGGCATACTCTCAGGGATATTCGTAAAAATAGGCATCTATTTGCTTTTGAGAATACTATTCATATATTCAAGTGCCATTGATATAAGTGAACTTCTTTTGATAATTGGATATCTCACCGCAATTGCCGGATTTTTATTTGCAATAGCCCAAATTGACATTAAACTGATCCTCGCATACCACACGGTGTCACAAGTGGGTTTAATCCTCATAGGATTTGGAGGTAATTCAATTAACCAGATGGGGGGGCTCTATCATGTTTTAAGTCATGGTGTCTTTAAAGCCTTATTTTTCATCATTGCGGGTGTACTGATCTATCGATTTGAAACCAGAAAAATTAGCGATATGAATGGTTTATGGTGGATTTCAAAACCCCTTTCGATCCTATTATTAGTCGCTATTTTAAGTATTACTGGTGCACCTTTTTTCAGTGGCGGGTTCTCAAAGTACTTTATTGCTTACGGGAGATCTAATGGCTTAGAACGTTTTTTACTTCAGTTGATTAATTGGGGAACCATGGTTTCTTTTGTGAAGTTTATCCTTTTGATTTTCAAAAAAACTGACAGCAAAGTTGATTTCTTTAGAATAAGAAAGACTGAATGGACTGCGATTACTCTGTTAGCAGCCTGTAGTATCCTTCTTGGAACGGGAGGAAGTTTTATTAACACTTATTTACTAAATCAAGATCTAATATTATCTCCTATTACGCAATTAAGTAAAATACCGAGTTATTTAATCAATTATCTTCTATGTTTTATAGTTTATTTTACATTGGTTAAAAATAATGTTTTATTTAAGAAGTTAAGAACGGTTGAACTCTCATTTAATTCCATTAACATTGCACTTGTTTCATTTTTTATCTTTACAATTGCCTATCTCAATATCCCATAAACACAAAAAGAGCAAGTCATGTCTCCATGAACTTGCTCTTTACTCTTACGTCTGTTTAAATTAATTTCTAAAAAATGTAATGCCTACTGCACCTTCACCAGCATGTGTGCCAACAACAGATCCAATTTCAACTTCGTATATTTTTCCAATTTCAAATCGCTCTAATAAAAGTTGTTTGATGTCTTTTAACTTTTCGGTATTGTTTGCATGTGCAATTGCAAGTGATTCAATTTTCCCGTTTGGATATTGATGACTTACTTGTTCAACCATCCATGCCAAGCCTTTTCTTGAACCCCTTACTTTTTCGGCTACATTTACTAGACCATTTTGTACTTCTATAATTGGTTTAAGATTAAGCATCTTACCAATCATGGCAGTACCAGAAGAAAGCCTACCACCTTTTTTAAGGTTCTCTAGTGTATCTAACATACCATAAAGTTGTGACTTTCCAACTAACTCTTTACCCAAAGCCAGCACTTCATCAATAGATGCGCCTGCATCTATCTTTTCTTGAAGTTTGAGGACAATCAATCCAAGTGCGAAACTTACTGTTCTACTATCAATGAGATAAATGCCTTCGTTACCTAACATCTCTTTTGCGACAACAGCCGAATTATAGGTTCCACTCAATTCCGAGGATAAAAAGATCCCTATGACTTGATTGCCCTTTGATAGTTCTTGCGAAAATAATTCATAAAATTCACCTGGATTAACTTGAGAAGTGGTCGGTAATTCTTTAGACTGGCTCATAAGTTCATAAAATTCTGGGTTGGTTAAGTCTATCTTATCTATATACTCTTTCTCTTTAAACAATACTTTAAGTGGGGCAAATTGTACGCCAATACTTGCAAGTATTTCAGGATGTAAATCGCATGTACTATCTGTAATTAATGTTATTTTCATATTCATCTCCTGTTAATTCTATTATCATTAATACCCTATTAATTTGAAATACGATTATTTTGATTTTCAAAGTATATTTTACAAATAAATACCTTTTTAATCAAGGTATTTATCATTAAAATACTCTGTAATTTTAATCAAGGATTCCGTCAGTACATCACTTTCTTGGTCGCTTAACGTTGAAACGGTGTAAGTAATCATCTCTTCATGAAAGATTCTATGATGCTCATATGCCTCTAAACCCTTTTCAGTTAATCCGACTAAAACGACGCGTCTATCCGACTCACTTCGATCCCTTGTCGCATATCCTTTTTTAACAAGGTTATTCATGGCAATGGTCAGTGTTCCAACCGTGATTTCTAATTTATTAGCGATTACTGACATAGGATGTACCTCACCTATGCCTATTGCGTCAATTACATGAAGTTCGTTGATAGTCAAATTGTTATAAGGACCTTTTTTTAAAGCTTTTTCTTCAATGTTTAGTATTTGATTAAACAATGTTACTAAAAGGTTATTTAGTACTTCTTTTGAAGGATTCATTTCCACCTCAAATAGTTTGATTTTCAAAGTATATACACCAGTATACACTTCGTTAAAAAAGGTGTCAAGATTTCAAAATCCTCTATTTCACTAGATTTGTTTTCCTTATTTTAAATACTTGAAGTGATCCGCTTGTCATGATAATAGCAATAGGAAAAGAAAACCAATTCAAAAAAGTATAAGGTGCATATTGAATTGCACTTACACCAGTGATCGCTAGTACTATGATTGCATTGACGTTCCAAGGCATAAGTGGTGCAAGAGCAGTTCCAGTATTGGCAATAACTTGAGCCAACGTTACCTCATCGTATTCATATTTATTAAAAAATGACTTTAAGTATTTACCTGGTACCAAAATTCCCACGGTTTGATCACATGTCAATGCATTAAGCACTGTGGATAAAATACCAGTATAGACTAAAGCACTTCGTTTGTTTTTACTGCTTGTCGACACTAAGCTGATAATTGGTTTTATCCAACCACACTTTTCGTAGAGTGTGCTCATGGAAATCCCAGCCATGATAATGATAACAACTTCAAGCATCGCATAAGCGCCACCAATTTCAAGAGATTTTAGAAAAGCGGCTGAACCATCGCTTTTGAAACCAAAAAACATAAAGGAAAACGTCTCAAAGATCGAATTCCCCTGAATAAAAATAGTGATAAGTGCCGATAAAAAAATACCAGTTCCAAGTACTTTAGCCGATTTAACGCCTTTAAAACTTGCGATGAGCACGATAAAAGGAACAATAAAAAGTATAGGTGAAATCGTAAATTTGTCTAAAATAATGTTTTTATAGGAAAGTATGCTTGCGGCAGATATACTACTGGTATATTTTAAACTCAACAGCAAATAGACAAATCCTGCTAATATTGCGGCTGGAATCATGATTTTTCCTACGCTTTTAAAGTATACATTAAATTTAATGCCTACTGTTTCTAGCGTAAAATTTACTAGGGCTGAAATTGGTGATAACCGATCTGCAACATATGCGCCTGACATCAACGCACCAACCAGTATCCCTGGTGGCATACCTATCGTCATACCAAGTGAAAATAATGCAACACCAATTGTACTGAGCGTACCTAGACCTGTTCCCAGAAAAAAAGCTACAAGTGCCGTCATTAGATAGGCAAATAAAAGAAAATAAACTTTGCTAACTACACTGAACCCATAAAAAATCATTGCCGGTACAATCCCAGAAGAAATCCACATGGCTACATTTATACCAATGAGGAATACAATAATATAAATATCCTTTATGCTCCAAATACCTTCTAATAGCCAAGAAAGGCTCATTTTTAAAGGAACACCTTGCATTTTAACTGATAAAACTGCAAAAATCATTGTCAAACTCAGTCCATATACCAAAGATGTACCTATCGTTAGACATGTAAATATACTCAGTATAAATATAATTGCAATTATAAAGCCCAACTTTTTGGGAAGCACATATTCTGTCATTTTATTCTCCTAGAGGCTTTTTAATTTGAGTTTTAATGTCTGTAACTGCCATGTACGATCCGATTGAAGTGCTTTTTCGAAATAAAAAACATCACCTTGATAGTTTACAAGTATCACAGTTTCATATCTCGTTCCATAGGCGTCAAGTTCTATGAAAAGAGAAGACAAACTCTTCTCTAAAGCTAAGTCTATGCCTGTATTTGGTAGGTCACGGTCACTTGCTTGTTCTCTATTTTCCAAAATACTAAATAAACTGAGGTAAAAATCATCAAAATTTGAAAAATCCTGTATCGCATTTTTAGCTATGTTTTTTTCTAAGTCCCCTTTAATGCGTTCGACTTTCGGCCATGGTGTATCAAGTAAGGCATTGCTTAGCCCATATATGCCAGGTGTAATTTTTATTCGTTCGTCGCTAATGTTGGAATAATACCATAAATCATCAATCGTTCCAAGAATCAAATTGAATGGATTATATTCGCCTTTAGAACTCGCAATATCCTTAAGGTATTGTTCAGTACATTTGCCCGTACTAAAAAAATCACTCAGTAATAACCCACGTGACTTAGCATCAACTACATGCTTTGTAAAATCTCTATAATTGGTGATACAAGCAAATTTACCATTTTCCGATATACCAGTCCAAGTCCCCCCTTTTTCTAAATCAATACCAGATATGATACCCTCGTGTAAAAAGGCATCAAGCGTTGGTCTTGCATAGAATTCGTCCCTGTTACCGATAAATATAAGTGGGTATTTTAAGTTGACTTTATATGCCAAAGCAAGTGTACACATGTTCACCTCAAAACCATTTTTTTTTCTTAAAAAATAATATCATACCTGTAAATATTAAAAAAGCGATGATTAAGAATACTGGGATGCCCAATGTACTTTCAAGTCCTGGAAAATGCATGAAATTCATTCCAAAAAAACCAGTCATAAAATTTAGAGGAATAAAAATAGCAGAAAAAATCGTCAAAATTGACATCACATGATTTAATTGGTTGCTTGTATTCATCATGTTCATTTCATAAATGTTATTTACCATTTCTCTATACAGTACAACTAAGTCATTAACATGGTTGATATGGTCTGAAACATCTTTTAGAAAAACTTTAACTTCTGTAGAAATCCATTCATTAATTTGCTCTCCTGTAAGCTCAACTAATATGTCTTTATAAGGCATTACAGAGGCACGCATCAATAATATTTCCTTTCTCAGTTTAAAGAGTTTATCTAGTTCAAGCTTCTCATCTTCTAGAATATTTTGGTCGTAAGAATCAATCAATTCACCCATACCAGTTAAGATTTCCAATTGGTGATCTACTAAAGCGTCCAACATTGCATAATACAAGTAGTCGACCCCAGAACTTTTAAGCCTACCTTGTCCTTCTTTAAGCCTATGTCTAATATAATCAAATACATCGTCCTCTTTTTCTTGAAAAGTAATGACGACTTTATTGGTCAAAACAATCGAAAGGTGTTCATGTACAATGTCACCCGAAAATTTTCCCAACCGATCTTTTGATCGATAGACCATTTTCAAAATTGTAAAAAGATAAGGTGCATTAATTTCTATCTTGCTACGCTGAGCAACATGTACAATATCTTCAACTGAAAGTGGTGTGAGTCCAATTATTTCTCCAAGAGAAATAATCGTATCTACCTGATTAAGTCCAATTACATTGATCCATATATTTCGATCAGATTCTAAAAGGTCAGGAAGTTCTGACTCAAAATCAGTGTCAGTAAATTCGTCATAATCTAAATGCTCTTGATCGTATGCATAAACTTGAATCCGAGTAATTGCGTTCAAAAAATCACCTGTGTAGATGGCGGATTCAGGTGGTAAATTCAATTTAGTACGTTTCATTTACGCCTCACTTATGTTTAAATATCATCACCAATATACCTAACTAAATATTTAAGCCAACGGTTCACACTGTATATAACCCGAATAAAATACTTTCCCTTCAAGAAATACTTCAACAAAATTATCCTTTTCTTCAAAATACACGCGATTGATGCCACCGATATTTTGAACTGCTATTGGTGAAGTCATTTTGTACCGCACTGAAGCTAAAACAGCGCTAGCGCAGGAACCTGTACCACAAGAATCGGTTATATCTTCAACACCGCGCTCATAAGTAATGGTTTCAATGTTACCTTCATCTAATTTTTTTACAAAATTCACATTGGTACCTCTTAAAAAGGTATCATGATCTGTATCAAATAATCTACCAATACGTCTCATCTCTTCAAGTGAATAAAACTGATTATCTTCTTGAAAAATCACAACATGAGGGACACCTAACTCCATAAATTGATAATGTGCACCCTGTTTCAAACCATTACTTACACTTGTTAGTGCATAAGTTCCCATAGAGATCTTAACCATATTATCTGTCACTGTGGCAAGAATTTCACCCGCTAAAGTTTCAAAGCACATCTGTGCTTTTGTCAACCCCATCTCGTAGGTATAAAGTGCAACACATCTTGCTCCGTTGCCACACATCTCACTTTCAAATCCGTTGGCATTGATGATGCGCATCTTAAAATCACTAGTTTTAGAAGGTTCAATCGCCAATATGCCATCAGCACCTATCCCCTTTTTAATATCGCAGTCTCTAATAGCAAGCTTTGACAACACTTCTGATGAATAAGCTAAATCCATATTATTTAAAAGTAAAAAATTATTGCCATTACTCTGTATTTTTCTATAATTAACCATAGATCACCTCTTGACCCCTCGATACTGTACTAAAGGTTTTTTCTTTGACATAATACTAATTGCCTTTTGAGGACACTGATTTACGCAGCGATAACATAAAGTACATTTTCCCTCTTGAGCGATTTTTCCTTCAGTCAACTGGAGATTGTCCATTGGACAAATATTAACACATTTACTACATTTTATACAAAGTGACTCAGAAATTTTGACGCTATTTGACAACTTCTTTTCCCATTTTGAAAATGGTACACGTTGCATCGCACCAAGTAAAAGTGAGCCAACGCCATCGCCTCTTTTTCGCATGATATTGTTTGCAAAATCAGCGCAATAGAGTTCGACTCTCTGTCTTGTTACATTTGCCACCTTCATCGCTTCTTCATCATTTTTCACTTTCAACATTTTTACATCTACTAAATTAGAAGGCATGAAAAAATGTTCAATCGAGATAATCTCTGCATGGCATTTTCTGAGAATCCGTGCTAAATAAGCTCCGCCATCTCCTGAAAACATCAGCTGAGTGGCGATAACCGCCGTTTTCTTATCAACAAGTAAAGGACATATCTTTTTAACAAACCGCCACATGATCATAGGTGCCATAGAGCCATAAATGGGATTTGCAAAAAGCAAACAATCCGCATCTGTTATTTTTTGTGCATCTTCTTCGGTATAATCTTCGATACTTATGCTTTCAAGTTCGATATTATGCTTAGCAAACTGTAATTGCATCTCATCCACTACAAATTTTGTATTACCAGTTCCAGAAAAATACAAAGCCAAAATTTTCATCTTACACTCCATTAGTTAGATACTTCTTTTATGCGGATATACTTCAAACTTACACTAGGATTGTTTGTTTTTCTCGATCTTATATCAAATTGTTTAAGCGATGACACTAGCGGTGTTAATTTTGAAAAACCATAATTCCTAGTGTCAAAGTCAGGATATCTTTTGTTGAGCATGCTCCCTAGTTCACCTAAAAAAGCCCACCCATCATCATCTGAAATTTCGCTGATAATCGCTTTAACGACATCAATCAGTTCATCTTTGGATATCATACCCGCTTTAGCCTCTTGAACGATCGAAGATTTAGCTTTATTCACTTCTGGTCTATCTAAAGTCGTTGCAGAAAGAACTTCTAAGTATTTGAATTTCTCACATGCTGCAATAAAAGGCGTTGGTGTTTTTTTCTCTCCCATGCCTAATACGTACATCCCTGCTTCTCTTAATCTTGCCGCTAACTTAGTAAAATCACTGTCACTTGATACGATGCAAAAACCATCTACGTTATGTGAATATAAAATATCCATAGCGTCTATGATAAGTGCTGCATCTGTAGCATTTTTCCCTGAAGTATAACTGTATTGTTGAATCGGTGTAATCGAGTGATTTAAGAGTACAATTTTCCAAGATGCAAGTTGTGGTTTAGTCCAGTCGCCATATATTCTTTTGTAAGTAGGTGTGCCATGATTTGCCACCTCATCAATAATTGATTTTATATATTTATCAGAAACATTATCCGCATCTATCAACACTGCTATGCGTCTATCTCGCTGTTCCCTGCTATCATTATTCATGTTAATCTCCTTATAGGTAATAGTCTTATATCCATTCTATAGTGCCATCTTGGACTTTACAAGTCAATTCGGCGGTTTCCCACGTATAGTCTAGAGCCAAAATCTCCAACATTTCGCGTCTTGTCACTAATACCCGTTCCTGCAAATTGCGCGTAAAGTTTTAGACCTACATGTGCAAGTGTATCTCCTTGCTGTAGAAAGCTTTGTTTTTCAAGGGTATACAGATAACGATTGTTTATGATGGTTTGAAGTATGCCACCGTCTTTTAAGTTGATTGGTAGATAAGGATTAATAAGTTCACCGAAACCGGCAATATTCTGATATTGTGTCCTCGAATTTACTTCGTATACCGCGTTTTCATCAATCCCCATAACATATATCGTTTCAAGTGATGGACATGGGCGATGCAACTTTTGATAATAGCCAATTATAAACTGATTTTGTTCTGTGTCAACCACAGACCATACTGTTGGATGATCAGTTATCTGTGCAGAGTGTCTATAAAACTTCCCAAACTGCAAAGCCCTTCTATGTTTTTTATAGAATGCGATTTGTTTGGTTATTACTTTTTTATCAAAACTGGATAGTTTCGTTAAATCAAGCTCATATCCTAAAAGTCCAAAAGCAGCAACATTGAACCGTGTCTCAATTGGGGTACTTCTCAACACTTGATGAGACGGACGACCACTCACATGTGCCCCCATAGTCGATGGTGGAAACACAATAGAAGTACCAAATTGAATGTCAATCCGCTCTACTGCATCTGTATTATCACTTGTCCACGTTTGAGGCATATAATATAGCATGCCCAAATCGAAACGGTTGCCACCACTACTACATGACTCAAACAGTATATTGGGAAAAGCAGTGCAAAGTCTGTCTAGCAAAGCATATAAGCCAAGCGTATAGCGATGGTTAAGTGACATTTGATCCACTCTTGATAAATAACTTGAATAAATGTCCGTAAAATTGCGATTCATATCCCATTTGACATAACTGACATCACTCTCAGTAAAGACACGAAATAGCTGTTGGTAAATATTTTCTATTACATCAGGATTTGTGTAATCCAGTATCAATTGATTTCTGCCATATGAAGGAGAGCGATCTTCAAGTTTAATCACCCAATCAGGGTGTTTTCTATAAAGATCGCTATTTTCAGAGACCATCTCTGGTTCAACCCATATACCAAAATCCAATCCTAAAGACTTGATTTTTTTACTGAGTCCTTTGAGTCCTTTTGGGAGTTTTTTGGGTTCTTCAACCCAATCCCCAAGTGATGTAGTATCATCATTACGTCCTTTAAACCAACCATCATCTAAAACAAATAGTTCAATTCCCAAAGTTTTAGCTTCTTTAGCTAGTGCAATAAGCTTTTTTTGATCAAAATCAAAATAAGTGGCTTCCCAATTGTTAATCAAGATTGGACGCTCTTTATATTGCCATTTAGGTGTAACAATATAGGCATTAATCAATTGATGGAAATTTTGGCTTAGGCCATTTAAGCCATTGGGAGAATATACACAAACTGCCTCAGGCGTGTCAAATGCTTCACCGGACGAAAGTCGCCATTTAAAGTCAAAATCTGATATACCAAGTTGTACTCTGGTCATGTTGTAAGGGCTAACTTCAACTTTTCCACTAAAGTTTCCACTGTACATAAGTGCAAATCCATAGGCATCACCCACAGATTCATCTGTTCTCGGAGAAACGAGTGCGATCATCGGGTTGTGATTTGCACCACTGACGCCTTTTTTTGAATCAATGGTAAAAATACCTTGCCTTATTGCTTGTCGATGTACTTGTCTTTCTCTAATCCACATCCCATCAAGTGAAATTTGTTCAAAGTCACAATGACTGAAATCAATATTTATGCTTTGCATATTATGAATTTGAATTTCTTCATCTGTATGGTTCACAAGTCTATTGAATCTACTTAGTGTGTCCGTTAGTTCAATAGGGGTATAGAACAAATGTAGTGAAATGGATTTAACCTTTTCTTTAAGGATAATTTCTAGGGTATCACACTGTAAATGCTCATCTCTGACTGCTGGCAATCCAACAGGAGAAATTTTACCTTCATGTAGGATAAAGGAGTCATAAACAAAATCACTTACCCTAGATCCATCTTCCCATTCTAAAGAAATAGAAGGTTGTCTATAATCTCCTTTACCATAACTTGAACTTTCAAGTAATAACGTATCCAAAGTGAGATTGCTTCCCTTTTCATAGAGTGTAGACGATCCCGCTTGCATATCATAATTTTGGAAAAGGTCGGCCAAATAGGGTGTATGCGCTACCTTTCTACCATAGTGTAAATTGACAAGTTTTCCATTGGGTAAAACTGTCATTATGTAGCTTACGCCTAGCGTTTGAACATGAAATAATGGTTGTTTAGAATCAGGTCGATCAATGTAAATCATAAGTCCCCCTAATTATTGTATTCAATATAACTATTATACCTCTTTAATTAGATACCATGCAAAGAATTGATCAAGAAAAAAACTCTCATTTTTTAGCTAATATTCAATAGAATATACTAAACATATGAGAGCTTATAATTATTTATCCAAGTTTTTCGCAAGTGGTACTGATACAATCATAGTTGTACCTACGCCTATTTCAGATTTTATCTCTATGGTTCCATTATATAAATCTATAATGCGTTTAACAATTGAAAGTCCAAGACCGCTCCCTTCAGTTTTGTGTGCAGAGTCACCTTGAAAAAACTTTTCAAAAATTCTATTTCTGGTAACGTCACTCATACCAAGCCCATTGTCTTCAATATAAACTTTGACCTGGTCATTTACAATATCTGTTCGAATAACGAGTTTGCCTGCATCTTTGGAAAACTTGATTGCATTATCAATTAAATTGATCCAAACTTGTTGGAACAATTCCTCATCCGCAAAAAAAGTGATTTTGTTTAAATTCAGTTCAAGGTCCAATTGCTTACGACTCCATCCAGGTTCAAGTAAGAGCACTACGCGTCTAATTTGCTCACCTAAGTCAAATGACTGCGTACGATCTATGATACTTTGATTTTCCAGGCTAGATAGTCTTAATAAATTTGAAGAAAGCTTTGTCAACCGTTCTGTTTCAGAGATGATAATATTCACATATTCTTTATGTTCCTCTTTACTCAAATTCTCATTTTTTAAGATCTTTGCAAATCCACCGATGGAAGCAATCGGTGTTTTAAACTCATGTGAGACGCTACTCACAAAATCTTTTCTCAAGTATTCCATGTTTTGTAATTCTCTAACCATTGTATTGAAATTGGCAATCAGTTGTCCCAACTCGTCTTCGCTTTTACGTAAATAGGACACTTCAACTTCAAAATCACCTTCTGCTACAAGTTTAGTTGCTTTTGTTAGGTTCTTTAGTGGTTTTACAAATCGTTTTAAAACGAATAATAGCATTAAGATTGAAAATATCAAACTGAGTAATGACACTTGTCTAATAGCATTTCCAATTTCTGTGAATACTGCAGAATTTAAAACTGGGTATATCATCACCCACTTTTGATCAATCATTGTAATGAGGTATAGACTGGTTCTTTTATGAATAAATTTCTCGGGATAATAGGCATCTATCACACCAGAATCTATTGAATCGACTGCCTCTTTGGTTACAATCTCATTATCTTTTAATAATTCTTCTTTTGTATCATAGAATGTAATTGTCATAAAGCTATTGTCTGCAACTGTTACTAAATTTTCTGGAGAAATGTTAAATTCTTCACTCATCCTTTCAAGTTCATGTACCTTGTTAGTCATCATTCTGAGTAGTGGACTATAAAGTAATTGAATAGTGTAACTCGAAACAATTGCGAGTGCCAATGAACTTGATAACATCAATACGATAGAAATAATCAGTATGGACTTTGAATAGATTGATTTTAACCTAAATATTTTCATGCCATTCCGCCTTATACCCTAGACCTCTTATGGTGATAATATTAAAATCTTGGTTATCTTCAAATTTTTCTCTTAATCTTTTGATATGAACATCAACGGTTCGCTCGTCAGCTTCTGCATCATATCCCCAAATTTCATCCATAAGTTGCTGTCTTGTAAAAATCTTTTTAGGATATGACAGCAATTTAAACAAAAGAAAAAATTCTTTTTTGGGAAGTTCAATGACATGTTCAGAAGTCGTAACACTTAATTTATCATAATCTAAAATTGTATTCCCCATGCTCAATTTATGTTCAGTTTGAATTTTGGCTCGTCTTAGTAACGCTTCAACTCTTAGTAACATCTCTTCCATGTCAACCGGTTTGACCATATAATCATCGGTCCCAGCTTCAAACCCTTTTTTCTTATCTTGAATTAATTCTTTAGCAGTGATTATAAGGATAGGAAGTTCATAGTTTGAGGCTCTTAACAACTTCACCAAAGTATAACCATCCATTTCAGGCATCATAACATCACTTATAAGTAAATCTACATGATTGGATTCTAGAAGGGTAAGTGCATGTTCACCATCTCTCGCCTGTAGTACATGATAACCAGACTGTTCCAGATGATAAGTCATTAATTTTATTAAACTACTATCATCTTCAGCCAATAAAATTGTAACCATAAGACCTCCTATTTATTTCAATATTTAATAAGACCATTTTCAATCAATATACACTTAAATTATGAATCCAATATGAATATATCATCTACATTAAAAAAAGCCAATCCAATGTAGGATTGACTTTAACTTTTCCAAGTAAAATCATTTGTTTTTTAATAAATCTCTGATTTCAGTTAAAAGTAAAATATCTTCTGGTGGAGCAGCAGGTATCGTTGGAACATTGGCTGGTTTGCTTTTTAATTTTTCTATTAATTTGATCATCGTAAAGATAACGAAAGCCACAATTAAAAAATCCACTACATTTTGAATAAAATTTCCATAATAAACTGCTACTTCAGGTTGATCTCCTGATGCTGCCTCAAGTACCCATTTAAGTGTCTTGAAATCAACTTTGCCTAGCAATAGGCCAATTAAAGGCATGATTACATCATTCACTAAAGATGTGACTATTTTACCAAAAGCACCACCTATAATGACGGCTACTGCTAAATCAATTACATTTCCCCTAATTATAAATTTCTTAAATTCCTTAAGCATATTATTTACCTCACTATAATTATAATACCACTATTTTACCCTCTAAATACTTAATAAATCAATTAAATCCTCTGTACTACAAGCAAATATGAACTGAATGTTAATTTTCGATTTATTTATTGCGACTGACCAGTCAGTCAGTTATAATTAATCATGCAAAAGTGAGGTGAATAAATGGCAAGGGAAAAAAATAAACACGATCTTATATTATCTTCAGCATCAAAGGTGTTTGCCCAAAAAGGCTTCCATGATGCAAATATTATAGAGATTGCAAAAGATGCGTCTATTGGAAAAGGAACAATCTATGAGTACTTTGATAGTAAAATGACATTATACATCGAGGTAATCAAATTCAATATGGAAAAATACCTGATGCGCATTCGAAACCAAGTCATGAGCAAAACTACATTTGATGAGAAGCTCGAGGCCTACATTAACTGCCATACAGAAATAATAAGTGAACACTATCAATACGCTGGATTGGTGATGAATGGTTCTGTTGAACCAATGTTCAACTCGAAAAACACTCAAGAAACGCTCCTTATACTTCTAGAAACGAGGGATAAAGTTGTTCAGATTATTCTAGATATTTTAGTCATTGGAAGTATTGAAGGAAAATTTAAAAATTCACATTTGGAATATTATGCAGATCTTTTTTTTGAAATGCTCAATCGTTCCGCTTTAAGAGCTCTTATGCTACATCATACCCAAGATAAACAAACACTAGAAAAGACACTATTAATTCAGATGCTCATCAATGGCATTGGTCATTAAAATTTTATCATAATAAGGAGAAACACATGATTTCAAATTACAGTGTTAGAAAACCATTTACTGTTTTTGTTGCGATTATACTGGTACTCATATTGGGTTTTGTATCCTTTAGTAAAACTTCGACAGACTTACTTCCGAGCATTAATTTGCCTTATTCAGTGATTATTACACCGTATGTAGGTGCAAGTCCTGAGGAAGTAGAAATGGTGGTTACTAAAGCCATTGAACAGAGTATGGCTTCCATTAGCAATATTAAAAGCGTGCAGTCTATCTCTCGTGAGAATATGTCTTTGGTAATCTTAGAATTTGGTGAGAGTACCAACATGGACTCCGCCGTGATAGAGATGAGAGAAAATCTTGATATGCTTGGAAGTTATATGCCTGATGGCGTTGGAACTTCTACAATCATGAAACTCAATCCAGACATGATGCCAATTATGGTTGTCTCTGCAGCCGTAGAAGGACAAAAAATTGCTGAGTCCTCCGCCTTTTTACAAGATAAGATCATACCAGAATTAGAAAGCATTGAAGGTGTTGCATCTGTAGATGCTTCTGGCCTTATCGACAATGAAATTCATGTCATCATCAAGCAAGATAAGATTGATGCGATTAACCAGCAGGTAACAGCTGCAGTAGCAAAACAAATAGAAACTGCAAAAGCTGAGGCACAAGCAGCAATGGCAAATATGAGTCCTGCGGAGTTAGCTGCACTAGCCGCTAATCAACCTACGGATGCTAAAGCACCTGAAGTGCCAAAGATTGCCATCACAAAAGAGATGGTCTCTGGTATTCTGAAAGGTCAAAACTTTAGTATGCCTACCGGATATATTACAGAGAATGGCGTTGATTATCTCGTAAGAACTGGTGATGCGATTGAAAGTTATGATGCTTTGAAATCACTTACGTTAATGGAATTACCATTTGAAGGTATGGCTCCTATCACACTTGATGATGTTGCGGATGTGATGTATGTCAGCAATTCTGGAGATATGTACTCAAAAGTAAATGGAATAGATGCAATTACACTAACAATTCAAAAACAGACTGAATACGTTACATCAGATATTACCAATCAAATATTAGGTAAAATGACTTCATTAGAAACAAGATACCCTGATTTAAAGATGGTAACTTTGATGAATCAAGGTGAATATATCGATATTGTTGTGAATTCATTGCTAAACAACTTGATTTTTGGTGGTCTTTTAGCAATTTTGATTTTACTTTTATTCTTAAGAGATATTAAACCAACATTTGTCGTAGGGTTTTCAATTCCAATCAGTGTGGTGACTGCATTTGTTCTCATGTATTTCAGTCATATAACACTCAATATCATTTCAATGGGTGGTTTAGCACTTGGTGTTGGGATGCTCGTTGATAACTCAATCGTCGTTATAGAAAATATTTATCGAATGAGAAGCGAAGGTAAAAGTGCAATTGAAGCTTCAGTAGAAGGGGCTAAGCAAGTTTCAGGTGCAATTATTGCATCTACGTTAACGACAATTGCTGTATTCCTACCGATTGTCTTTATTGAAGGCTTTACAAGAGAAATTTTCTCAGACATGGCACTCACTATCGCCTATTCACTCATTGCGAGTTTATTAGTCGCTTTAACACTTGTACCAACAATGGCGTCAAAGATATTGGCGAAGGATGTTAAGCAAGATCATAAAGTGTTTTCTAAACTCAAATCAGGTTATAGCAAAGTATTAGCATTTTCTTTAGATCATAAATTACTAGTGATTGCGATTGTAATTCTGCTTTTCGCAGGTAGTGTCTATAGCGTAACCTCTATGGGAACTCAATTATTCCCAACTTCAGATTCGGGACAATTAACTGTAACGCTGGAAATGCCTATTGGCTCAAAGTTTGAGGACCTTACCAGAACGGCTGATGCAATTACGTCTAAACTTCAAAGTATTGATAGTATTGAAAGTATAGGCGCTACCGTAGGTGGCGGAATGTTCGGTATGGGTGGCCTTGGTTCAGCTGGATCAGGAGGCAATCGTGCAACTTTTTATCTTACACTAAATGATAATCGAAGCAAATCAACAGAAGAAATTAGCAGCGAACTGACTTCATTAATTGCTTCAGACCAATATAAAGTTTCTGTTTCTGGAACTGATATGAATATGGGAGCATTAAGTGGTGGCGATATCTCAATCGAAATAAAAGGGCGAGACTTTGACGATCTTGAAAAAATAGCAAATGACGTCGCTGCTTTGGTTAATAGTGTCGAAGGTACGCAAGATATTTCAACTGGAATTGAAGAAACTGCTCCAGAACTTAAACTTATCGTAGATAAAGATGCAAGTATCCAAAGAGGATTAACAGTTGCACAAGTCTTTGTTGAAGTCAACAAATTACTAACTGATGCATCAAAGTCAACCTCTATTAACATTGAGGGTAACGATTTACCCGTTGTCGTTATGGATGAATCTGATTTAGTTAATACTAGCCGCTCAGATATTTTAAATCTTGAAATAAGCACACCTCAAGGTGATACTGTAAAAGTTTCTGATATTGCTTCTCTAGAAGAAAACAGTGGATTTAAATCAATTAGAAGAATCGATCAACAACGATATGTCACTGTCACCGGTGTACTTCAAGACGGCTATAATGTTGGTATCGTTTCAGAAGAGATCCAAAAAAAGCTTGATGCTTATGTGATTCCAGAGGGATACACTGTTGAAATGACTGGAGAGAATAAGACGATTAAAGATACGTTTAAGGATTTATTTATGATGCTTATACTCGCAATTGTGTTTATCTATTTAATTATGGTTGCACAGTTCCAATCACTGTTATCACCATTTATCGTCATGTTCACGATTCCACTGGCATTTACTGGTGGCTTCTTTGCCTTATTACTCACAGGATTCCCACTCTCTATTGTTGCCTTTATAGGTTTAATCGTACTCACAGGTGTCGTTGTTAACAATGGAATTGTTTTCGTGGACTATGCAAACAAAATGCGCGAATCAGGATTAAGCAAACGCGAAGCCCTCATTAAGACTGGGACTGATCGATTAAGACCTATCTTGATGACTGCGCTTACAACGATCATTGCGTTATCGACTATGTCTCTTGGAACGGGTACAGGAACTGAGATGATGCAACCAATGGCAATTACAACAATTGGTGGTCTCGTCTATGCAACGCTCTTAACACTCATATTTATACCTGTTCTATTCGATATATTCCACAAAAAAGATTATAAGAACCCAAATGCATAAACGAATACAATTTTCATAAACAAATACAAATTTTATGAACGAATCAAAGCAGTTTGTACACTTTTAAGTGTTATAAGTTGTTTTGATTCTTTTTTTACAAAAAAATTTGAGTGTATCAAACAAGGGTATATTAATAGTATTAGAAAATTTCAACATTACATTAGTAGGTATTTAAAAGATATTTAGAAGGTGACTTTATGAAGAAAAATAGCATAACGCATCGGTTTAATATCATGTTTATATTCATATTATGTATTACTATTGTGATCAATCTAATAGTAATGGGCCTTGCCATGCTAAATATCACTTCAAAAGTTTCTCAGGGCTATGCCAAAATGTATGCCACCGAAATCGCTAATGTTATAGAGACTCATATGAGTCGAGAAATTGGATTATCTCTCAAGTTAGCAAGTACCCCTAGTATTGTAAATTGGATGTCTGACGAGGATAATTTAGACAAAAGGATCATTGCACTTGATGAAATAACCTCATTTATTGATCTTTTACATGACCACAATATGTTTATTGCGATAGATTCATCCAAACACATCTATTATCCAGAAGAAGTCAATCAACAGATTCCCCTTGAAACAAAAGGAACCTTATCTGAAAATATAACTGCAGACAAATGGTATTTTAATACGCTAAAAAGCGATAGAGATTACAATATCAATATAGATGAGGATCGTTTCTTAGGATCTTATCGCGTTTGGATCAATGTAAAAGTTGAAAATGCCAATAAACCAGTAGGTGTAATTGGCACTGGTCTCTATCTTGATTATTTTATTACTGGAAATCTCTCAAATTTAAAAGATCATTCTGCTTATACCTTGATCATTGACAATAATGGCGATGTTCAAATAGATGGGAAACAAGATCAGCAAAATGATACAAAAAATTATTCGTCCATCTTTGAGTTTACATCAGATGATACTACCAGAACTAATCTTTCTGAGTTTTTAAATTCAAACCAAACTGAAACCGTACTCAAAGTTCACAATAAAGATTACGCATATGCTGCATTTTCTAAAGTATCGGACACGAATTGGTATGTAGTCACTTTTTATAACAATGATAACTTTTACACTTCTAACAACTTACTTTTTTTTATTATCATGATGATAATTTCAATTTTTGCAATTATTATCGTTATCAATTTGTTTATAAATGGGATATTCGTGAAACCCTTTATGCATTTGATACAAAGCATACAGAATAAAAACATTTACATTTCACAAGAATTATTTGGAATAGAGCGAGATGATGAGTTTGGCTTACTTGCAAAAGCAATTGAACAAATGTCAGATCGACTTGTAAGTTCTATTCCGATTGGTTTGTTCCTCATAGATTCAAATTTCAATCTGATCTATTCCAATCTGAATCTAGTGAGTCAGTTCAATGCTAAAAGTAAAGATGAATTATCCGCGTTATTTAAAGATACGCCTGAACTTATTTTTGCAAATCCAGATGATTATCAGCGCATCAAATCCATTTTATCATTAAAAGAAAACCTCGTTATACTTGAAATGCAATTTGTGAAATGTACAGGTGAAGTATTTTGGGGTGAAATACACATTCAATATAAAAATGACAACGACTTTACCTGTTTTTATGAAGGCATTCTACTCGATACACAAAGTAAAAAAGATTATGAAGCAAAGCTCATCAACTTAGCTACTACGGATGGATTAACCGGTCTTGCCAATCGACTACATTTTAATGAGTTGGTTATAGAGGAAATTGAGAGAAGTGAGCGATATGGTGGTCCCCTCTCATTGATTATTTTTGACCTTGATCACTTTAAGAATGTCAATGACAATTATGGTCACATCGTTGGAGATGAAGTCTTAATAGAAATCAGTCGCCTTGCAAAGGAAATTCTTAGAACAACTGATATCATAGCGCGGTGGGGAGGCGAAGAGTTTTCAATCCTTCTACCTGGTACAACGGTAGAAGGTGCTTATATTGCTGCAGAGAAGCTTCGAAAAAAACTCGAAAACTTCCATCACAATACAGCCGGTATCGTCACTGCAAGTTTCGGAGTATCACAGAAACTTCAGAATGAAGATTATACTCAGTGGTTTAACCGCGTTGATCATGCTTTATTTAAGTCAAAAAATTCTGGTAGAAATACCGTTAGTATCTCTGAAGAGCTTGTTGAATAACAACGATGTTAATACACGTGAAAAGCGCTGACACACTTGTTTTGATTCATTTCAATCAATTAATGTGTCAACGCTTTAATTTTAAGCTTTTAGTCAAATTTCTATAGTTCTATATTTGGAGAACTTTCAAATTTACGCTTATTTCATATTATATATATCGGTTTCAGTAGAAGACACAATTTTTTTCGAAGCATAATTCCAAGCTCGGTAAGTGTCTATCGATGTGAAAACTGGTATGTTTCTTTCCGCAGCAGCACGCCTCATCATAAACCCATCTCTAGTTGCATCATCCCCCAGTGTTGGTGTATTAACGATTAGGTCTATGTCGCCATTTTTAATTAGGTCTAAAAGATTGGGTGCTTCATTGCCTATCTTTCTCACGTTAACAGCAGATACGCCGTGGGATTTTAAGACCTCACCAGTCCCTCTTGTTGCAAAATAATCAAATGTTTCAGGCAAGTCGCTTTCTGTAATTGAACTTTTATCATCATTGTTTAATGTCATTAGTACAACTGGCTTTCGCGTACTTTTTTCAATATTAGGTGCATTTTTAGCTGCTATAAATCCTTTGAAAAGTGCTTCAGCATATGTTCGCCCAATACCTAATACTTCTCCTGTCGACTTCATTTCTGGTCCTAGTGAAATCTCAACGTCTGGCAATTTATGTGTTGAAAAGACTGGTACTTTTACTGCTATCAGTTCAGACTCTTTGTATAAACCTGTGCCATATCCTAAGGTGTCTAAAGCCATGCCTAGTGAAACTTTAGTCGCTAGATCTACTATTGGTACGCCACTTACTTTAGAAATATAAGGTACGGTTCTAGAAGCTCTAGGATTAACCTCTATCACGTAAAGTACATTATCGCACTCAATATACTGAATATTAATCATGCCAATTACCCCTAGTCCCAGTGCGATAATCTCAGTCGTTTTAACAATTTCTTGTTTCATCGCTTCACTGACTGTCTGTGGTGGGTAAACCGTCATGCTATCACCCGAATGAATTCCTGCTCTCTCAATATGCTCCATGATTCCAGGAATCAAAACGCTTTTTCCATCTGTAATTGCGTCAACCTCTAGTTCTTTACCGACGATATATTTATCAATCAAAACTGGATTCTTTTTGTTTTTTTTGAAAGCATCTACTAAATAATCTTCAAGTTCAACTAAGTTTGCACAAATCTTCATTCCCTGGCCACCAAGAACATAACTCGGCCTTACAAGTACTGGTAAACCCAGTTCTCCCCCCACTAGGATACCCTCTTTGACGGACATAACACCTTTACCAGTAGGACGATTAATCTTTAAGCTTTCAAGAAATTCATCAAACTTCTCGCGATCCTCACAAAGGTCAATTTGCTTATAATCCGTACCGATTATAGCGATGTTGCGATCCGTGATAAACTTAGCCAGTTTGATGGCAGTTTGACCACCAAATTGAAGCACCACACCTTTAGGATTTTCTTTTTCGATTACATTAAGCACATCTTCTTCCGTTAGAGGTTCAAAATAAAGCTTATCTGCAATACTAAAATCTGTACTTACTGTCTCTGGATTGCTATTAATGATTATCGTTTCATAACCTAATTTTTTAAGTGAACTCACACAGTGTACTGATGCGTAGTCAAATTCTATCCCCTGACCGATCCTGATTGGACCTGAGCCCAATACGATAATCTTTTCTCGCTCTGAGACCTCAACTTCATCTGTCGATTCATAGCTCGAATAGTAATATGGTGAAACCGCATCAAATTCGCCTGCGCAGGTATCCACCATATGAAAAACTGCTTTTACGCCAAGTGCGGTTCTATAGTTGTATACCGATTCGGGTGAGATCCCTATTAAGTCGGCTATACCTTTATCAGAAAAACCTTTTCGTTTTAGTTTTCTCAGTTCTTCTACTGAGATATCTTGCAAATTCAAAGTTTCTATAAGGGTTTCTCTATCGATAATCCCTTTCAATTTATCCAAAAACCAAGGGTCTATTCCTGTGATGGCATTGATCTGTTCAAGCCTGTACTCTCTTCTAATTAGTTCTGCAAGTGCAAAAATCCGCTCATCGTCCGCCTTCATTACCAATGCTTTAAGTTCATTCATAGGTAATTTCATAAACTTCTTATGCTTAAGATGGTATTGACCCAGTTCGAGCGATCGAATACCTTTTAAAAATGCCGCTTCGAAATTCGTGCCTATTGCCATGATCTCGCCAGTTGCCATCATTTTGGTCCCCAATGTACGCTCCGCTTTGAAAAATTTTTCAAATGGCCACTTTGGAATTTTAACCACTACATAGTCAAGACTTGGTTCAAAACAGGCGTAAGTTACACCTGTTACAGCATTTTTTATTTCATCGAGTCCATAGCCAAGTGCGATTTTTGCGGCTACTTTTGCGATTGGATAACCAGTTGCTTTAGATGCTAGTGCTGAAGATCGACTTACCCTCGGGTTAATCTCTATTACCGCATATTCAAAACTATGAGGATTTAGCGCGAACTGGACATTACATCCACCTTCTATACCAATCGCTTCTATGATATTGAGTGCCGAAGTACGAAGCATCTGATAATCTTTATCTGACAAAGTTTGACTTGGCGCGACAACGATGCTATCCCCCGTATGGATACCCACTGGATCAAAATTTTCCATGTTACATACTGAAATTCGGTTGCCTTTTGCATCTCGCATCACTTCGTATTCTACTTCTTTCCATCCCTTTATGCTTTTCTCTATGAGCACTTGACCAACCGGGCTGTTTGAAAGTCCAGACTCAATAATCACCCTTAGTGATTGCTCATCATCCGCAATACCACCACCAGTACCACCGAGGGTATAAGCTGGCCTTACAATTACGGGGTAGCCAATAAGGGCGGCATAATTTATTCCAGATTCAACATCTGTTACAATATCTGATTGAATCATAGGTTCTCCGATACGCGTCATCATTTCTTTGAAAAGCGCTCTATCCTCACCTTGCTTAATGCCTTCAATTTTAGTGCCGATTAATTTAACATTATACTTTTCCAATAAACCCTTTTCCGATAATTCAAGCGCCATGTTTAGAGCCGTTTGCCCGCCCATACCTGCTAAAAGACTATCTGGTTTTTCTTTTTCTATAACCTTGATGACATAATCAAGTGTAATGGGTTCAATATATATTTTATCGGCAATCTCTTTATCCGTCATAATTGTCGCAGGATTTGAATTGATCAATACAACTTCGACGCCTTCTTCTCTCAGCGCTTGACAA
This sequence comes from uncultured Fusibacter sp., assembly GCA_963676315.1. Lineage (GTDB taxonomy): Bacteria > Bacillota > Clostridia > Peptostreptococcales > Acidaminobacteraceae > Fusibacter_C. Next base: position 1,315,297 of record OY781056.1, read on the forward strand.
GCTTGTGTACCTGAATAGTCAAACTCAGCAGCCTGCCCAATCACGATTGGTCCAGAACCAATTACCAAAACTTTTTTAATTTCTTTATTTAAAGGCATTTTCTAATCCTCCTATTCTGCATACGCGATAAATTCATCAAACAAGTAATCGCTTTCTCTTGGTCCTGGCGACGCTTCTGGGTGAAACTGAACTGAAAATACTGGCAAAAGTGTATGTCTCATCCCTTCCACAGACCCATCGTTCACATTGACATGAGTAACTTCAAAATCTTTAGGCATCTTCGTTACACAGTAACCATGATTTTGAGAAGTGATGTACACGCGGTTTTTTCCGATGTCCTTTACGGGATGATTGCATCCTCTGTGCCCGAACTTCAATTTGCTCGTTTCTCCCTCTGCAGCTAATGCGATTAACTGATGACCAAGGCAGATGCCCACCACTGGTTTTACACCAATTAGTTTTTTTAATTCTTCTATTTCATCTGCTAAATCTTCGGGATCTCCAGGTCCATTTGATAAAAATACTAAATCCGGTTGATTTTCTAAAATTTCATCTGCTTTTGTCCATGCAGGATAAACCGTTACTTCACAATTACGTTTGATAAGTTCTCTCAAAATGTTTTTCTTTGCACCATAATCAATCAAAGCAACTTTCTTCTTGGTATTAGTGCTATCTTTTGAATCACTACTATAGAATTCAACAACATCTGTACAAACGGAGTGTACAACGCCTTTGTTTGTATACCCTTCAATAAGTGCTGAGACCTGTGAATTTGTCAGGCGCTCAGTTGTAATTATCCCTCTCATCGTACCACTGCTTCTAATGATACGTGTGAGTGCGCGAGTATCTATGCCTTCTATTCCCATGATTTTATTTTGTTTTAAAAACTGTTCTAGTTCAAACTCCGAACGAAAATTACTTGAAAATGCACATTTTTCTCTTACAACAAATCCTTTCGCTTTGATACCAGTTGATTCATAATCTTCTAAGTTGATACCATAATTTCCGATGAGTGGATAAGTCATAACGATAATCTGTCCACAATATGAGGGATCTGTTAAAACTTCTTGATAACCTGTCATTCCGGTATTAAAAACCACTTCTCCAACTTGCGTATCTATATAGCCAAAAGCCTCACCATTAAATACTGCGCCATTTTCTAAAATCAACTTTGCTTTCATGTTGCCCTCCTTATCCAAAACCATACACTAGAGAGGGTGCAAATCAAAAAAAGGAAGTAAGCCACACATATCTGTGTGTCTACTTCCTTTATCTCAAGTTTTAAATATAGACTTCCCTTGTTTTGCATACCATACCTCTTTCTGGCCTCACTGGACCAATTTAAAGTGTATTCATTAAGGGATATGATACTTGAAATTTACATCACTGTCAAGCCAACAATCAAATATTACATCGATTTAAATTAACTGAAAAATGACTATTCTTTGTATGGAAATATTTTAACGAGTACTTTGATAACGATGAAAAATAGTATCAACACCATAAATACGCCGGCTAATCCATAGCCCATTAATTCTAGTCCTAATTCGAATTCGTTCATATGTCCCCCTTATTTCATCAACAGCCATGGTACCAATGCAAGCACCATACCACCAGCAACAATAGAGCCAAGTTGGCCAGCTACATTTGCACTTACCGCTTGCATCAATATGAAATTGTGCGGATCTTCTTGCTTTGCCATTCTTTGAATAACACGTGCAGACATTGGAAATGCAGATATACCTGCAGCACCTACCATTGGGTTTACTTTTTCCTTAGTAAATAAGTTCAATAGCTTAGCAAATAGAACACCACCCGCTGTATCAAATACAAATGCAACGAGTCCCATAGCCATAATTAGCAATGTCTTCACATCTAAGAATTTGTCATAATGCATCGTTGCCCCTATGGTGATACCTAAAAGTAAAGTCACTAGATTAGCCAGCTCATTTTGAGCAGCTTTTGAGAGTCTTTCAAGCACACCAGATTCACGGACGAGGTTACCAAACATTAGGAGACCTACTAAAGGTACAGAGATTGGTGCGACGATCCCAGCAATAATGGTGATGAGAATTGGAAAACAAATCAATACAGTTCTTGAAATTTTAACCTCTTTATAAGGCATCCTTATTAATCTTTCTTTCTTAGTTGTAAGCGCTCTTATAACTGGAGGTTGAATTACAGGTACAAGTGCCATGTAGGAATATGCTGCCACTGAAATTGGCCCTAGCCAGTCCCGAGCAAATTTGGAGGCTACAAATATAGAAGTCGGACCATCAGCAGCCCCAATTATGCCAATAGAAGCTGCTGTTTTAAGGTCAAATCCTAAACTTGGAAACAGCGTGTTTAAATAAAGTGCCGCTAAAGTTGTAAAAAAGATTCCAAATTGAGCTGCTGCACCAAAGAACAACATCTTTGGGTTTTGAAGAAGTGGCGTAAAATCTATCATTGCACCAACTGCAACAAATATTAAAACTGGAAAAATTTCTGTTAATATACCAGAATTGTAAAATATCTGGAGTACTCCTGGTGTTCCTTCATAGTTCCAGATTGAACTAAGTGGTAAATTTACCAAAATAGCACCAAAACCTATTGGCAATAAAAGCATTGGTTCATAATCTTTTTTAATTGCTAGGTAAATCAATCCACCACCGATTAGATACATGACTAAGAACTGCCAGTGGAAATTGACAATTCCTTGAAAAAGTTGATCCATAAAATCCTCCCCAATTTTTGGTTCAAGGTCCAAGTTGTGATTTTTTCACAAGTTGATTATATCTAAACTAAAAAAGACTTTTACCCCGAATTTAATTCGAGGTAAAAGTCTCGCTTTCAATAAAGAGCTGTTGACCGGGCCTTAAGACCGTCGTGACGACCAACTGCACAATCACTGTGATTGCAAGCTACTCCCTGATACCTAATAAAGTTATTATATCATCATTTTTCATCACTGCCAAATCGAATTTTTTGATAGTTCTGTGTCAAAGTTTCTAATTTATTTTTTTCTTCACTTGTAAGCTGATCAGTGGTGTTTATAATTTTTGAAAAATATTCACTGGGTGTGAAACAGCCCGGTTTATCGATGCCTTTTGAACGGAGCTCAATTAAAGCATCTCGGTAAGCTCTTCTTGTTGGATGTTTGGGTAACTTATCGCTAGTAATGGTTTTATTCGAACGATTAAACATTTCACGATAAGCATCTTTTAAACTGAAAACAAATTCTCGCGCTTCATCACCAGTTGACACGCTTGGTTTCTTTTTAACAGCAATTTGTTGATAGATTTTCCATAGTATCAAGGTGCCAATTAATATGAGCACTGACCATGTCAAAACAGTAAAGATAGTCTCCATGCCTGGCGTGATAATGACACCTTCCTGGTTTGGCAGTTGTGTCTTGTTCGGGGTAAATGTACCAGTCATTTTGTCAAGCTCTTCACTCGCGAACTTACTTTTGATACTTTCTAACAGTATTTCAATCAACCAAAGGACTGGAAATAATAGTATTGAGATAATTCTAAATAAGACATCGTATAGAATCGACAAACCCTCTTTTATCACATGGCTAATATCGAATAAACTAAACTGTATAAATAAAAGGACGACAACTGACACGGTTAGAGCTATTTTACTAAACCGATCTACGTTCTTATTTTCATTTATTTTAAAATGACCGCTTGCATAAGCAGAGTGCATATTGACTAAATTTAACATCATAAATCCAAGGACACCATAAAAGGGAATATAATAATGTGAAATCAAGGTATATTCACCTGCAAGCTTTGATTTGAACAAAACAAAATAAGCAAGTACTAAAAAGATAAGCCCAAATAATATTCTTGATCTAAGCGTCTCAATTTTCTCACTATTTATTTCTAGATTAGTTCCTTTTGCCCAAACTAGGACAAAAGATACAAACAGTGGCATTTCAAAAAAATAAAAAGTGCGGCCTAAAATTAGTAACATACTGCCAAAAATAGCCCCTATAGATATTACAATTAGGAAAAATGGGTTATGCCTTGCAAACTTATGGTTGACAAATGCGCTGAAAAAGTAAAGAGCAATACTCGTCAACCAGATAATGTTGAAGTTTTTTATCGCCTCAAACTCTGTTCTAACGATGGCTGCAAGGGTGATCGCCATCATGACACTAAAAAGAGTATATTCTAAAGCTTTTATACAAATTGTTGCAAAATTTGATTTGTTGCCTTTTAAAAGGTGCATATTAAGCCTCCCTTTTGTAAAGCGATATCATTTGATCAGTGTCATCACTAAAGCCCTCAAATACTATAAAATCAACATTTCGATTAAGAATCTCAGGTTTATCGCGCTTTATAGGTGAGATTACCTTTATGTTCGTATTAAACCTTGCTATTTTACTCAGTTCTAGACATAAATCGTCGGATAAGTTTGCAGTTATCAGAATCAAAAGCGTGTCTATAAGGTCTGATTTTGGTGATTTACTAAACATTTCCACTATAGAGATGCCGCGAAATTCTGTTGCTAGAGCAAGTGCATCAAGTGCTTTAACCACATGTTTAGGCGTGTTGGCCGGTGAAAGGTAAAACGAATTTTCACCTTTTTTATCAGCAGAATTAATTGCCAATCCAACTTCAAACTTTTGTTTATAGAAAAAATCAAAAATAGAAGCGGTAACTTCAATACTTTGTTCTATCAAATGATGGTCTATGTCCTCCCAATGCCTTGGAGAAGACTGTACATCTAAAAAAATCATACATTTCTGATCCGCACTAAAATCCATATTTTTAACCTGTAGTTTACCAACTTTAGCAGTCGCCTGCCAGCTAATGGATCGAAAGCTATCATTATGGGTATAGTCCCTCGTTCCTACTGCTAGGATGGGATCAGGTAAAATCCAACGTTTTATTGAATGAGAACCCAATTGACCATTTGGAGACACCAGTAGTCGGTCTACAGGATGAATTCGGGGATGTACATATAAACTTGGTGCCGTTTTGTAAGTTGCAATCCCTGTATAAAGTCCAAACAAGTCACCAAACTCCACCTCGCTCGCCTCAAGTTCAAAATACCCTCTCACCGTACATCTAAAATTCTCATACTTTGAAACTTTTTCATAAAACAGCAAGGAGGTGACAATTTCATGTTCTTTGAAAGGATGCATTGTAAATGTATCTTCTTCATAAGACGCTCCAACCGAACCCTCTCCCTTATCCAAGATCAAATGAAAACTATTTGGTAAATGCGTTCTCAACTTAATCCAAGGCAGTGGTAGCATCTTTTTATTTGTCATTTCAGTGGTTAATCTGATAATTTCACCAACAGGTATACGTTCTTGGTTAAAAGTCCTTGCCATATAAAAATGTTTGGGTGCCCATTGAGGCCACATTTTCATAAAGATATATGTGATACCAATTATTAGACTAATTAATATAACGACTGCCATATGTGTCCCTCCAACTAATACTTCTCTGTAGGTACCACAATTTGCGACATAATTTCGTTTAATACAATACTCGTCTTTTTAGAATAAGCATCCTTAAGAATCATGCGATGACCTAAAATTGGATTTACAAGTATCTTTATATCATCTGGGGTAACATAGTTTCTGTTTTTTATCGCTGCATATGCCTGTGCACCATTAAAAAGCGCCATGGCACCTCTAGGACTAACACCCATTTCTACATCTTTATGCGTCCTAGTACCTTCAACTATATCCATGAGGTATTCAATTAGGGCATCTGAAAAATGAACACCCGTATAATTCGTTTTTGCATACAATAAATCTGAAACCTTAATTACAGGTTCCATTGAGTTTAACGGATTATCTGTTCTAAAACGTTTTAAAATCTTTATCGTGTCAAGACGATCTGGGTATCCCATTGACAGTTGCATAAAAAATCGATCCAGTTGAGCCTCAGGAAGTGGAAATGTTCCCCCAGTTTCAATTGGATTTTGAGTCGCTAAAACTAAGAAAGGCTCTTTCAATTCATAGGATTTACCATCTACTGTAATCTGCTTTTCAGCCATTGCTTCAAGTAAGCTTGACTGTGTTCTAGGTGTAGCACGATTGATTTCGTCAGCAAGTACGATTTGACTCATAAGTGGACCTTTTTTAAACTGAAAAGCATTGGTACTTTGGTTAAAAAAGTTTAGCCCTGTTAAATCTGAGGGAAGAAGATCCGGTGTAAATTGAATGCGACTAAACTCAGCATCCAGTGACTTAGCTAGCGCTCTTGCTAATAAAGTCTTTCCCGTGCCTGGTAAATCCTCTAAGAGTACATGTCCTGAACAAATCATAGAAGTCGTTATAAGATCTATTACATCATCTTTCCCAACAATTACCTTTTGAATGTTTAATCTTAACTTATTAGCCATTTCGAAAATTTCAGTCATGTAAGCCCTCCAAAATATGTATTTAGAACATTATATCACCGGGAAGATAAAAAATGGGAATTGTTAGAATTTCTTAACATTTCTGATAACTTTCATTACAAAAAAAATGACCCCGATAGATATCATCAGGATCACTTATACCTTTAAAATTAAATTACCTATTCAACAGCCTCAAGTAACTCAAACTTTTCAGTAAGCTCATTATATACTTCAGAAATTTCAAGGTCTCCAGTATATTTTATAATTACATAAGGATGCGTAATCATTTGAGGAACCACTGCATCTTTACCAGGTTTACCTTCACCAACCAGTACTTTATATACACCTTCATATTCTCCAAAAGTAACCACTGTTATACCATATCCACCCGTTGGTTTTTCACCACTTGAGATTAATAAATAATTTACACCGTCGATATTCCACTTGAAATATCCGCGGTTTAAAATTAATTTATCAATTGATTGACTTACGATCTCAGGAACATCTTCAATATAAACAGTATCATATTCTAAAGCTGCACCAAACTCATCTGCTGGTACGTCAGTGGCGTTTGTAGTAGTTTCATCTTTTGTCTGTGATGAACATCCAGCTAATGCAATCACCATTGTTAGAATCAACATAATAATTATTGGTTTCTTTTTTAATAACTTCATAAATTTCTCCCTTTGTCATATAATCTGTCATCCAAAGTTAATGTTACACTGAAATCGAATTATTGAAAAGAGCTAATTTGTGGCAAATTACGCTTCCATTAATTTTAAGATGTCTTTTTCTATAGCTAAGGGTTTAACGGTTGGAGCATATCTTCTAATAACGTTGCCATCCTTATCTATTAAAAATTTGGTAAAATTCCATTTGATTTTATTACCAAGCGTACCTTTTGCTTCTTTTTTCAAAAATTGGTATAGAGGATGAGTCCCCTCTCCATTGACTTCAATTTTTTCAAAAAGTTGAAAAGTAACACCGAAATCTAGACGACAAGAGTTTTGTATTTGATCATTTGTCCCTGATTCCTGATTGGCAAATTGATTACATGGGAAACCTAAGATATTTAATCCTTTATCACCGTACTTATTGTGCAGTTCTTCAAGTTCTTCAAACTGAGGCGCTAAGCCACATTTTGTAGCAGTATTGACCACTAGGACAACTTCGCCTTTATATTTGGACATGCTAATGTCATCGCCGTTCATTGCCATTGCTGAAAAATCATAAAATTTCATAGTACCCTCCAATTGATTGTATGCAATTTAATTGTTTGCTTTTTATCACTATACTCCTAAATAAGTCTCCTGTCAATAAACTTACTTAATTGTTTTATTTAAAAATTTTGCAACTTCAAATGGACTTAGCGGCTCTGAAAAATAGTATCCTTGAATTGCATCGCATCCACAAGCTCTTAAATAATTAAGTTGTTCAATGGTTTCAACGCCTTCTGCGATTACAGTTTTAAATAACCGATGCGCAATTGATATAATATCACCAATAATTATCTGTTCAGGTGTTAAAAGATTAATTTCTTTAACGAATGACTTATCTATTTTTATAATATCCACAGGTAATGTTTGCAAATATGACAAAGAAGAGTAGCCGGTACCAAAATCATCTAGTAATACTGTTAATCCCATTGAACGCACCTTATTTAATATACGTTCATTTTTAGCAATACTATGCATGATATTACTTTCTGTAATTTCAATGTGCAGGAATTGAGGTTCAATATCGTAAAAATTTATATTGTTTGCAATAATCGATAAGAAATCTTTAGATTCCAGCTGAATTTTAGCAACATTAACCGTAACTGGCACGATTAAGTAGTCATTTAACTGCCATTCTTTCATTTGACGGCAAACTTCAGAAATAACCCATTCGCCTATCGTTACTATAAGTCCAAGTTCTTCAGTTAGTGGTATGAACTCAGAAGGAGCAATCATGCCTTTTTCAGGTGATTGCCATCTAATGAGTGCTTCCATACCTATAATGGTTTCTGTATTTGCATCGAAAATTGGTTGATAGTCTAAATAGAACTCTTCTCTTAAAATCGCTTTTCTCAAATCTCGCTCAAGCTCATTTCTTTTTTTTACATCACTTGTCATACTTGGTTCATAAAATTTATACCCGCCGCCACCACTAAATTTCACCTCGTACATGGCAGTATCTGCAAACATATAGACTTCGGCCAAATTCTCGCAGTCATGATCCACAGAAACGATTCCAATACTTGCAGACAAATAAATTTCGTGTTCTCCAATATTCCAAACTTTATTAAATAGATGCCCTATTTTTTCTGCGAAAACAGTCGCTTTAGATGGCGTTAATATATTGTCCAAAATCACAAAAAATTCATCGCCTCCAACTCTTGAAATAAATCCAAATTTGCTAAAACTATCCTTTAGTATTAAAGCTACATGTTTGAGCACAATATCGCCAAATGCGTAACCAAAGATATCGTTAATCGCCTTAAAATTATCAATCTCAATATAATAAACATAGGCGTGAATTTGATGATCTTTTGCTTGCTGTTTATTTGACATCAAGTATTCAATATGCTCTGTTAGAAGGCTTCGATTTGGCAGTCCTGTCAATTGATCATAGTACGCAAGTTGATAGATCACTTCATTATTTGTCTGAATTTCAGCGTACTGAGAAGTTATTTCTTCATATTGTAAATTTACTTTTTCATACTGTTGGATTAATTTTTCATTTGAATCAAGAAGTAATTCCTTTTCAGAATTGAACGTAATTTCCTTTTTAGTAACTATTTTTCTCGCTCGATCAATATAATGTTTTAGCAATACTGCAAAAAGGCCCATCAGTATGAGCGGTATAAAAATAGCAAGAAAAAGTCTCCTTTGCTGATTTGCAATAAAACTTTCAGAATGTTGGTAAAAATACTTTTCATAAATTTCTTCGAAAACGCCATTTTTCCTAAGTTCATCAATTCTATTATTTAAATATCTCACCAGTTCAGGTTTATCTTTATTTATGGCATACGCATAAGTAACTGGAAATAAATTTGTTGCTTGTGGAACAATGAAGCCACGTTCTCCAGCTTTGATGAGTAAATTGTCCATTAACTGCTGATTTTCAAAAATCACTTCAATATCCCCTGTTTTCAAAGCTTTAATGGCATCTTCCATATTCTCGTAAGCTTTATAATGGGGAATCTTTAGTGTGTTCTTTAGGAGCTCTTCTGTATAATAGGATTTTCCAACCCCAACCCTCAACTCGGCTAGATCATCGACATCAATTTTTTTGAAATCAGATAAAGTATAGATTGAAACATAGGTCGTTAGCACGCTTTTGGAAAAAAGTGCATCTTTCTTTCGCTCTTCAGTGACAGCAATAATTCCAGCTAAATCTATCGTTCTATCTTGTAATCTTTGATATACATTGGGCCAAGTATCAGTTGAATAAACCAATTGATAATCTTCTAATTTAAATAGCAAGTTAGTTAATTCTATATCAAAACCATATAAGAATTGTTGATTTGAATATGTATAGGGCGGATAATTTTCATCTACTTGATATTGAATTTTAGGTGAATTAGAAAAATCATACTCCGAAGCATACACCACTTCATAATTAAACTGAATAAAATTAATCAGTATAATTATCATTACAAATAGTCCTGTATATTTCGTGCTAAAATTTATTATTTTATTTTTAATCATAACGCCATCCTTCATGTTAGTTCTATTATGATACCTTCATACCCACATTATCTATTTTTTTATCAAATCAATTCAGATTTACTACCTGAATAATCATAATTCGTGGTTAATCGACCTTTACATATAAAAAAAAAGAATCTCAAATGTTCATCTGAGATTCTTAATCGTTATTTAAAATATCCAATTTCCATTTTCAAATAAAACTTCTTTATCGCCAGCTTTTGTATGCGCAACCACTTTCATATCGGGTCCACCAATCATGAAATCAACGTGGATCAGACTGAAATTAGCCCCTCTTGCTTCTAATTCTTCTTGAGTTAAATTAGATCCACCACGCATTGCATAAGCATAAGCTCTACCAAGTGCTAAATGAATTGATGCATTTTCATCAAACAGAGTATTGTTAAACAAAATACCCGTGTTTGAAATTGGAGAATCATCTTGTACAAGTGCAACCTCACCTAAATATTTAGCGCCTTCGTCATTAGACAACATGGCATCAAGAACTTCTTTACCTTTTTCAGCATAATAGTCCACGACTTTACCGTCTTTAAAAGTGAAACCGAATCCGTCGACGATTTTACCATTATGGCTTAGCGGTTTAGTTGATTTAACGATTCCATTTACTTTGAATTTGTGAGGTGTTGTAAATACTTCTTCTGTTGGAATATTGGCAACAAAAGCATCTCCTGCCCAACTTTCTTTAGAACCACCCATCCAATAATGCTCATCTGCAAGGCAAATTTCGAGATCAGTACCAGGGGCAGTGAAAACCAATTTATCGTACCCTTTATCATTGAGAAAATTTTTGTATTTCTTTAAATTAAGGTCATGTTGTTGCCACGCTTTTACAGGATCGTCTGTACTTACTCTAGTGGCATCGAAAATCTTTTGCCAAAGTGCATCTACTGCGTCATCGTCTGACATTTCAGGATAAACACTTTTTGCCCATGCTACTGATGGAACCGCTGCGATACACCATTTAGTTTGACCAGTCATTCTAAACTTTGTTGCAGGTGACATTGCAGCAGATGCCGTCTTTTGATCAAGGGCAACTATCTCTCCAGGTACATTTTTAAGAAGTTCTGGATCTGGTGCAATGATAAATAAATGATGATAGTTATCTTCATAAAGTTTTACCATCAAATCGACTTTCCAAGCTGGATATGTAGAAAATACGTAGTCTTTTGCGTTGTCATATCTAGCCAAGGTCATTTCGTCGTCGTTCATCATAAATTCCACGTGTTTAGCGCCTGCTGCATAAGCCTTTTTCATAATTTCTCTAGCCAGTGGTAAACCTGATTCATTTGTTCCTATAATAAGTCCTTCATTTGGTTTAACATTGATGCCTACCTTTACAACTAATTCGGCATACTTCTCAAGTTCATTCATGTATTTACTCATCGTCAGCTCCTTAAACCCAATTGTATTCTTAACCATTATACACGATTTAAGTTTCTGGGACAAGTAAAGCCCACCTTATAGAGACTACAATCCCAAGGTACCTCCGGGGTTCATAATGCCATTTGGATCGAAATGCTTTTTAAGTGCTTTGATGATGTCGTGCTGATTTTTGCCAATTTGCTTTTCAAGCCATGGCGCCATAGTTTTACCGATTCCATGATGATGGCTCATAGATGCCCCATACTGGTAAATACTTTCAAGGATACCACTTTGATAAGTTTGATATTCATCAATATCATCCATTTTTGCAATGAAAATAAAATAAAGATTAGCACCTTGGGGATAAACATGCGACATATGCGTCATACAAATGGTGTTGGGACGACTTTTACAAAAGGCTCTTACACCACGGTGTACCGCTTCCATCGTGTCCCAAGTGACAGAACATTCAAGTGTATCCGTCATAATCCCATAATCCTGTAAGTCTTCTCTCATATAAGGGTCTCTAAACCTACCGTGTTCCCATCCCTTCGTAGGAATTCCCGTTAAGTAAAACCCACCATGTTCTTTACAAATTTTATGGAGCCTTTTTTTGACATTCTTTGTAAAATACTTCTCGCCATCGGTAAACCCTAGAAATAAACATCTCTCGCCTTCTTTATAACCCATGGCGGAGATAATTTTTTCAAGAGGCGTCTCTTCGACGCCATAGAGTTTTAGCATCACATCCGTTTCTTCAGGGTCAGATAATCTAAAAACCGATGGAAAACCAAACTGTCCTTGCATGATTTCTTTGGCTGCAGCTCTTGCATCAGACCAGCTTTTAAAGATATAGCTAAATTTTCTTTGATTTTCAGGCATGTACCTGAACACTTTCAGTGTACACTCAACTAAAACACCAAAGGTACCTTCATTTCCCATCATCAACTGATCAATATTGGGTCCAGTTGATTCTGCAGGATAATCTTTTGTCTTGATCATACCTATCGGTGTCACATATTCTTGACTCATTACAAGATCAGCTGCATTTCCAAAATAAGTGGAATTTTGGCCAGCGCCTCGTGTGACCACCCATCCCCCAACAACTGAATACTCAAACGATTGTGGAAAATGTCCACAGGTATAAGCGCGTTTTGCGCCATATAGCGACTGGGCATTATTGAGTGCTTTTTCAAGTTCAGGTCCACTGATTCCAGCTTGTACTGTGATTGTCTGGTTCGTTTCGTTGAAGTGAATCACTTTATTCATATGCACGCGCATATCCATGGTGATACCACCGAGATAACATTCTACACCTCTTGTAACAGAAGAGCCACCTCCATAGATATTCACTGGGATTTTGTGTTGGTTACAATAGTCTACGATCTTAGCAATATCATCCTTATCTCTTGGATGAAGCACGACATCAGGAAGATTTTGAATAATTCCTTTTCTAAGTCGCATCAAGTCTATCATGGTTTTTCCATACGCAACTCTCAACCTAGAATACACGTCTAATTTAAGGTTCTCTTCACCTACAATTTTTTTGAAGGCTTCAAGATGTATCAAATCTAACCCCGAGGGATAATCACCTTGTACTATTTCAAGACCCATTTCTTTTTTTGTTTTAAAATCTTCATCTGTCATATCAAATGTCTTCTTCATCAAAGCATATAAGCGACGATTTGGATGTTTGAACGCATTGGGGTCACCCCATTTTAAAATCGAGCGATATGAATTTTCAGGTGGTGCTTCCTGAGTCCAATTGGGATAAAACTTTTCATCTTTACGCATCTTGTTTCTCCTCACTTTTTTGAATTTTTGATATTTCAGAATATAGATCTTTTAAATGGCTAAATATTTTCAGATAAACTCTGTTAAATAATGTGTTATATAAAGCCGCATTTTGAGACTGTGGATAAAAAACTTTGCCATAACGAACCATATTTGCCACAGCGATTTCATAATCGGAGTAAACCCCTAATCCTACAAAACATAAGATCGCTGCTCCAAGCCCTGCTGCTTCATAAGTTTCACCTTTATATATTGGCAAATTGAACATGTCTGCTGTGATTTGGCATATTTCATCGCATTGAGATCCACCACCACTGACCATAAGTTGACTCACTTTTACATGTGATTTTTTTTCTATTTTTATAAGCCCTTCCATTAATCCATAATTTATACCTTCAATAATCGCCTTATAAAGATGTGCACGTGTGTGTACTTCACTAAAACCAATCACCGCTCCTTTTGCATCTAGTTGTTTTAATCCGGGAGTCCAGTAAGGTTGAAGTATAAGCCCTTCTGAACCCGGAGGTATATTTTTTAGGCATTCGTTAAGCAGTATTTCAGGTGCAATTCCTCTTTTGATTGCTTCTTGTTCTTCTCGTGCAGCAAATTCATTTTTAAACCACCTGATCATCCAATATCCTCTATAGATCTGCACTTCAGGGCTAAACCTACCTGGAATAGCAGCGGGATATGCAGGCATAAATAATAGGGGTTCAAAATAATGTTTGGATGTTGTTTGTATCGTAGCAGTGGTGCCAAAACTTAGACTTGCTTGTGTCACGTCAATACAACCAACACCCAAAGTTTCACACCCTTTATCTGAAGCACCTCCTATTATTTTTATGTTTGGCGGCAAACCAGTTTTTTCAATAACCTCCGGCAACAAATTTCCTATGACACTGCCAGTTGAGATTAGAGGTGATAATTTTTCCGATTCGATTCCAAAAACTTCCCATCTATAGTCCTTAGCATTTAATGGCCACTTCTGTTTTTTATAATTGAAAGGCACATGTCCAATTTGATTGCCTATCGTATCAACTAATACGCCAGTCAACTTGTATTGAAGGTATGCAGGTAACATGACGAAGAACTTCGTTTTTTCCCAAACATCGGGTTCGTGCTCCTTTACCCAGTTCGTTTTTGATAATCTGCGAGTCATATCAATAGCTCTAGTCATACCAGATACTTTGAATTTGGACTGACTTAATATCGAAAGTGGTCTTTTACAGGCTGCCATCCGTTGATCCAGCCATAGTATGCTCGGTCTTAAAACGTGAAGTTTTTCATCTAAAAAAACACCCGTGTCTCTTAAAACGGTCATACACAATCCTTCCGCATATTGTACACAGTTAGGTTGTTCAATTTTGAGTTTTGAAAGTGCAGAGATAATGTGATGATAATAAATGTCAGGGTCTTGTTCTGCATATCCCGGATGGCTGCTCACATATGGCTCAAACTCGCATTTAACCTTATGAACTAGCGTACCATGCTGATCAAATAAAAGTGCACGAACACTTTGTGTCCCACAATCTATAGAAATCACATAACGTTTCATTCGCCCTCCTTCAGCGTCATCGTAGCAACCACATCCACATTTAGGTTTAGGATGTTTTGAACCAATACATCGCCAATCACTACTGGAGAAGTTACACATATCTCATTTAATATGCGCATAACTGGTAGGATTTTCTCTTTTGGAATTGGCATTTTTGTTTTAACAGATATCCTTGGATGAAATGGATTATTTGTTTTAAGTGTTGTCGTCAGCGTTCTCACGGGATGTAGAATCTCTTCCTTGGCATATATAGCTCCTTTATCACAAGCGTTACCAGTGACTATTATCTCCTCTTCACTAATACTTTGAATTTCCATCTGACAACCTTTCGGACAAATGATACAGGTCATATACTTTGCTTGATCATCCAAGTGACTCACCTCTCTTTAGAATATATTTCATAGCGCTCTTACCCGCTATCCGGGCATTCGCCGTAACATGATCTACTAGATCAAAAACTTTAAGGGCATTGCCACAGGAAAAAACGCCAGGTATAGAAGTCATCATATGTTCATCGACTAATGGACCATTTGTTTTACTATCAATTTCGACATGAAGCTTTTCAGCAACTTCATTTTCCGGTATTAACCCAACCGATAAGATCAGACCATCACAATCAATCGTTCTTTCACTTCCACTTATAATTTTCATCTGTTCATCTACATCAACGATAGTTACACTCTCAAGTCTCTCTCTCCCATGTACCTCAACCACCGTTTGGCGATAATGAATCGGGATCCCAAAATCAAGCAAACACTGCTGTACATTTCTAGTCAGCCCCGATGCAGTATCTTTCGCTTCAAATACACCAATTACGTTTGCGCCTTCAAGTGTTAAGCGCCTTGCCATAATGAGTCCAATATCGCCACTTCCAAGTATAATGCACCGTTCACAAGGTAATAAGCCCTCTATGTTCACCATATATTGCGCTGTTCCAGCGGTATAGATACCTGCTGGTCTATCTCCTGTGATCAATAACTGTTTATTGGTGCGTTCTCTACACCCCGTTGCAAGGATGATTGTCCGACAGTTTAAAATTTGGATGCCCTCTAAACTATTTACAATTGTTACTTTAAAATCATTTTCTACTTTGATAAGATCTGTCACATAGGTTTTTGTCTTAAATTCTATCTCTGCATTGATAACAGCCTTAACAAAATAGTCTGCATACTCTGGACCGGTCAATGTTTCTTTGAACTCAATTAAGCCAAAGCCATCATGTATACACTGTTTTAAAATGCCGCCTAGTTTTGCTTCTCGCTCTAAAATAAGCACTTTAGCGCCTTCCATTTTCATCTGATGGGCAGCTGCAAGTCCTGCAGGGCCACCACCGATAACAATACTGTCATAAAAGAGCATTAATCTTCACCTCAATTTTTTGTAAAATGTGCTACAATTTTTGAATTACCTGATTTCTTGGTAATCTGATCCATGGGGACACCTAGTTCCGAATGGATGATTTCCATCACTAGTGGCATACAAAATCCGCCTTGACATCTCCCCATTCCTGCCCTAACTCTCCTCTTTACACCGTCAATTGTTTCAACCTTTATAGGTGATCGGAGTGCATCGATAATTTCTCCCTTACTGATTTCTTCACACCTACAGATAATTTCACCATACTCTGGTCTATCTGCAATTTTTTTGCTTCTTTCTTCTGAAGACATTGCTTGAAGATTAGGGATCGCCTTTCTTATTGGGTTGAAAGTTAAATTAGGCATCATTCTTTCAGCGGTCAATTCTCGATACATCACGTGACAAATCTTTTCAACATATTCAGCTATGGCAGGTGCTGATGCAAAACCTGGTGATTGAATTCCTGCAACATGTATTAAATTGTTAATCTGCCTTGAGGGTTCTATGATAAAATCTTCTTTATAGGTTGCCGCTCTAATGCCTGTAAAATAAGTAATATCATCTTTGATGTCAAGTCCATTTACTTGAGGAAGTTTCATTTTCAGCATTTCATCTATTGTCGTTCTATCTGTTTCATAATTATCTCTTTCAAAAGTTTCTATGGCATTGGGACCCACTAAGATATTGCCTTCATATGTTTTTATGATCCCTCCCCCCTTTGTATGCTTTGAACTTCGATCGCCAATAAAGCCCAAAATGCCATTCACCAAATATGCTTTCTTCTTATCAAATAATACAACTTCACCTTTCCTAGGATGTATAGAAAAGTATCGATCACCTGCAAGTTCAGCAATAAAGTCACTGTATACACCAGCAGCATTAATTACAATTTTAGTTTTTAACGTATATTTTTCGTTTTGATTTTGTACATAAACTGCTGATATTAAGTCATTATATTTTAAATTTTCATTTGAAGGGGTTCTGCGCATACCGATTACTTTAGTATTTAGTTTTAAATCGACACCATTGTGAATCGCATTTTCTGCATAGGCAACCGTCATCTTATAGGGTGAGGTCACACCTGCATTTTTACACATTACCCCCCATTTTACGCCTTCAGATAAATGTGGTTCTTGCTGATAAACATCGGACTTACTCATATATTCAAGCCCTTGCATGCCAATTATCTTAGCTTTAATCCAGAAAAATGGCCAAATTACTTTACTTGAATTTGATCTAAATAGTATTGAGGACCCGCACCAGTTTATAGGTACTTCAAGGTCCTTTGATATTTTTTCATAGAGTGCATTGCCTCTAATATTTAGCTTACATTTCAGTGAATTGATCGGTGCTGCTATTCCAGGATGGATCATACCATCATTTCTTGATGAAGCATGAATTGCTACATCATATTCTTTTTCAACGATACAGATCTTCAAATCGTATTTTGATAGTTCTCTTGCAATTGCACAACCAATAATACCGCCACCAATAATAACCACATCCCAGTTTTCAAATCGCGCACTATTCTCTAACTGTTCATTTGTTGGAATTTTCTGATTATTTTTTTCAAAAAATATATCGTTTATAACCTCTTTAAACTTTGTATGCGCTGCAATTTGACCCGCCTTTACAACTTTCTCCCACGTATCAACACTACCTGTTAATCGAATTGAATCCATAAAAAGGCTACAAGTAATACTTGGATGAACTTCTTTTCTCAACCTCTTTTGAAGTTTATCTCTATGTTTGCTAAGCTTTCTGTCAGAAAATTGAATACTGCTTTTGTTATCTTGATTTTGCATAAATATGACCTCTCAACTATTAAAGCTTTTTTCATCCGGTCGTCCGGACGTTTGTTTTATCATATCACATCTCTTTTCTTTCGTAAAGAAGACAAAAAAAAATAGCCTTTAGACAGATCTTTATTGATCGTTACAGAGGCTATTGTGATAATTTTTGTTACAATAAATCAGCAGGAAACGCAGAAACACCCACTGGCACTTTTAATTCATAATACTGGTATACGCCATCAAATCCCTTGACATACATCCAACGTTTCATAAACATTAGATCATCACCGGTATTCAGTTTTAACATCTCAGCTTCTTTCACATTTGCTTTAACTATAGTGACTTCTTGTGTTAACTTTTCAATAGGCAGCTTTAAAATTTCTAATATCAATTTTCCGATTGAATTTTCAAGATTATAAGTTTGCACAAGTGCTTCAAACTCTGGTTGAAAGTAAAACTTTTCAAGCCCTAAAGGATGTCCATCAATCGTTCTATTTCTTTCAAAATAAAATACTTTTTGACTTTTGATTAAATTTTCAGAAAAGGTATTTTCAATTATAAAACTTGCAAGCAATTGATTTTTATGCTCCCAACCTCTCATCTTCAGTGAATAAGATAAACTCAAAAGAGGTTCAAATCCAAGGCTTGTTTCTTTTCTTTTTATAAAAGTCCCTCTACCTTGCTGTTTCTCCAAAAAACCTTCCTTTACAAGTTCGTTGATCGCTTCTCTCACCGTTGCACGACCAACTTGATAATCTTTCATCAATTCCTGTTCACTTTGGATCATATCGCCTATTGAATAAGCGTCAGATTTGATATTTACCAAAATCTGATCTTTTAGTTGTATATATAAAGGGATGTGTAATTTTCGATTAAGCTTCATGTAAACGGACCTCTTCTTTCACCGATATACAATTTCGGCCATTTTCTTTTGCTTTGTAAAGTTCTTTATCCGCTTCCTCAATAAATGTAATTAATGTTTCACTTGTCAATTTACCCAAATAACCACCAACACTAATCGTAACAACCTTTTCAGAGTTTTTATCTGCTTGTATTTTGAGTTTTTCAATACTTATTCTTAGATTCTCTGCAAAAGACAAGGACGCTTCTATTTCATTTGATTGAGTGATAACGACAAACTCCTCACCGCCAAATCGAGCGACAATACCTTGTTTCACTACTTTAATGATTTCTTCTGTAATTTTTATCAAGCAGTCATCGCCTTTGACATGTCCCCAAGTATCATTGTAATTTTTGAACCTATCAATATCTATGATATAAACAGAGCCCAATAAATTAGGATTATTATTCACCAGTTCTTGATAACTTAACTCTAAACCTCTACGATTATAAACTTTAGTAAGCTCATCATAAAGACTCTCTTTAAGTAAAGATTGATTTTGAGTTTTCATATTTTCAAGCGTTTTATTATAAAATTCTATATCTCTCTGAAGCTTTTCACTTAATTTCTTGAATTTTAAATTCTCACTTTTTTCTTTATAATAATTAAATTCAACAGATAATATTTCCAAACGTTTTGAAAGATTAGTGGCTTCGAGTTCTGATTGTTTAATGTGAAAATTCTTATAATACTCAAGTGCAGTGTGAAATTCACCCTTTTGTTCATAGTATTTTGAGATCGTTTCATAGATTTTTACTATTTTTTTCTCGATGCCTGCGACTCTTGATCGCTCAAGTGCTTCGTTGAGATTTCTTAATGGACTTAAGCCCAAAGCTAAATCAAGATCTGCCATCTCCATAAGTAAATCTACCATATAGTATTGATTGTTAATGGTTTTAAGTTTTTCCAAAGCACTCAGAAATTTTTCCTTTGCAATCATGTGCTTGCCCTGTGCCGCATAAGCACGACCAATCTTTGTCTCTGCTTCAGCTTGCTCTAATAATCTATTGTGATTTAGTACAATTTTATAACCCTTTTCCAAATAAATATTTGATTGTTCAAATTCACCCTCTTGAAATAAAACCTCACCAATATTAAGGTAAATTGCAGATGCATTGAATTCTAATTGTTGCTCTAAAGATTGTGCAAGTGCCTGTTCATAATAAAGTTTAGCTTTATCATATTCACCCGCTTCTCTGTAAACTTCACCTATGTTATTCATAATTGAGGTTTTCAAATTGATATCATTCGTTTCAGCTACCAAATCCATAGCACCCATAAAATTTTCTAAAGCATCAGTTAATGCACCAAAATAAAAATATATAATCCCGATAATGTTTTTAGCTTTATAGATGCCTTGTATATTCTCTGCTCGCTTCATAATTTCAAGTGCTTCAAAAGCATAGTTTAAGCCCTCACTATGCCTGGACATCAATCTGCAGGCATAAGCCATTTGAAAGAGAGCCTTTCCTTTTTCAATTTCATAATTAAACTCAATTGACAAGGATTGTGCCGAAAAAGCCAATTCAAAGGAATACTGGGGATCTTCAAAGGCCTTACTGATAGATTGTTCAATTAAACTGTTTATATAAGTATTAATCCTCAATTGATCCTCCTTTAAATTATTTATTCTTCATCATTATACTACCATATCACTTTTATTTTAAGTTCTTTTAATTGTTCAATTACAAGTAAATCCAAACACGCTTCAGTAATCACGGCATCTATTTCTTTCAAATCATAAAATCGATAAACGCCAGAATCGTTGTATTTAGATTTTTGTGTAGCAATAACCTTTGTTGTCGCATTATCTAGGATTAATTTTTTTTGATTTCCTATTTCAGCAAATCCTTCTAAAAGATACCCTTCTTTTACATTAATACTCTTACAACTAACAAAGGCAACATCTGTTTTATATTTTTTAATCTGACCTGTAGCTTCCGGTCCGAAAAAACCACCCGTATAAGCATCATATTCTCCACCAATTCCTATAAGTTTAATTGATCTGTATTCACTTAAAAACAAGAGAATTGCAAGCATATCTGTTATGACGGTAACTTCAATCTCACTTTCTGCAATGTATTGCGCGATATAGTAAGAAGTTGAAGAGGTATCTAAAAATATATAATTTCCTGGTTTTACGAGTTTCATCGCTTTTTCTGCTATTTTCTTTTTCTCTTCAATATCAGATTCGATCCGGTAGTTAAAAGTTGAGGCTTGGAATTTATTTTTTTTCCGCTCGGCACCACCATATATTCTGTCGACAACGTTAAGCTTTTCAAGTTTCCTTAAATCTTTCCTAATGAGATCCTCTGTCACTCTGTATTCATGTGCCAGTGTCTTAACGCTTACAGTTCCTTGTTTTTCAACACGCTGTCTAATATCACTCAATCTCTCGCTTGCAGTCATCTATAAAAACCCCCTTCATTTGAAAATTAACTATACTGTTTACATATTTTCTTATTTTCTTATTTTCTTATTTTCTTATTTATAATAATTTTATCATAAAAACATCTTATTCGTCTTATTGTTTTATTGTTTTGTTCTGTTTTATAATTAAACAATAAAGAGTAAGCTTTTTTATAGAAAATGCGAAAGGAATGATTATGAAAAAAATAAAAGTGACCATCATAGGTGGAGGATCAAGTTATACGCCTGAGCTCATAGAAGGCTTTATTGAAAGATATCATGAATTCCCAATTGACGAAATTTGTCTAGTCGACATTAAAGAAGGCGCTGCAAAGCTTGAAATTATTAGTCGTTTAACAAAAAGAATGTTACAAAAGGCAAAACTAGATATCATCGTGACAGCTACTTTGGACCGTGAACTTGCACTACCTTCCTCTCAATTTGTGATTACTCAGATTAGAGTAGGAGGAATTGATGCACGCATACAAGATGAAAAAATTGCATTTAACCACAACTTACTTGGTCAAGAAACAAATGGATTAGCTGGTTTTGCGAAAGCAATGCGCACTATTCCAGTAATTCTAGAAATCGCAAAAGATATGGAGCGATTATGCCCAGAAGCATGGCTGATTAATTTTACGAACCCCGCAGGGATTATCACAGAGGCTGTTCTGAACAACTCTACTATCAAAACGATTGGCTTATGTAATGTTCCCATCAATATGCAAAAAGCAGTTGCAAAAATTCTGGGTTCAGAAGATTTCTCGATGCAAATTACTGGACTTAATCATTATGTTTGGGGACATAAAATTAGCTTTAACGGAAGGGATTATCTACAAGAATTACTTCCAAAGCTAATAATGGATGATGAATTTAATCCGAAAAATATAGGCAGTATCCCCTATTCGCTGGAGCAAATCCTTGGCTGTGGCATGATGCCCTGTTACTATCATGCTTACTATTATATGCAAGAAGACATGTATCAGCACGCTTTTGAAGACTATCTGAAGTACGGTACCCGTGGTGAAATTGTCAAAAAAGTTGAAAAAGAACTTTTCGAATTATACGGTGATCAAAAACTCAATATAAAACCACCTCAATTAAAGAATCGTGGTGGTGCCTATTATTCAGAAGCTGCATGTGAACTGATCAGTGCGATTTTTAACGATAAAAGATCCATCATGGTTGTTGATATACTCAATAATGGTATCCTAAAGCAATTACCTGATAATGCCGTCATTGAAACTTCGTCCATTATTACTTCAAGTGGCGCATTGCCACTACCAGTAACCACCCTAACTGAAACTGCAATTGGTGAACTCTCAATCATAAAAAGCTACGAAAGATTAATCATCAGCGCCTCTTTAGAACAAAGTTATACAAAAGCGCTGCATGCTCTTACCATACATCCCTTACTAAAAGGTGGGCATAATCTTAGAGATGCCCTTAATGAAATCATCGAAGTTAATGCGAATTACTTCAAACTTACTTGATCATCTTAAGCATGTAACTAATATGGATATAAGTAAGAATATAAGGATGTAAGTAAAAATATAAGGATGTATAACTTACTGACGAAAATACTAAAAAAATAAAGCTGATTTCTTCATGGTTAGAAATCAGCTTTTTCTTAACTTATAATCGATTCTCAAACGGTTTTTACAACATGCAGTTTGATACTAAAATTGACTTTCGTCTTTCATATAAAAATCGAATTTAGGTTCAATAAATTTAAGTTTGTGTGACTCTGGAGAATCCATATGTGCGGATACATCCTCAAAGATGTGTTCCCAAGACCATAACGATTCATTTAAGTTGAGATACTCTCTAACAAACTCAGAGGTTGAAGGCGTAATTGGATGAAGCAATGTAAGAATTGATTTCGCTGCGTAGATAGAGTCAGCTACAACCTTAGCTCTAAGTTCATCACTATCTTGATCATCGGCTTGCTTCATATATTTTGACCAATATTTACTCACATTTCGAATGACATCATCAATCGTATAGATTACAAGATGGAACTCTTGTCTTGCCATATTATGCTCATAATCGTAGATTGCTTTGTGTACGATATCCTTGATTTCTTCACTGATCTCAACTTTTGGGATGACAGAATCAAAATACTTTTGAGCGGTATAAAAACATGAGCGAAGTAATCTATTATATACATTAGTTAACAGATTACCATCTTTTAAAACCACATCTGGCGCATCTTCGGGACAACTTGGATCAAATGGTTTTGGACTAAAACTTACTGATTTTTTCGATAATCCAAGACTTAAGAAGTGCATTCTCAATTGATCTTTGGTATAGAAGTTTAAAAGCTCATCTGCCATTGGTGGCTTGATATCACTTGAGCTACTTGCCTTTGAATCTAAAAATAGCAAATGACAATTTGCAACTAATTGAGGAAAGTTTATATCCTCTATGCTAAGACCATCATTTGGATGAATCCCAAGATAAGCCATGAGCATCCCCATCTCAGCCACACCATAAAAATAAATATTGTCTTCACCAATAAATTGGTAAACTTTAGACTCTTTATCTAACCACCATTTCGACCATTCTTCACTTGGCTTATTCATACTATTGAGATAAGTGATTGTAAATGAAATTGGTGCCCATAGAGATTCTGGCCAAACCCAAAACGTTAAATCGTCTAAATTATCTTTTGAAGGTACCGGAACTCCCCATTCGATGTTACCTGATAATCTAAATGGGACTAGGGTTTTACCCGTTCTATACCTTATGCCTTGAGCATCTAACGCAACACGTGCTATATCCCTTTTTTCTAATGTTTCAAAGGCATAAGTTACGGATGGTTTCTTCCCATCATCTTGTATCTCAGCAGCACCAGTTTCGATGCCTTTAGCCAGAAGCTCTTCATGGTCTTTTCTTTTCACATAGATTACTGGGAGTTTTAAAAATTCTTCAATCGTATTGATGACATTTGAACGAACCTGTCTCTCCTTACGCATTTTATCAACCATTTGACTTAAGTGTGCTCGATATTCATCTAGTATAAAATACCAATTGTTGACATCTTTTAATATTGGTTTTTCTCCGGATAATGTACTTACTGGGTCGATCAACTCATCTTGCATATATTGATGGCCAAGTGCGCACTCGTCTGCATAAGCCTTGTCAGATTGGCAACCGTCTACAGGACATTTTCCGATAACTTGTCTTCCATTTAAAAATACATTTTCAACTGGGTCAAAAAACTGAGGAGAAGACATCACATTAAGCGTTTTTTGCTCGTACAATGCTTCAAATAATTTTTCAGATACTTTATTGTGTACTTTTGCACTTTCGCCAAAAGCAGAAGCGCCGTATAAACTTGGTTTTACATCATAAGATTCAAGTACACTCGTTTGTAGTTTATAAAAACGGAATACATAGTCTTCCATGCTGATGTTTTCACCAGTCTCTTCAATATGTTTTTTGTAACTTGCTAAAATCGGTGAGCCATAGCAATCCGTACCAGAAACGAAGATAACATTTTCAGATCCAATTCTGTCTTTTAAAAATCTCGTAAATGTGTCAGCATGGATAAATACGCCTCCGATATGTCCAAAATGTAGTGATTTATTACCGTAAGGCATACCAGCAGTAATCACAGCTCTTTTGGGAAATTCAGGTCTTGGTTTTTTGGGTGTGTACATAAAATCCTCCTACTCATCTCATTCAAAAAAAAATAAACCCCTATAGTCGTATTGACTATAGGGGCGATTATCTCGCGGTGCCACCCTAGTTCGCTAAAAAGCCTCATCAGCATAATGCTAAGTTCTATAACGGGAACACCCGATAAACCATCACCTAAGATCCGGATTATAGCTCCAAGTCTTGTTTCATAAAGTCGTTTTCGATTCCTTCTCAGCTAGCGGAATTCTCTGTGCGAATTATACTCTACTACTCTTCTCTTCACAGCTTTTGATGATGAAAGTATATGCGTTTTATCCCCATTTGTCAAGTATGCCTGTATTTTATTGTAATTTTAACCCAATTCCAATTTTCATATGATATTAATAGAATAATAAAACGTCCTTTAACTAATTTCAAGGAGAAATAAATGAACATTTTAACTCAGTTCAATACCATGATTGATAATTACTTACTAATATGGAATAATTTAAGTAGAGAAACTAGAGACCTCAAACCAATTTTTATGATCAAACGCTATTATCACTATTATGTGATTAGAAAGCAACTACTTAAAATCTCAAAAAGTAATCTTATGAGCAAACCTGATTCAGAGTCATATGATCTTACAAAATTTAAAGAAGATCACGATATTGAACGTCTGATTAAACTATGGCTTCAATTTGATATTCACGAAATGGATACTTCTTTAAAGGGTAATTATATAGAAGTGACTGAAACATTTATTTCAAGAGTCCGTTCAAACTGGCCAGATATGCCGAATGAAAGCATATTTCAAGCGCTTAGAAATGTTTGGATTATGATTGCCATCCAAATCATGTGTGAACAAAAAATCGAACTTACTGATGCGATGTTTGCCTATAGTATGCTCTATCCACTAACGGATAATGTTTTAGATGATGTGAATTTAACTAAAAATGAAAAACTTGCCTTTATTGAGGCACTTGGGAATAGGCTGAATGGTTTCATGGGGACAGAAAGCAGCAAGCAATACACAGATGTCTATGATATGGTCTCTTTGATCGAAGGTCAATTTAACAGGAATGATTATCCACTTGTCTATGAAAGCTTGCTCCTCATTCACGAGTGTCAGAAAAATAGTATGAAACAACAATACAGCCATCTAGGAATCACTGAAATCAACAGAATTTCATTTGAAAAAGGAGCATCATCTGTAATAGCAGACGGTTATCTCGTCCTTGGCCACTTAACACATGCACAATTTGATTTTCTAACGGGTTATGGCATTACTTTGCAACTCGCTGATGATCTTCAAGACATGACTTCGGATAGACTCGTTTCACATCAAACACTTTTTAGCACCACACAAACATCAGAAATGTTAGCCCATAGTGTTGAAAAACTTTGCCTTTTATCAGCTGAAGTCTTGACAAAATTACCTACATTGAGAAACGATTTAAAGTTGAACCTCAATAAACTTCTAGACAAAAGTATGAGTTTTTTGATTGCTGATGCCGTACAGACACATCGAAGTTTATTCGACAAATCCTATATTAACAAGCTTTCAAAATGTCACTTTACCGGACTTAAAAATCACAGTAAACTTAAAAAAATCGGAGAAAAAATGGTAACATCATGGGTATAATATCAAAAGCCATACAAAGGCCTATTAAGTTATTTGTATGGCTTTTTTTATGTTATTAAGGCAACAATCTATTTACTGAAAGATATAACTTATACCAATCTTCCCTAGAAAGGCTTACATTTGTTGCTTGGCAGATGGCTTCTAGATTTGTAGGTGAAGTCGTACCAGCTATTGCTTGCATCCCCGCAGGATGTCTCAGTATCCATGCAGCTGCAACCGCCGCTTTAGTGAGCCCATATTTTTGTCCCAGATTTTCCAGCGTTTCATTTAAAAGTAAATAGTCTTTATGATTTATATATGAACCTTCTTCCCATGATGCTTGAAGAATAGACCAGCACTGGATGGTTATATTGTTGAGCCTACAATAGTCAAGAACCCCCCCATCGTGATCAAGCGAAGGCGTTTCTTTCATATTAGCATTGATTCCCGAATCAACCATTGTTGCATGGACGACATTAAACTGAAGTTGATTAAATATCAAAGGATATTGTGTGTGCTTTTGGATCAAATTGACCTGTCCAGGGGTCATATTTGAGACGCCAAATGTTTTTACCATTCCTAACTTATACAAAGTTTCAAAAGCTTCACCAATCTCAACTGGATCCATTAGCGCATCAGGGCGATGCAGTAAAAGCACATCTAAATAATCCGTGTTCAGCCTCTTTAAACTCGCTTCAACAGAACTGATAATATGCGCTTTTGATAAGTCATAATAGCCTTTTCTAATCCCACATTTTGATTGAATTAACATTTTTTCTCGCCACTCAGGTCTCTTTTTTAACACTTTCCCAAAAACTTCTTCTGATTTTCCTGAAGCATAAATATCTGCATGATCAAAAAAATTAATCCCTAAGTTAAGTGCTTTTTCTATTAAAGTTTCTAAGGCTTCTGTAGGCAGATCACCAATTCTCATACATCCCATTGCAATAACAGAAATCTCTGTATCTAAACCCAATATTTTTTTATATTTCATATTGCCTCCTAAAACGGTTATCTGTCTTAAATTATACCATATTTATCAAAATCGTTTAAGGTTGCGTTATATAATCAAATCCAATCGGCATTTGCTTACAAACGAACAGATTGGTTTTATATTTACTAAAGAACACTTACTATAAAAAAGATAAACCCAATAACAACAGATGTAACGAAACATCGCTGTTATTGGGTTTATCTTTTTTGGAGCTGATAGTGAGAATCGAACTCACGACCTGCGCATTACGGGTGCGCTGCTCTACCGCTGAGCCACATCAGCAAGCTCTATTCATAATTTACGCCTGCATATCTACTTCTGTCAAGTATTTAAAAGCAATTGATGTTATGGTACAATAAAACATACACGATTTGGAGGAACTATGAAGATACTAGCGATTGCAGATGTCGAAAGTAAAAATTTAGTGGATTATTTTGATCCTGAGCGCTATAGAGATATTGATCTCATCTTATCTGCTGGCGATTTGAAAGCAAATTATTTGTCTTATGTTGTCACCATGATCAATAAGCCTTTACTTTATGTCCATGGTAACCATGATAAATCATTAATCCACGAACCGGCAGAGGGCTGCGAATGTATAGATGATAAAGTATACAACTTCAAGGGCTTAAGAATTGCTGGCCTTGGTGGTTGTATGACTTATAATGGCGGAATATTGCAATTTACTGAAACCGAAATGTCTCGAAGAATATTGAGAAACAAATTTAAATACAGAAAAGGAATTGATATCTTATTAACACATGCGCCTGCTTTTGGGCTAGGTGATGGCAAAGATCAAGCGCATACTGGATATAAAAGCTTTATTAAGCTTTTAGACAAGTATGCGCCTCCTTTAATGATACATGGTCATCAACACCTTAATTATGGTATCTGTGAAAGAAAGCATCAATATCAACAAACGAAAATTTATAATGCCTATGACCATATGATTATTGAGCTATAATTTTAACGTTTTCTGCAAACCATTCCATATTCATAATTTCTTCTGGTGACGGGACAACATCTTTTTCAATTTGAAGTTGTCCCTGATTGTCGTAGACAGGACCCACGAATGGATGAAATTGTTCAGAGATGATCATTTCTTTCATCAGTTTTAATAGTTTAACTGTATCACGTGGAATCAGTTCTTCAGCTGCATATAGGTCTACTACGCCTGCGTCTAACCCCCACCAAAAATTGATAATCCTTTGGGCATTAACTGGACTTGAAATCATGCGTTGATACGTCCCATTAAGTACACTTGTGATGATTTTTTCATAGAATTTGCCCCACTTCCATATAGGAGCTGCCAAATAATTTTTAGGTAACTTCGTTTCAGGGTCAATATCACAAAGCATCGCATAAACACCATAGTCCCAAGTTACTTCCCTTGGTACAATTAGGTTCTTGTTACTTATCATATCTGCACCCATCTCAATCAACTTTTCACTGATATTTGTACTTTTCTTAGGATTGTTCCATTCACCTGTCCAAGCAACTAAAATTTCAGCTTTAGGGTTAACTAACTTTGCTCCTAATGCAAACGCATTAATAGAGCTGATCACTTCAGAGTTCGCATCAGTTGCAGTATAACCAATTAAGTTTGACTGGGTCATGGCACCCGCTATAATACCCGCTAAAAATCTCGGTTCATATGTTCTACCAAAGTAATTTGACATATTGACATATGGTCTATTTCCAGAACAGCTAAAAAACTTAACTTTCGGGAGTTCAATCGCACATTTTAAAGTCGCTTTTCTAAAAACTTCACTTGTGGTGAATACGACATCATACTCCCCTTCTTCCGCAAAGGCTTTTATGACTTCATATGCACTATCGTCCTCAGGTACATTTTCTACAAAACCTGTTGTGATTTGATCCTTAAACACATCCTCAACGTATTTTTTTCCAAGTTCATGCGAGTAAGTCCAGCCTGAACTATGAGTATCTCTTGCATAAACGAACCCGACTTTAATTTTCTTTGGTGATATAAAAGAAGATAGTGCATCAAATATCGTCGTTTTTTCCATGTCGTCAGCATTTGTTACAATATCAAGTGCTTCCTCTTCTTCACCATAATTTGTGAGCTCTTTTAGCAAGCTCGGCATAATCAATCTTACCTGTTGATCATCTAGATAATCTGGAATTTTATATAATTTTGCATAAAGTAAAAAAGCATCTCCCGTTGTCAAAGGCAACGATTCACCACCTGCTTCTAAATAGATTTTTCGAAACGGATGATAGACAAATTTTTGAAAATGATGATACTTCTCTTCTGGGATAATATTTTCTGGTGAATAATCTTCTAAATAATTTAATAATCTTTTATATCTCCTCGGTTTACTAAGCCAAATGGAGACTAATTTTGTGACATCAAAAAACTCTAAGAAAGCATAGTAATTCACAACATCTTCATCGTTAGGATCAAACTTTGGAATCAATCTAATAATCTCTGCATGAACAGAAGTCGCGTCGAAATATTTTAATACACTAACGCGTTTGTTCCCTTCCATGACATAGTAATAGTTAAGGTACTCGTATACTTTAATAGAATCTCTTATCCCCTCTTCTAGATGAGCTCTACAAACTTCCATCCATTTAAGACCAAACTCGCTAGTATCTGATTCTAACGGTAGAAAACTTTTAGAAAACAACATCCTTCTTGCATGATAATATGTTCCTACTACTTTGTGTAGTGGGATTTCATAGTCTCCTAAGGATACCGTTCCTACGATATCTACATCTTTTAGTAAACCGTCAAGTGAGCTCAAATGTCCTGATTTTCCCCTTGCCTTAAATCTATTGTATTCCTTTTTACCTTTTGCCTTGGCATCATCATAATATTGTTGAAGTGTCATAGTCATTTCCATAAAAGTCACCTCCATTTTTGGGACTTATAAGTTAGTTGCTAATAAATAACCCATATATATTACATAAAATAAAATAAAAACAATTCCTTCACCACGTACTATTTTGTTATTTGTTCTAGAGAAAATAAACAATACAATTGTCAACCCTATATTCACCAAAAGTTCTAAAAGTAATTTTGAGTCTACAACAATAGAATGAATTGAGGCTGACATTCCTAATACGAAGAGGATATTAAATATATTGCTACCGATGATATTGCCGACTGCTATGTCTGTATTTTTCTTCATGGCTGCAGTTATACTTGTGATAAGTTCAGGCAATGAAGTGCCAATGGCCACTATTGTGAGTCCAATAACTGTTTGGCTGATTCCAAAGCTAGTGGCGATTTCCACACTGCTACTAACGACCAATTCTCCACCAATAAGAATTCCGATCATACCGCCTACTGTATAAATCAAGTTTGGACCTAACTTCAATGACTCTCTATGTGCCTCTGGTAGAAAATTTTCTTGAGAATCTTTACTATTTAATGCAGCTTCTACAATATAATATAAAAAAACCGAGAAGAACAAAAGTAAGATGATTCCATCGGATTGACTAATTACCATCTCTTTTGTACCGTTTAGAAAAGTGTCACTTGCAAGTACGAGAAGTGCCACTCCAGCTAAAAGGGTAAATGGAATTTCTTTACGTATGGTTTGCTTTTGTACATCTAGCGAACATAAAACAGCTGTAATCCCTATGATCACAGATATGTTAAAAATATTACTTCCCAATACGTTACCGATTGCGATACCATTATTTCCTTTTATAGCTGCACTTATACTTACAGCAGCTTCAGGAGCTGACGTTCCAAATGCAACGATGGTCAACCCAATAAGGATGGGTGGTATTCTAAAAAATTTTGCAATTCCAGATGCGCCATCAACAAAATAATCCGCACCTTTTATAAGTAGTAAAAAACCAACAATCAATAATACATAGGTCATTAAAATAATCTCCTTTAAAATAAAATAATATAACTACTTTACACACAATTGCTTGTGTAATCAAGTCTATTATCAATAAACTTACAATTGTAACACAAATTTCATGGTTCCAATTCAAGTAATAAGATATTAATCTTCTCAATAATTTGATATACCACATGTGCATCACTTCAAACAATGTAAACACAATATTCACTTTATAAAAATTTTTACAAATTGTGATTTAAAATTATTATTAGGGTATAATTATTGTTGAGTGAGAACTCAATATATATGATAGGGTGGTATTTATATGGATTTATTGACTTTAGCAAGGTTGCAGTTTGCAGCAACGACCATTTATCACTTTTTATTTGTACCTTTAACTCTGGGGCTATCTTTTATAGTTGCATGGCTACAGTACAAATATTATAAAACAAAAGATAAAGGTTGGGATACCTTAACAAGATACTTTGGCACACTTTTCCTGATTAACTTTTCTCTAGGTGTTGTGACTGGTATCGTGCAAGAATTTCAATTTGGGATGAACTGGTCAAACTATTCGAGATTTGTAGGTGATGTTTTTGGAGCACCGCTTGCGATTGAAGCTTTAGCTGCCTTTTTCCTCGAATCTACTTTCTTGGGATTATGGATTTTTGGGAGAGATAAACTCTCACCTAAGTTACATCTTGCAACCATATGGATTGTTGCAATTGCAGCATCTATTTCTTCACTTTGGATTATTATTGCAAACTCTTTCATGCAAGCACCAACTGGTTTTGTTCTAAGAGAAAGTGCATTTGGACCAAGAGCTGAGATGACAAATTTCTTTGAACTGATCTCAAATCCCCATGTATGGGTTCAATTTCCACATGTTCTTGCTTCTGGATTTGCAACAGGTGCAATCTTTGTTTTAGCCGTTAGTGCTATTAACTTATTAGTGAATAAGAAAAACGATGTTTTTAAAAGAATCATCAGACCAATCGCATTATTTGCGTTGATCGCTTTACTCGTTTCAGTATGGGCTGGCGATGGCCAAGGTAAGTATATCGCTAAAAATCAACCTATGAAAATTGCCACATCTGAAGCACTTTGGGATACAACTGCCAAGGCACCTTTTAGTATATTCTCTATTATAGATGAAAAAAGAAAAACAAATGGTATCTCTTTAGAAATACCTTATGGTTTAAGTATCTTGGCATTTAACGATCCAAATGCAACGGTTAAGGGAATCAATGATTTACAAACAGAATATGAACAAATGTATGGTCCAGGTGACTATACACCTCCTGTTACGCTGATGTATTACAGCTTTAGGATTATGGTATATGCAGGCAGTTTTATGTTACTTGTGATGCTAATAACCGTAATATTTGCTAAGAAACTCGTTCAAAAACCATGGTTTTATGTGCTTTTGATTATTATGTTACCGCTGCCTTACCTCTGTAACACCTTTGGTTGGATTTTTACTGAAGTGGGCAGACAACCTTGGGTAGTTCAAGGAATTTTAACACTTCAAGATGGACTTACAACAGCAGGTTCTTTTGGAACTGCATCAATGCTTATTACTTTGATAGGTTTTGTAATCCTATATGGTATTTTAGCCTTAATAGATGTCACTTTAATGGCTAATTATATTAAAAAAGGTTTTGTGAATGTCGATGAATCTGTTAAAGCTGAAAGCGAGGTGCTAATCACATGGTAAGTTTGACTAATTTATGGTTTCTTTTAATTGGTATTTTGTTTACTGGATTCATTTTTTTAGAAGGATTTGATTTTGGAGTCGGCATCTTACTTCCATTTGTAGCAAAAGGCGATGAACAAAGGCAAATAGCAATAGGTACAATCGGTCCAGTTTGGGATGGCAATGAAGTTTGGCTTCTCACTGCTGGTGGAGCAATGTTTGCCGCATTTCCTTATTGGTATGCAACGATGTTTAGTGGTTTTTATTTGGCACTATTTGTCGTTCTTGCAAGCTTAATTGTACGCGGTGTAACTTTTGAATTTAGAAATAAAAGTGATTCAAGATTTTGGAGAGATAACTGGGATACAGCTCTCAGCATCTCCAGTTTAATAAATGCCATTCTTTTTCCCGTCGCATTTGCTAATTTAATAGGCGGAACACCACTATCAATTGCAAGTGGTAAACTTGAGTATGTTGGCAGTTTCTGGGATTTGTTAACGCCATTTACACTTATAGCAGGACTTTATGGCTGTATTTTCATCGCATTTCATGGCGCTGTCTATCTCTCTATCAAATCCAGTGGTGTTGTAGAAACAAATAGTTTGAAAATAGGTCAAAAACTCGGACTATTTGCACTGCTTACATGTATCTTATTTATTGGCACCGCCTATATTACACTCAAAGAGACTTCAACCCTATCAGGTATAATATTAGCAGGATCCGGGATTACACTTGCAGTTGCCTATTACTTGTTTAGAAATGGTAAAATCAAATTGACACTTCTACTCAATTTTTTAGTGATTGCTTTGACCATGACCGCTCTCTTTACTGGATTGTTTCCAAATGCCATGGTTTCAAGTTTAGGTAGTGCTAATAACTTGACACTAGTCGATGCAGCATCTAGTGATTATACACTAAAAGTAATGAGTGTTATTGCACTTTCATTGTTGCCATTTGTATTGGCCTATCAGTATTGGACATTTAGAGTTTTCAAATCCCGAATGACACTTAAAGACGCAAAATATTAAATAAAGTGATCCCTTGAGATCACAACTATTGAGGAATTATGATAGATAGATTTTTGATTAGGCAATTACAATCAGTAAAAAAATTCTTTAGTTTTAACTTATTATTTTCAATCCCATTAGCAGTGCTTGCAATTACACAAGCACTGCTTATTTCTAGTGTTGTAGACAAAGTCTTCCTCAAAAAGGCTACAATGACAAGCCTTATGCCTACATTGGTATCTTTATTTTTTCTTTTTCTCTTGAGGCCCCTAATTCAAGGGCTTTTTCAATGGTTTAACAGAAAAGAGACCTCTTTAGCAAAAATTGAACTTAGGTCAAAATTGATTTCAATGGTAGATGGACTTGAAGATGTAGAAGATAATGAACGTCCTATTACTGGACTTTTGAATACGCTTGCTTCAGAAGGGATCGAAAGTACGGATGCTTATTTTTCAGATTTTTTACCACACTTTATATTTATGACGATTAATACATTACTTTTACTGGGTTTTACTTTTTACCTCGATTTCATCTCTGGTTTAATTATGCTTATCTCTGCACCATTAATCCCAGTTTTTATGATCCTTATTGGTAAAAATGCAGAAGGCGAAAATAAAAAACAGTGGTTGTCGTTGAAACGAATGAACGGACACCTGCTTGATCTTTTAAAAGGGATGCCCACATTAAGGTATTTTCAAAAGGAAAAAATCCAAGAACAAAATGTAGCTAAAATAAGTGAAGCCTATAGAAAACACACGATTTCACTTATGAAAGTGACTTTTCTCTCCGCATTAGCGCTTGAACTCTGTACGACGATTAGCACAGCTGTCATAGCTGTATCTCTTGGTCTTAGACTTTTATATGGAAAAATACTCTTTTTCCCAGCTCTAACAGTGCTATTATTAACGCCAGAATTTTTTCAACCCCTTAGACAACTTGGTCTAAAATTTCATAGTTCGCTCAACTCAAAAAATATATCCACCCAGTTTAAAAACATCATTGAAACATATACACACAAAAAAGAGGCTAACATCAACACAGACGCACCACTTGATGCGTCAAGAGATGAGAACATCACAGTTCCACTTTTCAGCCTTAACGCTGTCACTTTTAATTACAATGAAGTTAACCCCATTATTACTAATTTATCTTTAACAATTCCACAAGGACAAATTTTTGGAATCTCAGGTAAAAGTGGGATCGGAAAAACAACGATACTTAAGCTTTTACTTAAAGAACAACTTCCAAAGAGTGGCTCAATACACTATAAATCAAGAAATTTAACTGAAATGGCAGAAAATGAACTCATCAACTTAATGGCTTATATGCCTCAAAAAAGCAAACTTATTCAAGGTACAATTTTATATAACTTAAAATTAGATGCCCCTGAAATTTCAGATGAAACCCTCTTAAAGTATTGCAACCTAACAGGTCTTACCGCCGTTATCAATCGTTTTCCACTTGGTCTTATGACACAGATTGGTGAGGGCAATCAAGCCTTAAGTGGTGGTGAAAAACAATTAATTGCCCTTACCCGTGCTTGTCTAAGAGAAACCGAAGTCATCATTCTTGATGAGCCCACTAGTTCGCTCGACCTTGTCAGCGAAAAACAAGTTCACATGGCTTTAAATCGCATTTCTTATATGCGTTCTTTAATTATTGCCACGCATAGCCCATCGACATTAGCACTATGCCAAGGGATTCTTAATTTGGATGGAGGTGCTCATGAAAACACTTAGTCCACTAAAATCGCTTCACAAACTATTATTTGCAAAACATAAAAAACCACTGATTTACTCCGTAGTATTTACAGTTCTTACAGTCCTTTTCTCGACTGGCCTTATGGCTTATTCGGCATATATTATTTCATTCTCAGCACTTATGCCCTCTATTGCTGAGATTATGGTGGCTATTACTATTGTACGGTTTTTAGGAATTGGACGTGCTATTTTACGGTATACTGAAAGACTCTTGTCTCACAATGCCGTCTTTCTTTATCTTAGTCAACTGCGTGTCAAAATTTTTCATCACGTCAGTCAGCTCACAAGTGAAAACATCGTCAATCTCAATCGCAAAAATACATTTAACCTTTTAACCACTGATATTGAACAACTCCAAGACTACTTCCTAAGAGGACTTTTGCCATTGTTGGGTTCGATACTACTATGGTTAATCGCAACTGTTTGTTTATGGCAGATTAGTAAAATTCAGGCTTTACTTTTTTTCATATACTACCCAATTGCAACATTAGGAATAGCTTGGTTTATTAATCGTTTTACTAAAAATGTTGCCGGTGAATTTTCAAATGAAAAAAAATCATATTACGCTGAGTTTTCTAGTTTTGCAGAGTTTCACACGCTTTTGAAATGGCAAGGCACAAAATCACAAAAACGCATTAATGCAAATCAACAAGCGATTAAGACTGAAGGCGTATGTGAGCAGTTAAACCATGGATTAATCATTGGTAGCAACCTTCAACAAGTTTTGATCAATTTTCACGTTCTTTTTAGCATCGTTATCGGTATTTTTCTTGTACAAAGTGGTACACTTAAAGGAATTTGGTTAGCTACCTTTGTGCTGGCAACGTTTAATCTGTATGAAGCGGCACCCACTGTTCTAAACTTTTATATAAAAACAAGTGCAAGTCGTCAAAGTGCTGAAAATCTTATGACTCAGATGATAACTGATCCCAATAAAAACACTTCGAATATCGAAAATAACATAAGTAGCCTACCAGATGTAAAAACAGAAAGTCGTACATTAGGGGTGATCAATTACGAAGCAATATCATATCGTTTTTTAAATTCTGATTTTAAACTCGAGTTTCCTTCCTTTTCAATTGAAAAAGGAAAGCATATTGCAATAGTTGGCCCCTCTGGTTCCGGTAAAAGCACTTTAGCTGGTATAATGTCTGGTTTCTATGAAACTCAAAACAAAGGAGAACTTTCAAGTTATTTTAGTGTCGTGAACCAAGAAATTTACCTATTCAATGATCGCTTGATCTCAAATCTTTTTGTAAATGAGGACCATCCACAGTTAAAAAATGCATTGGACTGTGCAGGACTTGAAGGTGATTATTGGATCAAAACCAATCCTTGGATTGGGGAAGATGGCATGAGACTCTCAGGTGGTCAGAGACAACGGCTAGGATTGGCTAGGGCCTTATTGAGAGATAAACCCTTTCTCATTTTAGATGAGGCCTTTAGCGGACTTGAATTTCAAAAAGAGAAAGAAATTATGGAAAACCTACTCACCAAAACAGAACATACCCTTATATGGATCACACACCGCCTTATAGGGATGGATAAAATGAAAACAATCTATGTCATGGATAAAGGAAGTCTCGTTGCTAAAGGTTCACATGACGATTTGATGGCAACTTGTGAACTATACCAATCGCTAGCAAACAACGCATAACAAAAAGCTGAACGATAAGCAATTGACGATTTAACGCGTTAATTGCTTACTGCTCAGCTTTATTTGTTTATTATTTTATTCCCCATATACTTCAAGTTCAGCAACTTGCGCACCACCTGCACCAGAATTTTCAGTGAAGATGAGTTCAACAAATCTTGCCTCAACTGGTGCGAATTCTATCAAAACTTCATTTGCAGTATCAGGAGAAAAAATATAGCTTGTAGATGCAACAAGTTCATTCATGCTTCCCGTTTCATCTCCATAATTAATTTGAAAGGTTTGATTTCTCTCACCCCATAGATCCGATGGGTTTAGCATCACTTTAATTGTATGGATTTTATGTGTCTCTTTTAAATCAAGGGTTAACTTGTTGGGATAGCTTCCAGCCTCAGCTTCCCAGTAGGAAGCACCACCTGTTTTTCCATCTATAACTTTTCTGCCATTATAGGCTTGTACAAAGCTTGAAACTTCTACTTTTCCCTCTAAAGCCAAGTTTATTCCCTCAGGTATAATGGGTTCGTACACCGCTTTTACAAAATCAGGATGCGTTAGTGGTGTTGACTGTTTTATATTTGGAATTATTTCTATAGCTTCACTTGGAAGTTGATATACCACTTTTATTGGTGCTTCTCGACTGATTAGGACATAGAGTAGTGCAATACTGATCATACCAAGTATAAAAATCAATGTCTTTTTATGCATCAGAACTCCCTCCTCTATTTAAATATTATTTGATCTGTGGTTTGGTCATCAATTAAAAATTTTCCAGTTGTAGGATCTTCTATCTTTTGACCCAAAATAGTTAAATCAATTATCTGGACATTTTCGATGAGGTGCGCGGCATCAAACCCTTTAATTCTTGAGCCATTAAATTTTCCTTTTAATACATTCACATCGGCTATTGTAATGTTTTTTATGCGCCCTCGCTCTTTGGTTGACGACCAATTAGAACTCTGTCCAATATGCAAATCGATAAGGTAAGGCATCTCATCGCCATCACCACTTCCCATCTGCGCATTTTCAACGGTTATGTTTTGAAAAAGAATATCTGAAACTACGGCATCATCACCATTATGAATCGATATGACGGGTTTATGGAAGTTATTGAGAACGGTTATTTTATCAAAGGTGATATTTGAAATTGTAGCATTTTCAATTTTACCTTTATTGGTCTCATAACCTATTTCCATAGATTGAGCCAAATCAGTCCATAACTGACAATTCGTAAACTTAATATCTTTCGTACTCGTGCCATAATTTTTAACCACAAGCGAATCGTCCCAGCTTCTTACAAAACAATTCTTAACCTCATAGTTTTCGCATGATTGAAGTGTTATGCCATCTCCGTTTGGTCTAGGTGAAATAATTTTAAGGCCATCTATGACACCGTTTTTAGACTGAAAGGCTTGACAAACCCATGCATTTGAATTGAGTACTATTAGGTCCTTAATCGTCACATCTTCGCAATTGTCAAATTTCAGCGGAATATAAGCGGCTTTCCCTTTCCAGCCATCATAAAAAGAGCCATCAATAATCCCTCTACCTATCACTTTAACATTTTTCGCATAGTTCGCTTGAACGATACCATGTACCACTGCACCACCAGCGATATAAAGTGTCTGATTATCTTTTAAAACGATTGTTTCAACTTGCCATTCACCAGGTCCAATATAAATCACATTCTCATCTGTAAAGTCAGGAAGATCACTTTCCATCTCATTTGCAAAGATATGTACCGCTCTTTCAGGTGATCCATCAAACGTTACGGTATACACATCAGGAGTTGAAATTTCAAACGTAATTGTCTTTGTCTCTTGGTTAACCTCAGGGACAATATGGTAGGACGCTGGACTAATCATAACATTTTCAAAATCTTGATTTGGAACTGTTACAGATATCTGTGCTGTGCCTTCAAAATCAAAATAAGTCATCGGAGTTCTAGAAATAGGTGGAAGATAAGTTGATACCCATTGCCTTGTATGGTTTACATTGGTTTCATAGACAAAACAGTCAAAACCATCGACTTTGATCATCGTATCAGCGCTTTTTAAAAGAGAAAAATCTCTTAATTGCTCAGATGTCGCTTTTAAATCTTCAGCAGTTGCAAGTCTTAGCGACTCTGGTCCGTCATATAATTTTAGTTTTGATGCTGCCAATGCGTTCTCCTCTCTAGGTTTTTGTGGTAGGATAAACACCACTGCCAGTATGATCGTGATGCCAAACATAATCAATAGCAAGTTGTTTTCTGTTTTTTTACTCAGCATAACTGTCCCCTCCCAACTCTAGTTTCTCTTATATCTATTTTATTGCGATCAACTTAGTGAATTGCTTAGTGAATTACAATCTAGTACTTACTTAGTAACTACTTATGATTTCATTCCAATTAATTTCTGGATCCGCTAAATTCTCGCCTGACCAATTTACGAGTTCATGATTTGCTGCTGGTCCTACGCCTATCACCTTCATGCCAGCACCCCTTGCAGCTAATACACCTGCATCTGCATCTTCAATTACAACACATCTAACCGGAGATACACCCAATTTACCGGCAGCTACCAAAAAAACTTCTGGATCAGGTTTAGATCTTGTCGTGTCATGACCCGTCGCTAATGCATCAAAATATGACTTAATACCAGTTTTCTCTAAAATCAGTTGTGCATTTTTACTTGCTGAACCTAGGGCGATCTTCATACCTTTTTTTCTAAGGTAATCAAGTGATTCTATTGCACCTGGTAGCAATGCACCCTTGCCAATAGAAACTAAACTCTCAACATAGTATTCATTTTTTAAGTCTGCTAACTTTATTTTTTCAGCCTCGCTATAACTTCTCGGTGCTTTCTCTAAAACAACTTGTAAAGAGTCCATACGGCTAACACCTCTCTGCCGCAAATTATCCTCTTTGCAAAATTCAAAAGCGCCAATCTCATCAGCTAAACGCTTCCAAGCTGTAAAATGTAAGTGATCTGTTGTCACAAGTACGCCGTCTAAATCAAAAATAAATGCTTCTATCATGGATACTCCTTGCTAATTATACTGTAAGATACTTTTTCACCTTCTATTGTCACATTGAAGACATTTCCTTTATGTTTAATTCTAAATTTTAGTTTTTCCCAGTGAGAAGGTAAATTAGGTGTAAAAACAGGTTCATCATGCTTAAACTTTAGTCCAGCAAATCCCTGAATCAAATTTTTCCAAGCACCACCTGAGGCAGCAGGATGCGTACCGCCTATATAGACAAGCCCAGCCCATTGTTTACCACCACCTCTAATCTCGGTTGTTGCACTTTTCATGAAAAATGGATATGCTTTGTCTGGTGCATTAAAACGACATGCAACCATAGCGTACATACAAGCACTTAGTGATGAGCCATGCTCTGTTCTGGGTTCATAGTATTCCCAATTCGCCTTAAGGTCTTCTATAGAAAAAATCTCATGGTATAATTCCAGCATCGTGACT
This sequence comes from uncultured Fusibacter sp., assembly GCA_963676315.1. GTDB lineage: Bacteria > Bacillota > Clostridia > Peptostreptococcales > Acidaminobacteraceae > Fusibacter_C. The sequence continues at coordinate 1,356,176 of OY781056.1, forward strand.
ACATCAGCTTGTTTGATGACCTGAGTATCAGAAGCGACACCATTACCACCCCCCCAGTACTCTTTAGGATGTTTAAGCCTACTTTTTGCGGTCTCCGGTGATATATCTTCTAACTTAAAATACCCATCAAATTGTTCAATGATATGTTCACTGTTAGGTAATGGCAAATAAATTTGATTGATTACCTCGTTTAAATTTCTACATTTCCTGGATATTTCAAAGTCAATATCCATTTTCTCATATGTTTCAGGATGATGTGCTTTTACTAAGTTACCTAACTCAATTGCGCTTTTCATACTATACCAAGCCATATAATTGGTATATGCATTATTGTTGACTCTTTCATGGTATTCGTCTGGGCCTATAACATCGTGAATTTCATATCTGTCTTTTATAATCGGTTTTATAAGCGTTGAACGGTAAAACATTGCACATTCAAAAACAGTTTCAAGACCACCTTTAAATAATATTTCATATTCACCTGTTAGCTCAAAGTACTGCATAATTGCTTTTACCACAGCAGCTGAAATATGCAGCTGCTTATCTTTAAAATAGGTTCTAACAGGTCTTTGCGTAAATACATCGGTTACATTGTAGTCAGAACAAGCATCAAAGCCACCTTCTTGGCTTTCCCAAGCATAGAAAGCACCTTCAAAGCCATAATATTTCGCTTTTTCTTTTGCGCCAGCTAAGGTATCTATCCTGTATTTGATCAAGGTTTTAGCAATTTCAGGCTGAGTATACATAAAATAATCCAGCATAAACATCTCTGTATCCCAAAATATAGCCCCTTTATAGGTCTGTCCAGATAAGGCTCTTGCGGGAATTGAGAGGTTCTGACAGTGCCTAGGCGCTGCAATATTTAGATGATATATGGAATAATTCATTGCAGTTTCGGCTTCCACATCCCCTGAAATTTCTACTTCACTAATGGACCAAATTTCTTCCCATGCCATTAAATGTGCCTTTAGTGCTTCCTCATAATTTACAGTTTTAATGTGATTTTTAGCCCTTATGAGAGGATTGGGATCATCTTTTGTCGTGTAGACTAAACAAACGGACGTGAGCTCAAGTGTCTGTTCCTTTAACAGATTCATACGATAGGATGAAATCCCTTGAATCGGTGTTGGATAAATTACTTCCAAATCATAGGCTTGACGTTCATCAAATCGATTTTGACGTAAGACAGCTACTTGATCAGACTTATTTTGAACAAATGCTTCACTAGACAGTAAATTTTCTTCATACCCAAATTCAATTCTTTCATAGTGTGGTCCGTAAATATCCCAAACATCGCCATCGATCCCTGCCAAAATTTCTACTTCAGCATCAAAAGTTGAAGTGACACAATACTTCATACCAATCAGATGCACATCTGCGATACTTGCAAACCGTTTAGATTCTAATGTAACAAAACCATCATTAAGTCTCCAAGTGGTTTTACGATTAAAGATACCCGCTCTGAAATTTAAAGTCATTTCATGTGATACCACATTTGAACTAAACACGGTTAAAGGTTCCCCATTTACAACTAATACGGTCCAAAGTGGATTAGGTGCATTAAGGGGTTCTCTCCACCCCTTTCCAACCTGATCATAAATTCCTGCCAAATTAACTGCTACGAGATGTTCTTTTGTACATTCGTCTAAAGTACCTCTTATGCCCATGTAACCATTGCCAATCAAAAATCGATTGCCATTATCCGCAACAGATTCAGAATTATAATGTGTTGTATTTATTTTCCACTCCACTCCCGTACCTACTTTCTCGCCATAGGAATGACTGTTAATTCTTTTCCAAGTTTTACTTGCTCTCCATAAATTACCATTGTCACTTCACCAATATCTGTCTGAATTTCAAGGACTTCTTGTGTCACATTGATAGTGATTGTTGTGCCGTGATACTTTAGTTTGAATTGATATCTGTTCCATGAAGCTGGAATAGTGGGACTTAGCGCGAGCTGGGAGCCGTCACTTCTAAGCCCACCGAATCCATAAACGATATTCATCCAGCTACCTGCAATGGAAGTGGTGTGGAGGCCTTCTTTTGTATTACGGTTATAATTATCTAGATCCATTCGTGTTGCAAATCCAAAGAAATCGTAAGCTAACTCATTTTTACCTAGTTGAGAAGCCAAGATTGAATGTACAGAAGGAGATAAACTACTTTCATGTATGCACCTTGGTTCATAGAAATTAAAATTCACTTCCAACATCTCATTTGTAAAATCAGAATTGAAAAGTAGCATAAACATCAATACATCTGGCTGTTTTAACATGCTATTTCTATAAATTCTTTCGTATGACCAATTGCTATAAAGTGGGAATTCTTCTACTGGGATATCAGATAAATTAACAAACGGAAGGTTAAAATAGCCCTCATGTTGTTCAAAAAGGTTAGTTGATTTATCCAGTAGAATCTCCATTTTGGCAGCTTTATTTTGCCAATCCGCCACTTCTTTTTCTGAAAGATCAAACTGTTTCGTTAAAGCTGCATAACATTCGCTCTCACTTAACTTTAATTTACGAAGTACCTCAATGGTATATTCAAACGACTTCTTTGCCATAAAATTAGTATAGGTGTTGTTGTTCACCATCATTTGAAATTCATCCGGTCCCATTACACAGTAATAGCCATATTTGCCCGTTTTAGGGCTGAAATCGCCCCTAGAAGCAAGCATTCTGCAAATTTCAACTAAAATTTCAAGCCCTTTTTCTTTCATAAAAATCTGATCATCTGTGATAAGCATATAATGATAGATCCCGTACATAACAGCTGTAGATGCTTGGAGCTGAAGGCTTGCATGCTGCCATAAATCACAGCATTCCTTACCGCTTATCGTGGCAACTGGATAAAAGGCACCTTTTAAATCTAAAGCACGCGCTCTCTCTTTTGCATCTTTTAGCGTATCATATCTCATCTCTAAAATACTTCTAGCTGCACCTACATTGTTAAATAAATAAAATGGCAAACAATATACTTCAGAATCCCAAAATGTATTGCCATTATAGGCTTCCCCTGTTAAACCTTTTGCACCTATCACTGCTGTATGATCAGCCGTATGGAGCGTTTGATGCATTTGAAAGATTCCAAATCTGATCCCTTGTTGATTTTCAAGATCACCATCAATTATAACGTCAGAAAGTTGCCACTGCTTTTCCCACCACTTTGTGGTTTCGCGATAAATGCCATCATAGTCTAATTTATTCAATTTTACAATAGCATCGCTCAAGTCATAAGTGCTCTTAGACGTACTTTCAGTATGATGGAATAACCCATCAATATTGATAAAATTATTAATCTTCTTATCTAACTCAATTAATGGATTGATTTCTTTTTCAAGGTAGATGAGTCTTTCCAATTGGTAGCATTCATGCGCATTCAGTACCTTATTAAATTCCAAACTTACTTGTTTTGAGTTTGGCGCTAAACTTTCTAATTTTTTACCTGTATCTGAGAAAATACAGGTTGCATGAAGGTGTTGTTTTGTGGTTTGAGTTATGCCCGATATTTGCAAGAAGTTATCGCCTATCTTTTGATTAGAACACTTCCAAAGGTTTATGCCAACGCTCTCATGTATAGCTGAAAAGTCTAATGATGCAATCACGATTAAATCTACAGTGCCTATGATCGACTCAAATTTAACTTTTTGTCCTGCTACATGATGTTGGGTCATAGAAAGTAGTCTTTCAAACGTAATCTTCACTTCAGTTTGATCATCAATTAGCCATATAAAAGATCTTTGTAAAGTTGCCGTTTTTAAATTGAGTTCTCTTCTAAATTCTCTAAAATTCACTTGATGAAGATCTAACTTTTTACCATTACATATAATCTCTACTTTTGTCCAATCAACAGTATTGATCATAAATTCAGTTTCTTCAATCATCCCTTTATAACCGCTTTTTGGAACTTGTCTCTTTTCAAATATGCCATTTACATAACTTCCTTGAAGACGATTACCTGAGTAACCCTCTTCAAAATACCCCCGAAGCCCCATATATTCATTTCCTAAAGAAAATACAGACTCAGAGACTAGTGCATATTCCGGATTAAAATCTTCTTCAATTATCTTCCATGGATCTATCTTAAAATAACGATCTGCGTATTTTCCCATAATTTACCCCTTGATGCCTCCAGCGCCAATGCCTTTGGTAATTTGTTTTTGAAAAATTGCGAACACAATAGTTGGCGGGATGATAGAGAATGCAATTGCTCTAAGTACATCCACGTCTGTCGCTTTTGAAGCAGTTCTAAACTCAAACAACCTTACCATAACTGTTTCCTTATCTGTTCCAGCTAGTACTAGGAAAGGCAACAAAAAATCAGACCAAGCTGCCGTTACCGCAAAGATAGTAACAACTGCAACAATTGGTTTTGAAAGGGGCATGATAATTTTTAAAAATATTTGAAAATCTGAACAACCATCTAATCTAGCCGCTTCGATATATTCCTTTGGTAGTGATTCAAAATACTGTTTAAAAAGAACTACCCAAAATGCATTTGCACCCATTGCCAACCATAGAGGTATAAAACTCTGGTTAAGGCCAATTCGGTTGATATTAACATAGAGTGCTACAATACTTGTCGTTGGAGGGATAAGTAGACTCCACATGACCATTGAGAATACAAATTTGTGTCCTTTTGGCTTTAAAACACCAAGAACATAAGCTAAAAGACCGTTAAAAATAACTGCACAGATGACACTTCCAGTAACAGAGATAAACGAATTGATATAATAGCGAGAGAACTTAAGTTCATTCCACGTTTTGATATATTTTCCTATGTCAAATTCAGAAGGTAATATGGTTGCACTTTTTCTAAATTCAGCGATATCTTTAAAACTCGCTAAAAATACCCAAATTGCAGGAAAAATAGAAATGATCAGCATGAAAATACAAGCTAGGAAAATTACGACTGTGATAATCTTGGTGATTGGACTTGAGATGTCATAAAACCGTATTACGCCTTCTTGTTTCTTTCTATAGCGATTAAAAAACATAGTAATCCTCCTTTCTTTATTGATTGTCATCGACATTTTTAGTGACTTTAAAATATATTACCGTTAACACAACTAGTACCGCACAGATCATCACTGAAAGTGCTGCCGCCATTGGATAGTTATAATCTTGGAATGCGTACTTATAGACAAGTTGCATAATGGAGATACTGGCGTTATTGGGACCGCCATTTGTCATCACTAGTGGTTCATATAAAATTTGGAATACAGCGATAATCTGTAAAATTAAAAGTGTTTTTCCAAGGCTCAAAATACTTGGTAACATAATGTGCAAGAACCTTTTAAAAGGTGATGCGCCATCAATCGTTGCAGCTTCATATAACTCTTGACTTATATTACTAATCGCTGCCATATAGATGAGTGCTGTACTTCCAGCAGCTTTCCAAGTCAAAGTAAGCACAATTAACGGAATTGTCCAGCCAGGTGTCGTTAACCATGTAAAAGGATCTATCCCTATTTTATCAAGTAAAATATTCAAAACACCTGTTTTACCTGGTCTAAAGAAAAAGCCCCATAACATGACACTTGCAAGTCCTGGCAAAATATTTGGAAAATAAACGCCTACTCTAAATAACCCCTTAAAATATAGTGTCTCGGTAATCAATGATGCAATTACAATAGGTGCCCAAAAACCTAATAATAAAGACCAAAATATATAGTAAAATGTGTTTCTTAATGCTGGCAAAAAGCTAGGATTAGTAAACACCCTAAGATAATTTTCTATTCCAACGAACTTAACCACACGTATTCCTTGTGCATCAAATAAAGATAAACGAATGTTTTCAAATAATGGTGCCCAGACAAAGAAAGCAAATAGAAGGATTGACGGAAGCATGATTAGCCATGCACTGGTATTTCTTTTAAGCGACGCTCTGGATTTTTTATCGAGTTTTTTTGACAAACCGTCACCTCCTTTATAATTGATTACATAAGTATCGCCGGGGCCGTGGCTGACCCCAGCGAAGTAAGAACTCTCTATTTATTTAAACCATTGTCTAAAATTGTTTGGTAATTTGTATTTGCATCATTCATTAAACTTGTAACGTCTGCATTTTTGTCAGTTAATACTGCTTGAAGTACATTCGTTAATTGTGCATACATATCTTGAGTTGCACCCTCTTCTTCTAGTTTAAGATTACCTTCTGTTTTAGTCGCTGTAAAGTAATCATTATAAAGACCAAGATCAATATTGCTATACTCATTGATAATATCTTGTTCAGCTTTTAATAAATCTGGATTTGTCCATGCTGGGAATCTAGGGATGACAGGGATTCCTGCATTAACTCTATATTCAGCATCTGCTTTCATACCTGCAATTGATGCATCAGTAACAACTGGTGCTTTACCCATCAATTCAAGATAATCAAGTGCAGCGTTTACCTCTGCGTCTGTAGCATTAGCTGCAAACATATAAGGTGTTCCACCTGATAATGAATATTGTCCTCCTGGGCCAGCTGGCATTGGTACAAGCGCCAATTTATCTACTGGTAATCCATTTGTTTCAGTAGGTTAGTTGACAGCGTCATTTGCACCGATGTACATTGCAGCTGCACCAGTTCCTAAGTTAACAAATCCCGTTCCCCAGTCTTCATTAGTAGAATCTGCTGTAAGAATATCATAATCCCATCTTAAACTTTTTACAAATTCCATTGCAGCGATTGCTTCAGGAGAATTTAGGTTTGAATGGAATTTACCATCGGCATCTGTAGTCGTTAAATCTGCACCAAAGTTCCAAGCGATGTTACTAAAGTGCCATCCCCCAGCGTTATCTTTTGCAAGAAGAACAAGACCTGCTGCGCCAGTTGCATCTTTGATTTTTTTACCCATTTCCGCAACTTCTTGCCAAGTTTTTGGGTACTGTAATGAACCGTCAGCATTCACAAGGCCAGCTTCTTCAAAAAGCTCTACGTTAACCATTAAACCAAGTGCATAGCCGTCTCTAGGGATGCCATATACTCTACCATTTGCATCACTTAGCAATGTTTTTATTGAAGGGTTAATATCGTTTAACCAGCCTCTCGCTTCAAGGATGTCTGTAATATCTCTTACAAAACCACCTTTGATTAATTTTTGAGGTTCAGTAAACCATGTTTCAAAAATCGTAGGTAAGTTGCCAGCTTCTGCTAAAGAAACAAACGTATCAGTTGCATATTTGTAGTTTGCTGGAACGAGTTCCACATCAGGGTGTGATGCTTTGAAGATCTCTGCATAACCCTCATGTAATGCAACTTCATTTGGGTTTGTATCCTCTGGCCAGATACCTAGTTTAAGTACTACTTTTTCTGCGGGTTGTGTTTCTGCTTGTGTTGTTGCTACTGCTTGTGTTGTTTCAGTTGTATCTGTGTTGCTGTCGCTATTACATCCTGATAGTAAACCCATTACCATCAAGGCAGCGATAAGGATACTTAAAAGTTTTGACTTCTTCACAATAACCTCCTCATAAAACCTTCTCAGTTTAGCGCTAAACTTAATATAAACTAAAATTGCTTTTTCTTTACAAGCAATTTTTCGCACTAGGTTTAGCGCTCAACTAAATCGTAGCACAACTTTTTTGCAATGTAAAGAAAAAATTAATAAATTTGTTTTACTATATAAACAATTTGTGAACGGACTTATTCAAACCTTTATAAATCAATAGCTCAGGCAATTGATTTCTTTTCAATATTCCTGAGCTATGCTTTACAATTTTCTCACACTGTCTCTCACTGAAAGTGAAACTGGCAATATGACACTTTTCTTTTGGATGACTTCACCCTCTAAAAGTTTCATCATGTAATCTGCTGCTATCTCACCTTTGATATTGGCATCCTGATGCACTGATGTCAACATAGGGTGTGTCATACGGCACCAATTGATATCATCAAACCCAACAATTGAAAAATCATCTGGCACTTTTTTACCACTTTTCTGAATGCCTGCCATGATACCTGCTGCCATGACATCTGCAGTTGCAAATATAGCTGTGATATCCTCACGTTTTGCAATCATTGTGCCAAGTTCTGTCGTGCCCGAGGTAGAAAATTCCCTTTCAAAAATCAATTCACTTTTAAAAGGTATCTGATGATCTTCAAGTGCCTTTTTATACCCCTCAAGTCGTTTAACAACAACGCCACCTTTTCGCATCGGTGGACATGCAAATGCAATTTTCGTATGTCCATTCTCGATAAGATACTGCGTCGCCAAATACGCACCTTCAAAGTCATGTAAGCCTATATTAATCATCTGATTATAGTCTTCTAAGTAACTGTCTATCAGTACAACGGGTGTTTCAAGCGAAGATAACGTAGAATAAATGTCCTCTTCTTGAAAAACGCCAGTCAAAAACAAACCGTCTACATTCCAATTTCTCAAAAAAGCACGCAAATCATCACAATTGATAATAGTACGAATCATGAGATAATAGCCACTTTCTCTCAGCGTTTGCTCAACTGCACCAATAAAAGCACTGTGAAATGGATCTTCTAGAAAATTGCCACTCTTTTGTGGATCAAGGTGATTTATAAGCGCTACAACTTTTGACGAACTAGAAGCAAGTGCCCTAGCTGACATATTAGGGACATAACCATGATCATCTATTATTTGTTGGATTTTCTCTATGGTTTTTTGTGATACGCGTTTAGTTTTACCGTGGATTACATTGGATACAGTTGTGTTACTCACACCAGCTATCCGTGCAATATCATCAATTGTTACCATTAGTCGCCTCCTGTACTGCATATAACCCATGAGCACCTTAAAGGGTCATGGGTTAAGCGTTAAACTCAATTCTATACTATCATTTATGCTTATACTTGTAAATGCCGTTTAGAGGCAAGAATCCGTATAATTATCACCATTTAACTTCATTTTTTTCAATGAATATATTTATCACTCACCAATAAGTCAGAGATAATTTCTGTAGGAATTTCAAACTCAACAACACCCATTACACCAGGTCCTACTTCATATTTATCAAAAGAAATCATCAGTTTTCCCTCTGCAGTGATGTAAAAGTTTTGATTGTCTTTAATCGATTTGAAAGCATCAAAATCATCTTCATTGACCCAGTACATCTTGTTTGGATCAGCAATCATTTCATCTTTCATATGTTGGATAAGATATTCTGAAATACGCTCGACATAAGTTTGATCTTTAAATAGACTTGGTAAAGTAATCATGATGCCATCCACTTTATCGATGGTGTCGAATGAAAAAGTTGTTGATGATGATCCAGCTGTGTTGACATAGTATCTTCCAATTGAAAGTATCTGATCTGTATCTGTTTTAATTTCATAACCAGATTCAAATCCAGAATGTCCTCCAAGTGCTTCAATTTCTCCCATGGTTGCGACAAATTCTTCGTATAGTGCCTTGTTTTCTTCATAGTATTTTTCATTTAAAGTGTTTTCTAATGTGCTATTTTCAAGTCCTGTAATCACTGGCGTTTCTACATTTACATGGATATTTTCGTTATCAATGGTTTCAAACCTGAAATTAAGCACTTTTACTATACTTCCTAGAACAGGTATTTCAGATATAGCATTGGCAAAACTTTCATTAATATTCGCGGAACCTATTAAAAGCAACATTACGACTGCTGCGGTAGATAATATCTTTTGCATCCTTACACGTCTGCTTACCTTGCTAAACGTTCGATTTATTCGTAACTCCAAATCAGCCGGTATTAATATATCGTGATAACTGTCGTTGACATTTTGCAACTGTTCTTTTATATTTTTTTCGTTTAATCGCATAAATCCTCCTCAAGTTCAAGACGAAGCAATCGCAATCCTCTATATAATTTCGTCTTAATTGTGTTTTCGTTTTGTTCCAGCATACTTGCAATATCTGAAATTTTTAAATCCTCAAAATACCTAAGGTTGATGATTGTTCTGATTTCAGTTGGGATATGCTCCATTGCCTTTTCTAGATCGACATTTTCATAATGGTCTACATGTTCAATCAAGTTTTCCAATATGACACTTTCTGTTAGCACAAAACGCTTATTTCTTCTTAGATAATCTAATGAAGTGTTGATTAAAATTCTATAAAACCAATTGTTTAATGACTCTGGAAAATTTGATTTTTGTATTGATCTTATTGCTTTCTCAATGCTTTCTTGAACAATGTCCCATGCATCTTCAGCATGTTTAGTATAACTATATGCTAATCTATAATGCGCATTTCTATTCTCTTGCATATAAGTTTGAAGTTCATTAATCATCTTTCTTTTTTTGTCCATTTATTATCTCCTGAGATTTAAGTAAGCTTACACATTCTAGACGTCACTTCTATGTAAAAAGTTTTAGGCAAATAAAAAGCAGTCCCGCTAAAATGGAATCTGCTTTAAATTTACAATATAATCATCCTACATCTATTTATTTCGAGTAAAAATACTTTTTAACTTTTTGATGATTGAGATCTTAGCAATTGCTGTGGTCTCTTTAGTATTTGATTCAAGCACTTGTCCATTATTTCCAATTGGTTGAGTATTTGGTTTTTGTGCAGAATGCTGTCTAGGTTCCGAATACTGCTTTGGTGCTGTTTGTTGCTTTGATGCTGTATCATTAGTTTTAGGCGATACGTATGGTTTATTTTGATTCTGATTCTTATAGTTGCCACTCTCTCTTGGTTTTACAGTAGGATTAGCTTGATTTGTTGATTTTGAATGATTTGGAGATTTAGTTTGCGCCGATGATTTGTTTTGACTTGATGAGCGATGTCTGTTTTCATGAGGTTTATCACCAGCAACATGAGTGGGAACTGCGATTCTCGGTTTCGGGGTACGTCTTGGCATCGCATTCACTTGCTCATCAGTAGGTAGTGGTTCCTCTGGAATTAGTACGCCTACATGTTCTTCAATTTCATAAAAGCTATACAAGTCATCTTTTGTCACTAGTGTAATTGCTTTACCACCGTTTCCTGCACGACCAGTTCTCCCTATACGGTGCACATAACTATCTTTTTCTTGTGGTACATCATAATTAATTACCAACGATAAATCATCAACATGAATGCCCCTTGCTGCGACATCTGTTGCAACAAGTACTTCGAATCCGCCTTTTTTAAATTGTTGAATTGACTTCATTCTATTGCTTTGCGTATTGGCACCATGTATAGCTTTTGAAGTATAACCTTTGTTTTCCAAAAATTCATTCACGCGATCTACAGTGATACGCGTATTACAAAAAACCATACAGCTTTCAGGTTGCTCTACTGTTAAGATTCTGTGTAATTGGCGTCTTTTTTCATTGGCTTCAACTTTATAATAATATTGAGAAATCGAATCCACTGTTTTTGTATCAGATTCAATCTCGATGGTATAAGGTGTTTTCATATAAATTTTGCATAAGTTTTGAATTTCAGTTGGCATTGTCGCTGAAAATAACATCGTAACACGATTTGAAGGTATTTTTTTTATGATGCGTTTAACTTGATCGATAAATCCCATATCAAGCATGCGATCTGCTTCATCTAAAACAAGATACGCAATCGCATCCGTCTTTAAATTTCCTTGAGTGATATGATCAAAGACTCTACCAGGTGTTCCAGTAACGATCTCCACACCTTTTTGTAGTTTTTCGACTTCTTGTAACATACTATGGCCACCATATAATACGGTAGTCTTAATTGGTTTGTATTTTGACATGCCTTTTAAATCTTGATCTACCTGAACCGCAAGCTCACGCGTTGGTGTTAATATGAGTGCCTTTGGTCCCCTATCATCATGATTTAATTTTTCAAGCATTGGTATGCCAAAAGCCCCTGTCTTACCACTTCCTGTTTTTGAGATAACGATTAAATCTTCTCCAGAAATAACTCTAGGTATAACTTTAGCTTGGACTTCAGTTGGTGCTTGATAACCGATTTCTTCAAGTGATTTTAATAGATTTTCAGATATCCCAAATTCGCGGAATGATTGAGTCATAATGCCTTCTTTCTTGATTTATATATTAATAAGCTAGTCATACTTATTGTTATTGCTTATTGATAAGTTTCAAATTCATCTTATTATAACAGAATCCCATATTTTTTTATAGGTTACATTCTTCCCTTTATCATGTAAAATAGTATCATAAAGGTAAGTTGAGGTGACATATGAAGAAAAATTTTGCTGAACTTGGACTTCTACTTTCCGTTGCTTTGTGGGGATCGTCTTTTGCACTTACAAAGCCACTTTTAGATTTTATGAACGTGTTCACCTTTATGGCGATAAGATTTGTACTAGGTGGCATTATTTTAACTTCATTTTTGATGCTTTTAAGACAATTTAAGCTCACTAAAAACGAAGTTGTAGGCGGCGTGATCACAGGGATTTTACTTTTTCTCGCTTTTATTTTTCACACTTATGGTCTCAAATACACGAGTGTTGCAAAAAATGCTTTTATCGTAGGCAGTAACGTTATTTTTGTGCCAATGATTCTCACATTTGTGTATCAAAAAAAACAGACTTTAAATATATGGTTTTCAACTCTTTTGGCCATAATCGGCTTGGCACTAATCACACTTGATGGCGTTCAAGGTGGTATTAATAAAGGCGATTTGATCACTATTATTGGCACAATACTCGTTTCATTCTATATATTGAAAGTGGAGAAATTTGCTAAAAATTCACATTCGCTTACACTTGCTTCAGTACAAGTCTTAACCGTTGGTTTTTTAAGTTTGCTTTTGTCTTTCGTTAGTGAAGATTTACATTCTGTTTTCACTCATCTATATCAAAATACACAATTTTGGCCTAATATTATCATATTAAGCATTGGTTGTACGAGTATTGCCTATTTAATTGCAAATTATTGTCAGAGTATCTTATCTGCAAGTAGAACAGCTTTACTTTATGTATTTGAGCCCATTTTTGGCGCAATATTTGGATGGATTATTCTAGGTGAGACGATTGGACTACAAGGTATTTTAGGTGCTTTTTGCATCACTCTAGCTACATTTTTACCAAGTTTCTCGCGTTTTAAACGAGATCGAAATTAGGAGGCATTATGGAACAACCTAAATTTATACTTTCAGATGATGTTATACAATTATTAAAATCAAAGAATAAATCAAACCTAACTTTTGATATTACTGTATCTGGTGGCGGATGCTGTGGTTTTTTTGAACTTGAAGACATCACATATGATCAACCTAAAAATCCCGATTATTTTTATCATGAAGCACTATCGGGAATTGATGTTTATGTTACCAAACGGGCGAGGTTTGTTGGAAGTGCGGTTCACTTTGAGCTTCTAAAGGGATTTTTGAATAAATCTGTAACAGTTAGCGGAATACAACTCATCAACAAAGTCTAATTGCTTTCGATACACATACATGATTTTTAAAGAACAAGATGACTAAATAAAAGATATCCCAACTCCTTTTACAGAGTTGAGATATCTTTCATTTTTTATATGAGTTTGTTGTCAAGCTTTATGCCAACTACATGACATTTATGAATCCCAAGAAGTGATTCTTCAACAAATTCTAAAGTATCATCATAGGCTACTACATCTTTTTCTACATACACTCTGACGTCATCAACCGTATATAGATCATAATGGTCAATATCATCAGGAGCTTTATAGCGAATATGAGGACTCATAGAAAGCACATTCCCCGTTGTATAATCGCTATGTGTGAGACTAAGCGCGATATCGTTATGATGATGCGTTTTAAGGTACTCCTTCAATCCATCTTGAAGTCTTACATTTAACATATCATCACCTACTTTCTGACTTTTCAAGTCAGTATATAATTACCCCAAACCATTCATTTTAAGCATAATCTATACTAATTTTTATTCATAGTGTCAATAAAAATATCTACGAGTTCTGGGTCAAAATCAGTTCCTTTCTTAACCTTCAGCGCTTGAAGTACATCCTCTTTCACTAATGCTTTTCGATAAGGTCTATCTGTACTCATTGCATCATAAAAATCTGCAATTGCTACAATTCTAGCATAAAAAGGAATTTCTTTTCCCTTAAGATTTCTCGGGTAGCCTGTACCATCCCAATGCTCATGATGCGCAAGTACAATTTCTGATATTCTGGTAAATTCATTGATTGATTTTAACATCTGATAGCCCACTTCAGGATGTCTTTCAATTTCAAGGCGTTCTGCCTTAGTCAAATCACTTGGTTTATCTAAAAGAGATAAATCTATGGCTATTTTTCCTATATCGTGCATGAGGCCAGCACTTCTCAACTCTTTTATTTCATCTGGTTCAAGTCCAAGTGCAGTACCCAAAAGAGCACTTAAAGTACTTACTCTTTCCGAATGTAGCTTTTCGCGTTCATTCTTTTCATAAAGTGTTTTCATAACAACTTCAATCATCTGATAACGCATACTTAAACTTTCAGAAAGCTTTCTTCGATACATATGGTCTTCAGCTATTTTAAAAATCTCAAATAAAGACGTTTCTGCATCATTATGTGTTGCAATTCCATAAGACAATGAAAGTATCATGTTTTCTATTTTCATTTCAGATACATCATTTAATAGTGCTTTCATCAACGCTTCAGCTTCCTCTTCGCTTGTGCATGGCATGAGAAAAACAAATTCATCACCACCGATACGGGACAGAACATCTTCATTTCTTGCATATTTTTTCATCACAGAAGCTGCAGCTTTTAGCAACTTATCTCCCGAACTATGTCCAAATGCATCATTTATCAATTTTAGACCATTGACATCTATCATAACCATAGTGAGAGGTAAATACTGCTTATCATTAAACTTTAACATTGTGGCATCAAAATATCGTCTATTATACACTTCAGTTAATTGATCATTATAACTTAAAAATTCAATTTGATTCATCTTTTCAATATGATTTGTGATATCTCTAAATATAATTACGACACCTTGGTGCAAGTCTGAATCAGCTCTGATTTCAGAGATTTTCATTTCTATTGGGATCAAGTTTCCATACCTATTTTTTATAGTCTCAGTACTTTTACCCATGACATTCGCAATAAATTCCTTGTCGATACCCACTAATGTTTCTTTTCTTAAAATAAAGAAAACCTCTTCCAATGATTTTCCAACGACTTCACTAGATTTATAACCAATTATTTTCTCTGCTTCTCTGTTGAAAATTTCAATTTTACCTTCAAGTGAAACCGCGATTATACCATCCCCTACTGAATATAATGTTGTTTTCAGTTTATTCTCTACTAAATTATAAGCATTTCTAATATTACTCGTCATATTGTTAAACACATTGGTTAATTGAGCAATCTCATCTTCTCCACTTGATTTAACATACACCTCATAGTTACCTTTTGAAACACTTAACGCAGCAGTATAAAGCATGGAAATTGGCGTGGTTATTTTTTGAACACCATAATATATAATAACAGTAGAAAAAAGAGCAATTAAGGCACCACCTAAAAACACTAGGACTGAAAGTTTTATGATGAGATTTCGAACCATCGTATCATCAAACACAATTTCAAGTACTTTGCTTTGATCGCTGAGTGGACTGATATTATGATCCTCAATATAAATATAATTCAAAGATAGATTACCCTGTTTTTCTTCATATCTCGTTTCATCTTTAGCACGTTTAACAAATATCAAACTCATCTCGCTTGGTTCTGTCTTTGTACCATCATTTTTGAATTCATAGCCATATGCATCATAGATTTTAATACTTTTTATACTCTCATAAGTATGGGTCAACTTATCCATCGTCTTTACTGGTTCAAGTTGGTTTACAAGCTTAGAAAACTGGTCATTATCGTATACGATTTCTAGCACATTCTTATTATCTGATGTTGCGAGATACGAAAATTTACTTAACAATCCCGTCCCAACATTTGTCCTTATTTTTTCATGAATAATCTCGTTGGATTTTCTTATATCGCTAATCTTTTCACCTAATGCTTTATCAAATTCAGTAAAATTGAACCCTGCAGCACCTTCAATTGTCGATTCAATAATTGTATTTTTTTGATCTATAACTATTAAATTATATTTATCATTCATCGCTTTCTTAATTTGGGGAAGACTTAGTTTTGGCGTTTCTTGTTCATATAGAATTTTGAATGCCTTGATTCCCTCTGCCATTTCATCTTCAAGTTGCAAATCTAGCATTGCATATCCTGCATGAATTTGCTCAACTAAAAGTGAAGCATTTGAAATAATTGTTTCTTTTTCCCCATTAAATTTGTCTTGCAAAACATTTGTTAATATCTGATTTGCAGTAAAAGTAATTATGATGAGGACGGTTATAAATAGTGGTAGTAGAAACCACAAGATTTTTGATTTGACAGTAAACCTCTTAATGTTCATTTCGCCTCCGAAAAGATAATTCCTATTGGTTTCTATATATACTAAGAGTTTACTCCAAAATGTTACGTTAAATCAATAAGTATATGAATATAGTTATGAAAACAGTAACGCCTATCACAAATTTTCAATATCAAAATTACTCATAAAAAAAAGCTTGCTTAGATAATAAAATCTATGCAAGCTTTACTTAATTAATTATATTAACCATTCTCCCATCAATGAACCAATAAGAGCCACAGCCGTTTTAGCAGTTTCATTTTTATGATCTATAATCGGATTTACTTCAACAAACTCAGCACTTACGACCTTTTCAGTTTGTGCAATCATCTCAAGTGCTAAATGGCTTTCTCTATAAGTTAATCCTCCAGGTACTCGCGTACCTGTTCCTTGTACAAAAACCGGATCCATACTATCTAAATCAAAGCTAACATGAATACCATCTGTACCATTTGTTGCAATCTCAATTGCGCGTGTCATTACCTCAGTCATACCTAAGCGATCAATTTCATGCATGGTAAACACTGTAATGCCAAGTTCTTTAAGAATTTTTCGCTCGCCTTGATCTAAATCTCGGCAACCGATAAAAACGATGTTTTTCGTATTTAATTTTTTATCTGAACCACCTATTGAAGTTAATCTTTCATGTCCTAAACCTAAACTTACAGCAACAGGCATACCGTGGATATTACCCGATGGTGAAGTTTCGTCAGTGTTGATATCACCGTGTGCATCGAACCAAATCACACCAAGATTTGATTTATGTTGAAGAACACCAGCAATTGTGCCAATAGCGATACTATGGTCACCTCCTAAAACTAAGGGGAACAAGTTTGATGCCATTGCTTCTGAAACTCTTTCGCAAAGTAGATTGTTTACTCTAGCAACTTCATCTAAGTTTTTAAGTTTAGTTCCTTCTGTATGAGGCGATACAGGTTTGATTGCTACAATGTCGCCCATATCTTCAACTTGATAACCAATGTTGTTGAGTCTTTCTGTTACACCTGCAAAACGAATGGCAGCAGGTCCTAAGCTAACACCTGGCGTACCTGCACCTAAATCAATTGCAACGCCAATAATCGCCAATTTTGAATTAATTGATGGTTTCATTTTTCCCCCATACTCTTCGGTAGATTTTAAAAAAATAAAATTCCTTTGTTTACCATATTATACATTTATAAATGTATAATGCATAATTTATTTAGATTTTAACGTACTTGTATCGTTTTGTCAATTGTATGTTTGAATATTTGTGCAATAAACTTTAATCTATTATGATACCTTGTTTTATTAATCTTCATCGAGGACATACTTAACTTATCACTGGAGTGGCGATCTATGAAGATCGGAGTGATAAGTATAGGAAATATTGCAAAAAGCGCAGATTTGCCAACAGATGCACTCATTACATATGAACTTTGTGAGGCAATTATCTCAAGATTAGATATCTCAAGATTAGAGCATCTTACTACGACATAAAAAGCATGCTCAAAAAAGACCGTTCAATCTTATAAGGAATGAACGGTCTCTTATTACATTTTTACAATTTTTAATTTTTCAACTGATGTAGGCAACCCCAATTGATCATTTATCACCATTTCTGTAAATAGCGTTACTAACTTAGGATCAAACTGCCCTCCAGCTTCGTCTTCCATGATTTTAAGCGCCTTGGAAACTGGCATATCCGGTTTGTAACACCTTGATGAAATCATGGCATCAAATGAATCCGCAATACAAAGAATCCTTGCTGTCAATGGAATGTCTTCACCAGAGATCCGCCTTGGATATCCTTTACCATCATACCTTTCGTGATGCCCCAAAACGGCTGGAATAACATAGTCTAACGAAGGTAAATGTCTAATGATATCTATTGAAGCTTCTACATGTCCTTGCATAATCACAAACTCATCTGTACTTAATTTCCCTGGTTTATTGAGTATACTTTCAGGGATACTAATCTTACCAATATCGTGAAGTAATGCTGCCTGTCTAATATTTTCTACTATATCTTTATTAAGTCTAAGTTCTGAAGCCAGTGCTACTGCATAATTGGCAACATTATCAGAATGATTAAACGTATAGTGATCTTTTGCATCAATAGCTGCCATCAAAGCAAATATAGTGGATTTGTAATCATCATACACTTGATTATAATCTAATTCATCCACATTTTTATCTGTACTTATAAATGTATCAAACACTCTTATTGCATTTTTCCCTTTACGTTTTACTTGATAAACTGCATGATCCGCATTATCTAGTAACTCTTTTACACTTTTCGCACCAAAAGGCGCTACGCTGATTCCAGCACTAATCGTTAGACTCTTCTGTCTCTGACCTGCACTATTATGTGTGATACTACTAATCTGATCACGTATAGACTCTGTTAATTTTCTTGCAGAAAAAACATCATATCCAGGAAGCAAAATTGCAAATTCTTTACCACTGTATCTCGAAACATAGCCCTGTGCGCCTATGCATCCTTTGATTAAATCTGCTACATTTCTAAGAGCTTGGTCACCTTGCTTTACACCATATAATTGATTGTATAACTTAAAATCATCAATATTTATGATAATCAATGCAACAGAACCTTCTTTGTTTTGGTCGTAGATTTCATTAATCAGTTCATAGAAATACCTGCGGTTCAACACACCTGTCAAATCATCAGTTCTTGCTTCCAGATAAGCTTTTTCATATGCATGTGCGTTTTTAATTGCAATCGAGGCTACTGAACTAATTGACATGATCATATTTAAATCTTGTGGTTTTAACTTTGTTTTTCTACCAAAATCAGAAAATAAAATAATCCCTATCAATAGTCCGTTTTCCTTAAGACCAATACAGTATTTTGCACCTAATCTTGACAGTTGGTACTTCTCGCTTTCCCAAATTGATTTATAATCCACAGTATGCTCGAATTCTTCAAGGCTAAGAATCTCTTCGTTAAGATTAAGCCACTTTAATATAGGGTGATCATTTCGAATGATAAAGGATAAATCAGCAAGAGATTGGTCGCTATATCTGAGAATAAAATTCTCAGACTCATAATCAATTAGGCCAATATAGACCTTTTTAATTCCCGTTGACTGACCAATAGATTCAACTGTCTTTTGTAAGATTTCATTGAGCTTAAGACTTTTTGATACTTCGGTCGTGTATTGCTTTAATATATCGTTTTGAGATTCTTCTTCTCTCACAAATATACTAGATATGACTTTTTTCCAAAAATAAAATAAAAGTGATACAACAACCACAAAGCTGAGCAAATAAATCGGTAATTCATAACCTTGTTGGTCATTCACACGCTGAATTATATATTTATCAATATAGGGTAATAGGTTATAAAATACAGGGAAGCCAAGTACAACACAAAATAGATAACCAACACTCTCTGTTGCCATCAGTTTGAGCTTAAACAAATGTCTCCTTATTAAAGCAAACATCAAGAAACCTGCATTAAAAACCCCTGCGACGATATCTATTGGAAAGCCTGAAAAGATAGGTAATACAAGTGCTAAATTTCCCGCAAATAGTGTAACTATTCCAAAAACAATGGGCATTGCTTGTTTGTTTAATCGTTTGTTTTTCTTAAGATAGCTAAAAAGATAAAATAACATGTGAACAATCACTATAGCAGCTACTAAAAAAAGAATCGTAACATAGTGTGTCATTTTATCATAGACCATCATAGTTTTACCATCAACACTTACAAGATTTGGCCATTTTAGAAGTAGACCATCAGGTAGGTTGACTAAAAAACATAGCAGTAACAAGACAAAGTATATATTTGAAGCCAGCTTGGCCTTTTTACCAGTAAATGAAACGATAAATTTAAAGTAGCTATAAATAATTAGCATCAGTCCCCCTAAAGAAACTTGATACCAAAAAACATAATTTGGCCAAAACTGGAGCCTCATAAGCAAAGAGCCACCAGTCCACAAAATCATCGCACTCAAAATAAGTAAAAACGCATTGATAATTTTGTTTTTCTCCGCATTGATAAAGATCATTAACATAAAAAGGTAACATAAGAGTGCAATACTAGAAATATAACCAAATATACCTTGACTCATTCATCTCCCCCCTTTTGTGCAACTTGAAGATTTTGAACATTTAATAGTTCAATCAAATCACTATGTGTAGGGTTAACTTTTGCGATATTCTTTTTATATCTTCTTTTATAATCTGCAAAAGTTTGGCATCTAAGAATTGTAACTTTTAATGGGTCCATACCCAATATTTTTTTCAAATCTCGATAATCTTGATCAATATATTTAAAATAGGTCGTCAAAATTTCTTTTATTATGTCAGTACTTACTGCATTATGGGCATAAGCATCTTTCTCAATTTCGCAATAAAGATGCATATAAGGGCGATTTTCTGCAGAAAATTCTTTCTTTGCTGTCCATCCAACAACAGGTAATCCCGATAGTTCAATCGCACTTTGAATACCATGTTCTGAAATCCTAGTAAATCCTGCAATATCAATTATAGTAGGTACGCGGTCTACATACTCAAATCTCGGGATTTTTGTACCATCCTCTTGATTGGTTAAACCCACACAGCGATACATATCTCCCACTCTATACCTTGCAAATGCGCCACCCTTTAGCAGAGTCAAAACAATTTCATACTTTTCACCTGGTACAACTTCGTTCATAAGATAAGTCCGTGGAGTAAAACTTGGATCTTCCATCAACAATAACATATCTTTTTCAAGTAAGAATTCATAAAAACAAGTATCAGGGAAAAAATACATTCCTTTTCGAGTCCAAGTCTCTGTTCCTATAATTGATGGCTCAGTTCCAGCAAAAAGCTCCATTGGACGAATCCCCCACATATGTTCAAGGTCATCTTTATAGCATTTGTTATCTGTACCAGCAACCATAAATCCTTTAAGCCTAAATAAATCTTTAGGAAGTAGGCTTCGATTTTCTTTTTTAGTGACATATTTAGCTTTTAGGATTCTATAGATCATTTTGGGATGACATTTGAGTAACGATTTTAAACCACCAGAGCCTCCAGATGACATACTTGAAAGGCTCTGACTTACAGCAAACGCAACACTACCAAGTCCGAAAAAAAACTCAACATCGTTTTTCATGGCAAGTTTGAACCCCGCCTTGTTTCGCTCTGAAAAAGTCATCTCAACTGCAGTTTTGATTTCAGGTAAAAATTGAATGTCAATTTCTTCTCCAAGTGCAAGTGGAAATAGACCTGTGGCGTAAGGCAGTGGTGCTAGTCCATAAAGAAATTTATCTGTATCTTCAACATCAAACTTGCCTTTTTCAGTACTTGTAGATAAGATTAGGCATGCTGTAACATTATTTCTATAAACATCTAACATACTCCGTGTATAAGGTGCCACCTTTATAGGGTGCCTTCCACCCTCCCAAGTAGTTTGTATCCAGATAATTGGATGATCAGGCAGTGTATCAGATCTTTTTTGCAATAAAATATCGGCATAATCATCGTAAGTAGTTAAAGGCACCATGTCTCTAAATTCGTCAAGATTTTTAGGATTCTTGCCTTTTAAGATGCTTTTTCCAAGTGGACTGGCACACCAAAGGTTCATTTGTTCAATCATCAGTCTCTTTTGTATGTCCATGTACTGTTCCAAACTCAAATCGAGGAATCCACAGTATAGATTCCAAATTTCATCATATTGTTTTTCACCGAGCATGTTTTTTAAATTCATAGTTTACCACCTATTGAGATTTAATACATTTTTTAAGACTCTTTTTCGAAGGGACTAAAAATGGTGTTTCTAATTTATAGGATGCATAGTCTGTAAATATATGCGGAAAAGTCCAATAATCCTGTATCACAATATAAATTACATTTAAAAAACTCCAAACAATAACTGCTATACTAACCATTGTGGTTTTAAAGAGTAAGGCTAATGAAATATATGCTCCTAGGTAAAAAAGTACGCCTGGATGTCTACATAAACCATATACGCCTTTTTGATATACTTTTTTTTCATGGCTTTCTTTAATATAGGTTTCATCAAAAGGCAATGCAAAAAAAAGTGAATAAACTAACAAAGTTAAATTATATAATCCAGTTATTATCCACAATAAATTAAACGTGAAGTGTTCTCTGTTTTCTAGTATTAACCCTATTGTAGCTAATATTTGAAGAACTGTACCTAGTATAAAGGTGACATGCAAGGATCTTGTTTTCCATATAATACTATTCACATCGTAAAGATAATAAAATACAAAACCAATGACACCTATGGATAAATATACCAAAGTCAACCTCCAAAATAATATACGACTACACTTTATTATATCTTAACAATTTTAACCTGAAAACAACTGTTTTGAAAATAGAGTTATATTAGGATAAAAAAAGGGGTAAAATGCATCTAAAGACCTACAAAAAAAAGGTTTTAAAAATATCAGATTCACTTTTTTTTACTATTTAGTTGTGATTATAGATATAAAAAAATATTTTTTAATTGTATATTTACAACAATGTTTTGGATAATTTTTCTTTTTTCCCTACTCCATTTAAAAAAAAAGGTAAAAAAAATTCTAATATAACGCCTTACTTGGTGCTAAGCGGTTTATTAGAAAATATATTTGTAATCTCTATTTGTAATTTATATTTGTAATTTATATTAGTCAATCTAATTTCGCAGTGATTATAATCCCACAAGTAAAGTTTTTACCATATCGATTTTTTCAAACAACGTATTTGAGGTTGCACTGCTATTGGCCCCAGAAAAGTAACCATCAGCTTCTTTTAAATTTGAAATTATAAAATCTCCCGTAGGCAATTGACTTTTAGCAACTAAGTCCATCGCCATTTTAAGCCAGTTTCTACACTGTACATTTTGACTTTGGGCACTGTAATTAGTTTTAACAAAATCGAGGCAAAAATAAATTGTATCTTTTGTTGTTTGATCCATATAACCCACCCTTTCAAAAGTTGAAGTGTACCTGCTTATATTATACCGTTTCTAGACAAATTGAACCAAAAAAAACCGTGGCAAGCACGGTTATACATTAATGGATTCCATTTGATATCATTAGATCTTTGTATAAAAAGTCTGAACCACTTATATGCTTAAAAACCCAAGTGATTAAAAACTTAAGTATCTTTTTACCAAACGTAATTTGATCTTCATCAACAGCTCTTAAATCTAAGTTTTCAATTTCCGAAATTAAATCATTGTGTTCTTTAATGTGAACTGCTTTAAATGGGTAATTAACCTTTTCGAAAAGTGATTCTTCATACTTAAAATGATAAATTGTATAATCTGTAATCTCTTGAATGATTTCTACCATTTGATCATAAATATCTTCACCACCTACAGCATTTGTTAATAATAAAGACAACTCACTCGTAATTTCGATCAACCGCTTGTGTTGGTCATCAATGGATTTAATTCCAAGCTCATATTGTTGTTCCCATTGAATCATAATAATACCCCTATTTATAAATTTATTTAGATGTATTATAACACATTATTTATCTTTTTTTTGTAAAATAAATGTAAATGATATAAATTTGATATTAATATAAATAAATAACAAAATATGTAAATATTTAATCATATAGCAAGTCGTCACTAAAAATGTTACAATTATTTCATCCTTAACTTAATATAAAATGGAGACTATATGATGCTTAAAAACCTTTCTGTGAGAAAAAAACTTATTTACAGTATGTTACTCATCTGCTTAATTCCTTTTTCACTTGGAATTTTATATATAAAAGGCGAAACTGAAAAATGGTTATATCAAAATAGTATTATGCACACGCAAACCGTCTTAAGACAAGTCACTCAACATGTTGATGAAGCTATATTAGTTGCTATGAAGGACATGACCTCAATGTTGGTTTTAGATGAAAATATCCTTAATGTTGACTCGGGTATCAACAATTATACATCATTTGATCCTGGAAAGTATAACTATACCAACACAGAGAATGAAAGAAAAATTTCTAACCTTTTTAAGTCTGTTGTCGATACCCACCGCATCGTCGCCTTTGTCTCTTATGGTACTGAATTTGGAGGCTATATTGAATACCCAAAGTTTAACCCTACTTCTCCATATGACCCACGAGAAAGAGCTTGGTATACAAGTGCGCTTGCTAGCGATGACATCGTCGTTTCTGAACCCTATGAAACTAAAGTTACTAAAGAACTCGTGATCAGTATTGATAAAAAGGTAGTAAAAGATAACAAAACACTAGGCGTCGTAAGCTTAACGATTCGACTTGAAGATATCATGGCTGATGTTTCAGCCGTCACTATAGGTGAAACTGGTTATGTGAGTATTGTGAGTCCAAATAACGTCATTATCAATAGCCCCAAAAATCCTAGTTGGGTTCTTAAAAATGTACATGAAATGACAAATAATGCCTTTATAGGTTTTGAAAAGTATAACAATCAATCGTTTGAAGGTATACTCAACAATACTGAAAAAGTCTTTACGTTATATATTTCTCCCATAAGCGGCTGGAAGTATGTCGCCATTATCGATAAAAGTGAAGTTTTAAAACAATCTCAGTCATTGTCTGGTTTATTAGTTATCATCTCAATTATCATGGCAATAGTCGTCATTATCTTTGTTTACTTAATCGCAGGTTATATTACTAAACCCATTCTCACTTTATCACAAATTATAAAAAAAATGGCTTCATTCAATTTTGACGAATATGAACACAGTACAATTGATCATTTTTCAAGAAATAATGATGAAATCGGAGAAATTTCTAATGCATTGGGTGGTATGCAATCCAATTTCATTGAACTTAAAAATAGCCTTGAAATTATGGATGATGAAATTAGAAGTATTCGAGTAGATGATACATCCATAAAAAGAGTAAACTTATCCAGTGATAATCCCTTTATAGGTATTGCACACTCAATTAATGGCCTTCTTGATAAAGTATCAAGCTATCTAGAAAAAATACGCGATTACAACGAAGAAATTTCGATTAAAAATGACATGCTAATTGCTTCAGAAGAAGAATTAATTGCCCAATTAGATGAGATTAATATTCAGCAAATAAAAATTAATTTTCTTGCAGATCATGATCCACTTACTGATTTGCCTAATCGAAGAAGTTTTCATCACAAACTATCTGAGACAATAACGAAAAACACTAGTGGTGCAGTCATACTTTTAGACATGGACAATTTCAAAAGCATCAATGATACTTTAGGACATATTTTTGGTGATAAAGTTCTACAAATAATTGCCTCCAAACTTTCTGCAATAACTAAAGAGAATATCTTTGTCTCTCGTTTTGGTGGTGATGAATTTCTTATTTTGTTCGAAAATTTATCTACCAACGATAATCTTGATGATTACATTAATTCAATTTTCAAATTGTTTACATCACCTATAATAATTGATAGACATGAAATACAAATTGAATTTAGCATGGGAATTTCAAAGTTTCCTGATGACAGTACAAGTTTTGAACAAATTATCATGAATGCAGATTTAGCACTTTATCACGTTAAAAATAGTGGTAAAAATCACTTTGCATTTTTCAACGAACAAATGGCAATGCATCTTAAATACAAACTAGAAATACAAAGTACCTTGCAACAAGCACTCGATAATGACGGTTTCAAACTTCTTTATCAACCTCAAGTGTCTCTTAAAACCGGCAAAATAGTTGGTTATGAAGCTTTATTGAGATTTAAAAACCATCCAATATCACCAGCAGAATTCATCCCAATTGCTGAAGAAAATGGTTTGATTATTCCTATTGGAAGAAAAGTAACCTACATGGCAATCGAGCAAATTGCAACTTGGTTAAAGTTGGGACTATTGGTAAAACCCATTGCTATAAATTTTTCTGTTATACAGATCAACGACCTTAAATATCTAAATTTCTTATTTGAGACGTTGGAACAATTTAAAGTCCCTGCAGAATTGATTCAGATCGAAATTACTGAACATATTTTTTTAGAAAACAAAACGGCTGCCATAGCTTTTATGGAAGAGTTAAAGGCGAAGGGTATAAAGATTGCAGTTGACGATTTTGGAGCTGAGTATTCATCTTTAAGTTATCTTGCTACTTTACCAATCGATACTTTAAAATTTGATCGCGAAATGAATTTAAAATTACTGAATCATGAAAATGAAGAAGTTATAGAAAAGTTGATTGCTTTTGTTCATTCTCTCAATTTGAAAATTGTCGCAGAAGGGATTGAAGATCAAAAACATGTTCAGATGCTGTTTAAGAGTAATTGCGACGAAGTTCAAGGTTTTTACTTTAGTAGGCCAATAGAGGCTAATGAAGTTAAAACTATTGATGCATATCATTTTGACTTTTAAAATGACTAAAGCCATTCGTTAAAATTTAAGCCAGAAGGAATTCATAAATTTCACGAATTCTTTCTGGCTTCAGTTTTAGCAATAACGTCAAACAACTTATAATTTTTTGTCAGGATCTTTTATTGGGATCCAAATAGTAAATTTACTACCTTTTCCTAGTTCGCTTATGACTTCAATTCTACCTTGATGCTTGTCGATTATATCTTTACTAAGTGCAAGACCAAGTCCACTCCCTTTGCCAATAGGTTTTGTTGTAAAACCTTGAACGAAGATATGACTAAGATCCTCTAAAGGTATACCTGTTCCTGTATCTTCAATACTTACATACACTTCTTCATTTATTAATCCCGTTGATATAGTAATCTCACCTGTACCTTCAATTGCATCAATCGCATTTACAATCAAATTCATAATGACTTGATTAATAAGGCTAATATAACAATTAATAAATGGTAGCTCTGAATAATGCTTATGGATGGTTATACGACTTTTCCATAAATTTGAGGTCAAAATAAGAACACTTTCTATAGCTTCATGTAAATCAGCATCTTTAAACGCCGATTGATCAATTCTCGAAAAACTCTTTATACTCTTAACAATCTGACTCACTCGATCAGAAGCAGTAATCATCATAGATATTGCAGGTTTAATTTGAATCAGTTTATTTTTCACTTTTTCAATATCTTCCATCTTTTCTACTTGTGTTAAAACCATATCAACCATCTGTGCATTGCTTTTAATAGCGCCGATAGGTGTATTGATTTCATGTACAATTGCTGCTGATATTTGACCTACTGAAGCCATTTTTTCACTTTGAATCAGTTGATTTTGCTGATTTTCAATTAATACTCTATTTTGGATAAGTTCATCATTTTGCATATGCAATTCTTCGTTCTGATTTTCTAATAATTCGCTGAATTCTTTAAACTTGTTCAAGATTGTATTTGAGTGCAGAATCATTTCTTCAATTTCTAGTGGTGGTTTTTTTAGCATCAACTGAAATCCAGATAATGATTCAATATCATTCATTGCCATGCGCTTAAGTTGTAGATTGGTCTGATGCATAGGTTTCATAATTCCATTAGATAGGAATTTACTAATAATCTTAACAAATATAATTGAGAATAAACTTAGGGCGATAATCAAGGTAATAAAAATTACGTTTACACCCGTATAAAGCATTGGATCCATACGTATGGCAATAGAGCCAATTGCGTTATCTTCACCATCAACTATCTCGATTTTGTTTTCACTTTGTATGTCTTTAGTGATCCCTGAGGTTGAATCATAAGTCCTTGTGATTGGGATCATAAGGGTTTTATCATTGATCACTATATCCATCTCAATCAGGCTCAATTTAATTGGAAACATATTGGCATTATCAAAAATTTCTTTCGATAGCACCATGATTCTTTTATAGTCATCTTCATTTGTAGCAACTATTTTTAAAGTTTCCATAGTGTTATCTTTAAGTGCCATTTCTGATGGTATATTTTCTTCTTGTTTAATTAGCTGATTGATATTAGTAATCACCTGATCCAAAGAAGTTGATGCCATAAATGCGCGATCTCCTGATCCTTTCATGGCACTTTGAGATATTGCGACTTCATAGGTCTTTACAAAATCAGATGCAATGGAGTTTGTAATATATCGCGTCACAGGACCATAAGCAAAATGTATCACTGGTATTAGCACAAAGGTAGTCATCAGCAAAGTCAAAATATTGGTTAAAAACATCGAATTTTGAATTTTCCTTTTAATTGAGCGCTTCATAAATTTTTACCGAAACTAAATGTTTCTTCCTCTCATTATTTGTTTTTATTTAACCTTTATATGGTACAATATCATTTAAGGGTATCTATTTTCTATTATAACTGTTTTTAGAACCACTATACAACGTTAGGAGCAAATATGAGCAAAATTTTAATTATAGACGATGAAATCATGATTACATCAACTTTATCCACCCTTATACAGATGATGCTAGATTACGAAGTATTCACATCAAATGATCCAAAACAATTAATCGAAAGTGGGCTTTTAGACACCGAGAAGATTGATCTTGTAATTTCTGATTTCATCATGCCATACATGAACGGTTTAGACCTTCTCTCTTTAATCAAAGAAAAACAACCACATATCGTTCCCATCCTATTGACGGGTTATTCTGATAAGGAAAGTGCGATAAAGAGTATCAATGATTTAGGTCTTTATTATTATCTTGAGAAACCTTGGGATAACAACGAACTGATAAAAGTCGTCGAAAATGGCATAGAAAAATCTAAGCTGGAAAAAGAAATTAAGCAAAAACTCGTTATAATTGAGAAAAAAAATAACGAAATCACACGTTTATATGATTTATTGAGAAGAGATTATGACAAAGAAATGGACAATGTTTTAGAATTTGTGATTAGTTTGTCCAATTTAGTTGAAGCGAAAGATGCCTATACAGAAAACCACACAAGACGTGTTGCTGACCTTGCAATTGCACTTGGTAAACATATGAACCTCAATAAAGAACAACTTAAAAATATTGAACTTGGCGCTATTATTCACGATATAGGAAAAGTATCTACACCTGAATCAATTTTAAATAAACCAGGAAAGTTAACACCTGAAGAATTTGAAGTGATGAAAGACCACCCCGTGGCAGGCGCAAGAATTGTGAAACCTATTACGGCTTTACAAAAGTCAACTGAGATGGTGTTATCTCATCACGAGAAATTAGATGGTAGTGGTTATCCCTACGGATTAAAAGCAGAAAACATCAATATTGAAACCCGTATTATAACTGTAGCTGATATATTTGATGCGCTTTATACAGATAGACCCTATAGAAAAGGCATGACGCTAGAACAATCTTTCGCTATTCTAGATTCTGATGTTGCAGCTGGAAAGCTCGATGATCAACTTGTACAGGCACTGCACATGATGGTAGCATCTGGTGAATTAAATCATATTTATAACAAATAATATTTATTAAAACATGCTTAGGCATGTTTTTTTTATGAAAAAGAAGTGTATATATCTCATATAAAATTAAACGGGGGTGAACCATGTCAGATTTATTTGGAAAACTCAAACAGGGCATAGACAAAAGTACTAAAGTCATAGGTGCAAAATCTGCATCACTAATCGACACCAACAAAGTAAAATCAGAAATATCAAATCTTAACAAAAGCAAGGAAGAGCAACTTTTAAAAGTAGGTGTACTCGTCTATGAAGCTGATCCTATGCTTTTTACTTATGAACTCGTAAGAGAACAAATTGACATCATTAAATCTATTGATGAACAAATTGTCCTTAAAAATGAGGAACTCGAGCAAATTAAATTGGATACAGAAGAAAAACTACAAGAAATCAACAAATAAATACTCTTTATTAAAATCTAGATGGCACAATAAAAAGTGAAATTTGAGACGAGCTCAAATTTCACTTTTTTATCGTCACAGTTTATTTCAAAATCCCAACCAATACACCCTTTTCAAGTAAAAAACTTGCTGGATGAGGTGCAACGTTATTCAGCACATCTGTATAGTCCTTTCCAGCTTCATATTTCCCTTGATGTGTTCCCGTTTTCCATTCTTTCACATTTGAAACATCATATACATTGCCTTCATAGGCAACATATGCAGGCTGACCATCTTTGCCATTGTATTTGGCTAATTCTTCAGTTGTAAACACATTTAAAACATTGCCATTTGCATCAACAGTGGTCTCTAATGTCGTCTCACTCATGGTGGTCTCAGAAGAATTTTCAGTAGAACTTACTGAGGTTTTACTTTGACTACTATTGTTTGAGCTACAGCCCGCGGTAAACACTACTAAACTCAATATGAATATTGCGATCCATGTTTTTTTCATAAAATCCTCTCAATAAAATCCTTGTACAATGCGTACTCTGATTTTTTCACAATTAACTGTGACTAAAAATAAAGGGTAAAAGCTTCTTATTAGCTTATACCCTCTTTTTATATAAAAACGCTTATAATTGATATTGTTTGATTTTGGAATTAAGCTCGGAAAGCAAGGAATTAAGCGCATCGATACTTGCTGTGATTTCTTCTACATTGGCACATTCTTCTTCAGAGGATGCACTAATTTGAGAAATTCGCTCTGCGTTATCTCTCGATAAAGTGCCCACTTTTTGAGAGGTCTCTATGAAATTACCTTGAACATTTTTGACAGAAATCACTTTTTCATTTAAGAAATTAATACTTTCCAGTATCGCTTTAATTGAAGTCTCTGAACTTGAATACTGATGCATTGCATGTTCTAAAGAATTTTGCGAAGTTGCTATTAAGCCATTAGTCTCTGATGTGATCTGATTTGATAGTTGAATTTCACTTAAGACGGTTTGGATAATATGATCTATTTCCGATACTGAGTGAGCAGATTCTTCGGCGAGTTTTCTAATTTCTTCAGCCACTACTGCAAATCCTCTGCCTTGTTCTCCTGCACGTGCTGCTTCTATAGATGCATTCAATGCTAACAAATTGGTCTGAGCAGCAATCCCTCTTATGGTTTCTATGATGCTCTTGATTAACCCAGAATTATCATGAAGTTCATTCATTTTTTTATTAAGCTCATCGAACCCTTTGGAGGTTTTTTCAAATTGTAATTTCATTTGTTGAAGTTCTATACTCGAAGCATTTGTGGAATCTTCTACTTTTTTACCATCCAAAGTCGTTTGGATAAGTGTATGTTCCATGCTATTTAAATGTTTGTTGAGTTCATAACTTTGTTCCTTCATAACCTTTACAGCATCTTCCTGTAGATCTATAGCATGCGTACTGTCACTGAGAGAAGCCGTTGTTTCTTCAACCATTGCAGATATGTTATGGCTAGATTCTTGTACTGCACTAAAGTTTTCACTGATTTGCAATGAAGTTTGTGAGATGCTGCTTACTAGGACTTTATTGTTTAACTGAAGCGTCTCCATTGCATCTGCTAATACTTTGAACTCTCCTTTGAAATTCGTATTGATATTTTCTGATAAATTGTACTCGGCAATCCGGATACATTGTTTTGCCAAATAAGGTATTGGTTTGAGTAAATTACGGATCAGTATAGTTAATGCACCGCCGACAACGAGCATGAAGATAAAAGTTAAAGCTGCAATTAATCTAAATGCATCTCCAGATGCTTTTACTTCGTCTGTGATATTAAAATCCGTTCCGAGAAAAGCGATAATTTGATTTGAACTGTCAAAAATCGGAAAATAATTAGAGAATAAAATTTTGCCTTCAAACTTATCAAAAGTCCCAAATACGGGACGCTTTGTTTGAAAAACCGAATCATATTTTAATGAATATTCACTTTCAATCGGCTCCATTGGCAGCGCACTTTGCCCGGCTTCAGTTACACCATCCGCCAAATAGAAATAGTTTTCTCCCTCTTTCACAACAATATGCAAAAACTGGGCATCAACGGCATTTCTGATTAAAACAAGTTTGTTTTTAATTAAACTATAATTGGCATTATCCTCTGATGGAGATGCGATGAGATCTGTGATTTCCTCTATACTTATATTTTCTGTTACTGTTTCCCATACGCTTTTTGCTTCCTGATTGGTTCTTGTTTTTAAGTCTTTAGATATAATAAAGTAGGTTATACCTGAACTTATTACAACTAAGCACAAAATTGCTAACATGACAGTTATGACAATTTTAGTGCTGATTCTTTCACTATATTTTGTTTGCATCTTGATTGTCCTCCCTAATTAAAACAATATCCCTCTGTCAAATTCCGTTAATAGCTTAACATAGTCGAATTATGAATACAATTAAAGTCTTATTAGAATTCTGTGTATTTTACGTATTAACTCAACTTGGTTATGTCATTTTTTTATATATGAGATCTTTGGCATTTTCTGCTCTCATGGTTGCTAGAATACCATCTAAGTGGTCATACTCATGTTGTATAAGTTCTGATAAATCCCCTTCGAATATCATAGCACACGTTTCCCATTTTTCATTTATGTACTCGAGTTTACACCGTTTATATCTTCTTACTCTAACTAAAAGCATTGGAAATGACATACAATCGTCTAGTACATCCATCATTTCATCATCGATAAAATATAAAACTGGATTAATCATAATCACTGGTTTATCTATGTGCATATAAATTAGCCTAACAAAATGACCAATTTGAGGCGCAGCTATTGCCCTGCCAACGCCATATTCTTTCCTAAAAGCCATTAAAGTGTCGTGCAAATCGTTTGCAATCTCTAATATATTAGGTAATGCTTCTCTTTTTATCTCTAGACTTTTTTCATATAATCTCTCATCGCCAAGTAGTAATATATCTCGCTTCATCACATACCCTTCCTTTCAAGTTTAGCGCCTATTAAAACATTATTCTTTATACCAAATAAAATCATATTATAATCTAGTTTTTGCAAATGATAATAGATATCATTAAACTAAATAACCCTATATAATTCAATTATAATCAAATTATAAGGAGATGACGATATGGAATTATTTATGAGTACAGTATTCTTCGCAGGTTTTTTATCTTTCTTTGCACCTTGTACTTTTCCATTAATACCTGTATATATAGGCATTCTTACAGATCAAGATAGCAACCGTTTCAAAAAAATGGCACCATTTATTAAAACGATGTTATTTGTACTTGGACTTTCTACTACATTTATCACTTTGGGGTTTGGCGCTGGTGCACTTGGTGCTTTCATTCAACTTGATGCCTTCTATTTTATAGGAGGTGCACTCGTTGTGATTATGGGGCTTCATCAAATGGAACTCATCAGATTACCTGCACTTGAAAAATTTAAAAGTTTTAAATTTAATAACAAACAAAAAAATCGTTACTTAAACGCATATCTCTTAGGCTTTACTTTTAGTTTTGCTTGGACACCTTGTGTTGGCCCCGTTTTAGGAGCAGTTTTAGTGGTTGCAGCTGGCGGCGGACAGGCACTTTATGGCGGCTGGCTCATGTTACTCTATACACTTGGTCTGGCAATTCCATTTATTATCTTAGCAAGTCTTTCTCAACTGGTAATGAGAAAGTTTGAAAGTTTAGAAAAATACCTTCCAACGATTAAAAAAATCGGTGGTGCTTTAATTATCATTATGGGACTCATCTTAATGACGAGAAATTTATCAACTTTAACCGCCTGGATTGACAGGTTATTTTGAAAGAGAGGATTTTATTTATGAAAAAAAATAGTTTTATATTTATAGGTTTAGCTCTAATTATAGTTGCAACTGGCGTGGCTGTTGGCGTCAATCAATCAAAGAAAAATCAGGAAAGCAAAGACATGATGAAACAAGAAACAATGGCACAAGCAGAAACAAAGATGGCTGATGAAACTATGGTAGCAGAGGAAAATATGGTCGCAACTGAGACCATGATGACAGATGAATCAGTTGCTGAAGGGAACATGAGCACAGAGCAAATGATGACGAATAAAGGCGATCTGGCTCCTGATTTCAGTTTGATGAACTTACAAGGTGACGAAGTTAGTTTAACTTCTTTAAAAGGTGAAAAGGTATATATTAAGTTTTGGGCATCATGGTGTTCAATCTGTTTAGCAGGTTTAGAAGAATTAGACCAATTGGCTGCCAGTGATCAAGATTTCAAAGTTATCACTATTGTTTCGCCCGGTTATAACGGTGAGCAATCAAAAGATGACTTCATCACTTGGTTTAATTCTCTCGATTACAAAAACATTGAAGTCTTGATAGATGAAAAAGGCGTAATTGCTAAATCCTTTGGTGTTCGCGCTTACCCTACCTCAGCATACATCGGTTCTGATAGCATCCTCATCAAATCATTACCTGGTCATGTAGACAATCAAACCATCGCAGAGACTTTCAAATCGATTTATTAGTCCTCTACCAAATATTAAGAAAGGACACAAAAATGAAAAAATTGACCTTAATTATGCTTACTCTAACTTTTGTGCTTACTGGCTGTGGCGCTAAAACTATCATCACATCTTCTTCTGATAATTTGACTGCTTCTGGGAATTTGACAGTATCAAGTGAAAATAAGATGAATAAAATGCAGGATTTAGAGTGGAACAAAGATCAGTTTAAAGACATCTATCTCGCAGGAGGATGCTTCTGGGGAATTGAAGCCTACATGGAAAAAATTATAGGCGTTTATGATGTCACATCTGGTTATGCCAATGGAAATACTGAAAATCCAACGTATGAAGAAGTATCTCATAAGAACACAGGTCATGCAGAGACTGTGCATGTTATCTATGACAGTTCAAAAGTGGATTTGAGTACTCTTTTACTTTACTACTTCAAAGTCGTCGATCCTACAAGTATCAACAAACAAGGTAATGATGTTGGAACGCAATATCGATCTGGTATATATTACACTGATGAAGCTGATTTAAGCATTATCAATACCATTATCGCAGAGGAACAAAAGAAATTTAAAAAACCGATAGTTGTTGAAGTGGCACCGCTTGATCAGTTCTTCCTTGCAGAAGACAATCATCAAGATTATCTTGCAAAAAATCCAAATGGCTATTGTCATATTGATTTATCAATTGCAGATAAGTCTTTGATTGATCCCGCAAATTACCCAAAACCAGATGATGCTACTTTGAAAAAAACACTCACTGATGTACAATATAAAGTAACACAACTAGGAGATACAGAGCATGCTTACTCCAATGAATATTGGGATTATTTCGAACCTGGCCTCTATGTAGATGTTGTCACTGGAGAACCACTTTTCAGTTCGAAAGATAAGTTTGATTCAGGATGCGGTTGGCCAAGTTTCTCAAAACCAATTATCGCAGAGGTTGTCACTTATATTGAAGATGACAGTTATAATATGGTGAGAACAGAAGTCAGAAGTCGCTCAGGTGACACGCATTTAGGTCATGTTTTCGATGATGGCCCAAAAGAGCTAGGCGGTTTAAGATTTTGCATCAACAGTGCCTCAATAAAATTTATTCCTTATGATGATATGGATGCACTTGGCTATGGTTATTTAAAATCCTATGTAAAATAAAACTTGAAAGTGGTGACATGATGTATAAATTGCTGCTCGTTGATGATGAACCTCTCATTAGAAAAGGGATTAGAACACTTATTGATTTTGATAAACTAGAAATCAACACGGTACTAGAAGCTTCAAATGGATTAGAGGGTTTAAAAATTTTCGAGCAGCATCAACCTGAACTAGTTATTCTTGATATTAATCTCCCTCACATGAACGGTCTTGATCTTGCAACCGAAATAAAAAAAATCAATTCTTTTACTAGAATTGCGATGCTTACAGGGTACGATTATTTCGATTACGCAGTTGCTGCGCTTAAAATTGGTGTAGATGATTACATTTTAAAACCTGTGACAAAGCAAGATGTAATGGAGGCCATAATCAGATTAATTCAGGGATACAACCAACTTAAAGTACAAAAGGAAATCAGTACGGTTGTAAAACA
The DNA here is from genome assembly GCA_963676315.1 of uncultured Fusibacter sp. Taxonomy (GTDB): domain Bacteria; phylum Bacillota; class Clostridia; order Peptostreptococcales; family Acidaminobacteraceae; genus Fusibacter_C. The sequence continues at coordinate 1,392,204 of OY781056.1, forward strand.
ATTGTCAAAAGAAGTTATCGGTTCAAATTCAAATGAAGCAATTCAAGATTCAATCAACGCAGAACTTTATAATCCGGATTTGTCACTAAGTTATCTATCTGAAAAATTAGGTTATAGTGCGAATTATCTAAGTGGTATGCTCAAATCAATTTTGGGCATGCCTTTTCAAGATTATGTACTTACTAATCGGCTAGAAAAAGCAAAGTTACTGTTACTCACTACAACGCTTAAAAATTATGAAATCTCAGAGCAAGTTGGCTTCCAAGATGTGAACTATTTTAATACTCGGTTCAAGCAAAAATATGGGCTTTCACCTAAACAATATGTAACAGCTGTGAGGCGACCAAATGAAAACGACTAATTGGTTTAAAGGTTTAAAATATATACGCGTTCAAATCATACTTTATTATCTTATCACAAGTATTTTGCTGGTTACCTTTATGTCTACCATTCTATACCAAAGTCTATCCTCAATCCTTATGGATGGTGAACTTTCAAATACGACTGAATCTGTTGAAAAAAGTGGTCAATCCATTCAACTTTATGTAGAAAAATTAAAAGCACTTTCTAACATACTCGCACGAAATCCCAATACATTGACTTATTTAAAAACGGGGGATCCAATCGCTAGAGGCAATGTTGCAGCTCTATTAGACAATGTTCTTGAAAGCGATAAGATGTTACTCACTGGAATACTCGTCAGTAAATCCGGAAGTATTTTATCCAATGATCTACATTTAGACATGAAAGTATCTGAAGATATGATGAATGAAAGCTGGTATGTGGATGCAATGAAGGGCGACAACATGCCTGTCCTTACTTCTATTCGACGACAAGATTTTACCATGGATAAAAACACTTGGGTGATCTCTATTGGACAAGAAATTACCGATCTTAATGGTAACCATCTTGGCCTTATTATTTTGGATTTTTCATATGAAGTTATCGATAAGTTGCTCTCAAATCTCAGCCTAGGTACCCATGGATTCGCCTTTATTTTGGATAAGCAAAATGAACTTGTCTATCATATGGATCCATCCTATTTTGAGGATCCGGAAAAAGTCAAAACACTTATAAATATTGATAGTATGAATGATGGATATGATGCGCATATAGAAAAACTCATTCATCACTATCCTGTTAGTGGCACGGAATGGACTTTAGTTGGCGTATCAACACTAGATCACTTGGTTGCAGCAAGGCGTCAAATTATAGAAACCTTAATCCTCATTATTGTCCTGCTATTCTCTATTTCACTTATTATTGGTCTCATAATCGCCAATAGAATTACAAAACCTATACTATCACTTGAAAACACAATGCGTAGCATCTCTGATTCAGTAGCTTTTGCTGAAGAAATTCCTCACTCAAGCTATGAAGTAGAGCGATTAAGAGTGCACTTCAATGAAATGAGTCAAAAAATATTTGATATGATGGCAAGCATTAAAGTGCGGGAAAAATATTTGCGCGAAGTTGAATTAAAATCATTATTTAGCCAAATTAATCCTCATTTTTTATACAATACCCTTGATACCATTATATGGATGGCCGAGTTTAAAGATACCGATAACGTTGTCTCTACTACAAAAGCACTTGCACAGTTTTTTAGACTTTCACTGAGCAAAGGAAGTCAGATGGTGCCACTCAGTCAGGAACTTGATCATGTTTCGCAGTATCTCTATATCCAAAAACAACGTTATGGAGACAATCTCAACTATGAATTTAGGATTGATGCGTCACTAGGTTCCATCTATGTTCCTAAAATCATCCTTCAACCCATAGTTGAGAATGCTATCTATCACGGGATTAAACTCTTATCTTCCCCTGGGAAAATTACAATCGAAGTCACACAGCGATCTGATCTAAACGTCGAGATGATCGTCAGTGATAATGGTGTGGGATTTGATCCAACCACAAAACCCGATATGACAGAAACCACCTCTAAACTCGGTGGTGTAGGACTTGAAAATGTGGATAATCGACTTAAGCTTATTTATGGCGATGAATATGGACTATTCGTCACTTCAGAATTAAACAAAGGGACAAAAGTAACCTTGCTGATTTCAAAAGAACTTCCCAACAACTAATATGTTTCTAATATAAAAGTTTTATTGTCTGACAAAATCTCTTTTTTTGTAATAATAAAGGCTTACTAGCGCAATCAGAAGACTGATTCCTGAGAGTAGTGTAAGGTTGATCAAATTAAGACTCTCACCAGTTGTATCAGCATATCCAAATGGTGTTAGCCACTTTAGTATACTCATTACCGGTGATAAACTTATGATTGAGTTTGCAAAATAAAAGATGATGCCTATCAGTAAAACGATTTGTGAATTGGCGCATATCATCATTGAAGCACTTGACATTGCGAGTCCCAGCGTTCCCAAAACTGCCACCACAACCCACATATTGAGTAGAACTTGATTAAACCCACTCCAGCTCAATTTAGTATATACCTTCTGGGCATTTGGAACTGCACTAATTAAGTCGTTCATCATGCCTTTTTCAAGTATAACATCACAGAAAAACTCGGGAGAATAACTAAAATAATCTCTTAAAATATGCGATGAACCTATAAAATCAGTACTTAATGCAGCATATTTTTCTTGTTCACCTTTAACATTTGAAATAAACTGATCTGAAGTCATATTCTGAAAATCATCTGAAGTTGCATAGGTTTTAAAGATGCTCATGTACTTGGATGGGTCATTTAACATATTTTCAAACATCTGTTCCGGGTTATTGATTTCATCCCCAAGTGCCTTAATCAGTCCTTTAGCATCTATGCCTGCGGCTGTAAGTTCCGCATCACTTGAAGTAAATGATGCCATCAACATATTTGATGTAAAACGCTTAAAAAGATCTTCGTCGCCAACTAAACTTCCTACTGCATCGTCCCCTCTTGTACTAATTTCTTCAATTGTCTTTTGATTGAGTGCAGTAAGGTCTACTGACCATGATGCATATGGTTTTTGTATATTTAAACTCAGCGCGCCAACAAGATAAATGCCAATAAAAAAGAGAGCGATATAACTTTGAAGTACCATCCATTTGGTTAGGTATATTTCAGACCTAGAAAAAGGCTTTAGTGCAAGAAACTCTATAGTGCCTGTGCGCTCTTCTTTTGAGATCATCTCTGCACCAAAATATGCAAAAAACACACCACCGACCATCATTACCCACATTGTACAGTACGTTGAAAAGAAGCCAACTAATGTTTTCATACCGGAGACATTGATATTAAATGCACCAAGAATATTGTTCATCATACCTGTTGAAAGAAATGAATCCAGCATATCCATATTTTCAGCGATGGTTCTAAAAAACATCATGCTGATAAAAACCATCCCTCCAATCGCAGCAAAAAACATCAACACAGTTTTAATTCTTTTTAAAAATTCTACTTTATAGAGTCTTAGCATGTTATTCCTCCTGATGGTAATAATGCATAAATAACGTCTCTAAACTTGGATTATATATATTCACATCAATTAAATCTAGCTGGCTTAAACGCGTCAAAATAGTATGAATATCTTGTGGCATCTTTAATGTGACCTTCACTAAATTTCCTAAATCTCTCATTCCGTCAATTCTAGTGGCACCAACATCTTGACTCCAAGCTTCAAGTCGACTTAACTCTGACCTCTTTATGGTCAAATCCACTGATTTTAAATTATGCCTTTTAAGTTCTTCCATTGTTTCATGTTTTAACATCTTGCCATCTTTAATAAGTCCAACAGATTTACAATTGTTTTCAACTTCACTCAGTGTGTGTGACGAAAGCATAATTGTCATGCCCTCTCCATTAAATTTAACGAGCAATTTCATGAGTTCATCTTGGACAAGTGGATCGAGTCCAGATGTTGGTTCATCTAAAATCAAAACTTTTGGATGGTGAACCGTACTAAGAACAAATCCGATTTTCTTTCTATTTCCAAGGGAAAGTGCTTTGAATTTTTTAGTAGAATCGATCATCAGTCGCTGAACCATTTCTTTCTCAAGTGTAATCATTTCACTTTCAAAAGCTAGTCTACTTTTATGACCTAGTAAAGATGCATTTTCTTCAGTAAGATAAAGACTTCTGTTCATTTTAAGGAGTTCACTTACAGTAAAATCCTCATATAAATTTACTTCTGAAGGCATGTAACCTATCAGAGGCTTAATTTTATTGATATTCTTATTTGTCTCTACACCAAGAATACTTAATTTCCCATTGTCAGGTATTATTAAATTTAGAAGTGATTTAATAGCAGTTGTTTTCCCAGCACCATTTGGACCTACAAAACCAAAAAAATCACCTTTTTCAACTTTCAAATTAAGATGTTCTACACCTCTAAATTTGCCATAATATTTTTTAACTTCTTCAAATTCTATACTCATTTGTCACCATCCTCTGGTCTATAAGCAGGCGTACCTTCAATTATGATCCCTTCAATAATAGATGTAATATAACACATCATAAAAACTTCAAAATCCGACTCCAATTGCGCTTTATAAGGGGCTATAAAAAACACACTTCTCATCATATCAAGTGCAACTTCTCTAGGTACTTTAAATCCTGTATTTTCACTTACCAATTGTGATAAAAGTTTCTGATCTGCCATCAGCATTTGTTCTCTTTGCTCTATAGTCGCTTTTTCTAGCAAAGCTGCCTGGGTTTGTCCATCACTAAAGGATTTAAAGATATGACTTTTTTCGAACAACATCATGGTTGAAAAGAGAATATCGATTAACTGTTCTTTCATATGCGAATGTGCTGATATTCTCGATACAATATCATCCTGGATTCCTTTTTCTATTTGTATCAAGACATCTAAAAATAAATTCTCTTTAGACGGAAAAAAATTATAAAATGCCCCTTTTGATATTCCTGCTTTCTTTGCTAACGTTTCCACTTTTACAAGTTGGAACGGTGTTTCTTCAAAAGCAATTTTTGCAATTTCCAGTAGCCTTTCTTTTATTTTGTCTTTTTCGTTTTCCGAAAATGCGCGTCCCATTTGTCCTCCCTACAATTACCGCCTGTGACTCGTAACTTAATTCGAGTCACAGATAAAGCGAAAAGTATGACCCAATAGGGTCTTTCAGTCATAGCTTACTCCATGAATGCTTACTTGTCAACTTAATTTTGAATAACCTCGTTTTTTCAAAGTATTGAGATTTTTATCAAACTAACATATAATAATTCTAAATGATATTTAGATACACTAAATAATGGAGGATTAGATGCTTAAACAATTTACGCGATACTACAAACCACACAAACTGCTCTTTTCACTCGACCTATTGGCCGCTTTTATGATGGCAGGGATTGACCTATTATTCCCTATGTTCTCCAGAAAAGTCGTCAACGATCTTATACCGTCAGGCAATATTCGCATGCTAATCTATCTCTCTCTCGGTATTTTAGCGCTATATATTTTTAAGATTGGCCTTAATTATTTTATGGGCTACTGGGGGCACGTCCTTGGATCGAGAATTGAATTTGATATGAGGAAAGATCTCTTTACACATATTCAAAAATTGGAATTTTCATTCTTTGACAATATCAAAACAGGCCAACTCATGAACAGATTAACTGCAGATCTCAACGATGTTACTGAACTTGCTCATCATGGACCCGAGGATTTATTTGTATCCGTTCTAATGCTTTTGGGAAGCTTTATACTATTAATACAAATCAATCTTGCTCTAACACTTATCATATTCTTTTTTGTTATTTTGACCATTGTATATTCTGTTCTCATGCGAAAATCTATGATGACAACTTTCCGAAATGTGCGTATAAAACTTGCGGACATCAACGCTCAACTTGAAAGCAGTTTATCTGGTATTAGACTTTCAAAATCATTTGCAAATGAATCCTTTGAAATCGAAAAATTTCACGTGACCAATCACGCGCATCTTCATTCAAAAATAGACTCATTCAAAGCAATTGCTTCTTACCAGGCAGGAAATGGATTTTTTATAGATATGATGACGCTATCCTCTATGATAGCAGGCGGTATTTTTGTTTATAATGGCTACATCAATTATGGCGACTTACTGGCGTTCTTACTATTCATCACGTTCTTCACAAAACCAATTCGTGCTCTGATTCAACTGACACAACAGTTTCAATCAGGAGCAGCAGGGTTCGAAAGATTTATGGAAATGATGAAAATGGAACCTAAAATTACTGATGCAGAAGATGCTAAACCATTAACAGATGTCATTGGAAAAATCGATTTTCACAATGTCACATTTGCGTATGAGAAAGATACTGAACCTGTTCTTAAAGACTTCTCATTATCTATCCCTCCAGGAAAAACCATGGCACTCGTCGGTCCATCAGGTGTAGGTAAAACTACGATCACTCAATTAATACCAAGATTTTACGATGTGAATTCAGGTTTTATAAGTATTGATGACCAAGATATTAAATCACTTACCATGTCTTCTATGAGGAGTCAGATCGGTATAGTACAACAAGATGTTTTCTTATTTCACGGTTCTGTTAGAGATAACATCTCTTATGGACGTCCAGATGCAAGTGATGAGGATATCATAGAAGCTGCGATGAAAGCAAACATCCACGAATTCATACTTTCGCTTGAAGATGGGTACGATTCCTTTGTAGGCGAACGCGGGGTTAAACTTTCTGGAGGCCAAAAGCAAAGAATTGCAATTGCACGTGTCTTCTTAAAAAATCCCCCGATCCTTATTCTAGATGAGGCAACATCCGCACTTGACAATGAAAATGAATTTGCCATTCAACAATCAATAGAGATTCTCGCCAAAGGACGTACGACCTTGATCATCGCACATAGACTCTCCACAATTAAAAATGCAGATGAAATCCTCGTAATGACAGATCAAGGAATTGCAGAGCGCGGGAGTCACGAAGTACTCATTCAAGCAAATGGACTCTATAATAAATTGTATCAAGCACAATTTCGTGGGTATATACCGGATATACTAAACACATAACAGGTCTTACACAATGTAGTACTAATTACAAAGGAGCACTTGATGGGTAAAATTGCTTTGATGATCAGTTTAGATGTATTGAAGTTTAAAATCGAAAAAAGTCTTCAACAATTTGGACTAAATGAAACAATGACAATTGGCCATCAAATGTTGTCATTGTCTTTAGCTAAATTAACTTCTGATGACATCGATTTGATAATTATTGATATAGATAACCCTGATCAGGATGCCATCGATGTCATACGAAAACTTAAGTCCTCTAAAAAGACTAAGCTGATTCCTATTATTGCTATTGGTAATACTACTGATAAAACCACAACTAACAAACTCATCCTTAGTGGTTGCATTGAATATTTCAGTAAACCTTTAGATGATATGACATTTGTAGGAAAAATACATTCTCTCATAAAAGAATTTCGAGATGCGCATTCAACAAACCCTACTCAAGTTGATTCATTTGCAGAAAACGAACCAAAAAAAGTAGAATCTATTAATGAAAGTACCTTTATTGATGTCAAATTCACTTGGAATCCCATTTTCGAAACTGGCGTAGAATTCATTGATCGTGATCATTTAAAAATCATAGAAGAATATGAAAAATTATACAAATTGATGAAAAATGGAAATGGTCACGAATTCTGTAAGGATTTACTTGATTTTTTAGATAACTATATAGATACTCATTTTAGTGCTGAGGAAGCCTATATGAATGCATCTGAATATCCAGATAGAGAAAATCACTTTGCAAAGCACCAGTACTTTATCGACAAAGTTATCAAGCTCAAAGTGGACTTGGTTTATCCAGTAACCAATGAAGACCTCATAAAAATAAATCTATTTATTAAGGAATGGCTAATTCAACACATCCTTTATGAGGACCAAAAGATGACAACTTATATAAAAAAGCACAAAACTGATATGACATAAAGACATTAAAAGGAGAATCCAACTAGGATTCCCCTTTTTTAAATAGATGGTGTAGTACATACTACTTACTTTTAAAAACTTACTTCCAATTACTAACATTCAGATACTTTCATAAAATACATACTTTTCAAATATTTTCTTTTAATACATACCTTCAAATACATACTTTCAAATACTGATTACGAAACTAAGATCTAAAACTTCTGCATCAAATGCAGATTTAAAACGTTTGAAACTAACCTCAAGTTCAAATTTCATTTGTAAATTGAATCTTACATCTAATCAAAGAAACATTAACGAAAAATTGTTAAACTTACTTTAAAACATTCTTTGTATGCACCACCCAATCTATAAGAGGCATAACCTCTTGATATATAATTACCCATATATTTTTATACTAATCAACTATTTCATTAAAAACTTTTAATATGGGTATATATAAAATAGAGATTTTAGAATGGAGGAAAATATGAAAACCATCAAACAAAAGATTGGCTATATTTTAATCGGAGTTGGGCTAGTAATCGTTTTGAGTTTCAACAAACTCATCTCATTAATTACTGATTTGATTTGGTTCAATTCAATTGGCTATCAACAGGTATTAATCACTAGAATATCAACAAAAATAATTTTATTTGTTCCTCTTACAATTATATTAACCTTGCTTTTTAGGCACTTTTTTAAACATCTTTATATGTACCATTACCCAAAAATCAATCAAGAAAACTTGCCTTTCAACTTAAATAAAATTAAAAAATGGTTGAATTATGCTTCCGTCATAATTGGATTGATTTTGTCAGCTATTATGAGTAACTTATTATGGCTTGATTTTTTAAAATTTATCAATCGGTTCTCATTTGGCATACAAGATCCCGTCTATTCTTTAGATATCGGTTTTTATGTCTTTGTATTACCCTTTTTCAAAGCGGCACTATTTATTGTTTTAACCTTATTAACTTTGATGGTAATCTTTTCACTGTTTATTGAAATAATCCTGTTTAGAGGTAGTTATACTCGGGATTTCTATGTAGACTTTTTTAAACAATCTGCGCACCTTATCTCAGGAATTTTCCTAGCATTTGCAGGCATTTTCTTTACCAAGATATTTGATTTGTTGTATTCGGCGCGAGGCGTCGCATTTGGCGCTAGCTTTACAGATACCCATGTTACACTTTGGGCACTTATTCTCTACTCAATTTTAGCATTAGTAAGTGCATTACTCATATGGATTGCACACAATAAAGCTTCATTTAAATTAATGCGTATTGGTCCAATTGCTTTAATGGGGTGTTGGGTGATTTTATCCCTAGCTGGATTTGTCGTACAAAAATTAGTGGTTGAACCTGACGAAATCACTAAGGAAACACAGTATATTGAGCATAATATTGCTTATACTCAAAATGCATATAACCTGAACGCAGTTGATTTGATTGAATTCCCATATGAAGAAAACTTGAATTTAGATAAAATCAAGGCCAACAATGAAACCATCAAAAACATTCGTATCAACGATTCAAGGCCTCTTCTCCAGACTTTTAATCAAATACAAAGTATAAGACTTTATTACAACTTCAATAATATTGACATAGATAGATATAAAATTAATGATGAGTACACTCAAGTATTTGTAACGGCTAGAGAACTCGATCAATATAAACTTGATAACAAAGCCATGACGTGGATCAATCAATTTTTAAAATACACCCATGGATATGGCATCGTTATGGCACCCGTTAACAAGGTAACTACAGAGGGGCAACCTGAGCTATTATTTAAGAACATTCCTCCTATTACCACAACAGATTTGGTGATCAATCGCCCTGAAATATACTTTGGTGAACAGACAGAGCGCTATATTATCGTAAATACGGATGAAAAAGAATTTGATTACCCAAGTGGATCAGATAATGTGGAAACGACATATTCAGCAAATGTAGGAATTAAATTGAATACTTTTAACAAATTGCTTTTCTCTATCGAAGAACGCAGTCTTAAACTACTTGTTTCAAACAATATCCAAAAGGATAGTCGAATTATACTCAAACGCAACATTATGGAAAGAGTTACTTCAATTGCGCCGTTCCTAAGCTATGATTCCAATCCTTATATCGTTCTCAATCAAGATGATGGTAAACTCTATTGGATGATTGATGCATACACGACTACAAGGTATTATCCTTATTCACAATCTTATGACTTCGAAGGAGAATCTATAAACTATATCAGAAATTCTGTTAAAGTCGTAATTGACGCTTATGATGGTACTACTAACTTTTATATATTTGATGAGAAAGACCCAATTATCAACACATATGCCTCTATTTTTAAAGGATTATTTAAACCAAAAAGCGAACTACCTGTTGGACTTGAAGCGCATACAAGGTATCCACAAGATTATTTTGATTTGCAAGCAAGTGTTTATCAAAAATACCATGTTGATAATCCCGTTGTATTTTACAATGGCGAAGATGTTTGGGATATTGCAACTGAGAAATATATGGATGCAGTTCAAACCATCGAGTCCAATTATGTGATGTTCAAAATTGATGAGAAAGCGGAGTTTTCGCTTATCCTTCCATATACACCAAAAGGTAAACCAAATATGACGTCCTTGTTAGTTGCTAGAAATGATGGCGAACATTATGGCGAGGTGTTCCTCTATCGTTTTCCAAAAGATAAAACAGTTCAAGGTCCAATTATGATTGAATCTAGAATCGATCAAGATTCTTCTATTTCTCCACAATTTACTTTATGGGGTCAGCAAGGGTCTCGTGTACTAAGAGGAAACGTCATCGTAGTTCCGATAGAAAACTCTCTTCTTTACGTAGAACCTATCTATATTCAATCAGACAATGAAGATAGCCTCCCAGAGATGAAGCGCGTCATCATAGCATATGGCGATCAAATCGTTATGGAGCAAAATCTTCAGTTAGGGCTTGAGAAGATATTTGGTACTAAAAACCAAACCTCTAATGAAACCGATACAGTTAGTGAGCTTTTAAAACAGATTCAGTCTCAGTTTGATGAGACCCAAAGAACACTAGATGATCTCAAAAAAACAATTGACCTGTTAGAACAACAGATCAATCCATAATTATTATATTTAGTTAAAGTACTGGCTCAAAATATGCTCGGCGTCTACTCCTGCATCGATATCTTCATTGATCAGGTAATAGTAGGCGCCATCTTTTTGACTATAGATATGGCTAAAGTAAACCATGAATTTCAACCAAGGCGAATCCCCTCTGGCCAATGTCTCGTAATTATAGTGCAAGTTTATCCTAGATGATTTATAGTATAGCTCAAACGGATTGTCTGGGATACTTATGCGATAGGTAAACGCCGTATTACTTTTGTCTAAATAAGTATTTGACATATAATAAGCGTATGCTTTGTCCACTGGCATTAAGATCGCGGAGATTACATCTGGGTCTTTAATTTCAACACTTTCGATTTTCTGTGTTCTACTATCATACTTATCTACCATCAAAGTATCAGGTATTTTATCATATATTTGCTCTATCTGTTTTGGATGTAAAGCCGAATAATTCAAAAACCCCATTGCACCTACAACGATGACAAATACAATTGCAGCCTCAATGATCCTGGTTCGCCATTTCATGACTGGCTCTCCTTGTTGCTTAAGAAAATCTTCCATATACTCAAGTAAGTTGTATTTCATCTCTTTTGGAATGGCATTCTTAAAAACAAGATTATGATAATAACCACTTTCAAAAAAATATTTTTTGGTGTTAAATTCTACTATGTACTTTTCAGGTTTAAAACTATATTTAACCTTTCTATTCTCCTGCACAACTTCTCGCGAAAATTCAGGAAACCTGAAATGGTATAAACCCTTTTGAAAAACCATCTCAACGCTAATATTTTCAAAATCTGGGATATTAAATTCATTTCCAGAATAAAATTTTCGTATACCACTTCCAAGAAAGCTTATAAAAATCAATATAAATGTCATTCCTAATAACACTTTTGAATCATAGTGATTTCCGGCTGTTGTGATGATGTTAACTAAAAAAAGAGCAATTACAAGGGAAAGGGTATTGGATGAATTAATCACTTTTTTCCGCTTTCCAAAAATATGCTCTAAGGGAATAAACACCGCCAAAATCAATAGTAAAATGAATATTACAACTTGAAATATCATTGTTTTCTCCTCGACTATAAGTTTCTTTATTTACGATTCAATTTATTGTCCTTTTGTTCTTTTCGAATATCGTTTATTTTTTTAGAAATAACAGCACTGCCTTTAATTGCACCTTTAACCGCTGCTTTACCCACTTTAACAGCTACCTTTTGGGCAAGCTTTAATTTATAGGCAGTGCTGTACGCTTCATGATATGCGATTTTCTTGATTAAATCCTGTTCACTTTGTGCTTTGAAAAGAGTAGATTTTAACGAAGGGTTCGATTCTTTCTCTGATTTATCTATGCCACCTTCAATTTCTTCTGTTCTGATTCTTTCTGTTTTGTTGCTTTCTTTTGTTATGTCATCATTGCTTTTATCTTTAATAAGTCCGTGATCCTCCATATAGTCTCCTTATAATAAACATTACGCTATACACTTCAAACTACAATTAACTTAAAAACTATAAATCAACTGGATAATCCGGTTTATCATTTCCAATCATAACCACAGCTCCCCCCACTACTAATGGGAGATAATAAGTAAATAGCCTCCAAAGTAAAAGCGCAGTAATGACGATTTTAGAAGGAAAAAAGATCTGATACACTAAATAAAAACTTCCTTCAGCACCAATAGCTGCTCCTGGTAACGGTATGAAAGCAGTCACCATCGATACAAATGCAGCAGCTCCTATCATATAAAAAATGGAGAGATGTGTCATATGAAACCCATAACCAATCACAAGCGGGATACTAAAGAAAAATGTTAACTGCAACATCGATAAAAACCCGATGATGATCCAAGTAAGAATCCCACTTTGCGTCTCTTCCATTTGTTGGTGAAATAAGTTCATTTGTCTTAAGAACTTCAAAGAAGAATGGTTAATTCTTTTATAATTGAAGTGTCTTTTTAAAAATCTAGTGATCCTTATGACGATTCCCTTTGTAAATCTATAGTTGTATCCTATCAATATTAAACTTCCAATTACTGCAAAGTTTACAACAAATCCTAAAATTCCTAAATACACAAAATTAGGAATTTGTCCTAAAAAAAATCTAGTTTCAAAAATTAATACGATAAAGCTATAGATGACAAGTGCTACTTGATAAATGATAAACTTCTTTGTAAGCACTGACGCACCTGTTCCTAGTGGCACTTTTAAACGATGTAACATGTATAACTGTGCTGGTTGGCCACCTGATGCAAAAGGTGTGATGCCATTAAAAAATTGACCGGCTAGTGTAATTCTTAATGACTTCCAGAAACTTAGTCGCTCTTTAGCATGAAGAAGTAAACGATGTAATATAATTGCTTCAAAAATCCAATAAGCGCCAATGAGCATTAATCCTAACAGTAAAAAAATAGGTCTAATATCTACAATTGCCTCTACTATATTTTTGAGCTCCCCTTTAATGACAATCACACTTGCAATGATTATGAAACTAATTAAAGGGATTAGCCATTTAGTAATACGCTTTAGATTTTTTAGCATAATGATCACTACTCTCTAATTCCAACATTTGTTCATAATATTTTTCCCACATCATACCAACGGATTCTCTAGAGTAGAATTCACTTCCCATCTGGGATTGTGACGCCCATTTTTCATAATATGACTTATCACTTGCTAACTGATCGATTATTTTCGAAAATGCAATATTGTCATTTGCACGTAAATAGTAATCAAACAAAATATTTTCATATAAATCTAAATCCCTTAAAAGCATAGGAATACCGACATTCATGGCTTCAAGTACAGTCATGGGAAAAAGTTCACTGTATGATGGTAAAAACATTACATCGGCCATATTGTAAACTTCATTCATTTCCGATCGATCAATTATACCTAAGAATTTTACATTTTCTGGTGGATTTTCAACCACTTCACTCAGTGCATCATAGCCATCGGTTATTCTGCCAAATGAAAAGCCTCCTGCCCACACAAACTTTTTATCCGGGCATAATTTTGCAACTTCAACAAAATCCAAGATGCCTTTTCGTGTCTGAACTTGTCCTACACCAAGCATCACAAAATCATTTTCATCTAAATTGTATTTTGATCTTACAGTTTTCTTTTCTTCCTTTGATATTTTGTAAAATTGTTCGCCAGACACAAAATTAGGAATATAACTAATACTCTCTTGATTAAAACCAAGCGCCACCAATTTCTCAATAAACACCGGATTTACTGTTACGAGTTGGTCCATACTTTTATAAAATTCTAGAATATACCAATAGAAAATTCTTTTCATCCAAGGAGGTAAAGTGATGCTACCTTCTATGGTTTCTGGTATAAAGTGCACCGATCCAACACGAACTGTTCTTTTTTTATTTAGCAATGAATGCATAAAGAATCTAAAATTAATCGAATGATAATGCGTGATTTCGCCACTCTTTATTGTGTTTTTCTTAATATCATAAACACCGTCTAATCTCTCTTCAATTAAATTCAATTGTTCAGAGTAGGCAGAACCAACACCTTGTCCTTTTACTTTATCCGCTAACGACATCACTGAAATTCTTGGTTTATCTATCTTTTGTATTTTTACTAAGCTGTATTTCATGATTTCATCCTTTCAAGTAAATTCGCAGTTATCCTTATTTTATAGTATACCCTTATCTTATATGCCAATTGTTAAGTTTTAATTAAAATGACATTAAGGCAAAATTAGATAATGCAACTATCTCATATTTATATTATAGCCTTTTATGGTTATAAATCCAAATAAGTGAGAGAAACTTAAGTAATACTTAAGATTCTCTCACTTATTTTAGAATACTTATTTGGAGGAAGGGTCAGTAAAATACTAATTTGTGTCTCATCTTCATCACCTTCAGTATAACGCATACAGCTATACGTTGTATCATATGTATCATACCTGAAAGCACTTTAACTCTTTTACCTCAATTTGCTTTTGAATTAACACTCAATCTAATTCATCCTAAATTCTAGATGATACTTGTTTGAAGGTTTGAATGAGTTGATTCTCATTAAAAGGTTTAACTAAAAAAGAAGTAGCGCCAAGTTTTATTGCCTCTCTCACTAAATTATCTTGACCCATGGCAGTTACCATAATTACTTTCACCTTATTATTGATTTCTTTAATTTTCTTCAGTGCTTCAATCCCATCCATTTCAGGCATCGTTATATCTAAAGAGATAATATCAGGTTTGAATTTCATATACATTTCTATGGCTTTATAGCCATTTTCAGCTTCAGCCACGACATTGAATTCATTATTTTCTAAGATTCTTTTAATCGTCATTCTCATAAAAGTTGCATCGTCGACAATCATTACAGTTTTCATCCTTACCTCCACTAATGGCAACTTAACCGTTTATGTTTTCATCAATCCTGTTTTATATTTACCTCCACCTCTTAATATTAAACATATTGTTTCGTTTACTCTTCACTAGCTTTTAATGGTGTATGTATTATTTGAACTATATTATGTATAATAGAATCAAAAGTGTCATACCGTAAGGAGAAGCAAATGTATGAAGTAAGAAAAACAATCTCATACTTATTGGGTAAAGTTTATCTAGAAGATTTGGAAAAACCAAAAGATCCTAATTTCGACATCCATCATCCAATACTTTTACACATTTCCGATACGCCTTATATGCTATTTTCTGAACTTTCTAGGATTATAAAGAGAATTAAACCTGAAATTATTGTTCATACTGGTGATTTAGTTGACAACATTAAATTACAACTTCAACCTGGTTCTATTCGCTATTATGAAAGAGAAGTTTTATCCATTCTTAAAATTCTTGAAAACGCCTCCGCTAAAAAAATATATATTTCTTTAGGTAATCACGATTCACCAAGTTATATTCATCAGAAATCGGGTAGAATAGAGGTGCATGATACCCACTTTAAAATTACAGCCTATGAAAAGCAGATTGTGTTTAGCCATTATCTAAAAAATATTGAATTATGTGAAGCTGATTATTTCTTATATGGACATGATTTATCAATCCCTTTTGACCAGAAAAAGGACAAATTCTATTTGAATGGCATTACAGCCATACACTTGATTGACTTGATTTCTGGAGCGGTTGTAAAACTTAATTATCCTTGGGGTGTTGATGAAGCAAGATTAAATAAAAGAAGTATAGGTATTTAAGGAGGACTTTATGTTTTCGCTTATAAGAAGTGGACCCCGTATTCTATTACTAAAAACTACCCAAATTCGTGACCTTTCGAATTTTTTAAGTACACACTTTGGTGCTAAGTCGTTTGATCTGGATATTGCCTTTGACAATGCCAACGAAAACAATACAATTCTTTACTTGATAGAGGAATTAAACGAAACCGTACCCTTTGAAGATGTTAAAGATGCAATGGTGGTTGAAGATGATCCTTTGACTTTTATGTGTAAACTCTATGCTTTAAATGATATTTCTCTAATTTCGAATATACGTACCGCGCCACATATCCTCATCATGAGGGCTATTGGCAATTTATCTGCTATGTTAACTTTAATGCAAACAGATATGGGGGGCGAAATTGGAGAATTTAAAAATTTACTTAACAATGGAAATGATCAAACTACGATTGTTGCCTTAACTGATAAACCATTAAACAGAAATATCACTTATCAAGAACTCCATCCGTACTTTTTGAGACTTGATGGGAGCCATTTTCATCACCTAAAAGAACTACGTATGCATGCCCTAAGCTATCTTAACTGCGGCATAGACAATAAAGACTGGTTTGAGATGGAAATCCGTATATATGACAGATATGGCGCATACTCATTGCATTATGATAGACTCATTGAGATTTTAGAAGAATTAGAACTAGGGATTGTACTCGGTGAGTCATGGTCAAAAGATTATCCAAGGTTTTTAATGTCAATTGAAGTTTATCGTGTTCGTTTTTTTAGTTTTACCGATCCGAAACAGATAAAATACATTTTACTTGGACTAGAATACCTATCCGATGGTACGCGGATTGTTGATTATGATGTCTATTATAATCATAAAAAAATCGACTGGAACGATACAATTTCCAAAGGAACACCAAAAACAAGACACCTAATTGGTGCAATTTCCAGAGAATCAACTTATAGCAAAATTAGTGAACAAGCTAAGTCCACTATGCAACATTTAGAATCAGAGATTGTTAAAACAAGAACTTCTTAAATAAAAATAGCTGTTACATAACTCATTTTCTTTATGAGATAAGTAACAGCTTTTTTTTATCCAAGTGCGACATCTAAAATCATCATCACTGTAAAACCGAGCATTGCACCAATTGTAGCGATATCCGTCTTTGAACCGCCCTCTTCACGTTGTGCTTCAGGAATTAGCTCTTCAATTACAACATAGATCATTGCACCAGCCGCAAAAGCAAGCGCATAAGGAAGTATTGGTCTGATATAAATAACTGCCATTGCTCCAAGTACGCCTGCGATCGGTTCTACTATACCCGATGCTTGACCATAAATAAAAGCCTTAGTTCTACTAAAACCCTCTCTTCTTAAAGGAATTGAAACTGCGGCACCTTCAGGAAAGTTTTGAAGCCCTATACCTATTGCAAGTGCAATAGCGCCTGCAACTGTTGCGCCTGAAATACTTCCCGATGCAGCCGCTCCAAATGCAACTCCAACAGCTAAACCTTCAGGTATATTATGAAGCGTAATTGCTAGAACGAGCAAGACGCTCCTCTGCCATGTTGTTTTTACACCTTCTGCCTGTGAAGTATCCAATCCTAGATGTAGATGTGGCAAAATCTTATCCACTGCATATAAGAAGCCACCCCCTGCTAGAAAACCCACACTTGCAGTTAACCAAGCAACTTGTCCAAGTTCTTCTGCCATAGAAATACCAGGTGCTAAGAGTGACCAAAAACTTGCGGCGATCATGACACCAGCCGCAAATCCTAACATACCATTTAAAACAGTCTTGTTTATGCTTTTAAAAAAGAATACCAAAGCGGCACCAAGTGCAGTCACACTATAAGTAAACAACGTTCCAATCAAAGCTTGTTCTATAGGTGAAAATTGTTCGAAAAATGCAATCATATGACCTCCTTAATGGTTATAAATTAGGTATACCCTTGTTTTCAATCGTGAAACAGTTCAAATTTCCTTTATTTGGATATATAATTTAATATGATCCGGTAGTAATCATCCTCTAAAATCTTAGCAGCATAATAGAATTTTGCCTTAACAATATTCGATATTTGTTTTCGATAAGTACTTAATGTCGCTTCATCATATAACGGCTGATTTTCATTTTGAACAAACTTTCCTGTTTTTGCATTGTATCTTCCTTCACTTGTGATAAAACTCCTATTACTAAAAATTACAAGTGGTGGTGCCGTTGAAAATAAATCTCTTCCCATTAACAATCTAGAATCATATGGAAGCCCCATTAAATTTGAAAGTGTCGGTAAAATATCTAAACTCGACGCTGGAGCCGAATATGTTTCTGGTGTCATCTGGCTATTGTATAATATAAAAGCATTTTTATAGAGTTCAAAATTGTCATCTATTGAATGACCTGCTAACTCTTCCATTTCCTCCTTAGTCAAGCCATAGGGATAATGATCTGCACTTAAAGCGATGAGGGTATGGTCCAATTGTCCACTTAACTTTAATTGTTCAATTAGATAAGACATTGCTTTTTCCAGTTCAATCTGGCAAGCTAAATAAGCTTTAACATGCTCTGAATAAGTAAGGTCTTTAACTAAACTATAATTTTTGGCTGCCATGGCATTCCCATTAAAATCATAAAACATATGACCACTTACGGTCATATAATAGGTATGAAATGGCGTAATCCCATTATATTCTGGAAACGATACTTCCATCATCTCCAAATCAGACTCTGGCCAACTTTTTTTTATTTCAAGTCCATTTCCTACTCCTTTGTAGTTATATCCCATGTTAGGATGTGATAAATGTCGATCATAATAGGTGTAAGTATGATCATGATATGCGTTTGTCGTATATCCTTTCGCCCTTAACTGATTGCCTAAAGCGAAAGGCATTGCGTTATTACTGGACTTTTTATAGCTCCATACGCCACTTTCAGGGATTAATCCCGTTGTGGCTACATATTCACCATCGGAAGTGCTCACGCCCCAAATTGGCGTATAAAAATCTTCGAAATAGATCCCTTCATGCATCATTTTATAAAGTGTGGGTGTCAATGTTTCACTTACAGCAAGGTGTGAGAAGCCCTCTGCGGTAATCAAAATTAAATTATAGTCTTTATATTTCCCTGTATACTCATTTTTCTCAGTAGGCGTAAGCGATTTAAAGTATTGGTGCATCTCTACCATAGAATGATCAGATTCAGATGTTATTAATGAATCAAAATCAATATTAAGTATATTATATGAGATGATTTCTTCTGTTTGAACTACCTCAGATGTGGTTTCATCACGCTCATTTGTTTTACTCATTTCTTCTGTAGGTTTGATTTCTTCGTTACTTTTAATTTCCTCGTTATTTACAGGGTCATCTGAAATAGTGGGAACTTCAACAATTATTTCGCCAAGGCTAGAGTTTAGTTTGGGTTCCCATCCAAATAAACGTCTTTGAATATCGATTCGCATATAAGTTAACAAACCTAATTTATCCACTGCATATTCAGGATAATGAATATTATAATACACATTATAAGCAGAATTTTCTTCTTTAGAAGTAATTTGTAAAAGACCGATCCCAAGCGTTTGAAAAACACAAGCAAGAACTACTAAGGCAATCAATCTTTTAACCGTGTATTTTTCAATTGTACTTGATTGATTTTCTATCGATTTCGAATGTTTTATATGGATAATCGCTAAACAAGGCAATGGTAGTAATAGAAGTACCACAAAATACCAATTAGATATCATTGTAGCGATAGCAATATCGGCAAATTCTAACACCTTACCAGTGTTTTCTGCTGAATACACAGTATAATACGTCTTCATTATTTGAAAGTAAATCAATTGTGTTATAAATAAGAGTGTTAAGAAGAGTGTCAAAATCCATTGGATGATTTTTTGGACTTTATATCTTCTTATAAACTGAATTAATAACGCAAATAATAAAGCAAAAAAAGTATCGAACATTAAAATAAAAGCTATTCCTATTGAAAAAAAATTAGAATGATTGATCAATCTAATCATAACTTCAAAATAAAATAGCAAGCCCATCCAATATATTATGTCTTTAAATCCAATCAATTTCATCTTCACTTTTCTAAGAAAAGTATGATGTTCCAAATTAACCCTCCAGCAAATCGTTTTTAATTAACATATCAACTCTAAATATCAATTCGTCAATATAGGCACCTAAGCTCTTGCCTTCAACACCTAATACAACCGTATTACATTTGTTAAAAGGAATTAGTAATTTAAGGGCTTCACAGTCAGTTATAGCCATTGCCATAGCTGGTGTAAGTTCGCCCAAAAGTGCATTTGCACTAACCAGTCCAATTGGTCCACACACACATTTTACTCTTTTGACATTATAGATAATTGCGTTCTCACCTGTAGCACCTTCATCTGCTCCAGCTTTCAACATCGTTGCGGTTGCCAGTGCATTTGTTCCCAGTGCAGTCACAATTATCTGGGATCCGAAATTTTGTTTTAACTTTTCAACAATTGCTTTACCAATACCGCCACCTTGACCATCAACAACCGCAATTTTCATAATCCCTCCAAAACCATATATTTAGTATTATATCAAATTTTTAAGAATCATTGGGCATTCCAAATCAACTTTTTCCATTAATTCTTTATTACTCAAAACCAATTTCGTCTCTCCTTGAGCAACAACTTTGCCCTCAAACAAGACAATTACTCTAGAACAAGTTTCATAAATCATATCGAGGTCATGACTTGTAATAATCTTAGTTTTATCAAGGTTATTGATGATATTTATAACACGTCTTCTTGATTTTGGATCCAGTGCAAGCGTCGGTTCATCAAATACCATGATGTCAGGGTTCATAACAAAGATACTAGCCATAGCAACACGCTTTTTTTCACCACCTGATAATTTAAGAGAAGTTCTCTCACTTAATTTTCTAATCCCCAGTAAATCGAGCATATTGTAAACTTCATGTTCTATTTTATCATCGTCTATCCCATGCATCTTTAAACCGAAAGCAACATCTTCATATACAGTTGGCATAAACAACTGTTCATCTGGATTTTGGAAAACTAAGCCTATATGCTCTCTAAAATAACTTCTATTCTTTTTCTCAAGTTTAATTTGATTTAAAGTGATAGTGCCTTGAAAATTCTTCTGAATACCGAGCATTAGTTGAAGAAGGGTTGATTTTCCAGCACCATTTGGACCAATTATCCCCACGCTCTCTCCCTTTTCAATAGCGATTTCTTCAATATCGATTGAAAGAGGTCTCATCTCGTAGCTAAATTTTAAATGTTCAATTTTTAACATCGCATCCTCCTTACCATATCGTACTTCCAAGTCGTTTCAATATCAAAAAGGCTATACCCCATCCCAAGAAATACAATATATCTGAGTGTTTAATCTTTCTGCTCTTATAATGTAATCCATTCCCCTCAAATCCCTTTAAAATCATGGCTTGATGTATCCTTTCGGCTCTGTCCAAGGTTCTAAGTAAAAGTGAACCTAAAAAACTACCTAGATGGAAAATGCTTATTTTTTCTTTTAATCCGCTTCTAAGCTTATATGCTAATTCCATGCTCTTTATTTCTGTTAAAAGTACGCCAATATACCGATATGTCAAGCTGATTTGAGTGATAAACAATACAGGCAAATGAAGTCCCAAAAGTGCTTCTTCAATCACTATTTCACTGGCCATTATATAGGTTGCACTTATAATTAGGACACTTTTTATAATCAATGTAAATAAAGAAACCCAGCCATAGGATATGGTTGTACCTAAAAACAAGAAAAAATGCTGATCAAAAAAAGGATTGAGAATGCCTATACCTATAAATATGGGTTCTAACCAAACCACTCTTTTGATCAACTGCTTCAAGCTCAACTTTGAGGACCCAAAAATAACGATCGGATAGACCGCCATCGGGATTAAGGACATAAATGCATATTTTCCAAAAGAAATAACCACAGCTGAAAAGAAAACTGTGGTTATAAGTTTTATAGAATGGTGTTGCCTCTTTAATGAAAGTTCATCAGTGCGTTTAATACTCATTTTCTGATTTTCCTTTAGTTTTTCTTAAGATGAAACCAATTATAAATAACAGCGCAAGGGTTAATGCACCACCCACTAGGCCTGAAACAGAGGTCCCATTTGTCGAGGGGGTGAACTGGTGATCTTCCTTAAAAGTATAATCTGGAAAAATCGATATTTTTTCTTGTAAAGTTGAAAACCATTGGTGGATGCTGCTTTGCTGCTCAAGCTCAGTTGTGCCAACAATTTTACCAATTGACCATTCTAGACCATCAGGTAACTCGGATGCATAATGTGAAATGACACCCGCTATAATTACCGCGCTAACTATCAATCCAATAATAGCCCCTTTTCGCATTTGTTTTTTACCGGTTGAACTGGGATGATCTGAGTTTGAATTTAAAACAATATCAGGTCTCTGTTGATATACAAATTCAAGTACAAAAAAGGTAACGATGCCTTCTACAAAACCTATTGCTATATGAATTGGGATCATCACCATGACAAAGTTTATAAACGGCAACTCTGTTCTTCCAGATAAAACGGTCTCAACCACTACAGCAAATGCACCTAAAGACATAGCTGTCATAGCTGAAAAAGTTGTGACAACCGCTCTAAAAACCATGGATTTCTGTTGACGCATCAATGGTTTATATATTAAAGGATATACGATAAAACACGTAAAAAAACCTAAATTAATGACATTGGCACCCAACGCCATTAAGCCACCATCACCAAAGAAAATTGCTTGAATAATCAATACCGACATCATAGAAAGAAAGCCTGCATAAGGTCCTAAAAAGGCTGCCAGTAATAATCCACCACCAAGATGACCACTTGATCCGGTTCCAGGAATTGTGAAATTGATCATCTGAGCCGCAAAAACAAACGCCCCCATCACACCCATTAAGGGTAAATGAACCTCGTCTAATTTTTCAGATGTTTTTTTATATGAATAATAGATTGCAGTAGTTGCTGCTAAAGTCATTGTGCCACTCACTGCGGGTGATAACAATGCATCTGCCATATGCATAAATAGGAACTCCTTTACAAATTGATAGCCCAAAAAAGGCATAAGTCCCTTCTTGGGCTAATTTTGATAAATCGAAAAATGCAGCAGATACTTCGTGTATCTAATATCTATCAATATACCACAATTAATGAATTAAAGTCAATTATACACTTTAATTAAAATCACAAGTAAAATAATAAACCAGATCCCTATAATGAATAGACCGTATTTCCAATTTTTGGGCCATCCTCCTTGCCATAATAATTCAGCTTCTTTTCGACTTTCAATCAATAAGTGAGCAGGAATTAATTTTAGGGTCAAGGTAATCAATAAAGGCAAAAGGATCAAGTCATCTAAATAACCTAATACAGGGATAAAATCAGGGATCAAATCGATTGGAGATAAAGCATACGCTACCGTTATCCCAGCTGATATTTTAGCTATAAGTGGGAGTTTTTTGTATTTAAAAGCAACGTAGATTACTTTCATCTCGCTCTTAATAGTTTTTGCTAGCAGCTTAAGTTTATTAATCCATTTCATTTTAATCCTCTTTTTATTAGTCTAAAGTTATTAAAGCTTCATGAACTTTTTAATCACAACTCTCGCAGGTTTGAAATAAAAGCCTTCCATTTTCTTTGTCACATTTTTAAGTTCTGCGCGAATTTCAATTTTTTGTGGGCAATGTGATTCACATTTTCCGCACTGAATACACAAAGACGCATTACTTGGTGACGATTTCAAACTTGTTTGCATGATATATTTACCAATTGAAGCAAATTTACCTTCAATTTCTCTATCGTTATAACACGAAAAGCAAGTGGGAATATCTACACCTACAGGACATGGCATACAGTAATTGCAAGCCGTACATGGAATTTTTATCGTTTTATTAAGCACCTCACGCACTTGGTCAAATAACTTGTACTCTTTTTCACCAAAAGAATTTGCTACAGAGTCAGATGCTATTCTGATGTTCTCATCTAGCATTTCCATAGAATTCATACCTGATAAGACGACAGTAACCTCGGGATGATTGTAAAGCCATCTAAAAGCCCATTCAGCGGGTGAACGATCTGCATTTTCAGCGTTCATCAGTTGATATACTTGCTTTGGTAAGCCAGACACGAGTTTACCTCCACGTAAAGGCTCCATAATCATCACTGGCAATCCTTTTGAAGCAGCATATTGTAGACCGCTTTTTCCCGCTTGATTGTTTTCATCTAAATAGTTGTATTGCATCATGACAAATTCCCAGTCAAATGCATCTATAATCTTCACAAATTCTTCTTTTCCACCATGATAAGAAAAGCCAAGATTGCGAATTTGCCCTTTTTCTTTCTTATCTTTAATCCAATCGATGATGCCAAGAGCAACCAGTCGTTCCCATACGCTTACTTCAGTCAACATATGCATTAGATAATAATCAATATAATCCGTTTGAAGGCGTTTGAGTTCCTCATTAAACAATTTGTCAAAATCCTCGTATTTTTTAACTAAATAAGGTGGCATCTTTGTTGCAATTTTTACTTTTTCTCTCAAACCCTTTGACAATATCTTTCCAAGTGTACTTTCACTACCTGGATAAATATAAGCAGTATCAAAGTAATTAACACCTTGATCGATGGCATGTCTTATCTGTTTTTCAACTTCCGCTTCATCTTTTGCAAAACGCATACAACCAAAACCAATTAATGAAAGTTGATCGCCATTTTTAGGATTTTCCCTATACTTCATTCCATTCCTCCAAATTTACTGTTATATTTCTTATGATATCTCTCCATGTACTCTAAGAAAATCTGAAAAAGAGCTGTCTCAAGACAACTCTTATTTTAAATAGGTACTCTTATAGGTTAGTGCCAACTTATAATCTATTTGTCTTCCAGTTGATAACCATGACATTCTAGTACGGGAAGTACAAAGATATAGCCTAGGCCTTTTTTATTAACCGTATCCATTTGCAGCTCTTCTTTAATACTTGCAACTACTTTGCGTAATTTTTCTTCACTGTGAATTACACTTACAATTGTTTTATTATATGGTTTGTCACCTTCTACTAATTTTCTAATCCCTGCAAAAATAGGTATATCCACTTCATTTTCAAGGAGTATCTTACCCATTCCAACGCTATCAAGTGTGGTAGCACCACAACCTAAATTATAAAATATTTTGTGAACATCCTTTAATCTACTTATATCATTTAAAACAAGAAACAAAGCGTAATTCATAATAGCCTCCTAAATATAACCTTAAATATTTTGATTAAGAATTTCCCTCACCAGATTTTAATATTGCAAATTTTGTAGAAATTGGTCCAACAATTTCTGTAACGATTGTAGTTGCCAGTAAGATCGTCACTACTATCGTACCTATATCGCTGTTTGGAAACTCCCTGTTTACAGTGATCGCTAAACCAACAGCAACCCCTACCTGTGACAATAAACCTAATCCAATATATTTTTTAACCGCTTGAGGAGCTTTTGAAATTGAAGCACCTAGAGAAGCACCCGAAATTTTACCCAAAATTCTAAAAATAAGATAAGCAACGCCTAATATTCCAATCTGTGGTATATATGAAAAGTTTAGTCTAGCACCTGCCAATATAAAGAATGCAGCGACAATCGGTGGTGCAAAATTTTCTAAAATTGTAAAAGCCTTTATTTTTTGTGGCGATGTATTGGCAACGATAATCCCCATGGCCATAGCTGACAGTAACGGTGACAGACTAAAAGCTGAAGCTAATCCATCAAGCAAAAGTAAAGACCCTATGATAAAAGGTAATAATTCATTATCTCTCTTAGAATACTGAATTAAGATGGTAAGTAGTAGGCCAACGATTGAACCTACAACAAGTGAAAAAGCAATTTCACTTATAGGCAGTAGTAATACTTTATTGATTGAAAGTATTTCGTCGTTAACAAACACTTTTGCTACAGCTGCTGCCATTGCATATATGACGAGACAAATTGCATCATCAACAGCGACAACTCCGAGTAAGGTACTAGTAAGTGGACCTTTTGCATTTTGTTCTCTGAGCACCATTACAGTCGCCGCAGGTGCTGTAGCTGCTGATACGGAACCTAGTATTAAAGAAATTGCAACATCCTTTGTAATCACATAAGAAGCTGCCGTCACCATTAAAAAAGCCCCAAAGGCTTCAAAAAAGGCAATAATGAAAATCGACTTTCCCAGTTGTTTAATTACTGATAATTCAAGTTCGCTTCCGATGTTAAATGCAATGATACATAGCGCAAAATCACTCAAAAATGCCATTTGATTGATTGAATCCCCAGTTATAATATTTAATCCTGAAACACCTAATAGTAGTCCGCCGATAATATAACCAGCAACTGCAGGTACTTTAAATTTGTTCATGATTTTTCCGCCGACTACGCCAACAATTAACGCAATCCCTAAAACGATAAACGGGTTCATATTGTCCACTCCTCAATGCTATTAATTTCTACAATATTATCGAAAGTACAACAACCCATGAATCTATTGCAATTTCAATATATCGCTCTAATATAGTAATTATAGCGCAATGATATATCAAATACAAACGCAAAAGGGCAATATTATGTCTATCACAAAAAAAACAACACAAAAACATAGGCATTGTACTATTAGCCAAACAATATAAAGGTTTATGCTCTATTTATTACTTTTTTTCATTAAATTGTATAATGCATTAATCATACCACTCATTCCGATTTTAAAAGCATTTTCATAATAAGGCACGCTTCTAATTGAACCAAGAAAAGGTAAATAAGTTGTATAGATTGTATCCGCTAAAATGGTAATATTGTTTTCTTCAAGTTGATTATAGCCTTCAACTCTCATCAATAGTTTTTTAAAAAGTATTATGAAGCCATTTTTTATCTCATGAATTTGAGGGTAATCTTCTTCAGTAATTTGATAAAGTACTGCGGCATTCAAAGATTGATTCTTCCATAATTCTATACAGTAGTCCCAAATATCATCTAAAACAATTTGATTTTTTTCTGTTTTCTCTAAAAGGTAATCCTTTGCATGTTCACAGATAGGGTAAATAAGTTCTTCTAAAAGTACTGATTTGTTCTCAAAATGGTTGTATATTGTTTTTCTTGCAACATCGGCTTCAACAGATAAAGCTTCAAATGTAATATTTGCAGCTCCTCTTTCACTGATGATCCTTGAAGCAACTTGTAAGATACTTTGATGAATCATCTCTTTTCTTTTTTCTGTTCTTGATTCATTTTTCATAATGTTTATCCTTTCGTTCATAAATAATTAACATTTAAATTTGCAAATGATATTGATTATCATCTATATTAGTAGTATCATAAAACAAATACACACTGTTGTGTAATATTATACATCAACGAGAAAGGAGTTTCCATATGAAAAAGAAAAATTCTAGTATACTAACTGTTTTTTTTACAGTATTTATTGATTTATTAGGACTTGGAATTGTCATTCCAATTTTACCAGCTTTAATTATTAATCCAACAGCCAATTTATTGCCTTTCGATACTTCGTTTTCACAAAGAACCATTATCTATGGTTTTTTAATTGCTTCATATCCAATTATGCAATTCTTTGGTGCACCTTTATTGGGCACGCTTGCAGATAGATTTGGTAGAAAAAAAATTCTTTCCATTTCTTTGTTTGGCACATGGATCGGCTACTTACTCTTTATAGTGGGTATATTGACTCAAGACATTTATTTATTATTTATCGGTCGCTCAATTGACGGGTTTACTGGTGGTAATATATCGATTGCTCAGTCCGCTATCTCTGATATCAGTACACCAGAAAACAAATCACGTAACTTTGGTTTAATAGGTATGGCCTTCGGTTTAGGTTTCGTAATTGGACCATATATCGGTGGCAAACTTTCAGATCCTTCTGTTGTGAGTTGGTTTAGTTTTGAAACACCTTTTTATTTAGCACTTTTATTAACTACCATAAATATTCTTTTGGTCTTTAAAATGTTCCCAGAAACACTTAAAGAAAGAAGCACACGTAAAATTGATTTACTTGCTGGATTTAAAAATCTCCGTAAAGCAGCTTCGCACCCTCAGATGAGATCAATTTTTATCATCGTTTTCCTTCTGACAATAGGTTTTAATTTTTTCACACAGTTCTTTCAAGTTTTCTTAATCAATAAATTTTCGTTTACACAATCTCAAATAGGTGACTTATTTGCTTACATGGGTTTATGGATTGCAGTAGCGCAAGGCGCGTTCTTAAGACCGCTTTCAAAAAAATTCAGCTCTCAAACCATTTTGTCTTTTTCGATTATACTGTTGGCAATTACGTTCCCACTGTTGCTTTTACCGGATAAAGCGATTTGGATCTATGTCATTATTCCATTTATCGCTATCTTCCAAGGGTTAACTCAACCTAATACAACAGCGATTGTTTCTGGTTTATCAGATGAGAAGTCTCAGGGCGAAATTTTAGGGATGAACCAATCTGTAGCAAGCCTTGCGCAAGCTATACCACCTGTCATTGCTGGTTTCTTGACTGCTGTTGATGTGAATTTACCTACACTTTTCGCAGCTGGAAGTACACTGCTCGCATGGTTAGTTTTTAAATTTTTCTTCAAACAAAGGAAAACTGCATTAAATTTAGCAGTAGAAAACAGCTAATCCAATATCATGAAAAATTAAAAGGGAAACTACCGAATTGACGATACATCAATTTATAGTTTCCCTTTTTACGAATTATATATTATTTTTGCTTTAAGTTCTTTAGTACTTCACATAAAAACAGATAGGTTCTTTCCGTGGAAGAGATGCTCAGTTTTTCAAATGGCGTATGCACATCATAAAGATTTGGCCCAAGTGAGATCATATCAATGTCCCCAACTTTTTCCTTTAAGAATCCGCACTCAAGTCCAGCATGAATCGCATCAACTTTTAACTCTTTATCAAACATTTCAGCGTAAACTTTTTTCATGAGGTCTCTAATTGGTGATTCAAGTTTGAATTGCCATTCAGGATAATCAGATACAAGATAGTTTTTTGCACCCATGATATTACTGATGATGTTTATGCGTTCATTAATTTCATCTTTTAAAGATCTAACTGAGCTCCTTACAGCATTTGTAAATTTGATAATATTTTGTTCTTGTGTTAAAACGCCTAAATTTGATGAACTTTCAACTAGCCCAGCTATACCACCACTCATTGTCTCAACACCAAATGGCGTCAATCTGATTATATTTATAATATCAACTTTAGCTTGAGCTGACATGACCTCTAACGGTTTTTCTATCTCTGAATAAACAATTTGTATTCCCGCATCAGTCGCTAAAAATTCATTGATAAAAACAGCTTCAATCGCTTTGAGTTTTGCCTTAACAGCATCAAAATTCTCATTTTTTACTACAATTGTCATCTCAGCTCTTTTGGCGATGGCATTCATTTTTTCTCCACCACCCACCGTTGAAAGCTCATAATCAAATGTACTTGATAGCAATGACATAGTTCTGCCAAGAAGTTTAATTGCATTGGCTCTGTTTTTATTAATCTCTATTCCAGAATGACCACCGTTTAAACCCTGAATGACAATTTTAAGCGCCTTATCCAGTTTTGACGATACCGTATTATATGGATATTCTATGATGTTGTTTACACCACCTGCACATGAAGCTAAAAGAGTACCTTCTTCTTCTGAATCGATATTAATTAAGATATCTCCTTTTACGTTTTCAGGATTTAAGGAAACTACACCATCCATCCCGGTCTCTTCTGCAACAGTGAAAAGTGCAATAATCGGAGGATGTTCAAGCGTTGAAGATTCCAAGATACTCATAGCCATAGCAACGGCAATACCGTTATCCGCACCTAAAGTAGTGCCCTTGGTTTTAACAAAATCTCCCTCTACAACAAGTGGAATTGGCTCTTTTAAGAAATCAAAATTGAGTTCATCAAGTTTAACACAAACCATATCCGTATGCCCTTGCAATATTACCGTTGGCCCATTTTCATAACCTTTTGTCGCAGGCTTTTTGATAATGACGTTATTTGATGGCTCTTTTACAACTTCTAATCCAAGATTTTTTGCGAAATTGACTAAAAAATCAGCAATTTCACTTTCATTTCCAGACTCTCTTGGAATTCTAGTAAGTGATTCGAAATTCATAAACACGTTTTCAGGTTTTAGTCCTTTTAAGATGTCTTTCATAGATTATTCCTCCTCTTTTACCCATGTAAATGTCTTTTGCTTTCCTTCGACAACCCACCCTTTGATTAACAAATCATTTAAAATAGCATCTAATACGATCTTTGGATCTTCTATAACTGCCTTCTTTCGACTCCAGAATAGAGACGCTTTTGCATCAGATATTTCATCTAAAAGTTCTGCTCGACTCATCAGTTTGCTTTTACTAAATGATTTAAGTACTTTTTGTTCACATGTCTTTATGAGCTTAAGTCCTAATTCTTCTGATTGCCTTTGTTTCTTAATATTGCCCCACGCCATAATAATCGTTATCGCTAAAGCAAAAAACATGACCTCAAAAATTTTTAATAACATAGCAACTCCTTATTTTAGCTTCTTAGAGTGACTTTTTCTCAAATTTGATAAAATTGTTGTTTCTTAGTATATTCGCATAAGAACCGAGACGCTGGTAAAGTGGTTCTACTTCTTCACCAAATGTATTTTTAAACCCATCTGAGATGATGCCAAAATCTTTAATTCCATCTATTTCTTGCCAAATAAAACTTCCGTACTTGTCTAAATCTATCTTCATCATCGCTGGTGTTTTGAAAAACATACGAACTGCTTTGTCGAGCCAGCTGTTTCTGTCTATTTGAATTTGAACGATCCCATTTTCTAAGAGTACCCATCGGAATTTATCATTTCTAATTGGTACAATATCAAGAAAGTTAACTTGTTTTTCCTTTTTCTTTGCCATATTCCACCTCGATAGAAAAGGTTGAGAGGATATGACATCCCCTCAACTCTCAATTTATTTCTTTAATTTTCTGAATACTGAGAAGTGAATTAATGAGTATACAAGGGCAACAAAGAACATTAATGCACCTATTTGTCCTAAATCTATACCAAGTGCAGTTTTAAAACCAACTACAGCAAATACAGCAAGTAGGATACCGATTAAGCCTTCACCAGCAATTAAGCCTGATGCATATAAAATACCTGATTCAATTTTGTTTTTAATGCTTGATTCTTCTTTATTGTTTCCTTCAGCTTTTCCAAGTTTTTTGTCAAGGAAACCTCTGATCATACCACCCACCATGATTGGTGTAGATAAGTGGATTGGAAGGTACAAACCAATTGCGATAGGTAGAACTGGTAAGCCAAGTAATTCAATAGCCACACCAATACCTACACCCGTAAATACAAGTGCCCAAGGTAAACTTCCGCCCATAACGCCTTCAACAACAAGTCTCATAAGTGTCGCTTGAGGTGCTGGAAGTTCTGAAGAACCAAATCCCCATGCGTTGTTAAGAAGGATTAGTACATAACCAATTGCAAGCGCTGCAGCAACTGCACCAATTAACTCACCAATTTGTTGTTTTCTCGGTGTTGCACCAACTAAGAAACCTGTTTTTAAATCTTGCGAAGTATCACCCGCCATAGCTGCGATAATACAGATGATTGCACCCACTGTAAGTGTAGCGATCATGCCTTCGTGACCATCATTTCCAGATGCTTTAAATGCAATTGCAGTGATGATTAATGTTGCAATTGTCATACCCGATACAGGGTTTGATGAAGAGCCAACTAAGCCAACTATTCTAGATGAAACAGTTGCAAAGAAGAAGCCAAAGACAGCAATTAAAAGTCCGCCACCTAAACCTACTGGTACAAAAGGCAACATCATCATTGCTAATACAACTGCTAAAGATCCAATGATTACTACAGTAAGTGGTAAGTCTTGATCAGTTCTTGCAGTACTGTGCTCGCCTTTTGTTGAACCTAAATCTTTCATTGCATCTTTAAAAGTAGATACGATTAATGGCAATGATTTGAGTAAGCTAAAGATACCACCAAATGCAACTGCACCAGCGCCTACATAACGGATGTAGTAATTCCAAACACCCCAGTAACCAAGTGTGCCAATTGGATCTGTTGCTGGATACATGACGATATCGCCCATGCTACCAATATTTAAAATTAAAGGTATAAAAGCAAACCAACCAATAACAGCACCTGCTAGCATATAAGCTGAGATTTTAGGTCCGATAATAAAACCTACCCCTAAAAGTGCAGGATAAACATCTGCGCCAATTGCAGCACCTTTGTATCCTGGAATTTCCATCTCAATTTCACCAGGGAACATTTTAAAACCGTCTGCAATAAACTTATATAGTGCACCAATTGCTAAACCCGTAAAAGTAACAGCCGCTTTTTCGCCGCCTTCTTCACCTGCTAAAAGTACTTCAGCACATGCAGTTCCTTCTGGATAAGGTAAAATACCGTGTTCTTTTACAATCAATGCTTTTCTGAGTGGAATCATAAATAATGTTCCTAAAATACCACCACAAAGAGCAATAGCTGTTATTTCAAGAATACTAGGCGTTCCCATGCCCCATTCTTTCATCCATATAAACATTGCTGGTAACGTAAAGATTGCACCTGCTGCAAGTGATTCGCCAGCAGAGCCTATCGTTTGTACCATATTATTTTCAAGGATTGATTCTTTCTTCATAATACCACGGATAATTCCCATAGAGATAACCGCTGCAGGAATAGACGCAGAAATTGTCATACCAACTCTTAATCCTAAATATGCATTTGCTGCACCAAAAATTATTGCTAATAAAACCCCTAATACAATAGATGTCACAGTAAATTCTGGCAACACTTTGTCTGCAGGAATAAAAGGTTTAAATTCCTGAGAATTGTTATTTGACATTTTTTTACCTCCCAAATTCTTAAAATGGTATTTATAATTCTGCGCAAAATTATAAACATTATTAATGAGGAAGCGCTTCATACGGATATTATTGCAGGAAGTCTAAAAAAAATCAACAGTCTCAAATTTTTGTGGATATTCAGTGAATTCAATGCGTCAGGAGTCCCTACCATTTGGTAGATTACGTATAGTTTTATAAACCTACCGATAGGTAGAGTGTTTTCGAAGTGTGTCAAATACTGTCCCAGACCCAATTCTTTAAGGAAAATATAAAACTTTATGGCAATTATGACATAAGTCGATTTTTACAAGTGCATAATAATACTTAAAAACAACATTTATGCACATATATATGCATGTGTTAAATTAACTTAATATTGCTTATACGCGTATTTACGCATTTTAGAGAAAAAAAGAGACGTGAATATAATCATTATGATTTTCCATCGTCTCTTTTTATCTAATTTATTTAATTACTGATCATGTTTGAGCCTCAATCAATTTATTGGTCAATCTTCTTCATAAACCTTCTTAAAAACGGATACTTTAAGTAATGACACAATTACAAACATAAAACACACCGCTGTACCAAGAATTCCAAAACTAAAATCAATTCCAATATTAATTCCCATAACCGATATAAAGGCGAGTAAAACACCAATTAGTCCTTCGCCTGCAATCAACCCTGATGAAAAAAGTATGCCAGTATCTACTTTGATTTTTCTTTCAAATGTATCCATACGATCTTCGTCACCTTCTAAGAAGCCACGAATAATGCCTCCGATAAAGATTGTCGCTGTTAACTGTATTGGTAAGTAGAGCCCAATAGCCACCGGTAAAACCGGTAATCTCAATAGTTCAAATATTGCCCCAAGTGAGAAACCTATAAAAATCAAGGTCCAAGGCAGATCACCTTGCATGACACCTTCGACTATAATTTTTATGAGCGTTGCCTGTGGCGCTGGAAGTGTTGTTGAACCAAACCCCCAAGCTTGATTAAATAAAGTTAAAACCGCACCCAGTATAAGTGACATTACTAAGACACCAATAAGTTCGCCGATCTGTTGTTTATAAGGTGTCGCACCCACTAAATATCCCGTTTTCAAATCTTGTGACGTATCTCCAGCCATGGCAATAATAATGCAGATAATCGCACCGACTGTAAATACGGCATAAACACCTTCTGAACTCGTTCTACCTAGAGATCTAAACATAAAAGCGGCTAAGATCAAAGTTGCTAAAGTCATACCTGATATCGGATTTGAAGAACTTCCGATTAACCCCACTATTCTAGAAGAAACAGTAGCAAAGAAAAACCCAAATACAGCAACAAATAATGCACCAAAGAAGCCGACATTCATAATTGGAAGGACTGCTATAAGTGCTGTTAAACCCAATACTACTAGAACAACTGTCGTTATGGGTATATCTTGATCTGTTCTTAAAAAACTTTTCCGATCCAAAATGTGATTGTATTCTCTCATCGATTCAATAAAAGTATCAAATATCAGCGGCAGTGACTTTATTAAACTTAAAAGCCCACCAAAAGCGACAGCACCTGCGCCAATATACCTTATATAATAATGCCACAAATCTGTGGTTGCCAAATCACCAATAGAAACTGTTGCAGGGAATATCATAAGGTTACTGCCCTCGCCGACCAAAGCAATGAGCGGAATGATGACGAACCAACCAATCAAAGAACCCGCAAACATAAAACCTGAAACTGCTCTACCAATAACAAATCCAACACCTAAAAGCGCTGGCATTGCATCTATCCCAAAGAAAGAATGCATTGGCTTGGTAATCACCCACTCAATTTTTGATGGAATAAGTGCCAAACCATCTGAAATTATTTTATATAAGCCGCCTATTGCCAGACCTTGAAAAGTAGCTTTTGCTTTTTCTCCGCCTTCTTCGCCTGCGAGTAGTACATCTGCACAGGCTGAGCCTTCAGGATAAGGCAAATATTCATGTTCTTTTACAATTAATGCTTTTCTTAATGGAATCATAAACATGACCCCGAGCACACCTCCAAATAAACCGATTAAAGTGATCAGTAAAATTGATGGTGGCGCTATCCCCATGCTTTTTGACCATAAGAACATCGCTGGAATTGTAAATATTGCACCAGCTGTTAGAGATTCTCCAGCTGATCCAATTGTCTGTACCATATTATTTTCAAGGATTGAATCGCGCTTCATAATCAACCTTGTCACACTCATGGAAACAACGGCTGCAGGTATGGAAGCGCTAATTGTCATTCCAACTTTTAGTCCTAAATAGGCGTTTACAACACCAAAAATCACCGCTAAAATAATTCCAAATACGATAGAAGTAAAAGTTAATTCTGGAACTGTTTTATGCGCGGGGATAAAAGGTTTGAATTTTTCATTCATATTTTCCCCTCATTAAACTTATTCTCATGCAACTTCTATTTTAACTTCTTTCATCATTTGTGTATAGATTTGTTTCGAAAAAGTCATTTTATAGCTATTTTTCAGCATGTTATAATAGACCTAACGGGAGGTAGATTATGTCGAAAAACACAAATACAAAGGACAAGATTCTAAAGGCATCATTACAGAGTTTCTTAACTATAGGTATTGATCAATCTTCACTTAACCATATTGCAGACAGAATTGGTATAAAAAAACCATCCATCTATTATCATTTTAAATCTAAAGAAGAAATCATTATGAAATGTGTTGAAAATTTATTAGATGACCTTGAGCATCGTATTGATATATCCATCTCTAATCTCACACAACCTAGAGAGCAAATTGAAGGAATTTACGAATGTATCATCGATTTCCATAGTGGCTTATCGCTTTTAGTTTACGAAAATACGCATCAACCCGTAAATCTTAACTCCTTTTTTCAAAGATGTATCTTAGTTCATCCAAATATCCAAAAAAGAATTGAAAATTATTATCATACGCTTCAAATTAGATTAATCACTATTTTATCAAATGGACAAAAGCAAGGCTCTGTTAAGAATAGTCTTAATAAAGAAATTGTGTCTATAGACTTGATTTCAAGAATAGAAGGGATGATTAACCTAAGTTCTCTTTACAGTAATTCACATATCAATCTACAGAGGCAAGGTC
The DNA here is from genome assembly GCA_963676315.1 of uncultured Fusibacter sp. GTDB lineage: Bacteria > Bacillota > Clostridia > Peptostreptococcales > Acidaminobacteraceae > Fusibacter_C. Next base: position 1,428,364 of record OY781056.1, read on the forward strand.
TATATGAAACTGTATGGGACAGTTTAAAATCTGATCAACAGCCAAAGAAAAAGCGTATGCTTGACTATAAAAGTATCGATCTCGGTCGGAAATGGTAGTTTTATGAATTTTGAGTTAGTTTGATTGACTTAATTTGTTTCGGGTAAAATATTGATATGAAACAAATTAGGAGGTAAAAGATGAAATCAATGAAACTCGCCGAAAAAAGGCACTCAACTAGAGAATTTAAAACTTATCCTCTCACAAATGAAGACAAGAGAATTTTAGATGAGATTTGGTTAGATAGACCTGCACTTTCAAAAGACTCAAGTGTCGAGTTAGTCTATATCGAAAATGGTTTAGAACTTGCACCTAAGCTTGAAGGATTAGCAGGTTACTTTGGTCATATGATATTTTCACCTCAGTATTATGCAGTTATAAGTGATGCAAATGACTTAAGTTATAAACTTGCAGGTTATTCAGGAGAATGGTTAATTCTAAATGCTATTAAACACGATTTTGGATTTTGTTGGATTGAAGTTAAAGATCCCGCTTCAGCAAAAGTCGCACTTAATTTAAAAACACCAAAAGCACTTGTTGCCTTGATTGCAATAGGTTATCCAAAAAAAGAATTTCAACAATCCACTATCTATGCGGCATCCCGTCCTGGTAGTCTCTCTACTTTAACAGACCTAGGTTATCCAAATCTGGATTCATTTTCAACACAGGGGCCAATAAGTTTACGTAGATCAATCACCGAGTTAGCGCATATCAATTCCTTCGATTCGAAGCCAGAACTTCTTGAACTTGAACAATACGGTATACATGAAGCACTTTTTTACATGAGACTTGCACCTTCGTATGAAAATCGACAACCTTGGCATTTTCTAATTAGAGGGAGTGAGACAGATTTAATCATGGAAAATAACGATCACGCTTCTCAATCTATAAAATGTCTCGACGCAGGTATTGCAATGTTTTATTTTGAAGTGGGGATGCATGAGTCGGGTTTTAACGGTACTTGGGATTTTACAAACTTAGATGAACAATATAAACTTCCGCAAGATTTTAAAACAGTAGGTCGCTACCATTATTAAAAGGGGGCGACCTCTTTTTTAATCACCATTATTGAGCCCATTAAGATACTTAATCAAAAGTGAACTTAATCAACGGTGAACTTAATCAATCGTCATCTTAATTGATATGCGCCTCTAAATGCGTATTGATGATACTGTTAGTCCCAAAATGTTTTTTCAAATCATTCTCAACTTGGGTCGCATAATCATGAGCTGATTCAATCGATAAATCTCTTTCAAACATAAGATGCACATCTACTGCTACTTTATTGCCAATTCTTCTTGTTCTTAAGTGGTGATAGTTTAAAATTTCAGGATACTGATTAATAATCACATGAATCGCTGCAGTTTCTGATTCATTCAGTGAAGATTCTAACAGTTCATTAATCGCAGGCATAAAAATCTCTACAGCAACTTTAAAGATAAAGATGCTCACAATTATAGATGCCATCGGATCTAGCCAAGTCCAATGCGTACCCAAAACATAAGCGCCTCCAATCCCTAATAACGTTCCTATTGAAGAAAAAGCATCAGACCTATGATGCCATCCGTTTGCAATTACAGCATTTGAATTTATTTTTTTTCCAATTTTTATTGTATATTGATATAAAGCTTCTTTAGAGACGATTGAAAGTATAGCAGCAATCAAAGCAATTGCTTTGGGACTTTTAATTAATTCGCCTTGAAACCAAATCATGTAGATGTTATGAATACCAGATGTTAATATCTTATAACCCACTAGAAAAAGGGCAATACTAATGATTAAAGTTGCAAACGTCTCATATTTGCCATGACCATAATTATGTTCTTCATCTGCTGGCTTTTCAGTAAATTTAATACCAATCAAGACGACAATATCCGTGAAAAAGTCTGAGAGTGAGTGAACACCATCAGCGATCATCGCAGCACTATTCCCTAATACCCCTGCGATGATTTTAAAAATCGTTAATACAGCATTAACCACAAATCCTACTAATGTTACATTTCTTGCTATTTCTTCTCTTGACTTACTTTCTACTTTCACTGGTGACATATATTCCTCCTGAATTTTAGTAAACAAAAAACACACCTATAGAACATTTTACTGTCCCACAGATGTGTTATTTTCATCCGCTGCCATAGTCATGGCCCAGCCCCACAAACCATAATTGGTTTATCGCCTGCTCAGTTTTTATTAAACTTAAATGAGATTTACAAGTAGATTTTAGCATGACGATAAAATTTAGTCAACATATTTTATTGAAAGAATCAAGTGTTTGCAATGCATTCAATAATCATTTTCAATAACATATATACTTTTATCTTATCCATTCTTATTTTGAGATAATAATCTGTTGACTTCATCTATAAACTGCTCGATATCAATTGGCTTGATAATATACCCGTCAAATCCAGCATTTTTAATGCGTCTTTGATCATCATTCATTGCATAAGCTGTAACGGCTGCAACAGGGATATTCTGAAGCACCTCAATCGCCCTTATCCGCCTTAAAACTTCAAAACCATCAATCCCGGGTAGGTTTAGATCCAGTAGAATAATATCTGGTTTCTTTTCCAAAGCAATATCCACTGCTAGTTCTCCTTGTTGCGTATCATATAATACAACATTCTCCATATTTTCAAAAATTCTTTTCACTAGTTTTAGATTGGCTTTATTGTCTTCTACATATAATACACGATAACTGTTGTATTTTGTGAAAAGCGACTGATTTGAAATGATTATATGCTCATCATGGTTTTTTATATTTGCAAGTGGAAGCTCTACACTAAAATGACTCCCTTTATTCACTTCACTTGTTAAACTAATCTTACCATTCATTAATTCTGTCATTTGTTTAGCTACAGAAAGTCCAATTCCAGTTCCTTCGACATTGAAGTTATTATCCATATTTAATCGGTGAAATGGATTAAAAATTAAGTCTTGTTGATCAAAAGGAATTCCAATCCCCTCATCGATGACATTGATATTGACTAAATCATTTTCAAGTTTATAGTTAAAATCCACTTTTCCATTTTGTTTATTATATTTTATTGCGTTGGTCAAAAGATTTATCAAAACTTGTTTTAATCTAGTGTGATCTGCAATCACAAAGAGGTCATCCTGCTCATTTAAGGTATATACAAGTCTAATATTCTGAAGATCCGCTAAAGGTCTAACCATTGTTATTGCTTCTTTCATTACCTCAATTACAGAAACTGGTTCTAGCGATATCGTCATTTTTCCTGATTCAATTTTCGCAAGGTCTAGGACTTCATTGATCAGTTTTAGCAAATGTTGCCCTGCGTTTGATATTTCTGTTATATTTTCCAGTTGTAGTTCATCCATTTTTTCTTCGGACTCCATTAATAACAATTGAGAAAATCCTAAAATTGCATTTAATGGTGTTCTAAGTTCATGGCTCATATTAGAGAGGAATTGTGATTTAGATTGATTCGCATTTTCTGCTACTTCTTTTGCTTCTATTAAAGAAAATTCAAGATTCTTTTGAAGTGTCACATCGCGTGCCGAAATAACCAGTTTACTCGCTTCACTTTCAACTGCAGAAATCCTTGCTAAGTACCATTTTAGACCATTTTCTGTGCTTATATAATATTCTACAGTTTCATTTAGGCCACTGATTAATATTTCATCAATTAAATCCTTAAAGACTTTGTTTTGTTTTCTCAATTTTAGTTCGATACTTTTAAGGCTACTTTGCGCATATTCGTAACTTAACTGATCATCATTTTTATTCCAAAGATTAATAAGATTGCCATCAGTGCCAATTTCCATAATCATGTCATCGATAGAATTCAATACTGCACTCAATTCCGCTTCGTTTTTCTTAAGATCTGCTTGAATATGGATAAGTCTATTATTGGCTATCCCTAATGCTTCTCCCATATATGCAAGTCTATTAGCAGTGTCCTGTAACTCATCCACAGGGATTTCAGGCGGTGTCTGAAAATATTCTCCTCTGCGTATGAGTTCAACCATAGCGTTAATTTCTATCAGTGGCATAGAAATATTACCTGCTACTTTTTTAGCACGTCTTGTTAAGATATAGAAAAAGAAAATAAAAAATACGAGTAATCCGAGAATCATTATTAAGCCCAAATTGAATAGTTGGTCACTCATATGATTTAAATTGGAATATACTTTAGATTCAGGCACGATCATCAATAATTTCCATCCCGTACTCTCAACTGTATTCCAAGCAACTAGGCGGTTTGTACTTTGAAGTACTATTTGCCCTGATCCATCTTTATTGGTTGTTATACTTGAAATTAAGCTTTTCATTTCTTCCTTATTGTATAAGTTAAAATCTTCTGGTTTAAACGTATCTTTTAGGATAGCATCTGCATAATGGAAAGTATTTAACTCCTTAATTCCCCAGTCTGATTCTCCACTATCTGGAAGCGCTAATATAGTTCCCGATTTATCAACCAACATTAAATAGCCATCATATGGGATTGCCATATTTAGTATTTGCTGTGTGAAAGTATTGATTGTCACATCAATACCAGCTACACCTTCTAAAAAATCATCAGAATTATAGACAGGTGCAATTGCAGAAGTCATCCAGCCCTGACCTGCAGGATCAAGATAAGCATCTGTCCAAACCACTTGTTTGTCAGGATTGTGTTTTAAATCTGCCTCATAATAAAAATTATAGGTAGGGATGTCCATTTGAGCTGGATATTGAGAAATCACATCAAAATAAGGATAAATGACATTTAAAGAGTCAAAAGTATTTATGTATACTTGTGACGCTAGTTTTTGCACTTTGATGATATCCTTTAACATTGGACCAGTACCCAATAGTTTTAATACTTTTAGCTTTTCAGGTTCTCCTATTGGTTTAATTCCACTATAATAAACCGCTGGTCCACCGATAGCAGAATCTCTCAATGAATAATACATACCATCACTTGTCGTTGCCATTCGATCAAGTGCATTAGCATCTAAAATAGGTTCACTCTCAAGTGCATCTTTAAACCTTAATTGTAAAAATTCAGCTGTGATTGCTACAGAATTTAGTTGGTTTTGTAAACCATTACTCTTTTCTGAAACCAATTGATTCATTTCACTTTCAACTTCACCATGTAAATAATTTGTAGTCTCTTGTCTAGACCACATACTCGTTGAAAAATAAATAATTATAAATCCTAATTCAATTATTAAAAACGGAACCAACGCAGTTTTTAGAAATGATTTTAAAATCCATTTAACCAAAGGATCTTTTTTTACATTCAAAGTTGGTTCACTCATATTATTTCACCTCAATTGTTTGCTTGATTTCTAAGAAATCATCAATATGTTCAATAAATAAATCCGTAAGCATTGGATCCGTATATATGCCTTTTAACGACTTTAACTCATCAATAATCGAATCAATATCCCAAGCGGGTTTATAAGGTCTAGGTGAAAAAAGTGCATCAAAAATATCGCATATACTCGTTATTCTACTTTCTATATCTATACTTTCACCAGAAATTCCAGCTGGATATCCAGATCCATCCCAATGTTCATGGTGATTGTGCGCTATTCTTTCTGCACATCTTAAAATTTCAGATTTACTGCCACTTAAGATTTTAGCGCCCTTAACCGTATGGAGTTTCATCATATTCATCTCGTCTAAAGTTAATTTATCTGCCTTCAATAAAATATCATCTGCGATTCCAATTTTTCCAATATCGTGCATTTTACTTGCATGGAAAATAATCTCACATTCCTTTTCATTGAGACCAGCAAGCTCAGCAAGATGCTTTGCAAAATATCCTATTCGAGCAATATGGTATCCTGTTTTCGTATCACGAAATTCTGCGGTTAGCATGAGACGATCAATTAACTCCATCTGCATATCTTCAAGTAATTGACTTTTTATATTGACTTCACATTGAAGTGATTCATTTTTAGTTTTTAATTCTTCATGCAGAGACTTTAGTTCCAAGGCTTTGTTTATTCTAAGGATCACTTCAATATTGTCAAATGGTTTACTGATAAAATCAACAATCCCTAGATCAAGTGCGCGTAGTTTATTGGAGTGCTCATCTTGAGCGGATATCATAATTACTTGTACAAAGAGTGGATCAACAATAGTTTTAATTCTCTCCATGACTTCAAAACCATCCATATAAGGCATTTTTAAATCCAGTAAGATTAAATCTGGAGTACTTTCCTCACAATAGCCCAATACTTGTCTTGGATCTAACAATATGTCAATATTGGTGTATTTAAAACTTTGCAAGATCCTTTTAAGTAATTTGGTGTTAGGTTCTTGATCATCAACTATCAATATTTTGGACTCATGTAGATTCATAAAATACCCCTCTCATTTTTCAGGATGATACATATATGTATTTACCACAAAATAGCATATTTAATCTATTATTCGGTATTAGAGAAAAGGACTGTAGCAGTTATTGCACACAGTCCTTTATAATCTAGTCCTTTATTATCTAGTCCTTTACTGATAATTATAGGATGCTCTATAGGTTAAATAATAAGTTTGATTACTAAAGGTTGCAATTAGTGGGTAATATATCCCCCATTTATCAACCGTATTGTCAAAAAACACCGCATTATCATAAATATAATTTGTTGTGAATTCACTTGGATAAGTTGTCTGGTAGTATGAATAAACATAGCTCAACGTAATATTTTTGCCAAGCAATTTCGAAAAAACATCAGCTCTATTTCTCACTTCTTTGGCAAGCAAATTCTGTCCAAGTTGTTCTGCTTTTAAATACTCTCTAAAATTATCTTTTTCCATCGTAGCGTTTATGGCAAGTCCACCACTAGATAATTCAACCACTTGATAACTATCAAACGCGATTACAGTCCCATTTAATTCATGATCCGGATAATTCTCAACTAAATAATTTTGAATCTCCTCTTTCGTTTTGAATGTAACCGGCTTAATCATTTGTTTTGAAAACGTATCATACATGTTTTTATATATTAGCAAAACTTGTTCAATCTTAGCATTGCCTTTTGGTGTCACATTATTATCAAAACCTGTTATAATCCCATAATTTGATGCTTGATATATCGATTCTTTAGCGTAACCACTGATATCAGAATCATCTTTAAATAGCTGTTTTGAAGTTTCAAGTTTAAGGTTTGATAAAGTAAGGACTTTTACCATCATCGTCGCCATTTGTTCTCTAGTTAATAAATCAGTTGGTCCAAATTTACCGCCACCAGTTCCTGATGTGATGCCAATCGTCGCACCTTTCATAGCATATAAGTCAGCCGTATCAGTAAAATGGATATTTGAGTTCACAACAATTTCAGTTTGATTAAGCTTTTCGTAAAGTGTAACCGCGAGATAGATAAAATCTAATCTTGTAATCTCACCTTGATAATTTGAAAATGCACTTTGTCTTAATTGTCCATAAGTTGAAAGTGTCTTAATATTTTCAATCGCCCAACTTGATGGGGTACCATTTTTAAGCGGATCAGTTGTATCTGCAAAACTTGCACCTACTGTAATCGTCAATGCCAATGTAAATACAAGTAAAATTTTCAACCTTTTAATCATAAATCCTCCCAGATTTGTTAATTCATATCACTCATCCTTCCAAAAGATGGGGGATACTATAATTTATTATAACATCAGAAAGCTTAAAATCAATCATTGTAGACTTCTTTTTACCTTAACATTGAACTGTTATTGAGCACCAATGTCCGCAACTCCATTTAACAAAAAAACTTTCAAAATAAATAGGTATCATTTTGAAAGTTTCTTTGTTAATTTATTTTTTTGTATACTTTAATAGTGTTGGTAATAGGGACAAACTTAAAAATGACGATAAGATCATTGAAATCCACATTAATGATGAGACGTAAAAGTGGACTTTAAGAGGTGAGAGCATGAGCACACTCAAACCAATAGAAAAACCCAGCGCATTTGCAATAATAGGACGACTTGAGAATCCATAAGCTTTATCTACTGCAAGTTCACTTGTCATCCCTTCTTTTTTGTAACTCCTAAAAATAGATGTAAAGTGTATCGCATAGTCTATACCCACCCCTATTGTGATGCTAAAAAGTGTCGTTGTAAACAAATTCAAAGAAATACCGGACATTCCTAAAAAAGCAAATAGAAATACTGTTGTTACTAAGATAGGAACCATCGCAATGAGACTCGGTAAAAATCGTTTCAAGCTGACAAGTAAAGATAAAAATACTAAAATGAAAGCCACTACCAGACTGATCTTCTGTCCTTTTACCATATTTTGATTGAGCTCATACATCGTTAGCTGAGTTCCCGCTAAATTAATATTACTATACTCTTTGGCAATCGAGTCAATTCTTTCAATCGTTGCATTACTTAAATCTACAGGGAAAATTATAATTTTAGTATAGTTTTCACTAACGAGTTCTTTATATATTTCCGATTGTGAAAGCATCTTCAAATCTAAGTTTGTACCTGCTGGCAAACTTTCTTTTACCAAATCCAGGATTCCATTAATTGAGATCACCTTGGAGATATGTTCATCTGATTCCAGCGCTTTTGTAAAGGCTTCTACTTCCTGACTCACCTGAGCATCCAATGGGTTACCATTATTTTGAATTAAAGCAAATAGTGGGATTGTGCCACCATTTACAGCCATGATTTCTTTGAAACTTTTAGCAACTTCTGTGTTTTCTTTATACATCATCAGTTGATTAAATTCGGTTGTAATCTTTGGTATGAAAAATGCTGAAACCAAAAGCAATATCAAAGTAATTGCAATAGAAGGTGCTCCCCATATTTTTTTGAAATTAAAGTTAAAACTAAATCCACTTTTTTTCTTTTTGATATCCAGCTTTTCAAAACTATTGATCAACGGAACGATAAACCAAGTTGCAAGCCCAGCTAGAGTGATTCCAATAGATGAGAAAATGGCAAGGTCATAAATAGCTTTTGTATTCATAAAAATTAATGAGATAAAGCCTGCAACTGAAGTGATAGTCGTTATAATCATTGGAACACCAATCATCCCTAAAGAACTTGTTAAGCTCTCCTTCATACTCATTCCTTCATCAAGATGTTCCTGAACATGAGAGATAAAGTGTAGGCCATCTGCACTCCCGATAATAATTGTAAATATTGGGGCTAATACAGTTAATATCGAAATATTATTTCCAAGTAATCCAGCAAAGCCAAGTGTCCAAAGGGCAGCTATCCCTGCAGGTAATATGGATAATATCGTTCCTTTTACAGATTTCATCTGAATTCTAAAAATATTAAATAATATAAAAAGCGCTGATGGTGGAATTAGTAACAAGATATAAAGGAGATAGTCAAAAATCTTGTTTTGCATATATTGATTGCCACTTATATAATAAGTCAAATTTTTTGTTTTTAATTGTGCTTCAATTTCTTTAAGATCTGAAAAGCCAAAATCTTTATCAGGAAAAATTGTGATGATTCCATAGTCGATCCCATTTACATTTTTCACGGATGATAGCGCCTCAATATCAATAGGAAATGGAAATGGAGAATTATTTTCTATCCCTTTAACATATTTAATATGTGGCATTTCAGAGGCAAATTTTTCAAAACTAGCAATTGACTCTCGATCTTTACTGATATCTTTGATCATGATAATCATTTGATCAGAAGTCGGAAATTCTTTTTCTAAAATGTCCATGTGTTGTTGGTATTCACTATTTTCAATTTTAAAAATATCAAAATTGGTTTCAATATTGAGATGAAAAACACCATATAATGCGACTAGATTAATTAACACAAAGAGCATCATAAATGGTTTTTGAAATTTATAAATCATATCGATATAGCGTTTCATAGTTGTTCTCCCCCTACTTTTTTAGTGCCCGCGCCGTTTAAAAATTCGTATGTTAATTCCATTGTCCACTTTTCAATATCTATAGATTTATAGTTATCAGAAAGTGCAAACACCCATATCGCCTCAGATAAAACAATTTTGAGAAGTAGTTTAATGATTATCTCATTGTCAATCTCGGCGAGTTCACCTTTTTCTTTAAATATATCAAAATACCGAAAAAACATGCTTTTTACATCCTCAAAATGTAAACTTATCAAATTTTTACGCAACGAGTCATTATAGACAATTTCTTTGATAAAAACTTTGAAAATTTCAGTGTTATCTTGAATAAAGTTAATACGGTCTTTAATAAAATAGTGAATGAAAGTTTCTACTGTAATAAAATTCTGCTTTTCAAGTTTGTGAATCATATCTTTTTTAATTGCTGGAATAAGTACTTTTATAAATTTAAGTAAAATATTGAGCAATAAATTTTCTTTTGTTCCATAATGCTTAAAGATAGTTCCTTCCGCAACTTGTGCCTTTAGTGCAATTTCTTTTGTGCTCGTATTTGAAAAACCTTTTTCTGAGAAAAGTTCAATAGCTGCGTTATCAATCTGTGTTAGTTTGTCCGTTTGTTTTTTTGTTTGCCTTGTTTCTTTTAAAAGTTGGTCTAATATATTTTTCTCCATCAGTAAAGTCATGTTCCTTTCCTGTAAAGTGAGTGATTACTCACTTATTATACTTCTTACAAAATTTAATTCAACACTTTTTTTAATTTTTTTCTTATTTTTTCAAAAAAAAAGCAATCTCAACTCATCAAGGTGCTAACGGTTGAAACTGCAATATTTTATAAGTTATTTTAAATTGGAATTAAGTAAGAATTGAATACTCTCTTCCTTACTTAAAGGCTTAGAATAGTAGTAACCTTGTATGGCATTACACTCAAACGATTGTAGCATTTCAAGTTGCAATTTGTGCTCAACACCTTCAGCCACCATGTGAAATCCTAATTCCTGGCCTAATTGTATGATCATTTTTATTAGATGATCGTGAGAGATTGTCTCGCCAAGTGTGTCCACAAAGGATTTATCTATTTTCAATATATCGATAGGAAGATTTTTAAGGTAACTAAGTGATGAATAACCTGTTCCAAAGTCATCTAAAGCAACTTTCAGTCCAATAGCTTGAAGTCTTTCAAGCTTAGCAGCTGTGGCATCAATCGCTTGCATCAAAACAGATTCGGTAATTTCGATGACAAATTGATCAGGACTTATCTTATTCAAACTCAATGCCTCAATTAAATTATCTTCGAAATCTTCTTGAACCAACTGTAGAACAGACACATTTACAGCAACATGGATTCTCTTTTCACTTATATTGTTGATTTCATTGATAAAAGCTAAGGTCTCATCAATCACCCATTTCCCTATTGGCATAATTAATTGCGTTTCTTCTGCAATTGGGATAAACTCCAGCGGTGTAATTTGACCAAGTTTAGGATGATTCCATCTAATCAACGCCTCAAAACCAATGATCTGCAAAGTGTTACAATCAATCTGTGGTTGAAAAACTAAATATAATTCTCGATTTACTAATGCTGTCTTTAGTGCTTCTTCACGTTCTACTCGCCAAATTATTTTTTCAAACATCGCAGTTGTATAGTGTAGAACTTTACCTCTACCCACTTCTTTTGACTTATACATTGCCAAATCAGCTCTTGTAATTAAATCGTCTAAATTCTCACCATCTTGCGGATAAACTGAAATACCTATGCTTACACTATTAGAAAAATTACTGTATTCAACTTGGATAACTCTATTCATATTACTTAATAGATGCATTCCAAGAGCTTCAAGCTCACGTATATCACGCATCCTGTGATAAATGATAAATTCATCGCCACTAATTCTATAGATACTGCTATTGGGTCCAATTTGCATTTCAAGCATTTTGCCAACAGTTTGTATATACTTGTCACCAAATCGGTGGCCCATGGTATCATTAATTCTTTTAAAATGATCTATATCAACTAGCAAAATACCGTACTGCGCGATTCCTCTTTTAATATCTTTTTGTACAACTGATTCAAGTGCATTTTTGTTGCCAAGACCTGTTAAATCATCATGGAATGCAGCAAAGCGTATCTGATCTTCCATCTGTTTAATGGCATCTATATCCGTAAAAAAACTAATCATTCTCGTCGGCGAACCAAGTGGGTCTCTCTTAACTGCCCCTTTAACTAAAAACCATTTATAGCTATTATCTATCGTTTTCACTCTAACTTGAGTCATAAAATCATTGAACAAAAAGGTTGAACTTTCACTAAAATAGGGTCTTAACTGATCAATATCTTCATGATGTATATAATCATAAATAAATTCAGGTGAATTTATCTCACTCGAAGGAATATCGATTAGTTCATTCCAGTTATCAGAACACGAAATTGATGCTTCTCGAATATCCCAATCAATTATTGCATCCTTTATTGTTTCCAAAATGAGTTCGTTTTTTTCTTTGCTTCGCTGTAGCTCTTCAAATAGTGAATTCAAAGCCTCAAATTGTGCTTTTAATTCTTCTTCTGAAGCAGTTAATTCTTCATTTAACTGAATTTGTTCCGTGTGTCTTTCAGCTAACTCATTTTTTAAAATCACCATTTTTCTAAGATAGTATGACAAAATAATTAAAAATAAAACCAACATACACATAATAACTGCGATCGTTATGAATAGACCTTTATGTTGTTCATATATGGAAATAGGTTTGTTAATAATGGTTATTTCTTTTGATAATTTTGAAGTGTCAATATTAAACTTTGCAGCAACATCATAATCAATTGCATTGATAATAAATCCACGATCTACTAAAGGTAAGTTTTGTGGCGATGTACCCTTTAATATGGAAATCGCAAGTTCACCCGTTTTTTCGCCAATCAAACGGCCACTTAATAATCCACCACCGATTGCACCATGTCCAATCGCAAAATCATAAAGAGAAAAAACAACTGCAGGAGTGGCTGCACTCACTTTATCAATCATATCCTCAAAATTGATATTTCGACCTTCACTATCGGTATAGTAGGCAGTCATAAGCAGACTATCATTCCGAGATAACTTAGAAACTTCGTCTAAGATTTGATCTATTGTTAAGTCAGTAATTATTTCAGTTTTTATGCTGGGATATAGCTTTTTGATTTCAGCTACAGTGGCTTCAGTCATTGCTTTGCCACTTTCAGTTTGATCGTGTACGATGTAAAGTGTCTCCATTGAAGGATTTACTTTGGTAGCGACTTCAAGCGTTGCTTTGATATCAACTTTTTCAATTACACCGGTGATCAAAGTATCACTTTTCGCCAAAACTTTAAAGTTTTCTTCGCTCACACCACAGAATACAACTGGAACATTTGCAAATAATGAATTTCGATTTTTTTCAACAAATCCTAGCGCAGCGTCATCGCTTGTAACAACTAAATCAATGGGTTTATCTTTATACTTGTAAATCATACTTTGCTCAAATTGGTTTAATGCCGCCTCAGTGGGATATTCTTTCCAATCCATATACTCAACATATATTCTGACATTACTACCATAGTTTGATTGTATTACATCTATAAGTGAAGTATTGATATCATCTGTCCAGGACAGTCCATAGTGATATGAGTTGATGATCAAAACACGCTTATCATCGCTGCCATATGTAGGTACAATACCAATGCTGGTAAGTATAAGACATACTGTCATAAATAGAACCATTAAACTTTGCTTTGAATTTTTTCTCATAAGTCTCCTCACCGTTATTTTATATGTATTAATGTCGCACAACACTGTAAATATCCTACCTTAAAGGGCTACTTTTCCTATGGGACATTTGTTATATAAGTATATAATAACCTATTTATTTTGTTTTAGACATTAGTTTTTCATTAAATCGTTTTACAAATCCATGTATAATTTCTATAATATGTTATATTAATGCAATAAAAGGACAATACTAAATCAATTTGATTTACTAGAGTCCTTTTTTTAAGGTGAGGCTATTGTTCAAACCCATATGAAAGCTGTATCAGTTCTTCCTTAGTTTTAGTGTCTGCAAATGACGCATTTACAGATGTTTTATATATTTCTATCCAATGTTTCGTCTGCCAATCAAAAGTTTGATTTAGTTCTAAAAATTCATTTGACATCGTTGTATTTGAGACCGTTCTATTGTCTGTATTGATGGTGACTAATATTCCTTGATTATAAAAATCACAAATCGGGTGTTTTGACATTACAGATATGGCTTTCGTTTGAAGATTACTGGTTGGGCAACATTCGATTATAATGCCATCGTCTTTGACCTTTTCTCTAATTAATTCATCATTCATCATTGCGACGCCATGCCCAATTCTTTTTGCACCGAGCAACTCAATGGCATCCAATATATTTTCTGAAGCGCCAGTCTCGCCTGCATGGATTGTTACATTATAGCCTAAAGACCTTCCGTATTTAAAGGCGTCTATAAACCGATTAGAAAATCGATCTCTTTCTCCGCCACATAGGTCTAATGCAACTACACCCTTATGAAGAAAAGGAATACCTGCATCAATCATATCATAGATCCCCTCAACATCTTTGTTTCTCAAATACGATAATATTAAATTACCCTTGATTTCAAACGCATCTTCAGCTGCTCGCACACCGTCAAGTACGGCTTTTATGACTTTCTCTAAACTAAGTCCTTTTTCAATATGAAGATGCGGAGCAAATCTAATTTCTATATATTTTACATTTTCACTTGCCGCATCTTCCATTAGCTCATATGCGGCTCTAAAGAGATGTGCCTCAGATTGAAGTAATTTTATAGGAAGGTCAAATCGTTTAAGATAAGTATCTAACGAATCACAATCCTCAGGCGCTACTAGATATTCACTAATCTTTTCTAAGTTAATCTCAAGTGATTCAGATGCTATATTCTCTTCATTTTCTTCTAGTATCCATTTTGTAACCGTATTTGCCCTTAAACTTCCATCCAAATGACAATGTAATTCTATCTTTGGATATTTATTAAAACTAGTTAGTAATGCACTTTTCATCTTTCCTCCTCAATATTTATGTCAAATAAACAAAATAAAAACGCCTGATTACGAAGAAAATACAGATGTATTTTCCTCGTAATCAAGCGTTAATGGTGCTTGGTAGAAACCCCTGTACCTTATTAACAGGGTTATACGAAGTTGAGTCTTCCCATAAGAAGAATCTTATTTATTTAACTAAAGTATAACTTATGGAATAAACTTAATCCAATTATTTGTGTAAACTATACAATTACCATTTATGACTTCTCCAGTCCCCGCAACTTCTTTATGACGGAAGCTACGATAGTAGTGAGTATAATTAACCCCCCAGCAAAAGATAAAACGGTACCCATCCCAGCGCCTTGATTATGTCCAAATACGACATCAAGCCAATGGTTGCTGCTGCTTAAAAGTAATGGCTCAAACCAACTATCAACGAGTGGTCCTACGATGATAAAGGATATCGGAGCAAGCCCATAAGCTATCTGATAGGCAATAGAAAAAACTCTTCCTTGGATTTTCACAGGTACCGAGTTTTGAAGCAAAGACTTAAAAAGTGCATTTGTCATCGGTAGAGGTAACATCACAAAAAATAATGTGCCCATCAAAGCTAATTTTGTTCTAGAAATACCAAAAAAGATCATCATGATACCGGTAATTGAAAACAATATCAGTATACGACTGATTCGCTTACCACTATGTTTGCCCAAAGATAATATTAAAGATCCAAAAAAAGTTGCCATCCCCATCATACTCATGAGTAGAGAAACAAATCTTTCATCTCCAGTCAGACTCAGTGCATATGGAATGATTAATTCCAAAGGACCGTTTAGCAAAATATTAACAATCCCTATATAGATGACTAAATATAAAATCCCTGTATTTTTTTTGAAATATCCGTAACCTAACTTTAAAGACTGTATAAATTCATTTTTTTCACGATGCGTAATTATAGAAGTTTCAGTAATGACAGATACTGATCTCATCTCTTCAATACCATCAAAGTCTAAAATATATACTACAGTAACAGCAATTACAAAAGTAGTTAAATCTACAAACATAATACCAATCAACCCTATAAAAGGATAAAGCACACCTGTAAGTGCTGGACCTAGAAAACTAGCAATTGGAAATAACATTTCTTTATAGGCATTTATCTTATCCAAATATTCATTTTCTACTAAAATTGATGTTGTAGCATCCGCTGCTACAGTCTGCAAGGCACTAAAAATACCTTGAATAGCTACCACTACATATAAAACAACTGGATTAAAGCCAACAGTTAGTACACTTATAAGTAACACAACTGATCCGATCGCTTGGCCGACATCCCCAATAATTAATGCCGTCTTTTTACGCCATTTGTCTAATAATACCCCTGTTAAATGTCCAAAAAGTAACGCAGGAATTTCATTGAAAAATGGTATGAGTAGTAAATAAGAGGCTTTACCAGTTGATTGGAATAGCCATATACCTATCGCAATACTCGTCATTCTACTTCCCACTAAAGAACCACCTTGGGTAATCAATAGTGTCTTAACAATTTTTTTATGGTTCATATCACAATACCTCCACGTGTCGTTTAACCCTATAGAAACAACAAAAACACTCAGATTAGCACTGAGCGAATTAATTCTAAATTGTTCTGACTAAACGAGTATGATGATATCCATGAAATTTCTGAACCCCCTTTTTATCATATTAATTATCATATTAAAATACGACATAGATGTCAATTTAATTGATTCCTGTAATTATGTACTTGACATATACATTTATCAGTATTAATATTTTATATGTACTTAACATATATGTCATGTACATATAAAATGAATTCAATTTTAATTTGGAGGTACTATGAAAGGTAAACCAGGTAGACACGTTCCTGCATTTGTTTTGCTCATCGTGGCTAAACAACCAGCTTATGGATTGCAAATTCTCAATCAATTAAAAGAAGATATGCCTTATTGTCGATTAGATAGCGCAGCAGTTTATAGAGCACTCAGCCAATTAGAAAGTTCAGGTGCTATACAAGTTTATGACCAAAATAACGAAGTAGATATATCCTCTGACTCAGGTATTTCCAAAAAATTCTATGCCATAACAGAATCAGGAAAAGTCGAATTAGAGGATTTCTATCATGATATAAAAGAAAGACAAGCAAATTTAGCCTTTTTTTTAAACGCTTATTCACAAATAGGGGAGATGAAGCATGACAAGTAGTATTTTTTATATCGCAGTTGGTATACTTACACTTATATCACTATTAAAAGATAAAAATAAAACACTTAAGGCTTTTAAAATCGCCTTAAATTCTTTCAAAAAACTGCTCCCGTCAATTATTCCTATGATGATTGCCATTGGGATGATACTAGCAATTTTAAGTCCAAACACTATTAGTTCGATATTAGGCGAAAAATCAGGTTTACTCGGTGTTATACTTGGTTTAATACTAGGTTCTTTCGCATTTATGCCGAGTTTTGTTGCATTTCCCTTAGGTGCAAATTTACTAAATCATGGCGCAGGATATCCTCAAATAGCAGGTTTTATTTCAAGTTTAATGGCAGTTGGGATTGTTTCACTGGCTCTTGAGATTAAATATTTCGGAAAGAGAACTGCTTTGTTCAGGAACTTAACGGCATTAATTGCTTCGATTACTTTTGTATTTCTAACTTGGAGGATAATGGGATGAAAATAAAATTACGCCATCTGATAACCACATATAAATGGGCTTTATTCACTTTTGCACTTTTAATTGCTATAAATTTATATATCCCACAAACTGGTTTAAAAGCTAACCAACTCACAATTTCTAACTTCCTTACTATGTTAAGTGTTCTCCCTCCCATACTTTTACTTATCGGTTTGCTAGATGTTTGGATTCCCAAGGAAACTATGATTAAGTATATGGGTGAGCATTCTGGACTTAAAGGTCTAATCATCGCCTTTATGCTTGGTTCTTTTGCAGCCGGTCCTCTTTACGCGGCCTTTCCAGTTGCCGCTATCCTATTAAAAAAGCGCGCAAAACTTTCAAATGTTCTCTTCTTCCTCGGTGTATGGTCTACTGCAAAATTACCGATGATGATGTTTGAATTTACATCATTTGGAGGAACATTTACTATGCTTCACATTACAACTAATTTGATCATCTTTCTTATCGGTGCCGTATTAGTAGATAAACTTACTAGTTCTGCACATAAGGAACTGATCTATGCTACTGCTTCTGAATTAGCTAAATAGAATCAACTTTTTAAGTATTAGAAATAAATTAATAAAAATCCGTTGTTTACTATTATCCTGTTTCAATGGCTGTTATAATAGATTTTATGAATTACTATACGATCATTGGAGGCAAACTTATGACTAGTCAACCCTATATTCTCGTTTTAGGGGCATCAATAGTAGACATTACTGGATTTTCTGCAGTAAAATATAGAGCATTTAACTCAAATCCTGGGTGTGTAAAAGTATCTATGGGAGGTGTCTGCCGTAACATCGCAGAAACTACAGCACGACTGAATGTCCCTACTCGCTTTATTTCAGCTTTGGGTGACGATGAAAATGGTCGATCTATCCTTGAACATTCAAGAACAATTGGTTACGATATGACCGATTCTCTATTCTTAAATCATTGTTCCACACCAACTTATATGGCTATTCTCGATGAAAAAGGCGAAATGGTTTCTGCAATTGTAGATATGTGGGGTGCAGATCAGATGGATTCAAATTTTATCGATGAAAAAAGCAGGGTAATTGAAAACGCTGAATACACTTTTCTTGATGCAGATAATCCTCGACTACTAGAGTATATACTCAAAAAATTTGAAGGAAAGACTAAGTTTGTTTTAGATCCTATTTCAGCGGTTAAAGCTGAATCCATTAAACATCTTATTCCTTATTTTCATACGATTAAACCCAATCGATTTGAAGCCGAAGCCATCGTAGGTTATCCTTTAACAAGCACAGAATCTCTGGTTAAAGCCTCGGAAGATATATTATCCTTAGGCGTTCAAAATGTATTTATATCCTTAGATGAAAATGGTATCTTTTATGCTAATAATGAGCATAGAGGTGTCATGATGGCACGAGGTGCAAAAGTGGTTAATGTTACTGGCGCAGGAGATTCGTTTGTTGCTGGTCTAGGTTATGGCTATATGAATCAATTGACACTACACGATACCGTAAAATTTGCAATCGGAGCAAGTCTATTAACTATCTCACATGAAAACACGATTCATCCTGAAATGTGTTTAGAAAAAGTTCAAGAAATAATAAAAACCACTGAATGGATTGACAGTAGTTTTTAAGATCATACCTTTATTGACTATTAATCGAGTTTTAAAATATCTATTTAAATGATAAGATTAGTTCATCATTTCATAATTTAAGGAGCTCACAATGTATAAAAGCTTTGAAGAATTTACTGAATTACAAGTTAAAATTAGTGATATCAACTACGGTGGTCACATGGGCAATGACAAAGCGCTCTTGTTTTTTCAAGATGCCAGAATTCAGTTTTTAAAATTATTGGGCTTTGATGAACATCATATCGGTGAAAACACGGGCATCATTATCAGTGAAGCACACGTCTACTTTAGAAAAGAAGTGTTTTTATATGATATTCTGTCTCCTTCAATTTATATAGAAGAAATTAGCAAGCGTTCGTTTGTTATGAATTATAAATTTTTCAGAATAAGTGATCAAATTTGTGTATTTGAAGGAACTACAAAAATATATGCGTTTGATTATCTCACCAGAAAAGCATGTTATTTGCCCGAAAATTTTAAAAATGCACTTACGTAAAGGTGGCTAGTTATTTTTTATACTTTTTATTTTACCAGTAATCATATCCTGGTGTATCCACACAAATGAAAGAATAATACCAACCGTATTCTCAGTTCAATTCTTCAGTATCCATTTCCTTAATGAGTGCATCAATTTGATGAAAATCGTTTTCAATCACCATACTTTTCACTTTATAATCTCGCTGATTTTCATGATTGATTTCAGCTATATCCAATATTTTATCTCTAAATTTCATCGCAGCATCTATGTCACTTTCAGGCAATAAAACTGCGATGCTATTTTCCTTCCAAAATCCAACACGATCGAGTTTGCGCATGGAAACTTTAAGATCGTTTAATAATAATTCTAACGATTTTTGTTTATAACTAATGTTAAGCAATACACCGGATGTATGAATTACTACATTAAAGATGACTATTGAAAATATATTGCCATATCTATTGTAACGTTCCATTTCAAGATCAATATACGTAATCAAAGCATTTCGTTTTAAACAGTTTTTATGCAAAGAGAGATATTCATTTGACTTCATCATAAAAAAAACGCGTTTCCGACCTATTTTTGATAATCTTTCATATCTTGAAATCAACTCGTGCACACTAGCATGTCCAACAAAAACACGCCACGCATCATCTTCGAAGACAATATACTTAGTAAAATCATCTCTCTCATTTCTCTTCATAATACTATTGATTTCAGAAACCGTTACTTTAAATGACGCCACAAATGCATAAGAATTTTTATGGAGCGTTTTCCTTTTAAAGCATTCAAGTGCCTCCGTTTGATACTCTATAATTTTATATACCCTCGAGACGCTTCTCTGCCATCTCATAAAATCATCAAGTGAAATTGCTGATTTGTCTGAACTAGAAATTAACCTATATGCATCTTCAAATCTTCTTTCTTTAAGTGATAAAAAATACAACTCAATTACTTCATTTGCAGCATAAATAACCATTTCGTCAATGGCAGTTAATTTCTTATATGAAAACTCATCTGTTATTTTCTGACGTTCTAACCACTTAATATCATATTGACTTCGCATGAACTTATCTTTAAGCGTGTCATACGCTAGGTTTATAGTCGTCATGATCTCCGTTGCATTTTGTAAGCGACTTTTATCTGGATGATATTTACTGGCCAACTTTTTATAGGCAGATTCTACAATTTCTTGTTCAGCTAGTGGATCAATTTGAAGAATTCGATAAAAATCCAGCCAATCTTTATTTCTTGTCACCATAAATACCCCTCTAAAAACGCACTAATGTTGACTTTGTCTTATGAGTTTAACCATATGATCATAGTCAATTGGTTTGGATAAATATTCATCCATCCCAGCATCTAGACATTTTTCCTTGTCACCTTCCATGGCATTTGCTGTCATGGCTACAATATAATTTTTAAAGTTCTTTTCTTGCTGTCTTATACGCTGGGTACACTCATAACCATCCATCTCTGGCATTTGACAATCCATAAAAATAATATCATAGTCACAGATATTTATCATTTCCAACGTTTGCAACCCACTACTAGCCATATCGCAGAAAAAGCCCCTTTTCTCAAGTACTTTTTTTATGACTATTTGATTCACATCATAATCATCAACAACTAGAATTTTAATTAAAGAATCTGATTTTAATCCATACAGTGTGTCTTTTTCAGCATCTGCTTTCCTTTTCGCCATATTATCTTCTATATCATCATAAGAAACTTCAATAAGCGGAAAAGTGACGACAAATTTAGCACCACCATACTCAGAATCGAAGACCTGTATTTCACCTTTAAGTAAATATAGCAAATTCTTTATAATCGCAAGCCCTAGTCCAGTTCCTGTATAATGTCTCGTATCCGAATTATCAATCTGAGTAAATGATTCAAAGATTTGAGCTTTAAATTCATCTGAAACACCTATACCAGAATCAATAACTGATAGTTTTACCTTTTTTTCCCCCGTTAAATCGCTAGGAAATGTCAGTTCAAGTTTCACTTCAATAAGACCAACATGTGTAAATTTGACAGCATTACTTATAAGATTATAAACAATCTGTTTATATCTATAAGCATCTCCAACGATCATATCTGGGACATCCTCAGAAATTGATAATTTTAACTCTATATTCTTTTCAAGTACATAATAACTATAAAGTTGCATCGCTTCTTCTGTTGCCACTATTACAGAATAAGGAATATACATTAAATTCAATTTTCCCGCTTCAATTTTTGATAAATCAAGTATATCATTAATAATTCGCAATAACCCCTTTGTTGCAGATTCTGCGTTTTCAGCATATTTCTTTTGTTCTAAGGGATCTATTGACGTTTTTATGAGTTCTAGATAGCCCAATATACCATTCATTGGTGTTCTAATTTCATGAGACATATTCGCTAAAAATTGACTTTTAGCACCATTTGCTGCTTCGGCATACTCACGAGCATTAATCAGATCATTTTCAACTTTGAGTTTTATCATAATTTCAACGAGGATATTACCCATTATCTTTAGATAATCTAGATGACCCCTCTCCAAAGATTCCATATCCTCTGAAGTATCTAGTCTAAGAAATCCCATCGTCTCTTCTTTACCGATTAATGGTATAACAATAAAAGAATTATTCACATGGGTATGAGTACCATTATCGTGTGCTGAGCTAACAGGGTGTATCTCTTCCATTTTAAAAGTTGCAAATGGATTTGAATCAACCACTATAGACAAATTTTTCCTTTCTAACAGTGTTTTTAGCCATGGATAGACATTTAAATCATAATGCGTCTCCTCTTTCATAGTTTGTGCCATTAAATTATTGTATGTCGCAATAAGGCTAAAATCACCCTTAAGTTCTTTATTTTCAAACAAGTAAATTGCATCCATTTGAAAAAAATTACAAATATTTTTTAATATATTTTCTATAGTGCTTTCAAAGTTATAAGTGTTAATCGTTAACGCTTCAAGTAATACTTCTAAACTAAATTGATTAAATGATGTATAATCTTCAAGTATTAAATTCATATCATCTAGTTCTAAATTTTTTTTCTCAAACTCACTTATAGAATTACCATACTCAGTTAATAGTATATTTATCGTATTTCTCGATTCTTGAAAAGGATCTTCTTCAAAATAAGGCAATTTGTAAGCATCAATTTTATCTAACTTGATATTGCTTATATTGTGATTAAAATTCAGTAAAGGCACAATCATTAATTGATGTCCCAATTTAAACAAGATTAATAGGGATAATACCATGATGATCAGCGAAACTACTAAATTCTGAAACATATATCTGTACGCGCTAAGAAAATCACTACTCGGTATAAAAGTATATAGAGTCCATCCCGTATGTTCGATATAATTTTTGATAAGATAACCTTCATTTTTACCAAATTTACTTTTCTCAATGAGATTCGATGTATTCGAAATATTAGGATATAATTCAGTTAAAGGCAAGATTTTTTTGATTTCACTTTCGCTGTAGATTGGATGAGATATTATTAATCCAGCGCCATCTACTAAAAAATTAACACTGTTTTTTGTGACCATAGGGAAATTCGCATAATCAACTAAATCTTGAATATCAAAATCCATCATCAACACACCATCAAAAAAACCATTTTGACCATAAACTGGCTCTGATAGACTCATACTAATATGTTGATTAATTGGGTTTAAAAAACTCTCAGAATAGTACTTATCACCACTTAAAAAAGCATTTTGATACCATGTAATATTTTGAAAAGATGTATCCAATCTCTCAACTCTACCACTGCCGTTAATTAAATAGCCTTGAGAGTTTGCAAAAACAACTCTATCAATGTATTCTTTTTGATTTTGAACACTATCAAGATAATAAGATATTAGTCCTTCATCATGTAATTGCTTAACATAACCCACAGCACCGCGCATTATTTTTTCGTTTTCTTTTAAAATAATTTCAAAATCTTCTGAAATCCTTCTAGTTTCCTTTATTAATTGCGCTTTATAGTCCATCTGAATTTTTCTTTGATTTATTATGTATTGAAAGCCCATAATAGTAGACAGTATTAAAGTGAACAATATAAGTAATCTATAATACTTATTAAAAAACATTTTCATAATACACCTCTCCCACGATAGTGCCCACACAAATAGAACAATACCCAAATATAACAAACTTATATCATTTTCTAAACCATTATTACTTTGTATTGTATTAATTGCTTAAATGAATACAATAATACATATACGTTCTAAGGAGGAATAACAATGGATGCATTTGCTAACTTATATAAGGGAATGACACATACTTTACAAAAGAAAATTTCAATTGATGATACCGCACTAAACTATGGTTCTGGGAAAATCGAAAACTTATTCGCTACACCGCGATTAGTCGCTTTCATGGTTGAAGCTTGTGCTAGGCTTATCGATCCTAAATTACCTGATGGTTTTGTGTCTATTGGTAATAATATATATGTCGAACATTTTAAACCAACATTGCTTGGTTCAACAGTAACTGTAGAAGTTACTATCACTGGCTACGAAGACGGAAAATACACTTTTAACATGAACGCATATGATGAATTTGGTAAAATTGGAGAGGGCAGTCACGCGAGAAGCTTAGTTCATCTTGAGAGTTTCATGAACAAAGCCAATGCGAGAGAGTTTTCTCAAGCAGTATAAAAAATAAAATAAGCTAAATTTCTTTTTCCTTTTAAATTAAACAGTCCTCTAAGTAGATTACGCTCAATCACTTAGAGGACTGTTTTTACGTTGTTTTATAATGTTATAATAAAATAAAAAAATATTTCATTTTTTAATGCAATAAATTTAGATTTAGTCCGTCATTATAGTATCGAAAGGGGGGAGACAGTAGGATGAGCCGAGATGCTTTATTTAAATATTTCGCAAAAGAAGGCAAAAAACTAGAACTATTTGTCAAATCTCGTATACGAAGCATCAATGAAATGGATGCAGAAGATATCGTTGATGAAGTTATGATAAACCTTCTAAGTACAATTGGTTTAAATGGACAGATTGAAAATATACCAGCATATGTAACGCGATCTCTTCAATATAAAATTATTGATTACTATCGGCTACAAAACCGGACAAAGTCTATTCACACCTCTCTGTCAACAGATGGTACTATAACCCTTATAGATACACTAACAAGTCAAACAGATATTGTAACAAATTTTGAACAAAAGGAATTTATAAAAGCCTTATTTGAAGCACTTGATAGTTTGTCTAAAAGCCAAAGAGCAATCTTTATCGCCACTGAACTGGAAGGCAAAACATTTCGTGAACTCTCTGATCAATGGGGGGAACCTATTGGAACACTACTCTCTAGAAAATCAAGAGCTACAAAACAATTAAAGGAAAAACTTAGTGCATATAACCCTACTCACCATTCAGAAGAATAAATCGATTATTAATAAGGAGGAATATTATGAAATCAATAAAAAGTAAATGGGTTACCTTACCTAAATGGTTGAAAATCGTCATTTTATCATTACTCGGTGTATTTGGAGTTACTGCTATGGGATTTATATTCGGCATTTTCATCATGTTTTTATGGAATAAGTTGATGCCAGAAATTTTTGGTCTTAAAGAGATCACTTATTGGCAAGCGATTGGGTTATTTGTACTTCTGAGGATTTTACTAGGTTCAATCGGCGGTGATAAATCAAGTAGCGCTAATAATAAGAAAACCGTGACACATAATACTTCACTTTCAAAAGATAACCAAGCTGTTGATCCTGATATAGACGATTATGAAACATGGTGGCAACTCGAAGGAAAAGAAGCTTTTGAAAAATATGCTGATTCAAAAAAAATATAAACTTAAAACTTAATATTGAGAACAAAAAAACAGAGGACATAAAGTTCTCTGTTTTTTGTCGAATTATATCTAGAATTATGTATAGAATTATTTCTCATGTTCGCGTGATTATAAAATAAAAGGCGCAACAAAGCATCAATTTTATCATCATCAAGTTTTAGGCATTAAAAAAGCCCTCATCTCTGAGGGCTTTGTAAACATTATCTAATTGGTGTAATGTTTTCAGCTTGAGGACCTTTAGGGCCTTGAGCAACTTCGAAGCTAACTTTTTGACCTTCGTCTAAAGTTTTGAAACCGTCAACGTTGATTTGTGAGAAATGAGCGAAAACATCTCTGCCGTCATCTCCTGTAATAAAACCAAAGCCTTTTTCTGAGTTAAACCATTTTACTGTACCATTCATCATGATGTGTACCTCCTAATTTTTTTATCATTCAATCTTCTCAAACCAGATAATACTTCATTTCTAAATTAGGACGATACGATGTAACAGAGCACTAATTAAAACCATGATTATCAAGTTTTCATCTAAAAATTCAAACAACTACTAAAGATACCATGAATAAAAAATTCTGTCAACAGGTTTGGAGAAAATAATTACATTTTTTTAAAAAAAAGCGAAATTCAACTATATATTTATGCCGAAAAACTGTTTTACGACAATACCTACTAAAAATGAAATACCTGCCACACCAAGTGATATTGTGGCCATCTCAACAAATCTCTTTTTAAAGTTATAATCTTTTGCTATTGATATATAGTAATTAAAAAGAAAAATAATCAGTACCGCAACTGCTAAAGAAACTAACAAGCTTATAAAGGGGTTTGTCAGAATCAGAAAAGGTAAGATTAATAAAAAAACAGTTACAACATAAGTTGTGCCAGTATATAGAGCCGACTTAAGTGCATCATCGCCTCCGTCTTGCCTAGTGGATAGGTACTCACTCGCGGCCATTGAGAGTGAGGCGCTTATCCCAGTTATGAGCCCTGTAAGTGCAATCAACTTCGTATTTTGAAAGGCAAATGTATAGCCTGCAAGTGCACCTGTTAATTCCACAAGTGCATCATTGAGCCCAAGTACGATAGAGCCAACATAGTTAAGTCTTTCTTCATCGATCATTGCAATAAGTTCTTCCTCATGCCGCTCTTCATCGCTTATCATCTCATCCATAAAGGATAAACTTGCATCTATATCTTTATATTTCTGGATAGCTTTGCTCTCACCTTTCTCAAAAAGTTTAATCCCAAAGGTCAAACCAAAGATTGTAATTAAAAGTACCCTCCAGTGTATCTTAAACTTTTGTGGTTTAAGTTCAACACCTGTAACACTTTTGATTCTATGATAATGATTGAGTTCATCGTTTGAAACTGCTAAAAAAATATCTTTATTTTTTTGATCTTTAATTTTACTAGCTACTTTTCCATATAGGACATGGGCATTGATTTCATCTTGCTGGTCTTTGAGCAATTGCTTCAAATTATTAGAATCTAGTTGTAGCGTTGGTTTTATTTCCATGTTATGTTCCTCCTATTAAATCATTATACCATTATTTTCTAAAGATTTTTGTAAAAATTACTTGTCAATATACATCACGTCGTGATACAATCATGTCATGATATATCACATTGCGATATAGCGAATTATTGGGAGGCAAATATGGAGCATTACCTAAACAAATTATCATCCCGTTATATTCCCATGACTGAAACCGCATTTTATATTTTACTCGCTCTAAAGTCACCACTTCATGGGTATGGCATCATTTTGGAAGTTGAATCACTCACTGAAGGTAGACTTAGACTTGGCGCTGGCACAATTTATGGGACCCTGTCTAAGATGGAAAAAGATGGGCTTATCTCAGAAGTAGGTCAAGAAGATCGCCGTAAAATTTACCGCCAAAGTATGCTTGGAGACGAACTATTAAAAATCGAAATTGAAAGATTAAGGATACTTATTAAAGATTCAGAAAGGAGTGGCTATTAATGAAAGAATTTTACTTATGGCTTGGATGGAATTGCGAGAAATTTGAGCATCATCTTGAAGAAATGGCACAGAATGGATGGCGACTTAAGTCTGCTAAATTGGGTATAACAGTCCTTGAATATGAAAGACAAGAACCCTCAAAAGTAAGATTCTGCCTTGATTACAATCCAAAATATACGGTTGACGCACTTACAATTATTAGAGATGACGGTTGGAAAGATATTTCAAATTCTAGTGGGTGGTGGTTATGGGAAAAGGAATATCAAACAGACCGACCTAACCTTTTTTCAGATAAATCCTCTCTTTTAGAGAGAGATAAGAGATTGCTTTTTTTCCTTCTTATTTTATTTGCAACTCAATTTCCACTCATAGTTGTGAATTTCTCAAATCACTATGAACGCAATCTGCATAGTTTTGATTTTTTAATGGTACTAGTTTCTACCGTTTACCCATTATTTTTGATTTTTTGGATCTATGGTATGATTAAGCTGTACATGGGTATACGTAAATATAGTAACTGATCTTAATCAAATGTATGTTGATTATATCTTTTGGACATTGCATTACAAGTACTATTCTATACTTGTTGTGACTCAATTTAAGATGCTGTTGTATATCTAAATCTTAGATTTACAACAGCATCTTTATATTTTCTCAATTACATTTTTCATCCACTAATTTGAAACCGGAGAAATGCGTGACCAAAACACCTTTTCCACCTGTGTAATCTGCAAGTTCTGATGCATAAGCTTTGCTTGTGTCAACGGGAATCTTACCGGTTAAAAGCACCATATCCTTAATAAGGACCGGTTCATTGACTTCACCTCTCATCTTAAGAATATCAGAGATGGTTCTGCCGATAGCATATTGAGGCACAGTAAGTTCAAATTCTAAAATTGGTTCTAAACACTCTGTACCACTTTCAATGACGGCGAGTTTTACAACTTCTTCAGCGAGTTTTCTAAAGTCAGATGGTGTACTATTTACACTATCAAACTCTGAGTAAATGAAGGAAACTTTAACGTCAGTCATAGACCAACCTTTTAGCCCCTCTCTAAGTCCAAATTCTGCACCTTCACGTACAGCATTTTGAAATGGTTTTTTTAAGTCTCCATAAGATACTAAAGTTTCATAGATGAACCCTGAACCAATAGGTAAAGGCTCGACTTTTAAACCAACTGTTGCGGCATAATGGTTACCATCCTTATACATGTATCTACAAACTTTACTAATTTCAATAGGTCGTTCTTTATAGATTGTATCTGGGTTTTGAATATGTGTTTCGATTCCAAAACGTTCCTTTAATTGCATCTCTATAATCTCTTTTTGAACAACGCCAAAAATTTTAATCTCGATTGCCTCTGTAAATGGATGTATTGAAAATTCTAAAAAAGGGTCTTCATCCGTTAGTTGAATTAAAGCTTCGCATATCGCTTTTCTCATTCCGAGATCGTTATCAATCACTCTTGCCTTCAAAGTTGGTACCGCTATAGAATATCTCTTTCTATCCTCAGGTGGCTCACCTATAATATCTTCGATTTCTAGTTTGTCAGAATAAATTATAGCTATATCACCTGCTGTTACCCTATTCGTTACAACTGGTTTCACTCCACAGAAGATAGCCATTTTTAATATTTTGAAAGTGGTTTCTTTAGAGTGTACTGGATATACTTCTCTTAATTCTAATTCACCCCCAAAGATACGCGTATAACATCTTCTTGCACCCTGCATATCACGGTCTATTTTATAAACTCTTGCAGATAAACATGTTTGTCTTACCGATTTTCCCCACGCAACTACTAGATTGAGCAATGGTTCAATACCTGTTCCCAAAAGAGCTGCACCATGTAAAACAGGCATCAGTTTACAACATAAAAATAAATTGCGTGCCGAATCAATGAGTTCTGCTTGCTCTATAAAATTTTCTTCAAGTACTGACATCAGAATTTTTTCATCTAATAAAGCAACTATTTCATGGTTATGCTCAATCATATCAGTATTCATCAGTTCATCTACCACAGTAGCATCTCTCGTGCCTTGATTGGTGACATCGTTTATAAAATAAAGCGCATCACTTAACTCTTCTCTAATAGTGTTATATAGCTCACTTAATACCACACCCATTCTATCTACTTTGTTGATGAAAAGTATCGTGGGAATATTGCATCTTCTTAATGCGTTGTAAATAACCTTAGTTTGCGGCTGTATTCCTTCTTTTGCAGATATTGCAAGAATTGCGATATCTAAAACTTCTAACGATCTCTCGACTTCAGCTATAAAATCCATATGTCCTGGTGTATCTAATAAATTGATTTTACACTGTTTCCAGTTCATTGAAACTGTTGATGCTTTTATCGTTATTCCTCTTTGTTTTTCTAATAAATTATCATCTGTTATTGTATTTCCATCATCTACACGACCTGGCGTCTTAATTACACCACATGTGTATAACATCTGTTCAGTTATTGTCGTTTTTCCAGCGTCGACATGCGCTACAATTCCTATATTAATCATATAATCTCCCTAAGTTCTTCAATTTTAGACATAAAAAAACCACAGGCATCTATGCCTATGGTTGATTGTTAAATTGATCTTAGAATTATGATGACAAATAAAAATCGTCTTCAAACTTCAAAATTAGTTTAAATCTACCAAAGCCATAAATATGGGTTTTATTCTTTTTTGAGTCAATTTATTATTTGCCATATTTACGACCTCCTACTTTTAATAATGTTAGTATAACCAAAATTAACAGATGATTCAAGTCATAGTTGATTTCGTCATACAATTGTAATTTAACTATGGAAATATTACTAATATAATTTTATTTATTTGATTTAATTTAAATTGTTTAATTTGTTTTTACTTGTCTATTTTGTTTGTGAGGTTACCACCAAATTATCCTAGAAGAATATGAGTTGATATCGCAAAAATCAAAACAAATGCGACGATGCGGTGTAAAAAAAGCCAATTTCCTTTTTTCCCTTTTTTAATCAGGTAACCATACAATCCTAATGACACAAGTATCACCATCGAAATTGCTGCAAATACACCTGTTGGTGATATCCAGTAGTTTAAATAAATGTACAAAAAATGAACCGTTAAAGCTAAAATTGCCAACAATCCAAAATACCTATGATACTTTATAATTGGTTTCATAATCAATTTAAAGTAATTTTTAATATTTTCTTTCTCCTTAGGTAGCTTACTAATATAATGCTTATTAATTCTCTTTAAAGCAAAATTAAGCATCGCTACTGTGTAAGTGACAACTATACACCATCCTAAAAATTCGCCCATAATACCCTCCTTAATTAGTCTCTCAAGTTATACCCTAGTTATATCGAGATAAGCAAAATATTTTATTTGAATATTACTATTTCTAAGTATTCTTAATTTAAATTAGATTCTCACTTTCAAAAAACCTATATTTTGATAGAGTTACTTTCAAAAGTCATTATAATGCCATAAGTCATTTGATATCTTATCAATTTTTAACCATAAGTTACTAGCTTTAAAAATAACTCAAGTATAAAATTAAGTTAAGTTGAAATCTGAAGAACAAATTAGGAGGTTTTAAGATGAATGAAGAAAAAAACAAAGGCATTGCAGCACTTGCATATCTTATATTCTTTTTGCCACTTCTCATATGTAAGGATGATGAATTTGCAATGTTCCATGCAAATCAAGGGCTACTCTTATTAATTTTTGGTATTGGGATCAGTATTGTTTTAGGTTTTATACCTATTCTTGGATGGATTTTATTATTATTCTATCCAATAGTGGCTTTCGCTTTTTTTATCATAGGCGTAATGAATGCACTTAAAAGTGAAAAAAAACAACTGCCTTTAATCGGTGGTATCACTATTCTAAAATAAGAAATCTGGTCTCTAGGTGTACTTGCATACACAAAGAGGCCAGATTTTTTATTGTTTTTATCCTATTAACTTGTTATAGACCACTGTGTTAGCAATTGTGATCAAAGTCATAAGAATCGTATTTAAAAATGCACCCGTTAAAACATTACCTGTTTTTTCATATAGTTTTTTACTGTAGATTGTAGCTACTAAAAGCACAGGCACCATACCGATGAGTATAATACTGGTTAATGACTGAGCAGGGTATAAACCTGTTCCTGATACAAATAGCATGCCATATTGTAATACTAAAAAGGTAATTAATCCGCCAATATTCATGAAAATTGCAAGTAGCATATGACCTTTTTTATTTGAAGTCATTTTGTTGATTGCAATGCCATTTACGAGATAGAAAAGTAAGAAGAACGGCATATATCTAAGCGCTGACATCACATGTTTGATTTCAAATGTTTTCACAGCAAATGTCCAGAACCTGAAATCAGTTAAGAAAATAGTATCCACTAAGAACATCACCACAATAGCACTGATGCTGAGTATTATAGCTAGTGCAAGTGCTTTACCTACCTCTTTTAAAGAGAGTGTTAAACCATAGTTCTTAAGTGTCACTTTTCCGTTTTTGTTTTCAGTAATGAGATGAATAACCATCATGAAAAGCACTGAGAAAACTGCAGCTGATATAGCCCAAAAGACAAACTGATTTACTGTAGGTGCATTAAAATATGCACTTTGCTTAAACAAATCCGCTGAATTTGTCATCAAGAACCGGCCGATAATTGCAAATAACAAAAGGATTATTGCAGATACTTTATTGGCTTTTGTCTGATAAGCTTTTACGAAGAATGCCGCTATAGCCGCTAATATACCAACTACGATCAACACCTCTGAGCCTCTTTGTAGCAATAATAGTTGATCCGGTAATTTTCCCATAAATGCAGGATAGAAATATGCAGGGAAAGCAGCACTGATGATTGCTATGCAGGCAATACCGATTTTAGAACCTATTGTAGTTTTTAAAGTAGAAGGCTCATTAGAAACATCAACAGTTTGAGATTTGAAATTAAATAATTTTGTTTTAGTTATCAATAAAGATGCAACTGGCAATAAAAGCATAAAGAAGCCAATCATTGCGATTCCTTCAAATAACTCTTTGAAAAACCAAGTTTGATTATCTGATGCGAGGTAACGTTGGCTTGGCGTTAAATCACCAGCAAATGCCACTTTGTAAAATTCTATTTGATCTTTGGTTGTTTCTTTTGAAAAGTGATTCCAAGGATGTGTTTCATTTGGTGTATAAATCACTCTTTGGCCGCCAGAATCAACTGTGTAAAATTGACCTTGAACGGGGTTCTCTGGATTGCCTAGGAAAGCTAGTCCTTCTGGTTGCATGATATAGTCTTTATAGGTGACTGATCTACTTTCTGAAGCTGCACTCATATCAAAGAAAAACTCGTCAAAATGTGCACCGATTTTCCCTGAAGTTCTAGGACCCATCGCAGCACTAGCCACTTCTTGTGTCACTTCAAGATAGCTTGTCCATAAAAAGTCTGCTCCTACAGTTAATCCGGCTTGAATTTTCCTGATGCCTGTACTTGCAAAAGCTTGTTCATCCATCACCATTGCCATAGTAGTTGAAAAACCACCCATAGAGTGACCACTTACAGCGATAACACCATTGCCCATTTCATCTTTTTTGACGTAGGGTTGTTCGTACATGTACTGTACCGCATCGTTAAGTGATGTTGGCCAGAATGAAAAGAAAGCTGCTGCATTATCAGTGTCAATCTTCGTCATGGAATGTCCATGGTCATACATATCTAACGCTAAGACTACAAATCCGCGTTTTGACATCTCAATCGCAGGTGCATCCTGCATTTCTGCTGAATTAAGATAACCATGTGTTGTCACAATTGTCGGTCTTGGATCATCTGCACTAGCCCCTTTAGGCATGTATAAAAGACCTGACAAGGTACCTTTTTCGGTTTCAAACGAAATTCTCTTAACGTTCACCGAAAAAAATGATGTGTTAAATAAACTTGCAAAGAAACTTCCCACTAAGATAATAACCAGCGCTATAGCTAGACTTCTTGATGGCTTACTAAAGTACTTTTTCATAACATTTCCCCCTCACCTTTATTAAAATTGGAGTATTCCAATTTTTAACATATAATTCACGTCTTTGTTTTATTGATAACTTTTTTTACAACCTAAACACATTATATAAAAGCGGGACTAAATGCGCATCAGAGGAAGTGGCTTAAAATTTATACAATAAAATTCTAAATTAGCACTTATTTGTACTTAAAAATAACAAAAATCAGCACAATGTGCTGATTTTTGTTATTGATTGTACTGATTTTTATACTCTAGTTGTGTTTTCTCAATGTACAACTGTTTGTACATTGCAGGCGTAACGCCTAACATTTTTTTGAATACACGGATAAAGTAACTTGCATGATCAAATCCTAACTCATCTGATATTTGATTAACATTTTTACTTGAATGTTTGAGTAATTCCTCCGCCATCTGAAGTTTTAACTTCGTTTGATAAGTGGTAAAACTCATGTCAAAAGCCCTATTGAAGCACTTACTGAAGTAACTTTCACTCACATTACATAAGATTGCCATTTCCTCTAAATAAACTTTGTCGTTTATATGTTGATGTATAAATTCAATGGCAGGTTTTAAAAATACATATTTCATAGGGATCTCTGTTTTAATTGAATTTGAAAACATTGATGTCTTATTCGAAATATCGGATGAGTAATGATGTTCTTGGTTCATACTAAAGGCCGTTAAAACGTCTTTGCTATTATCAAATTGATTCACATTATTTTTTGTTAGTAGTGCGCGATCTACCAATACTTTGCTCATTCCGAATAATACTCTTCCAATCGCCTCAATTTTGTCATAACTCATAATCGGAAGTTCTTCATACAACTTATTTATATCTTCCTCAGCACGACTATGATCAGTATCGTTTTCATCATAGAGTGATAATAATTCACTTTTTCTATTCAAAATCGTTTCAAGCCTTGAATCATCATCAATTCTAACTTGCCCAGCCATCATCGCGCCAAGATATCCGCCATCAGCTATAATAGGAACAGCCAAATCAACGATTCCCATATGACAAATATATATATATGGTTTTTGTTGCCGTGCGGCTTCAAGACCACCTCTTGAATCACACTTTTGACATAAATCTTGAAAATGAATATTATTTCTTACTTTTTTACAAAAATTTCGACATTCACTGTGTTCCGTTACTGGTACGCCTTTATAATCAACGGTTAAGAGTGCCATATCAGTAGAAATTGATAAACTATCTTGTAATTCTTGAAAATGATTTATATCCAATATATCCATTAAAGTTAATGAATCTGCACTCATAAGATCACCTTTCAAAATTATAAACCAGTTAATTTAAGTTCAAATTTATCATAACAAAAAAATTCTAACACAATTTGAATTCCATTTTTGATATCCACATTTCTATTAAATATGAAGTTTCATTTTAATATCTGAAGTTTCATAATGGTTGCTTTCATCTTCTATAAACTCAAATCCTACTTTCTGATAAAGTTGTAATGCTTTTAAAAGCTTATGATTTGAGTAAAGTATCATTTGATTAAATCCAAGTTCTCTTGCGCGCTCAATCGTTTTTCGGAGTAATAATTCACCGATTCCCTTTCCTTGATGCGCATCTGAGACACAAAATTTACAGATTTCACCAGAATCACTGTTCTCAATTGGTACAAAAAAAACAGTTCCAATAATTTCTAAGTTTATGCGCGCTAGCATAATAAATCCACCCGTATCTATAGCAATTTGACTTGGAAAATCAAGGTATTCATCATCAATTGGTTCCCATAAATCATATTTTTTTAGCCAATCATAATTCAACTTCTTTATGGCCGGTTGATGAATTGGTTGATAGTCGATAATTTCTATAACTTCACTTAAAATAGATTTTTTTGGACTCATCGTTCACACTCCTCAATTTAAAATGCTAGTAAATCAAATTATGCCAAAACCACATTTCGTTTGTACATACAAACTATATCAAATTTTTAATATCATGTACATGGTTTAATACAAAAAAAATGTTGCACCATAGCAACATTTTATGCTTCTTTTATTTTTTCATAGGCTTCTAAGAGCTCCATAAAAATCTCTGGATCTCCCCCTTTATCAGGGTGATGCTCATGTGCCAATGCTCTAAAGCGCGCTTTAACTTCTTTCATTGTTGCGCCTTGTGAAAGACCTAAAACACCTAATATTCTAGGATCAGATAAATTGGAGATCGGTATACCATTTTCTTTATAATACTGAATATAAACAGAAAAGAAAAAAGCATCAAATACTGCTTTGCGTTCTTCCGAAGTTAATTTACATAGTAATTCGACATCGTATTTAGGCATATTCGCACTATCCGGTGATTTTTTTGTCTTCAACTTTTCTGTAAAGTAACTATCCCAAATCATGGTATGAATCGTTCTATTTAGTTGTCCATATTCTGTTCGAATTTCAATTTCTTGCTTCTTAAGCTGTCTTATTTTTTTCTTTATCTCACTTGGATTCATAGAAATCTTCCTTTTCGAATTTTATGGCTTTATATATTGATTATATCACTATATCAGGTTTGTAATCATAAAAAAAACGACTTCAGTCGAAGTCGTTTTTTTGAAATACACTTACTTAATTTCAATTTGGGTTTTGCTCATTTTACTTTCTACTTTCGGAAGTACTATTTTTAATATGCCATCGTCTAACCTTGCATCAATTTGAGTGATATCTACATCTCTTAATTGGATGCTTCGCTTTTGTGACGAATATCTTCTTTCTCTGTGAATATAATTTTTTTGATCATTATTTTGCACTTGCTGAGATTCAACACTTATTATCAATTGATTGTCTACATAATCGATTTTGATTTCATCTTTTTTGATCCCTGGCATCTCAGCTTCAACCACAAAAGCATTTTCTTCATCTTTGACATCCATTTTAAACACATTTCTGATTTGACTTCTATTATCGATCCAGCTATTGTTGAAAAAGTCATCTAGCATATTATAGAAGTCCTCAAAACCCTCTCCGTTACGTCTTTGCATTGAATTTTTAACAAATGGTGTAATACTTAACATACAGATTCCTCCTTAAAATATTTTCGAATTAGCACTCTAATGAGTCGAGTGCTAATTTCACTTATAAAATACACCTTTTTATATTTTAAGTCAATATCCTAAGATCAAAATTTAAAAATAATAACATTTAAATTTAAAAATTATTCACAATTTTCACTCACAATTACAGGTCAATAATATATTGCTTTAAGAATTTTTCAACCGTCTTTATATACTTATCTGGTTCTTCATAAAAACTATTAGCATGATTTGCGCCAGCTACTGTGTAGA
The DNA here is from genome assembly GCA_963676315.1 of uncultured Fusibacter sp. Lineage (GTDB taxonomy): Bacteria > Bacillota > Clostridia > Peptostreptococcales > Acidaminobacteraceae > Fusibacter_C. The sequence continues at coordinate 1,465,131 of OY781056.1, forward strand.
TTTCTTTTGGTGCATTACAAGTTTCATAGAGTTTATGTACCATATCATAAGGGACATAATCATCGCTTTCTCCATGGATGAAAAGCATTGGCACTCTATTCTTTTCTACTTGCTTGATTGCTGATGCCTCTTTAAAGGTATAACCAGCTCTAAGTTTAGTAAGAATATTTGTACTTGGCATTGCTAACCATTTAGGAATTTTATATTGGACGCCAAACTGATAGCAAATCTGTTCATATGCTGAAGTATAGCCACAATCTTCAACGATTGCCTTAACATTGGGTGGAAGAATTTCTCCACTGGTCATCATTACGGTGGCCCCTCCCATTGATAATCCGTGTAGCACGATTTGTTCTTCCCAACCATTTTTCAGATTAACCAGTTCAATCCACTTAAGATAGTCAATTCTTTCATGCCAACCAAATCCCTTATAATGACCTTCACTCATGCCATGACCTCTTGCGTCGGGTAACAGGACATTAAAACCCAATTTGTCTCTATAGAATTTTGCAAAATCACCCATAGATTTTGCTTCCATACCATAACCGTGTGCGATTATAACCGTTTTATTTGTTGGATTAAGTGAAGGAATATAGTAGGCTTTTAACGCTAATTGATCAAAAGAAATGATTTCCCATATATCATAACCGACTTCATCAACCCATTCTCTGCTACATTTATCTGAATTGATATTAATAGGTGCTTTTGGAGTACTATTAAGCTCGTTGTTACTTCTATCTACTGCCTTTTTATAAAAATGATCACTTATAATATATGAAATCCCTGCTGCAACAGCAACGCCTAATCCGACTGCGACGCCAATTTGAGCTCCCTTTTCAGAATTTGTAATTTTATTACATTCCATCAAATCTTTTTTCATTGGTTTACCTCTTTCGTGGTGATCATTGAAGTATTATATTCATCATATTCTCCATATTCACACCCAACAAATTTCATCTCTATGAGGTCAATTAACCGCTGGCCTTTTCGAGTCTTTTGTATAAGTTCAACACGTCCTATCCCTGTTCCACCATTCCAAAGTCTATTATGTCTTTTGCTACCATTTGGTGCTTCATAATTGATAAGTAACATTTCATTAACTGGACATTCTAATGTTAAATTAAGTATTGAATTACGATTTTCCGCCTTTAGCTTCCAAGTATTATGATGTTCGCTTTCTATAAACTCAAAATCCACATGCGATTTTTGCCAGAATTTTGAAAAATTATAATCGTACATTTTACCTTCATAATAAAAGCCTCCCAATAATTTTCTGTTTAATGATTTTCCAAACACTTTTGGTTTGCCACCACCAAATTCAATCGCAGAATTTTCAAGCATCTGTTCTGACAATAGGCTTTTCAGATGGCAACTACTAATCCAAAGCCACGGAGATGTAAAATCACTCCCCCAATTTTTATCCGCATACCCATATGATTTCTCAGGTATGACATCATATATGATGCCATCCAGTTCAACAGTACCTTCATATTCGGTTTTAATTCCTTCAGCATGCCAAAACATTTCAAAGGCATTGAGTTTTCTGAGTAATTTGGATGCTCCAAACCCGACGTTATATGCAATTTTTTTATTTACAATAAGATCCCATGACATATTTCCAGCATCACACATATACTCAGGGTGCTTCATAGCATCTTCTTCAGAAATTATACAACTTCCAACTAGTTGTGTTTCTGATAATAAACAATCACCGATCTGTATGTCCAATTGATTTTCTTTATAATGAAAATCACTGATTGGATAAAAATTGTGTAGCTGTTTAGCATTTGAACCCCAAGTACCCACTTTAATAAGAGCGTAAGATGGCTTTCTACCAATGGCTTGATTGGTTGGCAATTGTCCTAAAATTGGCTGTCCGTTTCCAAGTGCAGGATTACATACAAAATATTCAATAAAAAAAGTTTTAGCTTCACCTGTCAATTGGTTATACCCCGTAAAATTATGCCACCACCAGTCGTATCCTTTTTTTGATAGCGGTCCCTTCAACATATAAAGGTTTCTGCTAAGATCACTTTTGTTCATTGTATCCATCCTTTCAATTTCCATTTAATTATATTATTGTAACTATAATATCACTAGTTGCAAGGAAATCTCAATGCCCAATCCTTACTTATCCAGTACTATTTTATATGGGATGCCGACCTAGTAGAAAGCATTAAATTGTAAAATCTTTGTTTCATTTTATGGATAAATTACTATTATACAAATAGTATATTTATATAAAAATGATTTAATCTTTATTTATTGGGTAAATTAACAATATTACTTTATCAAAATAAAGTTTTAGATACTTGTAAATAATAATATGTACTTTATAGATATTTGAAAGGAGCAAATATATGGGATTTTTAAGATGGATTGGCGGTATTGTTGTATTTTTTTGGTTACTTGGTTTATTTTTCAAAATTGGCGGAGGACTGATACACATTTTATTAGTCGTTGCTGCAATTGTATTTATTTTTGACCTTATAACAGGTAAATCTAGATAGCAACTATACTTTATTATATCAAATAATATATTTTAAAAAAAATGCGAGTGAAAGAATCACTCGCATTTACTTTGCTTAATTTGTCACTTTTAAGAGATAATTTACTGTTGTTATAAAACCTTCTGGCGCACCTGAAAAAGTACTGTTTTCATTTGACAAATCATTTAATACATCTTTAATGGCAAGCGCTTCATCTAATTTGCCTTCCTCAACTTGAAGTTTATCAGTAAGGGCACCAATACCCTCTTTGTTAAATTGAATCATCCCCTCTTGTAGTTTATTACTACCTTCTAAGAGTAAGCCCGAAGCTGATTTAAGACCGCTAAAGCCATCACCAAGTAACTTACTTGCTCTTTGTAATTCTGGTAACTTAGTCAGAAGTGTATTCACACCAGTGTTAAGCTGTGTTAAACCACTTTCTAGCTGTTTGCTGCCGTCGACTAAACCCGTCATGCCACCCACCAATTGATTAGTACCACTTTGAAGTAGATCAGCGTTACTCGATAATTCCTTAGACGCAGCAGTAAGCTGTGTTGCAGCAGCTGTTAACATCTCTGGAGTTGATGTCAACGCGCCTGTTTGATTGGCAAATTCATTGATCCCCGTATTATATTCAGTCATTTTTGAAGAGATTTGTTTTATCCCTTCGTTAACACCATTTGTCGCGGCATTTAATTTTGCCACTTCTCCCATGATTTTTTCATATGCTTTATATTCATCTGAACCAACTTTTAAGGTATTTTGAAATGCCTTCATTGAGGTGAACAAAGCATTATTGCCATTTGCTATTTCATTTAAACCAGTATTCGTCGATGCAATGCCAGCTGTTAAGCTGTTGCTAGCTGCAGCCAATAATTTAGACTTTTCAGGAATCATAGAAAGTGAACCCGATAATAACGTAACTTTCTCACTTAATGCTTTTGCACCTTCAGAAAATTGTTTTGATCCTTCGCTAAATTTAACGAAACCCTCTGTTAAAGGTAACGCTTGCGTTTGCAAAGTTGTGATGCCAGTGGTTAAAGTATGCATGCCATCAGTTAATTGATTCACTGGTGCTGCCATTTGGTTGAGATTTGTCGCTAAAAGGTCTATCGATTTCAGATAATTACCTAACCCTGAAACAGCTTCATCAAACTTACCAAAATACTGTACTTGTCCATCATTTAAATCAGAAGCCCCATTTACAAGCTTATTACCAGCATCTTTAAATTCAGCCAAAGAACTGTCCAGTTTATCAATCTGATCCAGTAGTTTAATATCTTCAACCTCAGGTAGCTTATTTGACATGGCGAGATACATTGGTTCAAATTTGAAATTATTAACTTTTGCTGTTATTTCCAAGTCATCTTGAATATTTAATTCCACTAAGTCACCAAAGTTATCTACCATTCCTGGTGCTAACACGCCAAGCACTAAAAAATTGCTGCCGTCATTGGTCACTTTTCCTTGATTCACTTGTACATCAGTAAAAATATTTGCCTCAAGTCTCAAAGTCGCAACCGTATAAAAAGGTGCGTAAACAGTTCTTTTGTTGCCCATGATCTCTGCTTCTGTAAATACATGGTTTTCTTGGTGCACTACTATCTTTAAATCGCCACTTTTTCCTTCAAGTTCAGCAGGTGTTATAACTGACCCATCAAGGTAATAGGTGATAGTTGTGCTTACAGGAAGGGCTTCATGACTTATCCCTTGATAATTAAGTTCATAGCCATCTACTGTCCAAGTTAATTTATCTTGATCTAATTCAGGTAGTACATCGTTTCGCAAGTTGTGTATTTCTTCAAGATTAGATAGATCTACTAGCTTATCCATTTTGTGATCACTGTGTATATAGTCACTTACGATGAGTTTCGTTGGATTACCTGATGCATCTACTAACCCATATACAGTTTCATCTTTATATATTCCCATTGTAGATTCAGCATGAACTGGCATGCTACCTACTAACATTAAACTTAAACCTACAGCTGTTAATTTTTGCGTTAATCTTTTCATATTTTTCTCCATTTCATTGTCGTCTTTTGTATCAACCCTTCAAATATCAATAAAACCGAAGGTAAAATCAGCATAATAGTAATCATACTTATCAAAGCACCTCGTCCTATCATTCCTGATAAACTTGAGATTAAGTCAATTTTTGATATAGCTGCAACAGAAATCGTAGTTACAAAAAATGTCAAACCACTTGTCAAAATCGATCTTGAAGCACTTTTAAGTGCCACAGTCATTGCATCTACTTTGTTTTTTTGTTCACCTAGCTCTTCTTTAAATCGCGTTGTGAGTAAGATGGCGTAATCTACGGTTGAACCTAGTTGAATAGTGCCAATTACGATCGTCGCTATAAATGGAATCGTTGCACCTGTATAATAAGGAATTCCCATGTTAATAGAGACCGCTAGTTCAATAACTGAGATGAGTAATACCGGTATGCTAATCGACCTAAAAGATACCAAGATGATGATAAAAACAGCTACTATTGAAAGTATATTTACATTTTTGAAGTCTATTGCTGATATTTCTATAAGGTCTTGAGAAAGCGCACCTTCTCCTGTGATTAGCGCATCTTCATCATAAGCTCTTATAATGCCTCTAATTTCTTCAAGTTGTTTACTTGTTTCTTCACTTGCAACCGCCATTGAAGAGTTGACAATGATTTGTTCATATCCCCCTTGATAAAACACCTTTGAAAGGTCATCCGGTATCATCTCAATAGGAATCATTGGACCAATTAATTTATTGTATGCAATTACTTTTGAAACACCATCAAGTGCTTCAATTTGGTTCACCATTTCACTAACTTGGTAATCTGGTAAGCTATCTTTAATCAAAATCATATGGGTTGTTGCCATATCATAAGTTGACTTCATCTTATTTAATGACACTATAGATTGTAAATCCTGAGGCAACGACTCATCTAGTTTGTAATATACTTTTGTATTTGATGCACCATATATTGCAGGGATGAGAAGTATACATCCTAAAACTAATATTAAAACATGTCTTTTAACAACAAACCTTGAAAGTTTATCAAAACTCGGCATCAAAATTGGATGCTGAAAACGATGGATTGCCCTATCAAAAATCAGGATCAAGGCTGGTGTCAATGTAAGTGTACTGATAACACCAATAAACACCCCTTTTGCCATTACGATACCGATATTGCTTCCTATTGTTAACTTCATTGCACAAAGTGCCAAAAATCCTGCAATCGTAGTAAGCGCTGCCCCTGATATCGAAACAGCAGTTTTGTTAACGGCAACCCCCATAGCTTCTATATGATCTGGATACCTGTCTCGTTCTTCTTCATACCGATGGTATAGAAAAATCGAGAAGTCCATCGTGACACCAAGTTGGAGTACAGCTGCGATAGCCTCGGTTACATAAGAGACATCTTTTAAAAATATATTCGTACCCAAATTTACTGCTATTGAGAATCCAATACTCACTAAAAAAAGGATAGGAATAATGGTAGATTTCAGTGTCAAAGCTAGTACGATAATAGTGAGAAGCACTGCTAAAACCATATACACGATCTTCTCCGTATTCGAGATGTCAATTGTGTCTTTTATTAGAGCACCCATTCCACTTAAATAACTTTTGTCTCCACTGATTTTTCTGATATCGGCAATAGCTTGTTGTGTCGATTCATCTGTGGCATTACCTTCGAAATTAATGAGTACAAGCACACAGTCATCTCTGTAAATGATCTCAGAGAGTTCTTCAGGTAGCATCTCTTTTGGGACACCCATGTTTAACATATCCCTGATCCATAAAACATTCTGGACACCTTTAACTTCTTTTATCTCTGCAATTTTATCATCGATAATATATTCAGGTGTATTTTCAAAAACCAAATACCCTTGATTAGACGATTCAAAAGTGTGAGATAAGATGTTTTGTCCTTCAACTGATTCTACATCTGATGGCAAGTACGCTAAAATATCATAATTTATCGGAACCATTAAGATGCCAATCACTGAGGGGATAAATAATAAGATTGCTATGATGACAATCAACTTTCTTTTGTTTCCTACAAACATACCAAACTTTTCCAAACAATCACTCCTTTGTATTTTATGACCAATGGTCATTTCCTAGATGATTGTACTCCAATTTTGACCTTTGGTCAATTATTTTATTATAAAAAAAATACCGCAAAATCAATGATTTCAGCGATATTTCATAATCTTAATATTTATAGATACTTAATATACCAAGGACACTTTGATGTACATAAGGCTTCATCACTTCAATAGGTGCTGGCTCGCCGAGTACGATAGAGCTATATGCAACCGTACTAATTAACTCCAAAATCAAACAAAAAACATAATCTGGCCTCTCCATTACATAATCACTATGTTTAACGCCTTCTACAAACAGATCCATAATCGTCTGGTTACTATTATCTTGAACTTTTTTAGAAAATGTCCCTTTATATATGCCAAATATGAGATCTCTATGCATAAAATTTAAAAGCGCTTTGTTTTCGTTAAGGTAATCGATGATAAAATCGACGATAAAGAGTAATCGGTCTTCAAATTTGGTTAAGCTTTGAATCTCATCTTTTGCAAGAGACTCCTCAATCAATTTATAGGTCTTACGTATTATGATACGATCGCGAATATCATGTTTGTCTTTGAAATAAAGATAAAATGTACCCTTTGCGACACCCGCTTTATTGACAATATCACTGATCGTAGTCTGTTGAAATCCTTTTTCAACAAATAACCGATAGGCTGTATCAAATAGGCTCTCCTCTTTATGCTCTTTATTTTGATCCCATTTACTCTTCACGATCTACCTCTTCCTCTAATGCGTGTCCATAACTCATTCACAATGTACCCTCAATTATCATTATATTAAAATATTATTGAAACGGTCAAATAGTTTTGCATTATTTGTGGTATAAATCCCAAAGAAGGGGTAAAATATAACTAGATTCATCCATAATTCAAACTACAGGGGGCACTTTATGATCAAATTACTTATTGGTAAACCAGGTGAAGGTAAAACTAAAGAAATGATAGCAAAAGCAAACGCTGCACTGAGTACTTCTAAAGGCAATATAATTTTTATTGGAGAATCGAATGAAAGCATCATCGAAATTCATCATGATATTAGATACATCAATATTGCAGAATTTCCAATCAGCTCATCGGATGAGTTAATTGCTTTCTTACATGGTATGATTAGCAACAATTACGACATTGAAAAAATCTATCTTGATGGTGTGTTCAATTTATTTATTACCACACCTAAGGAATTGTGTAAATGGTTAGATAAAGTTAAAACAATGACAGAACAACATAAAATTCAAGTTGAAGTTAGTATTAGTATCAACGAAGAAATACCCGATTGTTTTGCGCCGTATCTCACAGCATAGACTCTATTCGAGCATCAGTAAACACACTTAAATTAAGACATTCATAAAATCCTCTCTTTTTAAAAGAGAGGGTTTTTTATTTATAAACCCGCTATATAACCTTCATTTCAGTTATGATGCAATTCTGTTTTTATTTTCATCGAAATAAATATTGACATTCTGAAAATAAAACTGTATATTTTATTTAGATGTTCATCGAAATAATAATCGTGACTTTTTAGGAGGAATATATGTTAAACGCATTAAGAACTATTGCACAAAATATGAAGGTAAAACAAAATGGCGCTATTTTAGTTCACTTTTGGGGCTTTAATGAAGATTCACATTTATTTGAAGTTTTTTCAAAAGAAATGAAGTTGTTATATAAAAACGTCGTTTGTATTCACTTAAGTGATCAATTTGTTTTATCATCCGCAAAATCAAATCAGCTTTCTAAAGAATTGGTGTATGGTGATTTTGATCTTGATAAGGTGACGACAGTAATTGATCTATGTCGATACGCGCCAACAAGCCTAGTCTCTCAGCTACAAGATGAAGCACGAGGCAATTTTATATCCTTTATAAGAGGTATTTTTGCACATGCCACTAGTGCGGGTAGAGATTTCATACAATTGCGATTACCTTCACAGTTAAATGCTGAAGAAGCTGGACTGCCATATGAAAAGTATGAATCAACATGGCTAAAGCTAGTAAATATCGACTATAGAAAACTAGAACAAGATTGTTTTGATAAAGTCAAAGATTTTAAAGGTATTGATCAAGTCAAAATTCTTACAGGTAATTGTTACGAACTTGAACTTAAACTAGGTGAACGTAATTGGCACATAGATGCTGGAAATGGCGATTTCCCTGCTGGAGAGATTTATATTGCGCCACTTGAAAACTCAGCAAATGGTACCTTTATTGCCGACCGAATCTTCTGGGAAGGCGAAGTTTTCAGTTCTGTATTGCTTGAATTTCAGTCAGGGTGTTTAATTAATTGTTCAGAAAAGACGATTTTTGAAGATTTAAGGCAAGAACCTGGTGATGCGATGAAAATCGCTGAATTTGGAATTGGATTAAATCCAGGGTATAAAACTACAGAAGGGATTACAGGATGTGCTCTATTTGATGAGAAACTATACGGGACTTGTCATATTGCAGTGGGTATGAACCACTTATTTGGTGGTGTAAACGATTCTCCAGTTCACGTTGACTTTATCGCATCAAACTTTGAAATCGTCTATAATTAGAAGTATAAAAAATGCACTCTGAATAATTTCAGGGTGCATTTTTTTATGATCATTTCACATTTTATCTTCCCAAACTTCTTTGTATCGGTCTAACAAATTCGTAATAGGTTCTACAGGTTGATGTTTTAACGTGTCAGTGAAAAAATCTAATACAAAATCGTGCTGTATACTTGCAGATAATGCTCTGTCAAGTTTACCTGTAAATCCAATAATTCTTGTAAGACTTGAGAACATCGTTGACATGGTAAAATCTATATGCGTTGTACCATCGATTTGGAACAAACGAGCATTTGCACTTGCTTCCACTAGTGGGATTAAGAAATCGTCATTAATTCCACCACGCCATTGTTCACTTCTGAAAAATATCGCCGGTACTGATAATCCAGCACTTAAAGTTTCAGCGCCAAGTGGTTCCACCCATGCATCCAAACAGAAAAGTGCTTTAACACGTTTATCCGTTAGTGCGACAGATACATCGGCTCCGCCTCCTGTACTATGTCCCATTAGTCCAACTTCAGAAAGATTTAAGCGACCTTTGATGATATCGGCATATAAACCTTCATTTATGACATCCAGAGTATCTAGAACGAGCTTAACATCTCCTGCATAGGTTAAAACCAACTGATTCGCATAATTTATGAAATCTGGTGTAACCTCTCTATTGGGGAGTGCCTTTCGATCTAATTCTGCAGCAAATCCATCGTCGAACACCGTCATTTGTGCGCCATAAGTATGGTTAATCCCAAGCACAATAAACCCGTTACTTGCTAAGAGTTCTGCAAAGTCGTTGTGTAAATTTCTAAATCCTGTCCATCCATGCGAGAGGATAATTACTGGATAATGCTCACTGGACTGACTTATTGGTGCGTCGCTATACGCATTTGAAAGGATATCTTTTGTATGATCCAGTACAAAAAATGGCATTTTCATCTCTTTTGCAAGTGATCTTGATAATAAAATGCCATCTTGAAGCCATAATGCTCGTTCATAACCACTAACATCATCCGAAGGATACCAAACTTGTACTTTTATTCGTCTTAATGCATCGGTTGCCTCTGCATTCTCTCCGTATTTTTCAGTCCTTACAGGATCAGTTAATTCAAAAGTGACTGTACCAACAGAAAATTCTCCTGTTGGTTTCGGAATTTCGTAGACTGGGAAAATAATCATGAGCACCCCAGAGATCACAATAGAAATCATGCCAATAACTAGTATTTTCTTTTTATTATCATAAGGTTTTCTGCCATTTTTTTTCATAAGTATGGCTATAAAAGTCACAGTTGTATTCATAGTGATGAAAAAATATAAAGGATACAACTGCCAATTAGGTATATCATATAACAAATGACCTATAAACACCCCAAACCCCGCTAACGACAATAACGTTGTGATGAATTTAAGCCTTTCGTTCGAAAAAATTGTTAAAAATAGAAAAATGACTGATAGTGAGAATAATGCTATTTCAACCCACGACATGATGTGCCTCCTTTTGTGACTTCATCTTTTTATATCTTTGTATATATTTGCAAATGCCTTTATTAGTTCATAATTATACTTTCTGTTATATATGATACTTTAAAAAAAAGTTCTGTCAATTGACAGAACTTTCTAAGTCTACTTATTCTCTTTGACAACTTGTTGATACCCATTTAGATCTTGATAAATCTCACCTTTAATTGGATTTTTCTTATCTTTAATAATTCTTCCAAAGTGAAACACAAATACAGCAACGTTTGATGCTAGTGCAAGTCCACTGATGATTAATAGAGCCACTTCACTATGTGATGATTGAACTGCAAATTTTGAGGTGTCAGCAAAGTAAGGGAACGTTAACGAAAACATCGCCCATAGCGCCAATGTCTGCGCTCTATGTTGTAGCCAAACGCCTTTCTTTATAAAAAATGCTGGGATTGTACACGACAAGAGTAAGATAAGTCCTGAATAAAATGAGTGATCTGGAATACAATTATAGACATAAGCGAAGTTCCATAGATCATAGGCAATAATCCAGAACCATAACTGATCTGGCCAAACCATATCTTTGCTTTTATCACTGCTGATAAAAATACCAACCCAACCCGATAATGTAATGATATTTAAAATACCTGCAATGCCATTCATAATATTCCATGCGCCACCATTGATAAAAATCCCATCAACTATGCCATTATAACCAGCACACTGAAAATCTCTGTAAACAGCTTCAGCGATGTTAAAAGCTAATATAAAAGGTGGAAACATCAGCATCCATTTGTTTTTATCGAGTCCTTTTATATACCTTAATGCCATAAAACCAAGAACCCCTGCTAATGCTGAATATGTTTTCACCCAAGGGAACCAATATCCCATTGGCGTACCCGGTCCCGAAGTTTTCATCCAAACAGTAAAGGTTAGAATGATAGGCACAGCAATATAAAATACTAAAGACAATTTTTTGCTTCTTCTTGTTATTTCATTAACAAACATTAAACCTAAAAGAACCGTTACTCCCATTAAGGCTGCATACCATGGTATAGACTTAAATAAAAACATACACTATTCCCCCAACTTTTCGCGATAAGAACGCCATATTTTTGTGATATACGCTTCTGCTGTTTCTTCTGATTCATAAAAAAGTAATTCAACCTCAAGCGCCCCTTGAATAACAGATAAGAAAAGTAACGCATTACCTTCTGCATCTTTTGGAAATACTTTCTCAAGTTTACTAAGGTGATATACTTCCATCTCATAGACCTTTGCACTACATATTTTTCTAAGATCTGTTTGATCGATCAGGAGTATATTTTTATAAAAACGCACTTGATCTGCATTTTTAAAATAATTAATAATGTCGAAATAAATTCTTTCAAGTTTTTTTATCCAATTTAATGACTCTATGTCAGTATATAGCTCATCAAGAAAATTTAAATAGTCCTTGATCTGACGCTCAACGATTAATAATATGATTTCATCCTTACTTGAAAAATGACTATAGATAGAAGGCGTTTTTATACCTACATCTTTTGCGATATCTGACATCACAACGTTATACCCACGCCTGCAAAATTGTGAAAAAGCAGAATTTAATATTTCAGTTTTCTTATCCATAGATACTCCTTTTACTCGTACTAACTAACGTTCGTTAGCCAAATTAAATATACGCCTCATTCTTTTGTCTGTCAACAAAAATTATCTAGCAAAAAAAAAGAATCCTAAATTTGGATTCTCTTTGATTGTGATATTTAATTGTGTTATTGCTTTGTTGTTTAGAAAAAACGCTTAATAAGATTACTTATTTTTTTTGACAGTACTGATTTTAAATGGCACGTATAACGGACAAAAATTAATAAGACCAGTAACGATTAAAACAATTCCAAGTAACGAAATCCATCTGATGCCACCCTGAAATACAAAGAACAAACTCAATACTAAAACGCCTAAAATAATACGTATTAACCGATCTGTTGAACCTACATTTTTCATAATAGTTACCTCCTAATATGAGTATATACCTCTTATTAAGATACGTATGCAACTTTGTCACAATGGTGAAAAAACAACCTCTACATCAACTAAAATTATCGATATAGAGGTCATAATTGTATTAATTATTTGTTTTTTTAGTAGCAACAATCACTCTTATCAAGTTACCCGCGCGATTGCCACCATCTTTATATCCTACAACATTATATTCGTTTAAATTAGAAATAGAATCTAGATTGACTAGGAAATAAGATCCTCCTATATTTTGATATACCTGTACATCATTTGAAATGCCATATATTACATTATTTGAAGTCGCTTTTGTAGCAGAAATTTCGCTTAAATAAAGTCCTTGAATAACGCTCATGTCACTTACTTGTCCATCTTTATAACTCAATATGACAGGACCTGTACCGATACCTAAGAGTTTCGTGCTCGTTCTGAAAATGCCAGGCATACCATTGACTTGATATTCATAAGTACCATTTAAAACAACTGTATCAGGAACCGGATCAGGATTATCTATAATCGAAGTAGTTTCATCAACTTTTGTTACAATTGCATAGGTGTATAAATCTGCTGTTACATTATTAAGAATCATACGATCAATTGCACCGTTGCTATCTAGTGTGTAGTACCTGACATCATTGCTATATAACGTAACATTTTCAAGTCTTTGAGGATAAATGGTTTTAAATTCGCCCTCATAAGTCGTATCTAGAATCTCAATTTCTTTTGAAAGTTTATAGTTGCCATACATGGTCGCATCACTGTTAAAATTACCCACTAGATATGTGGTGCCGAGTAATTTAACAACTGTCTCTGAATTCGTGAAAGTGACTGAAACGATATTTCCAACAGTAAACTTACTTGCTCCAGTGACGAATTGTCTGATAGAGCCATCCGTACTTGCAACTTTAATCGAGTTTTGGGCAATTACTTTACCTGCACTATCCTTGTAACTAAACGGTTCAAACGCGGTTACAACGCCGTATGTTGGTGCATTAAGTACCTCTGGCGAAATCACGTCTACAATTTCACCATTCATCCCCAATAATAGGGTGACTGTATCACCTAAACCAAAACTACCTCTACTTGATAGTTTATAAGCTACATCACTTGTTCCGATCGAGTAGTTCCCACCAGCTATTAAAACTGATGCAGGGGCATTTACTGATGGAGTTGCATTCGCATATAATCCGGTTACCTTTTTGCTATAAGCCCAAACCGTTCTCATGTCCTTGCTATAATAAATTACATCGTACGGGAAAATTCCTTCTAAAGTATTTTCGCTTCCATTCTTATAAACAGTTACATTATCTTTTGTAAAAGGTAAAAGCGATTCAACAGAAGTTTTATCTAGCACAAATGGACCTTCTATAACCGATTGCACCAATAATGCATAATCTATCTCTCCTGATAACATGGGATGACCAAGTGTTTCAGCATAAAATCTGCCATCTTTTGTCTTTGTGTTCATCAAATTATAGAACATGTACATAGCATCTTCTCTTGAAACTTTCTGACCTTGCTTAATATTTGTACCTTTATCAAGGCCAAGTGAATAATACTTAGATAGTTGCGCGGTTGGATAAGTACCAACAATATCTGCATTAGTATAACCAAGTAATTTCAAGAGTGCCGTTGCGGCTTCTTCTAATGTTATATATTTTTCAGGTCTAAAAGTACCATCAAGATAGCCAGTAAACCAGCCTGCATTCACGGCTATTTTTATCGATTCTGCAGCCCAATAATTGTATTTAACATCTTTAAAAACAGAAGTTCCTCCTGATACATTATCAGTGTCTTTAAATTGAGAAGCATTGACCATCATCTGAGCAAACTCGTCTCTAGAAATCAATCTGTTTAAATTTAAGTTTCCTTTTGTATCACCTGTCATTATACCAAGTGCTCTGATTGTATCTGAAATCACTTGGGTAGATGCCAAAGTGTTTGAAGCTGCATATGCGGGTGTTGAAGTTAAAGGTGGAATTGATGCCACAAGCACCAATGCCACTAGTAGTATTGAAAGGATTTTTTTCATATCAGTCTCCTAATTTTATTCATATCTTAAAGCGTCTATTGGATTAAGCATCGCTGCTTTTCGTGCCGGAAGATAACCAAATAATATACCAATTCCAGCCGAAATTGCGAAAGCGCCAATAGCAGATGAAAATGAAGGGGCAACATCTATTTGTGTCTTAAGTGCTATCACAATAATTTTCCCCGCTAAACTTGAGAGTCCATAACCAAGACCAATACCGATTAACCCACCTATAGCACTTGTGGTTGCCGCTTCTATAACAAACTGCTGCATGATATTGTGTCTTTTTGCACCTAGTGCTTTTCTAATCCCTATCTCTCTGGTACGTTCAGATACCGAAACAAGCATGATGTTCATAATGCCTATGCCCCCAACGACAAGCGAAATACCTGCAATTGCAGCTAGGATCGAAATCATGATGTCAATAGTAGAGCTCATCATACTCAATAGCTCATTTAAGCTGATAATTGCATAGGCATCTTGATCGGCATAGACCTTGAAGAGTGCATCATCGATGACTTGCTTAGAAGCTTTTACATTATCTTCTGACACCATTGCAAAAGAGTAACTGGATATATTGTTAGTTCCTGAAAGTTTCGCAGCAACGCTATAAGGAATATAGATTGCATCATCTGTGCCACCTTTTTCAGGTACATCAGCATCTGCTACTAATACCCCGATAATCTCAAATTGCTTTCCATTAATTCTGAGTGTTTTTCCTAATCCGTTGTTATTGAAATAAGTGCTATTTACATAGGAGCCTATCACAGCAACATTATGCCTTTTGGAGATATCTACATAAGAAACGAATCTCCCATCATCTAGTTCATATTGTTTCATCTCCAAATAATCTTCGCCAATACCTGTTACTGATGTACTATCATACGTTTCGCTCTCTATTTTAACTGCACCCCGTAGTGGGACAGTTGGTGAAACGGATTTAAAATACTCAGGATGATCCTCTACGATTCCATACATTTCATCTACGGTGATATTCCTTGTAGATCCTCGTCCCATGACAGAAACAGTCAGCAAATCTGTACCCATACTTTGAAAACTATCCACCATATATTTCTCAAGACCATTTCCAAGTCCAATAATCACGATAACAGCAACAACTCCTATGATGATGCCCAGCATCGTCAATAGTGACCTTACTTTTCTCGCCATAATATTGCTCAGAGCCATCTGAAAAGATTGAAATATTGTCATGTCAGATTCACCTCTTTTCCAACTTCTAATGATGATTTTGGCATCCCATTATAAATAATGTGACCATCTTGAAGCCTAATAATTCTCTGTGCTTGTGAAGCAATTGCGTTATCATGAGTAATTAATACTACCGTATTTCCTTCAGCATGAAGTTTTTTAAGTAGATTTAGCACTTCTTCACCAGTTTTAGAATCCAGTGCCCCAGTAGGCTCATCTGCGAGAATAACTGAAGGAGATGTCGCAAGAGCTCTGGCAACTGATACTCTTTGTTGCTGACCTCCAGATAATTGACTCGGTAAATTATGAATCTTATCAAGCAAGCCAACTTTTTCTATGGCATCTGTTGCGCGTTGTTTACGTTCATTTTTCCCAATTCCAGCATAGAGCAATGGGAGCTCAACATTTCCTAATACAGATAGTTTAGGGAGTAGGTTATACTGCTGAAATATAAATCCAATTCTCTTATTTCGAATCGTTGCAAGTTCGTTATCATCAAGTTCACTTACATCATGCCCTTCTAAATAATACTTTCCTGAAGTTGGGATGTCTAGGCAACCAATGATGTTCATACAAGTGGATTTACCTGAACCTGATTGTCCTACAATTGCTACAAACTCACCAGGCATAATTGCCATCGAAATACCGTCGACTGCTCTAACTTCAGTTTCTCCCATTTGATATATTTTACTCAGTGTTTCAAAAGAAATTAGCGGCTTCATGGCGTTCCCACCCCTGTTCCATCTGCTGGTTGCTCATTTTGGCTAGGGCGTCCAAACATAAAGACATCTTTAACTGTCCGATTTTCAATTGCTACCTCATCGCCTTCTTTTAAACCCGATAGGATTTCAATGTAATCGGTATCAGAAATACCTGTAGTCACTTCTATATATTTATAGCCATTTGGCGCTTGATCCACTGTTGAATCTAAAGGTACACCATTTGATTTTGTAGCGTTAGTTTCAACTTCATCACTTGTTTTCACGAGCACTTTATTGCCTCTTACTACGGCTGCAACTGGTACAGCAAGTACATTTTTACTCGATTTAATCACGATTTCAGCGTCTACATTCATACCAGGTAATAAACCATCAATCTCATCTATCTGTATCGTTACTGGATAAGTTGTCGTCCCACCATTTGTAACCCCATTGATATTAACCTTTTTAACTACGCCAGAGTAGATCTTTCCGTCAACTGCTTCTGCAGTGATGGTTACAGGTTGACCTACGCTGATCTGAGAAATATCGAGTTCATCGATGTATAAAGTCATAGACAGGTAACTGAGATCAAAAATCGTACAAAGTGGATTTCCAGCGGATACGGTGTCACCTTCTTTATAGTTTTTTTCAATAACAGTGCCTCCAATAGGCGAATTAATCACATATCCATCAAGTGCATCTTGAGAACTTTCAAGCGAAATTTCTGATCTTCTTAGCGAATTTTTCGCACTTGCGATTTGATCTTGTAAAGTCGTGCTATCTAGTGTAATCAGTATCGCATCTTTAGCAACAATATCGCCTTCTTTTACATTTACTTTTAGCACATCACCAGAGGCTTTAGCTAATACAACCCCTTCCTCTTTGTAATTGAAAGTGCTACTTTCAAAGCATGCATAATCACCTACAACTGCCGTTGCTTCATAGGTCGGTAAAAGACCGCCCGGATTAATTACATCAATAGTAACCGAACGCACTTGCATACCACCTGGTAAAACATTGACGATGGTACTCACATCTGAAACTACACCACTTAATGTTTCAAAAGAACCACTTATGGTTACATTTGCCTGTTGGCCTAAAGTGATATGAGATGCATCATCAGCGCCAAATGGAAGTTCAATGGTCATCGTCTTACTATCTCGTATTGTGGCAATGGTTTGACCAGCTTGAACTGTATCACCAATTTCAAGATTAAAATTCATTACAGTTCCCTGGTTAGGCGCTTTTATCGTTAAATCCTCTAAGCTTTCAAGCATTCTTTGATAACTTCTTTGACTTTCAGATACACTGATCTGTGCTGTCTCAATATTTGAGGTTAAGTTTGAGCTATCAATATTGTAAAGAACGCTATCTTTCTCTACAACGTCACCTTCTTCAAAAGGTGCAGATAATATATCACCTGAATTCAGAGACATGACTGTATATGAATTAGCAGGTTTCAAAGTACCTGTACCAGTTAGTGTTACAGTTATGTCTCTAGATGTTGCACTGACCATTGTATATTGACTGTCAGCACTTGCTTGCCTGTTATTTAGACCACCCAAAATTCTTGGTAAAATAATAAATACAATCAGCACAATTACAATTCCTATCACAATTCTCTTATTTCTTTTCTTCTTGAAAAATGCTTTCATCTAATTTACCGCTCCTTATGTGAAAATATGAGTTTTTTCATGTAATATACTACTTATATCCTAATAGTATTAACTCAATATGAATTTTACATAAAAAGTTTAAAAAAATATAAATACAACGCATTGACCGAATCGGTTTATTGTGATACTTTAAAATAAACCGATTCGGTTTTTAAGTCGTATTCTTCTAATATAATTGCTTTAATATAAGGAGTCATAATGGAAAATTTTGAATCTTTACCCCTTGAAAAACAAAATAGAATCATAGAAGCCTCTTTATCTATGTTTGGAAAACTTGGCTATAAAAAAGCATCTTCCAATGATATTGCTACATTAGCTGGTATATCAAAAGGAATGATTTTTCACTACTTTGGAAGTAAAAAAAATCTTTATCTGTATCTACTAGATTTTGCAGGAAATGCCATTACGCATGCTATGAATCAATATGATTTTACAGAGACAACAGATTTTTTCGACCGTATAATTGCAGGCTCTAATTTAAAAATAGCCGTTATGAGAAAGTATCCCTCTCTATTACTTTTCCTTGGTAACGTATTTTATGAAACTGATGTAGCTGTAAAAGATGACATTCAAAAAGTACTTCGACAAGGTGAACACATTAGAAATGACTTTATTCTATCCGAAACTGATTTATCGAAATTCAAGGAAAATGTAGACCCTAACCTGGTTATTAATATCATCGTCAAATTTTCAGAGGGATATATCAACGGCAAAGTGTTAGATGCAAGCTTTGATTTAGACCAAATGATGGATGAAATCACTTCCTGTTTATTATTAATGAAAAATAATTTTTATAAGGAGCGTTTTTTATGATTGAAGTAAAAGATCTAACGGTTAAGTATCCAAATGGGAATGGTGTCTTTGATCTCAATTTTCATTTAAAGCAAGGTGAAGTTACTGGCTATCTCGGCCCAAATGGGGCTGGTAAAACAACAACTATACGCGCTCTAATGGGATTTATGAAACCAGAAAAAGGAGTAGCAAAGGTAAATGGTCATAATTGCTTTCAAAACGCACCTCAAATTCAGAATCATTTGGGCTATATTCCTGGAGAAATTGCATTCATAGAGGGTATGTCTGGTGAAGAATACCTTAAGTTCATTTCTGATATGCGCAATCTTAAAGATTTAAAAAGGCAAAAAGAGTTAATTGATATGTTTGAATTTTCCCCTAAAGGAAGTATTAAGAAATTCTCGAAAGGTACAAAACAAAAACTAGGCATAGTGGCTGCTTTTATGCATGATCCAGATATTTTTATACTAGATGAACCGACGAGTGGATTGGATCCATTGATGCAAAATAGATTTATTGAACTTATACTTTCTGAAAAGAAAAAAGGAAAAACAATCCTAATGTCTAGCCATATTTTTGATGAAGTAGAACGAACTTGTGATGAAGTAATAATTATTAAAGAAGGTCGTCTCGTTGCGAAGTCTGATATTCACACGCTTATAAACACACAAAGAAAAGGGTTTCTTATAAAAACTACAGATCAAAATTATGCCTTTAATATACTCAAAAATGAAGGTTTTGAAGTCTCTATTTCAACGGAAAACCAACTTGAAGTTTTTATTACAGGAGAAAGCATAGATCATTTTGGAAAAACAATTGGAAAATTTACTTTGCTAAACTTGGACACTAAAAAACAGTCACTTGAAGATATTTTCATGCACTATTATGCTAAGGAGGTAAAGTAAAATGAATTTTACGCTATTTAAAGCTACTTTTAAGAAAAACTATGTACTTGCTGTTATATTTCTCTATGTCATGCTTTTTTACTCTGTTGTCATGCTGATCATGTATCGCCCAGATAGCATTGCTTCATTAAACGCTATGTTCGATTTGCTCCCACCTTCTATGATGAGTGCTTTAGGTATAAGTGGTTTATTTACAAATGTTATTGGCTATCTAGCAAGTTGGCTTTATGGCACAATTTTAGTAGGATTTCCTATGGTTTACTCTATAATTTTGGGGAATCGATTGATCGCTAAAACAGTTGATAGTGGTTCTATGACGTGTCTTTTGTCAACACCTCACTCTAGAACAAAAATAATAGTGACTAAGGGTATCTATGCCTTTTCTTCACTATTAGTCATGCATTTAACTGTTTTTTTAGTTAGCTTCATAGTAATTAAAACCATGTTCCCATTAGAAAATTTTGATTCGTTTATATTTTTCAAGCTCAACTCGACCATAACGCTTGTTAATATAACCGTTATGGCAATAACTTTCTTCTTTTCTGCACTATTTAATGATTCAAAATATGCCTTAAGTTTTGGCACTGGCATTCCACTTACATTTTTAATTTTTAACATGCTTGGAAATGCCTCACCTGATGCAGCCATACTAAAGAAATTTTCAATGTTTGGATGGTATAACACGATGGGAATCGCCAATGGTGACTCAACACTATTCATTAATCTAGTTTTCATACTCATAACTAGTGTTCTGTTTTTAGCTAGCATTTTTATTTTTAAAAGAAAGCAATTACCGCTTTGAAGATACGCATTTTCATATTTTGTGATAAAATATAAAAGGAAAAATTAAAAGGAGATCTATTTTATGATGAAAATGTTTATCAAATCAATTCTACTAGACGAATCAAACCGCATCGTAGTTACAATTCAAGACCACTTTGCTGATTACCTTTCAAAAGAAGAATCAAAGAAGATGCTTAAAGATATGGCTGTAAAAGTACTTGAAGCAGATTTTGTAAAATTAGAAGTGGCTAAAACGAGCTTTAGAATCACTGTTGTAGAAGGGACAGAAGTTGCAGCTAAAGAAAAAGTTGAACAAGAAATCGTCAAAGGTATTGAAATGGCAATGGCGTTTATGTCTCAGATGAATAATAAACAATAATAAACAATAATAAACAAGAATAAAAAATCAATATTCTATTTAACTGTTAAATCTCTATAAGTCAATATTATTGGTACCTTTGTCAATGTTTTATATCTAGTGATCACACTGATTATCATGCTTACATTTATTATATAAGCAAGATACTGCAGGGTATGTTGACCTTTCTTCAAAATACAATTGGCTTCAGTGTAAAGTAAATGTCTCACAACTTGAACAAAATTCTTAAAAAAGGCAATTACAGATCTAGAATCCTAGATTTGCAATTGCCTTTTTATATAAAACACCTTATTTTTCAACGATAATGGAAAGCAGTTTAGGTTGATCACATAATGAAACAAGTTCACTCATCACAAATATATCTTTTGTCTGTCCTGTACTCAATTTATGGATAAATTCAAATGTGTGTTTTTCATTATTGCATACGCTATTCATGTTCTCCCTAATTTCAGCTTCCGATTGTATATTTAAATCAAATACCGTTTTGTTAAGTAAATGATGTTTACTATAACCATAAAAACTCAAAGCGGATTCATTTGCATCCATAATTTCAGCTGATTTTGGATCAATTAGTAGCATAGACTTTGAGCTGTTCTCAAAGTATCTTTGAAAAGAAATATATTCTTCCTGTTTATCTTTAGCATTGGCTTCAAGCATCATTTCTAAAGCATTAAACATCTTTGGTGAGCTCACTATTTCTTTAATCCATTTTTCAGGAATTCTTTTTGCCTTTAAAAAAACGGTTGCAGGCTCTAGTTTAAATAGTTCAGCTATATCCAAAAGCAAACGTTCACTTGGGTTTTGTTCAATATTGGCTTCAAGTTTGCTGATATAAGGATGACCTACCTTTAAAATTTTCGCAAGTTCTCTCTGGGTATATTCTTTGGTTCGCATTCTTTTTAAAAAGTCGCCGAATGTTTCCATACTTTCCTCTTTAATTTCATTATTTCAATTGATACCTTCTAGTTTGTAAAGTTCACATCTGTTTCTACCCTTTTCTTTAGCGAGATACAGCGCTTCATCTGCAAAATGGATGAATTGTAACCCCTTATCCAAATCGTCTTTCTTAATCTCACTATTGGTATAAATACCGAAACTTGCTGTAACTTTAATGGCATATTCATCACTACAAAACACATGATTTTCAACATTTTCTCGAATTTTCTCAATGCGTTTAATCAAATTTTCTTTATCAATTGCAAACAAAAATATTAAAAATTCTTCCCCACCAAATCTTACAATCCAATCATCATAATCTCTAATGGCTAGCATTAATAAATCCGAAAATTCTTTTATAACTTGATCACCTACTACATGTCCATAATTATCATTTACATCTTTAAAGTGATCTATATCTCCCATTATAACACTAATTGAAAGATTATTCGCATACGCTTTTGCAATTTCAAATGGCATTCTCTCATCTAAAAATCTGCGATTGTATAAACCCGTCAACGGATCAGTGATAATTTCTTTATTGAGCTTCACAATTTTATTAATAATTAAATCTTCGTTTAATCCATCAATGTTATCTAATAAATGGTCATTTGAAACATCTCGAATCAATTCCAATACGCGATTATTCTCCTTCTCAGGTACTGCTGTCACCATAAATAATTTGCCACAGGTGTATTCAAACTTCATCGTCACTTTATTCTCATTTAGTGCTCTCATTGATATACAATTTTTACACACTTCATTACTTTGCCAAAAAGAAAAACAATGCGTGTCAGATTCATTTATTTTGAAATCTGTGATTTGATCATCATCACTTTTAACAATTGGATTAACATATCTGATTACATCATATATTTTCTCTAAAAGCGCAACATTTGATACAAGACTTTCCTTGAGTTCATCCATTTACACACTCCAATTTAAAGTTACTTCAAAAACCATTGTTTTCATTGTACACTTTTTAGTTGTGTATGTACACAACTAAAAAAAACCTATAAAACACAAACAAAGTGTGTTCTATAAGTCTTTTGAGAATTTCTCTTTCTATTTCATTTTTTATGAAGCAATTAACTTATTTTTTCAAGTTCTTCTTTAACAATTATCATGTCCTTTGAAATTTGTTCTATTTGGTCAATCATTTTTGTAACACTTGCACTTACTTCTTCAGTTGTTGCTGAAAATTCTTCTGCCACTGCTGCGACAGTATTAAAACTTTCAGTTGTTTCTGCTTTACTACGTTCTACTTCTTTAATTGAAAGTGAAGCTTTGTTCAAAGCGATTGAAGTATGCTTCAAATATTCAACGGTTTTTGTTATACCTTCGGTAGTTTTGGTTACAATGTTGCGCGTCTCATCATTTTGCGTCCCTAATTGTTCAAGTGAAGATTTAACATCCACGATCATATGATCAATACCTGATATGACATTATTTATGGCACCTGCACTAGCAGAAGTCTCTTCAGCAAGTTTTCTGATTTCGTTTGCAACAACTGCGAAACCTCTTCCAGCTTCGCCTGCTCTTGCTGATTCAATAGATGCATTAAGTGCTAACAAATTTGTTTGCCCCGCTATTGTATCGATTTTTTTAACGGCATTGATGATCTCTGTAAACTCACTAAGCATGCTACCAATTTTACGCTCAATTTCCCCATTAAGATTTATGGCGCTATAAACTATTTTCTCCAACTCTTGTAAGGTTAACGTGCTTTCACGATTAAGTGACTCATTTTCATTAGCCCCTTTATACAATTGCATCACAATCTCAGAAACCAAATCGATATTGCTTTCTAAATTTTTCATTGATTGTATAGCCTTATCTAAACCATGTGCTTGATCACTTGCGCCCAACGCTATTTCATCAACAGCTTGACCGATTTGTCCAGATGATTCACTTAAATATAGAGTAGACTGGCTAACAGTATCAATATGACTTTCAGAAGACTGCACACTTTCCAACAATTGTTTTGATTTAAGGTTAATCGCTTCCGTCAAGCTTTCAGAGGCTTCAAAAGCTTCTGTCATATTTTTAAAAATACTTAAAGTTGATTTTCTAATAAACGAAGCCATTATAAGTGCAATTGAAAGTATCACCAACGCCGTAATCTTTGGGGCAGTTGCTAATTGACCAATGGTGAAGAGACCCGAGGCGCCTCTAATTTCTACAGGCATTCTTAAAACAGTAAATGCAAAAATGGCAAGCACTAAAATGTTATAACTATAATACACTGACCTTTTTTCAACAAGCACTGTCGGGATTAAACTCACAGCTAAAATAATCAAAGTCATTGGATTCGAAGGATATGTTGCAACAAAAATCAAAGCCATCCCTAGTAAAAATACAAAAGCCAATATATTTGATTTAATATCAATATTAATTGCTATTTTCTTAGAAAAAAAGATGAGTACAAACATAATAATAGAGATTCCAGTAATAATAAAAATCTGTGGTTCAAAAATACGACTACCTGCTGGTTTTAGTAGAACACTGACAGGTGCATAAATTGCTACAAACGCAAAAATAAAAAGTGTAGATTGCCTAAAAGTTAAAAATATACTATCCTTGATATCTTTTAAAGTAAACTTCATATTATTTCCCCCCAATTTCGTAGTCCTTAGAAAATTTATTTAACGTTTTAACGTACCTAGAAATTAAATTATAGCTAAATAAGAACTTTGATTTAATTATTCCCAAATAGACATTTATAAATCAAAATTATTATGATTTATAATCATTATAAATAAAAAACCATCGATAAAATTCTATCAATGGTTTTAGATATAATACTTACTTTAATTGCTCAAGCCAGTATTCCATTTTCAAATAAAAGTTCTGGGTTTCTTCATCGCTTTCACCAAATAATTCTGGAATATCTAATTTGGGAACACACTCGAGTTCTGCAAAATTGCGGAGTGCCATCATAAAATGACCTACTTCACCATACTGACTACAAGTAGGACTTTGATCTATACCAATCATTCCTGCGATACAAACCTTACCCTCTTGTAATAGTTTTATATACTCAATTTCTCTCGTAGCTAGTCTTTCACAAAGCGCAATATACTCAGGCGTTGCATACTCTGCTTTTGACATTGGAAGACGCTCAAGTCCTAAAAAAAGTGTTTCAGGACAAGGTAGCTGAACGATGCCAAAACCCCTTTGGGAAATCATCTTCACAATTTCTTCAAATGCTCCTTTTGCTCTAGCTAAAGGTCTTACTACAGAATTTTGATTGAGAATACAATGGCTGACTAAAATTACTTTATTCGCTCTTAACACGCGTCAAAGCTCCTTTGAGATATTCTTTGGGCAATCGTGTAATCACCATATAAGCGATGACACAGCTTGCCACTTTATCAATTAAATTACCTACGATTCTTGGGATAAATGCTGAAGTAAAGATAGACTCACCCGAAGCAAGCAGCCAAGCTACAAAGAAATCGGTTGAAGTACCAGTAAGACCACCATAGATCCAAATCGCTATTGGTGTGCCAATAAGCGGCGCAACAACTGCCAAAATAAGTCCTGTAATCACTGCTGTTCTAAGTTTAAAACCAAACTTCATGGCTACTAGACCTACGATTATACCAACCGCCATGTTCACAAGTGCAAATGGAATATCTACAGGATTAGTAGTAATTCCAATTATTACATTAGTAAGTAATCCTACAGCCCCACCCCAAATTGGTCCAAAAACAGCTGCAGCGATAATCGTACCCATGGTATCTAAAAATAATAAAGGAATCTTTAGAATGCCTACTAGCGTACCAAACACAATATTGATGACGATACATACTGCTGAAAACATCATAACTTTTGAATAATTATTTTTCATATAATTGCACCTCTTCTTAGAATATAATTATTATACTCCACTTTATAAAAAATAGATAATACAAAATACATAAAAAAACATAGGGTTTAGATAAGTCCCACCTTAAAGAAAGTTTATAAGAAAAGCTACACACCTAATAAGTGGATTAGATGTGTAGCTTAAGGCTATTACTTTGTCAGATTAACCGCCTAGATAGGCTCTCTTTACACTATCGTCTTCTAAGAGTTCAGCCGCGTTTCCTGATTTGATGATCTTACCGGTTTCAAGAACATATGCCCGATCGGCTACTTGTAGTGCTTGGTTTGCATTTTGCTCAACTAACAAGATCGTAGTTCCTTGTTTTTTTATGGTCTGAACAATATTGAAAATCTCTTTTACAAGTAGTGGTGCAAGACCCATCGAAGGCTCATCCAATAACAAAAGCTTAGGTTTTGACATCATTGCTCTCCCAATAGCAAGCATCTGCTGTTCTCCTCCACTTAATGTACCTGAAGGTTGATTCATTCTCTCCTTTAATCTCGGAAAATAGCTAAAGATTTGGTCGTAGTCCGCCTTCATGGATGCCTTATCTTTTCTTATATAAGCCCCCATTTCAAGGTTCTCTTTTACAGTCATCTGCGCAAATACTCTTCTACCTTCTGGTACATGCGCCATACCAAGATAGACGAGCTGATGCGGTAAAAGTTTACTCAGTGGTTCTCCTTCAAAAAGAACGACACCTCTAGTCGGTTCTAATATTTTAGAGATTGTCTTCAATATCGTGGTTTTTCCTGCACCATTGGCACCTATTAAAGTAACTACCTCACCTTGTTTTACAGTAAAACTTACATCCTTAATGGCATGAATTTTATCATAGTATACATCTATATTTTCAACCTTTAACAAGCACTCACCTACTCCCCTAAATAGACGCGAATAACGTCTTTATTGTTTTTAGTTTCTTCAGCTGTACCTTCAGCAATGATGCGTCCATAATCTAAAACCACAATTTTCTCGCAAATGCCCATAACCAAACTCATATCATGTTCAATGAGTAAAATAGCAATGTTGAAATTCTTTCTAATTAAACTGATCGTTTCCATAAGTTCTTGTGTTTCGTGGGGATTCATCCCCGCTGCGGGTTCATCAAGCATCAAAATCTTAGGCTTTGTTGCTAAAGCTCTAGCTATCTCAAGTTTTCTCTGTTTACCATATGGAAGATTTTTAGCAATTGTGTCTGCATAATCTCTCATATCAAATAAATCTAAAAACTCAAGACATGCTTCTTGTGCAATTTTCTCGTACTTCCAAAAAGAAGGGAGCCTCAAGATACTCGAAAGGGTAGAATAATGCAGATCGTGATGATATGCTATTTTGATGTTGTCTAGAACTGTAAGTTCTTTAAACAAGCGTATATTCTGAAAGGTTCTTGAAGCCCCCATCTTAACAATTTCATATGGTTTCTTTCCTACGATGCTATTGCCATCTAGCTTGATATCGCCACCAGTTGGTAGATAAACACCTGTTAACATATTAAAAATCGTGGTTTTCCCTGCACCATTTGGACCTATAAGACCTACGAGTTCATCGTCGTTAACTTTGAGGTTGAACTGATCAACAGCTTTTAATCCACCAAATTGGATGCTTATATTACTCGCCTCTAGTAGTGCCATCGACAGCCTCCTTTTTTTCTCGACTTATAAGTGCCTTTCTGAGTTTCAAAGTTCTATCATATAATCCCTGCCACCTAAATTCACCGGTTCCAAATAGTCCTTGTGGTCTAAATAGCATCATCAAGATAAGCATGAAAGAGTAAAGCAACATTCTAAATTCTGCAAATCCTCGGAGCGCTTCTGGTAATATCGTCAGCACTGTGGCAGCAACTATGGTTCCTGTTAAGCTACCCATACCACCTAACACAACGATTACTAGAATCTCCACTGATCTCATGAAGTTAAACGTATTCGGATCAAGAAAAGCAATATAATGTGCGTAAAGACCACCACCTACACCTGCAAATGCAGCTGCTATAGCAAATCCAAGCACTTTATAGTATGTCGTTCTAACCCCAACTGCTTCAGCTGCCACTTCATCTTCACGTATGGATTTGATCGCACGCCCTTGTTTTGAATGTGTTAATCGGTATAGTACTAAGATGATCACGACTGCAATCCAGTACGCATATTTAAAGGATGCGATGCGAGGAATACCTGTTAAACCCTGTGCGCCTCCTGTGATTTCAATGTTGTTAATAATGACACGGATGACTTCTCCAAAACCCAAAGTAATTATCGCCAAATAATCTCCTCTAAGTCTTAATGCTGGGATTCCAATGATAATCCCAACCACGCCTGCACTTACACCACCTACTAACAAACTTACAAGCAACAATGGCAAATCAGATAGAGTACCTTTTAAAGCAATGGATGTAAGAGCTGATGCATATGCGCCAACTGCCATAAAACCAGCATGTCCTAGCGTTAATTGTCCTAGAAACCCAGTAACTAGATTTAAGCTACTCGCTAAAATGATGTTAATTAATATAAATATAATTATCCCTTGGTAATATTTGCTTAGCATACCACTAGACATCATCACTGTTAAAATTATAAAAAGAAACAAAACGACTGCAAAGTTGACCATATAGTTTTTAAGCATTTTTTTAGTCATCTCTACACCTTCTCTTTCTGGTTCTTACCTAAAATCCCTGTAGGTTTTACTAAGAGTACTATAATTAAGAGACCAAATACGATGGCATCAGACCACTGGGTTGATAAATATGCCTTTGTAAATGTCTCTATCATACCGATGACAAAGCCTCCAAGTACTGCTCCTGGGATAAGCCCAATGCCGCCAAAAACTGCTGCTACGAACGCCTTTAGACCAGGTAATACGCCAAGCGTTGGGAATACCTGCGTATACATAACAGCATAGAGAACACCACCTAACGCGCCAAGTGCTGAGCCTATTGCAAAAGTCATAGAAATAGTTCTATTCACATTGATCCCCATGAGTATAGAGGCTTCTTTATCTTCAGAAACCGCACGCATCGCTTTACCGGGTTTAGTTTTCTTCACAAATAAATCGAGTGCAATCATGAATACAATTGATAAAAAAAGAGTTGTTAGTGTCACTGTTCCTACTTGAAGTGGTCCTATTGATATTGGGCTCTTGTTGATAAGTTCTGGCATAATTTTAGGATCTGCTTTGAAAAGTACGAGTGCAAGATTTTGTAAGAAAAAACTTACACCAATCGCCGTGATTAAAACAGAAATTCTAGGTGCTTTTCTAAGTGGTCTATAGGCTATGATTTCAACGACTACACCTATTACAGCAGAAAGTACCATTGCTATAAGCATAACAAGCACAAAAGGCAATTTAGTATTTACAGCTAATAAAAAAGCAATATAAGCACCAGCCATCATGATCTCACCATGTGCAAAATTGATTAGTTTTATAATCCCGTATACCATGGTGTACCCCAAAGCAATTAGTGCATAAATACTGCCGACCGATAATCCATTTATAAGTTGTTGTAGGAATAAAATCAAACAGTTCTCCCCCATTTCTCTCTATTTACGAATTAAGTCATCCTATTTAATCAGACTAAAATTTGTACTTATTAATCTGTTATGTGACTTAATGAAAGATGATGGCTAGTAATAGCCATCATCTATTTTTTATTGTCCTGAAACTTTAGCTGCTAATTTATGTTCACCGTTTACAATTTGAATTATCGAGATACTCTTAACAGGATCACCATTTGCATCAAATGTCACATGCCCAGTAACATAATCGCCATCAGTTTTAGCAAGTGCATCGATAATTTTTTGCGAATCCGTACTACCTGCAGCTTTGATTGCTTGTGACATGATATAAGTTGAGTCATAACCAAGAGCAGCTAATGCACTTGGAGATTTGCCATATTCCGCTTCATAAGCTTTGATAAAATCTTGAACAACTTTTGACTCATCAGTTTTTGCGTAATGGTTCGCAAAATAATGTCCTTCTGCTACATCTTTGTAATCTACTTCGATACCATCCCAACCATCGCCACCAATTGCTACAACATCAATTCCAAGTTCCTTTATTTGTGAAAGAATCACGCCAACTTTTGCAACATAATCAGGTAAAAAGATGACATCTGGATCATTTGCAGCAATTTTTGTTAACACAGCTTTAAAGTCAGCATCTTTGGTTGTGTATCCTTCAAAGTCAGTTACAGTACCTAGTGCTTTGAATTTTTCGTTAAAAGCGACAGCCAAACCATCTGAGTAAGCATCTTCAATATTATAAAGAACAGCTGCTGTTTTTGCACCTAGTTGTTCTGAAGCAAAGACCGCTGCTGTTGCACCTTGGTATGGATCTGTGTAACAAGCTCTAAATACGTTTGGCGCATTTAGTGTAACATCACTATGTGTGGCAGTTGGTGTAAGTACAGGCATATTATCACCAACAGCTATTTCTTTAATAGCAAGCGTTTCTCCACTAAATGTTCCACCGATAAGTCCTACAATACCATCTTGATCTCTCAATCTATTGTATGCGTTAACAGCCTCAGTCTTGTCACCTTTACTGTCGTAATCGACAATTTGTATGTCGCTGCCATTGATACCACCCGCTGCATTGATTTCTTTTGCTGCTAGTTTAGCACCTTCTGCAACTGCAGTTCCATACATACTATAATCCCCAGTCATAGGCCCAATAACGCCTAATTTGATAATTCCGTCAGCCTCGGACTTTCCACATCCCGAAAGTGCCACAGTAAACAACATAACAAGTGCCATGATTAATGCCAATCTTTTTTTCATAAAGTTAATCCCCTCTCATTTTGAAATTTCCGCCTATATCGCATCTCAATGTATCAGCGCTGTCTTTCTATGGCGGACATTCGCTTTTTTTTAATATGTTTCTTATTGTATTTGATATTTTCAGAATAATCAATTATTTTTTTCTAGTTTTAGCAAATAAATTTATTTTTATATCATTATATTTTCTATAACACCCATTTTTTCAACTTTTATGAGAAGTCATAAATATTATTTGACATCGATTTTACATATAAAAACAAACACTTTAATAATTTTTAATTATTAAATTATTTTAACAATTCGTTTTTTTTAAGAAATCGGTGAATTTAGACAAACAAAAACGTCCGCCATTTGCGGACGTTTAACGAATAATGTATTTATTCATAATTTAATAAAAAAGAAATCACAATCAATGCTGCAGAATGAAAATATAGTTTTCTATATGAAAACCAGTAAACAGGAACTAAAAAAGCTGGCCAATTCCATGTTCGATCCGATTCTGAAACATCCTGAATTTTAAATTTTTCAAGTAAAAGTCATAGTTTTCACCTATAAAGTTACTCATTTCTATGTCTTCGTTGGATTTCTTCTGATCTCTTCGGTAATCGCCATATATGAGACTTGGTTTAAAATCTAGTTTTTCACCACAGTTTGAACAAAATGTATCTGTAGCTCTACACTCGGCATTGCAATACTCGCACTTTCGTGTATCAAGGAAGTCTGAATCATTTTCTTCACTTTTAAAATAGTTCTGTTCATCGTGACATTCGTTATGTATCGCTTTAATTATTTCATTATTTTCGTGCATCTCTTCCCCCGCTTTTTTATGATAAAGTTATCACAAAAATATAGTTTGTAAAATTAAGTTTATTTTACTTTCACATACTGGTGGTATAATGATTTATAAGCATTACAAGGAGGTTAATATGTATAAAGCCATTGTATTTGATCTTTATGGAACATTACTTGATATACACACAGATGAAAAGGACGTTACTTTTTGGAGAAAACTCACCTATCAATTTGCTTCTCATGGTGCAATCTATTCGTTTGAGGAGCTTCAATCAACATATGGCGCACTTGTTCAAAGTGCACTTGATAAAGCGATTAGAAATGGGGCTGACTTCCCTGACTTTGATGTTCTAAAGATTTTTAAAAAACTTTACAAAATGAAAGGTATCTCCACTTCAACGAGACTTCTAAATGAAACTGCCAGAGTCTTTAGATTTTTATCTCTAGATTATGTAAAACCTTATGCGGGGGCTGTTGAACTTTTGGAACTACTTCAATCGAAGGGTCTTAAAATCATTCTCCTCTCAAATGCACAGGCTTCTTTTACAAATTTTGAACTTAAAGCAGTTGGCATATACCGTTATTTTGACGCTGTTTATCTTTCCTCAGACTACTTATTATCTAAACCAAGTGAGCAACTCTTTAGTAAATTGCTTATGAAAGAAAATTTACTTGCCCATGAATGTTTATTTATTGGCAACGACCACACCACTGATATACTTGGAGCGACAACTGTTGGCATGGATAGTCTCTATCTTCAAACGAACTGTTCACCTACAGATGTACCCGCTACACTTTCAAGCAAATGGCGAATTGACTCTGGAAACCTTTACGAAGTTCACGATATCATAAATAACCTTTACACCCTTTAGTTTAACATATGAAATATAACTTATGATGATCTTATAATTACGTTTTGTACTATGGTAATGAGAATATGTCAAAAGGAGTGTCTAATAATTCGATTAGACACTCCTTTATTATTATACACTGTTATGATTTTTGCATTTCAATGACTAAAAGATGTGATTTTTGATTGGCTTTTATCGACAAGCTTTCTTCAACTGACTCTAGAGCATCTCTTGTTGTGAGGTTATGTTCGTTGATTTGTGCTTCTCCTTCAATTAAAACGAGGTATGCTTGACGGTCTTTATCAACTTTAAACTCAACAGTATGACCTTCAGTGATTTCAATTGCATAGATGTTTGCGTCTTGATTAATCTTGATTGGCGCATCGCCATTTTGACCAGAAACAAGTTTAAACCACTTATCTACTCTAAGTTCCCAATCAAACTGATAGTCTCCATATTGAGGTGTGTAGCCTTTTTTATCAGGAACAATCCAGATTTGAAGGAAACGTGAAGTCGAATCTCCTAAATTATGCTCACTATGCATAATTCCCGTTCCAGCACTCATATACTGTACTGCACCTCTTGATAAACTCTTCTTATTTTGCATGCTATCACCATGGGTTAAATTCCCATCTACAACATAGGAGATAATTTCCATGTCTCTGTGAGGATGCATCTCAAAACCTGTTTTCGAATTTACCAAATCGTCATTGATGACGCGTAGAACACC
Organism: uncultured Fusibacter sp.; assembly: GCA_963676315.1. GTDB lineage: Bacteria > Bacillota > Clostridia > Peptostreptococcales > Acidaminobacteraceae > Fusibacter_C. Next base: position 1,498,159 of record OY781056.1, read on the forward strand.
AAAATTCATGTTATCGGGGTTATAATAATCAGCAAATGAAAAATGAAATATACTTCTTAGCCAACCTAAGTCACTTTTGCCCATTTTTTCAGAAATTATTTTTTTAGTCATACGCTTATCCTTTCATTTCCTAGCACTCAAATGCAGGAAAAACAAATTTATTTATTGGTTATTCTACTAACTAATTTTATCACTAATTAGTGACATTGTCAATTGGCTATTTAAATACAAAAAAAGAACTGCAATTGCAGCTCTTTTTAATTAATTTATGTTTGTAATTTATTTATTTATTTTATTATTCCTTTTACTTATTCCTTTTACCTAATACAAAATAAATAGCTCCTACAACGAGGATTAAAACCGCGAAAAGTTTAATAATTGAATTCATATCATACTTAGAATTTTCTTGAACGTCATTTATGGTTGCCTCTTGCAGTTGTGCATCTGATAATTTTGATTGTCTACTTTCGATGTCTGCATTTACTTTGTTTCTAATGTCAGCTGTCCAATCTAGCAACTCACTTTCCACTGAAAAAGTTTTTACATTTTCATTTCCAGATTCTTGAGACACAACTTCTTCGTTGGCAATTAATTGAGTGATGACTTTATTTTGATCCGTCACCTCTGCTTTACCTGCTAGTACAAGTACACGAGAAGAGGCTGCATCGCTTTCGCAAATTAAAATAGAGTCTTCAGACATAACTGACGCTTTTGATAAATCAAAATGCATTGAGGCTTGATCATTATCTTCTTCAAAATCAAACAAAATTTTACCATAGATCACATTTAATTGTTTTCTTTGATCATTAAAATCAAAAAAAAGTTCTGTTTGAGCCTGCATATGAAGTGTTACTTGATCAGGGAAGACAATTGTGCCTTCGGTATCCTTCGTGGTAAAAAGTACATCTCCCTCATAGATTATATCACCAGAAAATGCATTTTCCCAAGCATTGGGTTGATCCCCTCTTCGAATTAAAACTTCTCCATCAGTATCACTCACTCTATAACCTGAGTCTATATACTTACCCTCTGAATCTATAGTAACAGTAAACTTATCAGTAGAAGGTTCATAATCCGCAGTATTAGCTTTCTCTGCAAAAGTAAAACCATTTAAACCTAAGTTTGATTGAGCAAATAAGATTCCTAATAAGCTAAAAATTAAAAATAATTTAAGCATGCCTTTCACAATTAAACCTCCTAGGTAAAAATCCGAACCTATAATGCCTTCAGATTTTAGTCACAGATAAGATTATATACAAAAACATGCTAAATTACAAACATCTTTCAGCCATTTTCACGTAAGGAACATCTAAAATATCTGATTGGTAAGCTGGTCTCATAATCTTTTTATCACTCAGCACTTGTTCAAGCCTGTGAGCACACCACCCTGCTACTCTAGCAACTGCAAAAAGCGGTGTGTATAGCTCGCTAGGGATACCTAACATTTCATATACAAAGCCACTATATAAATCGACATTTGCACAAATAACATATTGTTCACCTTTGTCTTCTTTAAATATCTCTCTGGTTAGCACATCGATATTTTCATAGAGTTCAAATGTTTCTAATTCCCCCTTTTCAATGGCTAGAGCCCTTGCTTTTTCTTTGAGTAATAATGCCCTTGGGTCTGATAATGTATAAACAGCATGTCCCATTCCATAGATCAAACCTTCTTTGTCAAAAGCCTCCTTTGATAATATTTGTTTCAAGTAGAATTTTACTGATACTGGATCCTTCCAATCTTTACAATTCGCCTTAATATCATCTATCATAAGGTTAACTTTGGCATTAGCTCCCCCATGCTTCGGACCTTTCAAAGCGCCTACTCCCGTGCTAATAGCAGAATAAGTATCGGTACCACTTGAAGACACAACATGAATCGCAAAGGCAGAATTGTTACCTCCCCCATGTTCAGCATGTATGACTAATAATAGATCAAGTGTCTCAGCCTCAGTTTGAGTGTATTTGCAATCCGGTCTAGTTAAGATCAACAGATTTTCTGCTGTACTGAGACTTGGGTCAGGTTGATGAATATATAGACTTTTTTTATCAAAATAATGTGCTTTTGCCTGATACCCATAACTAATAATAATTGGAAACATGGCAATAAGCTGGATACATTGGCGCATGATATTTACTGCACTGATATCATCAGGGTTTTCATCATGTGAATACAGCACCAAGATACTCCTTTGAAGTTTATTCATGATATCATGACTTGGAATTTTTAAGATCATGTTTTCCGTAAAACCTTCTGGCAACTTTCTGTAACTTCCTAGGAGTGATTTAAAACGATCCAGCTTATCTTCTGTTGGTAACTCACCTACCATAAGCAAATAGGCAATTTCCTCAAAGCCAAACCTTTTCTCTTCTTGAAATCCTTTGACCAAATCATCCAAGCTGTAACCGCGATAGTATAGTCTGCCCTCATCGGGTATCTTTTTTCCATCTACTAGCTTATAGCCCTCAACATTGCCAACTTCAGTTAGCCCCACTAGCACCCCCGTACCGTTGGGATTTCTTAGTCCTCTTCTTACATCGTACTTTTGATATAAAGCTTCAGGGATTTTATTATTTTTTTCTGCTTTTTCTGCTAATAATTGAATTAGCATATCAGTATTTTCTATTTGGCTAACGTTTTTATGTGTCATTCTATCACCCCTTAATGATTTCATTATATACAGCATCAGTAAAAGCCGATGTTGTACAGTTACCACCTAAGTCAGTCGTACGATTGAATGGATTTTTTAAGACTTCTTGAATCGCTAATCTCAATTTTTCAGCTTCAATAGGGTAACCAATATATTCCAAAAGCATTGCACCAGAAAGCAGCATCGCGATAGGATTTGCAATGTTCTTTCCTGCAATGTCTGGTGCGCTACCATGAACAGGCTCAAAGAGTGCGAAAGAGTCACCGATATTGGCACTTGATACGACCCCAAGTCCACCAACCAGACCTGCACAAAGGTCAGACAAAATATCGCCATAGAGATTCATGGTCACAATCACATCAAACTGATTAGGGTTCATGACTAACTGCATGCACATATTGTCAACGATAATTTCCTCAAAATTAATGCTCGGATAATCCTTTGCAATTTCTCTACCAATTTGTAGAAATAAGCCATCTGTTTCTTTCATAATATTAGCTTTGTGCACTAACGTTACTTTTTTTCTATGATGTGCTACTGCGTATTCAAAGGCAGCCTTAATGATACGCGTCGAACCTTTTCTCGTAATCACTTTAATAGAATGCCTTGTATCCTCATCAAGCCTCGATTCTATCCCTGCATATAAATCTTCAGTATTTTCTCTGAAAATCACTAAATCTATCGCATCATATCTAGAAATTACACCTGGGATTGATAAAGCTGGCCTTAAGTTACAAAAAAGATCATATTTTTTACGAAGCATAACGTTGATACTTCTAAATCCTTCTCCAATAGGTGTCGTAAGTGGCCCTTTAAGAACCAATCTTGTTTCTTCAATACTGTCAAATACTACTTGTGGAACAAGTTCACCACTGCTTTTTAGTGTCTCAAGTCCTGCACTAACTTCCGTCCATTCAAGATCATCTACCAATAAATCGAGAATGCGTTTGGCACAAGTTGTTACTTCCGGGCCAATACCATCACCTTTAATCAAAGTTATCTTTCTCACATTACACCTCTGTCACTAATTGTTTTAAGTAATTAATTTGTCCACCAATTTTTATCAGTTCTACATCTTGGATTGATCCATCAAGTCTAACCTTAAAAGACGTCCCTCTTGTTAGATTTTTTAAAACAAATCCATTTAGGAATTCGGCGTCCGTAAGCGCATTTAACTGCTCAAAATAGATTTCATCTCCAATAGATAATTCCAGATAATCTTCAACGTTTACAAATACGAGGGGTAATATCCCTGAATTAACAAGATTCGCTTTATGAATCCTCGCAAATGACTTGGCAATCACCGCTTTAACCCCTAGATAGAGCGGCACAAGTGCAGCATGTTCTCTACTAGAACCTTGTCCATAATTATCGCCACCTATGATGAAGCCACCTTTTTTATCGCTTGCTCGGTTGTAAAATTCTATATCTAAACCTTCAAAACAATGCTTACTAAGTTCAGGCACATTGGATCTAAATGGCAGTAATTTTGCACTTGATGGTACGATGTCGTCGGTGGTAATATTGTCACCAGTTTTTAGAATCACTTCACCCCTTATCGCACTTGGTAAAGGAACATTTAAAGGAAAAGGTTTAATATTGGGTCCCGATGTGATTTCACCTATTCCATTTGGCATAATTAAATATCCGCTTTGATTATCGAAATGTGCTGGCAATTCAACATCGAGAACTGATGGATTATTCGCTAACACTTCTGGAGATGTAAATACACCATGAATTGCTGAAATAGCAGCTGTTTCTGGACTTACCAAATATACAAAAGCAGTGTCTGTGCCACATCTGCCTTTAAAATTTCGATTAAAGGTTCTTAAAGAGATACCATCAGATTTAGGTGCTTGCCCCATGCCTATACATGGTCCACAAGAAGCTTCAAGTATCCTTGCACCAGCTGCGATCAAATCACCAAGTGCGCCATTGTCAGCAAGCATCTTGAGAATATTACTTGACCCAGGCGAGATAACTAAACTCACATGATCTGCAACTTTCTTTCCTTTTAGGATCTGAGCAACGCGCATCAAATCTTTATAGGATGAATTAGTACAGCTGCCAATTGCCACTTGGTCCACCTTTATCCCGGCAACATCCTCTACTGCACATACAAAATCAGGACTATGCGGCTTAGCCGTAAACGGCACAATTTCACTTAGATTGATTTTTAAAACGTCATGATAAAGATTACTTTCATTATCTTCTTCATTTTCGTCCATATCCGCAGAAAGTGGCATGTAATCACTTGCCCTGCCCTGTCTTGTAAAATAATCCAAAGTCGCTTCATCTGAAGGAAAAATAGAGGTTGTTGCACCTAGTTCAGCTCCCATGTTGGCTATTGTGGCACGGTCAGTAACCGATAGATATTTTAAACCTTCACCAGAATATTCTAAAATATAACCTACGCCACCTTTTACTGTCAGTTTTTGCAGGATATAGAGCACAACATCTTTCGCACTACACCATGGCATTAGTTCACCAGTTAATTGTATGTTCATCACTTTGGGTACCTTTAAGCTATAAAATCCATGCGACATTCCCACAGCAACATCAAGTCCACCTGCACCAATCGCTAGCATCCCAACGGCTCCACATGTAGGTGTATGTGAGTCAGAGCCAATAAGCACCTTGCCTGGTTTTGAAAATCTTTCAAGATGAAGTTGATGACAGATACCATTACCCGCTTTAGAAAAAATAATGCCATATTTGTTTGCGACGCTTTTAATAAATTCATGATCATCAGCATTTTCAAATCCAGCCTGAAGCATGTTATGGTCAATATAGGCAACTGAACATTCTGTTTTAATATTTGCAACATTCAGCGCTAAAAGTTGCAAATATACCATTGTGCCTGTAGAATCTTGTGTCAAAGTTTGATCTACCTTGATCTTTACGTCTTCTCCTACTAAAAGCTTTCCATCGACTACATGCGTCTCTAATAATTTTGTCGTCAACGATTTCCCCATATTCCCCTCCTATAAGTACTCTTCTGTTTTTGAAAGTTGGATTGTTTATTCTTGCACATTGTATCTTTGTATGCAATTATACTATTGCGTTTTAACTGCGTCAATTATTTTATTTTGCTGACGTCATATTGTTTTTTTTATATAAAAAAAGACCTGATTCTCCAATTAAATGAAAATTCAGGTCTTACTATCTTGTTGTTATTTAATTATGTTATTTAAATGAGTTCTTATATTAATAAAGATTCCGCAGACTTTTTGATATCTTTTTCGAAATTCACTAAATCGTTAGACTGTTTCTTTAATTTCTGGTTAATATCATTACCTAACGATGCTTTATCTTCAACTGCAGAAGCAATTGAATCAACTGCTTTTCGAACTTCAACACGATTCATAGCTTGCTTGTTAAACTCTACTCTAACATCTTGAATCTCAGCATTTACACCTTGAATATCAGATAAGATGCGTTCGATATTAGTTGTAGCATGTTCAACACTGTCTTTATTTTGATCCGTTTTCTTAACAGTTTCATTTACGCGTTCTACAACACCTTTAATCTCATTTTGAATGTTTTTCATCATATCTGCAATTTCAACTGAAGATACTTTCGATTGTACCGCTAGTTTACCCACTTCATCTGCAACTACAGCAAAGCCTCTACCATGTTCACCTGCTCTTGCAGCCTCTATGCTTGCATTAAGTGCCAATAGATTGGTTTGTTCTGCTACAGTGTTGATAAGAGAAACTGTTTTAGTTGCATTTTCAATAGATGTAAAAAGATGTTCAATTTGTGCTCTGACTTTTAAAATATCTTCTACTGTAACAGAAAGTGTTGTATTGATATTTTTTACTGCTGATATACCATCTTTTGCTTCAACAATAACTTTTTGACTTGATGATGCGACTGTATCTATCCTAGCATTTATGTTTGAAGATAACTCAGTAATTTCCAAAATCGAAGCATTTACTTCTTCAACTACTCCAGAAAGTTCTTGCATATCCAAGGCCAAATGGTTAACATCATGGCTAATAGAAGATATACCTTCATTTGAAGCTGCTATTTTAACCATAATTTGATCCAACGCTTCTTTGATATGTTGCTCTTTTTCCAATGTCTCAGCAACACCGATAGCGCCAATACATTTTCCGTTTTTATCTCTAATCGGATATGTAACTGCTCTAAAAGGAACACCGTAAACTTCTTTTGGTACTACTGCACTGATAACTTGATTGTTCATAATCGTTGCTCTAAGTGGATCGTCTGCTGGAATCGGCATACCCTTTGTTACTTTTACATCAATTGCTTTTCCAGGAACGTATGCTATAAATTTTTCTAGATCTGTTACTGAAGCCATGATATCCTTTTGCATCACTTCTTTGAGAAATGGCAAAAATTCAACAAATAGTTTATGTTCTTTTTTCATCTAAATGGTACCTCCAAAAATAGACTAGGCATATTGACACCATATGCTTAGTCTATTTTACATAGAGTTTATACATTATTCAACATATATTTGATATATTATAACTTTTTTGGCATCTATATTTTTTTATGTTGCCACTTTCCTCTACCAAACCAAATGATGACAATGAGAGCTTCAACAACAACTGATATACCTATCGCAAACCAGACACCATTTGAATCCATAAGAAAAACAGAAGTCAGTAAGTAAGCCAATGGAATTTTTACAACCCAGTTCCCAACAAGCGAAGCAACCATAGGTGGGAATGTGTCTCCCGCACCTGAAAATGCCGCTCCCATGACAGTATTAAACGTAGCAAACAAAACGCCAGTATAAGTAATTCGCAAATAATTAACGCCAATTCTGATGACCTCAGGATCATCTACAAAGAACCGCATAAATGCATCTGGAAACAAGTAAAAAGGAATTGCAAATACAGCCATGTTAATCGCTGCAAGCATAATACCTTGCCTAATCAAGGCTTTAGCATGTTTGACATCATTTCGCCCTAAACTCTGACCAACCATCACAGACATGGCTGTACCTAGCCCAGCTAAGAAGATAAAAACAAAATTGAACATTCTGCCACCGACGCCAAAAGCAGCACCTGCCGCAACACCCTGAGCAAGTACAAGCCTATACATGATAAGGCCAGTAAAGGGGCGCGTTATCATCTGCATCACAGCAAAACCACCAATTTTCAAAATACGCAAAGCCGTTTCTAACTTCAAAGATATGTTATTTGCGACTTCCTTTATATCTGAATTAAATATATTTTTAAAGGTTAATCTTGTCATAAGCACAAAAGCAAGTACCTCAGACATGACTGTTGCTACTGCTGCCCCTTCTATACCGAAGTGAAGCAAATTGATAAACACATAATCTAATATAATATTTGAAATATTAGCGAATACAAAAATCTTCACAGGGTTACGCGTATCACCAGTTGCTTGTACAATTGATCTTGAAGTTTCATTATAAAAGAAAAATGTAAGTCCAAACAAACCAATTCCTACATATGATTTTGCCATTTTCATCACATTGGCATCTGCATCTCCAAAAATCCAAAGCAACTGATCCAAACTCACTAAACTTACTATTGACGCAACAAATCCAATGATAAGCGATAAAATCATTCCACTTGATGCAATTTTACGGATAGTTGATTTATCATCTGCACCACTATAGCGCGCAACTAGTGCAACGACTCCGGCAGAAATCAGTGTAGGAAGAACCTGTATTACGCCAAGAAGTGATGTTCCTGTTCCGGCAGCAGCGGCTTCTATACTACCTAGTCTGGCGATAAACCACATATCAGTGATAACTAACACTGTATGCAAAGCTTGTCCTATCATGACTGGCCAAGCCAATTTCCAAATCAGTTTGATAACATGACTTTCAAACCCAATATACATATTCAAATTTTTTTTCTGACCCGTTGGCATAAATTATGTCCTCTCACTTTAATGTCTTCTTTTTTATATTCACACCATGTCTATTTCGCTAAAAAACATAAAAATCCTCTAATTAAAAGAAACGTTAACAAATTGCATACAATTAATTTGATTTTTCTTCATATGCTACAGTTATAATTCGGTTATTAACTAATTTAAAGGAGACTTATATGAACCAAACAATTGAAACGTACTTGAATCACCGCTCAATCAGAAATTATCTGGATAAAGAGATTCCTAATGATATATTAGATGCAATCATCGCTAGTGCCCAAGCTGCACCAACTTCTATAAATGGCCAACAACTTAGCGTTATCGTGGTTAAAAACCCCGAAACGAAAAAGGCACTTTCAGTTGCATCTGGTGATCAAGCTTGGATAGATCAAGCACCTGTTTTCTTGGTGTTTGTAGCAGATTATCATAAAGCAAAACTCGCAGCAGAAAAAAACGGATTGCCACTTGTCATTACTCAAGATATTGAATCCCTTATGGTAGCTAGTGTCGATGTAGGCATCGCGATGGGCAATGCTATAGGTGCTGCTGAAAGTCTAGATCTTGGTATCGTACCAATTGGAGGCGTAAGAAGAAATCCACAAGCAGTGATCGATATACTTGGATTACCTGAATTTGTCTTCCCAGTAGCCGGACTAGTCGTTGGCTATCCCGCTGAAACCTCTGAAAAAAAACCTCGACTACCACTTGATACTTTTGCACATCAGGAAAAATATAATCCTGAACTAAGCACACATATAGATGCATATGATGACATCGTATCAAAATATATGCTTGAAAGAACAAATGGTCAATCAGATAGGAATTGGTCATCTTCTGTATCTGGTTTATATCAATCAGTATATTATCCTAAAGTTAGTCCTGTTTCTAAATCACAAGGATTTGAAGGTAAGTAATCAACTTAATTAAAAGGTGCCTTAACAAAGAAAAATAAAATTGACTTTGTAAAGGCACCTTTTTTAAACTTATTTTAACTTTTTTTATCTATAACGGTCGTTTTAGGTTCATTATTTTCGATGTAGAGTGTTCGTGTTGGAAATGCAAACACTAAATTGAGTTCATCAAACCGTTCTCTAATCTCAAAATTTATGAGCTGTTGTATATCCATATAATCAATATAGTTCCCAGATAATATATAGTAGACGATTTCGTATTTCAGACTTGACTCACCATAGGATGAAAAGTGTGCACGGTCAAACCTCGTCATTTCTTTAGATTCTATAATATCTTTTAAGACGTTTGGGATGATCTTAAGTTTCTCAAGTGGCGTATCATAGGTAACGCCTATTGAAAACACAATTCGCCTTTCTTGCATGGTTTTATAATTGCGAATTCTGGCGGATGTTAAATCTTTATTTGAGAAAACTATTTCTTCACCACCAAGACTTTTAAGTCGAGTTGTTCTTAACCCAATATGTTTTACTTCACCAAGGTAATCTCCAGTGGTAATAAAATCCCCAATTTGAAAAGGTTTATCTAAAAATATCGTAAAGTAACTAAATATATCTTCAATCATTGCCTGTGCTGCAAAGGCAATTGCGATACCGCCGACACCAAGTCCAGCCACTAAAGCGCTTACATCAGGCACGATATTACTAATAACGATTAAAAAAGCAATGATCCATATAACAACCTTTATCATCTTTGAAAGCCAAGCCATGGCAATCGTTTGACTTGGATCTATGCTAGACCGTTCACTATATCGGCTGAACATAAACTCTACAAATGCAATGATTAGTTTTGAAACAATATAGACAACTGCCGATAAAACTAAAATCATAATAATTCGATTAACATAAGGACTTATAATCAATGTATTCACACTGATATAAAATGCCAATACATATAAAATTCTAGGAAGGTATTTTTTAACAATAGGAATCAACTTTGATTGCGCAGTTACCGATTTATTTGCAGCCCACTTAAAAATTCTCTTAAAAATTACTTTCTTTAAAAACTGTATACCGAGAAAACTTACTAAAAAAAACAATAAAAACCACAAATATTTCTCTATGGTATTGTTAAAATAAGATAAATTTAATAACTCTAAAATAATGACCACTCCTTTCAATTTGTACTCATATAGTATATCGCAAAATCGCCTTTTTTCAGATTAAAATAAGCATAAATTCAAATTTTATTTACAAAATCAAAAGAAAAGCCTGTAAATATGCACATAATTCGCATTTTTTACAGGCTTTTGATTCAAATCATTGTACTTTGATTCGTTTTTATGCTTCTTCCTCATCTTCATCATCTTCAGCGCCAACGAGTTCGTTGAATACTTCAGCGATTTTATCGTACTCGTCATCATCAGTGATTTCAGTTAATTCTACTGAACCATCTTCATCATCGATAAATCCATAAAGCATTGCGATTTCTTCTTCTGGATGAAGTAAAGCGATGTACTCTTTACCTTCAACTTCAAAAATCTCGATAATTGGACAAACCAATTCTTCGCCATTTTCAAGTTCAAGTGTTAATGTATGCACATGATGATCGTGATCGTGATCATGATCGTGGTCGTGTCCACAACCACATCCGTTATCTTCAACATTTAATTCTTTATTTTTTAAATCAGACATTTTTTCACCTCATAGAGTTATTTCCTTGATTATACATGGTTCTAAATAAGGTGTCGATACTAAATTCGTTAAATTATCTTAAATTTTTTGTATAGTTCTCTGTTATTTTTTATATCACTTTTATGTCACTTTTATATCACTCTTTAAATAAATCCACTAACTCCATCGCTAAACTAATTTTACTTTTAAAATTTTTATATTCTGAATAAGCTTCTAAAGTTGTATCTTTTAATTTTAGAATTGATTCTTTATTGAATTCTGACAACTTACGCTTTTCTTCAATGGCACTTTTCATCTCCATTGCTTGTAATATTTTATTGAGATGTTCATCTGAAATATTTTGACTCATAATTACTTACCTCCTTGTAGAGCAACATCTATTCCACTTACTTTTGCTTGCTGTTCTGCCACTAATTTATCAATCTGATCTTTGGTATAAGTGGTTTCTTTTCCACTAGTATCCGTGATGGTAAGCGTTGAGTCTTTTGTTATTTTTAATTTACTACCATCGCTACCCGTGTACTCTACATTCCCTTCCTTATCAATTACACCTGTTACTCTTGGACCATTAGCATCACCACGTTCCCATGTCCCTGAACCATCTTCATTTGGAACATAAGTCTCATAATTACCGTCTTTGTCTGTAGCTTCAACACGACCATCTTTGTCAATTTTAAGGGTACCATTTTCATCAACAATCCGAGCACTGCCTTTACCATTGGCATCGACATTTATATAGTTCCCGTTTGAGTCTTTATAATTTAGACCATTCTCAGGATCGAAATCAAGTGTTATCTGCTTACCGGTTATTGGGTCCTTTATATCGCACTTAATTGATCCATCTTCATTGATTTGTAGGTATCCATTTTCATCTTTAACAACAGCACTTTTTAGTTCACCTTCACTATCAATTTCTATTCTTAACCCCTTATCATCCTTTATAACTATTCCAGTATCTACATTTCCTGATACTTCCATCTCATTGCCATTGTTGTCAATATATTTACCCTTGATTTCATTCGTATCATCTACTCTGATATCTGAACCACGCTCATCTTTCAAGCCAACTAGTTTTCCATCAGGCTCATAGACCTTAGACATGATTTTACCTGGTTCTCTTACCATAAAAGAGCCATCTGGATTCACTTGTGTTAGTTCACCATTTGCATCTTGTTGCTTGATCGTACCATCAGGATACTCCACACGTGTCGATCCATCTGGATATTCAGCATATGCTGTTCCATCAGTGTACTGTTCTACTTTAGTGCCATCTGGCAGTGTAAGAATCTGATGGCCATCTGGCTGTATAACACCTGTTGTTCCATCCGGTGCAGAGACATAAACTGTACCGTCAGGCATCTTAGTACCCTTTGTTCCATCGGGCTGCGTCTTTGTTACAGAGCCATCTCTATTATTTTGAATTATTGTACCAGGTACATCTTTGGGATCTGTCGATACATATGGTTCATATTCATATTCATCACCACTTGTATCATCTCCATTACCTTCGACGTCACTTCCGTCCCCTGTACCTAAAGTTACAGCTATAAATGGAATAGCAAGTCCAATAGCCACTATACTATCAACTATAACCGTTCCAAAGGATTCACTGGATGAATTCGTAACATGATCTACGCTAATCTTCATATCTAACCTCCTAATCAGAGTGTGTTTTTATCTAATACATCACAAATAACGATCGACTTCATAAGTGGACAACCACCCATACAAAGTGCTTTATTATCACAAGCACTGCAGCTATTGGACTTAGAATCACTCAAATAGCCTTTAAATGTCTGGCGAAATCTGTCAAAAGGTGCACTGTTATACGCTTCCTCTACAGAATGTGATTTTAAATCAACTGCATAATTTTGCTCGCCATCAAAAGAGCAGGGTAAGAGTTTAAAATCTGGTGTAACATAAGCAGAAAACCTGCCACCTTCACAAGTATCATATGAATCTTTTAAGATACGAGGTGCAAAATGCAAAAGTGCCGGTGCACTACAAGTGTCAAATCCAGCTATATTGCAGTTTTCTTCGACATTAAACAAACTATAAAAGTGCTTAACCTTGGGGTTATCAAAGGATAATACGTTCTTAAATGAACCGTTTCCTACTGGCTTATGAAGTAGAAAAATCACACGATTGATTCCACTTGGTATTTTCTTGTTTTCAATCCAATCGATGGCTTCATCAATCGTATCATTTGATAGCACATAATGGATATTGGTTTTAATGCCATGTGCTAAAAGTGCTTGAATTGCACGAGTGGTGTAAAAGCTTCTATAATAACTTACTGCAACTGCACCACAGTATTTTTTAACCTCAGGTAAAATGTTAAAATCAAGTTCATAACCAGATGTCGTGAAATTAGGCACTATATTTTTTTCATATGCATAGCGAATCATCGTTAAGAAATCAGGGTGTCTGTCAGGGTCTCCTCTTCCGCCAAGTGCGATTTGAAAAGTTTTTCCACTGCTTTCATCAATTAGTTTCTGGAAATTTTCTAGACTCATGTGTGGTTCTTTTTTTGTGTTTCCCGATTGATAACACTGAACCCCTGATTGAGCACATTTGCCACTGATACCATGTAAGCAATGTCCCATAATACCAACATCTAGTAGATGGGGATAGCTGCCTCTAAAAGCTTCAACATTTGTCTGTAAATTATTTTCATCCAAAACAGAAGTTCTTATATAGACGCCTGTTAATGGGTTAAAAGATACTCTGTATCTAAATTTTTCATCTTCATAATTTATCAAATGACACCCCTTTAAGCTGTCGCTTTATTAGTTGGTACAAAAATTAGCGCTATTGATATGACAATTCCAATTAAACCTAAGATGTATCCACCATACATAAATTTGAGAAAAATAAGAGGTGCATCAAGAAGAAGACCCATTACAAAACCAGATAAGATTAAATAAACCCCCTCATCTGATAACCCTTTTTTTCCACCCAATAGCTTACCAATATCTTTAGAGCTCAATTTTACAAACTTGAAAATACCTGTTTTACTCGCTTCGCCAAGCAAATAACTGATGGTAAATGCGATGATCAATACGATAAAATACTTGTCAATCTTATTTCTAGCACCTGAAAATCTAGAATAACTCGCAAAGTTATTGGCAACAATTAAACCCACACCAGCACCCGCTAATAAAATAGGATATGCTTTTGTGCCTAAATGCGTCATGGCATGTTGTAGATTGGGAATCGTATTTTTCAAGCAAGAAAAAGTCGTCTTAAACCCTCTTTTGCGCATTTGTTTAAAGAGTTTTTTTCCAAAGGTAAAAACAATTACCCAAAAGATTGTTTTTGGTACAATATCATTGTATGTTGCCGTTAGAAAAACAACTAATGATATAAGTTTTCTAAAAGGTTGAAGATAACTTGGTAGAAAATAGGGCTCTACGGTCCAAAAAATCAGATTAATTGCCAAAATGATCCCCCCATAAATTGACAATATTTTCGCTTTTTTAGGAATTGCTTTAATCGCCTTTTTGAGTTCACTTAGCATCCAAGAAATAAGACTATCAGGTTCTTTTTTTTGCTCTTGGATCGCACTAACTTTCATATCTTTTGCAGTTCCCCAAACCGCATTGACATTTAAGCTTTTTGAAAAATTAGGTGTTTCTATTTTTTTAGTTACATTCACGTAAATACCCCCTTTTACAGCTTAATAATTTTATTATAACAATCATCTATTCATATGTACCCCAAGTTAGCGCTTTGTCATTGACAATTTGATGTATCATAAAAAAAAACTAACCTTCAATTCAAATTGGAATTGACGAGGTTAGAATCTTTAAATTTTACGTTATTTAATTCTTTTTGACACATAAAATTTAGTTTATCAGTAGATTTGTGATCAACTCTTTAACGGTATAATGCTCTTTTTCATCTAAACTTAATCTCACAAATTGATCACCTGTATTGAGCTCAAGTATAGCGCCACCTTTCAAATGCTCAATAAATTGATATTTTTTGATTTTCTCTAAATCAATTGCATTTGAATGACTTAAAAAAAGCGTATTGCTTGTAAAAAAGACTGCTGTTTCCAGCGTCTTTAGTATGACGATCATCACTGGTATTGCCAATAAAAAATGGGCTATCCCAAGCATTCCCAAAATCAGAGTACTGCTTAGCCATTCACTGTAAATCATCAAGCAAACATAAAGTAAAACGCCTAAATAGAGGGTCATCAGAAACAGATATCCATACTTTTGCCTTCTCACTAATCCAAAATAATTTTCTGCATAACAAACAATGGATTCCTTACCGTAAAGCTTTTCAACTTCATGCAGTCGACTCTCCCGAGACATAATCGCTTTTTTCCAGAAGAACTTTAAGATGATACCGCATATAACGCAGCATGCTATTATAATCATCCGACTGTTCCAAGTTTTCGTTTCAATTATAAGTACCCCTATAAATATTAGAATATTAAGCAGTATAAATATTTTAATGATTTTGTTGTTTTTCAAGTAAGTTTCTCGGTGCATAGAAAAATTCATTTACATACGCTCCTTAATAATTGCTTGTAACT
This sequence comes from uncultured Fusibacter sp., assembly GCA_963676315.1. Taxonomy (GTDB): domain Bacteria; phylum Bacillota; class Clostridia; order Peptostreptococcales; family Acidaminobacteraceae; genus Fusibacter_C. The sequence continues at coordinate 1,513,845 of OY781056.1, forward strand.
GCCTATATTGGTTGGCATTTACATCGATATTTTTTTTGATTGTCATACCACTACTCTGATGCTTTTTATTATGAGCTTTATTAGGCACTCTAGAGATATGCTCTATGATCAATTGATAATGGTCTTCGCTTGATGCCATATAATCTTTGGTCCAAGATATACGATCTATCGCCGTCCATGAAATCAGCCTATTTTTAATAACAATTCCATCTTCTAAAACGACGTACTTGGGAATTCTATATTTTTCACTGTGAAACATCAACCAAACAGAAAAACTAAGTGTGGCAAAAAAAGCAAAGGCATATGCTGGATTATTACCTTCAGCGGCAAAGATGACGACAAATATCAAGATTACTGGTATGAAAAATATCACTAGAAAAAAATATTCCCAAGGGAATCGCTTTTTATATGACCATAAAATCAACAGTGGTTCTTTAGAAATCTTTAGTTTACTTAAGGGGATACCGTTTAATCCTGCATATGCTCCATTTTTACTATTAATGATGATTAACGGTAGATAGAAGATGTAATAAAAAATAAACCAATCTGGACCACTTGAGTCCGTTGAAGAACTAGAGGTACCTGCAAATACTTCTTTAAAACCTCCAGAGAGTTCAACAGTAACAACTATGGTCAGCAAAATAATTAAGACGCCTAACCACTTTAAACCAACTCTTAACAATTTTCGCTTTTTCATCCCTTCATAGTCAGTAAAACTATAGCCAATTTCTGAAGGATCTCCCATCTGAAGTAGTGCTTTCCTGATTGCATTTTCTTTAGGATGCCCAGCAGCCATATAGTCTTGTGCTAAACTAAAGATATGATCGATTAACTCATCCTTTATCGCTCGGCCCTCTTCTTCAGTATAAACTTGATCAAGCACCTTTTGGATAAACTGTGTAACATTTTTATGTGATATGATATCGTCTATGATCAGCTGTTCTTTAGTTGATTCTAGACTTGTTGTATACTCTGACATACTATTCTCCTGATTATTCCATGATTAACTTCATCGCTAAAGCAAATTCATCCCATTCACTTTTCTTTTCTTCTAAGTTCTTCTTCCCTTTTTCAGTGATTTTATAGTATTTACGCTTTCTTCCTTCTAGCTCATCCCAGTATGATTCGATGTGCTCTTTTTTTTCAAGTGCATGTAAAATTGGATACAAGGTCCCCTCTTTAAGCGTAAATGAACCATTTGACATGATTTCAAAATTTTTGATCATCTCGTAGCCATAGGTCGCTTGTCGGTCTAACATCTTGAGGATCATCATCTCAGTTGTCCCTTTTATAAGTTCTTTGTTCATATTTACCTCCATTTTTGATGGAAATTGTCTAAGTGTCATGAAATTCATGTATAGTGGAACTATGCATTGCTGTTCTATGCATCGATTATCTATGTATAATGATAAACCTTTATGCTCAGAAAAACAAGAAAAAAATATGTATTTTGAGTTTTATAACGATGTTTATTCTAAAATAAAAGCCACGTACTAAAAAGTAAGTGACTTTAACTATAACGCTCATTATTCTTTTAATATTATGCTTTAGGCGCAGGTGCTTTAATCACAGTTAGTTCAAGTACTTCTTGATGAAGATTTCTTACATTCATCTTGATACCTAATGGAATGTTTAATATACTTCCTGCCTCATATATATGAACAGGTTGGTCATCTAGTACAATTGATAATCGACCTCTTAAAACCGTCATGTACACATTGGCATTTGAAAAATGCTCTGGCAAAGCTTCGTCTTTATTTAAAATCATGTGGTTATAATGGATGTTTTCATCCTGAATAATTCTCTCAATCGTTTTTTCATTACCTAATGTCATGTTATAAATTTTTTCGATCATACAGTTCATCCTTTCATGGTATGTAGTAATTTGATTATATTACAGCCCCACATGTAAAGATGTAACTATTGTTACAAAAAAAATCATTTTTTATACATTATACCTTTGTCTCCAGCTTTCGGGGAAAGTAAGCTTGTTACCATATATATATCTTATGAGTTGACCATGGTGTTGAATTTCATGTTCCAAAAGCAAATATATAAAATCAAGCTGTTCTTCTTTTATGAAATACTTGTTCAAAAATAACATTACGGCATCACCTGATTCTATGAGACTTTGTTTTATTGAGGATTTTGATTTTACATCTTTTAAAGAACAACTAAAACCATTCCAACCATTGTTTTTTATAGCTTTCAAATAACTTTCTCTCGCACCTACAATACACCATAGCTGTTCACCTATTAAATTCGAAGGTAGGTTAGGTAACTTTTGAACAAGTGCTTCTTCAGAAACATGATTTAACAAATCTAGGGTCAAATCAAATGCCTTCTGCACCCTAGTGAATAGTATTTTACGTTCTGACTCATTATTATTAGAAGTTAGAATTTTATCTACGTCTTCTCTACTTAGCATTTTGGACATATTGACCTCCATTTTCTTTTCTCATAAACGCTTCTTTATGATCTCTTGCAAATTCTTCAAAAGTACGGGGTTTTTTACCTGTTAAAAGGTAGAACTCATCCGTTACATCTTTAGCGGTTCCCATACGCGTCATAAAATACAGCGCTACAGTGACATTGACATAATTTTTATCCAGCTTTCTATTTTTAAGATAATAGTTTCTGTATTTCAGATAACTTGGATGCGCATATCTAATTTTTCGACCTGTTACTTTTGTAAGTACCTCTGCTACTTGATCATAGGTTAAAGCAACAGGTCCCGTTATGGTAAAAGTACTATTTTTATGGGCATTTGCATCATGTAATACCGTAGCAATGGCTAGTCCAATATCTGTAGCATCTATAAAACTCGTTTTGCTTTTACCTGCTGGTACAAAAATCTGATCCAGTTTTATGATCTCGTCGCTATGAACACCCGAGATGTTTTGCATAAAAAAACCCGGTCTGATATGTGCAAATGGAATTTCACATTTTTCGATATACTTCTCTATTTTGTGATGCGGAGGAATCGGGTTATTCTCAACACCCATTAAAGATAGAAAAGACATAAGCTCAACTTCATGCTTTTTTACTGCATCAATAAATGGATAGAGATCCTCAGGCTTTCCAAGATGGGGTGGACGCATGAGAAAAACGCGATCTACGCCCTTTAATGCTTCATCAAAAGTCTCTGGCTTAGTAAAATCAAAGTAAACTGACTCAATCATATCGCCAAATTTATCTTGCAGTTTTCTCACATCTGTTCCAGCTGCAACTACTTTTTCGTCAAGTGCTATCAGTTCGTTTACTACATAATGTCCCACATTGCCCGAAGCGCCAGTTACCAATATTTTCATCATGATCGCTCCTCACTTAGGATTACATTTGCTTCACTGATAAGTTCAACAAACGCTTTGAATTTAGCTTCACCCATGCCCTCATATATAGTTTCTATCACTTCAGTATAAGCTTCAAAGGTTGACTCAACTAAGGTTCTTCCTTCACAGGTGATTTCAAGCGTATAGCTTCTTTTGTCTATGTTTGATGCGTTTCTATCAAGGTAGCCTTTATTCACAAGGGCATTAACCATCGTCGTTACTGCAGGCTTTGTAATTTTAAAAAACTGGCTGATCATCAGTGGCGTCACTGCTTCCGTTTGTTTTGCTGTATAGATCAACACCCCCATCTCGCTTGATCGGATGGGCAATTCTTTTTTTGATTTCATGTGTAACCTGCAAAATAAACCAACAGTGTCAGCACTTTGAATTAAATCTATTTTCATGTAAACCTCTCATTATAATCAATATAGTTAATCTGGTTAACTATATTGTATCAAGGAATATTTTCTTGTCAATAATATATTGTTTTGACTTTCTCCAAATGTTGTGTTATTTTGAAACTACCACTGGTAGTTTTTGAGTTATCAACTTACCCAAATGAATATTATTACGTTTATATAAAGGAGCGACATGCGTAAAAAAAATTTATCCAAAGAAATCATCATTTATACAACAATCGCACTTATCGAAGAAAAACAGAGCATTCATAATGTAAATTTCAGAGAAATTGCAAGACGACTCGCCTGTGCACATACAAGTCTTTATAACTTTTTTCCGAGTTTTGAAGCATTGATCCTCGAAGCAGGTATGCAAATCATGCATGATATGCGACAAACCCTCACCTTTGAAACTATGGAAAGCATAAGGACAGGTAATTATAAGCGCTATACATTAGCCTATATCCATAGTGTTCTCGAATTTGCCTTAGCCCACCCTGGTTGGTATCGGTTCTTATGGCTTGAACACTTTGAAATTGACTTTTCTGAACTTTTTCAAAATCACCAAAGACCTGAGATTCTACTTCTCCCTTACTACATTTCGGATTTAGATCAACCCATGATAGCATCAGAGGCGGCTATTAGGCTTAAACTTGCACATGGGTTTGTACACGGAGAACTCTGTAAATATCTATCTGGCAGAAGTCAATCCATAGAAGCTAAAGATTTCATCTCATCTACGTTTAATCATGTGACATGGTTATTAAATTTAAGTGCATAACGTACTAAAATGGAGGTACTTTTTATGAAAAATAGCAAAACAATTTTATTTCTCGTTACTTTTATCGTCATTGCTTCAACAGTTGTCTCTTTATCTGGACTCCTAAGTACAGCGCCAGGCGACTTAACTCATTTCACATCGATTTATGGTGAAGAGGTTTCATTATATGGTAAAGGCATCTATCAACGAGATTCTTTATCAGTTGCAGCACAAGGCCTCGCCTCTGACTTCATCACTCTTGTAATTGCAGTTCCACTTTTGATTGGTTCAGTCTATTTTGCACTGCGTGGTTCGTTTCGAGGTCAACTTTTTTTAACTGGTACACTTGCCTATTTCCTTTACACTTATGTATCTTACACATTTTTATGGATGTACAACTCACTTTTTCTCGTCTATGTGATGCTTATGACAGCGAGTTTTTATGCCTTTGTAATGATGATGCTATCATTTGATTTAAAAGACGTCCCAAATCACTATAAAAAGCAGCTTCCCGTTAGATTTTTAAGTGGTTTTCAATTTTTTATAGCCTTTGCGATAGGCATGCTATGGCTAGGTAAAATCGGAACATCGCTAACAAGTGGTGCTGCACCTGCAGGACTTGAACACTATACAACGCTTGTAATTCAAGGGATGGATTTAGGTTTTATAGTACCAACTGCTATCTTTTCTGGGGTTTCCCTCTTAAACAGAAAACCTATTGGATACTTACTGAGCAGCGTGATCATCATAAAAGCAATTACGATGCTAACCGCAATTTCAGCTATGATTGTAAATTCAATTAGACAAGGCGTTACATTTAGCCTTGTTGAAGGATTGGCATTTCCACTCTTTAACATACTCGCGATTTATGCATTTTATCTACTGATGCATCATATAAAATTTCCACAAAATGATAACAAAGAGGCATTATGATTATATATTTCAAAAAAAATGATGGCTATCTTTACTTTTCTAGTTGTCGAACGACACCCTGCTCCATCAACCGATGAATCAACTCATGTAATTCAGTAGTTGACATTTTCTCTGGTTGTGCAAACCAATAGCTCGTGACACATTTTCATTTGCTTCTAAAGATGAAATCATCAAAAACGCAAAAAAAAGACAACCAGAAGTTAGACTTCAAATCTTTCTTCTGGTTGTCTGTTATTTAAGTGGATTCCATTTTGAAATGTTAATTGTGTAGATTGCTGATCAACGTTTCCAAGGAAGTGCTGGCATTGCCGCTCCAGTTTCTAGATATGTTTTAAGACCACAGATGATAAATGTCCATCCAGCAAAAGCTTGATCAAACTTAGCAGTGCTTGCGTCAATATCCTGAAGTATCGTCAATTTTGTAAGTGGTCCCATCTCTTGAAGTTCAAATACCACGGTTGAGAATTCTCCTTCAGCATCTTGAGCGGAATGCCAAGTATAAGACAGTCTTTTGTATTGATCAAACTCTACAACTTCCCCACTTGCCTCTACAACACCATCTGGTGTAACAATCGCTACTGGTGATCCAATCTCCCAATTCGATTCTATCTTGCGACCAAACCAAAACTTTTGAGTGAATTCTGGTTGTGTTAATGAAGTCCATATTTTTTCTGCACTTGATGCAATTACGATTTGATACATTAATCCGTTCATAGTTTCCTCCTGTTTAATCAACTCACTTGACTCTTTCAGGTCAAATAGTCCTTCAATTCTTGGTTCATCAAATTTATTGATCCATCTCATATAGATTTGTCTCATCGGAACTGGATTCAGATAGTGAAATTTCTCTCTCCCCTTCCAGACAGGCACAACGAGGTTAGCCTCCTCTAAAATCTTCAGATGCTTTGTCACTGCCTGCCTAGACATATCTAACGTAGCTGTAAGCTCAGTCAAAGTTTGACCATTTTGTTCATATAAAATATCCAGCAGATGTCTTCTCGATTTGTCTCCCAATGCATTAAATATATTATCCATGAATTTATATTAGCAACCTTTTGGTTGCATGTCAATCTTTTTGTCATTATCATAAATAAAAATCCTAATCACTTCAAAATATTTGAATTGATTAGGATTGATTATATTTATTAAAACTTCTGTGCATACCCACATTTCTTACATAGATCTTCAACAACTTTACGATTGGTGAAACCCGTGTACATCTTTTTAGCCCGTTCAGAATCCACGATACTCTCGATTGAACTTTCAAACACATTGCCTAAAGGTATATTGCCATCACTATCAAGGCAGCAAGGTATAACCGTGCCATCAACAAGTATCCCTATATGGTCTCTCAGACCATAGCAGAAAACATCTTCTTTTGTATCTAAGCGTTCTATATCAGGCCACTCAAATTTTTGAGCGATGTTCACATAGATGTTATTGCTTAGCCTACCCCCTCTATAAGTCGTGCATTTTTCCCCAATTTTAAAATCAAGCTTTAAATGATCTTCTAAATAGGTCATGATTTGGTCATTTTTTGAATTTGCACCTTTGATCAATTCGTTGTCCAGATTCCAAAGCCTCAGTGAACTCACAATATTGGTCTTTTCTTGAGCTTCAAGTGCAAACTGTGTGATGCCACCAATATAGGTCTCAAGATAAAGTGAATCAGAATTTGCTTCAAAACTTCCAAGCGAAAAATTGACTTGCTTAACCGCTGTTGCATTTAGAATAATATCCTTTGCGTCAGTGATTAAGCCACCATTGGTAGTGATATTTACTTTTAGACCATGTTTGTCGCAAAGTGCTAAAAACCCTGCAAGTTGAGGATGCAACAAAGGCTCACCCATGACATGTAGATAGATTTGATCCGTTAAATGCTTTACTTTATTCAGTATAATCTCGAAATTCTCTTCTGTCATAAACTGTGGTGCACGCTTGGTCATCGGGCAGAAATCACACTTTAAGTTACAGACATTTGTAATTTCGATGTATATTTTTTTAAACCTTTTCATTTGCTCATAATCTCCTAGTGTATGTACCCTTTAACCAAAACGCACATCTAAATATAGGTACAACTCATACAGATTATACACGATTTAAGCAGAACAACATAGCAGAAGATTTGATGCTAACTAAAGAAAACTCAGCAGATCGAATCCAAGATCATTTGCTAGTGAAAACATCAACATCGCAATCGCCACTACGCTAGCTATGTAAAGTTTTGTTGCCATAAATTTATTTGTAGGGTTTTTTTCAAAATAATTTTTCATGACTCTAAATAAGACAACAGCCTCTATTACTACTAGAATTAAATATACAATCATTTTATATATTGCAACAGTACTTGCCTTATGTTGCTTCTCCTTTTTGTTTAGTATCGAATGTTACATTCACACTTAAATCTTCTCACCACAATTTTTACAAAACTTTGCATCTTCTTCATTGAGCTCAGAACAGTTCCTACATCTTATCTTTATGACTTCTTTCTTTGAACCAATATTTGTCTCTTCAAGTGCATCGTTAAGCATACCACCAGCCATAGAAGACCACGGACTAAGGTCTTCTCTTGCCTTTTCAGGATCAAGTACAAGTCCAGAGCCTGCTACCCCACGCGCAGCCACACTCCTCATAAACCCACCTACACCGATCATAATAACGCCAATAAACGGTCCAGCTATAAAAGAGCCCATAGAGCCTGACATCAGCATCTTCTCAGGATTCATAAACCCCAAAAAACCAGATAAAAAGAATAGAAAACCAACCACCATAACACCAAGACCAGCATAATAAAGCATTTTGCGTTCTTCTGAAATTTCTTTTTTAGCCATAAGACACCTCCTGAACTTATTTTATCAGAAATACTATTTATTGTCATAGAATTATCACAGATGCAGTTCCTTATCCATAAACCCAGCCGAAGGAATACCAAGTGCTCTTATAAGCCTTGCCCAGTAGTTCACCTGAGCTGCTGTTGTGACTATGACAACTATCTCTTTTTCAGTAAAAGTCGCTTTAATATTTTTCATAAACCCTTCCGAGATATCCACAGGAGTCTGCGTCATCAAACGCGTATACTGTATCGCTAATTTTTCGCGTTCAGATAAAGAGGGGATCATATCTAGATCAAGTACACCGCTGAGACCTTGTAACTCTTCTTCAGTGATGCCATTTTTTTCAAATTCATTTGCATTCATATCGATACAAAAAGGACAAGACGTAAGGATTGAAACCTGTACCCTTATGAGCTGCAGAATCTTTGCATCTAGGTCTTTTTTGGGATTACCATGTGCCACTAGCGCTTCCATCACCCCAGAACTGACCGCCGCTTTTGGGTACCATGCCAGAAGCCTTGGTGGTAACAAGTCCTTACCCGTTGCACGCTTTGCAAAGTAAAGTCCCAGCTTGATGTAAAAAGGCATTTTTTTAGGTGGATCAATATAAGCTTTCATCGCACACCTCCAAAGTAAAATCCATAAAAAACAAATAATCTATTATATAAAATCAGTGTATCAGATAAGTGATTTTTTGTCTTAATTTGTCTTAATTTGTCATAGATTAGTTTAGATTTCCTTATATCCACCTACAATTTCAAGCGATTGATAAACTACCATCACAGTGATAGATGCATGGCATTTTTCACTTTTGCGACTGTTTCATTACCGATCTTATTTGCCTTACTTGAGCCATCAAGTATAATCTCCTTCACTAAATTAAGATGTGCTTCATAGTATCTACGTTTTTCGCGCATAGGCGTAAGTAATTGATTGATCGATGTTGTAAGTTCGTTTTTACATGAGGCGCACCCTATCTGAGCGCTTCTACACATCTCACAGATATTATCGTACTGATCAGGTGTAAAGATCTTGTGATATGTTGCCACGACACAATTTTCAGGATTCCCTTTATCAGTGATACTGATCCTATTTGTATCCGTCACCGCTTTTCTTATCTTTCTGCGAACCTCATCTTCCGTATCTGATAGATAGATGGCATTGCCTAGACTTTTACCCATCTTACTATTGCCATCTAGCCCCATCAGTCTTGGCACGTCACTTAGCAGTGCAACGGGTTCCTTTATCCCCGTCTTCCCATCCATATAAAGGGTATTAAACCGCCTAACAATTTTGCGTGCTTGTTCAAGATGTGGTAACTGATCTTCACCGACAGGCACTAAATCAGCATTACAAAACGTTATATCGGCTGCTTGGCTAACCGGATATCCTAAGAATCCATATGTCACATCACTGTAACCGTATTGTTTCATCTCAGTTTTGATGGTTGGATTATGTCTTAAACTGTTCACTGTCGTTAGCATCGAATAAAATACGGTCAGTTCAGCGATAGAAGGAATTAAAGATTGTTGTATGAAAGTCACTTTTTCAGGACTTAAACCAACTGATAAGTTGTCGATGGCAACATCATAGATACTGGCATTGATTAAATTTGGGTTTTCAAAATGCGTCGTAAGAGCTTGGATATCTGCTAACAATATAAAAGTCTCATATTGATCTTGAAGCTTTACTCTGTTTTGTAAACTCCCTACATAATGTCCAATATGAAGCTTTCCCGTGGTGCGATCACCTGTTAAAATTCTCTTCATCATTACCTCCATAAGTTTATAACTATATCTGTTTAGAACAAAAAAAACTCCTGTCCCATAAAGGAACAGAAGTTATCGTCTGATAGCCACCTAAATTAAGTCTTTTCACATACTAACATATGCTCTCATCATAACGGTTAGAGTTTCCGTCAACGCCTACTAAAATTCGGGTTGCCCTCTTAAGCCCATTCAACATCTCTTAAAATACTACATTCTCACCATCAGTAGCTCTCTTTGATTTCTTAAAATGCCTACTTCTCTTAATCATTGGTTTATCAATATTGAAAGTATAATACAGTGACTGTTAAGAGTCAACCTCCAAAAAACTTGAATCCATTATTTTTATCACAACCAAGGTCAACAACAGTAAAGCAAAACCGATGTAACGTCCTTGATCTGATTGCCAATAAGGAAATACTGCTGAAGTAGTATTTAATATGGCATGCAACAAGATCATCAAAATTAAGTTGCCTTTCGTTTTGTTATAAATCCACGTATAGAAGAAGGCAATCATGGTGTTTTGGAGCATAAACTGCCAGATTGGTAGATGACTTTGGACCGTATTGAGCATAAAAAATAGTGGTAAGTGCCATAAACTCCAAATAGCACCTAGAATCAAAGTGCCATAAAAAGGGCCAAATTTAGATTGCAATTTGTCCATGGCATACCCTCTCCACCCAAACTCTTCACCAATTGCTCCACCGATAAATAGAATTTGTAAAAAAACAAGTGGCGCCATGATTGGACTAATCGGGTTGACCACTACAAAGCTTTTATCAAGAATATGAACTATAACTAGAGATATCATGCTTATTAGTGGAAATATCATCATCATCAGAAGCCACTTTTTGGGGAAAGCCAAAGTCAATCTTTCTTGAAGATAGGATTTAAACCCTTCACCTCTATCCTTTTTCATCATCACTAATCCTACAATGGTCGGTGAAAAACCAGCAAACATGCCGATCAAAAGTAAAACCTCAGGAACATTTACACCTTTCGCATAGATTACAGTTGGTAACCATAAAAGCCATGTCACTATAAATGTAATTGTGAAAAACTTAATCGTTCTCTTTTCCAAATTTGCCTCCGAAAACTAATTTATTTTTTTTATTGTTCAATGAATTTAGTAATACTTATGAGTATATACCCAATTTAACAAAACTCATCTGTGTTATTGCGTCAAAAAACTCATTATAATAGCATTATTAGAATTTAACATAAAACCAAAATCCCCCCATAATTTTAGCAATTACCATATCGCGCCAAAAAAGTATTTGTGATTTCAAATAGCATAGGTTTAATTGCTTCTTTGTCAATTCCTTCGGAAAAAAGAGCAGGATAAGTGACCGCACCTTCGACAAGTGCATAGAAAACCCTTGCAGTTAGAAATTGATTTTCTGTTTTGATTTTTCCATCTGTTATTGCTTCCTCCAGCCACTTAAGGAACATATCATAGACAGGAGGGTATTTGGAAACTGTCTCTCTTGCATATTTTGTATCCTGTAAAAAAACCATCGTTAGAACTCTAGATAGCCCTAATCGTCTTGAAGAATCTATCAAAAATATTTCTGCATTTGCAAAAGCCATTAGTTGATCTTCTAAAGAGATATTGGGACTGTATCTTATAGTTTTAAGTTGTTGTCTTTGAGATAAAAAGTCTTCTACAACTGCTTGGAATAAATTTTCTTTACTGCCAAAATGGTTATAAACCGTTCTTTTGGAAACCCCAGCTGTTTCAGCGATTTTATCCATACTTGCCAGTTCATACCCATCGCTAATAAAAACGTCAATTGCCCCATTTAATATAGCTTCTCTTTTTTTACTTTTATCACGGTTTTTAACTTCACTCATTTGTATACTTCCTTATTTGAATTTAATTACACCGACCAGTGTAATTAATGTTGACTTTCACTTAATTATACTATACAGTGTAATTAAACTCTAGAGAAAGTTTGAACTAAGTTCGTACGATTATAAGGAGGCGTTCTATGCGAGCAGTTGTGTGCACTAAATATGGTTCACCTGATGTGCTTCAATTAAAAGACATTTCTAAACCTAAGCCTAAAAAAAACGAGGTATGTATAAGAATTCGTGCTACCTCTGTAACAGCAAGCGACTGTATTATACGCGGTTTTAAAGTACCCTTTAAAATTTGGCTCCCGATGGGACTGGTAATTGGTTTTAGAAAACCAAGAAAATCAGTTTTAGGGATGGTATTTGCTGGTGAAATCGAGTCTATTGGTCAAAGTGTTAAGAAATTCAAAATAGGTGATCAAGTCTTTGGTTTTGACAGATTCGGTTTCGGTACTTATGCTGATTTCAAATGCATCTCAGAAGATGGCTTGATCTTAGAAAAACCATCTTCTATTAGTTTTCAAGATGCAGCTTCTGTTCCTTTTGGCGGGCTACTTGCAATGCATTATCTAAAAAAAGGGAATGTAATGAAGAATCAAAATATACTAATCTATGGCGCTTCTGGTGCAGTTGGTACTTCAGCGGTTCAAATTGCAAAAGTTTTGGGTGCAACTGTTACAGGTGTTTGTAGTACTGGCAATCTTGAACTTGTTAAAGGATTAGGTGCGGATTTTGTAATAGATTATACAAAAGAAGATTTTACAAAAAGTGAAACACGATTTGACCTTAAATTTAATGCTGTTGGCAACAAGAAAGTAAAATTAAACTGTGAAAAATCACTTACCAAAACCGGAAAATTAATCTGCGTTGACGATGGTACACCTAAGTTTCAGACAACGGATCTTGATTTACTCAGCAAATATATGAAAAAAGGACAAATCAAAGCTGTGATAGATAGGGTATATCCACTTGAGGATATCATTGAAGCTCATAGATATGTGGATGGAGGACATAAAAAGGGCAATGTAATTATTAATCTGTAGTTTTTATTATTTTAAGGAGAATATTATGGAGAATAGAATTTCTAAAAATGGTCTTTATCTATTCTTGGGGATCACATTATTGGTTCAAGCGGTAACGTCGCTTATAGGCGGGATATTATTTAAAAATTTGGGTTCTGAAACAGCCATTGCCTCTTTGATGGTGAACGTAGCTCAACATGTTATGACAGTTAATATTAGCATCCTCTTACAATTTATAACGGCAATTGTCATTATTATGTTAGGGGTTTCTATCTATCAAAGTGCGGGTTATATTCATAAAACAATGGCTATTCTTGGACTGCTGTTCTATGCTTTTGAAGCCACACTTCTCGCTGTAAGTCAAGTATTCACATGGGGTCTACTTAAAACAAGTCTACTCTATACATCAACTCTTGATCCAAGTCTATTAAATCTTGGAGCGATCCTATTCGATTGCAAAGACTTTGCCGCTAAAATGGCGATTATACCCTTTGGACTAGGGGCGTTACTTTTATACTATCTATTATTGAAATCCAAAATCATACCCAAGTGGTTGGCACTTTGGGGACTCGTTACTTCACCGCTTATCCTTGTGTGTATTCCTTTGATGGCATTTGGTATAAAAGTGCCTCTTTTCCTACTTGCGCCATATGTCCCTTTTGAATTTTTTGCAGGTATTTATATCATTATAAGATATCGTGACACTCATATTGACATAAGAACATTTTAGCGTTATATTTCAATTAACAGTGGTGACTGCATCACTGAAATTTATAAGGAGGTGAGCAATTGAATACCCAAACATTAAAAAAGGAGGCAATTGCCCGTGAGCTACAAAAACGCTGCGGAAATTTTGCCAACTCACCTACTCGAGGAAATACAAAAGTATACTGAAGGTTCTGTGATTTATGTACCAAAATCCTCCTGTAGAACGGGTTGGGGAAATCAATCTGGTCTGAGAAAAGAACTTGATGCGCGTAATGAAGCCATTATCAATGACTTTCGTTCATTTATACCCGTTGCCGAACTTGCCAAGGTGTATCACCTCAGTGAAGCGGCTATCAAAAAAATCGTCTATTCAAACACTAAAAGTAAGATCGATTAAGCTTTGTAATGTAGTGTATTGTAGTGTATTAAATTGAAAGAACGATGAATAAAAAGAATGAACAGTATAAAGAATGGTTTAAAAAAGTCTTTCTCTAGACCCAAGTTGTCTCATATGAGACAATGAACTTGACCGGTTAATACTTCAAAGAAAGGAGTGTGATTTAGTTGAATAATAAGAGGTGGTTTAGACGTTAACACGTCTAATGCATGACAAAAGGTGCTTTTGCAAATCTAGTTATAGATGAGCAATCGCACCTTTTATTTTATAATATCTCAATTAATTCGTTATAAAACATTTAAACCTTAAATCTTTGAATTAGACTACGTAACTCTTCTGCAACTTGAGCCATACTATCACTAGAATTAGCGATTTCTTCAATTGCTGCAGATTGTTCTTCAATTGATGCAGATGCTTGTTCGCTTCCCGCAGCATTCTCTTGCGCAATAGCAGAAAGATTTTGCATAAGTTCAGAATAATATTTTTATTTGTTTCCATGACTTTTGACGAGTCATTAAGTTTTTGTATAATCTCCTTAACTTGATCAATTGATATGGCAATTTGATCAAATTTTTCCTCAGTTTGTTTCACACTGTTAGCTTGTGTATCAACGATTGTTATAACATCTTGAACTTTGTTAACTGCATTTAAAGATTTAGCTTTTAGTTCATCGATAACGATTTTAATTTCACTTGTGAAACTATTTGACTGTTCAGCCAGCTTTCTGATTTCATCAGCTACAACTGAAAAACCTCTTCCAGCCTCACCTGCTCTAGCAGCTTCTATAGCAGCATTAAGTGCGAGTAAATTTGTTTGAGTCGCTATATTTTGAATCATCGCGCTAGCTACTTCTATTTTTGTAACACTATCGTTATTACTTATAATTATTTCATGTATATTCTGTGCTGCAGCATTGTTCTGCTGTGTTTTATATATTAATTCTTTTAATATACTGAATCCATCGTTCTTCTTATGGTCAATATCTATCGCGGCTTTATTCAGGTCTTCCAAGTACAGCGCATCTTTTTCAAGCATCAGACCTAAATCTTTTACGTTATTAGCTGATTTTTCAGTGTCTTTAGCTTGATCACTTGCGCCACTTGCAATTGATTCTATCGTTTTAGCGACTTCTTCTGACGCTGACGCCGATTGTTGAGCAGTTGCAGTAAGTTCTTCTGATGCAGCAGCTACTTGTTCTGAGGCTGCTGAAGTTTTAATGATAAATTCCCTTACGTTATCTTCCATCGTTTTAAGCGCTTTTGTCATAACTCCAATTTCATCCGCTCTTTTTTCATACGCAAAAGCTGTGTCATTTAAGTCGGAACTAAAATCAAGTGTTGATTGCCTATTTATAATTTGAGTTACTCCAGCAATTGGTCTGGTAATGCTTGTAATTATAATGACCATTAAAACTGTGAGCATCAAAGAGATAACTAAACTAATAACAATCGCAAATTTCAGTCCCCGCTTACTTATATTATCAAAATTTTGGTCACCTATTACGGATTCAGCATTAAGTGAAATTGCAATTTTTGTCAAATAATCATAATACTCTATTTTGAATACATCTAATTTTCCATCAATTTCTTTAATTTGACTGGTACTAAGAGTATTGTTTTGTAGGCCAACAAATAGATCTTTTTCAACAATTGACTTAAACGAATTGAATCGTTCTAAGGCAAGCGTTATTAATTGACTCTCTTCTTCTGTGTCTACAGAATTCTTTACACCCATAAGCTCATCTTCAGCTACCACCTTTTGCAGTTCATACTCTTTTACAAGCTCTTCAGTATAACCGTTGATAATTGAATCTGCAACTAAGCTATATAGTCCATTCATACTATGCTTTGCATTGGTGACAACCTGTGCATCTGTAGATCGAACATACCCCTCATCCTGTAATGTCCTCAATTTTGAAACTTGAATATAAGAAAGTAGACTTAAACTTGCAAGTGCAATAATCGCAATTACTAACAATATAACTAATTTTACTTTAATTGTTAAATTGATTACAGATTTTTTATTTTGCATAATTTCTCTCCTTAATTTCGTCTTCTTTTCTACAAAACACAATTTGAAATTACAAATACGCTTAGTTATGCCGGAAATGACATCTATAATCTAATGAAACGCCTTTTTTTACAGCATTCGCCCTTTAACTTTGCGCATCACTGCCTTTTTATCCGCATTGAATAGTTTGTAAATTTCTTTTAACATGAGTGTATCGTTTCTAACATCATGATGCCTAATTTCATAGTCGCCAGTCAATATTTCATATACCTTTTTGAGACCTGGCCGAAATGAAATCTCACAGTATTGCATAAATTCCTCTTGGAAATCTACGATATTAAACTCAAGTTCTCCCGCAATTTCTATACTTGCCTTATAGACAGCTTCTAGATCCACATTCCCCCATACATAAATGATGTCATTTTCACTTGTATTATCAATCATTTCTTCATATAAATCAGAAAATAACGGTTTCGAAATCAAATCATCTTTTGATATGCCAGTAAGTTTTGTACAATACTCTGAAACTTCAAAATCTTCACCAAACGGCTTTACAAGACTTGTAAGTTCATAACTGTCATCTTCTGCAAGTAAACAGATGGCAATAATCTCATCTTCATAAGCAAAATCCGCATCGCAAAGAAACTCTAAATCCATAAAAAATGCTTTCATAATTACTCCTTGTTAAGCTATTGTTTCTGAGTCCACTTTATAACCATATTGTTTAGTTCATTGAGGTCCACAGGTTTTGATAAATAATCATCCATACCTACTTCAAAGCATTTTTCACGGTCATCGTTTATAGAAAAAGCGGTTAATGCAATGATCGGCGTATGGATCTCTATTTTGCGTTCATATGATCTGATATTGCCCGTAGCTATATAGCCATTCATGATTGGCATCTGTACATCCATAAGGACAATATCAAACTTATTTTGTTTGAAAATATCTATAGCGTCATTGCCATCATTTGAACTGATAATATACCATCCTTTTAGTTCAGCATATTTTTCGATGATCGTCCGACTCACTAGATCATCTTCTACAAGTAATATATTGATCTTGTAATGATTTTCATCTTGCTTCATATTAAGAGGTTCCTTCATCTCAAAGTCTTCCTTTGCTTTCTCAAGAACACATGTGAAATAAAAACAACTCCCTTCACCTTCTACCGTATCAACACCAATTTCGCCTCCCATTTTTTCCACAAGTCCCTTGCATATAGAAAGTCCCAAACCACTTCCACCGTACATACGTGTATTTGAGTCGTCAACTTGACTAAATCTTTTAAAAAGGAGATGCACTTTATCTTTGGCAATACCGATGACTTAGCAATTTGTATATACCCACTTTGCTCCTTGCTAAGAATAGTAGTTTCTAAAAGTTGTAGTATTCCCATGAAGCCATTCATCGGTGTTCTTATCTCATGACTCATATTTGCTAAGAATTGACTTTTGGCAGTATTTGCTTTCTCTGCTATCTGTTTTGCAGTGGTAAGTTGGCGATTAGCCGTCTCAAGTTCGTCAAAAGCTGCACTTATCTCTTCATTCATAGCCTCAAGTTCTTCGCTGTTAGTAGCAAGTTCATCATTTTTTTCGCGTAATTTTCTCTCAGTTTCGATGCGTTCAGTTATATCTATGAAACTAATTACCACTTCTTTTATGTTTCCATTGTCATCATCTATAAAATTGAAATAAATCGAATTCATTATTTACAGTTTCAAAGGACAAGTCAGAGACTCTTTTTCCAAGGAGTTCCTTCCTTACTAACCCTGTTGCGACTTCAAAAGCTGCATTGACAGTAAGAAACTCATAGTCGCAAGGGGTAATATCATCATCGACTATAATTTTAAGTATTGCATAACCAATTGGAGAAGCATCGACGATGGATTTATACAAGTCAATGTGTTCATCAGAGTTACTATTTATAGATTCTCGTTCTTCTTTCAAACAACCCTCCTATTAATTAACCTTATAGTATCACATGAATTAACCACTAAGGTTATATAATAGATTTATTATATTCTATATTTTGTATTGTTTCTACTGCGCATTTTCAGAATATTCACAAATAAAAACAACTCTATGAAAACATCATAGAATTGTTTTTTAATTAAGTTTTTATTTAGTTTATTTTGCATGGTTATTGTGATTCACTAATAAACCAAATAACCATTCTCTATCATTGTGTCTAGATTATGGCTTTTAATCCCATATTCCGACAAAGTATAAAGTGTTGTACCCGACCAGATAATTCGGCTTATATTCTTAGACGTGTCATACCACTTGAGATAACTATCATCTATCTCTGGTTGTGACAAATGTGTGGATGTTCCTCTAAGTACAAATCCTTCAACTGGGCTAATACTGTATACATATGCACCTTGGAATGAAAATTTGTTTTCATTTCCAACGCCACTGTAAAGTGAAACTGGTAGTGCAAATAGATTTTTATCCTTAGAGAATAACAAAGCTTTATGGTTCGTTAGGACATCAGACCAACTGTTGCTTGATCCTAGTACAATTTTACTTTTTTCTATAGGTTTCTTGACATCAGTCACATCAAACATAGCGATTTTTAAACCACTTAGGATTGGACCGTTTGCGGTTTCTATCGTTTCTCTACCAAATCCGATTACTGTGTTTGCATCATAAGGCTGGAGATAATCACTAAATCCAGTAATTTTTAAATAGCCTAGAACGCTAGGTTTAGTTGGGTCCTTTAAGTCAATCACAAAAAATGGATCCACTTGTTTAAAAGTTACGAGATACGCACGGTCTTCTACAAACCTTGCAGAATAGATGCGTTCACCAGGTGCCAAACCTTCTAGTCTTCCCTTAAGTTCCATATTGCTCCCAAGAACATAAAGGTTGTTTTGTGAGGTGTCTGACCAAGTTTCTCCTGAAGTTGTCGCAATGCGATAATTTCCTTTATATGCATCCATTGAAAACTGGTTGAGAACACGTCCTGGCACAGACCCTTTTGCACTGAAATTTATAGTGCCATTTACAAGTTTAAAATTATAAAGCTCAGTGGTATTTTTGAAAGTCGGTGCAAAGCTTTCACTTGTCCCGCTAAAATCATAGTGATAGCGATCCATTGCAATAATCATAGAATCAGAGTTCGCGTAGACGTTTGTACTATTTCCAAGATATGCTGATTCGTGTGGACTTTTTGTCATTACATCCAGATCAAACCCAAGTGTAATCATCAAGTTTGACTCTACAGTATCGGGAAAATATCTTAAAGTATCAAAGCCAATTGAAGTCTTCTTTACGGCTTCAGAACCTTTTGTGATCAATGTGTCCGTAAAAGTTGGCAACACACTTTCAGCAGTAAGATTATAACCCATCAACCATTTGTTCATCACCATATAGAGTTTGCCAACGGTTAATCTTGAAGTCATATAGGTGCCATCACCTTCAAACTTTCTGATCAAAACTGGATTCGCAGGTTGACTTACATCATAAAAGTAAAGCAGCGTTTTTGGCGTTCCTTGTTGTATCGGCATCATATCAGGTGCAAATTTTTCATACATCGGATAAAACATTTGACTGTAACCGATGACGATGAGTTTGTCATTATAAAGATAAAATTCTGAGATGCTAGCTACTTCATCGAATTTTATGGTAGCAACAGACTTCATTACACCTGTGGATATATCCGTAATTTTCAAATCTTGTGCACGTAATTGATAGATTGTTTTTCCATCAGTTTTAACACTATCGGCTTCATCTACACCTTCAACTTGTACATTTGTTGCACTATGGTCTGGCGATGCAGAGGGTGAGGCTTCTGGCTGTGAAGCGTCGACTGTGGTTTCGCCATTTATACTGCCTTTGTCTATAGGCATCGGTACAGAGATGAAATCCTCTTGGAGTGGGTAGATATACTGCATATATTTGCCTGCATATTCAAGTATCAATTTTAGTTTATCAATGGAGTCGACCGTTGGTAAAGCTTCTGTATAAACATATGGTTTAAACCCACTTTTTATCGTTACAAGTCTTTTTTCAGCATCCCAACCTACTTCACTTCCAAAAGCTTCAGAGACAAATTTCAGCGGCACTAAAGTTCTTCCATTCACTATTTTCCCACTTGCATCAAGCGAGATCAACTCACCGTTGATATTGCCAAAAGAAGCGTCTATTTTAACCGATACATTCATCTCATCATTGTAGGCAGTGGCAATACGTTGTTCACCTATCCAATCAATTTTAAGACCAAGCGCTTCAAAGATGGCTTTAAATGGCACAAGTACACGACCATTCTCGATTTGTGGTGCTACCTCAAACGTCAAAGGCTTACCATCAATTTCAATCCGGATTGTTTCATCGGCAAAACTTGGAAGCCAGCACATCAATATAACGATTATAAGCACCAATATGTTAAACGAGATTATTTTTCTAAACATCTTTTCACGCTCCTTCTTAAATAAATTCACAAAGCCCTTATTGAACAGAGCATTAGGTTGCAAATAACAAAAAAGACCGCCTTATATGGCAGTCTGTCTGATGATACTATTCTGTCGCCATGAGCCATATATACCCACGTATTATTTATTGCCTTCAAGTAAAATAGTTGCAATTGCTTCACAACCTAGATGATAGGTGTCGCCATCGCCTATACGCGCTACGATAAACACTGGATCACCATAGCTTGTAATGTAGACTTCCTCACCATTTTCAAGTGAAATTGTCATGTTGTAACCAGTGATCATCTCTATATAAGCAGTGTCCATGATATAACTTTCATTGAATGCAGTTTCAATGGCTTTCATGTCCTCAGCAGTAAATGTTCTTTCCACTACATTGCCTTCAATGTCTTTTAAAGTGATGCTTTTGATTCCTTCGATCTTTTTATCAAATTGCATCGCTCTTGCTGTTGACTCATCAATTTTGGGACTTGTTACAGCGGCTGGATCAACCGTCGTTTCTTCTGTCACTTCTACTGTTGTTTCAACAATTGGTGTATTCTGTGTTGGATTTTCAACAGTTGCCATAGTATCATCTACTTTTGAACACCCAGCTAGGAATAATACACCTACCAAAGCTAATACGCCTAATTTACCAGTTGTGAATTTCATAATAATGTCTCCTTTTTTCATCTTAGGTTAAGTGATGGTTATAGTGATTAGACGCCATCATTATAAAAAAAGTTCCATTATTGATTTGGGATGGACATATCCAACTCAATCGCTTTTGCATTAAACTTGTGAAATAATCCTTATAATTAAGGCATTCACTTAGAAGGTAACTCATGGAAAAGGTTCTTAAAAAAGCGAAAAAGCAATTGGCACAATCTGGCGGTTTAAGCATCGCAATTGACGCGACTTTATTATTGGTTGCAATCCCATTAGGCATACTAAGTATCATCAGTGACTCTAAACTCATAAGAAAAGAAAACAACTATAGTGAATTCAATCACTATAGTTATTTTTTATTTAAAATAGGCATTCATAATTTCACCATAATAAAGGACATGGTAATCGCCATTATTATATTGTGCTTCAATGATTTGTTGACTCAAATGATCAGGTACCATCGGCTGCTTATAGACGATTTTGCATTCTATCCGTAATTCACATTCTCCAATGATAGGTGCATCAATTCCTACAGACTGAGGTGCTTCTAAAGTCAAACCGCATGCTTTTATCTTATCAATGTCTCTTCCAGATTTTGAACCACAAAAAGCAAGTTCTTTTTTGAGATCCTTTGCTACGGGAATGCTAACTGTAAAAGTGGTCGCATTATCAATTAGCGTATGAGTATACCTTGAGTAACGTACTGGTACCATCATCACTGGTCTGTTCCACATGTAACCTACTGTTCCCCAACCAATTGTCATGGTATTTACTTTATCACCACTTTTAACGGTTAAGAAGGCGCCTTTGACAAGTTGATTTAATAGGTCTTGAGAAAGCTCTTGAAAATTTACATATCTCATCTTAAAATCCTCTCAAAAAAACAGCCTATGATAAATGATATGCTCCCCTTACAGTAGACAGTTTTTATTATTTAAACTGTCTACTGTAAGGGGAGCATATCAAAATAGACTGTTTTAATCTTATATTTGTATATTGATATGATATCTCTGAAACTGTATTCTTTCAATTAAAACTTAACTGTTATTTTAATTCTTAACGGCGGATAGGAAATCTCGACAGTAATAGTGATTTTCGAATTAAGCGACTCGCCTTGTCCATTATCGGTTGTAAACTCAACTGAACTTAACGAATTACCTAAAGCAGTGTCATGTCCCAACCGTATAGAATCACCCATAGTCCATTTAGTTCCTGCTTTTGCAAGATCTGTTAAAGTCATATCTACAACTTTGCCATCCACCATGATAACTGCATTATCAGCTAAGTCGTAGGTATAAGTCATTTCACCATGGAATGCACTAGGACTCAACTCTCTATTTTTGGTAATGGTAAATTCCTTAAACGTCGCCTTTCCAGCTCCCATACCACTAGAAGTCATCACATCTTTAATCAGTACAGGAGAAGATTTATCGATCCCTGTAATTGTAGAATAATCAATAAGCACCGTTTTATTGGTTGCATCATAACCTACAGTGACTCCTTTATCCTCAAGTAATGCCTTAACGGGAATATAAGTTCTTCCATTGTATAAAAGTGGTGTTAAAGCCGACCCATCTACATCCTTTGGTGACCAACTCTGTCCATCAACTAGGAATTTTAAATCGCCTGACATTGTAGCCTGAATTTTCTGCATGCTGTCTGCGCCAAATGTGATAAGGGATAAACTCAGCAAAACCGCAATCATAATCAATAATATATGTTTATTCTTCATAACGAACCTCCTCAAAGTAAGGTTTCAATAAAGCACTTTATTAAATGATAACAATTATCATCTGTTATATTAATACCCGCTTCTTATAAGTTCAAGCAATCATTAAAATCCCCTCGTTTGCCCCTTCCAAGGTCTTTCTTTACCAGTCTGAAATTCTTCTATACCAGGGCCTTTTAGTTGATGTAAGCGCCATATCCCATATACATAACTCACTGTAAGCACAATGATGTTCGCAGGCATCCCCAAAATACTATTGATGAAAAAAAGTCCTGAGATATCTTCTTTAAGGTAAAGGGTCGTTACAAGAAATAATTTTAAACCTGCAAAAACAGTCCAAAAGAGTGTGACTTCCGTATAGGCTGGTCTAATATCAGCTCTCCAAAACCATTTGATGTTCCATCCTCTTGTTAAATGGCTCACCCAAGCGGCCATTGGTTTTTTTATGATGACACTGCCTAAAGTTACGATGACAAAACTTAAGCTTCCGATGATCTTAGGGATATAATAATTACTAACATTACCACCTAGATAAGCAAAACCACCAGCGATACTTACACCTACAAAGCCTCCAAAAGCGTATCCCAATGGTTGCTTTAGAACTGCTCTAATTAAACCAATAACGAGTGCGACACCTATAGATAAAACTGCTGACATCTTAACTTCGAGATAACTTGATGCAATCAAAAAGACAATTGGTGGAACTAAAGCATCTAACGTTTTGCCTGAAATAACTGATCTTAATTCTTCTATGATTTCTTTTCCTTTATTCATTATTCCTCCGATTAGCGAGCTGTTCTCCCTAATTAATTTTTGCTCAATTATCAATTTCTATTCTATTATCAAATTCTATTCTATTATTAATTATTACCCAACAAGCTGGATTTCTACGTTTTTTTATCATTGAGCTTGTTTTAGTTTTTGATTCACTATTTAGATTGATGTTCCTATTTTACGGGTATTTAAATGATAATAATTATCGAAGGAGGCCATGATATGTATAGCGATGTATCCACAGTAGATGATTACATCAAGGCTTTGCCACAAGAACGTCAAGATCCAATGAAAAAGCTCCAAGAATTGTTTAAAGCAGAACTTGAAGGTGTGGGTTTTGAAGAGGGTATAGGATATGGCATGATCAGTTACTTTGTACCATACAGTCTTTATCCCAAGGGATATCATTGCAAACCAAAACAGCCTCTTCCCTTCTTATCAATTGCTTCTCAAAAGAATTACATCGCAGTCTATCACCTTGGGATCTATGCTGATGAACCCCTACTTGAATGGTTTCAATCGGAATATCCAAAGCATACTACTGCTAAACTAGATATGGGCAAAAGTTGTATTCGCTTTAAAAAAACATCAGATATCCCATATGACTTATTTAAGGCACTGGCTAAAAAGATCTCTGCTGAAGATTGGATCAACCTATATGAAAAAAATAGATAAAAGCCTACATTTTAACTAATGTAGGCTTTTATCAGTCTTATAGGCAATAATCGCAGACATAAATGCCTCGCCATAAATCTCAAATTTCTTTTCTCCTATGCCTTTGATGTTTAAAAACTCATCTCTCGAAGTAGGTAGGTAACTTGCCATATCACTTAGTACTGAATTTGCAAACACAACGAAAAGAGGAACGTTCTTTTTTTGCGCAATTTTGGCTCTAAGTTTTGAAAGTTCATCGTATAGTTCGGGATGTTTAGCACTTGTATTGGCACGCTTTTTAGTTTTCTTCTTGTCTTGAATATCTAAGCGCGTCTGCTTCATAACGATTTTTTCCGTCCCTTTAAGCACACTGCGTGAAGTAGGGCTCAAACGAAGCACTGGAAACTCATCTGCTGACATATTGATATAGCCTTTAGCGATTAAAAACATGATTTGCTCTTTAATTACCGGCGTCGATTCAGCTTTTAAAAGGCCATAAGTAGACAATGTATCGAATTTCAGTTCACGAACACGCTGCGTTTTCGCACCTTTTAGTACATCTACCACTAAGTTTATGCCAAATCGCTGATCCATCCTGTAGATGCAGGAGAGTATCTTTTGAGCATTTTCAGTACAGTCGATTTCTTCAGACTCATCAAGGCAATTGCTACAACTATTACACTCAAACATTTCCACATTTTCACCAAAATAGTTTTGAATTTCACCTCTTAAGCAGTTGTTGGTGTTACAGTAATCTACCAAGCTCTGCAAATTCTCCATCTGAATGGTATACCGTTCTCTATCCGCGCTATTTTGTGTTATCAACATCTTTTGTTTGACGATATCTGATGAATCGTACATCAATATACAGTCACTTTCAAGTCCATCACGTCCAGCACGTCCCGCTTCCTGATAATATGCTTCCATGTTTTTAGGCATGTTGTAGTGAATCACGAAACGCACATCTGGTTTGTCGATCCCCATACCAAATGCATTGGTTGATATGATGATTTTCTTCTGATCAAGCATAAATTCATCTTGAACACGGTTTCTAGTTTCTGTATCGAGTCCACCGTGGTAAAAAGCGGCTTCGATCCCATCTTTTACAAGCTTTGTCGCTACTTGTTCAACGGTTTTTCGAGTCGCGCAGTATATGATCCCAGTATAATCTGGAGGCATCTCTTTTAACCATTTCACGAGATAATCATATTTCTTTGGAGGTTTTACGACTCTATAGATCAAATTTTCTCGGTCCACACCTGATACATAGCTTTTGGGTTGATGTAAATCAAGTAGAGTAATGATGTCTTTTTTCACCTCATGTGTTGCCGTTGCAGTAAAAGCAGCTATAACAGGTCGATTAGGCAGTGTCCTCACCCATTTATCAATATCTTGATAGCTAGGTCTAAAATCGTGCCCCCATTGACTGATACAGTGCGCTTCGTCTACAGCGACAAATGCTATATTCATGCTTCTTGAAGCATCGAGAAAAGCCCCAGACATCAAACCCTCTGGTGCCACATAGATCAGTTTATAGATACCTTCACCAATTTCCCTAACCTTTTTACCGGTTTCACTTGCAGTAAGTGAACTGTTTAAAAAAGTTGCAGGAATCCCATTTTCATTTAGAGACTCCACCTGGTCTTTCATCAGTGCAATTAAGGGCGAAATTACAACAGTTACGCCTTCAAACATAAGTGCAGGAATCTGGTAACAGACTGATTTTCCACCACCCGTTGGCATGATTACTAACGCATCTTTTTGATCACATATGGTTTTTATGATGTTTTCTTGTTGATCTCTAAAGGTATCGTATCCAAAGTGTTTCTTTAACAGTTCATTTATGGTCATTAAAAGCTCCTTGAATTGTTGTATCTCTTTATTATAAACCTGAGGAAAATGGTTATATTATCAATAATAATATCTATATTTTACCATTTATAAACATAAATAAGAACTACTTTTAGATAAACAACTCTAAATGTAATTTTAATTTCTTACTTTCTTATTTTCTAAATTCCTTAAATCATCAAAATAAGTGTGTGTTTTTGTTGAGCTAAATTGAGAAACATTAATTGACAATGCTGCCTTTTCGAAATACTCTATGTAAGTATTTAATTTATCTATCAAACATAAGGAGCATTTTATGAATCGAAATTTCGAACTCGTCAATAAATACATTGTTAATGTTTGTACAGAAAAAAATTTAGGGATTAGGAGTCAAAAAGCTTATACTTCTGATCTTAACAATCTTATAAACTGGATGTCTCATTCCAAATTAGTAGACTTTTCTGAAGTGGATTTTTTAGTTTATATTCAGTGGCTTAGACATGAAAAAAAGTTGAAAGACTCTACCATTAAAAGAAATTTTATCACCATTAAATCTTTCTACTTGTTTTTATCTGCTCAATCGATTATAAATCCAACAAAGGATCAATTTAACATGACTTTCAAACTTCCTAAAAAGCTTCCTAAAACACTTGCAAAACACGAGATTAGCTCTCTTTTCAATAATGTATTATACGACCTTTCTCAATCAAAATCTTCTTTTAGAATAAAAACTGCTACACGCAACATCGCCATCTTAGAATTGTTACTTTGTCTTGGTATCAGGATCGGAGAATTATCAAGCATTGATACTCACGATGTTAATTTAATTGATCAAACGGTATTAATTAAAGGGAAAGGGAAAAAAGAAAGGCTGCTCTTTATTTCAAATCAGCAAGTACTCAACAGATTAATTGACTGGATTGAGCTCAGAAGGCATATTTCAACTGACTCTCCTGCCCTATTTTTAAACAAATACGGAACAAGGCTTTCTATTTATTCAATTGAGAATATTTTCTATAAATATAGAGACCTCGCAAGCCTAAACAGTAAAGCAACGCCACACTTTTTAAGACATACCTTTGCAACGAACTTATTAAGTAATGGCGCCGATTTAAGGTCAGTTCAAGAAATTTTAGGTCATTCAAGTGTAATGACAACACAAATTTATACTGAAGTATCTACTGAGAGAAAGAAACAAGTCTTACTTAGTTTCAATCAGATGGATCACTTATCGTTATAGATAAAACCTCCAAATAACTACTAATTATTTGGAGGTTTTATGAGATATAATAATCTGAAAAACTTAAATATTGTCTATATTGCCGAAAATATTTTTGACAGAGGACTAATTGACGAACGCAATCGTGGTCTTGAACAAGAAAGTTCCGAAAACACCTCATATTTTTTAAACACCTTAAGTCAAATTTTCAAAAACGTATATTACTATGAAAACCCTGAACAATTCAGTGAGAATTTATTAAAGCATAAAGATGACTTAATATTTCCAAATTGGTATGGAAAAGCATCACGATCAAGAGTTGCAGTTGTTCCTGCTATATGTGAGGCAAATAATATTATGTATATTGGACCGAGTCCTTATGTAAATTTCCTAGGTAATGATAAATACTTATCAAAGCTCTACGTAGAATCTTTTGGTATAAAAACAGCTAAATCAATAATCCTACATAAACCCATTATTAACTTCGATTATACACTATTTGATACACTTGATTATCCTGTTATTGTTAAACCTAATTTTGAGGGAAGTTCAATTGGCATAAGTGATAAAAATTTTTGTACTACAAAAGAAGAGGCTATTCAAAAAGCGAAAGAACTCATTATTTATTTTGATGACTCTATTATTATTGAAGAGTACATAAAAGGCGAAGAAATTGAAGTTTTTGTATTTGGAAACAATAAAGAAATCAAAATTATTGAGGCTTTTCAAAACGTAATAAGAGGAAAAAAATATTTTCAAAATGAAATTCTTGATGTATATTCAAAATTCGTTAGAGAAGATTATGAAGAATTAGAATACCAAAATCTTGATTTAAAACTAGTGAAATTAATAGAAAAAGTGTTTATGTCATTTGATAAAATTGAGTTTGCTCGTTTTGATTTTAGGATTAATTCGGAGGGGGCATACTTACTAGAATTATCTTCAGATTGTAGCATTGGTCCATCTGCAATTCCAGCTAAATCTTTTAAGAAAAATAATTTTGATTTCAAAGATATGCTAATTAGTTTTTCGCAAAATGCTTTATGTTTTTATAGTGAGTAAAAATCCCCGCACTTTGAGGTCACCTAAGTGACCCTGCAAAGTGCGGGGATTTCTTCATGATAAGTACTTAAATTTTAAAACATATCCCCAATCTGCAAGATCTGTATAAATATAGCCCATTTGGACAAGATACCTATCTTGATGAAATTCACTTAATGGTTCTGAATGCAATATTAAATTACAGAGTTCAAGCGTTTCATTTTGTTCTTTATTTAAAATTTCTTTTTCTTTAATCTTTGTTAATTCAATGTGAATTCTATTTGAATCAATACCAAAAACTTCATAATTATTTAGTATATTAAAATACAAGCAAACCTTCATATAATTTGTACTAGATTCATTCTCAATAAAGTGACAAAGTCTCTCTACGCATAATTGAGAATTTTCATAATTTTTAACTTTAGTATAGTAAATTAATAAATTGTTGTTTATCAACATTTCAGAAAAACTATCTTGAACAAGATCTCTTGAATATAGTAAATATTGCTCAGTTTTGGCGGTATGTTTTTCATCGATCATATCTAAAATAGATAAGTTATTCAATATATAATATTGGCTATAGTTTTGATCTCTCATTAATAAAATAGATTGATATAAACTATCTCTTGCTTCAATCATCTTACCTGATAGCAAGTATTGACCAAATAAAGCCATATGAGTAATTCCAAGTTCAATTTCGTTATTTTCTAATTCAAAAAAGCTAACACACTGTTTTAAACGATTTATCGAATCATCACTGACATCTACTATGCTACAAGATCTGAGTATAAAATAGTAGAATATATTATTTACTTGTGAGGTTTGTATAAGTTTGTCTCTCAAGTTGTCTAGACTTTTTCTATCTGATTCTAAATAGTATATGTACTTTATAACGTTTAGAATATAAAGTTTGCTTTTATCATTTACATATTTTTTTTCTATATCTTCGATAATACTCTCGTAATAGTTGTATTGATTTAGTAGTATTTCACTCATGAACCTAAAAATAACATGTGAGAAGTTAGATTCATCATATATATTTTTTAGAATGCTTAGCGTTTCATAATACATCCCCATCGAAAAAGTTTCTTCTATTGCAAAGTGGACAATTTTTATATTTTTATTTAATTGAATGAAATTCATTGAAGATATTTTAATTAGTATATCTCTTTTCTGATCAAACGAGGTTCTTTTGCTGTAATATTCATAGAATAAATCAAAAACCTCAGTAAACGAGTTCAAATCAAATAGAGTATATAATTTTAAAAGAATTGAATACTTGTCAAACTCCCCACTACTTCTTTCAAAAAGATACGCGTCTTTTAATTCCATAGTATAATAATCTTTTATCATACCAAAAACAATTATTTTTATTAGTTTATCATTATCATCAGAAATTGATTTATTCAAGTAATTTAGGATAGAGTGTTTTGAAATGCTTAACTGATCATTTTGATTATTAATTATTCCATCTTGTAACATCTTTTTAATGATTTTTTCAACTAAACTTGTTTCATAAAATATTAATTTTGAATCTTGCTTTTGTATAATCATTTTTTCCAGTATAGAATATTGTATTTTACCTTGATGTAAATATATTAAATAGATTATTAGTTTTACTTGGTCTGAAAGCGGTTTAAATATATCACTTTCAAATTCTATATCACTTTTTAAATCAGCATTATTCGTTTTTGTATCTGTAGTACAAATATTAAAATCAAAATCAATGAACCGATATAAATTTCCATTATAACTATTGTAAGTATTATTGAGTTTGGTCAAAACATCTTGTGTTATATTCTTATCTTTTTCTATACCTGATTTCCTTTTATATATGTTAATACAATGTTCTAAATCTAAAGGTTCAATTTTAAATTGTGTTGGTTTTAAATTTGTTTGTTTATTTAGATTAGAGAGAAAAGAATAATAAGAGTCAAAATTGCTGTTTTCACTGGTTTTATATTCATATATTAATATAAGCTTATTTTTTTTATTCTTTAGTAACGAGTTAAATAATTTAAAAGAAATATCGTCTATTTGAGATGCGTCTTGAACTACTAGAATTACTTTATTTTTTCTAAAATATTTTGTTATCTTCTTATACATGAGTAACTCTTTATTTGTATATTTAAGTATATCATCTAGATCTATTCCACCAACTGACTTAAGATATATAGTTACTCTACTCAAAACGTATATAAAACTTTTAACAGCATCTAATAATCCTTTGATAAACTTTAACAAACCGCCTTTTTTATCTTGTATTGCTAAATTAAGACTTTCAATGAACTTCTTGTTTTCAGATTTATCATTGTAAATACTGTCAGAGCCAATGATCAAAACTTTGTGTTTATACTGTTCTATTGAAGAACTAAGTTCAGATAAAACAATGTTAATAAATTCTGATTTACCAACAAAACTGACACCAGAAACAATAAAAGAGTAATTACTTTCATTTGCTATAGAATTGTTTAAAATTTTTTTAAATTCTGATCTAGCTTCATGCCGGTTTTCAAAGTATTCCTCCTCTAAATATTGGTTCATAGTGAAATTAACCTCCAAATAATTAGTAGTTATTTGCATATAATAAATTATATCACGAATAATTAATTTAGGATATATTTCCCATAAAAAGAAAAAGAGCACACTTTTGATAAAGTAGCTCTTAAAATATGTGAATTCTAAAGTCTAGATATGGATGAATTTAAATATTCACTCCAGGTAGAGGTATAGTTAATTCAAAGTTTTTAGTTCCTT
Organism: uncultured Fusibacter sp.; assembly: GCA_963676315.1. Lineage (GTDB taxonomy): Bacteria > Bacillota > Clostridia > Peptostreptococcales > Acidaminobacteraceae > Fusibacter_C. Next base: position 1,544,949 of record OY781056.1, read on the forward strand.
TAACAATTTAAGCAATTCTAAAACATCTTCTTTTGGTGTCGCCCAAGACGTTACAAACCTAGCTTCCCGGTTATTTTCATCATATGGTTGTTCTGCTTCATAGTGGCAAAGCCCTTGAAGTTTTTCATGAATGTTATTTGGAAGCACCACAAAAATCAAGTTTGTCGATGGATTTGTCACAAGTTTATAGCCAAGTTCTAAGACACCATTTTTAAGTAAAGTTGCCATCTCGTTGGTGTGTTTTGCAATTTCAAAATAGAGATCATCTTCAAATAAAGCTTTAAACTGAACACCTAAAAGTCTACCTTTTGCAAGGAGTGCACCTCTTTGCTTAATTGAAAAACGCATGTTCTCTTTTAAGTGGTTATTGGTAACGACGAGTGCCTCTCCGAAGAGGATACCGTTTTTGGTGCCGCCTATGGTAAAAGCGTCTGTTAAATTAGCAACATCTTCAATCGTCATGTCGTTATCGTTACAAGTAAGTGCATTGGCAAGTCTTGCGCCATCTAAGTAAAGATAGAGTCCATATTGATCACATGTTTTTCTAAGTTCTTCTAACATTGATTTTGTATAAATCGTGCCCATCTCAGTTGCATTTGAGATATAAACAAGTCTAGGTAGAACCCAGTGTTCATCGGCATGTTTTAAGATTGCTGCATCAATCATCTGAGGTGTCAATATACCATCTTTAGATGTCATTTCTATAATTTTATGCCCTGTCGCTTCTATTGCGCCTGTTTCATGAACCGAGATATGACCAAGATCCGTTGCAATAACCGCTTCATAAGGTCTTAAGAAATGGGCTATTGCTATGGTGTTTGTCTGCGTGCCTGCCACTGTTAGATGAACATCTGCATCAGGTTTATTGATTCTTTTCTTTATAAGCAACTTTGCGTCAGCCGTGATCTCGTCCATGCCATAACCTACATGTTGCTCCATATTAGTTTTTATAAGTGCATCTAGTACTTTCGGGTGTGCCCCTTCTGAGTAATCATTCATGAAATATAACATAACGGATCTCCTAACTTAAAAATAATAAGTATTAAATACAATTCAACGAATTGATACAAGTCAATCATAAACCATTCGCCCGCATAATTCAAATTCAAAATCAAAACGGACAGATGAAACAAAAATGTTACTTTTAACCTATCAAATTTGTGGTAAAATATAACATGAACGACCGAGGCCAGTATCCCAACGGATACTGGCCTCATGTTTTTTTTGTCTAAATGTGAATATATAAATATCTATTTACGAAAAGATTAAATAGCGATATCAACACAACATTGCGGATACAACCCTTCGACAACTTCTTTGCCTTTAAATTAACAAAATAATCACAAAGTATTATGCCTAAAAATCCATTTATTATCTAGATAAAATGACCTATTGGTGTTACAATTATTAAGCAAAATGTACTAATGTCATTTTTGAATTAATCAAAAAATAATTTTTAATATGACTATCCATCCTTTTATTTAATCTAGTAATCGAGGTCTATATGAAAAAACATTCCATTAACAAGAACAAAGATAAGCTAATTAGTCTGGTACTTTTATTCATTTTCCTATCGGTTGGTTTTTTACCTACCAACTTTGTCTTTAATACTTATGCAGATTCTGACCCTGGATTTAGAATAACTGCAGCTGAGTTTTCTTTTAACGGCAGTCCCTTATCAGAAGCTCCTAGTCTAATTGGACCATTCTCAAACGGTGATCTCATTAACTTCACTTATCATTGGGAAATTGATAATGCGACTACCATTACAGAAGGTTCCAATACTTTATCCTTAACGCTTCCAGATGTATTTCCACTAGATGCTGAAGCCTCTGGACTAATGAATGATGATAACAACGTAAACTACGGTACTTATCAAGTCTTAAACCGCATTTTAACTTTTACTTTTTCCCCAGGAGTAACTGCATCAAATGTTACTGGTGGAGCGAGCTTCAACTTAAGCTTTAATTTCGAAAATATATCTGTTGATGAACCTTATACCCTTGTGATACCTGTCACAGATACAATTACTAAATCTTATTCATTAATAATCAAACCAAATTCTAGTACTCCCTCAATTGTAAAAAGCGGACAAGTTGTAAATTCGGCATTAACCCGTTGGACTGTAGATGCAAATATGAACCTTTCAGATACTGACGATATCGTCGTTATCGATAGTTTGGATTCAAAGCTGCTCTATGTGCCAAGCTCTCTAGCAATATACCCTTTGACAGTTAATAGTGATGGCACTTATACCGTTTCAGGCGGTGCAATTGATAATTCACTATGTACGGTCAGTTATGTTCCTAGTAGTGATTCATCACCTCATGCGCTTTCATTTACAATAGCTCCAGTAGCAGGTGATCCTATCCCCAATGCCTACCGAATCATCTACGATGCATCTGTTGATCCAGATAAAATTGATTTTGCACAAACAAGTTTTACGTATAGCAACATTGCAAAACTAAATGGCGCTACATCGTCTGCAAGTACTACAATAACAGGTGGAAATATCCTAACTAAATCTGAACTCGGAAACAATGCTTCTAAATTTAACCCTTCACAGTTAAACTGGAACATCACAGTAAATGAAGCTGGTTATCCACTTAAAGCGGTTCGAGTAGAAGATATTTTACCACCCAACTTATTATTCGACAAAACTACAGATATAATGATACTTGATGAAAATAGCGTTGATGTTACAGCAAATTATACTATTAACTATGATATTAATACTCGCACACTCAGTATCGATTTTGGTGATCTTTCTGTAAAAAGAGAAATTCAGATCTATACAAAAATTGATCCTGATTATATTAAAGGTCTTATTTCAAGTAACACAAACAAGTATTTTGACCTCAGTTTTGCAAATAACGCAAAATTATACCAAACACAGAATGGTATTGAAAGTCAGACTATAAAAAACAGCACCCTTAGTACAAAAGTTGGCAAGTTAATCTATAAAACCGGTAGCGCTTCCGTAAGTTATGATAACGCAAAATATATCAATTGGAATCTATACGTCAATCTTGCAAATATAGCTACTGGCGCATCTACTATTACTGATACACTAGATACAAGACAAACCTTACCCGTTGATTTAAGTGATATACACGTCTACCCGGTAACAATTGATGATAATGGCACTTTAACTGAAGGTGCTGAAATTGTAGCAGGAATTACCAAAAATTTTGATCCTGGTAACCCGACTAGAGCGTATGAAATTGTTTTTGACGCACCAATTTCGACACCTTATGTTATAAAATATACTTCTACCATCAATCCAGCAGACTTTGATAAAACAAGCTTTTCAAATACAGGCGTGATAAATATCGGTGCTGGTGTTTCCTATACTGGTGTTGTTAATCAAACCATTAAAAACACCTTTACAAAATCAAATACTGATATTGATAGCGATGGTAAAGCTTTCGATTACAATTCAAAAACATTTGACTGGAAAATCACAGTAACACCTATTAAAGAAGCCATCCAAGATCTTGAAATCATAGATAGTTTTTCATCTGGATTAAAAATGACGGATTCAGAGTTCGATGCTCTCATTATTAAAAGAGGTGTAACACCACTTACTAAAGATGTTGACTATACAATTACCAAAAACATAACGGGTAGTGTTATAAAAGGTTTTACTATTAAATTTCACGATGGTGGTGTCAATCATGTCGTCAACCAAGCTGTATACACTGTCTTGTATAAAACATCAATCGACGAAGCAACTTTATCTACAAACGGAAACTTAAATTATGCCAATTCCGCAGAGTTTAACTGGGATGTTGATAATACATTACCAATAGTTACAACAGTCCCTACCATTAACACGCTTCATAAATACAATGGTAACAAAAGTGGCTCTCTTGATTTAACTACAAAACAGATAACTTGGAATATCAATCTCAATTATTTATCAAAGGACTTAAATGGACTTAAAGTTACTGATCAAATCACTAGGGATGTCAATGGTAGTGGTGAAAAACTTATTCCAAGTTCTATTAAAATTTATAAAGATACCGTGGATAGCTCTGGTAATTTAAAAACAGTTGGCTTAACTGAGCTTTCTCCAAGTGATTTAATTGCTGAAGGAATCGTGATTACTGAAGATTCCTCTGCAAATTCATTTACAGTTGACTTCACTGGTAATGTGTTGGAGCCCTATAGAATCGTTTATAAAACTGACATGGTGGGAATTTCAAGTACAAACTATACCAATACTGCTGTAACGAATAAAGGAGAAAGCTATACAGCAAACGTCACACATACATCAGGACTTACTTTTGTAGATAAAACTGGTGCAAGATCCGGTGAATTTGTAAACTGGACACTAACTATCAATCAAGGGAAATCAACTATCTCCAATTTAATTATTACGGATCAGTTAAATGAAGGGCTTGAACTTGTTGAAAACAGTTTTACTTTAACTCAAAATGGTAACCCGCTGACCTTTGCTGATTATTTTAGTGTCAATATAGCACCAAGGAATTTATCTTCTGACCCTCAAAGTTTTGAAATAAGTGCAAAAAATCAAATTGATAACACTATGGTGATTGGCTATCAAACTTCTATTGTAACTGATAATATTGTTTCTACATCTTTTTCAAATACTGCCACGATAAATGGACAATATATCGTTCAAGGAACACGTACAAAAACGGTTTCTATAACTCATAATATCATGGAGTCAAACGGATGGGCAGTGGGACAGCTAGGCAGTTTCACACTAAAGAAAGTGGATGAAGATGGCATTGCATTACCGGGTGCAAAGTTTGAATTTTATAAAGGAGCTACACTTATTGGAACTTTAACCACTGATTCGAATGGTGAAATACACGTTGAGAAATTAAAATATGCGACTTATACCCTAAAAGAAATAGAGGCACCTATCGGATATCAAATCGTTAACAGTTCTGTTGATGTAGTTATTAATAGTACAACTGATAAAGACCTAACGATAACAAATGACGCACTTCGAACAATTCAGATCAAGAAACTTCAGAAAAACTCAACAACACATGTATTAGCTGGTGCCGTATTTGAAATAAAAAAATCTAATGTTTTAGTGCAAACCGTCACCACCAATCAATTTGGCATAGCTGAATTAGAAGTACCTTATGGTACTTATGAAATTACAGAAAAAACAGCACCAAATGGCTATCTAAAATCAAATGAGATTAAGACACTTGTAATTAATGATGGCGATTTGAATGAAGATCTATCACTTAAAACAATCTATGCACTTGTATTCGAAAATGAAGTATTACCTAATTATGACCCACCGACAACGGAACCGACTACAGTAGCTACGACTGAACCTATAACTGAATCCACAACTGAAGTCACTACAAATACTGCAACAGAGATCACAACAGAACCGGTTACGGAAAAAGTAATTGAGAAAACACCAGAAAACGTTCCAAAAGAAGGGGAAATTATAGTGCCTGAAGGTTCGAAACCTTCAATTAAAAATCCGCCAACTAATGGAAAAGTTGAAATTGATGAAAATGGGAAATGGATTTATACACCTAATCCAGGTTACATCGGAAAAGATCAATTTAGAGTGTTGCTCGTTGACCCACAAGGCAATGAGGAGGAATTTATCATCGATATAGATATTGAAGAAGTACCACTTGGCCCTGCATTACCTCACACAGGTCAATCATCACTTAATTGGCTATATTGGGTTGGTCTTTTCCTCGTTGGTATCGGTATTTTGTTGAGAAAATATAAATATAATTAGTAATTATTATGATGCAACAACTAACCCCCTCAATGTGATGATATTGAGGGGGTTTTATCTACCGCTAGCATAACATGTCCAGCTATTCTTTCACTTATAATGTCAATTTTTCTTTTTGTTTCTCTACCTCTCTCGCAATCACCCTATCATGCGACAGATGCATCATGTCTATTGTCCGATCTTGAACTTGCTTTTTAACCTTACTGATTCTCATAAGTGGTATCAGTAGATGTGACGCTCGCGTGCTGATCTTCGACTGTGGAAAATCAATCATGCTGTGTTTTTTATAGTATTTATAGTCCGCCTGAAACACAAACCGCAAGCTTCCCCACATCTCGTCTCTGAAAATCTTGCCCGCCCCAACACCTAAAAAGGTTTTAGGTCTTTTTTCGTGAATAGATGCGCATCTGATCACCTTATGCGCAAAGTGCGTTATGGCACTGTCCAGTTCTGTAGAACTTGAGAATTCATCTGTAATGATCTCCACGAGATTTGACTGATCCACTTCAGAAGAAGCATTCAAAATCTGTCTCAAGTTTTGCTCATATGACAAAGGACCTGAAATTAAATATCCCACTTGTTTGCCAGGTAATCCTGGTTGATGTGTCTTATAGAACCTGCGATCTACAAATTGCTTCCACCTTGCTGAAAAATAGCGCTCTTTCATGGTAAGGGCAAATACAACGATATCCGCTTTTTTCAGCTTTTCTTCATACGTCGAGCGCACATCGTCCTTTCCATCATAGGCACACTCGTTATCCATCCCGCATTTTAAACAGCCTAGGCAACCACCTGCAATTTTAATTTCAGCTAAGTCTATCACTTGTGGCGCTTTAGTTAAACTCGAATTAAAACGATTAATCATGTGCTGAAGATTGTCAGACATACTCCCCGTATCGGTTAAGACTACGACCTTCAGCTCGCCTGCATTTACCGTATCTTCATCTGTAACTAGCGCTGGAGTATAGCCTAGGTGAGATTGCGGAAGTACTGGAAACACCTTGGTTTTAACTACTTTCTTTTGACAGCTGTCAATAACATCCCCTAAGAAAAATCTTAAATTATCACGCTCTTGCTCTATCATCAAATCATTCATTTCAGCAGAAAAAGCGCTAACAAAATGCATTCCAAGATCCTCACAAATCCCGTGCATATAATTGTGAGCTGTGTGATCATAGAAGTGGATAGAGGTAGAAAGTGAAGCTGTATATTTCCCTGCAAAAGCGTCCTGCACACCTCTTTCAAAGATTAGTTCAATAAAGCGTTTATAGTTTGCATGGACAAGTAAGAAATAAAGCGGGAAAGCCCATAAAACGATATCACTCTCTCTTACTTCATTGATGACCGCCTCAAACACTTCAGTATCCTTTTCAAGCCTATGAATCGACTGTGCGATATGCTTCACAGTAAATTCATGTTCAGGAAACACGACTTTCAGATATTTTACAGACGCCATGGTTACGCTATTGTCGCCCTTTGGACTCCCATTTAATACGATAATTTTCATAAAAGTTCCTCCATTTTCAAAATCGTGTCATCCGCCCAGCGTATACACATCTCATAATAGTAGTAGCCGAAAGATGCAGTCATGCCCCAATAAAACGCCTTTTTATCTACTTTACTTGCCTCATCGCACTGTTTGATCGATTCTTCAATCTTTTCTAGTGCATACTGACAGCACTGCTTAAACTGGTTCATCGTCTCAATATTTGTCGTCGCATCAACTTCCCCTGAAAAAAAGAGTTTCACTAAGAAAGGATCTCTCACTCTGATATCCTCTTCTATGCTGTTTTGCCTCAGCCAGCGGTTGAGTTCCACTTTTCCATCTTCAGTAAGCGCGTAAAGTTTCTTGTTCGGTTTATCCGACTGTATGATGACCTCTGAATAGACCCACCCTTGTTTTTCCATCGTGCTTAACTCTCTATAGATTTGACTGGTCTGTGCTTGCCAGAAAAAATTCAAAGTCCCCTTAAAGCTTTTATCAAGTTCATAACCCGTCGTTGGTCCATAATTAAGTAATCCTAAAATTCCATGTTTTAATGACATTTGCTCACCTCTTTTATATAATACACGTTTAATATAATACATGTTTAATATACAACAAGTGGAATATAAAATCAAGTATGTGCAAAAACAATTCTTCATTTCATAAAAAAAGAAACCCTATAGGATTTCTTTTCAAACCACTTTATGTTGGATTTCCTTATATAACTGTTAAGAACTAAAAGTAGTGACATCTTCTTTTCACAACCATATAAGCTAACTGCTAATACCCAAATAAGTGATTGATGCTATCACATGAACGACCAAGGCCAGTATCCCAAAGGATACTGGCCTCATGTTTTTTGAACACTTTTAACTACAAACTCGATTTCTCCCCTCTTGTTTCGCCTGATAGAGGAAATCATCTGCCTGTTTGAAGTAAGCACTTAAATTCTCACCTTTTTCTTCTAAAGGTATATGCACTAACCCTATACTAACGGACATTGCTCTTTCGATTCCAAAATCATGATTTTCAATTTCTTTTCGAATTCGCTCAGCAATTAAGAATCCTCCAATTTTATCAGTTCCTAAGAGTAAGATGACAAATTCTTCTCCACCCCATCTGAAGGCAATATCCGTCGGCCTTATCAGTGAATTCACCACTTTAGAAAAAGCTTCAAGAATCTCGTCTCCGCGTTGATGACCGTAGGTATCATTGATCACTTTAAAATGATCGATATCCATTGAAAGCAAACCAATTTCACTTTTACCGATATAAGTGTTGATCACTCTGTTGAATTTTCTCCGGTTAGGTAACCCAGTCAAATCATCTCTTTCCATAATTAGGTTTAGTTCATTGGCAGCATGTAGTTCCCTTTCAGAAATCTTCTTCAAAAACTCAAAACAGACCACTAGTATAGTGATCCCAATTACGGTATATACCATATCAGCCCAAGGAATCGCATAAAAGCTACCCTTATGAGATGAAAAATTAATATCATAAAACTTTGCACTTAGCATGCCACCTAATATCATATAGGTTGCAACAAATTGATATCGCTTGATATAGCCTGCAATCACGACGAGCATAATGACGAGGAGCTGCATATAAAATCTTAAGGCTACTGGCTCTCTGAAGAGATAAATTGCAAATGCAAAGCCTAAAAGTACTGTGCAGTTAGCGGCTAATTCTATCCTTTTCTTTTTCCAAAAGGACAAAAACAGGCGCATCAGAACGGTAACTGCCAAAAATTGTATACCCATCATCACAAAATCACCGTTTAAAATCACGTCTATGATAAACATCAAATCTGCATAAAGATAAACAAAAATCATGATCAACAAGGTATATTCACCTTTTTTACGGATATAAAAACTCTCATCATCAAATAGACGCAGAAGGGATTTATAATAGGCTCTCATAAGTTCACCCCTTCTATAATCGTTTGATTGCGCCCTGAATTTTTAGCCCTAAAAAGTGCTTGATCTGCACTGACAAAAGCATCGAAATTCTTTTGATTTTGCTTTTTTTGAGTCACGCCTATGCTTATAGTGATTGTCTTACCCTCCAGAAATTGATTATGCATTACCTCTAAACGCAATTTTTCTAGAGCTGCAATAAATTGATTCATAAAGAGCGACTTAGAAATAACGACAAACTCTTCACCACCCCATCGATAAACTGACTCTATTTTAAAGTGAGCCCTCATCAAGTTAGAAAGTTTAATCAGCACTTGGTCACCAGCATCATGACCATATTCATCATTAATTTTCTTAAAATGATCAATATCAATAATCGCTAAACTGTAGGCACTTTCATCCCTGTCTAATTGATCCAAGTCTTCATTGAATTTATTTCTACAAAGTAGACCAGTGAGTACGTCATAGTTAGCTATTTCAGATAACCTATGTGTTTCTGTAATTTCTCTTGAGATAATTTCATTAAAATTATGCACAAATAATATAATCATCATAATACTTGCCACAATAAATATATTTTGCTTAAATAAAATCAAATTATTGGCATCAATTGTGTATTGATAATATAGAAAAACACTTCTACCAATCATTAAGCTCACCAGCAAAGAAACAATAATGCTGATTTGCAACCTACTAATATGAACCACATACCCTACCACAAGAACAAATATAATTTGGATATAAAAATGAAAATTAAGTTGCATAAATAAATGACTTATAATCGCCAAAACACCTGCACTCAGCAGTATATGCTGCGAGATAAGAAGGTGACCCTTTATAAATACAAACCATGTCACCGCAAGGATCAAGCAAACAATTGCGATGCTTGCAATATACATTGCCCCCATCTGTCTACCGAACTGCATCAAAACGACACCCAATAGCACATAAATCGCAATCAAAATAAAAGAAAACAAAGTATATTCTGCTTTCTTTTGAATTTTATATTCTTGCATCTCGTATTGTTTGGTATATTTTTTTATAAATTTATCCATAGTTGAAACACCATTAGCCTCGAATGTTTTTGAACCATTTCAAAGTGTCATTTTTTTCTGATTCATCCTTAAGTATACCCATATGCTTTGCAATTGTAACTGCAAACTCTATAAAAGACTGCCCTTGAGCTGTAATCGTATTGCCATCTATGACAACCTGCTCGTCGATTAAATGAGCAGACTTATAATATGGAAAAACAGCATCTTGCTCCGTTACCCCAGAAGAATTCCCAGTGCATTTTTTCCCGTCCAAAAATCCCATAGCGGCCAGCAGTTCAGACCCACCACAAATCCCAGCAACCGTTTTATCATTGTCTAGAATTTTAGCAATAAAATCCTTTAAAGCCTTATTTTCATATATAGGACTTGAATCTCCACCCGGTATAATCAAAAGATCAATTTCAAGTGGATTCACATGTTCAATTGTCTTATCAATTAAGTATCGCTGATGTTCGCCACTCATATATGGTTTATCCTCAAGTGCAACAAATATAATTTCATGCTCATTTAAAAGCAATAACGCCAAAACAATTTCAAAGTTTGCAAACCCTTCATAATAAAAAACAGCAATTTTAAGTTTTTGAGTCATAACTTCATCTCCCCCTGCTTTATTCAAGCACTTTAAACGTCAATCCTGGATAAATCATGGATTCACATGCTACATCACCGCTAAAGACTTCAGTTTCAACTATTGCATAATCAGCAAATCTATAGATGATTGCATTTCCTTTAAGAGGGTCCACAAGCCAGTACTCTTCTACACCTGAATCTCGATATAAGTCGAGTTTTGTAAACATCTCTTTTTGCGTGTTTCCTGGAGAAAGCACTTCAACTAAAAGACGCGGAATGCCTTGGTATCGACCACTATTATCCGTATCCTCTTTCCAGTTACAGATCACTAGAAGATCCGGCTGTACGATATTTGTAAACTTTTCATTTTCTCTTCGAAGTAGCGTCACATCAAAAGGCGACAAGAAAACATCACAAGGTTTTCCTTTTAAATATTGGTCCATTGTGATATGCAGCCTTGAAACGAGGCGCTGATGGTAAACATTAGGAGAAGCAAGCATGTAAACTTCGCCATCGATATACTCATACCTATGCTGTGATGATTCATTCATGGTTTTAAATTCATCATACGTCATCTTCATCCGGCTCATATTATAGGTTTCAATCGCTTCGCTCACACGCTGAGGATCATAGAGCTTGTTAAGCGTACCATCGACATCGTAAATTTGACGCAGGTTGCCAGAGTTTTCGATAATTTCGTCTTCTTCCGTATGATTCATTAATTTTGCGATGACTTCCCCGTTTTTAGTGATGTAAACCGGTTCCATCGAACAAAGCCTCAAATACTTACCAAAAGAGTTCTTAATATCTGAAGATGTCACTTTCATATAAAGCCTCCTGTGTTTACTCTATTAATTTCCAAAAGATTCATTTGCAAAAATAATGGATTATAAGTTTATTTTAGCCAATTTGGCTAATTTAGTCAAATTTCTCATATAAATAAAAAAAACACACTCAATATACTCTACAGGTAATTTTGAATGCATTTCAAAAACAGATTGTTCTTCCATATTTTTTTTTAATCAAATCACCACTGAATCGTCTCAGGATATGCCATTTTAAAAATCACATCTTTCTTATCACAGTTATTTTCTCTAGCAAAAGTATCAATTTTCATACGTAAACTCTTGTGCTTTTGATCTTCCCAATGCCTTGTAATCGATTTTGTTATTTTATTAATCTGTGACATTCTCTTTTCACGCTCAAGCTCTAAATAATCAATATTCATTTCGTCAAGGTACTGTGTATAAAACGTAGTGATGCCATCGGAATTACTTATAAGATTTAGCCACCTCGAATAGGTCGCCTGAGTCATCACCTCTTTAAGACTCCTAGAAAAAGCACTCTGAAAAGTACGTAAAGTTATAATGACTTCATCCCAGATAACATTCTTATGAAACCCTTCACACTTCATATATTTCGACTTGCTTAACTCAGCAACTCTAAGTTCTATCAGCTCGTTAAGTGCCAATGTAACAAAAATCATCTCAGGTAGAATAATATTGCATGCATAATATACATTATTTTCTGGCACGATCAACTTGTGAAATGTCATCGTTTCTCTAGTCATACCATTTGACGCCGTAAGAACCTCCCGATCCCCTTGATAGGCATGCCTAATATCAAAACAAACCCCTAAAATGCGCAACGACGCGGCATCATATCTTGAGTATTTTGCATATTTTTCAGAATACTCATCGACAACAATCGCGTGAATAGCATCCACCAATTGATTGAGGTCCTCATAATCTCCCACCACTCTCACACCTGCTAACTTTTCGGTAGTCGTTATTTTAATCATTCTAACCTCCGTAATATTTATAAGTCCTCTAATAAAAAAGTCAATGCTATTTAGTGCCATCGAGCATGTAGCGTACCCTATACCCACTAAAAAATATTTCTAAAGGGTTTTAAAATGCATTTATCCGTTGAAGCAGCATTCCCATCCTTCAACTTACTGAATTTCATCTATAAGAATATATGTTTTTTTTCCACATTTTCTAACACCTATTATACCTCTAAAAAAGCACTTGGACATTTTTTTCAGTTATAACCGTAAAACTTGCATTTTTTCTATTTTTTCAAGATATAACACCCCACTATCTTGCAATGCTTTCAACCTTCTTTGAGTAGAAGTTTCTGCTAAATATACCTTATCTGCAATTGCTTCACTTTTGCTTTTGGTTAACTCTTTTGTTTTAGTTTTCATGTCATCAACTGTATATTCTAGTCTTTTACTTTGTAACTTACCTTTTCTATAGATTCTTAAAACGATAAATAAGCCCTTCTCCTCAATCTCAGGCAGTTTGAGGCCCGCTTCCTTACACATCGCTATCATTCTTGGTATACCACTTCCCCATTGTTCCACATAACCCGATTTGAGCAATAGATTTGATATAACTCTATTTCTAATTTCTGATCGACCAGAATATATATCTTCTATTGTCAGAGATTTAGGAAGACCACCAGGGGAAGTAATCTCGATTTTAGAATCGAAAATGGCAATTTTAATATTCGAGCCTTTAATGGAATAATCGCGATGCATCAAGGCATTCATAACGCCTTCCCTTAACATCTCTTCAGGCACTTCGAGAACATCATGTCTATATAGAACTTACCCTTGAATTCTACTGTTTTTGACTCGCCATTTTCAATCAATTTTTGAAATTTCCTTATATATCCGCAAAAAATTGAAAGCAGCAACCATAGTCTGTCCAGTGCCAGTGGTGGCATTACTTCATCACATATCGCGTCAGTCTGCCACCACCTATTTTTTTAATAAGCCCTTTGGAAAGCATCTCTTTAAGCGTATTAACCGCATGAGTCGATCCTATGCCTATAGCTTCTTCAACATCACTACGCGTAATTTCCCTTTGCTTATCGAATAATTGGAGTATCGGTAAATACTTTTCATCCTCAACACTTAACACCTGAGCATGTGTGTTTGGTAGAATAACTCGAAACGCACCTTCTACATTTTCAAACTTAGGCTGAACGGCTAGTCCTTTGTAACAACTGATGATTTTACTAATGCCAGTACCATATGCCTCAATTAATTTCATTCTGTAAAACAAACTTGCAAGTTTTTCATTCCTAGGTTGCGAAGCACCCAGCATTGCAGCTTCCAAGGACATTCCAGAAACCAATCCACCAAGTGAAATGATTTCTAAACGGTCTGAATATAGATTTATAATCGTGCTCCCGCTAAAGGCATAGTCCCTGTGAACAATAGCATTGAGTAATGCCTCCCGTACAGCATCTTCTGGGTAATCTCTTTCGTCTGTACGTAGCAAATCATGAAAGGTCGCCTTTGTGCTATTATAAAAATCTATGGTTTTAAATGCATCTGTAAGCTGTTCAAATATTGAACCTGTCAATTCCTTTCGGTCTTTGAATACCAATTTATCAGTGCCTTGAAAAACAGCGAATTTAATAGAATGCTTACACTGATCTGAAACAAGTAATCCCATATTTGTATAAATATCATCCCCTGATAGTATTCCTAAGTTCCTCATCTGAACCTGTGAAATCTCTAATTGTCGTAGATTCATTTCTTTACTAAAGCTCGTAAAAGTTAAATCTTGAATGAGAGATCGATTGTTCTCAAAAGAATCCCCATCCGTCATTTTAATCATCATTCGAATTGCATCTTCAGATGCAGGTGCAGAGGTCGTGCCACTTCTTACATAGACACCGGAGGGTTTTAGCCCTTTGTCTGATAGATAATAAGGTTTCTTAGTCCCTTGCTGAACTGTTAGCTTAATAATATTCTTATCTTCTTTCTGCACCAGCTCAATATTTGTAAACATAGAAATTTCTGGTCGAATACTATCTCTTATCGCATTTGATATTTGCTGCATTACAAAATCGGCATTATCAAGACCCATTATATGGCCATTATCCTGTATACCAATATATATTGTACCTCCGTTTGTGTTGGCGAATGCCACAACTTCTTTCTTTAAATCAGGCGTGTAAATTTCCTTCAATTCAACATTTTCACTTTCATATAACTTCATAATATCACCCTTTATATCAGTTTCTATCAATTCTACCACTATTCTATCACTGTCAGTGATAGAATACAATGCAATTTAACTCTGAGGCACTCTCCGTCAACACCGACATCAACCGTTCCCTACCCCATCCTCACAAACCGATTCAACACTCGAATCGCTCATATTCAACCCCCAGCTTTTTTTAATTCCGAAAAACTACCTGGGCGTAAAGTTCAATAATAAATTACAAACACAGTATTAGTCTGATATAATAACTTTAATAGTTTAAGTCAAGCGAAAGCAGGTAATTGGATGATTAAAAAGTGTAAACAATGCGGGGTTGAACTCAAACCCAGTGAAAGTAATCAAGTATGTCAAAAATGCAGAGAAAAAAAGAAAGACCAGCAAGTTGAACAGCGAAAAGCGTTTATAGACAAAAAACGAAACAGGTAAAATAGTTAAATCTATAAAATAAGAAAACGTTACTTTATAATCACCAATTTTGTGATAAAATGAATTACATCATAAACGACCGAGGCCAGTATCTTAACAGATGCTGGCCTCATGTTTTTTTAATTACTGAATTGATAGGATCCTCACCGATACTATATACTTCGAGATTATTCCCACCATTTTTCATCCTATCTATACGATATAAATATAGAATACAGATCCTAAAAGTTTCCGTGATATTGTTGCTTGCTGCCCGAGCGTTACCCTTGGCAGTTCAGTATACTTTGCCCAAAAGCCTAGAATTTAGAATTTCTTTTTACATCCGACAATCTACCTGGGAGTAAAGTTCCAATCATGTGTCCATAATCATCCATTATTGCAGTAGTATACAAATGCTTTTTTTTACTGACATCTTTTCTACTGTTTAAAATGTTCTTCCCGAAAAGTCGCTCTCTTGCTAAAACATTTTCATCATTTTCATCATATGCCATAATAATAAATTGAGTAATGCCTAACATTATTTAGTTAATCTTAATAATTGTAAACCGAACGCCACGTTCTGAACTGTTCAGAGGTTGTATCAATTTGAATTAAAGGAAAATATACATAGTATTTATTTACATCGGATTCATAGCTAATCGTATTATGGTAAATGTAATTATTGGGTAAATCAACTGGATAGTCCTTATAAACATTCCAAAACGCTATGTGAAATTCAACATCCTTATCCATTTTCACTTTGATCATTTCAGCAATCGCCCTTAATTCATTTGCTAACTCGGTTATACCGGCATTTTCTGCTTTCATGTAATTTGCATAACTATCAATTAATACAACCGCACTCACTGAAACTTTATCTTTGTCTTGATTCAAGACAAGATAATCATAAAAATTCACAAAATAGTTATTTACTCGAATTCTTGCCAAATTTTCTTCCAAGTAGGATGTCATTTGATTTGGTGTAAGATAAGTACTTTGCAACAAAATAGTCTCTGATAACGTTTTTTCTGATACAAGTCCACTTTTTTCTGACGTTATAGCATAAGTAACCTTTTGACCGCTTTGGTATCCCGTAAATATAACACCATGTGAATCCATTTTGTTGAATTTATAGCTGCCTTTAGAATTCTTAAGTTGTACCCAATCTTTACCATTTACCATCTCATACAAGTAGTAGCAATCCGCACCATTGTCAGCCCAAAATACTTCGATTCTGTTTGCATCTAGAGCTGTCGGATAGATCCCTGTTACCGCTGAAGGTCTAGTAGTCGATTTTGCAGCAAATTCATAAAGTGACAAATTCTGAGTTTTAGGCATATTTTTAAATATATTAATTGGTATAGCTGTACCTAAGTTATCACCCTCTGACATATCAGAGTTAGTGATTCCTACGACTTTACCAAAATCATCTAGTAGTACACCACCACTCGTTATCGGTTCTATTTGAACAGACATACTTAGTTTTTGACTGGCTACTGAACGAATAGAACCATTTAGCAAATTGTTAATATGTTGTGTTTTGCTACCAAAAGAATAGACACTTTGACCATTTACAAGTTTATCCGAATCACCAAGTATTGAAACCGGCATCGTTTTTTGTGTAATAGAAATCGCCGCCAAATCATTTTTCTGATCATAACCAAGTACTTTGATATCTCCAGAATATAGTGAGCTGTCATTAAATTTTATGGTTATTGTCTCAGCGTTTTTAATCACATGATAGTTTAGCCCAATTTTTCCTTTTTCATAAAAAAATCCACTACCGGTCTCAAAATTTCCCTTATCATCAAACGCATAAATTCTAACAACACTTTCACATAGATTATTAAGCTGATCTGAACTTAATTTCTGAGCGCCAGCAGATGTTGAGGATAAAACAAAGGAATCGTAGATATTTTTGAAGATTAGTAGGGACTGTTCAATCGATGCGTTGCCTTTTGGATTAACCTTATTGTTATTTCCATTAATTATTTTATAGTTATATGCTTTGTAAATTGAACTCTTCGCATATGTTGAAATCTGTTGATCATCTGAAAATTTATATGAAGATGTTTCAAATTCACGATTTGCAAGTTCCAAAGCTTTTACAAACATCGTAGCAAGTTGCTCTCTCGTCAACAATATTTCAGGTCCAAACCTGCCATCACCAAGACCAGAAGTGATGCCAACAGTTGCGCCTTTTAGAACATAGATATCTTTTGTATCAACAAAACTAATATTAGGATCTACAACAATTTCTTCTTCATTTATCGCTTCATATAATACAACTGCTAAATAGATAAAGTCTAAACGTGTAATCGTTTCTTTGTATGAACTAAATATTCTTTGATCTAAAACACCATATTCCTCTAAAATTGTTATGTCTGACATGGCCCAACTTGAAGGTTCATTACTTGATGCAATATTTGTATCTGTTCCATAAACGGGTAATGCTCCAAAGATTGCTATTAATGCGATGAATAATACTATTATTTTTTTCATTTAACGACCTCTTTTCGTTTATTTTTAATTGTATCTAATTCAATAAATCTATAGTCTCTCAAGGATAAATCTCTAAAGATGGATCTCCCATATAACAGTTGACATATGCATCGGCAAAATTCTTGTCTTTTGAGATCAAAGTAATAAGTGATTGATAGAACTCATAAGCGTACAAGTTTGATCCGTAAACAAACATATTGCTCACGACTTTATCGGGGTATTCTCTGGGACTAGTAACACTATCTCTTGTGGTGGCGATACCAGCACTGGTGAAGCCGTTGAGCATAAAATCTTGAAAATGCCTTATTTGATTCTCATTATTTTTTTCAATACTGATTGTGTGACATCCATCAAAGAATAGAAAACCAGTTGAAAGACCGTTCAAGTTAGTTTCAAAAATATCATAACTCGACATCCGCTCATCGCAAATTTGATTATTGTTCCCGTCTTTACTCCACATCATCATCATAGAACCATATTGTCCGTTCGTATATATCATGTCATAGCCCTTTTCCATCTCCACTTTAAAATCCTTTGATGTCAGTGGAATTGTTGATTCGAAAGTTGATGGCATTACACCTGACTGTTCAAACATCGTCGTGTTTTCAATTTGACAAGCCGTCATATTTTTTGATAATTCATCGGCATAATGTGCACCATCAGCCACTAGGTTATGCTCTTTCGATTCGGGATATCCCACTATACCTGCTGCGATTAGTGCTCTGGATTCGGCCTTTCTAGTCGATTCATATTCTATAGTATGATTCAAGATTTGCGAGATGGACTGATTATCCGAAAAAGGAATTCTGCCAAGTAAAAATTTTAAAATCATCGTCTCTTTAGTCATAACATTATTCATTTCTACATCTTCACCTGCATAACCATCCTTATCATAGTCCCATGCCATTTTTAGTGCGTAAGTAAAATCTGATGGTGTATTAAATGCACTTTTACTTGGATCAACATAGTTATACCAATCAAAATGGAATTTCGTATTGTGATTATCTTCATAAAAATACAGATAACGCATAGGAATCACGCCACCCGTGTTTTGAGGATTGGCATTTTCTTTATCATATGGATCTCCAATCAACAAGACATAATCTAATGAAAGATCCTTATCGAGTTGATCTAAAAAAGCCTCTACTTCCAAACTTCTATCACGTCCCTCTTTATGTGGCAAATCTTCTTCAGCACTTTTTACGAATACATTAAAACCTTTTGATTCTTTAAATGCTTTAAATGCCTCAACGCTAGCTCTTTGTGACTCCTTTTCAATCAGTATTAAATAGTTCTTTGTAAGATTCAAAAATTCTGTGATTTCAATCGTTTCTTCAGTAACGATCTCTGTAGTCACTTCTGTAGTCATTTTTGAAGTCACTTCTGTGGTACTGATTGCTTCCTTCGTCTCAACAGTTTCTGATGCAGCAACCTCTGAATCAGCCAACTTGGTGGACTGATCCTTCAATGCACCTACCAAAATAACAGAACACATGACAACCACCACTAACGCTAACGTCGTAAATAAAATATGCTTCTTGTTCACTTGTTTCCCCCTAGTTTTTTAAAGATATAAATATCTAATTTATTTTTACTTGTCTCTAATTCAATTAAGTTATAGTCTCTCAAGGATAAATCTCTAAAGATGGATCTCCCATATAACAATATACATAGGCTTCAGCATAATTATTATCCTTTGAGATCAATGTGTTAAGCGATTGATAGAACTCGTAAGCGTAGAGATTTGAATCGTTAACAAACATATAGCTAACGACTCTATCGTTATATTCAATCGGGTTAATCGAGGTTTCTCTTGTTGTCGCGATACCGGCACTTGTAAAACCACTAAGCATCAAGTCTTGAAAATGCCTTGTCCCTTGATTGTCGGTATCTTTTTCTATGCTGAGTGTATGACATCCATCAAAATATAGAAAACCAGTAGAAAAACCATTCAAATTAATTTCAAAAATATCGTAACTCGGAATTTGCTCATCGCAAATCAAATCGTTGTTCACATCTACATCCCAGAACATCATTACAGAACCACCATGCCCAAGCGTATAAATCATGTCATTTTCCTTTTGTATCTCCACTTTAAAATTCTTTGTATTAAGTGGAACTGTAGATTTAAAGATAGATGGCATTACTCCAGCCTGTTCAAACATAGTAGTGTTTTCTATTTGACGTGCCAACAAATTATTAGATAACACATCACCATAATGTGCACCATCATTCACATTATTGAATTGAATCGATTCAGGATATCCAAGAATACCAGACGCGATTAGAGCACTGGATTCTGACTTTCTAGAGCGTTCATATTCTATCGTTTGATTCAAAATTTGAGAGATAGATTGATTATCTGAAAAAGGAATCCTGCCAAGTAAAAATTTCAAAATCATAGTATCTTGAGACAAAGCATTATACATTTCTACATCTTCTCCTGCATAACCGTCCTCATCATAGTCCCATTCCATTTTGAGTGCGTAAGTAAAATCTGTAGGTGTATTAAATGCACTATCATCTGGATTAACATAATCGTACCAATCATAATTAAACTTCGTATTGTGATTATCCTCAAAAAAATACAAATAGCGCATCGGAATGATGCCACCTGTGTTTTGTGGATTAGCATTTTCTCTATCATATGGATCGCCAATTAACAAAACAAAATCTAAAGAAAGGTCTTTGTCGAGTTGATCTAATAATGCTTCCAACTCCAAACTTCTATCACTTCCCTCAATATGTAACAAGTCTTGTTCTGCACTTTTCACAAATACATTAAAACCTTTTGATTCTTTAAACACCTTAAATACTTCAACACTTTCTCTTTGTGATTCCTTCTCGATAAGAATCAGATAATTCTTTGTTTGATTCATAAACTCAGTACTCTCAGTCGTTTCCTCAACAACCATCTCAGTGGTTACTTCAGTAGTCTGAACTATCGCTTGTGTTTCAACAGGTTCATTAACAGCACTTTCAGAATTACTGACTTCAGTAGACTTATCCTTTAATGCACCTATCAAGACAATAGAACACATGATAACCACAGCTAATGCTAATGTCGTAAATAAAATATGTTTCTTGTTCATTTGATTCCCCCAAATTTTTATAGTTTTTCTATTTCACTGCTAAATATTTCACAATTAATGCTATGGTACCTAGTTCGGGGATTCATTATCTTCAGCGATTTTCAGTGATCATTCACGAACATAAAAGCAACTCTGACTCTTTCCAAGTACTTTGGCACTTTTATTTGCTATTTCTACTTTGGAGATTATCGAATGAACATCACCAACTTATACCAGAAATCTTGAAATACCAATTATACAAAATATGCAAGGTACATATTCGGTAGTGTAAAATTTATTTCTCTCAAGCACACTCGCATCACTCTTTTTCAAACCACATTTTCTTTGTACTTCAGATATACTGTTTGGGATAAAATTTCTGATATCCCGTAAATCATAGGATTTCTCTAAGTTTGTTTTCGATATTTGCCTTGCAAAATTAGTTTTTAACTATTTTTTTTTAGGTTCTATAATTAGGTGTACATGTGGCAACTCTCCAATAAATTATGCAAGCGAAATTATGGTTAAAACCATCCCACAAATTACTTCTACAAAGTACAATAACTGTAATCCACTATCATTGTTTGAAACTTTTTCATAATTAAAAGTAAAAATTCTAATAGTATTGTCCATTATGTTATATAGTAGTCGATTGCCATTGGGTTCAAAGAATTCAGTCAAACTTGTAAACCAAAATATTAATTCAATAAAATTGTGTCCCAAAAGAACTACACTTCTATAAGGATTTTTCAACATATACGCTTTTCTCTTTATATAAAAAGCGCTTTGTATGGATGAAATAGCAATACATTGATCTGATAGATTACAATTTCCAAAACACGTAATGCGGCATATCCAAGTATTATATTACCCAATATTCCGATATCAAAGTAAATACCATGATTAAAGTGCTCAAACTAAATAGCGTATGAAATACTACCTATTTATCGGCAAACTATTCAGTCTTTTTAAAAATATACTTTCTTAAAATACTAAAAGGTAATTAGTCTTCAATCTTCAAAAATAGATTACACCAAAATTAATAAAGAAAACCTACACCATCAAAGTTGACTATACTCATTAAATTCACACATATTCCTTTTTGATTATATAAAAAACAATTCATTGATTGCGGAAATCAATACAATTTTCCAATTTATTTTGAAAGCGGTACATTGTCAATATTGTACTTGATAATGCTATTTGCTTCACTTATGAATTTCCCAACATATAAACCTTCAATGATTTCGTTAAGTTCTTCAGTTGATTTGTGATTTGCAAAAACAGACATCGCAAATCCACTCAATGTACTTCTCTTTTTAGGTCGTTTATTACCTTGAATCTTTCTAAGTTGGTCTATCAGTTTCTTCATCTCTGGTGTAATAGACTTTTCCATCAGTTTATGATGAACCTGAGTTATATTGGTAACGCGCTTAACGATTTTTGATTTTGTTGCTTCATTTATATGCTCAATTAAGGGATCGTATCCAGTATCTTTTGAAACAATCACGAAAGCACTATATTTATTAGCTTCAATATATTTCCCTATATAATACGCTATGTAAAAATCAAGTGCATTTTTACCTTGACCGTTTACTTTAAGCCATTCTAAAGACTTACCTAGTTGCTGCGTTTGCAATACTAAGTCAATAGGCACTTTGGTTTGATTCTTCCCAACAAGTATCTTAATCTCATAATCACTAATCTTATCAATCCCATCTAAATTTTGAATGTTCTCATAATCCACTAAAACTAATTTCATGTTCATCCCCCCTATTTTCTCAAAATAATACTTTTTATATCATGATTCTACCCCATCCCCACAAACCGATTCGACACCCGCATCAGCTTCACAGGCATCTTCTCTCTAAGCTTATAGATGATACTGATTGGTGCACTCCCCTGATGACTGGTATAATCAGCAAGTCCAAGACACGTATAAACCTCAGTTTTACCGTTTTCATCACTTCGTTCTTCACGAACGAAAAGCATCACTTTTGAACCGTTGGTCCTTTGACCAATATAGCGTTGACCCGTTGGACTGCTCGCAGTGGTACGGCTCTGAGACTGCCAGTGAAAAAGCTGTGAGTCGATGGCATAGTCTTCATACAGAGTCGTCTCTGAGAAATGCTTTTCAGACTTTTTAAGGGTGATGAAAAAAACATCTACACCGTAGTCTGAGATGTATTTAGCTCCTTCTCTAAAAGGCATAAGCTTGTCTAGTGTATTGATCCCAAATGCAGAAAGTACCTGCGAAGTGCTATAGTTTGCATGAAGTTCAAGTGGGATATCAGGTAGTCCCAATTTCTTAGGAATATGATCTACTGCCTCAAGGCAAATCTCAAGTAACTGGATCATCTCCATCATGACAGGTGATGCCTCTGTGCTTAAACGGTTAAAATACTCCTCTAGTGGTAATGAACTTTCCACATCCGAAAGCGTATAAAAGAGCATGAGTCCCCTTCGCTGATCTTCAAGAGCAAGCCCCTCGAAAGGGTACATGAGCGGCGCGCGTAGGTACTTAAGAGCAAACTGTATAAAGCCAGCATCGTCGATCTGGCTGATCTTATAAAACACGCCTTTCATATTAACTTTCTCCAGCAAATCACACGTCTGCGATGCTTGGTAGTTAGCATCAGCTAGTTCAAACAGACAGGTGGTTTTGTAGAGTTCTTTTGGCGAGAGATCATAATACGCTAAAAAGTTCTGTAAAGTCAGAGGAAGCTGCGCATCAGTTTGGAAGGCAATCATCATCTGTCTTAGCTTTCTGATATTGTTCTGCCCCTGCGCTAAGTTTCTAAGGACGTATTCCTTCGCCAGTTTTTCAAGCTGCACAAAGCAGTTCCTAGGCACAGAAGGAAAATCGAGAGCGACCTCATCACTTACGGCGTGACGCGTCTTGCCAACGAGCTTTTGAAACTTCATGCGATAATCGTATTTTTGATGGGCTTGTCCGATAAAGTCAAGAACCGTGAGCACCTCTTTGTCCTCATGAAGTCTAAGCCCTCTCCCAAGCTGCTGGATAAACACAGTCGCCGATTCTGTAGGACGAAGGAAAAGCACCGTGTTTACATAGGGTAAGTCCACCCCTTCGTTATAAAGGTCGACCACGAAGATAAACTTGATCTCGCCATTTTTAAGTCTTCCCTGTATGCTGTGACGGTCTTGCTTTGAAGAGTTCGCATCCAGTGACTCACTAGCGATCCCCGCCCTGCGAAACACCTCCGACATATGTTTTGCATGTTCTTGGTCTACACAAAACCCCAGTCCCTTAACCGTCTGCATATCACTGATATACCGCACCACCGCTGAGATGATCGCTCTATCTCTGGCATGATCGCCGATATAAGTGGCGCTGAGATCTCTTGTGACGTATTTACCCGATTGCCACTTCATATTTGAAAGGTCCGTGTCATCACTGACCCCAAAATAGTGAAAAGGACAAAGCAAGTTCTGCTCTATGGCCTGATTCAGCCTAATCTCATAAGCGATCCTATGGTCAAAATCCTCAAGGATGGATTTCCCGTCCATCCGTTCAGGTGTAGCTGTTAACCCAAGTAAGATCTTCGGCGAGAAATGTGCGATGATTCTCTGGTAACTATCAGAAGCACTGTGATGCGTCTCATCCAGTACAATCACATCAAAATAATCCCTTGGCAGTTCACGATACTTCGCCCCAGCATTTAAGGTCTGAATCGATGCAAATACATGCTCATACCGACTTGGCGTTTGACCCGCCACCCAATACTCCCCGAAGTTATGGTCTTTCAGCACCGCCCGGTATGTCTTACAGCTCTGTTTCAAGATCTCTTCCCGATGCGCTAAAAACAAAAGCCTCGTCTGTGGGATTTCCTTATATAACCGTAAAAAATCGAAAGCAGCGACCATGGTCTTTCCAGTGCCAGTGGCTGCCACGACCAAGTTTCGATAGACATGGTGAACAGAGCGTTCAATCTCTAGTTGTTCAAGAATCTCCTGTTGATAGGCAAAGGGCTTAAGGTCAAAAAACATCATCTGATCGTTATCCTCTTGCTTTTCAGCTTTAAGTGCATTTTGAAGCTTCTCTTGATCTTCTAAAGAGCCATCACGATAGGGCTCAAACTCGTTCATATGCCAGTAGGTTTCAAACGTGATCTTGAACTTAGCGATAATCTCTGGTGAGGTGTACTCCGATACTTTCATGTTCCACTCAGTGCCTTCACTTAACGCAGCCTTAGACATATTTGAAGAACCTATGTAAGCAGTGCTAAACCCAGTACTGCGCTGAAAATAATAGGCTTTGGCATGAAGTCTCGTTCTTTTGGTATCATAAGAGATACGCACCTCTGTGTTGGGAAGTTTTGCAAGCATTTCTATGGCTTTGGCATCAGTCGCCCCCATATAACTGGTAGTGATCACTCTAAGTGGTTTTGTTTTCGTATGTTCCACAAGGTCATCATAGATCAGTCTGAGACCACTGAACTTGATAAAAGACACCAGTAAGTCCACCTGATCAGCGGAGGCGATCTCACGTTTTAACTCTCTATAGACTTGTGGTTCACTTTGACTCCCAGTAAAAAGACTGCTTTTCGACAGTGATGTCTGTGGAATCTTCTCTAAAAGCAATTTCTTATCCACAGGTTTACTGGCAATGACCTTTAAAAGCCTAGATTCAGTCAAAAGCCAATCCTCTAAACCTTCATCTTCAGTCAAACGGCTCAGTTCACCCAGCAAGAGATTAGTGATATCTACCTGTGTCTGTAGCTCACTCTGTTTGCTATAATGTCTCAGTCCATATTCAAGCGCCCGCTTTAGATACAATGACAAAATGGACGCAGCTTCCGCCCCGTCCATATCCTCTTTTATAATCTCATGATCTATGAGCATCTTTTCAAGCTTTGCTTCAAGTGATTTGTTTATTGGTGATTCGTAGAAGTTTTGAGTTGGCATGTTGACTCCGATCTGGTGTGTAATTTGTGAAATTTAGTCGTTGATGATTATTTCTAGTTCCACTTTGGCAACATCATTCATTAAATTTACCGGCGGTGCTACTTGTCCAATGTCACCATTTTCAATTAAAATGTAATATTCTCCAGCATCTAAAGTAGCAGTAATTATTTTTAGTGCATTCAATTCAAGTTTACCTTGTTCAATCACAAACACATCATTATTAAGTCCAAATTCAATCTTATTCTTAAAACTTTCAAAGTTATCTTTATCCATTAAGATATAATCTAATGCTGGACCATCTATAACCATACAATTTATTGATAATTTACCCTTCTGTTTTAAAGTTATCGCTCTACTAGTAAACTCATCTTCATTTAATTCTATTGTTTCTGAAGTGCCCTTAATAACGTCAGTATTCTTTGGTTCAATATTTTCAGAATTTTCATTACTAATATTACTTGTTTTTTTAGCATGAAAATAACTATTAATTACGTTGGGCTCTTCTCGTGTAAATGCATGATAAAAATTCTTTGATATCCCCAAATATTCATATCTAAAGCCAATACCTTCAATTTTGTAATAGCTAAAGAAAATATAATCAGTCCTTTCATATATCACATCAGCCACTTGGGATACGACTTTACCAGTAATGACTGAAATTATTTCATCTAAAAAAGAGTTGGATTCTATAACCGAATTAGAAATTTTAGTGCTGATTTCACTATCAATAAATTCCTTAAAATCATTTTTATTTGGATTCGTAGCAAACAAAAACAATCCCAATATAATCATAAACCATAAAAATGATTTTATTTTCATAATCCCTCCAGTGACTATTTTTTCCGTTTAATGTTATTAATATGCTGAAGTTTCTCTTCTTCGCTTACACCAGAATATTGAATTAATTTATCATAAATTGAATCAACTTTTAAATTACTCAATATTTGATTCCTTTTAACTATTGCTCTACTCATATGCCTTTTTAAAAATGGTCTTCTCATTAGCAAAATATCTTTTGAATTCATCTTAATTTTTTTTAGATCACATCTTTGACTAAAAACGATCACGGAGTAAAATTCACCACTATAATCTGCACTTAAAAATTCCTTTAAATGCTTTATATGTCCTTCATTTTGCATAATTGGATTGAAAAATCTATTTTTCATGCCACCTTTTAAAGATTGAGTCCAATATTGAGACTTTTCATCCCCAAAAATCCATCCACTATAGTTTTTTGACTCTATACAATAAATACCAGTTTCATGGACACAGATCAGATCAACTTCAGTTGTTTCTCCATTCTTTTTAGGTATATATGTATTTACAGTTATTTTCTTATATCCAGACAAACTTTCCAAAATTTGATAGGTCAAATACTCACCAAATAACCCTTTATTAAGCCTCACTTTTAGATAATTGTTGTTTGTTTCAATCTTATATTTACATTTGTTGTATTTGTAAATATCAAAGCAAAAATAAGAAATAATAAGTATCATCACAAAATATAACATTAGTTGTCTCCTTTCCAAAAGGGTCTAGTAAAGTGTAATTATAAAACTATTATGCCGAATCAATTTTGAAGAGAACTGAAATATTAAATGTTTGCGAAACTTCCTTTTATTTAATTTCATTAAGTGACTAAAAATATATAACTTAAGAAGTATTTATACATTTAATTTGAATTCTTCATTGAGTAATTTCATAACACAGTTTCGCTCAATGTTAATTAATAATGTATTAGTATCTTTATTAAACAGTTTATAAAGTTGCGAATCTATATATTTAATAAGCATATACAAACCCGCCATAAATATAACTATCAAAATAATCATCATAACTATTCTCGCTAAAAAAACAAAACCAATTAATAATAATCCTTCTCCAATATTTAAATTTGTTTTCCAAATGGTATTAAAAAATAACGTTACTCCATCTTGATAAAATATGTAAAACATTACTACAAGTGAAGACATTATACCTAAAGAGATATTTTTCATATATCCCTCTTTATAATCTAAATAATAATATCTATCTAAATAAAAGCTCAGCCGAGAAGCATTTTTTGTATATTGTTCTTGTAAAAAATCATTATACTCATTTATATATTCATATACAGACTCTTGATTTCTGTTAATCATTCTCACATATTTATATCTTTCTTTATCCAGTGATTTATTAAACAGCTTTTGTTTTTCCTTTAGCTCTTTATATTTTTGGGATTTTATTTTGGGTTTTACTTTCATATATAATCCTTTCGTTCAAGTGCTTAAAGTTTTTGCTGATTAGGTCTCAGAAATGACTGAGATGGTTATATGTGATGTATTTGATTTTAACCATTTTAATAATCATTAATCTAGATTTTTAATTTATTTTAATGATCAATCCAGAATTTAATAGGTAATGTTATTGACTATTTAAATCGAATATCCTAGTAATGTATTTTCACCTGAACCAATCCTATGAATAATCTCTTTAGAAAATTGACTTTCATCAATACTGTTATCAAACAGAAGTACTAAATATTGTTTAACTCCTATAATTTTTTTAATATGATGCAAGACTTTGTTCAAATTTATAGGGGTGACTTCAGAGGTATGATGGGTGTCTAATGCAACAATATTAATACTTCCTTTTGCCAAAATATGTGCGTAAAGTAATAGAGCATTAATATATTTGTTTGCGTCTCCAGTTGTTACCTTTAGTTTCAAATTAAATTTTAAGGATTGTAGAGTTTCGTTCCTTATACTTCCAAGGCTAAAATTATTATCTGCTTCAATCTTACCATCTAGTGACTTAGATATATCTGTGTTTATTTCCTTTAACTCAGTGTTTATTACACTCAATAGAATATCTATATTATTAGAAAGCCCTATATAATCACTTCTAAGTTCTTTGTCTACTCTTTTAAGAAATTCACTAACTTCAATAGCAATGTCTATATCACTTTGTGGATAGTCAAAAATAGAGACATCTGCGATACTGTTCTTAATATTTTTAATATTTTCATCCACTTCATCAATTTTATTTTGAATAATATAATTATAATCATTAATTAGAGCCTTATGAAACTCTATAATCTCATCAAAATCTACGTTCAACCCTAGTTCTTTTAACTCCTGAATTATTGCATAATCAATATTCTCACTAGCGATAGTTTTGTATCTTTTAAGCTCTTTGCTTAGTTTATCTAATTCAATAAAACTATCAGTATCATCTAAGTCCATAATTTCTTCGATAATATCATTATGGTATCTGCTTTTTATATTGGAATAGCTATTTCGTTTAGCAACTTTTTCGAAATATTTTTCTATTTCCTTTAGCGTAGATTGGTCTAGACTCTTACTGAAAAGTATTTTAATCAGAAAAAACGCTACATAAGATTGATTTCTATGAGCGAAGGAATCACTAATAAAGAAATTATCTGACGTTTTACGTATAAACTTGTAATCAGAATTCACATTATCTCGAAATATTTTCACTTTATTATTTAGTAACAAACCAATTTGATATTTGTATTCTTCAAGAGAGATAAAGATACCTTCATGAGATACTTGGTGAGTATTGTCAGTATCATATTTAAATATAAAGTTATTATTCTCAATATTGAAACACCACTCTAATAAACATGTGTGTTTCGATTTCTTTATTTTGCTATTTAATGATTGTGCAATTGGATATAATTTCCTCTGCCCATAAATTGCTTGCAATATATGAATAAGAGTTGTTTTCCCGATATTATTATTTGTATTGCTCTCTGTCTGCACTGGAATACAAGATATAATGTTTAATCCATCTTGAAATTCAATCAAATTTTTATTTATTTTAACGTATTTTAACAAAATAATTTACCCCTCCATTTTTTATATAACCTAAAGAATATAATATAGTAAGGCTCTCAATTTCCTCATACCTTTTAATCTGAGACTTATGAATAAGTAATCCGGGAAAATCCCGATAAAATAAAATTGCTCTATATATCTTAGAATTTGTAATTAAAATGAATTTATTAGGTAACATTATCAAGGACCTCACAGTTCATTATCATATAGTTTGTAATTATCGGGATAATATCTACAAATAGATCGTAGTCGGTCTCTATGAGAGAATTATCTATAATATTTAGTATTTCATTTTTATCTTCATATATATTTTTTAGTTGAAGATATACCTCATTATATTTTTTAAGATGTTCTTTTTCTTTATCAAAATCATTGATTAGATCGTTTATAATCTTGAAATATGAAATCATATCGGATATAACTTTTGTAGTTTTTAAGTTGTTAATACTATTGAATTTGAGTTTCAAAATCAATTCGCTTTTTTTATAGCCGCTCAACCCATTTACTCCGGAAGCAGAAATATTATTAAAAGCCCCTTCTTTTATGCGTTCTAATATATCTTCTAAAGCAAAGTATACAAAAGTTTTATTGGATACTGACTTAGCAACATGTTCTTTTGCTTCAAGAATTTTTATATACTTATTATATGTAGGATTATTATCATAGTCCAAATGGCATTTATCACATAATATTATCAAATTATGGTATTGGTTGATCTCTGAAACATCCGAAATATGATATTTTTCCTTCAAAGGCAGACTAGCTTTTGCAAATAATTTTTTACCATATATATGGGCAATCTGATTTTTTTTTGAGTTTATTGCATCTGTTAAATTCCAATTTAAAGGTTTTTTACAACTTCCACATCTATTACGAGTTTCCGCAAAAAGAAATTTAAGTTCTCCACTAGAATAAATTCTTTCTTTATCCGACTCAATATGTTTTGATAGTAAATGCTTTCGTTCAAAGTTGTAGTTATTCGAAATAAACATTTTACTCCTTTTAAGATTACTAATATTATCAATGCATCTGTTAGCAATAATAATTTACAGTAAATCATCTTAATTAATTATGAGTTTTAAAGAATATTTATAAGATTATTTATCATTAAATACTTTATTAAACTCTAAAGTGTCTGATATTCTTCGTTATCGTCTCATGAAACAATGTGGCTAGAAAATTATTAAATAGTAAAATTGTATTTTTTTTATAAATACATGAATTTCATGTCAAGATCACTTTCAATAAATTCTTTTAACCTTAAAATTTTAATTCTTATACTTGAGTTATCGTTTTCTAAATAATATAAATTTTTATTCTCTTTTGTTTTTATAATTCTAAAAACACGCTCTTGGCTGTCCACATTTGATTTTATTTCTGTTCCATCCTTGATGTCTTTACCAAAATCCCAACATACTATCCACCGTAGATTCTTAAATGAATGATTAAAATCATTTGCTGATAGTACATATTTCAATTCTACATACCAAAACTCACAATCTGATATTTTAGCATCAGTTTTATTTCTTGCCAAAATATCAATTCCTATACTAGTGTTATAATCAAGTGGTTCAAACTCAAACTTACTTGGGTAAAAATTATACAATGTGTTAAAAACCATGAATGTTTCTGATTCACTTGAAGGTTCTAATATTTTAATCCCATTTATATTAACTAACTTTCGATTTCCTAACGTTGATTTTCTTCTGTTAAATTCAATTTGTTCAATTTTCATCGTTTTCGCTTCACTTTGCCACTGTTTTAATGTAAACAACTCTTTTTTGTATAAATCTTCATTTATGAAATCCAAAATGGTTTCAATTTCAGCTTTCATATTTTCAATAACATCAATATTTGTATTTGCAATAGTTCCTCTGTTTGCAGTCAAATTGAAGTCTTGACAATTTATAAATCCATGAAGCATTACAACTGAATTTGAACCTGTTCCAAAATTTGTAACCCAATCATTGACACGCTGAATAGGAATATAGTCTTTACATAACCAAAGTCCATATCTATCAGACACTTTGTATTTTCCAGTTTTGTTCATTTTTCTCGAACTTAACATAGTATTATATTCTCTTTTTGCTGTATCTCCCTCTACATTAATCACAACATCATATTTAATATGTGGAAATTTTTCTAATTTTTCATTTTTCCAAACATATTTTTTTACAAAGTACTCAGCTGCATTTGTCTCATATTGACCAAAAAGTTCATTAATATTACTATTTTCTGGAGCAAATCGATGTCCAAATTCTAGCTCTTCCATATCGTCAACATCTAAAGCCTTGAGAAAAATTTTGAAATCTTTCTTCCCATTTTCAGGGAATTCCCCTTCTATTGACCCATGTTTAGTAAACCAATAAATATAATCTTTAATTATATCTTGTTTGTATCGTGAGTACTCTTTTGAATAACCTTCAAGTTTGATTTTTGTACCTTTTGGTATTGCTCCATTTTCAACTTGACAAACCTTAGGCTCATGTAATTTTCTTTTTCTTAATGCTTTGAAAGGGCCATCACAAATTGAGTGATATACACAGTCACCGTTATTAGTCAATACATCAATAAAATCTGCTCTTAGATAAATTTTAGTTCCGTGTCCTTTTTCTCCTATTTTATCATGAAAATCTTTTGAGTAAGAATCACCTAAATTCCAAAAATTATTAATTAATCTTTCATAAGACATCCCTTCACCATTATCATGGAACTCTATGATTAAGTTCTGATATCCTTGACTTGAATCCATTAAAATATTTATTATTAATTGGGTTGCATTAGCATCATAAGCATTCGAAATTGCCTCTCTAATAACTTCAAGTGGGTCTCCAAAATCGCTCGCAATCTCAAGAAATTCATTTTCTTGGATAACTTTTGGTACAATAGAAATATACTCGCTCATAGATTTTCTCCCCTATAATTTCTGTTCTCAAATTAATTTAATAAGTTGTTTTTAGCAGTTTTGAGTTTAAAATGACCTTATGAGAATCCATTAAATCAAAATTATTTTATATTTCATATCAGTACTCTTCATTAGGCTAACCCATGATACTATCTTTAATTTAAGTAGGAAAGAATTAATTTCATTGAAGTTAAACTCTTTTTTTTGGATTAGCTCTCGATATTTATTTTGCTTAAACCCTAATAAAACAAAGTAGCTTTTTGAAGCAAATATTTTATTAATTACTTCTTCATCAAATTTTGCATCTAATAACTTCTGATATAACAAATAGTCTTTTTTATGAGTCAAAAAAGTAGCAGAACTAATTGCTTGATCAAAAGAATAAATAAATTCTTGATTCTTACTACCAAGTTTAACAGTAAATAAATAATTATTTTCGTACTCTAATAAATCAGCAATTTCAAATGGTACTCCATTCAAATATATGAACTCCTTATGCAACTTTTGAAACTTCATTGATGAAACAACTTTATCAATATAGTCATCTTCATCATTATAATCAACTGCTAGAACACCTGTACCATACTCAACGCAAGTTTCACTAATTATATTTAATGACTTTTCTAACGTTTCATTAAAGGTCATATTTACATAGCCCCATCTATTGTCACTTAAAAGATATTCTGTCCCATTGAGTTCTATTGAAACAAACAAGTATCTTTTAATTGATTGAGGTTTAAGTTCAATATTATTTTCTACTTTTACAACCTTAATTTGAACACTATCAATATCATCAATTTCTGATTTGTATTTATTAAAATAATCTACAATACATTTTTTTGATAATACGTCATATCGTTCAGTTGTTGTTTTGTTCTTTCCTTTAACATAAACAATATAGCAGTAATTATCACTATTCATTAGTACTGTACTCCCAAGGATAGCAAATGAACTTGTATAAACTTCAATATTTTCTGTATTACAAACTAATTCCGCTTTGACTAGTTTATTTAACTCATCACAAATAGCGTTTGTTTTTGATAAATAAGTAATCCTAGGAAAATTATATAATTTATCTTTTTTACTTAATGTTCTTTCAGTCTCTATAATTATCTTATTAAGTTCTTTTAAGTCTTCCGGCTTTTCAAAAATGAAATTTCTTCCAAAATGTATTGAATAACCACAATCAACTCTTTTACCAAAAATTTGACTATTTGGAATACCACCAACGAACTTAAAGCTCTCACCGCCTTCTGAAGTTGGGGTAGTATTATCTTTTAAGTTAACTAACTCCTTAATTTTAATTCCATGTATAAAATCAGAAGATTTAGTATCGACATCTGCACTTTTAATCTCTGATTCGGCAAAATCTAAAGCAAAATTTCTGTCACAATATTCATGAATTAGATGATATGAATGTCCAAAAGTTATTGCATAAATATTTTTTGAAGGTGCATTAAGTATAAGAACTCCGTTATTAATTTCACCAAAATTATTACTTAAATTTCCAAAATTAAAAACATTATTCAATTCTTCTATCCATAGTATTTTTCTTCTTGGTTTCTGTTCTATATATAGCTTGTATTCTATACCTTCATAGTTCAAATTTGATATGTTTTTATAGTCAGATAATTTTAATTCGCTAACCAATGCTTCATATGAGTTACCTTTATCATCTTTATCAATTTTAAACAAATTAATTTTCATTTAACTCCTCCTCGATCCGCATAAATATAATTTCTCTCTCACCCCTTAAAAACCTCCCTAACATGCCAATCCAAAAACTGCCCTTGAGGAAGATAAATCCCCTCTCTTGGCTTCGCAATAACATTCTGATCATATCTTAAAAGCCATTCTTCAAGCCCATGCGATCCATGAGCATGTTGCGAAGTAAGTAGCTTATGTTCATGAGTAATCGTAAATGCACCTAGAT
The DNA here is from genome assembly GCA_963676315.1 of uncultured Fusibacter sp. Classification (GTDB taxonomy): domain Bacteria; phylum Bacillota; class Clostridia; order Peptostreptococcales; family Acidaminobacteraceae; genus Fusibacter_C. The sequence continues at coordinate 1,579,334 of OY781056.1, forward strand.
CAAAGAGTTTGTGGTGCATGGCACAAAGGGCGATGCCATTTGTCTCTATATCAGGTCCACCGGCTTGATGCCATTTGATATGTGCTGCTTCTATGCCGATGAGTTTATGACCTAGTCTTACATTGAACCCACATACAGCACAGCTATAACCATAAGCGATCAAGATTTTCTCACGAAACTCTGGGTCTCGTTTCTTTACTTTTTTATAGGTATAACTTAAATCAAGTCCAACTGCATCGAGGATTTCATCATGGATAGATTCGGGAAAATGTGTATCAAGTACCATCTGTGCTATCTTGATGATGAGGTTAGGATCATTCTTGAGTAAACGGTATACTTCATCACTAAACCCACCTGCCACTTGGTTATTTTTAAGCCATTTATCTTTGATATTGTATCTATCTATCGACTCTGAAGGTATACTCAGTTGCCATATGTGATCACTGGTCAGCCTTACAAATGGTTGTTCGGGGTACTGACTTTTACGAAGTGGACCAAAGTCGACTAGTAGCTTTCTAAGGTCTTCGGCTGCAACGTTATAGTTCAGCCATTGCTGATCTCTATTTTGTAGCTTAGCGAGCGCATATAGAATCAATAGCGGTTTATGAGGCGCACGTTGATCGCCTTGTTTCCAGATATTTAGATGATTTATCGCATCTATAAGCTTCAGTTCGTCCATCTTTCCCCCATATATCAAAGAAAAATCTTTGGGCATCGAGTCCTCAGATTTTGTCACAACCAAGTTGTAACTTCAAAAAAAACCAACAACCCTCATCCATCCTATAGGACAAAGGTTATTGGTCTTTATAAAATTGTTTATGTATTGATATTCTCTGCAGATCTACGTGGATGAGTTCACCACATATCGCCATCTGTGTGTGTCCCATAACTTTTCCTCTATTTCTTTAAGTACTTACTATTAAGGTTTTCCAATTCCACCAAATTTTCCAGTTCTACTTCGCTAAGTATACCATATTCGGAGGCTTTGCGAAATGCTATTGCGTTATTTTTTAACAATTATATAGTTATCACATCTCCCTCTTGACAACGCCAGTCAAAAATCCTAATATAATATCATAATATTCATTGAATGATTATTCAATCAATTATAAGCAATTAGCCAATACAAAAAAACTTTATCCATCAACTCGACATTTACCCACTTACCAACAGGAGAACCCAATGGCAAGAAACACCACCAAAAACAACGAGATGCGAGACACACGTCTCAAATCCATCAAAAAAGCAGCACTGACCCTGTTCGCCTCTAAAGGCGTCGCTGCAACGAAGATACAAGATATCGCAAAGGCGGCGGACATGTCGCAAGGGCTCATCTATCATTACTATTCCTCTAAAGAGGCGATCTACCTAGAGATGATGCACGAGTCACTTGATAAGATCATAGGTGCCGTGATATCGCTTAAAGCCATGCCCTTATCTGCATCTGAGAAGATCAAGTTCGGCATCAGTGGACTACTGGACATCATCGCAGATAATGAGGACTTTAGTCAGACCTCTCATCTCATCATGCAGACGGTTTTCATGGACATGCTCCCAGAGGATGAAAAATCAAAGATCAACCAAAAAAGAGAGATTCCCTACAGAGAGATAGAGGCCATACTCGCCCAGGGACAACTAGATGGCACCATCTTTGAAGGAGATGCCAAAGAGCTGGCAATCCTTTTCTGGGTCACCATCAACGGGCTCTCACTAGTAAAAGCCACTACCCTTGATTATTATATCCAGCCACAAGCTGAAACAATCTATCGACTATTTATAAAGGAGTAACCCATATGGCAAGTTTTAAAGGCAAATTCTTCTCACTGGTGATGCGCAACAGGCATCTCTTAAAAGGAAAGCTTAAACCTGAAGTCATCACTCAAGATTCCTCCATCATCGAGATGCGGGCTAATATCCATAAGTCTGCCATGAAGATGGCGCGTAAAACATCCGGGGTCAACGTGACGCCTGCTGATTATACTGGTCTTTATGCGGAATGGCTCACCCCTGACGGTGCACCTGATGACAAAGTGATCCTCTATTTCCACGGCGGTGGCTTCGTCTCAGGCAGCGCCGAAGAACACCGCAACATCGTCTCTAAGTTCGTAAAAAGGGTAAGTGTCAAAGCACTTGTGTTTGACTACCGCCTTGCACCGGAGCATCCTTTCCCTGCAGCGATGGACGACAGTGTCGAGATCTACAAGTGGCTAATAGAAATAGGCTATGCGTCAGAGAATATCTTCTTCGCAGGGGACTCTGCTGGTGCGGGGCTTCAGTTTAGCTGTCTGCTCAAACTAAAGGAACTGGGCATCGCCCTGCCAAAAGCAGTGATTGCCATGTCCCCATGTGTGGATATGACCATCTCAGGCGAGTCACATACCACAAGACTTGAAGAGGACCCTTGCACCCCTATCGGATCTACCGAAACGTGGCTAGGTTACTATGTCGGTGATGGCGATCCAAAAGACCCGTTGATGTCACCTGTGTTCGCTGACTTAAGTGGCTTACCCCCTATGATGATCCAGGTCGGTGATCACGAGACGCTCCTCAGTGATTCACTGACCCTTGCAAAGAACGCTGAAAAAGCAGGTGTAGACGTGACGCTCCACGTATGGGATGAGATGTTCCACTGTTTTCCGCTTTTATCCCCTATGTTTAAAGAAGCGCTCCTCGCCATGGATGAAATCAACGCTTTTATCTGGAAACACATGAAAGCTTAAAGTTTAAACACATTAGAAAAGGTACTGCTACAAATTCTAACTTTGTAGCAGTACCTTTTTAGTTAAGCATCACTTTATTTATTAATTAAAGTACTTTGAATCAATAAGTTTTGAATTGCAGCCAATGATTCTGCATGTGTTAAAGTGCCATTTGGTACTAAGCTATTTTTTGTTCTTCCATTAAAGACGCCTGCATTGACAACTTTCTCAACCATTGGTTTTGCCCAATTAGCAACTTTATTTGCATCTGTATAGTTCACGAGGTTATTGCCTTCGATCACTAACTGACTAATCTCCATTGCTTTTGAATACATTGCCATTGCTTCTTCACGCGTAATTGATTTATCGCCTCTAAATGTACCATCAGGATAACCATTGATGATGCTCCATTGTGTTGCAATCGCAATAGCATTCTCATCATATCCTTTTCCACTTATATCGGTGAATTTTGAAAGTGTTGATACATCCGCATTTGTTCTATAAAGACCAAGGGCTTTTACGATATAGGAAGCATATTCTGCTCTTGTGACATTTGCATCAGGTTTAAAACCTTCAATATCGGTTAATACCAATCTAGAAGCCATGTTGTTTACAGCTTCCTTTGCCCAGTGATGTTCAACTGAAGCAACTTCTATCGGATTCCAAATGATTGAATAACTTGAATTCGTAAGTGAACTCAATTTTGCAAAGTATTGGTTATCTTTCTTAAACACTTCTGTTGGAATATGTGATAATACCCCATCTTCGTTGTATACAATACCGGTTGTAATCTTAGATGGATCAACATTTGATGGTATTGCAAGGATTCTCTCTACATATTGGCTAAATTGATCAATGACCACTTCATTTTGAGCACCGTTTGTAGTAGTTGTCTTAGCAATCACCTTGAAATCCACTGGATGAAGCATTAATTCGTAGCCTTGTTTTTGAGCATCAGCTGCTATTTTGTCATTGACTGCGCTTTCAACTTTGTCCATATAAATCTCAATTTCAATTGATCTTAAGCTAGACTCAGTTACACCCATCACATCAGCAATTTTCATTATATTGATCTCTTTTGCAGGGATTACATAATCAATATTTTGAGAATTAATCAAGAGATTAAAAGTGTTGTCTTCCATCTTCTTGACTACATCACCTGTCAATGCAACTTTTACATTATCAGGATTTGTACTCTTAATAGGGACTTCTACTGTATTGCCACCATTGGTATCTTTTGTATTTGCTTTAATTTCATCTTCGATTTTTTTAAGGATAACATCTGGTGTTACTTCTACAAAAGTAGATTTTTTCCCGTTTAGAGTGGTTTCACTTTCTTTACCTGCAACTTCTTGTTTACCGTTTACGATGATGATTGTGCCCGACTCAGTCGGTTTTGTAAGTTCAGGTTCATCATCTCTTGTTCTGATCACTTGTGATTTTGCTTTTACTAAAACCTTAAAGACTTTAGTATCAGTTTCTCCACCCAAGGTTATCGTAGCGGTTAATGTTACCCATTTGTCTTCTTGTCCGTACTCAGGTCTAGTAATTTTACCATCTAGAGCAATGACATCCGTATCACTACTTGTCCAAACAACGGTGCTACCTTTATTGCCTGTTTCAGGGAGTACGATATCTTTTGTAACGTTTGTATCTTCATCACCAGTTCCGTACTGAATCAAAAGGTTAGTTTTATCGATGACTATATCTGACTCTTCGCCACCGCCATATTGTTTAACTAAAAGTGTAAAGGTTTGTGTGTCAGAGGCACCATTCTTACTAATCGTTGCTGTCAAGAGAACTGTTTCATCCCCGACTAATTGACTTGGTCTAAAGACATTGCCTTTTAAGTCAATTACGACAGGCTTATCCGAGTTCCATGTTACCACTGTTCCTGAAGCGCCTGTAAGTGGAAGGACTACATTTTGAGTAACATGTGTCTCATCATCCCCTACAGCATATCCTATAGCCAGTGCTACTTTGTCAGTCGCTACATCTGCTGTACCATCTGGTAAAGCAGCAGGGAGCTCTTTAACGATTTGGTTGTTGAACACTTTTTGTAATGATGCAAGATTTTTGGTAATAGTTGCTGTTAATGTAACGGTTGTATCTCCTGCTCCATTTGCAGGTCGTGTGATGAGACCGTTGCTGTCTATCGCTGCATCTGAACTTGCCCAAGTGATAGTCGTTCCATTACCTAAACCACTTACCAAAGTAATATTTTGAGTAATATTGCTTGCGTTATCGCCTGATGCATAGATTATATCGAGCAGGCTCTCATCCGCTGCAACAGCGTCTGCGTCAGGGTCTGCGGCAGCTGCATTGAGCTCAGACTTAACTGTGAGTATAAACTGTTTTGTATCACTTACTGCTCCTTTTGTAATCGTTGCTTCAAGTGTAACTGTTTTATCTCCATCAGCAAAAATCGGTCTTGTTACAGTACCATCTGTTGCTATACTTACTAGATCGTCACTTGTCCATGCTACTGAACTGCCATTTGCAAGTGTAGTTACAAGTCCGATATTTCTCGTTACGTTTGCCGCATAATCTCCAGCAGCATAGAGAACGTCTAGTGATGCCTTGTCATCTGCTACAGCCTGTGTATCTGTAATAGCTGATTTTTTAACGATCACATCATAAACTCTCGTTTCAGTATAAACGCCTTTTGTTATCGTTGCAGTTAATGTAACGACTGTATCAGGTGCATTATATGCTGGTCGAGTAACTACGCCACCATTGGTTATTGCTCCCAATACTGATGATGACCATGAAACTGTACTACCATTACTAGCTGTTGTTGGTAATGTCACATCTTGAGTAACATTATTTTCAGAATCACCAGATGCATATCCAATTTGTAAATGTGCTTTATCTGCTATAACGGCTTCTTCATCAGTAGCCACTTGACTGATTACGTTTAGATTAAATACTTTTGTAGTTGTTGCGATGCCTTTTTTAAGTGTTGCTGTCATAACGACAGTTTTATTACCATCTGCTGGGATCGGTCTAAATACGTTACCGTTGTTATCGATGGTTAAAGTCGTTCCACTTGACCAAGTAACAGATGCATCGTTTGTTCCTGTAAGTGGTAAAACGACATTTTGAGTGACACTTGATGCTGAATCACCAGTTTGGTAGCCTATTTCCAGATTATCCAGCGCTTCACCAAGTGCAATCCAGTCAGGATGAGTCACTACATTTATCGGACCATATACGCCTGTAAGCAAATTACCACTATTGTCTTCTGCTTTATAATGTACATAGTACTCGCCTGTAGTGGTCATGCTTAGCTTACGCACATCCGTGTTGCCCTTGCCACCGTAGTTTCCTGGTGCGACATTAGATTGAGTTAATACAGCTTGCTGATAACTTAATCCACTGCCACCAGCATCACTAAATGTTAACACTAAATCAGTACCTTGTGTTACATATGAATTACTTGGTGTGAATACCACACTTGGTTGAGTTGAATCTTCAATTACTTGAATCGTTCTAATAAAGTAGTCAGACCATCCAGCGGCATTTTGAACTCTTAATCTAATTTTATAAGTACCTGCAGTTAGATCTGAAAAATTTGATTTAGGGGTCGTGTTGGTATAGAGTACTGTATTATTTTTCAGTACAGTCCACTCTGTATTGGTTAACGCACCCGTTGGTGAATAACTTGTATTTGTGATATTAACAGTTCCTGGCACTCTACTTACTATATCTTTGTCCATATAAAACTCAGGAACTGCCTTTACTGAAGCAACTGAAGCATTGGTTGATAAATAGCGATTATAATAGCTACTATTTTGACCTTCATTATCTTGAACAATCAACCTTACGATATAGTCCTTATTATCTTCTAAAGTAAGTGTCGCTGATGAAGGATCAAATGCAGTCCATGCTGTCGAGGTAGTTTCTTTATACTCATAATTTTTTGAAGCAATTCCTTTGTCGCCATCTGCCATATGATCAAGATCATATGAAAGATCTGTGATGGTTACGTTTCTTGAACCATCTATGGTTGCATTGAAAAGCGCAAAAGGTTTTCTGTGCGCTCTTACTGTTTTAACGAGTACATCTTTGTAATAGACTTCGTACTCACCTGGTTTTGTAAAAGTCACATCTAGATCATCTAGATACTGTCCATCAAATACTGCGAGTCCTTCACTTTGGTCGTAGTAGTTTGGATTATGCTCAATTCGCCATTTTCCGTTTGGCCAGTTTTCATCTGTTGTATTATATTTTTCCTCATTTGGTGTTACTGTTAATTCTTGTGGCTTGTCTATGTCCACATAGACTACATCACTTACTTTTGAAGCAAAGTAAACGTTGTAGATATAGTCTGCCATATCAGATATAGACTGTTCATAATCCGAATTTAAAGTAAACATCCCTTTATTGTTGTTTTTATCTATAAAGTTTTCTGCTTGTGTTTGATTGGTAGAGGTTCCCCAACCTAGATAGTTTATATCTTCATTTCCCATCCTTGACAAAATTTCGCCAAGTTTCACTTGATCTTCAAAGTCACTTACTAAGTTATCCTCTAAATTGACAACAAAGTGCTCTGCATTAGAGCGCCACTGTGGTTGTCTGATAATCTCAGCAAAACCTCTTGTGGATTCGGTAGAAATTGTTATATCAGAGAAATAAGCGCCTGATTGATCCCATACGTAAAATCCGATTGTTCCTGTCATCAGTGGATTATCTGTATCAGTCCAATCAAAAATCAGAGCATACGGATCTTGTTTATCTAATGCGTTAACATCTGTACCACTGTTGTTGTTTTTTCTTCTATAAACTTTGATGTTATTGCCATTAAGTTCAATTTTTACATATTCTTTTCTACCTTGAGCGTACACGGCAAAATCGTTGAGTTTCAACGCTGCAGGATTTGCTAAAGTATTAGATGCATACATATTTGTACCGTTTATTTGAGCTGCTAAAGCTGATTTAGTTGATGGATTGTTACTGCCATTGTTAAATTTCAAAATAGCTTCTGCTGCTGTACCATCACTACCAAACCCTTGTAAGTTACCACAAGCGGCATGGTTATCAAGGGTATAGGTATAAAAATTATCTCTACTTTCATCCATACGGAAAATAAAACCTGCTTCACCATGTGCAAAAGAAGCAGCAGTATTAGTGATTCCCCATGTATATTCTATAGTTGCATTGCGAATATTATAACCATTTGGATCAAAGTATACTGCAGCAGGTCTTCCTGAAGTCGCTGTAGACGCTATCCAGTTATTGACGCCGTCAACTGCATATTTTGCCGCATAATCAGTATCTTTATTGGCAACAGTTGTACTAACACCTATTGGTCTAGCCAACCAACCGTTTACGATATCAGATGCGGATTGGGTATCAGTTGAAGAAGTTGCCGATTGAATTGAGCTTATGTTAATTCTTTCATCTGGTACTCCTTTGGCGATTAACGCTGCTCTTAAGTCTTGGTTGAAATTGTTAATATCCAGAGAAGAATTTCCTACAGATAATACAACATCTACGTTGGATTCTTGTGCAATCTTAATATCACTTGCGTCTGTTGCATAGACATTTTGAATCCCAAGACCTGTTACGATTAGTACAAAAACGAGGCATAATGACAGTATTTTTTTCATTCAATACATCCTTTCTCTTTTAATTTAATGCTTGATATCATCAGGATAAAATCGCTCCAAGATGTTATGCATTTCTTTATTATCTAATGGTTTTACTAAAAAACCGTCTGCACCAGCATTATATCCATCAATTCTAAAACGCTTATCTTCACTCATTAATACTACTTTAGCACTAGGATTATACTTTTTAATTTTATCAGCCAATTTAATCCCGGTCATACCATTAAGTAAAACATTGATGAAAATAATTTCCGGATCTTCACTTTTAAGGTGTTGTAATGCTTCAACAGCTGTTAAATGAACACCTGAAACTATGAACTCCATAAATTGACTTAACATAATAGCAATATCGTTTACTACTTCGGTATTTTCATCAATTATCATAATTCTCTTCACTTCAACACCTCCTAGTGCTAATGTACTATTTGATACTGACAAATTACTTACAAAATCCCGAAAAAATACCTCAAATAAAAAAAAAGCTGAAATAAATTTCAGCTTGTACTTTCTTTATATTTTTTATACAGCATCCTATACTGATTTTTCAAATATTCTTTGTTCGAAATAGACCAAACAAATGCATCTTCTTCATAAAAATCTCCCGAACACATCTTCAAAACACGTCTTAGCTGCTTTGAGTCACTACTGGTTAATTGGTTCATACCTTTGAATTTAGCCAGTGCTTGCTCAAAATCAAGTAAGTCAAGTTTTACGCCATCTGGAACAAAACGATAGCTATTATTAAAATACTCTATTTTTATCCCTACTTTTCTAATATAGCTCACTGTTGTATGCAACTGAACGGTCGCTTTACTAAGTGTGAACTCAGGAAAGAGAACCTCAATTAATTTTTCTTTATGAATTGGTTTGTTAAAATGCATCACAAGAAAAGCACAAAGTTCATAAGCCTTTTGTCTTTTCCACTTTACAATTTCACCATTGACACTCACTTCAAACTTCCCAAAAGTACTAATTTTGAAATCAACCTCTGTTTCTGCTTTATCACCACACGCTGCAACAAGGCGATCAAGGCTCTTGAAGAGCCTTTCTTTTCTGATGGGTTTTAAAACATAGTCAATTGCGTAAGCTTCAAATGCCTCTGTCGCAAAATGATTATAAGCAGTTACAAAAGCAATTTTAATCTCAGGCAGAATTTGATAAATTTCCATGGCGAGCTCTATTCCATTTTTTCTTGGCATTTCAATATCTAAAAGAGCAATTTGATAATCTTCATTTAAACAGGCTTGTATTGCTTCCTCTGAATCAGAAATTGCAGTAATTTTTATATCACTTTTATATAAACTAACTAATTCTTTAATCTCATTAAGTGTATGTTGCTCATCTTCAACGACTAAGACTTTCATTTATAACCTCCTGCGAAATATAGGGTACATCAAAATAAATAATGGTTTTATAGCTTTCTGAATGTGTAAAATTAAGACCAGAGCCATATAGTTTTATAAGTCTTGAATGGATGTTATTTAGTCCTACATGCCCTTTTGTCGTTTTTAAGTTAAGCACCGTTTTTATAACTTCGTCAGGTATCCCATTACCAGTATCAGAAACTGAAATACGGATAAAACTATCTACCCAGTCTATGTTAAGTTTGACCTCACCACCATTTTCCGACTTCAAAACACCATGATTTATAGCGTTTTCAATAAGTGGTTGTATGCATAAAATTGGTAGCGTACAATCAATGTCTTCAGCAACTTCAACTTTAATATCAAGTAAATTGCCAAACCTTATGCGTTCTATCGCGATATAGGCTTTGACCAAATCCATCTCTCTACTTAAGTTTGACAAACCCGTATGATTTTCAAAATCAAAACATAGGCGTAGATAATCCGCCATATCTAAGATCATTTCTTTAGCAATCTCTGGTGACTTTATAGAAAGTGAAGAAATGGTACTAAGTGCATTAAAAATAAAATGTGGTTTAATCTGAGCCTGCAAGAAAGACAGCTCCATGTTGAGATAATTTTTATAAGCGATTGTATAATTTTGAATGTTGTTCACTCTCGCATATAACTCATTTACATTATAGGGTTTTGTGATATAGTCGTTTGCACCAAGTAACATTGATTGTTCAATATCACTTGAATTTATCCTAGCAGTTAGCATAATTACAGGGAGTTCTATCTGTGAGAAACTTTCCCTGATTTTAATCAATACTTCAAAGCCCGACAATCCTGGCATCATCACATCAAGTAAAACCACATCAAATTTACTTCCCTCTTCTATAAGCGCCAAAGCTTCATATCCGTTTGAGGCTTCTATGGTTTCAATTCCTATTAGCTCAAGATGCTGCTTAATGGCCATACGGTTTGCAAAGTCATCGTCAACAACTAATACAAGGCCATTGAATTTATCTAGTTTACGCTTCAATGGTGCATCGTGTAACTCGTGATTGATTTCAGTTAAATATGCATAATTATATTTGTTAATATATGCCTCTACGATTGAAGGATCATCGGATGAGAGTAAATTAATAGGGAAACTTACAGTAAATGTGCTACCCACACCTAGTGTACTTTCTACATAGATCTCAGCTCCCATAAACTTTGCAACTTCCTTTGTTATATACAGTCCTAAACCAGAACCTTCATGATGGCGACTAGATGTATTATCCAATTGCGTAAATACGTCATATATTTGATCAATGTCTTCTGAGGAAATTCCTATTCCAGTATCGCTTACTTTAATATTAAATCGATCGTTTTCGATAACAGCATTTATCTTGATTTCTCCATTTAACGTAAATTTAATAGCATTTCCAACGAGATTGAAAATGATTTGCTTTAACCTTTCTTCATCGGTATTGAGGAAATAAACTTTTGGTTCAATCTCATTGATGAGTTTTACTTTATCGTTTTTCCGAGTTAATTCTAGTGTAAATAGACAATCTTTTAAAACCATAAAGACATCAAAAACTTTATGGTTAAAGGTCATTTTATTTTCGCGGATTAGGGCTGCATCCAAGATATCATTGATCAGACGATAAAGTCGGTCTGCCGAGGATTTCACAACTTCTATACTATACGCTTGATTTTCTGTGAGTTGACCTCCTTGTCCTCTTAAAAGTGCATCAGAGATGTTGATAATACCGTTAAGAGGTGTTCTTAACTCATGTGAGGTATTGGTTAAAAATTGATCTTTGATTTTATCTAGTTTATATAACTCATCCGTGAGGGCATATTGCTCATTTAACGAATTTTTTAACTTATCAGAATAGCTAAGCGCATTATTATAGACTTCAGCAAAACGTTTATTGAGAACATAAGTTAACATATACATGAAAATCACTAAACTAATGGATGTCCATTCTCCTAAAGTATTGGTGATCACATTGGCCTGGAATAAAACATCATGTAAACCAGTTGTAAGGATTAACATTGCCCCAATCAGCGGTACTAAGGTGTCAAAATCATTGATGACATAAGCATAAAAAACTCTTCCAATTGCATACAAGACAATTATAAAAGCAATAATTTCAAAAAAATACACGAAACTAGTATAGATTTTTAAAGGCAATACAATGGTTATAAGTGTGGCTACTAGTCCATAAAAAATCGTAATAGAAAATATATTTCTGCTTGAAGTGATATCAAAAAAACTCTTTAACAATTGTACTAAAGTGATTGGAAACCATATGATTGTAAAGTATGTCAAGAATATAAATGACTTGAATGATATCTCTGGAAACGCTTTTAGTAATAGATAGTCACCATATAAACTGGTTCTCAGAATCAAAAGCAAACACATACAAAAAAAATACAGACCATTCGAAGCTTTTTTCATCAAAATAAAGTTATTTAAAAAATAAAAACTCATAATCAATAACGTGCCAATTACCATTGAGTCTTTAAATAGAATGGCCTCGTTTAAAGCATCGATTTTGTGGCTCTCACCAAGGTACACTTCATACCAAAATCCACCTCTAGCATAAGTGTAATTGGATACTTTAAAAACGATATCAAAGGTTTCTTTATCCGGAGTAAACCTGATAACCGTAGGTTTATACTTTGGAACTGCGCCTTTAATCTGTTCGGAGATCTGCCCGTTTTCAGCAACTAATTTTCCATCCACATAGCACTTATACGCTGATGAGAATGTCTCAACACGTATAGCAAGTGGCTCTCCAATACGCTCAACTGTTACGTTGAGCCTATAAGTTGCATAGCCATCTCCACCTATGGGTTTTCCATCGATTAATGTATCGTTCCAAACACTTGGAACCCTCATCATAATGGGGGTTTTTCCTTCATTTATAGGATCAAATGTCTTCCAGTAAAACTCCCATTCACCCTTAAGTGAAATCCAATTTTTATGTTTTAAGATATCATTCGTTAAAAATATCTTTCCTTGATCAACATATGTAGCTTGATTTAACATGCCAAAATTGAATCCAAATACTAAGATAATGAAAAAAGTAACAAAAACAACGACGATGATTCTCTGACTTTTATTTAATCGCATATATATACCTCGCGTTAAAGTTTCTAGGTATTTATTCCCAAGTTTTTGACAAGTATTCATAGAAAGAAACAACAAAATAAATTACCATTGAATATTTTAACACTCATTTCCCACATAATAAATAAAAAAAGCCCGATTACAAAGGCATATGCTCTATAATCAGACTATACTTACAGTGAAAAATATCCACCATCTATTTATTTGTCTAAATCACGCAGTGATTTGATTTCTAACTTAACTTCTTGTTCAATTTGATTCATGCGCTTGATCGTAAGGTTTGTTTTTATGATAGTATAGATGAGCACGCCTAAAAATACCGATAACATCAAAATAGCAATAATTGGAAACCAAGACTCCAAACAAAATGCGCCCATTCTCCTATTACAGATATTTGCATACGCTATCACTAGAATCATCCCCTCTCAACTTTACGCTATTAGCATATTACACAGATATAAAGACTGCAACCAATTTATAACCATGAAACCTTACTTTTTCAAAAGCTTTCATTTTTTTAATTACTAGCATTTACCCTATAATTACCCTCAAGCTTACATATCAAAACAATAATTGTCTTTTGTTAAACATTTAAAGCACTCACAAACAAGTTGTGACCACAAAAATCATCAAAGCCCTTGCCCTTGCACTTGCAATTGACCCACCCCCACACAAGCGAAGCGATCGTGTGGACTCCCTTGACCTTGAACTTGCCCTTGCCCTTGAACTTGACCTTGAACTTGACCCACCCACACAAGCGAAGCGATCGTGTGGATTTCCCTTGCCTTCATAAATTTGCACCATACACATAAAAAACAGCTCCCTTCATAAAAACTTTCGTGCGAATCCGCAGGGGGTACCCCGAGGACTTCTTCGCTAAGAAAGTTCTTTATGAAGGGAGCTGTTATATGTCAAAACCAGCAAATTTAAGCAGGCATAGAAATCTGATACAGATCGCCGAGCGCCTCTATGTCCAGCATCGAAGCCGCCGCCAAATCGATAATCGCCGTTACACTAGGATGTAACTGTAAAACAGAAGCTGGAAGTTCCGGTGTGATGTTGCCGCTAAGCATCTTCTTGATGGCTTCGCCTTTTTCTTTACCAGATGCGAGCAAGATGATGCTTCTCGATTGCATGATGGTTTTTACTCCCATGCTGATGGCAAGTGTTGGTACCATTGAGATGTCGTCAAAGAAACGCGCATTATCTTCTATGGTTTGCTCATCGAGTTTTACCACATGTGTACGCGCTTCAAATTTGAGGTCTGGTTCGTTGAAACCGATATGGCCGTTGCGACCTATACCCAGTACTTGAAGATCGATGCCACCTTTTAAGGTAATGTTCTTATCATAGTTGTATGACTCTGCGGCGATATCTTCTGCTACGCCAGAAGGGATAAATTGACGCGTGACAGGTAAATCTACCTTTGTAAAGAAATTCTCTTGCATAAAGCGCCAGTAGCTCTGTGGATGTTCCTTTTCAAGGCCCACATACTCATCTAAATTAAAAGCGGTAGCAGATTTAAAAGAAATCATCCCTTCGTTGTAAAAACGGATCAATTCTTTGTAAAGCCCCATGGGTGTAGAACCCGTCGCGAGACCTAGTACGCTGTTGGGTTTGTTTAAAAGTTGTGCCACAAACAAGTGTGCCGCCTTGCGGCTCATCTCTTCATAGTCTTTCACGATAATTATATTCATGATGCCTCCTAATTTAATATGCCTTGTACATATACGCTTTTAATTTCCATCTCATCGTCTAATAGCACGATGTTGGCGAGTTTACCCACTTCTAGACTTCCCATCGTCTCGCTGAGTCCGATGAGTCTGGCTGGGTTATAGCTTAACATTTTGACGATCTCTACTAATTTTATGTCTGAAAAATTCAAAAGGTTTTTAAGTGCCTGTCCCGTGCTAAGGACGCTCCCTGCTAGTGTGCCGTCTTCAAGGCGACAACTGTTATCTTTCATAATGACGCGTTGTCCTCCGAGATCGTAATCCCCTTCTGGCATAAGCGCAGCGCGCATCGCATCTGTGATGAGCACGGTTTTATCCGTACCTTTTAGCTTGATAAACGGTCCCACAAACCCCGGGTGGACATGGATGCCATCGGCGATGATATCTAAAGTAAATGGCTTAGCCAGTGCTGCACCGATCACACCAGGTTTACGGTGATGAAGCCCAGTCATGGCGTTGAAACAGTGTGTAATATGGTGTACACCTTCATCATACGCTGCCAGTGCCGTTTCATAATCACTGCCCGTATGTCCCATTGAAAGCACGACATCCGTATCTTTCATCTCTTTGATAAACGTAAAATTGTCATCCATCTCTGGCGCTAAAGTGATCATCTTAACGATATCTAGATGTGGCTCAATCCAAGATTTCGTCGGTTTTTGTATATGCTCAACTGCCTGAGCACCTTTAAAGATGGGATTGATAAAAGGTCCTTCAAGATGAACGCCAACCACCATTGCACCTGATTTTTCTGATGCCAATGTGCGCTCTGTTTGATACACAATGTATTTTCGTGTTTCGTCAAGTGACTTTTCAATTAAAGACTGCGCCATGGTCATGGTTGTCGCTAAAAAAGCGGTGGTGCCCGTTTTGACGATGCCTTTTGCGATGCCATCTATTGCTTCAAACGAAGCATCCATCACATCATGACCGCAAGCCCCATGGATGTGAATATCTACAAATCCAGGCACCAGTGTCCCCTCACAAGCGATCACTTCGATTGCCTCACCACTTAAAGATAGGCGCTCTGTAAAGTTCTCATTTGACTCAATTGCTTTGATGTTTTCATCAAAAATCAACACATGATCTTCTAAAATTTGCTCTCCTATGATGATTTTTGCGCCTTTTATCGCTTTCATATTTACCTCACTTATCTATGAAAAACCTAATATTTTAACCTTAGTACATCTTTGATGTTACCACCTCTGCCGCTTCCGTTTTGATTCTTTGCGCTTTTTCCATATCTTTCATGATATAACCCGTGCATAGTAAGTCTATTACGAAAAGTTGAGATACTTTACCCACCATAGAACCGCCATCAAGCGGATTTTCCTTACCAGAAGTTAAGAGCACGATATCTGCTAACTTCGTAAGGGGCGACCTAACATAACTCGTTATTGCGATGATACTCGCCTTGTTTTCTTTCGCTTTTCCAACAGAATCAACGATATCTTTGGTGCTGCCCGTGATACTAATGGCGATAACAAGTGTTTTTTCACTGGCTGAACAAGAACGCATGATTTGAAAATGGGGATCAATAACAACTTGTACGTTTTTACCAACACGCATGAGTTTGCTTTGTAAGTCCAGTGCTGTTAATCCAGAATGACCCACGCCATAAACGACGATTTCTTCAAATTGATCAACCCAATCAATTGCATGATTTAGATGTTCTTCATTAACAGCATCAAAAGTATCCTCCAGTGCTTTTAATGTATTATTTTTTATCCGGCTTATAAAATGGTCTTCATCTTGTTGTCCTACTTTAGCAACTGATAACTCTTGTGCAATGGCAAGTTTAAAATCTTGATAACCATTAAATCCTATTTTCCGACAAAATCTTAAGATAGTAGCTTCACCTACAGTGCAACGTTCTGAAAGCTCTGTCAGTGAGTTGAACATAACGGTTTCTAAGTTATCTTGTATATAGCTAAAAAGTTTAAGTTCAGATTTAGTGTAATTCGGCTTAAATTGTTCCATGACTACTGATAGTTTTAAATTCGTCATTTGATTTCTCCTCTCAAATCCCGATTTTTACTTGTATCTATGTTTGTGCTTAATTCTTTCAGTATATTGTTTTTATAATGCCCTCTCTTCATCTTAACGAACGCATAAAACGAAGTCAATCATTTTCGGAGTTATTATTCTTAAATTTAACATTTTCGGAGCATAACTCCACTTAAAACGAATCACCTAAACTTCTGACTTTTCATAAAACAAGATTTAAGTTATATCAAATAAAAAAAAGCTATCTCTATAAATAAATTATAGCGACAACTTTTATCTTGCAGGTTTGATTATTGATCAATTAGACTTATTCTACTTACTTCTACTTATTCTACTTACTTCTACTTATTCTACTCAATCTGCTTCATCTGTATCATTTGTTTCACTTGTTAATTTTGTTGATTTATCAAGATCAGCAACCTCTTTAATTTGATTGGTTCGTTTGTTTTTCTTAGTAAAAGTGCCTTCAATTAGCGCTTCCTTTTGATATCCAAGGAAGAATTTTAGCCAATCCCCTTTACTTGTATAAAGCCCCAAAAGGACATAGACACATGCAGTAAAGAAACCAAGCACCATCATCCCTATAATCCATGCCACCGCTATCGGGATAAATCTTTCTCTAAATGCAATCCACATTGAAAACAGAGTAAACCCAACGTAAAGATCTATAAGTGACATAACCCCCCACGGATTCTGAAATAGCTCACCACCATCTTTAAAAAAATCTCCATTTAAAAACCCATTCATTAGCCCAATCGTCATCGCAAAAAAACCGACCCATGCTATAATTTTTGATGATTTCATCCTAAATCCTCCCTCATATTAGCTCATTTTATTTATATTTTTTTTTCAATTTACTCTTTTATTACCCTTTACGATGCTTATAGTCATTTTACCCGCTTTGTCACTGTTACAATCATTGTAATTTGTGTCTTTTCTCTAGCCCATCGTCACTTATGAAGTGACTTAAAAAAAACATATGATGCTGTTAGGTATCAGATTTTTTATTTTGAAAGCAGGGATAATATATGAGAAATATTTTGTTACTTTTGTTAATTTTGTTATTTTCAACTCTAAGTGCCGTTTCACTGTCAGGATGCAGTCGCTCAGAGACCGGGATTGAAGCAGTTGCAGAAACGACATCAATTGCTGAGATGACATCCTTTGCTGAGACGACATCCGTTGTTGAGACGACACACATTGTAGATTCAGAGGTTTATACTGAAGTTACTTCAGATAATGCCACTACTATCTCTGACTCTGATACAACACAAAATTCAACTGTAGATTCCACTGAGCTTCAAGATCCTGTTGAGGTTCAAGATCCTCACTCCTATTTGTCTCTAGTTGTTGGCAATGCTGATGTACTTTCTTTTGAATATATCCGTACTAATCCTGAAACTCAGGCATCCTTTTTAGGACAGTTTTATAAGTCCGAAGGCCTTTCAGGAGAGCGTTTTGAAGCTAATGATCAAAATGGTGAAATAATAACTATCACAGAACTTGAACTTCCCGATGGCGTATACTATGTTGATGAAAGCAAACAAAAAGTTTACCATTATCAAGGACTCGCAGAAGATATGCTCCTTTATAAACTGATGAATATCACATCCTATGCGCCTATCTCAATCATGGATGCCACTGAAGGGAAATACTATATTTATGAAATCCCATTTGAGCAAGATACAACCAAAAATTATCACTATGAACTGTTAATGACGCCTAATGGCATAAAAACTCTCGATACGTTTTTAGATGATCAGTATGTAAGCAACATCACTTTTATGGAATTTCAAAATATTAAACTTGATACTAACTTTTTGAAAATCCCTGAAGCATACACTTTAGAGAACTTCGACTATGGTGTAAAAGATATCAATATTCCGCCGTGGTGGTAATGTTCAATAATTTTAGCTTCATATTATTGCTTGATGTTATTGCTTGATGTTCTATTCGTAAATTGCTAAACTATTAACAAGATTGAATTTATTTTTTCAGGAGGAAGGCGATGCGTTTGATGTCCTCTGTTCAGTTTTTATGGGTCTTTTCAATACTAACCTTCACACTTGTCTTACTTATCTTAAATCTAAGGTTATTTATACGAAGAGGTCGTACACCTATCACTTACATTGTTCATGCACTCTCCATTTTTACAGTGCTTTTTCTGAGCACTGTCCTGATGAGGCGTGTCAGTTTTGACATGAATTTTTTTGCGTATTATCAACCACTTGGTAACTTATTTCTTGCCATTGTCGTCTCTTTGCTCCTCGGTTTTATCTACACGTATTTCAGAACAAAGTCTTTTCATCTGCCACCTGATTTACATGAAGTATTTAATCAGTTAGAAGATCTCATTCTCGTTTATGATTCTCAAGGGAATCTTTACCTAAATAACCAACCTTCACTAACAAAACTCTATTTTGGACAAGTGATTCCAACACTTGAATGGCTCCAAGGAAATGGTAAAAACGCGTTTGAGTTGGTTTTGGATGAATCAAATCAAATCTATACTCTTTGGACAGTTATAACGCCTATTTTCTCTAACTTAGAACTAATTGGAACTGCTGTTGTACTCTATGACATAAGCGTTGAAAAAGAACTCTTTAGGCAAATTGAGCAAAAAAACAAAGAAATTGAAGCCTATAATGATAAACTCAGATCAAATCTGCATGTATATGCGAAATTCGAAGCAGAAAAAATGAGACTTGAAGTAATCAGCGAACTACAAGAGAATCTCATCCATCGACTAGAATCCGTCATATTAAGAATACAGCGGCTTGAAAATATTGCAACACCAGAAGCAATTACAAGCATCGCAGATGAACTTAGAGACGTTTATAAACTTGTAAGACAATCCGTACAAGACATTGCAAATCGCAAAGGGGGATATGACTATGATTAGAATCTTGATTGCTGATGATCAAACACTTTTCAGAAATATGCTAGAAGATGTTTTAAGTAGAGAATCGACATTCGAAATCGTAGGCACTGCCTCTAATGGAAACGAAGTCATCGAACTTGCAAAGCAGCTTAAACCGGATATTATCTTGATGGATATCAAGATGCCAGAAAAGTCAGGTATACACGCTCTTCAAGCTATTAATGCCCTTTCAATCCAAACGAAAGTCATCATGCTCACTACTTTTGAAGATGCACAAAGTATCAGTGATTCTTGCATGATTGGTGCAAAAGGGTATCTTGTTAAAGATATTAAACCGGATGTGCTCATCATGTCGATCAAATGTGTTCACAACGATATCGTCACTTTCCATAAAAGCGCTTATGATATCATCTGCACTCAAAGTAACTTATATCACAATACCACCAAAGAAAGATTTTGTTTTGGCAGCTTTGAGTTTGATGGTATTGATATAAGGATCATGAGATGCATCACTGAAGGGATGACAAATAGAGAGATTGGTGCTTTGCTTAATTATAGTGAAGGGACGATAAAAAACCGCGTTTCGAAGATCCTCGCTATTACCAGTATGTCAGACAGAACCCAGATCTCAGTTTTTGCAATTAAAAATAATATTGTTTAATCTTAATGTTGTTTAATCTTCAAAAGGTAGCACCACATGTATATGAAACCCCATCTGACCATCTGATCTAAATATTGCTTTTCCACCAAGGGATTCGGCACGTTGCTGAATCCCTTGTAATCCATAGTGCAGGTTAATTGACTCACAACCCTTCCCATCATCCACTATAAATACCTCAATTTGTTTTGATTGATATCTCAGTACAATAGTGATATTTTTAGCACTACCATGTCTGATGGCATTGGTAATCGCCTCCTGACAAAGCCTATATACCATTTCGTTCATATCGCTAGACAATTCTTCTGGCTGACCTTGAAAAGAAAAATCTAGCGATATACTATCGTTTGAAAGTCCTTCAATTGCCTTAATAAGTGATGTTTCTTGAAGTACGGATTTTTCATTTGATAAGGTATTTCTGAGATCTGCTAAACTGTTAATCAACATTTCTTTAATTGAGACGAGTTTCAATGAAACATTTTGTTTCCCAGCATCCATCGCTGCAAGTTCAGTCGTTCCAATAACAACTGTTAAACTATGTCCTAAGATATCATGGACATTTTGAGCAATCCCAGTCTGTAATTTCATAATTGCCAAATCTCTTTGTTTCTCTGTGATTTCTTCCAATTGTTGCCTTGCTGCACTTAGTTTTTCATTTTGTAACTTAACTTTTTTACTAAGCTGATAAACTTGAGTTAGTTCTGAAAAACTCACCATTTTCACACCGTATCTCAGCGCTTCCACGGAAACTTTAAAATATCTTCCAGATGTGGTTCTAATTTGAACCGTTTCTTTTGACATCTCTCCTTTTATTAAATGGTTCAATGAAATCCGCTCAGATTCATCATTTAGCGCCATGGCTGCAAGCACTTCATTTAACTGTTTCTTTGTATAGCACTCTGGGAAAAAACTATAAAACGCTTCATTTCCTTTATAGATTGACTCATCGCAATATACATAAAAAATACCTTTACTGATAAATGAAAATGTCTTTCGAATCGAAATCGGTGAAATATCTAAAAACCTTTGTCTATAAGCGGTTGCCATAAAAAGTAAAAGTGCCAGTGTAAGCGCAAGTGGCGTAATATCGAATACTGGGAATGGAAAAATCCATTTTACGACGCTCATCTTAAAAGCGATATAATAAACATTCAATAGCATCGCAAGTAAACTGAGTACTGCCAAAATACGCCCTACAAAAGCCTTTCGAGACTCTTGCCTATACCCGATAATTAGAAATACAACTCCCATTAGTAAATAGAGATACTGCACTGACTGGATGGGTAAAAACCACGGTCCAAATCTGTCTTTATAAAAATCAAAGTAACTGTAAAACATCATATGCAAAGGATTAGTTAATACGATTAGGAATCCTATTGTGGGTGCAATTAAAAGCAAAACCATCATACGATAAGCTGGTAATTCACCACTTTTATAGCACATCGCAAATATTAAAAAAGCTGCGCCAAGAAACTCCACTGCAAAATATTGTAAGACGATAAAAAACCACCTCATGTGAATATTGGGCGAAACCGTCTTAAGGATCTTAGCAATTAGCCATAGTGAAATAAGCCCAACTACAAATATATAAGCATTTTTTAGTTGTGATTTTTTGCCTTGAATGATTAATACCGCAGAAAAACCAAAAAGCAGAAGGATTGCAATCCAATGAAATAAAATAATCGTGTAAATTTCAAATGCCAATTTATCTGATACTTCCAAATTTTTCACCTCAAATTTAGGATATGTAAGTTTAATAACATCATATATGAGTCTCTTTTATTTGTAAATCCGTCACTTAAAATGACTGCATTCCATTAAATATGCCCAATATTATCCTTTAGGACACTAGAAGAGTGCATGCGAATTGTAATAAGATTTTAGTAAGAAGCGGTCTTTAGCTTAATATCTTTTTTACCCAACAAGGAAGGTACTAAAATGTTAAAATCACATATAGAAATCAAGAAAAACCCCACTGGAAATTATTATTTTATCTTTAAAAACAGACACCAATTTGTTGCAGTTTCAAAAAGCTTTGAGTCACATACTCGTTTGGATGAACAGTTAAATCAATTGAGACAACATGCTAAAACTGCACTAGTTTACGAAGGTGATTATGATGGCGTTTTTCCTGTCTTTCAAGTTATAAGTATTGGTTCAGATAATTATCGCTTCCAATACCTCTCCGATAGATCTCTCCCAATTTTACAAAGTGATCTTTTTACAAATCGTAAACAATGCCTTAAATTTCTAAACGAACTTAAGGAACAAATTAACGATGCCTCCATCATAGATATTTTACTTTGATTATATCCGTATCTTTAGTCACTCAAGAAGTGCCATCAGTCTACATAACTGGCTGTACTAATAATAAAAAGCCTTAAATGACTTTGTTTTATCAAGTCATCTAAGGCTATATTTATGTTTTTTTATCCGATGTGAATTTTAAATTGTGAATTTAGAGACCATCTCTCTAAGACGCTTAGAAGCATCATCAATGATAATGGCTTGATTAGAGACTGATTTCGATTGAGAAGAAATCGTCTCATTTTTATCTGCTATATTCATTGTTCCTTGAGCGGATTCGCTGCTTGCGATGCTGATTTCATGGATTGCTTTTGCAATTGTTTCAACAGAAGCCAAAAGTTCTTCTGAGGTTGCACTTAAGTCAGTAGAAATATCATTAAATATTTTAGCATCTGCTTCGTATTGCGTACTTGTGTCTACTAGGACATCATAATCGCCAATGACTTTAGTTTCGATGAAGGACACGATCCCTTTCGAGTTATCTGCAAGTTCATCTACTATACTTAAAATTTGAACTGCTACTGACTGAATTTGAGTGACTGAGTTTTTAGATTGTTCAGCAAGTTTTCTAATTTCATCAGCGACTACAGCAAAGCCTCTTCCAGCTTCACCAGCTCTCGCTGCTTCTATCGCTGCATTTAATGCTAAAAGGTTTGTTTGTTCAGAAATTTGTAAAATAGTATTCGATAGGACGTTGATTTTCTCAACTTCTTTCGTTTTTTCAAGTGCTATATCAAGGTGTGATTTTGAATTTTGATAGATATCTATTGCAGTTTGTTTAGACGTTATAGCACTTTCATGAAGTGCTTTAGCTCTCACATTGATCTGTGTTGAAGTTACAGCACCTTCTTGTGCTTTTTCTGCAACACTATTCACTGCATTTTCAATTTCTTTTGTAGTCGCGTTGATCTCTTCACTTGAAGCAGCAGATTCTTCCATACTTGCTGAAAGTTCTTGTGTAGCTGCTGATACATCTTGGATGTTATCGTTAAGATTGAGTACATTTTGATTTACTTCTTCTACCGATTCGCCCATGTGACCCGCTTCTTCTACAACACCTGTGATAATATCGTGAAGATTCGCTAAAAACTGATTCACTGATTCTGTCATTTTTCCTAATTCATCTTTAGAGGTTATCTCAAATCGTTGTGTTAAGTCTCCACCACTAGTTGCAAGTTGTTGTAAATTATCGTTAAGTCTTTTCACTGGTTTAAGGATCATCATAGATAACAGAAATCCAAATAAAAGAGAAATTACTGCGCCAACTATAACGGCAATAAAAGTGGTGCTTTGAATCGTTTTACTGGTACTTACGATATTACTAATTTCGCCATCAGCTAAATCACTGTTTAAGTTCACAAGTTTTACAAGTACGTCTGCAGCTTCAGAATATGACTTGCTATTTGTAATAATGCCTTGGCGCACTAAGGCTTGATAACTGGCTTGTGTCACTTTTTCTCTATAAGTAGCTTCTTTAGAAATAAATTCTTGATGGTCACCTAACCATTTTTGCCATTTAGGTAAAAATTCGTTCCATAGTGCATCTTCTTCAGCACCACGCGGCAAATCTTTATAGGTTGTTATATTCGTTTGAGCTCTCAAATAAGCAGTATTCATCGTATTTAGAGCCTCAGATCTTTGATCTCTGCTGAGTTCTTGAACTAATAACACATTTTCTGCTCCATCTATTGCAGTAAGTGCTACATTGATGTTAAGAATCGCTTTTACAGCTGGCAATATATCTGTACCAATTGCGTTGGATTGTGTGTTTAATTGATTGATACCAACCAAAGCTGTGCCACCAACAAATACGGTTATCAATGCTACGATAATAAAACCACCCAGAATTTTTTTGCGTAAACTGAGGTTACTGATGAATTTCAAATTAAGATTACTTCCTTTTGCTTTCCCGGATATTGTCTTTTCTGATTTAGTTCTTTTTACCTTAGTTTTCTTAATTTTCTTTGATTCAGTGTTTTGGGTTACTTTCTTACCTAAATTCAATTTCATTCACACGCCTCCTAAGACTAAAGCTTATGCCAACACAATTTGTTTTAAAATTACAGCTAATTGCTTCATCAACTGTTGATTATATATGCTGTATATACACTTGGCAACTCTATTTAGAGATTTTTGTGTATAAACTACTATTAAAATTATGTAATAATAAAAACCGAAATGCATTATCCTTAAGTCTTTGGGGAACATATACCCTCGTTACTTATTAAATAACACATTTCGGTTGAAAGTTTGTATCTATGAATTGGATTTTTAACCCAAGAATTAGATTATTAATCTAATAATTATACTTTAAATCTAGCGATCATACTTTGAAGCTTTTGAGCCATTTCTGACAAATCCTCACTTGCATTTGCAATCTCAGTTGCAGAGGCAGATTGCTCTTCTACTGATGCGGATGCTTCTTCAGTTGAAGCAGCATTTTCTTCAGCAATTGCCGAGAGTGCTTCTACACGGTCAAGCACTATCATCTTAGAGTTCTCCATACGTTCGCTACCTTCACCAACTACGATTACCATTTTCTCCGTACTTTGAATCGCTTCAGAGATACCATTAAAGGTTTCTTTTGAAAGAACAACGCTTTTCTCTTGTTCTTTTACAATCTCTCCAGCTTCTTTCATCTTTTCAACAGCTGTTTGAGAATCTTTGTTTAAGTTACGTAACATCTCATCTATCGTCGAAGTTGTGTTTCTCGATTGTTCTGCAAGTTTTCTAATTTCTTCAGCAACAACAGCAAATCCTCTTCCATGCTCACCAGCTCTTGCAGCTTCTATCGACGCATTGAGTGCCAATAGGTTTGTTTGTTCTGAGATGGAGGTAATCATCTGACTCGCTTCTGCGATTTTGGACGAACTTTCGTTTGTGCGAAGTATACTTTGGAAAACGACCTCAGAAGCTTTACTGTTTTGTTCTGTTTTATCTGTAAGTGCTTCCATTACGTCGATCCCTGTGTAGATGAGTTGTCTAATTTCTTGCGTATTCATTGCAAGCAATTCAACTTGAGTCATATTGTTTTGAATATCACTGCTTAATCGATTGAGTTCGTTTGCTGCTTCCATGGTATTTTCTGCTTGATCGCCTGCACCTTTTGCAATTTCTCCAATCGTTTGTGCCACTTCGCCTGAAGCCGTTGCCGATTGATGTGAAGTTGCCGTCAACTCCTGTGAAGTCGCCGATACTTGCTCCGCCGTACTTGAAACATTGATGAGTAATTCTCTGATATTGGATCCCATGGCCTCTAAAGAACGTGTCATCTCACCGATTTCATCCTGTCTTTTTTGTAAAGTGGTAATCAGTTTATCCTCTACAGGTCTAAAATCAAGCGCTGCTTGTCTATCCACGATTTGTGTCATGTGTACGATCGGTTTCGCAATTGATGTTGCAAGTAACATCGATATGATTAGCGATACTATAACTACTGCAACGAGTAAATATAGTAAAGTTGACATCAGTTTTGTTGCACCTGCAAAAACTTCCTTTTCAGTTGCAGTGTTTACGAGTAACCAGTTTGTTCCTTCGATTGGAGAAAAGGCGTAGAGCAATGCCTTACCATTATAGGTGTAACTTCCATAGCCACTTTTTTCATCCAATACCTTTTGGAAAACTTTTGCGACAGGTGCCATCTTGGCATCTGTTTTGGCTGCTTCTATCGGCTGAAATTGTTCCATAACTTTAGTTCTGTCAGGATGTGCGACCGTTATGCCTTTATCGTTGATAATATAAGCATAGCCCTCTTCACCATATCCCATTTGATCTGTGATTTCAGCAAGTGCGTTACCATCACGTCTTGCGATGAGTGCCCCTACTACTTTCCCGTTCTTAGTAATTGGTACAGCATACATCAGTACTGCTGAATTCGTAACCTTACTGATTAGTACATCAGAAACATTTGCTTCACCTGCTAAAGCTTTTGTCACATATGCCCGATCTGAAAGATCTGCTGTTTTGTCTTCTAAGATATACTTCGCTTCGCCTTTAGTAGAGACGATTGCCATATCGAGGTACCCAAGTCTTTCGATATCGCCTTTGATTGAGTCTCTTTGTGTGGTGAAATCCATCGTCTGTGTTCTTGCACGGTTCGCAATTTCTTGAAGTACCAAAAGGCGATCTTCAACGGTGATATTGATTTTTTCCGCACCTTGCCCAGTAATCAATAACAGCGATTTATTGGCTTCAGTTTTCATGGCATTTCGGCTCATGAGTAATGAAACTCCTCCTGTAACTAGTGAAACAATTACAGCAAAAATCGCGATAAATGCAGTAATTTTTCTTGTCAGCCCTTTTTTCATCTCATCTCTCCATTTTAAATAGATTCCCAAATAATTAGCACGAAACTTATGTATCCATGGTACCCGATAATTATTGAATAATAGCTTATTTGTTAAATAAAACCCAAACAATAATAAAAGTAACACACACAAATGTCTACTTAATTATTATAATTGGTTAACTATATGTTTGTCTACAGCACATCAGCCTATTTTGTGATAAAATAATCAATCTTGTCATGAAAGTTGCATGAAATCATATCTTTTGATATAATGTTTTTCTTTACTAATTAAATATTCTAGGAGGCACAATGATTGAAATTGAAAATCTTTCAAAAGCATTTCAAGTTGCCAAACGCAAAAAAGGTATCATGAACTCGTTTATAAATCGAGAATACGATACCGTTTATGCGCTATCTGATCTTTCTTTTCACATGAATCAAGGTGAAATTGTAGGTTATATCGGCCCAAATGGTGCGGGTAAATCTACGACCATTAAAATCATGAGTGGTATCTTAGTACCTAGTTCAGGTAAATGTCAAATCATGGGGTTAACCCCCTGGGAATCTCGCATCGCACATGTCCGAAATATCGGTGTCGTCTTTGGACAAAGGACTCAACTCTGGTGGGATGTCCCTGTGATAGATTCCTTTGAACTATTAAAGGACATCTACAAGATCTCAACACCCCGGTATAAGGAATCGCTTGATCAACTTGTAACTTATCTCGACCTTTCTGCTCTTCTCAACAAACCCGTTAGACAATTAAGCCTTGGTCAAAGAATGCGCTGTGAGATTGCTGCAGCTTTACTTCATGAACCCAGTATTTTATTTCTTGATGAACCCACTATTGGTCTCGATGCAGTTTCAAAAATAGCCGTTCGTAAATTCATCAAAAAAATCAATGCAGAACGTGGCGTAACGGTTATACTCACCACACATGACATGAGTGATATCGAAGCACTTGCCAACCGCCTGATCCTCATAGGTAAAGGGAAAAAACTTTATGACGGTGATCTAAAAACACTTAAAGATACCTATATCAAAAGTAAAAGAATCACGGTTGATTACGAATCTTCTTTACAAAACTTGGTTTACAAAGGTTGTAGCATATTGCATCAATCAGATGAACGCGCAGTTATCGATGTCAATATAAATGAAAGTACTGTGCCTGATGTGATAAAACATCTCACTTCTCAATTTAATGTTTTAGATATATCCGTTGAAACACAACCCATTGAAGAAATCATCGTAAATATGTATAAGGAGTTCTCAATATGAAATGGTATTTTACACTATTGAAATTGAGACTTAACCAAGGTCTTATGTATAGGTCAGCTGCGATTGCAGGCGTTGCAACTCAGTTTTTTTGGGGTGTCATCTCCATCATAATTTTCACCACCTTTTATGGTGCCACCAATGAAGTCAACGGATTTACCAAAGAACAGTTAATTACTTATATTTGGCTACAACAAGCCTTTTTAGTATTTATTGCTCTCTGGCTAAGGGATAATGAACTTTTTGAGCTCATCAGAACAGGCAATATTGCTTATGAATTATGCCGACCACTGAATATATATGGTTTTTGGTATATTAAGCTTCTCTCAGCCCGTTTAGCATCAGCACTTATGAGATGTTTTCCCATCCTTTTAGTTGCCTATTTTATTCCTGGTCCATATGCGCTATCAACGCCAAATTCTATAGCATCATTTTTGTTATTTGTTATAGCGTTAATCCTGGGCTTATTTATAAATGTAGCGATCTCCATGTTTATCTACATTTCTGTTTTTATCACGCTTTCGCCAACGGGATCACTTCTTCTTTTCAGTGTTCTAGGTGAATTCTTATCCGGTTTAATTTTACCTATTCCACTGATGCCTAGCTGGCTTAAGCAAATCGTGATGCTTTTGCCCTTTAGATACACAGGTGATTTGCCTTTTAGAATTTACTCCGGTAACATAGGCTATTCTGAGGCGTTAAGCGGAATCTTGGCACAGCTTTTTTGGATTATCGCTTTGTTCGCTTTGGGACAGTATCTCATGAAAAGTGCACTAAAGCATCTAACAGTTCAAGGAGGTTAGCATGAGACTATTTCTTAAGTATGCAAAAATGTGGTTAAAATCACAACTTGAGTATCGTACTTCCTTTATATTGCTCTCTATTGGTCAATTCTTTGTCCCATTTTTTGTATTTATAGGCATGTACTTTCTCTTTCAAAGATTTGATACTTTGGCTAACTGGAAATTTGAAGAAGTCGCACTGCTTTATGGTAGTATTCATATGGCTTTTTCCATAAGTGAAGCACTTGTAAGAGGCTTTGATTCATTTTCAAATCTAGTTGTAACAGGTGATTTTGACCGATTACTTGTTAGACCAGTTTCAACAGCACTACAAGTGCTAGGATCGAAATTTGAATTTACACGTATAGGCAGACTGCTTCAAGGATCTATCATATTTATATGGGCTATCTTACATCTAGCAATCAAATGGACTTTTTTAAAGATCGTCTGTGTAATACTGATGGTAATCGGAGGCACTTTTATCATGTCAGGACTTTTTATCATCTTTGCAACGATGTCTTTTTGGACGATACAAGGACTCGAAATAGCCAATATTTTTACAGATGGTGGTAGAGAAATGACACAATACCCTCTTTCAATTTACGCTAAAAGCATTCAAAAATTCTTCACATATGTTGTGCCTTTTGCGGTAGTTAACATACTGCCTTTAAATTATTTGTTAGATAAGACTGGCTACACTTTTTGGGGGTATGCATTCATTCCATTAATCGGAATCTTATTTATCATCCCTTCGCTTCTATTTTGGAACTTTGGCGTTAAGCATTATAAATCAACAGGCTCATGACTGTACTCAAGGATATCACCTGGCTGACATTCTAATACTTCGCAGATTTTTTCTAATGTTGAAAACCTCACGGCCTTTGCTTTCCCAGTTTTCAAGATCGAAAGGTTTGCCATGGTGATACCAACTTTTTCAGAGAGTTCTGTGACACTCATTTTTCGCTTTGCTAACATGACATCTAAATTAATAATAATCGGCATCTTCCACCTCACACGGTTAAATCTACTTCGGCCTTGTACTCAAGTGCTTCCTCAAGTAATAGCTTCAGTAAATTTGCAAAAAAAGCGATAGTCGAAGACGTAAAAATCAGTGCGAAAAACGCGATGAGGATTCCTGGATGATTCGCCTTAAGGACCGATAAAACAACACCGAGTATAAAATAACTCGCAGATATACTCAAACCACATAAACTAATCCTTCTCAATCTTAAAACAGCTTTTGCACTAAACGCCAATTGATGTTCTATTAACTTTAACAAATCAAATGCTTGAAAAAGTGCATAGTAAAACGGAAGTGTCGTTACTAGCATCCATATCAGGACGGGGTATCTCAAATAAGCAAACTCAGGAAAGGTTTCAGAGGTTACTCTCGCCTGTTCGGGCAACCAAAAAATACAAAGTCCGGCAATAATACTACCCATCAGTAAAATAAAGCTTTTTAAAAGTAGTTGTTGAATGCGTTTCATAATAATCCCCTTCTATAATTTAATCACCTTACAGATCAAACTTATCACACCCGCTTTGGACAGTCAATCAAAATCGTCGTTTATCAATTAAAATATATTATTTAGCAATATATATTTATTGATAAACGATATTTTTTATGTTATTCTACTCTCGTAAAGACAGTTTACGTGATAAAAAGTAAGACGAGAAGCTACTTTGTAAATTGTGATGCAATGAGAGTTAAAATTGAGGTGCATTTTAGGAGGAGATATGTTAGATCTATTGATAATCGGAGCTGGTCCAGCAGGTGCAAATCTCGCTCGATTAATTGGAAATGATAAAAAAAACAAATATAAAACTGCCATTATTGACAAAAGGGCACTTGATACATTAGCAGTGCAGCGAAAGATAAAATCATGTGGTGGCCTTTTGTCACCTGATGCTCAAGCCATGCTTGCTGAACTTGGTTTATCTTTGCCTGCCTCTATTATGGATTCGCCACAATTTTTCAAAGTGCGAACTATTGATTTTGACAACCAAATTGAGAGAGATTATAAACGCCTTTACTATAATATTGATCGTGAGTTATTTGATCGATTTTTATATCAACTAATTCCAGATAGTATTGAAAAGATATCAGATGCAGTTGTAAATTCCATTACAAAAAAAGAAGATCACTGGGATGTCTGTTATCACAAAAGCAATACTCACTTTACAATAAGCACGAGATGTATAATAGCTGCAGATGGCGCTAATTCTTTTACAAGAAGAAAAATTTGTGAACCTTCACATAAAGCAAATTACTTTAGTATACAAAATCGTTTTAAATCCTCACAAAGTCTGCCTTATTTTGTTGGTATATTTGATTCTGATGTTACTGATTACTACTCATGGTTGATTCAAAAAAAGGATTCAATCATACTTGGTACCGCATTACCTCTAACTGAAGAACAACCACACTTGAAATTCGAATTGTTAAAACAAAAGGTAAACGCCTATTTGGGAATGAACTTAGACGGCGAAAGCGCCGTAGAAGGTGCTTTTATCGAAAGAACCCAATCGCCATCACTTTTATGTTTTAAGCACTTTACTAAAACTGTAGATGGGAAAACCCTCCCTTTAGCATTAATCGGTGAAGCAGCAGGCGCAACTAGTCCAACTTCTGCTGAAGGGATTAGTTATGCATTAAAAACGTCACTATTGTTTTACAAATCGCTTCAGTCAAGTGGATTTTCAAATTACCATATGATCTTATCAAAATACGATCGATCTTGTGCAACAATACGTCATAACATTGCATTAAAAATGCTTAAAAGTCCTGGGATGTATCATAAAACAGTTCGCGGCTTAGTGATGCAGTCTGGAATTAGTGCTATAAAAAGCGAAAAAGGACTATTCCATAAAAGAAAAGTCCTCTTCAAAATATAAATTTATTTTATCCTTTATATAACATCCTGTCATACATGTGGACAAACCCCATTTTTTCATATAATTTTTTAGCACGTCCGTTGGGGATATCTACGTGTAATGACAGCTTGCCTCCAGTTTTCTCAATTGCTTGATTGATGATTTCTGTCGCAACCCCTCTACCGGAATTTCCTTTTTTGACACCAATATAAGCGAGGTGATAAGTGGGAATAAATGTTTCAAAGCCCATATGTACAATGATACAAATCCCATGTACTTCTCCGTTGTGTGTTGCTTTGAAAATAAAGCCTTTATCAATGGCCTTTTGCACAGCATCTGAAGTTTCTCCTATGCTATCGTTATATGGCTCTAATAGTCGCCTTGTAATTGCAACTACTTCATCCTTATCGAGATCTTTGTCTTTTGAAATTTCTTCTAAATCAATTTCATTTTTACCATCATTTAAAAAAACCAAATGATTTCCTTTTAGATTGCCATGTTCTGCTATCATCGCCGCTATTGCGTAAGCTTCGTTTATTGAAATTTTAATGTGCTCTAGTTTCCGAAGTAGCTTTACAGCATCCTTTAACATCTCTTGCGTTATCGCTATTTTATTAGATTTTGTTGTTGTGATGATTTCATTAATAGATTCATCTTGGTCAACCAATTGATCTCTGGGTACTTCTTATGGATATGTGCAGTTTCTTTTGTTTTTGGTGCAAATATGTCAAATTCTCTTGCAACAGCAAAATAATAAATTGACTTCAAATACTGCTCAGTGCCATGAATAAATATCGATTTCACGTTAAGTGCTTCTGCGTACTTCACTAGTGCTTCTGCGATTCTATCATTCTTATGACCCGTTGGATTGCTGCCTTCAAGTTTGAGATAGATTGCGTCTAATCCTAAGTGTTTTTCAAGGTTTTTAGCTCTAAATAATGGTGTTTGACCACTTAAATGCATGTATTTACCTCCCTCTTTTGAACGTGTCCTATATTAACTATATCTTAAATACCAACTTCCAGCAAATTCAGAACAATACGTAGTGCTAAATTTATCCCCTTAGAACTTAGCAAATCGAACATCTAAGCTTGCTGAATATATAAAGTTTTTATATATAAATTAGTTTTTACGAAATAGTAATAAAAAATATGCTATATTTAATTATAAGATATGATTTCACTTGATTAATAGGAGATATTAAAATGAAAGTTCCATTACATGACGATTTTGTGCTCGAATTAGATGCGAGAGAAAAATTATATAATGCCTACTTACACGTTTCAATGCTTGTCATCTTGATATTTTCGTCCCTCTTTTTTGTTTTTGGTTATTTTTCCGCTGCTTTGGTTCAGTTTGTCGATTTCTTTCCATTTATTATTGCCGCCCGTTTATCAGTAAGTCATCACAAGTTACTGTCTAGAGCTATTTCAACTTTAGCTTCTATTTTTATAGTACTTGTTCAATCAAACTATATCTTTACGCCAAGTTCTGGATTTCAATACATGCTCATCCCTTTGGTGGTCGTCGTCTTTCTTATAAATGATCTAAGCACACCCGCACAAAAATATTTTTCAATAATTTCATCTATTATCATAACTATTTCTTTTTTTATTAGCACTAATTTACAAATAGCAGGACCAGTAATTCATATAATGGAAGATCGGCAACAATTATTCTATAATATAAGCTTATTTACTGCTTTTGTCGCTCTAAGTGTGATGTTGTATCTGTATGCACTTCAGCTTTCTTATAAAGAAAAAGCACTATCCTATCTTGCAGAATATGATGCACTAACACTTATACACAATCGTGGTTATTTTACAAATAAAGGGCAACTTTTATTTCCAACTTACAAGGAAAAACAATTGTCTTTATCCGCAATTATTTTTGATATTGATGATTTTAAGGTGATAAACGATACTTACGGCCATCATGTAGGTGATCTTGTTTTAAAAGAACTTTCAAAAACTGTTAAATCGATGCTCAGAGCAGAAACTATATTTTCGAGGTATGGCGGTGAAGAATTCGCAATTTTACTTGAGAACACCACACTAGAAGTCAGCTATAAACTTGCTGAGCGGCTTAGAAAAGAAATCGAAGAAATGTGTGTAATGCATGATAATGAATGCGTGAAGTTTACAGTAAGCTTAGGTGTCTCTACGATTACAAAATCACATCGCAACTTTGAAGATATTATGAAAGATGCCGACCGAGCACTTTATATTTCAAAATTCAAAGGGAAAAATAAAACTTGGGTTATCAATGATAGTGATGCAATATCTAGTTTTAATTAATCGTTTTAACGAATACTTATAACTAAATAGCCACAGTTAATACTCTCTTTTAGAGTATTAACTGTGGCTATTTTTTTCATAAATCTTATCTCTTATTAAAACCTCTATCTTGTAAGAATTTAAGCATATGTTCACGTTTTTCTTGATTGAACTTCTTGCTTATCGTTTCAGACCAAGTATCTTTAATCTTTCCCTTAGTACGTTTCTCATAGTAATCACTTATTTTTGTATCATACGCTTCAAGTGCCACTTCATCCATCTCCGAATAGTGGTCGATGTGATAGACGATCTGTTTAGGTAAACGCTGCTTAACTTCAGGGTCTTGAGCGGGATAACCAAGACACATGCCGAAGACGGGGTACACTTCCTCCGGGAGTTTAAGTAGCTGTGAAACCTCTTGCGCGTGGTTACGAATACCTCCGATATAGACGCCACCTAGGCCAAGTGACTCTGCCGCAAGCATCGCATTTTGCCCTGCTAAAGCAGCATCCACAGTCGCAATGATAAATGTTTCCGTCCAGCCAGACTCATAAGATGAATCACAAACAGCTTTGATGCGGTGAGTATCTCCACAAAACACGAGGAAAATGGGTGATTTTTCAACGTATTCTTGATCGCCACACAACACTTTTAGTTGTGCTCTCAGCGATGGATTTTTAACATCAATAATGCTATAAGCCTGTAAAAAACTTGACGTTGCAGCCGCTTGTGCTGCGCGTATGATGATATCTAGATCACGCTCATCCACTAATTGATCCGTGAATTTTCTAATAGAGCGATGTGAGAGCATAAGTTCTAAGGTTTGATTCACATTGACACCTCGCTAAAATCCTGCAAATAAAGAAAGTAACACGCCAGCAGATACAGCTGATCCTATTACACCAGCTACGTTTGGTCCCATCGCATGCATGAGTAAGAAGTTTCCTGGATTTTCTTTTTGTCCAACAACTTGCGATACACGTGCTGCCATCGGAACAGCTGAAACACCTGCAGATCCAATCAAAGGATTGATAGGGTCTTTCAAGAACTTGTTCATAATTTTTGCTAGAACTACGCCTGCAGCTGTACCAAAGGCAAATGCAATAACACCTAAGCACATTATAGCAAGAGTTTTAACATTTAGAAAGGCTTCTGCAGATGCTGTTGCACCAACTGTTACACCAAGGAAAATTGTTACGATATTCATCAGTGCATTTTGAGCTGTATCTGATAATCTTGAAACTGCACCTGACTCTTTGAAAAGGTTTCCTAACATCAGCATACCAATCAAGGCAGCTGCTGGTGGTACGATCATAGAAACGATCAAAGTTGTCAAAATTGGGAAGATGATTTTCTCAAGTTTTGAAACATGTCTTAATTGCTTCATCTTAATTGAGCGTTCTTCTTTCGTTGTAAGCAGTTTCATAATTGGTGGCTGGATAACAGGTACGAGTGCCATATAAGAATATGCAGCAACCGCAATAGAACCTAGTAAATGCGGTGCAAGTTTTGATGATAAGAAAATAGCCGTTGGACCGTCAGCGCCACCGATGATTCCGATAGATGCCGCTTCGGTTGGTGTGAACAGTCCAGATGCAATTGCACCTAAAAACGTGATGAATATACCAAATTGTGCTGCTGCACCTAATAAAAGTGATTTTGGATTTGCAATCAATGGACCAAAATCGGTCATGGCACCAACACCTAAGAAAATAAGTGGTGGGAATATGCCAAGATGATCACCTTGATATAAATAGTAAAGTAAACCGCCAATTTCTTTGACGTGGCCATCTGGCCCCATAATTGGTTCAGTCATTAAACCAGCAAGCGGTAAATTCGTTAAGAACATACCAAATGCTATAGGGATAAGTAGCAAAGGCTCAAAACCTCGCTTTATTGCTAAGTAGAGCAGTAAAAATGACACTAAGATCATCAATATCTGTCCCCCAGATATATTAGCAAAACCCGTAGACATGTAAAAATCTTTTACAGTTTGAAGCATCTTGCATCTCCTTTCGTATAATCGTTATCAATTAACCTATAACAACTAATACATCTCCTGAATTTACTGATGCGCCTTTTGTAACTGAAATTGACTTTACTGTTCCAGCAACCGGTGCCATAATTTCGTTTTCCATTTTCATCGCTTCAAGTATTAAAAGAACTGCGCCGCTTGCTACAGAATCTCCAACATTAACTTTGATATCTAAAATTGTGCCAGGCATCGGTGAAGCTACTACTTCTCCACCTGCTGCAACTGGTGCTGCTGGAGCTGCTTTAGGTGCTTGTGCTGGTGCTTGTGCTGCAGCTTTTGGCGCTGGAGCAGCTGCTTGAGCTGGTCTACTTACTGGCGCTGAAACTGAGCCACCTACTTCTTCTACTTCTACTTCATAAGATGTGCCATTTACTGATATATTAAACTTTTTCATGTAATCCCTCCACTATGCTCTCGTATTCATCAATTCACTTCTACCAGCTTTTCCCCAAGTAGGTGTGTTGTCACTTGTTCTTATTATATTTGAAACGTGAATGTTATTAACTGAAGTGTTCATCGAAGCGGCAACCGCTGCGGTAATCACTGCAATTAGTTCTAAATCATCTACCATCTCAACTTGAGTGACTACTTCTGGTTTAGCTACTTCGGGTGCTTTCGCACTTTTATTATTGCCATTTACCTTTGAGATTTCTGATTTTTTCTCAATATTTTGAATCACCTTTGACATGAGAGAAGTCAATCCCCAGATCAAGATTAACGCTATAAAGGTAATTCCCATACCAAGTAATATGACGTAACCTGTTGCTACAAGTTTTTCACTAAGTGGCATGTTAGCAAATGTCTCTGCATGTTTAAAATTTTCTAATGCATTCATTTAACTACCTCTTCTCTTATAATGGGATATTACCATGTTTCTTTGTAGGTCTCGTTTCTCTCTTTGAAGACAACATATCAAATGCATCAATCAATCTTGCTCTAGTATAAGCAGGTTCGATGACATCATCCACAAATCCTCTTTCTGCCGCTTTATAAGGTGTAGCAAATTCATCTGTGTAGTCTTGAATTACTTTAGCTCTAGTTGCAACTTTATCTTCTGCATTATCGATCTCTGCTCTAAAGATGATATTTGCTGCACCTTGAGGCCCCATAACTGCGATTTCAGCCGATGGCCATGCAAGTACAAGGTCAGC
Organism: uncultured Fusibacter sp.; assembly: GCA_963676315.1. Taxonomy (GTDB): domain Bacteria; phylum Bacillota; class Clostridia; order Peptostreptococcales; family Acidaminobacteraceae; genus Fusibacter_C. Next base: position 1,616,388 of record OY781056.1, read on the forward strand.
ACCTAAGTCTTTAGAACACATAGCTAGGTATGAACCGCCATAAGCTTTTCTTACGATTAAAGATAATTTTGGTACTGTTGCTTCACTGTACGCATATAACATTTTAGCGCCATGTCTGATAATACCACCGTATTCTTGCTGCGTGCCAGGTAAGAATCCAGGTACATCTACTAAATTTAATAATGGAATATTAAATGCATCACAGGTTCTAATAAAACGAGCAGATTTATCAGATGCGTTTACATCTAAACAACCAGCATTTACTTTTGGTTGATTTGCTATAATACCTACTGTTTTGCCGCCAACTCTTGCTAGACATGTAATGATATTTTTAGCGAAGTATGGTTGATACTCCATATAGTCTCCATTGTCTACAAGTGCACGGATGATATCAAACATATCATATGGTTTATTAGAGTTGTCTGGGATAATCGTATTTAGTGATTCATCAATCGCGTTAAAATCTTCATCTGTCATATATTCAGGAGCAGATTCAAGATTATTTGAAGGTAAGAAAGATAATAATCTTCTGATTTCTAGGATACAAGCTTCATCGTTTGGCGCAATATACTGAGCTACACCGCTTACTGAGTTATGTGTCATCGCACCACCAAGTGCCTCAGCAGTTACTTCTTCACCTGTTACGGTTTTAATAACTTGTGGACCTGTGATAAACATCTGAGAAGTTTGATCTACCATGAAGATAAAATCTGTAAGTGCAGGTGAATACACCGCGCCTCCGGCACAAGGGCCCATAATGGCAGTAATTTGAGGAATAACGCCGGAGGCGATGGTGTTCTTAAAGAAAATTTTTCCATAGCCAGATAATGCATCAACAGCTTCTTGAATTCTTGCACCACCTGAATCATTTAGCCCAACAATAGGTGCACCCATTTTAAGTGCATTGTCCATTGCTTTGCAGATCTTAGCAGCATGCATCTCACCTAAAGAGCCACCCACTACAGTAAAATCTTGTGAATAAGCATATACCAATCTGCCGTCCACTTTACCATAGCCGATGATTACGCCTTCAGCTGGCGCATCTACTTTTTCCATACCAAAGTTTGTACAACGGTGCTTTACAAAAGCATCCATTTCTACAAATGTATTTTCATCAAATAAAATATTGAGTCTCTCTCTAGCAGTTAATTTACCGCTTTCATGTTGTTTAGCTATACGCTTTGCGCCACCGCCTAGTGTAATTGCTTCACGTCTTTTTCTTAAATCTTCCAATTTATTGATCGACATGGTTTCCTCCAATTATTATTTTCTTTCGCTAAGTTCAACTAACACTCTGTTTGAACTCTTAGGATGTACGAAAGCAATTTTAGCTCCGCCAGCACCATATCTAGGCTTCTCATCGATCATTTTCATACCTTTTGATAACATATATTCGATAGCTTCTTCGATGTTTTCAACTTTAAATGCGATATGTTGAATACCTTCGCCATTTTTTTCGATAAATTTAGCAATTGGACCGTCTTCAGAAGTTGATTCTAAAAGTTCAACTTCAGTATCTCCCACAGGGAAAAATGCTACTTTTACCTTTTGTTCTTCAACAACTTCTGAACCTGCCATCTCAAGTCCAAGGATGTCTCTATAAAAAGAAATTGACGCTTCCAAATCTTTTACGGCTATACCGATATGATCCACTTTAAGTGCTTTCATATTCCCCTCCATTTTTACAAATAATTATCAATAACGCTAAATATCAATTTTTATCATTTATAAACTTCCCTACAAAATTATATATGAAGCTTCGGTGGGTCACATGCGGTTGTCATCTGCCCACGAAGCGTTCAAGCTCTTAATTTGTACCAAAACTAACGCATATTAATGTGTTACATTTGCTTTGATGTAATCAATCGTCACTTGCGTTGGTGTACCTGGTGTGAAGATTTCTTTGATACCCTTTTCTTTTAAGCCTGGGATGTCTTCTTGTGGAATAACGCCACCACCGATGACAAGGATATCTTCAGCACCTTCTGCTTTTAACATCGCTGCAACTTTTGGAAGTAACGTATTGTGTGCACCTGATAAGATACTCATCGCTACGCAGTCAACATCTTCTTGGATTGCTGCATTTACGATTTGTTCTGGTGTTTGTCTTAATCCTGTATAGATCACTTCCATACCTGCATCTCTAAGTGCTCTTGCTATAACTTTAGCACCTCTATCGTGGCCATCTAAGCCTGGCTTTGCAACCAAAACTCTAATCATTTTATCCATTTTAATCCTCCTATATTTGTTAAATGCTTTTTCATTTTATGGTTGTGCTTAAAGTTTTACAGCCTGTTGGTTTCACCAAATACTTTATGCATCATGGCACTCAATTTATCAAGTGTCACGTAATTTAAAGTTTAACAGCCTGTTGGTATTCACCAAACACTTCTCTCATCACGCCACATACTTCTCCAAGTGTCGCATAGGCTTTAACTGCTTCTAAGATGTAAGGCATTACATTGTCTGTTCCTTCACATGCTGTTTTAAGCGTAGCTAATGTTTCACTTACTTTTGCACCGTCACGTTTTGCGCGAAGTTCAACCAATTTTTGTTTTTGCATCTCACCTACTGAAGGATCAACTCTTAGAAGTCCTTTTGGTGCTTCTTCTTCGATTTGGTATTTGTTCATACCTACGACGATGATTTCACCTGCTTCAACTTTCTTTTGATAATCATATGACGCATCCATGATTTCAGATTGGATATAGCCCATATCGATTGCCTTTGTCGCGCCACCGATATCATCAATTTTCTTGATATATGCCATTGCTGCATCTTCAATTTCTTTTGTTTTTGCTTCTATATAATATGAACCTGCTAGTGGATCTACAACTTCTGTTACACCACTTTCATGTGCTACGATCTGTTGTGTTCTAAGTGCGACTCTTACTGAATCTTCTGTTGGAAGGGCAAGTGCCTCATCTTTAGAATTTGTGTGTAAGCTTTGTGTACCACCAAGTACCGCTGCAAGTGTTTGAATCGCTACTCTTACGATATTGTTCTCCGGTTGTTGCGCCGTAAGGGTCGATCCACCTGTTTGTGTATGGAACTTAAGTTGCATTGATTTTTCGCTCTTTGCACCAAATCTGTCTTTCATGATTCTCGCCCAAAGTCTTCTTGCTGCTCTGTATTTTGCAACTTCTTCAAGTAAATCGTTGTGTGCGTTAAAGAAGAATGATAATCTCGGTGCAAAATCATCTACATTTAAGCCAGCTTTTACGGCTGCTTCTACGTATGCGATACCATCTGCAAGTGTAAAACCAACTTCTTGAGCTGCAGTTGAACCTGCTTCTCTGATATGGTAGCCAGAGATCGAGATTGTATTCCAAAGCGGAACATCTTTTGAACAGAATTCAAAGATATCTGTGATGAGTCTCATTGATGGTTCTGTTGGGAAGATATATGTTCCTCTTGCGATGTACTCTTTTAAGATATCGTTTTGGATGGTACCTCTTAGTTTTTCTGATGACACACCTTGTTTTTCTGCTACTGCGATATACATTGCAAGTAGTACAGATGCCGGTGCGTTGATGGTCATTGATGTACTTACTTTATCTAGTGGGATCCCATCAAATAGGATTTCCATATCTGCTAAAGAATCGATTGCAACGCCAACTTTACCCACTTCACCTTCTGAAAGGGCATGATCTGAGTCATATCCGATTTGTGTCGGAAGGTCAAAAGCTACTGATAATCCGCCAGATCCTTGTTCAACTAAGAACTTATAACGTTTGTTAGATTCTTCAGCTGTTGCAAATCCTGCATACATCCTCATCGTCCAAAACTGTCCACGGTACATCGTTGGTTGTACACCACGTGTAAATGGAAATTCTCCTGGTAATCCAAGGTCGTTCATGTAATCAAGTTCTGCTACATCTACTGGAGAGTAGTATCTGTTAACCGGTGCACCAGATCCTGTTGTAAATTCTTTCTTTCTTTCAGGTCTTTTTGCTAGTGACGCTTCAATCTTAGCTGTGTGTTTATCAACTGCTTCTTTAATCACACTCACTTGTTTTTGATCAAACATAAAATCCTCCTCGTTCTTGGCCGCATGTTTTTGATATTTATTTTTTTATTTCATTGATCCTGTTTCTACAAATTTAGCATGCCATGAAAGCGCTTCATTGAGTAAATGACTTTCATGCTTTGTAGGTAGCGCTTCTGCTCTTTCAAGATAATCCAGTAATCTCGCTTTATAATCAGGGTGTGCACAATTTTCAATAATTGCTCTTGCTCTCTCTCTTGGAGACAATCCTCTTAAATCAGCTAACCCCTGTTCAGTAACAACTACCTGTACATCATGTTCAGTATGGTCCACATGTGAAACCATAGGAACGATGGATGATATATCGCCATTTTTAGCTGTTGATACTGTTGTAAAGATTGAAATATAAGCATTTCTAGTGAAATCACCCGATCCGCCAATACCATTCATCATCCTTGATCCCATGATGTTAGTAGAATTTACATGTCCATAAATATCAATCTCTATTGCAGTATTCATCGATAAAACACCTAGTCTTCTTGCAACTTCTGGATTATTACTAATCTCCATAGGTCGAAGCACACAATGCTTTGTATATAAATCTATATTGTTATATAGTCTCACTTGACCTTCAGATGACGGCGTAAATGACGTACCCGACGCCACAGTAACCTTTCCAGCATCAATTAAGTCGAACATACAATCTTGAATTACTTCTGTATAGCAAGTAAGATTTGTAAACTTTGATTCCACAAGTCCTGCCATAACTGCATTTGCCACAGAACCAACCCCAGATTGAAGTGGCAATAAGTTTTCTGGTAGTCTACCAGCGGCAACTTCACCTTCAAAGAACTTGATGATGTGTCTAGAGATTTGTTTAGAATCTTCGTCAATTTCTCCTAGTGGTCTAACTTTATCAGTAATATCTGTTTCTACGATTGCCACGATTTTATCTGGATCACATGGAATAAAAGTTGTTCCAATTCGATCTCCACTTGCTTCAATCGGAATTGGTTTCCTAAAAGGTGGTTTCTCAGTAAGATAGATATCATGTACACCTTCAAGCGCTAAAGGCTGAGATGAGTTGATTTCTATAATTATTTTTTTTGCATTTCTGATGGCTTGTGGCGAAATACCTACAGAAGTAGAAGGTACTATCCCGCCATCAGGATTAATTGCAATCGCTTCAATGATTGCAACATCAATATCTCCAAAAAAGCCATAATCGATAAATTGTGGTACATGGCTAAGGTGCATATCCGCATATTTGATATTACCTGAATTGATATTATTTCTCATATTGCTATCAGTTTGATAAGGAAAACGTCTTTTAATGACGCCTGCTTCAGCTAAAGTCCCATCAAGTTCAGGTCCAACTGATGCACCTGTGATTAATGTGATTTCGACTTTCTCACCGTTTTTAGCTCTCTCTGCTAATGCAAGCGGAACAGCTTTTGGGTAACCAGAAGGTGTGAAACCGCTTGTTGCAACGACGTCACCATCATTTATTAATTTCGCAGCTTGATCAGCACGCATTACTTTACTTAAAAATGCTTTGTTTCTAATTCTCTCAGAATTCATACCTATGCTCATATACTCCTCCAAATGCTATTGACATTTTTTGTCACAAGCAAGTTGTGACTTAAAAACAAAAAAAGCCAAATAACCATCTATAAGATTGGCTACTTGGCTTTGACATTACTAAGCTATGTGAAATAAAAGGCTTTTTTATTTCTATTAGTAAAATCGCATGATACCCTCTAAATATTATTAAGTTTAATTTTTTTCGAGTTTGATTCGTGTTTCGAGTTTGATTTTTGTTTCGAGTTTGATTTTAAGTGTAAGTTATTTTTAATCCTCAATTAAATCTTCAGCACCATCTAAAATTTGACGGTATTTTTCGTTACAAGTTTTAACAGCTGATAAAATTGCTTTGCGAGCACTTCCGAAATAATGTACTCTAAAGTTTTTTTCTATTTTTTCAAGCTCGTTGAGCTTCATCCCAACAAGTAACTCTTTTACTATACGTTTTGCAAGTACTGTTGCTAATGTACAATCAGCATCTATAATTTCAGATGTTTTGGTGTCCACTACCACACCCACAGCAATAACGGCATACAGTTCCTTTGCAGTAATGCCTTGTGGTAATTTGGCATAACCTGTTAAGAAAATATGGTTCGATTCCATAGAACCTCCTTATACCATTAGACTAGAGTTTTCAAAACCTCATTTGCTAATATCTCTAATTTAAGTTTATAGTGACAAATTCTCAAAGGTGTAATTATCTACGAATTGTTCGATCACATATTCATAGATAATATACACCTTTTAATTTATGATTTCAATCTTTTAATTCATTACATTGGCAACGAGTGAAGTACGATTGTAAAGATAACCATACCCAAAAGTGCAAATGGATAAGTTGCGCCGTAACCAGCTGCAGGATCATCAGAACCAGCTGCTTCAACAGCTGCACCTAAACCTGGAGTAGAAGTCATACCACCACAGATTGCACCTGAAAGCATCACCCAGTTGATTTTAAATACATATCTTCCGATGATGTAACCAACCATCATTGCAACGATACCAACTACAAGCGAAACAACGCCAAGGTAAGCACCAGGACCTGCTAAAGCATCAACAACTGCGAAACCGTATTTTAAACCAACTATTCCTAAGAAAAATACTAAAGAAATCTCTCTGATTACGCCAAGTATTTTAGCATTCATACGGAAATTGATAAAACCAAGTTTTCCGATGTATCCAAGGATGAGTGAACCAATAAGTGCGCCACCAGTTGCTCCTAAGCTAAAGTTTCCTAAGTGAATAAAGCTAAGATCTATATTAATAAGACCTATGGTATATCCAAAGAAACAAGCAAGGGTGAATCCGATAATATCAAAGCTAACTTCAGCAATTTCTTTGCCTGTTTTCCCAGCTTTTGCTTCTTTCATCTCTCTAGCAAATATTTCTTTCTCTTTTTCTACATCAATCCTAAAGATTTTAGGGAAGAAGTTCATTGCAATAATAACGATTAAGACACCAAATGGATATCCAATTGCATGACCTACACCGATACCTGCTTCAGCATTTTTAACGAATTGTGTTTTTTGTTCATCAGACAATGTCGTCACAGTTGTTGGATCAAGGTCTTTGTCTAAAATTCTAAGGAATTTTTCTTTTTCTTCTGCCGTCATCGTGTCAAATTTTGCCACTTCTGCAGTTGAATGTTTTTTAGCCGTTTCAATAGCAGCTGCAAGTCCAGGAGAACTTGTAAGTGCTCCAGTGTACACGCCTGAAACTTCGTAAGGGTTTGAATCTACTGACAATCTAGCCATTCCATAAGTTGCAGCAGCGCCAACTAATGTAATTGTGAATCCTAAAATGATAAATTTAACGCCATATTTTTTTAAAACAACGTTAATGTCTTTTGCTGCCAATAAACCAACGGCAACAACGAATAATACCAAGAATAATGTGAAGAAGCTACTGCTAATTACGCCGTTCTTTACAAGTGTTGAAGCTGTTTTAAAAACTTTGTCGTCTTCTCCGATTCCCTTTGCATAGTTCATCATGAACCATCCTAGTGGTAAACCTGTAAATAATGCACCTGACGTACCAAAGCTAAATTTGCCAAACTTGATTTTACCAAACAACATACCTGTGATTACGGCAATGAACATTAATATAAATGGATCCATTAACCAACTTCTGACATCAAAACTCATAACTACCCCCTATTTTTATTTAGTTAACGTAATACAACTTGTCCCTAAGCACATCACTGTACCGCAGACAATAAAAAAGGCATAGCAAATAATTGCTATGCCGCGCTCTCAATATGACTTGATGATGGGGAATCACCATATATTGTTCAGGCTAGTTTGTTAACTTAATCACAGAATATCAAATTTTTTGGCATTTGTAAATTAAATTTAACATGTTTTTCATGTTTTTTTGTGAAGTACTTTTATCCCTTCTAATTGTATAATAAACATGGATTAATTTTAATAACTAAAAAAAAGACTCAAAATGCACTTTAGTGTGCAGATTGAATCCTTCTTTTTTGATATTTCTAAATTCAAAACTTCTAAATGACTTAAAATTCTGAAAATATATTCTATATATCCATATTTATAAATTTAGCTCTAAATCTACCAAACACAAGTGCATAAGATGCAATAAAACCAATAAACAATACGACACTAAATATTGCGACTAAAAACTGCCCTCCTGCATGTGGAAGTAATTTAAACAGTCCAAACCCTATCACGCCAAATGCAAGTCTTGGTAAAAACGAAATCATAACATTGAGATTATTTTTCACTGCGGCAGTTGGATTTGACCAATTAAGTGTTGGACGCATTATATTGATGATTAGGTCTAAAGTACTAAAGCATAGTGTTGCAGCTAGTCCGAAGACGATTGATAATAAAATATCAAGCGGACTAAGTGCGAAAATCCACACCGTTATAAGCGCTAGCACTACAGTCGCTCCGAAACTTACAATAAAAGTTGATAAAATCCGTGTGAGTAAATTTTCATTTATGGAAATTGGCAATACTCTGGTTTCCCAAAATGTTTTTCCCTCTCGTGTAATAACTGTTGTCGAAAGACTTCCCATGAGTACAGGTGCAGAGATAATGCCAGTAAATATATAGATTGAAAAGGGTTTAAACATAGGATCTTTAAAAGTATCAAGCGACATGAGTCCCATCAACGAATAAATTCCGAAGAGTAAAATTGGTATAAACATCGTCATCAAGGTGTTCAGTAGAAAAGTTGGGTTATGCACGATAATCCCTAAATGTCTTTTGATGAGTAACACTCTTTTTGAAGAACTATTATAGCTGACTTTTCCCTTTTTGTTGATATTACCTTGGCTGGATTGTTGATTGTATTTAAGCATTGCACCTTTGTATAGATGCTTTGCAGACAATTTAAGAAGGATAACAAAACCAAGGTTTAGAAGTATATAATACAGCATGTCAATCCACGATTTTGTAATCATCTTTGTCAGCCAAACGCTAGGAGGAAATTTATTACCTACAAGTGATATGATACCATCTGAACTAGAAAGATATTTTTGCATAGAAGTTGGATCCATCTCAACTCTTGTGAGTAAAACTTGCATACCAAGTATAAGTACGATGAGTAAAATGTTTCCGATAATAACCATGAGGTTTCTGTTTTTTCTTCCTCCAATAACAGTCATAAATGGAATGACCACCAACGTCGCAAAAATCATAGGCATAATAGGAGTCAATAATATACCAAGTATACCTAACAATAATTCAAGAGGTTTTAAACCGTCATATAACCCGTAAAAACCAACACTCGTACCAAATAGCAAAAGGGCCATTGCAAGCAAGTAAACATAGATTGCAGCAATTTTAGAAAAGATAATCGTGTCTTCTTTTACAGGCAGTGTTGCAATTAAACTAAGATCTTTGGAATAGAAAAATAGTGAAATTACAAGTGGAATTGCAGTTAAAAATATAAGCATCGTTGCTGCAACGTACACATAGGTGAGCGTCAATTCTGGCATACCGATTGAGGCGAATGAAATATAAAGTTGTCGAATCACTTCATATGCAGGCAAGAAAATTAACAGTGGTAAAATAATGATAATTTTTGACAATAATTTGTTCTTCATGTTAAGTTGCTGCGAGTACTTACTCATGAAGTCCTTTAATTGTATTTTGGTGAGTGCATATAATTTATTCATCTTTCGTCATCTCCAAGAAAATGTCTTCAAGTGAAATTGATCTTTCTTGTTTTATTTCTTCCGGTGTTCCTAATGCAATCAATTTTCCTTTATGGATAATCGCAACGCGATCGCATAGGTTTTCAACGACTTCTAATACGTGTGAAGAAAATAAAACAGTTCCTCCATTTGCACAATGCTCCTTCATTAAATCTTTGAGGATTTTGTTTGAATGTGGATCTAAACCAACATGTGGTTCATCTAAAATAAAAACGCTTGGGTTTGGGATAAGTGCACCGCATATCAAAAGTTTCTGACGCATCCCATGTGAATAAGAATTAACGGGTTGGGTTAAAGCATCATCAATTTGAAATGCTTTTGTATATTTTTCAATCAGTATTTTACGATCTGTTTTACTGACTTCATACATATCGGCCATAAAGTTTAGATAATCAATGCCTTTGATTGCATCATATATCTCTGGATGATCTGGCACAAACGTGAAATTTTTCTTGGCATTTACTGCATCTGTTTTGATGCTATGACCTCCAATTAGGATTTCACCCTCCGTAGGTGCAATAATCCCAGTGATCATCTTAAGTGTCGTCGTTTTACCAGCGCCATTGGGTCCGATGAAACCAAATATTTCGCCTTCCCTAATGTCTAGGTTAAGTCCATCAACAGCCTTCTTATTGTTATTATAGACTTTTGATACTGCTTTCACTTGTAACATGATTTTCACCTCTCGCTTTTATATTCTATTCATATTTTAGACATAACTTATTAAAAAACGCTTAAGAAAGACTAAAAAGGCAAAAAACAAGGATAAAAGGTGTCAGGTCATAGTTATCCAAATGGATAACTATGACCTGACACCTTTTATCCTTGTTTTAAGATCGAAGCAAGCGCACCTATAATTAGGACACCTCCGGCAATAAAATAGAATTTAATATAATCCGATCCAGTCCCTGCAATGCTAACGACACCACTTAAAAATTGACCCATCACAAGAGTTGCAATCCCTGCATTATACAAATTCGAGAATACTCGAAAGTTATATTTTCTGCTTTTAATTGTATTTACTTTATATAAGGTTGCGTAGCCACCAACACCAAGTAGCAGTACAGTGACCACCATAGTGGACATCATCATCGAACTTATGCCATGTGAAAAAATGCTATAGATTCGATCAATCATAAAGACGATGATACTAACAATAAGCATCACTATGATATTTTTCTTTATTGCGTTTTCTATCTTTGTTTCACTCATTTTCTAGCACTCCTTTTAGTATCCAAAATACACAATATCACTGACACTGCGTTCACCAAATGTCCTACCATCAGTAGGCGTATTTATAACTTCACCATTAAACCACATGGTAGTTGAACCGCCACCATCTAAGTTATAAGCCGTTTCACAGCCATAATCTAGAAAGATTTGAGCAAGTTCTGATAAAGTCGCGCCTCTACTTTCACTCGTCCTACCATCTACAACGATAAAAATATAATGTCCTTTATCAATTTGTCCAACCGCTGTTCTTGGATTGTTTTGCACGCCATTTTTAGTAACACGCTGAACGGCTTCACCGTTTATAACCAGTGCTGGACCAAACGAAATAATCTGTTCTGCACCCTCAGCTTCAAGACTTTCAGCGGAAACCTCACTCTCATAGACTATAGAAAAATCACCTTCATGATCGATGACGAGTGCTTCTGTGCCTGAACTCCCTGCCGTTGTTCTCATTAACATTCCATTACGAAGGACATAACCCGTATTTCTAAAACCATAATAGTCACCATTCACTGCAAAAATAGCATGATGCGCACTGGCAATATTTGAAGTGGCATCGGTTACATTTTTACCATAAGTATCATTTGCAAGTGCAGTTTTAAGCAGTGAAGGATTATCCGTCACAATATCAGCGACAAAATAAACCATTCCATCTTTTGTCACTTTTTGTATATTGATTTGTAACTGTTCGTCAACATAAGTATTTTCAGTATATATACCTTCATCTTCAGTTACATTTTGTGTTTTCTCCAATCCACTCTGTGTTTCATCAATTTCATGATTCACGACCAAATTGGTCAAATTTGCGCTTTCTTCTTTTGTTGAATCATCTTCAATGACCATTAAACTATGGGGAATTAAAAAAGTATCAATTAAGACACCTGTTGATATTACTATCAAAATGAGCGCATACAAAATTGCAAATCTATATGGTTTCATCATTTTCTCACCTCTTTAAACTTTTGGTTAAAAATAAAATGTTTTTGAATTTGGTAACTAAAAACGAATAAAAAACTGTCCACTATAATTTTGACAATTAATGTATGCTGAACTAAATTTGATAACAGATGCACCATTAGGGCACTTAATAACATCTGGAATAAAAATAAAGTGAAATACTTCATCCCTTCTCGACCCGTTGAACCATCGCTTCTAAAGACAAATTTTTTATTCATACTGAAATTGTAAATGCCAGAAACTACCCTAGATATAATGACTGCACTAAATATGCTGAACCCACTCAACATCGTAAGGATTGCAAAAATCATAAAATCTATCATCGCAGAACTTGCCGCCGTAAAACTGTATTTCAAGATATGATAGTAAATTTTTAATGAGTCCCAAATCGGATTGAAATGACTACTTATATTTTCATCAAAATACAAGGTCTGAATTTCAACCTCTCTTATCATGTATCCTCGGCGTACAACGTCTAAAAGCATATTCATTTCGTATTCAAATCGTTCACCTTCAACGCTTAAAACTTCACTTAACATTGCCTTAGGTATACCTCTAAGCCCAGTTTGAGTATCACTACATTGTACACCTGTCGTTATTTTGAATACTTTTGAAGTAATCAAATTGCCCCATTTACTTTTAAATGGGACATGTGCTAGATTAAAATTCCTACAACCCAGTATCAATTTTGGTGAACCCGTATTTAACTGATTCGCAACTTTTACAACATCCTCTGGTGCATGTTGTCCATCCGCATCTACTGTAATACAACCAATCGTTTCTGGAAATAATTCAAGGCTCTTTTTCATAGCTGTTTTTAAGGCTGCGCCTTTCCCCATATTCATCGCATGGTGAAATACCTTTATGCCCTCCATCAAAGATAATGTTTCAAAAATTGGCATAGATTCTATTGTACTGCCATCATCAACAATGATCAATTGAAAATGACCTAGTTTTTTAATTTCATTTACAAGCCCAAGCAAATTTGTACTTGGATTATATGCTGGAATAATAATGATAGGGTTCACGGTATCCTCCTTTGACCTGATGAAGATATCATATCAGTATTACCTTAATGTAACCTTAAACTAAATTTGCACAAAAAAAAGTGGTTAAAACTTAATAGCATCCGCTAATAAGCACCACTTTTGGACCTTACCTTGTCTAGTTTAATGCGATTTAAAATAATTCAAATTAACATAATTTAATTTAATCTAATTGCGCCACTGCATGCATCACATATGTAGTATGCGGTAACTGCAGTCCCTTCGATATTGATATATACATTAATATCTTCAACCATTTCGGCATCTAATCCTTGCTCAATGCACTGCGCCTTTATTTGTTCCATTATATCTGACTCTTTAACGCTTGCAAGATCAATCCCACTTAACTGTAGTATTACATTCCCTAATTTCATTAAGCACCTCTCATTTTAAATAACCATTTCAGGTATAATTGATAAATCTTTAGCAACCAATATTATTTTACCCAATTGAGATAACGCTCAATCATTATTGTGAATATTTTATTTTAGTTGACACCGCAACTAATTCAAGTTAATATAGTTGACGACGCAACTAATAAGGGAGATATTATGAAGCAACAAAACGGATGTCCTGAAATAGCCATACAATCTGATGGTAAGCTATCTGACTTTTCACAATTGGGAAAGCTAATTTCAGTACTTTATAGAGCTGGGCAATCTTTTTTTGCACATCAAACCAGCAATTTTGATATCGGTGGTGGCCAATTGTCACTTATATTTTATCTATATAAGCATAATGGTGCTAGTCAAGATGATTTAACACGTGCACTTGAAGTTGATAAAGCAACAATTACACGTTCAATTCACAAACTTGAAAAAGAAGGCATAGTAACCCGTCAAAGAGACGAAAAAGATCATCGCATCAATAGAATCGTTCTGACTGATATCGGTTTTTCACTTCAAAATGATCTTAAAGGGATTGCACTGTTGTGGCATGAAACTTTGTTAGAAGGTTTTACTAAAGCAGAAGTGCATCAGCTTGAACTTTTATTCGGGAAATTATTAACAAATGCTAGAAATTATAAAAATAGTCAGCTTAAGTAAATTACAAACAGATAAGGATGAAAATATGTCGAATAATGAATTATTAAGAACCGAAAAAATTGGAAAATTACTTTTTAAATTTTCTTTGCCCGCTATTGTTGGTATGCTAGTTAATGCACTTTACAATGTGGTTGACAGAATGTATATAGGATGGCTTGGACCACTTGCCATGACTGGTATAGGTCTTTCACTTCCAATTATGACTTTGTTGATGGGTCTATCCATGCTCGTCGGGATTGGTTCAGGTGCAAGAATATCGATCCGTCTTGGTCAAAATCGTAAAGATGATGCAGAGCACATCTTAGGAAATGCAGTTGTGCTACTCATCTTAATCATGGCAGGTGCATCGATCATAGGCTTAACTTTTAAAACGCCTCTACTTTACCTCTTTGGTGCAAGTGAAGTAACGATTGGATTCGCAAACGAATACCTCACTGTCATACTAATGGGTGCTATTTTTCAAGGGCTTGGATTTGGATTAACTGGTGTCATGCGTTCCGAAGGCAGTCCTAAAAATGCAATGTATACCATGTTGATTGGTGCAATTACCAATATTATATTAGACCCTGTATTTATCTTCGCACTTCATCTTGGAATAAGAGGTGCGGCAATTGCAACTATAATCTCTCAGTTCGTGACAACATGTCTTGTACTTTATCATTTTAGGTATGGTAAAAGCAATTTAAAACTACATCGTAAAAATCTCAAATTGGATAAAGCAATTATTATCAGTATTTTATCGATTGGTATGTCACCTTTCTTTATGCAAGTTGCAGCTAGTGTTGTGACCGTTGTTTCTAACAATGCATTAAAATCTTATGGTGGAGATATTGCTATAGGCGCTATGACAGTCATCAATGCCATTTCAATCTTCTTCTTGATGCCTATTTTTGGCTTAAACCAAGGTACCCAACCTATCGTTGGTTACAATTATGGTGCCAAACAATATGATCGTGTTAAGAAGACACTTAAACTCGCAATATTTGTCGGCACTTGTTTCTCAACGACAGGTTTTCTAATGACACAGTTTTTAACCGTTCCACTGATCAAAATTTTTAATAGTGATCCGGAATTAATTGCCGTTGCTACTAAAGGTATGCGTATTTTCTTATGTATGCTTCCAGTAATCGGTTTTCAAATCATCAGCGCAAACTACTTTCAAGCAGTTGGAAAAGCTCCAAAAGCTATCTTTTTAAGCTTACTAAGACAAGTAATCGTTTTGATCCCTCTGCTTATCATATTGCCTAAAATCTTTGGATTAGTCGGCGTTTGGTATGCGGGACCAGTTGCAGATTTTACTGCTTCAGTTGTGACAGCTATTTTCTTGTTTAATGAGATGCGCCACCTAGATAAATCATTGATTTAGATTCTTAAGTTATTAGCCTGAATATATGCGTAAAAGTCTAAATGCACTTATAATAGTCTGAATGCACCCTCAGAACAATTACAATGAAGGCATGCACGAGTTATTTTCATAAAAAACGATTACTAACATTTGATTTTTTAATCAAGATCGGCTGTTAGTAATCGTTTTATTTTGTTTTATAGATGCATTTATTCAACTAAAGAAGATTTTATCGACTAATCGACATATAGTAGCCTTCCATCGTGGATTCTTCACCATAATAGAGTGGATTTTCAAATGTTCCGATATAATCTTCTCCTAACATTTTATAGAGGTTTGACTGTATATTGAATTCAGGAAGTTTTCCAAGTATTGACTTTCCATCAAATAAAAAACTTACCTGTACAGGTGCTGCAAAATCACCATCAGGGGTAAAATCTCCACCAGATGAAATCACAACAAGAATTGCTTTCTTACCCTCAAGTGTTTTAAATACATCCTGACTGTCTATATCTAATCTTAAAGCAGCACTTGAAAGTGTAGGCATCCCATCATATTCGCCAGAAGCAGCACAGGTATGCGGTAAATTATATGTTTTTGCCACTTTCTTATCAGTAAAAACATTGATGAGCTTTCCTTTTTCTACAAGTGCAAGTCGTTCATCTGGGAGAATACACCCTTCTCGATCAAAGAATGGATCAAATTTTTGTTTTGGATTACCCCATTGATAAATATTAACTTTTTCATTAAAAAGTTGTTCACCTATCTTGCCGTTAAAGAGTGACGATCCAGTTGCATAGAGCTCACCATTTAAAGACCTCGTTAAAAGCCCCGTTAATGTATCAAATCCTATAAAGAATACCGGTAATTTTTCGTCAGTAGGTAGCTCAACTTTATTTTTGTACGCATTGAGAATCTCTTTATTTTGCGTCCAGAATTTTTCTTCATCAAATGCTCTACCGTAGTATACTAAAAAGCCATCAAAGACATTAGGACTTCCTTTTTCCTTTAAGACTAATCCAAGTTCAAACCTAGAATCTTCATATTTTACATCTAGTCCCTCTGAGTTATACATGTGAGTTCCCATTTGCTTGATTGAGATGCTTTCAGAGAAATCAAACTCACTATAATTTCCTCTAAGTTCTTTGAGTATGGATTCGGTATGAGAAAGCAGTTGCTCAGTTGTCATCGTGTTTTGATTATAATTCCTATGGTCAACAGGACCAGTTTGTAAGTCAAATGGATACTCTATATCCGTTAGTAAATTTTCAACTGCACGCTCGACTAAAGTTTCATCATCTACTTCTCCAATCGCTCCTGATATACCTATCTTTCCGTCTTTAAAGACTCTAACGCCTTTCTTAATAATATCTTTTGTTCGAATCGCATCTATTTTAACACTTTGAATTTTTATAGTCGTTTCTTTTTCATAAACCGTTATAAATTCTTTTTTCACATTACACCTCCAATTGTAAGTATTTTATTGTACGTTTAATCGACGGACTCTCGTATATGGTCCTCCAAATCCTACTGGAAGTGGCCACTGTTCCATCTTGCCACAGCCACCACCAACAAAACTTAGGAGTTCAAATTCTGAGCTAAGTGCATCTACTTCTCCTAAAGTCTCAAAAACATTACCTGTCACAACTGAAATTTTAACGGGTTTTGTTATTTTTCCATTTTCAATCATATATGATCTAGACGGTGCAATGGTAAACGTTGACATCCCAGAACCGTGTTTGATGTCTTCGATATAAATGCCATGCTCAATCTCGGCTATGATCTCTGCTAAAGGTTGATTTCCCTTTTCTATATAAGTTGTCGTCATTCTAACAATTGGTTCAAACTCAAAGTTCATCGCTCTTGCATTACCAGTAAGACCTTCATCTAGTGATGTACTGGTAGAAGCGTTGTGTAGGCGACCTGTTAAGCGACCATCTGTAACGATATAAGTTTTATCCGCTTTATTGCCCTCATCATCATACGGTGTATAGCCATTTCCACTAACATGACCGTCATCGATAATGGTAAGTCCTTTACTTCCGACTTGTTTGCCAATCGCCCATTCTTCCTTCATCGTTGGGTCTCCTACCATAAAGTCAGATTCACTTTTATGTCCAAAGCTTTCATGTGTAAATACGCCAGTGGTAAGTGGACTCATCAACACGGTATAGATACCAGGAACAACTGGTATTGCATTTTTCACAAAATCTATACTCTTATCAATTTCTTCGATAAAATAAGCCTTTGTATTTTTTAATGATTCAAAATCGATTGCCGCTTTGGCAATGCGCCCTTGGTCCTTCTTATCTTCATGTGACAATTCTAGTGATAACCTTATCCCACACGTTTGCTTATCAAACTTAACATGTGTTCCCTTTGATGAGAATATGGTTTTAACCGTACGGTTGTCAACGTACATCGAAGTATGGTGTACGATTGTTTCATCATTTATTAATTGAATATATTCCATAAGTAAGTTTTGTTTTTCAAGTATTGGTACAAGTTCCACACTTTGTGTTTCAAAGACCAATTTTTCATCTACATTCACTTCAAATCTAGAAACAATTGGATGTTTCAATATATCTGGGTTTGGTTTTGCAATCTTTGTTAATTCATCAATTTTATCCTGAAGGTGTTCAATATCGGTTGTTGCACTATAATACCAACGTTCACCATCAAAAACTCTGATAAAAGCACCAACATTTCTTCTTACTTTCTGTTCCTGTAATTTTTCCTTTTTAAAACTAATTTTGGTATCAAACGTTTCTTCGATTCGGACATCTGTATAAAGTTGACTTGAAAATTGATACATAGCACCCTCCCGTTGTTAGATTGTTATCGAACTTAAAAACATTATACAATAGTTTTATTAGATTTTGGTTAGAAACTTATCTATTGTTTAAAATAATTTTTTTGGGTATTATTAAATTGAATCTAAAAACTTTGGAGGCATGATTATGAAATTTTCAGTTGATCGAGAATTAGTTAAGTCAGTGGTTTCTTTAGCATCCGTTATAGAAGCGCGCGACCCATATACAGGTGGACATACTTGGAGAGTCAGTCAATATGCAGTGAAACTCGCACAAAAATTAGGACTAACCTCTGATGAAATCTTTATTGTAAACCTTGGGGGACTAGTCCATGACCTCGGTAAAATAGGTATAAATGATGCAATCTTGTTAAAACCCGATAAATTAACGGATGAAGAATATGAAATTATGAAAAAACATCCCGAGATCGGTAATGAACTGGTGAATTCTCATCCACTTTTTCCGATACTTGCAGATGCAATCAATGGTCATCATGAACGAATAGATGGAAAGGGCTATCCTCATCAATTTTCTAACAATGAAATCTCAGTAATCGGCAGAATCACAGCTATCGCTGATGCTTTTGATGCAATGACAAGTACAAGACCTTATCGTAAAGGCATGCCTAAAGAAAAAGCTTTTAATATCTTACTAGAAGAAAAAGGTAAGCAGTTTGATGCCCATATGGTAGACCTATTTGTTGAACTAGGTAACTCAGGTGAACTTGATCATATTCTTGGACATTGTGGTGATGAGAAATTAATGATGAGTTGTGAAACTTGTGGCCCTATTATTGCACCAGAAAACAATTTAAATGCTGGTGACCACATCACTTGTCCAGCCTGTCATGGCGACTATATTTTGACCTATGTAGAAGGTAAAGAAAATTTAGAGTTTACTGGCAGTCTCATCCAAACTTTAGTTCCCAAAGTGGATAATGCTACAGTTAATGCTTTTATAAAGCCATTACCGTCTTCATTAGACTTGACCTGGAATCTATAATAAAACCCCCTTTAAAGAAAGCCAAACACTACCTAGAGGTATGTCAGCTATAACTTTAAAGGGGGGTTTTTTCTTTATGGCTTAATCTGATTTATATATATATATTTATTTACAATTTACAATTTGCAATTTATACAGGTTTGTATATTTTAAGCAATGAAGCTTCTGCCTTTTCAACATATTGATCCAGATGCCACGTCGTATGTGCCGTTGAGAGGAAGATGCCTTCAAACTGAGCAGGTGGCAATAGGATGCCTTCTTCAAGCATCTCTCTAAAAAATGTAGCATAAGCCTCAGTATCACATGATTTCACATCCTCATAACTCCCTAGTTTACCTGTTTTAAAAAATAAGCACGGCATCGATTTATACCTTACAAAAGTAACTGGAAATTGATACTTTTCAATCAAATCATTCATCTTCAGCTCAAGGTACTTAGCTTTTTCTTCTAGCTCAATATAGATGTGAGGATTGGCTTTTAGATGATCGAGTATCTTTATACCACAGTGCATCGCTAAAGGATTCCCCGAGAGTGTCCCCGCTTGGTATACGCCCCCAAGTGGCGATACGATCGACATGATCTCTCTTTTTCCACCATATGCGCCTACTGGCAAACCACCACCGATGATCTTACCAAAGCATACCAGATCTGGTGTTACGTCATAAACTTCTGCCGCACCACCATATGCAAGTCTAAACCCGGTTATGACTTCATCGAAGATGAGTATAACGCCATATTCAGTGCAAAGTGAACGCAACTTCTTCATGAAATTTTCAGTTGCAGCAACCACCCCCATATTACCCGCTACAGGTTCTAAGATGACACAAGATAACAACTTTCCTTCTGCTTTAAATATACGTTCAAGTTCTTCTACATCGTTATAGCTTCCAACTAATGTATCTCTAACTGTTGACTCAGGGACACCTAAAGAAGTAGGAACACCATATGTCAGTGTGCCTGAGCCAGATTTAACCAGTAACGCATCTGAATGTCCATGATAGCAACCTTCAAACTTGAGGATCTTCGTGCGGCCCGTATAACCACGTGCGACTCTTATAGCGCTCATCGTTGCCTCAGTACCAGAGTTCACCATGCGGACAAGCTCAAGCCCTTTGTATGCATCGACCAACTTTTCAGCCATCTCGACTTCAAGAGGACTTGGCACCCCATAGCTAATACCACGCTTTATGATCTCGTTAAAATCCTCCTGCATAAAAGGAGGCGTATGACCCAAAATCATCGGACCCCAAGAACCAATAAAATCAATGTAAGCGTTTCCATCTACGTCTGTCAAAGTGGTGTCTTGTGCTTGCTGTATAAAGATAGGTTCTCTACCTACTGATTTAAAAGCCCTTACAGGACTGTTCACACCACCTGGTATCACCGTTTTTGCTCTTTCAAATAACGCATTTGACTTATCGTAATTTTTCATAATCCCTCCAAAAATATTGACATATTTACGCTTCACATTAAAGCCATTTATTTACAAGTTCCTTAGAAAAATACGTGATGATCAAATCAGCGCCAGCGCGTTTAAACCCAATCATGGTTTCATAGATGATGTTTTCATTGACCATACCACTTTTTATTCCCTGAGATAATAATGCGTATTCGCCGCTGACGTTATAAACGACAACAGGAGTATTTACTGCCGATCTGATCTTACTTACGATATCAAGATAGACCATTGCAGGTTTTACCATGATGAGGTCAGCGCCTTGTGCGATATCTTCTTTGGCAACATCGGCAGCATTTCTGCTGTTGTGATAGTCCATCTGATAATGGTCTCTTGAACCAAATTGAGGTTTAGAATCCGCAATCGCTCTAAAAGGACCATAGTAGTTCGAACAATACTTAAGCGAATACGACATAATCGGTAGATATTCGTACCCATGGCTATCAAGGATAACTCTAATTCCTGCAATCCTACCATCCATCATATCTGATGGTGCAACCATATCAGCACCTGCTTTGGCATGTGAAAGTGCGATGCGGCAGATGAGTTCCACTGATGGGTCATTAGCTACTTCACCCATCTGATCAATGACACCACAATGTCCGTGATCTGTATACTGACATAAACAAATATCTGTGATGACATAAAACCTTGAATCAAAGGCTTTAATCATGCGAATAGCTTCTTGTACGATACCCTTGTCATCATACGCCTGACTCCCTAGTGCATCTTTTATCTTTGGCACACCAAAGAGGATGATTTTGAAAAGTCCCAAACTACGCAAGGTTTCAAGTTCTTCAGGCAATCGATCTAAAGAGTAACGGTATAAATCTGGCATGGCCTCAGTCGCCGTCTTTATATCTTCCCCTTCTATCACAAAAACAGGCGTAATCAAATCTTCAAGCTTAAGGGTATTTTCTCTGATGCTTTGTCTAAGCGTATCTTGTATTCTATATTTTCTAAAACGTTTCATCGAAGGCTCCTTGTAGGCACTCAAGCATACCTTCTATGGTGTGCGTCTGAGCGGTTTTGATATTTGTGTACCCCAGGTTTATCAATGTTTCTGTGGTAATCGGTCCGATAGACAACAAAAGCGTATGCGCTTCAAGTTTTAAGTTGTATTTGGATATAGTCTCATGAAAATGACTCACTGTGGAAGCACTTGTAAAAGTAATCGCATCCAGCCCATCAAGAGGATTTCTTATGAAATTGACCTCTGGCAACTCCGCTCTATAAAGGTTAACTCTCGTAAGTTGGCAAACGCCACTTAGCTGATTTTGGAGCTCATCTCTGCCATCTTCAGCAACAGGCAAAAGCACATGATCATCATTTGAAAGTTGAGACTTCATAAGAGAAAGGATGCCCTCTTGTGTATATGCGCTTGGCATATGTTCTGGTAAGATGCCATAGGTCTTCAAAGCGCTTGCAGTTGATGGCCCAATCGCAAGTATTTTTTTACCCGCCAGTGTTCTGCTGTCTTTACCTTGCATCTCAAGGATCTCAAAGAAAATCTTAACTGCATTTTCACTGGTAAACCATACGTGACTAAAAGTTGCTAAACTGTTAATAAGCTCTTTTTCAGATGCATTTAACGGTCTAGGTTTGATCTCTATCATAGGCAAAGAAGTGACTTCAGCGCCTAGTTCATAAAGATTCTCAGTTAGAGAACTCGATTGTTTCGTCGCTCTAGTGACTAAAATTCGTTTTCCAAAAAGTGGTAAATTCTCAAACCAGTTGAGTTCTTCACGTAAATGAATGACTTCACCTACTGCGAAAAATGCCGGTGAAGGAATATCATCAAATTGATTCATCTCTCCTAATGTGGAAACCATGACTTTTTGTCTATGTGTCGTTGCACTTGAAACGATTGCAGCCGGTGTAAGTGGAGACTTCCCTGCTCGAATCAGTGCTTCACTGATCTGCTTAAAATTTGCAATACTCATAAGAAATACAAGCGTTCCTTCTAGGCGAGACACTGCATCATAATCAATTTGATTTTCTCCATCTTTCAACTGGCCCGTAAAGATGTGAAATGAAGCTGCGGTTCCCCTATGTGTAATCGGTATACCCGCATAGCCAAGTCCAGCGATTGGAGAAGTAATACCCGGAATGACTTCAAAAGGAATTTGATGTTCCTTTAACTTGATGACTTCTTCACCACCTCTACCAAAAACATAAGGATCGCCACCTTTTAGCCTGACAACATTTTTATATTTATAAGCTAAATCAACGAGTAACTGATTGATCTCTTCTTGTGGCATTGCATGATTTGCTGCCGCTTTACCGACATAGATCTGCGTTGCGCTTTTAGGGACTAATTCAAGAAGTTTAGGGGAGGACAATCTGTCATACACAACTACGTCACATCCCTTTAGTCTTTCCATCCCTTTCACGGTGATCAGTTTTGGATCTCCAGGTCCAGCTCCTACAAGGGAAACACGACCTTTAAGTGTTATATTTGGCGTCATAAGCTTCGACATTTCATCTGCGACACTCTTTCCAAGTGCTTCTGGGGAATCGAATTCTCCCACCTGCTTCACACGATAAAGCACAGTTCCGTCTTCATCACCAAAAACAGCACTAAGCTCAAGTTTTCCATCTATTTCTTTAGCATATGCCCCTATTGGTACATGACATCCACCATTGGTGTGCTTTAAAAAACTGCGTTCTGCACGGACACAAATATCATCATGATTATCAGCAATTGCATTTAACAGCTCATCGGCGATGATGTTATCTGCTTTAAACTGTAGGCCCAATGCACCTTGTGCTGGTGAGGGCAACATCAACTCTATAGGAAGATATGCTGTTATAAGGTGGCTTATTCCCAACCTATGGATACCAGCCGCAGCCAAGATAACACCATCTAATTTTTCGGTAACGATTTTATCGATCCTCGTTTCGACGTTTCCTCTTATAGGTACTGGGATAATATCAGGTCGATGTTCTAATAGCTGAAACAAGCGGCGTTTACTGCCGGTGCCAATTTTGGCACCATGGGGTAAATCTTCAAACCCACGAAGCCCTTCTCGTAAGATAAGCACGTCTCTTGGGTCCTCTCGCTTTGGTACTTTAGCAAGTTTAAGCCCATCTTGAAATGTGCTGGGTAAATCTTTCATGCTATGCACTGCAATATCGATGACGCCACTTAAAAGCTGTGCTTCTATGGCTGCTGTAAAAAGCCCTTTATCGCCTATTTTATCCAGTGGCACATCTTGTATTTCATCGCCTTTAGTGACGATTATTTTCATCTCAAATTTTACATTAGGAAATTGCTTTTTTAGTTGTTCCATCACCCATTTTGTCTGAGTGACTGCTAGTTTAGAGCCTCTCGTACCCACCATTATAGGGTTATTCGTTATAGGTTTGACGATTGCGATATTATCAGTCATGTAATTGCCTCCATCTTGTCATCACATCATCATATGTCTCATGATTTTTCTTTGACTTTTTTGTTTGCTCTGAGAGCCATGTTAGCTCACTTCTAAATTGATCACTTTCAAGCAAAGGTTTGAGGGTCACTAATAAATGCTTAGAGATATAAGGTGACTGTTCTTTACTCGCAATACCTATTAGACTGTAATCGTCTTGATAAGTTGCCATATCTATAAAGCAACTTGCTGAACCATCGTCGGTGCGGTTGTATAGCTTTGCAAATCGTTCACATACCTGAGCGATATAATCATTGGCTTTAGGGTCATCTGTACAGATGATGACGAGATGTTGTTTCATAAAATGAATGCCATGTTTTTGATAATAGGTCGCAAAATCCATCGCGAAATCCACTTCTTTTTCAGTTGGATCGATGGTCGTAATCGTTGCACCAGAAGCTTGGTACTTGGCATGTTTTCGCTTTCCGACTTTTCCAAATCCAACGATAAGAACACTTAGTTTTGTGACCTGAAGTGTCACTGGGATTAGTTTATTCATAATTATAAAGCTCCTTCAGCATCCCCACATATGTTTCTCTTTGCCCCTTGTCTTCCATGGATTTGAGGGTTTCTAGGGGTGGTTTAATGAGTTGCTTTAAAGATGATTGAAATAATACTTCTAACATCTCCCGATCTTTAAGCGTCACGGCTAAACGCTTACGATCGACACTTTTCATGGCGTCTTGCGTGATGCTGTCAATTGTCTGATGCCAATATTTAAGGATATGTTCAACGTGAAGTTGTTCAAGCCATGTCAGAATTTCTAAACTTTTTTCATCTACTCTGAGAACGACTTGCCTTGTTAAATCTTGTCTTCTTTGATAATTCTCAGCGGATATATCCTTGAGTTCGTCGACATTCCATAGTGTGATATGTGGAAAATCACCGATTTCTACATCAACATCTCTCGGCATGGCGAGATCTATAATTAATTTGTCTTCTGCTGTTGGTTTTAAGCCATCACATCTGATGACAGTGTGAGGCGCCGCCGTTGTAGCGATTACCAGTTGACTTTTTTCGATACAAGTATAGCGTTCTTCAAAAGTCTGTATCCTTACTTTAGGATGGTTTAAGATAAAGTCATCTAACTTCTCTGGATGACGTACACTGACATAGACACACTTTATGGGCGAATCCAATAAGTACTGTATGGCGAGGCCGCCCATCTTCCCAAGACCTACCATCGTTGCGGTATGATGCTCTGTTAAGTATCCTGCTTGCCCCGCTTTTTTGATGGCAATATAGCTCAGTGACAAAGGATTCTCTGAAAGTTTTAATTCCGTTTTGATAGATTTAGCAAATGAAACGGCTTCTCTGAAGACCTTATTGAGGATTTTAGAGGCTAAGCCTTGTTCACTGGCGTCACTGATAGCATTTTTCACTTGTCCTAAGATCTGATCTTCACCAAGTACCGCTGAATCTAGTCCACATGCCACTTTTAAAAGATGTGAAATGGCAAATTCTTGCGTATGCCAATAAAACTCTGGTAAATCTTCGCCAAATGGTGCTTTGAGAAATGCCATAACTTGATCTGCATTCTCATGGTAATGCACAGCTGCTGGCACCACAAAATATATTTCAAAGCGCCCACAAGTGGATAAGATGCAAAGTTCACTTAACTCTGACTGTTCTTTGATATCAAAGGCGTTTAAATGTAAGTTGGCAATCTTTTCTCTTTGAGCAACCGTCGCCGTGTCATGACTTATACCGATTACATTGATCTTCATGAAATTTCCTCCAAATCTACTGTTTCCTTTTGACTCATCTGTTCAAGTTTTGATGCCAAAGATTGTGTCGATATTCCTAGTGCCTCGGCAATCTTTATGATTAAGGGTCTTTCAAGGCCGGCTATTTTCATAATTTGTGTTTGCTTCATAATATCTTGCGTCGCACCACTTGCTATCATTTTTCCCCTATGCATCACATATACAGTGTCGCAAAGCTCATAGATGAGCTCCATGTTATGGCTTGAAAGTATAATTTTTTTTCCGTCTTTTGATAGCTGTTTGATGATGGCTACCATCTCTCTTTGCATCATAGGATCTAGCCCCGTTTCAGGTTCATCAAGCAGCAGGACATCACACGATAATGCAAGGATTCCAGCTAGTGCCACTCTTTTTTTCTGTCCAAAGCTCAGGTACTGAACTGGGGTTTTTATGAAGTCTTGTCCGTGGATCATCGCAACGCACTGATTTACAATTTCTGTGACTTCAGATTCGGATTTTCCGAGATTTTTAGGCCCCATGGCAATCTCGTCAACTATGCCATTATAAAAAAGTTGACGTTCAGGGTCTTGCAGAACCATATTGACATGCTGCCTAAGTGCCATTAATCCCCTTCTGCTATAAACGACTGGTTTTCCATCAAAGACGATCTCTCCCTTTTGAGGTTTATATAGTCCTAGAAGACACTTGAAAAAAGTTGACTTTCCTGCGCCATTTTCACCAATCACACCAATTATGTTGCCAGTAGATGTCTCAAAATGTATATTGTCTATTCCCTTATTTGTGCGTTCATAGTGATATGAAACGCCATGACATGCGATCATCGTTCCCTCTCGTCATTAAAAAATCTTAGTTCCATTGAAGCTTCCAAATCTTCAAGTCGCGACATCGCTTTAATAAAAAGTGAAGAAGCAATGTGGGTAATGCTTTTTGTACTATTTGCGATTCCAATAAAACCAAATCTAAGTTCTTGTGACCCGATTAGTTCTGTTGCTATGCCAATCAGAACAAAGATAAATCGATAGGTTAAGATGAATAGTTCAGCAAATGCATGTGGCACATGAATCCAATTCATCCATTTGATTATCCCTTGAAGTGGAATGGTTAAGCTTAAGCACATGACTAAGCATACCGATGCACTCGCTCTGATTAAAGTCGCAAGTGCAGTATGAAAGCTCCCTTCAGTAATTCCGATCCATAGACTGCCAATTTTCACACTGACTAGTGCGTCAAATAAAGATGTCGATGATGTAACCGGCAATAATACGACACACGTGAAAATGATAAACCCAAGTGGTATACTTACAATTTTCACATATTGTATCAACTTTAATCGAGAGAGATTAAGTGTCAAAAGAATACTTAACATACCTGTAATTATATATATGGCTGCTTTATTTAGCACAAGCATGATCATAAGCCAGCTTAAAATGAGACTCACTCTTTCAATAATGTACTTTTCACTCCATTTGCTCTGATAGGCAATTGCATCTATATGAATCATTTATGCTTTTCCTTGCTTTCTTCCATTTCTAAAACCAATCCCATAAGCAAGTACCGCTGCACCTGTTGATGCAAAGATCGTAAACATCAAACTCTCAATTTCGCTACTTGGCGGTGCCCAAAGAACATCTTGCCAAGGTACATAGTCAGGACTTATTTCGTTGATCATTCCAAGCGCATTTTGATCTGTGCCTGAATACTCACCACTAGGATTTAATACCATAGGAATCACTATTAATAGAGCAACCATCAGCAAAAGTCCGATATTGATAAGTTTTTTATTCCTGTTTGTTTCTTTATTGTCCTTAGAAAATGCTTTCATAACCTTTACTTCTCCTTTCAAACCTCTAATATTAAAAACTTTTTTATAGTCACAATTACAAACTTTCGCTACCAATAGGATCGGTTAATTGAGCATCGCTCAAAAGGTTAAAAACAACTACCGTGAGCAATCCTTCTGCAAGTGAAATTGGGACTTGCGTCACCATAAATACACCGATAAATTTGACAACTGTCTCTAAAATATTGCCATTTGAAAATGCGACCCCTAGTTGAATACTGGTTACAAGGTAAGTCGAAAGACTGCCAATGAAAGCTGCTATAAATACGCGAATTTTCTGTGAGACACCTAATTTTTCAAGTCCTTTATAAAGTCCAAATGAAACCAAAGGGCCGACAATTGCCATAGAAAATGCATTGGCACCAAGTGTTGTTAATCCCCCATGAGCAATCAATAGTGCTTGTAGGAGTAAGACAACCGTTCCGATCGCCATCATCGGTAGTGGGCCAACAAGTATTGCACCAAGTCCCATCCCAGTAGGGTGAGAGCAACTTCCCGCAAGTGACGGAATTTTAAGTGAAGACAAAGTAAATGCAAAAGCAGACATTAAGACATATAGCATCTTAATTTTAGGGTTTATTTTAAACTGTTTTGTCATGTATCTGATGGAAATCATCAAACATGGTAAAAAAATTACAAACCAAAAAAGTGACCATATCTGAGGTAGAAATCCTTCTGCGATATGCATGCCATATGTTAGTTGAATGGGTAAAAAAGTAATGTTACTCATAATTGCCTCCTAATTTCATAATGTATTGCTTTAGTGACTCAATATTCGAAAAATATTGTTCAAAAATAGGGTTCTTAGTTGATAAAACAATATTAGTTGATTCTGATGCGCTCACCATCACACCCTTTACCGCTGTATCCACTAAAGATTTAAGGTTTAACTCTGTGGCACTTCCAGTACCACTCTCTTTGAATATAAAATGTGTGATGTCAAACGCCTCAAATAATGCACGGTTGAGTTCTGGTGCACAAGGTGCTTTTATCCCGATGATATGATCAATTGGTACAAGGTGGTCAGTACACGCCTTCATCGAAAAAAGACTTGGCATTACTCTAAAATAGCAGCACTCTACTGGAAAACGATCATAAAATAATTGGATATACTTGGTGCCTGTAATTAAGTACTTAAAATGGTCTTGGTGCGCTATCTTAAGTTTTTCTACTACGGTTTCCATTTCATCATAGTTATCAAGTCGATCGTTGAGTATGTTTTGCCAATTATGCAAGTAATCCTTTGTCATCATTTCTCGATCTAATCTCAAATAAGGGATTTCACAGTTAAACGATGCGTTCTTAGCCACCAGTTTAACTTCATAGGCATGAGGATGTGTGGTATCAACTATGGCTTTAATATTATTTAGTTTCAGATAATCAATAAGCTCCGTTTCTGAGAATCGATGTACTTCACAATCCTCACCAAAATGCCGATAGATTTGCTTACCCAGCTCTGTAGCTACAGAGAGTCTAAAGGCTATCTTTTGTTCGCATAACCACTGACAAAGCACATCGCCTTCATGTGTTCCACCTAAAACGAGAATCATATTTGGTAACCCCTTGGCGTGACCATTTTGTCTCCGATTAGTTTTGTACTTTTATTACCGACAATGACAACTGATGTCATGTCAATTAAGTCCAAATTGACTTCATCAATTAAAAACACATGTGTTGATTCATCTTCTCTCCCCACATTTTTGGCGATACCAACGAGAATTTGATCTCCTTGAAATTCTCTGATGATTGAAAATGCTTGCTTGATATAGTCAGGTCTACCATGACTTTTGGGATTATATAGACAGATGACAAAATCAGTTTCAGCTGCAACTTTCACACGCTTCATAATCTGATCTATAGGCGTCATTAAATCACTTAAACTAATATGGCAGAAATCATGCATCAGTGGTGCCCCTAGTAACGCTGCTCCTGCTGTTGAAGCAGTTACGCCAGGAACAACTTCTATCTCAACTCCCGTTTCAGCAAGTTCGTAGATGAGTCCAGCCATACCGTATACACCTGCATCTCCACTACTGATCACCGCTACACGCTTTCCATTTTTAGCGATTTTCACTGCTTCCATGCATCTCACAACTTCGCCACGCATCCCATTGCTTATCAGCTCCTGATCTTTCAGCATGGGTTTAATTAAATCAATATATGTTTTATAGCCAACGATGACCTCAGAATTGTTAATCGCATCAATCGCAGCCTGTGTCATCAACATTTGCGAACCTGGTCCAATGCCTACTACTTTGATCATCTTATAAGCCTCCCTATACTAAATGTACATCCATCTTTTTTGTAAACTTCCATAGTTAATTCGTCTTGCGTAAGTGCATAAGCACTTGTCCCTGCCACTGATCCCACGCCTACTTGATTTTTAACAAAATCAGAGATGTTAAACAAGGATTCATATGGCAATAACACTTCCACATCTTGTACTTCAAAATCTATATTAAGGGTCTTCGCTAAACTGCATATGCATTTTTCTTCTTTTTTCAGATCAATTGAAGTGATTTTTTTAATACACCCAGCTAAGAAACCTTGTTGATTCAATGCCTCTACCAAGCTTTGATAATAGGTTTCGTATGCTAAACCCTTTTTACAACCAGTACCTAAGATAAGCGATTGACTCTCAAGCACAATCGTCTCTTGATAAGAAGTATCTAACAGGTCAGCAATAAACCATCTGGATGGCTCTCTTAGTGTGATAACCAGTCTTATAGTGCTATGCTCAGATGGGGATGTTGTATCGCCTATCTTCAACACGATGGTATCTGTAATACCAAGATAGGGATCTATGCCTATCTCTAGCGCTCCACCTTCAACGAGGTGCATGTTAAGTCTTTTCATCAGTGCACGATGTGGCATATAGGGGACACCAAATCTTTGAAAGACTTCCTCTATTCCCTTGACGCCCCTTTGATCAGTAGCTGTGGTGACAACCGGCGTCGAAGCATAGCCGTTGGTGTTCAATAAACTGGATAAGGACTTCGCAACTTTATTTGCACCGCCGATATGTCCTGATAGAATCGGAATGACAAACCCACCATGGTCGTCAATGACGATTACGGCAGGATCTACAAGTTTATCCTTGATATAAGGTGCTATGGCACGAACGGCTATTCCCACAGCACCGATAAATAAGATGACATTACCACTGCAAAATTCTGTCGCTAGTAACTGATGTATATTTTCATGGATCAACTTGTCATAAATTTGAATATCCATCTGTTTGTCACTGAGAACACTTTCAATATCTCTCGCAACCTTCATACCTCGCGTTGAAAAACTAAAAATTACCCATTTTACTTGATCATCCTCTAAATTCATGGACAAAATCCTTATCATATAATTTGGACGGGTTAAATTCATAACCGAGACAATTTCCCACTATGATCAGCGCTGTTTTAGTGATTTGAGCTTCTTTTGCAAGTGTATCTAACGTCTCTAAAGTTCCTCTGATGATTTTTTGCTCTGGCCAAGTGGCTTTATAAACCATAGCAGCTGGTGTCTCTTTAGGGTATCCACCACGTATAAGTTGCGTCATCACATCTTCAACCATACCCGATGAAAGAAATATAGCCATGGAGGTTTGGTGAGCTGCAAATGACTCAATACTTTCAAGCGATGGCACTGGCGTTCTACCTTCCATACGTGTGATGATTAAGCTTTGTGAAATTTCAGGAATCGTGTACTCAATTTCAAGTGCTGAAGCTGCTCCTAAAAAACTACTAACACCTGGAATCAGTTCATAGCCTATGTTGAGCTCATTTAAAGCTTCAATTTGCTCTCTTAACGAGCCAAAGATTGAAAAATCTCCCGTATGAAGTCTCACGACTAATTTGTTTTGATTGATACCGTCTTCACATACTTTGATGATTTCTTCGAGGTTCATAAAAGCGCTATTATAAGTTTTACAAGTACCTTTGCAGTATTTTAGTAATTCTGGATTTACCAGTGAGCCAGCGTAGATCACAATATCCGCTTCGCTTAATGCCTTATGCCCTTTAAGGGTTAATAGTTCCGGATCACCTGGTCCAGCACCCACAAATTTTACTTTCATGCTAATTCTCCTTATTGATCAAAATAGTTGTAAAGTAACTTAGTTCAGCGATATCAACTTCATCTAACGCATAATATATTTTTTGAGATGACTTTCCAAAATTTGAAACGATCAAGCAATACGCTTCAAGACCATGTGACTTAATCAATGCTTTTACTTTCTCAAAGCTTTTATAGACCTTCATAAGCACCATGGATTTTTGAGATGCAAGCAGTAAATCAAGCTCATTGAGATCATCAACGCAGGGGTAAATTACCAGTGGCGTATCACCTTCACATAACATTTGATTGTTTCCTGAGGCGATTGCGCCAAATGATGTGATGCCAGGAATTGTTTCAACGGTGACTTCGTCTTTTAAAAACCTTAACAAGTAGCCATAGGTGCTATAAAGCATGGGATCTCCAAGTGTTATAAATCCAACTTTCTTTCCCATTTGTATCCAACTTTTCACTTCACTAGCAATCACAGAAATTGCAGCCATCATCTTTTCCTTATCGTTTGTCATCGGAAAATATCTTTTTTCAAGGCGTACTGAGGTGGGGATAAATTCTTCGCAGATGGCATACGCTTCACTTTCACCACCTGCTTTTCCTGTTGGTAACAAAAGTATGTCTAACGAATCTAAAGCGCGAATTGCTTTTAAAGTTAAGAGTTCTGGATCACCAGGACCGACACCAATTCCTATCAATTTTGACATTGTTTTCTCCTTTTATCAGATTGCTCTATTTAAAAACGCACTTTATAACAGTACAAGGGTTCATCGGCTTGAAGTAATGATAAGACCCGAGCATCTCCAATCTACTTGCGTTAATTTGACTCGCTTCAAGTTCAGAATATAGTTCATTATTTGTAATATAAGTCATGATTTCATTCAGGCTTTCTATGGTAATTACTGAAAAAACAACAGTACAGCCACAGGTCATCTTTCCATTCTCTAGCCATGACATGATTTCTTTAAAAGCGTGACCAGTTCCCCCTATGTACACGCGATCAAATAAGTTTTTTTCCACCATCAACTCCGTTGGTGCGTCGTCGTTTATTACTTCGATTTGAACGCCATGTTTCTTCGCATTTTGTAAGATCAGTTCGCAACCCGTTATGGTTTTCTCTATGGCTGTGATTTTAGCATTTGGCGCATTCTTAGCGATTTCTACTGTTACTGAGCCTGTTCCAGCACCAACTTCAAGGATGTTCTTTGCGCTTTCAGGCGCTAAGTAACTGACGATGGTTCCTCTGACTTCCATTTTTGTCATAGGGTTTTTCCCTCTGATAAACAACTCATCCTTCATAATCAATCACCACCACACAAAATTCATAATTTAAGTCTGCTAACGCTGATGCTCTACTACTTGTAACCCTTTCATCTGGATAAGAAAGCCGTTCGCCTATATGGAGCATGGGATCTATCCCCTGCTTCAATAACTGCTGTGCGATTTGATTGGGTGTCCATTTTTTATCTGTAAAAAGACAGACTTTGCTTAGGTTTTGCCATAATTCCCAGTTTGGATCTCTCCCGTGGATGCTTGTCACATACACATCGTGCATTGGTATGTTTAGCTTGCTGAACATAAGCTGAATACTACTAATCCCCGGGACTATTTTTATAGGCTCTTTCATAAAATTTTTCTTAATCCATTCACCGATACCATAAATAGATGGATCACCTGATGCTAAAACGATTACTTCGCTATTTTTGACCAATGCCAACTCAATTCGCTCTTTTAGCGCCTCTAAATTGCCACTATATAGCTGTTTAAAAGTTGTATTTCTAAGATATGCTTCCACTGTCTCCATTTGTCTTTGCGTACCGATAACGACAGTTGCAATGCTTAATTTTTGAAGTGCTTCTCCCGTTAAATAACCTTTATCTCCCGGCCCAATCCCCAGAATTCGGATCACTATTTATGCCTCCTTCGGCTATCACCAAGCATTCTGCCTGACATGTCATATAAAATCACTTCGATATCAATACTTTCAAATATAAACTGGCGACAGCGCTTTCTCGCTTTTTCTGATAAACGCTGAAATACTTCCGCATAGGGTGTAAGTGATAGATAATTTGACATCTCATCTGTGGTATTTGCACTACTGATGGTCTCAAGAACCTCTTTTGAGGCTCCTAAAAGTGCCAATTCACTGATTAAAATTTCAGTTTTTGCATCTGCTACCTTGCTATGCGTATTAAATATGCCACCGGCTAGTTTTATGAGCTTTCCAATGTGTCCAATGATGACGATTTTCTGGAACCCAATTTTTTCAGCAGCTTGAAGTGAAAAGCCCACAAAATTTCCCATATGAACCACTTGATATGTCTTTATTTTTTCAACTTGACTATTATTTTCAATACATTCATCAGTGGATAAACTAATATGGTTAATGGCATACTTTTCACCATGAAGCCCAGGAACGAGTATGAGAGTATCTACATCTAAAGCTTTTTTTTGCTTCATTTCTGTGTAGATGGTATCTCTAAATGCATCTTCACTCATGGGCCGCACAATACCAGATGTTCCTATGATAGAGATACCACCTATGACACCAAGCCTCGAATTAAAGGTTTTAAGTGCAGTTGCTTCTCCATGTGGTACTTCTATTGTCACCTCAACCCCAATCCCTTCTAAAAGAAGTGGCGCTAAATTATCTTTAATCATCTGAATCGGAACAGGATTAATGGCATAATTTCCAACTGGTATTTGAAGTCCCGGTTTTGTCACAATCCCTACGCCAATACCACCAGTTATATGGATCACACCACTTTTATTTAAGGTGACTTTTGCACAGATTTCTAGTCCATGTGTCACATCTGCATCATCTCCAGCATCTTTTATAACTACTGCAGTGACACTATTCTCACATGATTTATAAACCGCTTCTACGGGAATCTCAAGCACCAACCCGTTAGGGATATGGATAGTCACTTCGTCAATTGCAATTTCTACTTCTTTTGCCAACAGTGTTAAAAGCGCTGCTTTGGCTGCAGCCGTTGCACAGCTTCCTGTGGTGTACCCCGTTCGTAGATACAAGGCATCTTCACTTAATATTTCTTGATACGGCATCACTTGTCGCGACCCACAAATTGGTATAAGAGTGCATTGACGATAGCAGCGGCTACGTTACTTCCACCCTTACGTCCAAGAGCGACGATACTTGGTAGTTTATGATGAAACAATAACTCTTTTGATTCTGCTGCTCCTACAAAACCAACAGGGATTCCTATAGCACCTATGACATCTCTTAGTTGAGCATCTGAGCTTTCCAAAAGCTGAAAAATCGCTGTTGGCGCATTGCCGATGACGAACAGTTTCTCTCCTGGTGTCAAAAGTGCAATTTGCACGGCTGCCATAGATCGCGTTATGCCTTGCTCTTTTGCCAAAAGAGCGGTTCTCTCATCGGATATAAGACATTCTAAAGTCCAAGGAATTTTGTCAAATGCCGCTTTGTTGATACCAGATAAAGCCATCTTAGTATCTGTAAATACTGTCACAGGGCGGTTAACAGCAGTTTCAAAGTGTGTGATGAAACTTTCATCAATTTCTAGATTTTTAAGATAGTCAAAATCAGCGGAAGTATGAATCGCTCTTTGATAAATCGCTTTATATAGTGGGGTTGTGTTAGGGTAGTTCAAGCCTTCAGCTGCGATAATTTCATCAATAATTTCAAAACTTTTCACCTCAATATCCATTGGTCTTTTGATATATTCAGCTCGCATTATAAAAGCCCAACCCTTTCTCCAATAAGTGTCACCACTTTTTCATCAAATCCAATATTGTCTAAAAACTTGATCAGTAAATCTTGATATTTATCTCTATAAGTCTGTAAGACCATTGGGATATCCTCTTTGATGTGATTCCCATTAAATAAGAAAAGTGGAAAAGCGACGATCTCTCTGATGCCATCTTCATATAAATCATCGAGCACTTTATCTAAAAGTGGCGCCATTAATTGAAGATAACATTTTTCAAAACGCACTTTGGGAAACTGTTTCTTAAGTGCTGACATATATTGATTCATGATCTCATCTGTTTCAGGAACCTTACTGCCATGTGCTATGATCAAAGTTGCTTTACCTTTTGAAATTTTATCGTCCATTTAAAACCTCCCAAAAATTATCTGTTTCATCTAGTGATAGACAACAAAAAAGACACACCCATCGGTGTGTCCTAAATACAAAAATTGCGTATCAAGTAAATCTCCCACCGAGACTTTATGTTACTACGTCTTGGCAGGTCTCCTGGCTCAGATATCATCCTACTTTCTCGCCTTCCCAATAATCAGTGGCTTGTGAGATTTCGTACATCTTTACAGTAGCGGGGGCTGCTGAGGTTTTTCACCTCATTCCCTATTAACCTTTTGTAAACAAAAGGACCGAAAACGCTTATTAAGTTGTATCATCATAATAACATGTGTTTATTAATTGTCAAAGCTTTTTTTTAGATTTATTGTTGCATCTTTATTTGTTCATTTTCTTTAAAAGCCACAAGAATCGCCTGCCAAATATCATTTTCAGTGACTCTCGCTTTACGCGTTTCACAAAGGTAGCGAACATCAAGTGCGATATAACCGGCTTTGACATTGACATATACAATTGGTGTCAAATTGTTATAATAAAGCATATATTTTTTTGAAGCTTCATAGATACTTTCTTTTACTTCCGATGTTAAATGTAACGCGTGTTTATTGATAATATCATCGAGAATTTGTTTGGCAGTTTCCCAGTCACTGTCAATTGTGAGTCTCACTTCGATTTCGTTCCAAATATAATCAAAGCCCTTATTGGCATTGGTAATGGAATGGATGAACAAAAAATTATTAGGAACATGTACGATACGACCAGTACTTTGTTCTCCAAAATCTACAGAGGATACCTCTAAAAGGACAATTTGAAAAAGTTTGATATCGATGATGTCCCCTGTTTGTCCATTGACATGTATCCTGTCCCCCACTTCAAATGGTTTTTGGAATACGATGATAAACCAAGCGGCTATGTTGGTAAAGATTTCTCTAAGCGCAATGGCAATACCAGCAGAAATAAAACCCATATAAGTGGTTAAATCCAGTTTGGATTCGGACCAAACCAAAAGTATGAGTACAATCAATATCAGTGTAAAAGTATATGAAAATCGTTTACGTAAATTATAGTATGTGCTTGAATTTTTAACTGCTTTGAATAATATCTTACTGGTGAATTGAACCACTAAGATATTGATGATAATTAATATCACTGAAATTAATAATTTTTGAGCCGTAGTGTGATGACTAAGATAACTGATCATTTCTTCCATTAAAGTTCCTTCTTATCAATATATTTGTTTAATGTTGTTTTTATAAGCTTAACCACTTAATTACTGAACTCAAGTCTGTGACCATTGACTCATAATTTATTTTGGTCTATTGATGGTGATATCCGTTATATACACTTTGCTATCCATTGCAACCCTTACAATATTTCGTGCAACATCTGCTGGGTCCATAAAATGATCTACATCATAACCAGAAGCAGAATCTTTCCAGAAGTCAGTTTTCATGCCGCCTGGGAAAACGTTGATGACATCTATCTTCGTATCAGAGAGTTCATCTCTAAGTGACTCCAAATAGCCTCTAGCACCCCATTTTGCAGCATTGTAGATGGTTTCGAACTTTTTGCCTTTAAGGGCGGCAGTTGAAAGCACACTTATAATTCGCTTATCTTCATAAGGTTCCTTCTGCAAATAGCCCACCATCTTAGATGTAAATAGCATAAGGCCAATCATGTTACTTGTTAAGACCTTATCTATATCTTCTCTATGAATACTGCTGACTTTTCCAAAAAACGTACTTCCCGCTACATTATATAGCTGTCTGATTGATTTTCCAGAAGTTTCGAGTGTCTCTATAAATGCATCAATATCTTCTTCGATAGAGATGTCTAAACTATAGGATAATACATCTGCCTTTTTAGAAATCTCTTTTAACTGCTGCGTTGCCCTTTCAAGTTTCTCTACGTCTCTTCCTAAGATGATGACATGTTCATCCATCAATATCAATAGTTTTGCTATTTCATATCCTAGCCCTGAGCTTCCGCCTGTTATCAAATGATACATATGGCCTCCTAGTTTAAATAGGTTATATTAATCCCTTTTGTTTTTATACCCAAATATTCATTCGATTCTCAATAATCATTATAGCATAACCAAATAGCCCATCTAAGAAATTATTGCATGTTACATAAAAAGAGTGGCTACCTTGATTTCAAGAGATTAAGCTTGAAACCACTGTATCCACTCTTATGCTTTGCATTTTGATGAAACTACTTTCTTTCAATTTTCATCAAAAGTTCACCAGATTTTACTTGAAGACCCTCTTTTACATATATATCAGAAATGATACCTTCAGCTAAGACGACAACGCTAGTTTCCATTTTCATCGCTTCTACAATAGCGACCACTTGATTTTCTACCACTGCGTCCCCTACGTTTACCAAGACTTTCACGACTTTACCTGGAATAGAGGAGCCAACTTCATATTGATTATCTGGATCAGCTAGAATCGATTGCTGCACAACCGTTTCAAATTTAGAGCCCCTGTCTTTGATGTAAATCTCTCTCCTGTTGCCATTGACATCATAAGTGAGTTTAACCTGTCCAACGTTGTTCACCTTTCCAATTTCAAGGAGTTTAACAATGAGTTTTTTTCCAGATGCGATTTCCACTTCACAGGTTTCCCCCTCATACATACCGTGGAAAAACACATCCGACCCTACTCTAGAAAGGTCACCATGCTCGTTTTTATACTTAAGGTGCTCTTCGAAAACTTTAGGATAAAGGGCATAACTCAAGGCTTCATCCATATCAAATTCACGTTTATATTTTTCACTTAACATTTTGCGAATTGCGTTAAAATCTTCATCAGGTAATTGCTCGCCTGGTCTACCTGTAATTGGCACCTCACCTTTTAAAACAATTTGCTGTAGGTCTACTGGGAAACCACCATCAGGCTGTCCCATCATTCCACCAAAATAAGCCACTACAGAGTCTGGGAAAGCCAAATCGGAACCTTTCTCAATCAGATTATCTGGCGTCAAATCGTTTTGAACCATGAAGATCGCCATGTCGCCTACTGCCTTTGAAGAAGGCGTCACTTTAACTATATCACCAAATAAGTCATTTACCATTTTGAACATCTCTTTGACTTCACCAAAACGATGACCGAGCCCAAAGCTGTCCACCTGTGGTTTTAAGTTCGAATATTGACCACCTGGGATTTCATATTTATAAATCTCAGCTGAAGTCGATTTCAAATCGGATTCAAATTGTTTGTAAACGGGTCTAACATCTTGCCAATAATCGCTGATGGTTTGTAAGCTACCGAGGTTGAGTTTTGTATCTCTTTCAGTATTCTCAAGCGCAGCAACCACTGCATTAAGAGCAGGTTGTGAAGTCAAACCCGACATACTAGACATAGCAGTGTCTACGATATCAACGCCAGCTTCTGCAGCCATCAAGATCGTTGAGACGCCGTTACCAGTGGTATCATGGGTATGCAGATGCACTGGCATAGATATTTCATTTTTAAGTGCTTTTACCAGTTTACTTGCTGCATATGGCTTTAAAAGTGCAGACATATCTTTGATACATAGGATATGCGCACCTGTTTTTTCAAGCGCTTTGGCTTTATCTACGTAGTACTTGAGAGAATATTTATCTCTATAAACATCAAGTATATCACCCGTATAACAAATACAGGCTTCGGCTACCTTACCGGTGTTGAGCACTTCGTCTATGGCGATTTCCATGCCCTTTTGCCAGTTTAGAGAATCAAAGATCCTAAAGACATCGATACCGCGTTTCGCTGACTCTTTGATAAACTCTCTTACGACATTATCAGGGTAGTTTTTATAGCCAACAGCATTTGCACCTCTGATTAACATTTGGAGCATAATGTTCGGTATTTTCTCTCTTACAAGGTCAAGTCTTTCCCAAGGAGATTCATTGAGGAAACGGTATGCGACATCAAACGTTGCGCCGCCCCACATCTCAAGCGAGAACAAATCACTTGCATGATGCGCTGTTGCTGATGCGACTTTTTTGATATCTACAGTTCTCATACGCGTTGCTATTAAAGACTGCTGTGCATCTCTCATGGTCGTATCGGTTAATAACAACTTGCTTTGTCCATGAATCCAGTCAACTAATCCCTTTGCGCCTTTTTCATCAAGGATTTGTTTAGTCCCGTATAATGTTGATTTAGCAATATTTTTATCATATGCAGGCACTCTTGGCACATCGAACTCTTCTTTTTCACCTTTTGTTTCGTTGACCACTTTTTCGCCAATAAAAGAGAGTACTTTATACTCGACATCAGCTTTTGCAGTAATTTCAAATAGTGAACGGTTTTCAGCGATAAAATTAGTGTCGCATTCTCCTTTTACGAATTGTTCATGATTGAGCACGTTGATTAAAAAGGCGATATTGGTTTTGACACCTTGAATTTTCATCTCACCAAGCGCTCTCAAAGACTTGCGGATCGCATCTTCCCAAGTTCGACCATGTGAAGTCGCCTTAACGAGCAAACTGTCATAGTAAGGACTAATCACTGCACCAGTAAAACCATTGCCACCGTCAAGTCTTATGCCAAACCCTGATCCAGAACGGTAAACGTCGATTCTACCTGTATCTGGAGCAAAATTGTTGGAAGGATCTTCCGTTGTAATGCGACATTGAATTGAGAAGCCTCTTGGTACAATGCTTTCTTGATTTGGAATGCCCACTTCTTTTGAATTAAGGGGTAAACCCTGTGCAATCATAATTTGACTTTGAACGATGTCGATTCCCGTTAGCATCTCAGTCACCGTATGCTCCACTTGGATTCGAGGATTCATCTCTATAAAATAGTGCTTCCCTGATTTATCAACTAAAAACTCACAAGTACCGGCGTTTCGGTAATTTACTGCACTTGCGATTTTTAAAGCATCGTCACAAATCGCTTTTCGTTTTTCTTCACTTAATGTAAATGCTGGCGTGAATTCGACTACCTTTTGGTGTCTTCTTTGAATAGAACAATCACGTTCGTATAAGTGAACGAGACCACCGTAATTATCACCTAATACTTGCACTTCAATATGTTTTGGGCTTTCTAGATATTTTTCTACAAAAACATCATCGATTCCAAAAGCTTTTTTTGCTTCGCTCTTTGCGCTATGATATTCTCTCACTAAATCTTCGGCATGTCTGACGATTCTCATCCCGCGGCCACCACCGCCTGCAGATGCTTTTAGAATTACCGGATAACCACAAAGGTTCGCTGCCTCATGAGCTTCTTCGTCGGTTAATATCGGCTTTTCTATTCCAGGAATAACGGGTACTCCCACTTTGATCGCCACTTGTTTGGACTTGATTTTATCGCCAAGACTATTCATCATTGATGCTGTTGGACCTATAAATACAATCCCTGCATCTTCACATTTTTTTGCAAATTCAGGGTTTTCAGATAAAAATCCATAGCCTGGATGTATGGCATCAACGCCTTTTTTCTTAGCAAGTTGAATGATTTCATCTATATTTAAGTAAGCCTCAATTGGACTTTTGCCTTTACCTACTTGATAGGATTCATCTGCTTTTGTGCGGAAAAGAGACGCTTTGTCCTCCTCCGAGTATATTGCCACTGTTCTTATGCCAAGTTCATGACATGCTCTGAAAATCCTAATTGCTATTTCGCCGCGGTTTGCAACTAAGACGCGTTTGAATTTCTGCATTTTTACCTCCACTTTCCTTTGATGCGCTTCATCTTTAAATCTACATACAAAGTATAATTCTACTTTTATGGTTTACAATTTGGGTATGCTTACAT
Source organism: uncultured Fusibacter sp. (assembly GCA_963676315.1). Classification (GTDB taxonomy): domain Bacteria; phylum Bacillota; class Clostridia; order Peptostreptococcales; family Acidaminobacteraceae; genus Fusibacter_C. Next base: position 1,657,933 of record OY781056.1, read on the forward strand.
CTATTTTATATTCTATTATGCCACATGTTACGAATTTGTCACGAACTTTTATAATAAAAAAAAATTTATATTACGTGTTTTATAAAATGTACATGAATATTTTTAGTCTAGCAAATAAAGTTTATAAATATTTTACATTATACTTGTTGTGAGTTCATGGTCATTGGGTATATTTATTTCGAAATACAAAATATTATTGGGAGGAACTATCATATGAATCAATTATTTACGCCCTTTGTAATTAAAGGCGTGACGCTTAGAAATAGAGTCGTTATGGCGCCAATGTGTATGTACAGTGCAGATGAACAAGGGATGGTTCAACCATTTCATAAGATACATTATGAAACACGAGCCATGGGTGGCGTCTCACTTGTTATATTAGAAGCAACTGCTGTAGAAGCTAGAGGCCGCATCTCTGCTAACGATTTGGGCATATGGAGTGATGCACATATTGAAGGTCTTAAGGAAGTGGTAGAGGGCATTCATAAACACGGTGCACTTGCAGGGATACAACTTGCACATGCAGGTAGAAAATGTGGTGTGTTAAGTGAAGATGTCATTGCACCTTCTCCACTGAATTTTGACGACACTGAGCCCTCTCTTAAAATGCCTAGAGAGATGAACGAAGAAGATATCGTAGATGTGATCTATGCGTTTGCTGAAGGTGCTAGAAGAGCTAAAGAAGCTGGCTTTGATATCATCGAACTCCACGGCGCTCATGGTTACCTCATCAATGAATTCTTGTCACCTCTTACAAATCATCGCCGTGATGCCTTTGGTTATTCCGATGCTTATGGCACGCGGTTACTAAAAGACATACTTGCTTCAGTTAAGCAAGTGTGGCCAGAAAATTCACCTATTTTTTTAAGAGTATCTGCTGAAGATTATGCAAATGGTGGTAATACTTCAGAGAAAATAAGCAGTGCGCTCTTAGAACTTCAAGGACTTGGCATTGATCTGATCAATGTTAGCTCAGGCGGTGTAGTACCTGCTCGAATCCATACTTTTGATGGTTATCAAACTAAGTTCGCAGAAATCATCAAGGAACGCACTCAGTTTCCAGTTATGGCAGGCGGTAGAATAAAAACCCCACATATGGCAGATGAGATTATCAGAAATAACCGTGCAGAACTTGTCTTTTTAGGGCGACAACTCTTAATTGATCCCTATTTTGCTTTACATGCTGCTGAAGAATTAAAACAAGAAATCGATTATACACCTGAGCAATATTTGCGCTGGAATACTTCAAGATAGGTATATAAAAAAAAGAGAAAATAAGGGTTGTGAGTAATCAACCTTTATTTTCTCTTTTTTATGTGTCCATTAATTTAAGATAATTCTTGCGAATTGTGTTTACAAAGATTGTTTTAATATAAATCCAAGTAAAATTGAATTCAAAGTCTCTGGTTTTTCAAATATGGTCACATGTCCACAATCTGGTATAACTATAAACTCAGCACCTGGAATATGATCCGCTATAATTCTTGAAAACTTAACGGGTTTCAAGATATCATTTTCACCACAAATAACCAACGTTGGACACTTGATTTTAAAAAGTTCATTGGTCATATAAACGTCTTTCAAAAAAGTTTGATAGAGTTCAATTTGACCCTGAAAATAACTTGGAGGCGTTTCATTAAATGCCTTCGCGCGTTTTTCTAGCATAAACTTATTCTTCTTTATATAGCTCTCATGATAAATACTAGGAAGCATACCATTGAAGAACAATTCACCATTTTCAGTCTTTGCAAGTGCACTCCAACCACTTACAAAATAGGTAAGAACATCATCAAGCTCACTTACCGAATTGATAATCGATAAGCTTTTAACCCTTTCAGGATAATCTATCGCCATGCGCATAGATACTTCGCCACCATAAGAAGTCCCAATAAGATGTGCACTTTCAATCCCTAAAAAATGCATCAAATTTAAAGTGTCCTCACCATGACCTTTAAAACTATAAGGCCCAACTGGTTTATCGGATTTAAGTTGTCCTTTAAAATCATGAAGTAGCACCTTGTAGCCTAATTTTACAAAACTGTGCACTTGGTCCATCCAACTAGAAGTTGAAGCCATCACACCATTCATAAAAACGATGGTTTCTTTTGCTGCGTTGTTGCCAAATAACTCGTAATACAAATTTAACCCATTGATTGTTGCAATTGACATAGTTCCTCCTCATCTCAATGAAAGTATTTGTATACTCATCTCCCCTAGAAAATATTGTATCATAATTTCTGTTTGACATGGCAAAAAAAATATAGTACATTTAACTTAGTTAAATGACTTAACTTAGTTAAATTGGTTTTATAATTGGTAACGCTAAACATTACTTAGGAGTCTATATGGAAAAGAACCTAGCCGTAAAACAGAAATTACTTGAAGCAGCAGAAAATTTAATTTTATCAGAAGGTCACGATAAAGTAACCGTTCGTGCATTGGCACGCGCGACGGGCTACACTTTTCCACTTCTTTATCATTACTATAAGGATTTAAACGCCCTTTTTTATGAATTGCGCTTCAAGATGATAGATGATGTTGTGAAATCACTATTGAGCATCGACAAAACATTGGCCAGCAAGGACCCTGTTGATGCTTTAACTTTCGAATTTCAAAATTATGTTCATTACTTTTTTAAAGAACCCAATCGTTTTAGATTTTTCTTTTTTTATCCATTTAAAGCACCTGAAGATAACAGTGAATATGATGCGCTAGAAGTCAAATTTCAAGGGATGTGGCAAGATGCTTTTGGACAATTGGTTTCCCAAGGTTACTTAACTTTTGATGAAATCCCCATGCTTGCAAAGACATTAATTGCTGCAACACATGGCTTGATGATGTTAAGTTTCTCTGCCAACGGACAATATGATGAAGCTGCCATCCAAAATGAAATTTCAAATATGATCCACTACTTATTGCGATAATTAAAGGAGGAGCACATGAATATTCAAATTATAGTACACTCTGCTACTGGCCATACGCTAACTGTAGCAAAACAGCTTGAAGCTGCATTAGTTGTAAAAAACCATATCGTTAATCTTACACATATTATTGCATCAAATGAAGAAACGATGAATGAAGCTTTATTTACTATTAGCCCTATTCCATCTTGTGAGCCATATGATCTCATCCTTATTGGTGCACCTGTAAGGGCTTTCTCTGCTACCCCAGCTATCAAAAAAGCCCTTAAACAGATCACTGGAGTAAAAGGAAAGAAGTGTATCCTATTTACCACTGAGCAACTCCCTATGAACTTTATGGGTGGAAATCAAGCCATCAAAAAAATGAAAAAAGCCCTCACAGATAAAGGGGCTTTGGTTTTAAATACTCGTATCATACACTGGAACCGTTCCGACAAATCAGAGATCATTAATACGTTTGTAAACAGTGTTGTAAAGGATTATACTCATGAATCATAAAACAGATGACAAAAAAGCTTTCTTAAAATGGGTCAAGTCTGCGTGTATTATGATGCTTATATTAATTCCTACTCAAATTGTACTTTTCATCTTGTATCCGCCTTCAACAGATGTTGAAACAATATTTAACCAGTTCCACAATAACTGGTTAATTGGGTTAATTCAATTCGATTTTATCTACATTATAAACAATATACTTTTGATTTTAATTTATCTTTACCTATTTGACGTAACCTCTAAAAAGTATAAGTACGGTTCACTTGCCGCTATATCGTTGGGTTTTGTGGGGATTGCCAGTTATTTCTCATCCAACCCTACTTTCGAACTAATGGCTCTCAGTCAAAAATTTTTCACACAACTCCCAGAAAGTGGATCGCTTTATTTAGCTGTTGGAGAAACTTTGTTAGTAGGATATACTGGCACGAGCTTTAATGTTTATTATGTTTTAGGCGCTATAAGTTTGCTTATGTTCTCCATCTTTTTATTAAAACTACCGAACGTAAAAAAAACAATCGGCGTTTTTGGACTGATCTCGGGCATCTTCATGAGCGTGCCATCTTCAGCTGGGTTAATCGGGTTGATCTTTGCATTAGCTTCATTAATCCCTTGGACGATCTTCATATTCTTGCTCACGTTTGAAATTCATGTAAATATAAAATCACTTGCTTAGTTTTGCTTTCATAACTCTGTTCAGTAATGTAGTTAAAACCCACAGCATTATGACGCAACTCAAAATAAAAATCGGATATAGTCCTATATCGCTGCGCTGCATCACGACACCTAAAAGGGGTGGAAATACTGCGATACCAATATAGGCAGCTGCCATTTGATAGCCGATGACACTTTGTGCAATTTTATTTCCAAAACGTTTTGGGGTCTCATGAACCATAGAAGGAAAAATCGGTGCAAAGCCAAGTCCTATCAGGATAAACGCCATCATGGAAAGCACATCTGATAGATTGACAACTAATAAAATACTTCCAATTAAAGCGATACTCACACCTAAAGTAATCAATTGTTTGTTATCGAGCTTAAAGGATATAAAACCAGCGAGTATTCTACCCACTGTAATACCGCCATAATAAAGTGCAACCCAACTGGCAGCTACATTGAGTGTCAGTTCTCTTTTTTGTATGAGATAACTCGCCCCCCAAAGACCCATGGCATACTCCCCTGCACAGTAAACCATAAAAATCAAAAGTGCAAAAATAACACCTGGTCTAAAAATGAGATGTTTTGAAACTGTCATTCCTTTTTTTTCAAGGTCAATTTCTTCATCATGAGGATCGTCTTGTTCAGCAGCATGCTTTTTCCAAAGCGGTAAACTCAAGAAGATGATTGCTGCTAAAAAGAGCTGAATCAGTGCTACAAAGAGATATCCATCTCGCCAAGAACCCGTACTAGCGATAATAGAACCCATTAGTAATGGTCCCGCGGTTGCTCCGACACCCCAAAAAGAATGTAGCCAGTTCATATGATGTGCTTTAAAATGCGTGGCAACAAAGTGGTTGAGTGCAGTATCTACTGACCCCGCACCAAAACCAAGTGGTAATGCCAATATGATGAACCACATAAATGAAGGTGCAAAGGAATAACCAAGTAATGCAACACCTGTCAAAAGACCACTCATGAGGGTTATTCGTCCCTCTCCAAAACGCTTGATTAACTTTCCGCTTAGTAGACTACTAGAAATTGTACCTATTGTAACAACTATAGATATTACGCCTGCTGCATCGAGACCCATCATCCACTCTTCTCTTACAAGTGGCCAGGCGACGCCTAATAAAGCATCTGGCAATCCCAAACTGATAAAAGCAAGGTAAATTATCATCAATAAAATCATTGTTACCATTTAATTTCCTCCCGTCATTTGAGGTTTAACTACCTCAAAGTAGTACCCGAGTAACAAATCAACCATCTTCCCATAACTTCTAACCCCATCTTCTTGTCGATTGGTTTTAAGATAAGTATCGTTGACTTGATCTGCTACTTCTGTTGTTTTTCCTCTATAATCATCCCAAAATCTCGAATAGCTGATAATATCTTGACTTACACCTTCCGAATAAACTGCTCGTAACTTCATGGCTTCATCAGCATCTATGGCATATAGTGCATTCATGGAATGAATCAAAGCGAGTATTGTTCCCGAATACTGAAAATCCTTATCGGGATGAGCCGTTGACGCTAAGTAAGCGATAAAATTCGCTTCATCTTCTGGTGCAATCCCTCTTTGATGCGCCATTTCATGTAATGTGGTTGCAGGTAAGAGTAAATCAGGGACTTCTATGTTGACGTTGGCTTCTGACGTATATGGAAAAAAGACACCTGTTATACCGGTATATAGCATAGGTTCAGAAGCTAATATGGGTTTAGGCTTACCATATAGTCCACTTAAAAAGTGATACTTTTTACTTAATTCAGTATAGCCGTCACCTGCCCTTGAAAAGATCTGCTTGTAACCGCCAGGAATCATCATCACACCTTGATCGGATAAAGTTTGATAAGGTCTTAAACGATTGGCTTCATCCACTAGATATGACGTTAATTCAACTAATTCTTCCTTTGTATACGGTCTCACTTCAAATCCAATGGTGTCTGCAACGGATTGTCTTTCGTAATTAAACCCCCACATGACCATGAATAGAACATATAAAATACTGATATATTGTAGAATTCGTAAGATACTACGAAAGAAGCCTCCTCTGAAAAGTTTAACGAGTAAAATGATGGCTACAATTGGTAATGCTAGAACATGCCCATATAACACAAATTCACCCACTGAAAAATTAAAAATCCCAGTCACAACGCTCACTAATTCTATCATCCATTTATTTAATCCTTGCGCATAGAGCCTTTCAAAGCTTTCAGGATCATTCCCGATGCTCAAGGAGATGCTATAAACAAAAGCCAATAAAATAAATGGCATCAGTGAAAATAGCCAATTCTTACCGCTCCACTTTCCACTTTGATTGATTCTCTCTCGATTGCTTTGAGGTGTTTTACGAGGTTGAGGTGTAGGCGTAGGTGTCGGTTGTTTTATGTTTTGTTTTAAATCTATTTGACTTTGTTGATTATTCAATTGATCATCTTTAATTGTCATTTTAAGCCCTCATTATTTTATATGAATACAGGAGCATGTCCTCAGCTTCATCAATCTCCGGATCAACTACATTAGCAATCCCTCTCAATTCAAACCCATGACGCAATAACAACTTGTTAGAGGGTAAATTTTGTTCATGCGTAATGGCATGTATTTCTTTAATGTCTAGTTCTTGTTTGATAAAGTCAAGAATTGCTTCTAGGGCTTCTGTTGCGATCCCTTTTCCATAATATTCAGGCAGAATTTCATATCCCACTTCGGCAATTTCTCGTTTTTCGTCAAAGTTCCATAGACAAATTGTACCAACGAACTCGTAACTATGAAATTCTTGATTAAGTTGTTCGATGCACCAAAAGTAACCTTCTTTATTTTCAATATCCTTTAAAACCGATTTGATAAAACTTTGCGCTCGTAATAAATTTTGATAAGGCTCAATATCTACATACTTAAAAGTTTCTGGTGCAGATCTCAATTTGAAAATGGAGTCCACGTCAGTTTCAGAGATTCTTCTAATTTTTAATCGCTTTGTATCTTTAATTTTGTCCATATAAGGCCCCTTTATTTCGGTAGACGAAATTATTTTATGTAAGTTGGAATTTAACATGATATAATAACTATAATTGAATCTATTATAACATAAGTATACATTTTTTGGAGGTGTTTATGGATCTTAAATTAATTGAAGCTCTATCCAATTCCTTTGGCCCATCTGGCTTTGAAGAAGATGTGGTCGGCGTTGTCAAATCATTTACTTCAGAATTCGATGTGACAGTAGACGAAATGAACAATGTCTATTTAGCACTTAAATCTAATACTGGAAATAGACCTGTGGTGATGCTGGATGCACATTTAGATGAAGTTGGTTTCATGGTACAAAGTATTTTACCAAATGGGTTAATCGCCATGGCCACATTAGGGGGGTGGGTGCCGAGTAACATACCTGCACATACAGTGCTTATCAAAACAAGCACTGGCGATTTAGTCAAAGGGATCATCGCTTCTAAGCCGCCTCACTTTATGTCAGAAAAAGAGAAAAGTGCGCCTCTGGAAATTGAACAATTACTGATAGATGTTGGTGTAACAAGCCGAGCAGAAGTAATTGAACACTTTGGTATACAAGTGGGTGATCCAGTTGCACCAGATGTTACTTTCAGTTACAATGCTGAAACTGGCGTCCTTTTTGGAAAAGCATTTGACAATCGCGCAGGATGTGCGGCAGTTATAGAAACTTTGAAGAGGCTAGATCAGTATGATCATTTAGATTTTGACGTTATCGGCGCACTAGCAAGTCAAGAAGAAGTTGGCACTAGGGGGGCACATGTAACTAGTCAAGTCGTAAAGCCTGATTACGCAATTGTATATGAAGGTTCGCCAGCGGATGATCTCTATTTTGATCAATTTACAGCACAATGCGCACTAAAAAAAGGGACTCAGATACGCCACTTAGACTCAAGCTATGTTAGTCACCGTAAGTTCATAGACTTTGCAAAGGCAATTGCAAACAATGAAGGCATCAAATACCAATCTGCCGTTAGAAGAAAAGGCGGTACAAATGCAGGTAGAATCCATACTTCAGGTAAAGCAGTTCCGGTTTTAGTGCTTGGCGTTCCTTCAAGATATGTCCATACTCATTATAATTACTGCGCAATTGAAGACATCGAATCAACAGTTGCACTAGCTGAAAAAGTGGTGCTTAATCTTCAAAACAAGTGGTAAGTCTATAAAACAATTGGTAAGTCTAAAAACAAGAGCCATACTTTCACCCATAAGGTTTTAGTATGACTCTTTTTTCAATATATAATCAATTAGATTTATCCCACTTACCTGTGATCAAGTAACTACCAGCCGTTTGATCAGCGGCGTCTACGATTTCTTGTTTAAACCCCATAAGCTTTAGAAGTTTGATTGCATTTCGACTCGTTGCTGCCCCTTCTCTCAATTTATAATCAAAGTGCATCTCATTTTCATCTACTTCTTCTTGAAAGTGATAAGCCTGAAAATCATCTTTGAGTAAATTGCACAGCTCTAAGTCATGTGTCGCTGCAATGGGCAATACCTTGTCTTTATTCAGTGCTTTTAGAATTTGTGTTGATGCAGCAATTCTCTCGATTGTATTGGTCCCTCTTAGGACTTCGTCGATTACACAGAGTATTCTCTTGTCAGAATCACTTGCAACGAGTACTCTTTTTAGCGATTTTATCTCTGAAATATAATAACTTTCACCCGCTAACAGATCATCTGAAATTGCCATTGAGCTATAGATTCTAAACGCGCTCGCAGAATAGGTTTCTGCTAAAGTCGTACAAATAGTTTGCGCCAATAGTTGATTAAGTGCAATTGTCTTTAAAAAAGTTGACTTTCCAGATGCATTTGAACCCGTTAAAATGATGGCTTTATCGGTCTCAAAAGTATTTGGGACGCAACCAGTTAATAACGGGTGACAAAGATCCTTGCTTTTAATATAGGGTTTAATCGCTTCATCATATTGAATCGTTGGGATACAATAACTGCCTATATTTTTTTGAAAAGAAGCGATTGCAATTGCCGCTTCTACACGTCCAAGAAATTCATGTAAATTAAAGATATGCTGGCTGTTTCTGCCAATAAAGTTTTTAAGGATCTCATAAGTTACAAGATCAACCAATAACCAGTTAGATATCATCTCTGCAATTTCGTTGCCTGCAGTGAGTGATACACCGCCAACTTTTCTCATAGACCTCAAAGCGCGAAAAGTTTCATCATAAGGCATAAGCAAAGTTTGGAGCTTAGAATCTTTGATCTTTTTGATGCGGTGTGCGGCTACAACCATGGATACTGAATAATTAACCGTTTCAAAATCAACATACATCCCTTTTTTTCGCCATTCGCGAACCATTGGATTGGCAATTGCGAAAAACAGTGTAGCAAAAACAGCATTTTGGCTAAAAGTCATAAATAAAGTTACAATTGAAACTATGAGACCTAATACTAAAGCTAAATATCCCATTAAATATAGCGGATTTCTTTTGCCTGCATTAAATGTCCGACAAACCTTAGCCGTTCTATTTCTTCCAAGTTTCGCCAAAATTAGTGATAAGTCTAATCTCAGTTCAGTATTTTCATTCATAAGTGCAATTAAAGCAGCGCGATCTTCATGCTCATGCTCTGTCTCACACGGCCTTTTTAGCAGATAATATAGTACCTGTTCTCCTGAAGTAGAAAGCCCCATATTGATTTTTTGAAACACTTTGTCAAGTTGAAGATCATTTGCAGTTATATCATCCACCAAAAATGGATCCAGATTATTTTCTTTTCGATAATCCAGATATTCTTTGATGCTCTCCATGTCCGCAGCTTGATACTTGAGTTTAGAAGGTTTTCCAAAACTGTTACTGAGACGTTTTCTTAGTTGTTTTAATTTCACGATGCACCTCATATTCATTCGACAATTGCAGCCTATATTGACATGTCATTAAATGTTTTTAATTTTACTGCAGATGGATTGTTAAACCTCGAACGAACTGATTATATCAAAACTTTCCAACTATTTCAATAAACCAACTATCTTTGTGCCATGTACCTCAGTAACGCCAGTTTTCTCCATAATTTCTTCATAGTTAGAGGCATCCACACCCCCACCGGCTACAATGGTGATTCTGCCATCAGCTTGTTTTACAAGTTCTGCTAAGCAACCCACATTTTCCATTGCACGCTGCTTTCCACCTTTGGTTAGGACGCGGTCGATGCCAAGTTCTATAAGGTCTTCTAGTGCCTGTGCTTGATTCTCAATTTCATCAAACGCCATATGACATGTTATTTGAAGCGGTTTAGCCAGATCAACTAGTTCTTTCATCGCTTGGATATCCAATAGACTTTCCTGTGTTAAAATACCAAATACGACGCCATAAACGCCAATTTCTTTACAAACCGCTATATCTCGTTTCATAATTTCGATTTCTTCACTTGAATAGACGAAGCTACCACCTCTTGGTCTAATCATCACGAGCGTTGGGACATTAAGGTTTTGATGTACCAACGAAATCGTACCATAACTAGGCGTTGTTCCTCCCTCTGCCAAATTCTCACAAAGTTCAAATCTACCTGCGCCTTTTTCAGCGGCAATTTTCGATTCAGTATAGCTACCGACACACGCTTCTCTTATGTTCATCTTAACCTCCAAATTATAAAATCGACAGTTTATACACTGCCGATTTTGTGCCTATTGATTATTTAACTAATTATCACGCTTAATCTACTATATTGTCTATAATTTCTTTTATTTTTATTTCCATTTGTTCTGATTCTTCTCCAATAGCTTCTATAGTTACAGTTTCATCTTCTTGAAGTCCCATACTCATAATGCTCATGATAGATTTACCATTATATTTCTTATCATTTTTATACAAATGAATCTCACCTTGATATTTTGAAGCTATATCTGCAATCATACTTGCGGGTCTTGCATGGATGCCATTTTTACTCTTAACAACTGCTTCTACCATCTTTATCACCTCTTAATTATTTATTTCTACCGTTGCAGCGATTTCAGGATTAGCGCCATAATTGACGGTCATAGACTTTACTTTTTCTTTATTGGTCACTACCACTGGCGTCATCACTGATTTTGCATGCGCCTTCACAAAATCCAGATCAAATTTGATAATAGGAGTCCCTGCTTTTACCTTTTGATCTATTTCCACTAATCTCTCAAAGCCTTCGCCTTTTAAATCTACTGTGTCAATTCCTATATGGACAAGTATTTCAAGACCCGAATCGGTCACGATGCCAAATGCGTGATTCGTGGGGAAAATTTGGGCAATTACACCATCAACTGGCGCCACTACAATTCCATTTTCAGGTTCTATAGCAAAACCATCTCCCAACATTTTCTGAGAAAATACCACATCGGGTACATCACCAATTGATACAACTTTACCTTTTAATACCGGTAACAATTGCTCGTTTTTTTTCTTAAACAATCCAAACATTCGCCATCCTCCTTATGCTCTATATCGTTTCATAAAATAATTAGTTATTTAAAGTATCTTTTTTCTACTACGCATTACTATCATACTACTCCAAATTACTCTATCAAGCCACAATTTCATTGAGGCTTGATAGAAGAATCTGCTAGGCAGTTTCTTCTATTTTTAAATTTTAGTTCAATTAACAGCTATCAAAATAAATTTTATTATTTAATCTTTTTCAATTCTTCTGCGATTAACTCTGCATGTGTTCCAACAACGATTTGGACATTTTTGTTGTTTGGTTTGATCAAACCAGCAGCACCAAGTCGTTTACAAGCAGCTTCATCCACAAGTGATGCATCTTTTAGTGTTAATCTAAGTCTAGTGATACATGAATCTACTTCAACGATATTTTCTTTACCGCCGATAGCATGGTAATAACCTCTAGCGACTTCTGATATACCAATTTCACCAACCAGCGCTTCTCCTTCTTCAGAGACTTCATCGATACGACCTGGCGTTGGAATGTCAAATTTAGTGATCACAAATCTAAATACGACATAGTAAATAACTGCAACCACTAAACCGATCGGGATAATTAATAAACCTTTTGTAGATAAATACATATTGAGTAAATAGTCGATTAACCCTGCTGAGAAACCAAAACCGTGAAGAACACCTAAAAGCTGTGTTACTGCAAGTGTTAAACCAGTTAAGACTGCGTGTATAAGGTAAAGTCCTGGTGCGATAAACGCAAATAAGAATTCAATTGGTTCTGTGATTCCAGTTAAAAATGACGTAAATGCGATAGAAATAAACATACCAGCTACCGCTTTTCTGTTTTCTTTTTTAGCTGAGTGATACATTGCAAGACATGCTGCAGGTAAGCCAAACATCATCATTGGGAAGAAACCAGCCATGTAGATACCAGCAGTTGGATCTTTAGCAAAGTATCTCCATAGGTCACCATTGACTATTTCTCCAGCTGCATTTGTAAATGAACCAAATGTAAACCAGAATATAGAGTTGAGCACATGGTGCAATCCTATTGGTAACAATAGTCTATTTCCAAATCCAAAGAAAAACGTACCAATTGGTCCTGCTTCAACAGCTGCATTACCGACAGCATTTATTGCATCTTGTGCATATGGCCAAAATATTCCGAAGATGATCCCCATTACTACACCAGCAAAAGATGTGATAATCGGAACAAAGCGTTTACCTCCGAAAAAGCCTAAGAATTCTGGAAGTTTAATGTTGTGAAACTTATTGTAAAGTAGTCCTGCAATAACCCCCATTATAATCCCTACCATAACGCCTGTGTTGATATCTGGGTTAATTACTTCATATACATTCTTAGTGACAAGTACGCCAATAGCACCTGCAAGTGCTGCAGCGCCATGGTTATCCTTAGCAAGACCAAGTGCAATACCTATACCAAATAAGAGAAATAAATTGTCAAAAATTGCGGCTCCCGCTTTTAACATAATATCTGCTGCAATCCCTTCAATACCCGGTACTCCTGCGCCCAAACGGAGAAGTATCGCTGCTGCTGGCATAACTGCAATTGGAAGCATTAGAGCTTTTCCAACTTTTTGCAACTTTCCAAAAAAATTACCCATAAAATTCCCTCCTGATAAAATCATTTATATTCAATGGCCGCGCGCCAGCCAGATGAATCTGTAGAAAAACTTAATTAAAACATAATAAAAGGCACGAATCATAAAGAAATATCTTCTTATGACTCATGCCTGATCAAATCAGTAACACGTCTGTGGGATAATAATAGTTGAAACAATCTATTTAATTTTGGTCTAACTTACATACTTCTTTTTAATCGGTCAATGTGAATTGCCATAAATCCGACTTCGTCCTCTGGTACGACGATGCCGTAGTCATGTTCGATTTTAACTTTAAGGTTCAAAGCAATTTCAAAGCTCTCTTTTAAATCTCTCTTTAAGGTTTCAAGTAAAGGATTCGTGACTTTATGTCCACTTTCACTTCTCTCGATTGCGCCACGAAGATGATGTACTAACCTGCTATAAGTTAAGTCCTTAGGGATCTTCACCTGAATGGCATCTTCTATGATACTCACCAATTCTTTGATGATTCTCGTGTTTTTAACAGACTCTTTTACATCTTTTTGTTGTCTTGCCGCACTGATGTGAAGGGCAATAAAAGCAACTTCATCTTCGACAATTTGTACACCTAGATGTTGATAAATTAAACTTTGTGCCGTTAGGCCAAGTTCGTATTCTTTTGGGTAAAGCATCTTTATTTCATCTAGAAAAGGATTGTGAATCTCCATCCCCGATTTGATGCGTTCAAGTGCAAAACCAATATGATCAGTCAATACGATGTGGATCCTATCACTAAGCGGTCCAATTTTTTCATTGGCAATGTAGATAATTTCTGAACAAACAGAAAGCACTTGTTCGTCTAGTTGTTGAACCAAGTCAAGGTAATCTCTTTTTAAGCGATCATCATATGTCAAAAAATACTTTTCGATTTCTTCTGGTGAAATCAGTTGTATTTCACCATTCTTTCGACCAAAGCCTATGCCTTTACCGACTAAAACAGCCTCACCTTTGGTTTCTTGGTTGAGTACCAATATGGCATTATTATTATATATTCTAAGTACCTGATAACTATTTTTCACCATACGCTCCTATGGATAATCGATAAGAAAATTATACCCTAAAATAAATAAAAGCACGAACAAAAAGCACCGCTTTTGGTTCATGCCTGATTAAACAGTAACATACCATATTCTTTACAATTTTATGTTAACAGAGTGTAAAAAATCTGTCAAGTATAAATATGGATACATGCAGATAGTTTTATTTTACAACTACTAACTATTTTACAAGTTCACTGTTTTCGCTCAAACTGCTTTCATCTATACTTTTTTACTTGATCCGACCTGTTTTTGGTTTCTTTTTGATTTTGAGCTGATGCCTTTACCTTTGTCAGGTCTAAAGCTATCTTGTCTTTGTTGCTGTTCTTTTTTCTTCTCTAATAATTTTTTCATCATTTCCATATTTTTCTCTGACATGGCTGTGCTCCTTTCATCTGTGATAACACTATTTTAAAGCATTTCAAGGTAAAAAGGAAATCAAATCTTTATTTGATTGATATTATTTTGAATATAACAGCGTTGCATCCCCTACTGTAACCGTCAAATCTATCTTGAAAGCACTCTTATCGCCTTTAACGGTGTACTCCCCCTTAGATTTATCAAATGGAATTTCCTTGATGTCTAAACTTGAAGTAAATTCTGTTAAAGTTGGTTTAAGTTCAATTTGGTGTTCCTTCGGAACAGAAATTGTTACATCGCCAACACTTGAATTCACATCTATTTCAACCTGTTTTTCAAAGTTGCCTGGTGAATCAAGTTTTATATCACCAACATCTATGTTAGCAGTTAGTGTAATTGGGGCTTCATAATTTCCATCAAATCGAGTACTGATTTTACCTGTATTGGTTTTAAGTTTAACCGTATCAAGCATTTTTGAACCTTTGTCTAAATTCACAAGTAAGTCCCCTACATCAGAAGATATGGATATGTAGCTTAATTGATCTTGCGCTTCTGTTGACTTAAGACTAACATCACCAACGTTAGAATTTGAGGTTATTTCGGTAAAATCAATATTTTTTCCGTTAATAGTTACATCACCCACATCTAAGTTGGTATCAAAAAGAACTTTGACGCCTTCAGGAATCAAAATTTCAGTTTTACTTGTTTGCGATCCAGCAATGATGTTGACTTTCTTATCATTTTTGAATGAGATGATGAGCGTATCACCTTTTTCCTTGTAATCCACTGATGCCAATAACTCTTCACGGTTAGCTGCTTGGTCATACTTTAGACTATGATCACTTGATACAGCGATATTAACATCAGATACAGTTAAATCAATGTTGAGCTCGATTTTATCATAATCAGACAAATCCTTGACATAACTTATTTTTTCATCGAGTGTATTATCCAGAGCGTTTTCAAATAACGAGGATTTATTATCTTCCTTTGTAAAATAAGTACATGCGGTTATCGATAGTGACAAAATAATAAGTGTCATTAGCGCTAGCGTTCTTTTCATATAGATTCTCCTCTTTCATTATGGTACTCTTATTATGAGATATAATTCTTAGTAAATGGTTAGAGATTCCTTAAGTTTTATTTAACAATCAGGTTTTGGAGGCAATCATGAAGAAAAAAAATATCAGATTCTCTTTAATGCTTACTTTAATAATATTAATAACTCTACTTTCTGGTTGTAGTGCGACTCCTTCGGAGAACATTACCACCACAGATTCAACTGATATTCAAACTATTGAAAGTGAAGCTCCAACAGAAACAACTACCGAGGAAGATGCTAATGTACTTCATCTAGAAACACTCAATAGTTCAGTTTCAAGTTGGGGATTAGGTCATACAATCATCTCTTATGTCGGTAATAACCGTGATTATGAATGGTATATCGATCAAGCGCACACCGGTTTACATTCAGACGCAAACTGTGGTCCAAGTTCTGTTGCAATGGCAGCACTTTGGGCGGATAAAAATACAAACGCTTCACCTGAAGCAGCTCGTAAAGCATACAGATCTTCTGGAGGCTGGTGGTATAGTGATGATATCAATAATGCACTCGATATGTTTAACGTTGACTATGAAGTAATAGAGCTTAAAGATCTATACGATTTAAGAGCAATTATTGATTCTGGTGCAATAGTTATCGTGAATAACAGTATGGGCTATATTCCTAAAGACGACGTTGCAAGTCATCATGTCAATAGATTTTACGATTTTGACAGTGGTCACTATTTCATCGTTAAAGGCTATTTACTCGTTGATGATCAAACTTATTTTGAAGTGTATGACCCAAACAATTGGGATGAGGTCTACGAAGATGGCACTCAAAAAGGAAAGGACCGTTACTATGAAGCAACCGTCCTTATGGATTCAATAACCAATTGGTACCCTTATGGTGTTGTCATAAAAAGCACTAAAGAATAAAAGCAATTAATCTCAGTACTTCAAAATAGTCATTCGTTTCAAATTGAAGCGTATGGCTATTTATTTGCTTAATCCCAGGATAATAAGATTTTCTTTTTGCATAAGTATGCTCTTTATATTCAATTTCTACATCAAAGGTTTTAGGCAGATTTATATTAGCGATTGTCAAATTTTGAGAAAGCGCTTCTTCAGTGTTTTTGCGAATGAGCTCAATCGCCTTTTTAGTCGCTATATTTATAGTAGAGCCACCTTTGCCTTTTTTAACTGCAACGCTTTTTACATGGGGATGCTGTTTGCTAGCTTGCTGACATAAATTCTCATCACCTGAAACAAAGACAGTTGGTACCCCTTCAAGTGCTGCTGCATAACTATAAATCATAAATTCACTTGCATATTCACCATTAAGTTTGATTGATTTCGCATTACCTGTCATAGTATGTGCAAGTGGATTATCACCACTACCAGCAGGTGAGTGATAGCCAATAAACATCACGGCGTCATAAGTTGGATCTATACCATCAACCATGGAATAAGGATGTCCACTCCAATTTCTAATCACACTGACGCACTCAGGTAGCCTAGATAAATCAAGGTTAGTTCCCGAGTTGTGTGCATCTTTAACTGTTATTTCTGTCGCGCCAGCAGCAATTGCACCTTCACATGCTGCTAAAACTTCATTTGTCATCTGAACTGCAAACTGTGCATAGGTGGGGTGTAATTGATTACATTCGTCCCACAAAGTTGTCCCTGTAATCCCTTCCATGTCAGCGCTTATGAATATTTTCATCGTTTTCCTCCACCTGTTCGCCATTTTGTTTGATTATACGATTTCTTGTTAGATGCATAAGACCAAATTGCTTTGTAGTTGCATTTGGATAGTTATTAAAGAAACGCGCGGTTGACTTGTTCCTTGCTCGACTTAATAGCTCAGAAAATTTCTCAAGTGATTTTTCATTATCACTTCGCCATTTACGCCCTTTATCGGTCATGTCCTCTAAAAAGTCGCTAAACACCGTGAAATTTTCATATTTTTGATAGATTGCACCATTTTTAATGGATTCCTTTGCATCTTCAACAAATTCAGTAAAATTGCGTTTTTGCTCCAATATGTTCTCAGATAAGGTATCTGTTATATTATCTTTTATCTCTTCAATATTATCACCGATTTTTTCTAGTCGATCCGTAATTTGAGTGACGATTTCTTCAGAAACATCATGTAACCTGATCACAACACTTCTAAGATTAATGAGCTCCACTAACGTTAAGGATGCGTCGATCATTAAAACCAAATATGAAATCCCTAAAAAAGCATATATGAACCCCATGCTAAATTGATTGTAAAGTTGCATCACAATAGGGTTAACAAACTTCCAGAGTACAAATCCACCTAACCCCCAGAATATCGATACATCCAGTGCAATTCGCCCCTTAATATTAAAACGATGGCTGGTATAGTTCCACCATCTGGTTTTAAATATCACTTCCATGGAAAGTGAAGTTACATACTCCCATGTTGTTGCAACTACTGCGATATATAACATCGCTAGTATCGCATTAATCGCTGGATGCCAAACCAATTTCGCTTCTATAACGCGCATAGACAAAATCACTGTTGTTACCGCAAAACCATAAATAGGGATGAATGGGCCTCTTAAAAAGCCTCTATTGACAAACTTATGCTCTTTTAATGAAACATAAGGCGTTTCCCATAGCCATCCAATTACTGAATAAATTAAAAAAATCCATGCAATTTCTGTAAAATGCCAAGACATAGAATGTCACCTCGATACATATATTAATCTTTCAATTTTAATATAACATATTTATTTCAGTATAAAAATCGAAAAATCCCCAAATCGTAATGATTGGGGATTTTAGTTAAACTTAATGATGAAATATTATGCAATATGCATTTTTTCTTTTGCGGTATTGATCGTTCTTGTCAATGGTTTATAAAGAACCAGTACAATTATGAAATTAGAAACACCATGTACAATATCAAAAGGTATACCACTGATCCAGTACGGGATGGCATATCCAATGCCATAAAAAATTGATTCAAAAAGTGCAAAGAATAACCCAAAGGTAAAACCAAAAATTGCGGCTATAGTTGCAAAGCCGTACTCAGAATTTACAGTTCGCTTTATCAAATGTGTGACTAATATCAGTGTTGGCCATAGAATATAATAACCAAGCAACCAAGTACCGAACCCATATATTAAAATTTCAGTTGTTGTAAATACTACTGAAGTAAAAATTGCTCTTTTTAGTCCAAAAACGACCGTATAAATAATAAAAAGAAATGTAACGATCTCGACATTTGGCACCGCACTTAATACAAACTTTCCAGCAGTTAACGATGCAGAAAGTATCGCGATTAAGGTGATATCTTTCGCTTTCATTAGAAGTTTCTCAATTCAAAACGGTATACATCTCCATCAGCAACTGGTACATCTTTTACACCAACCATTGCATCTACTCCATTAATTAGTATATGGAAATACTCTTTAGTCGAATCTGCTTTATACCCTTCTAAGCCAACAACCATAGGTCCAAATGAAGAATCTTCTGATTCAAACTTAACTTTATCTTTTACTTCACCTAGCAAATCATATAAAAAAGCAGCATCTGTTTTTACAGTATATTTTGTATCGATGTTTTGTGATTCAGCATGAATTTCTATCGTCACTTGTTTAGAACCTTCATTTGCTTTTGCTCCAAATAACTGGTTATAGCCAAAAAGTGCTACTACTGCTAAAAGTACTACTAAACCAATTGCTAAAATTTTCTTATTCATTTTTTTCTCCCTTAGTTTTATTTATCTAACAAAAAAACTCATTTCCCGGAAGATGGAAAATGAGTCGATGAACGAATCCTCTCCATCCCACCCCCAGGGGACGTAACACTATTATGGGCAGGTCTACCGGCTTCGCCTCTTCCGCCACTCACCCTTCCCGCTTTCGCAGTGGTATGTGAGTTTTGTCCGCTTCACGGTTGCTGGGACAGCTCAAGCTTTCACTTGATTCCCTTTTAAGTCAATCTGACACCTCATAAAAACTATGCACTTGTTTTGGTACACACCTATTATAAAAAAATGCTACATTAATTGCAACTCTTTTTTAGCTTCAAGGATTTGTGATAAAATGATTTCACCATCAGCATACGATTGAATCAACCGTTTAGCATCATTCAAAGCGCCAATAAAATCAAATTGCTCTTCAAAACCAAATATACTCAGTAAAATCAATTTTGTGTGTTTTTCAACGTTTGTCCTTGTTGAATCTGAAGTCGTAGAACCAAAAGGCCCAACTTCATCTGCGAAAATGGGAAATCCCTCTAAATTTAAAGATTGATTGGCTAAGCTTTGATACGTTTCACCTTCTTCTCCCGCTCTTAACACGATATCGCCATTTGTTTTTGCAAAATCAAAAGTACCCACTGGACAGTGATATTTCAAGGAGATCAAATTGGATAAATCCACAACATTGTTAATTAAATCCAGTCCTTCTCCTTTTAAAATTCGCCTTAAAAGTTTTTCCGCAGATAGTCTGTACTTCGTCGGGTCTTTACCAAAGGCTCGGTAGGCTGATCTACCCGCTTTGATTTCCCTTAACTGACTAATTTGATCCACTTTCAAGGTCTCTTTTAGGTTTTGAAAAAATCCATTCATTTCACTTACTAATAGTTCACTTGATTCTTCCGTGGTAACTTTAGCAAGTATTATTCCTAGTTTAAAATCCGGCAATTTATCTGTGTATTTTTCATCAATTTTAATTGTACGCATAAAAGCCCTCACTAAAAAGTTAATTTCATCACATGAACTTGCTCTTTGATCTCTATAAGTTCATAGCCCTGTTCCTGATACATATTAACGCTACCCCGATAGTGTCTTTGTCCGCCTGTATTTTCAACTGGAAATGCAAGCATGCCATCATAATTTAACGCTTTATAATAGTTGATAGCTTCTTTAAGCATAAGTCTAGCAACACCTTGTCCTCTATAGTCAGGGTGGATTACAAAGCATATCGTACAAGCAATTTTTTTATTTTCCACATAGGGATTTAAGAAATCTGAAATTCTGATGAAAGAACTATGGTCATTAGCATTCAGCCAACCAATGCATTTATCACCATCAAATGCTAAAAACCCTTTCATGGAGCCTTCTTTTATTGCTAAAGTGGCCTCCATTTTATTTGTTTCTCCCGTTCTCATCATCCACTCATCTTGATCGCATACCGTATGATAAAATCGACAATAGCAAGTGGACCATTCAGGTGCATGGTCAAACTCAATGTGACCTAAATAATTTGTAAAAATTTGCGAACTTTCTGCTTTAATAGGTTCTACGCGATATGCCATAAAGACCTCCTTTAAGATTCATTGAATTATTCTGAAAGTATATATATAATTAATATATCATAGTTATTAATAAAGTTGACTTCTTACTTGAATAAATATACATAAATTATCTTTTAAGTCACCCTCAGAGCGGAGCGCCTATGTCAAAACAAATAAAAACCTACTTACTCATCTTTGTATTGTTAGCCTCAGTGAGTCTAGTTATTCTCATCGATCAACCTCTGTATAAAGGCATCGCACTTACATGTGGCATTGGTTTCTTTTTAGTTTCCGATAAAGTTAGACTCCCAAAATTAATCGTTGCTAATACTAAATCTGTCTATAAAACAATGTTACTGATGTTTTTAATCAGTATCACATTGCCAGTGCTTATGGCTGCAGGTGTTTTACCAACACTGATCTTTCATGTTTCTAAATTAATGGTTGGTGCCAATTTACTTTTAGCTGCTTTCATCATTTCAACTTTCCTATCGATGATATTGGGTTCAGCTATTGGTACACTGACTATTTTATTGCCACTTTTTTCATCCATCGCCATCCAATCAGGGATCTTCTACCCTTGGGTAATTGGTGCACTTATCTCAGGTGTCTACATAGGCGATCGTTGTTCACCTCTCTCATCTGGACTTCATCTTCTTTCAAATGTAACTGATACAAACTACCTTAAAAACATGCGTTATCTTTTATTAAGTGCTATTTTTCCATTCATACTCACGGCCATCATCCTATGGCTCATGGGGGGTCAAACGCTTATCACTCAAAGTATGATCCAGTCAAACAATTTACTATCAATACACTTTGACATTGCTTTATGGCGTTTAATTCCATTGGGATTAATGATTGTTCTTTTAGTCATAAAACAACCCATCACGCGTGTGCTTCTGCTCATCTTCTTTGTTTGTAGTGTCATTGCCATACCTTCTTCTAGAAGCATTCTAGATTTTTTATCACTCTTATACAATGGTTATCTAACCACTGACCCAGCACTTTCAAATTTTATTAAGACCTCTGGCTTTAAACAAATGGTCAATGTTATATTAGTAATATTCTTTAGTGGCATATTAAATAGCCTACTAGAAGCAGACCATCTAATAGGCTACATTATAGAACCTTTTGTAAAAAAAGCACATACACCTCGTAAACTCTTGGCAAATAGTGCTTTATTAAGCATTGTACTTAGTATGGTAACCTGCAGTCAGGCAATGACTTCGATGATAAATGGCAAGTATCTCAGTGCGTATTATGACGCACAAAATATTAAGCGCGAATTTCTCGTGATGATGACTGCCAATGCTGGCCTAAATGTGGTGGCGCTAATTCCTTGGAACGTCAATGGCATCATGCTGAAACAACTTACGGGGGTTGCACCACTTGAATACTTACCCTATAGTTTTTTTGTTTTAATACTCACTTTGTTTAGTATCATCGTTTATCCGATTTTCATTCATCGTTTTTTTTCTTCAAATTGATCATTCCAAACAGATATACCGGCTAGCATTTTCAATCTCACCGCAGCTGCTTCTAAATTTTTCATGCGATACATGTTTTTCTCAGCAATCTCTAAAGTTTCTGTCATAGAAGCATTTTTGTCATCCTTAGTTGCGTATCCAAAAGCGACTGAGATCTGAATATTGTTTATTTTCAAGCTTTCAATTTGACTTTTTAATCTTTGAAGCATCACATTGCCATCTTCATCCGTCGTCTTTGGAAGCAATAATACAAATTCATCTCCACCAAGCCTTGATATAATTTCATCTGCTCTGCACTCTTCTTGCATAACCCTGGCAACACTTCTTAAAAGTTCATCACCAGCAGAGTGACCAAATGAATCGTTAATCACTTTTAAGCCATTTACATCGGCAAAAATAAGTGTTATTGGTAAATTACGGTCAACATCTAAGCGCGTTAATTCTTCAATAAAAAACCTTCTATTATAAAGCCCTGTAAGTTGATCATGATAACTTAAGTATTCCATTTTTTTCTCAAGTTCATAGCGCTCTGTAATATCACGAATTAATAAATGGGATACTTTTTTTCCATCAATAAGGACGCGTGTGATTTTGATTTCAGCAAGAAAAGACTGTTCATTTTTAAGCTTCATCCACCACTTAAAACTCATGTCTTCTTGATTTTCGTAACTCTCAACTGTTTTTTGTAAACTTTCAATCAGTTCAGTGTCTTCTGATGCATAAAGCGACCACAAACTTTTGCCAATGAGTTCACTCTTTTGCTCATATCCAAATAATTTAACCAAACTTCTATTACAGTTCATTATTTTCCCTGAATCTTCAATTAAAATGGCATCCATAGACTCATCAAATAGCATTCTAAAAGTATATTCACTTGCACTTAATTTTTCATTTGCATTCATCAGTTTTTTATTTGCGTTGTTGAGGAGCTGCGTTCTTTGTACGACTTTAGATTCAAGTTCATCATTTAATTCACTTACTTTCAAGCTCTCTTGTTCCAGTAATTTTTGATAATAAAACTGCCGTCTTTCAGAATACTCGAAAAAGTAATTTGCAATTAATCCCATTAAGATAACACAGCTAAAAAGAACCAACGAATCGAAGTTGACTTCTGGTGGAATCACAGGGTATATAACTGAAGTAATCCAATATAAAAAAAACAATGGTACAATCCCTAGTAAAACATTTACAAATCTTAATCTTGATAATACTGTAAAAAATACTATTTCAAATAAAAAGCCATATTTATAGGAATAAAATCCCTGTGAGGAGCCCGCAAAGGTAAGAATTATCATCCCAATAGAGCCTGCGAAAGCAACAAGCCACATAATGAGCTGGTTATACTTATTATAATTTGGAGAAAAGGTTGCGATGAACGCTAAAAAAGCAATTGGCGTATAGACGCCAAATCGAACGATCCAAAATAAATTAAGTAAATTACGAACCACTCCAACGTCAACAAGTGCAAAAATCAAATAAAAAGGAATACTAAGCGCAAATAAAAACCGATGTAAAACCTTGGTTTTTTCACTCGTTTTCAATCGATATTCTGCCTCTAATGAACGATCTCTGTATTGAAGTTTTAAGAGACTTAACATACTCTCAACTCCTTTATATCATTTATTTTATCAAAATTAAAACTAAAATACTGAATAACAAGACGATCGAAATCGTTAAAAAATTTTTAACTGCATACCTGAAGGTTTTTGATTTCACTGGATCTAGCGTGAACTTTTGTGTATTTTTATAAACACTTGGAATTGTTATAAGTGCAATCAGAACCATTAAAGGTAATTTGTTTAATAAAGTGCCAAACAAAAGGCTTAAATAGGAGAAAACAATATTAATCTTAAACAAATACAAACTTTTGGTTTTGCCAATAGATAAGGGTAAAGTGAACCGCTTGTTTTGAAAATCTTCTTCCATATCGCATATATTATTTGCTAACATAATATTTCCAATAAGTAACATCAAAGTAATACTGATAAAAAAAAGTGGGATTAGTCGTTCTAAATTTATCGAAAGAGATAGCATGCCACTTTGATAACTAATCGCTTCAATTGCGCCTTTTGGAGCTTGTATATAGTACCCAATTAATGGAATCAATCCGCCCATAAAAAAACCACTGAATAACTCTCCAAGGATAGTTCTTGATAAAGGTAAAGGACCTGTTGAATAACTAATTCCTACTGCAAAAGAAAGAACACCAAGAAACAACACCACTAGATTTGTGTACCAAGCAAGTAATAAGCCAGATAGCGTGCCTATGGTGATAAGTACTATTAAAATTTGTAAAGCGCGTTTCGGGGATAGTTCACCCGAGGAGACGGGATTGTGTTTTTCATAATGATACCCCGTTTTTAAAATGGCACGCTGATAATCATAATAATGATTTAATCCTGTTGTTGCCATGTCAATGCATAATAGAGATATTAACATTAAAAAAAATCTTCCAACGTAAAGACTACCTAGTGTATAATAGGCGATGGCTGTACCAATTAAAAAAGGGAGTATACTTGCTACTTTGGTTCTAAGTTCAACTAGATTAAAAAATATTCGAAACATGCTTTTTCTCCTTCTATGAATGGTGAATTTAATTATGGGTACATATAGCTTATGAAAAATATTGGAGGATTTATGTCACTGTTAAAAAATTACTTAGCAATTACCATTGGTGTTTTAATCGTAGCACTTGGGATTTGTTTCTTCTTAATTCCTGCAAACCTTGCAACTGGTGGTATTACAGGTCTTTCTATGATCATACATGATTTAGTGCCGACATTGAGTATTGGTCAAATCTTATTGGTTTTAAATGTCATCTTATTTGTTGTTGGTTTTCTTACTATTGGTAAAGAATTCGGTGCGAAGACAATCTACGCTAGCTTCTTATTAACAGGAACAATCTTTATTTTTGATACGTACTTCAAAATTAAAGCGCCTCTGGTAGATGATTTGCTGGTTAACTTAATTGTTGGGATTTTGATACAAGGGGTTGGTCTTGGTATCGTATTTAATCAGGAAGCCTCTACTGGAGGAACTGATATTATCGCAAAAATACTAAACAAGTACTTCCATCTTGAAATTGGAAAATCGCTTCTCATAGCAGATTTTACAGTTGTATCCCTTGCTGCTTATAGCTTTGGTATAGATTTAGCTATTTATGCTTTTCTTGGCATCGTCATGAATGGTCTGATCATTGATATGGCCATAGAAGGTTTCAACCAAAAGCTCAATGTTTCTATCATCTCCAAGGATAGTGATATCATCCAGCGCTTTATCGTAGAGAAGCTTGAACGCGGTGCAACGATATATACTGCTAAAGGTGCCTATACGATGAGAGATAAGGAAATTGTAACTTCTATTATGGATAAAAAAGAGTTTATTAGATTAAAGGGCTATGTTAAAGGGGTTGATCCTAACGCATTTGTTATGGTCTCCAACGTAAGAGAAGTTCTCGGTGAAGGATTCTACAAATAATTTCATCTTCTGTTTACACAAAAAAAGCAAGCAGTAATGATCATTAACACATGGTCATTACTGCTTTTTTTACCCTATTTACTATCCCTTTATTCTACAATTTTGAATTTATATGTTTTTAAAGCTATTTAGTTTCTTTTTTCGTCAATTTTAACTTTTTCCTACCGAAGTATAAAAGACCTAAAACGATTAAAATTACTAATCCAAATACTACCATCCAAGTATTATCATTTGCGACAGTAGATTGCTCACCCGATTCGATCACTTTATTGCTGCGCTCAATAATTAGCGCAGAACTAGCAGGTAAAGTTATTGGTCCGCCCTCAATTATTTCAGTTCCTTTGACATCTACTAATTTATCATTTACGAGTACTTTATAACTCCCTTTAGGGATTACTACACTTTGTGCATCGAGTTTCCCATTAAAAAGTACGAAAATTTCATCATTAGTAGATTCACCAGCCCCTTTTTTAATGCTATATCCTACCATTTGATCCGGCAAAACAATTGCAGATTCAGGTGTTTGATCGAAAAACGTCAAATTTTCTTGAATCAATTCTTTAGTGCCAAGGCTAAAAGCAGGATACATCTTTCTGAGTTCAATTAAGCCTTTATAGTAATTAAAAGTATCCAGATTGTCTTCTTTTAATTTCCAATCAAGTCCGTTGACTTCATCTGAAGATTTATAACTATTCTCATCCCCGTTTTTTGATCTTAAAAAATCAACGCCAGCGTGTAAAAAAGGCATGCCTTGAGACGTTAAAACAATGGTATTACTGAGTTTATCCATGGCAATCCTCTGCTCCAACGTTGCATCAGGATTAGTCACAGCAATCTTGTCCCAGAGCGTTAAATTGTCATGCGCAGAAACATAGTTCACAGACTGAGAAGGATCAATTGCCCAAGGTTTTTTTGAATAATTTACTTTTTTATAGTCTATTTGACTATGTTCAGTTGCACCGACGATTCCAAATTTAACACTCTCTTCAAATCCAACTGCGCCGTTTGCAAAGCCCGCTTCTGTAGGATGGAAAACATGACCCTTGATGGCATCTCTAAAATCATCGTCAAATGCCCCTATTCTTGGAACGCTCGACATATTTGCTTTCACTAAGCGCTTTGCCTCTGGAAGTGGTGAAGTGCCTCCTGTCCAACCTTCGCCATAAAGTATAATGTTTGGATTAATTTTTCTAAGTTCAGTATCAATGGCTTTCATAGTTTCAATATCATGGACACCCATGAGGTCAAATCTAAAGCCATCAATATGGTATTCTTTAACCCAGTGTTTTAAAGAATCAATCATTAATTTTTGCATCATTACCCTATCGCTTGCGGTTTCATTCCCGGTTCCTGATGCGTTAGAATATTTTCCATCTACCATCCTATAATAATAGTTAGGGACTAATTTAGTTAAGTTAGAATCCGCTGATAATGCAGTATGATTATACACTACATCCATGATGACCCCTATACCTTCACTGTGGAGCCCCTGTATCATTTGTTTAAGTTCAGCGACACGTACTTCACCGTGATATGGATCACTTGCATAGGAGCCTTCAGGTACGCTGTAGTTCTTTGGGTCATATCCCCAATTGAAGGTTGGTTTTGTTTCATCCACTGAGTTATAGTCAAACATTGGCAATATTTGCACATGTGTGATTCCAAGTTCTTTTAGATGATCCAAACCTGTTGCTGTGCCATTATCTGTTTTTGTTCCCTTTTCTATGACGCCAAGATATTTGCCTTTGTTAATGATATTTGAATTTGCATTTGAAGAAAGGTCTCGAATATGCATTTCATACACAATTAAATCATTTGCCTTCATATAAAGTGGACCTTTGTCCATATCCCATCCACTTGGATTTGTTTTAGCCATGTCGATAACCATCGACCGGTCACCATTGACACCTGCTGCATGTGCATAAGGGTCATAAGTTTCCACTACTTCTCCATTGGTTACTGATGAATAGGTATAATAGGTGCCATTAAGATCACCATTTACGATACAAGTCCAAACACCTTGCCCGCTATTTGCCATGACGATTTTATCCCGTTTATTGTCGCCATCACCTTTTACATACAAATTAAGTGTCATGCTGTCTGCAGTTGGTGCCCAAACTTTAAATGTCGTCTGAGCTGCACTATAAATTGCACCAAGATCACCTGTATAGGTGTAGTTTTTAATAAATGCCTCAGAATCATATAGACCACTTTGCTCTACTGGAATTGCTTCATAATCTTGATACTTTGTTTGATATTTAGTGTTAAATGAAACTTTTTGATCCAGCAAAATGACAAATTCAGTCGCCATTTCCCCACTTCCACCACTTACTGCAGTTGGAGTGATGAGATTGCCACTTTTATCTTCTAAACTAAAATCCTTCCTCACATCGGATTTTGAAATCGGCTTAGAGGTGACAAGTTTCATCGTCGTTTCGTCTATGAATTCAGCTTTTAAAAATTTAGGAGATAAATCAATTTCTGAAGCGTTGTAATATACATTCTCAGCCCCTTGAAGCAAATAAAATTCAAGTTCACCTTGTTCGTTGATCTTGTCTATACTGACAAACCGGTCTGCTTCAACATCTTTCGCTTCCCATTCACCTTTTCTGACGATAAAGCCAATTTCACTTGCTTCCTTAATATCATCAATCGTGAATTTTGCAACCTGACCAAAATCGTCTGCTCCGCTAAAAGCAAAGCTTTGACCATCACTTCCCTTAGCCCATACCCATAAATTCCATCCATCGTAATTCTCGTCAAATCGATGATAGTGAACGGTTAATGATAATGGCTTGCTCTCAGCAAAAGTCATCTCCGAAACAGGTAACATGGTAAATATAAGTATCAAAATCATGAGTAAATGTAGCAACTTTTTCATATTAATCCCCCTTCAAATATGTAATATATTTATGCTCTTCAAATTCAATGTTGAAACAGTTCATACACTTAAAACAGATAAATTGACTGTGCAATCGATTGCATTAAAACTTAATTCTATTATACCAAATTATGCCTCCATACTCAAAGCAAAAAAAAGTGGTTCAAGAGAACCACTTTTTGATTTACATCATTTGATTATTCTTCATCATTGCAGCTACAAAGAACGCCATAACGGTAATAAGATAGAAATAAATCTCAATTCCAAAGAAGAATGAAAATTGCAAAAACCTGTTTTCATAATAGTAATGTTGCTTATGCCACAAAGTAAAAATAAATAATGAAGCCATCGCCACAATTAAAGGCATCAAAACCATTGCTATGGTGCTGCCAAAAAACCAAGGATATATTTCTGAATAAAATCTAAAATCAGAATTTGGATTTGCTATGAGTATGACACTTAACACAGTTGTAAAGGTAATTGAAGCAATTAGAACATACTTGTTCTTTTTCTTAGGCTCACCAGGGAACCATCGGTTATAAATATAGATTAAGACCACAAAAGCTATTATATAATAAACATAATTAGTTAATGCTATTAAGAGCGAAAATGTGCCTAAAAACACGACATTGATTACTGCAACTATTGAATAGCTCAACAAACTCTTCACATCGGGTTTTATCTCTGATTGCGCATAGGCAATCCACTCTGGATAATTTCCAGCCATGGTGAGGATTCCTTTTCCATTCTCTTTGTCAACCCAAGTTAGCAAATCACCTTTTTCCGTTTGAAAATAATCGTATCCGACTGGATAACGTCTCGTCATCGAGATTCTAGTGTTTTCTATCAAGCGATCTTGCTCACGGGTAAAGTAAGAGATGTTTGTGAAAGTGCCTCCTTTTGTCTGTGGATATCGAGAAAGTCCTTTAGATGCCGTATCTAGCGTTTGCTGTGTACCGAGGATATAACTTACCTTTTGCGCTTCAACTTTTGCAATTACAGGATCTAAACTTGTCCTTACATGGTAAAACAGCTTAAAGCTATCAATTTCGAAGTTGCTTTGCTTTAGTTGCCATACACCAAGTATCGTTGGTGAACTAGGACTTAGATGATCAAATATACTCGTAACTAAAGTGATCTCACCTTTGTCAACATAGATATCTTTAAAATAGCCATATGTTCTCTGGTCTCTTACCTCAGCAATCTTAACGTCAACTAAATTGCCATTTTCAAAGGTTAATAATCGCCCACCATCATCTGCATTTAATGTTGCATAAAGCTCATCTTCGTTACTGTAGATGCATACTTTTTTCAAATTTTCATAATCATTCAAACTAGCAATTTCATCTAGACCTTTATAAAGCATCGTCACTTCATCATCACCTGCAATCACATAATTTCCAGAGACTGCAAACTGTTCAGAGTGCTTGCTAATTAAGGTTTCTTCCCCAACTGAATTCGTCACCCCATCAATTTTTAATCTGTATAAACTGGCGCGGTCACTATAATATAGATAATTGTAATCCTTTGAGCGCGATAACTGGATCACTTTGACTTTAGAAGCTATGATGGAGGTGTCCGACAGTGGATATTTTACTTGATTTACGAGTTCACCATATAAATTGAAAAATTTGACCTGTATACTGGTTGGCGTAACATAAGCAAGTACAAGTCCATCTTCTTTTGGTGTCAACGATTGACTGACTAAACGGTAGTCTACAGGGAGATCTTTTGCAATTTCTAATCCAACCGACCAGTTTGCAGAAGGTTGATTTGAGACGATGTGCCACTCACTCCAGCCATGAAAAGCCAGTACGAGTACAGAAAATAGGATGAAATATAACCCCCATCTTAAATATAGCTTAGGCTTTACTTTCTTTTTTTTCTTCTTATTTGAAAATGCATTTAACCCTTTAAATCCTTTTGACTTTTCATCCTTTGATCTATCGACTATTTCTTTTCTTTCAAATATTGGCATATGCTCCCCCTGCATTATACTTTCATTATTTTCCAACTATTCTGACTCTGTACACACTTTCAACTATATTGATTAAAACCTTGTTTTTTTTATGATTATCATTTATAATAATTTAGGATGTGCCGTCGTAGCTCAGTAGGTAGAGCAACGCCATGGTAAGGCGTAGGTCAAGAGTTCGAATCTCTCCGTCGGCTCCAGTAAAGAGAACACTTTCAACTGATCACTGAAAGTGTTTTTTTTCGTTTATAACAGCCAATTTCAGATTTATGTACATTGTTTCTATTGTAAGTTTATCATAATAGACTTTGCCCCACTATAAAAAAAACTATACATAATATTAAGATACGTTCATAACTAATGCATTGCAATTAAACCCTAGTATCATTCTATCAGTTTATTCTGTGAGCTTCATTAGAACTAAATTAAAAAAGCCAAAGATTAAATGTTTGTCAGTTATTCACTGAACATTTAAACTTCGGCTTTTAATTTTAAATTAATGCACTAATTGCTAGAACATCAGCCATGCAATAAGTCCAAAGAGTGCAAATATTCCAAATAACACTGGTAACATAGTCATAGCTGCAGCGATTGTAAGTGCGAGAAAATCTCCTTTTTCAAACTCTACATCTCTTTTATCCGGTGCCAATTCTTTTTTTGCAAGTGTCTCTTTTAATTTATCAAACATCACTATGTTCCTTTCTCAATCAAACTTATTAAATTTCTCCAGCAAAGTGACATGCGACATGATGTCTTGGTGTCACTTCTTTTGTAGGTGGAATCATCTCTTTACAGATATCTTTTGCATATGGACATCTTGTATGGAACTTACAGCCTGCTGGTGTGTTAACGTTACTTGGAATCTCTCCAATAATCGCTTCCATCTTTCTGATCTTTGTTGGGTCAGCAATTGGTATTGCAGCAAGAAGTGCTCTCGTATACGGATGCATAGGCGAATCATAAAGATCTTTTTTATCAGCTATCTCTACGAGTGAACCGAGGTACATAACACCAATTCTATCACTGATGTGTTTTACAACACTAAGGTCGTGCGATATGAAAAGGTAAGACAATCCCATTTTCTCTTGTAAATCCATCATCAAGTTAAGTACTTGTGATTGGATCGATACGTCAAGTGCCGATACTGGCTCATCACATACCACGAACTCTGGATTGAGTGCAAGTGCTCTTGCGATACCGATTCTTTGTCTTTGACCACCTGAGAATTGATGTGGGTATCTGTTGATATGATACGCCGAAAGTCCACACATTTCAATAATTTCTGTAACTTTTTCTGTAAACTCAGGGCCTTTTTTTACAATACCATGTGCAAGCATTGCTTCGCCTACGATATTGCTAACATTTAATCTTGGATTAAGCGAACTATAAGGATCTTGGAAAATTAACTGCATCTGTTTTCTAAGGTGCTTCAGTTCTTCACCTTTAAAACCAGCGATATCTTTGCCATTGAAGATAATTTCGCCTTCAGTTGGCTCGTATAATCTTACAATCGTTCTTCCAAGTGTTGACTTACCACATCCAGACTCACCCACTAGACCAATTGTTTCACCTCTTAAGACATCAAATGAAACGCCATCCACTGCCTTAACATTGCCTATCGTTTTTTGAAGAAATCCACCTTTGATCGGGAAGTATTTCTTTATATCTCTGACTTCTAGTATCTTTTCTTTCATCTTAATCCTCCGTTTTGCAGTGTAGGAAGCAGGCAGACGTATGGTTTTCACCTACTGTATATGTGCCTGGTTGCTCTGTCTTACATCTTTCCATCGCAAACTTACATCTCGGTTCAAAGTAACAGCCTGTTGGTAGTTCAAATGGGTTTGGTACAACCCCTTCAATACTGTTTAGACGTGCTTTGTCTTCATCAAGATTTGGAATCGACTCTAATAAGCCAATCGTGTAAGGATGTTTTGCATTTTTAAAGATGTCTACTGCAGATGCGGATTCTACTATTTTACCTGAATACATAACAAGTACATGGTGTGCCATCTGTGCTACAACGCCAAGGTCATGTGTGATGAGCATAATCGCTGTATTTGTTTTCTTCTGTAAATCGTTCATAAGTGATAGAATTTGTGCTTGGATGGTTACATCAAGTGCTGTCGTTGGCTCATCTGCAATCAAGATCTTAGGATTACATGCAAGTGCCATTGCGATCATCGCTCTTTGTCTCATACCACCTGATAATTGGTGTGGGTAATCTCTTACTACTTTTTCAGGTCTAGGAATACCAACCAATTTCAAAAGCTCAATTGCTTTATCGTGTGTTTCGTGTTTGCTCATCTTTTGGTGAAGTCTAAGAGACTCACCAATCTGATCGCCTATTCTAAATACTGGATTGAGAGAAGTCATTGGCTCTTGGAAAATCATAGAGATTTCATTGCCTCTATATGTTCTAAGTTTTTTCTCATCTATACCCACTAATTCTTCACCGTTGAATTTGATAGAACCTCTTACGATTTTACCTGGTCTTTCTATAAGGTTTAAGATACTCATCGCTGTGATGCTCTTACCACAACCTGATTCTCCTACGACACCTAGTGTCTCGCCTTCTCTTAAGACAAAAGAGTTGCCATCTACGGCCTTTACAACGCCTTTTTCCGTGAAAAAGTGTGTTGTTAGGTCTTTTACTACTAATATATCTTTCATTTTACACCTACCTTATCTCTTTCGGGTCAAATGCGTCACGTAAGCCCTCACCCAATAAGTTAATGCTTACAACCGTCAACATGATCATTACACCTGGTGGAATCCATAACCATTGCATGTTCCTAAATACATTTGTATTTCTCGCACGCTCTACCATGTTACCCCATGTTGGCGTCGGTGGTGTTACACCAAGACCAAGGAACGATAAACCCGCTTCTGATAAGATTGCACCTGCCATACCGAGTGTTGCACTTACAATGATAAATGCTAAAGTATTTGGCAATAAGTGTCTTATGATTTTTGATCGATCTGATATTCCTAAGATTTCTGTTGCTTGCATAAATTCTTGCTCTCTTAAAGACAGGATTTGACCCCTAACGAGACGTGCAAGACCTGGCCAGCTAAGAACACCTATCAAGAACATTACAAAGTACATCTTTTGCTCTGAACTTACACGCCACATCAGCGCTGCAGAGAGTGAGATAACCGTTGGCATAAATGGAATCGAATAGATAATCTCTGCGATACGCATGAGAATGTCATCTATTCTGCCGCCATAGTATCCTGCGATACCACCTATAAGCGAACCTAAGATTACAGATACACCGGCTGCCATGAGACCTACTAAGATCGAGATTCTACCGCCAACAAAGAGGCGAAGTAAAACATCTCTGCCTTGTTCATCAGTACCAAGCCAGTGTGTCGATGATGGTGGTTGTTCTTTATCTGCTAAGTTAAACTCAGAAATTTCATAAGGTGAAAGAATTGGTACAAAGATTACTGCAAGTACAATCACGATGAAGAGTGATGCACCAACAACAGCAACTCTATTTTTTAAGAAGCGTTCCCAGGCGATTCTCCAAGGTCCAACTGCTTTTTTCTTTTTTACAGCATCTGTTTTGACTGCTGTTTTTTTTGTATCAGCCATTTTATTCCTCCTACGTTTAATAGAATCATTTGAAAATAAATATTACTTAACACGAACTCTAGGGTCAACGAGTGCATAGCTCACGTCAGCAAGTAAGTTACCTGCAAGCATGAGGATCGCATAGAATGTGTTGGCTGCCATGAGCATCGAGTAATCTCTATCTCCAATGGATGTGAAGAGGACGTGACCGATTCCTGGCCATATAAATACTGTCTCAAGTAGAATTGATCCACCAAAGAGTCCAGGAATATACATACCGAGTAAAGTTACGATTGGTAAAAGTGCATTTCTAAATGCATGTTTATAAATAACAACTTTCTCTGATAATCCTTTTGATCTTGCTGTTCTGATGTAATCTTGGTTGATAACTTCGATTACTGAGTTTCTCACATAACGTGTTAAACTTGCTAAACTTGAAATTGTAACTACTGTTACTGGTAAAATCATATGCTTAAGTACATCTAGTACTTCTTGTCCAAAGCTGTCATATCCCTTTGCAAGGAATATTGTAGTTCTCATACCGTTGAGCGGCAACCATTTTGATGGGATTGCGACGAAAAATATAAGAATAAGTGCGAAGAAAAACGATGGCATCGACACACCGGTTAAGGAAAATACCGTCCAAAAGTTGTCGAATAATCCGTATTTTTTTACTGCCGATTTGATGCCTACTGGAATTGCGATTAAAAATGCGAAAATCATTGCTACGATATTAAGATAAAATGAGTTCCAAATATAAATGCCAATTACATCAGCTACTGGCTTTCTGAATTTGTAAGAAGTCCCAAAATCCCCAGTTAAGCTTCTTCCTAACCATTTGAGATATTGAATATGAACGGGTTGATCTAGACCCAGCATTTCTCTAATCTGTTGTTGTTGTTCTACTGTTGCATTTGATCCAATTCCTAAGTATGCGTTAACCGGATCACCAGGCATAATCTGAAGCATTGCGAACAAAATGATCGTAATGATCAGAAGTACTGGTATTAAATGTAGTAGTCTCCTTAATATATACTTTAGCATCCCTTCACTCCTTAGCACTCTCTATTTCTTGGGTGATAAAGGCGGTCATTAAGACCGCCTATTAAAATCATTCCCGATTAATTATTCAACAATTTTAGCATCTTTAAGTGCAGCTACCCAGTTGTAAAGTGAGCTTGTTTTAAAGTCAACTAATTTTGTTGCATAAATATCGAAGTAAATGTTTGCATACACAGGCATCATTACAGCTTCTTCGTTAAGAATCTTAGCGATTTTAGCGTAAACTGGTTTAGCTTCGTTGATGTCCATGATTGCTTTACCTTCATCTAACAATTTGTCTACTTCTGGGTTGCTGTAACGGCTTGTATTATCCATACCGCTTCCGATGTAGTCTGAGTGGAATGAAGTGTAAAGAGTGTGTGGATCTGGAGTTGTGATTGTAGTTGCTAAGAAGAATAAGCTCCAGTTTTGTACGTTTGCATCAGAGTTATAGATTACATAATCAAGAACAGTGTTGAATTCAAGATAAGCGATTGATAACTTGATACCTAAACCTTGACCCCAGTCTCTTTCCCACATAGGAATAAGAGTTGCTAAGATATCATGATCTGGCATTGCAGCGATTTTAAGTTCCATCACTTGACCATCTTTGTATCTTAAGCCATCAGCGCCAACTAACCAGCCAGCTTCATCAAGTAATGCTTTTGCTTTATCAAGATCGAAATCGTATTCAATCATAGAGCTAAGTAAAGCATCATCAATTGCCCAAGAAATTTGTGAGAATGGGTGGTATTGAGTAACAGCAAGAACTTGATCTGTATCAGCATCATAGTAGTAGCTGTTTACGAATTCTTTAACATTGAATGCATAGTAAAGTGCTTGACGTACTTTCACATCTGCAGTTGGGCCGTATTCACAGTTTGTTTTGATATAACCGTAACCGCTTCTGTTGTATTGATTGATTGAAAGACCAGCATTTCTACCTTCAGAAATTTTCTTAGGATCGATTACGCCAGCTAATAAATCTACACCACCGCTTGTAAGTTCAACGATATCAGTAGTTTGGTCTACGAATTTAAGAATGATTTCTTTAATCATGTAACCAGTACCAACATAAAGTGGGTTTCTTTCAAGGTAAACTAATTCTTTTTCTTTAAATTGAGAAATTACGTATGGACCAGAACCCATAGCATCAGTTGTAATTGCTTCTACAGAAGAAGTATTACCTGGTGTAAAGTCTTTACCATAGTAGTGAGCTGGAAGAATTGCATAAGTACAGTTCTCAAAGTTTACACGAAGTGCTTCTTTAAAGTTAAATTTAACTGTGTAATCATCGATTGCTTCAACGCCAGGGAATGTATCAGATTCACCTGCATAGTACTCATCATAACCTAACATATCTTTTACAGCTGAGCTATAACGACCAGTGTATGATGGATCTGCAAGAATTAAATAAGAGAACACAACATCTTTAGCTGTTAAAGGTTGTCCATCAGAGAACACTTTGTCTTTTTTCAAATGGAAAGTAATTGATTTGCCATCTTCTGAGTATTCCCAGCTATCTGCAACGTTACCTTCATATTCGCCATCAAAGTTTCTTTTGATAAGACCTTCAAAAACCATATCTACAACATATCCATCATAAGCTGATGAGTAGTATAGTGGATTGAAGTTACCTGATGCTTCTGTGATACCAACTACAAGTGTACCACTTGGTTCTGTTGTTGTTTCTTCATTTGCTGCTGCAGTTGTTTCACCTGCTGCAGTAGTTTCTGTTACTGCTACTTCTTTAGGGCTACATCCTGCTAAGAAAGCAGAAGCTACCATAACTAAGCAAAGCAATAAAATTAACGACTTCTTCATTTAATAATCCTCCTTCTTTAAATGCTACACTCGAGATAAAATTTATCTCATGCTGCTCTATATAAACCCTAAGGCTTATAACTATGATTGTTTTCAAACTCTTCTATAATTTTTCACAATAGTTCGAATTTGTGTTGAATTGTTTAAATAGTTTGACAATTCGGATTAAAAGAAAATTTGAACAGGAAAGTTGAATTGTACACAATATGTTCAAATATTTGTAATGTTATTTTAATAAACTCAAAATGATAAATAAAAAACTTAAAACACATGACCAACAATTATAAATCTAATTTATACATTAATTATTGTTTTGTTTTAAGTTTGTTCACATCTCGTTTCAAGATATTTCTCATTTTACACTATATAAAGTCAAAATAAAATATAAAAATCTGTCACATTTCGAATGTTAAAATCCCGAAACATTTTGATATAGCTCACTTTCTTTTTTTTACAAATGCAAATTAGCGCAAAAGTTAGAATATTACGTATTGCGAAGGATTTTATGATTTTTTTGAAGCCCACAAATTGTAAGGCATTCGGTTGGTTATATAGATTAATTTATATAGAGTAGTTTACAACGGTTTAGCCGATTATTTACATTCATTATGATGTATACATGATTTAATGAAGGCAAACTCAAAATTTCCTTAACAAATCTTAATATTTCTAATGACATAGCTAAGCACTTTCATGCCTGCCAAGAAGAAAAACCGCCATTATTCCATAATCAGAATATTGACGGTTCTTTATCTTGTTGCATGGTTTTCATTATACTTCGGTTTTATACAATTGGTACTTATATCAAAAAATTATCTTATCATAACTTATGAAAAACTGGTTTGCCTTTATTAAAAGTTGTTATATATCTAAATCCAACTTGCTTTAAAAGTTCGCAATTTTCTTCATAATAATATCCAAGGTATCTAGGATTATGTGCATCACTCCCCAATGTGATGATTTCGCCATGCATCTCTTTATACATTTTCAAAAGTTGGATTCCAGGATTGTTTTGATTGATTCCATATCTGAACCCACCAGCATTTAACTCAATTCCTTTTCCTTCTTCTATAATACGCTTAAAAATCGCATGAACAATATCATCATAGTGTTTAGGTTCCACATTTTTAAGCTCAGGCTTATACCTGAGATATAGGTCTAAATGTCCGATCACACTATATGTTTTAAAGTCTCTAAGGCTATTTTCAAATTCAGTATAGTAGATCTGTACCGCTTCTTTATCAGTATGGTTTTCAAAGAACCTCTTATGGTACAAATCTCTTCTCTCAACAGAATGTAGCGAAGCAATGACAAAATCATAATCATTGGCCTTAACTATTTCTGTATTTTTCTGCGTTAAATGTGGTTGAATACCCACTTCTAATCCGTGATATATTGAGATCCTCTCACGATACTTTTCCTTCATCTTCATAATATCTTTTTCAAACACATCTCTATCAAAATCCCAATCTTGAGGATACGCATCCAAATCAGCATCTATATCTACATGATCTGTAAAGGCTAAATCAGTGATACCCTTTTCAATTGCAGCAATGATCATCTCTTCCATCGGCGTATCTGAATCGGGTGAATAGTTACAGTGTGTATGAAAATCCATCTTAAATTTCTCTTTTGACATCTGAATACTTCCCTCGCTTGTCTTTACATTAAATACAAAAATAGGTTATCACAAAAGTGTTCTGAACACAATTGTAATAACCCATTATGCTTTTTTATTAAATTTCACCAGCAAAGTGACATGCGACATGATGTCTTGGTGTCACTTCTTTTGTAGGTGGAATCATCTCTTTACAGATATCCTTTGCATATGGACATCTTGTATGGAACTTACAGCCTGCTGGTGTGTTAACGTTACTTGGAATCTCTCCAATAATCGCTTCCATCTTTCTGATCTTTGTTGGGTCAGCGATTGGTATTGCAGCAAGAAGTGCTCTCGTATACGGATGCATAGGCGAATCATAAAGATCATTCTTATCTGCAAGTTCTACAAGTGAACCGAGGTACATAACACCAATTCTATCACTGATGTGTTTTACAACACTTAGGTCGTGCGATATGAAAAGGTAAGACAATCCCATTTTCTCTTGTAAATCCATCATCAAGTTAAGTACTTGTGATTGGATCGATACGTCAAGTGCCGATACTGGCTCATCACATACCACGAACTCTGGATTGAGTGCAAGTGCTCTTGCGATACCGATTCTTTGTCTTTGACCACCTGAGAATTGATGTGGATATCTGTTGATATGATACGCCGAAAGTCCACACATTTCAATCACTTCAGTTAATCTTTGTGTAAACTCAGGGCCTTTTTTTACAATACCATGTGCAAGCATTGCTTCGCCTACAATTGTACTAACGTTCATCCTTGGGTTAAGCGAACTATAAGGATCTTGGAAAATTAACTGCATCTGTTTTCTAAGGTGCTTCAGTTCTTCACCTTTGAAACCAGCGATATCTTTGCCATTGAAGATAATTTCGCCTTCAGTTGGCTCGTATAATCTTACAATCGTTCTTCCAAGTGTTGACTTACCACATCCAGACTCACCCACTAGACCAATTGTTTCACCTCTTAAGACATCAAATGAAACGCCATCCACTGCCTTAACATTGCCTATCGTTCTTTGAAGAAATCCACCTTTGATCGGGAAGTATTTCTTTATATCTCTGACTTCTAGTATCTTTTCTTTCATCTTAATCCTCCGTTTTGCAGTGTAGGAAGCAGGCAGACGTATGGTTTTCACCTACTGTATATGTGCCTGGTTGCTCTGTCTTACATCTTTCCATCGCAAACTTACATCTCGGTTCAAAGTAACAGCCCTCTGGTAGTTCAAATGGGTTTGGTACAACCCCTTCAATACTGTTTAGACGTGCTTTGTCTTCTTCAAGGTTTGGAATCGACTCTAATAAGCCAATCGTGTAAGGATGTTTTGCATTTTTAAAGATGTCTACTGCAGATGCGGATTCTACTATTTTACCTGAATACATAACAAGTACATGGTGTGCCATCTGTGCTACAACGCCAAGGTCATGTGTGATGAGCATAATCGCTGTATTTGTTTTCTTCTGTAAATCGTTCATAAGTGATAGAATTTGTGCTTGGATGGTTACATCAAGTGCTGTCGTTGGCTCATCTGCAATCAAGATCTTAGGATTACATGCAAGTGCCATTGCGATCATCGCTCTTTGTCTCATACCACCTGATAATTGGTGTGGGTAATCTCTTACTACTTTTTCAGCTCTAGGAATACCAACCAATTTCAAAAGCTCAATTGCTTTATCGTGTGTTTCGTGTTTGCTCATCTTTTGGTGAAGTCTAAGAGACTCACCAATCTGATCGCCTATTCTAAATACTGGATTGAGAGAAGTCATTGGCTCTTGGAAAATCATAGAGATTTCATTGCCTCTATATGTTCTAAGTTTTTTCTCATCTATACCCACTAATTCTTCACCGTTGAATTTGATAGAACCTCTTACGATTCTACCTGGTCTTTCTATAAGGTTTAAGATACTCATCGCTGTGATGCTCTTACCACAACCTGATTCTCCTACGACACCTAGTGTCTCGCCTTCTCTTAAGACAAAAGAGTTGCCATCTACGGCCTTTACAACGCCTTTTTCCGTGAAAAAGTGTGTTGTTAGGTCTTTTACTACTAATATATCTTTCATTTTACACCTACCTTATCTCTTTCGGGTCAAATGCGTCACGTAAGCCCTCACCCAATAAGTTAATGCTTACAACCGTCAACATGATCATTACACCTGGTGGAATCCATAGCCATTGCATGTTCCTAAATACATTTGTATTTCTCGCACGCTCTACCATGTTACCCCATGTTGGCGTCGGTGGTGTTACACCAAGACCAAGGAACGATAAACCCGCTTCCGATAAGATTGCACCTGCCATACCGAGTGTTGCACTTACAATGATAAATGCTAAAGTATTTGGCAATAAGTGTCTTATAATTTTTGATCGATCTGATATTCCTAAGATTTCTGTTGCTTGCATAAATTCTTGCTCTCTTAAAGACAGGATTTGACCCCTAACGAGACGTGCAAGACCTGGCCAGCTAAGAACACCTATCAGGAACATTACGAAGAACATCTTTTGTTCTGAACTTACACGCCACATCAGCGCTGCAGAGAGTGAGATAACCGTTGGCATAAATGGAATCGAATAGATAATCTCTGCGATACGCATGAGAATGTCATCTACTCTGCCACCATAGTATCCTGCGATACCACCTACAAGCGAACCTAAGATTACAGATACACCGGCTGCCATGAGACCTACTAAGATCGAGATTCTACCGCCAACAAAGAGGCGAAGTAAAACATCTCTGCCTTGTTCATCAGTACCAAGCCAGTGTGTCGATGATGGTGGTTGTTCTTTATCTGCTAGGTTAAACTCAGAAATTTCATAAGGTGAAAGAATTGGAATAAAGATTACTGCAAGTACAATCACGATGAAGAGTGATGCACCAACAACAGCAACTCTATTTTTTAAGAAGCGTTCCCAAGCGATTCTCCAAGGTCCAATTGCTTTTTTCTTTTTTGCTATTTTTACATTTGTTTTATTTGATTGTTCCTTCGACATCATATCCTCCTATTTAACACGAACTCTAGGGTCAACGAGTGCATAGCTCACGTCAGCAAGTAAGTTACCTGCAAGCATGAGGATTGCATAAAATGTGTTGGCTGCCATGAGCATCGAGTAATCTCTATCTCCAATGGATGTGAAGAGAACGTGACCGATTCCTGGCCATATAAATACTGTCTCAAGTAGAATTGATCCACCAAAGAGTCCAGGAATATACATACCGAGTAAAGTTACGATTGGTAAAAGTGCATTTCTAAATGCATGTTTATAAATAACAACTTTCTCTGATAATCCTTTTGATCTTGCTGTTCTGATGTAATCTTGGTTGATAACTTCGATTACTGAGTTTCTCACATAACGTGTTAAACTTGCTAAACTTGAAATTGTAACTACTGTTACTGGTAAAATCATATGCTTAAGTACATCTAGTACTTCTTGTCCAAAGCTGTCATATCCCTTTGCAAGGAATATTGTAGTTCTCATACCGTTGAGCGGCAACCATTTTGATGGGATTGCGACGAAAAATATAAGAATAAGTGCGAAGAAAAACGATGGCATCGACACACCGGTTAAGGAAAATACCGTCCAAAAGTTGTCGAATAATCCGTATTTTTTTACTGCCGATTTGATGCCTACTGGAATTGCGATTAAAAATGCGAAAATCATTGCTACGATATTAAGATAAAATGAGTTCCAAATATAAATGCCAATTACATCAGCTACTGGCTTTCTGAATTTGTAAGAAGTCCCAAAATCCCCAGTTAAGCTTCTTCCTAACCATTTGAGATATTGAATATGAACGGGTTGATCTAGACCCAGCATTTCTCTAATCTGTTGTTGTTGTTCTACTGTTGCATTTGATCCAATTCCTAAGTATGCGTTAACCGGATCACCAGGCATAATCTGAAGCATTGCGAACAAAATGATCGTAATGATCAAAAGCACTGGAATAAGATGTAATAACCTTCTCGCGATATACTTTAACATCCCTTCACTCCTTTTAAAAAGACTAAAATACATTAAATTAAAGGCAGTCTGGTTAGAGACTGCCTTCAACACGTTCTATAGAAAACTTCTTAGAGACGTTTAATTATTCTACAATTTTAGCATCTTCAAGTGCAGATACCCAGTTGTAAAGTGAGCTTGTTTTAAAGTCAACTAATTTTGTTGCATAAATATCGAAGTAAATGTTTGCATACACAGGCATCATTACAGCTTCTTCGTTAAGAATCTTAGCGATTTTAGCGTAAACTGGTTTTGCTTCGTTGATGTCCATGATTGCTTTACCTTCATCTAACAATTTGTCTACTTCTGGGTTGCTGTAACGGCTTGTATTATCCATACCGCTTCCGATGTAGTCTGAGTGGAATGAAGTGTAAAGAGTGTGTGGATCTGGAGTTGTGATAGATGTAGCTAAGAAGAATAAGCTCCAGTTTTGTACGTTTGCATCAGAGTTATAGATTACATAATCAAGAATTGTATTGAATTCAAGATAAGCAATTGTTAACTTGATACCTAAACCTTGACCCCAGTCTCTTTCCCACATAGGAATAAGAGTTGCTAAGATATCATGATCTGGCATTGCAGCGATTTTAAGTTCTAAAACTTGACCATCTTTGTATCTCATACCATCAGCGCCAACTAACCAGCCAGCTTCATCAAGTAATGCTTTTGCTTTATCAAGATCGAAATCGTATTCAATCATAGAGCTAAGTAAAGCATCATCAATTGCCCAAGAAATTTGTGAGAATGGGTGGTATTGAGTAACAGCAAGAACTTGATCTGTATCAGCATCATAGTAGTAGCTGT
The DNA here is from genome assembly GCA_963676315.1 of uncultured Fusibacter sp. Taxonomy (GTDB): domain Bacteria; phylum Bacillota; class Clostridia; order Peptostreptococcales; family Acidaminobacteraceae; genus Fusibacter_C. The sequence continues at coordinate 1,701,448 of OY781056.1, forward strand.
TTACGAATTCTTTAACATTGAATGCATAGTAAAGTGCTTGACGTACTTTCACATCTGCAGTTGGGCCGTATTCACAGTTTGTTTTTACATATCCGTAACCGCTTCTGTTGTATTGATTAATCGAGAAACCTGCATTTCTAGCTTCAGAAATTTTCTTAGGATCGATTACGCCAGCTAATAAATCTACACCACCGCTTGTAAGTTCAACGATATCAGTAGTTTGGTCTACGAATTTAAGAATGATTTCTTTAATCATGTAACCAGGACCAACATAAAGTGGGTTTCTTTCAAGGTAAACTAATTCTTTTTCTTTAAATTGAGAAATTACGTATGGACCAGAACCCATAGCATCAGTTGTAATTGCTTCTACAGAAGCAGTGTTACCTGGTGTAAAGTCTTTACCATAGTAGTGAGCTGGAAGAATTGCATAAGTACAGTTCTCAAAGTTTACACGAAGTGCTTCTTTAAAGTTAAATTTAACTGTGTAATCATCGATTGCTTCAACGCCAGGGAATGTATCAGATTCACCTGCATAGTACTCATCATAACCTACCATGTCTTTTACAGCTGAGCTGTAACGACCAGTGTATGATGGATCTGCAAGAATTAAATAAGAGAACACAACATCTTTAGCTGTTAAAGGTTGTCCATCAGAGAACACTTTGTCTTTTTTCAAATGGAAAGTAATTGATTTGCCATCTTCTGAGTATTCCCAGCTATCTGCAACGTTACCTTCATATTCGCCATCAAAGTTTCTTTTGATAAGACCTTCAAAAACCATATCTACAACATATCCATCATAAGCTGATGAGTAATATAGTGGATTGAAGTTACCTGATGCTTCTGTGATACCAACTACAAGTGTACCACTTGGCTCTGCAGCCACTGCAGGAGCTTCTGTTGTTGCTTCGCTTGCTGGTGCTGTTGTCTCTGTAACTGCAACTTCTTTAGGGCTACAGCCAGCTAAGAATGCAGAAGCTACCATAACTAAGCAAAGTAATAATACTAGCGATTTCTTCATTTAAATAATCCTCCTTCTTAATTTGGTTGGTTACATTAAAGCAAACCAATCTATATAAACCATAAGGTTTATAATCTCTCTACTTTTTTCTGTGAACTTTTGAAACCCATATATAATTATTTATACATATTACACTAGGTTTCTTAATAAATCAATAACAATTATTTATATTTGTTCAAACTAATGTAACGCGGTTGTAATATCCATAACTAATATATAACAAAAATGACCAAAATGGAATAGAAAAATTTATATGGGTCAAATCTCGTATAAATATTTCAAATTCGTAACATTTTAAAAGTCAGTAAAAAGTCCCACAACTAAAAGCGCCAACCACTTTATCGAATTTGGATATATGTATCTAATACCGTGTAATTAGAATCGTTCATTACAATGTTACTTTTTTAACTTGATAGAATATTCAGAATTTTTGCTTTATTAAAATCGGAAATATGTCCGCACTGGGAGGATTAAAAAAAAAGTTTTGAATTTTGTTACAAATTCTTAATATGTTCAATCTGTTATTTAGGTTTCCGAAGCAATTGAAATCACTCTTATTGAGAGTCTTTTTCATTTCTTTCATTTAGAGATTAATCAAAAAAAAGATGCTGCTGCTTATCTAATATAGATTTGCAACAACACCTTTTAATAATTAATTAAACCTATCTTAAAAAAATCCACACAATTAAGATTGCAATTATAGAATAGATTCTCGTGAATTTATAAACCTTTTCAGAAGGTGGTTTTCTATTAAGCTTCCACACTTCAGTTAAACGTATTGATAATGCAGGATTAATAACTCCTAATAACAATACAGCAGTTAATATTAGTTTGACAATCAACATAGTCCTATCCTTTCAGCGCTTTTGTCTAACTATATTTTACTCCACTGTAACTGATTTTGCAAGGTTTCTAGGCTTATCTACGTCATTTCCACGGAGAGCAGATACATAATATGCAAGAAGCTGTGTAGGAATAACTGCTAAAATTGGCGTTAATTCATCTAAAGTATTAGGAATAAAAAACACTTCATCAGCTGTTTTGTAAAGTTGGTCATTGCCTTCTTTAGCTACTGCAAATACGTAAGCGCCTCTTGCTTTTACTTCCTTTATGTTAGAAAGCATTTTGTCATAAAGCTTATCTTGTGTCGCCATTGCAACCACAAAAGTGTTGTCTTCGATCAGCGCTATGGTTCCATGCTTAAGTTCACCAGCTGCAATTGCAAAGCTATTAATATAAGATATCTCCTTGAGTTTAAGAGATCCCTCATAAGCAATATCACAATCAACACCTCGTCCCATAAAGAAGACTTTTTCATTATTGAATTGATTTGCTGCTAGCTTTTGAATCTCATTGCTATGATCAAGCACTTCTGAAATTTTATCAGGCATCTGCTTTAACGCTTCTATTACTTCAAAGTATTTTTCACTATCAAGCTTTCCATTTAAACGTCCCATATACAGCGCAAGTAGATAGAATGCAGTAAGTTGAGTTGTATATGCTTTCGTAGAGGCTACACCAATTTCTGGACCTGCCCATGTATAGAGCAAATCATCTGATTCACGCGCAACAGAACTCCCCACGACATTGACAATACTTAAAACTCTTGCACCTTTCCGTTTTGCTTCTCTAATGGATTGAAGTGTATCCAATGTTTCACCTGATTGAGAAACCGCAATAAAAAGTGTTTTTTCATCCACAAACGGATCTCTATATCTAAATTCAGAAGCAACATCACATTCAACAGGTATTTTAGCAAACATTTCAATGGCACGTCTACCAACAAGTCCTGCATGATAAGCGGTTCCACATGCTACAATATAGACTTTATCTATGTCTTTCAAAATATCCGTAGTCAGGGAAACACCTTCAAGTACAATTTCATTCTCAGCATTTAATCTTCTCAATAATGTTTCTCTGACACCCTTAGGTTGTTCAAAAATTTCTTTAAGAGTAAAGTGTTCAAATCCTTCTTTTTCAGCAGAATCGATATCCCATGTAACTTCATATACATCTCGTTTGACAGGTTGCTTCAAGCTGTTATAAATTGTCACGCCATCTTTTGTCAAATCGACGAACTCGTCATTCTCTATCAATAGCATATTTCTAGTATACTTTAATAGAGCAGGGATATCTGATGCAATAAAATTTTCATTTTCACCTAATCCAACGATTAACGGGCTATCTTTTCGAACTGCGACTAAACGGTTCGGTTCATCTTTTGAAATGACACCAATCGCATAAGCACCATGCATTCTATCGACCGCTTTATATAATGCATCTAGCAAATCACCCGTGTAATAATAGTCAATTAAGTGTGCTATTACTTCTGAATCAGTTTCTGACTTAAATACAATGTTTTTATCCTTAATTAACCATTCTTTTATTTCCATATAATTCTCAATAATTCCATTGTGAATTACTGCAATTGTTTGATTTTGATTCGCGTGTGGATGAGCATTGATATCAGATGGTGCACCGTGAGTTGCCCATCTAGTATGGCCAATTCCCACAACGCTTGGTAAGTTCATATCAATTATGCTTTCTAAATTTTTAAGTCTTCCTTTAGACTTAAATATTTGAAGTTGGTTCCCTACATTAACAGCGATTCCAGCAGAATCGTAACCTCTATACTCTAATTTTGAAAGTCCTTCAATCAAATATGGTACTGCATTATTTGTTCCTATATATCCTACTATACCGCACATATATGTCTCCTTTTAGATCAATTATCAAAAAAATAAAAAAACACCCTATCTAGGTGTTCACGTGGACGCACTTATAGCCTTGAATCAACCAATCATCTTTGTCCCAACGATCACTCACTGGTTTTGTATGATATCTATGGTGTTGATTACACCACGGGGCACCCGCCGAATTTTCGATTAACCCCGCCCTCGTCAACTGTAGTTACAGTTCTGGCGCTAATATTCAGTTTTCAATATACAATTTCATCACCTCCTGCAGGTTAATTATATCATATACCGACTGATAGTAAAGTGACAATTTGTGGTCAATAATTTAACAATTTCAATTATGATACGTCACAGCCAGTAAAACAACTATCTTTCAATTAACAGTGCGACAGGCAATAATATCTATGCCTGTGGATAAAATATCTCTATATATAATATCACCCCTTTTTATAGGTCTATTTACAGCGACACTGCTTAGAATATCACAAACATCGTAGATTAATTGTTTTGATATCGGTTTATCTGTTTTAACAGGCAACCTTAATAATTCACTATTTAATAGTCTCACAGTTGTTGTCACCATTCTCTTTGGACTAAAAATTTCACTTTCAGCATATTGAACTCCCTTTGGGCATCGATTACCTGTGATTTCAAATTTTGAAATTTCTTTTTCACTCTTTGTTATAACTAAGTGACAACCAATTGGGCATGAAATACAAATTTTATTGATGACCAGATCTGACATATTGAAACTCATCTCCTCTTTAAAAAACAAAATAATTATTCCAAGAGATCAATTAATAAAAGTGTTGTGTTTTTGGGTATTATGCTCGTTTTGACATTTATATGGATAGACTCACCCGGCGTTAAAAAACGTTTTTCAATTCGTAATAATTCTACATTATCTGCATATAATACAATTTTACCCATTTCAAGGGGCTTTGAAACTCTAAGCATCAGTTCAATTGAATCTGGTGCATTATCAGTAAACCCAAAGTCGTCACTTACTTTGACAATTTGAGGCGCAACCATAATAAATCTTTGGGAAATCTCAATATTAATATGACTTATGTTTGGTGAACTAATAATTGAACCATCATTGTTCACGCTTATTTTGCTTTTTTTGTTTTTAATGACATAATTAGCTGCGTTTTTGCCTGCTCGCTTCGCTTCTAAAGAAACATAATCAACAAGATCATGAACTTGTGCAACGTTTCCACATGCAAATATACCTGATTCACTGGTTTCCATCTCTTGATTAATCACTGGGCCTTTCGTTTTTGGATTAATAAGGATTCCTGCTGCTCGGGTCAATTCATTTTCAGGAATTAAACCTACTGAAAGTAAAAGTGTATCGCATGGCATGTATTTTTTAGATGCTTCAATCGGTCTATAATATTGATCTACCATTGCAATTGTAACGCCTTCAACCCTAATATCCCCATGAATTTCTACAACTGTATGACTTAAAAATAAAGGAATATCAAAATCTTCTAAACACTGTACAATATTTCTGTTAAGACCACTTGAAAACGATTGTAACTCTGCAACACCAAGCACATTTGCACCTTCCAAGGTCATACGTCTCGCCATTATAAGCCCTATATCACCTGATCCTAAGATAAATACATTTTTCCCGATTTTATCTCCCATTATATTTGTATAATATTGAGCTGTTCCCGCAGTAAAAACACCTGCTGGACGAGTGCCAGGAATAATAACGGATCCCCTTGAGCGTTCCCTACACCCCATTGCGAGAATCAGTGCTGAAAAGGTAAACATTACACGCCCCAGTTGTTCACTCATCACGACTATCGTTCTCTCACTTTTATCTATTTCGATCACCATTGAATTCAACAATATTTCAACAGAAGATAGAATGACCATATCTATATATTTTTCTGCGTATTCTGGACCGGATAATTCTTCTTTAAATAACTTTAGCCCAAAGCCTGTATGAATACACTGATTTAATATTCCTCCTAAATAATGATCTCTTTCTATCAGCAAAACACTTAACTCTGATTGCGATGCTTCATATGCTGCTGCAAGTCCTGCAGGTCCACCCCCAATTACAATGATGTCATACTTCTTCATGTCGATCACCTCCTGAAATTGGATAAGAACCTCTTTTTTCAAACGCAACATCTGTCCTCTTAATATTTAATTCTCTCGAGAGTATATCAATAATCTTAGGACCACAAAATCCACCTTGACATCTACCAGCACCAGGTCTTACGCGTCTTTTTATGCCGTTAATCGTTGTAGCGCCACAGTTTCTGTGTATGGCATCTACAATTTCAGCTTCAGAGATGGTTTCACATCTGCAAATAATATGCGCAAAGCTAGGATCGCTTTTTATCAATTTTTCCTGAACTTCTTTAGGCTGGTCTATAAAGTGATATCTTGCTCTTCTAAATGGAGAATAATTATCGTTTTTTTCAAATAGTATCTTTTCTCTGATGCAAATTTTAGAAACGATTTCTGTAACTAACTCTGCTATAGCAGGTGCAGACGAAAGACCAGGAGATTTGATTCCAGCTACATTGATAAACCCAGTTTCATCAGATTCTTCAATTACAAAGTCACCCTTTATTGGTTCAGCACGAACACCAGAAAAATTAGCGATATTGAGTTGAATTGGTATTTCAGGAATAATTTGCTTTGCTTTTTCTAGCACTTCAAAAAGACCTTCAAAGGTCGTTGTCGTATTTTCTTTAGAGACGTGCTCTGAATTTGGACCAACAATCACATTACCATGCGCCGTTGGTGAGATAATAGTACCTTTTCCTTTATCAGTTGGACATGTAAATAAAATATGCTTTACTATATTGCCTGCTTCTTTGTCCAACAGATAATATTGTCCTCTTCTCGCATTGATTTTTACAGAATCTTGCCTTGGATTGATCAGACTATATATTGAATCTGCATAAACGCCGGCACAGTTAATAACGATTCTCGACTTAATCTCATCATTTATTTCATAAATCAATCCAGATTTAATGATTTTATATACTGGATAATTTAGTCTTAATTTGACACCATTATCCATGGCATTTTCACAAGCTGAGATTGCAACCTCCCACGGTTCTGTGATGCCCGCTGAAGGTGCATATAATGCATATTGAAAGTTTTCACTTAAATTAGGTTCAAGACCTTTAATTTCATCGCTATAAATTAACTTTAACCCTGGAATTTCTAACTTATTTCCATTCATCAAGAGTTTTTTTAGCGTCTTAAGGTCTTCCTGATCTTCACCAAGTACTAGTGAACCTATTCTTTCAAAGGTGAAATTTAATTCTTTGGAAAGCTGTGAATAAAGTAAATTGCCTTTTGCGTTTAATTGTCCTCTTAACGAATCAAATGGGGCATCATATCCTGCATGTATCAAAGCAGAGTTTGCCTTGGTTGCACCACATGCCACATCATTTTCTTTTTCTAAAATAACAATTTTTAAGTTGAATTGTGAAAGAGATCTTGCTACTAGAGTACCTACTACGCCTGCTCCAATAATTGCAATATCGTACATAACCTCACCTACTTTATTTTTCAGTTTATGATAACATCCAGTGTTTTGATCTTTCTACTGCTCGCTTCCATTCATGATACAGGTTTTCTTTGTCTTCAAAATTTAAGTTAGGTGAAAATTCTTTTTCAATTGCAAATTGGGCTCTTAAAATATCAGTATTTTCCCAAAATCCAACTGCTAAACCCGCTAGGTATGCAGCGCCTAAAGCTGTCGTTTCAGTGATCATCGGTCTAATGACCTGACTACCCAATATATCTGATTGAAATTGCATAAGAAAATTATTAACGGTTGCACCACCATCGACTTTAAGCCTACGTAGTTTAAGGTTAGAATCTTCTTCCATCGCTTCAATTACATCTCTTGTTTGATAAGCCAAGGCTTCTAGAGTTGCCCTTATGATATGACTTTTATTTGCACCCCTTGTTAACCCTACGATTGTCCCTCTCGCATACATGTCCCAGTAGGGAGCTCCAAGTCCTGCAAAAGCGGGCACAAAATAAACGCCATTTGTGTTTTCAACTTTTGATGCATAAAATTCTGTTTCAGAAGCATGATTGATGATTTGAAGTTCATCTCTTAGCCACTGAATTGCCGCACCCGCTATGAAGATAGAACCTTCAAGTGCATAAGTGACTTTTCCATCTATTCCCCATGCAATTGTTGTCAATAAACCATTTTTAGATGCCACTTTGCGGTCCCCAGTATTCATAAGCATAAAACAACCTGTACCATATGTGTTTTTCGCAGATCCAGGAGAAAAACAGGCTTGTCCAAAAAGTGCCGCTTGTTGATCACCAGCTGCACTTGCGATAGGTATTTTAGCACCTCCAAAGGTTTGAATATCTGTTTCACCAAAAATCCCAGAAGTCGATTTCACTTCTGGTAGCATCTCTCTTGGGATATCTAGCATATTTAATATTTTATCATCCCATTCTAAAGTGTTGATATTATACATCATTGTTCTTGAAGCATTAGAGTAGTCTGTTGCATGTACATCTCCTCGTGTTAAGTTCCAAATTAACCATGTATCAATATTGCCAAATAACAGATTGCCTTTTTGGGCTTCTTCTCTTGCGTTTGGAACATGGTCAAGTATCCATTTGAGTTTAGTTGCTGAAAAATAAGCATCTATAACTAAACCAGTGGCATCTTTTATATAATCTTCATGTCCATCAACTATTAATTTATCACAGATATCAGCAGTTCTTCTACATTGCCATACGATGGCATTATATATAGGTTTTCCAGTTCGTTTATCCCAAACCACCGTAGTCTCTCTTTGATTTGTAATACCGATTGCAGCAACTTCTTGAGGTTTGATTCCTGCGGTTTCAAGTACTTCTCTCGCAACACCAGACTGTGAACCCCATATCTCCATAGGATCATGTTCTACCCAGCCAGCTTTAGGATAAATCTGCTTGAATTCCTTTTGAGATTGTTTAACAATTTTACCTTCTCTATCAAAAATAATTGCTCTTGAGCTTGTTGTTCCTTGATCCAAAGCCAAAATATATATTTTTTCCATTAACCGCTCCTTCATCTATACTTGATTTTATACTATCATACTGCAACTATAAAAAAAACTCCCATTAAGGGAGTTTAGGAATTACTTTTTTGATAAAGAGCGTCAACTCTTCCATTAAATCTATCTCTTCATTGCCATTTAGTTCAGTACCTGGACCAATAACTTTGAGAACCGGACGCGTAGGCGAATTTATATTACTTCTTATCACAATACCGTATTGTCCATTGCCAATTTCAACCAAAGTACCTGGTGGATATATATCAACAACTTGTAAAAGTGTTCCAAATACGTCTTGATCAAGTTTAGTTGGAGCAGCGCTTCTAAGAATCTCTATCGCAGTATCAACTGATATTCTATTGTTATAAGTTCTATCTGATACAATGGCGCTAAAGATATCACATACAGTAGCGATTCTTACTAACAAAGGAATCTGATCGCCGTGAAATCCGTTAGGGTATCCCGAACCATCTAACTTTTCATGGTGTAACAGTACAATTTGACGCGATAAAGATGATAAACCCACTAAGTCTTTTAAAATATGGTAGCTGTATTCAACATGTCGTTTCATCTCTTCAAATTCTGCTGGTTCTAATTTGCCTTTTTTATTAAGGATTTCGTTAGGTACTTTTGATTTTCCTATATCAGCGAGAACTGCACCCATTCCTAGCTTTAGAAGACGTTCTCTGTCTAATCCCATCTTCTTGCCAATAAGTAAAGACAATATCATAACTTCTACAGCATGGTTATAATGGTACATTTCAGCGCCCATTAATTCAGTGCTATAATATTTTAAATCGTTTTTACTATAAATTTCAGTGATGATATCATCAACAAGATCCTTCAACTCCCGAATGGTTGATTCTCTTACTGCCTCTGCTGTCTTTGCATCTTTTTCCATCTGTGATTCATAGATGTTCTTCATTATGACGAAAGCCTGTAACTTAATTTCATCTGAAATCAATGGCTCAAGTACAACACCTTTTGATAATTCATCTTCAATATACAAATGTCTTATATCTGCTTGTTTAAGTTTACTTAGCAACAAATCTGATAATGTTGCACCTTTATTGATCAATAAAGATAATTTTGAATCATAAACCGGTTTAGCAATTTTACTCCCAACTTGTACATCTAAAATATTAATTAATCTCATATTTCTACCTCATGATTCCTTAAATACGCTTTTTTATTAGCGTCCATTTTTACTTCTCAATAGTTTAGAATCCATTTTTGTGCTATGATGACTATGAGTACATTTAGAAAGGACCTACCTATGTATCAAGCTATACCCTATTCTTTTGAAGAAAACGCAATTTATATTGATGTGAGAAGTGAAAGTGAATTCAAGACAGGACACATCCCTGGTGCTATTAACCTACCTATACTTTATGATCTAGAAAGACATGAAGTTGGTTGGATCTATAAAAATGCATCTGTAGAAGAAGCAAAAAGAATTGGACTTAAATATGGTTCTGAAAAGCTTCATCTCTTTTATGATACACTATTCCAGTTAAGAAATGAATATCCTTATAAAAAAATAATATTTTATTGCGCAAGAGGAGGGTATCGTAGTAGATCTATAGCGCTGCTTCTAAGAAGCATAGATATCCCTGTTTTTTGGCTAAAAGGTGGGTACAAAGGTTATCGAACTGAGGTACTGACCAAACTCAATCAACCTGCAGAGAATTATCCTGAATTTATTGTTTTAAACGGATTAACTGGCGTTGGAAAAACACATGTACTAGAAGCATTAATTAAAGTCAATCAACCTGTCATCGATTTAGAAGCGGCAGCAAATCATCGTGGTTCGCATTTAGGAACCATCGGTACCGATGAATTTCAAAGTGTTCAATCGTTTGAAAACAATTTGTATAGCCAGCTCATGCAAATAAAATCCTCTTATTGCTTTGTTGAATCTGAAAGTCGTAGAATAGGACAAGTCTTTGTGCCTAAAAATATGTATATAAAAATGCAAGAAGGTCATTTCTTGCTAATCAATGCCAGTATGGAATTTAGAATTATCGCTTTGATAAACGACTATGTACATGAAGAGAATTTTGATTCTATTCTTAAAACTGCTTTACCTAAGATTCAGACGTATATTTCAAATTCAGTTTATAAAGAACTTATCAATTTGATTGAAGTAAAGGATTACCATGGATTTACGAAACTTATCTTAGATGCACATTATGATCCTGTCTATCAAAAAAGCATTGAGAAACATCTACACCTTGAAACTTTTCAAGTAGAAGATTATACTCAATGCTCTGATAATATCGTAAATTGGCTTACTAATTCATCTCTTTTTCAATAAGCTCTACGAGTTCTACTGCAACCTTTTCAAGAACTTCTTGATTTTCGCCCTCAATCATCACTCTTACAAGTGGTTCTGTACCCGAAGGTCTAATTAACACTCTACCTTTACCATGGAAAAGGTTTTCAATTTCACTAATTCTATCTGATATCACTTTGTTTTCCGCAAAGTGATATTTTTTATCATTTGGTACCTTGGCATTTCTTAGAACCTGAGGATAAACATTCATGATTTTAGCGAGCTGGGAAAGCTTCATTCCACTATCCTTCATGACTCTAAGGAGCTGAACCGCTGTTAAAAGGCCGTCTCCAGTTGTATTGTGCTCTAAAAATATAATATGTCCTGATTGTTCTCCACCAAGTCCAAAATTGTTGGCGAGCATTGCTTCTAGTACGTATCGATCGCCTACTTGTGTTTTAACAGCACGCATTTTATTTTCAGTCAGCGCAATGTCAAATCCAAGATTACTCATAACGGTTGACACAATCGTCTGATCTTTCAATTTACCATGAGTAGCAAGGTAATTTCCACAGATTGCCATAATTTTATCACCGTCTACAAAATCACCATTCTCATCAATTGCAAGTAATCTATCTGCATCTCCATCAAAAGCAAGTCCTATATCTGCATGAACGACAGTTACAAATTTCTTAAGATCATTCATGTGAGTTGAACCACAATTTTCGTTGATATTGATGCCATCAGGTTCATGATGGATGCTGTACACTTTTGCATTAAGGCTATTCAATGCTTTTGGTGCTACAATTGAAGCCGCACCATTTGCACAATCAATAGCTACTTTCATGCCTTCGAAAGTCATGCCTTCTAAAGTTTCAGTTATATATTCAATATAATCTAATTCTGCATCAACATATTCTTTAACATGTCCAAGTTCTGAACCAACTGGAAGTCTAATTTCTCTTCTATTTTGTATACAAGTTTCAATCTCATCTTCAATTTCGTCAGAAAGTTTTAATCCCAATGCATTGAAAAATTTAATGCCATTAAAAGCAACCGGATTATGGGAAGCAGATATCATTACACCAGCATCTGCACCTAAAGTTTTAACTAATTTTGCTATCGCAGGTGTTGGAATTACACCGACTCTGATAACATCGCATCCTGTTGACAAAATTCCAGATATTAAAGCATATTCAAGCAAATCACCAGAAATTCTCGTGTCTTTTCCTACGATGATTTTTGCTTTTTCTTTCCCTTGTGTAATCACATGTGCACCATATTTTCCAAGTGCCATAGCAAGCTCTATGGTTAATTCTTCATTGGCAATGCCTCTTACGCCATCAGTGCCAAATAATCTAGACATAATTTCTCCTTTAAAAGTTTACTGTATTGTTTTGAATTATTTTATTAAGAACCGCTTCAATACTCATTAACTCAGTATTTTTTAACCGTTCGTCTGGATATTTTTTATAATAGTCTTCCAGCAAAAATTTTACTTGTTGCGCTTTGTTAAGGTCAAATTCATCACTTTCTAAACTCTCAATTACAGTAGGATCAAATCTTTCATGTGTCACTCGATCTGACAAAAGTGCTTTCATATAACCCACTAAGCATATAGAATCTTTGCATAGATCACACCCTTTGCATAAGTGATCAACACTTGAAAGTAAGGCTATACGATAATTCTTTAAATCTTCAGCATGTTGTTTTAACGCAGAAACTTTAACTTCTTTAAGTTGACGTGTAAAAATTAAGCCTCTAAAGATTGTTAATACTAAAATAATCCCAAGTAGAAGCGATACAAAAGTGACGCCCATACTCAACACATATTCCGATGATACAATTTTGAGGAGTCCAAAGGTCATAAAGATTACAAAAGCACCAACGCGAATAAAATGCTCTGGAATTTTATTACCTAATTTCGCACCTATAAATATACCCACTGAACTTACAACAACCATACCAGAAACAGTCCCAAGTAAAGTCAAAAACGGATATGCTGATTGAGTTGATAACGTTAATGCCGTTAATTGTGTTTTATCTCCTAATTCCCCTAAAAAAAAGGCAAGAGAAACTGTGATAATTGCACCATAGTTATTTTTAGCAAGATCCTCTTCTTCATCTTCTGCAATTGAAAGTGATAGCAAACCAAAAGCTATAAATAGCACCCCTGCAACTAACTGTAATGCTTCTAACGGTATAAATTGCGTTAACATAGACCCTAACATAATCGCAAGTCCATGATTAAGAAATGCTCCTATAAATACACCTATTAATATTTGCTTGATTTTGTATTGCGTTGCAAAAGCCATTGCCATGATTTGCGTCTTATCCCCCATTTCTGCGATAAAAATCAAAGCAAATGCTTGTAAAAAATCTTTCATGCTCTATCCCCCATCTTAAACTTTGCTATTTATTATCTCATATTTTAAGTGCAGCTTCAATGTATATGTATACAAAAAGGCTTAGTAAGTAAACTTACTAAGCCTTTGACTTATTTATTTGTTGATACTTTCAGCGCCTCTCTTCATTGCTTCTTCATTGATCGCCATTAAATGTGCTTTAGATTCTCCAAAAATTTTCTTAAGTGCTTGCATAACTGAATCTACACCCACTGTCTTTGTAAGTTCTAGGAAAGCACCAAGCATTACCATGTTAGCTACTCGTGGATTACCAAGCTCATAAGCGATGTCATTTGCTGGCACATAATATGCTTTCAAATCAGCTCTTGAAGTTTTCTTTTCAATTAAAGAACTGTTAATAATGATTTTTCCTTCAGTCATTACATCTTGTTCAAATTTATCTAATGAAGGTAAATTCATAACAATAGCTACTGTTGCATCATCAGTGATAACTGGAGAACCAATCGGTCTTTCTGATACCATAACGCTACAGTTAGCAGTTCCACCACGCATTTCAGGGCCATATGATGGTAACCAAGATACTTCTTTGCCTTCAATCATGCCTGCATATGAAATAAGTTGTCCCATAAGCATTACACCTTGACCACCAAAGCCTGCACAAATTACTCTCTCATTTAACATCTTATTTTTCCTCCCCTGGTCTTCTGAAGTTTCCAATTGGATAGTATGGGATTAAGTTATCCGCTAACCATTTAAGTGCATCAATTGGAGTCATTCCCCAGTTTGTAGGGCAAGTTGACAATACTTCTACGATTGAAAAACCTTTGCGATCAATTTGGCACTGGAATGCTTCTTTAATTGCTTTTTTAGTTTTTCTGATGTTAGCAGGTGTATCTACAGACACACGTTCAACAAATGCTGCACCATCTATCGTTGCAAGCATCTCAGAAACACGAAGAGGCATTCCTGAATGCTCTACAGTTCTGCCAAGCGGTGCAGTAGTTGCACGTTGACCGATAAGTGTAGTTGGCGCCATTTGGCCACCTGTCATACCGTAAATTGCATTATTCACAAATATAGTCGTTATTTTTTCGCCTCTATGAGCTACATGAACGATTTCAGCGGTTCCAATTGAAGCTAAATCGCCATCACCTTGATAAGTGAATACGACTTTATCAGGATGAACTCTTTTGATTCCTGTAGCTACAGCAGGTGCTCTACCATGTGAAGCTTCCTGCATATCACAGTTAAAATAATCATATGCTAAAACTGAACATCCAACTGGAGCAACACCAATAGTATCGCCTAAAACATCTAGTTCCTCTAAAACTTCTGCAACTAATCGATGAATGATACCATGTGTACAACCTGGACAATAATGTGTTTCTTTATCTGTTAAACCCTTACTTTTTTGAAATACTACTGCCATTATTTTGCACCTCCAACCAATTCTTTCACTTTACCCATGATTCCTTCTGGTGTAGGGATCATTCCGCCCGAGCGACCATAAAAATGAACTGGCCATCTACCATTACCTGCAATTTTAATATCATCAACCATTTGGCCCATTGACATTTCAACTGATAGAACTGACTTACAGCTTTCAGGAATTAGATCGAATGCTTTATCAGGGAAAGGCCATAATGTAATTGGTCTAATTAAACCAACATTAATTCCTTGTTCCTTTAGATCAATAATTGCATTTCTTACAATACGAGATGTCGTACCATAAGCAACAATTACGATTTCTGCATTTTCTAAATTATATGCTTCAAACTTCACTTCATTTTCTTTCATTGCATCATATTTAGCTTGAAGTCTAATGTTGTGATTTTCAAGTTCAGCTGGATCAAGGAACAATGAGTTGATAATATTTGGCTTTCTTGCGCCGTTTGTACCAGTTGTCACCCAATCTTTTAATGGCAACTCAAATCTAGATTTAGATTCTCTAAATTCAATTGGTTCCATCATTTGGCCGATCATACCATCACCAACCATCATAACTGGGTTTCTATAGTAATCAGCAGCATCGAATGCTTCTTGCATTAAATCTACCATCTCTTGAAGATTAGCAGGTGCAAAAACTAGAAGTTTGTAATCGCCATTTCCGCCGCCTCTAGTCACTTGGTTATAATCTGATTGTGCAGGCTGGATACCACCAAGTCCTGGACCACCACGAACTATATTTACGATAACGCATGGAAGCTCTGCTCCAGCGATATAAGTGATGCCTTCTTGTTTAAGAGCAATACCTGGTGAAGATGAAGATGTCATAACACGAGCGCCAGCACCTGAAGCACCATAAACCATATTAATAGCAGATACTTCTGACTCTGCTTGAAGAAATACGCCGCCAACTTTTGGCATCTCTCTAGACATATACTCTGGTAATTCATTTTGTGGAGTTATTGGGTATCCGAAGAAATATTTACATCCTGCTTTTATCGCAGCTGCTCCAATAGCTTCATTACCTTTCATTAATACCTTAGCCATTACTTACCTCCCTAAAATCTTTCTACTGTGATCACAGAATCTGGGCACATCATTGCACAATTTGCACAACCGATGCATTTGTCCATTTCGAACACTGTTGCAGGATGGAATCCTTTAATATTCATTTTAGATGTGTCCATTGTCACGATTTTCACTGGGCAAGCAGTCGTACATAATCCACAACCTTTGCAAATGTCTTCATTAAATGTAACTTTACCTTTAGCCACCTTTAAATCCTCCTATACCTTAATCACGTTTGTACGCCGAGCGTCTTACATCCAATCTTCTCTCATATACATCTTAATTGGGAATATTTCTCCCTCTAAATTCATTGGTAATTGGTGGGTAACCTTTTCCAGTGTGCTGATGTATTTGATGGGAATATTGAGCGTCTTTGAAACTTCTAGCGCTAATTCTTGACCCTTTAAAACCTCACTTACATCTGTATCTCTTAACAAATGCGTGTTATTGATGAGTCCTGTTACTTTACAGCCAACAGTATCCTCAATATTTCTAATATGTGATATAACACCAAGTGCATCTTGTGTTTGCTCACGATTTGCGTTAATTACAAAGAACATATCATAAGCTCCTGGTTTAAAATATGCTGCAAAGCGTACGAGAACTCTTGCACCTACTGAGTCACCACCAACATCGAGTATCACTTGCGTCTCTTCATTTTGAATCGGTGCCAATATGCTTGGGGAAACCATTGGCAAATCGAGATTCGCATTATGACCTCTTGCGCCTGAGATGACTGCTATACCATTTTCTTCCATGATTGAAGCCTTTTCTCTGGACCTGAAATAGGGATTGACGATATCCAAATCACAAAGCGCTACATTTTCAGTCTGTTTACTGAGCATCATCGCATAATTAACCGCGAATTCAGTTTTACCGCTGCCGTAGTGGCCTATGATAATTCTGATTCTTGCATCCTTCATTAAATCCAATTTCATGACTTCACCATTCCTTATATATCTTCGAATTGTGTTGCTAAAATCAGCAGCACAGTGATTCCGCATCAATTATCTATTCGTATTTTTGTGGCGCCTCTTCATTTCTTAAAACGCGCAGACCACCTTGAGCAAGTGCACTCATTTCATCTTCACCTGGATAGATCACTATTTCGCTGATAAAAGCAACTCTAGCTTTGATCCAATTTGTGAGCATCTCTCCATATGCAAGTCCGCCCGTTAGAATGATTGCATCTACATTACCTTTAAGAACAGCTGCACAGCTTCCAATTTCTTTTGCCACTTGATATGCCATAGCTTCAAAGATAAGTTTCGCATTTTCATCGCCACTTTCAATCATTTTAACGACATCTCTACCATCATTTGTACCGAGATATGCGACTAATCCACCTTTACCTTTGATCATCTTTTTGATATCAGCATGCGTATATTTACCTGAAAAACACATTTTCGCCAAATCGCCAACAGGAAGACCACCTGTTCTTTCAGGAGAAAAAGGACCTTCACCATCAAGTGCATTGTTCACATCTATAACTTTGCCTTTTTCATGTGCGCCTACAGAAATTCCTCCGCCAAGATGTGCTACGATTAAGTTAAGTTCTTCATATGCCTTATTTCTTTCGCTTGCAAATCTTCTAGCAACCGCTTTTTGATTTAATGCATGAAAGATTGATTTACGTGCGATTTCAGGCATCCCAGAAATTCTTGCTACTGGTTCTAATTCATCGACTACAACCGGATCTACGATAAATGCCGGAATATTAAGTTGACTCGCAATTTCATTTGCAATCATACCACCAAGGTTAGATGCATGCTCACCCATTTGAGCTTCGATCAAATCTTTAATCATCAATTCATTTACAGCATAAGTGCCACCTTTAATTGGTTTAAGTAATCCACCACGTCCAACTACCGCACTAAGTTTTGTAAGATTGATATCATTTTCGCCAAGTGCTTTAAGGATAACATCTTTTCTAAAATCGTATTGATCAGTAATCTTATCGTACTTGTCAATTTCCTCATTTGAATGTCTTAATGTCGTCTCAAAAACTTCCTTTTCATTGTCATAAATAGCAATCTTCGTAGATGTTGAACCTGGATTGATTGCAAGTATTCTAAAAACTTCCATGTAATCCTCCTATATTTATAAAGCTAATCATAGTGCTTTTCTTATCATTATTTGTTTTGACTTTTGATTGTTCAAATTAATGTACTATTGAATTAAAGTGATGCCATCAATACGCCAAGTGCAATTGAATTCAATTTTGAATCATCAGAATCTGCTCTAGAAGTCAAAACGATTGGTGCTTTTGCACCTACGATGATGCCAGCAGATTTTGCATTTGCTAAGAAATTTAATGCTTTATAAAGTACATTTCCAGCTTCTATGGTTGGGCATAGTAAAACATCCACATCGCCTGCCATTGGATCTTTAATTCCTTTGATTTCAGCGGCTTCTTTTGAAACGGCATTATCAAGTGCAAAAGGGCCGCCTACCTTACAACCTGTGATAAGTCCTTGTTCATTCATTTTCACTAGTTCACCAGCATCAACTGTTGCGATCATTGATTCAGTTACTTTTTCTTTTGCGGCAATCACACCTACATTAGGAATTTCTATATTAAGTGCTTTTGTTACAAAAAGTGTATTTTCAATGATTTGTTTTTTGGTATTAACATCTGGCGCAATGTTCATCGCCGCATCTGTCACTAATAATATTTTATGATAAGTTGGCACATCAAATATAGCAACATGGCTAAGTGCATTACCCGTTCTTAATCCAACTTCTTTATTAAGGACCGCTTTTAATATGATTGAAGTGTCAACTAAACCTTTCATCACCAAATCAGCTTTTCCAGAAGATACAAGTTCTACGGCTTTTAAAGATGCTTCTTTAAGATCTAAAATATTAATGAGTTCAAATCCATTTAAATCGAGGTTGATTTCATCTGCAATTGATTTAATCAGTGCCACATCTCCAACTAAATAACCATTAACAATCCCTTTGTCATATGCAGCTTTAATTGCCTTTAAAACATCATCGTCTTGTGCGCAAGCAACTGCAATTCGCTTAGGTCCTTTTTCAACTGCTACCGCAAGCAATTCATCAAAATTTTTAATCATTAATTTTTACCTCGTTTTCATATATTTTGGCAACTTCTTCGCCATTTAGTACTCTTAAAACACCTAAATTTAACGCTTCCATTTCATCTTCACCAGCTTTGATAATCACTGGCGCAATAAAACTCACATGTTCAGTAACATAATCCGTCAAATACTTTGAATAAGCAACACCGCCAGTTAGTACAACTGCATCGACTTTTCCTTCAATTACAGTTGCCATTGCGCCAATTTCTTTCGAAATCTGATACGCCATAGCGTCAAAGATGAGTTTAGCTTCAGCATCGCCGGCTTCAATTCTTTTTAATACTTCTCTACCGTCATTAGTGCCAAGATAAGCAGTCATACCACCTTTTCCTCGCATCTTCTTTTTAAGTTCATTCGGTGTATACTCTCCAGAAAAACACATCTTTGCAACATCACCTACTGGAAGACCACCACATCTCTCAGGTGAGAATGGTCCCATTTCATTGGCGTTATTTGCATCAATTATTTTTCCATGTCTCATTGGTACTATAGAAATACCACCACCTAGATGTGCTAGTATTAAATTTAAATCTTCTACTTTCTTACCCATCTCGTCAGCGACTCTATGAGCAATTGCTTTGATGTTAAGTGCATGAACTAATGATTTTCTAGTAAGTTCAGGCATCCCTGAGATTCTAGCAAGAGGTTCAAATTCATCCACTGCTACAGGATCAACAATATAAGCATCAATTGCTTCAGGTTTAGCTATTGCATCCGCTATCATTCCGCCTAAATTTGAAGCGTGTTCCCCTTGAATTCCTATGATTAAATCTTTAAGCATTGCATCAGTAACCTTGTAAGCACCACTAGGCATTGGTCTTAAAAGACCCCCTCTGCCAACTACTGCTCTCAATTTATGAGAATCGAATCCATGTTCATCCATCCAATTCAAAATCATTTCTTTTCGATAATCATATTGATCTGTTATTTTCTCAAATTGATCCAGCTTTTGCGTATCATGGTCTAAGTTTTCCTGAGCCAATTTGTTTGTTTCGTTATAGACAGCTATCTTTGTCGATGTTGAACCAGGATTAATCACTAACACGAGATTTCGTTCCATTCTATACCTCCAAATTAATTCTACAATCTATTAGTCGCAATAACTGTGCCAAGTTTTCAATTGTTTCACCTGTTACTATTGCCTTGTTCACAGTGTAAGTCCATATAAAAAATTTCATAAGCGCAAAAAAATGCACGCAATATTTTGCATGCATTTCAAATCAGTGCAAATAATTGCACTTAGATCTCTAGTTTTTTTAGTTTGTAATATAATGTTCTTAAGGAAACCCCCAATGCTTTAGCTGCATCTTCTCTACTCCCATGATATTGTTCTAGAACTTTTTCAATAAAAGCTTTTTCAAACAATTGTATATTTGTATCAAGATTGGCATTAGAAATCTCTACAGGGGTAACTTCTAGCTTAATTTCTCCACTATTCTCACTATATAAAATTGATGGCAAATGGCTCAGGGTTAATAGATGCTCATGCATCTTTATATTAATCATTGCTCTACCTATAAAATTCTCAAGCTCTCTTACATTTCCCACCCAGTCATATGCCATTATTCGTTCCATAGCCGCTGTTGAAATATCTGATACATTTCTACCATATTCTTGATTATATTTATTAATTAAGTGTTTAACCAAAGCAGGGATGTCTGATTTATGCTTACGCAATGCTGGAATATCAATTGGAACTACATTTAGTCTGTAATAAAGATCTTGTCTAAATCGTTTCTCAGTAATAGCGGTTTCCAAATCGACATTTGTTGCAGATATAATTCGGACATCAATTGTCTTGGGTTTATTCCCTCCGACTTTCAAAATTTCTTTTTCTTGTAATACACGCAATAATTTGGCTTGTGTATTTAAGCTCAGCTCCGCTATTTCATCCAAGAATATAGTTCCACCATTTGCCTTTTCAAAAAGTCCAATTTTACCGCCTTTAGAAGCACCAGTAAAAGCACCTTCCTCGTAACCAAACAATTCGCTTTCTAGTAAATTCTCACTTATTGCAGCACAGTTTACTCTTACAAATTGAGAATATCGTCGATTTGAAGCATTATGAATAGCATGAGCAAAAAGTTCTTTTCCTGTTCCACTTTCTCCTCTGATGATTACTGTCGCAGGTGTTTCTGCTGCAATCTTAGCCTTTTCTATTGCGTTAATCATTATTTCACTTTTGCCAATGATATCATCAAAAGTGTACTTTGCTTCTAAATTACGAATGATTTGTTTTGCTTGATCAAGTCTTTCATAAATTTCATTGATTTCAGTTAAATCATGTATAATTGCAACTGATCCCTTTAAGATTCCCTTGACGATTATAGGTGCAGCTTCTGCAATTACGTCTTTTTTCATCAACCCAACTTTTAGTCGTTTGCCTTTTACGGGCTTTCCTGACTTCAAAACTTCTTTATGAACACTATCTCCTTCAGCTAAATCGAAAGTACAATCTTTACCTATGACATCGTTTTCAGTATAGCCTGTCATCCGTGTATATGCAGGATTGATGAGTATACCTATACCGTTTGAATCAACTACAGAAATCGCATCTTGTGTTGCATTGATTGTCGCTTCGAGCGTTTCCCTTACTTCGCTTAAGTCTGTTATGCGCTCAGCTAAATCAATTAATTCTGTGATGTCTCTAAATACTGCAATAGCCCCAATAATCTCGCCTTCATCTCCCAAAACGGGCATCCGATTAGTAATAATCGTAATATTATTCAAAGGTTGTTGTTGATTAAGCTCTGATTTACCAGTCTTCAAAATTATTGGTAAGCGTGTATTTTCAATTACATCTTCAACTTTTTTACCTATAACGTCGGTTGATTTTTGCCCAGTAAGTCTTTCTGCAGATCGATTAAAAATAGTTACGATGCCATCTCCATCCACTGCAATCATAGCATCATGAGTAGAATCTAAAATTTTCTGTATATCTCTACGCATATTTCGCCTCTAATTTTATTTTGTGTTTTGTATCATTATTTTAAGTATAACAGCATTTACAATTAAAGTAATGTTTATTCCACAATCCCTCAAACCCTCTCATCACTTAAAAACATGAATCTCGGAATATCAAAATAGCCATATTCGAAGAATATGACTATTTACTGTTATTATGGATTTGAAACTAAACTTGAAACATTTACATCTACATATTCAGGGTCAATTAATATTGAATTAAATTCCTTCTCACTTGAATAATTGACTTTTAGTCTATAATTTCCAATATCAATTACGTTGCTAAAGTTTATATCTAGATGAATATCTTCTTTTGATAAATTCTTAATAACCGATTCAATATCAGTAACTCTAACGATTATTGTTCCAGGATTAACGGTTAAGTCTGTCGTATAATTCCCATTTAAGTTTACAATGGGAATTTCTGCTATTGAATACGTAAATTCCTTCGTCTGAATTGCTTCAATAGTTAATTCCACCTGAATTGGTTTATTTAGTCCAACAGTTTTAATGCCCTCAGGTAAAACTAAACCTTTTTCAACTATCAACGAAGCATTTTCATCTCCATTTAATTGTAAGGACTCTACTTTTAATGACTCAATCGCATTAACTAAATCAACTTCTCCATTGATTGTTACTACTTCCGGATTCGTTTTAACATCTACAATTTTGAATCCTGGTGCTATTTCACCTATAATATCCGGTTCAATTTTGACTAATTTCGTTTTACCCACAACTAAATCAATGGTTGCATAATTGATATCAAGTGTGACACCATTGACTACTTCTCCGTCAAACGAATAAGGGACCAAAGAAACTTCTCTTGTATGATCCGTTGTTAATGAACTTACTGATATTGTTCCACCTAAATATGAGACAGAGTTAACTAAACTCTCTGGTCCAGTTACTTTAATTTCCACAGGACTTACCGACATGGATTCCTCATAAAGTGTATCTTGGAACTTATCACTAATGATAATTTGAACAGGTTTAGGTAAGGAAACAACACGATCAACAGTTATAACAATTTCATTTGGTAATACCGATTTGATACTCACAGCTTCTGAATTAATTGTACTATTGATAAACACATTATTAACGCCACTTCTAACTGAACGCATATCGGACCATAAGTAAATATTTTTAGAATTTAGGCTTAAAACATTGTTACGTCTTCCCGTTACTTCAACATTAACTAAAAAATCCGTTTGATTCATTATTTTAAGATTATTTTGATCTAATTCTTGTGTGTTTGTCAATTGAACAGGTACACTTTCTATTACACGGGTTATTTCAGGGTCCACTTGGTCCATAACAAAAAACCAAAATAATATTGCCATAGCAATTGAAAGTAATTTCGTTCCCGTGTTGTGAGAAAATTTTGCATCAAAAATTGCCTTCGGTAACCCTACTATCCATTTGGCACTTTTGGAAATAATGTTTTTAACTCCAATCATAAATGAAGAGGCTTTATTTTTTAACTGCATTTTTCTCACCTCCTTCTTTGTCATTCTCGAGTGTATTTATCATGAGATCTCGGAGCGTTGAGGTGTCTAAAAATCTTTGTAACTTTCCTTCTACAGCCATGGAAATAGCCCCAGTTTCTTCAGAAACAATTACAATTAAAGCATCAGAGCTTTCCGTCATTCCCATTGCCGCTCTATGTCTCGTACCAAGTTCTTTACTAATATACTTGTTTGAAGAAAGAGGTAATAAGCACCCTGCTGCCATAAGTCGGTTATTTTTAATGATAACGGCACCATCGTGAAGTGGTGATTTAGGATAAAATACATTCATTAAAAGATCTGCCGTAATTTTGGCATCTAATATTGTGCCTGTATCGATTATGTCATTGATGCCAATAAGCCTTTCTACAACAATAAGTGCTCCAATTTTTTTTCTAGACATGACACTTACCGCATCTACTATCTCGTTAATTGAACGCGTTTGTTCTTCTATTGACCCTTTTTTATTATTGGTGATTAGCCATTGACTTCTTCCAAGATGTTCAAGTGCTTTCCTTAATTCAGGTTGAAAAATAATTACAAGCGCTATTAAACCAATTGTAAAAGTGTTTTGTAAAATGTAATTAATAGCGTATAATTTCGCCCATTCACTTAATTTAGAAATAATGAGAATTATCAAAAATCCTTTTACAAGCTGTTCAGCACGTGTCTCTCTAATTAGTCCAAGTAATTTATAAAAAACAAAAGCAATAATTCCAATATCAATAATATAAGTTATTTTAACCTCAGAAACAAATGCCAATATTGTTTCAAACAAAGAATTAATAAAATCCATTTTACACCTCTATGTCTATATTTCAAACAGCTTTATGCCATTAATGAGCTAATATAATAAGTCCCTAATTAGTATACTATTTATTTGTCATTTTTATATCCGACTTCATCATTCTTAATATATTTGTAATTGTTTTAAAGGTTATTTTGCAGTTTTCGACTTTCAGCCATTATTATTTTGTATATTTGGCTTATAGATTCAATTTGAGTTGTACAATCGTCACATATACTGAGTGTTTCTACTAAATTTTCAATTCTGCTGAGAATCTGCTGTTCACGAACCTGATCTGTAACCTCAATTTGTAATGCTTTCTTTAATTTACCTATCTGCTGGGTAATACTAAATCGACTCATCAAAAGCTCTATAATCTTAGCATCTAATAAATCAAGATCCTTTCTGAGACTTATTATTTCTTTATTTTCTATATTGTTCATAAGAGTATACCCTCACTTTCAAATCACTATTCATACTCTATAATGTGAATATATTTGTTAATAAAAATTCTGCTGCTTAAAGATTATAAGTTTTCACTTAGTATTACTATAACTTATTTATCAAAAAAGTAAAAGACCAACGACTAAGAAATCTTAATCATTGATCTAATGTGGTGCCCAGAGGCGGAATCGAACCACCGACACGGGGATTTTCAGTCCCCTGCTCTACCGACTGAGCTATCTGGGCATATACGAGAAACATATTTCAGTTTCTCAAGAAACCTAGGTTTCTTAATGTGGTGGGCATAAGTGGACTCGAACCACCGGCCTCACGCTTATCAGGCGTGCGCTCTAACCAGCTGAGCTATACGCCCACATTATTAAAATGGCGGAGAGGGTGGGATTCGAACCCACGTGGGCTCACACCCTAACGGTTTTCAAGACCGCCCCGTTATGACCGCTTCGGTACCTCTCCACAAATGGCGCGTCCATAGGGACTCGAACCCCAAACCCCCGCCTTAGAAGGGCGGTGCTCTATCCAGTTGAGCTATGAACGCATGTTTAATTGGAGCGGAAGACGAGATTCGAACTCGCGACCCTCGCCTTGGCAAGGCGATGCTCTACCACTGAGCCACTTCCGCATATATGAAGAAAAATGTGAAACATTTTCTCGAACCCTCCTAACAACTTTCGTTGTTCACGTCGGGCAATTTTACTTCGTAAAATTGTAATTGGTGGAGGGAGAAGGATTCGAACCTTCGAAATCGCTGATAACGGATTTACAGTCCGCCCCCTTTGGCCACTCGGGAACCCCTCCAGCTTATAAGTGAAAATGGAGCCGGTGATGGGACTCGAACCCGCGACCTACTGATTACAAGTCAGTTGCTCTACCAATTGAGCTACACCGGCAAGTGTTACACCCTCTAGGCAACTTTCGTCGCTTTTGTCGGGTTTATTTTGCCTTGCAAAATAAATTTAATGGCGATCCAGAACGGACTCGAACCGTCGACCTCTAGCGTGACAGGCTAGCGTTCTAACCAACTGAACTACTGGACCGTAGAATAATTCTACATGATTATGTTTCCTGCCCTCCTAGTAACTACAGTGCTTATGTCGGATGACGTTGAGAAACAAAATCATAAATGGTGGAAGTTATAGGGATCGAACCTATGACCCTCTGCTTGTAAGGCAGATGCTCTCCCAGCTGAGCTAAACTTCCAAGTGGTGACCCCTAGGGGAATCGAACCCCTGTTACCGCCGTGAAAGGGCGGTGTCTTGACCGCTTGACCAAGGGGCCATATAGGATAAAACATAATATTCATGGTTGCGGAGGCAGGATTCGAACCTACGGCCTTTGGGTTATGAGCCCAACGAGCTGCCACTGCTCCACTCCGCGATAATAAAAACAATTGTGTTACTTAGATTTTATGTTGGTGCCGAGGACCGGAATCGAACCGGTACGGTGTTGCCACCGCAGGATTTTAAGTCCTGTGCGTCTGCCAGTTCCGCCACCACGGCCAGCCTAAAATCTAATGGCTCCAAGGGAGGGATTCGAACCCTCAGCCTATCGGTTAACAGCCGAGTGCTCCACCGTTGAGCTACCTTGGAACATATTGAAACCTGTTACTTATTCCATTGTATTTCATATAATCAATAGTTACAACATTACGCTGCGCTTCATGATTGTTGAGCTACCTTGGAACATATTGATTGATTTATATGAAGAGTGTTAAAACTCTTCATATAAATTTCAAACCAGCAACGTTCTACTCTCCCAGGCAGCTACCCGCCAAGTACCATCGACGCTGGAGGACTTTACTTCTGTGTTCGGTATGGGAACAGGTGTGGCCCCTCCGCCATCATCACTGGATCTCGTGTTTCGAAGATTTTCCTAAAGGCAAGAAGTCCTCGGCTTTCGCCTGCGGATTGCCTTTCGTAAAATTTCATAACACTCGTATATATTAACTTCGCTTTCGCGATAGTTTCTACACACTCAAAATTGCATATAACTTCGACATTTTACTTCGTAAAAATGGGTATCTTTGGTCAAGTCCTCGACCTATTAGTACCTGTCAGCTGAATACATTACTGCACTTACACCTCAGGCCTATTACCACATTATCTTCATGGGGTCTTACTCCATTTCTGGATGGGAAATCTCATCTTGAGGGGGGCTTCGCGCTTAGATGCCTTCAGCGCTTATCCCTTCCGAACTTAGCTACTCAGCTGTGCCATTGGCATGACAACTGATCCACCAGCGGTTCGTCCATCCCGGTCCTCTCGTACTAAGGACAGCTCCTCTCAAATTTCCTACGCCCACAGCAGATAGGGACCGAACTGTCTCACGACGTTCTGAACCCAGCTCGCGTGCCTCTTTAATGGGCGAACAGCCCAACCCTTGGGACCTACTTCAGCCCCAGGATGAGACGAGCCGACATCGAGGTGCCAAACCTCCCCGTCGATGTGGACTCTTGGGGGAGATAAGCCTGTTATCCCCGGGGTAGCTTTTATCCGTTGAGCGATGGCCCTTCCATGCGGTGCCACCGGATCACTAAGCTCTACTTTCGTACCTGCTCGAAATGTCTCTCTCGCAGTCAAGCTCCCTTTTGCCTTTACACTCTTCGCGCGATTTCCAACCGCGCTGAGGGAACCTTTAGGCGCCTCCGTTACTCTTTGGGAGGCGACCGCCCCAGTCAAACTGCCCACCTGACATTGTCCTAAACCAGGATTACTGGTCATAGTTAGAATAACGTTATATCAAGAGTGGTATCCCAACGGCGACTCCACTAAGACTGGCGTCCTAGCTTCTCTGTCTCCCACCTATCCTGTACATGATATACCATTATCCAGTGCCAAGCTGCAGTAAAGCTCCACGGGGTCTTTCCGTCTAGCTGCGGGTAACCGGCATCTTTACCGGTACTACAATTTCACCGAGTCTATTGTTGAGACAGCGTCCAAATCGTTACGCCTTTCGTGCGGGTCGGAACTTACCCGACAAGGAATTTCGCTACCTTAGGACCGTTATAGTTACGGCCGCCGTTTACTGGGGCTTCAGTTCTGTGCTTCGATTGCTCTAACACTTCCCCTTAACCTTCCAGCACCGGGCAGGCGTCAGCCCCTATACATCATCTTTCGATTTAGCAGAGACCTGTGTTTTTGGTAAACAGTCGCTTGGACCTATCCTCTGCGGCCACCACTAGCTCTGAACCTGTGATGGCACCCCTTCTCCCGAAGTTACGGGGTCATTTTGCCGAGTTCCTTAACAATAGTTTTCTCGCTCGCCTTAGTATTCTCTACTCTCCTACCTGTGTCGGTTTACGGTACAGGCACCTGCTCCCTCGATAGAAACTTTTCTTGACAGTGTGATATCTGCTACTTCGCTACTATTTTCACTCCCCATCACAACTCACCCTTATAAGAGGCGGATTTGCCTACCTCTCAGACTCGTTGCTTGGACGCGTTCAACCAATCACGCGCTTAGCATAACCTCCTGTGTCATTCCCTCTCTCAAACGGTTCTCGGTGGTACAGGAATCTTTACCTGTTGTCCATCGCCTACGACTTTCGTCCTCGGCTTAGGCCCTGACTTACCCTGAGCGGACGAACCTTCCTCAGGAAACCTTAGGTTTTCGGCGGATGGGATTCTCACCCATCTCTCGTTACTCATGCCAACATTCTCTCTTCTATACAGTCCACACGTCCTTACGATCGTGCTTCGCCCCGTATACAATGCTCCTCTACCAATTGTACAGTGTACAATTCCATAGCTTCGGTAATAAGTTTGAGCCCCGGTAATCTTCGGCGCAGAATCACTCGACTAGTGAGCTATTACGCACTCTTTAAATGTATGGCTGCTTCTAAGCCAACATCCTAGTTGTCTGGGCAATTCCACATCCTTTTCCACTTAACTTATATTTTGGGACCTTAGCTGATGGTCTGGGCTGTTTCCCTTTTGACTATGAATCTTATCACACACAGTCTGACTCCTGAGTATAAGATATCGGTATTCGGAGTTTGATAGACTTCGGTAGCCGGTGAAAGCCCCTAGGTCATTCAGTGCTCTACCCCCGTATCTCTTTACCTCAAGGCTAGCCCTAAAGCTATTTCGAGGAGAACCAGCTATCTCCGGGTTCGATTGGAATTTCTCCGCTATCCACATGTCATCCCAACCTTTTTCAACAGATATGGGTTCGGGCCTCCACTAAATTTTACTTCAGCTTCACCCTGCACATGGATAGGTCACCCGGTTTCGGGTCTACGCCACACAACTTAGTCGCCCTTTTCAGACTCGCTTTCGCTACGGCTCCGTGCCTTAAGCACTTAACCTTGCTGCATAACGTAACTCGTTGGCCCGTTCTACAAAAAGTACATGGTCGTTCTTTAACGAACTTCCATTGCTTGTAAACATAGGGTTTCAGGTTCTTTTCACTCCCCTTTCGGGGTTCTTTTCACCTTTCCCTCACGGTACTATTCTCTATCGGTCACTAGGTAGTATTTAGCCTTGGCAGATGGTCCTGCCTGCTTCCCACAAAGTTTCTCGTGCTCCGTGGTACTCCGGATCAGTCTCGCATACCTTCTCTTTTCGTGTACGTGGCTCTCACACTCTTTGGCTCGCTTTCCCAAACGATTCTACTAAGATACAGCTTTGCTTTATCGACTGTCCACACCCCTTCGTCCGAAGACTCAGGTTTGGGCTATTTCCATTTCGCTCGCCACTACTCTGGAAATCACTTTTGTTTTCTCTTCCTTCGGGTACTTAGATGTTTCAGTTCCCCGAGTTCCCCTCCATAGCCTATTTATTCAGCTATGGATGACTGGACATTACTCCAGCCGGGTTTCCCCATTCGGATATCTACGGATCTACACTTGCTTGCAGCTCCCCGTAGCTTTTCGCAGCTTACCACGTCCTTCTTCGGCTCCTAGTGCCAAGGCATCCGCCCTATGCTCTTATTAACTTGACCTATTGTAATCTGAAGACTAGCTTCATCTTACTTTAGATACATTTTTTACTTTGCCTTCAAGAAATAAATTTCTCGTTGGCGTCACAACTTTCGTTGTGGAATTTAAATGTCGATTCTATATGCAATTTTCAATGTGCAAGTTTAAATTTTGCAAGGCAAAATTTCAGAAAGCGCAGCTTTCGTTTGACGCCGTCAAACAAACTTGCTCTCAGGCGAATTTTCGTTAGAAAATTTGGATGATGCTTGTTCATTTGAAACAAACTTGCTCTCAAATGGATTTTCGAAGAAAATTCAGTTGATGCTTTCTTTATTCTTTTGTTTCGTTGGTACGCATCAGACTTTCATCTAATACGTCATGGTGGAGATTAAGAGACTTGAACTCTTGACCCCCTGCGTGCAAGGCAGGTGCTCTCCCAACTGAGCTAAACCCCCATGAGATAAAATGCCTCACGTCTATCGAATTCGACAAGGAAATCTAAAATGATTTCAGCAAAAAAACTTCTTCACTTTCGTTTTCGTTCAGTTAGCATTCTTTTTGTTTTTTTGTTTCTATTCAGTTTGAAGTTCTTATTTCCACTTGCGATAATCACTTACCACTTGTGGTCACAAGACCCTCAAAATTGAACAGCGCAAATGTCTATTTCTCCTTAGAAAGGAGGTGATCCAGCCGCACCTTCCGATACGGCTACCTTGTTACGACTTCACCCCAGTCATTGATTTCACCTTCGACAGCTTCCTCCCTTACGGGTTGGACCACTGGCTTCGGGCGCCCCCAACTTCCATGGTGTGACGGGCGGTGTGTACAAGACCCGGGAACGCATTCACCGCGACATTCTGATTCGCGATTACTAGCAACTCCAACTTCATGTGGGCGAGTTTCAGCCCACAATCCGAACTGGGATCGGCTTTTTAGGATTCGCTCCATCTTACGATTTCGCTGCCCGTTGTACCGACCATTGTAGCACGTGTGTAGCCCAGATCATAAGGGGCATGATGATTTGACGTCATCCCCACCTTCCTCCGTGTTATCCACGGCAGTCTGTCTAGAGTGAACAGCTTAACCTGTTTTCAACTAAACACAAGGGTTGCGCTCGTTGCGGGACTTAACCCAACATCTCACGACACGAGCTGACGACAACCATGCACCACCTGTCATCTCTGTCCCGAAGGAAAGACTCGGCTAAGAGTCGGTCAGAGAGATGTCAAGACCTGGTAAGGTTCTTCGCGTTGCTTCGAATTAAACCACATGCTCCGCTGCTTGTGCGGGTCCCCGTCAATTCCTTTGAGTTTCACACTTGCGTGCGTACTCCCCAGGCGGAATACTTAATGCGTTAGCTGCGGCACCGAGTTTTGACGCCCGACACCTAGTATTCATCGTTTACGGCGTGGACTACCAGGGTATCTAATCCTGTTCGCTACCCACGCTTTCGTGCCTCAGTGTCAGTTACAGTCCAGTAAGTCGCCTTCGCCACTGGTGTTCCTCCTAATATCTACGAATTTCACCTCTACACTAGGAATTCCACTTACCTCTCCTGCACTCAAGCCTATCAGTTCCAAAGGCTTACATTGGTTGAGCCAATGCCTTTCACCTCTGGCTTGATAAGCCACCTACGCACCCTTTACGCCCAGTGATTCCGGATAACGCTTGCCCCCTACGTATTACCGCGGCTGCTGGCACGTAGTTAGCCGGGGCTTCCTCCTATGGTACCGTCATTTTTTTCTTCCCATAGGACAGAGTTTTACGACCCGAAAGCCTTCATCACTCACGCGGCGTTGCTGCATCAGGCTTGCGCCCATTGTGCAATATTCCCCACTGCTGCCTCCCGTAGGAGTCTGGACCGTGTCTCAGTTCCAGTGTGGCCGATCACCCTCTCAGGTCGGCTACTGATCGTCGCCTTGGTGAGCCGTTACCTCACCAACTAGCTAATCAGACGCGGGTCCATCCCATACCGATAAATCTTTGTCGGCTGTCTCATGCGAGACTACCGACTTATAAGGTATTAATCACCGTTTCCAGTGGCTATCCCTTTGTATGGGGCAGGTTACCCACGCGTTACTCACCCGTCCGCCGCTTTCATAAACTTCACTTGAACCGAAGTTCTCACTCCATTTAATCGCGCTCGACTTGCATGTGTTAGGCACGCCGCCAGCGTTCATCCTGAGCCAGGATCAAACTCTTAAATATAATTTTAAAGTTTGCCTGTTATCTCATAAATGAGCTAACTTGCTTTTGTATAAACTTTTTGCAAAGTTTATCCGGAAACAACTGTTAAGTTGTTTTATTGTTTTTCTTTGGAGCATCAATCTAAAATTGCTTTCAAATCGACATCTTCAAAAGAATTACGTTTTTGGTTTTTTTCATTTGCGCTATTCAATTTTCAAGGTCCTGTTTTTTAACTTTCGTGTCCGCAATGTCTTGCGGCGACTCTCTTATGATATCATCGATTATTTCTAATGTCAACATCTTTATTTGAGTTTTTTTCATAATTTATTTACATGAATTTTACAATAAACAAACTATTTGGTGCACACAATCTCTAGTGCTTGTTTATAATACCAAATTCTTTTTTTGAAGTCAACACTTAATTTGAAAGAAAATGTATTCAGTTTTTTCCGAATTGTGTGTTAATTTTTTCCTTCTACTATATGTTGATTATAGACGTTATTTATATCTAAAAATCTATTATATACACGATTATATTAGACGCACTTCTACATACAAAAAAATAATTTGATCATTTAATTGCTTAATTTATAGTACTAAATTCTTTTGAATATTCTAATTCTATGTTAAAGTATAATTAGGGTTACGAAACAAAAGGAGGCTTTATGCATCTCGAAAACACAAAGAAAACTATATTTAGATTACCTAAATTAATGTTTGGCTTTATTATTATTGCAATTGGAATCAATTTGACTATTTATGCAAACATGGGGTTAAATCCATGGGGAACTTTTCATCAAGGTATTTCAAGTATTACAGGAATTCGCTTCGGAACTGTTTCTCAGCTCACAGGGATAGTAATCATTCTACTTTCACTGCTGATTAAGTTATATCCTGGATTGGGAACTATTCTAAATATGATATTTATAGGTTACTTCGTTGATTTATTTGATAAAATTCAACTTATACCAATAGTAGATACATTGCCTTTCAGGATTATATATCTTTTAAGCGGCACGTTTCTTTTCAATTATGGCATCTTTGTTTATCTTAGTTGTGAACTTGGTGCTGGACCTAGAGATGGTTTATTAGTAGGACTCGTAAAAATGACAGGATTAAATGTTTCAATTATGAGACCTATTATAGAAGTAACCATTGTTGCAATTGGTATTTTTCTAGGTGGATCATACGGTGTTGGTACTATATTAAACGCGTTTGGTGGCGGTTATATCCTAAATATCATTTTCAATTTTCACAAATTTAATCCAAAAGAAACTAAACAGATGGTACTTACTGATCTCATCAATGCGAAGTAATCACAATCTCTAATAATAAATAAAGCAGTACCTCAGTTAGAAACATATCCGTTTCTAGATTTGAGTTACTGCTTTTATTTTAATATAAATTACCGACAAGTTCGTTTACACTATTATATTTGTACTGCTCAAGATATTTAATTAATTCCTCTAAAGCTACTTTAGGTAAGAATGGATCACTAAAATTACCTGTACCTATTGCAACTGCATTAGCCCCAGCTAACATAAACTCGACAACATCGTCGCCAGACATTATCCCGCCCATACCTAAAATTGGGATTTTTACGGTTTGGTATACATCGTGTACCAGTTTAACTGCTATGGGTTTGATTGCAGGTCCTGATAATCCACCACTGCCTCTTTTCAACACGGTTTTTCTAGTGTGAATGTCAATTGCCATCCCCGTGACAGTATTTATCATCGAGATGCAGTTTGCACCTTGTTCTTCTACAATATGTGCAATTTCCTTGATATCTGTAACATTTGGAGATAACTTCACAATAAGATGTTTTGACGTTGCTTTACGAACTCTATAAACTACTTCTTCGACTACTTTAGGATTAGTACCAAAAGCTAATCCACCATTCTTAACATTTGGACAAGAAATATTGAGTTCAATTGAATCAACATCTTCTTGATCCAAAATTCTTGCCATCTCACAATACTCTTCAATCGTGTTTCCATTAATATTAGCAATTATTTTCAAATCATATTGTCTTAAAAACGGAATTTCATTTTTAATAAATTCATGAACGCCAGGATTTTGAAGCCCAACACTATTAATCATTCCCATTGGAGTTTCAGCTATTCGTATTCCTTCATTGCCTTTTCGCGGCTCTAAAGTTAAGCCCTTCACTGAAATAGCAGCTAAAATATTAAGATCTATATAGTCCGCATATTCTCTTCCGAATCCATAAGTACCAGATGCAACTGTAATTGGATTTTTTAATTCTAATCCATTTAAATCGACTTTTAAATTAGTCTTCATCAAAAATCACCTCATCTGAGTAAAACATTGGGCCTTCTTTACACATTCTTACATGTTTATAATCAAATTCTCCTTGCTTAATTTTGCATGTACACACAAGGCATGCACCAATTCCACATGCCATTTTTTCTTCCATCAAAAGTTGTATTTTTAATCCTAAATTTTCACTGACATTAACGAGGCTTTTCAACATTGCTTTTGGTCCACAAGCATATATGGCATCGTATTTGTTTTCTTGAACTATTTTTTCGAAGTATGTTGTAACATAACCTTGCTTGTATGCATTGTTTTTCTCAGAAATGATTTGATTATTATTAGAAAGCATCTCAAATTCTCTTTCGAATATTGGAAGCTCCCTAAATCCAATGATAGAATCACAAATTAAATTTTGTTTTGATAATTGCTCCAACAAACCCTTTATGGGAGCAACGCCAATACCACCTCCGAGTAGAAGTACTTTTTTTAAGTTCGCATCTACTTGAAAGCCATTGCCTAGTGGTCCCATAATCTCTAAATCGTCATCTACTTCCTTTTGAGATAACCACTGCGTACCTAAACCAAGGATTTTAATTGTAAATTCAATAGACTTATCAGTAATACTACTAACAGATATAGGTCTTCTTAGCAAAGGAGAACCTGAAGATGACGCCATTAAATTGAAAAATTGACCTGGAAATACACTTTCCATCTCCATCGGTCTTTCCACAGTTAACTTGAAAATATCATCTTGGAGAATTTGCTTATTCTTAATCTTTACTTTACCGCTAAATTTCATAAATTACTCCTTAAATCCAGTATTTCTTTCCTGCTTTTTCCAGAGCATCATTTATTGCAGTTCTCATCTCAATTGTCGCCAACTTTGCCGCTTCTTTATAATTCTTATCTGTATTTTCAAATGCAAAGATAATGCCTCTTGATGAATTTACAATTGCACCTAACCCATCTGAATCAAAAGCACCAACAACATCGTTTGCACTACCACCTTGTGCGCCATAGCCAGGTACTAAAAGTATTGCTCTTGGCATCTTTTTCCTTAATAAATCAAGTTCTTCAGGATAAGTAGCTCCTACAACTGCGCCGATTTGAGAATACCCCATTTCGCCATAATTGGTTTCATTCCATTTGCTCACTAGATTGGCCACTTTCTCATAAACCTTTTCGTCATCTACCTGAAGATCTTGAATCTGTCCTGATGTCTTGTTTGAGGTTTTAACTAAAATAAATAATCCCTTATCAAAGGTTTTCACTTCCTCCATAAACTCTTTCATACAGTCATCACCAAGGTAAGGATTCACCGTTGCAAAGTCTGCTTCAAATGCCGAATGGTAAGTTTTCCCTATTTTAGTCTTTCCTAAATGGGCTATGGAATAAGCTTTAGAAGTAGAACCAATATCCCCACGTTTAACATCTGCAATAACTATAAGTCCTTTGGCTTTTGCATATTCACAAGTTTGCTTATATGCCCACATTCCCTCTAAACCATATTGTTCATAAAAAGCAATCTGTGGTTTCACTGCAGGCACAAAGTCACAAACAGCGTCTATGATTCCAATGTTGAATTCAAGTATGCTTTCTGCAGCTGCTTTAAATGTTTCCCCATAATTTAGAAAATGTTTATCCGTTATTTCACTTGGTAAACTTTCTAGCCTTGGATCTAATCCAACTACAATAGGACTTTTCTTTTCAATAATCATTTTAATCAACTTATCTGATAGCATAATTCCTCCCACTTTCTTTTGAGTACACAACTTTGCCATGGTGCATTGTCAATTCAATCTCACCTTTTCCTACATATCCATTAAATGGTGTATTTTTACCTTTAGATATAAAAGTGTCGCTATTTATGATGACTTCTTGATTCAAATCGACGATAACGATATCTGCCAAATAGCCAGGTTCTATTGATCCAATTTTCTCAATCCTAGCTATTCTTGCAGGATTTACTGTCAACATCTCTATGAGTTGGTCTAAATCAATCATTTCGCTTTCAACTAACGCTTTATAACTTACTGCAAATGCACTCTCGATACCACTAATTCCAAAGCTAGCATCTCCGTAAGGCTTGTCTTTACTTGAAATCTCATGAGGTGCATGATCTGTAGCGATAACTTCTAAAGTTTTATCTCTTATGGCGTCAATAACTTTCAATCGATCTGCTTCACTTCTTATAGGTGGATTAACTTTACTAATTGTAGAAGACATATCGACACTATCACTACTTAAAGCAAAATGATGTGGCGCAGCTTCACCTGTAACTTCAACGCCTTCTAGTTTCGCATTTTTTATTGCTTCAATTGCCTTTTGAGTGCTAACGTGTGAGATATGCAGAATGCCGTTCATCTCTTTACATAGCGCAATATCTCTTTCGACAATGTCTGACTCTGCCGTTGTGGGAAATATTGACTCTTTCAGGGTCTTTGTAACTTCGTGATCTTCAGAATGGGTCATTATTGGCCTATTCCATTTTCTTGATGCGCTAAACGCTTGCTTCATATAATCAGAGCGCATCGTTGTTCGGCCATCATCAGATAAGGTCACTACGCCACTTGCAAAAAGTTGGTCGTGGTTACTAAGTACTTCACCTGCAATGTCCATGGTTATAGCACCTGCCGGATAAACAGAGATTACACTGTCTTTTTGTATGATCGATTGTAATTGCTGTATCACTTCGGCCGAATGTAATGCTGGTTTGGTATTAGGCATGCACACCACGGTTGTATACCCACCTTTAGCGCAAGCTCTTGTACCAGTATAAATAGTTTCTTTCGTCTCAAAACCAGGTTCTCTTAAATGTACATGTAAATCTATGAAGCCAGGAAAAACATATTTATCAGTTGCGTCGATCACGTAAATAGACTCATAAAGTTCAGCCAAGTCGTCAAGTTCAATTAAATCATCTATTTTAATGATGCTATCCGTATCCACTAAAATATCTTTTTTACCATGTACACCTGTTTTTGGGTTTACAACCACGCCACCTTTAAGTAGAAACATCTATACCTCCACATCAAAATTCTTAGTACTAGGTTTAAAATAAATTACTTTATCGTTTAATTAAGAAATCGCACATTGAGTACTCGTATTTTTTCACAATGTACTTTTGACTAAAAAAAAACGTCTTGGCACCTGCCAAGACGTAGAATAATCCTATAAAACAAATCATTCACCTTGCAGGTCTCTCGTACCTGATTAAAGGTTTAATTTTCTACAATTTATCACAACACACACAATGCGTCAATAGATTTACTGTTTAAATTTACGAATCAAATTTAAATAAAAGTAATACTTTTTTGATTGACCTTTTGAATCGCACTATGATATGATACCTTTAATAAGAATATACCTTTAATTTGATCCGAGAGATTGAAAAGGACATGCGACTATATTTTCGATAGAAGTCTATACCTTTGCGTCTCTGCAAAGGTATTTTTTATTTGGGCTCATTGCCCAGAGATTTTTATTTCCATACTTTAATCTGATTCAGAGAAATCAAAAGGAGGAACAAATGAGACATTTAATTGAACCAGAAGATTTCACACTTGATGAAATCGAAAAGCTAGTAGATACAGGCCTTGATATTTATGAGAACCCCAAAAAATATAACAAAGCCTGTGACGGAAAAATTTTAGCCTCGTTATTTTTCGAACCAAGTACACGTACTAAATTTAGTTTTGATAGTGCTATGATGCGTTTAGGCGGAAATGTTATTGGATTTGCAGATGCAGAAACAAGTTCCACTAAAAAAGGGGAAAGCTTAGCAGACACAATAAAAGTTATGGGATATTATGCGGATATCATCGTCATGAGACATCCTAAAGAAGGCGCTCCAAAGTTAGCTTCACAGTATTCTACAATTCCTGTGATCAACGGTGGTGACGGTGGTCATCAGCATCCTACACAAACACTTACAGATCTTATTACGATTAAAAAATACAAAGGCACAATTAGCGGACATAGTGTTGCATTTTGTGGTGATTTAAAATACGGACGTACTGTACATTCACTTATAAGAACACTTGCACGTTTTGGAACTAAAAAGTTTGTACTAGTATCTCCTGAAGAACTTAAACTACCAGAGACTTTAAAAAGACAACTTGTTGAAAAGTTTGATGTAGAACTCCAAGAAGTTCCTTATCTAGAAGATGTAATTAATGATGTTGACATACTTTATATGACTCGTATTCAGAAAGAAAGATTTTTCAATGAAGCCGACTACCTTAAGCTTAAAAATTCTTTCAAACTTACTCGCGAAAAACTAAAAAATGCAAAGCCTGATATGATTGTTATGCATCCACTACCAAGGGTTAATGAAATTGCTTATGATGTTGATGATGATCAGAGAGCAGTGTATTTTGAGCAGTCAGAAATGGGTGTCTATGTTAGAATGGCACTTATAACTCAATTGTTGGAGGTGGGTCCATATGCTAGAAGTTAATGGAATTGAAAATGGGATTGTAATAGACCATATTGGTGCTGGTAATGGCATCAAAATATTCAACCTTATGTTTGCATCAACTAACCATCCAATCGTTTTATTAATGAATGTTAAAAGTGAATTATTGGGCACAAAAGACATCATTAAAGTCGAGAACATCTTTGATGTTGATTTAAATCACCTGGGTTTAATCGATCCAAAAATCACCGTAAATGTTATTAAAAATGGCAAACTTTTTGAAAAGGTAAAAGCGACAATTCCAAAATCAATCAAGGGTGGAATCAAGTGTCAAAACCCAAGATGTATCACACATTCTGATGATTATGCTATACCTGAATTCACATTAGTTAAGGCTAACGGAAAGTTGGAATATGAATGTTCTTACTGCGAGGAAATTTCGATTTACAAAATCTAAAATATACACTATTACAAATTAATTGAATACCAATCAGAACAATTTACAAAAAAATAAGCTTGGCAATTGCCAAGCTTTTTATTATACCATTATAAAAACATTTTGTTATGCTTAACACCTAAATATGCAGTTGCAGTAGCTGCAACTAACATTACAGCTGCTATTATATTCATAGTTGTTAGCAATCCACTAGTAAATGAAAGTGAAAATTTATAAATAGCTGCCATTTCAGCAACATAAGCATCATAACCAGTATTTAATGCAATAAATATACTCTTAAAATGCACCACACCAACCATCATGGCAAGTGGGACTATTGTGCAACCAGTAATTAATCCATTTAAACTTCGCTTTTTCATACCTCTTAAGCCAATAAAAACTGGTACTACCATGATTAGTGGCAGAATATATCCAAAATATTGAGGTGTTAAGAGATAGAAAAACATAGTTGTCATCATAAACGCTCTTAAGATCATCGTAAGCGGCTTCATATCGTCTCTAAAATCATAAAGTGCGGCTTCACAGTATCTTAAAAAATACTTTAACTTATCTTCATCTTTAAGATTGCCTGGCTTTAAAAGTTCGACACCACGTTTGCAAAGACTATCATAAGTTGGTATATGGGCCTCAGTTATCTCAAGAACCGCATATTTAGCCTCTAAATTAACCACCATAGTTACATATTTTTCTAATTTTTTTTCTTTATAATATTTGCTCAAATTTCCCTGGAGCTGTGTGAACACATCTGTCAGTGCCTTACCCATGAAAACCTCCAAAATAAGCCCCCACTACTAGTAGGGGCTTACATTATTTATTTGCTGTGTTTAACGAGTTGAGATAAAGTTACAGCTACTGCCGCAAGGATAATTCCCCATGCTAACACCATAAATGTTAATGCGCCTGCAGACATATAATTACCTCCTTATAAACGTACGATGACTTCATTTTTCTCAAGCTCTTCTTTATATGAGCGCTTGATCGAAGCATACGTAACAATACAACCTATAGCGACAACACCAAATACTACGATACGTCCTGCAATAACCCAAGGAATTAATACATCATTACCCGCAACAAAAGTTGGGATCATTTTGTAGTAACCTTGAGCTGCAGTGTCTTTTACGTACATTACAAGTACTATAATCATTGCAACTGGTGTAATTCCTTGAATAAATACTTTGTAGAACCAGCTTGGAACTTTCCAGTAACTACCACGATTAATCTCTGGTAATCCTTTTTCTCTAAATAACCAACCTGTAACGATAATCTCTGTCATACCAAGTATGAATAAGAAGAAGTTACCAACCCAGTTATCAACTTCTGTAAAGTACATTAAATCAGCTGTTTTAGTTAAGATTGGCTCAAGTGCAACAGGTAAACCAACGATAATGTAACCGATGAATACCAATATAGATGCTTTCTTTCTTACTGCACTTGTATTTTCCATAATAAGTGCAACAAGATAATTGTACATCGCAACTGCCGATGTTAAACCAGCAAATGCTAACAACAAGAACCACATTGCCCCAATGATGTTTCCAAATCCCATCTCTTTAAACAAACTTGGTAATGCGATAAATGATAAACCTATACTTGCGCCGACACCATCTGGTCCCATAAATGCGTAAGCGATTGGAATAGCAATAGTACCGCCAAGAATAACTTCTGCTAACTCATTAAGAGCAACTGTTGTTAATCCTGATAATACGATATCATCATCTGGTTTGAGGTAAGATGCATAATTACAAATAATACCCATACCAATTGACAATGTGAAGAAAATTTGACCACATGCTGCCATAGTTGCTGCCCAGTTAAGGTCAGCCCATCTTGGAGACCAAATAAAGTTTAATCCTGCGATTGGCGTCCAATCCGGATGCGCTGCATTAGGTGAACCAAGTGTAAGTGTTCTGATAATAAGAATAATACCGAATACGTAGATAGTAGGCATCAAAATCTTCGCCATACGCTCAACGCCTTTTTGAATCCCACCCATTGCAGTAAACATCAATGTAGTAAGAGCCAACAGCCAAAAGCCAAATACCAATCCAGGATTTTGAATATAATCCACAAAGAATTGACCTGTACTTTCAACGTTCATATAAGAACCTGTTAATGATAATACTGTATAACCCATAGTCCAACCAATGATATGGTTATAATATGAGTTTACGAGTAGCGTTACCGCTAAGGCTAAACCACCTGCAAACGATCCAATTAAAATCGCAGTTTTAGGTTTTACACCTTCACGTGCTTGAAGATAAACCATAGGTCCTAAAGTACCATGACCATATTTGCCACCCATTCTACCTAAGCTCCACTCAACTAACATGAGCGGAATACCCATTAAGATAAGAGCTCCAAAGTATGGGATCATAAATGCGCCGCCCCCATTTTTCGCGGCTTGGTATGGATATCTCCAAAAGTTTCCTAAACCAACAGCATTTCCTGCCATTGCGAGGACTAAGCCAAGCTTACTTCCCCAATTTTCACGTTTTTCTGACATTAAAAAACCCCCTTTCAACGTAACTTTATATTATTATAATTGTTACAAAAACGCAACAGTAAAAATTAAACTTTATGGATTTTTATCATAAAATTTCAAAAAAAAACAGCAGCTTTATATATTTTTTTTAAATAAAAAAGTCTACTGAAGTATAGTTTCTTTTGTTTCCAATGTTTACAGCAATTAATGCTATTTTAAGTTATAGTTTAATTCATCATAATTTTGTATATATTTTATACCCATTTCTATAAGGCTATTTATTACATTATATCTATTAAACAATCAAATTGAATTTTTTAATAATAATTGCCTCCGCAACTTTCATACCATCTACAGCTGAAGATGTTATACCACCAGCGTAACCTGCGCCTTCTCCACAAGGATAAAGTGAATGGTGACTTATAGAACAGAGAGCATGTGCATCTCTAACAATTCTTATAGGTGATGAACTCCTAGATTCAACTGCAGTGATCATTACTCTAGGATCTGCAAAACCTGGAATCTTTGTGTCAAAATTTGCAATTGCCTCTCTAAGTGACTCTGTTACAAACTCGGGTAGTATTTTTTCAATAGAGGTCTCTTTAATTGCTGGCGTATGCGTCGGCATATACTCACCCATTTCTTTTTCATAATTCATATTGAATTGGCGGTAAAAATTATTTGCTTTGTCTTGGCCAAAATACTCTACCCCCAAAAATGAACCTAGTTTTTCCACAGGTGCACAATAATTTGAACCACCTGCTTGATAGGCTTCTTTCTCAAGTCTTTGTTGAAATCTCACTCCAGCAAGTAAATCATCTCCCTCAAAATCTTCGGGAACGACGTTAACAAGTAGGGCACTATTGGCATTAGTTAAATCTCTACTATGGTAACTCATGCCATTTACGACAAGCATGCCAGGTTCGGACGCTGATCCTACAACTCTGCCTCCTGGACACATGCAAAATGAGTAAACACTTCTTCCTTTTTTTGTACTATAAGTCAACTTATATTCAGCTGCACCAAGTTTATCGTTGGCATGATTTACCCCAAATTGCGCAGCATTGATTAGTTTTTGTGGATGTTCAATTCTTACGCCTACTGCAAATGGTTTTCGTTCAATCTCAACGTTTTTATCAACCAATACTTTGAACAAAGACCTTGCACTGTGACCAATTGCAAGTACAACTGCATCAGTTGTTAGCTTTTCCCCCTGCTCTGTTGTAATCGTTGTCAAGCTCCCATCTGCATTTGATTCAAGTCCAACTACTTTTGTGTTGAACCTTACTTCTCCCCCCATATCTATGATTTTTTCTCTAAGGGTTTTCACGACGCTACATAATATATCCGTCCCTATATGAGGCTTGTTTTTATAAAGTATACTTTCAGGTGCACCTGCATTTACTAACTGAGAGAGTACAAAGTCTATACGAGGATCTTTGATTCTAGTTGTCAGTTTACCATCAGAAAAAGTTCCTGCTCCCCCCTCTCCAAATTGCACATTAGAATTTGCATTCAATATACCTTTTGTCCAAAATTCCTCTACACTCTTTTGTCTATTATCTACATCTTCACCCATTTCTAAAACGATTGGTTTAAGACCTGCTAATGATAGCTGGAGAGCTGCAAATATACCTGCTGGCCCAAAACCGATGATGATTGGCCTTATAAAGTGCGCATTAAGCTTTTGTACAATTTCATCTTTATATCTTATATCGATGGATTCATAAACTTCTGGAGCGTGCTTAAAGCCATTTTGTAGAAGTATTTTATTTTTAGTAGAATCAATATCTATTACATATGAAAATGTTATTTCTTTTCTTGCATCAATTGATTCTCTTATAATCTTATAACTCTTAATTTGATCCACTGACAATTTTGTTTTTTTTGATATTTTTGCTTTTATGTTATTATCAGTAAATTGTTCATCCAAACTAAATTTTACTTCATTTATTCTAATCATTGCTTGTCTCTTCCTTTGTTTGTTCTTCAATTTGATTTTCAATTTGATCTTTAAGGTCAACCATACCCAAAGCTTTAGCTCTTTCAATTATTTGATCATCTGAAAGTGAAGTATGAAAAACCTTTTGGTCTTCATAATATGACAAAACGCCATAAGACATCATGGAAAGTCCAAATACCAACAACACAAAGTAAGTAAATATCTTTTTAGTATTGAAAACTAGTCCCATATATTTCGATTGTCCTCCTCAATTAATTACTTGGATTATTAAGGCTTAATTTTTGTAAAAACATCCCAAATATCCTGTGTTTCGAATCCTCGTCTCCACATTGCTGCCCCTCTTAGATTTAAACTATTAACAATCTCAAGTTTGGCACTAATTGTCCGTGCGTTCTCTATCCAAATTTTCACTTGAGCATCTGCTTCAAAAAAAGTAGCATAATATAACTGACTTTGCTCATCCCACAATGGCGTTAATTCATA
This sequence comes from uncultured Fusibacter sp., assembly GCA_963676315.1. GTDB lineage: Bacteria > Bacillota > Clostridia > Peptostreptococcales > Acidaminobacteraceae > Fusibacter_C. Next base: position 1,745,383 of record OY781056.1, read on the forward strand.
TTTATCGATAAGCGTATTTTGAGCTTCCATACCTATCGCGCTTGATTTTGTGCTATATTGATTCGCTTTTTCAGTGGAAGGGAATTCTCTCCAAACACGGGTATAAAGTGGTATGCCCATAATTAGTTTATCGCTAGAAACAATTTCTGCTATTTGTTCCAAATTATTGCGAACCCAATTATATGAAGCAACTGGACCACTTATTGGACTGGAAGCCCAATGTTCATCATAAGACATAATAATTAAAAAGTCTACTATTTTGCCAAGTGCTTCATGATCATAACATTTTGACCAAGTATCACTTCCACCCATAACGGTTACATCCATAGACAAAATCAACCCAGCTTTATCCATATAAATTGAAAGCTCATGTATAAAGTGTGTTAATGCATCTTTATCCTCTAAATATACATTTTCAAAATCAACATTAATTCCTTCATAGCCATATTTTTTTGCTTCATCAATCATGACATTTATAAAGTGTTTCCTTGCATCTGAATTTATAAGGAAGGCATGGGTGAGATCTTTATCAAAAGCATTGCTTACCAAAGCCCAGACTTGGTATTTATTTGACTTTGCCCATTTTACATAATCCTCCGAAGCTTTAGAAGCGACCTTACCACTTCCATCGCTTAGTTCGTACCAAGTAGGTGATATGACGTTTAGTGTACTCATAGGACCAATGGATGTTGTATCAGGGTTGTAACTATACACAGCCTCCCAAGTCATGACTATACGGTCAGGCGCATTTTTTTCTACTTTATTTTCAAGTCTTTGTTCGCCTGTTTTAATTGTCACATTTTCAGTTCCATTAATCTCCATATAACCTGCAGTATTATCTTCACTTATTATATATAAGGACTTTGAATCTGTTGGAAATACATAGACCAATTTATTCTTCTCTATGCTAACTACTTCAGTCTTACTAAATAAATTCTTTAGTTTAAATAGAAATCCAATGTCGAATTTATGCTGTAAATAGGTATTTAATTTATCTTGGCTATCAAAAATCATTCTATCATCTTTTATTAATATTGTATTGTGATCTTCAAACTTATTGAAAATTACTAAGTTTTCTCCTTCTATATATAACTGCTCAACAAAACCTAGAGCAGCTCCCTCTTCAATTTGATTTAGTTCTGTTAAATTTAAGTACCATTCACCTTCTATATTTTTAAGTTCTATTTTTTGATCAATCTTTTGTTGATCAATCTTAACACTTCCATCTGAGTTAATCTCAATATGTTTCTTTCCATCAACAATAGATAACGATTTTAATGTTTCATCCATATAAAATGTAATCCATTTAGTAGATAAATTATTTACATTCATATAACTATTTTGCTTTGTACTCTTCTCGCTTATAATCCAATCAGAATTGGGATCCACTATTGCTTCATAGGCATTAACTGTAATCACTTTGGGCTCAACTTTAACTATTTCAATAGGATCTAAAACGGTATTAATTTTTCTACGAATTTTAAGATTCGTTTCTACGTCAATAGTCAGAAAAATTGATGCTATTATAATCAGTACAAAGAGTAAGCTAATAAATGCAAACACTGTTTTTTTCATATTTTCCTCCTGTCTAGCGCAATAGAAGTCCATTTGACCTAAATATTTAAACGTTTATGTTGTGGATAAGTTAATTTCCACATTTTCCACTCAAATTTGGGGATAACTTATCATTATTATACCACATAAATCAAGTAATCGAAGTTGTTATCCACATTACTAACATGTTATCAACAGCACTAAAAATATCTTTCCACAGTGAAACTTTCAACTTTTTCAATATCATCCACATGAAATCCACCTTTATTTGATGCAACAGTCAATTGCTCTTCAATGGTTGAGATACCATCTAAATCTGGAAGTAAAACACCCATTTGGTCTTTACACGTAACAATAACACCATATTTTTTTGGATCTAGCTTTGCTATGTCGCTAACAATGTTTAAAGGTGAAAGAACGTCAACATTAATTACTATCTCCTGTAGTTCATCTTCTTCTAGAGGATCAAATCTATAATCCTTTGAACACGATGAAATTGCATTATTCATAATCTCTATAATCCCATTTTTTTGAGTAGGCAAAATCGTCCCAATACAGCCTCTAAGATTACCAAATCTCTTAATTGATACAAATACCCCAAATCTTCCATTTAGCAATCTCTCTACGACTTCACCCTGATAAGTTACGTCATTGATACTAATTGATGGATGGATGTATTTAGTTTTAGGAATTTTTCGTTCTTTCACATAATATTCTATCGTTTGTCTTGCGATTTTAACAAGCTCATGTTCATTTAACCTTTGCTTTTGAAAAAGATTTTTTTCAAAGGTTTCATATGCCTTTATTTCATCCTTATTTGATTTTGTCAAAATGCCATATCTAGCAAATAGGTAACCCACACCAAATGGCGCTTCATAGCTTATCAGTTCACTTTTAATTTTAAATTGGTTCATACTTCCTAGCATGATTGCAAGCGACCTTAAACCGCACTCAGCTGCGTTTGAAATCGTTTTGTTATCAAGCCTTAATATCTCATACGATTCTTGGTTTACGATATTTTCGCACATAGCTTGATCAAATAAAACACCGTCTCTATGATATTTATAAGGTCCCTCGTTTTTAAGTGCATGCGACATATCACCGCTTGCGATAATAACGACTTTTTTATTTGATCTTTCTATTGCATTTCGAATGATTTCGCCATTTCTTAAAAGCTCAGAATAAGACAATGTCCCATAGCTCATCGCTACTAATTTGAAGGACTTGTATTTTTCAGTAATAAAATGAAGTGGTACTAAAACGCCATGATCAAGCTCAGGTTTGAATTGAAATTTTTTAAATTCAATTTTCTTGAGTTTATAAAATCTACCTCCAAGTCTTTGACTTTCCTCATAAATGCCATTTAACAGCACTTCATCTTTTTCAAAGCAATACTGAGAGTTAAAATCACCGAAAGTCTTAAAATCTCCTGAATACTCGTCAAGATCATATAGTGCTATAGCATCTGTAAAGACAGGTCCATGTGGTGAAATAACAATAATTAACTCTGGTTCTATTTCAGCAATTTCTGTTGCTACAACTCTATATGCATCTATACTTTTTTCAACGAATCGTGTTTGCGCTCCACCGACAGATGCGATAAATACCGGTGCATGTGGTAATAAATATCCTCTATCAATCGACATAATTTCCTCCTCTAAACTAAATCGTCGTCATAACTATACTCTATATTCTATTATAACAAACAGACTTCATAAACTAAGTTAATTTTAAAGTACATTTATCTGTGTTCTTGTTTTTTAAAGTAAATAAAAAATCCCCACACATAAATGTGTAGGGATCGATTAAACTCAAAATTAACGTTTCGAGAATTGTGGTGCTCTTCTTGCTGCTTTGAGACCGTATTTTTTTCTTTCTTTCATTCTTGAGTCTCTTGTTAAGAAACCAGCTGCTTTTAAAACTGCTCTATAAGAAGCATCTACTTGTAAAAGCGCTCTTGAAAGACCGTGTCTAACTGCTCCAGCTTGACCAGTGTAACCGCCACCTTCAACTTTTACGATTACATCGTATTTGCCTGCAGTATTAGTCATGCCAAGTGGTCTTTGAACTTCTCTTCTAAGAGTTTCAAAGTTGAAGTATTCATCAACAGATCTACCGTTTACGATAAATTTACCTGTTCCAGGAAGTACTCTAACTCTAGCGATTGATGTTTTTCTTCTTCCAGTACCTTGATATTGAACCGTTTTAGCCATGAGTTACCCCTCCCTTAACCTAGTATTTCTAAAGCTTCTGGTTTTTGAGCTTCGTGCTTGTGCTCAGGACCAGCATAAACTTTAAGTTTAGTGTACATTTGGCTACCTAAAGAGTTATGTGGAAGCATACCCTTAACAGCAAGCTCAATGATTTTTTCTGGACTTCTTTGATTCATTTCTCTGAATGTTCTTTCTTTTAAGTTACCTACGTAACCTGTATGCCATCTGTACATCTTAGCATCCATTTTTTTACCTGTAACTCTAATTTTCTCTGCATTTACTATGATTACGAAATCACCGCAATCTACGTGTGGAGTAAATATTGGTTTATGTTTTCCTCTTAAAATCTTAGCAACTTCAGCTGCTAAACGACCTAATGTTTTACCATCAGCGTCAACTACATACCACTTTCTTTCAATTTCAAGTGGTTTTGCAACGTAAGACTTCATTTGAATCCTCCTTCAAAATTATTTCACCGTTTTTTATCTCAAAAACCCGGGGCAGGATTTCTAGATTTCTAAATTTGTATTGCTTTTTGGGTCCGATTTACTTAGCAGACCACAATCTATTTTATAGTAATTTAGTGCGTCTGTCAACTGAAAGAAAGCATTTAAATTTACATTTTTGCTATAAATTCTTCAAGCTCATCTTCACTATAAAATACCTTTTTTAAATAGAGGCCAGATGCTGGTGCTGTCAGCTTTGCACGACTTCGATCTCCGCTTTTTAAAATTTCAGTAACCCTCTCTGGTATGATCTTTTCATCACCTATATGCAAAAGTGTTCCAACCATGATTCTAACCATATTATAAAGAAAACCATCGCCTACAATCACTAACCGAATATCACCTATTTCTTCATATAATTTAAAGGCGAAAATCGTTCTCTCTGTATTTTCTTTGTCACTACCTGATGCCATATAAGTTGCAAAATCATGCGTTCCAAGAAACAACTTCATACCTTTTTTTATTGCTTCCAGGTTTAGTCCATGTGGATAATGACAACTATACTTATCTTTAAATGGATTTCGTTCTAAAGAAGTATAAATACGGTATTCATATGCTTTTCCAATTGCAGAATATCTTGCATGAAAATCATTATTAACTTCAGTTGCACTTGACACAAAAATATCCTTTGGCAATCGTCTATTGATTACATACTTTAGCTGTTCAAATGGTATCTTTAAATTCACCTTAAAACTAACACTTTGTTCAAGCGCATGTACACCTGCATCAGTTCGGCCAGATGCGTCAATTGAGATTTTTTCTCCAAATAACTTGGATAAAACTTTTTCAATTTCCTCTTGAACACTCGCTTGATTACTTTGACGTTGCCATCCGTGATAAGCACTTCCATCATAAACTATTTTCAAAAGAATAGTTTGCATCACACACCTACAAAATAATACAAGTCGCTAAATAAGCAATCATAATTACGCTACCATAAGCATCAATTGAAGAATATTTAAGCACTTTCATACGCGTCCTTCCTTCTCCACCACGGTAGCAGCGCGCTTCCATTGCCATTGCCAGTTCATCTGCACGTCTAAAAGCACTGATGAATAACGGTACTAAAAGCGGAATTAATGCCTTCGCTCTATTCATTAAGTTACCACTCTCAAAATCAGCACCTCTAGCCATCTGCGCCTTCATGATTTTGTCTGTTTCTTCAAGTAGTGTCGGTATAAACCTGAGTGCAATCGTCATCATCATTGCGAGTTCATGTGCAGGCATCCCAATTTTTTTAAATGGTGATAATAAGTATTCGATTCCATCAGTAAGTTCAATTGGTGAAGTTGTTAATGTCAAAAGTGAAGTACCAATAATAAGAAGAATTAGTCTTATCGCCATAAAAAATGCTCTTTCAATACCTTCAGGATATATCTTAATAAATCCAGCATGAACCAAAGGATCCCCAGTACCTGTTGTCAAAAATACATTGATGACAAATGCGAAAATAATTAACATAAATACTGGTTTAAGCCCTTTCATAATAAAGTTTACAGGGACTTTTGATAGCTTAACAACAATACCAATAAAAACGATAACTGCAGTATAAGCTACAATTTGATTTATTAAAAATAATGAAACTAAATATAGCATAGATGCAATTATTTTAAATCTAGGATCCATTTTATGAATAATAGAAGGTACACTATAATATTGCCCAATTGTTATATCTCTTAACATATTTCACCTTTTTTCGATAGCACTTGTGACAATGCGATTTTAGCTTCTTCAACAGTGATAATACTTGGGTCAACTAAAATTCCCTTTTCATTAAGCGCACGTATTAAATAAGAAATTTGAGGCACAGCTAGACCTATCTCTTCTAGCAATTCAATATTTTTAAAAACATCTTTTGGCGTTCCATCAAGTACAACTGCACCTTTATTCATCACTATTAGTCTTTCAGATATTTTAGCCATATCTTCCATACTATGTGAAACGATTATAACCGTCAGTCTATCTTTTTCGTGTAATTCTTTGATCTGATAAAGTATTTCATCACGACCTTTTGGATCTAGACCAGCAGTTGGTTCATCTAAAATCAAAACTTCTGGTTTCATCGCTAAAACACCTGCTATTGCAACGCGTCTCTTTTGGCCACCACTGAGATCAAAAGGAGAACGATCTTTATATGTGTCGTAATCAAGACCAACAGTTGTCATTGCCTCTTTAACCCTAACTTTTACTTCATCATCAGAAAGTCCAAGGTTATAAGGACCAAACGCTATATCCTTCTCTATGGTTTCTTCAAAAAGTTGATATTCAGGGTATTGAAAAACTAGTCCTACCCTTTTACGCACTTCAATTAAGCGTTTTTTTCGTGCTCTACTTTCTGATTTTGAAACTCTCTTTTTGCTAGTTTTACTAATATCAAGCCCATCTGTAATATTATAACCACTTACTATAATTTCGCCGCTTGAAGGCTTTAACAAACCATTAAGCTGTTGAATAAGCGTTGATTTTCCAGATCCAGTATGACCAATCAAACCTATAAATTCGCCAGATGCGATATCTAAATTAATATGATCTATTGCTATTGTTTCATTAGGTGTATTTTTATCATATATATGTGTTAATTCAGCTATTTTAATTGACATAAATTACTCACCATCTCATCCACTGTTAAATTTTCTGAAGAAATATCAAAACCAAGTTTATTAAGTTCATAGGACAATAAAGTAACTTGAGGCACATCCAGTCCAATGTTCTTTAGTGCATCAACTTTTGAAAATACCTGTTTTGGTGTACCTTCGAGTACGATTTGTCCTTCGTCCATCACGATGATTCTATCGGCGTGAACAGCTTCATCCATATAATGCGTGACATGGATAATCGTCATATGTTCTTCTTTATTGAGCTGACGGATTGTTTGGATGACTTCTTTACGACCAGAAGGATCAAGCATCGCTGTTGGTTCATCAAAAATAATACATTTGGGTTTCATGGCTAAAATACCTGCAATTGCAACTCTTTGTTTTTGTCCTCCTGATAAATGATGAGGCGGTTTACGTTTAAACTCACTCATCTTTACACTTTCAAGGGCCTCATCAACACGTTTACGAATTTCTGTAGACGGTAATCCGAGATTTTCTGGTCCAAATGCGACATCTTCTTCAACGATTGTTGCAACCAATTGGTTATCAGGGTTTTGAAATACCATCCCCGCTCTTTTACGAATCTCCCAAATAAGTTCTTCGTCTGATGTATCTAAACCATCTATATAAATTTTACCTGATGTTGGATTGTAAATACCATTAAAAAGTTTTGAAAGGGTTGATTTACCAGAACCGTTATGTCCAATTATGACTACAAACTCTCCATCTTTTATATGAAGATTGATATTTTTTAAAGCGTATTTATCTTCTTCTTTTTCGTCTGCGTATTTAAAAAACAGATTATCTGTCTTAATCATATATTCACCTTACCTTTATTTAGACCTATATGTATTATATGACGCTTCGGGTATTATTGCTATATGAAGACGATTAGATTTTCTAATTGTTCACAAATTAACGTATAACATACCGTTTTCGATGTATTTTCTTTGTGTCGCATGACTTAAATTACTAAGTAATTTGCTCTGAATTAGTTGTTTATATATTAATAAATTGTTTGTAGAATAACAAATTGTTTGTAGAATAGTAATAATTATTTTCTATGTGTAGTTAATTTTTTCTAACTCTGAATATGTAATAAAGGGACTTAAGCGTTAACTTAGTCCCTTAATTATTAATGATGCAACTTGTTGAATCAAAATCCGAGGACTTGCTGTCCGAGGATTCTTATTATACTAACTCTAATTTGCACATAGGAGCCGCATCGCCTCTACGAGGACCTGTTTGAACAAGTCTTGTGTAGCCGCCGTTACGTTCTTTGTAATTAGGAGCGATTTCATCAAATAATTTTTTTACTACAGCTTCTTCAGTTACAAAAGCTAAAACTTGTCTTCTTGCGTGAAGATCGCCTCTTTTAGCAAGAGTGATCATTTTTTCAGCAAATTTCTTAGTTTCTTTTGCTCTTGTTACTGTAGTCTCGATACGTCCATTTTTGAGAAGTGATGTTGTAAGGTTTCTCAACATCAATTGTCTATGAGACGATGGACGTCCTAGTTTACGGTAATCTGCCATCGTTTTCCCTCCTTTACTCGTCTTCTGCTCGGAGTCCTAGGTCAAGCTCAGCGAGCTTGTATTTCACTTCTTCAAGTGATTTTTTACCAAGGTTACGAACTTTCATCATATCATCTTCGCTTCTATTAGTAAGCTCTTCGACAGTATTGATACCAGCTCTTTTAAGGCAATTATACGAACGAACAGATAAATCTAATTCTTCAATTGTCATTTCAAGAACTTTTTCTTTAATGTCTTCTTCTTTTTCTACCATGATTTCAACGCCATTGACGCTGTCAGTCATATCGATAAACAAGTTAAGATGCTCAGACATAATTTTAGCGCCCAGAGAAGTAGCTTCATCTGGTTTGATTGTACCATCAGTCCAAACTTCAAGTACCAATCTATCGTAATCTGCTACCTTACCTACTCTTGTTTTATCCACTGCAAAATTGACTTTTCTTACTGGAGTGTAAATTGAGTCAACAGGGATAATACCGATAGGCAATCCAGCCTCTTTATTATTTTCTGCTGTGACGTATCCACGACCTTGACCGAGTGCGATTTCCATATAGATTCTAGAATTCTCTTCAAGAGTACAGATATGGAGATCAGTGTTAAGAATTTCTACGTCAGCATCAGCTATGATGTCACCTGCTGTAATCTCTCCTGCTTCTGATGCTTCGATTCTCAAAATCTTCACATCTTCATCTGAATGAATTTTAGCAAACAATTCTTTCAGGTTTAAGATGATTTCAATGACATCCTCTTTAACACCTGGAATAGTTGAAAACTCATGAAGTACATTTTCAATCTTAATCCAACGAACCGCAGTTCCCGGCAAAGAAGAAAGTAAAATACGTCTTAAACTGTTACCTAGTGTTGTTGCGTAGCCTCTTTCAAGCGGTTCAACGACAAATTTGCCAAAGCGCCCGTCACTGCTTAATTCAACACACTCGATGGTTGGTTTTTCAATTTCAATCACTATTTAAGACCCTCCTTCTCTAAGAATCACAAAACAAACTTTGAGGGTAATAATACAATACCTATCTAGAGTACAACTCAACGATTAAGTGTTCTTCGATTGGTAAATCGATATTATCTCTTACAGGCAATGCTGTAAGTTTCCCTTCCATCTTCTCATGGTTAACTTCTAACCAGCTCGGAGCAGTTCTAGCTGCTTCAGTTAAAGCTTTGAACTTGTCTGAAGATTTGCTACCTTCTTTAAGCTGGATTACATCACCTACTGAAAGTGTCATTGATGGAATATCTGCTTTGCGACCATTTACAGTGAAATGACCATGAGTTACAAATTGTCTAGCTTCTTTTCTAGAATTTGCAAAGCCAAGTCTGTAAACGATATTATCGAATCTTAATTCAAGTAATTGAAGTAAGTTTTCACCAGTGATGCCTTTCATCTTTTCAGCGCGATCATATGTCGATCTGAATTGAGTTTCTAAGATACCATAGTATCTTTTAACTTTTTGTTTTTCTCTTAATTGCGTTCCATAGCCAGATAATTTGCCTTTTTTAGCACCATGCTGACCAGGAGCCGTTTGTCTTCTATTTAATGCACATTTGTCGCTGTAACATCTGTCACCTTTTAGATAAAGCTTTTGGCCTTCTCTACGACAAATTCTACAAGATGGTCCTGTATATCTTGCCAATTAAAACACCTCCTATTACTATATAAACTACACTCTTCTTCTTTTTGGTGGTCTACAACCATTGTGAGGAATTGGAGTAACATCTGCAATAGATGTAATCTCAAGTCCCGTAGCTTGAAGTGCTCTAATAGCAGCCTCTCTACCTGATCCAGGTCCTTTAACAAAAACCGATACAGATTTTAAACCGTGCTCCATACCTGATTTTGATGCAGCTTCAGCAGCCATTTGAGCGGCATAAGGAGTAGATTTTCTAGATCCTTTAAAACCTAAGCTACCTGCGCTAGACCATGCTATTGCATTGCCGTCATTATCCGTTAAAGTTACAATTGTATTGTTAAATGTCGCTTGAATATGAGCTTGGCCACGTTCAACGTTCTTACGTTCACGTTTTTTTCTCACTTTACGTGCTTTTTTAGCAGCAGCCATGTTTTACGCCTCCTTTGTCACCTATTTTTTCTTCTTACGGCTAACAGTTTTCTTAGGACCTTTTCTAGTTCTTGCATTTGTCTTAGTTTTTTGACCTCTACAAGGGAGTCCTTTTCTATGTCTGATGCCTCGGTAACAGCCTATTTCTTTTAATCTTTTAATGTTCATTGCGATTTCTCTTCTAAGGTCACCCTCTACAAGTACTTCATCTTCAATGAGTTGTCTCAATTTACTTACTTCTTCTTCAGTGAGATCTTTAATTCTTGTATCTTCACTGATACCTGCTTTTTCTAACAAGTCTTGAGAAGTAGGTTTTCCAATACCATAGATGTAAGTTAAGCCGATAACAGCTCTCTTCTCTCTAGGCAAGTCAACACCTGCAATTCTTGCCATTGAATTACACCTCCTAATGTGTATAAACTAATGTTATATTGTCGGTAATAATTTATTTCAAATATAAAGTTTTTACAGCCGCGCTTTATATTTGGATGCTTCTATCGCGCCAGATTAACCTTGAGTCTGCTTGTGCTTTGGATTAATGCAGATCACCATGACTTTACCTTTACGTTTGATGATTTTACATTTCTCGCACATTGGTTTCACTGATGGTCTAACTTTCATTGTTATCCCTCCTTATGACTTTCCACGCCATACAATCCTACCACGAGTAAGATCATAAGGCGATAAATCTAATGTTACTTTATCTCCTGGTAATATTCTTATAAAATTCATTCTAAGTTTTCCAGAGATATGAGCCAACACTATGTGTCCATTTTCTAATTTCACTTTAAACATTGCATTTGGCAATGCTTCAACTACTACGCCTTCTACTTCAATATTATCACTTTTTGCCATTAGAACTATCCCTCCTTACTCGGACTAAACCAACATTGCTTGAAACCTTTTTCCTAAGTTCTGCATCATTCATATATGTGCCTTCTTCGATCTTGATTTTAAATTCAGTATCAATGTCACCACATTTGATAAGATGCTTTACCTTTTTCTTCTTTGGATTAATAAGTTTTCTTAAATTGCCATCCACTACCATAACATGTTGCTCGTCAATGATACTGATAACAATTAAAACACTGTCTTTATCTCGCCCAGCTTTTGATTTGACAAATTGACCGATTTCTAGCTCGCGTGATGAAGTTAACATCACTTCACCTCGCTATCTGAACAGGTATCAATTAATGTAGTCAGTTTTGGTTCACCATCGGTGATAATGATTGTATTTTCATAATGTGCAGACAATGACTTGTCTTTCGTTACAACTGTCCATTCATCATCCAAAACTCTTACTTTAAAATCCCCTGAGTTGATCATAGGTTCAATGGCGAGTGCCATACCTTTTTCAAGTCTTGGTCCCCTACCTGGAGCACCATAATTTGGAATAGGTGGATCTTCATGCATTTGCCTTCCGATACCGTGTCCTACGAAATCTCTTACGACACTGAAGCCTTTTTCTTCTGCGTATTGTTGAATGGCGTGTGATACGTCAGACAACCTATACCCGACTTTACAATACTTCAATCCTTCAAAGAAACTCTCTTCAGTAACTTTAATCAGTTCTAAAGCCGCATCACTCACTTTGCCAACAGGATGTGTTCTAGCAGCATCACCATGATAACCGTTTTTAAAAGCGCCTATGTCAATACTGATGATGTCGCCTTCCCTTAGAATAACTTCTCCGGGAATGCCGTGAATGACCTGATCATTCACCGAAGCACAAATTGATGCTGGATAACCATGATATCCTTTAAAGGAAGGCGTGGCTCCATTTGCCAAAATGATTGCTTCAGCGATGGCATCAAGCTCGCCTGTAGTAATTCCAGGCTTGATTGCTTTTTTTATTTCATCATGAGCTAATGCAACAATACGTCCAGATTCTTGCATGAGCTCAATTTCTTTACTCGTTTTAATAACGATCATGTCTTAGCCCCTTAGTACATTTACAATATCCGAAGAGACAACTTTTATATCTTGCTCACCATCGATGTTCACAAGTTTGCCTCTAACTTCATAGTAATGAATTAAAGGTGATGTTTCATTCATGTAGACATTGATACGATTTGCAACGGTTTCTTCAATATCGTCACTTCGCTGATAAAGCTCACCACCACATTTATCGCAAATACCTTCTGTTTTAGAAGGATTGTTATGAATATGATAAGTTGCGCCACAACTTCTACAGATTCTACGACCAACAGCACGCGATACAAGTAGTTCAGGATCAACCTTAATATTTAATACCGCTGTTAAATCGACACCCATCTTTTCAAGAACCTTGTCTAGTTCCTCAGACTGAAAAACTGTTCTAGGAAATCCGTCTAGGAGGAAGCCACCATTACAATCAGCTTCCTTTAAACGAGCTTCAACAATTTCTACAACTAAAGAATCTGGTACAAGAGCACCTTTGTCAATATAAGATTTAGCTCTAAGCCCAAGCTCAGTTCCTTCTTTTATATTTTTTCTAAAGATATCTCCTGTCGAGATGTGAGGAATCTGGTATTGATCGACGATGAATTCTGCTTGCGTTCCTTTTCCTGCACCGGGAGGCCCAAGTAATATTAATCTCACTAATTGCCTCCTAGTTCAAAAATCCTTCGTAATGTCTCATAAGCATTTGTGCTTCAACCTGTTTCATCGTTTCAAGTGATACTGAAACAACGATGAGGATTGATGTACCACCAAAGCTCAATTGAGTATTTGTTACTGCACCAAGGAAGTTTGGCAAAATAGCAATAAATGCTAAGAAGAACGCGCCAACTATAGTAATCTTGTTTAAAGATTTGCTAAGGTGTTCAGCAGTTGGTCTACCTGGTCTAATACCTGGTATAAACCCACCGTTTGTCTTCAAACGATCAGCAACTTCAACTGGGTTGAAAGTAATGTTCGTATAGAAGTAAGTGAAAAATATAATCAACAATGCATAAAGTAAATTGTACATAATTGATGTGTTTCCTAACCATTTACTTACGAAAGTTGAAAAACCACTTCCTGGGAAGAAGGCACCAATTGTCGCAGGGAACATTAGGATAGAAATTGCGAAAATTACTGGTATAACTCCCGCTTGATTAACTTTTAGCGGAATGTGCGTTGTTTGACCACCGTACATTTTTCTACCAACAACTCTTTTTGCATATTGTACTGGAATTTTTCTTTGTCCTTGTTGGATAAAGATGATTCCCATAATGATTACTACTGCAAACACTGCAAAGAACAGAGCCTGAATAATATTCATTTGACCTAACTTAAGGTTAGTGTACATTTGCAATAAACCTGCTGGAAGTTTACCGATAATCCCGGCAAAGATAAATAATGAAATACCATTACCAATACCTTTGTCTGTGATTTTTTCGCCTAAGTACATTAAAAACGCTGTTCCAGCTGTGAGTGTTAATACAGCGATGAATGTCGACCATGGCCCTGGATTGAGAAAGAATCTTTGGAAATAACCTAAGCTAAAACCGATTCCTTGAATCAATGCTAGCACGACTGTTAAATATCTGGTATATTGTGCAATTTTCTTTCTACCTGTTTCACCTTCTTTAGCAAGAGCTTCCAGTGCTGGAAATGCAATTTGCAAAAGGTTAAGTACGATAGAAGCTGTAATATACGGGCTAATCCCAAGTGCGAATATGGTAAACGTCTTAAAGTTACCACCACTCATAAGATTGAAGAGGCCAAGCAGACCGTCTTCTGAGTTTGAAAATGCTGCTGCAAGAGCACCACTGTCTATTCCTGGTACTGGTACTGCCGATCCTAATCTAAAAATCGTAATCATCAATAATGTAAAGAGGATTCTTCTTCTTAAATCAGGAATTTTCCAAGCGTTTCTAAGTGTAGACAACAATTAAATCACCTCTGCCTTTCCTCCAGCAGCTTCAATCTTGTTAATCGCTGACTGAGTGAATTTATTAGCCTTTACGGTTAGCTTTTTATTCAATTCTCCATCGCCTAAGATCTTAAGTCCATAACTAAGTTTATTTACAACACCTGTTTGTAATAAAACTTCTGGTGTAATTTCTGTGCCGTCTTCGAACTCATTTAAGATTTCTACATTGACAACTGTCCATTGTTTCTTGAATTTATTGTTGAATCCACGTTTCGGAATTCTTCTGAATAATGGCATTTGACCACCTTCAAAACCTGGTCTTACACCCCCGCCTGCGCGTGAGTTTTGACCATTATTACCGCGTCCCGCAGTCGTTCCTAATCCAGAACCTGTACCTCTACCAACTCTTTTTTTAGATTTAGTAGATCCTTCTGCTGGTTTCAAATCATGAAGTCTCATGGTCGCACCTCCTTTATGATTATTACTCTACAATTTTAACTAAGTGATTTACTTTATTGACCATGCCTCTCATTTGCGCATTGTCTTGTTTTTCTACCACTTGACCGATCTTTTTAAGGCCTAAAGCTTCAACAGTTAATTTATGCTTTGGAAGCGCACCAATTGTACTTTTGACCAATTTTACTTTTATAGTAGCCAAGGTTCATACCCCCTAACCTAGAATTTGTTCTACAGTCTTACCTCTTAATTTAGCTACACTTTCAGCTGTCTTAAGATTAGTAAGGCCATCGATCGTTGCATTTACCATGTTTCTAGGATTGTTACTTCCTAAAGACTTAGCTCTTACGTCTTTAATACCTGCTAACTCTAATACCGCACGAACAGGACCACCAGCGATAACACCAGTACCTTCTTTGGCAGGCATAATTCTTACGCTGCCCGCACCGAAATGTCCTTCGATGTGGTGTGGTACAGTTGTTCCTACTCTTGGAACATAAATCAAGCGTTTTTTAGCATCTTCTACAGCTTTAGAGATTGCTTCTGGAACCTCTTTAGCTTTTCCAGTACCGATGCCAACGTGGCCGTTTTCATCTCCAACAACAACAAGTGCGCTGAATCTGAAGTTTCTACCACCTTTAACAACCTTAGTAACACGATTTATATTAATAACCTGTTCTTTGAGGTCTAACTTACTCGCATCAATCAATTGACGGTTCATCAATATACCTCCCTATCTAGAATTTTAATCCTGCTTCTCTAGCACCCTCAGCGAGTTCTTTCACTCTACCGTGGTAAAGATAGCCACCTCTGTCGAAAACTACATCTTCGATGCCCTTTTCAAGAGCTTTTTTAGCAACAAGTTCACCTACTAATTTAGCAGCTTCTTTATTTCCTGTATATGAAACTTTTTCCTTAACAGAAGTTTCGAGGCTAGAAGCAGCAATTAAAGTGTTTCCAGTTACATCGTCAATGATTTGTGCATAAATATTTTGGTTTGATCTGTAAACGTTAAGTCTTGGTTTAGCAGCCGTTCCAACAATTTTCTTACGCACTCTTGTATGACGTGCTTTTCTGTTTGTATTTCTAATTTTATTAGAAGCCATTTTATGCTACTCCTTTCTTATTTTTTCTTACCTGTCTTACCTTCTTTTCTGATGACAGTTTCGTCAGCATAACGAACGCCTTTACCTTTGTAAGGTTCAGGTTTTCTCCACTCTCTGATCTTAGAAGCATAGTTTCCAACTTTTTGTTTGTTAATACCTTTAACAACAATTTCTGTTGGTGTATTACAAATAGTTGTGATACCTTCTGGATCTTCCATAGATACTGGATGAGAATGGCCTAAAGATAAGTCAAGTTTGTTACCATTTTTCGCAGCTTTGTAACCAACGCCAACGATTAATAGTTTTCTTTCAAAGCCTTGAGTAACACCAACTACCATGTTATTCACAAGTGCTCTAGTTAAGCCGTGTAATGCTCTGTGCTTTTTATTTTCAGATGGACGCGTTACTGTTAACGTGTCGCCATCAATGTGAATTTTAATGTCTTTGTCTATTTGCTCTGACAATTCTCCTAGAGGTCCTTTAACTGTTACTAAATTAGTAGCAGAGATTAAAATTTCCACCCCTTGAGGTATTGTAATAGGCAATTTACCTACTCTTGACATTGTCACACCTCCTAGTTATTCTTTATTACCATACGTAGCAAATTACTTCGCCACCAACGCCAAGTTTTCTAGCTTCTTTATCAGTAACAATACCGTTTGAAGTAGAAATAATTGCCAAACCTAAACCACCTAAAACTCTAGGGATATCAGTTTTCTTTGCATATACTCTTAAACCTGGTTTAGAGATACGCTTTAAGCCAGTGATAACTCTTTCTTTGTTTTCACCGTATTTTAATTCGATTCTTATAAGTCCTTGTTTACCATCTTCAATGATATCAAAGCCTTTAATGTATCCTTCCTCTAAGAGGATTTCAACAATCTTATTTTTAACGTTTGATGCCGGTACATCTACTGATGTATGTTTTACCATATTCGCATTACGTACACGCGTTAGTAGATCAGCAATTGGATCTGTCATTGCCATGAGTAATTACCTCCTTCCGATTTCTTACCAGCTTGCTTTTTTAACACCTGGAATTTGTCCTTTGTATGCCAATTCTCTAAAACAAATACGGCAGATTCCATATTTTCTTAAATAAGCATGCGGTCTTCCACAGATTCTACATCTAGAATATTCTTGAGTTGAGTATTTTTGTGGTCTTGCTTGTTTTACCTTAAGACTGGTTTTAGCCAATGTAAATCCCTCCTTACTTCGTGAATGGCATTCCCATTAATTTTAATAATTCTCTTGCCTCTTCGTCAGTTTTTGCTGTTGTTACGAAAGTAATATCCATACCTCGTACAGTTTCAACTTTATCAATATTGATTTCAGGGAAAATTAACTGCTCTTTAATACCTAAAGTGTAATTTCCTCTACCATCAAAAGAATTTGCATTTACGCCTCTAAAGTCTCTTACCCTAGGTAACGCAATCGTAAAAAATCTATCGATGAATTCATACATTCTTTCGCCTCTAAGTGTAACTTTAGCACCAACGCTCATGCCTTGTCTTACCTTAAAGTTTGCTACTGATTTCTTTGCTTTTGTAATTACTGGTGCTTGACCTGCAATTGTAGCAAGCTCATCTACAGCAATTTTGATTACTTTGGGATTATCTTTACCGTCACCAAGACCCATATTTATAACAACTTTTTCGATCTTAGGAATCTCCATAACGCTTGAATAGTTAAATTTCTCCATTAAAGCCTTAGCAACATCATTTTTATACTTATCTTTAAATCTTGCCATGAGTCAAACCTCCTTTCTTACTGGAACTAGTCTAGTACTTCACCAGTTTTAACTGATACTCTGACTTTTTTTCCGTTTTCTAAATCTTTGAATTTTACTCTTGTACCCGCTTTAGCTTTCGCATCGAATAAAAGAACATTTGATACATGGATAGCAGATTCTTTATGAACAATACCACCTTGTTGAACTTTCATAGATGGTTTTTGATGCTTAGTCACCATGTTTACGTTTTCAATGATAATTCTTTCTGTTTTTGGGTTTACGCTTAATACTTTACCTTTTTTGCCTTTATCTTTTCCAGCAATAACGATAACAGTATCGCCTTTTTTAATATGCATTACTACACCTCCTAAGTTTAAAGAACTTCTGGAGCTAGAGAAACGATTTTCATAAACTTCTTGTCTCTTAACTCTCTAGCAACTGGTCCGAAGATACGAGTTCCTATTGGAGATAAATCGTCTTTTATGATTACAGCAGCATTTTCGTCAAATTTGACATAGCTACCATCTGGTCTTCTAATACCAAATACACTTCTTACGATAACTGCCTTAACAACATCGCCTTTCTTGACAACTCCGCCTGGTGTTGCATTTTTAACGCTTGCTACTATAACATCTCCGATATTACCAAATTTTCTCTTTGAACCACCTAATACGCGGATACAAAGTATTTCTTTCGCACCAGAGTTATCAGCAACTTTTAAACGAGTCTCGTTTTGGATCATGCTTATTTCCTCCTCTCGCTAAACTACTTAGCTTTCTCCACGATTTCAACTAGTCTCCATCTTTTGTCTTTGCTAAGTGGTCTAGTTTCCATAATTCTTACTTTATCACCAATGCCACATGTATTTTCTTCATCATGCGCTTTGAATTTTTTTGTTCTTTTTACTCTTTTTCCGTAGAGTGGGTGACGGATAAAATCTTCTACAGTAACAACGATCGTTTTGTCCATTTTATCGCTAGTTACGAATCCAACTCTAACTTTTCTACTGCCTCTTTCCACAGCGTAACCTCCTTTGCTTATGCTTGGATCTCTTTTTGTCTCAAGATCGTATTAACACGAGCAATATCTTTTTTAATGGCTTTAATTTTCATTGGGTTATCTAATTGCCCTGTAGCTAATTGGAATCTCAAGTTGAAAAGCTCGTTTTTCAACTCAACCATTTTTTCACTTAATTCTTGTGAAGTCATTTCTTTAATTTTATTTGCTTTCAACTTTATTCACCACCCTTTTCGATAGCGTCGTCCTTCTTAACAAATTTACATTTGATTGGTAATTTGTTAGCTGCAAGTCTCATTGCTTCTCTTGCAAGTTCTTCATCTACACCAGCAAGTTCAAACAATACTCTACCTGGTTTAACGACAGCAACCCAGTATTCTGGAGAACCTTTACCGGCACCCATACGAGTTTCAGCAGGCTTTTGTGTAACAGGTTTATGAGGGAATACCTTAATCCAAACCTTACCGCCTCTTTTGATTCTTCTATTGATTGCAATTCTGGCTGCTTCTATTTGATTCGCTGTAAGCCAAACTGGCTCCATAGCTACTAAACCGTAATCTCCGTATGATACTGTGTTTCCTTTTTGAGCAGTACCAGACATTCTACCTCTGTGAACTCTACGGCGTTTTACTCTTTTAGGCATCAACATGGTTAATAGCCTCCTTTCACAAAACTTGAATTAATTGTTGTTGTTTCTTGGCTTTCTTGGGCCTCTACTTGGACCAGCGTTAGCGTTTCTTGATTTTTGAGGACGCTTATCTGTCGCTTTTCTAGCTTCTTTTCTTCTAAGTCTAGTTTCTTCACTTACACTTGGAAGTACTTCGCCTTTATTGATCCAAACTTTAACACCAATTTTACCATAAGTTGTGTCAGCTTCAGCAAAGCCGTAATCGATATCAGCTCTTAAAGTAGATAATGGCACGTTACCTTCAGAATATCCCTCAGTTCTCGCCATTTCAGCGCCGCCTAAACGACCAGAAGTTTGAACTTTGATACCTTCAGCGCCTGATTTAAGTGCTCTTCCGATAACTTGTTTCATTGCTCTTCTAAACGAAACTCTTTTTTCAAGTGAAAATGCTACGTTTTCTGCAACTAATTGTGCATCTACATCTACGTTATCCACTTCTGAAATATCAAGTTGAATTGACTTTTTAGTTATTTTTTCAAGTTCTTCTCTTAAAACTTTGATATTTTCTCCACCTTTACCTACAACCATACCTGGTTTAGCAGTAAAGATATTTACATGAACTTTGTCATTTGCTGTTCTATCAATATAAATTCTAGAGATACCAGCCGTAAAAAGTCTCTTCTTAACATATTTACGTACTTCATAATCTTCAATTAGTAAATCTGCGAAGTTCTTTTTATTTGCATACCACTTTGAGTCCCAATCTTTGATGACTCCAACTCGGAGTCCGTGTGGGCTAACTTTTTGACCCATTCAGTATACCCTCCTTCTACTCTTTTTCAGCGACAATAACGCCAACGTGACTGCTTCTTCTCAACACCGGATTTGCTCTACCCATTGAACCTGCGTTCCATCTTTTAAGAGTTGGACCTTGGTTAGCGTAGATATCTTTAACGAACAAAGCTTCTACATCCATGTGATGATTATTCTCAGCGTTTGCCACTGCTGAGTTTAAAACCTTCAAGAATATTTCTGCACCTTTTCTAGGTGTAAACTTTAAAATTGCTTGTGCATCTTTTACATTTTTTCCTCTTACTAAATCAGCAATTGCTTTCATTTTACGAGGAGAAATTCTCATATGCTTAGCTTCCGCTTTTGCTTGCATTTATAGTGCCTCCTTTCGGATTATTGAACTTATTTGCTCTTCTTATCGCCCGCATGTCCTCTGAATGTTCTAGTTGGAGCAAACTCACCGAGTTTGTGACCAATCATATCTTCAGTTACATATACAGGTACGTGTTTTTTGCCATCGTGTACTGCGATTGTGTGACCAACCATTTGTGGGAAAATTGTAGATGATCTTGACCAAGCTTTAAGAACTTTCTTTTCGCCAGCTGCATTCATCTCTTCGATTTTTCTCAACAGACCTTTATGGACAAAAGGACCTTTTTTAAGAGATCTACTCATTCTATGTGTCCTCCTTTCAGTTTACGAAATTATTTCTTTCTACGAGATACGATATACTTATCGTTAGGATTACTTTTCTTTCTAGTTTTGTAACCAAGTGCTGGTTTACCCCAAGGTGTAACCGGATTTGGTCTACCAATTGGTGATCTACCTTCACCACCACCGTGAGGGTGATCGTTAGGGTTCATTACAGAACCTCTGACAGTAGGTCTAATACCCATGTGTCTAGTTCTACCAGCTTTACCGATTGAGATATTCTCATGATCGATATTACCAACTTGACCAATTGTAGCTCTACATTCTTTTCTTACATATCTAGTTTCGCCTGATGGTAATCTAAGAAGTGCATATTTACCTTCTTTTGCCATAAGTTGAGCTGAGTTACCAGCTGATCTTACTAATTGACCGCCTTTACCAGGTTTCATTTCGATATTGTGAACGATTGTACCCACTGGCATGTTCATAAGTGGCATTGCATTACCAGTTTTGATATCTTGATGTTCGCCAGAAATAACTGTATCACCAACTTTTAAGCCGTTTGGATGAAGAATATAGCTTTTAGCGCCATCAGCATAAACTAAAAGTGCAATGTTTGCGCTTCTGTTTGGATCGTATTCTACAGCTGAAACTTTTGCAGGTACGTTATCTTTTAATCTTTTGAAATCGATAATTCTATATTTTACAGTGGTACCGCCACCTCTATGACGAACAGTGATCTTTCCTTGATTGTTTCTACCTGAATTTTTTTTCAAAGCAACAACTAAAGCTTTCTCTGGTTGTTTTTTTGTGATTTCTTCGAAAGTAGACATAGTCATCTGTCTTCTAGCAGGTGAAGTCGGTTTAAATTTTTTGATACCCATTGTTTATACCTCCTTCGAATCTTTAATGATTACATGCCTTCAAAGAACTCGATTGTTTTACTGTCAGCAGTTAATTTTACAATCGCTTTCTTCCAGCTTCTTGTGTAGCCTTGAGTTCTACCTTGTCTTTTAAGCTTGCCTTTAACATTCAAAGTGTTAACTTTTTCAACTTTAACACCGAAAACTTCTTCAACAGCTTTTCTGATTTCAGTTTTATTCGCATTTTTTAAAACTTCAAAAGTATATTTACGATCTGAAGTTTGAAGCATCGAATTCTCTGTTACGATAGGTTTAATTATTACATCATAAGAGGTTCTCATTATGCGTACACCTCCTCAAATTTCTCTACTGCACCTTTAGTTACTACGAAGAAATCGTGGTTTAAGATGTCATATACGTTGATTTCTCCAACGAATGTTGTCTTAACGCCTGTAAGATTGCTTGTAGCACTTACAACATTTTTCTCAACGCCTTCAGTAACGATAAGAACTTTCTTACCAGTTAATTTGATATTGTCAAGAATTGAGATCATTTCTTTAGTCTTTGGAGCTTCTAATGATAATGCATCAAGAACGATCATTTCATTTTCCATAACTTTTGCACTAAAAGCAGACTTAAGCGCTAATCTTCTTACCTTTTTAGGTAAAGTGTATCTGTAGCTTCTTGGTTTTGGAGCAAATACGACACCACCACCAATATAGTGAGGTGCTGTGATTGATCCTTGTCTTGCATTACCAGTTCCTTTTTGTCTAAACGGTTTTCTTCCGCCACCGCTTACTTCTGCTCTTGTTTTAGCAGATTGTGTTCCTTGTCTTTGGTTTGCTAAGTAGTTTTTTACTACTTCATGCATAACAGGGATATTAGGCTCTATACCGAAAACGCTTTCGTTTAATTCGATTTCACTAACTTTTTGTCCCGCAACATTTAATACGTCTAACTTAGGCACTGTGCTTCCTCCTTTCATCAGCTATTACTTAACTGCTTTAATAGCTTTTCTTATTGTGATACGACCTTTTTTAGGTCCTGGCACTGCACCCTTAATTAATAAAAGGTTTCTTTCAGCGTCAACTTTAACGACTTCAAGATTGAGTACAGTAACTTGCTCATTACCCATACGACCTGCCATTGGCATACCTTTGAAAACTCTAGCTGGATAAGAAGCTGCTCCAATCGATCCACCACCTCTGTGGTATTTAGAACCGTGAGTCTCAGGTCCTCTTGATTGGTTATATCTTCTGATTGGACCAGTAGTACCTTTACCTTTAGAAGTACCAGTTACATCGATTTTTTGACCATCTGTAAAGATGTCAGCAGTAATCGTTTGTCCAATTTTGAATTCAGCAGGGTTATCTACTCTGAATTCTTTTAATAATTTTTTGAAAGGTATTCCAGCTTTGTTGAAATGTCCTTTCATAGGCTTGTTCACGTGTTTTTCTTTCACGTCACCAGATGCAACTTGAATCGCATTGTAACCGTCTGTTTTTACAGTTTTGATTTGAGCAACTACCATTGGTGTTACTTCTACTACTGTTACAGCTGTTACGATGCCTTCTTCGTTGAATACTTGGGTCATACCGATTTTTTTACCGATAATTCCTACCATGCGTTTCGCACCTCCTAATATTCTTACAGCGGATTACCTAATGTAATCATCCTAAAAAATCAGGTTTATCTATTTAAACCGAAATCTTAGTCCAAAATAATGCTTAAAGCTTAATTTCTACGTCAACGCCTGCTGGTAACTCAAGTTTCATTAACGCATCCACAGTTTTTTGACCTGGATTCAAAATGTCAATCAATCTCTTGTGAGTTCTGATTTCAAATTGCTCTCTAGAGTCTTTGTACTTATGAACAGCTCTAAGAATTGTTACAATTTCTTTTTTCGTTGGTAATGGAATTGGGCCAGCCACATCCGCACCAGTCATTTTCGCAACTTCTACTATTTTGAGAGCAGTGTTGTCCAAAATTTTGTGATCAAATGATTTTAATCTGATTCTAATTTTTTGCTTGTTAGCCATTGCTAAGCCTCCTTTTTTTATCGCATGTTTACCGTGATCATGCAACCGAGTTTTATTGTCCACTACGCCGGGTGTTTCGCGATTTGGTGAGCATAAAAAAACTCGTCGCTCATATCAAGTATGAACAATTCTCAGCGAAAATTCTCTCACAGCTAAGTAACTTTTCGCATCATCGCATTAGTGCACCATAGTATTATATAATAACCCCTTGATTAAATCAAGGGGTTATTTTAGTGTTTAAATATTTCTTTTTGGAAATATTTATTATGCAGTAATTTTGATAACTGATCCAGCGCCAACAGTTCTACCGCCTTCACGGATAGAGAATCTTAAACCTTCTTCTACCGCGATTGGTGCGATTAACTCGATTGACATTTCAATGTTATCGCCAGGCATACACATTTCTACTCCTGGAGCAAATTCGATTGAACCTGTTACGTCTGTTGTTCTGAAGAAGAATTGTGGTCTATAACCTTTGAAGAATGGTGTATGTCTTCCGCCCTCTTCTTTAGTAAGAACGTATACTTGTGCTTCGAATTTTGTGTGTGGTTTGATTGTTCCTGGTTTTGCAAGAACTTGTCCTCTTTCGATTTCTGTTCTTTGTACACCACGAAGTAATAAACCTACGTTATCGCCTGCTTGACCTTCATCAAGAAGTTTTTTGAACATCTCTACGCCTGTTACAACTACTTTTCTTGGCGCTTCTGCAAGTCCTACGATTTCTACTTCTTCTTGAACTTTTACGATTCCTCTTTCAATTCTACCTGTTGCAACTGTTCCACGACCTGTGATCGAGAATACGTCTTCTACTGGCATTAAGAAAGGTTTATCTGTTGCTCTTTCTGGTTGTGGGATATATGTGTCGATGATTTCAAACATATCAACGATTTTTTGTGCCCACTCTGCTTCGCCTTCAAGTGCTTTAAGTGCTGATCCTCTGATGATTGGTGTATCATCGCCTGGGAAATCGTATTGAGAAAGAAGATCTCTTACTTCCATTTCTACAAGCTCTAATAATTCGTCGTCATCTACCATGTCGCATTTGTTTAAGAATACAACGATATATGGAACGCCTACTTGTCTTGAAAGAAGGATATGCTCTCTTGTTTGTGGCATTGGACCATCAGCTGCAGATACAACTAAGATTGATCCATCCATTTGTGCTGCACCTGTGATCATGTTTTTTACGTAGTCAGCATGGCCTGGACAGTCAACGTGAGCGTAGTGTCTATTTGGTGTTTCATATTCAACGTGAGCTGTAGAGATTGTGATACCTCTTTCTCTTTCTTCTGGTGCTTTATCGATATTATCGAAGTCTACTTTTGCGCCTAAGCCGTATTTTTCGAATAATACTTTTGTGATTGCTGCTGTTAATGTTGTTTTACCGTGGTCAACGTGACCGATTGTTCCAATATTACAATGTGGTTTGTTTCTTTCAAACTTTTGCTTTGCCATTGTTAGATTCCTCCTGTAGGTTATTTTTTACCAATAATTTCTTCAGCAATGCTCTTTGGAACTTGCTCGTAGTGACTGAATAACATTGTATAAGTACCACGACCTTGAGAACTTGATCTCAATGACGTAGAATATCCAAACATCTCAGACAATGGAACATGTGCCTTAATAATTTGAGCGCCATGTGCCATTTCCATACCTTCAAGTTTTCCACGTCTAGAGTTAATATCACCCATAACGTCACCGAAATACTCTTCTGGTACAGTTACTTCAACTTTCATGAAAGGCTCAAGAACAATTGCATCACCTTTTCTCATAGCTTCTTTGAAAGCCATAGATGCAGCAAGTTTAAACGCCATCTCATTCGAGTCAACTTCATGGTACGAACCATCATAAAGATTTGCACATACGTCAACAACTTCGAATCCACCTAAGATACCAGCTTTAAGTGAACCTTGAATACCTTCATCAACAGCTTTCCAGTATTCTCTTGGTACACTACCACCTGTAACAGATGATTCAAATGCATAACCTTTACCTGATTCATTTGGAGAAAACTTGATTTTAACATGACCGTATTGACCTTTACCACCCGATTGTTTCGAGTATTTGTAATCAATATCAGTTGCTTTTGTAATCGTTTCTTTATATGCAACTTGTGGTGCACCAATATTCGCTTCAACTTTGAACTCTCTTAAAAGACGGTCAACGATGATTTCAAGGTGAAGTTCACCCATACCAGCGATAATAACTTGTCCAGTTTCCTCATCAGTATAAGTTCTGAATGTTGGATCCTCTTCAGCAAGTTTAGAAAGTGCAATACCCATTTTTTCTTGACCAGCTCTTGTTTTTGGTTCAATTGCAACCCTAATAACTGGCTCAGGGAATACCATTGACTCAAGAATAATGATATGGTCAGGATCACATAAAGTATCACCCGTTGTAGTAAATTTAAGACCTACCGCTGCAGCAATATCTCCAGCATAAACTTTCGAAATTTCTTCGCGTTTGTTGGCATGCATCTGTAAGATACGGCCAACTCTTTCTTTTTTATCTTTAGTTGAGTTGTGAACATAAGAACCCGACTCTAGTGTACCTGAGTAAACTCTAAAGAAAGTTAATTTACCAACAAAAGGATCTGTCATGATTTTGAATGCTAATGAAGAAAATGGAAGATCATCGCTTGATGCTCTTTCAAGTTCGTTACCGTCTTCATCAGTACCTTTAATTGCAGCAACATCAGTTGGAGCAGGCATGAAGTCAATAACAGCGTCAAGCATTTTTTGAACACCTTTATTTTTGTAAGCTGAGCCACAAAATACAGGTACAATCACATTGTTAATTGTTGCTTTTCTAAGAGCAGCTTTTAACTCGGCAACGCTTAATTCTTCGCCTTCAAGATATTTTTCCATAAGTGTTTCGTCAGATTCAGCAATAGATTCCATCATTGAATGTCTGTATTCTTCTGCTAATTCTTTCATGTCTTCTGGAATTTCTAACTCTTCGATATTTTCGCCAAGGTCATCTCTGTAGTAATAAGCTTTCATGCCCATTAAGTCTATCATACCTTGGAATTTATCTTCTGCACCAATTGGTAATTGAATTGGTACTGCGTTTGCTTTTAAACGATCCTTCATCATTTTTACAACTCTGAAGAAATCTGCACCAGTAATATCCATTTTATTAACAAATGCCATTCTTGGTACGCCATATTTATCTGCTTGTCTCCAAACTGCTTCAGATTGAGGTTCAACCCCACCTTTAGCACAGAAAACAGCAACTGATCCATCTAATACACGAAGTGATCTTTCAACTTCAACAGTAAAGTCAACGTGACCAGGTGTGTCAATGATATTGATTCTTTTATCTTTCCAGACACAAGTTGTAGCAGCAGAAGTAATTGTGATACCTCTTTCTTGCTCTTGTTCCATCCAGTCCATTGTCGCGCCACCATCGTGAACTTCCCCGATTTTGTAGTTGATACCTGTATAATAGAGGATTCTTTCGGTAGTTGTCGTTTTTCCGGCGTCGATATGCGCCATGATGCCGATGTTTCTGGTATTCTCTAGTGAATAACCCCTACTCATCGTTATCCTCCTTTCGATTAAAGGTTTAAGCTTAGCTAGCTAAGCTTAAACGCCATATTTTAAAACTAGAATCTATAGTGAGCAAATGCTTTATTTGCATCAGCCATTTTATGAGTGTCTTCTCTCTTTTTAACAGCTGCGCCAGTGTTGTTTGCCGCATCCATAATTTCTTTTGCAAGTTTTTCTTGCATTGTTCTCTCGCCTCTTTTACGCGAGTAAGTGATTAACCATCTTAGGCCAAGAGTTTGTCTTCTTTCAGCTCTTACTTCGATTGGAACTTGGTAGTTAGAACCACCAACTCTTCTAGCTTTAACTTCAAGAACAGGCATGATATTGTTGATTGCTGTATCGAACACTTCTGCTGGATCTTTACCTGTTTTCTCTCTAACCATCTCAAATGCACCATAAACAATACTTTGAGCAACGCCTCTTTTTCCGTCATACATAACGGCATTAATTAATTTTGTAACTACCTTACTTCCGTACATTGGATCAGGTAGCACATCTCTTTTGGGTACGTTTCCTTTTCTAGGCACTTTCTTCCCTCCTTATAATGTGTTTTAGTCATTCATCGGTACTCGACATTTGACTGTCGCTGTGCGTAACTTGCTATTGAATTAGTTTACTATATAAAGCCCCTTCCTTTCGGAAGAGGCCGGCTATATCATTATTTTTTCTTAGGTCTCTTAGCACCATATTTAGATCTTGATTGCATTCTGTTATTAACGCCAGATGAATCAAGTACTCCTCTAACGATGTGGTATCTACAACCTGGTAAGTCTTTAACTCTACCACCCCTGATAAGAACAACACTGTGCTCTTGTAAGTTATGGCCAACACCTGGAATATATGCAGTCACCTCAAAACCGTTTGTTAATCTAACTCTGGCAACTTTTCTTAAAGCTGAGTTAGGTTTCTTAGGTGTAACAGTTTTAACACTTGTACATACACCTCTTTTTTGTGGCGAACTCATTTTCACTTGCTTTCTCTTTAAAGTATTTAAACTTCTTTGTAAAGCTGGAGAAGTTGACTTTTCTTCGATTTCTAGTCTTCCTTTTCTCACTAATTGATTAATAGTAGGCATCCTTTTTCGGCACCTCCTTTCCTTTTTTTTATCTATTTTTCAATAACCGCTGTCGCAGCACCAACGTCAATATTACATGCACGCCCAAGCTCTTTCATCGAATTGACATAAACAATCTCAACCATACTCTCAGTCGCAAGGTCAATGACCTTTTGTATAAGAAGCTTATCTGCATCTTCTGCAATAAAAACAGCAAGTGCTCGATTAGCCTTTATAGCCTTAGTTGATTGCTTTACGCCAACGTTGATTTTGGAATGTTTTGCGAGGTCGTTCAATTGCATACTGTGTCCCTCCTTGAAGTCGCCAATATGCACTTCATCATTTTAACACCATAGAAATTTACTGTCAATAAATTTTATGTTAAATACTATTAAAGGTTTCAACGTCTCCGAAGTTAAAATCTTCTTTAGTCTTAACTGTCATATCCTTGTAATACCTCATTCCCGTTCCTGCTGGGATAAGTTTACCGATTATAACATTCTCCTTAAGACCTAATAGACGATCTTCTTTACCATTAATTGCCGCTTCAGTAAGAACACGCGTAGTTTCTTGGAAAGAAGCTGCTGATAAGAAGGATTCCGTTGCCAAAGATGCCTTTGTAATACCTAAAAGAGATCTAGTTCCAACAGCAATTTCACCACCTTCAGCAATGATACTATCGTTGAGTTTATTAAATTCTTTTAAGCTTACAACTGTACCAGGAAGCAACAATGAATCACCAGATTCATCGATTTTAATCTTAGAAAGCATTTGTTTTACAATGATTTCAATGTGCTTATCATTGATGTCAACACCTTGAAGTCTATAAACTTTTTGAACTTCTTTAATAATATATTCACGTACACCATAAACGCCAACAACTCTTAATAAGTCATGAGGGTTTATAGAACCTTCAGTAATTGATTGACCTTGAGTTACTCTTTCGCCATCTTTTACTTTAAGTCTTGCACCAAATACGATTAAAGATGTGTGTTGTTCACCAGTTTCTTCATTAGTAATAACAACTTCTTTTTTCTTCTTAGTCTCTTTAAAAGATACCAAACCATCAATTTCAGCGATTACAGCCAAACCTTTAGGTTTTCTAGCTTCGAAAAGTTCCTCAACACGAGGGAGACCTTGAGTGATATCACCGCCGGCAACACCACCTGTATGGAATGTTCTCATTGTAAGCTGAGTACCTGGTTCACCGATTGACTGAGCTGCAATGATACCAACAGCTTCACCAACATGAACTGGTTTTCCAGTTGCAAGGTTAAGTCCATAACATTTGGAGCAAACACCATATTGTGTATCACATGTTAATACTGAACGAATTTTAACTGTTTTATAACCAGCAGCAATAACTTTCTCTGCTAATTTTTCTGAAATAATTTGGTTTGTCGTACATATAACTTCGCCCGTTTTAGGATTTACTAAGTCTTCTACAGGATATCTACCCAATATACGCTCAGCTAAAGGTTCAATTAATTCATTGCCCTCTCTGAATTCTACAACTTCAATTCCGTTATTAGTATGACAATCAATTTCACGTACAATTACTTCCTGGCTTACATCAACGAGACGTCTAGTTAAGTAACCAGAGTCAGCTGTTCTAAGTGCAGTATCCGCAAGACCTTTACGTGCTCCAGTAGTTGAAATAAAGTATTCAAGTACAGTTAAGCCTTCACGGAAATTCGAAATAATTGGAATCTCAACAGTTTTACCAAGTGCATTGGCCATAAGACCACGCATACCAGCTAACTGTCTAATCTGGTTTTTAGATCCACGGGCTCCTGAATCAGCCATGATCTTAATATTATTAAGATTTGTAAGATTCTTCATAAGTGCGTCTGTTACATCTTCAGTGGTTTTAGTCCACGTTTGAATAATTTTCTCATAACGCTCATCTTCAGAAATCAAGCCTCTTCTAAATGCTTTTTGATATTGATCAACCGTTTCTCTTGCAGCAGAAATTAAATCTTTTTTAGCTTCTGGAATTACCATATCCGAAACAGATACTGTAATTGCAGCTCTTGTAGAATATTTAAATCCTATGTCTTTCATATGATCTAGAAGTTCAGCCGTAATTGTATTGCCATACTCTGCAAAACATTTTGCAATAATTTCTTCTAAGTCTTTTTTCTTACATAAGAAGTCAATTTCTAGCGAATACTTATCGTGTTCTCTGTCAACAAATCCAAGGTTCTGTGGTATTTTTTCATTAAAGATAAAACGACCCACAGTACTTTCTGTTTTAACATAGATGCCTTCAGACTTCATATAACGTTTTAAAATAACTCTAGTATGAAGTGTTACAGCGCCATTAAAGTAAGCTAAATTTAATTCCTCAAAATCTTTAAATACCTTTTTAACTTCAGGTTGATCTTCACTCTCGTAAGTGAGATAGTAAGCGCCGAGTACCATATCCTGTGTAGGAGTGGTGATAGGACGTCCATCTTTAGGTGCCAAAATATTATTCACTGATAGCATCAAGAAACGTGCTTCTGCTTGCGCTTCTACTGATAATGGAACGTGAACTGCCATCTGGTCACCGTCGAAGTCCGCATTGTATGCTGTACATACAAGTGGGTGAAGACGAATTGCTTTACCTTCTACAAGAACTGGTTCAAATGCTTGGATACCAAGTCTATGAAGTGTAGGCGCACGGTTAAGTAGAACTGGATGTTCTGCAATTACCTCTTCCACTATACTCCAAACTTCAGGTTTAACACGTTCAACCATTCTTTTTGCACTTTTAATATTATGAACATAACCATCATTTACTAAACGTTTCATAACGAAAGGTTTAAATAACTCTAGTGCCATCGTTTTTGGTAAACCACATTGGTAGAATTTAAGTTCTGGTCCAACGACGATTACCGAACGACCTGAGTAGTCAACGCGTTTACCAAGTAAATTTTGACGGAAACGACCTTGTTTACCTTTTAATAAATCTGATAAAGATTTAAGAGGTCTATTTCCAGGTCCCGTTACCGGTCTTCCTCTTCTACCATTGTCGATTAATGCGTCAACTGCTTCTTGAAGCATACGCTTTTCATTTCTAACGATAATATCAGGAGCACCTAATTCGAGAAGTCTTTTTAAACGGTTATTTCTATTGATGACTCTTCTATATAAATCATTTAAGTCTGCAGTTGCAAAACGTCCACCATCAAGTTGAACCATTGGTCTAAGATCTGGTGGTATAACTGGTACAACATCTAATATCATCCATTCAGGATCATTTCCCGATTGTCTAAACGCTTCTACAACTTCGAGTCTACGTACTATTCTAATCTTTCTTTGACCAGAACTGTCTTTTAACTGTGATTTAAGTTCAGTCGCAAGTGAATCTAAATCCACTAATTGTAAAATCTCTTTTACTGCTTCTGCACCCATCATTGCTTTAAAAGTATTACCGTATTTCTCTCTGTATTGTGAATATTCACTCTCAGTTAAGAGTTGTTTGAATTCTAGACTCGTTTCACCTGGTTCAATCACTATATATGAAGCAAAATACAATACTTTTTCAAGTGATCTAGGTGAAAGGTCAAGTAATATACCCATTTTAGATGGGATCCCTTTAAAATACCAAATATGAGATACTGGTGCAGCAAGTTCGATATGACCCATACGTTCACGTCTAACTTTTGATTTTGTGACTTCAACACCACAACGGTCACAAATTACACCTTTATATCTTACTTTTTTATACTTACCACAATGACATTCCCAGTCTTTGGTAGGTCCGAAGATCTTTTCGCAGAAAAGACCTTCTTTCTCAGGTTTTAAAGTTCTATAGTTAATTGTTTCCGGTTTTTTAACCTCACCTTTTGACCACGATCTAATTTTACTCGGTGAAGCCAAACCTATCCTTATAGAATCAAAATTATTGAATTCGATCAAGGGCTACCTCTCCCTTCTCTAAATAAAGTTAGTTACTCATCAAAATCTTCGTCTTCTTCAAGTAAGAATTCGTCATCTACTGCTTCTAAAGCATCATCTTCAAAATCAGCATCTTGTAGCGCTTCTTCCTCTACCAAATCATCGATAAAACCACCACGTTCTAATTCTACATCGTTTGTGATTTTGTTCTCACGTAACGCTGCATTATAATCCAAACCGTCATCATCATCATCTGCAAGTTCAATTTCAATCTCGCCAGCATCATCTCTGAGAACTTTAACATCAAGCGCAAGTGCTTGTAGTTCTTTGATTAATACTTTAAACGACTCTGGAATACCTGGTTCAGGGATATTTTCACCTTTAACGATTGCTTCGTAAGCTTTCACTCTACCCACAACGTCATCAGATTTTACTGTAAGAATTTCTTGAAGGGTATGTGCTGCACCGTAAGCCTCAAGTGCCCAAACCTCCATCTCACCAAAACGCTGACCACCAAATTGTGCTTTACCACCAAGTGGTTGTTGTGTAACTAAAGAGTAAGGGCCAGTACTTCTTGCATGGATTTTATCATCAACCAAGTGATGCAGTTTTAACATATACATGTAACCTACAGTTACAGGGTTATCAAACGCTTCACCAGTTCTACCATCTCTTACAATTAATCGACCATTACGAGGGTAACCAGCATCTTCAAGAATGTCTTGAATTTGGCTTTCTTTTGCACCGTCAAATACTGGTGTTGCAACTTTCCAACCTTTTTTCTTAGCGGCTAAACCCAAGTGAACTTCAAGAATCTGTCCGATGTTCATACGCGAAGGAACGCCTAGTGGGTTAAGTACGATTTGTAATGAAGTTCCGTCATCAAGGAACGGCATGTCTTCAACAGGTGATATTCTTGAAATTACACCTTTATTACCATGACGACCCGCCATTTTATCTCCAACACTTATTTTACGTTTTTTCGCGATATAAACACGAATTAGTTTGTTGACACCTGGAGATAGTTCATCGCCATTTTCTCTTTCGAACTTTTTAACATCAACAATAATTCCTGATTCACCGTGAGGAACCCTAAGTGAAGTATCTCTAACTTCTCTTGCCTTTTCACCGAAGATTGCACGAAGTAATCTTTCTTCTGCAGTTAACTCAGTTTCACCTTTTGGTGTTACCTTACCAACTAATATATCACCTGAATTAACTTCAGCGCCTATACGAATAATTCCTTCTGCATCTAAGTTTTTAAGTGCATCTTCACCAACATTAGGAATATCTCTCGTAATTTCTTCAGGACCAAGTTTTGTATCTCTAGCTTCTGATTCGTATTCTTCAATATGAATAGAAGAAAGTTTATCTTCCATGACAAGTTCTTCACTTAACATGATCGCATCTTCATAGTTGTAACCTTCCCATGTCATGAAGCCGATGAGTAAGTTAGTACCAAGTGCAATTTCACCATTATCAGTTGAAGGACCATCGGCGATAATTTCATCAAATACAACTTCTTGTCCTTTTTTAACAAGTGGTTTTTGATTAATACAAGTGCCTTGGTTTGATCTTTTGAACTTTAATAATTTAAATCTATATTTCTTTTTATCCGCATTACCTCTGACAACAATTTCATCTGCTGAAACATATTCAATTACGCCGTCTACAGGAGACTTTACTACTGAACCTGAATCCTTAGCTGCAACATGTTCAATACCAGTTCCGATTATAGGCGTTTCTGCTCTTACAAGTGGAACCGCTTGACGTTGCATGTTCGATCCCATAAGTGCACGGTTCGCATCATCATTTTCAAGGAAAGGAATCATAGCGGTTGCAACAGATACCATTTGAAGTGCTGAAACTTCAACTAGATCAATTTCACCAACTGGAAATTCCTTAATGTCTGAGCGACGTCTTGCAACGATACGATCACTTACAAAATGACTATCCGCAGTAACTGGTTCATTTGCAGGTGCTACAATATATTTATCTTCAACATCAGCTGTAATAAAAATAATTTCATCAGTTATTAAGCCAGTTTCTTTGTTAACGATTCTATATGGCGATTCAATAAAGCCATACTCATTAATTCTTGCAAACGTACTAAGCGAACCTATCAGACCGATATTCGGACCCTCTGGCGTTTCAATAGGGCACATTCTTCCATAGTGAGAATGATGCACGTCTCGAACCTCAAAGCCTGCTCTCTCTCTAGAAAGACCACCAGGTCCAAGTGCAGATAATCTTCTTTTGTGCGTTAATTCTGCAAGCGGGTTAGTCTGATCCATAAATTGAGATAACTGTGAACTGCCAAAGAACTCTTTAATTGCCGAAACAACAGGTTTAATATTGATCAAAGCTTGAGGTGTAATCGCTTCCATATCTTGAATTGTCATTCTCTCGCGAACAACTCTCTCCATACGTGATAAACCAATTCTAAATTGATTTTGTAAAAGCTCACCAACAGATCTAATTCTTCGGTTCCCTAAATGGTCAATATCATCTACATTTCCTACACCCCAGTTTACATTTAAAATATAGCTGAAAGACGCTATAATGTCTGCTGGAACAATATGTCTAGGTACTAATGTAGACATTTTTTCTTCAATTGCACTTAATTGCTCTTCAAGCGTATCACATGTGTCAAGAATTTCTTTCAACACTGGATAGTATACTTTTTCTTTAATCGTAATTTTATCTGAGTTAATATAAGTACGAATATCTACGAAATGATTACCGATAACTCTAATGATCTTATCGTCGTCTCCATAAACATCAACTTGCTTAACGCCAGCATTTTCGATTACAGAAGCCATAGCTATGGTAATCTTGTTATCTTTTTCAACAAGTACCTCACCAGTTTGTGGGTTGATTATATTTTCAGCTGCCACTCGCTCTTCAATACGATTAGAAACACCTAGCTTTTTATTGAACTTGTAACGTCCAACTTTTGCAAGGTCATATCTTTTTTCATCAAAAAACAGTGAATTGATTAAATTTCTGGCACTTTCCACAGTTGGTGGTTCGCCTGGTCTCAATTTTTTATAAATTTCGATCAAGCCTTCTTCTTGATTGACAGTGCTATCCTTATCTAATGTTTTAATAAGTTTTTCATCTTCTCCAAACATTGATAAGATTTCGTGATTTGAATGGTATCCAAGCGCCCTGATCAAAGTAGTTGCTGGGAGCTTACGTGTTCTGTCAATTCTAACGGAAACGATATCATTTGAATCCGTTTCATATTCAAGCCATGCGCCTCTGTTTGGAATGATTGTGCTTGAAAATAATCTGGTACCAACTTTATCGATTTTTACATCGTAGTATGGTCCAGGTGATCTAACGAGTTGGCTTACAATAACCCTCTCAGCGCCATTGATGATAAATGTTCCTTTATCAGTCATCAATGGAAAATCGCCCATAAATACTTTTTGTTCTTTGATTTCACTAGTTTCCTTGTTAATGAAGCGCACCTGCACTCTTAAAGGCACAGCAAAATTGACATCTCGTTCTTTACACTCTTCAACATCGTATTTAGGCTCTTCATCAAGTTCATAATCGATAAATTCTAAGCTTAAATTCCCAGTGTAATCCTCAATCGGAGAAATGTCCTTGAAGGCTTCTTTCAATCCTTCTTCTAGAAACCACTCATAAGATTTTCTTTGAATCTCAATAAGGTTTGGTTTCTCAAGTAGCTCATTAATTCTGGCAAAACTCATTCTTTTCGTTTTTCCGAGCATTACAGGTTGTGGCATTAAATTTTCACCCCTTGTGTAATAAAAGTCGTTGTATTATAAAAGGACAAATCCTTTTCTAACCTCACATGCCTGAGTCTAGAAACGCAGAAAACTCCATTCTAAACATACTTATAGCATTATAAAATAATATCACACTTAATCGCCAGTGTCAACATTATTTTAAAAAGTTTGTTTAGAATAGAGTTTTCATTTATAGCATTTTCATGCTTTTCTTATTTTACTAAAGATCTTCACACATCATGTGCTCAGAATTAATTACAATCAAGTTGTAAACTTCAGTTAAAATAGCCACCATGAAAATGGTGGCTATTATTAAAACTATTTTAATTCTACTGCAGCGCCAGCTTCTTCTAAAGCAGCTTTAACTTTTTCAGCTTCTTCTTTAGAAACGCCTTGTTTAACAGGTTGTGGAGCACCATCTACTAAGTCTTTAGCTTCTTTTAAGCCAAGGCCAGTAAGTTCTCTAACAACTTTGATTACGCCGATTTTTTTAGCGCCAGCGTTAGCTAAAATTACATCGAATTCAGTTTTTTCTTCAACAGCTTCAGCAGCAACAGCTACAGCTACGCCAACTGGTGCAGATGCAGATACGCCGAACTCAGCTTCACAAGCTTCAACCAATTCTTTTACTTCTAAAATACTCATGCCTTTAATAGCTTCAATAATTTGTTCTTTAGTCATTTTAAACACCTCCGGATAATTTTCCAATCATATTAATCAATTAAGCTTCTGCATTTCCTTCTTTTTCTTTAATAAGATTTGATAAGAAATATGCAAAGTTTGCAACTGGCGCCTTGACACTTCCAAGGAATCTTCCAATTAATACTTCTTTCGATGGTAGATCTGCAATTTCGATAATCTGTTCAAGATTACAATATGAACCTTCCACAATACCTGCTTTTAATTCAAGTTTTTTGTGGCCTTTTGCGAAGTCTTTGATGATTTTTGCTGGTATTACGGCATCTTCGATACCGAACGCGATTGCATTAGGACCAGTCAAATCTTGAGATAATGCTTCAAACGGCGTATCTTTAATAGCGATTTTCACTAAGTTGTTCTTGTAAACTTTGTATTCAACGCCAGCTTGTCTGAACTTACTTCTAAGTTCAGTTACCTCTTCAACAGTTAAACCTCTGTAATCTACGAGAACAGCAGACTTAGCATTTGAAAATCTCTCTTTGATTTCCTCAACTGCTACTTTTTTCGCATCAAATTTATTTGACATTTGTCCACCTCCTTGTATAAAATAAAACCTCTCTTCCGTAGACAAGAGAGGTTATAATTTATCTTCATAAACTATTTATCCTTACCTCGGTAGGAAATTAAGCGTTAGCACCTACTGTCTACGGTTTATTTACATTTTTTAAGACAAAGCAATTCTATCAAAGAATCACTTGCTTGTCAATTATAATTTTGCAGCGTTGATTTTGATGCCAGGTCCCATAGTGCTTGAAAGTGTAACGCTTTTCAAGTATGTTCCTTTAGCAGCAGCTGGCTTAGCTTTAACTACAGCCTCAACTAATGCATTTAAGTTTTCAGTCAATTTAGCTTCTTCGAAAGATGCTTTACCAATTGAAACGTGAACGATATTCGTTTTGTCCAATCTGTATTCAACTTTACCAGCTTTAATTTCATTAACTGCTCTTTCGATATCGAATGTAACAGTTCCTGATTTAGGGTTTGGCATTAAGCCTTTAGGACCTAAAACTCTACCTAAACGACCGAGTTGTCCCATCATGTCTGGAGTAGAAACGATTACATCGTATTCAAACCAGTTTTCACTTTGGATTTTTGTGATTATTTCTTCTGCACCAACGAAATCAGCGCCAGCTTTTTCAGCTTCAATCGCTTTTTCGCCTTTAGCAATAACAAGAACTTTTTTTGTTTTACCTGTACCGTGTGGTAAAACAATTGCACCTCTTACTTGTTGATCAGCATGTCTTCCATCAACACCAAGTTTGATATGAAGCTCAACTGTCTCATCAAATTTTGCTTTAGCAGTTTGTCTTACTAATTTAATTGCTTCATCAAGTTCATAAAACTTATTTCTTTCAACAAGTTTTGCAGCTTCTTGATAAGCTTTACCTCTTTTTGGCATTTTGACCTCCTTCGTGGTTACGCGGATAAATCCTCCCACTACACATAGCAACTAATCACCGATTAGATTAGTGCTTAATCTTCAACAACGATTCCCATACTTTTTGCAGTACCTTCAATCATACTCATTGCAGCTTCTACGCTACCTGCATTTAAATCAGGCATTTTTAGCTCAGCAATTTCTCTAACTTTAGATCTTTTTACTGTTGCAACTTTCTTTTTGTTAGGTTCACCTGAACCACCTTTGATACCCGCTGCTTTAATTAATAAGTTAGCTGCTGGTGGTGTTTTAGTGATGAAAGTATAAGATCTATCTTGGTAAACAGTGATTACTACAGGAATAACCATACCTTCTTGATCAGCAGTCTTCGCATTGAATTCTTTAACGAATTGCATGATATTAACACCTTGTTGACCTAATGCTGGACCAACTGGTGGAGCTGGAGTCGCTTTACCTGCAGGGATTTGTAGTTTTACCATACCAGTTACTTTTTTAGCCATTGACATTCACCTCCTTAAAAATTCTTTTTAACTTGATCAAACTCGAGTTCCACAGGGGTCTCGCGACCAAACATCGATATCATTGCTTTTATCGATTGTCTTTCCATGTGTATTTCCTCTACTGTTCCAATAAAGTTCTCAAATGGACCAGAGATAACAGAAATCGTATCACCGATTGCGAAGTCAACAAGTATGCTTCTCTTTTCAAGACCCATATTTTCAACTTCTTCGTCTGTTAGCGGTATAGGCTTAGAGCCTGGGCCAACAAAACCCGTTACTCCTCGTGTGTTGCGTACGACATACCAAGACTCATCTGTCATAAACATTTTAACTAATGCATAACCTGGGAAGATTTTTTTTGATTTGTCTTTTCGTTTGCCGGCTTTGATCTCAACGACCGTTTCTGTTGGCACGACAACCTGTAAAATAACGTCTTCCATGCCTCTGTTTTCAACGATTTTCTCGATATTGGCCTTAACTTTGTTTTCATGACCAGAATACGTATGAACCACGTACCATTTTGCATTATTAGTATCTGCCATGTCTTAGATTAAACCTCCTCCCACAGTTGCTGAATCAGTTTTAAGCAAGTAATTCAAAGAGAAATTTAAATACTAAATCTAGTAAACCAATCGTAATTGCTGAAAAAGCACACATAGCTAGTACAACCAATGTGTAATTCCATACATCTTGACGAGTTGGCCAAGTTACTTTTCTAACTTCACTTCTCACACTCTTGAAAAATTTGCCTATACTAAACTTGTTTTCTTTTACATTACTAGAAGCCATTTATCTCAACCCCTTAAATTAGTATTTGAAACTATTTAGTTTCTTTATGATCCGTGTGTTTTTTGCAAAACTTGCAGTATTTGCTCATCTCAATTCTGTCTGGGTTGTTCTTTTTGTTCTTCGTAGTGGTATAATTTCTGTTCTTACACTCAGTACATGCTAATGTGATATTAACTCTCATCTCGACACCTCCTAAACCAATAATGTCCGTGCCTGGCAATGCACACTATACTCCACTATAACATTACTAATTTAACCTACCACAAAACAATTGGCATGTCAACAAAACCACGCCAGTTTGACAGCGTAATATTGTTAACAATTGTTCATGTTGTTAAGCAAGTTAAATAAGGACTAGTTGCCACTAGTCCTTATCTTCTAAAGTAACATTAGAAAATACAGTATTAAATCTTTAATTAATTACCTATAGTATTTTATAACACCTAACCAAAAATTACAACAACAGTTTTTGAATTATGCAGTAATTTTGATAACTGATCCAGCGCCAACAGTTCTACCGCCTTCACGGATAGAGAATCTTAAACCTTCTTCTACCGCGATTGGTGCGATTAACTCGATTGACATTTCAATGTTATCGCCAGGCATACACATTTCTACTCCTGGAGCAAATTCGATTGAACCTGTTACGTCTGTTGTTCTGAAGAAGAATTGTGGTCTATAACCTTTGAAGAATGGTGTATGTCTTCCGCCCTCTTCTTTAGTAAGAACGTATACTTGTGCTTCGAATTTTGTGTGTGGTTTGATTGTTCCTGGTTTTGCAAGAACTTGTCCTCTTTCGATTTCTGTTCTTTGTACACCACGAAGTAATAAACCTACGTTATCGCCTGCTTGACCTTCATCAAGAAGTTTTTTGAACATCTCTACGCCTGTTACAACTACTTTTCTTGGCGCTTCTGCAAGTCCTACGATTTCTACTTCTTCTTGAACTTTTACAACGCCTCTTTCAATTCTACCTGTTGCAACTGTTCCACGACCTGTGATCGAGAATACGTCTTCTACTGGCATTAAGAAAGGTTTATCTGTTGCTCTTTCTGGTTGTGGGATATATGTGTCGATGATTTCAAACATATCAACGATTTTTTGTGCCCACTCTGCTTCGCCTTCAAGTGCTTTAAGTGCTGATCCTCTGATGATTGGTGTATCATCGCCTGGGAAATCGTATTGAGAAAGAAGATCTCTTACTTCCATTTCTACAAGCTCTAATAATTCGTCGTCATCTACCATGTCGCATTTGTTTAAGAATACAACGATATATGGAACGCCTACTTGTCTTGAAAGAAGGATATGCTCTCTTGTTTGTGGCATTGGACCATCAGCTGCAGATACAACTAAGATTGATCCATCCATTTGTGCTGCACCTGTGATCATGTTTTTTACGTAGTCAGCATGGCCTGGACAGTCAACGTGAGCGTAGTGTCTATTTGGGGTTTCATATTCAACGTGAGCTGTAGAGATTGTGATACCTCTTTCTCTTTCTTCTGGTGCTTTATCGATATTATCGAAGTCTACTTTTGCGCCTAAGCCGTATTTTTCGAATAATACTTTTGTGATTGCTGCTGTTAATGTTGTTTTACCGTGGTCAACGTGACCGATTGTTCCAATATTACAATGTGGTTTGTTTCTTTCAAACTTTTGCTTTGCCATTGTCTAAATCCTCCCTTTGGATAATAATTGATGTATTACGTTAACAAATGCTTATCAGCATTGTTAATAACCCAAATAATTGTTAATTGCTATTTACCAAAAATTTTTCCAGTTTTTTCTTTACTCGTTGAAGTGCATTATCGACCGATTTGACATGTTTGTTCATTTCAGTTGAAATTTCTTGATAGGATTTGCCCTCAAGATATGCATTCAATACTTTCCATTCTAAATCACTTAGAACTTCGCCCATCTTTTCTTCAATTTGACTCAATTCCTCTCGTCTAATGACTAAGTGCTCTGGATTGAGTTCCTTGCTATTACTTGACATTACGTCATAAAGTGTACGATCTGAATCATCATCATAAAATGGCTTATTGAGTGATACATAAGAATTTAACGGAATATGCTTTTGTCGTGTTGCTGTTTTAATCGCCGTAATAATTTGACGTTTGATGCAAAGTTCTGCAAAAGACTTAAACGAAGAAACTCTATCCGGCTGATAATCTCTCATCGCCTTAAAAAGACCTATCATGCCTTCTTGAACTATATCTTCACGATCTGCACCAATTAAAAAATAGGACCTCGCTTTAGATCTGACAAAGTTTTTGTATTTCTTTATCAGTAATTCTTGTGCTTTGGGGTCTCCTTTTCGCGCCAGCTCAACGATAAACTCTTCTTCAAGATGGTCCTCATGCAACGTATCAACTAACTCCATCCTTGGTGTCCTCCTATATAGCGTGAAAAGAGTACTATTTTTTGCCAATTCATAGAAACATTATATATTATACATATTCAGAACGTCAAGTGTCCTTCAAATGTACATTTTAGAGTTTTTTTCAAGGAGTTTGATAATTATTTTTTCTTGATTTGACGCTGCCTTATAGCCTCATACATAACGATGCTACCTGCTACTGCAGCGTTTAATGAACTTACTTGACCTAGCATGGGAAGTGAAACCATTAAATCGCAGCTTTCTTTAACTAATCGACTGATTCCTTCACCTTCATTTCCAATTACAATTGCAATATTTCCAGTAAGATTAGCTTCATAATAGAGAGGCGCATCCATATCCGTCCCCACTACCCAAATGCCCAAATTTTGTAATTGTTTAATTGATTGTGTAATATTCGTAACCCTAGCGACTGGAACATATTCAACAGCACCACATGACGTTTTTACGACAGTCTGATTGATAGCGGCACTTCTTCTCTTAGGTATGATAACACCATGCGCACCAACAGCATTTGCAGTTCGAATAATACTGCCTAAATTGTGGGGATCTGTAATCTCATCACATATGATCAATAAAGGCTCCTCGTTTTTTTCTTTAGCAAGCTGAATCAGTTCCTCTAATTCATAGTAACGATATGGTGACACATATGCAATGACACCTTGATGATTCTCACCTTCGCTAATTTTATCCATCAGTTTACGTTCAACAAATTGAATGAGAATTTTTTTATCGCGCGCAGCATTGATTACCTTTTGCAAATTCTTATCCTTTGAGCCTTCTAATACAAGGAGTTTGTTTATTTCATGTCCTGCATTAACTGCCTCTAAAATTGGATTTCTTCCATATATAATATCTTCCATCTTAAATACCTCATCGTTTCTAAAGTTCTAAATACTTTTTACGCACATCGCTTATTTTGCCACAAGTCATCTTACCCTCTGGGCATGGTCCTGAAACGCATTTAGGTCCTGTTCCTAAAAATAGTGACGGCGCAACCACTTTTACTGCTTTTAAAATTTCATCCGCTAATGCTCTTATCTCCCACTGAGCACGATTACAGCACCTGTGATTAAAAAAATTAATTAAGCTTCTTGCGTTCATGGTCATTACAATTTTCGTTTCACAAGCATTGGGGAATACAAATCTCGCATCTTCGATGGCAGATTTTTCAGCTGCAGCTTTGGCTTGCTTTTCACTCATCCCCACTTGTATGTTTTTTAAGTAATAGTCTACCTCTAGTATATTAACAAGTTTTGAATATGTTTCTTGATCATCTGACATGGCCTTTACAAATACTTGTTTCGCTTCAGGAGAATTCGCAATAGAAGGCGGTATGATGTATTCAAATTGATCAAGCTTAACATATCGCTGAGATTGTTGAGAATACGAAGCGATTCGATGTCTTACGAGTTGATGCGTAAGCACTCTACTAACACCATCTACAGCAAAGGTAAAGCTCACGTGTTCTAAAGGAGAATAATGACCAAAATCCATTAGCTTTTCTAAAAAGCCAGAGGCTTGATCATTATCTAGTTTTGACATAATATCATCTGCGCCTGATTGAGAATAGCATAATTTAGCAGCAGCTGCGACAACTCTTTCCGGATCTGGGGTATGTGCAATCATGTTTACAATCATTTTATTCTCCTTTTTACTTAAACAATATTTAATCAGTGTATTCATCACCAAATGGTAATAATCCTAGTACATATTTTCTGAGATGATAACGCGTACCCGTATCTTTTACATCAAGGTCCACTACTCTAATGGTAAGCAAGCCCCATTCATATAATTTTCCATCAAATTCGCGATCAATATAT
Source organism: uncultured Fusibacter sp. (assembly GCA_963676315.1). Classification (GTDB taxonomy): domain Bacteria; phylum Bacillota; class Clostridia; order Peptostreptococcales; family Acidaminobacteraceae; genus Fusibacter_C. Next base: position 1,788,836 of record OY781056.1, read on the forward strand.
TCTTGAGCTAGTTTTTTTTCAGCTTCATTTTGAAATGTGTATGCATCAAATACTACAGACTTTGTAATCAAGGACAATAGCAAAACTGCAGTGATGATGATTAAAACAAGGTCTTTAGTGCTAATTTTCATTTTGCTTGGTCCATTTTGTTTGCTTACGTTATTTGACTTATCTTTCTGCATTATCAACATTCTCACTTTCAGTTACAATTTTTTCTCTAGGGTTTTCAAGGTATCTGATCCCCATTGAGACAATTTCTATAAGACGGTCTTCTTTACCCATTAAATATAGATAACCAACCAAAGCTTCAAAACCCGTCGCATATTTGTAATCACTTAGCAACGCATTTTTGGGAACTGTAGCTGACTTTTGATTTCGACCCCTTTTGACCAATGACCATTCCTCTTCGGTTAAATCATCTTTAATTCCCATGACTAACTTTGCCTGTGATGATGCTTTTACATATTTAATTGCCTTTTTAGACATTTCATGTGGTGTTAATACTACTTCATTAATCAAATAACTTCTAATGTATACTTCAAATAACGCATCACCTAGATAGGCAAGTTTTAAAGGATTCATCATTCTAACGGTTTGCTCATCGAGAGAATTTAGCCCCATTTGATCTAAAAATTTATCCATGTTTTGCTCTCGCTTTCTAGAAATATCTTGTTAAACATCTAATTACAGTTAAAACTCGGAAGGTATCTTTAGATCCCTCCGAGTTTTATCTTTAACTACAATGGTGTGCTAAACAAAACTCGATTCTTTCTTTAGTCAGTTCTTTGCCCAAAATTTCAGTTACAATTGCGATATCTGGTCCATGAACTTGACCTGTGATCGCAACTCTAGCAGGCATAAATAAATTTTTACCTTTGTGTCCTGTTTCTTTCTGAATCTCTTTTAAAATTGCTTTTACCGCGTCGGCATCTAGCATATCTGATTTCATCATTTTTTCAACAAAGAGTTTCATAATCTCTGGAACATGCTCCATAGCGATAATTTCACGTGCTTCATCATCTTCAAGTTCAACATCTCTACGTGTAAAGAAAGTGTAATAAGATTTAATATCTTCGAGTTTATCAAATCTCTCTCTCAGCACCTCTACTATTCTTTTAAGTTCAGTATATTTTTCATCAAAGTTATTTTCGGTAGCAAAACCACTTTCAACCAAATATGGTTTACAAAGTTTTGTTAAAACATCTAAATCAGCTGCTTTAATATAGTGATTATTCATCCAGTTTAATTTATCCAAATCAAAAACACCACTGGATTTTGAAACTCTATCAAAAGAGAATTTCTCAATCATCTCAGACATGGACATAATTTCTTGTCCATCTTCCGGCGACCAACCAACCAAAGCAATGTAATTAATCAAAGCCTCTGGTAAATATCCTTTTTGTCTAAAGTCCTCTACCGCAACAGATCCTTCTCTTTTACTAAGTTTTTTCTTAGTATGGCTTAAAATAACGGGCAAATGTACAAATTCTGGCGCATCCCATCCAAAAGCCTCATAGGTATACACGTGTTTAGGTGTTGAAATTAACCATTCATCACCGCGTACAACATGCGTAATCCCCATATAATGATCATCTACTACGACTGCCATATGATATGTCGGAAAACCATCTGTTTTCATCAGTACTTGATCATCTAAATCATTGGTATTTACAGAAACATGCCCTTTGATTGCATCATTAAATTCAATCACACGATCCTCTGGTAGTTTAAGTCTTATAACATGATCCTCACCAGCTTGAAGTTTCGCATCAACTTCTTCTTTAGTCAAAGATCTGCAGTGCCCATCATACTTTGGCGTGTCACCATCAGATTTTTGTTTTTCACGAACAGCTTCAAGTCTCTCTCTTGAACAAAAACAGTGATATGCATGACCACTTTCGACTAATTCCAGTGCATGCTTTTTGTATATGTCCAATCTACTAGATTGAATATAGGGTCCAAATTCGCCCTTTTCGATGATCGCATCTTGCGCTTCGTTAAGCACTGGGCCTTCATCATGTGTCACACCAGCCCACGTTAACGATTTAATAATGCCTTCGATAGCATCTTCTACTAGTCTAGTTTGATCTGTATCTTCTATTCTTAAAAGGTATGTACCTTCTTGTTGCCTTGCATATAAAAAGTTATATAAAGCAGTTCTTAAGCCACCTATGTGCACATAGCCAGTAGGACTTGGTGCAAATCTCAATCTTGGTTTCATATTTACCTCCCGTATTCGCCCTATTATACTAAAAATCAGAGCCTCTTTCAATGACCACCTTCATATGTCCCATGATGTAATCGTAACTATTTTCGTCATGTGGTTTTGTACACTCACTACAATCCTTGATGCCATGATTTATTTTAAAATCCCCGCCACATTCGTCTTTTAGCAAATAAAGTGGACAATAGCAAAAAAGACAATTAAACTTTTCAACTTCTACCCCTTTATGACAAGGAAAATATTCACACTTTGGATTCGGGTTAAATTTATAGTTTTCGTTCATTGCATCCTCCATTTATGCTTTTAATAACAAGACAATAGCTTGACTAGAAATCCCTTGTTCTTGACCTTCAAAACCAAGTCGTTCAGTCGTTGTAGCCTTAATATTTATTTGATTTGTTTCACACTTTAAAATCTCACTTATTTTCAAGACCATTTGGTCAATATAAGGTGCTAGTTTTGGTTTTTGCGCAACAATCGTACAATCAATATTGCCAATTTTAAAACCCAATTGTTTCATTTTATCATTCACTTTTTCAAGTAAAATTAAACTTGAAATATCTTTAAAGGTTTGCGATGTATCAGGAAAATGTTTTCCGATATCGCCTTCACCTAATGCTCCTAAAATCGCATCCATGATCGCATGTGTGAGAACATCAGCGTCCGAATGACCTAAAAGACCAAAATAATGCGGGATTTCAACACCACCTAAAATCAACAATCGTTCTTCCACTAATTGGTGAACATCATACCCAATTCCAACTCTCATCGTTTCACCTCTTCATTTCCAATATACTGATTCAAAACCAGTTCTGCCATTAACAGGTCATATGGTTCGGTAATTTTGATGTTATTTCGGTCACTCTCAAATATTCCTACTTTTTTATCCATGTATTCTAACAAAGCAGCATCATCCGTAACGGTTAAATTCTGCTCGCTAGCAACCTGATGTGCCTCTAAAAGCGTTTGAAACTTGAAAATTTGCGGCGTCTGTACTGCCCAAATTTTATCACGGTCAATTGTTGATTCAATAATTTTTTTTTCACTCACGCTTTTTATAGTATCAGTTATCTTAACAGCGGCGATAATACCGTAAAGTTCATCAGTTTCATTCAGAGTATCCAGCGCATTTAGGGTTTTCTTAACGGGTAGAAAAGGTCTAACGCCATCGTGTACTACGACAAATTCAGTATCTTTTGGTGTTGCACTTAAACCATTAAATACGGATTTTTGCCTCGTGTCACCTCCAGCTATTACACTGATTTTTCTAAATTCGTCATAAAACCAGATATCTACTTTTTGTTTAACAATTTCAACATCTTCATAGGGCACTATCACAAAAAGCTCATCCCAAAAAGACAGTTTATAGAAATTCTCTAGAGTCCATTTTAAAATTTCCTTATCTCTTAATTGCAAATATTGCTTTCTGACTTGTCCGCCCATTCTTATTCCGGATCCTGCAGAAGGTACTAAAATAGTCACCTTTTTATCTAAATACATAAAATAGCTCCAATAAATAAAGACTTCGACATCTATTATATCAAAAAAAAAGTCTTAGTGCGACTGAATCGTACCAAGACTTTGTGATTACTTTTATATACCTGATTTACGACTTAGACTTAGCAAATATCATCTTACCAGCAGCTGTTTGAAGCACACTTGTGACGATTACCTGTATGTTCTCATTCATAAATTTACGACCATCTTCTACAACGATCATGGTGCCATCATCTAGATAAGAAACACCTTGATTCGACTCTTTGCCTTCTTTGATGATTTGAACCAACATCTCTTCACCTGGTAATACAACAGGTTTAACTGCATTTGCCAGCTCATTGATATTTAAAATCATTATATCTTGAAGTGATGCAACCTTGTTCAAGTTATAATCATTAGTGACGATGCTACCATTCATTTTCTGAGCGAGCTTAATGAGTTTTACATCAACTTCGGAAATATCTTCAAAGTCTTGATCTACAATACGAACGACAATTGGCAAATCACGTTGGATAATTTTTAAAATATCTAATCCACGTCTACCCCGGTTACGCTTTAGTGCATCCGATGAATCCGCAATATGTCTTAGTTCGCTTAGTACAAATTCTGGTATGATAATTTCTCCTTCAATAAAACCCGTCTTACATATATCAGCAATTCTACCATCGATTATTACACTTGTATCCAAAATCTTAGGTTTAGCTTGTGATGCTGATAAAATTGTTTTAGTGCTTTTTGTTGGATTTATTTTCTTTGCCCAATCTGATAATTTAGGTTGATCCTTGATGTTCTTTTGTGCAAGTGATATACCAAGGTATCCAAAAAAAATAAAAGTTAGTATCTTCAACGCACTTGCAACCATAGGGATCGGTATGATCTCATATAAACCACTAATTAAAAATGCAATAATAAGTCCAAATATTAATCCTATAAGTCCAAATAAAAAATCTTGTTGCGGAATCTTCTCAAGTTCTGTTTGAACCACTTGAGCCATCTTCTTTCCAAAACGAATTAGTATCTTTGAAGCAAAATACGATACAATTGTTCCAAGTAAACCTAATAATAAAGGTACTGCGATTAGATAAACAATTCTTTGTAAGCTGAATAAATTATATTCATACAGAGGGTCTACTAATCGAAGTCCTAAAGCAACACCAGTACTTAGACCAATAAAGGTTATAACGTACTTGATGAGTTTTTCGATCATCACTAACCTCCTTTCACATAAAATTGAGCATCCTAGGATGCTCTAAATTATTTGTGCATTTCATAGCACTATTTGATTGTAACACAGAGCCGGTTAAAGATAAACCCCAACATTAATGGCTTCCGATTGTTGAATTAACAAGTGAAACAACATCCTCTTCGTTAAGGTCCTTTGATAAGGTTAACTCGCTAATTAAAATCTGTTTTGAATTATTAAGCATTTTCCGTTCACCTGTTGACAAACCCTTTTCCCTGTCTAATATTTCTAAATTTCTTACAACTGTAGCCACTTCGAATATATCGCCTGTTTTAACTTTTTCTAGATTGGCTCTATATCTTCGATTCCAATTATCCGGCATCACTTCTTTGTTTTGAGCAAGAATGTCGATTACGTCATTGAAAATACCTTTGTCAACAACCCTTCTCACTCCTAAATTTTCTGCATTTGCAGTTGGAATCATGACTTTCATATTTTTGATTGGCAATTTCAAAATATAAAATTCTTTGTCTAATCCCATTAATTCTTTAAATTCAATGGCCTCAATGACCCCAGCACCGTGCATAGGGTATACAATCTTATCTCCTACTTTAAACATTAACGACCTCCATGCAGCCTATTTTATATTAAGTATACACTAAAAAGCTCTAAATTTCAACAAACTTATATTTTACTATTTGTGAATTATGTTGTCAATAAATATTTGCATACTTCAAATATTTCTTTAAGACTTTCAGTTTAGTGGCTTTTGTGGTAGAATGATTTTATTAATTCACATACTAGCATAACTTATTTAGGAGGCTATATGAAAGACGTTATTTATGATGAGTTTCAAAATAAGGTAGACGAGGTCTTGATTCGACACGCAAACCTATTAGATATACTAAGTAAAATGGGCGATGCTTCATCAAGAACGAATCGTGCGGTGGTTAAGTCCATTACCAATTGTGGTTGTGTTGAACTTAATGTTACCAAAGTTGAGATTCCTGAAAATTTATCCTATGAGGCGTTAAAGGAATTTAGATCTGAACATCTTCAAGGTAAACCGTGTCCAGCTTGTAGAGAAAAAATTGAAGAAGAGTTGGGCAAATTAGAATTTTATATCGCAGCACTCTGCAATACACTCGATATCAATCTTTACGATGTGATTCTCAAAGAATACAAAAACATAAGCACTTTAGGCAGATATAGTTTGTATTAATAACTTAGGACCGTTCACTGAACGGTCCTTTCTATTTGGATCCAAAATCATAATTTATAAAAAGTACTTTAGCATATCTTCTATATGTTTTAATCCGATAACCGTAAAATCTGTGGGTCTTATTAATCCTTCTAAATTATCATGTGGTACAATGGCCTTTTTAAAACCCATTTTAGCGGCTTCATTGATTCTTTGCTGGACTTGATTAACGGCTCTAATCTCCCCGGTTAAACCTACCTCGCCAAAAATAATCATATCATTCGGTACTACGACGTCGCGATGGCTCGAAGCTATTGCCATAACGATGGCTAAGTCTGCTGAAGGTTCATCGATACTCACACCACCCACTATGTTCAGATATATATCTTGTTCATAAAGTGACATCCCCACTTTTTTCTCTAACACCGCTGTAAGGAGTACAAGTTTATTGTAATCAATCCCAATTGCCATGCGTTTTGGTATATTGTAATTGGTATGAGATACCAAGCACTGCATTTCTACAAGTACCGTCCTTGTACCTTCGAGCGCTGGAACGACTATAGACCCTGGCATATTATTCTGTGAACTTGATAAAAATATCTTAGATGGATTATCGACTTCTTTAAGACCAGTGCCTGTCATCTCGAAAACACCAATTTCATTGGTAGATCCAAACCTATTTTTAACTGCTCTTAAAATTCTAAAGAGATTATGTCCTTCTCCTTCAAAGTAAAGCACTGTATCCACCATATGTTCAAGAATCTTAGGACCAGCTATAGCCCCTTGCTTGGTAACATGACCTACCAAGAATGTACTAACGCCATATTTTTTAGCGATATTCATAAATTGATTAGTAGCTTCTCTCACTTGGCTAACACTGCCCGGAGCAGATACAACTTCAGTATTATAAACAGTTTGAATAGAATCGACTATCAAAACTTCCGGTTTGAGTTGTTCAACATGAAATTTTATGCGCTCCATGTTGTTTTCTGAGACAATGTATAAAGATTCACTGTCTACAGATAATCTTTGTGCTCTTAATTTTGTTTGTTTGACAGATTCTTCGCCAGAAACATATAAAACAATCTACCTTGAGCAGACAGATTACTCGCTACTTGAAGTAATAAAGTTGATTTGCCAATACCCGGATCGCCCCCGACAAGTACCAACGACCCTTTGACAATTCCCCCACCTAGCACGATATCTAGTTCCTTCATCTGCGTAGAATATCTCTCTTCCTTGTCAAATGCGATGTCTTTGATCTTTTGAGGCTTTGAATCACCACCAATGTTTAATGATTGTGTCTTCTCTAATTTCACTTCAATTTCTTCAACAAAAGTATTCCAAGCACCACATTCTATACACTTTCCTAACCACTTTGGGGAAACAGCACCACATGCTTGGCAAACATACTTAGTTTTGGTTTTAGACATTCTATACCCCTTTCAACGCTATGCTGTCACCTTCTACAAATATTTCAACCCTTTTAAGCAACTCATCCTCAATCATCAATTCTGCTAGAGGGTCTTTAATGAGTTTATCAATCGCTCTTTTAATCGGTCTCGCACCATACTTTTCAGAATAACTTTGTTTCGCAATTGTTTCAGCTACGTTATCTGCAAAGCACAATTCAATATCTCGTTTAAGTAAAAGTTGGTAGACATCTTCAAGCTGGTGCGAAACAATTACTGTTGTCGCAGTCAAATCTAAATTATTGAAAACAACGATTTCGTCAATCCGATTGATAAACTCTGGTTTAAAATGCTTCTTGCACGCTTCTCTAAGACGGGTTTCTCTTTCAACAATCTCCTCATTTTTCACAAATCCAACTTGCTTAGCGATTAATTCATCTGTTCCCAAATTTGAAGTCAAGATAATAAGTGCATTTCTAAAATCATGCGTTCTTCCCCTGCCATCTGTCAAAGTGCCTTCATCCATAATTTGAAGTAAAATGTTGCTTATGTCTGGATGCGCTTTTTCAATTTCGTCAAAAACTATCACAGAAAAAGGCATTTGTGATATTGCTTTTGTAAGAATACCACCTTCTTTTGTGCCTTCATATCCCGGTGGTGAACCTATTATTTTGCAATAGAATGTCTTTCCATATATTCTGTCATATCTAGTTTGATTAAATTTTTATCACTGCCAAAATAAAGATCAGCAATTGATTTTGCAAGTTCCGTTTTACCTACTCCAGTTGGACCAACAAATAGAAAACTCCCTAGGGGTTTACCACTATCTTTAATACCAACCCTAAACCGTTTCAGCGCTCTAGCAACATATGCGATAGCATCGGGTTGTCCAATCACCCTCTCCGAAAGATTTGACTCTAAATTTTTAAGTCTTTCTTTGTCATGTGATGACAGTTTATGAACAGGAACACGCGCCCAGTCTGAAACAACAAGCTCCACATCTTTCTCTTCTACAACTAAAACGGACGTATTCATAATGTTTTTTGCCTGCTGATTTCTTTCAATATGTTCAAGAATTCTCTTTTCTTCCTTTTGAATCTTTGATGCTTCTTCAAATTTCAATTCTAAAATAAATGTCTCTTTATCAGCCTTCAATTGCGCCAATCGATATTTGATTTCTTCCACAATTTCCATCGTTTTTAAGTTGTCAGTACGTTTTCTAGAACAAGCTTCATCCAAAATATCAATTGCTTTATCGGGCAACTTTCGATCTCTAATATATCTTTCAGATAATTCCACGGCACTTTTTACCGCTTGATCTGTAATCGCCACATGATGATGCGCTTCATAATACCCTTTAATGCGTTTTAAAATTTCAAGCGTATCTTCTATGGTTGGTTCTTCCACCGTTACAAGCATAAGCCTTCTTGATATTGCATGATCAGGCTCGATATATTTTTGATAATCCGAATAAGTAGTTGCACCAATAATACGAATTTTACCTGTACTTAAAAATGGTTTTAGCATCGTAAAAGCATCCATTGCTTTTTCACCTGTTGCTCCGACACCTACTAACGCATGAATTTCATCAAAAAATGCGATTATTTTATCATTTGCTGTTAAAGCTTTAATCAGTTCATTCATGCGCTCTTCAAATTGCCCACGATACATCGTTCCAGATACTAGTGCGCCAACATTGATCTCAAATATTTTTACTTCTTTTAAATCATGGGGTACCTGGCCACTTGCGATTCTTCTAGCTAGACCTTTAACAATTTGTGTTTTTCCAACACCTGGTTCGCCTATCAAGCAAGGATTGTTTTTTGATTTTCGCGTTAATATTTGAATTAATCGATCAATCTCTGTAGTTCTTCCAATTGTAATTTCGTCGGGCTGATCTTTTACGAGTTCTGTAAGATCCGTACCAATCAACTGCAATATGCCCTTTTCTAAAGCTTCATAATCTTCATCAAAATCTAGTACTTTAATATCTAAAGCTTTCGTTTTATTGGCTTTTATCAAATTTGAGGTTTCTTCAATATGTTCATTGAAATCATTAGCAATTTTAGTAAGGTCTAAACTTAATTTTGAAAGCACTTTATAACCAATTGATTGTTTATCCGCAATAATGCTCATAAAAATATGTTCAGGTAGGATTTCGCCATTATTTGATTTCAGTGCATATGCATGACTTCTTTCAAGGCATTCTTTTGCTCTTAAGGTATAGTCAACTATCCCATCAAAAACTGGCGTTTCACCGATTAATTTGATAAGTTCAAGTCTAATGTCTTTTGCTGTCACTCTATAATAATTGAAAGTTTCACTAACTTTAGTCCCTTTAATCAAAGATAAGCCAAGAAGTATATGCTCTGTACCTACAAATCGATGCCCTAAATCTCTAGCTTCTGTAAATGCAAAATTGATGACATCATTGGCAATTTCGTTGAAATTATATTCTAGCATAACTACCTCCCCTCTGTTTCTTATAGTTTACCAATTATTCTAGACAATGAAAAGACCTAGCTATAATAGCCAGGTCTTCCCCCCCATTTCTCATCTCAAATTAAAACCACTCTTATTTCATATTTATATAATACTGGTTATCAAAGTTTACTATTTTTCATTGTCTTTCTTCACTTGTTCAATGATTTTTAACGCTATTTGCATAGGCACTTCTTCGTATCTCTCAACACTCATGTTGAACCAACCTCTCGCTTGGGTCATCGAACGAAGATCAGTTGCATAAGCAAACATCTCTGATTGTGGTGCTTCTGCGATAACCTTTTGATAGCCTGCCTCGTTTGGCTCCATCCCTAAAATTCTACCTCTTCTACGGTTCATATCGCCCATAATGTCACCCATATACTCATCTGGTATATAAATTTCAACATGTGCAATAGGTTCAAGTAAAATTGGTTGAGCTTGTTCCATACCTTTTTTAAATGCGATGTGCGCTGCGAGTTTAAATGCCATCTCTGATGAGTCAACTGGATGGTATGAACCATCAAGTAGCGTTGCTTTGATATTTACAACATTACATCCTGCGAGTACACCATGCTCTAAAGATTCTTGAATACCTTTTTCAACAGCTGGAATATATTGTCTTGGCACTGATCCACCAAATATTTTTTCTTCAAATACAAATAGTTCATTACTTGGTTCAAATTTTACATGGATGTCACCATATTGACCTGCACCACCTGATTGTTTCTTATGTTTACCTTGAACAGTTGCAACGCCTTTAATAGTTTCTCTATATGCGATCTTTGGATCCTCTAAAGTAACTTCTACACCGAAGAGATTCTTAAGTTTAGACGTAATTACTTGAATTTGCATCGTGCCTTGACCGCCAAGTAACGTTTGTCTTGTTTCTTTGTTACGTTCTAATACAAACGAAGGGTCTTCTTCTGTTAACCTGTGTAGAGAAGAGTGAATTTTTTCTTCATCTCCTTTTGATTTAGGTTCAATTGCTAGAAAAAGAGCAGGTCTTGGCATGTTAATACCAGTATATTTAATTGGCTTATCACGGTCGCAAAGTGTATCGCCTGTTTCAGTATATTGTAATTTCGCAGTTGCACCTATATCACCTGCAATTACCTTATCCACTTCAAGTTGTTCCTTACCTCTTAATAAGAACAAAGAGGTAATTCGTTCTTTTTCGTCTTTAGAAGCATTGATAACTTCCATATCCTTTTTAGCAACGCCTGAATAAACTTTAAATAGCGAAATTTTACCTACAAATGGATCGACTATCGTTTTAAAGACAAATGCAGAGAATGGTTCTGACTCATCAAGTACACGTTCAATTTCTTCTTCAGTATCAGGATTTGTGCCCTTATATATACCTTCATTCATCTCTTTTGGTGTTGGGAAATAATCAAAAATCATGTTCATTAAAGTATGAATACCAATTCTTTTTTCAACTGCACCCACTAAAACAGGTACGATATCTCCTGAGATAACACCTTTTCTAAGTCCATCATGAATTTCTTCATTTGTAAAAGTCTCACCTTCGAAGAATTTCATCATGAGTTCTTCATCACTTTCAGCAACAGCTTCAATCAACAAATCTCTAAATGGTCTAACACGTTGTTCCATATCTTTTGGAATTGGAGCATCTACACATTGTGTTCCGTTAAACTCTCTACCAATTTGATCAACTACATTTACAAAACCTTTGAATTCTCCACCTTCACCTATAGGGATACAAAATGGCGCAATTTTCTTTCCAAAGGTATCTTTAAGATCTTTAATGATTTTTACGTAATTTACATTTTCTTTATCCATTTTATTGATAAATATAATTTTAGGCATATTTCTTTTTTCAGTAAAGTTCCATGCTTTTTCAGTTCCAACTTCAATACCTGATGATGCATCTAACATGATTACAGCACCACCTGCAACTCTAAGAGCACCTAAAGTCTCTCCCACGAAATCGAAATAACCAGGTGTATCTAAAAAATTGTATTTATGGTCATGCCACTCAATTGGAATTAATGAAGTGCCAATACTAAATTTTCTATTTACTTCTTCTTTATCATAATCCGAAACTGTGTTACCATCGTCTACTTTCCCCATCCTTGTTGTCACATTAGTTGTATATAACAAAGCTTCAGTTAAAGTTGTTTTTCCACTTCCTCCATGTCCTAAGAATGCAACGTTCCTTATTTTGTCAACTGCATAGTTTTTCATTCGAAAATTCTCCTCTCAAGTTGGATTTGTTTGAATTTTTGCATTATTTGTAATATTCTCTATTTTATCATTATTTCCTGCAAGAGTTGAAAAAAAACAATAAAAAACAGTAAAAAAGTATTATTATGTTCAAAAAAGAATAAAACTGACCTTGTAATTCAAGGTCAGTTCTATAATTTAACTTATCTCTAGTTAATACTATCTTACCGGACAAGCACCTGTATCACAGCCATCAGATCCGATGTCTAAATCAATTTCTTCTTTTTCGTATTTTGTAATGAGTGAAGGTCTAAATGGTTTCATCTCACTTACGCGTTTTGTATATTCATCTTCAGTTATTGCTTCATATGGCATCAACTGATAAAAACTATCTTCAAGTGGCAAGAAAGATAATGCTACGGTATCATCCCAATTGTTGTAAACCCACTCTTCTACAATTTCCCATTCTTCAGGTCTAACTGACACAGTGATAGAACAGTTGTGGTCAACATAGTGTTCCATGAACATCTTGTAAGTTTCAAGTTGTTCTATTGCTGAAACATCATACTTAGTTGTGCCCAAAGGTGCTTTAACTGGGAATTCAACAACTTTTGTTGTACAAGTTTCAATCTCTTGACCAACTTCTGGTAACACTGGGTAGCCAAGTTCTTCACATACTTTAACCAGTGGATCATGTGAATTAATTCTAACACGTCTGATATAGTAAGGAGAATGTGAATGGTGAACACCACTTGATACTACTGGTAACTGAGAAAGTGTACCTTCTGGTTTAACCGTTGTAACAAGAACCGGAACACTACCTCCAAGCTCAGCTGAATACATCTCAGCTTCTTTCTTAGCAGCATCTCTCAACATTTTAAGCAAGTTCGTTTGTTCATCTTTATTTAATTTTGTTGCATTAACCATGTCCATCCAACCTGTTAATGAACACCCGAGTAATTTATCTCTTTGCTGAACATTGTTCCACATTGGAAGTTCAAGTTCAACACAAGTCATCCTATAGCTTGCTCTAGCAGATAATCTTTGCGCTTTAAGCAGACCTTGAACATCAAGTTTATTATTTTCATCAACGAATGCAAATACATTAATTGTCGTTAAATTACAGAGGCCTTTATTATCAAGTAAAATTTCACCACAAGGATTAACACCATTAAAGTTTGGTCTTCTTTTTGCACCTGCTACTTCATTTACCCAACCTGGCTCACCAGAATATCTCATGCGTTCAAGTTGCCATTTGAGTTTATCTCTTGTTGGTTTTTCTTTATAATAAATTGAGTTGTTACTCATTTGTCTATGAAGAATTTCCTCATTTACAATCCATTTTCCATCTTCCATTGTATAGAGTTTTGATTTTGCTTCGATGCATTCTTGATCATCTGCATCTACAAGTACGATTTCAGCAGTTCTTCTTACACCACCTACTACCACATTTTCACCAATTACATTGGCAATATCGAGACAGTCGATTGGTCTGAGTTTTACGAGTTTAGATTCTGTTAAAATACCAGCTTTTTTAACTACTCTGTCTATTTTATAGAACATATTTTTAAGGCTTGTATGGCCGCTAGCCGTTCCACCGAAAGTTTTTAACTTTTCACCTTTTGGTCTTACATGGTCATAATCGATAATTATTGTTTTGATGTTTCTATATTCGTTGCTATGGATAAGTTGCATAAAGAAATCAAGCGATTGTACCCAGCCTTCTTTAGAATCTCCAATTGTTATTTTTACGGTATTATTATAGAAAAACTCAAGACTTGTATTGTCTTCTCTTTCATTTCTAGATAGAGGTGAATAATCTTTATGCACTACTTCAAAATCAGTTCTAACTTTTGGCAACTGTGAAACATCTTCTTTAAGAATTCTAACACCTACGCCTGAACCAATCATCAGTAAATAGAATATGTCTTTAAATGCACTAAAGTTATTAACAATTTGGAAGCTACAGTTGTAGTTTGCCATAGGGTAATGTTTTGCAACTGAAGTACCACCTACCCAGAAAGTTCTTCCTGATAAAAATTGTCTTAAGTGAAAGATATTATCAAATAACTCTTCTGCTTCTGAACGATTGGTTTTTGTAATTGCGCAGTTATATTCAACCGCTCTTCTTACAGTTTCCCACCAATATTCTCTCCTTTTTTCTTCCGGAAGCCATCTTGAATAAGTTCTATAGTACACAAAGTCACCAAGTTGTTGCATAGGTGAATTCATATGTTTATATTTACTGATAAAATCATCGGTTAAAAGTCTATGGTCTTCTTTTTTTCGAGTGATGCGCGTACCGTCTTTTTCGTTTCTGTAAATTATGTACTTCTTAGCAGCATCTTTTCTTGGACTTTCCATCAACATTTCTTCAACCATGTCTTGAATTTCATCTACTGAAATTGGGACATCTCTTTTTTCAGACGCTTCAACAATTTGTTCTCCAATTGCTTCGCAAAGCGGTTTGTCGATTCCTAGAGTAGTTTCTTGCATGGCTTTTTCAATGGCTCTTACAATTTTACCAACCTCAAAATCAACCACTGCACCGTCTCTTTTTACTACTTTCATTTTCACACCCCTCTTAATGACACTATTTAATATTTTCATACTATATTTAGTATTTAATTCTTTTAAATCCAACTATATATGGTATTGGGCTACATAAAGTATTTTAGCACTCAATAATATAACTGTCTATCGAAATACAGCAAAAAAACAAAAAAAAAAGAAGAAAAAACTATTGCTTTTTCTTCTTTGTTATACTAGATATTGTGATTAGGACTATAGCACTAACTATATATAGACTAAATATATACGCGCTACACAACCCCTATCAAATGCCTACTTTTTACCTAATAAACGGAACATATTCTTCTTGTATGCTTCTACACCTGGCTGATCGAATGGATTAACACCAAGTACATAGCCACTAATACCACATGCCTTCATAAAGAAGTACATTAATTTACCTAAGTTATAAGCATCTTTTTTCTCTATACTTACCACTAGATTAGGGACATTGCCATCTACATGCGCCTCAAGCGTTCCTTTGAATGCATTGGCATTTACGTAGCTCATGGTCTTACCTGCAAGGTAGTTGAGACCATCTAGATCATTGTCTTCTAGCTCAAGTACGATATCCTTTTCAAAGCTTTCAACTCTTACAACTGTTTCAAAAACATGGCGAGGACCGTCTTGGATCATTTGCCCCATCGAATGTAAATCAGTTGTGTTATTCATCTTTGTTGGGAATAAACCTTTGCCGTCTTTACCTTCACTTTCTCCATAAAGTTGCATCCACCACTCAGCTAAGAAAGCCATTGACGGTTCATAATTTACAAGCACCTCTATTGCTTTACCTTTATTATAAAGAACATTTCTTAAAATTGCGTATTGATAACATGGGTTTTCGTCAATATTCTCAACAGAAAATTCTTGTTGTCCATCAGCAGCACCTTTCATAAAAGCATCTATATCGATACCAGCAGTAGCAATTGGAAGAAGACCAACTGGTGTAATCACCGAATATCTACCACCTACATTTCCAGGAATAACAAACGTTTCATATCCATTTGCAGTTGAAAGTGCTCTAAGTGCTCCGTTTTGGGCATCTGTTGTTGCAAAAATCCTCTTTACAGATTCTTCTTTTCCGTATTTTGCCTCTAAAGCTTTTTTAAGTACTCTAAATGCAATTGCGGGTTCAGTAGTTGTGCCTGATTTTGAGATTACGTTGATACAAACAGATTCATTCTCAATCATTTCAAGCAAATCAGTTAAATATGTGCCACTAATTTGATGTCCAGCAAAATAGATTTTAGCCGTTTTTCTTTTTTCTTTTGGAAGTTCATTGTAAAAGCTATGTGATAAAGCGTCGATCACTGTCTTTGAACCAAGATACGAACCGCCTATACCAATAACGATTAAAACATCTGCCATTTCATTGATTCTTTTTGCAGCATCTTTGATACGTTCGAATTCTGCTTTATCATAATTTGTTGGGTAGTTAAGCCAACCGATATAATCATTCCCAGCGCCAGTACCAGCGTGTAGCGTTTGATGCGCTGCAGCAATCATAGGTTTTAGATACTCGTATTCATGCGATTTAGTCAATGAATTTTCAAAATCAAATTTAATTTTACCCATTTTTATTAATCCTTTCTATAGACCTATTGATGGATCATCGCGTACATTGCTGCACCAATGATACCTGCATCGTTTTTGAGTTTTGCAATCTCCACTTTTGCTATAGGAGATGCTTTGAAATACTTAAGTGATTCTAGTGCAGAATTTATTTTTTCAATCAAGAAATCTCCCGCCATAGAAATCCCGCCACCTAGCAAGATAATCTCAGGGTCAATGGCACAAACAATATTCATAATGCCTATACTTAAGTACTTTACCAATCTGTCAACTACTTGATTCGCAATTTTATCTCCACTTTTAGCAGCTTCAAAAATAACTTCTCCTGTAATTTTATCCAAATCGCCGTCTACTGTCTTTAACATTGAAGAGGTATTGCCTTCACTGATTAAATGTTTAGCATAGTGGATAATCGCTGTTGAAGATGCAAACGTTTCCAAACAACCATTTCTCCCACAGTTACAGGTGTATAGAGCCTCTCCAATAAGCATATGACCAAGTTCTGAGCCAATACCATGGTGTCCAGATACAACCTTACCATCAATAAGGATACCACCACCAACACCTGTTCCAAGCGTCAAAATTACTGCATCTTTATATTGACCTGCTTGGGCTACTTGAAATTCAGCTACACCAGCAACAGTTGCATCGTTATCAATATAGATTGGAAGAGATGTTTTCTCAGCTAATTTCGCTCTAAGTGGTACATTGTACCAATTGAGATTTACACATACGAGTACTTCACCAGTATGTGGATCTGAAATACCTGGAATTCCAATACCAATCCCAACAACTTCGCTGCCAGTATTGTTCTGATCTATAAGCGCCTTTATGACTTTATAAATGTCTTCAATTACTAAATCACTACCTCTTTCGCGTCCAGTGGGAATAGAATGTTTAATTAGGATTTCTCCCTTTTCATTCACTAATCCGCCAGCTATATTTGTACCACCCAAATCGATACCAATGTACATTGCTGCCTCCTAATAGAATAATTCATCCACTATTATACATCAATGCGTGCAATATTCCAAATGTCTTTCGCATATTCAAGGATAGTTCTATCGCTACTAAATTTACCAGCACCTGCAATATTCATCCAGCATTTTCTAGCCCATTTAAGTTGATCTCTATAATCTGTATCTACTCTTTTTTGAGCAAGGACATAACTGTCAAAATCCTTTAAGATAAAATAGTTGTCTGCCTTATGCCAAGATGCACCTACAAGTAATGCATTGTAAAGTTCTTCAAACATACCTGTACCGTCGTCATCTAAAGTACCATCGATAAGTGTATCAATGATTTTTTTAAGTCGCGGATGTGATTCATAAATAGCTTTAGGGTTATAAGTGTCCTTAATTGCCTCTAGCTCATCAACTTCTGCACCAAAGATATAGTTATTCTCAAGCCCTGCTTCTTCAACAATTTCAACATTTGCCCCATCAAGGGTACCAATAGTAGGTGTGCCATTTAGCATAAATTTCATATTGCCAGTACCAGAAGCCTCTTTTCCGGCTGTAGAAATCTGTTCAGATAAATCCGCAGCAGGGAATAATTTTTCAGCATAAGATTCGCGATAGTTTGATACAAAAACGACTTTGATACGACCATTTACATCTTTATCTGAGTTGACTAGCTTAGCAATCTCATTGATAAATTTGATGATGCCCTTCGCTCTAAAATAACCAGGAGCAGCCTTAGCGCCGAAGATAAAGGTTCTTGGTACGACATCGAGCTCAGGATTTTCTTTGATGTCGAAGTATAGATTTAATATTTGAAACGCACTTAATAATTGACGTTTGTACTCGTGTAATCTTTTAATTTGGATATCAAATATAGAATTTGGATTAATTTCAATTCCCTCTGCTTCAAGGATATAACTCGAAAGTTCAGCTTTTTTCTCTTTTTTGATGGCAATGAACTTATTTAAAATCGAAGCGTCATCAGCAAATTGCTCTAGTTTTTTCAGTTCATTTAAGTCTGTTACCCAATTATCGCTGCCTAAAAGATCAGTGATGAAACTTGATAATTGCTTATTTGATAAGAGCAACCATCTTCTTTGCGTTATGCCATTTGTTTTGTTTTGGAAACGGTTTGGATAAAGCTCATACCAATCTTTTAATTCTTGATTTTTAAGGATTTCAGTATGAAGTGCTGCCACACCATTTGTTGCTTTTGTACCATAAATCGCAAGATAAGCCATGTGAATCATATTATCTTGAATAATGCGCATTGACTTAATAAGTTCTTTTGAATAACCTAATTCTTTTAATTCATGTGCAAACTGCTTATCTAATTTGTCGATGATTTCATAAATTCTCGGTAATAATTCTTTGTAAAAACCAACCCACCATTTTTCAAGTGCTTCATTTAAAATAGTGTGATTTGTATAAGCAAAAGTTTCTTGTGCGATTTGCCAAGCTTTTTTAAATGTCAAATGTTCTTCATCTACTAAAATTCTAATCAGTTCTGGAATACCTACCACTGGATGCGTATCATTTAATTGAACCGCAACAAACTCTGGAAATTTTTCAAAGTGCTTACCATGCTGTGCTTTGAATTTTCTTACGATTTCTTGTAATGACGCAGATACAAAGAAATATTGTTGTTTTAATCTTAAGATTTTTCCTTCATTGGTAGAATCATTTGGATATAGGACCCTAGAAATATCTTCAGCTCTGTTCTTCTTAGCAACTGATTCATCATATTCTTGATCGTTAAACAAATCAAAATCAAACGGTACTACTGGTTCTGCTTTCCAAAGCCTAAGCGTATTGATATTATTTGTGCCATAGCCTACGATTGGTGTATCATAAGGCACAGCTAATACATCGCCATCTTCAAAATGGACTGTTACTGCCTCGTCAATTTTTCTAATCGACCATGGGTCACCATTTTTCAACCAGTTATCTGCCATTTCCTTTTGAAAGCCATTTTCAAAATATTGTTTAAAGATACCATAATCATATCTAATACCGTAACCGTTCACTGGCACATTCATCGTCGCTGCTGAGTCTAAAAAGCATGCTGCAAGTCGACCAAGTCCCCCATTGCCTAGACCTGCATCTTCTTCAAGCTCTTCAAGTGTATTAAGTTTCACACCAAGCTCTTTTAGTTCATCTTCAATAGCATGATAAAGATTGAGGTTCATAAGATTATTGCCTAAAGTTCTACCCATTAAAAACTCTGCTGATAAATAATATGCCTGTTTCTCTTTGCTATAATCTAGCTTTGTTTTTTCCCAGTTCTCAGTTAAATCTGCCATAATTGCTTTTGAAAGTGCAAAATAGATTTCTTGCTCTGTTGCATTTTCTAGTGCTTTACCAAACTCTGATTTAAGAAATAATTTTATTTCCTCAGTATATTTTTTCATCTTATCCTCCTTGGAAACGTTTCCATTTTAATGATTAAACCTTCACTTCTTAGATAAGTTTAGGTTCATCTTGTGTTGCACTTTGTTTCACAACTTGACAACTGCCAAGATCATCTATTAGATAAAACGTTATTGCACCTAAGCTATAATCGTTTGTATCAACACTCACTTCAAATTGATTATTCATTTTATTGACTTTAATTTGTGTCTTAGTATAATGGCCTTTTTTATAATCATAAGATGTGCCATCATCATTATATAGCGTATAAGATGCTCCATCTTCAACATAGCCTAGAACGACTAGTTCTTCACTATTGATTTCACTGACTCTATTTTGTGGTTTAGCAAGTACGACTAAACGATTTTTTCTGATAAATAAAGCTGTTTCGTGTGTCTCAAGACGTATGAAATGATGCCCCTTTTCTAATAGCTCAAATGGTTTCTCTACTAAATCTTCATACTTTGTGATTTTATACATCACCATGTCTTCTGGAAGATAGACATAACGGCCTTTTGAATTCTGTTCGTAAATTGGCGCAAGCATTATTTCGTCACCTAAAAGCAACTGATCTTCCACACCTTTGGATAATTCATCTTCATAGGCGAATGATAATGGTGAAAATAATAAATTTCCGCTATCATTCGCTTTCATAAATTCTGAATAAAGATAAGGAACAAGTGCATATCGCATACGAATAATATCTCTTAAGTGTTTTGTCGTTTCTTCATTAAACTGCCATGGTTCTTGAACTCTCGTCCCCATCGCACTATGATTTCGAAGCAGTGGTGTAAACATACTAAATTCTAGCCATCTCGTGACGAGTTCTGCACTTGCATTAAATCCAAATCCACCAGTGTCAGCACCTGCGTATAAAAATCCCGCCATTCCAAGTGAAGGCATCATCTGAATATTGAGTTTTAAATGTTCCCACCAGGAGTGGTTGTCCCCAGTCCAGATACCAGAGTGCTTAGCCATTCCTATATGCGAAGCACGTGTTAGTAAAAAGAATCTTTTGTTCTGATCAAATTGTTTGAAACCATCATCTGCTGCTCTGGTGATATTGTAGCCATATAAGTTGTGCACATCATAATGATTTACAAGTATTTCGCCATCGTCAGTCGTCAACCTATGATACATGCTTTTATAGTCTTTTACAGCGTTGGAAATATTTAAAATACTATCTTTAAGTGCAAAAAAAGTGTTAATGTCTAAGTTTTTACCTTCTTGATTTTTTACAAATTCAATTGCATCTTTTAAGCCATTTTCAGAATAAAAAATAGCGGGTTCATTCATATCGTTCCAAAATCCTTCAATACCCATTTCTAAAAAAGCATGATAATGTTTGCCAAACCAGTTTCTGGCTTCTTTATTCAATACATCAGGAAAATGTACTTTCCCTGGCCAAACAGCAGCTACAAACGGATTTCCTTCGCTATCATTACAAAAGAAATTATTACTTACACCCTCTTCGTATATATCATATCCCTCTTCGATTTTAACGCCAGCGTCGATGATTGGCACAAGTTTTATATCTTTATCTTTTAGATCTTTTACCAATGCCTTAAAATTAGGAAAACGCTCCTCACTAACCGTAAAATCTTTGTAATCTTCCATATAATCAATATCGAGATAGATTGCATCTACAGGTATATCGTATTTTTCGAACCCTGACGCAATTTCTCTGACTTTTGATTGATCTTCATAACTCCATCTACATTGTTGGTAGCCAAATGCCCACTTTGGCGGGACATAACTTGGACCTATCAATTTTCTGAAGTTATTCACTATTTTTTTCAAATCACCTTCAAAATAGTATATATCCAAGTTGTTGCCTTCAACTAAGATTTCTAATAAATTACTATTTGTGAAACCGACATCATATGTTATTTTTCCAGGAAAATCGATATAAATTCCCCAATTTGTCTCACCATGAACGATTAAAAAATTATGTGCACCATATAAGGATTTCTTATCAGGCGTATGATTGGGATCATCCGAACAAAATGCTTCATAAATATGTCCTCTCTTATTGATCCCTCTTACGTTTTGACCTAATCCATAGATGATGTCATCCGCTTTTAGTTCAAAAGTGATTTTCGTATTATCTGAAGTACTCTCAAGTTCACCGCTAAAAGTTGTTTCGCATGTTTCAAATGATTTAACAATAACTGTTTCAGTTGGTATTACATTACCAAATGAAAATTTTTTTACTCCATTTGGAGAAATAAACGACCTCATAACAACTCTCCTTCATTAGCCTAAGAATTTAATGGAATTTCTTTTGATGATTTCAGTATCAAATACAATGTGTTGATGTTTTAATTCATCGTCAAGGATACCGATCATTATATCAGCTGTACTTTCAGCAATTTCTTCGACGGGTTGATGAACCGTGGTCAGTGGTGGATTATAAAATTCAGCATAATCTATATCATCAAATCCAATTATACTAATGTCTTCAGGTATTCTTTTACCACTTTCATAGATTGCCTTTGCTGCTCCTATAGCCATTACATCGGAAATTGCAAATACTGCTGTAATATCATCTGCTTTTCCCAACAATCTAGTCATTGCCTCATATCCAGTGTCAAATGTATATGCGCCTACATCAAAATAATTCTCCCGTTTTTCAATATGATGTTCCTTTAATGCCCTTAGATATCCTTGAGTTCTAATTGTGCCTACCGACTTGTCTTCAATTCCTGTAGTAATTAATCCAATTTTTTTATGTCCCATTTCAAACAAATATGTTACTGCATCATGTGCAGCCTTTTCATTATCAATGATGACGCTTGAAAATAATTCCCTATTCAGTTTTTCTGGAATTTCTGTGGAAGCCAATATAAATGGCACGCCTAATCTTTGAATTTCTTGATCCGTCAATTGATCAAAATCTCCACCAAGACAGATCACGCCTTTCAATTTCTTCTCGAGTATAAACTCATTAGCAGCGTCAATATCTTTATTTCCTTCAATATTATAATGAATAATTGCTGAATATCCAGCGAATGATAGCCTTTTTTCGATAGATTGAATCATCCTTGCAAAAAAAGGATTATACATTCCTTTGATTAATATCCCAACATCCATTGATTCATTTCTTTTTAAATTTCTAGCGCTATTGTTTGGAATATAATTGTACTTTTCAATTACTTCTTGAACATGTTTTCTCGTTTCATCTTTTACGTCTGTATGTTGATTGATGACTCTTGATACAGTACTAACGCCAACTCCAGCCAACTTAGCAATGTCTTTGATGTTTAAGTTTTTCATCTATTGTCCTCCAAACTTGAGAAAACGAATACGAAACACTATACGATATATAAAAACAGGTAACGTTTTCGGTAACGTTTTCATAATTGAATTATAGCATATGTCACCACTATCATAAAGCTATTTTTGTATGAATATAATGTATACAATTGAACTTTACAGGCTTTTGTTGTATACTAAAAATAGAACGTATGTACGTACAAGGAGTTAATCATGACTGCAAAACGTAAAATAATTCATTTTGATATAGATGCTTTTTTTGCTTCAGTTGAACAACTTGACCATCCTGAATATAAGGGCAAACCCCTCATCGTAGGTGGAGATTCAGATCGTAGCGTTGTTTCAACATGTTCATATGAGGCTAGAGTTTTTGGTGTTAAGAGTGCCATGAGTATCGTCGTAGCCAAGAAACTATGCCCCAACGGGATCTATGTCTATGGTAATATGTCGAGATATTCTGAAATTTCTCATCAAATTTTCGAGTGGATAGAATCAGAGTTTGAAACTGTTCAGCGCGTTTCTATTGACGAGGCTTATATCGATGTTACCGAATATGAATTTCCATGGCAAATTGCTGAATTTATCAAAAATAATATTTTTAAAATGACAGGACTTACAGTTTCTGTTGGTATTTCATATAATAAATTTCTTGCCAAACTCGCTTCTGATTGGAATAAACCGAATGGTATTTTTGAAATAAAGGAAACTGATATTCCCAATATTTTATTGCCTTTACCCATTATTAAAATACATGGTCTTGGTAAAAAGACTTGTGAGAAATTAAATAGGATCGGCATATTTACAATTGAAGACCTCTATCAATATCCGAGTGAACTTCTCAATAATATCATTGGGGATTCGTGGGCTAAGGAAATTATTGAGCGAATTCATGGTATTGATCATCGTCCAGTCAAAGAATATGGAGAAAGAAAATCTTATGGTAAAGAAACGACACTTGATGTTGATACTTTAGATCGAGAACTTATATACTCAATACTGTCCAATTATCTAAAAAGGATTCATAAACGCCTAGATGAAAAAGGCCTTATGGCCAAAACTCTGACGATTAAGATTAAATATGGTGATTTTGAGCAATTTACCAAAAGTCACAGCCTTGAATACCATACGAATGATTTTGGCATACTGTCAGAAACGCTGTTAACGATGTATGAAAATTTAGAGCTTTCTAAAACAGTAAGGTTAGTCGGACTTACTTTTTCAAATTTTGAAGATGTTGATTATAAACAATTTAATCTGTTAGAAGGGATTCATTCTTAGCCACTTAAGTACTATTTAGTAAATTCGGTTAATGGTTTCAATTTTTTTATTCTTCATCTATTAGATTTATTAGATTGCTTTAGCGTTTGTACGTTAAAATAAAATCCAGCAAATGCGCCTTATTTGAGCACAGCTGGATTTTTTTGTTATATTCAATGATATCATCTTACAACTCACTTATAACCTTAGTTTAAAATCAACAAAATGCTAACATCCATACATATGAAAAAAAGCTTAGTCAATAGACTAAGCTTTCTTCAAACCAGCAACGTTCTACTCTCCCAGGCAGCTACCCGCCAAGTACCATCGACGCTGGAGGACTTTACTTCTGTGTTCGGTATGGGAACAGGTGTGGCCCCTCCGCCATCATCACTGGATCTCGTGTTTCGAAGATTTTCCTAAAGGCAAAAAGTCCTCGGCTTTCGCCTGCGGATTGCCTTTCGTAAAACTTCATAACACTCGTATATATTAACTTCGCTTTCGCGATAGTTTCTACACACTCAAAATTGCATATAACTTCGACATTTGTTTCAAATAGCCGCAACTCCTTTGACAGAGTAGCCTCCCATGTTTGCTAGGCAAACATCTCGTCGGCTATTTTTTTACTTCGTAAAAAAATATCTATTGGTCAAGTCCTCGACCTATTAGTACCTGTCAGCTGAATACATTACTGCACTTACACCTCAGGCCTATTACCACATTATCTTCATGGGGTCTTACTCCATTTCTGGATGGGAAATCTCATCTTGAGGGGGGCTTCGCGCTTAGATGCCTTCAGCGCTTATCCCTTCCGAACTTAGCTACTCAGCTGTGCCATTGGCATGACAACTGATCCACCAGCGGTTCGTCCATCCCGGTCCTCTCGTACTAAGGACAGCTCCTCTCAAATTTCCTACGCCCACAGCAGATAGGGACCGAACTGTCTCACGACGTTCTGAACCCAGCTCGCGTGCCTCTTTAATGGGCGAACAGCCCAACCCTTGGGACCTACTTCAGCCCCAGGATGAGACGAGCCGACATCGAGGTGCCAAACCTCCCCGTCGATGTGGACTCTTGGGGGAGATAAGCCTGTTATCCCCGGGGTAGCTTTTATCCGTTGAGCGATGGCCCTTCCATGCGGTGCCACCGGATCACTAAGCTCTACTTTCGTACCTGCTCGAAATGTCTCTCTCGCAGTCAAGCTCCCTTTTGCCTTTACACTCTTCGCGCGATTTCCAACCGCGCTGAGGGAACCTTTAGGCGCCTCCGTTACTCTTTGGGAGGCGACCGCCCCAGTCAAACTGCCCACCTGACATTGTCCTAAACCAGGATTACTGGTCATAGTTAGAATAACGTTATATCAAGAGTGGTATCCCAACGGCGACTCCACTAAGACTGGCGTCCTAGCTTCTCTGTCTCCCACCTATCCTGTACATGATATACCATTATCCAGTGCCAAGCTGCAGTAAAGCTCCACGGGGTCTTTCCGTCTAGCTGCGGGTAACCGGCATCTTTACCGGTACTACAATTTCACCGAGTCTATTGTTGAGACAGCGTCCAAATCGTTACGCCTTTCGTGCGGGTCGGAACTTACCCGACAAGGAATTTCGCTACCTTAGGACCGTTATAGTTACGGCCGCCGTTTACTGGGGCTTCAGTTCTGTGCTTCGATTGCTCTAACACTTCCCCTTAACCTTCCAGCACCGGGCAGGCGTCAGCCCCTATACATCATCTTTCGATTTAGCAGAGACCTGTGTTTTTGGTAAACAGTCGCTTGGACCTATCCTCTGCGGCCACCACTAGCTCTGAACCTGTGATGGCACCCCTTCTCCCGAAGTTACGGGGTCATTTTGCCGAGTTCCTTAACAATAGTTTTCTCGCTCGCCTTAGTATTCTCTACTCTCCTACCTGTGTCGGTTTACGGTACAGGCACCTGCTCCCTCGATAGAAACTTTTCTTGACAGTGTGATATCTGCTACTTCGCTACTATTTTCACTCCCCATCACAACTCACCCTTACAAGAGGCGGATTTGCCTACCTCTCAGACTCGTTGCTTGGACGCGTTCAACCAATCACGCGCTTAGCATAACCTCCTGTGTCATTCCCTCTCTCAAACGGTTCTCGGTGGTACAGGAATCTTTACCTGTTGTCCATCGCCTACGACTTTCGTCCTCGGCTTAGGCCCTGACTTACCCTGAGCGGACGAACCTTCCTCAGGAAACCTTAGGTTTTCGGCGGATGGGATTCTCACCCATCTCTCGTTACTCATGCCAACATTCTCTCTTCTATACAGTCCACACGTCCTTACGATCGTGCTTCACCCCGTATACAATGCTCCTCTACCAATTGTACAGTGTACAATTCCATAGCTTCGGTAATAAGTTTGAGCCCCGGTAATCTTCGGCGCAGAATCACTCGACTAGTGAGCTATTACGCACTCTTTAAATGTATGGCTGCTTCTAAGCCAACATCCTAGTTGTCTGGGCAATTCCACATCCTTTTCCACTTAACTTATATTTTGGGACCTTAGCTGATGGTCTGGGCTGTTTCCCTTTTGACTATGAATCTTATCACACACAGTCTGACTCCTGAGTATAAGATATCGGTATTCGGAGTTTGATAGACTTCGGTAGCCGGTGAAAGCCCCTAGGTCATTCAGTGCTCTACCCCCGTATCTCTTTACCTCAAGGCTAGCCCTAAAGCTATTTCGAGGAGAACCAGCTATCTCCGGGTTCGATTGGAATTTCTCCGCTATCCACATGTCATCCCAACCTTTTTCAACAGATATGGGTTCGGGCCTCCACTAAATTTTACTTCAGCTTCACCCTGCACATGGATAGGTCACCCGGTTTCGGGTCTACGCCACACAACTTAGTCGCCCTTTTCAGACTCGCTTTCGCTACGGCTCCGTGCCTTAAGCACTTAACCTTGCTGCATAACGTAACTCGTTGGCCCGTTCTACAAAAAGTACATGGTCGTTCTTTAACGAACTTCCATTGCTTGTAAACATAGGGTTTCAGGTTCTTTTCACTCCCCTTTCGGGGTTCTTTTCACCTTTCCCTCACGGTACTATTCTCTATCGGTCACTAGGTAGTATTTAGCCTTGGCAGATGGTCCTGCCTGCTTCCCACAAAGTTTCTCGTGCTCCGTGGTACTCCGGATCAGTCTCGCATACCTTCTCTTTTCGTGTACGTGGCTCTCACACTCTTTGGCTCGCTTTCCCAAACGATTCTACTAAGATACAGCTTTGCTTTATCGACTGTCCACACCCCTTCGTCCGAAGACTCAGGTTTGGGCTATTTCCATTTCGCTCGCCACTACTCTGGAAATCACTTTTGTTTTCTCTTCCTTCGGGTACTTAGATGTTTCAGTTCCCCGAGTTCCCCTCCATAGCCTATTTATTCAGCTATGGATGACTGGACATTACTCCAGCCGGGTTTCCCCATTCGGATATCTACGGATCTACACTTGCTTGCAGCTCCCCGTAGCTTTTCGCAGCTTACCACGTCCTTCTTCGGCTCCTAGTGCCAAGGCATCCGCCCTATGCTCTTATTAACTTGACCTATTGTAATCTGAAGACTAGCTTCATCTTACTTTAGATACATTTTTTACGTTTGCCTTCAAGAAATAAATTTCTCGTTGGCGACACAACTTTCGTTGTGGAATTTAAATGTCGATTCTATATGCAATTTTCAATGTGCAAGTTTAAATTTTGCAAGGTAAAATTTCAGAAAGCGCAGCTTTCGTTTGACGCCGTCAAATAAACTTGCTCTCAGACGAATTTTCGTTAGAAAATTTGGATGATGCTTGTTCATTTATACGTTATCTCTTGCTATACAAAATTTTGAAGCTCTTATTTCCACTTGCGATAATCACTTACCACTTGTGGTCACAAGACCCTCAAAATTGAACAGCGCAAATGTCTATTTCTCCTTAGAAAGGAGGTGATCCAGCCGCACCTTCCGATACGGCTACCTTGTTACGACTTCACCCCAGTCATTGATTTCACCTTCGACAGCTTCCTCCCTTACGGGTTGGACCACTGGCTTCGGGCGCCCCCAACTTCCATGGTGTGACGGGCGGTGTGTACAAGACCCGGGAACGCATTCACCGCGACATTCTGATTCGCGATTACTAGCAACTCCAACTTCATGTGGGCGAGTTTCAGCCCACAATCCGAACTGGGATCGGCTTTTTAGGATTCGCTCCATCTTACGATTTCGCTGCCCGTTGTACCGACCATTGTAGCACGTGTGTAGCCCAGATCATAAGGGGCATGATGATTTGACGTCATCCCCACCTTCCTCCGTGTTATCCACGGCAGTCTGTCTAGAGTGAACAGCTTAACCTGTTTTCAACTAAACACAAGGGTTGCGCTCGTTGCGGGACTTAACCCAACATCTCACGACACGAGCTGACGACAACCATGCACCACCTGTCATCTCTGTCCCGAAGGAAAGACTCGGCTAAGAGTCGGTCAGAGAGATGTCAAGACCTGGTAAGGTTCTTCGCGTTGCTTCGAATTAAACCACATGCTCCGCTGCTTGTGCGGGTCCCCGTCAATTCCTTTGAGTTTCACACTTGCGTGCGTACTCCCCAGGCGGAATACTTAATGCGTTAGCTGCGGCACCGAGTTTTGACGCCCGACACCTAGTATTCATCGTTTACGGCGTGGACTACCAGGGTATCTAATCCTGTTCGCTACCCACGCTTTCGTGCCTCAGTGTCAGTTACAGTCCAGTAAGTCGCCTTCGCCACTGGTGTTCCTCCTAATATCTACGAATTTCACCTCTACACTAGGAATTCCACTTACCTCTCCTGCACTCAAGCCTATCAGTTCCAAAGGCTTACATTGGTTGAGCCAATGCCTTTCACCTCTGGCTTGATAAGCCACCTACGCACCCTTTACGCCCAGTGATTCCGGATAACGCTTGCCCCCTACGTATTACCGCGGCTGCTGGCACGTAGTTAGCCGGGGCTTCCTCCTATGGTACCGTCATTTTTTTCTTCCCATAGGACAGAGTTTTACGACCCGAAAGCCTTCATCACTCACGCGGCGTTGCTGCATCAGGCTTGCGCCCATTGTGCAATATTCCCCACTGCTGCCTCCCGTAGGAGTCTGGACCGTGTCTCAGTTCCAGTGTGGCCGATCACCCTCTCAGGTCGGCTACTGATCGTCGCCTTGGTGAGCCGTTACCTCACCAACTAGCTAATCAGACGCGGGTCCATCCCATACCGATAAATCTTTGTCGGCTGTCTCATGCGAGACTACCGACTTATAAGGTATTAATCACCGTTTCCAGTGGCTATCCCTTTGTATGGGGCAGGTTACCCACGCGTTACTCACCCGTCCGCCGCTTTCATAAACTTCACTTGAACCGAAGTTCTCACTCCATTTAATCGCGCTCGACTTGCATGTGTTAGGCACGCCGCCAGCGTTCATCCTGAGCCAGGATCAAACTCTTAAATATAATTTTAAAGTTTGCCTGTTATCTCATAAATGAGCTAACTTGCTTTTGTATAAACTTTTTGCAAAGTTTATCCGGAAACAACTGTTAAGTTGTTTTATTGTTTTTCTTTGGAGCATCAATCTAAAATTGCTTTCAAATCGACATCTTCAAAAGAATTACGTTTTTGGTTTTTTTCATTTGCGCTATTCAATTTTCAAGGTCCTGTTTTTTGACTACCTCTTAATCCATTAAGTTGCTTTCGCTTCTTCATTTCATCTTATTTAGTAGTGCTGCTTCCACGCCTCAACCGAAGTTGTTTTGTGTTCTGACAGCTTTTATATCTTATCAGCTACCATTTGATTTGTCAACACTTTTTTAATTTTCTTTTTTCGTGTTAACCGCTCTCGTTAGGCGACTTGATAATAATACACTATGCGATACCCTACCGTCAACCCTATATTTCACCTTTTTTTATTAAGAAGCTGAAACATTTGGTTAAAAGAAGCGACAATGAATTGTATACCCACAATAATACGAAATATTCACTTTTCTCTGTAAGTCATCACAATAATATTATTGAATATTTCCACTAAATTATCCAATATTTTTAGGAAATGATTGCGCATTACTACTGTCAAGCCTTCTATAAACAAACAAAACCCCTATCTATATAATTAGATAGGGGTAAATATTGGATTAATCATTTTCTACTATTTAATCGGCTTCATCGTTGGGAAAAGAATAATATCTCTAATTGATGTTGTATCAGTTAAAAGCATAATTAATCTATCTACGCCGATTCCCAATCCGCCTGTTGGAGGTAAACCAACTTCAAGTGCATTGACAAAATCGTCATCCATCATATGCGCTTCATCATCGCCAGCTTCTCTTTGCAACAATTGATCTTCAAATCTTTGTTTTTGATCAATCGGATCGTTTAACTCAGAGAATGCATTTGCAATTTCCCAAGTGTTAACAAATGCTTCAAAACGGTTTGTAATTGCAGGATTATCAGGATTACGTTTTGCAAGCGGCGATACCTCAACAGGATGGTGAAGCACAAAAGTAGGCTGAATTAAATCTGATTCACAAAACTCTTCAAATGCCAAATTGACCAAGTGACCTTTAGTATAATGTTTTTCTACTTCTAAATGCAGTTTTTCTTTCGCAATTTGACGCGCTTCTTCATCTGAATCTATCGCATAGAAATTCACACCTGTTTTTTGTTCAACTAAATCATGCATAGAGAATCTTCTCCAAGGAGGTGTAAAGTCCAAAGTTGTGCCTTGGAAATCAACAACTGTTTTACCATATAACTCCATACAGCATTTCGCAACTACTTCTTCTGTAAGTTTCATCATGTACTCATAGTCCTCGTATGCTGCATAAAGCTCAACTGCAGTATATTCTGGATTATGCTTAATTGACATTCCTTCGTTTCTGAACATCTTACCCATTTCATATACGCGATCGAAACCGCCTACGATTAGTCTTTTAAGGTAAAGTTCATTTGCAATTCTCATGTACATATCGATATCAAGTGTATTGTGATGTGTCACAAATGGTTTTGCTGAAGCGCCACCAGCTATTGTACTTAAAATAGGCGTATCTACTTCAAGGAATCCTTCTGAATCAAAATAATTTTTCATAGTTTTGATGATCTTTGAGCGCATTAAAAACTTTTCTTTCACTTCAGGATTTACGATTAGATCCACATATCTTTGACGGTATCTAATTTCTTGATCTTTTAGGCCATGCCATTTTTCAGGAAGTACTTGTAAAGATTTCGACAAGAGAATTACTTCAGTTGATTTAATTGAGATTTCTTCTTTTTGTGTTTTAAATACAGTACCAGCTATACCAACGATGTCACCGATATCATACGTTTTAAATATCTCATAATCTTCTTCACCAATGGCATCTTTTCTAACATAAACTTGTATTCTACCTTCGCTGTCCATTACATCTATGAAAGAGGCTTTACCCATATCGCGTTTCGCCATAATTCTACCAGCTATTTTAACTGCTTGACCCTCAAATTTCTCAAAAGCATCCATGATATCCTTAGTGAAGTTAGTACGTACATACTTCTCTATCTTAAAAGGATCTTTACCGATTTCTCTCAGGTGTGCTAATTTTTCACGGCGAATCTGCAACAATTCATTTAAATTTTCCATAGTATTCCTCCATCATATATTTTTAAAGTCTTATACTTTAATTGATTCTTTTTTTGTTATTATATGCGCTAACACTTTTAAAGTCAATTCATTGAAAAGCCTGAGTTAATATCTCAATAACACGTTCTGGTGTTGTTGCTTTATTTATTTCATTTTTATAATGAGAGCCACCGACAAGACCTTTAAAATACCAAGCTGCATGCTTCCTCATTTCTAGTACTGCGATGTGCAAACCTTTGTAAGTTAATAAATTATTGAAATGTTCAATGGCGATGAGTAATTTATCAGTTGGACTAGGTAATTCAATTTCATTTCCAGTTTTAAAATACGAATCAATTTCCTCTAAAAGCCAAGGATTACCTTGGATGCCTCTACCAATCATGACACCATCACAACCTGTTTGACGTTTCATGTTCACTGCATCCTCAACATTGAATATATCACCATTGCCGATAACTGGAATACTTACTGCTTCTTTAACCCTTCTGATCATGTCCCAATCAGCAGTTCCACTATAAAACTGCTCTCTTGTTCTACCATGAATTGCAATCGCACTCACACCAGTACTTTCTGCCATTTTAGCAAACTCTACTGCGTTAATTGAACCTGCGTCCCAACCCGTTCGAAACTTAACAGTAACAGGCTTACTTGATTTTTTTACTGCAACCTTTAATATACGCTCTGCAATTTCAGGTGTTTTCATCAAAGCAGACCCTTCACCATTATTGACAATTTTAGGAGCAGGACAACCCATATTGAAATCTAAAATTTCATTTGGTTGCTCATTTAACACTTCCATGATTGCATCTAATTTTTCAAAGTCTGCAGTAAAAACTTGAAGCGCCATAGGATGTTCAATTTCCTCAATTCTCATAAGTTGTGCAGTTTTTTTATCCTTATAATAAAGTGCACTGACACTTACCATCTCGCTAACGATTAGTCCTTTATGGAATTTCCTACAGATTAACCGAAAAGGTAAATCTGTTACTCCAGCCATAGGCGCAACCACAACATCACTTTTTAGTTCAATATTGCCGATTTTCATTTTTTCCTCATTTTTCTATAATAACATATACTTTCATTAAATTTTTATAAGGTCAAAGTACCATTCACTTTTTTAGGACGATTCATCTGATAGATGATATTAAGCCCATCAAGCGTTAAATATTTATCTACTAGTTCTATCTGTTCTGATTCAGTTGCTATAAGAGTTGATAATCCACCTGTTGCAATAACTTTAACTTCTCCGCCACCAAGTTCTTCGATCATCTTCTTCACTATATAATCAACACTGCCAACATAGCCATATACAATACCCGCTTGTATACTTTGTGAGGTGTTTTTACAAATAATATGGTCCGGTTTTACAAGTTCTACTCTTGTAAGCTTAGCTGCACGTTCATAAAGTGCATCTGCAGAAATCTTGATACCAGGTAAAATTGCGCCACCTAGATACTCACATTTCTCACTAATCGCACAAAAAGTTGTTGCAGTACCAAAATCGACAATGATAAGTGGTCCACCATATTTTTTAAATCCAGCCACCGCGTTGACGATTCGATCAGCACCTACTTGTCTAGGATTGTCATATTTAATATTCATCCCCGTCTTGATCCCAGGACCTATGATAATTGCTTCTCTGTTAAAATACTTTTGCGTCATATGTTGTAATGAATACATCACATGTGGCACTACTGATGAGATGATAATATCTTCTACTTCATTAACATCTAACTTTTCATGAGCAAACAATTGATGAATAAAAATACCGATCTCATCTGCCGACTTCGAATAATCGGTTGCCATTCGCCAGTTAGTAATGAGTTGATCCTCTTTAAAAACACCCATGACGATATTGGAGTTTCCCACATCGAATGTTAATAGCATTTTGCCTCCTAATAATTTTAATTTATATATATCCATTAATGCCGCGTACAGAAACTTCACCTGAAAAAACAACCTCGTCTTCGCCAAGTTCATTTTTCACAAGTAGACTTCCGTCTGCGTTGATGTCCATAACATAAGCAGTTCTCGTTTCAATAGGTGAAACTATTTGTACATTTTTACCAACTGTCACAGAATGCGTTAGATGAAATTTGATGATTTGTGTCATATTACCCGTTAAAAACTGTGCATAGTATTCCGAAAAGGACTTCATGAATTCCTCAAGTAATTGTTTATTTGACAATTCATAGCCTTCTTTTTTTAGGGATGTTGCTTTATCTAAAAGCTCTTCAGGAAAATACATCTGTTTTAGATTGACACCAATTCCAAGCACTATATAGTGCAGTTGATTAATCTCAGCACTCATTTCAGTTAAAATACCACATATTTTTTTTCCGTTTATGATTAGGTCATTGGGCCATTTGATGCCAATGCTTAATGCTGTACATTTTTCTAAGGCACTTGTCATTGCAGCTGCAGCTACAAGTGTTATAGAAGAAACCGCTTCTGGTTTTAATTTCGGTCTGATTAACAGACTCATCCATAAACCAGAATTTTTTTCAGATGCCCACTCTCTACCC
The DNA here is from genome assembly GCA_963676315.1 of uncultured Fusibacter sp. Classification (GTDB taxonomy): domain Bacteria; phylum Bacillota; class Clostridia; order Peptostreptococcales; family Acidaminobacteraceae; genus Fusibacter_C. Next base: position 1,823,223 of record OY781056.1, read on the forward strand.
AGTCTTCCTTTTCCTTTTGTTTGTTCATTTGCAACAACTATACCCTGTAAAAAGTGTTCATCCATGGCAATGCGTTTTGCTTCAGAATTTGTAGAATCTACTGTGTCTAGAAATTTTACAAACTGAATAAAATCATATTCATTACAAAGTGAGTTGAGTGAAGAACTATTAATTTCATCTGTATCTGATAAAAGTTTATAGCCTTTATTATTTACAGAGTCGATTACATATCCTTCATTTTTCAACGAATTAATATGTTTCCATACTGCTGTTCGCGACACACCAAGTTGCCCACTAATCTGTTCTCCTGATAAATATACATCTGAATTCATTTGTAAAAGGTTCAAAATTTTTGATTTCACAATAAACTCCATTCCTCTAATACATAATTTGCTCAACTTATAGCATAACACAAAATTACCAAAAAATAAAAGATAAAAAAGGCGTCCACCTGGACGCCTTTTTTGATTTTTAGTTTGTAATTTATAAGACCAATTAAATCTGAAAATCTTATCTTAAAAATTAGAATCCTGAGAACAATGATAAAAGTACGCCTGCTGAAACTGCTGATCCAATTACACCAGCTACATTCGGACCCATTGCATGCATGAGTAAGAAGTTACCTGGGTTTTCCTTTTGACCAACAACTTGCGATACACGCGCTGCCATCGGAACAGCTGAAACGCCGGCTGAACCAATCAAAGGATTGATAGGATCTTTTGTAAATTTATTCATGATTTTAGCAAGTACTACACCAGCTGCAGTTCCAAATGCAAAAGCAATAACACCTAAGAATAAAATTGCTAGGGTTTTCACATTAAGAAACGCTTCCGCTGATGCTGTCGCACCAACTGTTACACCAAGGAAGATGGTTACCATATTCATCAGTGCGTTTTGTGCAGTATCGGTTAATCTTGAAACAGCTCCTGATTCTTTGAACAGATTACCTAGCATCAACATTCCTACAAGAGCAGCTGCTGGAGGAACAATCATAGAAACGATTAATGTAGCTAAAACAGGAAAAATAATTTTTTCGAGTTTTGATACATGACGAAGCTGTTTCATTTTAATTGCTCTCTCTTCTTTTGTAGTCAATAATTTCATAATTGGTGGTTGGATAACGGGTACAAGCGCCATATAAGAATAGGCTGCAACAGCTATCGAACCAAGTAAGTGTGGTGCAAGTTTAGAGGATAAGAAAATAGCCGTTGGACCATCTGCTCCTCCGATGATACCAATTGATGCCGCCTCATTTGGTGTGAAAAGTCCAGATGCAATTGCACCTAAGAAAGTGATAAATATACCAAACTGTGCTGCAGCACCTAATAATAACGATTTTGGATTGGCAATTAATGGACCGAAGTCGGTCATAGCACCAACACCTAAGAAAATAAGGGGTGGAAATATGCCAAGGTGATCACCCTGATACAAATAATAAAGTAAGCCACCTATCTCTTTAACATGACCATCAGCCCCTAATACCGGTTCAGTCATCAAACCAGCAAGTGGTAAATTTGTCAAAAACATACCAAATGCTATTGGAACAAGTAATAACGGTTCAAAACCACGCTTTATCGCTAAGTAAAGCAGCAAAAATGATACTAATATCATTAAAATTTGTCCACCCGATATATTCGCAAAGCCCGTAGACATGTAAAAATCTTTTACAGTTTGAAGCATAGTGCATCTCCTTTCGTATTTAGTTTGTTACCAGATTATCCAATAACAACTAAAACGTCTCCAGAATTTACTGATGCACCTTTTGTCACGTTGATTGATAATACTTTACCAGCAACTGGTGCCATGATCTCGTTTTCCATTTTCATTGCTTCAAGAATTAATAGAACAGTGCCGTTTGCAACAGAATCTCCAACATCAACTTTGATATCTAAAATTGTACCTGGCATTGGTGAATTTACAGTTTCACCGCCCTCAACAACAGGTGCTGGTGCTGCTTTAGGTGCTGAAGCTGGCGCTTTAGCAGGTGCTGATGGCGCAGTCGCAGCAACAGGTGATTCTTGACGTCTAACTGGCGCAGGTGAAGATGAACCACCAATTTCCTCTACATCAACTTCATATGATTTACCATTAACAGTGATATTAAACTTTTTCATGTAACCCTCCATCAAACTTTAAATTATATTTAAAATCTTGCATTCATGACATCATTTCTTCCAACTTTTCCCCAAGTAGGTGTATTGTCAGGAACGCGTCTGATATTTGTAACTCTGATGTTGTTCATCGAAGTGTTTAAAGCGGCTGCAATTGCAGCAGATATAACCGCAACAAGCTCCTCTTCATCTTCATTTACTACTTGCTCAATAGGTTTTTCAGACATTGGTACTACAGTAGGTTTAGATACATTCGGCACTTTTTTGATTTCTTGGCTTTTTTCCATTTGTCTAATGATACTAGACATCAAAACAGTAATCATCCAAATTAATATTAATGCGATAAATGTAATACCCATTCCTAGTAAAATAACATATCCTGTAGCGAGCAATTTATCACCCATTGGCATTTGTGAAAATGTATCTGCGTGTTTAAAACTCTCAAGTACGTGCATTATTTCACCTCACTTATAATGGGATGTTACCATGTTTTTTAGCCGGTCTAACTTCTCGTTTTGATGATAACATATCGAATGCGTCGATTAATCTCGGACGCGTAGTTGCAGGCTCAATTACATCGTCAACAAAACCGCGTTCTGCTGCTTTATACGGTGTAGCAAATTCATCAGTATATTCTTGAATCACTCGAGCTCTTGTCTCAACTGGATTTTCAGAATTTGTGATTTCTGCTCTAAATATTATATTAGCTGCGCCTTGTGGTCCCATTACTGCTATTTCAGCAGATGGCCAAGCCATAACTACATCAGCACCTAGGTCTTTTGAACACATCGCTAGGTATGCGCCACCATATGCTTTTCTGACGATCAATGATAATTTAGGAACAGTTGCCTCACTATATGCATATAACATTTTTGCACCATGTCTGATGATGCCACCATATTCTTGTTCAGTTCCCGGTAGGAACCCTGGAACATCTACGATGTTTAAAAGAGGAATATTGAAAGCGTCACATGTCCTAATAAATCTAGCTGCTTTGTCTGATGAATTTACGTCTAAGCAACCTGCGTTTACTTTTGGTTGATTTGCAATAATACCTATTGTTTTGCCATCAAGTCTTGCTAAACAAGTAATGATGTTTTTAGCAAAGTAAGGTTGGTATTCCATGTAATCCGCATTATCAACAATTTGTTTGATGACATCAAACATATCATATGGCTTGTTAGGGTTTTCTGGGATAATTGATTCCAATGCTTCATTAACAGCACTAAGATCTTCATCACATAAATATTCTGGAGCAGTTTCTAAGTTGTTCGAAGGTAAAAAACTGAGCAATCTTCTGATTTCTTCAATACAAGTTTGATCGTTATTTGAAATAAACTGAGCAACACCACTGACAGCATTGTGCGTCATTGCACCACCAAGAGCTTCAGCAGTTACTTCTTCACCTGTAACAGTTTTAATAACCTGTGGTCCAGTGATGAACATTTGCGATGTTTTATCTACCATGAAAATAAAATCTGTAAGTGCTGGAGAATAAACTGCACCCCCTGCACAAGGTCCCATGATAGCTGTGATTTGAGGAATAACGCCTGATGCTAATGTATTTCTATAGAATATTTTACCGTATCCTGAAAGTGCATCAACTGCTTCTTGAATTCTTGCGCCACCAGAATCGTTAATTCCAACAATTGGTGCTCCCATCTTAAGCGCATTGTCCATTGCCTTGCAGATCTTAGCTGCATGCATTTCGCCTAGTGAACCACCAACGACAGTAAAGTCTTGAGAATAAGCATATACAAGTCTTCCTTCAACTTTTCCATAACCGATAATTACACCTTCTGCAGGTGCATCAACTTCTTCCATACCAAAATTGGTACATCTGTGTTTTACAAAAGCATCTAATTCAACAAAAGTACCTTCGTCAAATAACAAGTCAAGTCTTTCTCTCGCTGTTAATTTGCCACTACTATGTTGCTTCTCGATACGGCTTTTACCACCGCCTGCGAGGATTTTTGCTTTTTTCTGTCTTAAATCTTCTAACTTGTTTACAGACATTTCAAAACCTCCAAATCCCTATTCTTGTCTTTCACTTAATTCAACTAGCACTCTGTTTGAGCTTTTTGGGTGAACAAAAGCTATTTTTGCACCACCTGCACCATATCTCGGTACTTCATCAATCATCTTCATACCCTTTGAAAGCATATATTCAATCGCTTCTTCAATGTTATCTACTTTAAAAGCAATATGTTGAATGCCTTCGCCATTTTTTTCAATGAATTTTGCTATAGGACCATCTTCTGATGTTGATTCAAGTAATTCGATCTCAGTATCTCCAACTGGTAAAAAAGCAACTCTAACTTTTTGATCTTCAACAACCTCTGTTCCTTGAAGATTTAGACCCAAAACATCTTGATAAAAACTTAAAGTCTCATTTAAATCTTTCACAGCAATACCAATATGATCAACTTTTAATGCTTTCATATATTTTCTCCAATACTAAATAAATTTTATCAGTATCCTAAAATACTGTAAACCGAACAAATTAACTAATGGATTAAAGCTACTAATAATAATTAAGCAATTTTGTGTTTTAGTTTAATTATCTGAATTATTTCACTTCAACTGAAGCAATATAAGCTTCAAATAATTGATCAACTACAGAAAAAGGATCCATCGTGCGTGCTACGATTTCTTTCGAAAGTAAATCTAGCTTTTCTTCATTTCTAGAATTATCAAGCATAGATCTTTCTATTCTCTCTTTAATCATTTCAACTATTTCACTTTTTGCATTTGCAATTCTTTTTTCGTTAAATTTTCCCGATTTCAATAAATAGGCACGGTGATCCATAATTGAATTAAGCAATACATCTGTTCCTTGATTTTCAAACGCCACTACAAGTTCAACAGGTGGTCTCCACTCTAAATCTTTATTAAAATCAAGCATCATATCAATCTCTCTAGCGGTTCTTTTAGCGCCATCGCGGTCTGCCTTATTTACAGCAAAAACATCGCCGATTTCCATAACGCCTGCTTTGATCGCTTGAATATCATCACCAAGTCCTGGTACCATAACCATCAAGGTTGTATCACAATTTTTTACAATATCTATTTCTGACTGACCTACACCAACAGTTTCAACAAAGATGAAATCAGCGCCATAGATATCTAGAATTTTTACTGCAGCAGCAGTTCCCTCAGATATGCCACCGAGATGACCCCGTGCACCCATACTTCTTATAAATACACCAGGATCAACACTTAGATCATTCATACGAACTCTATCTCCCAATATAGCACCTCCTGTAAAAGGTGAAGTTGGGTCTACTGCTATAATTGCTACCTGTTTATCTTGTTTACGCAACAACTTTGTGAGCTTATCAGTTAAGGTACTTTTTCCAGCACCAGGGGGTCCTGTAATGCCGATTACATAAGCGTTCCCGCTATGTGAATAAAGATTCTGAAGGATTCTTAGTCCCTCAGGATCTTTATTTTCTACCATTGAAATAAGTCTGGCTGCTGCACGTTTATCATGATTTAGAATTCTTTTTTCTATATCCATATAAACCGCTCCTTTTATATGGCAAATTCGCCATTTGATTTACGTGCTATATTTTATAAATTTACATTTGATTTGATATAATCAATCGTCACTTGCGTTGGTGTACCTGGTGTGAAGATTTCTTTGATGCCTTGCTCTTTCAAGCCTGGGATGTCTTCTTGTGGAATAACGCCACCACCGATGACAAGGATATCTTCAGCACCTTCTGCTTTTAACATCGCTGCAACTTTTGGAAGTAACGTATTGTGTGCACCTGATAAGATACTCATCGCTACGCAGTCAACATCTTCTTGGATTGCTGCATTTACGATTTGTTCTGGTGTTTGTCTTAATCCCGTATAGATCACTTCCATACCTGCATCTCTTAATGCTCTTGCAATAACCTTGGCACCTCTATCGTGGCCATCTAAGCCTGGCTTTGCAACTAACACTCTAATTGGTCTATCCATCTTAATCCTCCTTCTAACCACTTGGTTTTATAGGTTAACTGATTGTTGGTATTCACCAAACACTTCTCTCATCACGCCACATACTTCTCCAAGTGTCGCATAGGCTTTAACTGCTTCTAAGATGTAAGGCATTACATTGTCTGTTCCCTCACATGCTGTTTTAAGCGTAGCTAATGCTTCACTTACTTTTGCACCGTCACGTTTTGCGCGAAGTTCAACCAATTTTTGTTTTTGCATCTCACCTACTGAAGGATCAACTCTTAGGAGTCCTTTTGGTGCTTCTTCTTCGATTTGGTATTTGTTCATACCTACGACGATGATTTCACCTGCTTCAACTTTCTTTTGATAATCATATGACGCATCCATGATTTCTGATTGGATATAACCCATATCAATTGCCTTTGTCGCGCCACCGATATCATCAATTTTCTTGATGTATGCCATTGCTGCATCTTCGATTTCTTTTGTTTTCGCTTCTATATAATATGAACCTGCTAGTGGATCTACAACTTCTGTTACGCCACTTTCATGTGCTACGATTTGTTGTGTTCTAAGTGCGACTCTTACTGAATCTTCTGTTGGAAGCGCAAGTGCCTCATCTTTAGAGTTTGTGTGTAAGCTTTGTGTACCACCAAGTACCGCTGCAAGTGTTTGAATCGCTACTCTTACGATGTTGTTTTCAGGTTGTTGCGCCGTAAGGGTCGATCCACCTGTTTGTGTATGGAACTTAAGTTGCATTGATTTTTCGCTCTTTGCACCAAATCTGTCTTTCATGATTCTCGCCCAAAGTCTTCTTGCTGCTCTGTATTTTGCAACTTCTTCAAGTAAATCGTTGTGTGCGTTAAAGAAGAATGATAATCTCGGTGCAAAATCATCTACGTTTAAGCCTGCTTTTACTGCTGCTTCTACGTATGCAATACCATCTGCAAGTGTAAAGCCCACTTCTTGTGCTGCTGTTGAACCTGCTTCTCTGATATGGTAACCAGAGATAGAGATTGTATTCCAAAGCGGAACATCTTTTGAACAGAATTCAAAGATATCTGTGATGAGTCTCATTGATGGCTCTGTTGGGAAGATATATGTTCCTCTTGCGATGTACTCTTTTAAGATATCGTTTTGGATGGTACCTCTTAGTTTTTCTGATGACACACCTTGTTTTTCTGCTACTGCGATATACATTGCAAGTAGTACAGATGCAGGTGCGTTGATGGTCATTGATGTACTTACTTTATCTAGTGGGATCCCATCAAATAGGATTTCCATATCTGCTAAAGAGTCGATTGCAACGCCAACTTTACCCACTTCACCTTCTGAAAGGGCATGATCTGAGTCATATCCGATTTGTGTCGGAAGGTCAAAAGCTACTGATAATCCGCCAGATCCTTGTTCAACTAAGAACTTATAACGTTTGTTAGATTCTTCAGCTGTTGCAAATCCTGCATACATCCTCATCGTCCAAAACTGTCCACGGTACATCGTTGGTTGTACACCACGTGTAAATGGAAATTCTCCTGGTAATCCAAGGTCGTTCATGTAATCAAGTTCTGCTACATCTACTGGTGTATAGTATCTGTTTACATGCGCGCCAGACCCCGTTGTAAATTCTTTCTTTCTTTCAGGTCTTTTTTGCAATATTTCTTGCGTTTTAGCATTTTCTTTATCTACAGCTTCTTTAAGAATAGATATCTGATTCTTATCAAACATTCTAAATCCTCCTTCACCATTTTTCACCGCATCGGGTTTTACCTATACTAGAATATCACAAATCCAATTAAAATACATTGTTTTTGACAAAGTATAATTGTATACTTTGATTACTTTTTTATAAAGAATTTAACAAAATAGTGTCATTTTTTATTTGCAAGAATTCTTGCACAACTAACTTGTTCTAAAAAAACAACCCCCAAAAGAACAAGTCAAATGTTCTTTTGAGGGACTACTTATTTTTTAGTGAGTATAATATTCAACCAATTTTGATGCTGATGATCTTGACGTGCATCTTGTGTTTGCCAGATTTCAGTAATTTCAAACATTTCGTTACCCATCATTAATTTATTAAATTTTTCTTCAGTAAAATCATTGAAAAAACGTCCATGTCTTACTAATTCATCCTCACCATATTTAAATGAAATATACATTACACCATTTCGGACTAATGCTTCGTGACATCTCACAAGAACATTATTAATTTCTTCTTCAGTGAAATGAAATAAAACTGCGCTTGCCCAAATGGCATCAAATTCGTTTTTATATTTAATATCTTTTATGTCCACAAGTAAAACTTCAGTATTTAATAGCATTTTTCCACGGTTATATACTTCAGATGCAAAATCAATTGAGACAACCTCAAAGCCATTTGCATCAAAATGAAGGCTATCTCTTCCCGAGCCAAACCCAACATCCAATAATTTTGCACCCGGTTTTAAGTATTTTTCGAAACGACCATAAATAGGTTTTAAATTAAGCTCAAGTGTGTTCTCAATCATGTCAGATGCGTTGGCATTGTAATATTGTTTTATCATTTACATTCCCCCTTTTTTCTCTCTTTTAATAATGTACTCAGAATTATTTACTGTATTTATCAGGTTCTGTCTCATAAAGGTTATTTCCAGATGAATCTATTACGACAATAGCAGGAAAATCTACCACTTCCAGCCGACGTAACGCTTCTGGACCCAATTCATCAAAAGCAACGACCGAGTTACTTTTGATACTATCTGCGATTAGTGCACCTGCACCGCCAATTGCCGCAAAATATACAGCATTATACTTTATCATGCTTTCGATAACTTTTGCTTCTCGATCACCTTTACCAATCATTCCTTTTAACCCTCTTTCAAGCAGAGGATCTGTTAAATCATCCATTCTATAACTTGTCGTAGGACCACACGCACCTATTACTGCACCAGGTCTTGCTGGAGATGGGCCGGCATAATAAATAATTTTCCCATTAAAATCCATTGGTAACACTTGGTTATTATTAATCAAATTTACCAGTTTTAAATGTGCTGCATCTCTAGCAGTATATATTTCTCCAGTTATTAAAACTTGATCTCCTGCTTTTAAAGTTTTACATACTTCATCACTTAATGGTGTCTTTATCAATATTTTATCCATATTCACCCTCTATAAAACAACTTTTTTATGTCTTGAAGCATGACAATTAATATTAACGACAACCGGCAAGCCAGCTATATGTGTTGGGTACACTTCAGCATGAACCGCCAAAGCTGTCGTTACGCCACCTAACCCCTGTGGTCCAATTCCTAAATTGTTAATCTCTTCAAGCAAAGTTTCTTCCAGCTCTGCAATATGAGGCAGTTCACTTTTATCGCCTAGCGGCCTTAATAGTGCCTTTTTTGCTATTTGAGCTGCTTTATCAATAGTACCTCCTATGCCGACACCAACAACAATTGGTGGGCATGGATTTGAACCAGCCATTTTTACTGTATCAATAACGAATTCTTTTATACCCTTCATACCATCAGAAGGTTTTAGCATCTTTGATTTAGACATATTTTCACTTCCAAATCCTTTTGCAGCAAGTTCTATTTCAAATATATCCCCTTCTACAACATCAAAATATATAACACCTGGTGTATTATCATTTGAATTTTTTCGTAAAACCGGATCTGAAACTACTGATTTTCTAAGGTACCCTTCAGAATACCCCTGACGAATCCCCTCATTAATGGCTTCTGTGATTGAGCCATCATCAACTATAACATTTTGACCAAGTGTTACAAAAGCAACAATCATACCCGTATCCTGACAAATTGGTGCAGTATAACGCTGCGCTATTTCTGAATTTTTAATCAAATCTTCAATAATGCTAATTCCAATAGGTGACTTTTCAACATGAATTGCATTATTGAAAGCCGCACTAATTAAAGGATCAATTTCATAATTAATGGTTATACAAGCTTCTTTTACAGCTTTAGTGATTGAATTGACAGTTACACGCTTCATTATTCCACCCATTATTTGTTTGACTTGTTATTTACTTTTTCTAGAAATCTTTCAGCATGTATGATGTACCTTCCATGCGTTCCTTCTCCAATTTTTTCAACTTCATCAAATGCTTCAACTTTGAAGAGCAATTTTTTTTCATCTATTTCTATCAACTCTGCTGTTGCAGTCACTTTTTGGCCAACTGGTGTAGCAGCAATATGTTTCACATTTAAGAAGGTGCCCACTGTACTGTAAATCGCATCTAATCCCTTTTGAGCACAATTTAGTGCAGCATTCTCCATTAACCCAATCATCATTGGAGTTGAAAAAACTAATATATTACCACTTCCAAATGCGGCTGCAGTGTGTTTCTCCTCTACTATTAATTCAGACGTAAATTTATCACCAATTTTCAACGAATGCATTCTTTTTCCTCCAAATATTAATATATGTTAATCATACCATTTAGCAGTATTGAAATAAAAGTTTTTTTTATATAAACAGCTAAGTACAAATAAAAAAAAGATGGTTTTCACCATCTAATTTCTATATTTTTTAACTACTTGCAGCGTCACTAAAAGGATTTTCATTTTTAAGTTCATGATTTTCCTTTTCTTTCATTGCATTCAATTTTTCAAAAGCAATTCTTTCAAGTTCCTCTTGCTCTCTAAAAGCTTTTCTTTCTTCTTCTATCTGACCTTTTGCGGATTCTACTTCAACTGTGAGAACATCAATCCCTTCATTGAATGCTAACAAGAATTCTTCTCCACTGATGGTTTCAAATTTTAGAAGTGCTTCAGCGATCACATGAAGTTTATCGATGTGCTCTTCTAACAATGTTTTAGCTTTGTCATAAGCAGTATCTACTATATTTCTTACTTCACGGTCTATTTCAGCTGCAACATGTTCAGAATAATTCTTCATGGAATTAAAATCTCTTCCTATAAAGACTTCATCCTCTGTGTCATAACTCATCGAACCAAGATTTTCACTCATTGCATATTTCATGACCATTGCTTTTGCAATTTTAGTTACGCGGCTTAAGTCATTTTGTGCACCTGTGCTAATATCTCCTAAGACTAAACTTTCTGCAACGCGACCACCTAAAAGGATAATTAGTTCACGTTCCATACCTTTTTTAGTTGCATAGCTTCTATCTTCTTCAGGTAACTGCATGGTGAATCCACCTGCTCTTCCCCTTGGAATAATCGTTACTTGATGCACTGGATCGGAATCTGGAACAACTTTAGCAAGTACAGCATGACCTGCTTCATGGTATGCAGTTAATTTTCTTTCTTTTGGGCTCACTATTCTGCTTTTCTTTTCAACACCAGCGATTACTTTCGTAATAGACTCTTTGATAGATTCCATACGAATGACTTTGTCATCTTTTCTTGCAGATAATAAAGCGGCTTCATTCATGACATTTTCAAGGTCAGCAGGCGTAAAACCAGGTGTGCTTTGAGCCAATTTTGAAAAATCGACATCTGATGCTACCGGTTTATTTTTTGCGTGAATCTTGATAATTTGTTCTCTTTCACGAATATCTGGGATACCCACCATTACTTGTCTATCAAATCTACCTGGTCTGAGTAAAGCTGGGTCTAAGATGTCCGGTCTGTTCGTAGCTGCAATAACGATAACACCTTGATTATCACCAAAGCCATCCATCTCAACTAGTAACTGATTAAGCGTTTGTTCACGTTCATCGTGACCGCCACCAAGTCCAGCACCTCTTCTTCTACCAACTGCATCTATCTCATCTATGAAAACGATACATGGTGCTGTCTTTTTAGCTTCTTCAAATAAATCTCTTACCCTTGAAGCTCCCACACCAACGAACATCTCAACAAAATCAGATCCAGAAATCGTGTAAAACGGCACACCCGCTTCACCTGCACAGGCTTTTGACAAATATGTCTTTCCTGTTCCTGGAGGGCCAACCATAAGGATACCTTTTGGAATACGAGCACCAAGTGCTAAAAACTTACGTGGTGCTTTTAGAAACTCAACAATTTCCATCATTTCTTCTTTTTCTTCTTTTAGTCCGGCAACATCAGCAAAAGTAATTTTTTTACCTGAATCTTTTACGATTTTTGCTCTGCTTTTTCCAAATGACATCACTTTAGATCCGCCACCTTGAGAATTTTGCATAAAAACGAACCAAAATACCACTAGTAGTAACACCATTATAACCGTTGGAAGAATCTCCAATAAAAACGGTGTATTAGCTGGTTGAATTCCTTTTACGGGCAATACGCTTCCATCAGCGATTTTTGTTATTATAAGCTCACCCGTCTTAAGCGCCAACATGCTTGGTACATAGGTCGTGAAATTAGTTTCATCACTCAATACGCCAGATACCTTGTTGCCGTCTATTTGAACTTCTTTAATTTGATCGTTTCCCAATTTTACAATAAATTCATCATATGACAATTCTGTGGTTTTTTGTGAATTTACGCCATTTAGCGTTACAAAAACCAGAATCGCAATAAAAATCAATATATAAATTGAGGCACCTTTCAAACCTTTCTTCATAGCATCCTCCTTCGTCGAGTATACATCATATTATTTTAGCATAATTAATTAAGTTCAACAAGTTCTTGAAAACTGATAATTATGATGTTTTTAGTATCAGGAGTGATTTTCACCAATTCACTGATTCTCATATTTTCTACCCAAATAATTTTTTCCTCATCACACACTAGTTGAATCTTATCTCTCTTGATAAAAGGGATTTTTTCATCGATAAAATAATCTTTGATTTTCTTATGCCCTTTCATTCCAAATGGTACAAACTGATCTCCGGCTATTCTTGTTCTAGTATAAAGTTTACCTTTGATTTTATCAAAATCCAACGCCACCACTTTATTGCTTAATTGTACTTTAGATAACATCGAAACAGGAAATATTTGCTGATATAACTCGATTTCTTGTTTTTCATCATCATTTTTCTTATTTTGTGCTTTATTAGAGAAAAGATAAATATATTCACTACTCATTCTAGCTTCATATTGCGTATTTATATATACTTTTGAACCCACTCTATCTAAATTAACGATTCGCTTTATGATATCGGAACTAATATTGTTCAAATTACCTGTCATTTTTTTGATAGCAAATCGAATAAGATGTTGTTTTTCTGCATTATGCAGTTGAATAAATTTAGCTTTTGAAATCATAACGATTTCACCATCATAAACGCAAATATCTTCGAAAAGATTAATTTGTTTTGATTGCCAGTAATCTTGTTCAATTTTCATTAGTTGGACAGTTTTACCAATTGCATCTCCACATGAAATTTGAAACGTGTCATCAAGCATGGGTAAGACTATATTTCTAATTTTATTTCTCAAGTAATGATTTTCATTATTAGTATGATCTATACGCGGATACAAATTGTGAATTTCGCAATATTTTTCCACTTCAATTCTTGGTACATCTAAAATTGGTCTAATAATGAGATCATCTCTTATATAATCAATTGATGACAGTCCATCTATACCAGAACCTCTCATCAGATTAATTAAAAAAGTTTCAACCACGTCGTTTTTGTTATGTGCAATTGCTATCTTTGTACCTTCATATTGTTTCATCACTTCGTAAAACTTATCATATCTAACTTTTCTACCCGCTTCTTCGAAAGACATGCCTTCTTCAGCTGCTATTGCTTCAACATCGATCTTAAATGTATGACATGGAATGCCTAGTTCTGAACAAAACGTTATAACAAAATTTTCATCCGCATCTGCAAATTCCCCACGTAACATATGATTGATATGCACAGCAACAATTTTAATAGAACTTTTTATTCTCAACTGTGATAGTGCATGAGTCATTGCTAGAGAATCCGGTCCTCCAGAAAGCCCAACTATAATACATTCACCAGAATTAATCATGTGGTGTTTTTCTATGGTTTTATTCATTGTCTCCAAAAGCACCACATCACATCCTTTGCATTTACTCTATTTTATTCACCTGAAATACTAAGTGCCTTTATTTTAACAGATGCAGATCCAGTATAATCAGATGAAAGAATTGAAAATCTAAAATCATTAGCAAAATATTCAATATCCTTTAGCATTTCAAAGAAATTTCCTGCTACTGTTATTTGACTTACCGGTTTTGTCAGCTTACCATTTTCAATCAAATATCCATAGCATTGTAAAGAAAAATCACCTGAGATTGTATTAATGCCAGCGTGTAAACCTTGTAGTTCCAAAATATACACACCTTTATCAATAGTAGCAATCATGTCATCAAGCGACTTCTCACCTGGCGTAAGAACAAGATTGCTTGGTGCTATCCCTACTGTGCCTTTATAAGACCCTTTACTTGCATTTCCTGTAGAAAGCACACCATCTTTACTTGCAGTTTTAAGGTTATGGAAAAACGACATGAGCACGCCATTTTCGATAATTGGTTTTCGATATGTTGCTACACCTTCTGCATCAAATGCTGATGATGCGAGTGCCCCTTTTAAATGAGGATCATCCATCAACGTTAATACAGGTGAAGCTATGACTTCTCCCAGTTTATCTCCTAGTTTTGATAATTTTTTTTGAACTCTTTCAGCATTTAGAATGCCAATATAAGCACTGAATAGCTGTGCAAAAGTTTCGTTTTTTATCACAACGGGACACTTCATCGACTTTGTTGATTTCGCTCCAAGCATTTTAAGCGCTTCACTTGTTGCTTCACTTGCAATCTTATCTATAGATAATTTTTCAAATGTATTCGAAATATCATATCCAAGTCCTGTTCGTTTATCTTCATTTTCTTCAACAACTACAACGGCATACGCAAGACAATAGTTAATTTGATCAGTGATATCAAGTCCTTTTGTATTTTTAATACGTCTTATCGACTCCACTTCATCGTAACTATTTTGTGACAGAGTCTTTACTCTATCATCCGCCTTCAAAATTGACTGTTCTAAATCGAGCATGAACTGTATTTTCTTTTCAATTGGCACTAAATCCAATTCAGGATTAAAATTATCTACTTTAGAATAGTTGCCAGAACCATCATGTAAAAAAACTTCATCCTCTGCTTCAATAATCCTAGCATTAGCAAAAGCTTCATCAACAAGCATATCAATAGCTTCGTCATCCATGATTTCAGTATAGGCATAACCTAATTTACCATCTACCATACCTCGATAACTTAAGCCACCATCTTCTGATATGTTGAATTTGTCTATTTGACCTTGGTATACTGAAATTTCAGTGTTTTTGTTTTTTAAATAGTATACCTCTTGTTCATGAAAACCTTTGGCTTTTCCCTTCATGAAGAGAGCTTCTATAAATTGATCATTCATTATGCTTCCTCCCTTCCGCCAACTGTTATTTCAGAAACCTTGAGAGCCGGTTGACCAAGGCCTGCTGGTATAGAGCCACTTATAGATCCACACATTCCTTCACCTGAATCAAAATTATCACTGATCATCTCAATTTTATTGAGTATTTCAAGGCCAGTTCCAATTAGTGTGGCACCTTTAATGGGTTCTGTTATCTTTCCCTTCTCAATTAGATAGCCTTCTTGTACAGAGAAGTTAAACTCGCCTGTAGCCGGATTAACAGATCCACCACCGAGATACTTTGCATATACACCGTATTCTATTGAGGAAATCATGTCGTCAAATTTTGAATTTCCATTTAATATATAGGTATTCGTCATACGTGATGTTGGAGCGAACTTATAAGATTGACGTCTTGAAGAACCTGTGATATCCATTTCCATTCTTCTTGAATTTAATTTATCAATCATATAGCCTTTTAAGATTCCATTTTCAATCAAGACATTTCGCTGAGTTGGCGTCCCCTCATCATCGACATTTGCCGAACCCCATTCGTTAAGTATGGTACCATCATCTACAGCATTTACGATATCTGAAGCAATCTTTTGCCCTAACTTTCCAGCAAAAACACTATTGCCCTTTGCCACAGATGTAGCTTCGAGCCCATGTCCGCAAGCTTCATGAAAGATTACACCACCAAATTTGTTATCTAATACAACTGGGAATTTACCACTTGGAGATGCTTTTGCATCGAGCATAGTTACTGCAATTCTTGCAGATTCTCTTCCTATCCAGTCAACATCTATTTCATCATATAGTTCAAAACCTTTTCCTGAACCTTTATTGATACTACCACTTTGCATCAAATCATCACGTTTTGCAACAGCACTTACAACATAGCGTGTTCTCGTTCTTTGATCTTCGACAAATTTGCCTTCTGAGTTTGCAATCAAAACATTTTGCGTATAATCAAGGTAATTTACTACCACTTGATCTATCGCATTATTGTAGGACTTTGCTGATTCGTAGCCTCGTCTCATCAATTGAACTTTTTGATTTTTGGAAACACTTCTGGGCATAATTTTAACTGGATGTAAATTGTGCAATGGTGTAAGGTTAAAATCAATTGCAGCGTTTTTAGGGATACCACTTATCGCAGCTGCAGCTTTTTTTGCAACAGCAACTAAATGATCCCTTCCTTTTTCGCACGTATAAGTATAAACACTGTTAAATCCACTGAAAATACGTATACCAATTCCAAAATCTCTTCCTGAAAGTGATTTTTCCACTTTTCCTTGAATCATTTCTATAGAATTGTTAAATCGATCTTCTACGAAAACTTCAGCAAAATCGCCACCAGTTGACATCGCTGCAGCTAAAACGTCCTTTATAATTTCCTTATTTAGCATGAAGTTCCTCCGTTTCATCACCGTTTCACTCTATCATAAGCATTAATCATAGCGTAACTAAGGCAATATTGTAAATTTTTTATTAAAGTTCTAGTAAATTAGGCAAATTAGTGCTATTTTACTGGTTAATAATATATATTTACTATTTTAAACAAATATTAAGCAGACCTCAACCTATTTCGAATAAAATGTATATTAATCAAAAAAAACAAAAAAACAGCACAAAATGCTGTTTAGTGGAGCCGGTGATGGGACTCGAACCCGCGACCTACTGATTACAAGTCAGTTGCTCTACCAATTGAGCTACACCGGCAAGTATTTTGCCCTACATGCAACAGAAGTTGCTTTGTTTGACAATTCCTTCTAGCAACTTTCGTTGCTCATGTCGAACTAAATTCTACTACGAAAATTTAGTGAATGGCGATCCAGAACGGACTCGAACCGTCGACCTCTAGCGTGACAGGCTAGCGTTCTAACCAACTGAACTACTGGACCATATATTGATGCGACAAGTTGAATTTTACACGATATAAACACTTATGTCAACATTTTTAATCAAAATATTTTTATTTATTTAGTTGTTTATACTTATAGGCAGTATATCCCTCTAGGTTATCATAATCACTTACTGAATACGCCTCTAAATGTAACTTTTCTAAAATTTCTTGAAGAATGAGGCTTCCAGCTAAAATAATATCTGCTCTTTTTTCATCAAGTCCAATTATCTTTTTTCTGTTTTCGTTGTTTAAAGTGATTAAGCGTTCATTGATTTGAATTAATTCTGATTTATTGACTTTTAATTGATGTACTTTCTCCCTAGAATATTGATCAACACTATGAATCATCGTAGCAATCGTAGTGGCTGTCCCACCAATTCCGATGACATTCTTAGGTTGAAAAAAATTAATCCGATCTATAACAGAATCAAGCTCTTGTCTAATAACGCTTTTCATGGCTACAACTTCATCTAACAAAACAGGATCATTTTTTACATATGCTCCTGTTAATCTGACTGCACCGATATCTAAGCTTACTGAAAATTTAATACCACTTGAATCACCCACGATTAACTCTGTAGAGCCACCGCCAATATCTATAATTAGTAGGTTTTCACTACTGTCATCACTGCCAATTTGAACGCCTTTAAACCCAACCTCTGCTTCGAGTTCTCCAGAAATTATATCGATATTTTGTCCTGTTTTTGACTGAATCATCTGATTAAATTCATGTGAATTATGAGCATCTCTAACTGCACTTGTGGCCATCATAAAAACATGTTCAGCACCTAATAAAAGCGATTTTTTATAATAGCTTTCAATTACATCAGCCGACTGCTTCATTCTATTTACATCTAATTGTTTGGTCTCATTGACACCAAAACCCAATCTCGTCATTTCAAGTTCCTTCACAACGTTTGTAAAATGAAAGCCATCAAAGTCAGCAATCATCAATCTGATGGAATTTGTTCCGATATCAATACAGGCTAGTTTCATATCATTTTCCTTCCGAATCTTCTAACTCTTTAATTAAATAGATAATTTCATTGGGTTTGACCATTTTCAGCTTTTCTCTTGCTATTTTCTCAACTGCTTCTGGTGTTTGAGAGTATGCATATTCATCGACAAGCCGATCAATTTCATGCTCAAGGTCACCTATCTCTGATTTCAGTTCTTGTTGTGCGCCTTGGTATTCATCTAATTTTTGATCTGCTTTTATCATAATGTAAGCGTAATATCCAAAAGCAAGTAATATAAATAATATCGTTACTCGATTTCTACGTAAAAACTTACCTTTTTTCTTTTTCATACGCACCTCTATTCGCCTTGTGAAATTACCTCATATAGCTCTTTTGCAGCATCTTTAGCTACATGTTCATCCAATGTGGTAATACGAATTGTCGTTGCTTTATTGCCTAGTTTGATTTGAACTTCATCACCGATTTTTACTTCTGTGCCTGGTTTTGCAACCTTACCATCTACTAATATTCTTCCTTGGTCACAGGCTTCTTTTGCAATAGTTCTTCTTTTTATAAGTCGAGCATTTTTTAAATATTTATCTATACGCATTTATGTCACCTCTAATTAGGGCTAAGCAACTTTCTTCAGACAATATGTCCTTAAAATTTGTGAAAGCAAGTTTTAGCTTTAATCAAGAAAAAGCAGCACAGCTGCTGCTTTTTCTCATATTATAATTATTCGTTTACAGTTTCTTTTAAAGCTTTACCAGCTTTAAATACAGGTGCTTTTGAAGCAGGGATATTAATTGTTTCTTTAGGGTTTCTTGGGTTTCTACCAGTTCTTTCTTTTCTTTCTCTAACATCGAAAGTACCGAAGCCAACTAATTGAACTTTACCGCTTTTAGCAAGTTCTTCTTCAACACTTTTCATGAAAGCGTTTAATGCCAATTCAGCATCTTTTTTAGTTAAACCAGATTTCTCAGCCATGCTAGCTACTAATTCAGCTTTATTCACGATATAACCTCCTAAAATATTAAGTTGTTTTAACTATTATTAGTATACGTTGAAATTTCAACTTTTACAAGAAAATTCGTGTTTTTTTTTATAAATTATCCCATTTTTTCGATTGTACCCAAAGTGCCTCCATGCGTTCTAGTAACAGGGAACTAGGTCTCATACCATCTTTTAACAATTCTTCCTCTATATGTTTAAAGCGTTTTATGAACTTTTCAGTTGCATCGACTAAACTTTGTTCAGCATCAATTCCCATTAATCTTGCCACATTTGAAATGATTAGTAGCAAGTCACCGATCTCTTCTTTTATCCTTAATGAGTCATTTAACTCGATTGCTTCTTTGACTTCTAAAAGTTCCTCATCAATTTTCGACAGTGCATCTTTTGCAGATTTCCAATCAAACCCAACATCAGAGGCTCTCTTTTGAACTTTTTGAGCTCTTAAAAGTGATGGTAAGCTTTTTGAAACTGAATTCATACTATCGACGATGGTCTCGTTTAATTTTTCTTTGTTTTTTATTTCTTGCCAATTGACGAGCACCTCATCTGAATCCTTAACTGTAACATCTGAAAAAACGTGGGGATGTCTTCGAATCATTTTATCACATATTGCTTTGATGATATCGCTCAGCTCAAAATAGCCATCTTCAGAAGCAATCGTAGCATGAAATACGATTTGAAGAAGTACATCTCCCAGTTCATCTACGAGTGCTTCATCATCATTTGAATCTATCGCTTCCTTGACTTCATAGGCCTCTTCAATTAGATAAGGTCTCAAACTTTCATGCGTTTGTTCACGATCCCATGGACAACCATCATCCGCTCTCAATCTCAACATTATTTCTTCAAGTTCATTTAACTCATGTTTTATGGATTCACCACTTGGTACAAAAACACTCGTCAAATGATTAAAAAGATCACTCTGATGATCTAGTTCATAAAGTGGCATTTTCCGTATCACTTCCAAACCAGGTATACCAGCTCCTTGGATCACTGTTACTTCATGTGCGTCATCCCAATTGTCCATCAATTTAAGTTTAAGCATGGAAGCTGTCATTTGATCATATACTTGTATGAAGAGATGATCCTTTTGTGTTCTTAGTCTTTCCTCTTCGACTGTTAATGCGTCTAAAATTACCATTCCATATACGGGATCATAGTGTAGTGAAGTCACAATTGCATCTATAAAGCTTGCGCCGTGTACAATTTTCACTTCTCCTTTTGCCCTTTCCATGATCATAGCAACTGACTTCTCAGCGACAAAAGGATTTCCTGGAACTGCATAGACGACTTCTGATACTTCTGCTTTTTTTATAATTTTTTCTGCAATTGCATCATATACTTCTTCAAAAGTTTCGTATTGATCATATATGTCATCAAAAGACTCATATGTCATTCCATTCTCAACAAGAAATGCTACCACAGGATGTCGATCAGTTCTTAAAAATATATTTTCAGAACGTGTTAACCGATTGAAAGCTTCCATGGTTAGATAAGCTTCTCCTCCAGGTCCCATTCCCACTATCGTTATACTATACATAGTTAACTCCTTATTTATTTGAAAAATCTATCGTTGATTTTTTTGAGTTTACTACCACCAGGCATTAAAGCATAGTCTTCATCTGTTAATGTTTTTGTTTTAAAGAGCATAAATAGGTAAGCAACCATTCCAATTATAATTGCGAACACAGTGGAAAGTTTTGGAGAAATAACTAATAGCGCTAACTGATGGCCAATAACTACAACTAAACTCATCACAAGAACTGATAAAAGTGGTTTAAACAAAACTGTTTTTGGATCAAAAGTAATGTTAGCACTTCGCTTCATGGTGATCAGATTTAACAAGGTTGCAGTGCCATATGCTGCAAGTGTGGAGATTGCGGCACCATATATATTGATACCTGGCATACCAACAAGGACATAAGTGAGAATGATTTTTATAATTGCACCAACCATCAAGTTCATTGCTGGTCTATTTTGCATGCTGAGACCTTGTAAAATACCAGTTGTTACTTGGAACATACCTAAGAAAATAACACCAAACCCCAAAATAGATAATATTTGTCCTGTCGTTTGTGCATATTGCACTTGGCTTGGATACAAGAGTTCCATAATCGGTTGCGATAAAAGTACTAAACCTGCTGTCGCGGGTAAACAGATGATCAAAGTCATCCTTATGCCATTTTGGATGGTACTGCTTAAGGGTTTTACTTTATTTTGAACATATAATGCGGCTACTGCTGGTACGATGCTTATCTGAATTGCAGATGTGATAACCGTAGGTAAATTTACTAAAGTGGCCGCATAGCCACTGAGCATACCGTAAAGATCATTTGCTTGGTCGCCCATGCCGATATCAGTTAAGCGGTTCATAACAAGCATAACATCAATAGTATTCATAAGTGGCATTACTGCTGCGCCAAGTGTAATAGGAATTGCAATCAAAGCAATTTTCTTCATAATTTCACTTGTTGCAAGCTCTTTTCCAGTCATTAATTTTGAATGTGCTTCACTGTTATTTTTTCTGAATTTTCGATACATAATGAAAATTACGATTAAACCTGCAATTGCACCTGTTGTTGCACCAAAAGTTGCACCTGCTGCAGCATATTTAGTCCCGCTAACTAAGAAATAAACTGCAAGTCCATAACCAACTATAACTCTTCCAAATTGTTCAAATATCTGCGAAAAAGCAAATGGCTTCATATGTTGAAACCCTTGAAAAAAACCTCTAAAAACAGCCATAATGGATACAATAACAATTGCAGGAGCAAGTGCCTTAAAAGCGAGTACGGCTTCAGGGTTTTTGATAACATCCACAATCATCTCTGCACCAAAGTACATAAACAATGAACCAAACAAACCGACTGTAGACATCAGTAAAAGCCCTGACTTAAAAGTTTTATCTAAATTTCTATAATCGCCCAAAGCTCTTTGTTCAGAAATGATTTTTCCTAGCGCTGTAGGTAAACCAGCTGTTGCTAATACAATAAAGAAATTGTAGATAGGATATGCACTTGAATAATAACTCATTCCTTCAGGTCCTAGTATATTAGCCAGTGGAATTTTAAAAAACGCACCCAGTACTTTAACAAAAACACCGGAAATACCTAATATAAACGCACCTTTTACGAACGAATCTGATGCACTATGTTCCTTTGATTTAGTCATAAATACTCCTATTATAAAGAGGCCAGCGCTAGTCTGACCTCTCAAAATTATGATATATAATAAACTTTAATGGTTTATCCTTCTGTTTTTGGTGTCACTTTATCTATAAAAGTTTCAATAGTAGCCGCTGCTTTGAGTTCGTCAATTTTTTTCGTATAGAACTCATTATAAAGGCTGTCTTTGATTTGTTGTTTAAAATCGTTAATGACAGCTTCATCTTCACCTGCTTCTATGAGTTGATTAACGGTTTGACGATCTTCAACTTTGATGATGTGGTACCCAAATGAGGATTGAACAGGCTCTCCAATTTCTCCAATAGGTTGTGTAAATGCAGCTTCTTCAAATTCAGCGACCATTACACCTCTTGGGAAATAGCCTAGATCTCCACCTGAACCCACTGAACCAGTATCTGTAGAATACTGAGTAACGAGCTCAGCAAAGTCTTCACCTGCATCCAATTTAGCTTTTACTTCTTTAGCAGTTGCTTCATCAGCAACAAGTATATGTCTAGCACTTACTTGAACCGGTTCAGTAGAATATAATTCTTCTAATCTAGTCGTTTCAAGATCAATCATGCCGTTAACTGTTTTTGTGAATTCATCCATCAATATACTGCCTTGAACTTGTTTTTCTAAGAAAGCATCTGTCACGCCAATTGTATCGTACATGGTTTTAGTTTCAGTGTCTTCTTCAAGCATCTTTTTCAATTCTGCATATTTTTCTTGGAATACTTCATCTTTAATCGTAAATCCTGTTGAAAGTACATATGAACGCACTAGAGAATCTTGCACTAGCATATCTAAAATATCCTCGCGTAAAACCTCAGCAAATTTTACACCTTCAAATTCTTGAGTGAGTATGTCTTCTCCATAATACTGTTTATATGCAGTTTCATACATAGCATAATAAATATTGAATGTGTCAATGTCTACTACTTCATCATTTATCACTGCTACTGCATTCGTTTTATCTACTTTTACAGCACCCTCTGTTGTTGCACTATCTTCACTTTTAGCGCCGCAACCAGTCAATGCTACCATCAGCACAACCAATAACAGTGCTGTCAACTTCTTTAAATTAGACATATTTCCACTCCTCAAATTATTTGGTAAGTCCAACGACTTAACTTATTTAATTTCACTTATCATTATATATTTAAATATTCACTATGAAAACTATATATTTTTTCGACATACTTTTCAAGCATTGTTAATTGTTCTTCTTTTTTTCTTAATCTGTTTGTAATTTTAACCCTTAATACGGCTGGATTTCCAGCAAAAAAAGAAACGTTTTTAGCATCATATGTCATCACTTGGCTGATAAAAAGTGGACTGATCGCAAAATCTGTTGCAAACTTCAAGATAAAATCCTTACCATCTTCTGAGACTTCATCAATCCCCATCATTTCACAAAGTGCTTTGATATAGGCAATCATGATTAAGTTGTTCACTGAAACAGGTACGGTTCCAAAACGATCTTCAATTTCTTCATAGATAAGATCAACGTCTACTCGACTTTCAATGGCAGCGATCTTCTTGTAGATTTCAATCTTAAGTTGATGATTGCTAATATAGTTTTCAGGTATAAAGGCATTAACCGCTAAGTCGATTTTCGCTTGTGGTTTTTCTTTTATGACTTCACCTTTTTTAACCATCACGCTTTCTTCTAAGAGTTTACAAAACAGGTCATATCCGATTGCTTCCATATAACCATGTTGCTCAGTTCCAAGTACATTACCTGCGCCTCTGATCTCTAGGTCTCTCATAGCGATTTTAAAACCCGCGCCAAGTTCTGTAAACTCCTTAATGGCTTTAAGTCTTTTTTCAGCAATCTCATTGAGCACTTTATTTTCTTGATAAAAGATATAACAGTATGCGAGTCGATTGCTTCTCCCCACACGTCCTCTCAACTGGTAAAGTTGAGAGAGGCCAAAGCGATCACCATCGTTGATAATGATGGTATTAACATTTGATATATCAAGACCTGTTTCTATGATCGTTGTGCACACCAAAACATTAAAATCATTATTCATAAAATCCAGCATTAGCTTTTCAAGTTGATGTTCATTCATCTGACCATGTGCATAATGTACTACAGCTTCAGGAACCAGTTCTTGAAGTTTAGCCGCAACACGATCAATATCAGAAATTCTATTGTGCACAAAGTAAACTTGACCACCGCGTTCTAGTTCTCTAGATATGGCTTCTCTGGCTAAATTCTCATCAAATTCCACCACATAGGTCTGTATAGGATAACGGTCCTCAGGCGGATCTTCTATAACGCTCATATCTCTTATGCCAATCATAGACATATGAAGTGTTCTCGGAATAGGTGTTGCTGTTAAAGTGAGCACATCTATGTTTTCTTTCATCTGCTTTATTTTTTCTTTGTGCTTCACTCCAAACCGTTGCTCTTCATCTATGATCAATAAACCAAGGTCTTTAAATACGACATCATTTGATAAAATACGGTGTGTGCCAACGACGACATCGACAACACCACTTTTGATATCTTTAATGATCTTCGTTTGCTCCGTTTTAGTTCTAAATCTAGAAATCATCTGTACGTTTGCAGGGTATTTTGAAAATCTTTCTACAATATTATTATAATGTTGCTGTGCAAGTATGGTCGTTGGTACAAGTATAGCCACTTGTTTTGAATCTAATACTGCCTTAAATGCCGCTCGAAGTGCTACTTCCGTTTTACCATAACCAACATCCCCACAAAGCAGCCTCTCCATAGGCTGAGATTTCTCCATATCATTTTTAATTTCATCAACACATTTAAGCTGATCATTGGTTTCTTGATATGGGAAAAGTGCTTCAAATTCTCGTTGCCACTCATTATCCTGACTAAATGCAAAGCCTTTTTTTGTGCTTCTTGCTGCATATAATTCGATGAGTTCATCAGTCATGACCTCTATTGCTTTTTTCGCTCTAGATTTTGTTTTCTTCCACTCTAATCCACCTAATCGATTGAGTTTAAGTTTATCGGAATCCGTTCCCATGTACTTTTGAACTAAACCAGCACTTTCTACTGGAATATACAGATAATCGTCTTGCGCATATCTTAGCTTAAGGAAGTCTTTTCTGGTTTGGTCAATTTTCATCTGTTCAACACCTAAGTATTGACCCACGCCGTGCGATTCGTGTACGACATAATCGCCAACAGCAAGTTCAGAAAAAGCCTTTATCACTTTGCCCTGAGCTGGTTTTTTCTTAGATACTTTTTTTCCTTCTCCAAACAATTCATTTTCAGTTAAGACAAGCGCTTTAAAAGTATCAAAATAAAAGCCACTTTGAGCGGGATGAAAAACTGCTACCGCCTGGCCACTCATGATTTGTTCATACCCTTCTTGACGAAAACCTTCTTCAGTATTAATGGTTATTTCATATGATGACATGGCCGATAAGAAACGATTCAGCCTTTCTGCGCTATTAAATGCGATTAAGATATGATAACCCTTTATCTTCCACTTCCTAAGATCTAAGGCAATCTGATCAAATTTCCCATAATACTTATTCATCTCTCTTGAAGTTAACTTTATTATCTGTGCGGGTGTAAACCCTTCAGTGTGTTTCACCAAGAGCTCTGACAAGATCACTTGACGCATGGAAAGTTCAGATTTAATTTCATCAAAATCATATATTCTTTGATACTGTTCACTTATAACTTCGCCACGTTCAAGATAATCGGTAAATTGTCTTCTATAGTCAGAAATAAATTGTCCTATCCTAGCGACACATTGATTATTTCCCATAATGTAAACAATTGGTTCATCAAAATAATCTAGCAAAGTATCGGTTTGCTCATAAAAAAATGGAAAATATTTATCAATACCATCCACAAATATATTTTCCGTTAAGTGTTCAATAATCGCTTCAACTTTTTCTCTTTTATCACTTTTGTATTTTCCTTTAAGTGTCTCAAGTTTTGTTACTGCCCGGTCAATTAATTCGTCATTTAAAATCATCTCTCTTGCAGGATAAATATCAAAACGTTCAAACTTGTTTAACGATTTTTGAGTTTCAATGTCAAAGTCCCTGATTGAATCTACTTCATCTCCAAAGAATTCTATTCTGTAAGGGGACTCATACATGGTAGAAAAGACATCGAGTATGCCACCTCTTAAACTATACTGTCCTTTTGACTCTACAATTTCAACACGCTCATAGCCAAAATTATAGAGTGTCTTTTGTAACAAGTTTAAAGGCATTTCCGAATTTAAATTAAGCTCAATTTTTTGGTCAGCAATTAATTTCAGTTTAGGATATCGATATAGTAAATTGTTAATAGAAGTGAAAATTAATGAACACTCATTTTCTGTTGCTCGTATAATAGCTTCAACGCGTTCGAGCGCAACTTGGTTAGAATGTGCATAGGAATCAAACCAGATCAATTCACGACCTGGCAAATAAACTGCTTCTTCTACTTCATCAGCAGCTAATTTCGCTTTATGTTCATCTTCAAAAAAAACAATTGTAACTCTTTTAAGCGATTTTGATACGCTTTGTGCAATCCATTTAACAACTTGTTGATCGGAACCATGCACTAAAATAGGACTGATATTTTCCAAAATACTTTTTTTTAATGCTTGTACTTCAACAGAATTTTTAAATAAATTTAAAAGTAAATCAAACATGACTTCCCCTCAATTAACCGTTATATCGATTCATGGCACTATCTGTACCTTCTTCAATTATAGTCACAACTGCATTTGCCACTTTATCTAATGTCTCGTTCATTTCTACCATTTCTGCTTTTGAAAACTTTTGAAGTACAAAATCTTTGAGTTCCAGTTTAAGTGAACGACCAATTCCAATTCTTATTCTTGGAAAATCATCTTTTTGAAGAAGATAGATAATATGCCTCATCCCATTATGTGTGCCTGCACTTCCCTTTTTTCTAATCCTTATTTTACCAAAGTCAGTATCGACATCATCAAAAATAACAATCAAGTTTTCCATTGGAAGTTGATAAAAATTGCAGATCGCATGTACCGTTTCACCACTTAAATTCATATAAGTTTGAGGTTTCACCAATATTACTTTTTCTCCGGCAATAACGCCTTCTCCTAAAAGTGCTTTATATTTAATTTTATTGACACTGATGCCAAATTTTTCACTGAGGCGATCAATCGCTTCAAATCCTACATTGTGTCTGGTTAAATCATATTTTTTTCCCGGATTACCCAGGCCAACTATTATATACACTAAAGATCTCCTTCATCAACGCTCTTCAAATGTTCCGATTTATTAGACCATAAGATTATATCAAAAAAAACGCTTAACAACAATGTTGATTAAGCGTCGGAAATTCGTTAACAATTCTTTTTTATTCTTCAAACATCGTACTGACTGAGTCGTTATTGAAGATTCTTCTAATCGCCTCTGAAAAAGTAGGTGCTACTGAAAGCATCGTAACATTCTCAAGGTTTTTCATCTCAGGAGACACATCGATTGTGTCAAGCACTACCAACTCTGAAATCTCAGAATCTTTAATTCTTGAGACTGCAGGTCCTGAAAACACACCGTGCGTACAGCATGCGTATACATCTTTAGCACCCATTTCTTTAAGCGCTTTTGCTGCATTGACAATCGTACCAGCAGTATCAATCATATCGTCTATTAAGATAACATTTTTACCTTTAACATCTCCAATGATATTCATAATTTCAGATACATTTGGTTCAGGTCTTCTTTTGTCTACAATCGCAATTGGTGCATCGACTTTGTTAGATAAATCTCTAGTTCTTGTAACACTACCAAGGTCAGGAGAAACTACTACGAGGTCCTTGATATTCTTTTGCTTAAAATACTCTGCAATAATTGGTACGCCTTTCAAGTGATCAAGAGGAATATCAAAATAGCCTTGTATTTGCGCCGCATGTAAATCCATAGTTAGAACCCTATCTGCACCTGCTGCAACTATTAAGTTTGCAACCAACTTCGCTGAAATTGGATCTCTCGCTTTAGC
Source organism: uncultured Fusibacter sp. (assembly GCA_963676315.1). Taxonomy (GTDB): domain Bacteria; phylum Bacillota; class Clostridia; order Peptostreptococcales; family Acidaminobacteraceae; genus Fusibacter_C. Next base: position 1,851,579 of record OY781056.1, read on the forward strand.
TTTACGATCTTGCCTTGCATAACCATAGTATGGAATTACAGCAGTAATCCTACCAGCTGAAGCACGTTTAAGTGCATCAATCATAATAAGAAGTTCCATCAAATAGTCATTTACTTTAGGCAAAGAAAAAGACTGCACTACATAAACATCGATCCCTCTTACTGTCTCATTGATGTTTACTGAGATCTCCCCGTCGCTAAAGGTTTTTACAATGCTGTCACCAAGTGGTAACCCTAGTTCTTTACAAATTGCTCTTGCAAGATCTGGATTGGCATTACCTGTAAATACCTTTATCCTCCTGTCATTCGATTGCATTTTTTCCTCCTACTTCTTTTTTAAATATTTATTTGACCAATCGGTCTTGTTGACTTGTCGCTCTCTTGCAATTGCAAGTGCTTTTTCAGGAACGTCCTCCGTAATTGTTGAGCCAGCTGCAATATACGCTTCTTTACCCACAGTAACTGGAGCAATTAAGTTGGTATTGCAACCTACGAAAACATCATCTTCTATCACAGTAAGATGTTTGTTAACACCGTCGTAATTCACAAATACGACACCACAGCCAAGGTTAACATTGTTTCCCACCTTGCCGTCTCCAACATATGTTAGATGTGAAATCTTGGTACTATCACCGATAGTCGAATTTTTCACCTCTACAAAATCACCTATTTTACAATCCTTACCAACAATTGATTTTGGTCTTAAGTAGGCATAAGGTCCAACAACAGAACGATCATCAACAGATGATTCCGTAAGTGTTGAATGCTTAACTTTCACTTCATTTCCAATTTTTGTGTCTATTAATTCACTATATGGCCCAATATTACAATCTTCACCAATTACAGTTTTGCCCTTAAGCATCGACCCCTGCTGAATTATAGTATCCTGCCCAATAGTTACGTACTTTTCAATATAGATACTTTCGGGAGAAATCATCGTAACGCCTTCGAGCATCCAATTTTTTTTAATTTTTTCTTGATGATATTTCTCAGCTTCTGCAAGTGCCAAGCGATCGTTGATACCCATAACTTCATATGCGTCTTTTATCACAAAAGCATCAACTGAACCGCTATGATCTTTAACATATTCAAAAACATCTGTTAAATAATATTCGCCTTGGCTGTTGTTGTTTTTCAGCGCATTTAATGCGGTCATCAGGATGGAAGCATCAAACAATCCAATTCCAGAATTTATTTCTTTGATTTTCAATTGATCAACTGAAGCGTCTTTATGTTCGACGATTCGATCAAATTTTCCCTCGTTGTCTCTAACGATTCTACCGTATCCAGAGGGATCTTCAAACATTGTCGAGATTAAACTCGCTTTGTATTTTCCTTCTTTATGATTTTCTATAAATGCTTTTAAAGTTGCTGCACTTAAAAGCGGTGCATCTCCAAACAAAACTAAAACCAAACCTTCGCTTATAAAAGCTTGAGCAGACTTCACTGCATGTCCTGTACCAAGTTGAACTTCTTGAAGTGCAAATTTAATATTTTGATTACTAAGTGTCGCTTCAACCAATTCTCTACCATGACCAACAACACATACCGTTTCGTCGCTTCCAATCTCTGTAGCTAAATCGACTACATGCTGTATCAATGGAACCCCACTTACTTTATGAAGGACCTTTGGTAATTTTGATTTCATTCTTTTACCATAGCCTGCAGCAAGTATAATTGTAGTTAATTTTTCCATTTAACTTTCCTCATAATCTTTGACTTTCACCACGCAAAATTATATCACTTTTACACATAAAACTAAACAACTATTAAGAAAAATTGAGAAAAGTTCGTATATTCTTACTAATTGAAGTCTATTAAACCCTCAAACATTGATTTTACAGATTTTTTTGGCAATAAATTGTAATAAAAAAAGAACACGCCTTAGCGTGTTCACGAGTTTGAACTTTATTCTTCGAAAAATTCGTCCCCAGTTGAATTTTTCGCCTTTTCGTATTCTTCAAAAATGATATCTTGTATCATCGTCCTAGTCTCTTGATTAATCGGATGTGCGATATCTCTATAATCTGCTTCACCCACTTTACGACTTGGCATTGCAACAAAAAGACCATTCTGTCCTTCGATCACTTTAATATCATGTACGACAAATGCATCGTCAAAGGTTAACGATACCACTGCTTTCATTTTACCATCTTCACGAAGTTTTCTAATTCTGACATCTGTAATGTTCATCTTTATCCCCCTAACTTAAGCTGTTAAGAGTGTATATTCGATATCCATTTTAAAAATCCTTCTTTTTTTGTTAAGTTTTTTTAATTTTTTAATTTTTCTTAACTATTCCACACTAAAGGTACTCATAATTAGGGTGAACTAGGATGTCTTCGTTTGCATCTATACCTTCATATTTGATGAGCGAAATATACTTGTCCACTAATTTTTGTGAAGGTACAGTGGTGTCAAATAGAACACAGATGCCCGCAACTTTACAATCCATTTCCTGCACAAGTTGTGTCATCCCCTTGGCAGATCCACCTGCTTTCATAAAGTCATCTACGATGAGCACATTCGAATCCTTTTTAAAAGCTTTCTTAGATATATACATTGTAGATAAACTACCCGTGGATCCAGATATGTAGTTTATACTGATTTTAGATCCTTCAGTCACCTTATTTTCATGTCTAGCAATTACAAGCGGCACATTTAGACCACGTGCTGTCATCATCGCTATTGGAATCCCTTTCGTTTCAATCGTTAAAACGTAATCGACTTTCATATGATCTTCAGAGAATTTTTCAGCAAAAATATCACCAATTCCCTTAGTATAAACAGGGTTATAAAGTATATCTGCCATATATAAGTATTTACCCGGCATTACACGTTCTGGTTTTTTAATGTCCTCACAAATTTTTTCAATTAAAGTATGTTTTTCTTCTCGTCCCATCATCGGTACGTATTTTGCACCACCAGAAGCACCAGCAATTGTCACAACTTTCCCAAGAGATAATTCTTCCATTATCTTTTTGACAATGACGAGGTCTTCACTTATTGTCGATTTAGCTGAATCAAAAATTGTAGTGAAATAATTAAGTGTAAATACCCTATTAGGAGAATCACACAATATTTTCACAATAGCACCGATTCTTTCGTTACGTTTTAATTTACTCACAACACCACACTCCGAATATTATTATTATAATAGTTTAATTTTATTCGCTTTTAGCTATTACTTCAATACTTTTTCAATATTTTGTTTCATGTTTTTAATTATGTAGGTCTTTAAAGTATTCTCGAAATAAGGTATAATCATTATGATTTAAGACATCTACATATATGTAATATATATCGAGACATCTTTTAGATGCTTCCTATGATGAAAAATTCAAACAATTTAGGAGTAAGTATGATAGATTTATCAATGGTTAAACACGTTCACATCGTTGGCATTGGCGGCGTAAGCAACAGCGCCATCGCTGAAATACTTTTAAAACAAGGTTATAAAGTCACCGGTTCTGATTTACATCAAACCGAAGTGACAGATGGACTTGTCCAAAAGGGTATTGTCGTATATTACACACACGATGCACTTAACATAGTTGGCGCGGATCTCGTGGTTTATACATCCGCAGTTGCAGATGATAATCCTGAGGTAACTGCATCCATAGAGGCAAATATACCATGTATCAGTCGGGCAGAGATGCTTGGTCAAATAATGGCGGGTTATAATAAGTCAATTGCAATTGCAGGAACTCATGGCAAAACAACAACTACATCTATGGTTACAAGAATCTTTAACGATACGGTTCTTGATCCAACCGCATTAGTCGGTGGTTATTTTAGCGATATCAAGAGTAATGTTAAAATCGGTAACAGTGACTTTTTCATCACTGAAGCTTGTGAATACAAAGAGAACTTTTTATCGTTTTTCCCTAAAGTTGGCGTTATACTCAATGTTGACGAGGATCATTTAGACTATTATAGAGACCTTGACCATATCGTCAATGCCTTTTCAAAATTTTCAAACAACATTGATAGCAAAGGTACTTTAGTCCTAAATGGTGATGATTATAATTCAAGAAAAATTCTTTCATATTATAACGGTAAAGTTCTAACTTTTGGACTGAATGATCGTTGTGATTATATTGCAAAAAATATTATTTATAACAACCTTGGTCAAGCAACATTTGATATTTTCTATAAAGACGAAAAACTTACAAAAATCTCACTGCAAATACCTGGTCAGCATAATATTTATAACGCTCTTGCAGCTTTTGTGGTTGCACATATTTACAAAGTTGATCTCTCTCTGATAACAACTAGATTATCAAGTTTTAAAAATGCAAACAGACGCTTTGAACTTATCGGAAAAGCTGGTGAAATCACTATTGTTGACGATTATGCACATCATCCAAATGAAATTAAAGCTTCTTTAGAAGCAGCTGGCAGGATGACTGATATCAATCGCGTCATATGCATATTTCAACCACATACCTATTCTAGAACGAAAGATTTACTCAATGAATTTGCAAGTGCTTTTACCAACGCTTCAGAAGTGATTTTATGTGACATATATGCCGCTAGAGAAATCGATCATGGAGAAGTTAGCTCATTAGACCTCATGAAAGCGATGATTAAAGAAAATGTGCATGTTAACTATTTTCCAACTTTTGAAGAAATCAATCGTTACCTTCTCCAAAATGCATTGCCTGGTGATCTCATAATCACAATGGGTGCAGGAGATGTCTACAAAATCAGTCATATGTTCTTAGATTCTTTAAGCAAAAATATTTAAACTAAAACAGCCCATCAACGCATTAACACATGCTTTGATGGGCTTATTTTTATTATATATCCAATCCGATAAATCAGTTGCTCTTCTCGGTAGTGGCTTCAGTTGCGCCTTCACTCGTTGGTTCAGTTGTGGCATCTTCACCGATCGTAAAGCCATAGAAACTGTAAAGTGTTTTCTCTAGGCTCGCTGGGTCATGTATCCAGTAAGATGAACCGTTGATCATCTGCGCAACGCCTTCTAACATATAAAAGTGGATATCTTCAGATTTGATACTTGCACCTTTTATCGCAAGGCTCAAAGCTTCTTCTATCGTCATATCTGTTTGAACGTATTTACCGCCAATGATTGTATTAATAACAGAGGGTAGCTTACTGCTTAGTGCTTTACTCATCATCGTGCTAACAAATTCTTGTTGACGAGGAATTCTCTGCACATCACCTTCTTGACGACTGCCATCACTGTTTTTCCGCCATCTCAAGTATTTAACCGTATCAGATCCATTTAAAACTTGATATCCTTTTTTGAAATCGATATGAAGAGGGGGATTATCATAATAATCATCATACTTCATATCAAAAGGAACAGTGACTTCAAAACCACCTAAGGTATCCACAACTGCTCTTACCGCTTCAAAATCTACCTTAAGATAATAATGAATCGGTACACCTAAAAACTCAGAGAGTACTTTTTTCATACCATTTACGCCACCCACTTCAGGAAACCCGTAAGTCGCATTCATTTTTTTCTGAGCAGGATCATTAAAACCTTCTATATGATGATAAGTATCACGTGGTATAGACAAGACATCCATTCGGTTAAGGTCAGGGTCATAACTAAATAGCATCATGGTATCTGCTAATTGGTTATTGAGTCCAAAAGCTATTATATTAATTCGCGTGGAATTATCTGCGATTTTTTGAAGTTCAGTTCTTTGATCATCTTCCCCCAAATTTCCGCCGCCTACAGAACTAGCGTCTTCTGTTGTAGGTTCAGTTGACTCAACTGTTGTTACAGGAACATCAGGTTTATCCATAACTGCATCTATTGCAAACAAAATCCCTGTAAATAACGCTAAAAAACCAATAAATGATATAATAAATACCTTCAAATAAAACTTCATTGTCTATCCTTCCTACAACACAATCACATAAACTTCACTATTTTGCACTATGCATTATATTTTATCATAATATGAAAAATGTCGCATTTACTTTTTTATTAAATAACTTTTAATATTTATAAAAACCTTGCTTTGTTTTTCTACCTAATAATCCCGCCTTGACCATTTTTCTCAAAAGAGGATGTGGTCGATACTTCGGATCACCAAAATCACTGTACAAAGTTTCCATAATCGCAAGTACGACATCATTGCCAATTAGATCAGAAAGCGCTATTGGTCCTATTGGATGATTCGCACCTAATAACATGGCCTTATCAATATCCTCAGCACTTGCAATGCCCTCAGCTTTTATCGATATGGCTTCATTAATCATCGGGATCAATATGCGATTGACGACAAAACCTGGCGCTTCTTCTACTTTTATGGGTGTTTTACCTATTCTTTCAGACATAGCATAAATGCTGTCCAAAGTCTCCTTAGAAGTTCCTATCCCACTAATAATCTCAATTAGTTTCATGGTAGCAACCGGATTAAAAAAGTGCATTCCAATTACTTTATCCGGTCTAAGCGTATGTGCTGCAATCTCAGTTATTGAAAGAGATGAAGTATTCGTTGCCAAGATCGCATTTGGATTGATAATCTGATCAAGCTCCTCAAAAATTTTACACTTAACAGGCAAACTTTCAGAAGCAGCTTCGATAATAATATCACAATCAATCAAGGTTGCTATTTCTGTAGAAAAAGAGAGTAAATCCTTTGCATCATCCATCTGTTCGCGTTTAATTTTATCTTTCTCTAATAATCTCGACAAACTTTCATAAATAGATGCTTTCCCTTTTTCAAGTTGCGCGCTGTTGATGTCCCTTACAATTACTTGAATGCCATTTAAAGCAATTGTTTGTGCAATACCTGCACCCATAGTACCCGAACCAATTATCCCTATTAACATTTTTCCCTCCATTAACTATATTTTAAAAATCATATTTTAAAAACAAAGTTGAAAAAGCTAAAAGTACGACCCCTACCACAACGCACATATCAGCTACGTTAAAAATCGGAAATTGAATAAATCTAAATTCTAGAAAATCGATTACATAGTTAAGCCTCACTCTATCGATAAGATTTCCTATCGCGCCTGAAATCAACAACATATAAGATAACTTCACAATTATATGTGTCTCTGTTCTAAGTGCCTTAACAAAAAAACCAATCAACGCAACGATTACAACTGAAGTTAAAAGTATTAAAAGTAACTGTTTTTCCCTCAAAATACTAAAAGCAGCACCTGTATTTTCTGTGTATCTAAAACCTAAAAACCCATCAATAAATGCTACTGCCCCTTTATTCATAAAGTTTGAAACCGCTAAAAATTTAGTGACTTGATCTAATCCCAAAAGTATAATTACACCGATAAAATATATCACGTTTTCCTCCAATTATTGTAATGGTGAAACTAGTCGTCCCAATGCCTCCATAAATTTACGTAAAATGCCACGTTTCTTAAACTGTTCTAGATCATACATGGTACTATCTTCTATGTCTTTTATAAAATCTTCTTCAAGTCTTGAAATGACGTCAACATCATACATAAAAGCATTTACTTCAAAGTTAATTTCCATTGATCTTATATCTAGATTAGCAGTTCCAACTGTTGCAACTAACTTGTCTACAATCATTATTTTAGAATGTATGAATCCATTTTTATATCTATATATTTTGACGCCTGCTTCCAAAAGCTGTTGTATATTAGCTTGTGAAGCCCAGTAAACGAAAAAATGATCCGGTTGAGAAGGTATAATGATCTTTACATCAATACCACTTAGTGCCGCTGTTTTGAGTCCCATAAGGATACTTTCTTCTGGAACGAGGTAAGGTGTTGTCACCCATATCTTATCCACTGCATTAGATATCATTTTATAAAACGCTTGTAATATGCATTTCCATTCAGAATCGGGACCAGAAGCTGCAATTTGTACAAGTGAAGTTTTGGTTACCTTAATTTCGGGATAATACATTGCACCTTGAACAACTTGATTTGCTACATAATTCCAATCATTTAGAAATATGGTTTGAAGACCATAAACCGCTTCTCCTTTAATCTCCAAATGAGTATCTCTCCAAAATTCAAATTTTTCAGAATTACCAATATATTCATCGCCTATATTAAGGCCTCCAACAAAGCCAATTAATCCATCAATTACGACGATTTTTCTGTGATTCCTGTAATTTAGATCTCTTGATAAAATTGGTAAAGGGACTTTGAAAAACGAATGAACTTCAATTCCAGCATTCTTTAAACTGTTGATATATTTTCTAGATAACCCCATGGAACCAACGTCATCGAATATCACTCTTATCTTTACACCTTCATTTGCCTTTTCAATCAACAATTCACGTAATTCATTGCCGATATGATCATCCTTGATGATAAAGTACTCTAGGTGAATATGATCTGTCGCTCTTTTGATTGCACCAAATAATCGATTAAATTTACTCAAGCCATTGGTGAGTACAGTCACTTCATTGCTCATTGAAAAAGGCGCTTTTGCGTTTTTAAGTAGAAGCTGCATCAACCTTCTATTTGCTGGATTTTCACTATTGGGCAAATCAATATACTCAAGTAAATTTGACTGTATCTCTGCTGCTTTTTCCATACGGTCTGAATCGCTAAGGATCTTTGCTTTTGCCTTTTTCTGTTTTCTATAGCTTCTTCCAAACAAGATATAAAGGAAAAAACCAACTACCGGTATCAAAATCAAAACCAAAAGCCATGCTAATGTTCTCGCAGGATTGTTATTCTCAAGGAAAATGACAAGCCCGATCCATATGATGTTCACACGAAATAAGAGTTTTAGACCATCATAGATGGTATTATAGAGTGGTGTATCAAAACTCAAATCATTAAATACACCTGCCATGTAGGCAATGGACATGATTAGAATTATAAGTGCTATAAATATATATAATGTTTTTTTTATAATAACACCACCCCCTAAATCATCAGTTTAAACTACTTAAATGAAACTTCTACTCTAAAAATCGGATGCCCCATAGAAGAAAATTTTGCTTCATATTCTGTCATTATATTTTCAAAATCGGTTTGTGCGTGTAAATCTAAAGAAATTCGACGCATAATTAAATCCATTTCAGCAAATTCATTTAAAGAAAATTCAAATAGGCTTCTATTATCTGTCTTAAAGTGAATCCAGCCTTCTTTTTTCAATATAACTTTGTAAATATTCATAAAGTCTCTATAGGTTAATCTGCGTTTATAATGGCGCTTTTTAGGCCATGGATCACTAAAATTAAGATAGATTCGATCTAATTCCTCTGGTGCAAAATAATTTTGAGCAAAGGCTAAATCAATCTTAATGATTCTAAGATTTGGAAGATAAGTTTCCTGTTCAGCTCTCTCAACTGCTTTTAGAACGACTTCAGTAACTGCATCTACCATTATAAAATTTATATTAGGGTTACGTTTAGCCAGCTCAATGATGAATTTCCCTTTACCGCCTCCGAACTCTGAGTGGATTGGGTTGTCATTCCCAAAAACTTCATGCCATTTACCTTTAAATTCTTCCGGTTTTTCGATAAAATACTTGTCATACTCAAGAAGCGCTTCATATGCTCCTGGTTTCTTTCTTACTCTCAATTTTCACCTCTAAATTATTCTTGTGTAAACATTCTTGGATTTTCACTCCACTTTTTCAGTGTTTCAAGCGAGGCATTTGGTACATACCCCATCTCCACCGCTATTGGTAAAAGTGTTTTGTAATCTGTTAGTGTATCAAAAGGAATCTTCATTTCTCTAAATAATTGATCGACTTGCGCAAAATTATAGCTGAAAATTGCCAAAGTACTCATGACATTTGCACCTTCATTTATAAGTGCTTCACAAGCTTTTATAGAACTACCTCCTGTTGATAAGAGATCCTCAATTAAGACAACTTTTGCGCCTTCAGGCAAAACCCCTTCTGTCTGTTTGCCTTTACCATGTTCTTTAGCGCTACTTCTCACATAGACCATTGGCAAATTTAGCTTTTGTGCAACCCAAGCTGCATGTGGAATACCAGCTGTTGCAGTACCTGCTATGATTTCTACATCTGGATATTTTTCTTTGATAATAGAAACAAATCCCTCTGCTATTTTTTCTCTCACCTGCGGATAACTAATTGTCATTCTGTTATCACAATATACAGGTGATTTAATGCCAGATACCCAAGTAAATAAATTATCTTCATCTACGATTGTTACAGCTTTAATCTTTAATAAAGATTCTGCAATCTCTCTCGCTAACATGTGAATCCTCCTATAGTTTCAATTTTATTATACGCATTACTTAAATGCGTTTTTATAGTAATAATTACCAGCATTCCATACCAAATATTCATGAATGCCATTTGCTTCTAATGCACTAATCTGTGCTTTCACTTCTTTAATGCCGTATTTGATATAGCCATCTACCCAAGTAGCAGTAAAATGCTGAATCCAAGGTCTAATATTAGCTGGCTCAGTTAAATTTGAATTTCTAGCAAGTGCATCCTTAACAGATCTATCTACCGTTTCAAAAGGATAAGCATCTGGAACCGGTAAACCAAAATTTCCAGGACCATAATGACTAGGATACACCATTGGACTTATATAATCCACAACATTTGCTATAGACTCCCAGTGTTGACCAATCCCTACATCATCAAGAGCTGATGCTGCCCAGCCAAAAACATCTGCAGATATATAGACTTTATCTTCAGTTAATGCTTCATAGGCATATTTTAAAAAATCTTGAATAATGGCAGTATGAGATTCGCCTGTCAAATCACGGTAATCCATATCATCTTGTCTAGCAATTGCGGGAAATCGCACATAATCAAACTGAATTTCGTTAAAACCGTAAGCAGCTGCTTCTTTAGCGATCCCTACATTGTATGCCCATAAATCTCTATCATATGCAGAAGCCCAAATGAGGCGATCAGCATCACTATAAAGTTCTCCAGAATCTTTATATACAATTGCCTTTTCCGGATGGTTTTTTGCATAAAGTGGTGATTTAAAGGTAACGATTCTAGCAATCAAATAAATATTATGCGACTTCATCTTCTCCATAAAAGATTGCATATCTTCGATGTAGACATGCGTGTTGGCCTCAGGATTGTACTTTTCAGCAGTAGGTGAATGAAATAGCAAATACCCATTATCATCTTTAACATCTATTACCATTGCATTAAGCTGAGTTTCATCAATAAGTGCAATAAGCTCATCAAGTCTTTCATTTGAAGCACTAGGGCCAGTCACATAGATTCCCTTTACATCAATTTTAGGATTTGAATCAAATGACGCATGCTTAGGGAAATTTGTATAATCTGCATCAGCAAATGGTTTTGCAATATAGACAGCCAGCGAATCAACCACATCACTCGATTTCAAATAGCCTAAAATTTCACTTGCATCTATACTTTCTTTTACCTTAAGGAAAATATCTCCGTTGATATTTTTCTCTTCTCCTTCACTGTAGACACTGCTTTTGCCTTTGATATAAGCGGTTATTTTACTGGAAGCATCTGCTGCCTCATACAAATTAGCACCACCCGCTTTTACAAAATGCGTATTGGCTTTAATTTTTTCATTCCGAACTTTCAATTCCTCTTCAATTCTTTTTGCTTCTTCTTCCTTTAATCTTTTCTCCTCTGCAATACGGTCAGCCTCTTCTTGGGCAAGAATTTGCTTTTCTTTCTCTATACGAGCCGCTTCTTCCTTGGCTAGTTTTTCTTCATTCACTATTAAAGCTTTTTCACTCTGCGTCTTAATTAAATAAATACTACCAGTAACTAAAGCTAAAAGGGTCAAAACTAGCAGAACCCTTGATTTCTTATACCACATTTCTCGCTCCTCTGATACAATATAGTCATACATACTTATTTTAACAAACATATTAGGTATAAGTATATTAAATTTGTGTTTTAATATAAAAAAGGGTAACTATATATTATCATAGAAAATGGGAGGTCATCATGAAATTACAATTCTTAGGCGCTGCAGGTCAAGTAACAGGTTCTATGACTTTGATACACTTTGAAGATCTCAAAATTTTAGTCGATTGTGGTCAATTTCAAGGTACCATAAGAGAAGAAGCTTTAAACTTTGAAGAACTGCCCTTTTCTGCTAAAGAAATTGATTGTATTATCTTGACGCATGCACATATCGACCACTCTGGAAGAATCCCACTGTTGGTAAAGCGTGGATTCAAAGGTAAAATATTTTGTACACAGCCTACAAGTCATTTAACAGAAATTCTGTTAAAAGATTCCGGTAAAATACATGAGGCAGAAGCTGCTTGGGAAAACAAAAAAAGAGAACGCGCTGGACTCGACTTAATAAAACCACTCTTTACTGAAGATGAAGCGATAGAATCACTTCAGTACTTATACCCACTCCCTTATCATATGCCACATCATCTGAACGCTAACTTTAGTTTTAATTTTATTCGGGCAGGACATTTACTCGGTTCTTCCTCTTTGTTAATCACCTATAACAAAAGTGGTACTCATAGGACGCTAGCTTTTTCAGGCGACATTGGAAACGGCAGCAATCTACTTGAGTTGCCACCTGAAACAATTGTTAATGCAGATGCATTGGTTGTTGAATCTACCTATGGTGGTCGGAAACACGAAGATATATCTACCCGTGCAGAACGTCTAGCAGAAATATTAATTGAAGCTACTACACATGGTGGAACTGTACTCATCCCTTCTTTTGCAGTTGGAAGGACACAAGAGATTATATTTGAACTCAATAATTTCATCAAAAATCACCCTGATCAGCGAAGTGCACAGCTTAAAAATATCCCCATATACATTGATTCACCACTGGCACTTGAAGCAACAAAGATTTATGAGAGTCATATCGATTTTATGAGTCCAGCTGTGCAAAGTTTTCCTGGAGCACCTTTTAAAATGGAAAATCTTCATTTGGTCACTTCTATTGAAGGTTCAGTTGCGCTTAACCACAATCCCCATGCTAAAGTCATCATCTCAGCCAGCGGAATGTGTGAAGCGGGTCGAATTACGCATCACTTAAAACACAATCTTTGGCGCGCAAATACCCATGTTATATTTATCGGGTATCAAGCGGAGGGCACTATTGGCCGCCAAATTCTCGATGGCGCAACTTCTGTTAAAATATTAGACGTCGATGTGAAAGTTGGCGCGCATTTACATGATTTACACGGGTTTTCTGGCCATGCGGATGAAAACCATCTGTTAAACTGGGTTAAGCCAATACAAGGTTTGAAACACATCTTTATCAACCACGGCGAACAAGAATCACGTGATGCGCTTGCAGAAAAAATTATAGAATTCAATGATGCACAAATTCACAAACCAGTACTTGGTGAAATTTTCACAATTTAACTTTATTAAGATCGTAGCACCAAATGTTTATATGAGCTTAAATTATATAAAAGGCATGTATTTCTAATAAATCTATTAGAAGTACATGCCTTTATATTTATAGATATTTGACTAACTCACTTTTTTCCTCTTTGCAATTGTCAACAAGAGTCCTAATGCCATACTCAGATAAGCAGCTACCAGTACCCTATACTCTGGTGGGAGTAAAAAAGTAATAGTATGTGCTGGAACCCAGAAAAATGGAATAGTGATCAAAATTACAAAAGAAATAAATCCTTTCCAATCAATCTTATTAACCACTTGCGCGATTGTAGGTTTTGCTATTTTCTCACCAAATTTAAGGTCTAGATACGTATCCGTAAATCTGTGAAACGCCATCATAGTAGGTGCAAAAGTACAGTTCATTAAGAAACTAGTGAAAAATGCAAAAGCAAATTTATTGCCTTTTCCTATTAGCATCCCTTTATCAAGTGCACTCATAACGCCACCACTAAAGACTGTAAAAATAAGCGTGATTACCATCCCTAGAAAGCCCCAAATTACTACTCTCCATATAAAACCTGGTGCAATTCGCCACTCTTTAGTAGACAGCCTAACAACAAGCATTTCACCCATAGTCGCCAATAAACCAAATTTGATGAAGCCACCAATGTAAGGGTGTGCTCCAGTAAAATTAACAAAAATCACATGTGTCGCCGGCGTTACAACAAATGCTGTAAATGCTAGCAATATTGCTGCCCACAAAAAATCACCTTTTTTCAAAATGCCACCTCTTTCAATATCTTATAAGTGCTCACTTCATTATAGACGTTTTCCTCTGGCGTTTCAACAATATTTTTAAGTCTTAAAATATTTTCACAATCATTCAAAAGCAAGTGCAACGCGCTTTAAAGAGTCTATGATTTGAATTTTTTGAGGACATTTAGGTTCACATAATCCACATTCGATACATTGACCCGCTTTTGCCTCCGCTGGAACTTGCGAATTATACTGACCTTTGACCGCATCAATTTGATTAAAAATATGTGCTCTGTTGTAAAAAGTAAATGCACGTGGAATTTGAACACCTTGAGGACATGGTACACAGTACTTACAATCCGTACAAGGCACCTGAACACGTGATGCATATGCGTTCTTCACTTTTTCTACAACTTCTAGTCCCCTAGCATCTAAATTCCCAACGGTTAATTGATCTGAGATACTAAGACTATTTTTTATTTGATCAAGTGAAGACATCCCGCTTAAAACAACTTTTACATTATTAAAATTTGCCACATATCTTAAAGCCCATTCAACAGCGCTTCTTTTCTCGGGATAAGAATTCCAGATCTGATTCACTTCATCAGATGGGTTTGCAAGCATGCCACCTTTTAAAGGTTCCATTACGATCACAGGTATACCTTTTTCTTCAGCAAGTTTAAGGCCTCTAAGTCCAGCCTGTTCACCCATATCCATAAAGTTAAGTTGTAGCATACAAAGTTCCCAATTATATGCGCTGATAATCTCTTCAAATACTTCGAACTCATCATGAAAAGAAAAACCAATGTGTTTAATTTTTCCTTTTGCTTTAGCTTCTTCAATCGCAGTGAATACATCGATTTCTTTATAAGTTGCCCATGTGTTTTTATTAAGTGCATGAAGCAGATAGATGTCTAGATGATCTGTCCCAAGTTTTTCTAGTTGTTCATCTAAATATTTATGAAAATCTGCCTGTGTCTTTATCATCCAACCAGGAGACTTAGTAATTAAAATCGCCTTCTCTCGGTAACCATCTTTTAAAGCTTCTCCGACAATTCGTTCACTTTCTCCACCGTGATATGGATAAGCAGTATCAATATAGTTGATGCCATTATCTATGGCATATCGAATCATCTCTATTGCTTCCTCTTTTTTAATTTTAGAAGCATCTTCACCTTCAACAGGAAGTCTCATACAACCAAGTCCTAAAATTGATGCCTCTAAACCCGTATTTCCAATTACCCTATACTTCATTTTGCCTCCTCAATTACTCGCAAACTCTATGGATCTCTTTATTAAAGCGAGCCTCTTAAAATACCTGCCGTCAAATCTTGGTCCCTTATAATCCACTCTTTATTAAAATGCTTTCTAAGAGACTCTAAAAGTGCGATCGCCTTAGCACTTTCAATATCGATCACTTCTTCAAACACTTCTTTTTCTGTTAAGTTATACACTTTATCAAACCTAACAATCATATGAATTTCAGTACAATATTCAGTTTTTAGAGCACACTTCATAATATTAAATTCATAAATAGGTGCATTATTTATGTGCCAAACAACTTGTGTATAAGGTGTTTGTTCCATATTTTCAACTCTTAACTGAGTCCACTTCGAAATCTTATCATTTTTCGTAAGAAATCGAAATGCATCATAAATATCTGTGTTAATTCTCGTTTGAAATCTTAGAAAATTCATGGACACCTCATTTATCACAATTAATTCGGTACGCTAAATATATTTTAAAGCATTTGTAATGCCATTGCAATGCTCTACATAAAAAAAGTGTCACTCGAATTGAGTGACACTTAACTTATTGATTTGTTTTATCTTAGAATTCCATCTTTGTCATTCTTACATAACCAGCATAACGATCTTTTGCTTGCTCTTCAGCAAGTTCAAACAATTGTTCTGCAACTTCTGGGAATTGTTTTTGTAACGTTGTATAACGCGTTTCACCTAAGATGAAATCTCTGAAGCTTGTAGTTGGTTCTTTTGAATCTAAGAAGAAAGGATTTTTACCTTCAGCTTTCACTCTTGGATCAAAACGCCATAAATGCCAGTAACCTGACTCAACAGCTTCTTTCATTCTTCTTTGAGTAGTTCCCATACCTGTTCTGATACCATGGTTGATACATGGCGCATAGCAGATGATAAGTGATGGACCATCATAAGATTCTGCTTCTTGAATTACTTTTAAGAATTGATTTTGGTTAGCACCCATAGAAACTTGTGCAGTATACACATAGCCATATGTTGTAGCGATCATACCAAGATCTTTTTTCTTAACTCTCATACCTGAAGCAGCGAACTTAGCGATTGCAGCAACTGGAGTAGATTTTGAAGCTTGTCCACCAGTATTTGAGTAAACTTCAGTATCGAATACTAAAATGTTTACATTCTCACCACTTGCAATTACATGGTCAAGACCACCGAAGCCGATGTCATAAGCCCATCCGTCTCCACCAAGGATCCAAACTGAACGTTTAACAAGGTAATCTTTGTGGTTCTCAGCAAATGCCAAGATTTCTTTTGCAGCTGCATCTGTTACGTTATTGTTAGCTAGCACTTCAAGAACTTTTGCCGATGAAGCTTTTGAGCCTTCAGCATCTTCTTTTGTTTCTAACCATTCAGTAAATGCTGCAGTAACAGCAGGGTCAACATTCATCGCAACAAGTGCGTTGAATTTATCAACCATATTTTCTCTAATTGCTTTAACACCAAGACCCATACCATAACCATACTCAGCATTATCTTCAAATAACGAGTTTGCCCATGCTGGACCTTTGCCTTCAGCGTTTTTAGTGTAAGGTGTAGCAGGTGCAGATCCACCCCAGATTGAAGAACAACCTGTTGCGTTTGCTATCATCATACGATCACCAAACAATTGAGTAACTGCTTTGATATATGGTGTTTCACCACAACCCGCACAAGCACCTGAGAATTCGAAAAGTGGTTGAGCAAATTGTGAACCTTTAACCGTATTAAGTGCCATTTTATCATCTTTAACAGGAAGTTCAACTACGTAGTTCCAGTTTTCAGATTCAACGTCAACTTGTGTTTCAATTGGCTTCATAACAAGTGCTTTTTGTTTAGCTGGGCAAACATCAGCACAGTTTCCGCAACCAGTACAGTCATAAGGTGAAATTTGGATTTTGTACTGTAAACCTTCAAGACCTTTACCAATAGCGTTTTTAGTTTGGAATCCAGCAGGTGCATTAGCAACTTCTTCATCAGTTAATAAGAAAGGTCTAATAACAGCATGAGGACAAACATAAGAACACTGGTTACATTGGATACAGTTATCGATTTGCCATTCAGGTACATTTACAGCAATACCACGTTTCTCATATGCTGCAGTACCCGCTTCAAAAGTACCATCTTCGTAGCCGTTAAATGTGCTAACAGGAAGATCATCGCCTTTTTGAGCATTGATTGGTCTTAAAATTTCTTTGATAAATGTAGGATCGCCTTTAGCTTCAGCTACAGCTGAATCAGCAGCATTTGCCCAATCAGCAGGAACAGCAACTTGTAAAATTCTTTCGATACCAAGTTCTACTGCTTTGTTGTTAAGATCAACAATTTTAGCGCCTTTGTTGCCATATGATTTTTCAATTGCTTCTTTAAGGTATTTAACAGCATCATCAAGCGCGATAACTTCAGCAAGTTTAAAGAATGCTGATTGCATGATCATATT
Source organism: uncultured Fusibacter sp. (assembly GCA_963676315.1). Taxonomy (GTDB): domain Bacteria; phylum Bacillota; class Clostridia; order Peptostreptococcales; family Acidaminobacteraceae; genus Fusibacter_C. Next base: position 1,869,288 of record OY781056.1, read on the forward strand.
AATTCTATTACCAAGACCAATTTCTTCAGCGATGCTAGTTGCATCGATTGTGTAGAATTTGATTTCGTTTTTAGCAATATAACGTTTCATACTAGCTGGTAAAAGTGCAGCCACTTCTTCAGCATTCCATTTACAGTTAAGTACAAAAGTACCACCTTTTTTAAGACCTTTTAAAAGGTCATATTGGAATACATAAGATTGGTTATGACAAGCCACATAATCCGCTTCGTCAATAAGATAAGTTGAACGAATTGGGTTTTTACCAAATCTTAAGTGAGAAACAGTGATACCACCTGATTTTTTAGAGTCGTATGAGAAGTAGCCTTGTGCATACATGTCAGTTTTGTCACCGATGATTTTGATTGCGTTTTTATTAGCGCCAACCGTACCATCTGATCCAAGACCCCAGAATTTGCAACGAATAGTTCCAGCACTTTCAGCAACGATATAATCTTCAATATTTAAAGATAAGTTAGTCACGTCATCTACGATACCAATTGTAAATTCTTGAGCCGAAACTTCATTTTTAAGTTCGTCGAATACACGTTTGATATGTGTTGGTGTTGTATCTTTTGAACCAAGACCATATCTACCACCAACGATAACTGGAGCGTTATCTTTTCCGTAGAACATGTTTCTAACATCTTTGAACAATGGTTCTCCATCTGCGCCTGGCTCTTTACATCTGTCAAGTACAGCAATTTTCTTAACTGTAGCTGGCAACACATCAAAGAAGTATTTAGGTGCCCATGGTCTATAAAGTCTAACTTTGATCATACCTACTTTTTCGCCTTTAGCTGTTAAGTAGTCAATTGTTTCTTCAATAGCTTCAGTTACAGAACCCATAGCGATGATAACTCTTTCAGCATCAGGTGCGCCGTAGTAGTTAAAAGGCTTGTATTCTCTACCAGTAATTTTGTTGATTTCATTCATATAGTCAACTACAATTTCAGGAAGTGCATTGTAGTATTTATTAGATGCTTCTCTTGCTTGGAAGAATATATCTGGGTTTTGAGCAGTTCCTCTTGTAACAGGATGCTCAGGGCTAAGTGCATTGTTTCTGAAAGTGTTGATTGCTTCGTGATCAACTAATCTGTCATATTCTGCGTAATCAATAACTTCGATCTTTTGAACTTCATGTGAAGTTCTGAAACCATCAAAGAAGTGAACAAAAGGCACTCTTCCTTTAATAGCAGCTAAATGTGCTACTCCAGCAAGGTCCATAACTTCTTGAACAGAACCAGAAGCTAAAAATGCAAAACCTGTTTGTTTTGCTGCCATAACGTCTGAATGATCACCAAATATTGAAAGTGCATGTCCAGCAAGTGCTCTAGCACTAACGTGGAATACGCCTGGTAATAATTCACCAGCGATTTTGTACATATTTGGAATCATTAAAAGCAAACCTTGTGACGCAGTAAAAGTTGCTGTCAAAGCTCCAGCTTGTAAAGATCCGTGTACTGCACCTGCAGCGCCAGCTTCTGATTGAAGCTCAGAAACAGCTACAGGACGGCCAAAAATGTTTTTTTTACCACTAGATGCCCACTCATCTACAGATTCCGCCATATTAGACGATGGGGTAATAGGGTAGATAGCAGCAACATCTGTAAATGCATACGCAACATATGCAGCAGCAGTGTTTCCATCCATGGTTTTCATAACTTTTTTACCCATTAAAAATAGCCTCCTTTTAATCATCATTGATTACAAAAACAGTATAGTATACAAAATACATTCCTGTCAATCGACGTACTCCCAATCCATTACTACATTTTGTTAATCATTTGACATTTAGTCCAAAGTTTCTACGACTAGAGTTTCAAGTACATTATATAAAAGAATAGTCAGGATGTAAACCACTATAGCCATTTCACTCACAAATAGTATTATAGCATATCTGTATTTTGTATACAATTCATAACTGTAAATAAAATAATACAAAAATTGTCTGTAATAATACCGACTTTTATTTTATAATAGAAGCATCGAAAGATTGAATTAACTATAACTTATAAAAATATGAGGTGAAAAATGAATTGTAGATTAAGCATAAGAGAAGACATACACTGGATAGGTGTCAACGACCGCGAAACGACGCTTTTCGAAAACTACTGGCCGCTGGAAAAAGGTGTTGCTTATAACTCATATCTTATCAACGATGAAAAAATAGCCATTCTTGATACGGTAAAGTTTAATAAAACCACTGAATATCTTGAGAAAATCAAAGAAATCATCGGCGATCGAAAAGTTGATTACTTAATCGTAAACCATATGGAACCTGATCATTCGGGCTCTATGCTTGCACTACTTGGTGCTTATCCTGATATGCAAATCGTTGGCAATAAAAAAACATTTCCTTTTATTGAAGGATTTTATGGCATCACTAAAAACTACTATGAAGTTGGAGACGGCGAATCTCTTAATCTAGGAAAACATAACTTGACATTCTATTTAACACCAATGGTACACTGGCCAGAAACGATGATGACTTACGATGAAACTTCAGGCGTTTTATTTTCAATGGATGCATTTGGCGGATTTGGTGCACTTGATGGTGGAATCTTTGACGATGAGCTCAATTATGATTTTTATGAGGATGAAACGAGAAGATATTATAGTAATATAGTAGCAAAGTATAGTCCAATGGTTCAAAGAAGTCTTAAAAAACTCGCTGGACTTGATATCAAGATGATCGCACCAACACACGGTCCAATTTGGAGAAGCAATCCAAGTAAAATCGTAGATCTTTATGATAAGTGGAGCCGCTTTGAAGCAGAACGTGGCGTAGTTATCGTTTACGGCTCTATGTATGGTAACACTGCTAAAATGGCAGATTATCTCGCTAGAATTATCGCTGAAAATGGCGTAAAAAATGTCAAAGTATTTGACGCGTCAAAAACACATAATTCATATATTTTAAGTGAAATTTGGAAATACAAAGCAGTAGTGATTGGTTCATGTGCTTATAATACAAAAGTATTCAGCTCAGTTGAAACTGTTTTGGCTAAACTCAACAATTCGGGATTAAAAGATCGCTATATTTCTGTATTTGGCAATAAGTCTTGGTCAGGTGGAGGCGTGTCAGGTATTGAGGCCTTTGTTTCTGAAATCGGTTGGGAGAAAATTGGACCATCGATTGAGGCAACTTATTCTCCTAAGGATGCAGAATTTGAAGCATTGAGTGCACTAGGTAAAGAAATTGCCGATCGTCTCAACAGTGAATATAATTAATCGTCACCTCAATAGAGATGGCTTAACGCTTTAAACGAAAAGAAGAAACAGGTTGGGTGTCCTGTTTCTTCTTTTCGTTTAGGGTCTATTTAAAGGAGACGAATATAGCTTATTTACCAAATCATCAAAGCTTCAGCTTCATGTCTGAGTTCTTCTCTAAAATTTGGATGTGCAATGCTGATAAGTCGTTTCACACGTTCTCTTACAGAAGTGCCTCTAAGTGAGACAGCGCCATATTCGGTTACGACATAATCAACATCATTTCTTGAAAGTGATACAATTGCACCTGGTGTTAACATGGGTACAATTTTTGATTTCTCTATCATTTCCCCAGTTAACTTATCTTTAATTAAAGCAGTAGAGTACAGTGCAATAAAGGATTTTCCATTTTTTGACAGCTGAGCGCCTATTGCAGTATCTGCTTGACCACCAGTACCACTGATTTGTCTTATACCAATGGATTCTGAGCAACATTGCCCAGTTAAATCAACTTCAACCGAAGTATTAATTGATACCATTTTATAATTTTGACCAATTACATAGGGGTCATTAACATAGGTACCCTTCTTGATCTCAACACTTGGATTATCATTAATAAAATCATATAACTTTTTGCTTCCAAGTGCAAATGCAGCAATCATTTTTTCGGGGTGAATTGTTTTCTTACTATTATCTACTGCACCACACTCAACTAAATCAACCATCCCATCTGTAAACATCTCTGTATGAATGCCTAAGTTTTTTTTGGTTTTTAGCGCTTGTGCAACAGCATTAGGAATTCCACCAATCCCAAGCTGAATTGTCGAGCCATCTTCTATTAAAGCAGCTATGTGTTCACCTATTCGTTTATCTTTTTCATTTGGCTCGGTAACTGGTAATTCTGGCAACTCATAATCTGCCTCTATAAAATAGTCAACTTTGGAAAAATGAAGCAAAGTATCGCCAAATGTTCTTGGAACGTTTGGGTTCACTTCAAGAATCACAATATCAGCTTTTTCTATCATATCTTTTTCATATACAGCACTAAGTCCTAAGGATACATATCCATGTGCGTCTACAGGAGAACAATTTCCCATGTAGATGCGCGGTACTTTGAAGTCTAATCTTTTAGTTGATGCGAAGTGAAGATGATTGGGGATAAAGGTAATGTTTTTATTTGAATGGAGTTTACGCATAAATCCACTGTAAAACCATCCTTCCATTAAAAACGCGTCCTTGTATTGGGGATTGCCAAAGAATTCGTAATTTCCCATTGGTAAACATGTGATGATCGATACATCTTTAAGTCTATCTGATGCATTATGAAGCTCTGTCAAAATAGACTTAGGCTCTGCACCTGCAAGTCCAGAAACTATATGATCACCAGAATTTATCAAAGCGAGAACATCTTTTACATGAACAAGTTTTTTCTGGTATTCTGATCTATCTAACACTGCCTTCCCCCCTTTCTCCCCATATTATTACGTTAGCAGCCCATGCATATCCAATTCCAGCAGCAATCATAGACACGACCGACCCCTCTTTCAATTTCCCTTGTCTTTCGGCTAGATGTAATGATAAAATTTGATCCACTTGACCTATATGACCGAATTCACTAAGGTAGATAGATTGACTCTCATCTAAACCTAGAAGATCAAGCATTTGTTTATGCATAGAGTACTTGAAGTGAAGCACTGCTAAGTAATCGAGCTGAGTTTTTTTGACATTTGATTTTTCAAATGCTAAATCAATACATTGCATCCAGTTGCTCATGGATACTTCATTAAGTCTATTTTTCATATGTTCTGGCTGAAGTAATCTTAATGATTTATATGCTTCATCAATATTACTTGCATTAATTGGATTTTCAATTCCACCTATTTCAACGCCAGCATCCCTAGCCATACTGCCATCAGACATGATATGTGACTCTAATAATTCATTTCTACCATAGTTGGCTTTTAATATGATTGCACCTGCTCCAGCGCCAAGGTTGAACATCATGCTCATGTTTTTATCACTATAGTCGACGAAATCGCCATTGCGGTAACCACCACAAACCATTATAGTGTCAATTGATTCATCTGCAATTAACATATCTCTCGCCATTTTCATAGCGGTAACAGTTGTGCAGCATCGATTTTGAACATCAATACCCCATGCATTTTTTGCACCAATTCTCTCTTGAATGTAGATTGCTGATGTCGTCAAAGGATATTCTTTCCATTCCTCACCCATACAAAGAATTACATCTATATCAAGTGGGTCTACACCTGTATTTTTTAGACAATCGAGTGCAGCTTTTACACCCATCTCCTGTGTGCCATCTCCAGGACCAGGAATAGGCTTATGTGTAAATCCTAATTTATCAATAATTGCTTGTTCAGTCCATATACCTTTTGTTGCTTCGGCAATTTCTTTTGCAGTTACTACTTGATTGGGAATATAGATTCCTGTCCCAACAATTCCAACAGTTCTCTTTTTCATCTGTTGCCTCCTAAATCTACTTTGCAAATCAGAACCACTCTTGTTTGAAAATATAAATACGCAAAAGTCATGCCAAATAAATTTAACTGTAATAACCACCTTTCAGTTTTATTCTTGTACTAAAAGTTGTACAAAAAAAAGACACTGTCCATAAATTGTACAACAGTTTATGGACAGTGCGTATATATTGACACATTACTCTGCATCAATTTGGAATTTTTCTATTTTTTCATATAGACTAGTTCTGCTTATGCCTAAAATTTTAGCTGCTTTTAGTTTATTATAATTTACAGCCTTTAAACATTTTAATATCGTTGCCTTTTCCACTTCATCAACGGCATGTCTTAAACTTGTAAGTGTTGTTGGTTCTACCGCTTCATTGGGATTATGTGCAATGATAAACGGCGGTAAATGCTGAATTTCAATTGTTTCGCTATCCGTCATATTGATTGCACGCTCTACGACATTTTCAAGTTCTCTTATATTACCAGGCCAATTATATGTTTTTAAACAATCAAGCGCATCCACTGTAATATTACTAACGTACTTACCAAGTGAGTGTGATAGTTTTTCCATCAATTTAAGGGTTAGAATTTCAACATCTTCCTTACGCAATCTCAAAGGTGGTACTTCAATGTTTACGACATTTAGTCTATAATAAAGATCCTCTCGGAATTCATTTTCTTTAATTCTTTCCACAAGATCTCGATTAGTCGCCGCTATAATTCGGCAATCTATAGGTGTTGTTTTATTGCCTCCAATTCGTTCAACTTCTTTTTCTTGTAGTACGCGTAGAATTTTAACTTGCATATCAAGTGGCATATCACCAATCTCATCAAGGAAAATAGTACCACCATTGGCAAGCTCAAATTTTCCAACCTTGCCTTGCTTCTTAGCACCAGTAAAAGCCCCTTCTTCATAACCAAAAAGTTCGGATTCCAATAGATCCTTCGGAATTGCAGCACAATTAATCTTGATGAACGGCCCATCAAACCGTTTGCTATCGTTGTGAATCGCATGTGCAAAAAGCTCTTTTCCTGTCCCACTTTCACCGTTAATTAACACGTTTGAGTCTGTTTTGGCAGCTTTCGCTGCGATATTTTTTACATCTTGCATGATCAACGAATTACCTATGATGGATTTCCAAGAATATTTGGCACCACGCATACTTTTAAGCTCTTCTTGGTAAATCATCAGTTTACCTTCTAGAAGTTTATTCTTCTCAAGAACTTGTTGCAACTGCTTGAGATCATCAAAAATTACCATTCCAAAACCATATACCACTTCACCATCATCATCAAGTACTGGAATCCTATGAACAAGCGCAGTATGGCCATTGATGAATTTGTGTTTATGTGCAAACTCAGGTTGTTTATTTTTGATGACATAGGGAAAACGTGTGTTAGGGTCAACCGTTTCTACTTTCTTACCGAGAATTTGACTCCTTGGATATCCTAGATAATCCGCAAAAGATTCATTGATCATAACCACTTCGGTATCCTTATTTACCATAATTATCGGTACAGAAATTGGATCGAAAATCTGATGAAGCCTTTTGATAAACAGATCGTCAGTTAAGTTTTCTTTTTCTCCTGTGTAATTACTCATCTTATCACGCTCACAATATTTGTCTTCTTTTCTTCATTATAATTCATTTGAATCAGGTTTCAAATCGATATATGAATATTACACGCAATTTTTATGCCATTATAAAATTAAAACATCCCAGAATGAGTTGAAATTCTGGGATGTAAGATTTAATTCAAAGATTATTTTAACTAACAATTATTCAGATACAATAATAGTTCCTGTAACCCCCTCAATACCCTCTTTTGCTTTTTCAAGAGAAGTAATCAGTGCTTTTCTTCCTTTTTTTGATTTTGCAAACTGCATCGCTGCTTGAACTTTTGGTAACATGCTACCTGGTGCGAAATGTCCCTCAGTTATATACTGTTCTGCTTCGACGATAGACATTTGACTCAACCATTTAACATCCGGTTTACCAAAGTTAATTGCCACTTTCTCCACCGCTGTTAAGATAATTAAATAATCCGCATCCAAAATCTCAGCAATTTTAGCTGATGCAAAGTCTTTATCAATAACTGCTGGTACACCAATTAATTGGTTACCCTCTTTTATAACTGGAATACCACCACCGCCAACGGTAATAACGATATGACCATTTTCAACAAGCGCCCTAACCGTTTCCTTCTCAGCGACTTCAATTGGTTTTGGAGAGGCTACAACCCTTCTGAAACCCCGACCAGAATCTTCTACCATCGTATAACCTTTTTCCGAAACTAAACGATCCGCAACTTCTTTTGAATAAAAAGTCCCAATTGGCTTAGTCGGTTTCTTAAAAGCTTCATCGTCTTTATCAACTATAACCTGTGTGATTACAGTTGCAACTGGGATGTCCATCGATCGGTTTAACAATTCTTCCCTTATCGCATTTTGAAGATGAAATCCAATATAACCTTGACTCATTGCACCACATTCTGGAAATGGCATCTCAGGAGTACCAACGGTAGATTCAGCTGAAGTAGACATTGCCAAATTGATCATACCCACTTGTGGACCATTTCCATGTGCTAATATAACCTCATGACCGGCTTCAATCAAATCGACAATTGGCTTTGCTGTAAGTTTCACCAGTTCGAGCTGTTCCTTTGGTGTATTTCCCAGTGCATTACCGCCAAGTGCGACAACTATCTTGTCTTTCGTATTCATAAAACTAGCCTCCGGCATGTTTGATATTATAAGTTTCCGATTGTTGCAACCATTATTGCTTTGATTGTATGCATTCTATTTTCAGCCTCATCAAATACGACTGAATTCTTGCTTCTAAATACCTCATCTGTGACTTCCATTTCACGCATGCCGAATTTTTCTTCAATTTGAACGCCAACTTCTGTCATTAGATCATGAAATGCAGGCAAACAGTGCATAAAGATAACATCCTCATTATTTGTTTTAAGAAGCATATCCATATTTACTTGGTATGGCTTTAACATCTTAATACGCTCTTCAAATAAATGTTCTTCTCCCATTGAAACCCAAACATCTGTATAGATGACGTCTGCACCATCAACTGCAGCAACATCCTCAGAAAACTCTAAGATTGCACCAGTTTCTTTAGCAACAACGCGCATTTCTTCAACCAATTCGTCTGATGGCCAAAGTGATTTAGGCGCTAAAGCGACAAAGTGCATCCCCATCTTTGCAGCGCCAATCATCAATGAATTTCCCATATTATTTCTAGCATCGCCTGAATAAACAAATTTTACTTTATTAAGTGGCTTATCCACGTGTTCCATAATTGTTAAAAAGTCTGCTAAAATTTGTGTTGGGTGATACATATCTGTAAGACCATTCCAAACTGGCACGCCTGCAAATTTTGCAAGTGCCTCAACAGTTTGTTGTTCAAAGCCTCTAAATTCTATACCATCATAAAATCTACCAAGTACTTTTGCAGTATCTTCAATACTCTCTTTTTTACCCATTTGACTATTTGTAAGGAAAGTCACACTTGCACCTTCATCAAAAGCTGCAACTTCAAACGCACAACGGGTTCTCGTAGAATTTTTTTCAAATATTAAGCATATATTTTTTCTTTCTAATAAATCGCCTCTGATTCCAGCACGTTTTTTAGCTTTTAAATCTTTTGATAAATTTAACAAATATCTAATCTCTTCTGGTGTAAAATCTTTTAATGTCAATAGATGTCTTCCCTTTAAACTAACTGGCATATGAACCCTCCTAATAAAGTGGTTAAATTTATAATATTAGAGCTTACGCTGACTAATCCAATTCTTTTTTCAAATCTTCTAGCAACAGATTGCTCTTAACTAACTAATACAAATCGATTTTTGTTTTATTTGATAATTAACTCTCTATAAAGCGGCATAGACATGCACCTAGGACCACCCCTACCTCTTGAAAGTTCAGAAGAAGGTATTTCATGAATTTTAATCCCTTCGGATTCTAGCAATCTGTTGGTCACATGGTTTCTAGAGTACACGATGACTTCTCCTGGTGCGAGTGCAAGTGTATTTGAACCATCATTCCATTGCTCTCTTCCAGCATCAATGCCTTTTTTGCCACCACATCTGATGAGTTTAACGGAGTCTACTTCTAAGTATTTACTTAATATAGTCTCTAAAGTTTGATACTCTCTTTCAATTTTATATTCACCTTTTCGCTCTGACCTTGAGAGTGAATATACCGTTAATGGCCCTTCTATCTCTGGGTGAATGGTAAATACGGTGTGATCAACCATCGTAAAGACCGTATCTAAATGCATAAAAGCCCGAGTCTTAGGTATGTCAAAAGCCAAAATCGTTTGGAATGGCTGGCCATCTGAAAAAATATTGCGTGCGAATTTCTCAATTGCATCTGCATCTGTTCTTTGTGAAATCCCAATTGCGATTACTTTGTCACTTAGTACTAAAACATCGCCACCTTCAATGGCATTCTCCATTTCACGGTCATACCAGAAAGGAATATAAGTATTTTTGTAATCTTTGTGATATCTAAAAATATATTTTGAAAAAATAGTTTCACGGCATCTTGTAGGCGTTCTCATTTTATTGAGTGCTATACCATTACCTACAGTCGAAAAAGGGTCCCTTGTGAAATATAAATTTGGAAGCGGATCTACTATAAATGGATAATCCATGTCTACCAGATCAGAAAGCGTTCTTAACCCAGAGGGTTTAAGTTCTTCTCTTCTAATACCAGCCATCATTTTATCCACCATAGCTTTATTGGTATCAAAACTTCTGTAATAATCCTTTACCTGTTCAACTCTTAGCTGATTTTTGAGCCCTGCTTCTAACACAAATTCATCAATAAAAGCTTCTTTTCTGAAATTATCTGTGAGAGATTCAGCAATTAAGTCTTCTAAATAGTTAACTTCAACTCCGTTGTTTATGAATACCTGCGCAAATGCATCATGTTCGTCTCTTGCGACTTTGAGATAAGGAATATCATCAAATAAGAGTCTGTTCATAAGTTCTGGCGTTAAATTTTCTATTTCTTCGCCTGGTCTATGAAGTAAAACCTTTTTTAACCTTCCAATTTCTGAATAGACCTGTAAGCCATTTGGGTTCATCATAACACCTCTTTCAGTTTGGTTTGTAAATAAATGGTAAAATATTCATATTTGTTTTTAGCAACTATAGTATATCACCTGATATATTTTCTTTACAAGCTATGTTTTTTCAATGCTTATAGCATTTTAACGAATTTTCTAACTATTTTGTATATTCATGCATTGCATATTTTTATGAATGTTTACTCGCATTAGGCGTCAATCAGTTTGAATATTACGAATTGTCAAACAATTTAAACAGTTCAAAATTTTGTTGAAATGTATAATAATCGTTTTTTATTAATAAAAAAAAATTTGTATATTTTTTTAAAGGCTAAAAACAAATAAAGTTAATCCTTTTTTAATAACTATTAGACTACAATTTGATATGATTAGTGCATAGAGATAGATTATGTAAAGGGGTTGTTCATATGATCAAAATTTCGAGTATTTTGTTTGTTACTTTCGTGGTTTTAATGTTTATGTTTGCTGTGATCATGACTATGATTCCTTCTTTGATGGTACTAAGCAAGGTTATCAATACGCTTGCCATTGGTCTTTTATTAGTAGGGATAATTCTCATTATTTCACTCATTATCGATCGCTTTAAAGAATCAAAAAAGGAAGGCGATGATTATAAAAAATATTAATCATATGCTACTATTAAGTTATACACGAGAATTAAGGAGGCATGTTTATGTTATTAGTTAATACACCTGATATTCCAACAAAAAAAATAGTACAAACTATTGGTTTAGTAAAAGGAAGTACCATTAGAGCCAAACATATTGGAAAAGACATCGCATCAGGATTTAGACATTTAGTAGGCGGAGAAATGAAAGAATATAGTGAAATGTTAAATGAGGCGAGACAAATTGCTACTAAGCATATGGTTGATGAAGCAATTGCCCTTGGTGCAAATGCTGTGGTGAATATTCGTTACGCCTCTTCAAGTGTCGTTCAAGGCGCTGCAGAAATTATGGTTTACGGTACTGCCGTTGTATACGAGTAACAACCTTAAATTGGAAATAACGTTGTCACTTTTTAAGCCTTTTTTGTAGTAAATAAATTCCTACAATTCACTTGTTTCAACAGGAGGAAGCATTTCACAAATGTTTCCTTTTTTTACGTTAAAAAAGTATCAAGTTTCCTTAATATAAATTGCTTTTATCGAAACTTTTGATATAATAAGTTTAGGTTGTTTGCAAAACACTAGGAGGTCAATTATGAGGAAATTATTAAGTCTATTGCTCGTATTAGTAATGATGAGCAGTTTATTTATTGGATGTGCAAAGAAAGAAGAACCTGCAGTAGTTGAAACTACAGCAGCAGAAACTACAGCAGCTGATACAACTGCAGCTGACACTACTGCAGCTGGCGGATCGTTAGCTGATGGTATTTACTTTGCAACACAACCAACTTTTGATGCTGAATCAGGTTGGAAAGAAGTTGTTACAATTACTGTTGAAAACGGTAAAATTGTAGCTGCTGATTGGAACGGCGCTAGCGTAACTGCTGGTAAAGACAAAAAAACAACTGCTAAAGATGGCGAATACAATATGGTTGCTTACGGTAAAGCACAATCTGAGTGGGATGTACAAGCTGGTCTTGTTGAAGCTTACTTAGTTGAAAACCAATCTTTCGATAATCTTAACTTATCTGATGCTGAAGGTCACACTGACTCAATCACAGGCGTTTCTATCCACGTTAGTCCTTTTGTTGACTTAGCTAAAGAAGCTCTTGCTGCAGGTCCAGTAGGAACTGGTAAATATGTAGATGGTACTTTCTATGCTGAAGATGCTGATTACGGCGATTCAGGTTGGAAAGAAAATGCTTCATTTACAGTAATCAACGGCTTTATCGTTGCTGCTAACTGGAATGGTACAAGCAAAGATACTGACAAAGATAAGAAAACAGCTTCAATCGATGGCGACTATGGTATGGTATCTATCGGTAAAGCATCTTCAGAATGGCATGAACAAGCTGCATTAGTTGAAGGATTCTTAGTTGATTCTCAAGATTTTGATGCCATTACTTTAAGTGATGCTGAAGGACATACAGATGCAATTGCTGGTGTTTCTATGCACGTAAGTAATTTCATAGAACTTGCTAAGAAAGCACTTAAATTAAGATAATTAAAAGAGAAATGCAAACAACATAACACTAATCTTATAAAAGATAAGGAGAACCTTCTAATGACTTTAGTCATATAGAAAGTTCTCCTTTTTTCATATCTTATTCTGAATCATACATACAAGAAAGAGCTGTTAAACCTATGTTTATTGCATACTTTTATTGACTTGACTTGATTATTGAATTGTTTTGATTGTATAATCTTTACTTGTTAAAGTGAACTTATCTTGCAAAGCACTTGTTACATATACTGAATGGTCACTCATAATAAATACTGCACCGATTCCGTCTAAAGATTCTATATATTTATAGCCTTCCTTCAAACCAAGTAAAAACACAGTTGTTGATAATGCATCACCATCTACTGATCTTTCAGAAATAATGGATACTGATAACATATTATTTTGTTCTGGATATCCGGTTGTTGCATTGATGATGTGGTGGTATCTCACATTGTTTTCAATAAAAAATCTTTCATATACACCTGATGAAACAATTGAATTATCTGTGAGTTTAAGGATCCCCATTGTTGAACCAGCATCAGATTCGGGATTTCTTACCCCGATATTCCAATTGTCACTATTTGGCTTAGTGCCAACTGTTAGTACATTTCCACCTAGATTAATAATTGCACTTTTATACCCTTCTTTTTGGATGAGTTCTTTAAGTCGATCTGCAATATACCCTTTTGCTATCGCACCTAAATCAATTTCCATGCCTTTATCTGTTAAATAAACAGTCTGATCTTTTTCATTTATGATTATTTTCTTATAGTTTATAAGTGCCATTTTTTCTTTAATTTCAGCATCAGTCGGTAAATGTGCAAAGTCTGTACCTATTCCCCATAAATCTACCAATGGGCCAACCGAAATATCAAACTTTCCTTTAGTTACGTCAGCGTACTTTAGTCCTAATTTGATCATCTCAATTATGTCTTTAGAGACTTTCACCGGTGCGATGCCTGCATTGTCGTTGACTTTATTGAGCTCCGTGCCCTGTATATTTTTTGAAATCATATACTCGTATTTATCTATCAAATTAAACAAATCATCAAAGACTCTATCTGGCACCTGAGCATCCGCATAAATACTTAAGGTAACATATGTCCCAATTTGAAAACTATCTTGCGTTGTAATAATACTATTTGTTTTCGAATCATTTCTAATGGTCGACTCACTTCGAGTGATAACATGTTCCGCAGTCGTTTCAACAGCTGTGGTTTCAGTCGCATTGGCTTCTGATGCGGTGGTTTCTGAAGTAGTTCCACTTGAGGAAAATTCTTCTGTTGTCGCTTCAGAACTATTGCCAGTATTGCCAGCATTCACTTGTGAAGTTTGCGCTATTTCACTTGTCGAGGTTTCAGTGGTATTATTGGTTGAATCTTTGGGTTGACCTGAACAACCACTTAATAAAAAAAGCATACTTGCAGCTAATATCAGATGTTTCTTATATTTCATTTTTCCTCCTAATTCGGCCTAGCGTCTCTCTATTTCTATGTTCTAAGGCTTTTTTTGTGATTTTATATACAATGTATTTTACCTTTTCCATTATAACATAATCCACTGACAAGTCACGATTTTACATATATAATAATTGTAAAATACTTTTGAACGAGGTGAACATGAAAAAAAGAATTCTCGCAAAATCAATTTATCCCCATTCAAATAGAACTACATCCATTTATGTTGAAAACGGACACATAAAAGCCATTTCCGATCAGGCTTTAATAATTGATGGCTTTGAGGATTGTGAATGCATTGATTTGTCAAACTACCATCTCTATCCAGGGTTTAACGATTCTCATATGCACCTCATTGGCTATGGCGCTTCGCTAAACCAATGTTTACTAGATGGGGTCACAAGTATTGAAAATCTTCAGCAAATTTTGACAACCTTTATCTCTGAACATCAAACAAAAGTTATTTTAGGGCGCGGTTGGAATCAAGATTTGTTTGATCCAATTAGACTCCCAAACCGATATGATTTAGATTTAGTATGCGCGGATAAACCAGTCATACTTTACAGAACGTGTGGTCATATCGCAGTGATAAATAGTTTTGCACTTGAATATTTTAAGATTGATGCGACGACGAGTATTGAGGGTGGCGAAATCGACTTATATGAAGGTAAGCCAACTGGCATTTTACGTGAAAATGCACTCTCAATTGTTCGACAAGATCCCACAATTGAATCAATGTCGCAATATATTCTTGATGCACAAAAAAGACTACATCAGTATGGCATCACTTCTGTTCAAACAGATGATCTCATTATGGTTGAGTCTTCAAAACAAAATCAAATCTTTGATCTTTTTAGATCGCTTGAGGAAAACAATTTATTAAAATTAAGGGTCTATGAACAGTCGCAATTCTTTACACCTGAAGATTTATTGTCTCACCTAACCAACGGGTATAAACAAAATTCAGGCGGACATTACTTTAAACAAGGACCTCTTAAAATTTTGGCAGACGGTAGCTTAGGCTCAAGAACGGCTAAACTTAGGATCGAATATAAAGATGCACCTCATACCGACGGGATATTGATTCACACTGAATCTGAATTGTTGGCACTCATCAACCTTGCTAAATCAAATCACCTCGATGTTGCAATACACGGTATTGGAGACTATACAATTAACTGGATTGTAGAAAATCTTAGTAGCAACTCAACCATTACGAACCATTCAAAGAGAAGAGACGCAATTGTACACTGCCAGATTATGGACCTTTGCTTGATAGAAGCTATGGGAAAAGCAGGTATCCACGCATTGGTTCAACCAGTATTCTTGGAATACGATATGGATATCGTAGAAAATCGCGTCGGAAAGGAACTTGCTAAGTATTCTTATGCCTATCAAACAATGCTCAAAAATAACATTATACTCGCTTTTGGGTCTGATGCACCCGTAGAGGATCCTAACCCATTTCGCGGATTATATTATGCGATGTATCGAAAAAACCTATCTGGTCATACGTTTCACCTAGAGGAATGTCTTGATTTTAATACTGCAATGGATGCTTATACTAAAGCAGGTGCTTTCTTTTCATATGAATCACACTATAAAGGAGAACTAAAAGTTGGTTATTTAGCTGATTTTATTGCCGTTTCTGATTTATTAGAAGACCTTACGCCAGATAAATTATTACATGCTCGAGTTGAAAAAACATTTGTTGGGGGAGAATGTGTCTATTCAAGAGATAAACATTAAATCTTCGTCCTAATAATATTATTCATCAATTTTTACTAAAAAAAATGTGTAGCAATGTCAAGACATTGCGTACACATTTTTATTTTTAACCATATAAACTCTGTCATAATGTTTTTTCGTATCTTCAAAAACTACATGGCTTACATTGACAATCATAACCCCATCAAGACTTAATAAAGTTCTTTCGATGTCTCTCGCTATGACACTATCCAAACTTGAAAAAGCTTCATCTAAAATGATGACTTTGGCATGCTGTAAAAGGCCTCTTGCAATCGCAATCCTACTTTTTTCACCACCGGATATGTTCTTACCATTATCATAAAGCATCCTCTGCAGCCCATCAGGATGTCCCTCAACGAAATCAGTTAATCCCGCTCTTTTGATGGCTTGCTTTATCTCTTCTTCTCCATAAGTCTTATACAAGCATAAATTATTGATTAAAGTATCCTCGAAAATAAAGACTTGTTGTTCGATATTTGCAAGCTGTAAAAAGTAATCCTCTTTAAAAACATCTTTAAGATTGTTCTGATCTACCATGATTTTTCCTAGTGTTGGGTTAAAATATTTTCTCATCAACTTGAGTACTGTTGATTTTCCACCGCCACTTGGTCCAATCACAAGGTATTTTTTTCCTTTTTCAAAGCTGAAATTTGTTTTTGCAAGTACTTCCTGAACCTCATAAGAAAAACTAACTTCATTAAAGTCGATGATCTCTTCAATTGATTCGATTGGAACTGTTTCCACATGCTCTACTTCTTTTACAAGTAATGCATCAATTCGCTTAAATATTCCTTTACTCGACTGAATTTTGGGTAACCACTCGCTGATCTGCATCAAAGGGAACATGATCTTTTCCATATTGTTGACGATAAGTATCACACCACCTAGTGTCAGATTGCCTTTTATTGCTAGAAATACTGAAAATGCAAGTAAACCATACATCATTGTCATCATCATGAAGTTTTGAGTTGCACTTATATACGAGACAATTCGGTCAATCAAATACCCTTTTTCCTGTATTTCTTCTGATTTATTGAAAAAATCTTCCCTCACTTTATCATTGAGGTTGTTTGATTTAATAATATGAAAAGCACTCAAAAACTCCTTAATATATGAAGTATAGTTTTTATAATACTCACTTCTATGTTCCTGATGTTTTTCAAGTGGTTTTCCCATAATTACCGAAATCACCGTTCCAAGTAGTCCAAGTACTAATCCAACTACAAGTGCGATTGGACTGACATAAGCAATGACGATGATTCCAATGATGAAATTCATCGTATTGAGCACCACCTCATAAAGTCCATCAATAAAATTCAATTCAATATTTGAGACATCATTTGTGAGTGTACTAATATACATTGCTGTATTTTCAGATTGGAATTGGTTTATTTCTTTGTCAAAGATTTGCTCCATGTAATATTTTTTTGCTGAAACTATAGCCTTTTTCTTATATTTTCCTTTTAAATACGCAAGAAACAAAGTTGTGGGGACCAGGAGCACCGCCAGTAAGAGCAGTCCTTTTATGTGAACACTAAATACATCTTTTTGCTTTGAAGTGACAGCATCAATCGCTTTCATCATTTCTATAGAGATCAAGCCGTCCAGCGAAAAGGTAAGTATACCAACTAGTGCTGCAATTACAAGTATCGGAGTGGCTTTTAATATGCTTTTTTTCATATTGTTACCACCTCCCTAAAATAGACGTCGCTTGGGTATTCTTGCAATAACCCATTCTTAAGTTCTAAAACATAATCGTACTTTTCTGTAATACCTTCATAATATCTGTGCGATATTGAAATAACTGTGCTTTTGAGTGCCAATATTGTTTCTTCAACTTCTCTACCTAACTGTTCATTTAAACTCGATGTAGCTTCATCAGCAAAAAGAATATCCGTCTGTTTAATAATTGCTCGCGCTATAGAGATTCTTTGTCTTTGGCCACCAGAGAGGTTTTTACCATTTTCACTAATTCTAAAATCTAACCCTTCTTCTTTTTGTGCCAATAAATCATCCAGTCCAGCACGTTTAACAGCTTCGAGAACAATCTCTATTGGATAGTCTCTATACAATGTGATGTTGTTGAGAAGTGTATCTTCAAACAAAAATACATCTTGGTATATATAAGAAATATTATTATTAAATTCCTCAGAGGATACATGATGATAATTTTCACCATCCAGTAGAATTTCACCATTATAGTCTTCGTAAATTTTGGATAGCAACTTTATGAGAGTAGATTTTCCTGCACCACTTGCACCTTTTAATAGGTATTTCTTCCCCTTCATCAAACTAAAATCAGCATTGTTGAGAATCAGCTGATCTCCATAAGAAAAGGTCAAACCTTTTGCAACTATTGAATTATCAAATACATAAGGGTTGTGAGCAATGCTTATATCTTTTTCGGGCTCATCATTGACAGTGATCTTTTCGTAAATGCGTATATTGGCTTTTAATTCGTTGAACATCGGCATAACTTGACCTATAGGCCAAACACAACCCGTCGCTAATTGAAGCATAAATGTAATTCTTGCAATTGATAAACCATCAAAAGCCTGTAACATCAAATATAGTAAAATCCCTATAAAGATGACATAACGTAAGATGTTGGTGATGCCTCTTTGTCCTTCAGTAAACAGCGTGAAGTGAAACCTTTTCTGTTCTACCTTGTCGATACTTTTCATCGTCTGCAAAAGAAACTTATCTTCAATATTGTTAAGCTTCAATATCTCAAGTCCGTTGAATGTGTTTGAAGCTTTTACCGTAAACTCTTCGTTCAATGTTGATACATTTTCTTGCATAGACACCGTTTTTCCTTCAAAGCTCTTTGTGATGAAAAATACTAAAAGAGAAACGATGAAGATTGCAATTGCAAATTTCCAGTCGAAAAATGCAAGTAAAATAAGTGAAGTAAAATAGACGCCACTGTTAAAAATTACGTTTAATAATCGATGAAAAAAGATTTGTTCAAAACTATTGATATCATTTATTAAATTGGAAATATATACTTCTTTAGATTTTTTACTAAAATGGGCATAACTATAATTTAGTATTTTGTCAAATGCCTGTTTTCGAATATCTAGTAGCGTATCACGCATAAAACGAATTCTGAGGAATCTTGAACTGAGTTGCAATAATGAAGTGATAACCACTATTCCCGCAATTCCCAAAACTGCTATGTAGAAATCTTGCATATTGGCTTTTTCAACTACACCTACAAGATTTGCAAATCCTAGACTTCCCAGCAATTGACCTATTACTGGAAAAAAACAGGCGAGAACATAAATTGAAAATGCTTTCTTTCTTTTAAATAACAACGCTTTCATGTCTTCTCGCCTCCGCACTACTATAATTTATCTAAGATAACCTTTCCCGATACAGTTGATGCATTGATCCATTTCGTCTTTGATCTATTGCTAATATTAACACTTCTTTTTCCAGAGGTTGATTTATCCACCACTGCAAATCCGTTGGTGTCGATACCTCCAGAAATCGTTGATAATTGAAGGTTAAAAGACTCAGGTTCAAGCAAATGCATCGTCACTTTTCCTGATACAGCACCTGCAACAATTTTCTCAAGCATTTGTCCACAGTCCACCTCTACATTCCCAGATACCGATTTACACTCAAGCTGGTGTGCCTCACCTGAAAACCTTAGTTTCCCAGAAGTCGTCTTAAGATAGCCTTTGGCAACTTTTATATTATCTGCAATTACAGAACCCGAAGTCGATTTTAATTGGACAATTTTTGTTTTAATATCTGCTGCATATATTTTGCCACTAACTGATCTAGCTTCAATATCAATTCCTTTTAACCCAATTAGAGAGATGCTGCCTGATACGTTTGTGAATTTGCCTTTATCAACTACTGAATCTAATGGTATCTTTACATTGATAAATACAGAATTGAGCTGAAGATTGCTACTTTTAAAAAAATCAAATATATCCGTAAGGTTTGTAACACGCGATTCCTTTATGGAAATTGTGTTTTTATCTTCAACCATATGAAGCCATTCAGGTTTGTTGATATACTCTCTCGTTTTGTCATCAAGTAATTCTATTGTTATATCTTCAACGTTTGATCTTTCTACATTGAGTCTACAAGTCGTTAAAGATACGTCAAAATTCTTAAGGTCCCTGGGAGATGTGTTACTAGTACCATATATTTCTTTTTCAATATCCAATGATTCTTCGTCTGAACTGCTATAAATTTCTTCTCTAACATCATCTTCAATCTTTTCCGTCTGCTCTAAAGCTTCTATCATTTGAAGACCTTCATCAACGGTTATTTTACCGCTTTCAATCATTTTTAATATTTCTAATTTATCACTCATCTCTTCACCTACTCAATATAAATTTTAACGAGATGACCATCTTCGGTAGTCACTGAAATGACTTCCCCAGTTGCCCCATCGTCAATTGCTTGTAAAACCGCTTCATAATCCACATCAGCCATTGCACCTTGAAATTCAGGTGAGAATTTTTCTCCGATTTTGACACCTGCTTTAAAGAGTCCTAATGGCAATTTTACATCAACAGGTGTACTCTTATTCTCACTTTCAACAACTACACGCACGTTTTTAGGTATTTTTTTAGTATTGGTGTTCGTTTTTTTTCTTTCAGAAGTTCCTATTGCTTCGAGTAATTTCATACCTTCTTCTGCAGTGATTGTTCCGTTTTCAATCATCTTTAGAATTTTTAATTCATCTTCATTCATTTTTTACCTCCTAGTTGCTTTTCCTAAAAAAAACATTTTCATCAATTGAGTTCTATTCACCCTTCAGCTGTTTAAGTGCTTCTTCAGAAGTAAGTTCACCAAGACTTAATTTTTCTAGAATTTCTTTCTTATTAACTTCTTCCTCTGTTGGTTTAACACTATAGCCAAGCGCTTCAATTACTTGATCTAGATTTCTTCTTACCGTTGGATAAGAAATACCTAAATCCTTTTCAATTTCTTTGATATTGCCACGATTTTTAACAAAAATTTCTACAAATTCTTTTTGTTCTTCAGTTAAATAACTAAATTTATCGAGTTCAAAACTTCCATCAATTCCAGTTTTACAGCGGTCACATTGAAGCCTTACAACTTTTAATTTTGAACTGCAAACTGGACATCTTCCTAAGACTATCTTTTTCATAATGTCCACACCTCTCTTTAATACAAAATTACACTTAAAATTAATTATAGTCAATATTACATTGATTATTTTAACCCAATTCTAATAATTCAATTAATTATATTAATTCTGATGTTAATAATTTCAACCAAAGTATTAAGTAAGTTACAATTATTTATGTCACAATATAAATTGCGTGCGAGTTTTTTGTGATTTGCAACCGAATTGCGTGAAAATTGCATAACCTTTATAGCAAAAAAATAAAAAGTTGCTCCATTATGATTTTCATCACTTTGAAACAACTTTAGTTATACCACTAATTATTCTTTTTTGCCTAAACCTGCAACTTCTGTGATACTTGCAACCATACTTGCAACTGTTGTAAGTTCACTTGGTATAATCAACTTAGTCGCTTGACCATCAGCTACTTTTGCAAGTGCTTCAAAGCTCTTAAGCGCAAGTACCGATTGATCTGCATTTACACTCTTAATCATTTCAAGACCTTGAGCAGTAGCTTTTTGAATTTTGATGATTGCTTCTGCTTCACCTTCTGCTTCTCTTACTTGAGCTTCTTTTTTTGCTTCAGCTCTTAAGATTGCAGCTTGTTTTTCAGCTTCTGCACTTAAAATAACCGATTCCTTTTTACCTTCTGCAATGAGAATTGCAGACCTTTTTTCACCTTCTGCACGTAAGATAGATTCACGTCTTTCCCGTTCAGCTCTCATCTGTTTTTCCATTGCATCTTGAATATCTTTTGGCGGCAAAATATTTTTAAGTTCCACACGGTTAACTTTAATTCCCCATGGATCTGTTGCTTCATCTAAAATTGCTCTCATTTGAGTATTGATGATATCTCTTGAAGACAATGTCTCATCAAGTTCAAGTTGACCAATAATGTTACGTAATGTTGTTGCAGTTAAATTTTCTATCGCTACTATTGGCATTGCAACACCATAAGTATAAAGTTTTGGATCAGTGATTTGATAATATACTATTGTATCAATTTTCATCGTAACATTATCTTTAGTGATAACGGGTTGAGGTGGAAAATCAGCTACCATCTCTTTTAAAGATACTTTTTTAGAAATCCTGTCTAACAATGGAATTTTAAAATGTAGTCCTGTCTCCCAAGTGGTTAAATATGCACCAAGTCTCTCAATTACATATCCATTAGATTGTGGTACAATCCGAACATTGGAAGCTATAAGAACTAAAAGCAGTATTAATAGTGTAAAACCAATGATAAAACCCATAAAAAACCTCCTAAATTATTGTGTTAGCATTTATTTTTTATTATATCACTTTCGTGATGTTGACCGTAGTAAAACTATTTCTTAACCTCTACAAATTTCTTCACGATTAATTTAACCCCTTCAATCGCCAACACTTCTACTTCTTCATCTATTTCAAAGCTTTCATGTTCAGGTCCTTTTGCGGTCCATATCTGACCATTTAGTTTGACCTGCCCAACTTCTTTGGGTAAAATTGCCTTCGTTACAAATCCAGTTTTACCGATTAATGCATCAACATTTGTTTTATTTTGACCCACTTTAAAAACTTTTCGAGCTACTGGCCTTGTATATACTAAAAGCACTATTGCTACAACGATAAAAGCAATAAACTGAATTATTAAACCAAGTCCAAGGGCTGATGCAATCAAAGCAGCTAACGACCCAAGTGCAAACCAAATTGATGTGAGTCCTAAAGTAAAAGCCTCAACTACTGTGAAGAAAACAATTAGAACTGCCCATATTATTGATAATGTTTCTCCGTTCATATTATACCTCCTAGTAAATATATCTTAATACTATTATTTATTTGATAGTGTTTATCATGTATAATAGTTTTATAGATTAAATTGGTTATATAGTTTTTTGTCTCTATATTCTATTTATAAAGTATAAATATTAAAAAACTCTTAACGCCTACTTAAGAAAAGAACAATAAAAGGTGATTATATGAAAAGCAACCCCAAACAATTAATAATAACCGCTTTAGTCATACTTTTGATTGCATTATTTTCGGCAATCTTAACCGTATTACTATTAAAGCTTAGCCCGATAAGTTTATTTATTGCATTGTTTACAATTTTTTTACTATCAATTTCAGGTACATATGTGCATATTATACAAATGATATCAATAGTTGATCGTAGCATTGCCAACATAGAAAATCGGCTAAAGCTTGATCCTAATCACCACTTTTTCAAGTATAATAACAAGCCTTTTCTGAAACTTCAAAAATTTGACAAACTGTTTAACCATTATGATGAAACCATTCAGAAAACAATTTTAGAACAAGAGGAAATCGAAACAAAATTAAAAGAACTTGAACGCATCAACATTTTCAAAAATCATACTTTAGATACTTTGTTAAAAGTTAACCACCTCTTCTTAAATTTAAATGATTCTAATGATTACTACAATATGATTCTGAAGTCCGCAATAGAAGTTATAGAACATGCCTCAAAAGGAAGCTTGCTACTCTTTAATAGCGAAACTAACTCTTATGATTACAGTACTTGTGTCGGATATGATTTAAAAGAGCTACAAAAGGTAACAATGACGCTTGAAGAAACTTTTCTCTATAAAAATTCTGGTGGGAATTTTGAGGACCCAATTATAATTCGAAACATGCGTGAATTCGATCTTCGCTCACTTGATCCAGAACGTAACGAAAGCATCGAAAAGGCCGGCGGTATGGAGATCGAAGAAGTTCTCTCAGCTCCTATTGTCATCGATGGACAGATATTTGCAATCATCAACATCGATAGTGAAACACCTGATGCTTTTGATGACATCGATCTCCAGTTAATTCATTTTTTTGCGTCACAGATAGCCATCGCTTTGAAAAACAAGTATCTTGTCGATGAAACGGTGAACATGTCACGTTATGATAAATTGACGGGTGCTTATAATCGTAACTATTTTGAAAAAGTGTTAACTGCCCATCGCGAACATGCACTTGAAAGCCTTGAACCTTATGCACTTGTTCTGTGTGATCTCAATTACCTAAAACTTATCAACGATAGTTTTGGTCATAGCGCAGGCGATGCCATTTTAAGAGAATTTTCGAAAATGATTACAAGCTCCATCAGGGAAACGGATATCCTCTCTAGAATCGGTGGAGATGAATTTGTAATTTTACTAAGAAATATCTCACTTATTCACGCTGAAGAAAAAATGGCGCAGGTTTTTGATAAAATTAAAGACCATCGAATTGACTATCAAGGTCATGATTTACCAGTAAGTTTCAGTTATGGTATCTCGTCATCTCCGGATGATTCTATGATTTATGATATTCTCGTCAAAATTGCTGACATCCGCATGTATAAATTCAAAGAGAAATTTAAGTCAGAAAATCCAAAATTATTATCTCTTATCAACGCTTTGTAAATTGATGCTTAATAACACCTTCTATCCAATGAATAGTGGGTGTTTTTTTTAAGCTCATTATCGCAAAAAATATTTTATATGGTATAATTAAATTATTAATTCGATAATCTAAATATTATGGAGGTAAACATGCAATTAAATTGGTCTTTAAAGGAACTCTACACTGGTTTTAATTCACCTGAATTTTTATCGGATTTACAAAAATTAGAGTCCGATATCGCAACACTTAATCTATATGCAGATAAGCTGGATGACGTAAATTCAGTAGAACTCTACTTTAAACTTCAAGAGGAGATCCAAAAAACTGCTACTAAACTATATAATTATTCGAGTTTAACTTTTGCAACTGATACTAGCAATCAAGATGCACTTCAAACTCAAAATAAACTTCAAATGATCTTTTCAAAGTCAACTTCTGCTAGAACAAAGATGACTAAATTTATTAGCAAAATTGAAGATATCAAGGTGTTTATTGCCCCTTCCGATTTTTTAAAACAGTTTGAGTTTATTATAAATGAGGATAAATTATATGCCTCACATCTACTTTCAGAAGCTGAAGAAATATTAGCTTCGCAACTTTCAATCACAGGATCAAGTGCTTGGACTACGCTTCAACAAAAGTTGACATCCACATTAAAATGCACATTAATGCTTGATGGTGAACTCAAAACTTTACCGATCACGATGATTAGAAATTTAGCAAGTGATCCATCTAAAGAAGTGAGAAAAGCGGCTTATGAGGCTGAGCTTAAAGCCTATGAAACCATAGATGAAGCTGTTGCGATGT
Source organism: uncultured Fusibacter sp. (assembly GCA_963676315.1). Lineage (GTDB taxonomy): Bacteria > Bacillota > Clostridia > Peptostreptococcales > Acidaminobacteraceae > Fusibacter_C. Next base: position 1,894,716 of record OY781056.1, read on the forward strand.
CACTTAATAGTATTAAAGGTGAAGTCTTAACGATGAGCGAATTAAGAGGATTTAGTTCTCCATTACAAATGACACTTGAAAACTCTCGCATGTCGGAAAAAACACTCTCTGCTATGATGAGTGCTATAGAAAAAGCTATTCCAAACTTTCAATCTTATTTAAAATCAAAAGCAAAATTATTAGGACACGAAAAGGGTCTACCTTTCTACGATTTATTCGCACCCATAGGGACTGCCTCTAAAAAATTCTCATATGAAGAAGGGTGTAAGTTCGTTGTAGATAATTTTGCAGCATTTTCAGACAAACTTTCTAAAGTTGCATCAGATGCCATCGAAAAGGGATGGATCGATGTTGAGCCAAGAGAAGGAAAAGTCAGTGGTGCATTTTGTGCTTCAGTTCACCCACTTGGTGAATTCCGTGTGCTTTTAAACTACACAGGTAATTTAGGCGATGTTACTACCATGGCTCATGAACTTGGACACGGCTATCATGCAATATGTACTAACGATGAAAATATATTAAATATCGACTATCCTATGCCTCTTGCTGAAACGGCTTCTACTTTCTGCGAAACCATCGTTAACAACGCTGCACTAAACATTGCAACAAATGAAGAAGCAATTACTATATTAGAAAATGCTTTACAAGACGCCACTCAAGTTATTTGCGATATCTACTCTCGTTATTTATTTGAGTCAAACCTATTTACAACGAGAAATGATCACCCACTCTCAGTGGAAGAGCTAAAAACTTCTATGTTAAATGCACAGAAATCCGCTTATGGAGAAGGACTTGATCATGATTTCTTGCACCCTTATATGTGGTTGATTAAACCTCATTATTATTCTGCAGGGCTTAATTTTTACAATTTCCCATATGCATTTGGTTTATTATTTGCAAAAGGCCTATATGCGAAATATACTGAAAATCCAGAGTATTTCAAAGCGAATTACGACAAATTACTAGCTGCATCAGGCAAAATGAGCATCGTAGACGTATGTGAAATTATGGCAATCGATGTTGAAGATGAGAAATTCTGGAATGCATCGCTTGAAATTATCAAAAATGATATTGATAGATTTGCATTACTTGTAGGTGAGATCTTATGAGTTCAACTTGGAATTTAGACGACTTATACACCAGTTTTAAATCCCAAGAATTCTTAGATGATTTAAAAAAATGCGAATCTCTTGAATCAAAATATCGTGAAATAGTCGTAAATCTATTCTCAGATCATAGCGATGAAGTTAAAACTATTGAAAACTTCCTTAAAACGTATATTTCCGATGTCATTTTGCTTAGAAAACTACAAGCATATGGACATTTATCGTTTACAACTAATTCAAAATCACAGGAAGCATTATCTTTAAAATCAAAAGTTCAGCAATTTAATAGTGATTTAACCGCACCAATGGTTGCTTTTAAACTTTGGCTAAAGGATATTGTCAATCTCGATCGACTTGCTCAAGATTCATCTTTTATTAAAGAACACTATTTCTATTTATTTGAGCTTTTGAAATCCACTGAACATATGTTAAGTTCTGAAGAAGAAATTTTAGTTTCAAAATTGACAGCAACAGGTTCAGCTGCCTGGGAGACTTTACAAAGTAAAGCCTCTTCACAGCTTTCATATGCTGTCAATTTACCTGATGAAACTAAAACAATGCCAATTATGTCTATTAGAAATTTAGCTTTCAGTCCGGATGTAGAAATCAGGAAAATCGGTTATTTCTCTGAGTTAAAAGCCTATGAGAAACATGCTGAAATATCAGCTGCCGCTCTTAACAGCATAAAAGGCGAGGTGCTTACACTCAGTAAATTAAGAGGATTTGAAACGCCACTAGAAGAAACTTTATATAACTCGCGTATGTCCCGTGATATTCTAGAGGCTATGATCCTTTCAATGGAAAGTTATCTTGATGAATTTAGAAGGTATCTTAAGTTAAAATCTAGACTATTAGGGAATGATGGTGCTTTACCATTTTATGATCTTTTTGCACCTGTTTCAGTCAATGATCGCAATTATAGCATTGAAGAAGCCCAAGCGTTTATCGTTAAATATTTTGCTGACTTTAGTCCAGAGCTATCGCGTTTTGCGAAGCACGCTTTTGACCAAAATTGGGTGGATTTTGAACCAAAAGAAGGAAAAGTTGGTGGGGCATTCTGTTCTAATATACCGAGTATAAAACAAAGTCGTGTCCTTCTTAATTTTACAGGTAAACTTAAAAATGTACTTACAATCGCACACGAACTTGGCCATGCTTTTCACGGCGACCGAATCATGTCTGAAAGCATACTCAATACATCTTACCCTATGCCACTGGCAGAGACAGCATCCATCTTTTGCGAAACTATCGTGAGAAATGCTGTATTAAAAGATGCGGATGACGATTTAAAACTTTCAATACTTGAAAATAGCCTGCAAAGTGCAACTCAGGTTGTCGTTGATATCTTATCGCGATACTATTTTGAAACCGCTGTCTTTGAAACTCGAAAAGATCACCCGCTTTCTGTTGAAGAGTTAAAAGAATTGATGGTTTTAGCACAAAAAAAATCATATGGAGATGGCTTAAACGAAGCGTTTCTACATCCTTATATGTGGCTCAATAAAACACATTATTATTATGCTTCTCGTAATTTTTATAATTTCCCTTATGCATTTGGTTTATTATTTGCGACTGGACTTTATGCAAACTACCTAGAAGACAAAGAAGCATTTGTCACAAAATACGATGATATGCTTAAGGCGACAGGAAAAATGAATATTCAAGATGTTTGTGCGCTTATGAACATCGATCCAAGTCATCAAACGTTTTGGAATGCTTCACTCAATAAAATTAAAGAAGACGTGGATGAATTTGAGCTAATTGTGAATAAAAAGCTGTCTCCGAATTAAGACAAACATGCGTTTGCCCACACTATCCACAGAGTTATCCACAATTTCTAATATATTCTGTTGAAATGCTGTTAATTTTAACCCTTTACAGTGTGGATAAGACAAAATAACCGTTAATAACTAAAAAGCGAATACCTTTCAACAAAGTGTTGTAGGTATTCGCTTTTATTATTCTTTTTGTGCAATGTGTTTTATTCTTTTTGTGCAATGCGTTTAAATATATATTCCATAATTTCAGGTACGGTTTCAATAACATCTCTAATGAAAACACGCTCTGTCTTCTGATGTAAATCTTTACCCCATGGTCCAAGATGTAGGACGTCGACATTAAGCGCTTCAATTTCATGGTAATTAAATTTGTAGGTGTCTTGAAACAGTGGCATATTTTTTAATATCGGTGATGGGTTATATTTCGATGGTTTCATATAACTCATGTCTGAGATCCCCATAAAATAATTGTTTTGTTTTAGTTCTAAACCTTTAGCGCTTAACAATTCATTAAGAGGTGCTTTCAAATTATCATTATAGTAAGCTTCGCTTTCTACAACAGGATAAAAAGGAGGTAACAACCCGATAATTACTACAGGATAATTCACATCCATAGTTTCCAATAATTTTTGCATGTACAAAATTGTAAACTCATGATCAGCAAGTTTATTATTTTCACTTTTAAGAATTGCATACATTGCATCAACATCTATTTTATCTCGGACTCTATCTTTAAGTTCCTCTAAAAATAAAATTTCGAAATTAAATTCCATGCATTCACAATATGAGGGCATCGCCTGTTTTCTTAAAAACTCATTATAAGAATAATTAAACTGGTTGATGGCATCTTCTAGCGACCATTTACAGAGTTCTTTTAATTGTGCAAACTTAGCTTCTAAATCACCTTTTAAAAACAGCCAATTGAAGTATGCGACTGTAAATTCTGGTGTTGTAACATCATAAGATTTTCTAATGGAATATAGGTTTAAAAAAGCAGGTGGCGGTGTCATTTTTTTATTAATTGAATCACCCATCTCCGTATTGAGTTCTATCGCTTTAATAATTTCCATTGCTATACTGATAGAATTCAATCCACTATATGCCACTCCAGAATGCGAAGGCATGCCCTTTGTCATAATGACTGGCATCATCTTACCGACAGAGCCTGTCGAAAGAGTAAATTGATTAGCGTGCTCTCTATCATGTGGTTCTGTCAATATAGATAATTCATAGGTTAAATGATATTTTTCTTTTAAAAAAAGCAAAAGTGAAGTTGCCGATCTCATACCAGCGGATTGCGTTTCTTCATCAGGTACACTTATGAAAAGTATATTAACACCTTTAGGTGTAAGCGTAGACTGATATAACTGGTTAAGGTTAATCGCAATACCTGCCTTCATATCACAGCTGCCTCTACCAAATAACCATTCATCATTGAATTCAGATTCTGGTATATTTGTAATAGAATTCTTTAACTGTGTTTTTAATAGATCGGGATTTAAACCGTCAAAATTACCATATGTAGTCAAGTCTACAGCATCATAATGACTCAATAAAATTACTGTCTTTGCAGCACCATTATTATGAAGCGCCCAAACAATTGAACGACCTAAAGTATCATTATCGACTAGTTTAAGTCCAAAATGATCAGGGTGTTTCTCAAAGTAAGGTATCTGGCTAATTTCTTTGAATAAAATAGCCTCCATTTGCTTCTCATATAATGTGCAAGAGTCGCTTTGCGTATTTATTAATCTATAAAGTAGTGGTAACACTGAAGTATCTTCATTTTTCAACATAAATCTCGTCCTTTTTATATGTCAGGCTTATACTGTATTATCTCATTAACTTATCCGTCTGACAATGATTATTGACGTATTTATATAAAAAACACAGCCAAAAAAAATAGTGCAAACGCTTAGTGAGACTACAGTCCCATATGTTTGCACTATCTTACATACACTCTAATTAAAATTAACTTTATAAGTCGTAATACATCTTATATTCTCTTGCTGATGGCATAATAGACTCAGCTATTGCTTCTTTTAATAAATAGTCCATCTGGTCTTTTAGAATTTCTTTTGTAAATACACCACCCTCAAGAAGATAATCCTGATCGTTTTTTAAAGCTTCAACAACCTCAAAGAGGTTTTTAGGAAGAGAACGAATTTTATTTCTCTCTTCATCTGATAATTTAAAAATATTAATATCAAGCGGTCCATAGTTGTTTGCCATTGGATCAATTTTGTTTTTTATACCATCGAACATCGCCATCATAAGCGCAGAAAAAGCAAGATATGGGTTAGCCGTTGCATCCGCTGGTCTAAATTCAAATCTTTTCCTCATTGGTTGTGTCGCATATCCTGGGATACGGATAACAGAACTGCGATTTGCTGTACCAAAACAGATACTAACAGGAGCTTCATAACCTGGAACCAAACGTTTGAATGAGTTTGTACTAGGATTTGTGAATGCCATTACAGAAGCAGAGTGTTTCAAGATCCCCCCGATTGCATAGAGGCCAATTTGACTCATATCTGAATAGCCACCTTTTTCGTAAAATAAATTAACGCCATCTTCCAACAACTGCATGTGAACATGCATGCCATTACCCGCTTCTCCAAATATTGGTTTAGGCATAAAAGTTGCAGTCCGATCATATAATTGTGCTGTATTTTTTATAACGTATTTTACAAGCATTGAACGGTCACCCATCACTACTGGTCCTTCAAAATCGAGTTCAATTTCTTGCTGTCCAGGTCCACCAACTTCTGGATGATGATACTTCACTGGTACATTAATTGATTCAAGGATTCTCACCATTTCGTTTCGCATATCAAAATTGATGTCTTTCGGTCTATCTACATGATATCCACCTTTATGAGAAACTATAAATCCATTGTTATTATCCGTACGGTTAGAATTCCAGTTTGCTTGTACAGTGTCGATTTTATAGCCGGTCGCTTGAGGGTCCATCTGATAATGACAACTGTCAAATGTATAATATTCAAATTCTGGACCAAGCAGTGCTTGATCTGCAAATCCTTCTTCTTTCATGTAAGCTTGAACCTTTTCACATATATATCTAGGATCACTTTCAAATCTCGTATGCGTCTCACCAACTTTATAAAGGCGCGTCATAAAAACAAGCGTCTTTACTTCGTTAAATGGGTCAATAAAATATGCTTCTAAATCCGGTTTAAAAACCATGTCTGACTTTTCTACACTTAAAAAACCATAACTTGAGCCATCAAAGCCAATTCCAAATTCAATGGTTTCGTTTGTAAATCGCCTTGGTGTAATCGTAAGATGATGCCATCTACCTGCTAAATCCAATAGTTTAAAATCAATAAATTCAATTTCATTATTCTTACAAAAATCTTGAACTTCCTGATGGTTCTTAAACATAAGTGTGCCTCCTAGTGGTTTTTTGATGACTTAATTTTATAATATCAAATTTTTGTTGAATTGTGCAAAAATTTTGTTAAATGTTTCTAAATTAGTTTATTTAGTCAAGTTGTCATAAAGCATAACAATTGCTATAATAACGTTGAGGTGACTTATGAAAAATATAATTATTTTCTGTGATGGCGCATGTTCTGGCAATGGTAAAGAAAACAATGTCGGTGGCTGGGGTGCCGTACTTAAATACAAAGAACAACTTAAAGAAATTTGTGGTGGTGCCTCTATGACTACTAATAATATCATGGAGCTAACAGCTGCTATAGAGGCATTAAAAACCTTAAAATCTAGTGATTTAGTGGTAGATATATATTCAGATAGTGCATATGTAGTCAATTGTTTTAACAATGGTTGGTATCATAAATGGCGCATCAATGGTTGGCTTAATTCAAAAAAAGAGCCTGTTGAAAACAAAGCTCTCTGGGAAGAATTAATTGAATTATATGAGTCTTTTCATAAAGTGACTTTTTACAAAATCAAAGGCCATTTAGATCCAAATAAGAAGTCAGAAGTCAAAAAATGGCTTCAAAAATTCAATTCAGAGCACAATACGGCATTAACAGAATCAGCGTTTCTAGAATTAATAACGCTCAACCACCTTGCTGATCAACTTGCAAACGATGGTATGGCACCTTATAAATAATTAACAGATTTAATTATGGATTGTAAATCGTCATTTAATACTAGCACGTGGTTCCGTGGGAAATTTTCAAATCGCTTTTATATTCAAAAGCTGCTACAACGGCTATTTCAAGCCCAATAACAATATCATCTAAATGCATTGAAGCAGAATTGGGATAATGAGTTGTTTGACTTGGTATATAGGGTACATGTATAAATCCCCCTTTTATATGGGGATTTTTTTCGTGGATATAATGCATTAACCCATATAATATATGATTGCAAACATATGTCCCTGCAGAGTTTGAAATAGTAGTTGGAATGCCATTTGCGTTCATTTCATACGCCATGGCTTTAATTGGCAAGTTTGAAAAATAACCATCTGCTCCTTCAGTTATAATCAATTGGTCAACTGGAGAATTGCCTGCATTGTCAGGTATTCTAGCATCATCAAGGTTGATTCCGATACGCTCAATTGTCATGTGCGTTCTGCCCCCAGCTTGACCAACACATAGCACTAAATCTGGCTTGTGTTTTTCTATTAACTTGTACAATTCTTCCAGTGAGCGATGAAACACCACTGGTAAACAAGCCTTTATAATTTGATGTCCAATGTTTTCCAGCCCAATCCTTTTTACGGCTTCATAAGATGGATTGATTTCATCATTCCCAAAAGGTTCAAATCCCGTTATAAGTATCACCATTATTTGCTCCTATAATTAATAATTTTAACTATCTACTTATAAGAAAACCAGTGCAATTTCATGAGAAATAGACACTGGCTCAAATTCATATGATCAATTGTTAAATTAATCTTTAGTAATTTGTCTCTTTTAGTTCAAAATGCTCTTTAGGGTGTAAGCAAGTTGGGCACATTTCAGGTGCTTCTGTACCTTCGTGTACATAACCACATTTATTACATTTCCATCTAACCACTTCATCTTTTTTAAACACTTTGCCATTTTCAATATTTTGAGCAAGTTTATTATAACGATTTTCATGCTCAACTTCTGCTTTTGCGATAAATTCAAATGCAGCAGCAACTTTAGGGAACCCTTCTTCTTTTGCAATTTTAGCAAATTCAGGATAAAGAGTTGTCCACTCTTCGTTCTCTCCCATAGCAGCCGCTTTTAGATTTTCAAGCGTCGTACCCACTTTACCAGCAGGGTAAGTAGCAGTGATTTCTAAATCGCCACCTTCTAAGAAACTAAAAAATCTGCCTGCATGTACTCTTTCGTTATCTGCAGTTTCCATAAAGAAATCAGCAATTTGTCTATAACCTTCTTTTTCAGCTTGTTTAGCAAACATCTGATAACGATTTCTCGCTTGTGATTCTCCTGCAAATGCTTTTAAAAGATTCTTTTCTGTTTGTGTTCCTTTAATACTCGCCATTATATCATACCTCCATAAAATTTTATTATGCGCCTACTGGTGGCACAAATACTCTTGTTGCGAACTCTCTATCCAACATCAACATGCCATGACCTTCGCCACCAATCATTTTTAGTTCGTTGATGATTTTTTCAGCATTACTCTCTTCTTCAACTTGCTCATCAATAAACCAAATCATAAGGTTTCTTGTTGCACGGTCTTTTTCTTCTTCAGCAATATCCGCAATATTGTTAAGTAAAGCAGTAACATGTTTTTCATGCTCTAAAGTATGCTCAAATACTTCGATTACATTTTTCCATTCAAACTGTGGTTTTTCAATAGCATCTAAAGATACTCTTCCACCTCTGCTCACTAAGTAATTAAGGAATTTAAGTCCATGGAATTGTTCTTCATCAAATTGAACACGCATCCAATTTGCAAATCCAGGTAAGTTAATGCTTTCAAAATATGCAGACATTGATAAATACAGATAAGCTGAATACAATTCTGCATTAATTTGTTTATTAATCACGTCTTCCAATCTCGTATTAATCATAACAGTCTCCTTTAAAATAGAGTTTAGAAATAAATTTCTAAACTCTAAAAAATCTTATATTTCATTCTTATAATTCATTTTTCCAAAGTCCATGAAGATTACAATATTCTCTAGCTTTAATCGCCTTTTCATCAGTTTTGAAAATCGCTACAGGTTCATCCCCAGGATTTAAAAATGTAATTAATGTTTCTGATTCAGTAATTAATTCAATCCACTCAATATAATGTTCTTCTTTCATTGGGTGAAGTGTCGATCCGACAGTTACTTTATATCCGCCAGTAACTGCTTCAATTAATGGTACATGTTTTTCTGTTGTTGAGTCTGCTGATTTCTCTTCTAGAAGATTCATCTCTTGACCACAACAAACAAGTGTACCACCACCAACGTGTGCAACTTCTACTATATTGCCACATACGCCACATTTAAAAACATCTAATTTGTTGATCATATTGATCCTCCTAAGATTCTTCTTTACAGTTCTTGCAAATGCCGTAAAAGAACATCTGTTGCTCAAGGATTTCAAAATCAGCCAATTGATCACCTACAGCACCTTCAAAGTTTACGTTGAAATCGTATACTTCATGACAATGCTGACACTTAAAATGTCCATGTGTTTCGACAAATGCATCAAAACGCACTTCAGTGTCATCTATAGTGATCGCCATGGCAATTCCCTTATCGATAAAAATTTTGAGCGTGTTATAAACTGTAGTTTTTGAAAGCGTTGGGATTTGTCCATTTAGCGCATTGTAGATGCTTTCCACTGTTGGGTGGTCTTTATTCTGCATCAAATACTCATAGATCTTGATTCTTTGATATGAAGGTTTAATCCCATTGGTTTTTAAAAAATCACCTACATCGTTCATATGTGTCCCTTACTCTTTCTTATAGTTTATTTTAAAGGCTCAAACATATCTTTGCCAACGCCGCAAAGTGGGCAAACCCAATCTTCTGGAATGTCTTCAAATGATGTACCTGGCGCGATACCACTATCTGGATCGCCAATCTCTGGATCATAAACATAACCACATGCTACACATTCATACTTCATAATAATACTCTCCTTATACTTTATTTTTCTTCTTTCAATTTGTAATCATTACAAATTGATAATACCACTGCTGATACGCACTGTCAACCATTACCAACAAATATGTATCAAATATTAATAACGGTATCAGTTTTGTTTCAAATGTTATATACCCTAAATATACAGGACTTAAAACAAATTTTCTAGTTATATTGCTATAATAAGATATTTATTTAAAATATGATTCAAAAGCCATAGAGAAGGTATAAAAATTATAACGTATTATTCACATTTTCGAAAGGTGGTTCAAATGAAAGAAAAAATAGTCATTATTGGTAACGGAGCGGCTGGTAATGCAGCTCTGGAAGAAATCATTGCTTCTAAAGGTGATTTTGATATTACTGTCATAACTGCAGAAATGGCGCCGCCTTATTATAGACCAATGTTGTCTGAATATATCTCGGAGAAAGAGATTCCAAAACGCTTTTATCTGCATGATCACAACTGGTACGAAGAGCATCACATCAATATAATGTATGGCACTGAGGTTATTTCTATCCATCCCCAAGAGCAAAGTCTAGTTTTAGCAAATGAAGTAAAAATCTATTATGATAAACTTCTTCTTTGTATGGGAAGTCGCAATTTTATTCCACCAATTCCCGGTGCTAATTTAGACCATGTGCTTGATTTAAGACACTTAGAAGATGCTGAGATCCTCAAAAGTAAAGCTTGGGCGTCAAATAAAGCAGTTATCATTGGTGGTGGTTTACTTGGTTTAGAACTCGGTTGGCAATTAAGAAAGCTCAATATAGATGTTACGGTGATTGAGATGATGGATCGACTCTTGCCTAGACAACTCGACATTGAAGCTTCTCAAATATTTGAAAAGAAAGTACAAGCGACGGGCATAAAAGTTGTAAAAGGGGTTCAAACACAGGAAATATATGGTGATACCATTGCAAAAGGTGTGAAAATTTCCACAGGAGAATCATTTGACGCTGATTTTGTTGCAATTTCTATTGGTATACGTGCTGAAGTAAAATTAGCGAAAGAAGCTGGCATCCTTACTGATCGCGGGATCCTCGTAAACGACTTCATGCAAACAAATATTAAAAATATCTTTGCCGCTGGCGATTGTGTAGAACATTTAGGTGTTAACTTTGCCATTTGGCCAGAAGCAGTTGAACAAGGAAAAATTGCCGGACTAAATATAATAGGTGATCAATCCGTTTATATGCCAGTGGTTCCATTTAACATCTATCATGGTATGGATTTAAGATTGTTTTCTATTGGTGATGTCGGTGGAAATCCTGCAAATTCATATGAGGTCATACGCAAAGGTGACGAAGAATCATTTGAAAAATACTTTTTTTTAAATGGCAAACTCGTTGGTGGTGTTTTAATGGGTAACATCTCAAAATCATCAAAACTCAAAAAAGGCGTTAGTGAAAATATGGCCAAAGCTGACTTCGAACTACTAATCGAATAACCGCTTCAGTCATAAAAAAAATTAAATAGAAAGGACTGTTCAAATGAAAAACATTCATTGTGAACAGTCCTTTTTGCTTTTAAAAATTTGCTTCTATTTTAAATTTGCTTTTACCCAATTTGCTATATCATCGATAACATTTTTTGAAACATTTCCTGCTGAAGTATACTCTTCTGGTTTCGACATTCCCTCACCTGTCATGAAAAGATGGTTTAAATCATCATAAAGTTTATACTCAGCTTTATCACCAAGTCCAGATTTCCAGAGTTCAAACTCAGATTCAGTCACTTGATAATCTCTTGCGCCTTGTAAAACAAGGATTGGAATATTAAGGGTTGCTGCAACTGTTACTGGATTATAATCTTTAATGTCCATCCAGTATTTTGGTGCAAGTCCCATTGTCGTATTCATATCTGTTTCAAGCGTCATTTCGTCTGAAGAAATTAAATCAGCAGCTTTTTTGATGCTATCAAGTTGTTTCTGATCAGCTTCATCAATTTTGCCATCTAATCCCAAGAGATATTCATACTGTTTTACGATTATTTGTTGTAATGGTGTAACATTTCCAGCTAAAACGACGATACCTGCAACATCACTATTACCTTCTGCTATTCTTGGCGCTTGGTTCCCACCCAAAGAATGACCCACTACAAATATATTTTTTGCATCGATTCCATCATAAGTTTTTAAAAATTCAACTGCATATTTTGCATCGTCAATGACTTCATCGTAGATTGTGAAATCAGCGACTACTTTTGGATCATTATATTTTTCAAGATGTGTAAAAGTTCTCTTGTCATATCTTAAAACAGCGACACCTTGCGAAATAAGCCCTGTAGCGATATCTTTAAATGGCTTGTTACCATAGAGAGATTCGTTACGATCATTTGGACCTGAACCATGTACCAACACAACTACCGGAAATGGTCCTTTACCTTCAGATGGTATACTCAGTGTGCCTTCAATCTTAAAGTCGTCCTTACCAAAAGTAACTTCTTTTTCAATTGCACCTTGTATTTCAGCATCAAAAAAATCTTCAACTGATGATATTTCTTGATAATTAAACCCAGCAATTTTACCATCATAAGTGAAAACCACATTATAAGCTAAATCTTTATCTACGTGTTTTGCACCAATTGTAACAATATAATTATCTGTTTTCGCAAGTGTTTTTATACCATGTGTACTCTCGTAAGAGCCATATGCTTTAACCAATTGCTTAGTAATTTCGTTCATTGCCTCTTTTGTAAATTGTGCTTTCATTTCATCTGAATAAGTAAAATCTGTCAATAACTCATCAAATGAACCCGCTAAAAATTTGTCTACAAACTTAGTTGCAATCCCCTCAGCATCAAAGTCAATCTCTTTTTGGCCTGTTGTTTCTTGTGTACTTGCTTGAGTAGCCTCTGAAGTAGTTGTGTTATCCGTTTCTTTGCCACCACATGCGGTCATACCTAACATAGCGATGACTAGTGTCAATGCGATAATGATGCGCTTAAATTTCATGGTCATTTTCTCCTCACCTTGAACTAATATAAACAATATAAATATCATACAACAAATCGTACTTAAAATAAAGTCCGGAAAGCACGGCAATAATTTATGCCACACTTCCGGACTTAAGTCTTAAAATCTCTTAATAATCAATGGCTTACTGTCGTTCAGCAATACATCTGAATACTAATATGCTATTTGCTATAATTGAAAATCATTTTGATCATTTCTTCTAATTTTTCTTTATCCATGTTGTCAGTATCAATCAAGCATTGAGAGGCATGAGACTCCATAACTGCCAACCCTACCTTATGAATTGATTGTTTGACTGCAGCAATTTGGATGAGAATTTCATCACAACCTTTATCTGCCTCAATCATATTCTCAATGCCTTGTATATGGCCCTTGATAGTTTTTAATCGATTGACAATTTTCTTTTTATCCTCTTGCTCAGACATCTTTTCCTCCATTAAATAAACAAACTCATATTTGAATCTTCAGCTGCTCCTAGCATCGAAGCTACGCCACCTAGTTCTACACCATCGATCAATTCTGCTTGAGTGATCCCCATAAGGTCCATAGACATGTTACATGCAACCATGCGTACGCCATTGTCTATCGCCATTTTGAGTAGATCTTCTAAAGAATCAACATTGTGTTTTTTCATGACCATGCGGATCATCTTTGGCCCCATACCCAACATATTCATCTTGGATAAACCGAGTTTTTTTGTGCCTCTTGGCATCATACCACTGAACATCCTAGCCATCAAGTCTTTTTTGACATTGATTTTTTCAGGTCTTCTTAAAATGTTTAAACCCCAGAAAGTATAGAATAAAGTGACTTTTTTACCCATAGATGCCGCACCATTAGCAATAATTAATGATGCAATTGCTTTATCCAAATCGCCACTAAAGATAATCATCGTTTTGTCATCATTAACCACTGTTGGTACTTGAGGTGGTCTTTTTCTTCCCTTTCTAATTTTTGCAAAGAAAGCTTTGTCTTCTTTGCCAGATTCTAAAAGCGTATTACCTGTTTTTTCACACCATACGCCAATATCGTTCACAAAGCCTGGATCTGTAGCTTTGATATCGAGGATATCGCCTGGATTCATCATCTCAATCGCTTTGTGTACTTGCATAATAGGACCTGGACACTGAAGACCACAAGCGTTTACTTTGATGATTTGGGCATCTGAGTCTTCTTTTGCGTCTTGAAAGGACGCATCTTGCTCAATGTCTCCCGTTTCTGATACATGGACATCCGCTTGTGGCATAGAACCAGCACATGCACCATTATCATCTTGACATAAAACAGTAGAATACGTGTTAAAACCACCGATAAGGTTATAGATATTTTCAAATCCACTTTGAACTAAAATTCTTGACGCTGCATGACCTCTAATACCAACTGCACAGTATACGATATAAGTTTTTGATTTATCAAGTTCCACTATTCTGTCTCTCAATTGATCCACTGGAATATTGATTGAATTTGGAATGTAACCCATTTCTCTTTCCATAGGCTCTCTAACATCAAGTACAACAAAACTTGGGTCCATATCTTTAAATTCATGCCACTGGAAAGGTTTTTCCATGCCGTTTAAGATGTTCTCCCCTACGAAACCAGCCATGTTTACGGGATCTTTTGCCGATGAATAAGGTGGTGCATAAGCAAGTTCAAGCTCTGTTAAATCAAATACAGTTGCATTGAATCTAATAGCAGTCGCAATAACATCAATTCTCTTTTCAACACCATCATAACCAACATTTTGAGCACCAAGTACTTTTCCAGACATATCAAAAATCACTTTTAATGTCATCGGAAGTGCTCCAGGATAATAACCTGCATGTGAATTAGGATGTACTAAAACTGTATAATAATCTTTTCCATATACTTTTCCATCGCGTTTAAGTGTTTTTTCATTAACGCCAGTCGCTGATACCGTAAGGTCAAATACCTTTGCAACTGAAGTTCCCATAGAGCCTTTAAATGGTACTTTTTTGCCTGCAACATTATCAGCACAAATTCTACCTTGTTTATTCGCTGGACCTGCAAGTGGAATCATCGTCTTTCCACCACCGATAAAGTCAGTTACTTCAACCGCATCACCTATTGCATAGATACTAGGATCAGAAGTTTGCATATATTGATCTACTACGATACCGTTTCTTTGGTTAACCTCAAGACCTGCATTTTTAGCAAGTTCACTTTGTGGACGAATACCAATAGATAGAATGACCATATCCACTTCAACTTGTTTACCACTTTGTAAGGTTACTTTTGTAGATCCATTGTGGTATTCAAATGATTTAACACCGTCGCCTAAATAAAGACCAACTTTTTTACTTTTCATGTGTCTATGAACTATTTGAGCCATTTCGAAATCAACTGGCGCCATCACTTGATCAGCCATTTCCACTACTGATACTGCCATACCAAGGTCATGTAAATTTTCAGCCATTTCCAGACCGATAAAGCCGCCACCGATAACTGCAACTGATTTTGGTTTTACGTTATCGACAAAGCTCTTTATTCTATCCACATCTGGGATGTTCCAAAGCGAAAAGATGTTAGGTGAGTCAATACCATGGATTGGTGGTTTAAGTGGTGTTGAACCTGGAGAAAGAATCAATACATCATAATTTTCTTCATAAATTTTGTTATTTTGAATGTCCTTAATCTGAATTGTCTTATGTTCCTTATCAATTGAAAGCACTTCATTTTCAACTCTAACGTCTACGTTAAAACGCGCTCTCATGCCTTCTGGTGTTTGTACCAAAAGCGCACTTCTTTCTTCAATTGTGCCACCTATATAATAAGGTAATCCACAATTTGCGAAAGAAATATACGGACCTCTTTCTAGCATGATGATTTCTGCTTGCTCATCCATTCTTCTTAACCTAGCCGCTGCACTTGCTCCGCCTGCAACGCCTCCAACGATAATCACTTTCTGACCCATTACTACCTCCGGTTTGACTTAATTATATTTTTAACAAACTAGTTCGATAAAATTACTTTGCCTAAACAAGCAAAGTATTATTTACTTAAAAAAAAGCCCAATGTGGGCTTATTGGATTACTGATTATAAACCTAACAAAACGTCCAATCTTGCTTTATCAAAACCTTGTATTACTTCATCTTCAACATAGATTACTGGAACACCCATGAATCCTTTTGACATTAAATCTTTTCTAGCTTCGATGTCTGTTGATACGTTTTTCTCTGTATATGCAACGCCTTTTTCGTTAAAATAATCTTTTGCCATTGCACAATACCCACAAGAATTACTTGAATAAATTACTACATTTTTTGACATATCATTACCTCCATAATTTAGCATTTAGAGCCATATTTCATGGCCTGTATATAGTAGCCTCTCGTCAACCAAAAATTTGAATATTCTAATCTGAACCCTTCAAATTTTTCAATCAACATATTTTCGACCAGTATCTTAATACCCGAAAATTCTTCGACATAATCATCTGTTTGCTGTTCGCCCGGAACAAGCCCAAATTGTGGCCCGCCTCATCCATAGCCCGTAACAGCAATTCGATGGTCTCCGCGCTTGGCGATGTCTTTTTTAAGTTTTTCTATTGCCTCATCCGTTGCAAATATTTTCACTTTATGCCTCCACCCCCCGCGCAGGGGTCATTTCATAACTATAATAACGTGATTTAAATTAAATGTCAATTCATATCTTACGAATTAGCTGTGAATTGTTTGTGAACATTTAATCCCATATTCATCAACAGTTTGTCCACAATATGACAGTTTTTTTGCTTAATTTTTCTTATGCAAATCTTTTGACAACTCGCTTCAATGTTAACAGATTGTAAACTTTTATCGAACATTACTTAACAATTGAGCGCGTTTATTCACAAATATCCTCATTTCCTTAAAATAAATCCCTAAATTCAGAATAATTTAAAAATATATAGTTCGGTTATGCACACTATCCACAATTTTGTCCACAATTTTTTCTCCATTATTCACAGGCGGATAAATTTCTGTTAGACTACATTTGGGAGGCAATTATGTGGGGAAAAAGAGGCCATCGTGGAGATGCACTAGAAGAATTAATATATTATACCAATCAATATTATCACCAATTAGGACTTTGCCGCATAGACAAAGTTAGTACACCTATCAAAGTAATCGATATAGATCACCAAGGTATGGTTACAAAGGGGTTTTTTGAAAAAAAATCAACCGTAGACTTTATAGGCATTGCACAAGGGGTTTGCTTAGCATTTGATGCGAAAGAGACCACTTTAAAGAGCTTACCACTGCAAAATATACACCTTCATCAGATTGAATATATGCATGATATAGATGCGCAAGGCGGTCTTGCATTCCTCATTATCCATTTTAAATTTAATGACGAATATTATCTCGTTCCCTATGAGATTATACGGCAATACTACTATGCTACAGATGGTAGCAGAAAGTCGATTCCATATAAAGCCATGCAAGAGCGGTTCAAAATCAACAAAGAACGATCGGGAAGTATCTTAAATTATATGGCGACGCTCAATGCATATGTGAATTATAAAGCCGAACTTAAAAAGGAGTTTTCAAATGAAAGTTGACGTTTATATTGTAAATTCTTTCACATTAGAAGGTAAAGGTGGTAATCCAGCAGGCATTGTCTATGACTGGCAATCTCTATTAGGCGAGAAAGAAATGCAAGAAATTGCTCAAAAAATGGGTTTATCTGAGACTGCTTTTGTGAGAACAGGTAGTTTGGATGCCGATTTTGATTTGAGATTTTTCACACCTACTGATGAAGTACCGCTTTGCGGACACGCAACTATAGCAAGTTTTTGGTTGATGTCACATCAAGAACGTCTATCTAAAGCGAATCTCCTGCAGAAAACATCTGCCGGTGTATTAAATATATCTATAAACCATTCGTCAGACCAAACCAATGTATGGATGACGCAATCTATACCAAAACAAATCAAAACCAATTTGGCCTTTAATCAGAATTTTATATCCGCTTTTCCTAATGCTGAAATAGATCCAAAACTGCCAATAGAAATTTGGTCTACAGGCTTAAATGATATATTACTCCCTATTAAGACACGAGAGGATCTTAACTCCCTCGAAACTAATATGGATGAAATATCAGCAATTTCTAAAGATCATGATGTCGTTGGGGTTCATGCGTTTGTGAGTTCTTGTGATAGTCAAGTGATTTACGCCCGCAACTTTGCGCCTTTATATGGTATAGATGAAGAATCCGCAACAGGGACTTCCAATGGCGCATTAACCGCCTATTTAGCACATCATTATAACTTTAAGCAAAGACTAGATAACATTAACACTTTTCCTTATTCTGTAGAGTATAAAGTGCTACAAGGTGAAATGATGGATAACCCAAGCCTTATCTACACTAAATTAATTTACGACGCAATAGATAATGAACCCACAATCTGGGTGGGGGGAACTTGTTCACTTGTGGCAATTAAGGAAATTCATATTTGAGATTTCGCGAAAAAAAAAAGAGAGCTTAAAAGCTCTCTTTCATTTTATTTAACCTATTATTTTACCATCAGAAGATATCGTCACTTCGCTGTAAGGCACAATACACTGGGCTTTCAGCATCGCTGATTTAACTGCTGAAATCATCCCCCCACAACACGGTACTTCCATCCTCACAACCGTAATACTTTTGATGTCATTTGAACTAAGGATTTGAGCAATCTTCTCAGAATTATACTGATTATCATCTAATTTAGGACAACCGATGACGGTTACTTTTCCCTTGATAAAATCTCTATGGAAATCGCCATAAGCAAACGCTGTACAATCAGCTGCTATGAGCAAGTCTGCTCCATTTAAATAAGGTGCATTTGGGCTAATTAGTCTTAGCTGAACTGGCCATTGCATCAACTCTGAAGGTACCGATACTTGCTCACCTGTAGTTAAATTAACTGCATCCGTTTTTTTAGTTGAAGGTAAATCAAGTGTTACAATATTAGTTCTATCAAATGCTTTCGCATGTGTTCCAGAACACCCACAAGCCATCGGTTCTTCTGAAGTTGTTTTAGATGTCGTTTTAGATGTTTGTTTAACCTCTGCCTTGATATTTTTTCTGGCTTGATCAAATGCATCTGTTTCTTTCTCAACCACATGAATCGCGTCAACAGGACATTTTGGCAAACACATTCCAAGTCCATCACAATAAGATTCACTTACTAATTTTGCTTTTCCATCTATTATTTCTATTGCACCTTGCATACAAGCGCCAGCGCACAATCCACAACCGATACATTTATCTTCATTAATTTCAATTACATTTCTTTTCATCTAAACCCTCCGTTTATAACACAGTTAATTGCTTTCTGAACTTATTATAAGACGAAAAGCGGTTTTAGTCTGTAACATAAGTTACTTTTTTTAAAGGTCTCATGTCACTGATTTTATGAAGAAAACGACACTCTTATTATCTATATCACCATGTCGTTATATACATCGTATTTACCTTTATAATGATGAATTGGAATCACAGAAGAATCAATGCCACCGATTACTCTTGCTGGTACGCCTACAGCCGTTGATTCAGTTTTCGTATCTGTCAAAACAACAGAACCTGCACCGATTTTCGTACCTGCTGCTAAATGAATTGGTCCTAAGATTCTTGCGCCTGCTCCAATTGTCACTCGATCACCTATGGTAGGATGTCTTTTTCCAGTATCTTTGCCAGTACCACCTAATGTAACCCCTTGATAAATAGTCACATAATCGCCAATAATCGTTGTTTCTCCAATCACTACACCCATGCCATGATCGATAAATAGTGCTTTACCAATAGTTGCGCCTGGATGAATTTCTATACCGGTTATAAAACGTGCAAACTGTGAGATAAACCTTGCTAAAAAGAATTGATTATGTCTGTACAGAAAGTTTGAAGCTCTATATAAAGCTACAGCATGTACTGACGGATAAAGCAATAAAATCTCAATATAACTACGCGCTGCTGGATCACTTTCTTTAATAAATCTTAAATATGCAGCTGCTTTTTTTATCATATGAACCACCTTTATAAGAACACATTGTTGGAGATATATTTCTCACCATTGTCTGGTGAAATGACGACAACTTTTTTTCCTTTACCAAGTTTTTCAGCAACTCTTAGAGCCGCAAGTATCGCAGCACCGCTTGATATTCCTAAAAAAAGTCCTTCTTCAAAGAAAACTTTTTTTGTCATCTCATAAGCCTCGGTACTATCGATTTGTTCAATACTGTCAACCACTGTTGCATCATAAATTTCTGGTACAAATCCTGCACCAATGCCTTGAATTTTATGTGGTCCTGCCAAACCACCAGATAAAACATGTGATTCGACTGGTTCAACCCCAATGACCATAATATTATCGTAATGCTCCTTCAATTTTGCACCTGCACCAGAAATCGTTCCACCAGTTCCTACTGAAGCAACAAATGCATCAAGTTCAGGAAATGCTTCAATAATCTCAGGACCAGTTGTTTTATAATGATAGTTGCGATTTGCTTTATTGTTAAACTGTTGTGGCATGAAGTATTTTTCTTCTTTGGAAAGTTTGGTCGCTTCTTGAATTGCACCACTCATCCCTTTGCTACCATCAGTCAATATGAGATCAGCCCCATAAGATTTAATAATATTTCTTCTTTCGACACTCATCGTATCTGGCATCACAATTGTCACTGCATAACCTTTGAGTTTCCCGATATATGCAAGGGCTATACCTGTATTGCCACTGGTTGGTTCGACTATCGTCATCCCCTCTTTTAAAGCACCACTTGCTTCAGCTTCTAAAATCATACCAAGTGCCGCTCTAGCTTTTACACTACCCGTTAAATTCATACCTTCCAGCTTCACATAGACATCCGCAGATGTTTCAGTGGTAATATTTTTTAATTTAACAACCGGTGTATTGCCAATTAAATCTAATATGTTTTCTTTCACTTTTGAATTAGTATTTTTTTCCATTTTAATCTCCTCATATTTAAACTTATTTCCACTTAAGTGCGCGTGAATGCTGTATTTTTTTATATTATCATTCACTCGATCTTGCAAAAGTGGGTATAAAAAAACTTCGTCTCACTAAGAGACGAAGTTAACTTCGTTGTTCCACTCTAATAAATCATAGATGATTTCCTTTCAAACACTTACGTGCTCTATCTCTGTATCGGGAGATCCCGGTGTAGCCTACTTTATTCGGTACACTGCTCCAAAGGGCACTTCACTATCTATTGCTTGAAAACTTTCACCAACCGTTTTCTCTCTAAAAAGCGCAAAATAACTACTTTCCTTTTTCTTAGCCTTAATTTATAATTCCTACGAAATTAATTCCAACTAATTAAGTAAGATATGTTAATTTGTATTTTACAGTGTCTTATTCTTACTGTCAATAAAATAATAATGAACAAATTGTAAATGAATGTCGTTAAACATTTAACTTTTTATGACTTCGGTTCTATATTCATATAAAAATTTTTATGTTAAAATAGTGTCAGAGGTGATAGACATGGATTTTAGACAATTAGAAGCGTTTGTAAATGTAGCAAGATATAAGAATTTTTCCAGAGCTGGTAAGGCGCTTTTCCTTTCACAGCCTACTATAAGTTTGCACATTTCCAACCTAGAGAAAGAACTCAATACACCTCTTTTTGACCGGACTTCAAAGGAAGTTAATTTAACGCCTGCTGGTTCAGAATTTTTAAATTATGCGCTCGATATGATCAATATGAAAAATAGAGCCATTCATAATATTATCAACTCACAAAAGAAAATTTCGGGTTCAATCACTATATCCGCATCTACGACACCAAGCTTAGTTTTGCTGCCTCTGGCAATTGAAAAATATCAAAAGATCCATCCTGAAGTTAAATTCATCGTTGAAGAAAAAAGTTCAAATATAATCTTGGAGGATGTTTGTTCATTGTCCAGCGATTTAGGCTTAATTGGGATGCATGTTGAAAATGAGCGTTTTATCAGTCGGCACCTTTTTGATGATGAAATGGTTTTCATATGTGCTGAAGATGCGCCACTTGATGGAACTGTGGATATCACCGAGATTATAGGCTATAAGTTTATCAGTCGAAGTGACCAATCCGCAACGCGTCTTGAACTTGAGAAGATGATGGTTGACTGTGGCTACGATTTAGATTTACTAGACAATATCGTAGAAAGTGATAATATGAACCTCATTACCAGTCTTGTCACTGGTGGTGTTGGCATATCATATATGTCTAAGCGTATCTTTAATTGCTATGCGAAATCCATTCCAATTAAATCTTTCAATATTAAAGGCTTACAATTAACGCGTAATATCCATATGCTTACTAATAAAAGACGTACTTTATCACCTGCTGCTGAAGATTTCATCAAATTGTTATTGATTCTCAAAGACGAAATTTAATAGAAACATCCTTACGACCTTCATATTATATGAAGGTCTTTTTTATGCAATTAATGTCAATAAACCACATAAAAATGCGCATAAAAAATGGCAATGTATAAAATATCACATCACCATCTAAACACTTTTACACCTTTTTAAGTTGCGTCCGATGCATCTTTAAAGCCAATAACAATGGAATCACCATCAATAACCCATAACTAAGGAACAATTTATCATAGCCCCAATAATCTGCGATAAAGCCTCCTAATAATGTAAACACAAAATTAGCTATACCTGAAGAAACGGCTGAATATATGGCTATTGCCGATGTTACAACAGCTTTTGGGGTGATTTCACATATTAGTTCAACAAAAAGGGGTACAAATATCCCGACAATAAGACCCCTCATGACACCCGCTAAAGCGAAAAAAACAAAAGTGCTACTCACGCTTAAGAACAACATCCTTATTATAGCGATTGAATTCATAAAAATCATCAACCGCGTAACTCCAAATCGTACAATTAAGCGTCTCGAATTAAATATTAAAGGAACTTCTAAACAAACTGATATAAAAGTCAAAAGTCCCAATTTAGAAAGATCAATAGAATTGCTTCTTATATAAAGCCCCAAATATTGATCTGCCCCAAAAAAAGAACCGATCATTAAAAATCCATACAAAAGTACAAACAAATACCTTTTCTCTCGAAAAAGTGCTTTTAAATCCGCTTCAAAGTGACTTTTCAGATGTACTATCTGCGTTTCTTTAATACCGATCGTCAATATTAAACTTATTACATATCCTAAAGAAGCGATATAGAAAAGCCAAACCAAACCTAACTTGTTTGCGATTGCCGCAACTACAAAAGCACCTATCGCATATCCAACAGAACCCCAAACCCGTATATAACCATATGAACTTTGTGGGTGATTGTTGACATATTGAATTGCCATTGAATCTGTAAGTGGCCCTTGACCACATAAGAACAACTGATAGATAAAATAAATCACCACAACGATGTAACTATTGGTAAAAAGTGTTATAAGTCCTGCTATAACTGCATTTGCAATTAGTAGAAGTTGTAAAACTCTCTTTCTTTTACCTGTAAAATCAGATACAGCTCCCCAAATAGGTTGAAATACTAAAGAAATCAACGGCAAAACTGACATAATCAAACCAATCGTAGAAAGTGATAAACCTACAACTTCATTTAAATAAAGGGTAATCAGCGTATAGGCTGATGACCACGTAAAAAATAAAACAAAATAAAATACATTGAACTTTCTCATAAAGCCTCACACTATAACTGTCTTAAGCATCAGTATAGCACAATGTTAATCCCTGTAAAATAGAAAGATGACGCTTTATTTTTTCTGAGTAAACCTAAAGGATTGCCAAGGTGAAAGCGTCTGTATAAGATAACGGTCATAATCTCTTACAACTGCAACTCTATTGGATTTACCGCTATTTTTCATAGGTTTTAATGCAATTTGTAATTCACCTGCATATCGTTTATATAGGTCACTTTCAATAATGATATCTCCCGGTAACAGATCCTCCGTATCATGTGGTGGAAATGCTTCTCCTTTATATTTTACACGACTCATCGTTGAACGAAGCAGATATTCTGATACATCACCTCTTACAAAGTGAGGCTCTTCAAGTACAATTTTACGTTCAAGTTCAGTTGCATCACTTAAAAATTCAATATCTAAGTGCAGTAAATATCGATCGAGTTTTCCTAAAGCTTTAAGTTCATCGTCAGATGCAAACATATTACCAATGATGACATCATCAATCAGCTCAGTTGCAAATAAATCCTTTGCTTGCGTCGTAATGGGTAATGCTCTATGTGATTCGAGAGTACAAAGCCCCTCAGATACTGGCCATGGTCCAAATACAGCGCTCTGAGAACTTACAAACGCTGCTGTTTTTATATTTATTTCTTTAAATTGCTTAGAACAACTTAAAAAATGTGCTCTAGATATTCCCGTATAAACATGTGGATAAAAATTATGGCAACCATATAGATTTTGAGTATTCGGTTTATAACTCATAATGTTTTCAACATATTTATTGCCTGAACTCATGTTCAATTCAATTTTAATACCAAATTTATTGTATGTCATCAAAGCTTCTTCTTGACCTGAAAAACCCAAATCCAAACGAATGCCAGAAAGATTTATTGATTTAAAAAAAGATAGATCATTAATAGAAATATTCAGTTTTTCAAAAACACTCGGGTCTACATCAGCGATTACTTCCATTCCCAAATTAAAAGCATGTGAAGTCACTTCTTTGAAATCCTCTAAAAAGCTATCAAATTCACCAGCGGCTGAAATCAAACAAGTAAATACACGCGTGAAACCGTATGAAGCTGCTCTCGTTAAATAATCTAAAATCTCTTCTTTAGGAGCTTGATCTGCATATATTGAAACGCCTAACCTCTTCATCTTCTACCTCTGTGAAAGTTTTTGGTAAACCACTTCGTAAAGTTGAACCATTTCCGTTGCAAGATCTTTTGCTGTCGTTGCATTCATAAGATGATCTTGTGCATGGATTAATAGCATGGAAAGCTCAACTTTCTCACCCCCAGCTTCGGATTGTATCAACGCAGTTTGACTCTTATGTGCAAGCGATAAACTTTTCCCCGATGCTTCAAGTGCCCCATATGCTGCTTCAAAATTTTGCTCTTTTGCAAAAGCTATCGCTTCCATGGCATAACTTTTAGCTTCACCACTATTTGTAATTAAATTTAAAATGATCGTTTCCATTATTTGCTCCTTTTAAATAACCGAGATTAGAGAATGAAAGTGTCATTCTCTAATCTGGTTTATATATTTAATTCTACTTACTATCTTCTGAATGTAAAGTTTTGTTTCTGTCAAGTGCACCCATAAATGGCAAGTAAACAGCCGTTGCAATGACTAAATTTATAGCTGCTAAAATACCACCTCTGATAGATGCTGTAGCAATTGCAGCACCTATAATTGGAGGGAATGTCCATGGTACGATCACTACTGTTTTTGGTACAAGGCCTAATTTCATAGACGTTACAGTCAAGATAACCATGATGATTGGTCCTAAGATAAACGGAATCAATAAAAATGGATTTAATACAATTGGTAAGCCATAGATAACCGGCTCGTTAATATTAAATGCGCCAGGTCCAATACTGAGTTTAGCAATTTCTCTATGCTCCTTACGTTTTGCAACGATAAATGTTGCAAATATAAGTCCTAAAGTCGCACCACTGCCACCCATGTAAACAAAGGTATCTAACATAACTTTTGTAACTGTGTAAGTAGGCTCTAAACCCGCTTGGAAAGCATCAATGTTTGCTTGAATCATTGGTAATAATATCGGTTCGATGATACCACCGATGATATTTGAACCATGAAGTCCAAAGAACCAAAGAATTTGATTCATGAATACGATAATTACTGCAGACCAGATTGTATCAGCAACATTTGTTAAAGGTGCTGCAACAACTCTATTGATGAATACGAACAAGTTTCCATCTGGAATCTTAGAGATTAATATTGACGCAAATGAGAATATGATTAGTACGATTAAACCAGGAAATAATGAAGCAAACGATTTTGCAACTGCAGGCGGAACGCCCTCTGGCATCTTAATAACCAAGTGCTTTACTCTAAAGAGTCTTACAAATAGCTCTGTAGATATAACTGCCACAATTAAAGCGACGAACATTGCACCTGAGTTGAGGTATGACCAGTTTATATCTCCCCATCCACCACTTGGTGACACTTGAGGTACTAAGATGAAGAAAGCTGCTAATGAAATCATCCCTGCAGATAATCCATCTACACCATAGGATTTAGCCAAGTTATATGAGATACTAAATGCTAGGTAAATCGAAATTACAGCAAAAGCACCCCACCAAATATTTCCACCAAAATTTTTCCAGCCATCACCAAATACTGATGTCATAGTGTCTTGATAAATGTCAATTGGTAAATTGTTAATTAAAACGGCAAATGAGCCTGCAATTAAGATTGGCATCAAAGCCACAAATCCATCACGGATTGCAACTAGATGTCTTTGAGAACCGATTCTTCCTGCAATCGGTATAAAATACTTTTCAAGAAATCTCATGATACTTTTCATGTGTAACCCCCTGTTTTTTTTAGAAATGCTTAGCTTTTCTTATAATTTATATGATTCCATTTTAAAATCTCAGTATCTCGAGTACTCAGATTTTATCACAATCAAGTTGTGATTTAAGAATCTTAAAATTGTACGTCTACAATTTTAATGCTTTTTCAAGTACGACCGGTCCATTCATGGTGCCGTAGTCGATACTGTCAATAACAGCCACTGGTATATTTTGACCTTCAACTGTTTTTTGAATTTTTGATAATAAAAATCTAACTTGTGGTCCTAAAAGAATGATATCTACGTCATTATATTTTTGTTTCGCCTCAGATTCAGAACATGCAAATATCTCTATTTCCATCCCCTTCTCATCCGCTGCTTTTAACATTTTTGTCACAAGTAAACTTGTTGACATCCCTGCAGAACAAACCAACATTATTTTCTTCATATCCCTCTCCTCACTATAATTGTGTCGCTAAAATATAAGCGCCTTTGACCGGTGTTGATTTAAGTCTTTTTAATCTTATATGTTCTGGCACCTTATTTTTAAGCAAAGCATAGATTTGATCGTTATTCATAAGGACACTTCCACTTAATACGATGTCAAATGGTTGCGCACCACATTTCTTATCGAGTGCGTTGATACTCTTTAACAGTTCATTTGCCGCATTTATGATGATTTTAGCTGCTACAACATCTGTATCAAACTCGCTACTTATAACCTTAGCGAGCTTAGCAATCTGATCTTTTCCATTTTCACCATTATATAAATAGTCGATGATCTCTTCTTCTTTTTCAATCTGCATAATTGGTTTTAATTTTTCGAAAAGCGCAGTGTATTCACCACGTCCATCATAATACGCTAAAATTGCCTTCAAGCCATTTACTGCAATGTCATATGCGCTTCCAGCATCGTCCACTATATGACCCCATCCGCCAACTCTTTGTAGCTCGCCCTGACAATCAACACCATATGCAATTGAACCTGTTCCACTGATAAGGATGCCACCTGACAATGAACCATTTTCTGCAGCCATCGCTACAAGTGCATCGTTGATAACTGAAAGTTTTCCGGTAAATCCCATCTCAATAAATACGTCTCTAATTCTTGCTGCATCATTTGAAGTATCAACGCCAGCACCCCCAAAGCAAATTCCTTCAACCTCTTGTAAACTACAAGAAACTTCTTCAGTCAATAGGTTTAGCAATTTATCTAAAGTTGCTTTTGTCTGTTCCAGGCCAATATTGTGATAATTACTTGGACCAACTATTTTTTGAGCAATAATCCCGTCCTTGTTTCCGATCACGCCTACTGTGTTGGTCCCACCACCATCGATCCCTATAAAATACAAATTTTTCACCTATAGACCCTTCTCAAAAAGAGCCAACATCCCTTGTAATGCGATTTCTTCATCTTCGCCATCTGCAATAATAGTAATTACATCGTTTGTATTGACGCATAACCCAAGGATATTCATGATACTTTTGCCATTGACTATCTTATTGTTTTTTTCAATTTTGATGTCACTCAAATATTTTGAAGCTTCACTGACAAATTGACTTGCAGGTCTTGCATGCAATCCAGTTTCACTTTTTACTGTAACTTGTATTGTTTTCAAACACACACCTCCTTTACACGCTTATATAATGCATGTTTGATGCCAAAACACAGAAATGACATGCCAAAATTATCAACTACATGCTATAAAAAGTTGTGTTATGTACAAAATATCATGCAATATTAATCCTTTCGATACTAAAAATTTATTTTAATTTAAAATAAAAAAAAATGACAAATCTCATGAAATGTCATTTTTAGGGCAAATTTTGATCGAATTTTCGCAAAATTGTGTGTGAATTAAATTGCACACATTTACACAGTATGAGTTTCAGTGTGTAAGTGTGTCTTTTTTATAGGTTATGTGTATGTTGTTACACAGTAGCTTGATGGTTAGATAACATCATCTTAGTGAGATAGGCAATATCACTTTGAGAAAAACGCACATCAAACATGCGTTCAATTGAAACAAGCTGTTGTTTAATCAAAGTCATTTCACGACTATTTTTTGAAATAAATGCATCTAATTCACCTTTATCCTTATGCGAAATACCTTGTTTTAGATGATCTACTAAAAAACTGAGATGAAGTGCAATTCCTACTTTAACATCATCGGCTAAACTGACTTTCAACTTCCGTTCAGAATCTACTATAAATTGTCTTACGTAAGAAATAAGCATTTTCGCATCAACTGTCTGTATATGCTCAGATAATGATTCTCCGATTTTTATATAGTCATCTTGATGTGCTACAAGTTTTTTTAATCTCGCAATTCCCTCTCCTGCCAACAAATCCACTGCGGAAATAAATGGAATCCCCTGTTCTTCAACTTCCACTGTGCCTACAATTGCCAAGATTTCATGAGATTGACGATACTGTATGATTGACTCTGCAAAATCTTTCCTGTTCAAAATATTCATTGGTACAACTTCAAATGAACTACCAAGTTCAAGTTTGCTTTGAATGATATCTTTTAACCTTTCACTTGCACCTTCACCGGTGAAGCATACTGTAATGATGAGGTTCTTTTTTCTAAGGTCACTTACCGGGTTAATAACAATGCTTCTTCCCATAAGCTCAGAACAAGCGCTATGGATTTCTACTAATTCTCTGCCTAAAACTGCTCGTCTACAAGCCTCAAGTGCAATAGGTGTACTTACACAATCTAAAGTTTTACATGAAATTCCTGTATCATCATAGATAATTTCAGAAAAATTAACTAAGGAACCCATATCCACCAGTAAAATTACACCTTTTCCTTCTTGAATCTGTTTTACCTTCTGAGTTGCGAGTTCAACCATATTTTGTGGTTTCATACTCAGCGGCATATCAAGTGCATGACAATGTGTCGTTCCAATTAATGTATTGACCACTTGAGCCATGCTCGTTGCAGTTGAATTGCCATGCATTATAATCAATACAGCCACATTGCTTGCTTTTTCTCCAGTTAATTCGTAAGGTGTTGATGCGAGAAACATCGCTAAATAACCAATCTCATCTAAAGGTGTCTCTACACTAAATGTTTCATCTATCTGTTTCGCTATTTCCATGGCAACTAAAAATTCATCTGGATAATTGACTCTTATTAAATTGAGCTTAGGGTGATATATTTTCTTCCCGCCTCTCAACCTCTCTATACTGCCATTTAAGTGAAGTGCGAAACCATAAAATATTTTTTCATCAAATTCTTTTTTTAGTTTCAAAGACGCATCACTTAAAACATGTTCTGTAAATTCTACTATTTTAACATCAACAACTTTTGCAATTTCATCTTTCCGAAATTTCGGCGCCAAATCTACAATATAACGGCGAAAGTGCTTTTCGATGTCCATACTCATAATTTGATTGATTTCTTGGTCATTTAATCCTTCACTTCTAAGTTTTGATAGTTTGTTTTCTATCTGTTCGTAAAAGTAAGTATCATGAAGTTCTTCTTCGTTGAGATACGTATCATCCTCATCATGATGGAACTTGAAAATATCATCTTGATATCTTATGAGTTTTTCAAGTTCTTGACGATTTTCTTTTATTCGAAGATGTCCACGCCCAACCTGTTGAGGTATATCACTTAATTCAATTAAGATATAGCTTTTACCTTGCGATTTATAGTTGAAAAACGCCTTTGCACAGGCCAATTGTATATCGCTTTTTAGCTGTCCGATATTGCTTGGACATTCATAGAGCATAAAAGACTCAAGTGCATTTTTGTTAATGTAGATGCTTTTTGAAAGCCTTTTAGATTCTTCTTTGATAAACGTCTGTATCAGCATATAGCGATCTTTGAGACCACGTTCTTTCAAATCTGGGAGCTGAATTGTCATCGGAATTCGCCTAGTAAAAGTCTTAAGCAAAGTTGATTCAGGTTCTTCAGTAGTGGCAGCAATGATTTGAACTTCTGCATAAACTTTATCTTCAGAATCTCCTAAACGCCTAAAATAACCTTTATCTATAAATGTAAACAACATTTCTTGACCTTGATGTGATAAACGATGCACTTCATCTAGAAAAATCATGCCCCCATTTGCTTTGCTAAGTAACCCTTCCCGATCTTTGTCCGCTCCTGTGTAGGCGCCTTTTTTCACGCCAAAGATCTGAGCCGTTAAGAGTTGTGGGTTCTCAGCATAATCTGCACAATTAAACCTTACAAAAGGTGCTAATGATGAAATCATACTAGACTCTTTTGCAAACTGATACATGAGCTCAGCAAACATCGATTTTCCTACACCCGTTTCACCAAGAATTAATGTATGTAATCCTCTAGGTGGATATAATATAGCTGCTTTAGCTTGCTGGATGGGTACGATTAAACTCTTTTCAGCGCCAATCAAAAAATCTAGAGAAAACTTTTTATCAACTGTTTGCTGAGTGATACTAACTGAGGTTTGCTTTAAAATTTTGTATTTGACGGGTCTACCATTTTGTTTTTCTATTTTACCATCAAGTTGAAGTTGATTTAAATAGCGACTTGCATTGGTTCGATCTAGCTGCAGCGCATCGGCAATTTCATTTGCAGTATGCTCTTTTTCAAAATTGCTCATTAACCAGTTCAAAACTTCGTCAATCTTCTTCATCAACCCATACACTCCCCATATTATTCAATAGCACCGTCCACCGATTCTGTCACGTTGTTATTGTGACATCAAAAAAACCCTCAGCTCATGGTATCATAAGCTGAGAGTTGACGTCAATAATCTTAACCTGCTATTATTTTGATGTTAACTTTACGTTTTCTTGGACCATCAAATTCACATAAATAGAGCGATTGAAACATGCCTAGTTCTATGCGTCCATTTTCTACGATTAATGTTTCTGTATTTCCAAAAATTGAAGTTTTAATATGAGCTGCACTATTGCCTTCAATATCTTTGTAATTTCCCTCTTTGGGAACAAGAGAATTCATCTTGTTGATAATATCCTCAGAAACTACGGGGTCATAATTTTTGTTTAGTGTAAGTGCAGCCGTTGTATGTGGCACATGAACACAAACAAGTCCATATAGTACACCACTTTCAAGAACCAGTTTTTTTATTTCCTCTAAAATCTCAATCATTTGATATTTCTCGCTGGTTTTTACATCAATTGTCCTAAACATAGTCACCCCTCCATTTCAACAGTTTACTTCTTATCTCATATATACGATTTTCAGCAGCGTTTAAACATTTTTAGGGTTATTTTAAAGCAATTTCTCCAGACTTCACACGATCGATTAACTTTAAAACTTTTTCCTTTATCAATTCACGTGTCTCTCTATAGGCTTCAATTGGACCACCTGATGGGTCGTCAAGTCCCCAATCTTCAAAATGTTGATTTGGGACGAATGGACATACGACATTACAGCCCATGGTGATCAATAAGTCTAAAGACTCTGGTATATCAGAGAGAAGTTTAGGATGATGTTCACTCATGTCCACCCCAGCTTCCTCCATAACAGCAACTGCAAGGGGTTTCACCTCAGGATAATTTTCAGTCCCAGCAGAATAGACTTCAAAGATTTCACCGCCTAGTTTCTTAGCCCATCCTTCAGCCATTTGGCTTCTACAAGAGTTGTGTACACATACAAAAGCAACTTTATATTTCATTGTCTCCTCCATTTTTATATATTGTGAAATTTTATATATTATTGGTTTTCGAATATTATTAATTCTCATATTAATTTACTATCGAAATCCATTATTTGATAGGTATAATCGTACTTTTATTAAACCAATTCGTTGTTTTATTGGCAATATTCACAAGTATAAGCATCACTGGCACTTCAACCAAGACGCCAACGACGGTTGCAAGTGTTGCACCAGACTGAAGACCAAATAAAGATATGGCTACCGCTACAGCGAGTTCAAAGAAATTACTCGCGCCAATCATGGCTGCAGGTGCTGCTATATTATGTGGAAGTTTCCAAAGCTTTGCCCATCCATATGCAAAGAAAAATATTAAAAAGGTCTGAAAAATCAATGGTACAGCAATCAAGAGTATATGCAGTGGGTTTTCAAGGATGATTTTTCCTTGAAATGAAAAAATAATTACCAGTGTTAATAAAAGTCCAACTATAGTGGTTTTATCGAATTTTTTTAAAAATATATCTTTAAAGTAAGTCTCCCCTTTTTTAGAAATAATCAGTTTACGACTGATATAACTTCCCAAAAGCGGTATCACTACAAAGAGAAAAACAGATAAAAGTAAAGTATCATAAGGTACATTTACATTGCTGACACCTAAAAGGAATGCAACAATAGGGGCAAATGCAATCAACAGAATTAAGTCATTAATTGCAACTTGCACAACCGTATACGCAGCATCACCTTTGGTTAAGTGACTCCAAACAAATACCATTGCTGTACAAGGTGCAGCACCTAGTAAAACTGCTCCTGCCAAATAAGCATCCGATAATTCATCATTGATCCAAACCTTGAAAACAATTTTAAAAAAGAAAAAAGCTATAATATACATAGTAAAGGGTTTGATCAGCCAGTTTGTTGTACAGGTTATTGCTAAGCCTTTTGGTTTTTTGGTGGCCAATACGATACTGCTAAAATCCACTTTAAGCATCATTGGATAAATCATCAGCCAAATAAGTATCGCAACAGGTATTGAGACTTTAGCATACTCAAACTTTCCAAGTGTTTCAGGCACAAATGGCAAAAACTTCCCTATGGCTATCCCTATAACAATGCAAAGTGCAACCCACACAGATAGGTATTTTTCGAAAAAACGCATATCTATTTTGTTTTTATTCATAAGCCCTCCACTTCATTTATTTTTACGATGACAAAGTCTCGATCTTTATTTATAATCTGGCAATTAAAAGATTCCTGGCGATACTTTTGCAAACGTTTCAAATCATTCATCGCCTCTTTATTTAATAAAAGTCCACTTTCAAGCCCATTTATCAATTCTGTATATTGATTTTTAAAAGTATCAGATACTTTGTAATGCACCCACTGCGCATCTTTTTGACGCTCGATGATACCTGCCGATTTAAGTTTTGATAAATGTTTTGAAACATTTGATTGTGAAAGATCTAGCATCACTTCAATCTCGCATACACACAGTTCACCCTGCAATAAAATATTAAAAACCCTAATTCTATTTTCATCAGCGAGTGCTTTAAAAATTTCCACCATGTCCATCACTCCTTAAGTTATCTTGTATATTCCAATATTCGAATATACTCATATAATAGCATTTTAAGTGTTCCTGTCAAGTAAAATTAAAGTCACTCACCTATCATAAAGCGTCAAAAAAACACCTGTCTTTTCTATGCACTGAATATCACATAGAAAAGGCAGATGTTTGAACTTAAAATCATAACAAAAGTTATTGTCTTTAGTTGTCTTTTAAAGATTTAAAATAAAGCACGCGTTCACCTAGTATTAAGTAACCAATGCCCATCACTAGTAACACAACTACAGAAACAAGTGTATTAATATCCACTTTGCCGTAAATGACAACACCCTCAATGGCTGATAGTGCCCATTTATGCGGTGTCATATTGGCAAGCATCAATAACGGTTTAGAAGTGATAATCTCAAGGGGCCACATACACCCTCCCAACATCCCCATACCTGTGAGTACTATTGGCGAAACCGCACCAAGTTGCGCCATCGTTTTCATCATACTGACGACGAATAAGCTAAGCGCTGTCATAACAAAGATATACAAAATGCCAAGTAGGATCACTAGCAATAGTTTATTGCCCCAGTCTATTCCAAACAAGAATTGTCCTGCCAGTATCATGACGATAATCTGAATTACACCTATAATCATCGCACTGATTAGGTTTGACCAAAGCATGTCCATACGTGTCGATGGTGAAACCAACATTCGATCAAGGGTGTGTAACCTTTTATCTTCTAAAATATCACCCACGGTAAACATCAAAGAATAGGTGACGAAGAACAAGGTCATCCCAATCATATAATGTATGTTCATTCCTGTATATTTAGCATCATTTGTACTAAAAATTTGTGAATTTAATTGAATTGGTTTTTTATTTGTCCACTGTTCAGTAAAAACAGTCTTAACGCTAGCACTAAGCGTTTGAGTATCTACATCTGGTTGATATGTCGCAATTATACCAACCGTTTGGTCTGTTAGACGATTCATGTTGCGAATGAGATCCACTTCATTTTCCAGCAGACTTGAAAGTTGGAAACTTTCGACTGTTTCTCTCAGTTGAACGATTTCTATACCTTTTTCATTTTCATAAAAATGCGCTTTTAACACCACTGCTGATAATACGTCTCGGTTCATAACATCTTTCAACGCTTCATCATATGTTTTAAGTTTTACGTTAAAATTGTATTCAGAAGAAAGTTTTGCTATTAAGTCTGATGCTTCTACACTTTTATCTTCATCCACAATTGCGATGGTTGGGTGATAACTTCCCGTCATAGAATTGCCGAAAACCGCCGAAAGAATTAAACTCATGGCAATCATTATCACATAAAGTGTTTTATTGTCTTTCATCAAACGTATTTTAAGCTTCAATAATGCCTTCATAACTGACTGCCTCCTTCCTTCTGATGATCACCGCTGCTAAAAATGTAAAGACAACAGTAATTGCAATTAAAAATCCATAATATAAACTCAGTTTTTGCCAACCTTCGTTTTGATAAGTGTTGATAAATAGATCAAGTACAATACCATTGAGTGCAAAATACTTGATACTCAAGAAAATCTTTGGTAGTACATCAAGCGGAATATAACTACCACCAATTAACGCAAAGAGGTGAATCAATAGATTTTCAAATATATTAGCAACCCTGTAGTTTTCTGCAGTAAGGGTAATCGCACTGATAAATACGCCCACGCCACTCACAGCTAAAGATGAAAAGAAAATGCCAACGATGATCTTTATTGGATTGTTCCAACCGACACCTAAAACAAATGTCGCGTATAAGATTAGCACACCCATCTGAATAAAACAAAGTGTAACCGTCATCAAAAATTTACTGAGTAATACTTTTCCATAATGCACACCTGATACAACACCGCGATCAAGGGTTAACATTCTCTTTTCTCTTAAAAGTTCACGCCCCATATAACCTGCACTATAAAGGATAAACATTCCCATCATCCCTATAGAATAATAGGTAAAGCTATTGATTAGCCTTTTACCAGGAATTGTTAACATATCTACCGAACTGCGTTTATTAGCGGTATCTTGTGTCATCACTGTGGACATCTCACTGAAAAGTAACTTTGTATCAAGATAGGTTGAACCCACTTCAAGAAAGGTATTTTTACTCACAATTTGTTTGTTGATTGAATCAAAATAGCTTCCCATGATGCTTTCGACAATCTCCCCAGAGTAAGAATAATCAGGATGGTGAATCACTGAAACTTCAATGTTGTTTCTATTTGGAAGTGTAAAATTCACCAGCTGATCATATATAAAACCTTTTGGTAAAATAATAGCCACTTTTATCGTTCCATCTTCAAGCGCAGCCTTCGCTTCACTTTCACTCATACGTTTTATGGTGAGGATTGATTTGATCTCAGAGTTTCCTAAAAAAGTGTCAAAAAAGATAGACTCAAAATCAAGCGAATCTTTCATTGATGTTTCAAGTGCTTTTGCATTTTCCCCCATCAGTTGTGTTGCTGTCTCTAGATAAGCTTTACTTTCTGCTTCTTTATCGTAAAGTGATACAACACCCACGGGAATCGCATCCATTTGCCCGGGTTCACCAAATGATCCTGTTAAAGCAAAACTCAGAATAGTCGTTAAAATCATTGGCATTAGGATAAAAATCATGAGTCCCTTTTTATCGGAAAGAAGAACTTTCAAATCCTTTTTATATAGTTTAAATAACATTTTGTTCTCCTTTCTCACTAATCTCTTAAACCTCTACCTGTGAGTTTTAAAAATACTTGTTCGAGGTTTGGCTTTGCAATGTCAAATGAAAGCAAACCTTGATTTAGGTCCATTACATCTTTAATAATGTCCTTTTGTGCATTACCATTTCCACTTACGAGAACTATAACCTCTTCATTAGATGGAGAACTAACTGCCATAACATGTTCAAGTTGTTTAAATTGATCCAGTTTATCCATGATGGCATGATCGAATTTCATATGGATACTGGTATGGATATTGGACTGTTCAATCAGCGCTTCTTGTGTCCCTTGTGCGATAACTTTACCATGATCCATGATGCATACACTTTGACAAATTGCCTCAACCTCTTCCATATAGTGACTCGTATAAATAACAGTCATTCCCTCTTGGTTGAGGTATTTCACAGTTTCGAGAATATGATTTCTAGATTGTGGATCAATACCAACTGTTGGTTCATCCATGATGATTAGTTTTGGATTATGAAGTAATGCAACGCCGATGTTGATTCTTCTTTTCATACCACCTGAATAGTGTTCTACTTTGTCCTTTAATCGATCTTTAATCCCTATGATTTCAGAGACAGCATCTATTCTTTTCTTAAGTTCAGTTCCCGTTAACCCATAAAGTCCACCAAAGTACTTTAGGTTTTCGTATCCAGATAGCGTTTGATAAAGTGCAATTTCTTGTGGTACATAGCCAAGATGAGGTTTGATCCACTTAGGTTCTTTTACGATATCTTTTCCATCAAAATAGAGTCTGCCAGATGTTGGTTTATAAAGAGTTGAAATCATAGAAATAGTAGTGGATTTACCTGCACCATTTGGCCCTAGTAGACCCACTATTTTGCCTTTTTCAATTTCTAAATCGATACCATCAACTGCTGTAATTTCTCCAAATGTTTTTCTTAATTTTTCAGCTTTTATCATCATGGTGTTACACTTCCTTTCGTCAATTGATCAATTGGGACTATTTCAGATTGGTTCAGATCACTAAAATTTAAATCTTGTTTTTTCTCAATATCCCAATGGTTAGATTTTATAGTTATTTTTTGATGTCTTAATAAATTCGTAAAATCACTTGTAGTGTTATAATCAATTTCAATTGCTATTTGTTCATCGATGACATAACCATCAATATCCACATATGCTACATCTTCAAAGTGTGTAATCGTCATTGAGCCAAACAATGCGTCGATAAATTTCTCAAAAGTTACAGAATCGATTGTACCCTTTTCTTGAAAAGAACCAAAGTATTCCATTAACATCTTATCGTTACTTAAAACATTGCTTTTTAATAAACCCATAAATTCATCCAACTGAGCAGATGTTGGTTTTACTGTAAACTTTGTTGCCTTTACATCTCCGTCCTCGCTGGTAATTATTGATTTCTCACCAACGAAGATGTTCTCTGACTTCAACATATTGTTCCAATCATGCCCAATAGTAAGGTACAAACTTTTGAAATCAACTTGTTCTTGATTTGCCACTGCACTATCTTGATTTATTTGATACATCTTACCATCAAAAGGCAACTTTAAATACATCTCATCTAACGACTTTTGATAAAACTTGATATCTGTTCCTAAACCTTGATATACATAATAAACTGAACTTAAAGACTGCCCTTTTGTATGGTCAAATCGACTTGATATATTTAACGTCACCTGCTCTAAGGCTGAGAACATCTTTTGATCAGATATGTTCATGTCTTTCAAAGCTTCTTCGTTAAAAGTATTGGTTATATTTACTTCGATTTTTTGAGCACCTTTATCAATCTCATCTGTTTTATTTGCTGCATCAATGTATTCTTTATAGTTTTCGCCACCCACACAGCCTGTAAACCAAAAAATGCTGGCTAAAATCAAAACAAAGAAATTTAAAATATGAAGTACCCGCTTAATTTTTTTCCCAAATAGCATTTGCCCCACTCTCCTTTTAAACATTGTATGACAAAATTCAGCTGATGCCATCTGACAAATAGCCATATATTCAGAAGAATCACCATGACTTTTGTCATGAAGATCCATAATTGAGCCTATGAAATCCTATTTTCATAAAAATGAACTTGATATAAAAAAATGAACTTGATATAAAAAAAGAACCTGCTCATATAGAACGGTTCATTAATAGCTTCTTAAAATATTTATTTCAATAATTGGTTTGCTCTCTCACTTTAAGCGTTCCCATTTTTCACCATAAAAATGGCTAGTTGCGTCCGATCTCTAAGCTCAAGTTTAACCAATATATTAGTAAGATGATTTTTAACCGTTCCCTCAGATACAAACAATTGATCCGAAATTTCCTTATTACTAAGTCCTGAAGCTATAGCTTTTGCAATCTCAAGTTCTCTTTGCGTAAGCGCCTCTAGCTTAACATCTTTCGACTGTTCCGAAGTCGGTTTTAAATGCTTTAGTAATTTTGAAGCGACATTTGGCTCAATAATTGTCCCTCCCGAAACAGCAGTCTTAATTGCATCAATAATGGTTTCAGGGGTGGCATCCTTGAGTAAATAGCCACTTGCGCCATGTTTAAGTGAATCAAATATTTCATCATCTTCCATAAAAGTTGTCAATATAATTACCATGATGTGAGGATGTGTTTGTTTGATAATTTTAGTCGCTTCTACACCATTTAACTCAGGCATACGAATGTCCATAAGAATCACATCTGGCGCTGATTCATTTGCCTTATAGATCGCTTCCGCTCCGTGGTTCGCAGTCCATATGACTTCCATCTCTGCCTGTGCACCAATTATCATGCCAAGTCCCTTTAATAACAAGGGTTGATCGTCTACTATACCAACTTTTATCATATAATTCCTCTCCAATAACTTACACCTTCAAATCATTCATGGTTTCAGTGGTAATTTAACGGTTGTTCTAAATCCGTATTCATCAGATTCAAAAATTACATTTCCACCTAATCTTTTAACGCGTTCCTTTATGAAATTAAGACCATTACCTAAAGTGATGGGTTGAACGCCTCCACCATCATTGTGTATTTTCAAAAGGAGTTCACCATCACTAAGGGATTGAAAAGATACCCAAAATTGTTTTGCCTTGCTATGCTTTGCCGTATTGGTCATCGATTCAATAACCACCTTATATAACACATCACTGACACTTTCTGAAATTGGTTCATCCAACAATTGAAAATTTAGTTTTGTCACAATCCCTGTTTGTTCTGTAAAATGATCCATTTTTTGCTTAAGAGATATATATAAATTCTCATGTGAAATAATGTCTTTATGAGCACTCACAAGATCTCTCATCGCTCTTAGTATCTCTCGTGCTTGATTGATGGATTCTTGAAGATTTTGTTTATCCGAATCCTTTTCACAGGTTAATTTTAACATCTCAAGCGACATGATTAGGCCAGTAAGTTCATGACCTACTGTATCGTGTAAATCTCTAGCAAATTGAGAACGTTCCTTTAATTTGGTGAGTTTTTCCACCTCTAAATTGGCTGTTTCTAAAGCTTCATTTGTTATAACCATACGTTCGTTTGCCTTGGAAAGTGCATCATTTTGATCTATTAGTTGCTCATTTAATGAATCTACTCTTTTTTTCTCTTCTTGATAAGAACGGTAAAGATAAAGCATCACAGAAAAGAGAATGAGTATAAATTCAACAAAGAAGGCCTGTGTAATCAATTGATAATTCAAACCATAACTTAAACTTTGAACAAAGGCGAATGTAGAAACTAAAAGCGTAGATGCCACTAAAATAACCAGTCTATTGATGCCTTGAAAAAGTATTGTTTCCGCTAAGATCCATAGGTTAAAAAGTATATATACATAATTCACATTAAAGCGCGTGAATTGATTCAAAAAAAATACGGCAATAATATCCAGCATCAAACTCCAGCCATATCTATTATGAGATTTGCCCCTTATAAAAGACAGCATTATAATTACTGCAGACAGTCCTATGAGGTTAAATGCTCTCGATTGAGAAGCGGTTTCAAACGCCAGAGAAATCAGCATGGCAATAATAATCGTTATCCCTTTAATGATATTAAATATCATATTTCAATCCCCACTACCGAATCAGTATCGCAGCATTACTTTGACCTGCTACAAACATATAGATCAGTCCCGCAGCAATCAATCCTGCTATTATAGTCAGAGTGATTTTCACCCAGCTCTTTGGATATGCGCCTTGAACGGCACCCGTTTGACCATTGATCATAAAGTTATAGCTCTTTTCACCAAATAAATAGCTAGAGATCCAAAGTGGCAACAGTATATGTTTGAACATAACATCATCGTAGTTGGTAGAAACATTCAGCGATCTCACTTCATCCCCGCCTATTTGTCTCGTAATTTCGTTTCGAAGTGTTTGATCAACGACACTTTTCCCTTCAACCCAGCCTTCTTCAAGTGGCACGCTGTATTTTTCTGCAAAAAAACCAGATAAGAAATCAGGTTTGTAACTTACAAGACCACTGAGATTAAAATCATCTACTTTGCTTAAGATATGGGTGTCTACTTTACTTGAAGCAGACACGAGGACATCGTCAAAAAAACGCTCATAATTGCCACTGACGGGGGTCCATCTCGTATGTCTTTCTTGGTATGTCTCCGTCTTGCCATTTACGGTTCTAGTTCTAGTGACATAATAATAATCACCGCGTTCTGCTGTATATCTGTTAAACGTTTGTGTATCAAAAGTCCAATAGGGCACGTAAGTCCCAAGTAATCGATTGTTTTTATAAGATGATTTTAGTTTATTTGG
This sequence comes from uncultured Fusibacter sp., assembly GCA_963676315.1. Taxonomy (GTDB): domain Bacteria; phylum Bacillota; class Clostridia; order Peptostreptococcales; family Acidaminobacteraceae; genus Fusibacter_C. Next base: position 1,935,764 of record OY781056.1, read on the forward strand.
TGCAAACCATCTTTTCCCGATCCAGGTTTTAAAAGCATCCCCTGCCTTTTTCTCCGATATAGCAAAAGGAACTACATATCCTGGAGGTATAATCTGATCTGGTGCCTGTACACTTACATGAGAAGAACCACAATAGTTGCAAAATTGTGCTTTCGAATACATGTCAAACACGATTTGCGCACCGCAATTTTTACAAACCACGGTTTGTATATCATCCTCAGACCACGATCTTGCCCCCTCACTTATTGCATCTTGAAAAGGATTTTCAACCGTTTCGCCCTTTTCATAATTAATTTCTTTTGTAGTATCGCAGTACTGGCATTTTAACATGCCATTATCGGGATCAAAGTTCATCTTTCCCCCACAAGAAGGGCACATGTTCACTTTTGTTTTATCAAATTCAGTCATAGCACACTCCTATTCAGCTTTTGTGCGCTCGCCACAATGAGGGCAGAATTTCGGATCGCCTTCATAGGCTTCTCCACACTTGCCACATGTACCTCCAAGTTCTTGCTTTCCGCCACATTCAGGGCAGAATTTTGGATTGCCTTTTAGCTGAGCATGACAATGAATACAGGTTTTAATCATACTTGCGCCACATTCTGGACAGAACTTAACACCTTCCTCAACGAGGTGTTGACATGACGGACAAGCTACTTTTTTATCTGTATTTGGATTGACGTTGCCAGATGTAGGGTTTTGAGGTGCATTTTGAGGTGTGTTTACTTGATTCATCGCATCTGTCATCATCTTGCCGATGCCCATACCAGCACCCATGCCAGCCCCCATACCTGCCATTCCACCACCTTCGTTTTGTGCAGCGTCTCTTAATGCTTCAGCGGCTTGGTACTGCATATATTTGTTCATATCGCCAAGTGCACCCATCTGAGTTCGCTTGTCAATTGCTTGTTCGACTGATTCTGGTAATGAGATGTTTTCTATGGCAAAATCTGAAACCGTAAGGCCATAAACAGTAAATCTTTCATCGATTCTCGTTTGTGTCATTCTTCCGATTTCATCATATTGTGTTGCTAAGTCTATCGCCGGAATTTTAGCTTCTGCAATGGCATCTGTTACTGTAGAAACAATTAAACTCTTTAAATGCTCATTGATTTTATCAACGGTGTAGAACTTATTAGAACCAAATACTTCTTTGAGGAAAGTTACGGGTTCATTTACTCTAAAAGAATAAACACCAAAACCTCTTAGTCTCAAGATGCCAAACTCCGCATCTCTTAACATTATAGGATTTGTCGTTCCCCATTTTTGATTCACAAACTGCTTTGTATTTACAAAATAAACATCGGTTTTAAAATGATTTTCTAGTAGGTACTTCCAATTAGAAAGCGATGTCAAAATCGGCATAGTATCCGTATGAAGGGTATATTTACCAGGTTCGAATACATCTGCAATTTGACCTTGATAAACAAAGATCGCCACTTGTGATGGTCTTACAATCAATTGTGCATTTTCTTTAATTTGCTGCTTGTCTGTCATCGGAAATTTATAGACCATCGTATCCTGACTATCGTCTTCCCAGTGGACAACCTCTAAAAATTCGCCTTTAATGAAATTAAATATTCCCATGTGTAACCCCTCCATTCGAGATATTTTTAAGTATTATTAAGTCTTATTTTACCATATAAAGTCTTAAAAAAGTTTTTCTTCCATATTAAAATTCGATTATAAACAAATTATGCTCAATTATAAACAATTTATAAAAGCTATTGAATGCCAACAGTCAATCACATATACTTTGATTGACTTCGAGAGAAGTATTTAAACAAATCGCAATTATAAATTTATTATACGCATTTAAGTGCAAAATATTAGGAGGCAAAAAATGAGTTTTGAAAAAGTTAAGAGTATATTAGTAGAAGAGTTAGATTTAGATGCAGATGAAGTAACACTTGAAAGTAAAATCAAAGAAGATCTTGGTGCGGATTCTTTAGATATGGTAGATTTAATCATGTCAATTGAAGATGAATTTGATATCAAAGTAGCTGAAAGTGATGCTTCTTCAATCCAAACAGTTGGCGATATCGTTAACTATATTGCTCAGTACAACGCATAAAATCATTTTAATAAACATCCACTTCACAGGAAAATCCATGGCTTATCGCTTTGGATTTTCTTTCAATAGGGGAAAAATAAACTTTTTATAAAATTTGGAGGCCGTGATGAGGAAAACAGTACTCAGCCAACTATTAGATATTGAACTTCCAATTATTCAAGGTGGAATGGCTTGGATCTCTGATGCCGAGCTTGCAGCAGCAGTCTCAAACGCTGGCGGACTTGGCGTGATAGCTGGTGGTAATGCACCTAGAAATATAGTTGAAGTGCAAATTGATAAAATCAAAGATTTAACGGATAAACCCTACGCTTTAAACGTCATGTTGCTTAGCCCTTTTGCAGATGACATTATCGATTTGGCCATAGAAAAAAGAGTACCCATCGTGATTACTGGTGCTGGTAGTCCTGGTAAATACATCGAGCGTTTAAAAGAAGCTCAAATTAAAATTATACCTGTTGTCCCTTCCGTTGCACTTGCCAGGAGAATGGAAAGTCTTGGGGTTGATGCACTTATAGCTGAAGGCACAGAAGCAGGCGGACATATAGGCGAGTTAACGACTATGGCTTTGGTTCCACAAGTTGTGGATGCCGTTAAAATTCCTGTCGTTGCAGCTGGTGGTATCGCAGATGGACGTGGCGCTGCTGCAGCATTTATGCTTGGCGCTGATGGCGTCCAAGTTGGAACGCGTTTTTTAGTAGCACATGAGTGTAACGTACATGCGAACTATAAAGAGATGGTTATTGATGCAAAGGATACTTCTGCTGTGGTATCTGGCAGACCAACGGGACATCCAGTACGCATCTTAAAAAATAAACTTTACAGACAATACTGTGACCTCGAGAAAAAGGGGGCTTCGGTTGAAGAACTTGAAACAATTGGTGCCGGTGCACTTAAAAAAGCAGCAGTAGATGGTGATGTTGTATATGGCTCAGTCATGGCAGGTCAAGTTGCAGGTCTAGTCAATAAGATGCAACCAGCCAAAGAAATCATCGATGAAATATTTGATGAATGTGATGCCATTATAATGAAACAATTTCAAAGAATAGCTACGAAATAAACAATCGGTAATGCTACTTAATGAATTTAATATGTTAATGATAGGAGGACTCATGAAACTAGGATATATTTTCGCTGGACAAGGTGCACAAAAACAAGGAATGGGAGAAGATTTTTACAGAAATTTCGAATCTTCAAAAGCCGTATTTGACCAAGCAAACTTAGCACTTGGATATGACCTTAAATCACTTATCTTCAACGGTCCACAAGAATCACTTAACGAAACTGAAAAAACACAACCTGCGATTTTAACCACTTCAATTGCCATGTTAAAAGCTTTTGAATCACTTATAGATATTACACCAACTGCAAGCGCAGGACTTTCGCTCGGGGAATATAGTGCACATGTTTGTGCTGGTTCTATGGTTTTCACTGATGCAGTGAAGCTCGTTAAAAAAAGAGGGGCATTTATGCAAGACGCTGTACCTATGGGAGTAGGTGGTATGACAGCACTTATGGGCCTTTCTCCTGAAGAGGCAGAAGCGGTTGTCAACCAAGCTTCCGAATTTGGAATTGTTGAAATCAGTAACTACAATGCACCCAATCAAATCGTAATTGGCGGTGAATTAACTGCACTTGAAATGGCACATGAATTTGCAAAAAATAGTGGCGCAAGACGTGTCATTCCTTTGCCTGTGAGTGCACCTTTTCATACCTCTATGTTAGAACCTGCTGAGATTAAACTTGAAGCTGAGCTTGCCAACATCAATTTTCATGAAATGAAGCATGCTGTGATCACGAATGTCAACGGCAGAATCGTTTCTAGAGTAGATGAAATTCCTATGTATTTGTCTAAACAAGTCACAAACTCTGTGAGATGGATTGAATGTATTGAATCTATGAAGCATATGGGTATCGACACAATCGTAGAATTTGGCCCTGGTAATGCGCTCTCTTCATTTGTAGCAAAAATTGATAAATCAATTAAAGTACTTTCAATATATGACATCGATTCACTTAACGCAGTAGTGGATACACTGAAAAAACAGACTTCACTTGAAGAAGCTATTTAGGAGGATTACATGAAGGTAGCAATTGTTACTGGTGCAGGCAGAGGTATCGGAAGATGTATTGCCACAGCACTATCAAAAGATGGCTATAGCCTCGTGCTTAACTATCGCTCTAATGTCACAGAACTTGAACAGTTTGTTTCAGAAATTGGAGCAGATGCAATTTTAGTGAAAGGTGATATCAGAAACTTCGATGATGCTGAGACGCTTGTAAAAGCTGCTGTTGATCATTATGGCAGATTGGATTTACTCGTAAATAATGCTGGCATTACAAAAGATACTCTTCTTTTAAGAATGTCTGAAGATGATTTTGACATGGTTCAATCAACAAACCTTAAAGGGACTTTTAACTGTACAAAACACGCTGCAAAAGTAATGTTTAAACAAAGAAGTGGTGCAATCGTTAATATATCCTCTGTTGTGGGAATTACAGGTAACATTGGTCAGTCAAATTATGCGGCTTCTAAAGCAGGTGTAATTGGTTTTACAAAAGCCGTTGCTCGTGAACTTGCTCCAAGAGGCGTGAGAGTAAATGCAGTAGCACCAGGCTTTATCGCAACACAGATGACAGAAGTCATTCACGAAGATATCAAAAAAGCGACACTTTCAAATATCCCGATGGGTAAATTTGGTGAAGCAGAAGATGTCGCAAATCTAGTTCTTTTCCTTGCATCTGAAAAGGCAAAATATATCACAGGCCAAGTCGTTCAAGTAGACGGCGGAATGGCAATGTAAATTAGGAGGCAATTTCATGAAACATCGCGTTGTAGTAACAGGAATCGGTATTGTATCACCAATTGGTCACGGCATTGAAAATTTCTGGACTAACATTAAAGCTGGAAAATGTGGTATTAGCATGATTGAATCTTTTGATACAACTGACTTTAAAGTAAAAGTAGCTGGAGAAATCAAGGATTACGATCCAACATTAACAATCAATAAAAAAGAAGCAAAAAGAATGGACAGATTTACTCACTTTGCTATTACAGCTTCAAAGTTTGCACTTGAAGATGCAAAACTTGAAATCACAGATGAAAATGCTGAGTCTGTTGGCGTATATCTAGGAAATGGTATAGGCGGACTAATTACAATAGAAGAAACATCAGAAAAAATGAGAACTAAAGGCGTGGATAGAATTTCACCTTTCTTTATCCCAATGTCAATTGCCAATCTTGCAGCTGGTAATGTTTCAATCGAACTTGGTGCAAAAGGTTCGTGCCTCACTTACAATACTGCTTGTGCATCAAGTGCAACTGCTATTGGTGAAGCTTTAAAAGAACTTAGATATGGAAATCACGATGTAATCTTAGCCGGCGGAACCGAAGCTTCTATCTCACAACTTGGAATCGGTGGTTTCCAAGCAATGACAGCGCTTTGTGAATCAACTGATCCTATGAGAGCATCAATCCCATTTGATAAAGACAGAAGTGGATTTGTAATGGCTGAAGGTGCTGCTATGTTAGTACTTGAGCGTCTTGATCACGCAGTTGCAAGAGGTGCTAAAATCTATGCTGAGCTCGTTGGGTATGGTTCAACAAGTGATTCTTACCACATCACAACACCTGCTCCAGGCGGAGTGGGCGGCGCAAGAGCTATGAAAATGGCACTTAAAGACGCTGGCATCGAACCAACTGATATTGGCTACATTAACGCACATGGTACAAGTACACCTTATAATGATACCTTTGAAACTGCTGCGATCAAATCAGCATTTGGTGAATATGCTTATAAACTTCCAGTTTCTTCGACTAAATCAATGACTGGACACTTACTTGGCGCAGCTGGCGGAATCGAATCTGCTGTATGTTCTATGTCAGTACTTGAGGATTATATCCCAGCTACGATAAACTTTACAGAAGCTGATCCTGATTGCGATCTTGACTATGTGCCAAACATTGGTAGAAACCAAGAAGTAAACTATGCGCTTACAAATTCTTTAGGATTTGGCGGTCATAATGCATCTTTAATCTTCTCAAAATACAAAGGTTAGGTGAATATGCTTTTAAACAGTAATCAAATCCAAGAGATCATTCCACATCGCTACCCTTTCCTACTGGTGGACCAAATCATTGAACTTGAGGAAGGCGTTAGTGCTACTGGTATTAAGAACGTAACTGCAAATGAGAATTTCTTTCAAGGACATTTTCCGATGGAACACGTTATGCCAGGAGTATTAATTGTAGAAGCACTGGCTCAAGTAGGCGCTATTGTAATTCTCAAAAAAGAAGAAAACAAAGGTAAAATTGCTTACTTTGCTTCTATTAACAACTGTAAATTCAGAAGAAAAGTTATTCCTGGCGATACACTTACATTGACGATCGAGATCATTAAATCACGCTCTAACTTTGGTGTTGGCAAGGCCGTAGCTCGCGTTGGCGATGCCATAGCTTGTGAAGCAGAATTATCCTTTATGATAGGTTAAAATAATCCTTCTCTTATGCTTACGTTATTTGCAAACTGCAGATACGTAAGCTTTTTTTATTTAGATCAGATTTGATTTTTATTCAATTGTTAAATATCTGTCATCTTTACAACATTATCGCAATGTGTTATACTCTACGAAATTTAGGAGGCAAATATGTTAAGTACACTCAAGAACTTCAATCAAATTGTGATCAAAATTGGTTCGTCTTCATTGACGCATGATACAGGTTTACTCGATCTTTGGAAGATGGAAAGTCTCGTCAAACAAATCGCAAATTTATATAATAGTGGTAAAGACATCATTATCGTATCTTCTGGTGCAATTGCTGCTGGGATCGGTAAGATGAAACTCTCTGAAAAACCCAAATCTATACCAGATAAACAAGCAGCAGCTGCAGTTGGCCAAGGTACTTTGATGCATATGTACGAAAAATTTTTTTCAGAGTTTGGCATCACAGTTGCACAAGTTCTTCTAACCAAAGAAGATATGTATGAAAAGTCAAGACGTGCACACTGTATCAATGCACTTGAAGCGCTTATAAAACATCGCGTCATCCCTATCATAAACGAGAACGATGTCGTTGCCATTGACGAGATAAAAGTTGGTGATAATGATACCCTTTCAGCTGAAGTTTGTAAAATGATTCATTTTGAAAATTTAATTATTTTATCAGACATTAATGGGGTATATAATAAAGACCCTAGAAAATATTCAGATGCCTACATGATTAATTCCATCACACAGCTCTCAACTTTGGATGAAATCGACGCTGGTGACGCAGGTTCAAAAGTTGGTACTGGTGGTATGCAAACAAAGTTCAAAGCAGCTAGAATCATAGCTTCTGAAAATTCAACTATGTTTATCATAAACAGTGGACATCCCAATGTACTCAACGAATTATTTGAAGGCAAAACGATTGGCACTTTTTTCGACTTTAGAAAGAAATAGAGGGAATTATGCAAGATTTTAGTCAAGAAATCACGGAAATGGGAATTCGTGCAAAAGAAGCTGCTAGAAGCCTTCGCACTTTATCTTCAGATCAGAAGAAAAATCTATTAATAAACATTTACGATCAGCTTGTTATAGCCAAAGAAGATATTCTATCTGCAAATACTGTTGATGTTGCCGATGCAAGATCTAGTGGGATCAAAGAAGCACTTATAGAACGGCTCACACTTAGTGAATCCAGGTTCGAAGAAATGATAAATGGCCTTAATCAAATTATACAGCTTAAAGATCCAGTTGGAGAAATTGATGCGATGTGGGTAAATGAAGCAGGTTTATCTATTGGAGCAAAAAGAGTACCACTAGGTGTTGTCGCAATGATTTATGAATCTAGGCCAAATGTTACTGTTGATGCCACTGCACTTTGTTTAAAAACAGGTAATGCCGTCATATTAAAAGGCGGGTCTGATGCTTTACTCACTAATAAAGCCATCCTCGCTGCGATCGATAAGGCAATTGCAATTTGCAATCTACCTGTAGGAACAGTTCAACTTGTCAAAACTACGGACAGGGAATTCACGAAGCAATTACTATGTGCTAAGCAATACATAGATTGCGTTATACCTAGAGGCGGTGCAGGACTGATCCAATTTGTTTCTGGTCATTCTAAAATTCCGATGATAGAAACTGGTACTGGCAACTGTCATATCTATGTGGATTTTGACTATGGTGAAGATGAAGCAATAAGTATTATTGAAAACGCTAAAGTTCAAAGACCAGGTGCTTGTAATGCAGTTGAGACGGTTCTTATTCACGAATCAATTGCGGAATCATTGGTACCAAAACTCATTTCTGTTTTAAATGAAAAAGGCGTTACTTTTGCACTATGTGAAAATGCTCACAACATTGCTTTAGCAACGCAGAACCTTAGCAAAAATTGGCACTTAGCCACTGAATTAGACTGGGAAACAGAATATCTCGATTATAAACTAGCCGTAAAAATCGTTTCAGATTTAGATGAGGCCATAAGTCACATTGAAAAATATAGTACCGGTCATTCTGAAGCTATTCTTACCAACCAATATGATCATGCACAATATTTTCTCAATCATGTAGATTCATCGACCGTTTATGTCAATGCTTCTACACGGTTTACAGATGGTGGTCAATTTGGATTTGGTGCTGAGATTGGCATCAGTACTCAAAAGTTACATGCAAGGGGTCCTATGGGGCTTAAAGCGCTAACTACAATTAAATATATAGTGTACGGTAATGGACAAATACGAAAATAACACTATATGACAATTTCTTATGTTGCATTTATAAACATGTCATTTTATAATGAGTTAAGGAGCGTGATTGACAAATGAAAGACAATAATCATAAAATCAAAAGCATCTTAAAACAAGTAATGATATTTAACGATTTTTATGAAGAAGTAATTCAATCTAGCATCGTTAAGAATCAAGATTCTGCTGTTAGTAAATTAGAGTTTAAATTGTTACACACCGTATTTAGACATGAAAGACTGATGATCTCTGAAGTTTCAGAAATACTTAACATTTCATTACCTAACTGTAGCCGTTATGTGAAAACTGCTATCGAAGATGGCTATATTCAAAAACAAATTGACCTTGAAGATAAGAGAATTTATTATATATCTCTCACTGAAAAGGGCAAAAATATCGTTGCTGCTACTCTTGAAAGCTTTGGCGAAGAAATGGCTAACCAATTGCTTGATTTAGATTTTAAAACACTTGAAAAATTAGATCAGTCTTTTTCAAATCTCAATAACTTACTTTCAGAAACACTTTTTTCTTCTACAGGTAAGAATAACTAGTACATTACAGCCGAATATTATTATTAAAAAAGAGTTAAAATGATTACCCGTTTAATTGGTAATTATTTTAACTCTTATTTTTATGCATTTGATGGCTTATTTTATAAACTGATCCGTACTCAAATCTTTGAAACTGTATTCAGAAGTTGTAAGCGCTCTATCTTTCATCCAGCTTAGTATTGTACTAAAAGTCACTTCATCAGCGGCAGTTGCTGTACTGAGTACAGGAAACTTAAAACTCTCTACTAAAGAAGGTGGAAAACCTAATTGATCCACTAATTTTTGGATATACACTGTTTGATCCGTTGTATTGAGGTAATCGACACCCTTATTATAACCTTCATAGAGCTTCTCAATTGCTTTTGATTTTTCATCTATCGCTTTATCTGTAACGATAAATACGCCAGGCTGTAATCCCAAATCCAGTGTGCCACTTAATTTTTCTCCTCCACTTAAGACTGCAGCTGATGCAAGTGGCTCTGGTAAAGTTGCCGCTTCAAGCTCACCTGCTCCAAGCATCTCAAGCCTTACCGGCATCTGAGGGATAGCAATGGTTTCTATGGTGCTATCTAGTCCGCTATTTGCAGCGATTTGTTGTGTTGCAAAATCGATGACAGTATTTGCTGAGATACCTACTCGCACTTTTTCAAGCGCTTTTAATCCATCTGAATTAAGTGTAGGGGTAGTTACCATCACATAATTTCCATAGGTTGATGAAGTCATTTTTGCTGGGAACTTAGCATCGTTATAAAATACGATGGTAAGCATATCAGCCATTGCAGCATCTAAGTTACCCGTTTGCATCGCTGTATCTCTATCCGTTGCACTTTTAAAAACTGTGATTTCTACATCTAAACCAAGATCACTAAAATATCCATTTTCTTTTGCTATAACAAATGGCGCTGCCCCTAAATCTGACATAACACCGATTTTAAGCGTTTGAGTTGTTTGTTCTTTTGAGCAACCAAATAATAAAGTGCTCACCATTAAAACTAAAATCATTAATATTGCAATATTTTTTTTCATTCTGTCCTCCTTATCAACCAAATAATGCTAACATATTTTAAGGATTCGGTCAATATGTCTCAAATTGACATAAAGCCTAGAAATGACTATAATCTAAAGTGTTAATAAGGAGGTTGGTATGCCCTATAGAGATCTACAAAGTTATTTAGAAGCACTTAAAAAAAGAAATTTATTAACAGAGATAGATATAGAAGTCGATCCTGAACTAGAGATTACAGAGATCACAGACCGGGTTTCAAAACAGTTTGGCAATGCACTTGTCTTTAACAATGTTAAAGGTTCAAAGTTTCCACTAGTTATCAACGCCATGGGAACCTATGAAAGATTAAATCTCGGGTTGGGTGTCAAAAACCTTGACGAAATCGCGCATCAAATTGAAAGTTATATGGACGTTGGTTCTTATGCTTCATTACTCGGGAAAATTAAAGCGATTCCCAAACTTGCACCTCTTCCTTTTATTTTTCCAAGAAAAGTGAAGAAAGCCCCTTGCCAAGAGGTCGTCGCTGAACCCAACTTGGATGATTTGCCAATCATAAAATGTTGGCCACAAGATGGCGGAAAATATATTACTTTGCCTCTTGTTTTCACGAAAGACCCCGATAATGGTCAGCAAAATGTCGGTATGTATCGCCTTCAAGTGTATGATTCTAAAACCACTGGTATGCACTGGCACCTGCACAAAGACGGGAAAGAAATTTATGAGAAGTACCGCCGATTAGGTAAAAAAATGCCGGTATCAGTGGCACTAGGTTGTGACCCTACTATTATATACGCAGCAACAGCGCCACTTCCAAAGATGGTGGATGAGATGATATTTGCAGGCTATCTTAAGAAAAAAAGCGTCAAGCTCGTAAAGAGTATCACCAACGATATCTATGTACCTGCTGAAGCCGAATTTATCCTCGAAGGCTATGTTGAACTGGATGAGCGACGTTTGGAAGGACCGTTTGGCGACCATACTGGCTATTATTCTCTAGCTGATATGTACCCCGTGTTTCATCTTGAAAAGATCACACACCGTAAAAATGCTATTTATCCAACGACTATCGTGGGTAAACCCCCTATGGAGGATTGTTATCTTGGCAAGGCAACTGAACGCATCTTCCTACCACTTATGAAAATTCAAACTCCTGAAATCATCGACATGGACATGCCACTTGAAGGCGTTTTTCATAACTGTGCCATCGTGTCAATCAAAAAAGCATTTCCACGCCATGCTAACAAAGTGCTTTTCGCCCTTTGGGGACTTGGTCAAATGATGTATACCAAAATGATCATTATCGTCGATTCTGATGTAGATGTTCATGATTATACAGCAGTCGCAAAAGCGATTTCATCAAATGTGATAGACGATACACACTTGATAATCACTGAAGGTCCGCTTGATGCTCTGGATCATGCCTCAAACCGCGCATTCCAAGGTTTTAGACTTGGCATCGATGCCACTAGAAAGCGTGACGTTGAGTCAAATCAAGCATTTACAAAACCAGAGTCTTATCATTCGTCACTTGAGACACTGAAAGTTGTAGGCGTCAACAAAGAAGCACAACCTGATGGCATTAAAGCTAAACTAGAAGCGTTTGCCAATGATCCAACTATAAGTGAAAGATTTGTTATCGCTGTGGATGATTGGGTGGATGTGTCTAATTTATCCACAGTTTCTTGGAAAGTATTTAATAACATCGACCCCAAACGAGATATTCTCATTACACAAAAACCCGATGGCCAATTATTTGTAGGCATTGACGCTACTAAAAAAGGCCCATCAGACGGACTGATGAGACCTTGGCCAGATGATATAGACATGTCAGAAGATATCATCAAATTGGTGACAGAAAGATGGTTACAGTATGGCATCGACTAATAATGTATTTCATAAAATGATAAAAAAAATAAGAACTTATGGTGAACTCGTGATGTTTTCACATACATTGTTCTCATTACCCTTTGCACTTATAGCACTTTTTATCGCAGCAAATGGCTTACCTAGTCTAGACTTATTTTTCTGGATCATGGTTTGTCTTTTTGCAGGAAGAAATGGTGCCAATGCCCTCAATAGATACGTAGATCAAAAATACGATGGCTTAAATCCAAGAACACAGACGAGACACATGCCAAAAGGAATTGTCAAATCAAGAGAAGTCTTGATCATTACTGCACTTTGCTACATTCTCTTTGTTTTTGCAGCTTATCAGATCAATCTACTTTGTTTTTATCTATCCCCTATTGCACTTGGATTATTTACACTTTATAGCTACACAAAACGTTTTACTTGGTTATGTCATCTTGTACTCGGTATCACTTGTGCCGGTGCTCCTGTTGGCGCTTGGATAGCAGTAACAGGTGGCATAGACTTAATTCCACTTGTTTTGGGTGCAATAGTGACACTTTGGGTTTCAGGATTTGACATCGTCTACGGCACACAGGACATCGATTTTGATCGCTCTGTCGGTCTATTTTCAATACCTGCTCGCTTCGGATTAAAAGGGGCACTTAATATCGCACGTGTTTTTCACCTTATCATGTGGTTATTGCTAATCGCAGTTGGTTTACTGGCGCAGCTAAATTTGATTTATTATATAGGTGTCTTTGTAAGTGGCATTTTACTCCTCATCGAACACGGATTAATCGACCCTGGTCACAAAGTTAAAATGAACTTTGCCGCATATCATATCAATCAATTGATCTCTACTTTATTGTTACTGACAACTGCACTTGATATATTTTTATAGAAAGGACTTCACATGAAAAGAATCATAGTTGGATTAACAGGTGCAAGCGGAAGCGCACTTACTTATAGCGTCATTGAGCAGCTTCTGTCTCTTGGCCATGAAGTACATTTCGTGGCTTCTAAACTTGGTGAAAAAGTGATGGCTTATGAACTGGAAGATAATTATGAAGCACTTATCTCTCCTTTTTTAAATAACAGCCGATTTATCCGGTATGAGCAAGAAGACCTGTTTTCAAACATCTCAAGTGGCTCTTATCCTATAGATGGCATGTGCATCGTTCCATGTAGCATGGGTACCATGGGGAAAATAGCAGGTGGTATCGCTGATACGCTTATCTGTCGAGGGGCTGATGTAACCTTAAAAGAAAAGAGACCTCTTATTTTAGTAACTAGGGAGACGCCTTTAAGTGGCATTCATCTTGAAAATATGTTAAAACTAACACGTTATGGCGCAGTGATTATGCCACCTGTCCCAGCGTTTTATAACAAACCTAAAACTGTAAAAGAAATAGTCGATCAGACCGCCGCTAGAGTTCTAAGAACGTTTGGGATTATGTCAGATACTTATCCTATCTGGAATGGCAGTTCCGACGGGATTGCTCATTTAGGTGACCTTGATGAGTAAACAAGCGCCAATCGTTTCATTGAGAAACATTCATATCCGTTTTGAACATGAAGAAGTACTTTCATCACTCAGCTTAGACTTTGAAAAAGGACGGGCTTATACGATTATTGGCCCTTCTGGTTGTGGTAAAACGACTTTGCTCTACACACTTGCAGGACTGAATTCTCCTACTAAAGGCGAATTATCTTTCGATCAAGAAGAAACAAAGGATCATATCGCCATGGTACTTCAAGAATATGGTCTTTTTCCATGGAAAACCGTCTGGGACAACATGTTACTTGGCCTACAAATTAAATGTGGTAAAATCACTGACGCTCAAATAGCTATCGCACAAAAATTAGCTGACGAACTTGGTCTTTTAGCACATCTGAAAAAATACCCTCATCAGCTCAGTGGTGGACAAAAGCAAAGAGTTGCAATTGCTAGAGCATGGCTTTTATCTCCTGAGATCCTCCTAATGGATGAACCGTTTTCTGCGCTTGATACCATTACAAGGGAAACACTTCAAAACGCCATTATGACTTTGAACCAGACTAAAGAACTGACTTGGATTACTGTGACACACAATATAGAAGAAGCGGTTTTCCTCGGTCAAGAAATCCTGCTCATGTCACAAAGAGGAGGACAAATCGTCAATCGATTTATGAATCCGTATTTTGGCGATTTATCCCTGAGAGAGAAGCCTGAATTCTACTCATTATGTGTTGAAATTAGAAAAGCAATGCAGGAGGTCTATGATGAAGCGTAACCTTTATGCACTCTCAATGATCACTATTGTTTGGTATATCCTCCATTTTTTTGTTAACCCTCGTTTAATACCAGCACCTCATTCTGCTGTATTACTCATGATGAGTGAATTTCCTTTGATTTTACATCATGCACTTTTAAGTCTTTATCGTATTTTAGTTGCTATTTTTGTGACCCTCCTCATTGGAGTGCCAGTTGGCATAATGATTGCAACGCATCCTCGAGTTGATCGATTAGTTTCACCTATTATATATGCACTTTATCCCGTTCCAAAAATAGCTTTTTTGCCACTACTGATGTTATTCTTTGGACTGGGTGATTTATCAAAAATTATATTAGTTGGTCTAATCATTATTTTTCAAATTCTCGTAAGCACACGGGATGGTGTAAAGTCAATTAATCAAAGTTACTTTACCTCTATGCGCACACTTAGGGCAACAAAAAAGCAGGTATATCAACATCTGATTATACCTGCAATTATCCCAAATCTTTTAACGTCACTTAGAGTGAGTATTGGAACCTCTATCTCAGTCTTGTTTTTTGCAGAAAACTTTGCAACGCGTTATGGCATCGGTTATTTTATCATGGACAGCTGGCTAAAGCTAGATTACACGAGCATGTTTGCTGGTATAATTGCCATTAGTCTTTTGGGTGTATTACTGTTTAGTAGTATCGATTTACTAGAAAAAAGACTATGTCGTTGGCAAGGAAGATAGCGTTTCTTCAAGCGCAACGAGCATCAACTTAATATCCATTTCTTCTATCACTAGCGGGGGTTGAAAAGCAAGGACATTTCTATGAAGTCCATTCTTGCC
Source organism: uncultured Fusibacter sp. (assembly GCA_963676315.1). Taxonomy (GTDB): domain Bacteria; phylum Bacillota; class Clostridia; order Peptostreptococcales; family Acidaminobacteraceae; genus Fusibacter_C. Next base: position 1,951,058 of record OY781056.1, read on the forward strand.
AATAATAAACCCTCGTTTTTTCATCTCTTCAAGTATCCAATCGACAGTGAAAGCACCACTATCAGAATCTAATACCGCGCCTAACATTAGACCAAGCCCTCTTACTTCCCTGATGACACTATATTTAGCTTGAAGTGCCTCAAGACCATTTTTTAGTACTTCTCCTAATGCTATTGCTCTATCGCATAACTTATTGGCCTTGATATATTCAAGAACCGCTAGTCCAGCTGTTGCAGAGACTGGATTACCACCAAGTGTTGATGCCGACGGTTTATTAAACGATTTTGCCACCACTGGAGTTGCACTAAACGCGCCGATAGGTATGCCATTACCAAGGGCTTTAGCATAAGTTACGATATCTGGTACTACACCAAATTGCTCTATGGCAAAATGAGTACCTGTTCTAGCAAAAGCCGTTTGCACCTCGTCCACAATCATCAAAACATCGTGTTTTCTTAAAAGTGTCTCTAGTTTAATAAAAAAGTCTTTTATCGGTGTATTCATGCCACCATTTCCCTGAATTGGTTCTACAATTAATGCAGCGATTTCAGCGCCATGTGCCTCGAGTATACTTTGAACATCCTTTAAAGCAGCTTCACAAGCTTCACTGGCACTGATTCCTTCTTGGTTAAAGCATCTTGCGAAATAGACATCTTCATCTAAAAAAGGATCGATTCGCCACATAGGGATCCCAGTCACACTCATGGTAAGATGTGAGCGACCATGAAGGCCGCCTTCAAATGCAATAAAGCCCTTTTTACCGGTATGCATCCTAGCCAGAAGCAATGCACCTTCGTTAGCTTCTGTTCCGCTGTTACAGAAGAAAGTAGACTTTATATCTCCAGGTAATATATCAGCGAGTGCCTTTGCTAACTTTACCATAGGCTCTGTCAAATAGATGATTGACGTATGCTGAAGTTGACTCAGCTGTTTTTTAACAGCCTCTAAAATAAAGGGATTACTATGACCACAATTTAAAACGGTTACGCCTGCAAAAAAATCGGTGTATCGATTACCAAAGTGATCAAAAAGGTATTGCATTTCTCCTTTTATGATGTGAGGTGGATTCTTATAAAAATGCATGGTGTTGGGATAAAAATAATTTGATTTCATGTCTATAATTTCTTCTGGCGATAGGTGGCCAGCATGATCTATTTCCACATCTGGTTTAATTAACTCGTCCATTTCCGCCTCCTAAAAACGCGTTGCACCTAAAGTTACCATATGGTGTTCACCTAAGAGTAACAAACTGTCCATTCCGCTTATTTCTTTATTTATAATGGCTTTATGCGCTTTAATGATTTTTCTAAAGGTTTCAGGTGTTTCATTTTGTGCTTCTATTCTAAAACTTAATGCAGATAACCTATCCGCAATAGGTAGCAATGAATAATGTTTTTGCATTAACAGATGCGTTTTACCGTGCACATCTCGTTTAACGAGGTACTTACCACCTTCATTTTCATAGACAAGTGTGTCATCAGTTGACACATTTTGCGCCTCATATAGATCGTGAGACATATACATCGTCGAAAGTCTACCGTGTGTAATGACCTCACATGGAACGCCTGAATCTAATAAGACTTTGAGTTCCTTTGCAGGCAGTTCAATGGAAGGTGTAACCAACTCAATCCCTTGCTCTAGATAAAATTCAGCTGAAAACCGATTAAATATATTCATCGAAAAATCGCCCACCATTTTATAACCACGACCTTCAAAACTTCTTACAGCACCGAGATTGGTGACCAGTAAACCATCAATTTCAACGCCTGATAGCTTTATTTTTTCCAGCCAAACATGGTATTTTTCAAACTGAAGCTCATCCATCATTCTTGGAAGTGCAATGTAGAGTTCGGTTTTTCCTTTTATCTTTGAGATCTCAACTACATCCTCAAGTGTAAAAGGGTGCTTCGGTTCAAAAACATCTGCAGCAAGATAGATGCGGTCAACCCCTTCTTCCAAAGCGATATTCACTTGATCAATATCTTCTACTCTAGCTGAAAGGCACTGATGATAAGTCGTTTTAAGTGAAAAAATTTCTTTGAGATTTTCGACTTGATGCACTTCTACTGTCGATTCTTCTGTTGGTGTACTAAACATTTTACCGGTACTGTAAAACTTACCTGTCCCCTCATACCGCTCATTGATATTTGAGAGCCCTGGTGTCCCAAATGCATATGCCGTTGAAAGATCTCTTTTTCGATGTTCAAAAATCCAAGCTTCCTGTGCTTTATAATCATAACCGATGGGATCTTCAATATAACGGTCGATCACATCGCCATAACGGTTAATTAAATCGACGATAAACTCTTTTTCTCTCATTCTACCTTCGATTTTAAATGAAGTAATACCTGAATGAATCATCTGAGGTAAGTGGGCTATCATCGACATGTCTTTTACAGCAAGTGGATAAGCACGATTGCCTTCAAAGTCAAACCACCAACGACAAGGTTTTAGACATTTCCCTCTATTGCTACTCATGCCGAATAGCATCGAACTGTAATAACACTGAGCACCATGTGCAACACACATGTCACCATGTGTGAAATACTCGAGTTCTACTTTTGAATTTTGATGAAAATAAGAAGCTTCTGCAAGTGTTGTCTCCCTAGATAATACAACTCTGTTGACACCTTTTTCCTCTAAAGCACGTATTGTTTCAATGTTATGCACATTCATCATGACAGATGCATGAATTTCTATCTCTAGTTTCAGTTTATTTGCTCTACTGAGTACAGCCATATCTTGTACAATGATGCCAGTAGGCTTAATTTCATTTAAAAATATCAAATAAGCATCCAGTGCATCAATATCATCTGCATCTAAAAGGTTATTGACCGTTATATAGGTTGCTTTATTTTTTTCTCTTGCAAGATCAACCGCAAGTTTAAGTTCCTCATCTGTAAAATTAAACCCTTTTCGAATCATACGCATATTCATACGTTGGCCACCAAAATAGATGGCATCGCATTTACTTTCAACTATCCCTTTAAAAATTTCAAAATTACCTGCTGGTGCAAGTAATTCAATTTTCTTTCCATTAAAAAACCTCATGATTTCTCCTCATTAAAAAAATCTATCTACTTTTATCTTTAAATGTAATCTTCATTATCTGTTCAATATTACATCATGCGTCTATTATTTTACACCTCAATTTCATATTGTACAACCACTTAGAACTATTGACTTTCTATAAAATTGGCGGTAAAATATAATTGAACATATGAGCAACTGTTCATATGTTATTTTAAAAATGATACAGGGGTCTTAATAGATGGAAAAAATTACACTTAACCTTGAAGGCTTGGGATGTGCCAGTTGTGCCGCCAAAATTGAAACGCGTACTAAAGGTATTTCAGGGGTTGATAATGTTATCTTGGATTTTTCGAGGTCAAAATTAACCTTTGAAACTAGTGGGCAAGATACTGATTCGGCTATCCTTGAAATCAAAAATATCGTAAATGCGCTCGAACCCGATGTCGTCGTTTCTGTCCGTGATAACCATATCCGCGATAACCATGTGCGTGATACAGCTAATGATGACCATCACAACCATACATCTTTTGTAAAAAATAGTGTTGGCCATAATAAAAAAAATCTAATTAGGCTTAGCCTGAGCTTAGTGCTATTTGCAGTTGGTATCCTTGGGAAAAACTTCCCTTATGTTGAAATAACAGCACTTGCAATAGCTTATGTTTTATCTGGCCATAAAGTCCTTTATAAATCTTATAGAAATATCTTACGCGGTGAAGTTTTTGATGAAAACTTTTTAATGTCGCTGGCAACTTTCGGCGCAATTGCGATCGGAGAATATCCCGAGGCTGTAGCAGTTATGATTTTCTACGAAATAGGAGAATACTTTCAAGACTTGGCAGTTAACCGGTCTAAACACGCAATCAGTTCGCTTCTCGACATCAGACCTGACGAAGCGACGGTACTGCGTAATAGCTTCTGGATGACAGTTTCTCCAGAAGATATTCAAGTTGATGAAATCATCATCGTCAAACCGGGAGAACGAATTCCACTCGATGGTATCATCGTTGATGGGGGAAGTAACCTTGATACGTCTGCACTTACTGGAGAATCAATCCCTGAATACTTTGCTCTTGGTGATGCTGTACTCAGTGGAAGTGTCGTTGTAAATGGGATATTAAAACTCAAAGTAACTTCAGTTTATGCTGAATCCACTGTTGCACGTATATTATCTTTAGTCGAAAACGCTACTTCAAACAAAGCGCCTACAGAGAACTTTATCACTAAATTTGCAAGATACTACACACCTGTCGTTGTTTTCTTTGCCCTAGGTTTAGTCTTTGTTCCTTCTTTTATACTTGGATTTGAAAACTTTAATACTTGGCTTTATCGTGGTCTGATTTTTCTAGTTATCTCATGTCCATGCGCACTTGTTGTCTCAGTTCCTCTAGGATTTTTTAGTGGTATTGGAAATGCCTCTAAACACGGGATACTTGTAAAAGGCAGTAACTATTTAGAAGCTTTAAGCCAGATTGATACAATTGTTTTTGATAAGACGGGGACACTCACTGAAGGTGCTTTTGAAGTTTACCAGACGCATCTACCTGATGGTGTAGTGGACGACTATGTACTTTTAGAAATGGCGACATTGGCCGAATATCACTCTAATCATCCAATTGCAAAATCAATCATACAGTTTTCGAACCATCAAGTTAACCTAGATGATATCCAATCTCTTGAAGAAATCAGCGGAAAAGGCGTAATTGTAAGGTCTAAAAAAGGAATCATCGTTGCTGGTAATAAAAGTTTAATGCAAGATCAAGGTATCTCAATACCCGACATTCAGTCCCCTTATACGCATATCTATATTGCTTTAGATGGAATTTATATTGGCGCATTCGATATTCGAGATAAGGTTAAACAAGACGCACTTCAGACAATTACAGCACTTAAAGCACTGGGATATCGCGTTCTGATGTTGACTGGTGATCGTAAAGAAGCAGCTGGTGTCGTTGCTAAATCACTTGGTATTGAAGATGTATTTAGTGAATTACTCCCGGAAGACAAGTATAAAAAGGTGACTTCTCTTATGACTTCAGGTGCTAACGTTGCATTTGTAGGTGACGGGATCAATGATGCGCCTGTACTTGCAAGCGCAAATATTGGCATCTCGATGGGCGCTATTGGTAGCGATGCTGCAATAGAGGCGTCCGATATTGTGCTCATGACAGATGAACCTTCAAAAATACCACAAGCTATTCAGATTTCAAAAATAACAAAAAAAATAGTAACACAAAATATCATTTTTGCACTTGGGACAAAAATTCTTATTATGATACTTGGAACGGTTGGTTTAAGTTCTATGTGGATGGCAATATTTGCAGATGTGGGCGTTGCATTAATCGCTGTTTTAAATTCAACCAGAGTCTTACGCTATAAACCTAAAACATTTTAAGTTTTCAAAAAAAACCTTAATTTTAAACAACCATTATCACATTCTTTACTTTCAACATGACTTATTAAGCCATTTTACGGACTTTCCATAAAATGGCTTTTGTTTTTTTGTTTCGTAATTGCACTTATTTTGTTTAATATATTAAACTTAATATATCTAAAAAACACTATATAAAAAAAAAATAAAAAAACCTTTCAAACCACTAGTAATTGTGTGAGTTTGTGCTATAATTGTACTTGTGTTAAAAACAGTATTAGTATACTTAATGGTTAATATTTTAAGTATTATCATGTGTTTTACACCTACAGATTATCTCGATTTAAGGAGGACCTACCTTGAAAGGTTATAAAAAAATCAAACTTCATGGTTTTAACAACTTAACTAAAACATTGAGCTTTAATATCTACGATATTTGCTATACGCGCTCAGCTGAGGATAGACAAAAATATATCGAATATATTGATGAGCAATATAATTCAGAACGTCTTACAAATATCCTTCAAGATGTAACGAAAATGATCGGTGCTCATGTTTTAAATGTTGCAAAACAAGATTACGAGCCTCAGGGGGCAAGTGTTACTATCCTTATTTCTGAAGAGGAACTTCCTGATGAAGCATTAGATCCATCGTGTAACAAAGGCGTACTCGTCAACATACCTCAACACGTGGTTGGACATCTCGATAAAAGTCATTTAACAGTTCATACTTATCCTGAGTATCATCCTGATAATGGACTTAGTACTTTTAGAGTGGATATCGACGTTTCTACTTGTGGACAGATTTCTCCACTTAAAGCGCTTAACTATCTAATCGATAGTTTTGATTCCGATATCATCACAATTGATTATCGCGTAAGAGGTTTTACAAGAGATGCATCGGGTCAAAAATTGTTTATCGATCACAATATCAACTCGATTCAAAACTATATTGCTAAAAGAACACTCAACAAATATCAATTGATTGATGTTAATGTTTATCAAGAAAATATATTCCATACAAAAATGATGCTTAAAGATTTTGAAATGAACAATTATCTTTTTGAAGTAAATAAAGATGATCTTACGCCAAAAGAACAACGTGAGATCATGGTTAAACTTAAAAAAGAAATGACTGAAATATACTATGGCAGAAATATAGGTAAAGCATAATTCCATTTTTATACGCCTATGTTATTTGTGTTTAAAGTACTATAACTTTTCGGAAGGAGGCGAATGATGTTAGATCATTCTAAAACCCCCGTTTTTACTGCGATGAAAGAATATCGCGCAAAAAACGTCATTCCATTTGATGTTCCAGGTCACAAGCATGGTCGCGGTCTTAGAGAATACGCTGAGTATTTTGGCGATGCTATGCTTGAACTTGATGTCAATTCTATGAAACCATTAGACTTCTTAGGAAACCCAATAAGCGTCATTAAAGAAGCTGAAGATTTACTTGCAGATGCTTTTGGTGCTGATAGAGGCTATTTTATCGTCGGTGGCACTTCATTTGCTGTGCAAGTGATGATTATGACTGCTGTAAGCGAGGGGGATAAGATTATTCTACCTCGAAATGTGCATAAATCTGCGATTAACTCATTGATCTTATGTGGTGCTACTCCGGTTTACATGAGCCCTGAGATCGATGAAGAGATGGGGGTTTCCCACAATGTCACTCTAGATTCACTTAAAAAAGCTTACTCCGAGCATCCTGATGCTAAAGCAGCTTTTATCATCAACCCTACCTATTATGGTGCTGTATGCGATTTAAAGGCTATTGTTGATTATTGTCATGAAAAAAATATGCTTGTGTTAGTTGATGAAGCACATGGGACACATTTTCATTTTAACGATAAATTTCCACTAAGCGGCATGCAAGCCGGTGCGGATATGTCTTCTGTAAGTCTTCATAAAACAGGCGGTTCATTGACACAAAGCTCTGCACTTTTGGTCAATACGACTTCTGTTGACGGAAGATATGTGCGTAAAGTCATCAACATGATGCAGACGACAAGCCCTTCATATCTGCTCATGGGATCTCTTGACGTCGCTAGAAAGATGCTAGCTCTGGACGGCGAACGCATATTAGACCATATTATAGAGGTTTCTGAATATGCACGCCAAAAAATCAATGCCATCCCGGGCTGTTATTCAATCGGTAAGGAAACTGAGGGTAAACCTGGCATCTATGGTTTCGATCCCACTAAACTCAGCGTAACGACACGTGACATGGGGCTTAATGGCATGGAACTTTATGATATTCTTAGAGATGAATACAATATTCAGATGGAAACCGGTGATGTATATAATTCACTAGCAATCTTAAGTGTTGGGGATGACTATGATAACATTGATTTGTTAATTAGCGCCCTTGAGGACATAAGTAAGCGATTTCAAAATACCAGACTTGATTATAAAAAAATCGACCTACACTATCCCAATGTCGTCATTTCTCCTAGAGATGCTTTCTATGCAGAAAAAGAAATGGTTGCACTTGAAGAGACACTGGGTAGAATCAGTGGTGAATCCTTGATGAGTTACCCACCTGGCATACCAGTGGTAAGTTACGGTGAACGCATCAATGAATCTGTAATAGAACAAATTAAACTTTTTAAAGCGTCACATGGGGTGATTACAGGCATGGAAGACCCAAATGCCGACTTTATCAAAGTCATAAAAGAATAAAACCATCAGCCAATTGTTGTATAGATGATTGGCTGAACCTTTGATGGGTTATAATAAGATATAGATAAAAAAAATAGATAAAAGAAATAGATAAAACAAATATAAGATATATTTGAAACGATTGAATGGCTTAAATAAGCCCAAAATAACGGAGGTCAATATGGAACTTTGGTATACCGAGAAGCACACTGATACAGTAGATTTTTCAATTAAAGTAAAAAAACACATTTATTCTGAAGAGAGCCCTTTCCAAACGATCGATTTTTTTGAATCTGAAGAGTTTGGTACTTTCTTTACATTAGACGGTTTAATGATGGTTAACGAAAAAGATGAATTTGTTTACCATGATATGATTACACATGTTGCTATGGCAACAAACCCTTCTATCAAACGCGTACTGGTTATCGGCGGTGGTGATGGGGGTACTGTGAGAGAACTCACACGTTATAAACACCTTGAAAAAATCGATATGGTTGAAATCGATGAGATGGTTGTTCGTGCATGTGAAAAATACCTACCTATCACTGCATGCAAACTTCATGATCCAAGAGTTTCTCTTTATTTTGAAGATGGATTAGCTTTTATCCACGGAAAAATAAATGAATACGATTTGATCTTAGTAGATAGCACAGACCCTATCGGACCTGGCGAAGGTTTATTTTCAGAAGCGTTTTACAAAGACTGCTATGCTGCACTTGCAGATAATGGGATCCTCATCAATCAACATGAGAGCCCATATTATCCAAACTATGCACGTGAGATGAAAAGATCACACTCTAAAATAGAAAAAATCTTCCCAATCAGCAAGGTATATCAATTCCATATGCCTACTTACCCATCTGGTCACTGGTTATTTGGATTTGCTTCAAAAGTGTTAGATCCAATCGCTGATTTTGATCCTAAAGCTTGGGACGCATTTGGTCTTGAAACTAAATACTATAACACTGATTTACACACAGGTTGTTTTGCACTCCCTACTTTTGTTAAGAAACTTTTGGAGGAGTAATCCATGCATTCAAACATTCACACGTTTATCGGATGTGACTGTGCTTTTGATGATGCTGAAATTGTCATCTTTGGTGCACCATTTGACTCTACAACTTCGTTTAGACCTGGAACTAGGTTTGCAGCGGACTACATCCGTATGGACTCTTTTGGTCTTGAAACTTACAGCCCTTATTTAGATAAAGATCTTAGTGATTATCATCTCACTGATATTGGCAATCTCGATTTACCTTTTGGAAATGCTGCAAAATCAATGGAACTCATAGAAGAGACAGCAACTGAGATTTTAAGAGCTGATAAGATCCCATTTTTAATCGGTGGCGAGCATTTGGTTTCACTTGGCGCAATTAGAGCAGCTTATAAAAAGCATCCAAACCTCAAACTCATACACTTTGATGCACATACAGATCTTAGAGAAGACTATATGGGCGAACCTTTATCACATGCCGCTGTTATCAGACGTGCCTGGGATTTTATGGGCGATGGGAACATCTCTCAATTTTGTATCCGATCAGGTGAAAAAGCTGAGTTTGAATGGGCTAAAACACATACACACTTAGAGAAATTCACTTATGACACACTATCATCTGTCGTTGAGTCAATTGAAGCAGGTACACCGGTGTATGTCACTATCGATCTTGACGTATTTGATCCATCTATCTTTTCTGGTACAGGTACACCTGAACCAGGTGGGATCTTCTTTAATGACATGATCAAGATATTAAAGACACTAAGCCCACTTAACATCATTGGTGCTGATGTCGTGGAACTTTCACCTCACTATGATCAAACAGGTGTTAGTACTGCAACAGCTTGTAAAGTAATCAGAGAGTTAATGCTGACGATTTTATAGTATAAAAAAAATAAATCCTGCTTCCCTGCATAGGTTGATATGCAAGGAAGCAGGATTTTTATTTCTTTGAATTATTCATGTTCACCTAAGTTATCAAAGTCATCTTTAGTGATTACCTTACCAAAGAAGATACAAACGCCATATATGCCAACGGCTACTGCTATTGATACAAGTAAGTTTAGTCGCATTGGCAACCTGCCATCTAAAATGGCAAAAACACCTTTTGCACTGATGATCATCACAATATTCGATAAAAGTGTTAACAGACCTTTTTTAGCAAATTCTTTTGTAGGTCTAATCGCTCTATACACATAGAATAGGTTCAGCGTCGCTGCAACAAGATATGCTAGTAAAGTAGAATATGCTGCCCCATCTATATTGATTGTTTTTATCCCGATCAATAAATAAGCAGATATTACTTTTACAACCGCTCCTATGAAAAGGTGAAGCACTGGTCTTTTATATTGGTTAATCCCTTGCAAAATACTAGTTGTTGCAATAAACACAGAGAAAAATACAATTGAAAGTCCCATGATTGATAAAACAGATGCTGCATCAATTGCAATATCTACTTTTGTAGGATATAAAAAGAGCAATATCTGTTCGGAGAATCCCCAAATACCAAGCCCCATCGGAAGTCCTAAGACAACTGATAAAAGTACACCTAAGTTGACTTGATGTTTTAAAGAGACGCTCTTTTGAGTGAAGCTCTTTGTGATCATCGGTAGCAAACTTACTTCAAGTGCTGAGAAAACTGCCTGTGCTATATTTATGATTGGACTTGAGTAGAATGAAATATACGAGTAGAGCACCGCAGCTTGGTCTACAAGGCCGATATCTCTTAATCTCCATACAACAACCGTTCCATCAATAATCTGCAGTAGCGGCATAATTGAAGCCCCTATCGCTATTGGTATCAATATCGTAAATATCTTTTTAGATACACCTTTAAAATCTGATATAATTTTCCGATGATCCTTGTAGTATTTTCTATGGCGACTTATAGAATAACCCCAGCTGATAACGGCTCCAAACAGCGCTCCAGATGTACCAGCAGCAGCAACATAGCCATCTCCGATAGCCATACCAGATACCATCACAACCATCCCTAGTCCTAAAAATACACGCCCAAGTTGTTCAAGAAGTTGTGAGATACCATAGAGTTCAAGTCGCTGTGTCCCTTGAAAAAATCCCCTATAAGCTGCATTTTGTGCAACGAAGAATGATGCAATACCAAGTACATAAAAAGAGTATTTGCTTTCAGGATAACCCAAAGCATTTGATATGATTCCTGAAAAACCAATCAATAGGACCATGGTAACCAAACCGAAAATCTGCATTAATCGTCTCGATACATTTAAGACATCATCTTGAAGTTTCCGATCATCGGTGGCTATAGCTTCAGCAGTAATTTTAGCTATTACTGCTGGTATTGATGTTGAAGAAATAACAATCAGTATATTGTACCAAGGGTAGGCCAGTGAATAATAGGCTACTGCATTCTCTGACATAAAAATAGCGAGTGGAACTCTATAGATTGCACCAATTAATTTAATTAATAACCCTATCAAACCAAGTATACCTAGGTTTTTTGCAAATTTATTTTTCATAAGACCTCATTTTCCTATATTAATGAACCAAAGTTTGTCAATTTTATGCACATTTTATACCCTATTATTGCGGACGATTTAAGGCTCAAAGCATCTTGCTTATGAGCCTTTTATCATTATACTGGATAATGCATTATTTTAAAAGCGGCATCTGTTTATTTTTCAGGTCTAATCGTATCTAATATCCATTCTTTTAAAGTTGAAAAGTTCTCTTTAAATATAACGATAATCACCAAAATAAATTGTCTATGTAAATAGACAAACCGTCTTGAAACTTTAATTTTTTTCAAAATCTCCTTTACGGGCAACTTTAAAGTTGAATAGAGTTGTATAATTATATTTTTTTCTTCTGATGCCTGTATACCTACCTCTACTGCCTTTATTCTCGAATCTTTATGTGATGGACTTATGTCTACTAACTCGTCGAATGTCATCCCAAAAACTTTCAGTTTTTCGGACAATTCTTCTATTTCCATTTTTAAATCTTCATCACTTGTAGGCGCCGCTAAGTCCTCGTTTAATGTTTCCTGACCATAATGTTTTTTCTGACTTCGATGATAATCGATTAGTTTGTTACGGATCACCGTCGTTGCATATGTTTCAAACTTGCTTTGTAAAGCATCATAAGTATCTACAGCCGAATTAAAAGCTTCAAGCGCGACACTATATTCCTCATCGTTTTCGACAGAAAGATAGCGCCCTAAAATATTGGATGTGGTGTAAACGATAAAAGGAATATGCTCAGCTATGAAGATTTCTCTTTTTTCATTTGATGATTTAGCTTCAATAACAGTTGTCTCTCGCATAATGAATCCTCCGATATTATTATACCACCACAGAAGGTTTCTATTAAAAGTCATTATTGTTACAACAAAAAAAACGCTTTCGCGTTTTTTGATATTTCTTCAAACTATTTCCGTATGCGTTCTTTGAAATCGCCACGCTTTGTGTTAATAGTTTGATAAGGGGTGAGTACTAGTGATTATTTTACTCAAATAATAAAGTGCTCATGGCCAACCATGATAAATCCTACAACAGCACTGAAAAACTCAATGGGCCTTTCATACATCGAAGCATGCCCACAGTGTTTAATCACAACAAATTGACTATTTACAATTTCTTGGTTAATTTGTTCTTGGCATGCTAGTGGTGTGATGATATCTTCATCCGCACCGATGATCAGTGTCGGCAGTTTAATTGCATTAATTTGATCTCTAATATCGTGTTTTTCAGCACTAATCACAAGTCTGATGAAACCCTCATACCACTTTTCATCAAATAATTTATCAAATAATTTTTCTCTTGCATCTAGCCACTCTACTCTTGCTTCATAAAAATCAGCAGAATAAATTGGCGGGATTGTCGCTTTGAAAAATTGTTTGCCATCATATGTTTTGGCTGCATAGATCCAAGAATCACCAATTGCTTTTAATTGTTGATTTGTATATGCAGTCGTATTAGCGAGAATTAGTTTAGTCAGCATAGATTGATATTTAATAGCAAATTTCATCGCTACTTCACCGCCATATGAAATCCCCAATAGTGTCACCTGCTGAAGGTCAAGTGCTGTGAGAAGTTCTTTAACGAGTTCAACTTGTAAATCTTGTGTATAGTGTTCATCAAGATATTCTGACTTACCTTGATCATAAAAATCAAGCAATACTACTTTGCATTTTTTACTGAGCATCCCAATAAAAGGTTGCCAGCTTGCACTACTCATCATGATGCCATTTAAAATAACCAGTGAAGATTCGCCTTCACCGTGAACCTCATAGTAGGCTTTTTTTTGATTAACCTCTATAAAAGACATTTTATTTCTCCTTAATTAGCTTAACAACCGTATCTAGTTGATCAACCATCGGGTTGTGTCCAGAATTTTTAAGAATTTCTAATCTTGAGTTTTCTTTAAGTGCTTCATGTATTCCAGTTGCCATCGTCATAGGAACGACATAATCGTCTTCTCCTTGAATGATTAAAACTGGGCATTTTATCTTATCAATTTCACCACTTCCCATACCGTAACCGTTATCTGTATGCGAAAGATTGAATCTTGTAAGAGAATAATCAATATCCACTAAATTTCTTTGAAGTAACATCTCTTCAACGTATTTGTCATAATCTTCTGGTGCTGGCTGATTGCCAACGTTATAAATTGCTGCATTCCATAGCATTTTATAGAATTCAGCATCTTTATTTTCAATTGCCGTTAAAACAGGTGCTACTTGAATTGGATCCTTTTCAATTTCTTCTTTTGTCATTAAAAGCTCGGTTAGGATTGCTTGACCTTGTGCATCTTTTTTAAACATCGGATATCCCGTTATACCAACACTTTCAAGTAAAATTACACGTTTTACCACTTCTGGGTTTTCAATTGCAAGATACATGGCGATACCGCCACCTGTCGACCAACCTAAAACTTCAAGATCTTTCAATCTTAATTTGTCGATAAAGTAAACCAAATCATCACTTAAGTCCTTCAAACTATCAAAACGCTCGTGATATGAAGAATGGCCAAAGCCTCGCAAATCAACTGCGTAGATTTTAAAATCATCATAAAGTGCATCCATGAGATGGTCAAAATGAGCTGATGAAGACATATTTCCGTGAATTAACAGTAAATTTCTATCCCCTGTACCACCTTCTCTATAAGCAAGCACTTCATTATTAATATGCATTTTTTTAAATTCGAATTCGTTCATATACATTCTCACTTTCATAAAATGAATTACTTAATATTTTTGATTAAAATAAACAACCTAACCGATGAATCCATACACATTGTCTTTGAATTCAAAGTGTATGGATTATCTGCTATGGTTGTTTCAATAATTCAACAAGAGTCGTTCTTTATTTTATTATACTACTAAAAACTATTTACCGATAAGTGTATTGATTGATGCAAGATCTTTAACTGGTAACCAAGCACCATCTTTGTTTTCAGGGTCAATTTTTGAAAGGTTCATTTCTTGTGTACCAGCTCTTAAACCGTTAGCATAGTTGATTTCGCCACCAAATGGGTTCATGATTGGTGCTGATTCAAGTGCATCCATGTAATTATCCCAAGTGATTACGCCATCCACTCTTTTAAGACCTTCAACGAAGAAGTGAGCAGCAATCCATCCTGTCATTGCATATACGTTAGTTTCATAACCAACAGCGTATTTTTGGAATTCTTCTAAAGCTTTTGCTCTTTCGCCTTCAAATGAAACCCAACCATTACCATAAACATCAAATTTTCCAGCGATTTCGTTTACAACGCCTTGAGCGATAATTGGAGATACGTTTACATAAGTTGTAATTACATCTTTATCAACATTTTGAGCAGCTAATTCTTTAACGATTGTAGGGAAAGTCGCTTGAATAGCAGCTACGATTACGAAATCAACATTAGCATCTTTGATTGAAGTAATTGCAGAAGATACATCTGTTGCGCCAGCAGCAACTTGTTGCTCTACTAATTCAACATTAAGCTCTTTTGCCATTGCTTGAGCGCCCCAAAGTAAGTCTTTACCAGCATCATCATTAGTATAGATGATACCGATTTTTTTAGCTGTAAAGTCACCAGCAGCACGTGCTACCATGATTTTACCTTCAGTTTTGTAGATAGGTTGAACTGGGAATATATTTCTACCATCATCTGTTGCGTTCTCATTATATAATTGGCCAATACCAGTTGCAAAATAAACAGCTGGGATACCGTATTCTTTAAGGTCATCAATAGTAGCAGCTACTACAGGTGTACCAAAATGTCCTACGATAGCAAATACTTTTTCATCTTCTACGAAACTTGAAAGTGCAGCTTTTCCTTTAACTGGATCAAATTCGTCATCAACGTGTTTGAAAACGAGAGTTCTACCTTGAATGCCACCTGCTTCGTTAATCATTTTGAAGTATGCTTCAATACCAGCGTTAAATGGAACGCCAACTGGTGCAAAAGCGCCTGATGTTGCAGCACTATTAGCTACTACGATTTCAGTATCAGAAATTCCTTGTGCCCATTTTAACTCTTCTTTTGGTGCTGCAGTTGTTGTTTCACCTGCTACTGTTGTTGCGGCTTCTGTAGTTGGCTCTTCTTTAGCTGCACAACCTGCAAATGAAAATACCATTACAAAAATTAATAAAAGTGATAAAAATCTTTTCATTTCTTACTCCTCCTCTTATATGTGTGAAACTGGAATCTATATTAGGTCGGGACTGGAATTTAATCCCGGCGTAATAACTATTGGTGTTTGATAATAATTAGTGTGACCCAAGATAAGCTTCGATTAATTTTGGATCATTTCTAAGCACATCAGCAGGACCATGTGTGTTAATTTGACCAAGCTCTAGTAAATAAGCATAGTCTGCTATTTTCAAAGTTTGAGCTGCATTTTGCTCTACAATAATGATCGTAGTGCCTTCTTGCCTTATTTCTTTAACGATGTTCATGATATCTTGTACGATTAGTGGAGCTAGTCCAAGTGAAGGTTCATCTAAAAGCAATACTTTTGGGCTACTCATCAGTGCTCTTGCAATTGCGAGCATCTGCTGCTCTCCACCAGATAAGGTGGAAGCAATCTGGTTTTTTCGCTCTTGAAGGACTGGAAAATACTTATATACGCGTTCAAAATTCTTTTGAATTTGTTGTTTATCTCTTAAAGTAAATGCACCAATTTTTAAATTTTCCTCAACTGTGAAATCTCTAAAAACAGCTCTTCCTTCTGGAGATTGTGCGATGCCGAGACCAGCTACTTTTTCTGCTTCCTTGCCAGCAATCTCTTCATCATAGAGTTTGATGGATCCATCTGCAGGCTCTACAAGACCCGAAATCGTCCTAAGTGTTGATGTCTTTCCAGCGCCATTCGCACCTAAAAGTGCTACTATTTCGCCTTCTTTAACTTCTATATCAATGCCCTTTAATGCTTCTACTGCACCATATCTCACAACTAAACCTTTGATAGATAACGCTGTTTTCATGTCTTTACGCATTTTCTTCTACCTCGATTCCAAGATATGCTACCTGCACATCTTTGTTTTCTTTGATCTCTTTTGGCGTCCCCACTGCTAAGAACTTTCCAAAGGAAATAGCGCATATTTTATCACAAACCTCCATAACAAGTCTCATATCATGTTCAACCAGTAAGATAGAGCAATTAAGTTCATCGCGTAATTTTCTGATGAGTTTTGAAAGTTCAATCGTTTCAGCATCATTTAAGCCTGCAGCGGGTTCGTCTAGAATTATTAATCTCGGATTGGACATCAGCGCTCTTGCAAACTCAACTTTTTTAAGGACGCCATACGGTTGACCTCCAGCTGGCAAATCTGCTCTATCAGCAATCCCTAGTATCTCTAAAACGCGAAGGGCTTCAGCTCTAAACGCCTTTTCTTCTCTTCTAGCTCTTGGCAATCTCAAAGCTTGATCGAGAATAGTGGATTTAAAATCCACATGTGCTCCGATTAACACATTGTCTATAACACTTAGTTCTCTAATAAGTTCTACGTTTTGAAAGGTTCTTACGAGTCCAAGTTTAACGATATCATGTACGTTTTTTTCAAGTAAATTATGCACATTTCCAGTTCGATCCTTAAACAGGATACTTCCTGAATTGGGTTTATAAAATTGTGTGATACAGTTAAAAGCGGTTGTTTTACCCGCACCATTTGGTCCTATAAGGCCGAAAACCTCATTCTCTTTAATTTCAAAGGAAAGATTATCAACTGCCTTTAAGCCACCAAATGCTATTGAAAGGCCTTCAACCTTTAGCACTAAGTTGTCTAAATTATTTTGCATATTATTTCTCTCCTTTTATCAATTTTCCAAATAACTTTTTAATGTCTGTGAACATATGAATCAATCCATTTGGATAGAAAATGATGACGAGAATGATGAGGATGCCGTTGAGTACATAAGATAAATCACTTAAAATTGGAATCTGCTTTAACAAAAGGTCTGGAACAGCAAATACGATAACAGCTCCTAGTAGTGTGCCATATATTGATCTGAGTCCACCTATGATGATCATCGATAAAAAGTTAAGTGATAAATTGAGTGACCAAGTTGTCGGATAAGCATATTTGATGAAGTGAACGTATAAAACGCCCGCAATACTCGCATACATCGTTGCAAGTGCAAATGCAATGAGTCTATGCTTTAAAAGATTAACTCCCATCGCTTGAGATGCCGCTTCACTGCCTCTCATGGCATTAAGTGCTCTTCCAAGGCGACCGTTCATCAAGTTATATGTTAATAACATCACCAGCACAAGTACCACGACTACCAAGTAGTAAGTGGTCGCTCTATTAAGTTCAAAAGTGCCAAGTAAAGTTGGATAACTCGCAGTTTTACCACTAAAACCATTTGTAAACACGTCAAATTCTTCAAAGGTTTTTTTCATAATTTCTGATACCGCTAATGTGGCGATAGCAAGGTAAATCCCTTCAATTTTAAGTGAAACTAGGCCAACTAATACCCCCACAAAAGTTGGGATGAGTATTGCTAATATCAAGCTTAATTCAAAAGGAATATTCATATCACTTGTAAAATAAGCTGATAAATATGCTGCAAGTCCCATGAATCCAGCTGTACCAAGTGAAATCAAACCTGAATAGCCTAGCAATATATTAAGGCCAAGTGCTGCAATCGCAAATATAAAAGTTCCGCCCAACGTTGTCAAATAGCTTGTTTTAATTAATCCCATTTCAGCCATCTTAGGGACTAGTGCCAAGATCAAACCTAGAATGACAAAATGTAAGTAAGGATTCTTTATTATCTTTTTCATCATTCCACCTACACCTTTTTAATGATTTTCTTGCCAAATAAACCATGTGGTCTAAATACCAAGAATAATAAGATTAGAATATATAATATCTGACCGCCCCATACAGAACTGCCATAGTATAGTAATAAATTTCTGCCGATACCGATAATATAAGCGCCAACTACTGGGCCATAAAAAGTTTGAAACCCTCCAAGTACTACTGCTATCAAGGCATTGAGTTGAACGTCATCCATGATGTGGAGTGTAACCGAAGTCATAGGTGCCGTCATTACGCCAGATAGTACACCTAGTACGCCTGCAACAGCCCATGCTCCCATGGTAACTGTTTTAGTAGGAACCCCCATTAGTTTTGCAGTATGTTCATTTGAAGCTGTTGAACGAACTGCTAAGCCAATTTTCGTTTTTTGTAAAATTGTAAATAGTCCTCCCATGACAAAAAGACCAAATATGATATTAAAAATGCCATTATAGGAAATATCTGCACCTAAAATAGAGAGATTTCCATTTTCAATCAATCTAGGTAATCTAAGCGGATCGACCCCAAAGACCAGTGGTGCTACACCTAGTACAATCATAAGCATCCCCAACGTTATGATTTGTTTTGCTTCCGGATGCACTTTTTTAGTATGGCGAATAACAACTAGGTCTATCAATAAACCCATAATAACTGCACTGACGATACCACCAAGTGCCGCAAGCCAAATATTGATTCCCAAAGAGTTAAAAAGATAAGTCACTACAAAAGTGTTAAACATAGCAACTGAACCTTGTGAGAAGTTTACAATATTTGATGTTCTAAATATAATGATGATGCTAAGTGCTGCCAGTGCGTAAATGCTTCCTGTTTCTAAGCTCCGCAATATTACCTGAATAAAAGTACTCAAAATGCTCACCTCATCTAAGTTTTTTCAATGTTAGAATCTCTTTGCGAGACTCTCTAGTGTCTTTGCACTTTCATTTAACGCCTGTACTGAATGCGATATATCCTCAAATGACTCGGCCTGAAATTCAAAGATCGCATTATTATCGTTAATTTTCCGTTCAATATTACCAATTGAACCTTTGATCTGACCAAGTGTATCTTTTATCAGATCAGCTGAATCTTTACTTGATTTAGATAGCTTTCTAATCTCTTCTGCTACAACACCAAATCCACGCCCAAATTCACCAGATCTTGCTGCTTCTATCGCAGCATTTAAACCAAGTAAATTCGTTTGATTTGCAATAGTAGTGATAAAACTAATCACTTCATCAGTCTTACCTGTAGATTCCCTTGAAGCAACAACGTCACGTCCTATTTCAAGATTACTTTCTACGACATTTTGCAAATTTCTTGATACATCAGAAAAGGACTTAGATATCTTCTCTAACGCATCTGACAAAGTTGTGCTTAACACTTCCATTTCGTGCCTTTTTTCAAGGCTAATACCAAACCCTATAGCGCCAACAACAGTACCGTCTTCATCAAAAATGGGATAACCGATGGCTTTATAGGGAAACCCAAATATTTCTTTTGGAATTACTTTGTTCACGAGTTTGCCTGTTTGGATACTGTCATAAGCGGCAGACCCCTTCTTGAGGAGTGATTGCTCCTCAGTTTGAACTGTGCCTGCGGTTCCAGTATAAAATTTCAGGCAACGCTCAGTATTGTTAATTCCGATCATGAGCTTGTCATCGACGAGTAAATTCAAAAGTGGAATAATGTCATTAAACAACTTCATCGCCTGATTTTGAGATATATCTGTTATCATATTCAGCTCCTAAACTCAAGTTGATTTTGTTCTGCATTCCTCGTTTCTATACTAAGCAATTACTATGCCAAAAAAAAGTTTACAATTTATGCACTACTAAATGTGCATTTTTCTACAAATATCACTAAGCTGATGATAAAATGTGACAAAAAAATAAACAGATGTCCACTTATTGTACAAATTCATGTACATTATTTGGACATCCGTCGCTTTTTTTTACATTTATATTTGCTTGAGTATACTTTTTGTTATTAATTCCAAATCGTATATTTTATCAAACCAAATCTCTTCAGCCTTTAAGGCTTGAGCTACAAGCATAAACAACCCGTTGCAACCAGGCACTTCAAGCGCATTGGCTCTAACTAACAATTCTGTTTCAAGGGGTGAATAATTGAGATCAAAAACAAATGATTGTTTCTCCAGTGCTGAATTTCCAATCAATTCAGAAGATTGTATTGATTTATGACCAATTGGTGTACAGTTCACTAAAACATCTGAATTTAATGCCATTTGATTCAACCAATCATAGTCAACACATCTACAATTTGGAAAATATGACGTGATTTTTGACGGATTCCTTGAGACAACCACTATTTCATTGTAGCCTAAGTCTTCAAGAGCAACAACAACCATCTTCGCAGCACCACCAGAGCCAAGTACGACAGCGCGCGATTTATGAGCTTCAAGCGCTAGCTTTTCTAATTCAGATTTAAATGAAACTATAAATCCATAGTAATCTGTATTGTAACCAATCCAACGATTATCAATTAGTCTTACGGTATTCACAGCGCCAATTCGCTTGGCGATTGAATCAACCTCATCTAAGTAAGGTATAATGGCTTCTTTATAGGGTATAGTTACATTAAATCCGTTCAAAGTCTTCATTTGCTTCAGCATGTTTTCTGTGCCAAATGCTTCCTTTGAGAATTCATAAAGCTTATATTCGGCCTCCAACTGATGCATATCGTAAAAAATTTGATGTATTTGCGGTGACTTACTGTAAGTTAACGTTTCACCGAGTAATCCAAACTGTTTATAATTCATTGATCCCTACTCCTAAATTTTCAATTAACAAATCTAACAAAACTAGTGCAGTCATTGCTTTTACAACGGGAACAGCTCTCATGGCAACACAAGGATCGTGTCTACCTTTTATGTTGAGATTTGTCATCTCCTTCGTGGCGAAATTCAATGTTTCTTGTGACATAGCAATAGATGCAGTAGGTTTAAAAGCACACCTGAATAAAAGTGGCATGCCATTTGTGATACCACCATTGATCCCACCATTATGATTTGCATTTGTTTGAACATTACCTTGATGATCTAAGACAAATGCATCTATGACTTCACTTCCCCTTTTATGGGAAAACTCAAATCCGTCACCAAACTCAACTCCTTTTACAGCTGGAACCGCAAAAAGCGCATAAGCTAATTTGCCTTCTACAGTGTCAAAAAAAGGAGAACCTAATCCCACAGGCAACCCAAATACACTCAATTCTATAGTTGCACCAATTGAATCCTCAGCTTGCCTTGCAAGTTCAACTTCGGATAACATTGCTTCTAGATCTTCTTCAAATATGTTATAAGGTAGATGATCGAGTTCAGAAAGCTTCTCATCAAAGTGCATAAAATCGCTTAATGATTTTCCAGTCTTGCTTCCAATGCTTTTAATATGACCCGCTATTTTTATCCCTTTGGTCAATAGTACTTGTTCTGCAACCGCTCCAGCGAAGACTAGTGGTGCAGTTAACCTAGCAGAAAAATGACCACCACCCCTTGGATCATAAGCTCCCATTGATTTCACATAGCCTACAAAATCAGCATGTCCAGGTCTAAACACTTTTTTCATTTCATCATAATCTTCAGATCGACGATCCGCATTTCTTATCTGAATGCACAATGGACTTCCGGTTGTTTTGCCTTCAAAAACACCACTTAAGATTTCATACTGATCACTTTCCGCTCTTGGTGTTGTCAACTTACTTTGCCCAGGTTTTCTCTGTTGCATTCTTTTCTCTATCAATTTCAAATCTATCTTGATATTTGGAGGCAGTCCATCGATAACACAACCAATCGCGGTACCATGTGATTCTCCAAATAATGATACTTTAAGTGCTTTTCCCAAATTACTTGACATCAACATCGCCTCCTAGCTTTATATAATCTTCCCAAAAATTTGGATATGATTTTCGAACACAATGTGCATCAGTGATAATTGTTTGTCCACTAGCACAGGTCGCAGCTATTGCAAGCGCCATAGCAATGCGATGATCATTCCAAGAGCTTACCTGTGTCCCCACCAGTGAAATGACACCCTTTATGAGCAGACCATCTTCTGTTTCGATGATATCAGCTCCCATTTTCAAAAGTTCAGTCGCGATGGCTTTAAGGCGATCTGACTCTTTTATTCTAAGTCTTTGCGCATTAATAATTTGAAAATTTCCTTTTTTCAGTGCACAGTAAACTGCAATTATTGGTACAAGATCTGGACACTGAGAAACATCAATTAAACACAATTCATTATTTTCACTATATTTGTCAATTTGCATAATAATATCTTTAATTGCACGATCTGCTTGTTTTGAATGTGGCTGAACGCCTAGGAGGTTAATATCTGATCCAAGTGCGTTGGCTACAAGCCAAAATGCAGCTTGTGAGTAATCACCTTCCACCGTATAATCTGTGCCAATGTAAGTTTGTCCACCATTAATTTCATAATTTAATGGATCTTTTTCTGTTATTTTTATCCCAAAAGTGTCTAGGCAATCCACTGTTAGCGCAACATAATCTTTTGATTCTAAAGGCGGCTTAATAACGATTTGTGAGTTATGCTTTAACAGAGGTAACATGAACATAAGACCACTGATAAACTGCGAACTCACATTGCCAACTAATTTATAGGTTCCTGGCTGAAGTTTGCCTTCAACGGTTAATGGCAGTCCTCCATTTGGGGAAATATATTTTATCTTTTGAAGATCAAAGATTTCTAAATATGGCGCATAAGGCCGTTCACTTAACCGATCAGTCCCTTTAAAGGTTACTGGTCCATTATATATATGAAAAAAAGGAATTAAGAACCTTGCAGTTGAACCTGATTCTCGACAATAGACTTCAATCGGCTGTTCACCTTGTTGATCCTCGCTTTTTAGTAGATTATCTATTTTTGAATTAGAGATAATCGCTCTAAATCTGCCAGTTTTATCAATGAATTGTATCTCAATTCGCGCTCCAAACTGTTTCATCGCTTCAATAGTCGTCTCAATATCTTCAGAAAGTATAAGGTTTTCTATAATTGATTCCTCTTTTGAAAGAGCCGCACAAATCAAAGCTCTGTGGCTGATACTTTTTGATGGGGGGACAATTAATTCACCTTTTAGTTTGTAAACAGAATTAGAATGATTTATATTTACGCTATATATTTCTTGATCTACTTCACCAAATTTAAGGTTTGATTTACCCATTTTTAGATTCATACCAGCTCCTTATGCACGCATCAACTCTTTGCTTACTTTTTCTATAATACTATCTATTTTTTCAAGCTTACTTTCAACTTGGCCAATTTTTTTTAAGGTAATCCACTCTACTTCTTCAATTTGTCGTTTTTTGTCGTTATTTATATATGAAAGTAGTTGTTGTATCTCATCCTTTGAGAGGAAGTCATTTAAATGTATTGGTAGTTCAAACTGCTTAATTAACGCGAGCGTCTGTTTAAGTTCGTTTTCATTAATTTGACCTGCATCAAATGCGAGTTTTGCTTTGATAGCCATCCCAATTGCAATAGCTTCTCCATGTAAGTACTTCTCGAAATTATAATGCGCTTCTATAGCATGTCCAATAGTATGTCCAAAATTCAGAAGATTTCGTAAACCTTTGTCTTTTTCATCAATTTCAACCAATTCTATCTTTATTTTGCAACACTTTACGATGATATCCAGCAGTTTTTCTTCATTATGCATGATATCCTCTAGATTATAATTTGCTATTTCTTCAAATAATTCTTTTTCAAAGCCAATAGCATATTTTAGGACTTCACCCATTCCATTTGACCACTGTCTCTTATCCAACGACCTAAGTAAAGCTGGGTCAATAAAAACGGCTTTTGGTTGGTAAAATGTTCCAACAAGGTTTTTACCACTGGGTAAATTTACTGCAACTTTCCCCCCAATACTACTGTCTACCATGGCTAAAAGCGATGTCGGTATTTGATATAACCCAATGCCACGCATATAAGTTGCTGCGACAAATCCCGCTAAATCTCCGATCACGCCTCCTCCAAATGCAATTACAGTACCAGTTCTAGTAATCCCAAATTTAACCATCTGGTCAAGAACTGATTCATAAACGCAGATGTCCTTTGAACTTTCTCCCGCTTTCACCACTATGACCTTAAGTGTATTTAACCAGTCTCTGTATACATCATATAGATGGTGATCTGTGATAATCACGCAGTTCCCTGAGCCTGATTGCTGAACGAGCTGTCTAATTGTATCTTTATTGATGCTGCCCACTTTAATGTGTATTGGGTAAGAACGATTGTCATGTTTTAAACTTAGGTTTACAATTTTCGATTTTTCCATAGTCGTCTCTCCAAAGTTAGTTTTTATTATTATACCACCATTATGTAAATACAAAAGAAAAAACATCCCATAAAACAAAATACCTTATAGAGCAGATTATATAACTGCTTTATAAGGTATTTTATCTTCAAGTCCGAACAACTTAACAATTTGTTTTGCAACTGCATCATCTGCATTTTTTCCGATAATTTCGTGGTTTGGTAATTTTTCTTTCAATAATATATTGGCATTTCCCATGAGATAACCTTTACCCACTACTTGCAACATCTCCAAATCATTTAGGCCATCTCCAAAAGCGACGACTTCACCTGCGGTAATATCAAAATGTTTGATTGTTTCAAGGATAGCGGCCCCTTTGTTGATTCCCTTTGGCATAATTTCAAGGCATTCTGGCATCGAGAAAGTCACTTCAACTTCATCCCCATGCGTAGTGATAATTCGATTTGCAATATCAATTAACTTATCATGGTCAAAAGCAGTAAAGAAGATCTTATTGGTTGGATGTTCAATTCTCTCATCAAAACGACAAAGGGTATATTGAAAATCACCTTCTTGATAATACGTGTCAAATATTTTATCTGATTCTTCCATTAGCCAGTGTTCACCTTGGTATATATTTTTGAAAACACCTTTTTCAACTGGAATATCCAAAATATCTTTTACTATTTCTGGTCTTATCGTCGCTTGAAAGATCAATTCGCCTTCTTTATTGGCTACTGTAGCGCCGTTTGCAGTAATTAGATAAGCCTCTACACCTAATTTTTCCCTTATCTTGCTTGCATCCACATGATGTCTACCTGTTGCAATCATAAAGTGAACACCTTGTTCAGATAAGGCTTTAACTACGGATTTACTATAATCACTTAACGTATGCTCTGCATTAAGTAGCGTACCGTCTAAATCAGAAATTACTGCTCTAATTCTTGATTGTTCCATACAATCACCTCCATCATATGAGTATACGCTATAAGATGGCAGAATTCAATTTGCGCAATGTTGCTTTTTTGTAAACAAAAAAGCTAAAAGGTGTCAGGTCATAGTTATCCAAATGGATAACTATGACCTGACACCTTTTAGCTTCCGCGCTTTAGTAACAACCTGATATGAAATACCAGTCAGCCTCTGGATTTGCCTTGCATTTAGTCCCCTCGTACGCATCTCAGACAATAGTGTATTTCTCATGTCTACTTTATAAGTTTGTACCGCCTTAATATTCGTATGCCCTATGACATCTTCTATAATTAACCTCGCACTTTCATCTGATAAATTTTTAGAATCATAATCCAGCCAAATCTCACGTTTATACTTTTCATGGAATTGTTCAAAATCTGTAATAATCGATTTATTTCCGATATCACATAGAATAGACTCACGGATGTATTCACCGTAACTTGACCATTTATATTGCGCTGGTTCACTTACAATACTAGCATACACAGGATTTTGATGAATATAACGTAGAACATTCTTAAAATAAATATCCGAATTAACCGATTCACTTAAAAATCGACCTTGAAATAAGTGCCCAACGCGATTATACCTATGGTTGTACCAATAAGCATAAGAAATACTTAAGCTTTTAATAATTTCGCTTAGAGACGCCTCAGTTTTAATGAGTAAGTGGACGTGATTACTCATCAAGCAATAAGCGTATACTTCATAATGATAAATTATCTTATAGTAACTTAGAAGCGCGAGATACTGTAGATAATCAAGTTCAGATTCAAAGATCGTTTGCTTATTGATCCCTCTCATCACAACATGATAAACACCGGTCTCACTAATATGTCTCTTTTTCCTCATAAAAATTTACTCCTTAACAATGATAGCTTTAACTCAACTTATCAGTAGTTTATCACAGCACACTTGAAATTTCCATTATTTTACATATTTGCATATAAAAAAAACCACTTACACAATTAAAGTAAGTGGTTTTCATATTATTTCCTCATTATACACGACACTCTATCTATCTATTTCACCGTCAAATTTACCACAATTTGTAAAAAGGATAACTATGACCTGACACCTATTATCCAAGGAATTGAACTAAATCTTGTTCAACTGTTCCGATACCATTGATGCCAAATGTGTTCACGAGAACGTTAGCAACGTTTGGTGATAGGAAAGCTGGAAGTGTTGGTCCAAGCTTGATATTTTTTACGCCAAGTGATAAGAGTGCAAGTAATACGATTACTGCTTTTTGCTCATACCAAGCGATGTTGTAGCTAATTGGAAGTTCGTTGATATCGTTAAGCTCAAAAACTTCTTTAAGTTTAAGCGCGATTACTGCAAGTGAATAAGAATCGTTACATTGGCCTGCATCAAGCACTCTAGGAATACCGCCGATATCGCCAAGACCAAGTTTGTTGTATCTGTATTTTGCACAGCCAGCTGTTAAGATTACAGTATCTGAAGGAAGTTCTTTAGCAAAATCAGTATAATAATCTCTAGACTTCATACGGCCATCACAACCTGCCATTACAAAGAATTGTTTGATCGCGCCAGTTTTAACAGCGTCTACCACCTTATCTGCAAGTGCCAACACTTGATTGTGTGCAAAACCACCGATGATTTTACCCGTTTCAATCTCAGTTGGTGCCGGTAATCTCTTTGCATGAGCGATCACTTCGCTAAAGTCTTTTGCGCCACCTTCAGCTCTGTTCGGAAGGTGTTTGAAGCCCTCAAAACCAGCTGCACCAGTTGTGTAGATTCTGTCTTTATAACTTGCAAGAGGTGGGACGATACAGTTAGTTGTGAAAACAACTGGGCCATTAAATGACTCAAACTCTTCTTTTTGTTTCCACCAAGCATTACCGTAGTTTCCTACGAAATGATCGTATTTTTTAAATGCTGGGTAATAATGTGCTGGAAGCATCTCGCTGTGTGTATACACGTCTACGCCAGTGCCAGCAGTTTGTGCCAATAACTCTTCCATATCTTTAAGGTCATGACCACTGATTAAGATCGCTGGATTATTTCTAACACCAATATTAACTTCAGTTAACTCAGGGTTACCATAGCTGCTTGTGTTAGCTTTATCAAGAAGCGCCATGACATTTACACCAAACTTACCAGTTTCAAGTGTGAGCGCTACAAGTTCATCAGCAGATAAACCGTCGTTGATTGTCGCTAATAGCGCTTTTTCGATGAAATCGTTAATTGTCGCATCGTTATGACCAAGGTTTGCAGCATGCTCAGCATATGCCGCCATACCTTTTAAACCGTAGATGATAAGTTCTCTTAAGCTTCTTACATCTTCGTTTTCAGTTGCAAGAACGCCAATTTGAGGTTCATTTGATTTCGTTTCAAATGCTGCACGCTCAGCCATCCAAGTTGCTGATTCATGATAAGATTTAGCTTCTAGTTTACCAGCAGAAGCTAACGTCTCTTTAATTTCATTTCTTAATACAAGTGCACCTTCAATTTTATCCTTAATCGCATTTTGATCAAAGTTTGCATTTGTAATGGTTGCAAATAAGCCATCTAATATCACATGATCCGCTTTCGCAGTATTTAGTCCTGCTGCTCTAGCCTGTTGATTGTACTCTGAAACCCCTTTTAATGTAAAAATCAATAAGTCTTGAAGATTCGCAACATTATCTGTCTTTCCACAAACACCTATTTTAGAACATCCTTTACCGCCAGCCGCTTCTTGGCATTGATAACAAAACATACTCATATTCCATTCTCCTTATATATGTGTTCAAATTTTCGACCCGTGAAACTCAACTACAATCTGAGTATACCCCACATGATAAGTACGAATCGGTAACATGAGTTACATTTCGAAAAAAAGTTAAAAAATTATCAATGCAAATTTGTATTTGGTTTTATCTTGAAATCATTGTCATAGTAAAAGCTATCGCCATGACCTGGCAAAATAAAAGGAGATGCCTCAAAAGAGGCATCTCCTAAATCATCACAATCTCATGATCTGAGCAGCTGCAAAAGCAGCCCCAAAACCATTGTCAATATTGACTACTGTTACACCAGACGAACAGCTATTTAACATCGTCAGCAGCGCACTAATCCCGCCAAAACTCGCACCATAACCTACGCTTGTTGGCACCGCAATGATGGGCTTATCTACAAGACCACCGACCACGCTGGCAAGTGCACCCTCCATACCCGCTACCACGATAATCACCTTTGCTTCTCTGATGATATCTAGCCTAGCAAACAGTCTGTGAATCCCAGCTACACCGACATCGACTATTTTCTCAGCCCTAAAGCCTAATGCCATCACCGTTTCATAGGCTTCTTCAACCACTGGAAGATCTGAAGTTCCAGCAGCGATAATTGCCACAAAATCCTTAGAACTGGAAACATCATGTGAATTAATCGTAATGGTGCGTCCAAGTGTATTGTATCTTGCACTAGGACACTTATCTACTACCGCATTAAAAACATCTTGGCTTGCTCTAGTTGCAAGGATATTGACACCCTTTTCCACCATGTGCTGAACGATTCCAGTAACTTGTTCACTGGTTTTGCCTTCACAATAGATTACTTCTGGGTGGCCTGTACGATGCGCCCTATGATGATCGATTATCGCATATCCCAAATCGCTAAATGGCAACATTTCAAGCTCTTTTGCACCTTGGTCTACACTTTTTTTACCACTTGCAATCGCCTCTAAAAGTGTTTTAATCTCCGAAGTATTCACTATAATTCGTCCCTTCTATCATCCATATCTTTCAATCGCTACCAAAGACTCAACCATCTTAGTATTTTCCTATGACTAGTCTCTACTTTGTAATATTTCGGTTGAAACTTCCCATCGTATAACCTTCGAGGTCTAACGTCACGTATTCAAACCCAAACGATTTGATCTTATCAGAAATTTCACGCATTGTTTGTACGTTAAAAACCTTTTCAATCTCAGATGTTTCAACTTCAATTCTTGCAATGGCGCCGTGTTTCCGAACTCTAACCGCTCTTATACCCTTGCCTATCAAATAAGCTTCTGCCGCTTCAATCATTCTAAGTTCACTTACATCAACTAGAGTATCATAAGGAAGCCTTGTCAAAAGACATGCATATGGCGGTTTATTCCAAGTTTCAAGTTCAAGTAATTTCGACCAAGCTCTAATTTCCTCCTTAGTCACTTCACAAAGCATAAGTGGACTTTGAATATCAAGTTCCACTAATGCTTTCATACCCGGTCTATAGTCCTTTGTATCATCGAAGTTTGAACCATCTGCAACGACATCTATACCCATTTCACTGGCAAACGACTTTATCGTACTAAATATCCTTCCCTTACACAAATAGCATCTGTTAACAGGATTGGTTTTGATTTCATCTGGTATGCCTACCTCTATAAACCTATGATTAATCCCCAATTGATTTGTTAGTTGTCTTGCCTCTTCTATCTCCCACTGGGCTATATAAGGTGAGATCACTGTAAGGGCAATCGCTTTTTCGCCCAAAAGCTCACTTGCAACTTTGATGAGAAATGTGCTATCCACACCACCAGAAAAAGCAACAACAAGTCCAGTATACTGCTCAATTAAGGCGCAAAGTCTATTGAATTTTACATCTGCATCTCTAAGTAAAGAGATCGTTATTTGATCTTCTTTATATTTGTTTTCATGATTTTTAGTTAAAAAACTCAAAATAATCTCCTCTCTTGCACAATCGGTTAATCAACTTATTTAAAGTAGTTTATTGATCCTTCGATATACTTCTTTAATTGAAAGTCCCGACGACAAAGCGTACGCTTTAATCTGTTCATATTCAGGTTTTACATTGACAAGTTCACCTTCAAAAAATGCCTTTTTAAGTGAAATCGGTCCAAACTCTGTCTCGATCATTTCAAAGCTACGTTCAATTTTCACCTTTTCAACAGGGTACATTCTCATACCAATAGAAGTTGTTTCAGTGAATAGAGTCTTCTGAATTTGCTTTATATCTTTTTCCTGAGCTAATATAGTCAATTTAATTGCAGCTCTACCCTTTTTCATGATAATAGGTGTTTTATAGACATCAAGTGCTCCAGCTACAAACAACCTTTCCTCAGCGTATACCAATTGTTCAGACGACATATCATCGATATTCGATTCTAAAATCCACTGAGAAGGCAATGTGGTAGATTCTCCCAAATTTGAATCCAATATTTTTTCAGTAGCTTTATCAGTAGTTTCTTCGATAGTCACTAGCATCACTCTAACAAGGTTTGGAATATCAAGGTTACGTGTTCCAAGACCATAACCCACTTTTTCGATAATAAAGTTTTTCTGGTTTGTAAATTCATCAACAAATGCTTTGAGAATGGCTGCACCAGTAGGCGTCGTCATCTCAAATTTATCAATTTTGCTACTAATCGGAACACCAGTTAAAATCTCAGCTGTCGCAGGCGCTGGTATAGGCATGAGACCATGTGCACATCTTACAAAACCATTACCGACCTCAACAGTAGACGCCATAATTTTATTGACACCAAGCGCGTCTAAACAGATGGCAGCACCAACAACATCCACAATCGAGTCAATTGCACCTACTTCATGAAAGTGAACTTCATCTACTGACTTTCCATGAATTTTCGCTTCAGCAGTGGCAATAAGTAAAAACACCTTTAAGCTTAACGTTTTGATATTTTGAGAGAGTGTACTCGCCTCAATGATCTGTTTTATTTGTTTAAAATCACGAAGTCTGCTATGGTCATGTGCATCATGATGTTCATGATGTTCATGATGTTCATGATGTTCATGATGTTCATGATGTTCATGATGTTCATGTGAGTGGTCGTGGTCATGTACATGATCGTGGTCATGTGAGTGTCCGTGATCATGTGAGTGACCATGTTCATGTACATGATCGTGGTCATGACTATTATTAAGATCAATAACATCTAACTTTTTGCCAAAAATACCGTGTTTGTCATCCACCTTGAGTTCCAATACAAATTCATGGTCCAAACCAAGTTTTGAAAGCTCTTTTTTCAGATATTCAAATTCAACGCCAAGGTCAAGCATCGCACCAAGGTTCATATCTCCACTTAGCCCTGCAAAACAATCGTAATATAATGCTTTCATATAACCTCCTCAAATTACTGTGATAGTCATTTGCCGGCTTCATGCACAGCATCTTTATCTTTCTCTGTTTAATAGATCATACCCTTTGATTGTTGATCTAGCACTCAATACATTTTTCACTTGTTTGATGCTAAGTCATCTTATAACTAGATTAGTATTCTGCTTCTTATATCTAGATTAGTATTCTACCGAATCCAGATAAAGCCCTTTAGCTGGTGCTGTTTCTCCCGCATATTCACGGATACCCGATTCAAATATGCTTTCGATGGATGAGCTTTCTCTCTCACCTAATCCTATTTCTATCATCGTACCTACTATTATGCGTACCATATTATAAAGGAATCCGTTTCCTTTGAATTTTATTTGCAGTATATCATTTTCTTTAGAAAATTTTATATCCTCTATTGTTCGAATCGTACTTTTCTTCGTTTTATCCGTTGAAAACCCTTTAAAATCATGTGTACCCAATAATAATTTTGAAGCTTCTTTCATATGTTCAATGGATAATTTTTCATTTAGAAGACTCAAATCATAAACAAAATTTCTTTCAAATACAGGTGGATGTTCTCCTAACCAGATTTGGTAAATGTAAGTCTTTTGTTTAGCAGTAAATCGTGCATGAAATCGTTCATCAACTTCTTCTATCGATACCACTGCAATGTCTTCAGGTAAATAATAATTGATTTCTTTCAAAATTTTATTACCCTCAGAAATACCAACAATCGGTTTTAGTGTTTTAAAGTTGGCAACTTGACCCTTAGCATGAACGCCTGCATCCGTTCTTCCTGAACCTTGAACTTCTATAGACTCCTTTAAAAGTTTACTTAGCACCATCTCCAGCTTCTGCTGAACAGTAATGTCAGTAGTTTTTAGTCTTTGCCATCCTTTATATCGTGTCCCTTCGTATTGTAAAACGATCTTATAATTGTTCATCACTAACCCCATCATTTGAAGATAAAAAAAGCTGACGATTTCGTCAGCTTCATGTTTTCATAAAGTGTTTCGCTTCCCTAATCAGTATACCAAAAAAGGCTTCATACTGGAAGGTTATCTCGTTGCAAAGATATAATCTTCTAAATCACTAATAAAACGAATATCTTCTTCTTCAAGATTTTTGTAAAGCTCTTGTCGATAATGCACACTAAGTTTTTCTTTACTCGAAATACCTTTAACCTTAATTTCATCCCAATGAATCTTTTTCTTTTTATAATACAAATCGAAATCTACAATACGTTCTCCATTTTCCATATATTCAAGTGCAAAGAGAACTTTTTTAATCTCAATGGGCTCCATATAAGTGTAAAGTGTCACTTTGTAACCACCTGTATTGTTGAAAAATCTTCCGGAATCTTCGCTCCAGCCTTCTTTTAATACCATACCCGCGCCTAAACAATCGAGTGCATAGATAAGACGGTCATAATGCGTTTTGAAATTTTCATATTTGTCTTTGATGTTGATGGTTAAATTATACCAATCTTTGTTTTCAGTGTTGCGGTTGATATATTTAAGAGCATGATGATCTAAGATATTGATAGTTTCAGAAAAATGTTCAGTCGTATAGACTGCTTTGTGGTAAAAATCAGAAAACTCAAGTTTTTTATTGATGTTTCCTTTAGTAAAAAGTATAACAGTACCATCTGAATGTGCATTTATAATCGTTCGAGTGGATTCAACTGTTGCTCTAAAATCTTCAGAAATTTCGTTAATTGTGTTTTCTACATTCCCAATAACTTTCATCACAATAATTCTTGGTGCACGTCTTACAAAAGCAATATTATTTGCATTACATTGATTGAGCGATTTCATCAAAAATGACTGTGCACTATCATTGATAATGACACAATGGTCTACATCAAAACTTTCTACATTTTCTTTAGCATTTTGTGCAATAAAAATCAAAGTTTGGTGATGGTTCATCACTGAAATGATATCTTCAAAATTTTTAACTCGATCACTAATTTCAACTTGTTCAAATTGCGTTTTTAAAAATGATCTAAATAAATGTTCATCTTTAGTTTCTACAATGAGTATCCTTGGGCCACTTCTTACAAATGACATTATTGTCCTACCTCTTTTATAAAATAATTAACCCCCATAGAAAGAATACTGTCTCTACTATGGGGCGTCCAGTTGATCAAATTATTACCAAAGTCGATTGTAACCTTTGGTTACCTATTTAAACAGATATCTATAGTTTAACCGTTTTTATATAAAAATCAAGTTGAAGTTTAATAATTTAATTATTTTAAAGATAATACAAGGTTTTAACTTAACTCAGAAGAGTATATACTATAAATGTCTGAATAATTTTTATTTTCAGAATATTCATAGGTGTACGAATCAAAAGAGGAAAGGAAGGTTTATATGTCAGATATTTTTAGTCTAGAGCATGCTGATGAAAAATTAAAAGCGCTAGATGCCTTCATCAGAGAACAAGATGCGCAAGAAGAATCCCTAATTATGATTCTTCATAAGGCACAAGAACTGTTCGGTTATCTCCCTAGTGAACTACAACTATATGTTGCAAGAAAACTGAAGATCCCTGCAGCGAAAGTTTATGGCGTTGTGAGTTTTTATTCCTATTTTTCTCAAGAAATAAGAGGAAAACATACCATCAGTGTATGTATGGGAACTGCTTGCTTTGTAAAAGGAATTGAAAAAGTGATGCACGAATTTTCAGAGCAACTTGATATTAAATCAGGTCAAAACACAAAAGACGGCTTATTCACTCTAAAAGATGTACGTTGCATTGGCGCTTGCGGCCTTGCTCCAGTTGTTATGATTGACGACAAAGTTTATGGACACGTCAAGCCTGAAGATGTCAGTGAAATCATCTCAAATTATCGCGCGCAAGAAGGGAGTGAATCGTAATGCCTGTTAAATCTTTAGACGAACTTAAAAAAATTAGAGAAGATCAAATCAAAAAAGTAAAGCTAAGAGAATCTGGTGAATCCGATGACAAAACCGTAGAGATTCTGGTAGGTATGGCAACTTGTGGTATTGCTGCTGGTAGCAGAGAAGTACTTAACGAATTAGTGACTCAGATTACAAATAAAGGAATAGACCATATCAAAGTCGTTCAAGTCGGATGTATGGGGTACTGTCACAGCGAACCTACTGTGCAAATCAACATGCCTGGGCATGAACCAACCATTTACGGTAATGTCGATAAAGCATTTGTTTCTGATATTCTCGAGCAACACATTGAAAAGGGTAAAATCCTTGATGATCATGTGTTAATCAAGACTTATCAGAGCGCTTTATAAGGAGGTTTGGGGTATGACTACACAAAGAACACACATTATGGTATGTGGCGGTACCGGTTGTGTCTCAGCACAAAGTCTACAAATCGTGGAAAAATTCAAGGAAAATCTTGAAGGTGCTGGATATGGTGAAGAAGTTGCGGTTATTAAAACTGGTTGTTTTGGATTTTGCGGTCAAGGTCCTATTGTTAAAATTCATCCTGATAATGTTTTTTATGTTCAAGTTGGTTTGACTGACGTAGAGGATATTGTTAATGAGCATATCATCAAAGGTAGAGTGGTGGAAAGATTACTTTATAGGGAACCTGAAACTGAAAAAGCACTTCCTAAACACGATGAGATGAATTTTTATAAAAAGCAATATCGAATTGCACTCCGAAATTGTGGTTTAATCAATCCAGAAGATATTAACGAGTATATCGCATTTAATGGTTATGAAGCTTTGGGAAAAGTAGTTACCGAATACACACCAGAGCAAGTTATCGACATCGTCAAGGCCAGTGGACTTAGAGGACGAGGCGGTGGCGGTTTCTTAACAGGTCTCAAATGGGAATTTACACGAAAACCCGTTTCAGATCAAAAATATGTCATTTGTAACGCAGATGAAGGTGACCCAGGCGCTTTTATGGATCGCTCGATCTTAGAAGGCGATCCCCACTCAGTACTTGAAGCAATGGCGATTGCAGGTTATGCGATTGGCGCATCAGAAGGTATTATCTACATTAGAGCTGAATACCCTCTTGCAATAAAAAGACTAGAAGTCGCTATGGAACAAGCAAAAGAGTATGGGTTCTTAGGCAAACAAATTTTCAGTACAAACTTTAACTTTGACATTAAAATCAAGCTTGGGGCAGGTGCTTTTGTCTGCGGTGAAGAAACTGCACTCATCCATTCCGTTGAGGGATTAAGAGGAGAGCCTACCAAGAAACCACCTTACCCTTCAATCGAAGGTTATAATGGTAAACCGACAAGCGTAAACAACGTTGAAACTTTTGCCAATGTATGTCCAATTATATTAAAAGGATCAGAATGGTTTAGTAGCATT
The DNA here is from genome assembly GCA_963676315.1 of uncultured Fusibacter sp. Classification (GTDB taxonomy): domain Bacteria; phylum Bacillota; class Clostridia; order Peptostreptococcales; family Acidaminobacteraceae; genus Fusibacter_C. Next base: position 1,987,048 of record OY781056.1, read on the forward strand.
GGGACAGCTACCTCTAAAGGCACGAAAGTCTTTGCATTAGCCGGTAAAATCAATAACGTTGGCCTAGTAGAAGTCCCAATGGGAACTACCCTCAGAGAAATCATCTACGATATTGGCGGTGGCATCGTCGGAGGCAAAGCTTTTAAGGCAGTTCAGACAGGCGGACCATCTGGCGGTGTAATTACAGTTGCAGATCTCGATACACCGATTGACTATGAAAGTCTTAAAAATATTGGTTCCATGATGGGCTCTGGCGGAATGATCGTCATGGACGAAGATGACTGCATGGTTAATATCGCTAAGTTTTATCTTGAATTTACGCAAGATGAATCTTGTGGTAAATGTACACCTTGCAGACTAGGTACAAAACGTATGTACGAACTCCTTGATAAAATTACGCAAGGTAATGGTACCATGGCTGATATAGATAAATTGAGAACGCTAGGTAAATCCATCAAAGACAGTGCTTTATGCGGACTAGGACAAACAGCACCGAATCCAGTTCTAAGTACACTTGAATATTTTTACGATGAGTATCTTGCACATATCAATGAAAAAAGATGTCCTGCTGGCGCTTGTAAAGCTCTAGCTAAGTATTCAATTATTGAAGAAAAATGCATTGGATGTACCGCGTGTGCTAGAGTATGTCCTGTAAACTGTATCTCAGGCGCACCTAAGCAAAAACACGTTATCGACGAGTCGCTATGCATCGCATGTGGTGCTTGCTTCACAGCTTGTAAATTCCAAGCCGTCTTAAAACCATAAAAGGGGGTATTCCAATGAAAATGCTTAATATAAAAATCAACGACATGCCCTTACAAGTTCCAGAGGGCACTACAATCTTAGATGCTTCAAAAAATGTAGGTTTAAAAATACCTACACTTTGTCATATGAACTTGAAAGATTTTGGCATCGTGAATCAGAGCGCCTCATGTCGAGTATGTATGGTCGAAGTAGAAGGCAGACCTGCGCTTGTACCTTCATGTTCAGAACTTTGTACAGAAGGCATGACAATCAGAACGGATAATCTTCGTGCAATTTCAGCAAGAAGAACTGCTGTAGAACTTCTGCTTTCTAACCACCCTTTTGATTGCTTAGTATGTCCAAAAAATTTAGAATGTGATTTACAGGCACTTGCGCAAGACTTAGGAATCAGACACATTCGTTATGAAGGCGAAAAGATGAATCATCCAAAGGATACATCTTCTTATGCACTTGTAAAAGATCCAAATAAATGTGTCATGTGTCGCCGCTGTGAAACCATGTGCAATACAGTTCAGACATGTGGCATCTTATCTGCAGTTAACAGAGGATTTGACGTATTTGTAGGACCGGCATTTAACCTTGATATGGTTGATACATCATGTACCTTCTGTGGTCAATGTGTCGCTGTTTGTCCAACTGCTGCACTAACCGAAGTCAACAATACGGGGGCTGTATGGGAAGCGCTTAACGATCCTAAAAAACATGTTGTTGTACAAGTTGCACCAGCAGTCAGAGTTGCAATTGGTGAAATGTTTGATATGGATCCTGGTACGATCACAACAGGAAAACTAGTTACTTCACTAAAGGGACTACATTTTGACGCTGTATTTGATACCGATTTTGCTGCAGACCTCACTATTATGGAAGAAGCATCTGAGTTAATCAATAGGATTCAAAATGGTGGTACTTTGCCAATGCTTACAAGTTGTTGCCCTGCTTGGGTTAAATTCTTTGAACATCAATTCCCAGATATGTTGGATATCCCATCAACTTGTAAATCTCCTCAAATCATGATGGGAGCCATTGTTAAATCTTATTACGCTGAGAAAATGAACCTTAACCCAGATGATATTGTAGTTGTATCGGTTATGCCTTGTCTCGCTAAAAAAGCTGAAGCAGCAAGACCTGAGCTGACAAAAGACGACAATAGCGATGTGGATATCGTTATCACCACGAGAGAACTTGGATTGATGCTTAAAGAAGCTGGCGTGAATTTTGTTGGACTTCCTGAAAGTCAATTTGACCAGCTCCTAGGGGAAAGTACAGGTGCTTCTGTCATATTTGGTACGACAGGTGGTGTAATAGAAGCAGCGGTCAGAACTGCTTATGACTGGATCACTGGAGAAACACTTGAGAAAGTTGATTTCAAGCAACTTAGAGGTCTTGAAGGAATCAGATCAGCAACCGTTAAGGTTGGTGACATGAACCTCAGAATAGGCATCGCTCATGGTCTAGGTAATGCAAGAAAATTACTTGAAGACATTCGTGATGGTATCTCTCAATTTGATGCAATTGAAATCATGGCTTGTCCTGGTGGTTGTATAGGTGGCGGTGGACAACCTTACCATCATGGCGATATGGAAATTATCAAAAAACGCCAAGCTGCTATTTATCAAGAAGATAAAAACAAAATCTTGCGTAAATCACATGATAACCCTTATATCAAACAACTTTATGATGAGTATCTTGGAAAACCAAATAGTCATAAGGCACACGAATTGCTGCACACGCACTATATTCCAAGAGAAAAAATTTAATTCGTAAAGTTTCAAGTTATAAATAAACCAAAAGAGTTGTCACTCACATCATTTGAGAGACAACTCTTTTCAAATTTTACAATAACAACCGATATTTTACCCTATAAAACTGGAATGTATATATCGCACTCTCCATTTACCTGAAATCTATCGTCATATAATTCAAAGGTCATCCCAGGCAATGGTTTAAGATCATTTTCTGGTAGATAAACCTTATAGATAGCATCCCAAAACTCACCAATTTTACTAATATGATCTTTAAATGTAAATGCTGCATATTTTCCAGCTGGTAGTTCGACGACTTCCATCCCATTTGGAATTTCTGATATAGGATCTACCGCCAATCCAGCCATATAAGAAAAATCTCCATTTGACTCATAACCATAGCACAGTCCATAAAAGATGCGCAAATCAGAATTTTTGATCTCCATATAGCGTTTATTAAAAATCTCCCACATCGCTGGAATTTCTCCATTTTGATTTTTACCTTTGTAAACCATGCCGATTACTTTAGCTGATTTTAAACTTATAATTTGAGCTTTCATTGTTACCTCCATCAACTTTAAATTTATGGTACTTAGTATATGGTAAGAATAACACTTTATTGTTGACATCTATATGTCAGTTAAAAAAAAAAGTAACTTTGTATAAGTTACTTCATTAGATAATTTTCTATTATGTTCTGTGATTTTTTAACTATTTGTGCTCTAAGTTCCTGCGGCGATAAAATGATGATATGCTCCGCTTTACCAAAAATTTGAGATATGGCGATATCAATAGAAATCATATCATAAACATATGAACCATCTTCGCATAATTCGAGCATCTTAAATCCACTTAAATAAACCATATAAGACTCAGCACATCTGAGTTTAACAGCATAATGTGACGCACCTTCACTTACAGATCTTGGCGCACTAGGTATTACATTAGCATAGCTAAAGTTACCCGTTGCCTTCTCCCAGTATTTTTTCAAATCAAAATCATCTTCAAAAACAAACACAGCAGTACTTAACTCAATTTTGGAAATTTTGTCGATCTTAAAGGTTCTTACTTCATTTCTCTTTTCACAAAATGCGACGAGATAAGCTTGATTTGATTTTCTTACAATCCCCAGTGGCCAGACCAATCGATCCATTGAAAAACCTGAGTTGCTTGTATAATCAATTTTAATTTTAAGTGATTTGATAATCCCCTCGTGTATCACAAACTGAGTTTCATCAAGATTTTGTATTTTGCCTTGCCAATTAGAGTGATCAATTAATGTTGCTTGTGTCAACTTATCAAAAACAACCTGTGCCTCAATAGGCAGCTGACTTCTAATTTTTAGTGCAATATTTTGCGAAAGTAGGTCGTCAGAATCTTTTACAGCAAATTTCTGAGCAACTTGTATCAATTCCCTTTCATCCATAGCGCTGAGGCGTAATCTTTTTGAGTACATTAAAGATATTCCGCCGCCCTTACCACTTTCAGTTATGATACCATACCCAGCTTCAGACAAAACATCTATATCTCTATAAATCGTTCGGACAGACACTTCAAAATGCTCGGCAAGTTGACTGGCAGTCATTACGTGATTATTTTCTAAGAGTAATAGGATTCCCATCAACCGGTAATGTTTCATTTTTTTCTCGTCAAAACTAATACGGCAACCCCTAATAGGGCGATTAGCAGTACAAGATAAAAACCAAAAGTAAATGAAAGTAATGAATAAAATAATATTCTCAAGTCTTTAAAAAGAACAATTACCAAAAGTGTACTTCCTAAAATGATGGCATGCGTTATGAAAGCGATCCAATTGGCTATGAGGGATTGCTTTAACCTTAATCCGTTAAATATCAAAGCCACTAAACTCGATAATGGCAATAAGATAAGAATATAACCCAAGTTGAGTAATAAAGCAATTTTGGGATAGCCCATTGCTTCAACCAATGGTTTAAAAGTAGAAACCAATTCATGATATCCTGTAAAAATTTTAATTCCAGACATACTGATATCTGATTTTGCAAATGTTTCATTACTTGGATTATCAACCACCCAAGGGATAAAAAATCCTATGATTAACAATAAGCTTAAAGTCATTAGAATGGTTTGTTTATATTTATTCAATTGCTTTATAAATGTCATATTACGCTCCTTTTTTTGCACTTAATGAGTTCATTATATCATTCTTTATTTAGATTTTAAATGTCCCTTAAATCTGTTAATATTAAAATGACATTACATTATTGGGAGGTAATTATATGAAAGACAGACTTATTCCTACAGATAATTTGGAAGCGCTTATCTCTGATTTAAAAGCCTATAAAGAACTTTTGTGGATTAACCCGTCTAAAAAAACTTTCGATGAAGCTATTGCAAACTTAAATCGTGAATTTGCAAATCTTCCAACCTTAAACGATATCCATGAGGCTGATCTCAGATTAAGAAGATTCGCGCCATTATTTCAACAACTCTTTCCTGAAACAGTTCAAAAAGACGGTTTAATCGAATCAGATTTAGTTAAAGTAGAGAATTTTCAAAGAGGCCTCATCACATTTATTGGCGGGAGAATTATCGGAAAGTGGGATACTAAACTTGACAGTCATCTGGAAATTGCAGGTTCAGTAAAAGCCAGAGGCGGTGTATATGAGGTTATCTATTTTGCAGAAAAACTAGGGCTTGAAAGTGGGTTAATTACCACTGACTCTGATTACTCGGTGCTATCTTCTGAAAAAGCGAAGTCTTTATTTTCTAAGTATACACTTGTTGTCGGTTCAACAGGTAACCTTGGATTAAGCATTGGGATCATTAGCGCAGCACTAGGTTTTAATGTAACCGTTCATATGTCGCAAGACGCGAAAGCATGGAAAGTTGATCTTTTAAAACAAAAAGGCGTAGATGTAATCCTACATGATTCCGACTATTCCAAAGCTGTTGAAGAAGGCAGAAACAGTACTTTATCTGACCCTTATCGTTATTTTATCGATGATGAAAACTCGATTTTACTCTTCACTGGATATGCCGTTGCTGCATTGAGACTTAAAGAGCAACTCATTGCAAGCAATCAAATTGTTAATGAAGAGCATCCACTTTTTATATACCTTCCCTGTGGCGTTGGTGGTGCACCTGGTGGCATCTCTTATGGATTAAAACTCATTTATGGTGACAACGTGCGAATCTTCTTTGCTGAACCTACACATTCACCATGCATGTTACTTGGACTTGCAACCGAAAAAAACAACGCAATCTCGGTGAATGAGATTGGGCTTGATAATATCACTGATGCAGATGGCCTTGCGGTTGGACGACCTTCAGGATTTGTAGGCAAGGTAATGAAGGAACTAATAGATGGCGTTTATACAGTTTCCGATGACACGTTATATTGGTTACTTTATATGCTCTCTCTCTCTGAAAATATCAATTTGGAGCCTTCAGCTATGGCAAGCTTCTTAGGACCAATAAAACTATTTTATGATACAGTTGGTTTTGAGTACCTATTAGCCAACAATTTGCTTCAAAAAATGGAAACTGCCCATCATATTTCTTGGGCAACTGGTGGCGGACTCGTTCCCAAAACAGTTATGCAAGAATTTATCGCCAGAGGACAAAAAACTAAAATAGAATTTTAATCACAATAGAAGATTATATGTTATACTGGTTACGGCAATCAATTATATTTTTAAAATGAAAGGTGGGTGAGCTTGTGGACAGCGTTCCGGGGTGTAGTACCTATAAAAAAGAAAACTTAATAAAACGGACAAGGCTGCCATATGTAAACTTTACTTGATATAAGTTTGGCAGTCTATTGTCCTTTTGCCACTAAAAATGCAAAGGAGATGATATTATGCTAAAACTACTCAAAACACATGATCAACAACTTAAACATCTAGAAGATTTTGAAGAAGCAATATGGATCAATATGACCAACCCAACTGACCAAGAAATCAATTTGGTATCAGCAAGACTTTCTATTCCTCAAGAACATCTAAGAGCTGCACTGGATGAAGAGGAACGTGCAAGAATCGAAGTTGATGATGATTGCACCTTGATTCTCGTCGACGTACCATTAACTGAGCTCCAAGATGGTTCTAAAATTTACACAACACTGCCGCTTGGTATAATTCTAGCTGGAGACAATATCATTACCGTCTGTACAAAAGAATTACCGCTTATCACTGATTTTGTGACAGGAAAAGTCAAAGCATTTTTCACCTATAAAAAAACGCGTTTTATCTTACAGTTGCTCTTTAAAAATGCAACCTATTATCTTCAATACCTCAAACAAATTGACAAGATGAGCAACAATATAGAAAAAGAACTTCATAAGTCGTTGAAAAATAAAGAACTTATCCAACTACTCGATCTTGAAAAAAGCTTAGTTTATTTTACGACTTCACTTAGGAGCAATGAAATTGTGCTTGAGAAAATGTTGAAGCTAGACGCTATCAAAAAATATCCCGAAGACCAAGATTTGCTCGAAGATGTCATTATTGAGAATAAGCAAGCGATTGAAATGGCAAATATATATAGCAACATCTTAAGTGGGACCATGGATGCATTTGCCTCTGTTATCTCAAACAATCTGAATATTGTGATGAAATTCCTAACAGCTATCACTATCGTTATGGCTGTACCGACTATGATTGCAAGTTTTTTTGGTATGAATGTGCCAGTACCACTTGCAAATCAACATTTTGCTTTTATCATCATCATCATGATATCTTTTGCAGTTGCTAGTTTGCTTGCACTGTTTATGGCACGCAAGAAGATGTTCTAGTGCTTAACTGTTTAAAACTTAGGCATAATCATAAAAGCACTCAAATAACTTCTTTCGGGGACGAATCCTCAGCGTTGCTGCTGAGCCCCTTCATAAGTTATTTGAGTGCTTTTATTTAAATGTTGACTATGCTTGTATCTTGATCTTAACTTTGTTTTCTTCAATTACTGCTTTGAGTAAATTACCTTCGCTGATAAGTTTTCTGATATAGAGTTCTGCAATTTCGTCTTCAATCATACGCTGAATTGTACGTCTAAGCGGTCTCGCACCATACTTATCATCAAAACCTTCATCTACCAACAACTTCTTAACTTCATCAGTAACTTCAAGCGTCATCTTCTTATCTCTTACTTCATTTGCAACTTCTTTAAGCTGAAGATCGACAATTTGTCTAAGTTCATCATGTAAAAGTGCTTTGAATACGATAATATCATCTATTCGGTTGAGAAACTCTGGTCTAAATGACTCTTTTAAAAGTTCACGAATTGAATTTTCCATTTTCTTGTCTGTTTCACTACCAAAACCAATACCCGTTGATTTAAGATTTGTACCAATGTTTGATGTCATGATGATTACAGTATTCTCAAAGAAAACCGTTCTCCCTTGTCCATCAGTCAATCTACCATCTTCAAGGATTTGCAACAATACATTGTAAACATCACTATGGGCTTTCTCTATTTCATCTAGTAGGATTACAGAATACGGTTTTCTTCTTACCTTTTCTGTCAATTGACCACCTTGTTCATATCCGACATATCCCGGAGGTGCACCAATTAATTTTGAAACCGTGTGTTTCTCCATAAATTCTGACATATCTACACGTATAATCGCATCTTCTGTGCCAAAGAGTTCTTCTGCTAACGATTTTGCAAGTTCAGTTTTGCCTACACCTGTAGGACCCACGAAAATAAAGGAAGCTGGCTTTCTTTTCTTTCTAAATCCAGAACGATTTCTTCGAACTGCCTTGGAAATTGCTTCTACAGCGGCTTGTTGTCCAATTACACGTCTATGAAGTCTATTTTCAAGTTCAATTAATTTCTCAGCTTCTTCTTCTGTGATGCTCTTAACTGGAATCTTAGTCCAAGCTTCAATGACGTAGGCAACGTCTTCAACGGTTAGAGAGACATGTGCACTTACTTTATCTAAATTCTCTATTTTTTCAGTTATTCTGATGATGTCTGCTTTTAGCTCAGCCGACTTCTCATAATCACCTTGTTCAGTTGCCTCAGCTCTTAAGCCCTCAAGTCTTTGAATCTCTTCTTCTAAAGCTTTTACTTCTACTAATCCATGATTTTTAAGATTGGCTCTAGAACCGGCTTCATCTATAACGTCGATTGCTTTGTCAGGTAAGAAACGGTCTGTTATATAGCGTTCAGACAGTTTAACAGCCGCCTCAATCACTTCATCTTCTATAACGACTTTATGAAAAACTTCATAGTAGTCTTTAATCCCTTTTAGGATTTCTATGCTATCTTCTATACTAGGCTCGTCGATAATCACTGGCTGAAAACGTCTTTCAAGAGCAGCGTCTTTTTCAATATGTTTACGGTACTCATCAAGCGTTGTCGCACCAATAATTTGAACTTCTCCTCTTGCTAGTGCAGGTTTAAGGATATTGGCTGCGTTCATGACGCCACCATGGACTTCACCAGCACCCATAATATTGTGTACTTCATCAATTACCAAGATGATGTTGCCGTGCTTTGAGGCTTCTGTGATAATGGCTTTCATTCTACCTTCGAATTGACCTCTAAATTGAGTGCCTGCAACGATCGCTGTCATATCTAATAAATATATCTCAGTGTCTAATAATTTTTCAGGCACTTGTTTTTCAACGATACGGACAGCAAGTCCTTCTGCTATGGCAGTTTTACCAACACCGGGCTCACCTAATAAAAGTGGATTGTTTTTACTTCGTCGATTTAAAATCTGGACCACTCTGTCAATTTCTCTATTTCTACCGATAATTCTATCAATTTCACCATTCGTTGCTTTTTCTATGAGATTTGAACCATATTTACTTAAAGTCTTTAATTTTAATTTCTTGGATTTTTTCTTATCATGACCTGTTTTTTCTTCTTGTTCTGAATCATCATATCCAAGCTCTTCATCTTCGTCTACAAAACTTTCATCATATGCTTCAAGGTCCATCTCTTCATCTTCATCTTCAAAGTGCTCATGATCCTGATCAAAATTCATAAACTGCATCAAGGGGTTATCTTCATCTTGTGATGCACTGTCAAATAAATGATTCATTTGTTTTGACAGATTGTCCATTTCTTCCGGACTTAAGTTGATTTGATTCATTATTTCATCCATGACCGGGTAGCCTTTTTTCTGAGCGCATTCAAGACATAAATCTACATATTCAGTCTTTCCATTCTCAATTTTTGCCGTCCGCATCATAGCAACGTTTTTCTTACATTCTGAACATTTTTTCATATTTCACTCACCTTATCATTTATATTATAAACATCAAAGACCACTATTTAAGTTAATTATCTTCATTATAACCTACACATACCAATAATTAATCACCAAAATATTAAATTTTTTATGAATAAACGCAAAACATTGTTTTCTATTCAATTTTTAGTTACACTTTAACTGGTTACTACATTACGTAAAGGAGAGAATTATGGATCAACATCTTAAAAAAATTAACGATGCCCGCATATCACGTACGATAGCTAACTTAGCAAAAAATAACATGAATGGCTATCATGTATCAACCGTTGAAGCATTAAAAGACTTGTTAAAGACCCTCGTCCCAGAAAATGGGAGTGTTGCTGTTGGTGGCTCAATGACACTTTTTGAAACTGGTATAATCGATTGGATTCGCGAGCAACCATATCATTTTTATGACCGCTATGCACCTGGCATCACAGCTGCTGAACTCAAACAAGTACACAGAAACGCTTTTTCAGCTGATGCCTATTTTTGTAGTTCAAACGCCATTACTGAAAGGGGCGAACTTTACAACGTAGACGGCTCTGGTAACAGAGTAGCCGCACTCTCCTATGGTCCAGACAAAGTTTTTGTAATCCTATCTGCGAATAAAATCGTAAAAAATCTAGACGAAGCCATCTCACGTAATCGCGAGGTCTCAGCTCCTGCAAACAATGTAAGATTAAATACTGGAACGCCTTGCACTTATACAGGTACTTGCTCTGATTGTAAAAGCGAAGGAAGAATATGTTGCAGTTATAGCGTTATATCGCATCAAAGAGAAAAGGATAGAATCCATGTTATCTTTATTGATGGACAATATGGTTATTAAAAATTGCCTCTTCCGAATAAACAAAAGCTCTTTCCAGACAATGATCTTGTTCTAGTAAGAGCTTTTCTATTTATGATTTTGTTATAGAAAAAAATTATATTGTTTTAATTACAGCTCATTTTTCAAATCATCCGAGCGCATGACACGCTCTACGATCACTTTATCGCCTTCCCAATATAGAATCATAGCCATTGGTCCCGTTACAAGTAAACAAGCCTCATCACTTTCAGTATCAATTCTATCTAAATTTTCAGCTACTGCCTTGAAAATCGCCTCTTCAGAAAATGGCAAAGCCTCTGTTTGATCAATTTGAACCTTTAATATATTCTCAGTCATACTACCTCCTTACATCTTCAACCTTATTGTACATCAAATTAGATAACTTGAATAGTCGCGAAATAAAAAACAAGATCATTTTAAAAAAAAAGCCGTACATCACTGTACGGCTAATTTAAAAATTCAACTTGTCACTTACTATTTTTTGAAAATCCCAAGCGGTTTACCAACTGGTAAGAAAGGTCTTCCAAAAGTATGGTTAATTACGTTTGCAGCTGATCCATAGAATCCAACTATAGCAATTAAGAATTCACTTACTGCCGCAATTTCATGACCAACTTCTATACCCCAAATTACACTTAATGATAATCCAAGGAAAAGAAAGTCAATGAGAACAAAAATAATCATTAATACTTTATTTGTTTCAAGCGATGCAAATGTCATATAAAGTGAGAAAATCAAATAGCCAAGAAAAGCGAAACCAAGCTGTTTGACATCAGCATTAGCTTTCATAGCCTCTCCGAAAACGCCATTTGAGGTCATCCAAGTCATTGAAACAGCCAACCAAAATAATGAATATCCACCGAATGCTGTCGCACCAAAAACATTTCCTTTTTTAGCATCGTTAACACAAGCATACACTTGCGCCATTGCGCCTAAGAAAATTGCCCAAGGGATAATATAAGATGTGCCTGTTGTCCATCCAAGCTTTTGTGTAGACGCCACAAAAGTTACCATTGCAAGACCAAACAATCCAAGTGCTGAAGGGTCTGCAGTATAAATCTTTCTTTCGTTCTGATCCACGATAAATCCTCCCAATGATAAATCTTTCACTAAAAAATCAAACTCCAAATAAGATTAACATAAATGTCCCACCTAATCAAGATAAATCATCATAAAAAAAGGTCGCATGTTGACATACAAAGGGTATAATGTAATAATAGTCAAAATACAATTTATACCTACTGGAGGAAATTATGAATATAGCTGCTTTTTTTGATATTGACGGTACCCTTTACCGCAATTCTTTAATGATAGAACACTTTAAGAAGATGGTAAAATATGAAATCATCGATCCCGCACTATGGCACACCAGTCTAAAAAACGCTTTTACCGAGTGGCGTAAACGCGTTGGTGAATACGATGATTATATGATGGAACTTGTTAACACGTATTATGATGCCCTAAAAGGAAGACGTGTAGCCGATCTTGAGTTTATTTCTAATCAAGTGGTTACACTTCATGGTGATATCGTCTACAAATACACACGAAGTCGTATTTTATGGCACAAACTGCAAGGACACAAGGTATTCTTCATCTCTGGAAGCCCAGACTTTTTAGTCTCTAAAATGGCAGATAAATATAGTATCGATGGTTATCGTGGTACAGGATATCTCGTAGATGTCGAAGGGCGTTTCACAGGTGAAGTCGTACCAATGTGGGATTCTGATAGCAAGAACAACGCGATTGATGAAATCGTCAAAGAATTTGATATAGATCTGACACAAAGTTTCGCTTACGGCGATACCAATGGGGACTTTTCAATGTTAAGTCGTGTTGGCCATCCAGTTGCGATTAACCCTGCAAGAGAACTACTGCTCAACATCAAGAGCACTCCTGAACTTGCAAGTCGCGCAAAGGTCATCATAGAAAGAAAAGACTTGGTGTATGAACTAGATGCAAGTGTTAAAATTATCAGTGAAGATCAATTGCATATCTAATTTTGAAACAATTAAATAAAGATCTGCTCGTCGAATTGTTTAGTCGAAGAACAGATCTTTTTTTATATTTGATACATTAACTTTAGTGAAACCTATCAAAAAGATTATTTCAATTTGGTTGAATATACATCATTTCTTAATTGTTTGATAATTGGTAATTGCTCTCTAATCTGTCTCACTTCATTAAAATCAATTATCCCGAGTAAATAGCCTTCTGAATCATCTAATCTTCCCAGCACATCTCCCCATGGGTCTACAACAATTGAATTTGCATATGAAATGTAGTTTAGAGAATAATCTCTAGCAGGTGCACATCCAACTGTGAAAACTTGATTATCAACTGCCCTTGTTCTAAATAAAAGTTCCCAGTGTGCTGGACCCGTTGTCATATTAAAAGCAGCTGGATAAATAATCATCTTCGCACCTTCTGCAACCATTAATCTCGCTAGTTCCGGGAATCTAATATCGTAGCAAATTGCAAGTCCGATTTTGCCATATTCTGTTTCGAAAACAGTGGGTTTATCGCCCGCTTCAAGTGTTTCAGATTCTTTAAAATACTGCCCATTTTCAATATTAATATCAAACATATGAATTTTTCTATGTTTACCAATTTGGTTCCCTTTAGGATCAAATACAAAAGAAGTATTATAAATCTTACCATTGTCTATCTCTGGAATAGATCCCGCAACAAGGTATATTTTTTTTTCGATGGCAATTTGTTGCATCTTTTGCCAAGTTTCTCCACCTTCTGGTTCAGCATAACTAGGAAAACGTTGCGTTTCATACGGACAATTAAACATCTCAGGTAAGACAACTATATTTGCGCCATTATCTGCGAGATTAGCGATATTTTCAACCGCTTTATTCACAGCAATTGCTTTGTCTCTAGATGTAATCATCTGAACCAATCCCAATTTAAACTTATCCTTCAAGCTCATCACCTCTTTAACTAATATTGTATTACTCTTGTAAATTTATTTTTGATAAATGCATTTGAATTTGCGCTACGATTTGATCGAGATTCATTGCAACTTCATCTTTAAGTTCCAGTTTTGTATGGTCAGTTCCATAGTACTTATAGTGCTCTGTTAGTGGGACTCTCAAATTGTCAAAAACTAATTTAAGTGTTATTTCATTCCCAACAAATTGATTTGGATAGGCATTTGCACCGCCTATAGATACAATAAATCCGAGTTTCTGCTCTGTATGAGTTTGCGTAACAAACGGATTATGATGTTCAAAATCACATAAAAAAATCATTTGGCAACGATCGACCAACGTTTTAAGCTTACTAGTAACACCGTTAAAATAAACTGGTGAAGCTATTAAAAGTACGTCGGCATTTTTTAACTGATCATATACTTCTATCATATCATCTTTATGTACACATTTACCCCAATTTTCTTTACAGAAGTTACAATCAATACAATGTGCCACATCTAGTTTATTGACGTCTATAAACTGTGGATAAAAATCGATGAAATTCAATTTTTCCACAAGTTTCTCAGTGAAATACTTTGTATTACCATTTTTTCGGTGACTCCCCATCACGATTACTATACTTTGTTTTGTCATCGAATTTCCTTCCTTACATATTTACACTTTTTATGCTTAGCCATTCAGGCCAAATTAAAAATGCTTAAATCTATTTATTTTATATTGTTAGACATATTTACGAGACTAGCTAGCTGGTTACATAACTCGGTTGATCCGGTGATGACATTATATTTACCTTCATCAACTGTCGCTCTGAATTCTCCACCTGCCTCTGTGATCATCAGAGCGCCTGCTGCCATGTCCCACTTTCCTAATCTAAGTTCCCAGTATGCATCATATACGCCAGATGCCACTAAGCATAGATCATATGCGGCAGCTCCAAGTCGTCTGACGCCTTTGACCAGTGGAATCATTTTTTCTATATTTTTTGAATTGTTATTGATTGCAGTCGCGCGATCATATGGGAATCCTGTTGCTATGACAGATTCATTAAGTTTATTGCGTTTAGAGATACTCAACTTGCATTCATTATTAAAGGCGCCAAACCCCTTTTGAGAATAATATAATTCATTCAACATGGGAACATAAATCACGCCAAACTCAGGCGCATCACCAAACCATCTTGCAATAGAAACTGCAAAGATTGGATGCCCTATAGAGAAATTCGTCGTTCCATCTAGTGGGTCAATAATCCATTCATAACCAGAAGCATTGGTTTTATCAATTGATTGAATCCCCTGCTCTTCTGACAAAATAGCATCATAAGGAAACAGCTCTTTAATCCGCTTAACAATTAAGTGATCACATGCTAAATCGGCTTCTGTGACCATGTCGACAGCAGTGCTTTTAGTGGCAATTTCTAGCCCATCTTTTCTGAAAAATTGACGTTGTAATGCGCCTGCCTCTAGTGCAAGGTTTATTATTGGATGATATTTCTCTTCTATTTTATACATTTAAGTTCCTTTTATAATTCTAGATTCGTTTTGCCTGTTTTATGCTCAATTTCTACAGCGATAATTGCTGTTTTCATATAATCTGTGTCTGCATATTTAAAGCCACCTTCGAGAAATTCAGGTGCATACTTTTTAATGAATGATTTTAAAACGTCTAATTTCTGATCAACATCTTCAATAAATCTTGCTTTTCCAAAGCAAACCACACTTTCAAAATCACTTGAAAATCTTTTAGCAACCACAGAATGTCTACCTACAATTGTAAAAGAAACTTTGTTATTTTTTAAGATGGCATCGATTTTCATACCTTCAGGTGCACAGTGTATATATATATTTGTATCATCTGATACATAATTTACAGGGATACTGTATGGGTAACCATTTGTATCTACTACAGCGAGCACACCATATTCGCCCGTCTTTATTAGATTTTCAACTCTTTCTAATGGCATTTCCTTTTGAGATCTTCTCATTGGTCTAAACATATTTTCCTCCAATCACCGAATTCCTACATTATTCACTATACACCCATTCTGAGACCTTGTGAACGTCATTTTTTAACATTTTGTAAACAATCGAGAAAATTGTTTAAATCTAAGGCATTGGGTTAATTATAGTATGTAATCAAAAAAATGGAGGTTTTACATGAGAGAACAAATCACAATGGGCGGAAATCCTATTCATTTATTAGGTGAAGAAATAAAAGTTGGCATGAAAGCACCTGGCTTTAAAGCGGTTAAAACAGATATGACCGAATTTGACTCAGCTGAGTTAGCGGGTAAAATTAAAATATATAGTGTCGTTCCATCTGTAGACACTCGAATCTGCGAATTTCAAACTATTCGTTTCAACGAAGAAGCAACAAAAAATCCTGAGGTAATGGTAGTCACTGTTAGTGTAGATTTACCTTTTGCTCAAAAAAGATTTTGTGTAGCGAACGACATTGAAAATTCAATCGTTGTTTCTGACCATAGAAATCTTGATTTTGGTTTGAAATATGGTTATGCAATTGATGGTTTAAGATTACTTGCAAGAGGAATCGTCGTTGTTGATGCAAATGACGACGTAAAATATGTAGAATACGTAAAAGAAGTTGGTTCACATCCTGATTATGATAAAGTATTAGATTTTGTTGCAACTTTATAGTATCAACTGAAACATAAAGGGAAGGTTTAAAATGCGATTAGACATTTTATCCCTTCCCTTTTTTATAGTTTAAATCTATCGATTTGCGATACCAAAATTTGATGAATCTTTACACACGCTACGCCTATGCCTTTATTTAAATAAAAATAAAGGTACTAAAATTGGCACTAATGTAGAAAGTATTAATCCCGTAGAAAACGACAAAATTGCAGTCTCGCCATTCGTGTTTCTAGAAATAATTGGCAGTGTCGTATCCATAGCAGTTGCGCCAGCTGGTGCAATCGCTTCGTTAAACCCTATATATTTTGCAATTATTGGGATCATTGCAATTGCAAGCACTTCACGCACGACGTTTGTTAAAAATGCAAGCACTGAAAGTTCTGATGAATAGGGTGCAATAATGATTGATGACAGTGTATACCAGCCCATACCAGAACCGATTGCTCCAGATTCATTAACTGGATATCCCAAAATAAAGCCAACACCAATTGCACCTAGCAAGCTCCCTATGGTTACCCCTATCGGTATTAAAAAAAACAATCTTCCTGATTTCTTAATATCATTAAAGACATTTTTATTTTTTCCAATGTCTATTCCTACGAAAAACAATAGTAGACATAAACCAATTGTTAAAAGCGTATCAGTTACTGCGTAAAATGAATCCGGTATAAAGAAGCCCACAACTGCCCCAATAATTACAGCTAAGATTATTCTTAGAGTCATTGTTTTGCCTCCTTACTTTTCCCAAAGAATTTAAGCAAAAGATGTACAACTAAGACACTTCCCGCAATTGTAAATACTGCATACAGTACGGCATGTAAACCAATTTGAGCAAAAGCATTTAAAACACTGTCATTCATCCCGATTCTTAGTCCCATAATAAAAAGTAATGCAAACAAACAAGCCAACTGAAGTTTATCAATTTTTGAACTCAAACCTTTATGAATCCAACCTCTATAACTTAAAAAACCTCCAATGATCAACAAGCCTAGATACAATAATATACTGCTCATATTAGACATCCTTTATTGGCACTCTGCCATAAAATTTTAGTTCTCCATTTGTAGAAAGTAATACTTTTACAGGGTGAATTTCAACGCCATATGCTATTGCTCTATAAAAGGTATCGTAAAACTTGGGATCCGTGTCTTTCTTTGGAACAAATAAATTGGCATCGCTAAGTACAAGTAGCAAAACACCCGCTCGCGTTCCATGCTCTTTAATTTCGATAAGCTCCTCAAGATGTCTCGTACCTCTTACTGTAGGGGCATCAGGAAACATTGCAACTTGATTTTCTGAAAGAGAACACCCTTTGACTTCAACCCAAAGTGCTTCGGTCTCATCCGTGTCAGGTATAAAAACATTCCCCATAAAGTCAATTCTAGATTTTCCATATTTTACTTCCGCTCTTAACACCTTAAATTCTCCAAATGGATTATATTTAGGGTTATTTAAAATCGAGTCCGCAATATAGCGGTGATAACCAGAATGGATCAACACAAACTCTGCATTCTTTTTCGCAGCGATCATATCCCAGCTCGTCTTTCGCTTATCTGAAGGTACATATTTAACAAGCACTTCATTATCTTCATAAAGCAGTTCTTTAAGTCTTCCAGGGTCGTGTACGTGCACGGTCTCAACCGTTCCATCTATCTCAACCTGAGCGATATACCGATTGGGCCGCGCAATAAATTTTCCTTTAACTAAATCTTCTATCTTAAATAACGTCATGACATACCTCGCTTATAACTTATAACCTATCGCTTATGGCATCATGAATTGATTAGAGCCACCAAGTAATTTTTCTTCTGTATCATAGAGTTTTATTTCAATTTTATCACCTGAATTAATGCTCTTTTTTACTTTAATATGGGTACCATCTACTAAGTCAAAATTGACTTTTTCACCATTTACCATGACTATCATCGATTCGTAAAAATTAGTGCCTTCTACCAGTGTCTGACCGTTTTCTAATTTTGCCGAATTAATCTGAATCTCAGTCAAAGCCTTATTATAGTCACTAAACTCATCAACCATCCACTCACTTACACCTTTGTTTTCTTTTAAGTCATCATAGATCGATAGATAAAGTGCTTTTGTGTTCATGAATTCTGCCGAATCAGAAGCAAGTTTGTTTCCCTTTGGATCATATCCAAAACTTCTAAAGTAAAGCGGCATATTTTCCCTTGAAACATAAAGGGCTTTCAGATAATCTGGCATATCCAGTCCAGCTTCTTTTAAAAGATACGAAGTTAAAAAAGATGCATTCATGGTTGGCATTTTTTCAGATGTATCATCATAATTTTTCCACATAACATAGGGGATTGCCATCATGCGAAGATCTGTTTGCAGGGTTGCATTGTCTTCTTTTCCAACATAATTGACATCTCTATAAGCTTGGTAATCCTCACCTAACATCGGTAGATGATCGCCATAAAATACCAGTATTGTTGGTTCACCGCAATCACGAAGATACGTTACCAATTTTTCAAGTGCTTGATCCGAAAGATAAAGCCCTTGCACATAATTGTGTAAAAAATAGCGACTTGAATCCGACATTTTTGAAGTAATATCAATATCATATTCATCAGCAGCAAATCTTAAATTCCCATAAGGTCCGTGATTTTGCATAGTAACTGTAAAATTGAACAGTGGTTTTTCTGTATTTTTTACCGCTTCTATTATCTGATCAGTTGTATATTGATCAGAAGCAAAGTCACCCACTTTAGTGATATTGTTCATAAATTCAATGGTTCTGAATTCATTAAACCCTAAATACTGATAGACTTCCATCCGGTTGTAATACCAAGACATATAAGGATGAATTCCTATAGCATCATAGCCTTGCTTCCTAAGTATAGAGGCAAGTGATACAGTTGGTGATTTAATTTCATTTGGATATACCATATACCAATCATTAGAGTAATTCTTAAGGGTCATCCCAGTTAAAATTTCAAATTCAGTATTTGAAGTACCACCCCCTACAACGGGCACATAAAGCTCTCCATATTGACTTTCTTTTCGTAGGGACTCAAAAAATGAAATTGGATTTTTAGTCATTTTAATACCCATTTTATTGATATCCCAGAAAGCTTCACTCTGAATGACAATAATATTGGGCTTCACGGCATTTGGATCATTTGTTAATGGATTTTCTTCATTATAAGTGGTGACGTATTTTGAAAACAATATATCGGCTGCCTGTAGTTGAGCTTCATCTACTACATTTGAAGATGGCCTTGTATTATTAGAAAGAGAATATAGAAATCCTGTTTTAGAAATATCTATGTCCGCTGAATTGACATTTTGACCTATAAGTAATATAACAATTGAGATGCACATTACGATTGCAGAAAGCACTCTGTGTTTCTTAAGTGCATTTGTTTTAAAAAACTTAAATAGCAAGAAACTTATTGCAGCAAGTACAATCACCCCTACAGCTAACATAATAATCGTTTTCAAATTTACAAGTTGAGGCATCAATACCCATACCTCTTTGATTAGGAAAAAATCTTCATAGAGCAAAGGAACATTCCTAAGAGCAAATTTACCAATATTGACAAAACTCAGTATTGTAGCAATCGTGCCAACAAAAATGGTCACCCATACAATGCGTTTAGTGAAGATCAGTAAAACTGAGGAGATCATCACCAGCATGGCTAGATTCAAAAGAAATAAAAAAGGTGACTGCGCAATCCAAGAAAAAGTGCTCAAGATTGATTTTCTAAAAACCGCTTCGGTACCAATGATGATGAAAATATAAATCATGATCATTTTTATAAATGCGACTACATTTAATCGCCATGTTTCATTTATTTTTATTGTTTGCATTTTTCTATTCACAATCTGCTCCTCTCAACGCTGCAACATAGGCAATATACTTTGCCATATTATACTTTCTATTTAAACCTTTATCGTTCATATATCTAACTTTTCCAAAGATTGCACGTTCCTGCCATGGTCTATCATGTTTTCCAAAGCACCATGCAATTCCAGCATAACCATTTGGATCTCTACCATCAATTGAATATTTGTCATTGAGATATTGTATCCATTTGTATGCAATATCAGGATGTGGCGTCCACTCAATAATTTTCTTTCCCCAATACATGCGCATCGTATTATGCATATGACCACCATATACCATCTCATGTTGTGCAGCATTAAAGAACGGGTCATGTGTTTTTCCCTGTTCAATTTCTTCAAGAGTATATACGTATTCTCTTGGATCTTGTGCGTGATGCATGAGTGTTTCATAAGCCCAACTAGGTAAAGTATCTTTTAACTCTTTTTGCTTCTCACCTGCGTAATAGATATAATTATAAGCAAGTTCACGCCTTACTACCAATTGCTCAATAAACCCTTTGGCGTTATTTCCAACTAACCTCAATATAGTAATCGGCGATATTTGACCAAAATGTAGATATGGACTAATTTTTGAAGTACCTCGAATCCCTGGATCAGATTGATTTTCCTCATATTTAGCAAGGTCCTCTTTTATGAATTCTTCAAGTCTTTTTAGTGCCTGCGTGGTACCTCCAGTAAAAGTGTTAATTGTGGGGAGTTTTACAAGATGGCCAAGGTGGTCTTTTAAAAATTGTTCTGCCGAATCAATAAGGTGACACTCGCCTAATAAAGCTTCATCTATCGGTTTAAAACAAACATTAGGGCTTAAATCTTCACAACTTTCATTGAATAAGTCTAGCTTTCTCATAATTGAAGGTCTAATCGCGTAAGCTGCATACGCCTCTTTGGGATAGGCAAAGTCTATGGGAACTATTAAATTAGTGTCTATTTCATATATTGTATAACTATATTTTAGAATGATATTTGCTCTTATTTCTCTTTCAAATAAACTATAACCCTTATCAAAAATAAGCAATTTTGCTCTTTGCGCTAAATCGCAGATAAGATCAACAGGATTTCCTATTTTTATACAAAAACCAATACCTCTGGATCTAAGTTCCCTCTCAACCTCTTGAATACCTTGCAACATAAATAAAAAATGCCTTGCGTTAGCACTCGGAAAATCGGGTATTACTACAAAGGTTACTAATAATGGGACATTTAATTCATTCGCCTTAAAAATTGCAAACTCAAGCGCATGATTGTCTAGAACTCTTTGAGCGCTTTGCATCCAATAAAGTACGTATTTACCTTGACTCTGAATTTCACTTTTTTGAAGTAGATTAATACGTTCATCTGAAAACATGTCACTGTCTCCCTTCAAATTGAATGTGGTAACGGCTCCATATAAGTGCTACAATAATATGGGTGTTTTTACTCAATTAAATCATATGCAAGATAAGCGTTCATATACGAACCAATTATAACAACATTGTCTGTTATTATCAACAGATGCTTCGTTAATGTAATCTGTTTGACTTGCTAGGAGGGGAAGATGAATCAATTTCGACCTAAATTTTTTACTACAATTAAAAATTATTCAAAACAGCAATTTTTTAGTGACTTAACAGCGGGGATCATCGTTGCAATCATTGCTTTACCACTATCTATTGCACTTGCTATCGCATCTGGCGTTAGCCCAGAAAAAGGACTTCATACTGCTATTATAGCTGGCTTTCTAATTTCATTTTTAGGTGGCAGTCGCGTCCAAATAGGTGGACCGACAGGCGCGTTTATGGTCATCGTTTATGGTATAGTTGTAAAATACGGTGTTGACGGACTAATCATGGCGACCATGATGGGTGGTGCCATGATGGTACTAATGGGGCTTTTAAAATTAGGTAGTGTGATAAAATTTATACCACATCCTATCACAACTGGCTTCACCAGTGGTATCGCTGTGACTATTTTTTCTTCACAAATAAAAGATTTTTTCGGTTTAAAGGTTGATAATGTTCCCGTTGAATTTATTGGAAAATGGGAAGCTTATATTGGGGCTTTTAATACAACCCATTTATTAACATTGATGATTGGGATGATTGCACTTTTAATTATAGTCTTTTGGCCAAAGGACAAAATCAAAGTTCCTGGTTCTTTAGTAGCACTTATCGTGACCACTTTAATTGTTCAAATTTCAGGGATTGATGTCATGACGATAGGTTCAAAGTTTGGAGAACTTTCATCTGCACTACCTGTTCCACACATCCCTGCTTTTAGTCTCGATAAAGTTAAAGTACTTATTGCACCTGCTTTTACGATAGCATTACTGGGTTCAATCGAATCACTATTATCCGCAGTTGTTGCAGATGGTATGATAGGCGGACGACATAGATCAAATACAGAATTAATCGCTCAAGGAATTGCCAATATGACCTCTGGTCTTTTTGGTGGGATACCTGCTACTGGTGCGATAGCTAGAACAGTTGCCAATATCAAAAACGGTGGCCGCACACCTGTTGCTGGCATGGTACATGCGATTACTTTACTTTTGATCATGCTAGTTTTTATGCCGCTAGCTAAGCTCATTCCACTTTCATCTCTTGCAGCGATACTTATCGTAGTTGCTTATAATATGAGTGAATGGCGAGAGTTCATAAGTCTTCTCAAATCACCTAAAAGCGATGTACTCGTATTGCTGATTACTTTTTTCATCACTATTCTAGTCGATTTAGTTTTTGCTATAGAAGTTGGAATGGTACTAGCAGCCATACTTTTCATGAAACGGATGGCTGATGTCACTGAGATAACTGAACTTACAAGAGACAACGCTGAAGAAGATGACAGTTTTACCCCTTCGTTTGATCGTTCGATTCTTCAAAGGTTGCCAGCTAAAATCCAAGTATACGAAGTCAATGGACCTTTTTTCTTTGGGGCAGCAGATAAATTTTTAGAAGTCATTAACGAAGTTGATGGAAAGACAGAAACGCTAATCTTAAGACTTAGAAATGTTCCAGCAATGGACGCTACTGCAGTACATGCCCTTAAAAGGTTTATATCTGCATGTAAAAAGCATAAAATCAAAATTGTATTTTCTGGTTTAAAAACACAACCTCGTGAAGTATTATCAAAAGCAGGCATTATCGACATTATCGGTGAAGAATATATTTTTGAAAATTTTGAGGATGCGCTAATTTTCGCAGAATCATTCCATGAAAGTCAACTAAACGCTTAGTCGCGTAAAAGGAGTACTGATGTACGAAGTAAAATTACATGAGAAACACATTGAGAAATTCAAAAAACAATACCCTTTGATCTTTAAAGAAGGCATTATTGGTTATCAACTTCTCGAAGCAGCAAATTTAGATGAAGGAACGCTACTTAAGCTAGTGGATGAACGCGGTAAGTATGTAGCGACGGGATATCTGGGGCATCAAAATAAAGGCCTCGGATGGGTATTATCGAGAAATGAAAAGGAAAAAATAGATTTAACTTTTTTCCAGCGCAAAATTTATCAAAGTATCGAGAAGCGACTTGGACTATTTAGTAATCCGAAGACCACTGCATTTAGAGTTTTTAACGGTGAAGGAGATGGTATCGGCGGCCTCACCATTGATTTTTTTAACGGTTATTATCTCATCAATTGGTATAGCGAAGGCATTTATCATTTTAAAGCACTTATTGTAGAGGCACTTAAAAATTCAGTAGAATTCGACGGTATCTATGAAAAATTGCGTTTTGAAAATGCGAAACTAGAACACAAAGATGGTTTTATAATGGGTAAAGAAGCAGATTTTCCTATAGTTGTTAAAGAAAATGGCGTCAATCTTTCAGTATTCTTTAATGAAGGTGCAATGGTAGGGGTTTTCCTTGACCAAAGAGAAGTTAGAAAATCTATCAGAGATCACTATTCACGCGGTAAAAATGTTCTCAATACGTTTTCATATACAGGTGTATTTTCGGTTTTCGCTGCAATAGGTGGTGCTAAAAGCGTCACAAGTGTTGACCTTGCAAATAGAAGCCTTGAGCACACACAAAAGAATTTCGAGCTCAACAAATTACCAATAGAACCCCATCCTATTTTAGTAGAAGATGTTTTTCATTATTTTAAGTTTGCACATAAAAAAGGTTTGGTTTATGATCTTGTCATTCTAGACCCACCAAGTTACGCTAAGTCTAAAGATTTCACATTTAGTGCTGAGAAGGATTATCCTGAACTACTTGCTGATGCAATTCGCATCACTAAAAAAGGTGGCATAATCGTCGCATCAAATAATTCAAGTACAATTTCATTAGATAAATTTAAACAAATCATTGGCCGTGGCTTTAATGCAGCAAATGAAAGGTTTGAAATCGTAGAAATCCACCAATTACCGAAAGATTTTAGACCACATCATTTATATGATGAAAGTAATTATTTAAAAGTTGTCTTTGTTCGCGTTTTAAAATAAAGCTGCAATATTGCCATTGTTACAAGAAAATTAGGTATAAAAAAAATCTAGCCTTTGTAAGTATTATGCTTACATAGGCTAGATTTTCATTTAATAGTGCACTCCATTTTCATAGTAGGCACTTGGTTCTATTTCATTGAAATACACGCAGACATTGGTGTATCCCAAGTCTAATATTTGATTGGTTATTATTTTTGCTGCTTCATCGCGTTGCTCTCTTGATCTTTTAAACCAATTAATATTTACAAAAGGATAACCCCCTGTATTTTCAACGCCTTGTGTGATAAAAATCGTTGGTGTCCACTCCACAGTAAAATGGTCAACAGGACAATTTACCAATACCGAAATTTCTTTTACTATTAACTTTTCTATACGTTTAACATCTTCCATATCGATGCCTTTAAAAATTATATGCGGCATAACTCCTCCAACGCTTAAATTCAAAGTCCAAAATGCTTTGACCTGTGAAAATCTTATCACATGCAAAACACTTGGTCAATCAACTAACATAAATCACTACATAATTCTATTTCATTCCATGGACAATTATACTAAAATAGAAACAAGGAATACTTATAAGTAACCTTTTAAATTAGAAAGGATCAACATGAATAAGAAAATCAGCATAATTCTAATGCTTTTCATCTTAATAACACTTTTACCTTCTTGCTCTACTTCTTTTGAACAAGTTGAAAATCCAATAAGACCAGAAGTTTCACCTTCAATTGTAGATGAAAACCATATACAATTAGGGATAAAATCCGTCATCGAAGAAGACGATTATGAAACAATTGCCGTTCATTATCCTGTTACAGGCTATGATAAAGTAGATAATACACTTAGTGCATTTGCATCAAACCGTATAGAGCTATTCAAACAAGAGACTGCAGATACTTATCTTAGCGATGAGGAAAACTGGCCTTATGAACTTCATATCGAATATGAAATCGTATATAAAACAGCTCGCCATCTCTCATTGCTTTTTAAAGAAAACAAATATCTAGGTGGTGCTCAACCAATATCCACTATATATACCTTTAATTTCAATTTAGAACAAAGGCGAGAATTAGCTTTAAAAGATCTATTTAAAGGTTCATCTGCGTATTTGGAAATTTTATCACAGTATGTTTACGATCAATTGATTGATGATAATGCACTGAAAATTGCCTTAGATGAAGAATGGGTTGTCAGAGGAAGTTCAGCACTTGAATCTAATTTTAAACATTTTCTCTTCACAAATGACGGTATCATCATTATATTTGAAAAATATCAAATTGGTCCTGCATTTATAGGTGAACCTCAGCTTGTGATTCCCTTTGATGTTTTTACAGCGCATATTGAATTAAAGGAATCTATTGAAGATATAGAAACGCCTTCTTCAGTTCCACAAGAGACTACAACAAGTCAAGGTGTATCAAATGATGAAACATCTCCTACTGATTCCACGAATTTTATTAGCGAAACTGAACCTGGCATCGAAAAAGAAGTAGATGACATATCAGTGACTTTAGGCCGTAAAAGAATTGCGATTACCTTTGAAGATGGTCCAGACCCTATTTATACCCCTTTAATTTTAGATACACTTAAATCCAGAAACAAAGTTGCTACATTTTTCTTACTGGGAATAAGGGTAAATGATTATCCCGACCTTACAAAGCGCATTGCAAGCGAAGGACATCTCATTGGAAATCATTCTTGGAGTCATCCTCAATTAACGCGATTGACCAACGAAGAAATTCTTTCACAGATCGATAAAACGCAGCGCATTATAAACAAGGCAACTGGATATCTACCTTATATATATAGACCCTCATATGGAATTTACAATGAAAATGTAATTAATAATATTCAAATGCCTGCAATTTTGTGGTCTATTGATCCTTCAGACCTAAAATATCAGGACTCCCTGTATATTACTAATTATGTACTGGATCATGCATTTGATGGCGCTATCATTGTCCTTCATGATACCTGCGCTTCGACAACACAAGCACTCAGTTCTATACTTGATGGATTAAACGCTGATGGCTATGATATTGTATCTGTTGAAGAACTATTAGGTCTACAAAGAGAAAATCAACTGATCAATGTTAGAATTTATTCACGCGCACTAGATAACTAAAAAATCGATGTACTCCAGTGCTTACCGATTGTCACAAATCTGTTGTGACGACAATAAAAAGAGCTATATCAAAATGATGATCATTTTGATATAGCTCGCTTATTTTGAACTAATCTTATGCTTGTGGTTTTGTTGACTTCACTCTTTTTTTGTCGCGGTCTTTGTTCTCATATCTACCACCGTCACGGCTACCTTCACGGCTTCCCTCACGATTACCTTCTCGACCACCTTCTTTAGAAGTAGAAGGTTTTCTCTTTGCATAGCCTTCGTGTCCAGCAGGTTTAGCAGTTTTTACTTTGCCTTTTGAGTCTTTTGCTGGTTCAATTGATATCGGCTTGCCTTTGATCATTCTTTTATCCATACGCTCCATAACACGTTGTGCTTGACTCTCAGGAATTTCTACAAAAGTAAAGCTATCATATATGTCTACAGAACCAATCATTTTACCTTCGATACCAGCTTCGTTTGCAATTGCGCCTACGATATCTCTTGGTTTAACATTGTGATTGTTACCAACGTTGATATGCATACGCACCATACCTTGGCTTGTTCTTTTAGGTTTACCAGATTTAGATCGATCTTGACTACTACTTCTATCTCCACGATCGTTTCTATCTTTAGAAACTATCTTAGCGTTATCTACTGAGTCAATTTCTTTTACATTTTCCATCTCAAGTTCCATCTGGAAAAGTGCTGCAGCTACTTCTGTAGCTGAATAAGAACCTTCAGTAAATTCTTCAATATATTTGATAAACTTACGATCCACGCCAGATTCGATGCGATCTTTAATTTTAGTCATGAAAAGTTCACGTTTCATCGCTTCAAGATCGCTAATTTTAGGAACTGGATGCGGTTTGATATCCGACTTAGTATATCTCATGATACTTCTGAGTAGGTGGAAATCTCTAGAAGTTATAAATGTAAAAGAAATACCTTCTTTTCCAGCTCTGCCAGTTCTACCAATACGATGAACATAATATTCTTCATGTGTTGGCATATCGTAATTAAATACTGCTTCAACACCATCAATATCAAGACCTCTAGCAGCGACGTCTGTAGCGATAAGGATTTCGATATCACCTCGTTTGAACTTATTGATAACATTCATACGAAGTGTTTGTTTCATATCACCATGGATTTTATCACACATGTAGCCACGTGCTTGAAGCATATCAGTGACTTCATCTACACGTTTTTTAGTGTTACAGAAAACGATAGAAAGTTTGTAATTGTAGATATCAATCAGACGCGTCAAAATTTCCATTTTATCGCGATCTTTCATTTCTAAATACACTTGCTCAATATTTGGCGTTGTTAATTCAGTATGCGTTACTTTTAAAATTTCTGGATCTTTTTGGTACTTGTTGATGATGTTTAAGATTTCTTTAGGCATAGTTGCTGAGAATAAAAGCGTCTGGATTTGATGATCCACTTCATTCATAACAAGTTCGATGTCTTCTCTAAATCCCATGTTTAACATCTCATCTGCTTCATCCAATACCAACATTTGTAGATTGCCTAATTTAAGTGTACGTCTTCTAAGGTGATCTAAAACACGTCCTGGTGTTCCAATGATCACTTGCGCACCTGTTCTTAAGCCTCTGATTTGTCTTTCGATGTCCTGGCCACCAAATATAGGAAGGATGTGTAACCCTCTCATATATTTACCAATACGATTAACCTCTTCTGAAATTTGAACTGCGAGTTCTCTTGTTGGACACAAGATAAGTGCCTGAACATTTTTAGAAGACAAATCAATTTTCTCTAACATTGGTATTGCAAATGCTGCCGTTTTTCCTGTACCTGTTTGCGCCTGTCCCACAAGGTCTTTTCCTGCAAATGCTACAGGGATCGCCATTGCTTGTATAGGCGTTGTTTCTTCAAAGCCCATATCTTCAACAGCTCTCAAGATTTCTCTCGAGCAGTTTAACTCACTAAATTGCATTTTTTCCATTAATAATTCCTTTCATATATATCTCTTAACAAGACTGGGAATTCTCTTCCAATATTCTTGTATAGTACGATATTTGTCTTTCAAACAGTTCATTATATCACATAACTTTGATATTACCTATTAAAATTTACATCAAACTTATTTACATCTATCAAAGATACTTATAATAGATAAGGTCATCAATATAAGCACCAGATATTTCATCGTATTCATGCATCATAACACGTCCACTTAATATAAAGCCACACTTTTCTATCGTTGCAATAGAGGCAGTATTCCACGAATAAATATATGTTCTTGCTATCAATATCCCCATGCTTTTTAATTCACCCAAAACCTCAAGTGTTAATTCGCTTGCTAAGTTTTGCTTTCTATTTAACGGATGTACAGCTGCAGCAAGATAAGCACTATGTGATTTGTTATTTATGCCTCTTGTTGCTTTTAACATTGCTGTTAATTTTCCATATATGTCAAAAAAACCATATAAATAAATGTTTGGATCATTGAACCATACCTCTAAGTCATCAATTCTTTCAATATCCGTAAAACTCATTCTTGCATTTTCTGCTCTTAATACCGAGCAAAGATCAAATATTGCAAGTTGATCAAGTTCTGTTAAACGTTTCATCATTTCTCCCACCTTTGCTCAATTCAATTTTTCAGCACTTTATTTCCTAAAAAAATCATTTAGTCCAAAAAAGTTTTCTAAAAGAAGTGCCGTCCTGATACTCACATCTTCTGTGGCTAAAATTTGAACTGCCATCTCTTTATCCACAAACACAACTTGGGCATCTTCATCCACACTCATATGGTGATCGTTTGGTATGCCATGATAATAGCCATATGCTATTTCAACTCTTTCATTCACTATGCCAACAGATGCATATCTAGGTGGTGCGCTTTTCACAAACTCAAAATTCATACCCGTCTCTTCCAAAAACTCTCTTGTACTCGTTTGCTCTATTGTTTCGCCAGGGTCTGTCAGACCTGCAGGTACCATATAGATGTACTTTCCAGCGGATACTCGAAACTCTCTAAGCATGACCACATGTGTCTTTTCTGTGTTCGTTGCAAAGATCATCGCACCATCACTAAACACTTTATTTTCATAAAGCTCTTTTTCTAAACGCTCTAAACCTTGTCTTGATACGAGCTCCCATTTTTTTTCTTGACCTAATTTATTTAAATAGGTAATTTCAAAAGCATTTAAATATTTTAATTGTGTTATTTTTTCAACATTTTTAATCACTAATTTACTTTTCATGATCTACCTCTTTAAATTATTTTGCTATTTTCCATCTTTTTATTATATAATATCAAAGGATAATTGAGAATTAAAGCACGAGTCTTCGTGTAAAGATAGAAAGGATTTAAAATGAGTATCTTAACAGTAAAAAATCTAAGCCATGGATTTGGTGACAGAGCCATCTTTAACAACGTATCCTTTAGACTTCTTAAAGGAGAACACATCGGATTAATCGGTGCAAATGGTGAAGGTAAATCAACCTTCATGAATATCATCACGCATAAATTAGAACCAGATGAAGGTAATATTGAATGGTCTAAACGCGTACGTGTAGGCTACCTTGATCAACATACAACACTTGAAAAAGGAACTTCTATTAAGTCAGTTCTCGATAGTGCCTTTAAGTATCTTTTTGATATGGAAGCTGAAATGAACGATATGTACATGCGTATGGGGGAAGTATCTCCTGATGAACTTGATGTGATGATGGAAGACGTCGGTACAATCCAGGATATTCTCAACCACAACGATTTCTATATCACAGATTCTAAAATCAATGAGGTTGCCAGAGGTCTAGGACTTTTGGAAGTTGGACTTGATAAAGCTGTGGATAGCTTAAGTGGTGGACAGAGAACTAAAGTTTTACTGGCTAAATTACTACTTGAAAAACCAGACATACTCCTTTTAGATGAGCCGACCAACTATTTAGATGAAGAGCATATCGAATGGTTAAAAAAATACCTCAACGATTACGAGAATGCCTTTATACTCATTTCACACGATATTCCATTTTTAAATAGCGTTGTCAATTTGATCTATCACATGGATAACAAAGAACTTAACCGATATGTTGGCGATTATGATAACTTTATTCGCGTTTATGAAGCAAAGAAAAAACAAGTCGAATCCGCTTACAAACAACAACAGCAAGAGATTTCAGATCTCGAAGACTTCGTTAATAGAAACAAAGCTAGAGTTGCGACTAGAAATATGGCCATGTCTAGACAAAAGAAGCTCGATAAAATGGACCGTATTGAACTAGCAAGAGAAAAGCCGAAACCAGAATTTAACTTTAAACTTGCGAGAACTTCTGGCAAACTAATTTTCCAAGCAAATGATTTGGTCATTGGTTACAACGAGCCACTTTGTAGACCGCTTAACTTAAAATTAGAGCGCGGTCAAAAAATTGCAATTACAGGTGCAAACGGTCTTGGAAAAACTACGCTCTTGAGAAGTATTTTAGGCGAAATTCAGAGCATCGAAGGTTCAGTTGATACGGGTGAATTCTTACACATTGGTTATTTTGAGCAAGAGATCAAAGATGCAAACTACAACACTTGTATAGATGAAGTTTGGAAAGAGTTTCCTTCATATACGCAATATGAAATCCGTGCTGCACTTGCAAAATGTGGTCTTACGACACAACATATCGAGAGCAAGATCGTCGTCTTAAGCGGTGGTGAGCAAGCTAAAGTTAGACTTTGCAAACTCATCAACAAAGAAACGAACTTCTTAGTTCTTGATGAGCCAACAAACCATTTGGATGTTGATGCAAAAGAAGAACTTAAGCGTGCACTTATTGCCTATAAAGGTACGATTATCCTCATCAGCCATGAGCCAGAATTTTATAGAGACATCGTTACGGATGTCTGGAATCTAGAGCAATGGACTACTAAAATTGTATAATTAAAAATTGATCCTAGAATATATATAAAGAGTGAATCAAACACTTGTAGGTTGTTTGATTCACTCTTTTCTTTTATTACATCTCAGTTTAATTAATCAGATCCTTTTATACTTTAAATCTACCTATGATTTTCGTCATATCATCTGCGATATTTTTAACTTCTGCAGAATTGTCTTGAATACCTCTCATGAGTTCAGCTTGTGTATCCATTGTAGCAGCAATTTCTTCTGCTGCGGCTGCGTTTTCCTCAGTAATTGCTGAGATACCATGGATAGATTCAGTCGCATTGTCCTTATTCATATTGACATTTTGGATGTTGGTACTTATAGAATCTAGTTGCATCAAGGTATCGCTGATAGATTTTTCAATTGCTTCAAATGCCATCTGAACATTACCAAGTACATTTGCAGATACTTTAACCGCTTCATTAGAAGAACTCATATTTTGCTCAGTTTGCTCTATTTCAGATAAAATCTCACGTATAATTTTGTCAATTTGTGTCGTTGATTTTGAAGTCTCTTCTGCGAGTTTTCTAATCTCATCTGCAACTACGGCAAATCCTCTGCCTGCTTCACCAGCTCTTGCAGCTTCAATCGCTGCATTAAGTGCAAGTAGATTTGTTTGTTCAGCAATCTGCTGAATCGTATTGGTGATTTGAACAATTGAAGAGGATTTAATTGTAAGTGTTCCGACATTTTCACTTAATAAATCATTCGCTTTTGAGGTCATTTGGAATTTATCATTTAACTCACTTAATTGTCTAACACCTTCAATATTGCTTTGTGCAACTGCATTGGTATAAACTTTAAGTTTAGCAGCACTAGAAACAGTTTCTTCAATTTCTTTAGCTAACTCTTCCATTTTTTCAGATGCAAGCATAGCATCTTGTGCTTGAGAAGTTGCCCCTGATGCAAAATCACCCACGGTTTGCGTTACTGCATCTATCCCTTCACGTCCGTATTCTACAACGCGTCTAAGTTCATCAGAAGAGTTTTCAAGTTGCACAGAATCACGCTGCATTTCTTCTATAAGACTTCTCAGAACATTTCGGAGATTGGCAACTGCTTTCGCGATTACGCCAGTTTCATCTTTATAGTTTAACAAATAATCGTACGTATCATCGTTTTTGATATCGAGGTTAGATGTTTTATTAAGTACCTCAGATAATTTCAATATTGGTTTGGCTAAAGCGCTGCCAAAAATAAACGCCATAAACATACCTAAAATCAAAGTAACCACAATTGCACCCACTAAAAACAATGACGCTGTTACGATTTCTGATTTCATCTGATCATTTTGAGCCGCTATGGTTGCATCAATATCATCAATATAATTACCTGTACCAATTATCCAACCAAAAGGTTCGAAAAGCTTAACATATGCACGTTTTGGCAGTGCTTCTGTCTCATTGGGTCTTGGGAAATAATAATCATAAAAACCTGCACCATCTTTCTTAACAAGCTCAATAAAGCCTTGGATGATTTTATTCCCGTTTGTATCGGTTAAGTCTATACGGCTAGTGCCTTCAACATCAGCTTTTCCAAGTAAAACGACATTTACACCTTCGGTAGTATCCGCCCAAAAATACCCCGAATCACCATATTTTGCGTTTCTAATGACATCTGCTGCGATCAATTCCGCTTCAGATTTAGTGAGGATACCGTTGTTCATCTGATTGATAATGCCATTAAGTTCACTTGTAATAATCTCTACTTGATGCTGAATATTGGCATCATACCCTTCTCTTAGCTGAACTTCCATCTGGTCAATTCTATCAGAGTTAGTACTGTAAATCATATACTCTGATACGGCACCTAAAATTAATGCAGTTACAATAACACTCCCTATGACTAAAAATGCTATTTTAGTCTTGATACTCTTCATTGTTTAGCCCCCTTTGTAAACCATGGTATAAATTTGTTGGTTCTGCTTGCATATTCTTTGAACCCCGTTCTCCCTTCCATTGCCTTTTCCAGCATAGGAACACCTGAAACAAATAAAAGTAAAAATGTAATGATGATTGGACTGAGTATTGAAACCCATGTGATGTCTGTAGAAATCCCCACTAAAAATATCCCCCACCACATTGTCGCTTCACCAAAATAATTCGGATGTCTTGTGTACTGCCATAATCCCGTTGTCATAAGTTTCCCTTTATTTTGGGGATTGTTTTTAAACTTACGCAGTTGAGCATCGCCAACTACTTCAAAAAAATAACCAACACACCACACTAGGATTCCAACCAGTGTTAACAGCGTAAACCTTTGATTAATTTTTTCATGAATTAATACCACAGGAAAAGCGATGGAAAACATCAAAACACCTTGTAGCAAGTATACTTGAAATAAAGCACGAATGACAACAAATTTTCCCCATTCAACGCGCCAATTAGCATATCTAAAATCCTCTGGTTTACCAAAGTTACGTTTCATAATATGATAAAACAATCTACCACCCCAAAGTGTAACTAGCAATACTACAATCAGTGAGAGGATACCAAAATTTTGAAGTCTTAACATGCTATAAAATCCAATAAGCACAAATCCCAAGCCCCATGCCTGATCTACGATGCTATTGTTCTTTAAAATCGTCCCCATTATAAAAAAAACCATGAAATAAATAAAAACAACGCCTAAAACTTCTATCAACATAGTTACCCCTTTCTAGTAAACGCAATAGCTACCGACCCGATGCCTGCATGTATTGCTGTGATAGCAGAAATCTCAGTTGTGATAACTGGTGGAAACCCTATAAGTTCTTCAAATAATATTTTATAAGCATTTGCAAGTTCAGGATTATTTGAGTGAACGATAGCGTATTGAGAAATGCCTTCCTCTTTGACTATTTTTTTGACACGTCTAAATATTTTCATGTCTGCAGCTTTTCTAGAGAAGGCTAGTCCTGAGGCAATCCCGTTTCCCTCTTGACTAAGTGACATGATTGGTTTTGCCCTTAGCATGACAAATATACGACCAATTCTATAGGGTACTCTGCCACTTTTCACTGCATATTTGAATGTATCTAAGCTCACGAGTATCGTCGTCTTTGAAATATCCGAAATTGTACTTTTCAATATTTCATCTATATGCTTTCCTTCATTTGCCATCTGAGCAGCTCTTAGAACAATTAGACCTTGTGCACCTGAATTGAGTTTAGTGTCTACTAAGGTGATTCTGTGTTTATCCTCTGGAAAAGCTTCAATAGCCTTTTCATAGCTGGTATAGGTACCACTTAAAGCTTTTGCAACACTAAAAATGATCACCTTTTCATACTGTCCTAACAACCACTCTAATTTAGATCTGATAAAACGGACTTCCGCTTGAGTACTAGTAGGATATTGTTTGCTCTGGTTGAGAATACTGGCTAAATTATCCTTCGTTGCTGTTAGTTTATCAAGATACGTACTCTCATCAGCGATTAAAGCAAGCGGTATCACATGTATTTGTTCAGTTAATAGTTGATTTTCTTCGATGTCAGCTATAGAGTCCGTAAGTATCGCAATTTTTGATTTTGCATTTGTCTCAACTTGCACTTGAAGGAGCATGTCGTCAACTTTTGATTTGTAAACTTTGTATCCCTCTTCAGAAACCAACTTAGTGACAAAATCTGGATGATCTGTATGAATATGAATCTTAACTAAACGGTCATTTCCTGTGACGATTACAGAATCGCCAGTACCTTGTAATAAAGTTTCTACTTCTTGTTTAATTTCAATATTTTCTTTGAGTAAAACTTCTGTACAAAATCTAAATTTTAATGATTGATGGTCAGTATATGCAGTTTCTGCGTGCGTATGATCTATGGATAAGGGCTGAACTATTTTTTCATTGCCATGTATAAAATCACCGATAAATTTACTAAATCCTTCAAGAAACATCACAAAACCCTTAGCACCTGAGTCCACTACTTTGTTCTTTTTTAAAACTTCGAGCATCTCTGTTGTTTCTTCCAGTGTCTGACTAGCCTTTTTATAAGCCCCTTCAAAGAGATCACTAAATCTATGATGTTCCTTATGGTTTAAGTTAATATACTCTGCCCACTCTCTGATGACGGTTAGCATAGTCCCTTCAACTGGTTCTGAAACAGCAGAGTAAGCAGATGCAACTGCGAGCTGAGCACCATGATTAAATTGTTCTAAGTTAATCGTTTTCAAATCGACACATGCACTTGAAAAACCACCTAAAAAACTTGCAAATATAATGCCTGAATTACCTCTCGCATTTTCAAACGCAAGATCTGCCATAGACTGAATCACTATGTTGAAATCTTCAGAAACAACTGTTTCATCTGCAATTGACCCCATTGTAAGTGCAAGATTGGTTCCTGTATCGCCATCTCGCACTGGAAAAACATTAATTCTATTTAATGTCTCCTTATTTTTTCTGACAATATCAGCGCCGGATTTAAAAATATTATAAAAGTCAACTCCGTTGAGTATGGCTTTCGACATATTTACACCCCTTTTCGTAATTTTTATATAAGTATTATCATATGTACCCCAATAAAATCTTTGTAAATAATATTTGTATGCATTTGCTAAATTAATTAGATTTTGTTTAAACATTTTGTTATGATGTTTTTAATATCTAGAGATAACCATAAACTGAATATGTTTTAATATGATTTTAAGGAGTTAAATATGAAAGATTACAACATTTTTGACATTATAGGTCCTGTGATGATAGGCCCATCAAGTTCACATACTGCTGGTGCCTGTCGCATTGGTTATATTGCAAGGAATATCATTAAACAACCTGTCACCGAAGTGACTTTTACACTTTATGGCTCATTTGCAAAAACATACAAAGGTCATGGTACTGATATTGCTTTACTTGGAGGTTTTCTTGGCTTAAAACCCGACGACGAAAGAATCGTCGATGCTTTTAAAATCGCCGATACGCGCGCACTAGAATACCATTTTATAACTTCTGAGGATGATGTTCCTCACCCAAATACAGTCAAAATCACGACAAAAACCAATCGACTTCAGACATGGGAAATCGTTGGAATTTCAATAGGCGGTGGAAAAATGGTCATCAATTCAATCAACGGAATTGACGTTCAATATACTGGTGATTACAACACATTAGTCACACACCATAAGGATAATTCAGGTATGTTGGCGAAGATCTCCACCTTGCTTTCTGAACACCGCATCAATATTGCTTTTATGAAACTCTACCGCGAGGAAAAAGGTCAAAAAGCCATAGGCATCATAGAAACTGATGAAAATATCGAATTAAGCGTGTTAACTGAACTCATGCATCTCGATGGCATGATCAATGTCAACTTAATAGAAAAAATCTACGACTAGGAGGCACCATGAAATTTACATCAGGTTTGGATATCATCAATTATTGTAATGAAAACAAAATGTCTCTTCACGAAGTTTCGCTTTCATCTGAAATTGAAAAAACGGGTCGAAGCTACGGTTATATTAGAG
The DNA here is from genome assembly GCA_963676315.1 of uncultured Fusibacter sp. Lineage (GTDB taxonomy): Bacteria > Bacillota > Clostridia > Peptostreptococcales > Acidaminobacteraceae > Fusibacter_C. Next base: position 2,023,948 of record OY781056.1, read on the forward strand.
ATTATTTGAAAAATGTACTCCGTGTCATGGAAAATGCAGTTACTGCTGGCATCAACGACGATGATAATCACATAAAGGGAAAAATTATAGGCAATGATAGCGTTTTACTAAGGCGTAGAATTGAAACCTCAAAAACTGTTTGTGGAGAAACTGTGGCAAAAGCGGTTGCTTATGCACTGAGCACAATGGAGGTCAATGCCTCTATGGGAAAAGTCGTAGCCTCTCCAACTGCGGGATCATGTGGTGTTCTCCCTGCGGTATTAATGACTACAAAAGAACGCTTTTCACTTACTGAAGAAAAATTACTTGAGGGGCTTTTAGCAGCAAACATGATTGGCACGATTGTCGCTAGAAATGCAACGATTTCTGGCGCTGAAGGTGGGTGTCAAGCAGAGGTTGGAACTGCGTCAGCTATGGCCTCTGGCGCAGTTGTCTATATGCTGGGTGGAACACCTGAGCAAGTTTTCAATGCCGCGGCAATGTGCTTCAAAAATTTACTTGGACTTGTCTGTGATCCGATTGCTGGACTTGTAGAAAGTCCTTGTGCTAAACGAAATGGCATGGGTGCTGCAAATGCCCTTCTGTGTGCAGAAATGTCGCTTGCAGGAATCAATAGCGTTATCCCCTTCGACGAAGTCGTAGAAGCCATGTACCGCGTTGGTAAGGCAATGCCACCTTCTCTAAGAGAAACATCAATGGGAGGGCTTGCAACCACCAAAACAGGCGTACAAATCAAGATTGATCTCTTTGGAAACAATTAATCCACAGCTGTCCCCAAAAAAATTAAAGGAGAATTCAAAGATGGCAAGCATCTAAGAATTCTCCTTGTTTTTTTATCTAGTCTAATTTTATATGGCAGTAACCATTTGGATTTTTTGTAAGATAATCTTGATGGTATTCTTCAGCAGCGAAATAGTACTTAAGTGGCTCAACTTCAGTCACTATCAACTTTTCGTGTTTCTCTTGTTCTTTTGCTTTTGAAGCATTGATAGTCTCTAAATCTGATTCATCAAAATAATAAATACCGGTTCTATACTGCGAACCAATGTCACCACCTTGACGGTTCAAAGAAGTAGGATCAATCACTTTCCAAAGGTGCATTAACAAAGTTTCAAGAGAAATTTCTTCAGGTTCATACTCAATCCAAAGCACCTCAGCATGGCCACTTGTATTTGAACACACTTGTTGGTATGTTGGCTCGGTAGTATGACCGTTTGCATAGCCAACTTCAGTTTTCAAAACGCCTTTAAATCTTTTGAAATAAGCTTCCATGCCCCAGAAGCATCCGCCTCCAAGTACTATTTTTTTCATATCATCACCTCATCAATAAGCTATTAGTCAATTGCCTTCTCATAAAGTATACGATGATTGAACCCCTATTTCAAGTAATGATTAAGACCATCCAATTGCTACAGCAATAACCACAAACACCGTTCCAAATGCAAATAATAGCGCTTGGAATTTCCACTGAAACTTAAACCATTTATTCCAATCAAGTCTTGCAACGCCAAGAACCCCCATTAAGCAACCTGATGTAGGAACGATTAAGTTAGTAAAGCCATCACCAAGCTGGAATGCAAGTACAGCTACTTGCTTTGTAACGCCTAGTAAATCAGCAAGTGGTGCCATTAGTGGCATAGTAAGTGCGGCTTGACCAGAACCAGAAACGACAAAGAAGTTAAATACTGATTGCATCACATACATCAACCATCCCGTAAACACAGCTGGGATGCCATCTAAACTATTTGCCATTGCATTTAAAATAGTATTGAGTACCGAAGGAGAATTAGCAGAGTTGTGGCCAAGTACGAGTATGATACCTTGTGCCATACCAACTACTAAAGCAGCACCAACTAAATCTTTTGCACCTTCTTTAAATGACTCCGCAATGTTATTGACAGTCATATTATTAAGTTTAAAGATTACACCTAGAATCCCTGCAACAAGACCCATTGTGAAAAATACTGTGGCAATTTCTGGGATATAGTAGCCATGTTTTTGAACACCCCATATTGTCCAGATAATACCAAGTAAAATTGTAATAAGAACTAACGAGTGACCAAATGTTAGTTTGTTGCCCTCAATTGTCTTATTAGAAAACTCTTCTCTATAAGCAGCGTCAGATTCATATGCAACTGACAATGTTGGATCTTTTTTAATGCGCTTTCCATAGAGTAATGTCACTATAATCCCAATCAAAGTAAATACGGTCCACATAATTACTCTGAAAAATGAACCTGAACCAACTTGGATACCCGCGATTCCTTGTGCTATTGCAACAGAAAACGGATTCATCCAAGATGTTGCAAATCCAATTTGCGTTGCACCGTAGGTTATCAGTATACCTACTATTGCATCATATCCCAATGAAATCATAAGTGGCACTACAATCATGGCAAAAGGTATCGCTTCTTCTCCCATACCAAATACCGCACCGCCTGCAGAGAAAGCTATAAATAGTGCTGGTATCAATATTAAATCCGCTTTTCTATAACGTGTGATAATGTTGATGATTCCTGCGTCAACTGCTCCAGTACGGATTATAATACCAAACGCACCTCCGACAACCAAGATAAATGCCACAACCCCTACAGCAGAACCCCATTTATCGCCTGTTACTAAACCTTCAAACATGTAATTGAGGAAACCTACATCTCCCCATTTTTCAAAGATTTTAATTGCTTTTGTTTCGCCAGTGCTTTGGAAACCCTCATACTCTTGAACAACTTTTGCACCTTCAAGATCTAAAGCAGCCGCTTTAGATTTTTTTATACTGCCGATTTCTTCATCACCTTTAAATACATAAGCCTTAGATCCATCGGTAGTATCAATCGTATAAATCGTGCCATTAACATCTACATCTGTAACGGTATTGTCTTCTACAACTTCAATTGTTGCGCCACTTTCGTCAAGTACAACATAACTTACATTAAAGTAACCTGTTGGAATGATGTAGGTAGCGATTGCTGCCAATAAAATAATAAAGAAAATAATTACATACGTATCCGGCATGCGCCATTGCTTATTTGACATATTGTCCCCCTTTAAGTTTGATCATCTTAATATATCGCAAATACTGTGCCAAAACATTTACCTTTTCAAATGCAATTAAAGCCATATTTTTGTGTTCAAAAATATAAAAAAGGCTAAATAAGGTTAATCACGTTTGATTAATCAACCCTATTCAACCAATATGAACCTTGATAAAATTAACACTTTAAAGTCATCTCATAAATTTTCCATCCAACGATACGCTTTAGGTGTCGGCATAATCCCACGTCTTCCTTTAGTTAACGTAATTAATTCCAAATCACCTAATTGATTCAGAATTCTTCTCACTTGATTTTCTGTTCTGATATAGGGGCCTTCTTCACTTATCTTCGCCAAAGTCATTCTAGATACTGGTTGGTCTAGCCTTAAAAGTCTAAAAATTGCTTTTAAGAAATAGGCTTGCTCTTCATTTAAAAATCTTAGAAGTTCTTCTGCCGCTTCGTTTGTTTCTTTAGCATCAATATATGGCATAAATTCGCTCTTTACGACAGGCTGAGTAAGATTTAAATATTTATCATCCGGTAAATCCATCACTGATAAAGTATTATTTTCCCTTACCGCTAGCATGTAGGTCAATGTGTTTTTCAGTTCTCTTATGTTCCCTGCCCATTCGTAGCGCTTCAATACATCAAGCAATTCTTCTGAAAAAACAACTTTCGAAGAGGCTTGAGATTGTGCCATATGACTAATTAACTCGGGGATATCTTCTCTGCGATTTCTAAGTGGTTGGAGCTGAATGAATCCCATTTTTAAGCGATAATACAAATCCTCTCTAAAGAGTTTGTCTCCCATTAACTGGATTAAATCCTTGTTTGTAGCGGCAATAATCCTCACGTCAATAGGTTTGATCTCATTGCTACCTATAGGCATGATTTCGCGTTCTTCAAGTACGCGAAGCAATCTCGATTGAACTTTTAACGAAATATCTCCAATTTCATCCAAAAATATTGTCCCACCGTTAGCTTCTTCAAACAAACCCGTCTTTCCACCTTTTTTAGCGCCTGTAAACGCACCTTCAACATATCCAAAAAGTTCACTCTCAATTAAGTCATCAGAAAGTGCACTGAAATTTACAGCCAAAAAAGGCGCTTGAGCCCGTGAAGACAAATTGTGAATAGCACTTGCAGTCAGTTCTTTTCCTGTGCCACTTTCACCTTGAATTAATACGTTCATATCAGTTTTAGCTAGTTTGGAAATAACGGCTTTCAAACGCATTACAGCATCAGAGTGCCCCACAATATCTTCTATACTATACTTGGCAAAATGTCCTTTTTTAATTACATTTTCTCTTATTAAATTATGGTTTTGTAAGGTTTTGATAGAGACACAAGTAATTTCATTATTTGTAATTTTGAATTTATCTACAAAAAAATCACTCCCATCTAATGTCAGTTCTAAGTGGGAATCCACTTGCTCATCAAGCATAAAATTTAGCAACTTTTTATTGTGTATAATTTGCTCAAGTGAATGCCCTTCAATTTTATATTTATTTATTTTCAGTATTTTTTTCAACACTTCATTACAAACAATAATGTGATTATCATGATCATACATTAACAGTCCTGCATTAAAACTATGAATAACTTGCTGCATATTTTCATTGAGCTTAACCACCTCTGCACGGGAAACGGCAAGACCTCTTGCTATCTTTATAATCTTTTCAAGATACATTTTAGAAAAAGAGCCAGAAGAATGTTCTAATAAGTTTAGCTGTGAAAGGATCTTTGCAATCGTTCTAAAATCAAATATTCTAGAGCCTATATCATAAATTTTCTGAACATGCTTTGGAACATATTTAACTTCGCCAGGTGTGATAGCAATTTCGAAATCGCTTGTATCTAAATTGGATCCTGGAAAATAAAGTGTCAAATTAAGGTGGTCAAGTCCAATCTCTAGCAGAGCTGTATGAACCTCTTTAGCACTCTCTTCAAGGTCGTTGACAAGTAAAATAGGGATTTCAGCAGGCAACGAAACAAGTGCATCTAACACGTCATAATTTACAGTTCTATTGCCAATGATCTTTACGACATCAGGAATAAACACTTTACTTGACACTTCATCATGAAGCGCCTGACTTGAGAACACAAGTATTGATTCATTATCAAAGTTTGAAATACCATCATCACTTATATAAAGATTGATACTAACCTTATCCGTTAGAAAAACATTTAATTGATTTTGCAAAACAATTGCAGTATCCTTTGATCCTGTCACTAACGCAATTTTATCCATATTTCCTCCAGCCTATAAATCTATACATTTAGCGCTTTAATTCTACGAAAATTAATTGAGAAAAAAAGGCTGTATAATCTATCCATATTATACAGCCTTTTGAGTCAAATGTGATTAATATATAGTTTTCAATTATTCAAATGTCCCTTTAACGACAGCTACTTTATCCTTTAGCATCCATTTTCCGATAGCTATGACATCTGAAATTTCAAATACTTCTGGAGAAATCAAAAGCAAATCCGCATCGCAATTTTCTTGAATTTTCCCTTTATTCTTAAGCCTTAATAAATTGGCTGGATTAACCGTAAATGGCTTCAGTGCAATCTCCAAACTCATATTGAAATCTAATTTCAATTCTCTTAAAGTTGAAAACATTGAAGTCACTCTACCTACATCTAGTCCTTTTAAAACACCATTTAGATCAAAAAGTGGAAGCGAACCTTGACCATCTGATGAAAAAGTCATATGCGAATCAAGTACACCCTTTTCAATAGCATTTACAAACGCTTTGGCAGCTGGCACTTCTCCTTCTTCAATAAACTGAGGAACAGTAGATGTTGTAAAGTCAATATATCCACCTTCATTAGCATATCTGATAGACTCTTTATATAGCTCAGGATTTCTGTTGGCATGTGTTGGTAAAAATTGCGTCATAGGAATCTCAGAATGGTCCTTCATGTGAAACAGGTACTTGAGCATATCTTTCCCATCACCTAGGTGAATATTGACAAGACCTGCCTTACCAGATAATATGCCACCAACTCTTGCATCAGAAGCAATTTTTGCAAAGTCCTCAACTGTTGGAGAAGAACTTCTATGGTCAGAAATGGCAATTTCGCCAATGCCTAATATAGGATCTATCAACATGATATCCTTCTGTATTGAACCTGTAACAGTTACTATTGGCACGCGATAAGAACCCGTGTAGACATATGCAGTTATCCCTTCTTCACGTAGTCCATATGCTTTAGCAACTAACGATTCCATATTTCGAGTGATACCATCTGTGCCTAAACAGCCTACAACCGTTGTAATCCCACCAGCGATCAGATCACTTAGAACAATTTCTGGTGTTCTCGTTTTAAAACCACCTTCACCACCGCCACCTAGTAAATGTACATGACAATCTATAAGTCCTGGTATCATAATCTTTCCAGTGGCGTCTATCTCTTCTACTAAATTTTCTTTATCACTTATTTCAATGCATTTAGCCAACTTTGCAATTTTCCCATCTGCAATCAACACATCCATTTTTCCCAAGTCCTCGGGTGCATAGACATGTGCATTTTTAATTAACTTAATCATTTCATCCTCCATAGATTCCACTCTATTATTATAATTGATTCTTCAAAATATAATCCAGTATTCTTTTATTTATTTTATACTTTCCAAATACTTATCAAATATCTCCTTTATTGCTTTTCCTTTGACATCCTTTGAAAATCCCAGACGCGTATCTGCACCTTCCTTTTCGATGACTTTATAATTCATTTTTTTAATCTTGTTTTTTAGATTCAATTTGTTAATCAAATAATCGCCTACATCTTGATTCATAATAATTACATCTACATGACCACTCAAAAGCTGTTTTATCAAGACTTCATCTCTACTATAATAAGTTTTTTCTATTTTTTGATCCTCTCTCAATTTTTTAAAATAACTATAACCATTAACCAAACCAAGTTTATACCTTTCTATATCTGAAAAGGTATCAATCATGCAGTTTGTTTCCACTTTTGCATAAAATCTAAACTCACTTTGAATTCTATAAGGTGAACTGTAGTCGAGATAATGCATCCGATCTTCTCTGTAACTTATGGTTGGTAACACATTTGAAATTTTATCTCTAATCATGTTAATAGAAGTCTCCCAAGGTACTAACTGAAATTCTATATCATATTCAGAATGTGCAAAAGCACGCTTCATTAAGTCCACATCAATGCCACTAAATTCATCATTTTCATATATAATATAAGGTTCATAAGGAGAAGTTGCTACTTTTATCACTTTTGGCGATTGGATCTCAGTGGTGGCAAGTTCAAACCCTACACCTTCAAGTTCTCCGATTCCTTGAACCAAACTTTCTATTTCATGTACTTCATCGTTAATATAATCATAAATAACTTTTATTGTGCTATCCATATACTGAGAGGAATTTTGAAACGCATCGCTATAAATAGACATCTTCTTAATTTCACTTGAAACTGATTTACTAATGTCTTTTATAGCTTCACTAACAACCTCAGTTTGAGTAAACGCTTCTCTTACCCCACTAAAATCATCCATCCTGTTAATCATATTTTTTGTAATGACATCAATTTCTTTTACTATAAGCGATAGTTCATGGGTTACCTTTTCTGACTGACTGATCATATCAGACATAAACTGTGTAAGTCCTTTAGTGACACCTTCCGTTTCTAATGAAAGTTTTCTAATTTCATCTGCCACAACTGCAAAACCTCTTCCGTGTACGCCAGCTCTTGCCGCTTCAATACTTGCATTTAACGCAAGTAGGTTTGTCTGTGAGTTTATTTTTTTGATTCGATTGGTCATACCCTGTGCTTCATGAGATATTTTATTTAGACTGTCTACATTGTTTTTGGTAATGCCTAAATTAGCATTCATTTGTTTTAGACCAGTCGCCTCTTCACCTATTTTTGCAACACTTGTCTCCAATATCTCTTTTGAATCATCTAATTTGGACCTAAGTCCCTCCATTTCACGCTCAAAGGATTCAGAAGAAAGTGCGATGCCTTCAAAAGATGAAAGCATCGCGTTGACATTGGTGACTTGAACTGAAGAAGTTTGCTGAAGCCTATGCATATTAGATTTAATATCTTTTAAATCAAGATTAACTTGATCAATTTTAACAGAAAATTCTGTTATAAATTTAAGCAATCTTTCCGACTTCTTTGCTTTAAAATCATTCATTATCAACCTCTTAAGTGATTATGGCAACAGTAAAATTTGCCCCACCTTAATCATATTTGGATTTTTTAATTGATTTAGTTTTATTAGCGATTCAATTGTTACATTAAACTTATTTGCTATTTTCCATAAAACATCACCGGATACGACTTCGTACTTATTGATTGTATCCGAAGCGATATTTTTTACCATCAAATCGATAGGTTTTATCTCTAATCCTACATTTTCAAATGAATATAGATCTGCTGCGCCTGATTGTCCCCAATAACCTTCTGTATCTTCAATTTTAGAAAATACAAATTCATAGCCTGATAAGTTTTCATCCATGAGATAAGTACTTACTTTAGATTTTGCTTCATTGTCAATTAATTCAAAAGCAATGAAATCTCTAAAACGCTGACTTGGACTGACAGGTCCACCCCAAAGTGTTTGTTCAGTGTACATATATTCATAGCCAATTGTCGTATATTTATCTTCATCCATTTCTGCTTTATTTAGTATCAAATCATACTGATCTAGCCCTTCAAGATATGAAACTTTAATGCCAGTATAACCATTGTTTTTCATAGCTTCTGTCATGTCTAGAACCACTATCCCGCCTGTACCTGCAACGCTAATCTTATTTTTATCTCCATCGTATATTAGGGCTGTATTCTCTTCAACACCATAGGCATGTGACCATCTATCTTTGTTATCATAAGCAGTAACTACCAAACGACCTAAACGCGCTTTTCTATCAAAGTGCTGATCGACAATCCCTTGACTAAAAAATCCCAAGCCTTTTGTTACAACTAATCCACCTTCATTTTGATAATCGAGTGATGCTGTGTTGTAATTCTCAGTGTAACCATGTCTCAGTGCATTTAGGCTATCTCCACCCGCAATCATAAGTTCACTCATAATTGCTGCACCAGCACTAGAACCACCTAATACCCCACCATTTTTGTAAACTTTCCAAATTGCTTCAAGTACAGGTGAATTGGTGCCATCTGGATTAACTAATACTTCAGTGATTCTCAACTGATCACCTCCGACAAACCAGATACCCGTTAATGGTTCTACCATTTTCACAACATCAAGGTTATTTCCATTATCTTTCCAAAGTGATTCATCAATATCATCCGATTTTGAATCATCCATGACCGCGAGAGGTAATACAACGACCTGTGAGGCATCAAGTCCTCTGCTAACCATGTCTTCAATAAAAAGATTGGCATACTTTGTTGGGTTACCACTTGCGGCTGGTACAATTCCTATCTTTGCCTTTTCTACGCCACCAGCACGCTCTATAAACGCATCATAAACTGCGTCATTATCCGCTCTTAGCGCACCTCCTACAATAACAAGAGAACCTTTTCCAGAAAGATTATCTGCCCATGAATTTGGTCCAATAGTTATCACTGAAACCATGAACATCAAAACAAAAATCATAATTGCTAACTTTCTCATGTACGCCTCCACCTATACAATTATTTGATAAAAGTATATACTGCAAAAGTTATGCCATGAATTATGATCTATTAAACGCAAAAAAAAAGAGGTATTGTATAAACAAAACCTCTTTGCCGAAACCTATTATAACCTATTTAATCCTATTCCACCTCAATCGCCCTTATAAATGCCCTTGATGGTAAACCTTCTACGCCTGCAATCTTAAGAGGGATACACATAAATTCGTAGCGTCCTTCTTTTACATCTTTTAAAGCCAGTCCTTCAATGATGTAGATGCCGTTACCAAGCAATATACTGTGCGTTGGATGATTGGGAACACTACGTTCTATTCCCAGTGCATCGATACCAACCGCTTTCACGCCACTGGCCTGAAGATAAGCTGCACCTGAAGCATCTAAATAATCGTATTCAGGGTTAAAAACAGTTTCAAATGCGTTTTTAGTCTTGATGATGACGATATCGCCTTTATTAAAACTATATTGGCTAAGAAAATCTGCACCAACCTCATGTTGTTTCTCGTAGCTAAAATCTACCACCATACATTCTCCATTGACTGAATCTAGATTAAAATCATCAGAAGAATGCCCCTGTGAAAGCATATGAAGTGGCATATCTATATGCGTCCCAGTATGGAGATCCATATAGATACTCGTCTCGTAATGTCCGTGAGTTTCATGTGTTGCTCTAACAGTAATTTTAGGCTTTTTTTCTTCTTTCATTTTGTATACCATCATTTCAGGAAATATGGTCATTGATATATCGATCCAGTTCTTCATACGTTCCTCCACTTATTTTCTACAACTTGCATAATCTCAGATTCTGAATTATAAACAAAGAGTGGTTCAAAACTTTTCATACGATTGATGCTATCCACTACTTTCCAAGAGCTCTCGATTTCATCCCATCTTGTGAAAAGTGATGAATCATCGTGGATCACATCAAGGATGAGCTTCTCATATGCTTCAGCAGAGTTTCCTACGATGTTGCACATATGACAGTAATCCAACCGCATCGGCATAGTATAAGCCTGTAGTCCCGGTGCTTTACCATTAAATTTAAGCACGATTCCCTCTCTTGGAAATATCTCTATCGTCAACGTATTTTTCTCAGGTTGACCTTTTTCAAAGAAACAATTTGCATCTTTAAACGTCACTACAATTTCAGCCAATTTATGTGCCATTTTCTTTCCCGTCATTAGATAAAACGGCGTATTACGCCACCTCTGTGTGTTTACATAGGCTTTAATCGCAACAAACGTTTCCGTTTTAGAATCCGCTGGAATCCCTTTTTCTTGAAGATACCCTTCGTACTGACCAAAGATAATATCATCACTGATTTGTAAACTCTCTAAAACTTCCACCTTTTGATTTTTTATTAAAGTATCACTTAGTCCCATAGGTGAGTCCATCGCAACCAGTGCTAAAGTCTGAAAGAGATGATTTTGAACCATATCCTTTAAAGCGCCTGACCGGTCATAATAACCGCCGCGTTGCTTCACAGTTTCTGATTCCAGGGCAATGATTTTAACACTTTCAATGTTCTCGTAATTCCAGATACTTTCAAATATCTTATTTGCAAACCTCACCGTTAAAATATTTTGTAACATTTCCTTCCCCAAGTAGTGGTCAATTCTATAAACTTGAGATTCTTCAATTGATTCAAGTAGTAATCGATTGTAAGCTTTCGCTGTTTCTAAATCTTCACCAAATGGTTTTTCAAATACGATTTTTGAACGCATATCACCACGTATAATCATTTTATTTACAATAAGCGCTCTCGCAATAATTGGAAAATAATGAGGTGCCGTCGCAAGGTAATAAATCCTTTGTCCACCTACTGATAAATTTAATCCATCAACATAAGTTTTAAAGGCTTCAAAATTTGCCTCAACTGAAAAATCCATGGTTAAATAATGTACATTCTTTTTAAATTCTTCCCAGTGAGGGTATTCTCCCTCTATTTTTTCTCTAACCTCTTCAACAAACAAATCCGTTTCATAATGTCTTCGCCCTATGCATACGATCGTAAAGGGTTCAGGAATTTGTTCATCTTCATATAATTTATAGAGAGCAGGTATCAATTTTTTAGTTGTAAGGTCGCCTGTTGCGCCAAATATAGTAAATAACATCGCTTCTCCTCTTATGCTTTATACACCTTGTGTCCCCCAAATTGATTTCTAAGTGCTGCCACTGCCTTCTCACTAAATCTTTCATCGTCTTTGGATTTATACCTTGTAAATAAAGACTGCGTAATCACAGGTGCAGAAACTTTAAGTCTAACTGCTTCAAGTAAAGTCCAATCTGCTTCACCTGACGCATCTACCTTTCCAATGATTTGGCTAAGATCAGCATCTTGCTTAAAAGCTTCATGCATCAGTCTCATCAAAAGTCCTTCGATGATCGACCCATTGCTCCAGACTTTTGAAGTCAATTCAAAATCAATATCAAATTCTGATGCTTTAAGGATATCAAACCCTTCACCAATTGCTTGCATCATTCCATATTCGATGCCATTGTGAATCATCTTAACATAGTGGCCACTACCTGGTGCGCCAAAATAACCATAGCCATTTTCGATAGAAATCTTCTCGAGTATAGGCTCGATATATCTTACCGGTTCCTCTTCTCCACCCGCCATTAGACAAGCCCCGTTTCTTGCGCCACTAATTCCGCCACTTGTTCCAACATCTAAGAATTGTAATCCAATAGCTTTTAATCTCTGATACCTTGCAATTGTATCTTTATAGTATGAATTTCCACCATCAATGATAATATCTCCATAACTAAGTAAAGGAATTAGCTCTTCTATCATCGCATCAACTGCATCACCTGAAGGCACCATTAACCAGATGACCCTTCGTTCATCACCAAATGCATCAATCATTTCCTTTAGACTATAGGCACCTTTGATACCATCTTTCACTGCTTCATCTACTTTATCTAATGATCTGTTTGTTGCAATTACCTCAACGCCACAATCTTTCATATTGAGTGCTAGCGCATATCCCATACGACCCAAACCGACTAAACCAATTTTCATAAGTATTCTCCTTATCTTCTATTTTTATTGGAAACGAAAAATCAAATTCACCGTTTCTAAATTTCTGATTCGCTCTTAGTCTTTTATTTTACCCATAAAATTGGATAAAAAAACGCATTTAGAAATAAATATTCCAAATGCGAAATATAGTGTCATTTTTTTTCAATATTTAAAGCATTCACCTTTATACATGATTTAATCACTTCAATTTCAAGTGGTAATGGAGGCCCTGTTTCACCGTCCAGGTCGGAAGTGATTGGATCCGAACACTCAACAGATACCTTTTGAGCTTGAATGTATTGTATATAATCACTTTTAGGGTGTTCTCCATTCCACACTTGAATGAGCAATGGCATAAGTTCTAAAATTGGGCATTTTTTAAACACCAAAACGTCTAATAGACCATCCGCAATATCTGAATAGGGTGCTAACTTTCTAAATCCACCTGCAGATTTACCATTCATGATAAGTACAAAAAAGATTTGTTCTTCAATGACAGCGTTGTCCACAGTGATTTTAGCTTGAAAAGACTTGAGTTTAGGTATTTCTTCAATCCCTTTGATATAATAAGCTAAAACACCGATGACGTTTTTTGCTTGTTCATTGACACGTTGACTAATATCAACTAAATTTCCAAAACTTGCGACATTGATAAAATATTGATCATTCACTTTTCCTAAATCACAATCAACATAGTAATCTCTCAACGCAATCTCAGTCATCCCTTCAATGTCCTTTGGAATCTCAAAATATTGAGAAAAGTCATTGGCAGTTCCTGTTGGGAAAATTGCAATTGGCACATTGATATTTAATCGCATCATGCAATTCACTACCTGATGTACCGTTCCATCACCACCAGAAATAATTATTTTCTTATATAAAGAAAAATCAATGGACCTTAAATAATCTTCTAGTTTTTCTGTTTCGTTCATTCTGTAGGGAACAATTTGCATCCCTTCAGTCTGAAATCTATCGATGATATAGTCAAGTTGCGCTTGGAAACTTCTTGTGCCAGATCTTGGATTATAAAGTAAGAGTACTTTCATATTATACCTCGTTTAAAATTCTTTCTATTTGTAATATATTATCTATGACCTCAAATCCTAAATTTTGATAAAGTTTACCTGCTATTTCTGAATCATATTGCAAATAGAGCGTCTTACCCTCTTTTATTAGAGGTTCACATAGTTTTTCTAAACACACTCTACCGTAACCTTTACCTTGATAGTTTGGATCCGTTGCAACGCCTACTATTAAAGCAGACTTATCAGTTTCATAATCCGACTGTGCAACCGATATGAGTTTCCCTTCAAGATAACCACCAACTGCTCGTCCTTTTTTAGAATCTAATTTTGCCATCATATAATCGAAACTAGCAAATCCTTTGAACACCTTCTGATACAATTCAACAACCTCATTTAAAGCCCCAGATGTAAGCCATCTATATTCCAAAATCGGTTGATTATTTAACGCATTAAATTGCTCTGGTTTACATCTAGCAATAAATGCACCTTCCCGAACGATCTTTTTAAACCTCATTTGATTTACCAGTTCACCTAATTTACCACTTATGTTAATTTGCTTCCAGTTCAACGAGGCTAATAGTTGCTCAAGTTCAGACACATGCGTTTCTGGATTAAAACCGTTTTTAAGTGCCATTTGCACGATACCTGTTTTTCTTAAAAATACGCCAATTGCAGGTTCACCGTTATCCTCAAACATATACACTTTTTCATAATTTTGATGATTGTCCATGGTATAGCATATAAAATAATTTCGCGCATAATCTTCAGTTGCAAGAGAATATAAACTTTCTGCTTTTGCTTCAACAAACTTCATGCTCACCTCAGTTTTTATGACATTTTCATGATTTCATCAACAATAATTACCAGTTGTTTTTTCATTGCTGTTGGCAGTGCTTTTCTATCGATATCACTGAGCTCAATCCATTCTACTAACGGCATTTCACTAGAAATTTTATCATCAGTATAGAAAAAAAACAAGATTGTATTCCACTTAATATGCGTAAAAACATGTGGTTTTCCATTAAGGGTATGACTAAACCTTGGTCTAAAGTCAAATTCAGATTCCAAATTATTAAGAACTTGTCCTTCAAAACTTTCTGGAGATGTTTCGTCCAATATAATTCTAGGAAACCCCCATAAATTAGCTAAAAGTCCTGCATGATTATGTTTTACAAGCAACACTTGTTTCCCTAAAACAACAACAGCTATCCCTATAATTTCTTCTCGCTGCTTAACTTTCTTAATTTTTACTGGAAAGTTGATTTGCACACCCAACTTGTAACTACAACAATTCTCTTTTAGAGGACAGTTATTGCATGCTGGTTGCTTTGGCGTACAAACCGTAGCTCCTAATTCCATCATTGCCTGAGTAAAATCACTTGGCCTTTCAGTCATAAGTTCAATGGTCTTCTGTTTAAAAAGTGGTTGATTTTTATTTTCATTTATTGGCTCGCTTAAACAATTAAGTCTAGAGATGACCCTTAATACATTGCCATCAACTGCCGGTTCAGGTTTATTAAACGCGATACTGGCAATAGCACCTGCCGTATAAGGCCCAATTCCTGGTAATTTCAATAACGCCTCTATCGTTTCGGGAAATTTACCCCCATATTCTTTGACTAATATATTTGCACATCGCATCAAATTTTTTGCTCTTGAATAATAACCAAGTCCTTCCCACAACTTAAAAACCTGTTCTTCCGTTGCAAGCGCTAATATCTCAATAGTAGGAAATGTATCGATAAATCGATTGAAGTAATCAATAACAGTTGCAACTTGCGTTTGCTGTAGCATAATTTCTGAAATCCATATCTTGTAGGGGTCTTTAGTGGCTCTCCAAGGTAACTCTCTTTTATTTAAGTCATACCAATTTAATAGTTCTTTTGACATCAATACTCCTATAGTGTTATTGGGTAATACAAGTATTACCGCCTTTGCTCTTTGCCTTCTTTAACCTTTCACTTACGCGACTAATAATTTTATCAACTGTATCATCATTTCTAACAACTGAAGCGCCTACCGATACAGAAACATCGATATCCGAATATCCAGGGTTCCTCAAGCTACTGCCTTCAGATAAAATACGTATTTTTTCACAAACCATTTTTAAACTCTCATTGGAAACACCCGAAAATATAAAAACAAATTCGTCATTCTGCCATCTTCCAATCATATCTGCCATTCGAATAGAGTGTTTATAACTATCTGCCAATAGATTTAATAAGTCATCACTTAACTTGACTCCATAAGTATTATTAATACCTTCAAAATTGTCTATATCAATAATCGCCACTCCAAAAGGAATATCTAAAATTCTGTAATCATTCATTTTAGCATTGAGAAAGTGTTCAAAATATCTTTTGTTAGGCAATCCTGTAAGCGTATCTTTTAAAGAATCGTTTGATGTTATCTCTATTTTTTTTGTATTTGCAAATGATTCTTGACTCTCTGTAAATATCTCAATTGTACCTGTGATAACGCCATCTTCGTACAGAGGCAATGCTTTTAATCTCACTGGGATACGATGCCCTCTTTTATGCTGTAAATATGAGTCCATATCTCTGGCGATCCCATCTACGAGTGTTTCTCTTAACGGACACCCATCTAAGCATAATTGTCTTCCATACACATCGATATGATTTAAAATATTGTCATGACAATGCTTACCAATAGTTTCTTCTGCTGAATAACCAGTAATTCGCTTTGCACCTAGATTCCAATAAATAATTTTTCTGTCTCTATCTACAATATACACGCCTTCGTAAAGCGCATCTAAAATCAACCGATAATCAATATTTTTCATGTTGACCTCCTTATTACAATCCTACATAAAGTATATACCCATTCTTTCTATTTAGTGACATGAATATCCTTAAATTGCCACTTTTTTAAAAAAAACAACATATCAATCTATTTTTATATTATAATATATTTACTATATAATAAAGGATGCTTAATATGTCTGATCAAAGTTACTGTATCTATCTGGTTTTTTCAAAAACAGGAACATGGTTATCTCGTGCTTTAAAGTACTTTCAACCATCGAAATACGTACATACATCTATCGGGTTTGATGAAACATTCAATGAGATGTATTCTTTCGGTCGCATTAATCCAAAAAATCCTTTTTCAGGTGGTTTTGTTAAAGAAAGTCTCTATGAAGGTGTCTATAAAAATAATCCTTCAAGTGAATGTCAAATTTTTAAAGTACCTGTTACTTTTGAGCAGTTTGAAGGTTTAAAAAAAGACATTGAATATTTCTATAATACTCGTGAAAAATATAGATATAATTTTTTAGGACTTTTTGGCGTTTTATTTAATCGACCTATCTATAGAAAAAATCATTATTTTTGCTCTCAATTTGTCTATATACTACTAAAGAAACATCATATTTTAGATGTTGGAAAAGAACCTGAATTAGTTCAAACCATTGACCTCTTTGAACTACAAAATAAAAAATTGATTTATGAAGGTCTAATTATTGATATGGAACACAAAGAACCTCAAAAATCAATTTTAAAATTCAATAAATAAGAACATCAAATCTATCTACAATGGCAAAACCACGATGATATGTAAAAAAATAAAATGAAAAAAAAGATGTCCTGAATGTTTAAATACATTCTAAGACATCTTTTATTTTTAAAAATTCCTTTAACTAGTTTTAGAGTTGTGTTTTTGCAATTTCTTCTAAAAATACTTCAAGTGGTTGATTGCCAACAAATTCATACTGATCATTGATGACAATTTTAGGCACGCTTGATACATTGAATTTATCAGATAACTCATAAAATGTTTGTGCTTCAACCATCTCTGCATCAATCATAGGGCTTTCAAGCGCAAGTTTATGTGCTTTTTGAACCGCTCCAGCACAGTGAGGACAACTGAGCGTTACAAACACTTTGATGTTAACTGGTTTTTCTAGTGCTTTTATTTTCTCTAGATAATTTTCTGGAAGCGCCTCTCCTCCGCCTGATACTTCTATAATCGCAGGGATAAACGAATTAATTTCGTGACCAGCTGGGATCCCATTGAATTTGATTCCAAGGTATTCCTTTTTATCATTTAACATAACGATACTTGGCACCATCTGCACATTATAAGCTGCCGCACGCTCAGTGTTTGTATCAAAATCAATCTCTTCAAAGTGAATTTTTTCACTTAATGCTTCGATTTCTTGCATAAAGGCAACCGTATCTGCACACGAATCACAACCCTCTTTTTTAGTGAAAACAGCAAGTGTAACATCATTCTTCATTTCGCCAAAAATCTCTTTTAATTGTCCTTGGATTTGTTCATTTAATAAACTCATATTAACGCTCCTTATATATTTGATTTATTTTATAATATACTACTTCATACGATTGATATAATCATTCGCTGTAAGTGCAGCTTTTGCGCCTTCTCCAGCTGAAATGATAATTTGTTTATAAGGTATATCCGTAACATCACCTGCTGCAAATAAGCCTTGTACTGAAGTTTCGCATGCAGCGTTGACTTTAATCTCATCTCTGTTATTGAAATCAACTGTTCCTTTTAAAAAGGCACTATTTGGAAGATAGCCAATTTCTACAAATAATCCATTTGCTGCGACTTCACTTTCAACACCTGTTTTTTTATCTTTGACCACAATGCCACTCATTAGTGCTTGACCCTTTACTTCTAAAATTTCAGTTTCAAGCATTACTTTTACATTACTTAGAGTATTTAGTTTATCGATTACAATTTGATCTGCTCTAAAAAGACTTCTATGAACAAGTGTCACTGAATTTGCGATTTTTGCTAGGTCAATTGCTGCCTCAACTGCTGAATTACCGCCACCTGCTACAACGACATCTAGTCCTTCGAAAAGTGGACCATCACAGATGGCACAATAAGCAACGCCTTTTCCTAAAAATGTTGCTTCGCCCTTAACGCCAAGTTGTCTTGGTTTGCTTCCAGTTGCAACGATTACCGAAATAGCTTTTATGATCTCATCAGAACTAAGTTTTACATCAAAGTCGACATCATTTTTAGTAACGCTTACTACTTCAGCGTCCCCTAAGATTGGAACATTTAAACTAGCGACATGGTTTTTAAATTCTTTAACTAAATCTTCGCCCGTTTTAAATTCAAATCCCAAATAATTCTCAACTGAAGTGGTATCAATAACTTGACCGCCACTCTTTTTACCGATTACGCCGACATTTAAGCCTTTTCTTTTGCCGTAAAGTGCAGCATTTAAACCAGCTGGACCAGAACCTATGATCAACAAATCATACTTTAGGTTTTTATCAAATACTGTCTTTTTACTTTTGCTTCCTAAGTCCATGTTTAAGTTTAGTTCCATTTTGTCTCTCCTTATACATCATCCAAAGGGACGATTCTTGAATTTATTTGAAAATGATAAGCTTGTAATTTCTACAAGCTCGACTTTAAAATCTTACATATTGTTGATTCAGATAGACCACCAAATAATTCACCTATGTCTTTTAGTGAAAGGAGTGATGTTTTTCTTAATTCAACAATCAATTCATTTCTTCTTTCTTTATCCTTCAATAAATTTTCGAGTGGTATTTTTTCAATTGTTGCAATTTCTGTGAGTTTGATCAACGCTTCTTCAGAAGACTTGATACAAGATTTACACTCAGTCTTAAATGGATCATCATGATCACATATCTCTGATTCGCTGTTAAAACATGAACCTAGCACTTTACTACACACTACCTGAGAACAAATTCTATCAAAATCACACCTTGATAATATGAGTTCACTTTTATATCGATCCTTAAAAATAGGTTTATCACTTTTGATATACATCGCATATGCGATATTAAGTGATTTCATAATCATCGAAAGATCGCTGCCATTTGAATGTATCACCAAGTGATAAGCATTAGCGTTTTCTAGACAATATGCATACAGTTTAAACCCATATTTTCGCTTACTTTCTTTTATAAGTTCAAGAAATTTAGACCGTTCTGCATCAGATACAAACAATTCTCTATGATCAGTACCCATTTGACTAATATAGTAAATCCCTTCTGGTGCAGCCTGTCGCGCTGTCCTTGCCATAAACTCACCTAACCTTTAACAAGAGTATAGCAAAGTTTTAGATACAATTCAAGTACCGTCCCTATTAATTTACAATTCATTTACAAAGGTCAGCACTTTATTCAAAAATTCTTTTAACTTTTCAGATTTTGGGTTATTAAGCATCTCTTTTGTACCATGTTCCACGATTCCGCCTTCATCCATAAATACAATATAGTCTGCAACTTCTTTAGCAAATCCAATCTCATGGGTAACGATGACAAAATCCTTTTGATCTTCTGCAAGAAGCTTGACCGCGTTGAGAACTTCATGCGTCAATATTGGATCTAGTGATGAAGTAGGCTCATCTAGCAATACAAGCTCTGGATCAATCGAAAGTGCTCTTACAATTGAAGCCCTTTGGCCTTGTCCACCACTTATTTGATGCGGTTTCTTATCAAAATGTTCCCCTAAACCAAATTGCTCAATCAAATGCATTACGCCAGGCAATGCCTCTTCTCTTTTCATACCATGTACTTTTTCTAGTACTAACATGATGTTTTCTAAAACAGACAAATGTGGAAATAAATTATGATCTTGAAACACAAAACCAATTTTTTTTCGATATGCTTCATCAGACTTAGAATCTACTTCATGTCCGTTGACAGTGATACGACCACCATCAAAACTCTCAAGTCCAGATAGTAGCCTCAGCAAAGTTGACTTGCCACTGCCTGAAGCACCAATCAACGCAAGCACCTGAACCTCTTTTAATTCAATTGATATATGGTCTAATACAACTTTTCCTGCATATTTTTTTGTTAGTTGCTCAATTTTCAAATTCATGGCTCACCTTATAATTAAGTTTTTTCTCTAAGAATCTTACAAGTAGTATAAGTGGGATTGTCAAAATCAAATATCCCACAGCTATGATCAAGAAACCCTCTGGATATCTAAAACTAACCGACTGAACAATTTGCATTGAATTGAGAAATTCGCTTGTTCCCATATAAGCAAGTAAAGCGCTGCTTTTTATGGTCATGGCAAATTGTCCTGCAAGTGGTGGTAAGATAGAGGTAATTACTTGTGGAAAAACGATATAGCGATATGTCTGATATTTTGTAAATCCAAACATACGAGCAGTTTGCCATTGGTTTGCATGTATCGATTCAATCGCACCTTTATATATATCCGCAATATAGGCACCAATATAAAATGCAAGCGTCAATACACCTACCCAAAATTTTGATTTTACATGAAATGCATGCCCAATATAAAAGTAAGCAATCATAGCAATTACTATTAGGGGCGTTCCAAATATAATGGTCTTATGAATTTCAGACAAATAATTGAGTACTTTAATCTTAGATTCATTCATAAGATATAAAAATAATCCAACAATAAGTGCCAAAACCAAGGATACTGCGCTGATCATTATGGTTGTCACCCAACCATTGAAGATAACTTTGTAATATTGCTGATAAACAGTAAAATCTAGATTTTTTTCAAGTGCATTGGTATAAACAATATAAAATAACAATGCATAAAGCCCTAGTGCAACTAAGAAACTTGTGATTTTTTTCATATATTCCCCTTAATCAATTTGAAACTGCATTGTGACCCTTCACGAAAAGATTCGCACATCGAGTGCTCTTCTTTTATCACAACATAGTTGTGACTTCACGAAAAGATTCGCACATCGAGTGCTCTTCTTTTATCACAACATAGTTGTGACTACAAAATGGCTGTCCAGTTTTACTGAGACAGCCATTTATTTAGCTTTTAGAAGAAAAATTCTAACCCATTGTCCTCAAATTCTTTAACTTTATCTTGTAAATAGGTTTCTCTTATTTTATCATATGTGCCATCTGTTTTAGCTTTTTCAATAAACTCATTGATTTTGCCTTTAAGTTCATCTTCGCCTTTTCTCATGGCAATCCCCCAACCTTTTGTGTTAGGTAGTGGTTCAAGAACTGCTCTAGTTGTATCTGGATAATTTTCATGATGTCTGATAATTGAAAGTGGATCATAGATGAAGACATCTGCATTTCCTTGTGCGACTTCCAGTACAGCAGAAGCTTCTTCATCAATGTTCTTAATTTGTGCTTTTGGAGCGTATTCAGCTGCCCATAGTGCGCCTATCGTGCCAGTTTTCGATGCGATAATCACGTCAGGATCATTGAGATCTGCAGGTGACATTACTTTTGAATCTTTATAAACAAGCATCATCAATTGACTATTTGTATATGGGTTAGAAAAATCAACTACCTCTTCTCTTGCTGGTGTGATGGTCATAGAAGAAATAATCAGGTCTATATTCCCTTGCTCTAATGAAGGAATTAAACTTGAATAATCTGTTTCTACAATCTCGATCTCTCTACCTAAATAGGTGCCAAGTGCTTCTGCTAGCATTACAGATGCACCTGCGGGTTTTCCATTTTCGTCTTTAGTTTCAAATGGTGGATATTTTAATTCCATTCCAACTTTTAAAGGCTCTTCTTTTGTAGTGCTTTGACAGCCTGATAAAACTAATATAGCAATAATCATTAATAGCAGTATTTTTCTCATATAACCTCCTGTGATGTTTACTACGCTGGTGTGTGAATTTACTTCGCTTGTCTATAGTTTATACCATTTTTTTGTAAATCAAAACAGTTACAGTAATTTTTCTAAGACTTTTCTTTTGAAATAGTTTATAATTTACTTGTATACGTTTAATTTTAGCCCTTTTACGAAAGGAGTGTAAACGGTTGAAGAACATACCCAATATTTTAACAGCCATTCGTCTAGCATTAGTGCCAGTATTTCCTATCGTGTATTTTTCAAATTTTGAAAATGCGCATTATCTAGCCCTTATTATTTTTATATTCGCTGGTATTACTGACTTTTTGGATGGCTACATCGCAAGAAAATATCAGTTTATAACCCCATTTGGAACCGTATTTGATCCACTTGCCGACAAGCTCATGCTTTTAACGGCGCTTATTTCACTTTTTTCGGATCGTGTGATACCACTTTGGGTTTTAGTTATCATGCTGATAAAAGAGCTTTTCATGATTTGTGCTGGCATTTATCTTTATATGCGAAAAGCAAAGATGATTATACCATCCAATATTTTTGGAAAGCTTGCAACTGTAGTCTTCAGCTTAGCCATTGCACTTTTACTGCTTACACCTGATACCAAATGGTTACAGTATCTAGTTATAATAGCGGTAGGTTTTAAGCTGATTGCATTTACCTCCTACGTGTCCTTTATGTATTCTCAAAGAAAGAGTACTTAGAGATACACGTAGAACATCAAATCGGAGGCAACCAATGAACATAAAAATCATCACAGACTCATGCTGTGACTTACCACTTGAGTTTGTAGAGGCAAACCAGGATTTATTAGAAGTCCTTGGCATGCCAATTCAAATCCAAGGACGTGAAATTATTGATGATCTTGGAAAGACATTCAATCGCGCAGAGTTTTATGCATTACTGCGTCAAGGCATTATGCCTACTACTTCACAAATCAATACTTATCGTTTTGAAAAAGCATTCTCATCAGCACTAAAAGATGGTAAAGAAGTAGTGTATCTTGGTTTTACATCTGGGATGAGTGGTACATTTAATTCTGCAAACGTCGCAAAACAACTTATTCTTGAAGAAAATAGCGAAGCTCAAATTGAATTAGTGGATACGCTTTCTGCCTCAATTGGTCAGGGAATCATTATCGTAGAGGCAATAAAGCTTGCAAAAGCAGGAAAAACTGCTAAAGAAATCGCAATTTGGGCAGAGGGAATCAAATTAAAAACACATCACTGGTTTGGCGTAGATGATCTAAACTACCTCAAAAATGGAGGTCGTATCTCAAATGTATCAGCTGTTGTTGGTAGCATGTTAAATGTCAAACCAACACTAGGTGTCGATCACGAAGGTAGACTCAAACCATTTGGAAATGTAAGAGGTAGAAAAAAATCAATTGCTCTTTTAGCATCAAAGTACAACCAACACTATTGTGCTGATAACTATTCAACGATTATAGTTGGCCATGGTAACTGTCAAGAAGACGCTTCATTATTAGCAGACGCTATTAAAGAAATAGATCCTAAAGCAGATATCTTAGTTAGCGAATTATCCATGACCATCGCCTCTCATGTGGGACCAAACATGATCGCTATTGCATTTATTGGAGACGAAAGGGAAAATTAATGAAGAAAGTTGCCGTTGGCTTAAGCGGTGGCATCGATAGTGGCACAACCGCACTGCTTTTAAAAGAACAAGGCTATGATGTATTTGGTGTAACCATGTGGCTATTTGACCATCAATCCGATGAGCTTGAATCTGCAAAGTGTGTTGCCCAAACCATTGGGATAGAACACTATATCTTAGATTATAGAGTTGCTTTTGAAAGTGAAATTATCTCTAACTTTATCAGTCAATATGAACAGGGGTTTACACCAAACCCCTGTATTTTATGTAATAAGCATTTTAAGTATGGCAAGTTAATTGAAGACTGCCTTTCACTTGGTGCGGACTATTTTGCCACAGGACACTATGCTAAATGTTTGAAAGATGATGCTACTGGAGAATATCAACTGCTGAAGGCTGACAATGCTCAAAAAGATCAATCCTACAATTTGTATCATTTAAGTCAACACACCCTCAGTAAACTGATCTTTCCACTTGGCGAAATAGAAAGCAAAGAACATGTTAGGTCTCATTTCTCAAAACTAAACTTGCACCTTTCTCAAAAAAAGGACAGTTTGGGAATATGCTTTATTGATCATAAAGATCACAGTAAATTCTTAAGCAATATTAAGAGTAGTGCGATGCAAAAAGGCTACTTTGTGGATTCGAAGGGTACAGTACTTGGCGAGCATGCTGGAACTGCAAGTTTCACAATTGGCCAAAAAAGACGACTTGGGATGGGTTACGATGGTCAATATCTCAATGGTAGATACGTTGTTACAAAAATCGATCCTGTTTCACGAGAAATTACGCTTGGCCATGAAAATGATCTTCTTTATTCACAAATAAATTGTGTTGATTTTAATATCATTTCTAATAAGCTGAAAAACAAACTGAAACAATCACAAGAACCCTTACCTGTAGAAGTAATTGTCAGTCAGTGGTCGGCAAAATATAAAGGTGAGTTAAAAATTCACCCATTTGATAATACAGCCGTAATCAGCTTTGCTACTCCTGTGAGAGCACCGGCAAAGGGTCAGGCACTTGTCTGTTATCAAGGCCAAGTTCTAATCGGTGGAGGAATCATCATCTAAATCGTATAAAGGTCAATCCAACTACACAAAGAAACCGACTTACTATAAGTTATTCCTAAATAAAACTTATAGTAGGTCGGTTTTTATTTTACTCAGTTACATATGATTATAACCTTAGTGTTCTTATAAATTGGGGTTCTTTAATATGCTTTTGCCATATAAACCATATGCTTAGCAGGTTTACCACAGAATGGACATGTATCGCCTAAGTTTTCTTGTTCAAAAGGAATGCAGCGGATTGTAACGCCAGTCTCTGCTTTTACACCTGCTTCACATTCTTCCTCACCACACCACATTGTTTTTGCAAACCCTGGTGTTTCAACAATTTTTGTTTTGAATTCGTCATATGAATCAAAAGTAAAAGTCTTAGCATCTCTGTTTATTCTAGCT
The DNA here is from genome assembly GCA_963676315.1 of uncultured Fusibacter sp. Lineage (GTDB taxonomy): Bacteria > Bacillota > Clostridia > Peptostreptococcales > Acidaminobacteraceae > Fusibacter_C. Next base: position 2,049,344 of record OY781056.1, read on the forward strand.
TTCTCAAGCATATCATGGTGAATCGTGTCTAACAGATTTTTAACAGCCCCAGCTGCACCAGCTCGATCAAGTGTAACTTTTTCAAGTGTATCGCGTCTAGCAGCCATCATCACACCATTTTCAATGTCTCTAGGTCCTACTTCAAGACGAATTGGAACCCCTTTCATCTCATATTCGTTAAACTTCCATCCAGGTGAATACTCCGCAGAATCATCCAGTTTCACACGTATACCAGCAGCTTTTAATTCTTCATAAAGGTCACTTACATGCTCAAGTACACCTTCTTTTTTCTGAGCAATCGGAACGATGACCACTTGAATCGGAGCAAGTCTAGGCGGTAAAACAAGTCCTCTATTGTCTCCGTGGACCATGATGACGCCACCGATAAGTCTAGTTGAAGCTCCCCATGAAGTATGGTGTGGATATTCGAGTTCGCCTGTTCTTCCTTGGAAAGTAATATCAAAAGCTTTGGTAAAGTGCTGTGCTAAATTATGAGAAGTACCAGATTGTAGGGCTTTACCGTCATGCATCAAAGCTTCTATCGTATAAGTTGCTTCAGCCCCAGCAAATTTCTCGCGATCTGATTTTCTACCTGCAACCATTGGAATCGCTAAAAGCTCTTCAGCCATTTCAATATAGATATTGAGCATCTTTAGCGTCTCTTCTTGCGCTTCATCTGCTGTTTCATGAAGTGTATGTCCTTCCTGCCATAAGAATTCAGAAGTTCTTAGAAATGGTCTTGTCGCCTTTTCCCATCTTACAACAGAACACCACTGATTATAAAGATATGGAAGCTCTCTATAAGAAGTGAGCCATTTTGAATACATAGAGCAAATAATTGTCTCAGATGTTGGTCTAACACACAATCTTTCTGCAAGTTCTTCGTTACCACCATGGGTTACCCATGCAACTTCTGGCGCAAACCCTTCAACATGTTCTTTTTCCTTATTTAATAGACTTTCAGGGATAAGGAGTGGGAAATATACATTTTGATGTCCTGTTTCTTTAAATCTACGGTCTAGAAATGCTTGTATCCCTTCCCACAGTGCATAGCCATAAGGCTTGATTACCATAAAGCCTTTCACCGGTGAATAGTCAACTAGATCCGTTTTTTTTATGACATCCGTGTACCACTGGGCAAAGTCATCTTCCATTTTAGTAATGTCTTTTACAAATTCTTTTTCGTTTTGTTTACTCATTTTATCCTCCGATTCAAAAAAAATAAAGAGCCCTCTTCTCATTATAGAGACGAAGACTCGCGGTACCACTCTAATTAGCAAAGCAAAGAGCTTTACTCACTTTTGACAGGAGATATCGGTCCAAACCGTGTATGTTTATACAAGCTCCAAGGTAGGTTCAACTTTCCATCATCTAGGAACCTTTCAACCGGTGAGTTCCATTCTCTAAAGATGTGTAAAAGCATACTGGCCTTATCAACGCCATAGCAATATATTAAAACTAATATAAACTTTTGAAATTTAATTGTCAATAGCAAAATTACCTAATAAGATTGAATTTATCGCTAACTTATGCTAATATAACACCATTGGGAATGAGGTTCTCCCTTAGTTACAGCTTGCTGTACTAAAACCGCTTAAACAGCTGATGACTTCTGTGATTTTCGTCACAGGACCCATCAGCTTTTTTTAATTCATGATTAACTATTTTGGAGGCAAAGCATATGTTACTCAGTTTATCACTTATACTTATTTTAGGATTTTCTTTAAGTGGGATTTTTAACCGGTTAAAACTACCAGGTTTAATGGGAATGATATTAACCGGCATACTATTAGGCCCTTATGTCCTCAACTGGATCTCCAAAGACATCTTAGAGATTTCTTCAGAACTTCGGCAAATAGCGCTTATCATTATCCTCACTCGCGCTGGACTAGCAATCGATTTGGCAGATTTAAAACGCGTTGGAAGACCTGCTATTCTCATGTGTTTTGTGCCAGCTACATTTGAACTTGTTGCAATTGTTTTACTTGCGCCACCACTTTTTGGGATATCAGTCATTGAAGCAGCTATACTCGGAACGGTTCTTGCCGCTGTTTCACCCGCTGTAATTGTTCCACGTATGCTTCACCTTATGGAAAGTGGTTATGGTAAAGACAAAAGCATCCCACAACTTATCATGGCAGGCGCATCCGTTGATGACATCTACGTCATCGTCCTTTTCACAGCATTTATGGGCATGTATAGTGGCGAAGGGTTTAGTCCTACCCTACTATTAAAAGTACCGATTTCAATCGCTCTTGGGATAGGGCTAGGAATCCTGTCTGGTGCTATCATCGTCCGTGTTTTCAAATGGCTTCATATTCGGGATACTGTCAAAGTGATGGTGATTTTAAGCGTTGCGTTTCTATTTGTCTCGTTAGAAGCTTTTCTTAAACCCTATATTCCAGTCTCTGGTCTAATAGCGGTTATGGCTATGGGTGCAACCATCCTTGAAACATATGAAGCACTGGCAAAACGTTTAAAAGTAAAGTTTTCCAAGATTTGGGTAGGCGCAGAGATTTTATTGTTTGTACTAGTAGGGGCTGCAGTGGATATCAGTTATTTAAGTGCTGCAGGCTTAAGTGCCGTTTTATTAATCCTAGTTGCTTTGATTTTCAGAATTGTTGGCGTCAACCTAAGTTTAGTAAAAACACCACTTAAACAAAAAGAAAAGCTTTTTTGCTCAATTGCATATCTCCCAAAAGCAACAGTACAAGCTGCTATTGGTGCTATTCCACTTTCTGCAGGGGTTGCCTCTGGCCATCTCATATTGACGGTTGCAGTCCTCGCAATCATGATTACAGCGCCTATAGGGGCTATCGGCATTGATCTCACTTATAAGAAATTTCTGATGGGTCCAAAGACCGTGGAAAAACCATCTGCATTCTAGTCGTTAAAATCTTAAGACCGCGTGATGACAACAGACAAGTTTGTCCATTATGTAGGCTTAAGATTTTTTTATGATGGTCTATCTCAGCAACATGTTGTACGTTGACTACAAAAGAACGATGACACCTAATAAAACGATCATCGAGTTGCTCTTCTATATCATTTAGACTGCCATTAAATTCTATAATTTGAGTTTTACAATGCATAGCAACTTTATGTGCAGAATAAGCTGTTTCAAAAAAGTAAATTTCGTCATAATCAATGTTCACGGTTTTGTCTTTAGTTCTAAGATTAAATCGCTTGATAAGTTGCGGAGATGCAACAGAAGTTTTATTATTAATGTTTAAAAGACATTGTAATATTTGATTGCTGATCTCCTTTTGCTCACCCTTTATGATATAATCCAATGCTTCTACTTTATATTTAAATGTGAGTGGGCTCATCTCTTCATGTGTTGTCACAAAGATAATAAAACCACGTGAATCACTTAACCTTATTTGCTCTGCAAGCTCAATCCCGTTCATACTGCTATTTAAATCAACATCTAAGAAATATATATTTGAGGTTTTAGTATCAACAATATTCTTTAAAATCTCGTCTGGTTTTTGACACTTTAATTTTATTTGCATATCTAGGTTTTCAATCAAAATATGATTGCTTATCAATTTACTAATTTGCTCCAATTGAATTAGATCATCTTCACAAATAAATATATCTATCATTTTGCCTCCCAATTATGTAAAGTTTAAAATCTCTAATATTTGTGTAAACTCACCATTATCATATTTCATGTCATTGGTTACTGTTTCATATTTCCTTAAGGTTTCTCTTACGATTTCAAGTCCAAGACCGTGATGTTTACCTTTTGTCGTATAGCCATTTTCTCTTAGTTTGTAAATTGGCGCCATATTTTCCACTTTATTTGAGATAACGATTAAGACGCGGTCTAATTTATTGACAATTGCTATCGTTATTTGAGGATTCTGGGTATCTTGCGTTGCTTCAATAGCATTATCCATAAATATACCTATAATTCTACATAGATCAACGATATCCAAAGATATCCTTACGTTTTCTACTATTTGTATAGTAACAGTTATACCCGCTTCTTGAGCTCTTAGTACTTTCATTGCAAACAAACCCTTTAACTCAAGTTGCTCCAAGTAACTCAGTCGGTCAAGTGTCATTTCCACATTTTCATTTTTTTGAGAGATGGTTATTATCTTATCATCAAAGTATTTTTTAAGCCCAGGCATATCGTTAGCTTCTATATACCCTGAAAGTGAAGCCAATATATTCACATAATCATGTTTGAATTTGCGAATTTCCTTGTGCATTGTCTCAATTTCATTTGTGTACATCATCAACTGTTCCAGTTCATTTTCTTTACTTTTCAGTTCAATAACACTGGTTCTAGACTTTATAAAATAAAGCGCTGCAATAAAAATTGCGCTTACTATGACCATCATGATCACAAGTAAAATCAACCGCGATATCGTCGTATACGATGTTACAGAAAATGTTAACCAATATAAGAACAAGAACAGCCCAATTGCTAAAACGCCTACGATTTTAGGAAGCCCATTGCTTCGATTAACACGTAAATGTCGCACTTGAATCGAAGTGAGCTTACTTATAATATAGGCAAGTGTGCAAGATATGATAAACATTAATATCAAAGAAATAAAATATAAATAAGGGTTATTTCTAAACTTCTCCGCTACTAATATATAACTAGGAATGAAAACAGATAAAATAGTCAGTGAAAGTATGTCAGACAAAATGGCGATAATCATACCGATAGACAAACTCAGTATATTTTTAAGTATTTTTTTATTGCAATAATAAAAATATAGAAATAATCCCAATAAAAAAACACCGCCAAGTGTCCCCTCATTCACTTTGAACGCTTGTCTTATGAAAACAACAAAAATAGTTAATACCATGAGTGCTAATAAATCTCTAATAATGACAGTACGCTCCTTAAGTAAGATCTTACTCACGAGCATCACCAAACCAATTGTCGACAATGACTGAAAAAAATACACCATCTTATCGCCCTCCATATAGTAGATTATACCATATTGTGGAATATGATGGTGCATGTCTAATGGAAATGTTTCTATCTCTCTTAGGAGCATACAATCTTGTTAATTGTATTGTATTACAAAAACTACTACTCTTCCTCACACTCAAGTTTTATAAGCTCACTCGGATATGGAATCTCATCAATCATAACAAATGTACAATCATCCGAACGGTCTGAAAAGCTAAGAATTACTTTTTCAAGTGTTGATACTGCTTTAGTTTCAAGTGCTTCTTTCAAATTTTTCATAGTTGTTCCTCTCTTCCTTCATAATCTTATAAGTAATTGGCATAACATATAATAGAGCAATATAAGCTCCCATTACCAAAAGGAATTTAAATGTTGCGTCCGGGATAATTAATGATAAACCGACTATGATAAAACTTCTTATAATTGCATCCCTTTTTAGCCTCTCTCTGACTTTTTTCTTTATGATTGGCTTCTTCTGTGTATCTGATGGCGCATAAAGATAAGCAAATACGGGGATTGCCATAGCGGCTGCTATGCTTATATAGGGGTATATATTCACATGAACAACCATCCATGGCAATATTACAAAAAAGGTCATACTTGAAATCAAACATTTAATTGATGATTTTGCATGTAGTCCCTGTGATTTTTGCCTTATAAAATTATACGAAAAAAGTGTAATAATAGTTTCCCAAAATATTCCGAGTAGAAGTGCAGTTACTAAGACTGCCAACAATTTAGAAAAACTAAGGTAAAACATTTCTATTCCGTATTTTAACCTGATGGCTTTAATAGAGCCTGGCTCAGCATCAAACTTGCTGTTAACATAATTATAATATCTTTGTTTTACCATCTAACAACCTCATTTCAATTAATCAAGAGTTTGTCTCTACCACTAGATAACGTAAGAGTTCGTTACAGTCATACTTGATTTTATCAATCTTATAAAAAAGAAAAATCTTCTTAAGAGATATTTGACCTTTATTTTCAAGTAAAACTTCTTTTCCAGTATCCTTTTCAGTCACTAGAAGTTGAATTTGAAAATTATAGACTTTGTCTTCACAATCATAGTTGGCATCTTTAAGTTTTAGCACTATTAGTCTAATATTGAGCTTACTTTTATAGGCTGCCAAAGAAGGCGTGAGTATTTCACTATTTCCAATTATGTATTTCTCATAAAAAGACTCTGTATATAATCCACTTATTCGTGCCTTGACATATTTTTCGATGTTTTGATCTAAAGCATCAACACCTTCATATTCACTTTCTTTCTGTAAATCTAAGGTATTTTTTCCTTTTATGATTTCCATGTATGTATTTGGTGTCACATTGTATATTGATGCAAAATATGTATTGATTGTATTTTCGATTATTTTATCTTTAAAGATTACCACTACTAACATCAGGCATAAGAGAATAGTTAGAATGCCAACAAATACTGAACCTATTCTTCTCTTCATGTCTCCTCCTTTTTTGTTATTTTTATATGTGAGATAAGATAATCTTGTCTATAAATATAGCGTGATAAGTTGCGCTATATTTTATTTTTTCCTAAATGATAGTTATTCCTTCCTAAATGAACTTGTCTATCAACTTACATCATGTTAAAATAAACTAATTTTATGTTAAGAAAATTCAATAACTTTTATGGAGGAAAATATGAACAAAACCTCGCAAATCACATATAGTAGCACTAGGTCAACTGAAGATCAAAAAGAACGCCTCACATTTTCTCAGGCTGTTGTCAAAGGCATTGCAGATAATGGCGGACTCTTTGTGCCATCTGCAATTCCTAAGTTTACAGTTACTGATGCGCTGATAAATGAAACTTACAATTCGCTTGCAAAGCAAATTTTCAGTTTGTATCTCACAGATTTTAGTGAAACAGAAATTTCAAATTGTGTCGATGCTGCCTATGACGATAAATTTACATCCCAAAATATCGCGCCAATTAAAACTTTTTCTGATGTCAGTTTCATTGAACTATATCATGGTCGTACTTTAGCTTTTAAAGACATGGCACTATCTATTTTGCCCCATCTATTAAAAACTGGCGCTGTTAAAACTGGGGTTACTGAGGAGATTGTCATATTGACAGCGACTTCAGGGGATACTGGTAAAGCTGCACTTGAGGGGTTTGCAGATAAAGAAGGGATAAAAATAATCGTCTTTTACCCGACTGACGGCGTAAGTGAAGTTCAAAAAAAGCAGATGACTACACAAAAAGGAAACAATGTTTCTGTGTTAGGAATTACAGGTAATTTTGACGATGCTCAAAATGGTGTTAAAAGCATATTTCTCGACAATGATTTTAAAAAAGACCTTAAAGAAAAGGGCTATGTATTATCCTCTGCAAATTCCATCAACATTGGAAGACTATTGCCGCAAATTGTGTATTACTATCACGCTTACCTCGAACTCGTTCGTGAAGGGACAATTAAGCTAGGAGAGGCTATCAACTTGTCAGTACCCACTGGTAATTTTGGCAATATACTCGCTGCATTTTACGCTAAAGAAATGGGATTGCCAATTCAGCATTTTATATGTGCATCAAATGTGAATCACGTTTTAACGGACTTCATCAATACAGGTGTTTACAATATTAATCGCTCCTTTGAGGTTACTAACTCACCTTCTATGGATATCCTAATATCTAGCAACTTAGAAAGATTACTTTATGCAGTCAGTGGTTGTGATGCTTCAATTGTTAAAACCTTAATGGCTGATCTCAGTCAAAAGAAAAGTTATGAATTGCCTTCAGAAATGAAAGAAAAATTAACTTCGTTTTATGGTGGTTATGCCACAGATAAAGAAACACTAGAGATGATTCAGAAAATCTATCAATCACATCATTATGTAGTCGATACACACACAGCAGTTGCCTATAAAGTTTACGTAGATTATGTAATTGCGACCCAAGATTTTACACACACACTTATCGCTTCCACAGCTAGTCCCTATAAATTTGCGGGTGCAGTTAGTGACGCACTGGGTATAAACATAGGTGAAGCAGATGACTTTGAACTTATCAAGATTCTGTCTAAGCATACAGGCTTAGTCATCCCAGCAGTACTTGATAACCTTGAACTTATGAAAGAACGACACACTAAGACTATCTCTAAAGACCAACTCAAAGAGGCAGTGAGCAATCTATTGAAATAAAGGTATTACAAAATTTGTGCAATTTTTTATAGCGTGCTTAACACGTAAAAAGATATTGTTTTGTCTATTTATGATAAAAAAGAAGAGCTGTATTAATAACCGATTTATTCCTATTACGAGGATAAAGGTATTATTACAGCTCATTTTATGACTACTTATGTTTCTATTTCATACGTTTTAATACTTCACATAAAAACTCGTAAGTTCTTCTTGTTGAACTAATGCTTAATCTTTCAAACGGTGTATGCACATCATGCATATCTGGTCCTAAAGAAATCATATCGATATCGCCTACTTTTTCTTTTAAGAAACCGCATTCAAGTCCAGCATGTATTGCATCAACTTTTAGTTCTTTTCCATATAAATCGCTATAAGTCGCTTTCATAAGTTCTCTAGTAGGAGATTCTACTTTGAATGACCACTCAGGATAATTCGCCATAAGTGAGTTTTCAGCACCTACAGTTTCACAAACCAGTGCCATGACTTCATTTAATTCTTGTTTTTTAGAATTGACTGAACTTCTAACTGCATTGGTCAATACTAAAGTATCATTTGATTGTTCTAAAACACCAAGATTATTTGAAGATTCAACAAGACCAGGAATACCAGTACTCATAGTATAAATACCAAATGGTGTTAATCTGATGAGTTTTTCTATTGCATCACGTGTCTTATCAGAGAATACTTGCTTTGGTAACTCGATTTTTTTAAGCTCTAACTTGATATTCGGATCTGCAATTTCATATTCATTTTTAAAGGTTGCTTCTATTGACGCTACCAAATCTTCTAATAAGTACTTACTTTCGCTATCGATGGTGAACTTCATCGCACTGCGTTTTGCAATGGCGTTCATCTTTTCACCACCAGAGATTTCATAAAGTGAATACGGAAAATGTGCTTTAAAAATCGATAGCGTTCTGCCGATTAACTTAATGGCATTTGCTCGATTTTTATCTATTTCAGCACCAGAGTGTCCGCCTGCAAGTCCTGATATCACGAGTTCATACGCTAATGGATACTTACAATCAACATAATTGAGTTTTAAAGTGGCTATATTGTTAACGCCTCCTGCACATGAAGCAAGTAAAGTGCCTTCTTCCTCTGAGTCTAAATTAATCAGTACATCCCCTTTAACATGTTCTGGATCGAGTGCAATAACACCATCCATGCCAGTTTCTTCTGATGTTGTGAAAAGAGCTATAAGTTTTGGATGTTCAAGTGTCTTACTTTCAAGTATGCTCATAGCCATGGCAACAGCAACGCCATTATCAGCGCCTAAAGTTGTACCTTTCGTCTTGATCCAATCTTCATCCACAACGATCGGTATCGGCATTGTATTAAAATCGAATTCCAACGTATCGAGCTTTACACACACCATATCAGTATGTCCTTGCAAGATTACTGTTTTTGAATGTTCATAACCAAGTGTTGCCGGTTTAGTAATGATGATATTATTAGATGCTTCTCTTATGACTTCAAGTCCAAGTTTTTGCGCAAATTCTTCTAAATAAGTTGCAACTGCAGCCTCATTACCAGATTCACGTGGTATTTGGGTCAATGCTTCGAAATTTCTAAAAACACTTTCAGGTTCTAATCCCTTTAGTACGCGTTCCATATAAAAATCCCCTTTCACATATCTATGTCTTAGTTGTCAGGTTCATTTTACCATATTATTTCAAGATTCTAAAGGAAAATGCTTCGAGATGCAAAGTATTTTGTTCTTCCGTAGACAGTTCAAAATCTCCGAACAAATCGTATCTCACATCTATTTTGTGGTCTTTAAGTGGTAACGCACACGGGAATTTTTCAAGGTTAATGATAAAAGTTATTTTATCGTCTTTTTTACCTTTTGTATAAACGAGTATTTCTGAATCGCTTTCTAAATCTATAAATGTTATGTCCATTTCTTTCATAGCTGCATTACTTTTTCTAATTTCAATTAATCTTTTCACATGTTCTTTCAAGTCTAAATTCTGTTCATTTTCATCCCAAACCATGCACTGGCGATTACCATCATGTACACCAAAAAGGCCGACTTCGCTGCCATAGTAAACGCTAGGAGAACCACCATATGACATCTGCAGTAAAAAGGCGAGTTTCACAAGCCTTTCATCTTCACCAAGCATGGTGTGAAGCCTTGATGTATCATGGCTGTCAAGGAGATTAAACATATTAATCGCAATGTTCTTTGGATAGCTAACGATTAACCTGCTGATGTTATCTTTATATGCTTTAACCCCATAATCACTATATTGTGCTTCGGGACTTAATAGGTGCCAAACAGGATAAGTAAATTCATAGTTCATCACAGAATCGAATTGATCCCCTCTTAACCAAGGCGTTGAATCATCCCAATTTTCACCAAGGATAAACAAATCGGGTTTAATCGCTCTCACATTTGTTTTAAACTTTCTCCAAAAATCATGTGAAACTTCATTGGATACATCCAATCGCCATCCATCAATATCAAATTCTTTAATCCAATACTCAGCCACTTCAAGTAAATATTTTTCTGCAACTGGATTTCCAGTACGCCATTTAGGCATGTTCGGCGTAAACGCAAAAGTTTCGTAATTAAGTGCACCTGCAGGCATATGTCCTTTTGGAGCAGGAAAACCCTGCGCGTTAATCGGAAAGTTTATAACGGGTTCTCTTAAGAGATGAAAGCACTGCGCATAATCTGATGACAACCCATTTTTAACAACATCTTGAAAATAAGGATGCTTAAATCCACAGTGATTGAACACGGCATCAAGCATGACCCTAATCCCTCTTTTATGCGCTTCTTCAACTAGGATTTTAAATGTTTCGTTTGTGCCAAATTCTGGGTCGATCTTAAAATAGTCAATTGTATCGTATTTATGTGTAGTCGGCGCTTCAAAGATAGGTGTAAAGTAAATACCAGTTGCACCAAGGTCTTTAATATAGTCTAGCTGGTTAATTACCCCTTGTAAATCACCACCAAAATGCATTTCATTGGTGACTTCCTTATGACTCCCCCATGGCTGAACATGTGGCTTATTTAATGTAGCATCGCCATTTGCAAACCTCTCCGGGAAAATTTGATACCAAACTGTGTCTTTAACCCAATCGGGTGCTGAAAATACATCTTCTTCGTTTATATAGGGAAAATTATAATAATCATTCAAAGAATAGAGCATCTCAGGATGTACTGACAAGTCGTATACACCATGTGCGCCATAGATATATCGTTCTACTTTTCCTTCAGTTTCCTTCATCAGCTCAAATCCATATCTCGTACGTTTGAATTCTGGTTGAATAGCGATAAACCAGTAATCATAGAGTCCATCACTATAATCCTTTATCATGGCCTTCGGAGCGTCTTTAGCCTTGGCCCAAGTGTGTGTTTTTGTAAAATCAGCGTTTTCATTTTCAGTCGCCTTACACCAATTAAAAGGATCACCCCATATCATATTGACTTGATCTATATCGCCTTTAGCTGTTCTTAATCTTATATGGAGGGTCTCTTTATCAAAAGCATATGCATATTTGCTTTTTGCTTCATGGTAAATCGCATGTTTATTCATTTGGGATTCTCCTTGATATTTATCAATTAAGTTTATACCTGAATTAGTACATCTACTTATACATTATATAGAACCACATGATGTACGCAAAGGTGCACATCATGTGAATAAAACACACGAACAAAGTATTTTATCAGCAAATTTAACGTTTCATTTCACATTATATTTTTTTGCAAAGTTAACTATACATTAATTGTATAGTATGCTATACTAAAATTGCAAAGTTAACTATACATCGAAAGAGGTGATGGTCATCAAATCAAAAATTCAAGAACTCAGAAAAATCAACAAATTATCACAAGAAGAACTTGCCACAGCCGTAGGCGTTACAAGGCAAACAATTACATCTATAGAAGTCGGTAAATACGTTGCTTCACTCACACTCGCATATAAAATTGCCAAATACTTTGGTATGACCATTGAAGAAGTATTTGATTTCTCAGAATTGGAGGATTAATCATGGAACATTTAAAACAAAAAGCCATCAAAAGAATTGTACTCTTGTCTATTGCAGTATTTGGTTTATCGATCGCTTACTTTATCATCACAAAACAAAATCTCAATGCCATATCTAAAGGTTTTATAACAGGTCTTTATATCTCTTTACTTGGTCTATCACTCTTTTTTATAGTTAAAACTGCATTTTTTTTAAGATCCAAAGAAGCCCTTAAAACACATTTTATCAAGGAGACTGATGAACGCAAGGCTCTTATTTTGCAAAAAACAAGTCGCATGTCAATGATCGTTTACTCTGTATCACTAGGACTTGCAACTTGTATCGCATTTTTTTATAACGATGTAGTCTTTTATACCCTTTTTGGCGTCATGCTTTTTATGGCAATTATTAAAGTCATACTCAAAATATTCTACAGTCAAAAATATTAAACAACGGAGGTTATTTATGAAAAAAACACGTCATTTAAATGTCTATTATTACATCGGCATCATAGCACTCGTACTCTCTTTGACTATGAAACAATTCTTTGAAATTCCTGATTTTATTAATGGATTTGGTATGGGTTTAAGTATAACTATGCTCTTGTTTAGCATCTTCGTACAAACAAGCTCATATCAAAAACTGAGAACATTTAAGAAAAATCTATTTAACAAATAAAATAACTTCAGAAGGTACTAGAGGTATTGGGTCAATTCCAGTGCCTCTTTATACCTTCTTTTATTTTTATAGAGTGTGATGAGCATTTCTTTAACATATTTAGCAAGCTCATAATTTAAGGCTTCAAACCTTTCTAACATTTTTTTAAGTAGAATCTCATCATCGATAATTTTGTCAGACCAATTGATTGGATCAGGACGCTCTAATAATTCTATAAAATACTCACAGTCTAAAGGTGTTTCCGCCTTAAAAAGTGGCAGTAACGCCGAGATACTCATAGGATTCTCGAGCTGTATGTTGGTGAAAAAAGACGTCACCGTTAGCGGAATTGAAAATTCATTTAAGACCCCTACATTTGTAGCGTCTATATTAGAAATAAACGCATCGCGCTCACCCAACTTGAACTTTCCCCATTTGATATTGCATTGAAAAGCGACTTCATACTGAGTAGATTTTAACTTTTGAGAAAGTTTTAGTCCTTTTTCTAGATAAGGAATACCATCCTCATAATGATTCGCTCTAAAATGTGTCAACCCTAGCATCTCATATGTCCCGATCATGCTAAGTAAATTTGCTTCAGATAAATAAAGTTCTAGTGCTTTTGTGAACATTTCATATGCTTTAATATAATTTCCCATCTCAAGTTGTACATAGCCCAGCCAGTAAAATAAATGACCATTGGCATCAAACTGATAAGCTTTTAATAGGATCTCATGTGATCCCTTATAATCTTTAAAAACTTTAGCATGATCTATGCCGTAGTATAAATAATACTTAAATCTTTGATCTGGTGACATCAAACTTTCTACTGATTCTAAAAGTGAACGCGTCGCTTCAAAAATATGACGTTCTTTTCTTGTACAATAAAAAGCAAGACAAACGATATAGTAATCAATGATCAAAGGGGAATGTCTAAATGCCTCAGATTGGGTTTCTATTTCTTCAAAGATCTGTTTTGAATTTGAAAATTCGTTGAACATAAGTTCATCTAAAAAGTGTAAAAGTAATAGTTGTCCTTTTTCTATAAAGTCATCTGTATCATTATAATGAATGGCTAACGCTTCAAATAATTCAGAAATAACTTGCTCAGAAGGTATAATTTCTGCATTCTCAATCCTACTTAAGTAAGAGCTTACACAGATACCATCAGATAGTGCCTTTTGACTCATATTCTGATGCAACCGATTCATCTTTATAATTGAACCGAGAATTTTACCATTTGTTCTATTGATTATTTTTTTCATCCTCATTCCTCATATGCTTTAAATAAAATATTAAACATTGCGTTCACAGAAATTGCTTTCATTAGTTGTAAAATACTGACGCAAATGCCTTATAAAAAAATAAAACCAAGGACATTCGCCCTCGGTTATATATATCCTACACTTATGTCTGTTAGCGGTTTTGTCTTAGAGACGGCCGTAAAGTTTTGTTACATGCTTCATTTTCTTTGCTAGCGAATGTGAAAGATCATGCTTAGAAATTCGCCATACCCAGTTTCCACCTAAGGTTGATGGGAAATTCATTCGCGATTTATTATCAAGACCTAAGAAGTCTTGCATCTGTGCAATCGCAAGATAAGCAGTTGAACTCCATACACCTCTAATAAATCCCCAGTGATACCCTTCGCCTCTATCAAGCTTAAGATAATCTATCGCAAAATCACGGTCGGCCTTGGCAACATTATCCATCCATCCTGAAATTGTTTCATTATCATGAGTACCCGTATAAGCAAGGAAGTTTTCGGTATAATTATGTGGTAAATAATCACTTTCTTCTCTAGCATCAAAGGCGAACTGTAAAATCTTCATTCCAGGGAAACCAGTGAATTCTCTAAGTTCAATGACACCTTCAGTTAAATAACCCAAATCTTCTGCGATGATGTTAACATCACCAAGGGCCTCTTTTACAGCTATAAATAATGCTTTTCCAGGACCTTGAGTCCACTGTCCATTTTCAGCAGTTGGATCACCATATGGGATTTCCCAGTAAGCTTCAAAACCTCTAAAATGATCAATTCTTATGGTATCAAACATTTTCAAACTATATTCAATTCGCGTAATCCACCATGCATATTTTTGCTCTGCCATGTATTCCCAGTTGTAAATTGGATTTCCCCATAACTGTCCAGTTGCCGAAAAAGCATCTGGTGGACAACCAGCAACACTGATTGGTTTTGTGTTTTTTCCAAGTTTAAAAAGTTTCGGATTTGACCATACATCGGCACTATCTTCAGCAACATATATTGGTAAATCGCCTATGATACTAATTCCCTTACTTGCTGCAACCGATTTAAGCGCATACCATTGCTTAAAGAAATAATACTGTGTAAATACCCAGAAAAATATCTCTTCTTTATGTGAAACCTTAAAGGCTTCAACTTTTGGCGTTTTACTGTGCTCGTACCCTTTTTCCCATTCAATCCAAGATTTATTATCATTATTTGCTTTGATCGCCATATAAAGCGCAAAATCCTCTAGCCAAGATTTTTCACTCTCATAAAACTTTTCGAGTTCATACGCTAATTTGACTTTTGAATTATCGTATGCCAATCTAAGTAGCGGCATCTTATTATAATAAAGTTTTTCATAATCAATTTTATGCTTATTTTTACCAAAATCTGCTTTTTCAACAATTTTTCTATCCAGATATCCCATATCTATCAATTCATTAAGATCAATAAAATATGGGTTTCCTGCGAAAGCAGAGAACGATTGATAAGGTGAGTCACCATATCCAGTAATGCCAATCGGTAAAATTTGCCAGTTTTTTTGACCTGAAATTTCTAGAAACTCTAAAAATTCATATGCACCTTTGCCAAAATCTCCAATACCAAATTCGCCTGGTAAAGACGAAATGTGCAAAAGCACACCGCTACTTCTCTTTTTCATATTCTCCCTCTTTTCATAAGAAACTCAACTAAATCAAATGCAACTTTTTAGGAAATCAGTGATGTTATAAAGTATATTCTTCCATCAATACATTATAATTTATGGTATTTAAACCTTTTTTCTTCTACTAAAACAGTTGAAATCAATATTGCAACCGTTTGCACAATTTCATTATATTAACTTTTTTTAACCTTGTCAATAAGTCACCCTATTTATTTTGTATTGAATTATGCACATAAATACCCTAAAATAATAAATAAATGCACCCATTTACTGGGGTTTTTTTAATCATCGAAATGCAAACGGTTGCACAAATCATTTTATCAAATTTTCTTAATGGAGGTTCAAATGTCACATCAAAGGTATTCTCATCCAAATTATAGGGTGAATCATAAAATGTTTTTAATGCTGCTCATCATCCTGTTTGTCTCTTCGCTTACGATTGGGTGTTCTCAGTCAAATTCATCCTCTACTCAGTCAGATACTACATCCGCTGTTGAAACAACAGCATCTACTTCAGAAGCGACATTAGAAGCTACTACTGAAGCCGTGGTTTATCCAAAGACACGCATCACGAAAGATGATATCATCTACTTCATCATGGTGGATCGCTTTGCAGACAGCAATCCAGATGGCAATTTACCAGATGTCGATAAAAACAACTTACGTGCCTTTCAAGGTGGCGATTTGCAAGGCATCATCGATAAACTTGATTATATCAAATCAATTGGTGCCACAACGATATGGCTTACACCTATTATGGAGAACGGACCAAATGGTTATCATGGTTATTGGATCTATGATTTTTACAAAGTCGATCCTCATTTTGGCGACCTAGATACACTTAAAAACCTCGTAACCACTGCACATTCCAAAGGTATCAAGGTTATCTTAGATTATGTCGTTAATCATACGGGCTATGATACCCCTTGGTTAAATGATCCAGAAAAAAAAGATTGGTTTCATGAAGACATCACGATTAGCAACTGGAAAGATAAAACAGAAGTAGAAAACGGTTGGCTCGCAGGACTTCCTGATTTAGACCAATCTAATCCTGAGGTCGCTTCGTATTTTATCGACAATGCAATTTGGTGGATTGATGAAACTGGTATTGATGGTTTCAGATTAGATACAGTGCGTCATGTACCACATGATTACTGGAAAACGTTCTCTAGCGCCATTAAAAGCAAATACCCCGATTTCTTTTTAATGGGTGAAGTTTGGGATGAGAACCCAAAAACACTCGAGACCTATCATCAAGATGGAATCGACAGTATCACAAATTACTCACTTTTCAACGGGATAGTTAACGGTTTTAATTCATTGCCAAATATGTTCTCTCTTGTAAATGCACTTGATAAGGAGAAAGCGTTTACTCATCCTGAGCTAAATGCGATCTTTATTGATAACCATGACAATTCGAGATTTACGAGTTTGAACCCGAGGATGTCTACGGCATTCACCAAACAGGCTTTAACTTTTATATACTCATACCCTGCCATACCCGTTGTATATTATGGAACTGAAATCCCTATGTCTGGAGCTTTTGATCCTGAAAACAGGCAGTTCATGGCGTGGGACAAAGTAGATAATAACGAAATGGTGTCTTTTGTTCAAATGCTTGCTCAAATTAGAAAAGAGTATATGGGGGACTTTGTTAAGCTATTTCATGATAAGTCTAGCATCGCCTATGAAATCTCAAAGGGTGATCATAAATTGTTAGTGATCATTAACTCCCTTGAAAAAGAGAAAAGTATTACTTTTGATTTTAAAGCGAATTCCCTTACTGATTATGAAACAGGGACAGTTTTGGAAAACTATGACCAGCAGACTGTAAACATTAAACTTCCGCCAGTTTCGATAAAATTCTTTATTGTAAAGTAAATACTGTTTTAAATATTAACTTTAATAAAAGAGTTAAACTTAGATTTCAATTTTGAAATTTAAAGCTTAACTCTTTTTTAGTTTTAATAATCAAAGTGCACACACTAATTTGGAAACCAGTTCATTTACACTTTCACCAAGATATTCTATAAGACTATAATTGATTTTTAAAGGTGAATCGTTGCCATAATCATAGGCTTCAATTTGACTTACAACATCTTTACAGACTTGATTTGCCAGCGTGTTCGGCAACTTTTTATAAACCACCAAAAAACAATCAATACTGTATCTTCCAAGAATATCTCCTTCATTGAGACTATTTCTAATGATATCAGATGCACGTATCAATATATGATCTGTAATCAATCTGCCTTCAAGATGATTGAGCTCTAAAAAATTATTGATGCAAAATAGGGCAACAGATAAAAACTCCATCTCGCCTTTTTGTAGATCAATGATACTTTTAAGTTGGCTTATTGCTTCATTTTTACTTAGTAAATGTGTTAGAGGATCTCTTGCACTTATTTCATCTGAACTTTCCATCAAATGTTCATCCACAATAGAGAGTTTGTCTTCAATCAATTTTTCATCTGTGATATCAAGTGTTTCACCAAAGGCACGCATATTTTCACCTTGCTTATGTTCTATTGAAACATAACAAGTATCGTGGAACCATCTCAACCCACCATTAACAGTCCTAATTCTATATGTAACTTCATACGCATTGATTCGGCCATGAACTAAATCTAAAATTAAGTCTTGAACTTTCGGTAAATCTTCAACATATATGCGCTGCAAAAAAATATCTAATGTGTTTGGGAGTAAAATCTTCTCTTTTTCAATGCCAAGTATTTTTAATCTATTTTCAGTTTCATCAAAAGTAAGATTTTCAAGGTTTAATATCCAAGAACCTAAGCTTATGCCTCTCATTTTCGCCTCCTAAATAGAACTACCAATAAACGCCTCATATTTTTAATTATACCTTACTTCATCATGGAATTATACTTAGACAGAACTGAAAAAAATTAAGCACTAAAAAATAATGAGTTTGGCCCATATCATTTAGTGCTCGACTTTATATTACCTATGCATTTTTTACTATTTTGAATAAACAATTTTCCAAATCCTTATTGCTTCTGCAACGGACCAAGCTTGAGCTGAGCAGCCTCTCTGTGCATAGGGTTCTTGTCCTTCAAATATTTCAGATATACTGCCATGGATGCCTTCGTCAAGATGAACAATCAGTGCATCTAGCGATTTTTTTATATATTGCAAATCATGATACGTCTTAAAATGTGCTTCCAAATAAGGACCAATTAACCAACCCCAAGCAGTTCCTCTATGGTAAGCGCCATCTCGACTTAACAAATCCCCTTCATAACGTCCGTGAAAGTTCTCGTCTTCTCGTCTTAATGTAAGTAGTCCATATGGCATCTTGAAGTGCTTCGTCACATAGTCAACAACTGCTTTCCATCTCTTTTCGTCAAGAACGGCAAATGGCAAACTAACCGAAAAAATCATATTAGGACGCGGAATATCGACTTCATTTCCGTCAATTATTAGATCATAAAGATTTTGATCTTTATCATTCCAAAAGACTTGATTAAAAGATTTTTTTATTTTATGCATTAAAGCACTGAAATCTACCCCTATATTTTCTTCTTTTACTTCTAATAGCTGCGTAAACTCATGCATAATGGCTATGGCATTATACCACAGTGCATTTATTTCAACCGCTTTACCATGTCTTGGTGTTACAACCCAACCGTTTACTTTCACGTCCATCCATGTGAGCTGTGTTTCTTCATTACCTGAACTTAAGAGACCGTCATGGTCCATAAATATATCATTTATAGTGCCTTGAATATGATAATTTATAATGCGCATCATTTGTGGATAAAACTTTTCAACCGCTTTTAAGTCGTTTGTAGCCTTGTAATAAGCATACATCGCGTTGAAAAGCCAAAGCGTACCATCAGAAGTGTTGTACATAGGCGGTTGACCTTCATCAGGAAAATTATTAGGGATGATGCCCATGTGAGACATCTCTAAGAACCCTTCTATCATCTGAAGCGCTTGTTCACTACGCCCAGTATCCAGTGTCAAACCAGGTATAGCAATCATCGTATCTCTTCCCCAATCCGTGAACCAAGGATAACCAGCAATGATCGTCATTTTACCAGTCGTTTGACGATAGACGATGAAATCATCCGCTGCTTGTACCAAACGTTTAAGTGGTAAAGCTGAAGCACCAGCTTTAGTCATTAATTCATGATATCGGACTTTTCGACTCTCAAATATACTGTCTGCACGCTCAAATTCATCTGCTATATTTATCAAAATATCAATAGTGCTTTCTCCTTGCTCAAGATTTACTGAAAAAGTTCCCATGATCACATGTCTTTCTTTATCAGGGTAACCCCTTTGCGTCTCAATTGGATAATAGCTCTCTTCTGAGTAAGCACGATTAGGCAAATAAGTGATCGTCTCTTGCCCTTCAAATTTCATAAAGACTTTTTTATCTTTTGCTTTAACCATTAAAACATAATTTTGTAAATCATAAGTGTCACTGTACTGGCTTATCTCAGGAGTAAGGGTATCGTGATGATCTCGAAAATTAAACAAAGGGGTTAACTCTATTTTCACAGGTTTGTCAGTTGCAAAACGGTACCTAACAGCAAGTTGGTTGCTAGCGTATTTCATGGCAATCGTTCTCACTACAGATAAATGTGCCTCCTTTATTTGAAACCACTGTTCAATAATACCTTCATGCTTATATCTAATTAAGTTCGATTCCGTTTCAGGCAAACTGGAAACGTTTTCATAAGTCAATGGATAGGATTTACCCTCTACTGTGATGTTCTCCTGTATTTTAGAAATAAGGTGCATTCTTTCAATAGGTGGATTATAACTCACAGTATACAGACTATGGTATTTTCTACAATTTACCTGATCTAAAGTGCCAAAACTATAACCACCTAGTCCATTGGTCATTAAGTACTCATGATTCATAATTTCCATAACTTCTTTTTTCATGTGTTTCCCCTTTCTTTTAAAGACGCTCTAATACCTGTGATATTTCTAAGAGCATACTTGGATTTTGAGCAATGATAATCCCTTCCCCCTTAAATCCATGTTTCTCACCAGAAATTTTATAGACGACACATCCTGCTTCCTGCGCAAGCATCAAACCAGGTGCGATCTCCCATATATTCTTAGAAAAAATAATATGACAACCATTTTTCCCTGCTGCTGTAAATGCGAAATCTACCGAAGAAGCGCCTTGTATTCTAACCCTCATGGCTTTTTCAACAAGCGCTTCCATCGCTTTTAATTGGTAGCCTCTAGAAGATGGATTTGACTTTGAAAAATCGCCAAAAGTGACGATTACATCTTTTAGCTTTTGCTCCTGTGTATCTTTAAGTTCAATCAATTGTACATCGTTTAAAAAAGCACCTTGCCCTTCAATTGCGTAATAAAGTTCTCGTATTTTGGGTAAATAAATCATACTAAAAAAAGGGTGTCCTTTTACGATCAAAGCGATTTGCACACCAAAATAAGGTATCTTTTGTGTAAAATTCAAAGTCCCATCAATTGGATCAAGAACCCAAACTCTTTGATGATTATCCAGTACTGCTTTAGTTGTATCATGATTTTCTTCTTCGCCAATAAAACCATCTTCTGGAAAACTTTTCATCAGCTCTGACTTTATACGCCTTTCCATCTCAAAATCAAGATTGGTAACTACGTCTTGTTTTCCTTTCTCAGAAACTGTAAATGCCTTATTTAGCAGTTCATCAGAAGCTGAGATGATTATCTCTTTAATCTTATTAATTAAGCCTTTTTCCTGTGTTAATTCACTTATGAAAGGCACGAATTCACTTCCTTTATGTCTTTTTTTGATTATTTACATGCCTATTATACCCTATTTCTACCTGTTTTAAAATTCATCTATGTTGTGAAAATTTCCATATATATGGCGACTAATATTTACATAAGTGTTACAATTCAATTGTAAATACAACTTGACATTTCAATGTATTTTTGATAATTTATTAACAAAGAAGTCTTTTGTCGAGATGCGTCTTTATAAAAGGCTAGCTAAAATAAATGATAACCTAAGGGAAAAGAACAATCTGATCTCAAAGGAGACATTAAACTTGTGATTCTTTATATAATAAGGATTGTATGAGATGTGCTTCTTTAGATCATAGATGATTTAAAGTGGTATTTTTTTTACTTTTTTTAGGATTTGGAGGGTTTTGTGAATAGAATTAATGAATTGATTGATATGTTATATAAAAATGAAAATTTGGAAGATGACTTGCTTCTCGAACTCATTACCCAGATAGATGCAAGCACGGCGCCTTATCTTTTTGAAAAAGCACTTGAAAAAAAGACCCTGTACTATAAGGACACTGTCTTCATGAGAGGCTTGATTGAATTCACCAATTATTGCAAACAAAATTGTAACTACTGCGGTATTAGAGGTAAAAACTCAAAAGTTGATCGTTATAGATTGAGTAAAGATGCGATTTTAAACTGCTGTGAAGAAGGCTATAATCTTGGTTATAGAACTTTTGTATTGCAAGGTGGAGAAGATCCGTTTTTCACAGATGAAGTCCTTGTTGACTTGATTAAGGCCATTAAAAGTGGCTATCCCGATTGCGCCATCACACTCTCTGTTGGTGAACGTTCATATGAAAGTTATGCACTTTTAAAACAAGCGGGAACAGATCGCTATCTTCTAAGACATGAAACCGCTACAAAGGCACTTTACGAATCACTTCACCCTGGTATGAGTTTTGAAAACCGGAGAGAATGTCTTCATAATCTAAAAGAATTAGGTTTTCAAGTAGGGGCAGGTTTCATGGTAGGTCTTCCAAATCAGACGCCATCAGACTTAGTTGCCGACCTTCGATTTATTAAAGAACTTGAACCAGAGATGGTGGGTATTGGACCTTATATTCCACATGACGAAACACCTCTAAAAGGAGCTAAAGGGGGTACTGTAGAAGAAACGCTTGTTATGGTTGCACTTGCACGTTTACTTTTACCTAAAGCTCTGTTACCTTCTACAACCGCTATGGGAACACTTGATCCAAAAGGTCGTGAAAAAGCACTTAAGGCAGGTGCAAATGTAGTTATGCCAAACTTATCACCAACAGATGTTAGAGAAAAATATGAACTTTATAAAGACAAGATTTGTACTGGTGATGAGGCAGCACATTGTCGTCAGTGTATTGAGGGCAGAATCAAAAGTGCTGGATTCAGAGTAGATATGGGTCGTGGCGATCATGCGTCAATTCACATACCTGAAGAAGCAAGTTCTGTACAGATCAAATTGTAATTCACTTATACAAAGCAATACTAGATAAATCATAAAAGAGGACAATCATACATTCATAGTGATTGTCCTCTCTTTATTTAGAATTAAATTTCCTTAATCGGGATCATTATATTCATATAAGTAACCCCTTCTAACTCAATGACTTGTTCTAGGCATTTCACATCTACAAATTTTGGTTGATGCGCTTCATTTTCTTCGATCCATTTTACCAAAGTTCTCCACCCGTTAGGGATTTTCTCAAATGGATTTTCAAAAGGATCTTTGATACGAAGTGTGGCATATTGATAACCAGGTACTGTTTTGATGATAACGCGATCATCATTGAAATCATCCTCAATCTTAAACCAATACTCATATCCTCTTATTCCTTGTTCCTCTTGCTGATCATTCACTGGGCTATCAAATCCATATTGCTCGGTTTCTATAGGGTAATTATGAGATTTCATGATATTTTGCATGTATGCAATAACTTCTTCTTCAGGGTTTTGACTTTCTACTATTTTACTCGCGACACGCATCGCGCTTATATTTTTAAAAGTGACATTACTCAAATAATTCATATTTAAACCTCCTTCAAACTCATTGATGTGGATATCATAGACTATTAATGGTGCATCAAGTACAAATGAATCTGTTCTGCATTGACTGGGTGATTTTCCAAAATAACTTGTAAAAGCTCTAGAAAAAGCTCGTTCTGAACCATACCCGTATTTTAATGCCAAATCTATAATTCTTTTTTTTGCAATCACATCTAGCATTGCATAACTGAGCTTACGACTTCTTATATAATTGACTAAACTCTCACCCGTATAGGCATTAAAAAGACGATGAAAATAATGTGTTGAAAATCCTGCTTTCTTCGCAATTGCATCAGCTGAGAGATTAGTCTCTATGCCAGTTTCTATTTTGTCACCGATACATTCCTCAATGTAATTAACAATCTCTTGAATTAATTTTTGACTTTCCATCATTTAATCATCCTTATTAATCGATTAACTTTCCTGCTAGCAAGGTAAGTCTATCTTTATTATATCTCTTATACACAAAAAAACAGGACAATTTCTGCCCTTTCAATATGTGAATCGAACCAATTGATTCTCAGTATAGATCAACTGACTTATCTTATAGCCTAGTCCATCAAATACTAACCAGACTTCACCTTTTTGTGTGATGGGTTCAATAATAACTTCATTGTCTTTGATCCTCGTCATTTCCATTTCCATTTTCACTTCAAAATTTAAATGTATCTCTTTTTTATCTGAGTCTATTTTCTTAAATCCAATACTTTTGATATTTATATGACCGGCACAATGCCGTGCGGCTTCTGGTGCCGTAAGCCAAATGCGATTACCAATCATATAGTTCCAAAATTCTTCTGTAAAACAATTGCCAAATCTTTTTCTTATGGCTAGATTGAGATGCTTTATGTAAAACTTAAAATGCGCATCAGTATCAGAATATCCCTCCATTGAAGGTAAAATATTATTTAATGTATTTGGAGAAGCATCATTTAGTGATACTAAAAATTTATGGGCTGTTCTTTCTGCACTTTTCTCAGTTTTGGCATTTTGGATATAGAGTGAAAAGATAACTGTAACGACACACGCAGTCAATAACAAAAATTTGAACGCTTTTAGTATACTATCCGTATATTTGGAGTTTCGATTCATAAATTCCCCTTAAATGTCTAAATGTCAAAGAATATGAGCCTACTTTAATACTATAATCGCTTAGAATTAATTTTTTCTTAAAGGATTCTTATTTTTATCTTATTTTATTCATTAAATGAAATTAAATATCCTTATTTAATAAAAAAAGCCACACAAATGTTTAAATCATTTGCGTAGCTTTAGGTTTTTCTAGAGAATTTACGGGTTTAAAGCATTGTTACAATTGTGTTCAGAATAGTTTTTGCAATTAAAAATACCACGATAAAAGCGCCAGTCACTAAGACATTGCTAAGTCTAGAATACTCTACGGGATCAGCACCATCTTGATTGATATAATAGTGAGATTTAAGCCCTAAACCGAGGTCAAACACGTTGAGAATCGCCATAACCAGTACTGTTAAACCAAAAATTTTGTTCATTAAATCGAAGCCTTTTAGTATTGTTTCCGATAGAATCGCTGGATCAAAGAACACATCCATAATGTCGCCTTCTAACATAGCTACACCAAACATACCTACAATACTTAAAATGGATAAGATAACAAACGCTTTGATAATAAATGAAAAGATTCTTCTCCCCATACTGCTTTCAGAAAAGAGGATTTTTTCGAGTGGATGATAAATTTTTTCATACTTTTCGTCATAAGCTTTTACTGATATTTTGGCGATATCTTTGCTGAGCAAGTGTCTTACACTCGATTTATCTTCAACTAGCATCGTAGCATTTTCTTCTCTAGCAAGTTGGAAATATCTATCTTTTTCTTCTTTGTTCAATCCTTCTATGTGTAAAACTTCACCATACTTCATATGGATACTTAATGCATACATAACGCTTTTCTTAACACTTGCTTTCGTTGAAGCTGCTACTGGTTTGTTTTCACTCATGAAATTTCCTCCGAATATGTGATATTAATTATTACCTTTTAAAATGATTATTCAAACATTTACAATAACTTTATTATAACATAATTACGATTATTACCTGAGTTTCATCAGTTGCGTAATGAAATTTTAATATTGAGCCCTCTAATTTGACATTTGTTCAAGTTCTAATATAAATTTTCTCTTCTCCTCAATAAGCTCAAGTAGTACATAGTATGCAATTGAAGTTTCTTCGTTTCCAGTTACCATTCTACCATGAATATCTACTAACAACGCAAACAGTGATTTTTGTTGAGATAAGGCATATTCAACTAAGGGTTTCCTTTCGGTGATGTTAATTGGACCAATTGTGCGTGCAAATTGATTAACTAAAGAAGAAATTTTATCAAATACACTAAAATCTATTGTTTCGGCAATAGAATCTGTAAGAGTTACAATCAGCTGTTCGTAATAACTGATATCTCTGTCAGCAGACCTAATAAAGACACCTATGAGAATACGCATACGCATATCGCCACTATTCTCTTGTAGCTTCTTATATTCTGTCCTAATTTTCTTGGTAATGTCAATCCCCTTGCGCAGGATATCTCTTATATCATACATACAAACTCCAATTTCTATATATTTCTTCCAAAAAATGAAGAAGAGACAATCGTTTATTTCCTTGATACCACAATTTATCAAAGCATAAACCTTATTGTCTCAAACCATTATATATTGAGGCGAACTATTTTTCAAGAATCACATCGAGGCAATGCCAGCCCAAAGTACCACATTTTACCCTTGCAGGCATTTTTGATAAACTTTCAAAGACAATTGCATCTTGCAATAGTTCCAATTGTTCAGGTGTATTCTTCTCACCTCTTATCATGCCTAAGTATATGTTTGCGAGTATTTTGGCTTCTTCTACACTCTTATTTTTTACTAGATCTATCATGATAGACATCGCCGCTTGACTGATGGCGCATCCACTCCCTAAAAATGAAGCATCAGTGATTATACCCTCTTCAATTTTAACTTGAAGGGTTAAGTCATCGCCACAACTTGGGTTGTGTCCTCTTTCAATATGACTTGCATCTGATAAGTTGTGTTTATTGTGACCACTTCGATTATGTGACATAATCAATTCCGTATATAAGCTATCCATTGACATATCCAAACACCTCCCTTGCGTATAAAATCCCGTCAACGAGTGCATCTATTTCTTCGACGTAATTGTAAATTGAAAAACTCGCTCGACATGAAGCCGATATGCCCAAATACTTCATCAAAGGCTGTGTACAGTGATGACCCGCTCTGATGGCAATTCCCTTTTGATCGAGCAAGGTTGCCATATCATGAGGGTGAATCCCTTCTACATTAAAAGTAACAAGAGAACCTCTAGTTTTACCAATCTTTGGACCATATAGCGTCACAAATGGTAGTTCAGAAAGCTTTTGCATCGCATATTTAGTAATCCGGTGCTCTTTCAATATAATTTCATTTAGACCTATTGATTCGATAAAATCCAGTGCTGCAACTAGTCCAACTATCCCTTCAACGTGCTGTGTTCCTGCTTCAAATCGTTCTGGAACACTTGCAAAAGTAGTCGTTTGCTCTTCTACATATTCTATCATGTCTCCACCGGTTAAAAATGGAGGCATCTTCTCTAGTATTTCTAGTTTTCCATATAAGACACCAACACCTGTTGGACCATACATTTTATGACCAGAAAACACTAAGAAATCAGCATCCAAAGCGTTAATGTCGATAGGCATATGTGCAATTGCCTGAGCCGCATCAACGATGACAACGGCTCCAAACTTATGTGCGCGTTTGACTATTGGCTGAGGATCATGAATACATCCCAGCCCATTAGATATCCATGGAAATGCTACGATTTTAGTTCTAGGTGTAATTTTATCGATTTCATTTGGTAAAAAGTTACCTTCTTCATCAATATATAAGAATTTTAAAGTTGCACCTTTTTCTTTTGCAACTTGTTGCCAAGGCACTATATTGCTATGGTGTGATGTGATCGCAACGACAATTTCATCTCCAGAATTAACATAAGTTCTTCCATAGCTATACGCAATTAGATTAAGTGCTTCAGTAGCATTTTTGGTAAACACAATTTCTTTTTCTGAAATAGCACCTATAAACTCTGCTACCCTTCTACGGCCATAATCATATTGCTTTGTAGCTTCCACACTTAGAAGATGTGCCCCCCTATGCGGACTGCCGTTACTCTCTTCAAGATACTGTCTCATCCTATCAATTACCATAGAAGGTTTCTGAGAAGTTGCAGCATGGTCAAGGTATATCAAAGTAGGATGCTGGTCGAATATTGGAAAAAGATTTTTATAATTTTCTTGCCTCATTTGCTTCTCTTCCATCCGATAACCTCCTGTCCAAAGCTTCTTCAATAGCTGATTTTAAGTTTTCATCACCTATTGTCATCAAAACTTCTTCAAACGAGGCTTTTATTACTAGCTTTTTAGCAGCTTCTAAAGATAAACCTCGACTCATAAGATAAAACAGTTTTTCATGATCAAGTTGGCCTATGCTTGCAGCGTGTTCTCCAATTACATCATCTTCAGAGCACATCAAAGCAGGAATAGAATCCGATTTGATTTTATCATTTAATAAAACAACCACTTCTTTTTCTTTACCAACTGATTGCACCGAGCCAGTTTCGAAAAACAAATTGCCTCTAAATACTTTTTTACTATTGCCACTAAGCGCCCCTTTTGAAAGGATATGTGATTCTGACTTTGCACCAAAATGACGCATTGTAAACGACAGGTCTAATTGCTCGTTTTTATCGCCAAAATAAAGAGATTGTAGGTCTGCATTAGCATGTCTACCCAAAAGATGCGATTCATAAGCAACAGCCTTTGTTTGGGAGCCAAATTGTACATCCACAAGTTCAAGTTTTGCACCCTCTTCAACCATAGAAAAGTTTTGATCAAAATGGATATCTAAACCACCTAATCGCTGGAGTTTAATCACTTTTACAAAACTACCTCTTTTTGCAATAACTCTTGTTGTGCCATAATGTTGCCTACTCTTATCGATACTATCATCCGCTAAATAGTCGAGTACTACAGTTAGTTTACTGCCTTCCTCTGCTATGATCAGTTGATTGTCAACAAGTACAGGTCGATCGTCACTGATATGATAGGATATCTTCACAACCGGCGACTCCCAGTCTCTGGATTTTGATTTTACCACGTAACCGTGGTTCTTTTCATTGGATATATACGCTCCAAAAACATTTCCTAAATTTTTGGTAAATTTACCATCTTCAAAATTGGCCTCATGGAAGGACTCAAAAGGTTCTACTTCTATGCCATTTCCTTCTATACTAATTTGTTCTATAACCTCACCCATAATTTCTGGGAACATGTTTTCAGGTAGTGTCAAGCGCTTCCATATCGGCACAGGATAATCTTGTTTTTGATTTGACGCTGTATGATTAATCGTTTGATTTGTTTTCATGTTATCCTCCATTAGCCTATTGTCCCTTCAAGTTCTAGTGTGATGAGATTGTTAAGCTCTACAGCATATTCAAGAGGCAATTCTTTGGTAATTGGTTCGACAAACCCTCTTACAATCATGGCTTTTGCCTCAGCCTCATCTATCCCTCTGCTCATGAGGTAAAATATGGTTTCATCACTTATGCGACCAATTTTCGCTTCATGTCCAATATCGACTTGATCATTGCCAATCTCTATAATCGGTAATGTATCTGACTTTGAACGATTATCAAGCATCAAAGATTCACAATTTACAGTGGATTTGACATTGGTTGCATTAGGCGTCACTCTAAGCAGACCTCTATAGAAAGCATGACCGCCATCTTTAGAAATTGATTTTGAATTGACAATTGAAGTTGTATTAGGTGCAGCATGGAGCACTTTTGTGCCTGTATCCAGATACTGACCCTTTGCTGCAAAAGTTATACCAGTAAACTCACTTGATGCACCTTCACCTCTGAGGATACTCATCGGATAAAGCATAGAAACTCTTGAACCAAACGAACCAGATACCCATTCGATTTTTCCGTTTTTATCAACCGCTGATCTTTTGGTGTTGAGGTTATACATGTTGCGCGACCAGTTCTCTATCGTACTATATCTTAATTTTGCATCCTCTTTAACAAATAGCTCGACCGCACCAGCATGTAAATTTTGGACCGAATACTTTGGCGCTGAACAACCCTCAATAAAGTGTAAACTCGCGCCTTTTTCAACGATAATCAAAGTATGTTCAAATTGACCTGCACCTTTTGCATTGAGCCTAAAATACGATTGTAATGGAAGTTCAACTTTCACGCCTGCAGGCACATAAACAAATGAGCCACCTGACCAAACTGCGCCATGTAGTGCGGAAAACTTATGATCACGGTTCGTGATAATCGTCATAAAATACTTGCGTACAATTTCCTCATACTCTTTTACCGCTGTATCCATATCCGTATAGATTACACCTTGCTCAGTCAATTCAGCTTGAAGCGAGTGATAAACAACCTCAGAGTCGTACTGTGCACCAACACCAGCAAGGGATTTGCGTTCTGCTTCAGGTATACCAAGTCTTTCAAATGTCTCCTTAATATCGTCTGGCACATCATCCCAGCTCGTTTTCATGTCTGTATTTGGGCGTACATAATGAACGATGTTTTCCACATCGAGTTCACTTAAATCTGCCCCCCAAGTGGGTATCGGTTTTGATTTATATATTTCAAGAGATTTAAGTCTATACTCTAACATCCATTCAGGTTCATTTTTTTCCTTAGAGATGTCTCTGATGATATCTTCAGTTAAACCTTTGTCTACAACATATCGATGATCTTCTTTGTTCACTACATCATAGATACCACGGTCGACATCGGCAACAAATGTTTTATTTGCCATATTTCCTCCTAATTTTTAGCTAACTATTCTGTTTTAGCCGCATTTTCAGCTTTGAAAACTTCATATCCAGTGCGTTCAATCTCTTCAGCCAGTGTGATATCACCACTTTTTACGATCTTGCCATCTACGAGGATATGTACAAAATCAGGTTTGATATAATTTAAAATTTTATTGTAGTGCGTGATGACCAAGATGGCATTGTTTTCATTTGAAAGCTTTTGAACCGTTTCATAGACGACTCTGATTGCGTCGATGTCAAGACCTGAGTCAGTCTCATCTAGAATAGCTAGTTTTGGATTTAATACCGCCATTTGTAAAATTTCGTTTTTCTTTTTCTCTCCACCAGAAAAACCTTGATTGAGGTAACGTTCAAGGTATTTTTCATCCATGTTAAGATCTGCCATTTGCTTTTTAACATCTTTGTTAAACTGAGTCATCATCGGCATGATGCCGCTGACTTCTTTCTTTGCTGTTCTTAGAAAATTCTCAACAGTTACACCAGGTACCTCTTGTGGATATTGAAAGGATAAGAAAAGCCCTGCTTTTGCACGTTGATCGACTTTCATATCAAGTAAGTCTTTCCCTAAAAAATCAACCGTTCCTTCAATTACTTCATGTGCAGGATGTCCCATAAGTACATTGGCTAGTGTTGATTTCCCAGCGCCATTTGGACCCATGATCACATGGATTTCTCCTTTATTAATAGTTAGGTCAATCCCTTTAAGTATTTGTTGACCTTCCACTTGTGATTTCAAATTTTCTATCTTAATAATTTGCATTGATGCCTCCTGTTTATATCCTAGTATTTTAATCGGGTTTATTTCAATTCTAATCTTACCGTTTTTTTTGTTAACAGTCAATGAGAATTGCTTTCATTAACAAAACCTTTACAAATTGGCTTTATATGCTCTCTTTGATTTCTTTTGGTTTACCAGCAAGTACAAGCGTTTTATTTCCAACTAAGAAAAAGCCTTGAATAAAGATCACTGTACCTGATATGATGAGCAACCATTCGATATCAACGATGTCGGCAAGTGGTCCAAATACCAGCATCCCTAGGGGCATAGCAGAACTGTAAATCATGGTCATCACACCAAAAACCCTTCCCATATATGCTTCTTCAACTTTTTCTTGAAGTAACACAGTCGATGGGGTCATAAAAAGTGGCAATGTAATCCCTGAGATAAGCATAATTACAAGATATACCCAGAAGTTACCCACTATCCCAAGTGCAACAATCATCAGTCCAATCCCAAACGTCGATAGCGCCATGGTGTGCACTCGATTATCAAATCCACCCCATGAAGATATGAGCAATCCTCCAAGGAGCATACCAGAAGAAAAAGCAATCTCAATAGCCGTCAATCGCCATATATCATCTCCAAAACTTCTCGTAACTTGTAGCGGAGATAGTGCTGCTACAGGTGTAATAAAAAAATGAAAAACAGCAATAAAGATATAAAACCTTCTAATATATTCGTGATTTAGTACATAATTTAAACCCAGCTTCATATCTGCAAGGTAATCAATTTTACCTTTTTCAAGAGCTTTTGCATGCACAGGTACTTTTAACTGTGTCAAAATCAAAACCGCAAAAGCTGCTGTTATGACATCTATCATAAAGATGGATTCTAGTGGTGCGACGGTCATCAGTACACCACTAATCATTGGAGCGATGAGCATCATCACCGATTGGATGCTTGAATTAATTCCACCTACGCGCATCAAGTTTTCCTCTGGTACGAACTGAGGGATAAATGCATTGACCGCTGGTTGTTGTACCGCTGATCCAAACGCTCTAATCGCAGACATTGCAAAAAGTAACCAGATGGATTCATAACCCGCCCAAAAGATGAGGGCCATGATCAAAGTCGTAAAGGCAATCATACTATCTGATAACATGATGAGCCACTTCCGGTTGAACCGGTCTGCCCAGACCCCTGCAAAAGGTGCTAAGAAAAAAGTCGGTAAAAAACCACAAATGATGGAAATCGTCATCATAAATCCCGATTGCGTTTTCAGTGTGATGAACCACATGATAGCATATTGGACAATTGACGTTCCAAATAAAGATATGTTCTGACTTGTTAAAAACAAGGCCGTTTCCTTTTTCCAGTTGCCTTTTGAATTTTCTATTTTGTTTTCTATTTTGTTTTCAGCTTGATTTTGTTCTAAGTTATTTGGTTTCATGTTCACCACCACCGTTTTTTTTGAGAAGATTATAAAGATTCTATTTTTAATCTATAATTTGCTGGGTCAAAAATCTGTATTTCTTCTTTTCATATTTATTTGCTATTTAATTATAATTGATACCCATTTTCAATTAGGAAACACGCGAAAAAAAAGACCACTATAAGTGATCTTTGCCATTTTCATTTATATTCATATTTTTATTATTTTAGCTTCTATCTAGTTTGATCTTAACCAAGATGTGTTTAAGCCTTTCTCAAATCCTCAACAAATTGTACATTCACGCCATTTGAGTCCTTCACCATAAAAAACTGAAGATTTGGATTTGGAGAAATCATACCCGTTACAGTAGCGCCTGATGCGATCAAAGATTCTCTAAGCTTATTTGCATCTTCAGTTGAAAAACCTATTGAAATGCCTTCATAATTTCCAGGTAATTGCTCACCTTCATTATACATCAGTTCTATTTCCGTTTCACCTACACCTAAAAACACAAGTTCAGTGCTTAGTGAAGGCGAAAATTTTCTTCTGAGTTCTAAACCTACTATCTCTTGATAGAACTTAATAGATGCTTCAATATCCTTTACGTGAATCGTCGTCTATAAATAACTCATCTCTAAACCATCCTTTTATTGTATTTTAAAGTTGACATTGTATAGCCATCATGAAGGCCTGAAATAATTGCATTTAAGCCAGCTCTTACGTATATACCACTTAGTTTTTCATTATAAGTGAAAAGTCCTGTAATCGTTCTATAAAGTTGTGGCTTAACATTGCCATCCACATCTTCGTATAAATTTTCCGTCAAGGCATAAGGACAATATTTTTGGATGATAAAATCTTCTTTCACTTTTTCATCAAGCAGATTTTGCCAAGCTTGATCATCATAATCCTTGCCTGCACAGACGCCTTTGGAAGCATAATAATCAATAGGTTTGATGATGTATTCATCTTTATTTTCAAGATAATTTTTGAAATCATCACCCTGAACAAGTGGTTTTGTATATGGAA
The DNA here is from genome assembly GCA_963676315.1 of uncultured Fusibacter sp. GTDB lineage: Bacteria > Bacillota > Clostridia > Peptostreptococcales > Acidaminobacteraceae > Fusibacter_C. The sequence continues at coordinate 2,082,882 of OY781056.1, forward strand.
CATGTTTATCGATAAAGCTTAGCATCTCATCTGATAAATATTGTCTTAAAACGGGATGATATAAAACTTCAAAGAAACGCTTTGTATGGATGATCTGTGTTTTCACAGTACCAATTACACAAGTTTTATCTGCTAAAAGTCCAGTGATAAGCTCCGGAACTTCCTCATAATGGTCCATCAAGTCTTTGGTAACAAGACGTCTATAGATGATATCAATTGCACTTTCCCCTCTGTATAATATGCCATCTTTTTCAGTTAAGTCTCTTGGATCTACGATTTCACAGTCAAATCCTTCTGCTATAAATGCCTTCTTAAAAACTTCAAATTCCAGCGGACTACTTTTATCGATAAAATCTAAAATCGCGACCAATGGTTTATCATTATGTGTTTTTCTATGCGTTTTTGCTAAATACTCAGCATAAATTTGTTTCACTTCTTCTACCCAGCTGCTAAAAAGTTCAAAACTTTCAAAAGAATAGTCCGCTTTAAAGCTGTTTAGAAGTGCTGTTTGCATCATAATTTGGCTCAGTTCAAGTTCTTCATTCATAGCTGATGCCCCATCCGCATTGAGTTCGCAAAACTGAAAATTCCCTTCACCATAGTAAAATATATCAAATCTGCCCATAGGAACAGTTGCCTTATAATGATGCGGTACTTTTATAAGCGCCTCTAATTCTGGACTAAAATTAAACAACTTTCTAATTTCTTCTTTCTCTAGATAGAGCTCTATCGTACGTTTAGAAATAGCGTGAATCCCATCAAGCGCATACTTAAAGGTATCTAAATCAAACTGGTCATAAAGCATAGGAATATAGAGATATGGCACTGGTGCACCTTTGTAAATAGCTTTTGACTGGCTCACAGCTTGTTTCGTTTTTCTGAAATCTTCAATATATTTATCATACTCATTCATAAATACTGAGACTAAATCGCGGTTAATCTTCACTGGTCTTACCTTGTTATCCTTGTTCATAACCTATTTTCTCCTATTTCTATAGATTTAGTAAATAACACCACTGATTGATGATATTGATGCATCAGATAATCATTGATTGAGCCATATTTTTCAAGAAGTTGTTGAAGGGCTATAACATATGTCTTTTCGTCTGGTATCAGGGCTTCAATAGCATCATGAACTAAACTCTGCTTTAGTTTTTCGCATGATAATTTAAGTGCTTCATCTTCAAACTCACGTAAGTTTAGATTTTGTGATTCCACCCAAGCATCATCATAAGCCAAAGATTCTTCATAATATTTTTCTAATAACGTTGGTGTATAGAAAATCGCTTTGACTATTGCCCCCACTGCTAAGTTGTATGGATAAGGAAGTGAATCTGGCATCCTGATCTCGATAAATCTTTTAAGCCTAACATCCGGGAATACCATACTTTGATGGTGTTCAAGCTCACTTTCTAAGAAAGGATACTTTGAAAGTGAGGATACAAGTGGTTCATCTTTTGAGTAGATCAACTGCCCCTGTGTATATAGCAAAATCGGAGGAAGCTTAAGAAGATACTCCGCATAACTTTTAAAATCAAAATGTGTTGTCAAGCTGCCTGGTATGAGTTTTGAGCGCTTTACATCAGTCTCAGCCCAAATTCTCGCCCTCATGTTTTTCCCAACAGTTGGTGCACCTTCAAAGAAAGGCGTCGCATCGAAAAGTGAAGCCATCGCTGGTGAAATATAATTTGCAACTCTAAATTTCTTCATAAAATCCGTTTCATCTTTATAATCTATAGAAACTTGCGTCGCTGCAGTGCCTTTCATCATATTGTGGCAAAAGATACCATTGTCTTTAAAATAATCGAACATCATTGCATATCTTTTTTTAGGTAATAAAGATAACTCTGCTATCCGAGTAACAGGATGATAACCAATACCTGCAATCATTTGATTTGGTTTTAACACACTGTATATCTCGTCTATCACTTCTAAATAGAATTTTTCAATTTCCACAACTGAAGATAGCGGTCTAAGGCTAATTTCTACTTGACCACCTGGTTCAAGTGTTATCGTGTCGCCATTTTTCTCAAGGCCTAATATAAATTCATCTTCTTGGACCAATATGTTCCAGTCCTTTTGCACTAACGCTTCCATCATCTGTTTTTGACCATCTTCCTCAAAATAGTCATAACTTCTCAAACTCTCTCTGTCTAATAAAAAATGTTCGAATTCCATACCCAAAAGTACAGGCTGCTTCCTTGAGTGCGCCTCAAAAAAAGCAACCTGTGCTTTGATATATTCTTCTTTTGTATATATTACACCTTTATTTAATTCGTTTTCTTTCCCCTTCATTTGTTCTATTCCTTCCGATCTCTATAAAATAGATGCTATAATAACTATTTCGCTTTGCTAAATATTATACAATTTAATTTTATAAAAATCAACGAACAGAAGATGAACAATAAATGAATAAGGTTATGGGAGTAGATCCACTAAAATTCTTACATCGTAGTATTCTACTTTTAAATCATCTGCTGCTTTTGGAGCACTTTCACTGGTGATTTGACCATCTATGTTTAAATAAACAAGCGTCAGTTTCACTTTTTGATCTTGTGAAGTAATAATTATAGGTTTATTTTGATCCAGATAAAAAGCAGCCGCATTTTCACTTAGATCTACTGTGAGTATTGGTGCGTCATTTTCTTTAACCGTAAGCACTTCTAGTGTCTTTTCAACACTTAGCCCACTCGATAAATCCATTTTATCTAAGATGTCATTCTGACCAACGTTTAACATGTATTCTGCACCATCTAGTGGAATCAACTGCGTTGGTATTTTAGTGAAATAATTGAACCTTTCAAGTGCATTATTATAGTTATTCCAGTAATAAAGCAGATCAAACCCTAGGTATTGTTTTGCATTATCACCGTTAAATCCTTCTGGTAAAAGTTTAATCTGTTCAACTGAATAAGCATCCATTAAAAATGTTATTTTTTCAGATATTGCACTTTGAGCATCCTTTGTCACGCCTGTATTTGGCATTAATTGACCACTACTCGATAACATAGAATTGGCTTCAAGTAGTTTTTCAAGTTGCTTAGATTGACTTGACAGTGTTAAACTGTATCCTGAAAGTGGTCCAAAGAAAGCAATTGCGATAAAAGTTATGAGTAAAATAACTGAGATGACAGCGGTATCTTTTCTTGCGCGCCACATCAGTCCAGCAGTCACAGTAGAGAATATAGCTAAAGTTACCACGAAGTACCTTGGCATTGTGATACCATAGGCATTAATCCTGATAAATAGAGAGATAAATAACATCACAAGTGGTATTGACATTAAAGGGATATACGTTTTAAAAAATTTTGAAAGCCATGGAACCTCAATCCTTAGATCCCTTACAAAAAACAAAGTAATGATACTTACAAGGGCATACCATAAGACCAAATTACCAATGACACCCTCCGGCAATTTGAAGTTAAAGAGTATTTTTATAAAATATGCATATAAAATGACGGTGTAAACACTAAGGATTGGTAAAAGAATGTATAAAAACATTCCTTTAAATACTTTTGAAAATCCCTCAGTAGGAAGCTCTGAACCAATTTCAGGTACGCTCCCCAGAAAATAAGTTACGCCAAAGGCCCCTGAAATCAAAATAAATGCATCCATATAGATTTCATTCCACCAATTCACCCCAAAAAGTTGATCAATTGAGAAAATAATCATCGAGATTCCACCCATTATGACGCCAGCATATAATACTGTCAAAAAGAATCGTCCAACGAGATGCAGTATATACCTTGAAAGACCCTCTTTTTCATAGAAATAAGGCACCATCAAGAATGCAAAGAATAAAATCGCCCAAAGCGCCATATACCTCATTGCAAAATAAGGTGTCAATACCTCAGGAATCGTTAGATAATAGAGAAGTGTCAATACAACAGCAGATAATTGAACACCGTGTCCCTTTATACCTTTTAAATAATACCTTTCAATCAATAGCTTTCCAGCAGCAGTCATAGGAATACCTAGTGCAAATGTCAATGCCAGTTTTTGATAAAAATCTTGTTGCTTTGAAGTATAATCCAGATGAACGAGTACAATAGTTACCATCATGAGTAAAAGAGTCATCACTAGTGTGAGTGGAAACCTTTCACCTGAACGTTTTAATTTGTCAAAAATGAAACGCATCGTTTCTTTTAACTTTTTCATAATGTCACATCCTATTTTAAATTAGTGTTTTTTATGTTGATATTACTATTGTACCCCTAAAGCACTGTTTTTAATATTAACATATTGTTTCACTTACTAGATTGTATACCGAAACGTATCTAAGCTCACAATTATAGAACGCTTACGAGAAATCGAATAATAAGGCTAAAGAGTATCTTCACATAAGAAGAGCGACAATGATCAATTTCATTGCCGCTCTTTATTAGTTATAACATTCTTTAAGTGTTCAAATCACGCGCATAGAACTTCTGATATGCGAAAAAGATAAATATTCCTGAACAGACGATAAGCACAAGTGTTGATGGTAGTGCGATTTGCTGATCGAACATAACGGTTACACTGCTATATGCTTTAAAAGGTGTTAAGTACTTTAGGAAAGAAACTTTATCACTTATATCCGATAAGATGCTAAGGAAAAATGTGCCTAATACGATGCCAGTTGCTGCAGACGTCGCAAGCTTAGTATTCTTCATAATCGCACCTAGAAAAAAACCAAGTGTTAAGAAGAATAGCTGGATAAAGAATAGTGCAACCATAAGCAGCGTTACTTGACCAAGTAGCCCATCGCCGTTATTGTTCTGCGCAATCATCACTACTGAAGTAATCAGTGTTACTAGGTTAAAAACTAAGATGTTTACGATTCCTGCAACAAATTTACTGATGACGACTTTAACGCGTTTTACAGGTTTTGAAAACAAGAAGTCGGCACTATGATCTCTTTCTTCTTTTGAAACAATTACGGCACCAAACATCACTGCATGAATCGCAGCAAGTAACATAAAGTAGAGGAAAAACACGGTGTAAAACCCATCAACTTTAGTGATATCAACAGATGAGATTCCAAATGCTTTCATAATCCCCTCTGGATATCCTGCAAGCATGCTATTGATATCCACACCCGATTGTGAAAAACCTACATATTTCATCATGCCTGCTAATATGATAAACATTTGAGCCACGGACCATATGATCAAAGACTTCATATTTGCTCTTAATTCTCTCAATATGATATTCATAAGGCCTCCTATATAGATGGTAGGTCTTTTTTAGTAAATAACTTATACGTAAAAAAGACGAAAACAGCACTCAGTACAAACCAAGCTACGATAAATTTACCTTGATATGCCACATGTTCTGATACATAAGATAAATCGAAATATCCAAAAGGTGAAATCCACGCAAGTTTTGGATCTTCAAGTGTTTGGTTTAACAAAAAGATGATATAAAACAAAAATACAACACCCATACTAATAGGTAAAACCGTTCTAATTCTCCTTAAAAAAACAGATACCGCTAAGCCTAATGATGCAAAAAACAATTGAATAAATAATAATGATCCAGTTAATAATAAATAGAGTTTCATATCAAAAGATACCTTGCTCACAAGACTTAAAATGATAAAATTTGCAAGGCAGACCGCTATATTCACTATTCCAAGTTCAATTAGCATCGCCAATATTTTTTGAGTGATGATTTTTGAGCGTTTAACTGGTTTAACAAATAAAAAGTCACCGGTTTTCTCTCTTACTTCAGCTGATAATACGGAAACACCGATATTCATCGCTTGTACTGCACCAGCCAAAACAATATACAGAAAAGCAAAACTGTAGTACCCAAGGACGTCCCCTAAATTAGTTGTTGTAAGTCCAAGGGCTTTTCTAAACTCAGGTGGAAAACTTTCAAAAACTTTTGTGAATGTAGCAGCTTGTTCAGAAATCAAAGGATACATCATCATAAAAATTGCAAGGGTTCCTATAAGAGATGCACACCATACAATCAAGGATTTTCTGCCCATTTTAAGCTCTTGCTTTAAAATGTTCATATTATGCCTCCTTTTGATAATAGTGCATGAAAATTTCTTCTAAAGTAGGTTCTTCAATCAATATATTTTGAAGTTTTAAAGTATGAAGTACTTCAATGATTGTGTTGATATCGCCCTTAAATAAGAAATTAACACCGTCTTCTATTTTCTTCAAATTAGTAATTCCATCAAATTTAAACAGAGACTCAACCGAATCACCATCGGCTTCCACCGTAATTTTTTTGTAAGAGCTATTGCGCATATCGTTGATATTTTCTACTTTGATGATCTGACCTTCTTTGATAATAGCCACTCTAGAACACAATTTTTGGACTTCAGATAAAATATGAGAAGAAAAAAGAACCGTTGCTCCTTTTTTATTTTCTTCTAAGATCAAATCAAAAAACTTTTGTTGCATCAAAGGATCAAGTCCACTCGTAGGTTCATCTAATATAATGAGTTTAGGCTCATGTAGTAACCCTTGAACAATCCCTACTTTTTTCTTGTTGCCATATGAAAGATCTTCAATCTTCTTGTTTAAATCTAAATCCATTGCTTTTGACAAAGATTCAATTCTCGTCATATCTACGTTCTCATAAAAGCTCGCTGAATATTTAAGTACATCAATCACTTTCATATTTTCATAGTAAAATACTTCTGAAGGTAGGTATCCTATCTCTTTTCTAATTTCATCACCATATTTGATGCAGTCTTTACCAAAGATAGTAGCTGTACCACTTGTAGGATATATTAAAGACAAAAGTGTGCGAATTGTCGTTGATTTTCCAGCACCATTGGGACCAATGAATCCAAAAATCTCACCTTCTTCTACACTAAATGAAACATTTTCTATCCCCCGATGTTTACCGTAGTATTTCGTCAATTGGTTTATCTCGATAATTTTCATATTAAACCCCTTTCTTAACGCTTTCATCTCTCTAACTCTAACTTTAAAATAGCACACTTTTTCAATTGTGACAACCTAGTCACATTGCATTTAATACTTAATTAATACTTTCATAATCATTCGTATATAAACGAATTTCGTATGTACAACTTTAAAAGTTCTTCGAAATTAAGTTTATATATTAAAAAAAGATGAAATGATGATTAACATCATATCACCTTATTTTTCTCTTCATACATTCTGCGATCTGCTTTTAAAAACAATTCATCAAAAGTATCTCCATCGTCATCAGATAGTGCGCACCCAATGCTTGAAGTTACAATTATCGAGTAATCACCCACCTCCAATTTATAAGATAAAACTGACTGCAGCCTTTTTTTAATAGTGTTTAGAATTTCACTATTTTCGACAACTGGAACAACGAGCAAAAACTCATCTCCACCTACTCTAAATAACACTTCATCTTTTCTCGCAGCCTCTTTTAGTCTAGAAGCAGTTTCTTTAAGGACGAGATCGCCAACAGAATGTCCATAGGTGTCGTTAATTTCCTTAAATTTATTAAGGTCTAATAACAAGACCCCCACTTTATGGTCATTTCTTTTTGCACCTGCAAAGAAAAGTTGCATCGTCTCATCTAATGAATTTCGATTCCTAAGTCCCGTCAAATGATCATGAATCGACTCATGTTTAACAATTTCGTTTGATCTAAGCGTCACAAAGGTTGCAGAAGATATTGCGAATAATAATATAATGCCTATTGCGATGAATATATAAACATTTAGATAATTTAGCTTATTGGTCCCATTTAAAACTATCCCTAGATCCCAATCAAACATATTGTCCGCAAATTTAAACCAGTGGATCTTCTCGTTAAGCAATGCTTTATCGCCATAAACAATTTGGTCTCCTGACATAATAATACTTTTTACATTTAAAGTAGCTTCAATCTCCTTGATTTTATCTAAGAATTTATCCCCCTTTAGGACGATGCTAATTTGACCCCAATACTGCTGTCCGTTTTGCATAATTGGCGTCCTTACAATAAATCCCGTTCCACCTTGTAACAAGTTGACTGGACCTTGAAATGAAGGTTTTCCAGATAACTTTACACTAAGAACATATGGACTCTGTTCTTTTACCAACGACAAATCTCTACCTATTGTCGTCTTATTCAACTCATACGGGTAGTTCCACATAATTGTTGTATCTTTTAATATACCGACATTGTTAATTAAGTCACCCTGACTTTGTAATAATTCATCGAGATAATCATATATTTTTTGATCTTCTAAATCTGGATTCGTTTGAATGTAGGCAGCAAAGCCTTTCATCAAGTTGATATTAGTATAGACAATATTATTTAGAGCATTATCAAATACGACAAAATGCTCAGTCGCTTTTATCTGTTCCATCTGATTGACACGATTATATTCATAAATCGAAAAAGTTGAAAAAATTAATAGTAAAGTCATCCCTACTATTAGCGCTATCCCAAGTGATTTTCGATAACCCTTTAAAAAATATATATTATGCATATAAACTCCAAATTTGTGAATTTGAATCCCCTTGTATAAAAATAACAATTTATTTATTTATACCTAAATAAATTCAAAAAACGCAACTTTCCGCCTAGTTCTCCACATTTTTTAGCTAGTTAACCATGCTATATTATGTTAACATGGTGTAACAGATTAATTGTCAATTTAAAGGGTATTAAACCATAATCATTAAATGCAAATAAACAATTAAAGGAGGGGGCTATGACAATCGATCATAAAGGGCTAGCTGCTCAGTGTTTCAATGCTACTTGGGATTTGATTGACAAAAAAGATCGATCAATTGAAGAGGCTTTGACGATGATTCACTTAGCACATGCCTCGCGATATCATTGGGGAATAGTAGGTACACCGACCCATTTCACAAGAGGCGAATGGCAAATATCACGTGTTTATTGTTTGTTAAATATGGGTGAAAGTGCTTTATATCATGGTCAGCAAGCACTGCGTTATTGCATCGAGAACGATATTAAGGATTTTGATTTAGCATTTGCCTATGAGACCTTGGCGAGGTCTTACTCAGTATTAGGAAATGAAATTCAAAAAAACTTATATCTTGACCTGGCGAGGTCATCAGCAATTGATATTCAAGATCAAGGAAACAAAGATTATTTTTTAGGGGAACTAAATACGATTTAAAAAGAAAGAGTAAAATCATACGGGGATATGGTATTTAAGGAGAACTCAATGTTCAAAAAAAAGAAAAATATTACAGAAACTCATTCAACATCAACTAACCTTGTGGAAGGGGTAATTTCACAAGGTTCTATTGATCTCACGAAAAATGAAACTGAGAACAATTTAGAAGTCACATTGATGTCTATCAACGCGTTATTACAATACATGACACAGCTTGACTATGTCAAAGAGATGTTGCTAGATGCTGATAAACAAGCTAATATGATAGAAAATGTAGCCGCTAGCTCTCAAGAAGTAAGCGCCTCTGTCTCTGATATCTCAGAATTTATTTTAAGATCAAGTGAAAGTACAAGCGATGCACTTGACCTTACAACTAAATGTATCGACAATATTGGCAACTCATTTAAAATGATTGATGATGCCTTTATGAAAACACAAGATGCACAAAACGCCATGCATAAAGTTAATTCTGAAGCGGATAAAATCGCAGAGATGGTTGCTCTAATTAAAGCGGTGGCAGATCAAACCAACTTACTGGCTCTAAATGCATCTATTGAAGCTGCAAGAGCAGGTGAAGCAGGACGTGGTTTTTCAGTAGTGGCTGACGAAATAAAAAAACTTGCTGACAGTACAAAGCATCAAGTCAATACGATTCAATCACTTGTTTCGGGTTTAAGACATGAAGTCAACAATAGTACCTCTGCAATTGACACAGCAACTTTTACTTTTGAAAAAGGTAAACACTCAATTGATGAAGCCGTTAAAAGTATGGATAGTATGGAAGTTGCCTTACAAGGTATAGGTAAGAATTTCATAGAAATTACGGCAAATATAGAAGAGCAAACTGCTGCAACTGAGGAAATGGCAGCAAGTCTAGCAATCATTAATGAAAAAATTAAGAATCTTAAAAATGAGACCGTTCGTACTGGTGAGGCATTCTATAAAATCAGTAAAATGGTGGATGAGATTCGCCTTTCAACTTTGAAAAAAACAAACACAATGAGCATCGCAAATCAACTTGAACTTTGTATAAGTGACCATCTTATTTGGCGCTGGAGGGTCTATAACATGATCCTTGGTTTTGAAAAACTAACACCAGAACAAGTTGGTACACACAACACATGTCGTCTTGGGCAATGGGTTAATACTGTAGGTATGGGGATAGACAAATATAAGAGTACACTTAAACAAATGGAAGCGCCACATGCCGCTTTACACGAACAAGCAAGTCGCGCTATAAAAGCATATAATTCAGGTGACACCTATAGAGCTGAGATGGTACTAAAAGAAATGGATCAAAGCTCAAAATTAGTTGTTGAATACCTAAAAAAAATCAAAAGACTATAATAGTCTAATTGTGAAATCAATAAAAAGTCCAATTCATTATTTCGAATTGGACTTTTTTCTTTTTTCTGCATAGAGCATATGATCCACAGCAACTAGACCTTCTGAGCCACTATCATAATCTCTCAAAGAGATGAGGCTAAGAGTGACACCTGTGGTTTCATTATATTTTTTTACATAGTCTTTGAATGTTTCTTTAATCGTGTTTAATTTTTCATTAAAACGATCTAAGTCACCATGAAAGATGATTGCAAATTCATCTCCACCCCATCTGCTCACCATATGCTGATTGAGATCAAATTCACTTTTAAGAAGATCTGCAAATTTAATAAGAACTGTATCTCCAGTGTGGTGCCCATATAGATCGTTAATCATTTTAAATTCATCTAAATCGAACATAACCAGATGCGCTTGACTTTCTGATGTGACTTTTATTTCATCCATTTCACGATTGAATGCTCGCCTATTATAAAGCCCTGTTAATTCATCTCGATTGGCGTAATAATTGAGCTTAAGATTCATATTCTCGTATTCTTTTGCAAAAAGACATAGAACAATGAAAGAAATAATGATTAACAACGGTACTTGGATCATATGATCAATAAACTGTGTTTCTCTTGAGTAAACTGAAACTAAGTTTGGATAGATGAATTCTGTGATTTGCAAACCCAAAAAAACAAAAGTTAATGAACTTACTAAAAAAATTCTTTTTTTTCCAACAAAGATAAAGGTAATGGTAATTAATAAGGCAAATGCATATCCTAAAGCATTGTTTGTTGTTCCTCCTGATGCAAAATATCCAATCGGCAAAAACACAAAAATCATGATGAGAAACACGCCGAACATCATATGCGGACTCACCTTTTCATTATCAATATAATGTAATGCAATAATGCTTATTGTAAATAAAGCAATCCACTTATAATTTAGATCCAACGGAAAGTCAGCGATAAAGTTACCAATGACACTGATGAGGGAAAGTGCAATTCCAGCAAATAGAACTGTTTTATATAATTTTAACCGAATATCCTCTTGTTTCAAGAACGCCTCCGAATTTATATGCCTTTATACCCATATTAAACTATCACTTCATATTTTACAGGATGTAGCACTTGAATTCAAATTAAACAAATTCAAGTGCTTTTCATATATTGACAAATATTAGTTTGGGAATTCTTTAAGTTCATACAAATACAGCCAAACATCCTCAATCATTTCGAGCAAGTCATTTTTTCTTACTTCTAGCTGACCAAGCGTCACATAATCATCATCACATTGGTTCATTTCATTTTCAACGCTTTCAAGTTCAAACTCCAATTGCTTAAGCTTAGCTTCTAGTTGTTTTAAAGACTGATTGCTTGTTTGGGGTTCATCTACTATCGTAGCTGCTATTGTTTTTTTTCGTTTTTCAACTTCTAGCTTTCTATCGTTATTACTTTTTTCTATTACGCATCTTTCATTCTCAACAATCACTTTATAATGATCATAATTTCCAACAAAACTTCTAAAATGATTATTTTCTATAACTATTAATCTTTCTGACACTTTATTGATAAAATAACGGTCATGTGAAATAAATAAAATTGTACCATCGAAATCTTCAAGTGCATCTTCAAGTGTCTCTATTGAATCAATGTCCAAGTGATTTGTCGGTTCATCAAAGATCAACAGATTCACTTCATCGAACAATAATCTAGAGAGCTTTAACCTTATTCTTTCACCACCTGATAGTGCTGAAACTTTTGTATAGACTGATTGTCCATAAAACATGAATTTCGAAAGATGCTCCCTCGTTTTACCTTCTGAGATATCTAGATCTCGTCTAAACCAATCGACAGCACTTAACGATTCATCTTCAAATTCAATTTGCTGTGGTAAATAGGCAACCTTTGCATTAGCACCCAATTTAATGCTACCATGATCTGGCATTTCATATCCTAGCAACATTTTTACAAATGTGGTTTTCCCGCTACCATTTGGACCTAAAAGAGCGATGCGTTCTCCATACCGTATCAGCATTGATGCATCTTTAAAGATAACCTTATCTTCATAGTCCTTCGACAAAGCTTCGCAGATGATCGTTTCGTTTCCGCTTCGTCCTGTAGCTTTTAAGTTCAATCTCATGTTTTTTTTATCAATTATCGGTTTATCAATGGCATCCATTTTTTCAAGCTTAATTTGCATACTTGCAGCACGTCTAAAAAATTTATTGTTATCTGCCCTTATCGCCCAGTCTCTTAAAGACTTTACTGCCTGTTCAATTGCCTGTATTTTCTTTTGTTGTTCTAAAAATTGGGCAACCTGTATGCGTACCAATTCTTCTTTTTGCTTAATATAAGATGAATAATTGCCCTTGAAAGTCAGTGCTTTTTTGTGTTCTATCTCTATCACCTTGTTCACAACCTTGTCTAGAAAATAGCGATCATGAGATACGATGATGACGATACCATTATAATTCATTAGATAATTTTCTAGCCATTCTATTGCATCAGTATCAAGATGGTTGGTTGGTTCATCCAGTAATAAAATATCCGGCTGATCCATTAAAATTTTACCTAAAACAACCGTTGTTTTTTCTCCACCACTTAATAGATCAAATGGACGATTAAGAAAGCTATCATCGAAACTTAACCCTACACGAATTCTTTGAAACTTCTCATGAATTTCATATCCACCAGCTAATTCATAAAGTGCTGTAATCTTGCCGTATTGGTCTAATAATTTATCAAGTTCAATGCCACTTGCCCCTTGCATTTTATTTTCAATTACTCTAAGTTGATTCTCATAAATAATTGCCTCTTCAAAAGCAAGCATTAGTATCTCTTTGACGGTTAAACCAATTGGATAGCTAGGCATTTGATCTAAATATGCGATATTTATATTTCTAGGTATGTTGATTTGTCCTCGGTCATAACCGACACTCCAAGACCCAATATATAAATTAAAAGGTTCTATTCCAGCAATTAACTTTAGAATAGTACTTTTCCCACACCCATTTGCACCTACTATGCCTACGCGTTCACCTGAAAAAATTTGAAAATTTAGATCTTCTAATATAAGCGATGTACCCATATATTTTAAAACTTGATTAAATGATAATTCGAACATATTATTTCCTACCTCTTTCTTTTATTATATTAAAAAGAACAGTTAGGACTTGAATATACAATTATGATAGATCTAAGAACGTCGAGCCTTCAGATGCTATCACAAAATTGTTGTGACATTAAAAAAACTGTGAGAAAGACTTTCCCCACAGTTTAACTCAACGAATAACATACTGTCATAAACAGTATTTCTACACTTCAAGCCAAAGTAAGCTGTCTTCTAACTGCTCTTCATAAAGCGAATAACAAATAAACCCTATAAAGGGTTAGTCATAAACACTTTTTAAAGTTTGATAAATTCATCAAAATTAGCAGTATGAAGGTGTCATATAAGTTAGCTCTCCTTTGTTTTAAAGTTACTGTCAGTATAACAAAACTTGATAAATCTGTAAACAGAATAATTATCTGATGAAATTCATCATCACTTTTCTTTCAATTTCGGGCTCAGTGACACTACCTTTTCCAGCTTCAACAAGATTAAGAGTCCATGCCATATTTTTGCCAAGAACACGCATAATTTGCTTACCTTCCTCATCCTTTTGAACATCACCTGGCATTGTGCCATGGATGACGTTCCAGTAATTGGTTGAAGGGACTAACATTTCTTTATAGCTCAGGTAATTCCCAAGTTGATTAAATGTTGGAACCCCTCCCGAACGTCTTACAGCCACAACAGCCGCTCCAACTTTATGACGTAATTTATCGCTAGCTATTGCATAGAAAGCACGGTCGAGAAAAGATTTCATGGTACCGCCAACCGAAGCATAATGAACTGGAGTTCCCAATATTACGCCATCAGCTTCTATCATCTTATCGATATATTCATTTACTGGATCGTTTTTAATCACACAATGAGAATCACCATTTCTATAACATCCGCCACATGCCATACAGCCTCTGATGACCTTATCACCCACATGTACAATCTCAACTTCTATGCCTTCTTTTTCAAGCTCTTCTGCCACCATGCGAATAGCTTGATAGGTGTTTCCTTCTTTTTTGGGACTCCCATTAAACGCTACAACTTTCATTAATTCCTCCTAAATATTACATTTTAATAAATTAATTGGCAGTACATTGCCTATTTCTACTTTGAATGTTATTATTATAGTTAATTAAAGATAAATCAACAAGTACACACTTAAAAGTGACATAGTATCTAAAAGGATACTAACTATATTATCAAATACACACGTGGAGATAAATATGGCTGAGAATCATCTTAAATATACTTTAAATAATAAACAATATTCTTGTACCTTTGAAATAACAATGGATTTAATTGGTGGCAAATGGAAACCTCTTATTCTATGGCATCTTGGCACTAAGGGTACCATCCGTTTTAGCGAACTGAGAAAAATTATGCCAAGCATTACACAAAAGATGCTTACACAACAATTGCGCGAGCTCGAATCAGACTTATTGGTGAATAGAACAGTTTATGCTCAAGTTCCTCCAAAAGTTGAGTATTCTTTATCTGAAACTGGGACTTCGCTTATGCCAATACTAAGTCATATGTGTACTTGGGGAGAAAATTATTATTCTGAAACTTTTAAACTCAACAAACTTGTTAATGAATAATTTATGTTTAACTCAAATTACATAATTTTTACTTAAGGCAAAGCGAGGTAAGATATGAGATTAGTTAATATATTTGATATTCCTGAAAATGCAATACTTGCAAGGAGTGTTTATACAAGTAGTGGTAGTATGCTTTTAAAAGAGGATACCATTATCACTGATAAAGCCATTAGAGCCCTTCAAAATCAAGATATTCACTCTATATATGTTACAGACCCCATTACAGAAAGCATCAAAAAAGAACTCAATTTAGATGAAGAGTTTGATTTAAAAGACGTTATAGATCCACAGCTGAGAAGAAAATTTAACACAGAACTCAAAGAAAGCATCTCTAGCTTCAAGAAAACTAAGGGGATGTCTAATTTTTCTAAAGAAGGCGAAAACCTAATGAGACAGGTTGATGAAATTTCAAAGACGATTGTCTCAGAAATTTTACTTAGAAAAGATCGCCATATCACATTAGTTGATGTAAAGCACTTAGATATTTATGATTATGAACATTCAGTTAATACGGCAATTTTATCTGTCATTATAGGCATTAGTTTTGGATTTTCCGAAAAGGAACTGATGAATATGTCGCAAGGTGCATTGCTGATGAATATTAGTAACGAACTACTTGAACCTTTTATTACTAGTAAAAATGAACAACTCTCTCAAACGGATTACAATATTATACGGTCGCATCCTGAGTTAAGTAGACAACTCTTAACAGATAATACACAGGCTAACGCTTTCATTAAGAATATTGTTTTAAAACACCATGAACGGATGGATGGCAGTGGTTATCCAAAACAGCTCAAATCAGTGGATATAGACAAATACACTAAAATCGTTATGATTGCAGATGTCTATGATGCCATGACATCTGATAGACCATACCGTAAAGCCCATACACCAAATGATGCGCTTGAATATATCATGGCAGCAAGTCATCTATTTGATTATGAAAGCGCTTATGCCTTTTCAAGATACATTATCCCTTACCCACCGGGAGATTTGGTAGAGTTAAGTGATCATAGTATCGCTTTAGTACTAAGTAGCAATGAACTTATGCCATTAAGACCTGTTATAAGGGTTCTAAGTGGAAAATATATGAATCAAATAATTGATTTAAAAACAAAGTATAATATTGTCATCAAAAAACGAGTCGTTGCTGTGAAGTAACGGCTCGTTCTTTTGATTAATAATATTAAATTTTAAAATATGAAGCAACTTCTTTCAGTTTAACAGCAACTGCTGCCAATTCTTCGCTTTTCTCACTCATTTCATGGATACTAGCAGATTGCTCTTCAGTTGAAGCAGACGTTTCTTCTGTAGAAGCTGCGTTTTCTTCAGCAATCGCTGAAAGATTTGTCATAACTTCCATGATATGATCTTTCTTCATTTCCATATCAAGTCCTGCTTGGTCGATAGCCTCAATTCTTCTTACGATATCATCTATTGACTTTCTTATCTCAGAAAACTGCTCAGTCGTCATGGTCACGCCTTCAAGTTGCTCAGTCACTACCACTCTAATTTTATCGGAAACATCTACGAGATTCTCTGCATCTTTACTTAGAAGGCTAAGGGCATTGTCGATATCATGTGTAGAATTTTTAGATTGCTCAGCAAGTTTCCTAATTTCATCTGCTACAACTGCAAATCCTCTACCATGCTCGCCTGCTCTTGCAGCCTCTATGGAAGCATTAAGTGCTAAAAGATTCGTTTGTTCAGAAATTGATGCAATCAAGCCACTCACTTCTTTAATTCTACTTACGCTCTTATAGGTTGAGTTAATGCTAACTGTGATGACGTCCATTTCCTTATTGGTTCTATTCGCTTGATCATCTAGTTTTTGCATCGATTCAGTTCCAAGTTGAACTACTTTTATGACTTGCTGTGCATTTTCTGCAAGCTGATTCAATTGTAATTGATTCTTTTCGATAATTTTTCCGAGATTGACAACTTCTTCTGAACCTTTCTCAGTATCTCTCGCTTGATCAGTTGCTCCCCTTGCAACTTCTTGAATTGCTCTTGATATATCTTCTGAAGTTATCGCCGATTGAGAAGTAGATTCTCTTAACATATTGGACGAAGCACTTACTTCTTCAGAAGTTTCTACTATATTTGAGGCAATTTGTCTGAGTTCTTCTTTCATATGTTCAAAGGAATGCGCCAACACGCCAATTTCATCTTCTCTTTTAAGCATGTTAGGGTCTATACTAATTGCTAAATTGCCTTCTGAAATTGATTTTGAAGCACCAGCTATATTTTTAATCCATTTTGTAATATTTGAAATATAGAGTGATGTTATAATTCCAATGATAATAAGGCCTACTATTGATGCGATAAAGTTAAAATTACGAATACTTGAAGCTTCTTTTGTAATTTCCTTTGTTGGAATTTCTGATCCCAGTATCCAAGTTGGACCATATTCAGAAACAGCAAGTGGTACAAACATTTTGAAATCATGGTTATCACCAGGAATCTTTTCGTTGATGCTATCAATAGATTGTCCACTTAGCAAAGTACTTAATAAAGCACTACTATTCCCAGAAGCAAATTCTGCAGAGACAGTATTTATTAATTCTTTATTAGGATGTGCGAAGATCGTTCCATCAGGGCCAAGAATTTTGATAAAACCAGTATCAAAAAGTTGCACTTTGTTTAAATCTAGCAACAGCTGATCAACAGCTATATCGATACCACCAACGCCATAAAATTTGCCGTCAATTACTATTGGTACTGAAATTGTAACCATGTTAACAGGGACGCCACCTATATCGTATACCGTCGGCTGTGTAATAAAAGGTTTCAAAGTATCTTTTGGTACGAGATAATATGGATCTGTATCATAAGCATAACAACGGTCAATACCATAACCACTTCCATCAGGAAAAACTAAAGGTACAAATCTTCCTTTATCATCTGAATCAGCTCTTCCAATAGACTGTGCGTCTAATCCATCAAATGCATTTGGTTCAAATACGAACCAATTGTCTGATGCATTCGGTTGATCTTGAAGTACATTAGTTAAGATTTGGTTAACATTGTCTCTTGTAAGCGTACCTTTTTGTTCTGCAATTTTTACTGCAGAAACCATGGCCTTAGCTGCGTTCAGGTGATTTTCAAAAAATTTACTAAGAACAAGACCTTCTTTATTCATTTGTTCTTCTATATACTTTTCAGATATAGACATGGTCGATTGGTATGATAATGTGCTAACAAACACCGCAAGCACTGCCAAAATCACTATCAGAACACCAACAATGATGACGAGCATTTTTGCCTTTAAACTCTTCTTAATCATGATAACCCCTCCTCAACTTTAGTATGTATAATTAATTCAAAGTCACACGATTACTATCCTTTACTATAATTATCTATACTTTTTTATAATTATCTATACTTTTTTATAATTCCTTGCACTTTCTACAATTTTTAAATAGACTTCAATCATAAATGGTTCATTTGAATAGATAGACAGTTCTGAAACTGGAATCCACATGACACCACTGTTCTCATCTTCTTTAATCACTAAACTTTCAGATTCATCTCCGATTAATACATATGTGACATTTAAGTGTAAATGTGCGGAAACATAATTGCCATTTTTGATATGACCAAATACTGGAAGTATATCTATAGAAAGGGGGTCACTTGATAATGGCACTAAACTTTCCAGTCCAGTCTCTTCTTTTCCCTCAATAATCGCAACTTCAAGTAAGTTGGTGTTGCCATCAGCATGCCCACCGGTCCAAGCCCAAGTTTTATAGATGTTATGATGGACCATCAATATCTTATCCATACATTTATTGAGAATTAGTCCTGAGCTCGTCATATGTGCCACTTTGTTTTCTCTGGTCAAAATACGATCTTCATAGTCTTTGATATAATCAAGTATAACTTCACGATCACTCTTTTCTTGATCACAAGTTGAACTATAATTTTTAATTGTCTCTATATAATGCATAATAAGCTCCTATAATAAATGTAATACCACTTAATGTGGCTTTCAAACGATAACTATTTTTTAATATGATAGAGAACATGATTTTTGAGTATACTTTCATTTTCCACATTTGGGTGTTCAAATTCTCCAACAAAATGAAGTCCTATTTTTTTCATTACATTTTCAGACGGTAAATTTATCGAAGCCGTAAAACTATAAATTTCTTCAAATCCTAATTTTTCAAATCCATAATGTAGGCAAGCTTTTGCACCTTCAGTAGCGTACCCATTGCCCCAAGCTGATTTACAAAGTCGCCAACCAATTTCTATACACGGCGTGAAACTTGCACTAAAATTAGCCTTATGAAAACCAATAAATCCGATGAAGTTACCTGTAGTCTTAACTTCTACAGCATATAGCCCATAATTGCTTTCTTTAAGTTCTTTTTCAATTGCCAAAATAAAGTTATTGGTTTCTTCTTTGCTTGAAGTCTTTGGAAAATATCGCATCACTTCTGGATCTGCATTCATCTGTTGAAATATAACGCGATCGGATTCTAACCAATCTCTTAAAATCAATCGACTTGTCTCTATATATATCATTATTATCCCTCTTTATATCAAATTTCAACTTATTTAGTATTTATCTAGTTGGTACTTTAATTTATTCCAAAATGCCTTTTTTGTGTGATTTAAATTTATATTACGCTTTATTAATTAAATGTTCAAGTCTGTCAATTTTATACACGCATAAAATTTATGTAAAGTCATAATTATTTACTATTATAAGTCACCATAAGAATAATTTTAAATTACTTCACAGGCTAGCATATTTCATATAAAATGATGATAAAGTAATTATTATCCATTAACTATAAATACACATTTATTTTAACTTACATAATATATATAAAAAGGCATCACTTCTAATAATAAAACTAAAAGGGGGATAAAATGAATCGAGAAATCATGTTAAGTGAACTAAGCTCTAGTCTAAAAACTGGCGATATTATACTTTTTCACGGAATCGAGACTTCCAGTAAATTAATTGAACTCATAGAATGGTCCTATTGGTCACACATAGGGATGGTTGTGATGCCAAAAGATATTGGAATTGAAGGTACTGAACCATTATTATGGGAATCAACTTCTTCTTCGGACGGACTAGTAGACGCTATACTTGGCGTTCCTAAAACTGATGGCCCAATGCTTGTAAGCTTATCAGGACGTTTAACGATAGATTCCACTGAACGATTTGATACGCATTTTAAAGTAAAATACCTAAGTCAAGCACTGAATCCAAATGATTTAATTTCACTAAAAAATTGTATTGATATGCTTCATATGCGTTCTTTTCCAACTGATGCACAGATGCTTACAGCCTATGTAGAGGGTAGACGTCAAAATATTCCAGCATCATTTGATAGTCTCTTTTGTAGTCAACTGACTGCGATGACACTAATGGCGATGGATATGCTCTCAAATTCTTATGTCTCAAATGGTTATTGCCCTAAGGATTTTGATGAACAAACTAATTTTCCAAAACTGAAAGCATATCAGTACTTTGATGGTGCTCGACTGAAAGGCTAGGTAATTATGAAATTAAAAAGTTGGCTTGGAATAATTATCATACTGATTTTTTTATCAGCTATGCTCTATTCAGGCTTATACACTGAGAATCATTCTATAAATACACCTGATCCAATAAACGGTGTACTTGATTTAACAAAATGGTCTTTTGAATCACAAGGTCCAGTTACCTTAAACGGTAAATGGGAATTTTACTTTAATCAGTTTTTATCCTCTGAAGACTTTCAAACGCGTAAAGATCTTAAACCTCTATATGTTGAGATTCCAAGCACGCTTACAAGTATGAATGAGGTAAAGCCATTTGAATCAAATAATTTCTATGGCACCCTAAGACTTGTCATTAAATTACCACCAAATACCATGAGTTACGGTTTATCTTCTGATATTGTTCTCAGCTCATACAAACTTTTCATCAATGGCGTACTATGCAATGAAGTAGGCAAAGTAGGTACAAATAAAGATTCCACTGCGCCATATTATAAACTTAACCAAAGTTACTTTGACGCTAATACCCATACAGTCGAATTAATTTATCATACTTCCGATTTTATCTTTGGTGACAATGCCATTACCTCACCTAGAATTGGCTACGCAACTCAGATTGCAAATGAAACAAAACTGAGTCTTGGCCGCGACTTATTTCTCTTTGGGATGCTTTTAATTATGGGGATTTATCATGTAGGAATCTTCATCATGCGCACTAAGGACAGAACACCACTTTATTTTGGAATTTTCTGTCTGATGTTCGCCATAAGGATGCTCATTGTTGGAGAACGTTTTCTCCCATCGTTATATACGATAAACTTTGAAATATATGCACGGACATCTTATATTACGGTCTATATGGGCTATGCAGCACTTTGTGGGTTTTTATACTTTTCTTTTAAAGAACTACTCAATAAGTGGATGCTAAGAATTAGCGTAGGATTTTCAAGTATTTTTGCTTTGCTTACTTTATTCTTACCTTTTCCAGTGATTGATCAACTCATTACGTACTATGTTGGTATTGGCTTTGCAGTATTAATATATGCACTCGTAAAATTATTAATTGGCTTGGTCAAAGGCGTTCCCTATACCGGCGAAGTCATCGTTGGTTTTGTTTGTTTGATGATTGGGTTTGCAAATGATTATTTCTATGAGATCAATCTTACCAATACACCGTCAATGATACCATTTGGCTTATCAATTTTCGTATTGACACAGGCTTATATGCTTTCTTCAAAATTTTCAAGTGCTTTTACTAATACAGAAAAGTTATCGATTGAAAACGCCTCTATTCTACTAGATTTAAAGCATATTAATGCAAATCTTGAAGCAATCGTAGACAGTCGGACCAGTGATTTGAAAAAAGCGCTCAATGATGTTGAACTCTTATCTAAAACCGATTACCTTACAAAACTTCCAAATAGAAGGAGTATCGTCGCTGACCTGGAGGCTTTAATTCACGATCAACTTGGTTTTTTCGTCGCAATTGCAGATATTGACCATTTTAAAGTAATCAATGATACTTTTGGACATGATATAGGTGATCAGTTGCTTATAGAACTTTCAAACAATTTGACAAATCAGGTTGGAGAGGATGGTTTCGTTGGCAGATGGGGCGGAGAAGAGTTTTTACTTGTCCTCTTTGGTGAAGATCCAAAGGAAATCTATCTTAAAGTAGATGCACTTAGAGAT
Source organism: uncultured Fusibacter sp. (assembly GCA_963676315.1). GTDB lineage: Bacteria > Bacillota > Clostridia > Peptostreptococcales > Acidaminobacteraceae > Fusibacter_C. Next base: position 2,105,193 of record OY781056.1, read on the forward strand.
CAACTCTCTAAATTCAAGTATCAAGCAATTGAAGACCAAGTTACACTAACTTTTGGACTTTGTAGATATGATGTTAAAGATACTTTAGATCAGTGTATCGCCTGTGCGGACAAAGCGCTTTATGATGGTAAACAAAACGGCAGAAATCAAGTGAGGCTGAGAAAGTAATTCTTCAGTGTGTGTAAGTTTATATACCTTTTTTAATTTAATAGTCTTAATTCTATAAAAAAAGGGATCCAACTGTAGTAGCTACTTCAGTTGGATCCCTTTAAATTGTACCTCTTAACTCATATTTTGAGCAATTCTTTCGTTCTTAATTAAAAGTCCAAACATCTTATGCCTCTAAATAATGATAGATTTTATCCAAGTGATGTGCCAAGAGATACTTAAACCAGTAGGTAAAATTTTCTGGATCCTTCTCTATTTCTAGTTTAAGCGTTTCAAGATCTATCCATCTAGTTTCATGCACTTCTTCTGGACTAGCATGAATTTCACCGTTATATCTACCGGCAAATACATGATCAAGTTCATGTTCAAACAGACCTTTTTCAAATTCTACTTTGTAGATGAAGGTAAATATCTCATCTAGTTCACATGAAAAACCCATTTCTTCTACCAGTCTTCGGTTGACTGCATCAGATATCAGTTCGCCATATCTTGGATGACTACAACAAGTGTTTGTCCAAAGGCCAGGCGTATGGTATTTGCTTAAACTTCTTCTCTGGAGGAGCAATTGTTTTTGATCATTAAAAACAAGAATTGAAAAAGCACGGTGCAACGTACCACTATAATGTGCCGCCATTTTACCTATAGGTCCTATTTCTTGGTCGAACTCATCTACGATGATGATTTGCTCTTCACTTTGTACGATATTTTGGTCATCATCTGTATTCCTATGCATATACTTATCCTCTTTCCGCTAATAGTTCGCTTACAAGTGATTCAACATTTTGCTCAATGCGTATAAAATCTTCTAATAGCGCATCATCTATATGGATTCCAACTGAAACGGTTGCAACACAATTCCAAGTAGCACTTATTTTAAGTGCTACTTTCCTTGCTAGTTCATCTTCTTTGTGCCCTGCAATACAGATCACGCTTGCACTTGATGAAATGCTTCCATTACCTGTTAAGCTTTCCCTCGGTACAGCCACTGCCACTGCGCCAATATGTGGTTTATCTCCACCATATATTGCAACAGATACGTCTTTTCCACAGTCTATTTTGCTCAAACTAATTTGATACTTTTCTTTACCGATAGTCATTTCTAACTCCTACAAACTAAAATTAGTCAATTCAATTGTTTACGATATTAATACATACTTTCTGTAAAGTATCCTTTTTTATTTCGTTTAGATTCATAAAGTGCTTCATCCGCATAATGGAGTAGTTCATCATAATTTAACTCTGGATGACCATACCACATCAGTCCACCTGATATCATCACAGGTTTTTGTGACCCATCGGGGAAATCAATAGGATGATTTTCAAGCTCTTTAAAGAATAAAACCACTTTTTCTCTAAGCGCTTCTTTACTTTCAAAATGATGTAGCAAAAGAACAAACTCATCACCAGATCTTCTACCAAGTAACCTGTGATCTCTATCTGCAATACTTTCAAGTCGCTCGACAGCTTTTAATATATATTGATCGCCCCATTTGTGACCATACGTATCATTGATAATCTTAAGATTATCAAGATCAAACATAAGTAGTGCCGCGACTTGATCTGTTGCTTCACCTCTTTCACTTATTTGAAGTAAGTTCTCTTCCCAGGCTTCAAACCGCCACTGAAAACCTTTTCGGTTAAGGAGCTTAGTGAGAGAATCAAGGTCTCTATCGCGTTTGATTTCATTCTTAACAACGATTTCTTCAGTTACATCCATTGCTACACCTATAATTAGATCATCAACGATTGTAACATTGATTCTAACCCATCTAAGTGTATCCGACTCAATCCTATAGACATTTTCTTCATCTGGTTCTGGAACTGAAAATACACGATCTAATATTTGCTTAAATGATTCTTTCTCTTTGTATTCTTCTGGATTAAGATTTTCACATCCAATGATACTGAAAAATTGATCAGTGACAAAAACATTACCTGACGTTCTATTCATCTCAAAGGCACCAATTGGAAGCGCTACCATTTCTATGATTTTTGAAAGTCGAGATGCCGAATCCAGCATCAACTTATTTGCGACTTCGATAGCATTTGATAATTCATCGAGCTCTAAAAGACCTGTTGAATTGAGATGTAGCATCTTACTTTTATCTGAAGATTTTACTTCCTTAGCCAATTTTATCACTGGTTTGGATACTTGATAGCTAATTAAACTGCCACCAACGGCCCCAAGTACAATTGAAAGTAATAAAGAAATTGTCAAAATTTGTTGTATATGCTTTACATAACTTAATAGATAGTCCTCACGCATAAAGCCCACGATATACCATTGCTCATCTTCAAAAGGTGTATTGTATTGATAAAGACCAATTTTTTCAACACTCGCGTAGATAACTTCGTTTCCTTCGTGATTTAAAAGCTCATAGATATTGCGGTTAGCATCAAGTAATTTTAAGTTAAGGGGTTGGTCTTCAAGTATCATTCTTTTTTGAAGTGCACCTTCCATCACAACTGGCATCATCTCTTCGTTGCCGTCTTTTCTATAAGCAATCAAATAACCCAACGAATCTCTTGGCTGCAAATCTGTAGCCGGAAAAAAGTCCGTTAGATAATTCAGCGTTACTTCTATACCAATAATGCCTCGAAGAGTTCCCGCAGCATCAAACAGTGGCATAGAATAAGTAATAATAGGAACATCGCTCTCTGACAGTCTAAACGGCTTACTCCAATAACCAATTAGACTCGCTTTACTGGTTAAAGCAGCATAAGTATATGGATTCGTAAAAAAAGCTTTATTAGCTTCAGTTAGTTTAAGGTTATATTGCCAGGTTTGATCCAGCGGAATTTTGTAATCTTTTGCTAAACTTGAAGGTCCCGAAATCATATAGAGATCATCATCACTATAGATGTTTGATAGCGGATCGTAATCCCTGATATATAGAGACGGATAGCGGTTATCGTTTACACCCTCATGCTCCAAAATGATATAAGCACCGGTTACTTGTGTTGTTCTTAACATCGCGATAAGTTGATCCATTACATCACTAAATATGAGATCTGAATCCTTCATTTCGCTTGAGAGATTTTTTTCTATTGTAGATACGTAAGGGTCAAGGTTGGTCCATCTGTTCTTCATCTCGCGTTGTACGTATTCTTTTCGATTATTGACTTTGTCGTAAAACGCTTGATATGCGTTTTTCTCTGCTTGGTCAAATACACCACCTATGATTAGCGATCCTGCTAAAAGAATAGTCTGTAATACGATTATGATAAGTACCAATAAAGTCAACCTTGATACTATGGATTTAGGACGCCACATGAATTTTGCCATAGTTAAAATCCTTCTTGATATAAAATCATTTTATTTGTTCAGAATCAGAGCTGCTTCATGCAATAAATCCTGATACCAAATTTCAAACGCATCACTTGATACCATTTCGTCAATCACTTTCGTTCTTTCTTCACCTAATGCCACTCGCTTTTGAATAGTTTCTAAATCTCTTACTATTTTATCATATAAATTGGTTTCAAGTAGAACTCTTATCTCATAACTTCCAGTAAAAGGCTTGCTATTGTAAAGTGTATAATCTTGAAACATCTGATTTGTGGTAATGATTGATGCTTTTATTGCAGGATTAGTAAAAGTTGTACCTTCTAGAGCACTCAACAAGATATCTTCTTTTAAGGCATCCTTCATCACTGGAAAATATCCTGTTGAAACTGCAAACTTAATATTTTGTTCTTTCTCAGTAAACCATTTTAAAAACATTGCTGCCGCGTATTCATGCGCTTTATCACTCTTTGTGATACACATACCTGCGCCTTGTTGAATGGCATATCGCTTGCCATCTTCAAAGTATGGATAAGGTAATGCAAGAGGTTCTATCTCAAACACATCTCGCTGATCGATGGTTACTTCTGTTGGAAAGTAAGCTGCACCAGCAGTTGATCCAGTATAAGCCAACACATTACCTGTTTTCGCATCGTCTGAGCTGAATCGGCCTGTTTTCACATAGTACCCATTGATATATGGTCTATAATAATATGACCATATTTTCTCTGCAACTTGCTCAGTCATGTTAAAGGTAACTGTTCCATCGCTGTTATAGATAAACATTTCTGTACCTAGTTGCATCGCTGCCTCTAACATAAAATTAGCACTTGCATCTAAGCTATAGAAAGCTTTTCCCGTTTTCTCATAGTATAATTTAGAGACATTATAAAGCCCTTCCCAAGTTTTCAAATCATCTGTACTTAATCCGTTCTCTTTTGCAAAAGTCTCCCAATAATCTTTGTTTACAAAGAGGTTTTCACTTGATTTTGCTATTGGGACGATAAAAAACGCGTTATTGGATAGAAATCTGCCTTCGTCTAAAAACTCTGGTCTGTAACGGCTTAGCTCTTCCTCCGAAAAATAAGTATCTAAACTCACTAGCGCCACGATTTGATTGACTCTATAGGCGTTGTCTGGATATGAGGCAAAGATATCGGGCATAGGTGCTGCGCCAATTGATTGATTCGCCGCATCAAACACTGCCGTCGCAAGCTGATTGACGTCGCCTTGACTTTGGGAATCAATTACGACACCTTCTTTTACGCCTATCGTTTCATTAAACTCCGATACAAGTGCGTCAAAACTCTCTTTGATGTTGCCGTTATAATAATGCCAAAGCGTTACAGTGATAGGTTTATCGGGATTAAGCGGATTATTGCTTCCATCTTTATTACAGCTTGATAGCATCAAAGTTGCTAAAATCAATAGCATTATGGTGATACTTCTTTTTATTTTCATATGAACCTCCATGTAAAGTTGTCTGTACTTGTAAATTTGTCTATATATGTTTTTTTACGCCGTGTATGTAAATTCGATAGAATTGCTACACCTATGTGATTAATTATATCAAATTTTGTTGCGGTTACAATCAAAGCCATTGGAAATTTCTAATTTCAAAAAAAATCAAGTCATTATTAATCTCGTAACTGATACGAATGAATAATGACCTGTCATTTTGATATTTGAAAAAATCAACTTTACACTGATTCTCTTTGATTATGAAAATCAATATACTTATCGCCCCAATTTTCTAAACTAGTCAGAACATGCTTAAAATCTAAGCCTATGTCTGTCAATTTATATTCAACTTTTGGTGGAATCTGGGCATAAACTGTTCGGGTTATGATGCCATAATCCTCTAACGAACGAAGTTGTCTTGTTAATGTGGTCTGTGTCATATCTGGTAATTGTCTTTGTAGTTCGTTAAATCTAAGGGGTTCACTGACGAGTGCGTGTATAATCATCAATGTCCATTTCCCTGATAAAATCTTTTGTGCGGTTGCATATGGGCATTTGCCAAAGAGATCTTCTAAGGTCTGCATCGCTTATCCTCCTCTATCTAATATTATGTTACCTATGAACATGGATATACATTGTAGACTGATTTAATTAATCGACTGATCAGTTAAGTATCATTTTTGATACTTAACTTCGTAAATGAACGTACTTGTGTATATAAACGTTACAATATATTATAATTATAAACCAATAAAGTATTGCATACAATGCTTTTTAAAAAGTAAACAATTATAGGAGGAACATATGAAATATTTAGTTACAGGTGCTACTGGACATTTTGGTTCACATGTTGTAGAAGAGTTATTAACTCATATCTCTGCAAAAGATTTAGCAGTAAGTGTAAGAAATCCAGAGAAAGCAAAAAATTTACAGAACTTAGGTATAGAAGTACGCAGGGGAAATTTTGATGAACCTCAAAGTCTTGTAGAAGCCTTTAGAGGAATCGATCGACTTTTAATCATATCCGCAGATGGCGACAATGAAACACGCATCAAACAACATACAAACGCAGTCAATGCAGCAAAAGAAGCTGGCGTCAAATTTATCGCTTATACAAGCGCTACAAACGCCAAGAAAAGTGACCTTTTCTTGGCCATCGTCCATAAAACAACCGAAGAAGCAATAGAAGCTACAGGCATACCATTTGCTATTTTGAGAAATAACTGGTATCTAGAGAATGAAACCTCTAGCATTGGCGCTGCAATAGCAGGTGCACCTTGGCTTACTGCTGCGGGAAACGGTAAAGTTGGCTGGGCACCTCGTAAAGATTATGCCAGAGCAGCAGCAAGAGTTTTACTAAATGACGCCATTAAAAATGTTGTTTTTGAACTTTCAGGAAAACCATTAACACAAAGTGACCTGGCAAAAGAAGTTGGCAAAGTACTTGGAAAGGATATTCCCGTTATGTTGGTTTCTGATGAAGCTTATGCTGACGCTATAAAATCAGCTGGATTACCTGAATTTCTTATACCAATGTTAGTCTCTATTCAACATGATATGCGCGAAGGTACTTTGGATTTTGAAAGTAATGATCTTTCATCAATTTTAGGCGATGCTGTTACACCGCTTTCAGAAGGAATACGAGAGATTGTTAATTCTCTTAATAATTAAACCAAAAAGAGCTACAATAACAACTTATTTATTTACTCCTCATCAGGAAAAAAGTTGTTACTGTAGCTCTTATTTTGATTCTTTAATTATTACATTTAATTTTTCTAACAGTTCAGTTTCGTTTAAGCCATATTTAGTACAGATGAACTTTAAAGAATCAAATAAATTATCACATAACAAACAACGACCTAATACTTCATCATAGGTATGAAAAATAGCTTCAGATTCAGGATGACTATATACAATATCAAGTAAACTCATGTTCTTATCAATCATTTGGTTTTTTTATCTCACTGATTATTGTATTTCTATGTCTGCCGCAGCCACCACATCCACACGAACTTTCTTCCCCTTCACAAAGCTCATATTCACCACCTCGTATATTAAGCTGATTGCCATTAACAAGTGATTCTGCTAATTTCCTTCTCGCATCAGCATAGATTCCTTGTACAGTTGTCCTTGCAATTTTCATCTGTGCTGCACATTCTTCTTGCGTGAAATTTTCCAGGTCAATAAGTCGGATGGTTTCGTACTCATCAACTGACATAATAATCACTTGACTGTTATGAAAGATTTTATCCAATGGTCCAAATTGGCTGTTTTCAGGAAGGCAGCAAACTTTTCTCCATTTTCTAGGTCTCGGCATATTTTTCATCTCCATACTAATTACTATATTTCGCTAAATTTAACTAATTACTATATTTCGCTAAATTTATTATATCTTTTAATTGACATATGTCAACATTAGTGTAGTTCCAATACCCCTTCATGAATTATTGACCACATTCGTCGTGGTGTTGGTGCTCATGACAAACCGAGCCTGTTGACTTTAAGTTGCCTGCTAGATAATTATTCGCTGCATCTAAAGCTAGGCCTTGTGTCCCTATGATCACTTCTATTCCCTTTTCATTAAAAATATCAATTGCACCGCCACCCATTCCACCAGAAATGATGACTTTTACACCTAGATCGTTTAAAAAATTAGGTAAAAAACCTGGTCTATGGCCTGGATTAGCAACTTTTTCTGATTGGATAATTACATTGTTTTCTGAATCGAAAATGTGAAATGCTTCGCAATGACCAAAGTGCTCTGTTACAAATTCGCCGTTACTCGCTACTGCAATTTTCATAAAATGCCTCCTAAAATTTCTGTTTTTAATTGTTCTTTATATGTCATAATCCCCGAAACACTTGCTGCATGATCGGTTAAAGCAACGATATCATTTCGGCTTATATGCGCTAAAGAAAATTTTCTATTGAGTGCCATTAATTGCTGGACCCCTGTAGTAATGCGTTCAAGATATGAATAAAGACCCACTGCTCCAGGTGAAATATCACTGGTTTTGTCGCCATATATCTTTTTAAGTCTTTTGTAACCTTCAAATACACTTTCAATAGAATCACCATAACCAGCGTATTCTTTTGGGATGTTACCATTTGCGATGGCATCTCCCACCACTTTACCTACAGTTGCTGCTGCCATAGCAGCACGTCCAATTCCTACCAATTGGATATAAGGCGCACCCAGTGCAAGACCTTTGAAAACGTGATCTTCCATAGAAAAACCACCGGTAATAGCAATTTGAGGAAGATCGTATTTTTTTTCATCCATTCGCTTTAAGATGTCATAAACCATACTTTCTAGTGGCACAGTTGGAGCACCCCATTCGTTCATCATCTTTACTGGACTATTGCCTGTTCCTCCACTTGCACCATCGAAAGTGACGAGGTCCACCTTTGTATCTGAAGCTATTTTTAAAATTCGGATTAAGTCTTTTGCATCATATGGTCCCGTCTTAAAACAAATAATTTCTGCGCCAAGTTTTCTAAGTTCTTCTACTCTACTAGTGAGTGTCGTTTCTGACCACATGGGCAATTTTCCGATTTTCTCAAAAGGCTTTCCTCTATTTTCTCGGTAATCTTCAGCAATCTGTGGATCAGACGGATCTGGGTAAATTAAGTAGCCCATTGCTTGAAACTTTAGTGCCTCTTCAATTGTTTTGAGTCTTCCCATACCTTGAATGCCTTTGGCTGCTTGACCAAATTTGAGTTCAACTGATTTAACCCCCAATTTTGAAATTGCATATTCAAGTACACCTAGATTTTCATCATCGACATTGGCTTGCAAGATGATATCGCCATATCCATGGTAATGGGTTTTAAAAGCATTCACCATTTCTCTAAGTAAAGGCGAATCTACAACTTTACCATTTTCAATTTTAAGCCCAGCGTCTTTCGCCACCACGTCTTCTCCGATGACAACTAAAACGCCAGCCAGTGCAGCACCAGCATAGTAGTCTTTCCAGTTTAGTTTTGCCATGGCAGGTAAAATAATAGGCGCCTTTAAATTCACATTTCTATCTATTCCAAATTGAAAATCTGTTTTGACTTTTGGAAAAGTTGCCATACCTGAATTTTCTTCACAGCCCATTGCCCCAAAGACTCTACCATTGATGTTAAATTGAGAGAAATCAAGTGGATACTCTTTTTCTGATGCAAATTGATACACATCTGTGGCAAAAGGATAGATTGCTTCAGATCCTCTAATTGCAGATAAACCGATCTCACATGTCCCAATACAATTTGAAGTACATACAGAACACATCCCTGATGAAAATGTGACAAAATTTGGCGTTCTAACCTTAGTATTTGTCAAAGAACTGCCTAAAGAATTATGATAAGACATCTCATTACCCCCTGTTGATCTTAAAAAAATCATCCTCTAAATCATTTTCAAGAAATGCCATGGTTTTTGTAAATACATCTTGTACTGCTCTAGCTGCTTTTGTATCAGTTTCCACTATTGTTAGTCCAAGGTTGACCGCTTTAACTGCACCTATATCGAAAGGTACTTTTCCAACGAATTTAAGTGTTTCATTTAGACAATATTGTTCTATTTTCTCTGATAATTCTACATTTGTATCGTATTTATTGATACAAATGGCGACTTTAGGTTGAAATATCTTAGCCGTTTCCACTATTCTTTTCATGTCATTTATACCAGAAACCGATGGCTCTGTTACTATTAAAACCATATCTACGCCACTTATTGAGGAAATTACTGGGCATCCAATACCTGGTGAACCATCTATAATAGCAAGTGGCACATCTGAGGTATTTGCCTTAAGCTTCTTTTTTACTTCGGATACGAGTAAACCACTTGTGCCACTGCCCATCTTCAGTTTAGCCGTTGAAAATGTTGCGTTTCCGGAAAAAAGTTTAAGTTCTCCCGCTTTTTCCGGTTTCATCTCAATGGCCCCCACTGGACAGATACGCTCACAAACCCCGCATCCTTCACAGGCAAAAGTATCAATTAAATAGCCGTTTTTTGATTCTTTATCAAAACTTTGTATTGCATCAAATCTACATTCCTGCTGACAAATGCCACACTGTATACATTTTTCACTATGAATAAAAGCCTTGTCCATTCCAAAATAATCAAAATTCTCTTCGCGTTCAAAGTTTCTTTTAATCAAATGAAGATTGGGAGCATCTACATCGCAATCAGCGAACACTTTTGCACCAGATAATTTGATAAAAGCAGAAGCGATTGTTGTTTTTCCAGTACCACCTTTTCCACTTAATATCAGTAATTGTTTCATAAGCCCACCTCTTCTTTGATTCGACTAAGAAGATTAGAAAACAATTCAAAATATTTTTGATCTTGCCTTGTTATAATATAGCCATTTGAGTTGATGGTTCCAAGGTTTATGTCAAAAGGGATGCTTTCTATCACTGGAATACCATGCACTGTGCAAAATTCTTCTGACGGATTTTCACCATCTATGCATTTGTTTAACACGCAACCAAATGGTTTCTCAAAAAGTTTAACAAGTTCATAAACCATACTTAAATTGTGGCTACCAAACAAAGTTGGCTCCGCTACAAGCACGCAATAATCAGCATCTTTGATACTCTCCATCACCATACATGAGCTTCCTGGTGGGCAGTCGATTATCGTTACTGGCGAATAAACATCTTGCATTTTTAAAATTTCTTTGATAATTGGCACACCTGTTTCTTCACCCGTATTTAAGATTCCAGTTATAATACTGATGCCTTCGGACGAGCCCGTCTCAATCGCTCCAATCACTTTATCCTTTTCATCTATCGCCATCTCTGGACAAAGCAAGTTACATCCACCACAAGAATGACAAACCGTTTCAAATACTTTTACCTTATTATTAATAAACGCCAAGGCATTAAACTTACAAAAATCAACGCATTTTCTACAGCCATTGCATTTGTCTTGATTCACCACAGGAATTTTCACTGAAATCTCGTTTCTCTTGACTTCCTCAGGCTTAAAAAAAAGATGACCATTGGGTTCTTCTACGTCGCAATCGATATAGGTTCCATTTTTTGAAACAGATGCTAAATTAACTGAAACAAGCGTTTTCCCCGTGCCACCTTTTCCGCTTAAAACCGCAATTTTCATAGTAAACCTCTATTTCTTATTTGTTATGTTGGTGTAAGCCTGCATGTGTTTCCACAAGTTTTGATAACCCGTTATTTTTAAATGATGCTATATTCTCTAGAATTGAATTTCCTGAAGACTTATAAAGTGCAACATTTGCAGCATTAAATACTTCTGCAGCATTCTCACCACAACGCGGTGTAATCAATACTTCAACTTTTTGATCAACAACTGCTTGTGCCGCTTTTATCCCTGCTCCACCTTGACTATTTGCTGCGCTATTATCTAAAAACGAATGCTCTCCATTTTCAGTATTGTATATTAAAAAATAAGGTGTTCTCCCAAAAGAGATACATACAGTTGATTCTAAATTCTTTTCATCTACCGGCATTGCTAATTTCATATATTTTCTCCTTGTTATTCGACATATGTCGCTTACAACTAGATTATACTCCGTTTTGGACATATGTCAATAAAGGATAAAGGATAAAAGGTGTCAGGTCATAGTTATCCTTTTAGATAACTATGACCTGACACCTTTTATCCTAAGATTAATACACACTCAAATGGGTAAAACTATGGTATTCAAGCTTTTCAGAGAGGTGTCCAATGAACGAAAAGAAAAAACTCAGAATTATATTAGTCATCTTATTTTCACTGATATTCATAGGCACTTTCGGTTATTCATTTTTATTAAATGTTAGCTTACTAGATGGTCTTTATATGACGATTATCACCATTTCTTCTGTAGGTTATAAAGAAGTCGCACCCATGACAGATCCAGCAAAGATATTTTCTATATTCATCATTTTTTTCGGTGTTGGAACTGTAGGTTATGCACTTACAAATTTACTTTTATTAATAGTTGAAGGCGATAAAAATTACTTTTGGAGGAAGCGAAAAATGGAAGCTAATATTGCTAAGATGAACAACCATTATATATTATGCGGTGCAGGCGAAACGGGTGAAGTAATCATCAACGAGTTTACAAAGAACAAAACTGAGTTTGTTATTATAGAAAAAGATATTCATCGATATAAAACATATCTCGCTCAAGGCCTCAACATCATCAATGGAGATGCCACTGAAGAAGAAATCTTACAGCTCGCGAACATCAAACAGGCAAAAGGTATTATAAGTTCTCTTCCAACAGATGTAGACAATGTCTTTGTCGTGCTTACCGCCCGAACCATGAACCGCGACATATATATCATATCTAGGGCGATAGATAAACATGCACCTGACAAACTTAAAAGAGCTGGTGCAAACAAAACGATTTCTGCTAATGAAATTGGTGGTAGAAGAATGGCCGCACAAATGTTAAGACCTTCTGTTGTATCATTCCTAGAAATAGTGACCAGTATAGACGATGTGCAACTTGATCTTCAAGACGTGATTATTGGCAAAAACTCCGAAATTGTGGGTCAAGAACTTAAACATTTAAGAATTCCGGATCGATTTGGTCTCGTGGTCATCGCAACTAAAAAATTTGGCCAGTCCAGTATGATTCTTAATCCTAAATCTGACCTTATACTAAACACTGGTGATGCCATGCTTGTTTTAGGTAATAACACTCAAGTGAATGAACTGAGAAAAATTGCTGATGATAGTGGTAAAAGGGATTTAGAGTAAATTAGAAGTAAAATAGATATTAGTTCTTTATTTTATTGGTATCATTAGTGAAAATGGCTTTAGGTAATAAAGAAATATTAGGCTATAACGAATCTGGCTTTGTAGTAGAAGTAAATTCTAGATTTGTTGATTCATGAGAAGAATTTGATATGATGAAAGAAAAATTTTCTTTTCTTACAAGAGTTCTTGAAATTAAAGTAACTTCAGCAAAGCAAATGTTATAATTTTCAAAAACAAAGGTGCCGATTACCTATCCACTGATAAAGTAATCGACACCTTTAATACGTTTTTTACATCGCTTTATTTAATTTTCGCTATTTCTCAGATCACTTTTTTACAAATCAGATGATATAGCACATCACTCTTCTTCATAAATCTGTAATTAAACCATGGAACAACCATAAATAAGGTTCCCATAAAAATAAGTACTGGATTAAGAGAGAGGTACATTAAAATACCAGCAATTATGCTGACCACAATGCTCAAATAGACAATTCTCCTAGACTTAGGTTTCACTTTAATGTCACCTTCCATATAGATGCCATCTTCTTTTTCTATAATTGAACCTTCAAAAAAGAACAATGCCGCGCCTTTTGCATCAGAAGCAATCATGAAATGACGTGTGTCATCGAAAACACCATAAAGCTTATTAGACCAAGTCTTAGCTACTTTTTTAATCCCGATGCCATCTACACATTCTGCCTTACATTGTTCCAAAGTCTTAAATTTTGTTTTCAAAACAATCTGATCACGTTTGCTCATCACACATCCTTTTTACTACATTGATCTAAACACCGGCATTATAAGCGCACCAACAAATAAAAACCAAATTACAATTGCAACCAAAGCAAAGATAATTTGTGCTTTAAAGAAATTAGCTTTACTTGGATTCGCACTTCCCCCAAATGCCCATACAAAAGGCATCACGATATTTACAAGTGGTATCATCAATATCAACATCGTGATAAGCCATTCTTTCATTGATACTGGCTCAGGGTTTTCGTTTCTGCGACTTCCCGTAGAAGGTTGACGCTGACCATATTCGTCAGATTGATGCCTCATTTCATTTTGTTCCATGTATAGTTCCCCCTTAATATGTATTTCCTTTTTATTGGAAATGAATATCTAGATTATATACAAATTATGGGCTAACTACAAGTGACAGTTACGTCAGACATCTAATCTTTTATATCCTAGCCAATCTGGCTTTTTTTCAAAATTCTCAGTGGTCTTTTCAAGAATAATGTAATATTTATCACCGTTACTCGCATGTATACAAGACTCAACTTCGACGACGCTATCAATATGCCCTTCTTTTTCAAATCTTCTTGTGTCTATTGAAGCAATTGATTTCGCTTCATTTTCCGATGTTGCAACGTATAGCCCAATATCATGTAATTCTTGTGTCTCATCTACACTATACCCACCCATATAGACAAAATACAGTTTCTTCGTCATTTCTTCTGATTCGCTAGCATCTTGGGGCTCTTTTGTAATTTTAATGCGATATCCATCCGCACCTTTTATCTCTGTATAAGCATCAATATGCAATTTCTCTTTTTTACCATACCAGTTTGATCGAACGAGATCATAAGTATCTTCAATTTTCTCAGCCGCTACGAACTGTACATCATGAACTTCAATATTGGCACCTTGAATCTTACCACCTAAACTTATCATATAGAGTTTCAAGTGAATTCCTCCTTAATATCTGTTATTTTTTTTCATCCGAGTTAAATTGGCAAAAAAATTAATTGAAAATTTATAAGGATAGCTATGAAGGATAACTATGACCTGAAGGATAACTATGACCTGACACCTTTTAGCCTTTATGTCACCTTTTATCCTTTTTGTATCAGATCAACAAATACGGCATCCGTTAACTGTGCTAGTTTAACTGGATTTAGCCTAATCTGTGAACCAATTTTTCCTGCACTTACTGTTATATATGCGTTGCTTTCTATGCTATTATGGATAAAAGTTTGGTATTTTTTCTTCATCCCTATAGGCGAGCAACCACCTCTTATATACCCAGTATATTTTTCAATATCTTTAACCGCTAACATCTCGATACTTTTCTCCCCACAAGCTTTTGCTGCTTGTTTCATGTCCAAAGTTTCAGCAACTGGAATCAAAAATACATATAAAGCTTTGCTATGTCCTAATGTTACTAAAGTTTTAAAAACCTCTTCTGGGGATTTTCCTATTTTATCAGCAACTGAAACCCCGTCAATTCTACCGTCAGAAACCTCGTAGTGGATGACTTCATAAATTAACTTTTGCTGATCTAAAATCCGTTCAACATTTGTCTTTTTCATAATCTTTCTTTCCACCCCTCATGTGTATATTGCATCAGTATATTGCCTGTATCAACTCTTTCTAGAGAAAAATAGAATGCATTATATTTGATAATCGGTATCTTCAGTAGCTCGAGCCAGCCTGAAAAGATTCCATCTATAAACGCCTGTCTCCACGTTTCAGGTTGACTAAGAAGTGGACATGCATGAATCTGATTTTTTTCAACTACTAACGAGAACTCACCATTTTCAATATGTGGTTCAAATGGAAATGTTCTACACTGAATTGGTCGAAAATCTCTTAGACATCCTACTTCTTCATGACAATAGATATAGTACCTTTTTTTTATTCGCGGAGGCATATCGTAGATCAGATTGGTATGAATCTCAAGTTCTTTCGCCTTATCCACTTGCATGTACTCATATTCAAGTGGTAGTAAATACATCCCAAGCCTTTCACCATCTGGTTCTGTTCGCCTACAACAGTGATAGCCACAAAGTGCGCCACAGTTACCCTCTATTATTGGTTCGTTCATCAGTGCATATGCTTTTTCAAATATTGCTTTATATTCTACCCTCATGGACTCTTTATCTTTATTTGCCACTTTGACCTCTAAATTAAAGTTTTTATATTATTTATACAATTTTATAATTTAAATGATAATTAAGCAAGGCTAAAAGGTGTCAGGTCATAGTTATCCAAATGGCTAACTATGACCTGACACCTTTTAGCTTTCCATGGGAATTTCAGCCCACATTTTTAAAACCTCAATCCTAGCTCCTTTTGGGATATCGCAGTGTTCTCCATCACCACATGAAAAATCTCTTAAAAGTTCACATGGCATTTCTTCACATAAACCGCAGTGCAGAAGTTCTTTCTCCTGAGCACAATTGGCAATGCGGCATGTACCATAAAATGGTTTGCCATCTGATGCGATACATCCTTTACAGTTATTTGGAATTTTCCACTCGCAGCTGTTACACATTAGACCACATCTTGACGTGATTTGTTTGAGATCAGTAACATCGAATTTATAAACTTTACGGTCCATCCATAATGAGACATATTCAGTCGTAAATTTGATTATTCCATAGTCTGGATCATCAAATCCTCCAGGATAGTGATTTATAAACCAGTCAAGCCATAGCTCTTTCTTAGCCTCAGGGTCATTCACAAGTTGGGCTGTTCCTACTAATGTGATGTTATTGCCATCCATTTCAAAACAAACTGAAGATTTTGGATTGTTTAAGATAGACTGAATCAAATGACCACTTATATTTGATGAAAAATATGCTTCATTGATCCCAGTTGCTTTGATACACGATCTTGTTGCGACCTTTGGATAACCATTTTCATCAATAATTGCAAATTGTCCTTCCGTACACATACTTACGATGTCAGAAGCCTGTTTATATACGTTGTGAAGATTAAATATACTCATAATAACACCTCTCACTTTTATTTATCATAAGTATATCAGCAGTAACACGACAGCAGCATGTCGTGTTACTCAAAAATTAACTAAAATTAGTATCTCGTTTACTTTACACCTAAATTAAAATTTTCTTAATTATCAGCTCTACTGGATTTCCGGTTGTTATTTGACGAACATGAACAATCATTCTATAAAAGACAAAAACATTTGATAATAATACGTCATGACAAATAATTTATATTAGGAGATTTGAAATGAAAGAATATAATGTAATCACTTTATGTGGAAGCACTAAATTTAAAGATGAATTTTTACAAGTTCAAAAAGAATTAACACTGAATGGAAACATCGTGATTTCTGTCGGCTTATTTGGTCATTCAGGAGATGATGACGTATGGCAAAAGGGTACTAAAGAAATGCTTGATGACATGCATAAGCGAAAAATCGATATGGCAAATGAAATATTTGTAATTAACAAAAATGGTTATATTGGCAGCAGTACTAGATCTGAAATAGAATATGCTAAAGCGACTGGAAAGACTATTCGCTTTTTAGAGGCATTTGAAAAGTAGTTTTGCGCTTGATAACATGGAATTGGCGATGATGCAACAAAACTTAGTCCTTATTATTTAACTGATGGTAAAAAAAGTTGAGGATAGCCATCCTTTTTACCGCCTCTGTTCTTCCACAGCCCTTGCAAGTTCATCTGGACAAATTACCTTTGCATCTTTTCCAAAACTCAAAATCCAGCTGATAATATAACCCATATTAGAATACTGTCCCTTGAAATGTAATCCTTCTTGTGTATGCACATAACTACTTGGTCCATAACTTTCAATAATTTGATATTCCACGCTTTTACTAAACATAACTTCAAAAGGTTGATCATCCACCATATGTGTCCCCATAAGTAAATTATCATCTGTAATTTTAAGTGGTTCAAACTTTCTATCCATGAGCTTAAGTTCCCAGAGACGATTAAGCTTAAAAAATCTAAAATCTTCGCTCTCAATGCACCAGCCAAGCAGATACCAGTAAGACCATCTATAAAGCATACGATAAGGATTTACAGTGCGCAAAGTCTTCCCTTTTGGGCTGTAATAGTCGAACATGACACTTTGGTGATTTAAGGCAGCCAACTTCAAAATTTCTGTCTTTGATGACAAGCTATCTGCATAATGTGAAGCTAAATCTATAGATAAAAAATCTGATGCCCCACTTAGCCTTTTTTGTAATAACTTATGACCAGTTTTATCCCTTTGGATACTTGCAATACCTTTAAGTCCAGCAACGATATCCGAAAGTTCATCTTCCTTCAAGATGCGTTTATCAAAAGTGTACCCTTCCATGAGATAAACACCACCGTTATAACCCTGAGCTGTAACTATTGGAACGCCCGCTAAACATAAACTGTCAATGTCCCTGTTGATGGTCCGCTTTGATACTTCTAGCATTTGGGCAAGTTCAGGTGCTGTAACTTTACCTCTTTCTGTCAATATATTGATAATCGCTAACATGCGCTCAAGCTTCATTTTGCACCTCCAAACCTTTATTACGAAACATTATTAAAATGTTTGCTACTTCATCGGCAATCTGAGTATAGGGTTCATTCATGCCACCTTCAATCCATTTGATGGTCACCGCATCTATGCCTCCCATCACAAAACTCTTTTTATAAGTATCATCAATTTCAGGTAAAATGTCTTTAAAACTCTGTATATAATTAAGACCCACACGTTGAATAAGCTGATTAAGTAAGTTATGTGCCATTAATAAGTTAGTATAAGGTGATTCTTTTAACATTTTAAATCTAAATCTCAGCAAATCATTTAAATTTGGATTGATTTGCTCTTTCATCTCTATTAGTGCTCTTTCATAGTAATCTTCAAAACAATAGAGTAAAATTTGATCTTTATCTTTAAAATGTCGATAGAGAGTCATTCTAACAAGGCCCGCTTCAAACGCGATTTCAGACATGGTAATCTCATCAAATCCTTTTGTCTTCATTAGATTAAATAAAGCGTTTTTAACCATTTCCTTGGATTCTTTGATTTGCTTTTCTCTTTTCATGTTACAGATCTCCTATATGTGTATAAGATAACTACTTCATATTGATATCACACAACATCTATTATATAATTCTCTTACAAAAGTTACAATGTAACATTTTGACTTTAACTTATTGGTTAGGAGGCATGTCATGAAATCACAGTTACTTGAAAAGATCACTAAAAATAAAATATTAGTCCGGATTCTTCCAGAAAATATAAACAATAATTTCTTAGGTTACAATTTAGCAAAATATGTATTTTATTTCCTTACAGCAATCACACTTTGGCGAAGTCAACATCATCTTTTTTCACCTGATGGAGGTGCTCAAAGCATCGCTACAATACCACTGGATACCTTTAGTTCAAACGGGGCAGCTGCAGTTATAGGTGTTTTTGGTCTATGGGGCCTATCCCAACTCATCATCGGGATTTTGTATTTAACTACATCTTTAAGGTACCGCGCTTTGATTCCTCTCATGTACCTTCTAATGTGCATTGAATATTGCGTACGTGCTTTCTATTTCCCATTTTTCAAACCCATTCCTACTGCTGGCACGGCACCAGGTGCGCTAAGCAATATACCACTTATCGTGATTAGCCTTACGATGCTAGTTTTATCGTTATTAACACCTAAAAAGAAGCAAAAGTAAGAATTTGATATTGCAGGTGTTTTAAGTTTCTTCTAGTTTTTCTCTTTGAGGTTATTTATAATATTCCTTTTGATATTATAAAACTCGTGTATCCTACTATAATTTCATCCTTTTTGCTATAATAAAATTAATTTGAAAGTTAAAAAGTAAGTTAAAGCTGAAATTCTAGGATAACTATTGGAGGTAAAATGAAACTACCATTTAACGACCATACACCTACTTGCCATCAAAAATCTTTTATCGCAGAAGGTGCCAAAGTCATCGGAAAAGTTGAAATGGCTGAATACGCCAGTGTTTGGTTTAACACTGTGGTGAGAGGCGACGTCAACTTTATAAAAATAGGTGCTTATACTAACGTACAAGATAACTCAGTTGTACACGTGGCAGATGCACATCCAACAATTATAGGGGATTATGTGACGATAGGACATAAAGCCTGTATCCATGGATGTACCATAGAAGATCATTGCTTGATCGGGATGAGTGCCACTGTTCTTAACGGCGCTGTCATCGGCAAAGGAAGCATCATCGCAGCTGGTGCACTTGTGAAAGAAAACGCTGTGATTCCACCCTACTCACTTGTAGTTGGTGTCCCAGGGAAAATAGTTAAGACGCTTTCAGAAGATGTTAGTTCAATCCACGCTCAAGCAGTTAAATATAAGACGCTTTGGACAGTGGGATATGGCTTTATGAAAGATGCTGATGGTGAAACTTATCATGGGGAGAAGATCATATGAAACAAGTAAAAGTAGCATAATTAGATAATTGATTAAGCTACTTTTTTTACATAAAAATCTACTATTTAGTTTTACCAATTATTATTTTTTAACCATTAAATCTATCTCAATATTTTCATTTACTACTTTTGACATTTATATTATACTTTGTTAGAAAACACAAAAATATAACATACATATTAATTGCATCTGATCGATTCTAAGTGCACATAACCGTTACTTATATTTATTACGATTGTTAATTAGTTGACAATCTGTTGTGTTTTTCTCATTTTATATACTCAGGGGGAAATCATGCGCATAAGCAAATTTAGTCAAAAAATCAGTTTAGTTCTATGTATATTACTCATTTTCACTCAGGTTCAAGTATTTGCAATATCATCAGAAATCATTCCTACAGATAACACTGCTGTAAATATCGTTGATACAAATATACATAATAATATTGACGATGCTGATGAATTAAATGCAAAGATACTTGAAATTCAAAGTTTATTGTCTAGTGGTCGGAACGAACATCTAATACTTGAAACTTCTAATAGTATGTCAAATACAATGATCAGTATCGCCTCTACTGAAATTCAAAACGTTTTTTTTGATGCAAATTCAGAAATTTCAATTGCTTATTTAAAAGATGGAAAATTAGAGACAGGTCGATATGTGGAAAAAGATATTAGAAGACAGCTCCATGGTATCTCACCAGAACCAACAGATATTGTTGACCCAAAAACAGCTGAAGAGATTTCAAAAGAACTTGGCTATGATGCGTTAAAAAATAAAGTTGATCAAGGCAATGAAGAAATTATAGTTGCTGTAATTGATACAGGCGTAGATACCAGCAATAGTTTATTAAAAGATAGACTCATACAAGGTTATGATGTTATAAATAAATCAACATCGATTAAAGATGATAATGGTCACGGAACACATGTTGCAGGCATCATCGCTTCTTCAACACCAGATAATGTAAAAATCATGCCTATAGATGTTTTTGATGCCAATGGTGCACTTGATTCTTCCATTGTTAGTGGCATTTATTATGCGGTAACTCACAAAGCGAAAATCATCAACCTTTCTCTAGGGGGGTACGGTAAAACTAGTTATCTTGAAAAAGGGATACAATATGCTCGCGACAATGGGGTAATGTTAGTCGTATCTTCAGGCAATGATGCTCATAACAATGAATTTGATTATCCTGCTGCATTTAAGGATGTTATCACAGTCGGTGCAACCAATACCACAGATACACTCCTTTACTATTCTAACTTTGGAGAATCTGTTGATATCTGTGCGCCAGGTGAAAAGGTCATCAGCTCTTATCTCGATAATACAACTGAAAGCCTTTCGGGAACCTCTATGGCATCTCCTTTTATCTCCGCAGCTGCAGCACTTTTGTGGTTAGATAACCCTGGTACCACACTAATGGAGATCGAAAAAATTCTTCTTGATAACACCAAAGATCTTGGTCCTGTTGGAAAGGACATCGCCTTTGGAAACGGTGAAATCGACCTAAGTGCTTATACATCAGAAGCAGATTTTCATTTAATTGGTTATTTTGAAGAAGAAACGGCTAAAACACCTGAATTTAAATACGATATGCCATTAAAATATTATGCTTCACCTAATGTTGAATCTGTTAGTTTTAGCATAGACGGCAAAGTTGTTCTTAATGTAACTGAAAATGATGGTATTTTTAATGCGCCTATTGATATCCGAAAGTTTGCCGCCGGTAATCATAACTTAGCAATCATCGCCACTAACATTGATGGCAGCACTGCGACCGAAATAAACGGTGAATTTATCATACCTGAATATAATGTTGTCATTAGTATATATGATTATGAAGACAACTTGATAACACCTAAAAATACACAGGTAACAGACATGTATGGGCCATTTTTGACACTATATAATTACAGCTATGACAACTCCATCTATTATGAAAAAATCAAAAACAAACTATCAAGTAGCACCTTTAATTTAAATATAGATTTTACAAAAGAGGCGAATAAGAATAATTATTTGTATTTTCAATATTTTGTTAGTGACGATACTCAACCGCAATCTTATTTTAGAAGTATCTTCAGCGGTGGCTCATATGTTGTTGACAGTTCAGTGTCCACTATCACAAGTTTTTCAACAGATATAGAACATACTCGATTTGAATCAATTAGTTTAAAATTGCCTATTATTTTTTCAGATACAATCATCAATAATAGTCCCAATTGGAAAGATTACCACTATTCTAACTTTTTTAATATAATACCGACTTTTGAAGGCGTCGATGAAAATGGACTAAATTACTATTACTTTTATCATGATATATCTGATTTCATCTTGAATATTGATTTAACAAAGTATAATTTCAAAGGTTTAAATGAAGCAAATACAGACTTTAGCATGACTCTCTATAATGATTTTATCTCAAATTTCGTTAACGACTCCATCATTAAGACAGATACCTTGAACTTATTAGAAGTTGATAAAACTAAAAATATTGATATTGATTCAAATACGATAGGTATAAGTAATATTTTAAATAACTCAGCTCGTAATTATACACTATCAAAAAACAAAATTTGGGTTCCCAATGGTATTTATGATGCTTTGGTTTTTGCAAATGATGAGAATGATAATAACAATTTTAGTTATATATACAGAAATCAATTTGAAATTTCGAATAATAGCACAAAATCAATAATTATAGGTGAAGATTTAAGTAGTGAACTTTGGACTAATATCTCTCCAAATTCAATTTATAATCAATGGAAAGATGATTCAGGCAGTTATGCAAATATTTTTAAAATGAAAAATGGCATAAGTTCGGGATTCTATACTCCTATCATGATTTTAAAAAATACATCTAGTATACAGTCCGTTAAACTATTCGGCGATAAATCTATTTTATTTAACAAAAAAAATGGCGCTATTTACAACACAGATCATTACAATATTTCTAGTGTCCCTGATGGCATCTATGAGATTACTTTTGATCTTAGTGGCTATGACGGCGCTGTTCCGCTAGAAAATCAGTTCATGGTAGTGGAAATCAAATCAGGTGAAGTGTTGCAACCTTCAAATACAGCACCGCATGCAGTAGATTCTATCACAAAAGTGATTATGCCATACGAAGTCCTTTGTTTAGATCTAAGCACGCTATTTTGGGATGACGAACAAAGTAAACTTTATTATTCTACAAGTGATGGTATCGTAATGAACAATCATCTTTATTATCAAGATCTTTTAAAGAAAGATACAGAAATTGAGATTATCGCATTTGACGGCGTCGGAGGATCTGTAAAAAGAACTTTAGAAATTCTCATTGGAGAGACCTTCATAAATTCAAATGACTTTACACCGATAAAGGAAATTATTAACCTCGGTGCCTCTGATTGGGCGAAAATTTCTATCAATGAAGCCATTGATTTGAAAATCATCAACAATGATATACTCAGTAATTATCAACTCGAGATTTCAAGAGAAGAAGTCTGTGAACAACTCATTAAGATGATTGAGAAGAAAAAAGGACAAATTGGCAATATCAAGGGGATTTCATTTCAAGACACTTCAAATGAGTCTATCTTGAAAGTTGCAAAATTAGGCATCGTAACGGGTTCTGGTACAGGTGAATTTAATCCAAATTATATGATCACACGTGAGCAATTCTGTATGATGCTTTATAAAACAGCTCAATTATTAGATTCTGGAAGATATAGCTTAACAACACCTTCAATTACTTACAAAGATGCTGCTTCAATCTCATCATGGGCAAAAGA
Organism: uncultured Fusibacter sp.; assembly: GCA_963676315.1. GTDB lineage: Bacteria > Bacillota > Clostridia > Peptostreptococcales > Acidaminobacteraceae > Fusibacter_C. Next base: position 2,128,775 of record OY781056.1, read on the forward strand.
CGGAACAATTTTTTGCATAAACAATAAGATCATCACAGGTGCAGATGGTAATCTCTCTCCTAAAGGAATGGTAACTAGAGAGCAAGCTATCGTGATGCTCGTAAAATTAATGAAAGCAATAAATAACAAAACTCTAAAATAGAATTTCTTAAATAAATGAAGTAACATAAAATAGCAACTCTAAGAAGAGACTTTATAAAAAGTCTCTTCTTTTCTATTATCATTGAAATTTCAATCTATTTCCACCTTATAGAATTAATTTACTAGCTTTTAATTCATAATAAAGGGTATAAATTTCATACATAAGATAAGAAAAGAACAACCATAGCGAAAGGAACTTGTGAATATGATTAAACTCTACGTTGAATCACTACTCCAAGAAATCAACAACCACAAAATTATAAGGTTTCCAAAAGAAATCAGCGATCAACTTCCCTCGCGGGGCATGGTGATGATCGAAGGTACCCTTAATCAAATAGTTTTTCAAGCTGCACTTGAACCCGATGGTTTAGGCTCTCACTGGTTTGAATTAGATGAAAAGTTAATCGATGATGCAGCGCTTTCAACTGGTGGTCTGGTGGAACTTGAAATATCAGTTTTAGAAAATTGGTATGAACCGGTTTTACCAAAGGACCTTGAAGTCGCACTAAAAGTATCTGAACTTCTTGATTTGTGGGAAGGACTCACAGTCAAAGCACGCTGGGAATGGGTCCGCTGGATTAGGTTTACCAAAAATCCTGATACGAGAAGCAAAAGAATCGAAGTGACCTGTTCAAAACTCGATTCCGGAAAGAAAAGACCTTGCTGTTTTGACCTTACAAGATGTACTGTCACTGATGTTTCATATAATGGCGTGCTAAAGGGATAAAAGGCTAAAAGGTGTCAGGTCATAGTTAGCCAAATGGCTAATTATGGCCTGACACCTTTTAGCCTTTTCCTTTTAGCCTTTTTATCTTTCTATGAAACAATCTTGTCCTCATGGAATTTTAGCGCTATTTCGTGACAATATTTTTCTATCGTAATGTTTCATCAGTGTCCATTTGCGTCTAATGTACTGTTTTTAAAACTTACATATACTTATTTGTAAGAAATAAAAATGAGGAGGAAACATTTTATGAGAAAAGCGTTCATATCTCCATCTAAATACGTACAAGGTGAAGATGAATTATTGAATTTAGGGTATTTTGTTAAAACATTTGGTGAATCCGCATTATTAATTGCACATCCAGAAGATGTAAAACGCGTAAAAGCAAAATTAGACGAAACTGAGCAAAAATATGGCATTAAATTCGTAGAAAGTAACTTTGGCGGCGAATGTTCAAGAGAAGAAATCGCAAGACTTTCAGAAGTTGCTAAAGCAAATAATTGCGATTGTACAATCGGACTTGGTGGTGGTAAAGCTATTGATACCGCCAAATGTGTCGCTAAAGGACATGCGCTCATCATTTGTCCTACCATTGCTGCTACAGATGCGCCAACAAGCCATTCTGCTGTACTTTATACACCAGAAGGCGCTTTTGACGATTATGCTTACTTTAACCAAAACCCAAGTGTCGTATTAGTTGATACTACTGTCATCGCTAATGCCCCTACTCGTTTCTTAGTATCAGGTATGGGTGATGCCCTTTCTACTTACTTTGAAGCAAGAGCTACGAGAAATGCCTATGCAAATGTTAATGCAGGACTACCATGTGGTTTTAGGGAAGGCTTCTGTGGTCCAGCAAAAGGCACTAATACTGCATTTGCACTTGCAACACTTTGTTATGAAACACTTCTCGCTGACGGCTTGAAAGCAAAACATGCATGTGATGTTAATCAAGTGACTCCAGCATTTGAAAATATAATAGAAGCAAACTCTTTATTATCAGGGCTTGGCTTTGAAAGTGGTGGCCTTGCTGCTGCTCATGCGGTGCACGATGGCCTTACAATCCTTGAAGGTACACACAAATACTTCCACGGTGAAAAAGTTGCTTTTGGTACTTTGGTACAATTGGTACTAGAAAATTCTCCAAACGAAGAACTCGATCAAGTACTAGAATTTTGCCATAGTATTGGACTTCCAGTATGTCTAGCAGATATTGGTGTAGACCATCTTACTGATGAAGAATTATATGCTGTTGCAGAAAAAGCTTGTATCCCTGAAGAGTCTGTACACTCAATGCCATTTCCTATCACAGTTAATTCAGTAGCTGCGGCTATTAGAACGGCTGATATCATCGGAAGTGCCTTTAAAGCATCTAAATTATAAAAATACCGTCAACAATCTACGTTAATATCATCGGATGGTATTCATCTGGTAGTAATTAAATCACTAATTGATAAATCTTTGTGGGCAGGTAGATTACCTGTCCACTTCCAAATATCGGTTTTGAAAGGGAGTTTTTATGAAAAAAATCATCAATAAACCTGAGAACTTAGTCTATGAGATGTGCAAAGGCATTGAACTGGCACATCCAGAACTTGAGTTTATAGAAAAATTTAAAATCATTAAGAAACGAAACATCAATGAAAAAAAAGTAACATTAATCAGTGGTGGTGGGAGTGGTCATGAGCCTGCTCATGCAGGATTTGTAGGCAAAGGCATGCTTGATGCAGCAGTTTGTGGTGACGTGTTTGCTTCACCTTCTCAAATTCAGGTATACCAAGCTATCCGTGAAACAGCAAGCGCAAAAGGTACTTTGCTCATCATTAAAAACTATAGTGGCGATATGATGAACTTCAAAAACGCGGCTTATCTCGCTACTGAAGATGGTGTTAACGTAGATTATATAAAAGTTGACGATGACATCGCGGTTCAAGACTCTCTTTATACGGTTGGTCATAGAGGCGTTGCCGGAACCGTTTTGGTTCATAAGATTGCAGGCGCTATGGCTGAGATGGGAAAAGAACTTGCTGAAGTTAAAGCAGTCGCTGAAAAAGCTGCTAGAAATGTTAAAAGCATAGGGTTCGCTTATAGTTCATGTACTGTACCTGCAAAAGGAACACCTACTTTTGAAATTGCTGAAAACGAAATGGAATACGGCGTTGGAATCCATGGTGAACCAGGTATTAAAAGAGAAAAAATCATCTCTGCTGATGAACTTGCTGAAAGGATGGTCCTTGCTCTTCTATCTTCACTAGAAATTAAAAGCCACTCTACTTCAAGTGATGAAATTGCACTTATGATCAATGGATTTGGTGGTACACCACTACAAGAACTTTATTTATTAAATCATTCTGTCTTCAAACAACTTCACGATAGAGGCATAAAAGTTCATAGAATCTTTGTAGGTAATTTCATGACAAGCATCGACATGCTTGGTGCATCAGTATCTATTATGAAACTTGATGATGAGCTTAAAACACTCCTTAACGCTCCCTGTCAGGCACCTGGACTTAATATCTATGGCCCTATTGTCGCGCCTTCATATACTCCACTTGTAGCTTTAAATAAGGAAACTTTGGCAAGAAAAGTTTCTTATGAAGTTGAGACAGATGCATCAGCATCAACTATCAAAAACAATGTTATAACACTTGAAAATCTTGAATATATGGTCGATGTGATGAGTGAATGTATTATCAAAAATGAAGTTCCATTTTGTGAGCTTGACTCTTTTGCAGGTGATGGAGACTTTGGTATGAGTGTTGCCAAAGGTTTCAAACAACTAAAATCAGAATGGCATGAACTTGTGAGCACATCAACTACTATTGGTGAATTCTTAGAAAATTGTTCACTGATCATCATGGAATACTGTGGCGGCGCTTCTGGTCCAATATGGGGGTCGGCTTTCAGAGGTGCAGGTAAAAAAGCTGGTTTGGTCACTGAAATGGGATTGACGCAATTTGCTGAAATGATGCAAGGAGCAATCTCTGCTATACAAAAGACTGGCGAGCGCTCATTTGGTCGAGGTGCTGTGGTCGGAGATAAAACACTGATTGATGCACTCGTACCAGCAGTTGATGCACTCTCACTTAGCGCAAAAGAAGGTCTTGATATCAAAATCGCTTTAGAAAACGGCGCAAAAGCGGCTGTAGAAGGCGCTGAAAAAACTATGGCAATTGCTGCACGCATGGGTAGAGCAGGCACTGTAGGCGATCGTAGCATTGGACATCCCGATGCAGGCGCACATGCACTTGGGGTTATCTTTACAGATCTAGCTTCTAAAATGAAATAACAAAATACAAAACCCCCATATCTTTATCCTAAGATGTGGGGGTTCAATTTGAAATAAATCGATATAATTTGTAATGGTTTGGTATATTGGGGTATGCTTTGGTATGTTTGGTATGCTTTGGTATGCTTGAAAAGGTTTCTTTTATTGCCCTAATGCTTTTCTATATTCTTGAGGCGTCACACCATTTGCTTTTTTAAAGCACTTGATGAAATAGCTACTATCATCATATCCGCAGATCCTAGCGACATAATTCACTGTCATTTCTGGATTAGAGAGTAATAGTTTTGCTTTTGAAATTCGTATATCACCAATATACTGTGTCACATTTTTTCCGTAATTTTTGGGGAACAGCCTGCTAAAATAACTTTCTGATACATTACAAACATGTGCAAGCTGCTTTAAAGAAATTTTTTCTGAATAATGTGCTTCAATATAGTGTATTGCTGGTTTTAAAAGGTCTTCTTGCGCTAGAATACTCCTCTTTTCAACTTGTTGAAATGCATCAGAAGAAGTTGAAAGTTCATCAAGCAATTTTTCTCCAGGATTTTGAACCATGTATTTACAAATGGTTTGAAGTATTTTGGCAGTTGCTTCTATTTTATGATAAGAAACTATTGGTAATCTATCGTAATCAGCTTTCAAATTTGGATTACTTTTAAAAAGTTCCTCTAAGTTAGTTTGTCTATAGATCTGTTCAATTTCAACATCACCCTCACTTGGATCGAGTCTGATTTGACCAGCCATGATGCCACCTAGATACATATCATTTACCATTATTGGAACTGCGAAATCAATAATGTTCGCATGACAAAGATAGATAAAAGGTTCTTTTGATCTAGCGGCTTCAAGCCCTCCATGTGAATCACATTTTTCACAAAGCTTTTCATATTCTGGAATTGTTCTTATATGACTGCAGAAACTGTTGCATTCACTATGGGTTGTAAGTGGTCTTCCCTTATAATCCACTGTGATAATCGCTAGATCAGATGATTTGGCTAAATTATCTTGAATGGTTTGAAACTCTTTAGTTCTAACTGTATCATACAGTTTTTCCCACGTATCGTTCAAAACACATTCCTCCCTTCAAACCAACTCACCTAAAATTCCATAGTAATTATACTCTATCTTATATTCTAATTGGATTATAGCATAGTTACGACGGGTTTCAAAGAAACGAACCCCGTTAAATTCTTCGCTTAATAATAGCTTTTTCAATTCGGTTAAAAGCCTCGATTAATATCTCGCGTGGACATGCTACATTGATTCTTTCATAGCCCTCTCCACCTTCTCCAAAAATGTAACCTTCATCTAAAGCCAGCTTCACCTCACCATGCATCCATTTTTCAAGAGTCAATTTATCCATGCCAAGCCCACTAAAATCAAGCCATGCTAAGTATGTTGCTTCAGGTTTTATAAGCTTTATCTCAGGAAGTTTCGACTTAACAAATGTATCTATATAATCCATATTCTCTTCAATATAACTAAGTACATCCTCAAGCCATGGTTCACCTTTGCCGTAAGCCGCTTTTTGAGCCACTATTCCAAAAATATTGGGATGTTTAATTGCGTTATTTTCTAAGATTGATTGAAATGTCGTTCTAAATTGTCGATTAGGAATAATGATATTAGAAATTTGAAGCCCAGCGATATTAAAAGTCTTTGAAGGTGCCATACAGGTGATTGAGTTTTGGGCAAAGCTTTCTGATAAACTCGCAAAAGGGACATGCTTATGACCACTCATGATGAGATCTGAGTGGATTTCATCAGAAATCACCATTACATTATTTGCTATGCAGATTTCTCCTAATTTTAAAAGGTCTTCTCTTCTCCATACTCTGCCAATAGGGTTATGTGGATTGCAAAGTATCAAAAGTTTCACACGCGAATCTTTTACGATTTCCTCAAGATTTTCAAAATCCATTTCATATTGATTTTCAGTCTTCACAAGAGGGTTATATATTACTTGAGCACCATTGTTTACAATCGCCTGTGCAAATGGATAGTACACAGGATTTTGAATGATCACTTTATCACCTGGATGACAAAACGCCTGTATGATATAATTTACCGCAGGAACGATCCCTGGGGAATAGCAAATCCACTCTCGGTTAATCTTCCACTGATTTCTACGTATATTCCAATCTATAAAAACATCATAAAATGCATCGTCCATATCAGAATAGCCAAATATACCATGCGCAGCACGCTCCGTAATCGCATCTACAATAACGTCAGGACATTTAAAATCCATATCTGCTACCCACATAGGCAATAGATCTTCCGAGCCAAACATCTCTTTTAACACTTTGGGTTCATATTTGATGGCGTTTGTACCTTGTCGATTGATGATTTCGTCGAAGTTTGTTTTCAAAAGAACCTCCTAGTAAACTATCATTATTTGTTTTACATTATTTGTTTTATGATTATTATTTATGCTTATTTAATGCTTATTACATCCTTACCATACCTAAATGGCACAGCCACAGTTTTATTAAAAAAAGCAATGATTGGACCCATAAAAAATGCAGTAACTAAAGTACCTATGCCAACAGTAGCGCCAAGTAAAAAACCACTAGCAACACATACTAAGTCAGTACCGATACGACAATACTGAAACTTGGCAATTTTCTTTTCAGACATGATCAGTGCAACTGCGTCATAAGTAGAAACGCCTAAATCACCTGTAAAGTAAAGTGCTGCACCAAAACTAATCACTAAAATCCCAATAACAAGCGCTACACTTCGGATTAAAAGCGATGGATCTGGTATCCATACATTGAAAAGCCAAGATGAAAATTGAACAACATATCCTAATAAAAATATATTGATAACTGTTCCAAGACCAATCTTCGATTTATCAATAAAGAAAACGCCCACTAGCATCAAAAGGTTGACTATTGTATAAAAAGTCCCATATCCTAGAGGCGTATGGTTCCATATACCATGAGCAAGCACTTGAAAAGGATCCATTCCAAATAGTGAGAAATTAAATATTCCTACGCTGAATCCACAAATCAGAACACCAGCAACTGTCATTAAAATACGCCTTTGTTTTTCATTCATATCAACTTCTCCTTTAAATCTTATTGATACAATTATAGGACATTAATCAGGATTTGTCGTTAACTTATTCTTTTGATTTTAATAAGTTTTGCATTGATCTCTCTTGCACTTTTAAAAGTGTACAAGTAAGACATCGAATAAATAAATATTCTTATTACAATATAAGCCCCTAACATAACGCTTGCACTACCTTCAAAAAACTTGCCACCAGGCGTAAAGTAAAAAAGAAGGATAATTAATGTTACATCTGCTAAAACTGAGCTGATTATATAATTTATGCTCATATCTCGCATTTCCAGTCTATGAAAGTTGATAAACGACTCTCCTCTAAACACCAATGTTGATACTAGAAGAATAATTTGCCACAGGGTCACTCTAGCAACACTTTCTACACCACCAAACTGAAGATACAGGGTTAGTGCCAATACTATAGCGCCACAGAACATGGAAATCTCCCAAAATACTTTTATAAAATGTGCTTTTAAAGTCATATAGATTCCTCCTTATATACCAAGTTTCTTCTTAAGTACCCCTACATATTTGCGAGAGATAACTACTTTTTCATTATTTGTTAAATGCGCTTCAATTCTACCATCAAACAAAGGATGAACAGACTTGATTTTTTTGATGTTTAAAATTAAAGATTTTGAAGCTCTAAAAAAATGATAATCGGTTAGTTCGGCTTCAAGTTCGTATAATTTTTTTTTACTTTCATACACTTGCTGTTCACCGTATATAAAAATCTTATCATCCACCGATTCAACATAGTATACCTTTTCGGGTTCAAGCAAATGCAATTCCTTCTCAATCTCTCCAAGTAATTGTCTTTCAGGTGATTTTAACATATGTAGAATTCGGCGAACTGATTCATCAATTTCATGACAGCGTATGATAACTTCAGCTTCCACTTCCTCTGTTACCTGCTCTATCGTAATTTTCATCGTTTCATCCCCCTTTCTAAAACTAGTATAGTCTTAGGAAATAAATTTCACAATGTACCAATCGGTAAGGTTCCAAAATTATAGGTTAAGATGCAGTTTTTTTATAAATATGTATAGACTTAATCAAAAAAATGCTGCTGCTAATCTAATTCTAGATTTGCACCAGCCCTTTTAATCAATTCATATCAATAAATTATGAATTTTTTTGTGGATCATAAATCTCGATTAATCTAACAATACCATATACTATAAGTGCATAAACAATCATGGCAATTATCGTCATCGGCTCTAAAACTGCCTTTGTTTCAATCCCTTCAGTAACAGCAGATCTAAATATGCCATTAAATGGTGCTAAGAAAACACCAGAAACGCTATATATAATAGAAACAAATCCGCTGGCTGGGTTGGCACCTAAAACTTTAAAGATAAGTCTAAAAGCAAAAAGAACTTCCAAAATGCCACAAACATACCAAATCGTTTTTTTGACTTTTGATCTCTTTTCCAAGTAGGTTCTATTTTTTTCCATTTTATCTCCAATCTAGTTAGAGATTTTAACACATCTCTTAACTCCCCGTTCAAATCATTATCTAGAATATTTTATTTCCTTTAATAACTCGTATCAATACAACTATGATTGCAATTACTAGTAGTACGTGAATTAGACCCCCTATGGTATTTGCTGTCACTATACCAAGAAGCCATAAAATGACTAATACAATAGCTATTCCCCACATAAACTTACATCCTTTCAATTGACAAGATAACGTGTACTTAAACACAAAAAAGCCACCTTAAATAAAGTGGCATTAGTATCAGATATTTAGTTCAAAAGCACCGGTCACCGATTGCGCTCTTAATCATATTATGCGCTTAATTTTACATTATGTCAAATTGATCCAAAATCAAGGTACAAATCCTAAGTAAACTACAAATTTTGATGTATAAACAGCTGTTCATGCAATTTCTAAATATTTTTTTTACATTATGTTAATATTTCTTTAGGAAACTGGTGAATAATCAGTTCACTTAGAGATAAAAATATGAATAGGGGGATTCAAAATGAAAAAAAACAGCAAAAAAACAGTAATTGGTATCATTATGATGTTATTATTAATATTAACAGCCAATATTGCATTGGCAGCTAATGCTACAAATGATGTTGATCCATCACTTGTAAAAATCCTTTATGAAAGGACCGAGAATCCAGAAGCATGGCTTACTTATATAGGTAGTCAATCTGAAGATTCAATGGGTAAATGGCTACCGCTTATGATTAAAAAGTTAGTTTCAAACGATGAAACAAAAATTAAAGAAGTCGTTGATGTCACTTATGCTACTGTGACAAATGGCTATGATTGGGGTCCAGCTATTAATAAAGTGGTACTTAAAATGGGAACTGTTGTAGACTCTAAGACAATTAATTCAAAATCTTTTTCAGTAAATGCTATTAGAACATTTAAAGATTTTGATTTTGCGACTTTCTCTTTTGCAGCAAGTGCAACTGAACATGCGGTTAAACGAGACGTGATCAATGCCTATACATCAGATGCATCAGGTGTGCAAACTTCAGATAGCCAGTACATTACATTGGAATTTAATGTAGGACCAGCTTTGACAGAAAGCTCTCCATTTAACTATAATCTATTATCAGGACGCAATGAATATGTTGAAACCTCTTACGAGATTTCTATTGTACCCGGTAGTAAACTTGCAACTTTAGAAGGAAAATCTTTGACATTTATGCCAACGGGTAACAAGGAAAAAACAGGTGACATTCAACCTGAAAGTGATAAGTTTGTTCACAATCAAGACTTTGTATTAAATAATGTCGCACTAAAATATGCTTCTTATACGCCAGAAAAACAAACAGATGCTAAGATACCACTTATCATCTGGCTCCACGGCGCGGGCGAAGGTGGTTTAGATACTACAATAGCAGTACTTGGCAATAATGTTACGAACCTTATCAAAGACGATATACAATCCTACTATGGTGACAATGGTGCATACGTTCTTGTGCCTCAGTCACCAACTATGTGGATGGATTTCAACGGTCAAAATGTCTATAACAACACTATCGAAGGTAGCGATGGTCATTCTTACTATGAAGAAGCTTTGATGGCTTTAATTGAACAATATGTTGCAGCTCATCAAGATATTGATACAGATCGTATCTATATTGGAGGCTGTTCAAACGGCGGTTACATGACAGTTAAAATGGTTATCGATCATCCTGATTATTTTGCAGCTGCGTATCCTGCAGCTGAAGCCTATTCAGCAACTTGGTTAACACCAGCTAGGATTGAAGCAATCAAGAATTTCCCAATTTGGTTGACACATGCTCAAAACGATCCGACGGTAAAGATATCTGAAGGTGAGGTTGTAAACTTTATCAACTTCGTCCCAACACTTGATGAAAAAGGCAATTTCAAACCAGTTGATGAATTTTCTAATGCGCTTTTTAATCGATTAATCGCTGCAGGTAACAAGAATGTTTATTACAGTCTTTTTGACAATGTTATAGATACATCAGGCAATTACCTTGGACAAGACGGCAAGCCTTACGAATATATGGGACATTGGTCGTGGATTTATACGCTTAACAATGAATGTACAAAAACAATAGACAATAAGGACATTACTTTATTTGAGTGGTTGAGTAAACAATCAAAATAATTAGAAAGACAAAATAACGATAACAAAAAAGGTGCTACTGCTAATCTTTACTTAGATTTGCGATAGCACCTTTTTACTTGGATAACATTACGCATTTAATTTAATGTTCTGCACAAGTTTACTGCTTAATTAATATTTCGAGTAACTACTTTTGATAATGGCACTATAATTTATACATACTCAATTCAACACCGATTTTTTCTACATTTGATTTAAGTTGTTCCATATTTGATGCTACAAGTTCGGTATTAGCTGTTTGTTCTTCAATCATCGCTAGTATCTCCTGAATTTCTTTTGAAGCAGTATATGAAACACCTTCAACATTCGTGATTTTCGCCATCATTTCGTTTTTAAAATCTATGATTTTACTTGATTGATTCTCAAGTGAACGCATCATACCGTAAATTTGCTCAATTGCACTTTTTACGCCCTCATATGATAACGTGGTTTCTTGGAGTTTTTGTGTTGAATCTTTGATTAACTTAGTGTTTTCATGGTTGAAAACCAAAGAGTCGTTGACATCAGCTAAGACGCTTGTGATGATGCCATCTACCTCTGTTACCGATTGGTTTGACTCTTCAGCTAGCTTTCTAATTTCGTCAGCGACAACAGAAAAACCTCTGCCAGCTTCTCCTGCTCTAGCCGCTTCAATTGAAGCATTAAGCGCAAGCAAGTTTGTCTGCGAAGCAATGCTACGAATCGTATCGATAATTTGTACGATACTACCTGATTTTTCCTCAAGTTCTTTAAGTTTCAAAGTGTTTTTATCAAAACCATCTACTGCTTTATTTAAACTAATAGAAAGTTTACCAAGTTCTGATTCTGAAGCTAAAGTTCTATCTTTTAACACTTCTACATTTCCAAATGATGTTTTTATGTTGGAATCAATCTCAACAATTTGTTGATCAAGTGATTCTCCCACTTGCCTTACTTTTGATGTTTCTGAAACTTGATTGACAATTCCTGACGCTATATTTCCAAGGCTTGCCGCATTTTCGTTCATGGTATCAGAAATAGTATCCATTGATTCGTTAATATCTTTGTATGCAAAACCAACTTCGTTAGTGAGTTGTGAAATCTCTTTTAAAAGATTTTTGTTGTTATTAATCATCTGCCCAAGTGCAACTTGTAGGATGCCAAGTTCAGATTTAAGCGTCTTAGATGAAACCGTTTCCGTTAAATCAAAAGCAGCCACTTTTTTAGATAGTCCCGCCATCTCTTTAATAGGTTTTGTAATTTGACGCGTTGCAAAGTTGAAGATGAGAACTGATAAAATCAACATAACCGCAGAAATCATAACTCCTTTTAAAAATGCTGATATAAAGCTATTGTATTCATCAGTTATGTCATAATCTGTTCCTATAACAGCATATACTGCACCTGCTTCATCTTTTAAAGGAAAATAGCTACTCATTAACTTTCCAAATTCTCCATCTTCATAAGTACCTGGCATGTCCTTACCCGTTGATTCAAGCGTTTGATAAATATCTAAATAATCCGTTTCAACAGGTGAACCCATTGGTAAATAATTCTCTTCACCGGGCATTGAGGCATCCACAAAATATTGCCAAGTTCCATCTTCTGCTTTAGTAGAAATATAAACAAATTCAGCACCACTGGAATATTTGAGGTTACTAATCATTTCTCTAAGTTTTAAATACTCCGTTGATTCATCATCTTTTCCAGCTTTATATGCCTTGAGCATCTGAGGATCGATTTTATCTTTAATGAACGTCGTCACACTTAGTGCGTTGTTTACTGCCGTTTCCTTTACCATATTAAAAACCATACTAAATGTTGATATTTGAAGCGCACTACTACAGATGAGAATCAATGCAAAAACAAGAGCAATAAGGCGGACGCTAATCTTGTTAAAAAATTTCATGTTTCCTCCAGCAATACTTAATTTTAGTGAAATTCAAACACAGTATAGCATCATAATGTTTTACAGTCACGAAATATTTAACTTATAAATTCAAACGATGGGTTCGAATTTAATATAACTTATTCAGAATTTGTGTTAATGATCGTACATGAATAAAGGTGCTAATATTTATCCTTTTATTCGTAAAAAGATTGAATATTAGCACCTTTTTTAATCATTATTTATATATATATATACTATAAATTCTATTTGATGATACCCTCGCCATAATTAAATTGATAATCTTTTGAATCGTTATTTCGATTCATAAAAACCAAACCAGCCTGTTCACTTGTTTTAGGCCATGATACAGGCAAAGTACCTGTGAATTTTTCATTGCCAAATAGAACGTCAGTAATTCCCAGCGCCTCAGTTCCAGGTAACCAAGTCATCACAAAACTGTTCCAAGAACCAATATAATCATCGATCAAAAGTGGTCGACCAGAAACCAATAGGGTTATCACTGGCTTTTCAATACCCTCAAGCGCTTTAATTGATTCTAGATTTCCAGATAATGACATTGGTCCATCAAGTGCTAAATTATCTGTATCCCCTTTCATTTCTGCATAGGGTTTTTCACCTAAAGCTAGAACAATTACATCCGCTTCTTCTGCCGTATCTACCAGTTGACCTCCACCTGATGTTAATACAGACTCAAAAGCTGCCCTTATACTCGTTCCATTACTAAATTTACTTTGAGCATCCCCTTGCCAGCTCAGTGTCCAACCACCACATTGTACACCGACTGAATCGCTTGCTGGACCAGTCAAATAAACCTTTATATTTGCCGCTAAAGGAAGTGTACCATCGTTTTTTAACAGCACTAGAGATTCACTTACTGCTTTTCTTGCTAAATCTTTGGCCTGTTCATCACCAATTGCATTGGCAGAAAATCCTTCAAAAGGTTTAAAAAGACCGATTTCATATTTTAAAGTTAAGATGCGGCCTACTGCTTCATCCAATCTCTCTTCACTAATCGCCCCATTTTTAAGATCCGCTAAAATAGCTTCATAAACATCTTTCCAGTTATACGGTTGCATCAGCATATCGACACCTGCATTGATTGCCGATGCTACTTGGACTTCTAAATTGCCTTCTAGAGCTGAAATCGCTTCCCAGTCTGAAACCACAACACCTTTAAAACCCAATTGACCTCTAAGAACATCCGTTAACAACGCTTTATGTGCATGCATTTTGACACCATTTACACTATTGAATGAAGCCATTATTGTTTTTGTTCCCGCCTTGATTGCCTCTTCATAAGCAGGTAAGTATAGTTCTAATAATTCGTCATAGGATGCAGTTACATCCCCTCTATCAATTAAGTTCTCACCCTCACCAGTACCAAAGGTAGTAAAACCGTCCCCAATATAGTGTTTAGTCGTTGCAGCAACACCTTCACTTTGTAATCCTTTTATATAGTTTGATCCAAGTAGCGCAACACGATCAGTTGACTCACTAAAACTTTCATAACTCCTACCCCAACGAATATCTTGAACGATAGATACAGCTGGTGCAAAATTCCACTGGATGCCTGTTGCTTTTAAATCTTTAGCAACTGCCTGACCGATTTTCAACATCAAATCCGGATCATTAGCTGCACCGAGACCAATATTATGTGGGAAGATTACAGCTCCTTTTGCGTTATTGTGCCCATGAACAGCATCTATACCATAGATGATAGGTATGCCACTAGAAGAATTTCTCGATGCCTCTTGGAAGCTATTGGACATACTTACCCAACCTTCTGGCGAGTTATCTTCTGGTGTTGAACCACCACCTGACAAAATTGATCCAATATTATACTGTGTCACTTCTGATAGGCTAATACCACCGCGCTCTGCTTGTATCAGCTGCCCTACTTTTTCTTCACGCGTCATTTTCTCAATCGCTTTTTCAATGTCAACTTGCGAATCAATCACTATTTTTCCTCGATCAACTTCAACTTCAATTTTACTCTCATTTTCACTTTGCTCATTAGGTTTAGATGCACTACATCCTGTAAACATAAGTGATACAAATACTAGAAACACAAAAGATATCTTAACTAGCTTTTTCATAAACAACCTTCCCATTAATATGTTTTGAAATTTGCGAAATCGATTTCGTTTTCATTTTAGCACGTTACTTTATTGATAACAAGTGAAACTCAAACTACCAAAATAATAAGTTTAAATATTTTTTCAAAACTGTTGACACGACTTTGATAATATGTTAATTTAATTAAGAAGTTAATATTTAACATGTTAACTATTAATACATTAACTATTGATATACCAATTATCGCTCAAGCAATTATTTCAACTGCAAACGATGGATATGCAACATATGATGGGCTCATCAAGAAAGGAACTCGACATGTCTCAAAGCAAGGAAATCATGGCATTACTTCAGGATATTACGATTCAACTTGATAAGGGATTAAAAAAATATTATCAGGAAAACGAATTGTCAATTCCCCAACTGACTGTTGTTACTTTACTCAGTAAAAACGACCAACTTAAAATCTCTGATATTAGTAAAGAGATGAAAGTTAGTGCAGCAGCAGTATCTGGGATCATCGACAGATTAGAAAAAAGTGGCATCGTATGTCGTATACGTAGCGAGCTAGACAAACGCATTGTTCATGTTAAGTTGACAGAGCAATTTAAAAATAGCCATCAACATTTAGATATGAATCTGACAGGTTATTTACATCTTCTACTAAGAGAACAAGAAAGTACGCGCGTCAATGAACTTATAAATTCACTTCGTTTTCTCAAAGAAACACTTGATAATGGTGAAAATTATTTAGCAGCGCATATCAAAAAGAATGATCTTTAACTGTTAACCAACGCAAATAACAAGTAACAAGTAAATTATGAATTACAAAATATTAAAAATGTTTTTAAACAATACTTTTAAACTATAAGAAAAGAGGAATATTATGTTAATTTTTGCAATCGTTTTTATCAACTTAGCTTTAGTATTTTACACTATTGGCGTCTGGGCAGAAAAGTTCCAGAAAAAATTGAAAGTTTGGCATGTTGTTGTGTTCTATTTTGGTTTGATTTGTGACACACTAGGCACTTCAGCCATGGGTAAAATTGCAGGAGACGTTTTTAAGTTTAACTTTCACGGCATTACAGGCATGCTCGCTATTTTACTCATGTTGTTCCATGCTGTTTGGGCGACAGTTGTCATCCGAAGCAACAATGAAAATCTGAAAGCTTCTTTTCATAAATTCAGTATTTTAGTATGGTTTATATGGTTGATTCCTATGGTTTCGGGTATGATTTTCGGTATGACTTCGATGTAATGCTTTAGTCAAATTGTAAAGAACTTGCCACTTTGTATCATTTATGATCAAAGTTGCAAGTTCTTTTTATTGTGGTTCTATTCACTTGATTATCTATATTCTTACAAATACTATTATCTTAGTATTTTCTCCATTGTTTTTCCTTTAGCAAGTTCATCGACTAATTTATCTAAATATCTAATTTCTCTCATGGTATCATCTTCAATATCTTCAACTCGCACACCACAAACAACACCTTTTATGAGAGCTCTGTTCAAGTTCATCTTTGGAGCATCTTTAAAGAAATCTTCAAAATTCACATTTTGATCCAGTACCATCTGAAAAGAAACTTCGTCATGTCCAGTCAACCAATATATAATCTCATCCACTTCAGCTTTCGTTCTATTTTTTCTTTCAGCTTTTGCGATATAGAGTGGATAGACACTCGCTACACTTGCCTTAAAAATATTGTATTTAGCCATAAATTCTCCTTTTCAATAATTTTAGCCCTTTAGCACTTTGTTAGATTGTATCTAAAAGAAATTGCGTGACTTCCTTCCATGCTTCTTTTGATTCTGGAATTAAGTCTCCTGCCATTTGAAAATCATGGAACATTCCCTCATAAACATGTAACCATACAACCACACCGTCTTTTTTCGCTTTTTCAGCTACGCGAATTGAATCAGAAAGCAACATTTCGTCGCTACCAACTTGTATTAAAATAGGGGGGAAAGCATTGTAATCTCCAAACAGTGGGGAAACATAAGGGGTAAATTTACTTGCTTCACCTACGTAATCTCTGTTGAATAACAAAGAATCTTTTGTATTACCAAAAAGTGGATCATTTTTATAATTGAATTGATATGACGCACCACTTGCAGTCATGTCTGTCCAAGGTGACATCGCGATGATCGCACATGGCAGCTTTCTTTTTAAGTGTTTTAAATAAAGGCAGATTGCCAGTGCAAGGCCACCACCAGCAGAATCTCCAGCAATCACGATTTGGCTCTCATCAAAGCCATCCTTAATTAGCCAGTCAAAAGCATCAAGTGCATCTTCAAGTGCAGCAGGATAAGGATGTTCTGGTGCAGTTCTATAATCTGGCATCAACACCTTGACTTCGGGTATGCTTTCACAGTACTTGATCGCCATTAATCTGTGCTGGGTTTTTAGTTTCCCGACATACCCTCCACCATGTAAATAGAGGATTGCCATTTTTGCAGTAACATCGCGTTTACTTAAAATCTCCATCGTAAACCTGGATTTTTCTATGGTTTCACTTTTAAAGTGAGGTGGATAATACCATTTAAATAAACTTTTATTTTTCAGACGCTTTCCAATTTTCGCTTTTGAACCTATGAGTCGGTTAGACGCAAGGCTAACAATCATACTTCTGGCAATTTTTCCTTGTATACTTGGCTCTTTTGACATTTCTACCTCACGTGAAATCTTCTTTTAAGTTCGTTCGATGCGCGCTTGCCACCGATGATAATTGTGCCGAGAAACAGTAAGATTGAATATGCAGTTGCGATATGACTTAAACTTAGGTTAGTTAAATAGCCAAGCTTATTTAAAATAAATGGTAATGTACTCCAAAGAATCGTAAAAAGCTCTATCATCATATAACTTTGCCAATTTCTTATGTTGATAAACATGGCGACGATAATTCCAGTGTTCAAAAGTATAATGGCGGAAGGTAGTACATAGTTTAGCGACCATCCTCTAAAACCTGTTAAAACATCTATTAACACCACGCATACAACCGCTAATATAACCATCAATATGCTCTTCGTTGTATACTCATATCCTTCTTTAAATGTGATCCTTAATGCCATGAAGATGTAGAAGAGAACAACACCAACAAGAACCGACCAATATGAATTCTCATACGTTTTATAGTTATAGTACGCAAGTAATGTCTCTACGACTATCGCTGAAAATGCGTAAATTCTGATCAAGAGATCGATTCTTTTCGCAATTACCTTAACATTTGGGTACAAGTTTTCTGCCATTTCAGCAGTTTTAGTCTTTTTGATAATTCCAGTTTTTTCAGCTGTTTCTTTTTTTTCAGTTGTTTCAGTTTTTTCAGCAACTTCAAGTTTTTCAAAAGACCCAATTTTATCAGTTTTCTCGAGTACAGTTTGACATAATGGACAAATCGAATGATTATCTCGTACATCTATTTTACATTGATTACATCTACGCATCATACACCCCATTACTCTCAATTGTGACATCCACACCGAGTTCAACAAATTTTCTAAAAAAACGCCTCTGAATGGCAGGTTTCACTAATATAGAACTAAAAGTATAAGACAGTACGCCATTATAGGAGCAAACAATGCCTTTTAGACTTTGCCCTTTTGATAGAGCGATAATTGCATTACACTTCTCAATATAGGGTGCATATTCTTCTTTAAAAACAACATTTCCAAGGTTTGATATGGTCGTTGTATTGGCTAATGAAGACTTTCGGTAAATATAATACATTGCAAGTTTTTTAATCTCAAGTGGCACCACTTGTATCAAAAGATTTTTCTCATTGGATACATTGTAAGAAACAATCTTCATTAAATTATCTGGTGTAATCTGATCTCTAAGACTACTTTTTACGATTTCTAAAACCTCTTCAAACGTATAACTTTCTTTCTGAGCATGGAATTCTGATGATACTACTGCAAAAAAATTCTTTGTCGTGATGGATTCAAAAAAACCTCTCAAATTAACAGGTACAGCAACTCTTATGGCTTTATTTTCCTTCATATCTTCAATGTGCTCCATATAGATACTATACGTAAACACCGCGACTAAAAGCTCATTTATGGTAACGCCATAGTTCCTTGATACTGTTTTGAGTTGATCGATCTGCATGTATCCATGGATAATCCCAATTTCGTTTTTGGTAAGTTTTTGTCCTTTTATTAGAAAAGCTCTACTTGATACATAGGGCTTTGCAGCTTTTTTCTTGAAATTACTCAAAAAACTATCTTCTCGGTTCATCGAGGTGTCACTACTAAGTGTATCACCATGGGTTTCCCTAAGTGATGGATGGACAAGTCTAAGGTATTGATATGTGAGTTCCTTTAGAAATGCAAGACTACCCATACCATCAGACAAAACATGAAAAACCTCAAGATTAATTTTCTTTTTATAGTAACTTACTCTAAATAAATAACTTTTATTTCTATGAGGCACTATAAGCCTGCATGGATAGTAAGACTCTTCTTTTACTGTTGGCGCGGGTTTCCCATTTTTCTCAAAGTAATACCAGAATAACCCTTGTCTTAAACGAACGTTAAAACCTTTAAACTTTGGCAGAACAATTGAAAGAGCCTCTTGAAGTTTTTCAGGGATGACGTCCTCTTTAAGGACTACACTAATTCTATACACATTTGACATCTTTTCACCTGCAATTACAGGAAAAATATGCGCAGTATTATCAAGCTTATCCCACCAGATCTCAGCATCGTTGTAAAATGATTCTTTCTTTTTACGTCTCTCCTCTTTTCTAGTTTCTTTGTTAGGCATATTGATCAACCTTCCTATATATAGTATAAAAAAACACAGAAATTCTCATAACGCGGACTTCCTGTGATGTTTGATTTGATATTTATTTGTCCTAATTATAATTATAAACGGGTTTGTGTATATCGTAAAGGCTAAAAGGTGTCAGGTCATAGTTATCCATATGGATAACTATGACCTGACACCTTTTAGCCTTATATCAACTACCCTAAATATTGTTCAATTTTATTACAAATTTCATTGAAATTAATAGGTTTACTTAAATAATCATCCATTCCAGCTTCTAGGCATTTTTCCTTGTCATTTGTTAATGCGTACGCTGTCAAAGCAATTATAGGCGTCCGCCTATTTTTATGTTTTTCTATCAGCCTTATCTCTCTAGTTGCAGTGTAACCATCAAGAATTGGCATCTGCACATCCATAAAAATCAAGTCAACACCAGTATTTTTCATTATATCAATTGCAATTTGACCATTTTCAGCCGTTAAAATCTTATATCCTTTCATCTTTAAAAAAGAAACAATTACTTGACGACTGACCACATCATCTTCAACGACGAGAAACTGTTTACTATCAATTTCTGATTCAGAATTTGAAATTACATCAGTTTTTTGAACGGAATCAGTTAATAAACTCTCTTCATTTATTTTGAAGGGTGTTGTGAAACAGAAAACACTACCAATTTTAAAATGACTTTCAAACCAAATTTCGCCACCCATCAATTCAACTAGTTTTTTAGAGATTGCTAAACCTAAACCCGTTCCTTGAAACAATTTAGTATAAGAACTATCAAGTTGGGCAAATCTTTGAAATAACTGTTCTTTTTTATCCTCAGGTATTCCAATCCCAGTATCCTTGACCCTAAATTCTAAAACCACATTACTTGTATCTAAATTTCTAGGTTTGACGACTATGTCAATCTCACCCTGCGAAGTAAACTTAACTGCATTTCCAATTAAATTTCCAAGCACTTGTTTAAGTCTTACTACATCACCATAAAGAGTACTAGGGATACTTTCATCTAAAGTAAAATTGATTGATAACCCTTTTTGTTTAGCGTTGATATCAAATAAAGAAACGATCTCATTGATTACGCCCTCTAAGTTAAATGGCTTAATTTCCACAGAAATCTTACCCGCTTCAATTTTTGTGTAATCTAAAACATCATTGATAATCCTAAGCAAAGAATTCGTTGACTTTTTTACAAGAAGCAAATTGTTTTTTTGATCCTCATTTAAGTCTGTCATTAGTGTCAATTCCGTCATACCAATTATTCCATTCATAGGAGTTCTTATTTCATGGCTCATATTTGCAAGAAAATTACTCTTTGCTGAATTGGCATTCTCGGCTTCTTCTTTTGCCTTCATTAGCTCAAATTCAACTTTTTTATGTTCGCTAATTTCTTCTTCAAGAAGAGCATTTGATTCTTCTAGTTCTGAATTAATCTCTTCTAGCATCTCGTTAGTTTTTACCAGTTGATGATTTAGATTACGTATATCGTCTTCAGCTTGCTTTCTCCGTGTTATATCTCCAAAGCTGACAAGACTAGCAATTATATTGCCATTCACATCTTTTACAGGTGTTCCAAAAACTTCTAACAATACCTTTTTACCATCTGGATGTACTGCTACCATGTCATTAACATAAGAACTTTCGCCTTTCATCCCGCGTATAATTGGCATTTCCTCATCAGGATAAGGCGTATTAGTTTCTTGTTTGTATACGGTAAAGCGCGCTGATAAACTTCCCTCGCTTGCATCAGGTAAAAAATCATAACCAGTTAATTTTTTTGCATACTCGTTGGTAAAAATCCCTTTACCAGATGGCACTTCAATCATCGATACACCAACATTTAGATTATTAAGCAAAGTATTCATAATTTGATTATTGTACGCAAGTTCGTTTTCTACTCGTGTTCGTTCGGCGATTTCCTCTTCAAGTACTGCATTTGTTTCTTCGAGATGATAAGTTCTATCCGCAACAATTTTCTCAAGATTATCGTTTAACTGTTGTAACTTGTCTTCTATTTGTTTTCTATGAGAAATGTCAAAAACGGTTGATCTGCTCATTATATAATTGCCATCTATATCTTTTATAGCAGTACCACTTAGTATCACTGGGAGCAATTTACCTTCTTTACTTATTAAAGTGAACTCCAGATCATTAACCCAACCACGTTCAACAAAACCTTGAAAATTCATTTTAAATACTTGTTTACTCTCTGTTGTAATTAAATCAGTGAACTTTTTTTTACCCAGAATTTCTTCTCTCGTATACCCCAACCATTTAAGTTCTGTATCATTTATGCGGATAATTGTTCCATTTTGATCCAAAGAATGATAACCACATGGTGCGTTTTCATATAAATCCTTAATTTCTAACATTGAATCTTTCAAACTACGTTCTATTATTAATTTTTCTGAAATTTCGGTTTTAAGGTCTTCATTGATTTTTTCAAGCTCAAGTGTTCGCTCAGCAACTTTCTTTTCTAGACTTTTATTTAAGTATGTAATTTCTTTCTCAGCTTTCACTCTTTCTGTTATATCGTAAACTATGGAATACAGTAGTTCTTCTTCGTTCATCATAATGGGTCCACTATACACTTCAACAAGACGAATATCCCCATTAGAACGGCGATGTTTAAAATAGAAGTGATTTCTCTTTTCTTGAACCGCGTTATACATTTCCATCTTTAGTTCATCTTTATTGAGTGTATTTATTTGATAAATCTTCATATTCATCAACTCTTCACTACTATACCCATAATAATTGCATGCTGCTAAGTTGGCATCAATGATCTCTCCCGTATTGGGTCTAATCAACAACATAATAGAATGATTATTACTAAATAAGCTTTTAAATACTGGGTCAGTAAAGAGAACATTATTACTAGATATATCTCTTTTCAATGTACCGACGTCGTCTTTAATCATGATCTATTCTCCCCTTTTGGATTAAAAAAAATACGTACTAATGACAAACATAAGGAATCAATACCCACATTTCGACCACTTAAGCTAAAAGGTGTCAGGTCATAGTTAGCCTTTTGGCTAACTATGACCTGACACCTTTTAGCCTTTCTGTTTTATTGGTAAGTACGAGAACAAAACAAGTGCTCCTAACATTACACAAGTGGCTAGTCCATATAAAATACCAGGATTAACCGAATAAATTGCTCCAGCGCCAAGAGGAACAAGAACTCTATATGCAGACTGCAAGCTTTGATTAACACCCTGCAATTTTCCTTGACTGCTTTCGTCTACCGATTGAGATAGACGACCATTATAAGACGGATCAAATAAACCTTCTCCTAAGGTGATACAAGTAACCGCTGCCACAATTAGTAACGGTGATACGACCTTAATGCTTAAAATGATTAATGCCAAGCCAAAAGTTAGTCCTAAAAGTCCGACAATTCCAATCGCTCGTTCACTAAATTTTTTAAGAAGAATCGGTAATAATATAGCTCGCGAGATAATATCACAAGCGCCTATAAGCGTAAAGAGACCTCCAATCAGTGCCGGCCCCCATGAGAAAATATCTTTTAGAAAAATACTGAAATTAAACTGATAAATACCTAATCCAACATAGAAGAATCCTCCAATAACAATTAGAGCTCTAGCCTCTCTTAAATTGAAAACACCTTTGAACTGACCAATGATACTTAAACTTTTTATGGAAAAATGAGTAGTCCGCTTTTCCAAAGAAAGAGATTCTGGCAAAAAGAAAAAGGTACATAAAACAGTAAATAACATGATGCCCGCAGTGACAAAAAATGGTAATGCAATTGAAATAGAACCAAGCGGTCCTCCTAGAGCCGGACCGATCATACATCCAAATCCCATTGCAGCACCTACATAGCTAAACCATTTTGTTCTTTCGTGGGGCTCAGTACTGTCAGCGATATAGGCAAATAGCGTACTGATATTTCCAGCTGTTAAGCCATCTATAATTCTACCTAAAAAGAGCACCCATAACGCCCCACCAATTCCAAATAAGATATAACCTATAACTGATCCAAGTAAGCTTACGATTAATATCTTTTTCCTACCAAATCTATCACTTAATGCCCCAAATATTGGTGCCGCAAAAAATGTACAAGCTGCAAAAACCGACGCAAGGGCACTCATGCCCAAAACGATTTTTGAGTCTGGTAAATAATTACTCAATAGAAAGGGCAAAAGTGGAAAAACTACCGTCATACCAATTCCATTCATCAAAACAATCCCTACAATAATCCATAAACTATATTTACGCATTTATAATTTCTCCTTTTAAATGTGATTATGTTTCCTAGGCAACATAATCACAATAACATCTTCACTCTCCCCTGTCAATAATAAAATAAGGTTGTATCATACGCTGCTATTTCAGCGATTTGATACAACCCTATTACTCAAAGTCATTTCGATTTGTTAACGCAACACCCAATTTTTTTATCTCATCATCCAGATGCTTGCTATATTTTTCTACTAAATCAAGTATCATTTCAAACTGTTCATCGGTTACTTGCTCAAATACAGTTTTATCTCGTTCTTGAAATTCTTTGTGCAGATCATAGTGAATTTTGTATATTGCTTCACCCTCTTCTGTCAGTCTGAAATAAATTTTTTTCTCATTGTCCGATTTCTGATAGCTTTCAATCATACCTTTTTTCATGAGCTTTTGCGTTATTTTACTTGTAGCACTCCTAGTCATATAAAAAGACTCGGCAAGTTTCGTTACATTGGAATCAACATTTTCGCCGATATATTCGATGCAATGTACTTCGGATGATTTAAAACCTTTCAAACTGTCTTTCATCTTGAAATTATTAAGCAAACTCTTCTTATTTAATAACTCCCTCAAACCGTTTGCAACCTGTTCTACTTTGTCCATTACCATTCCTCCAGCCATTACTGTATTAAGAATATTATATTGAGTTTTTACTATTATTACAATAATTAGCTCTAATTAGTCCATTCAAACTCAATAATAGGTTCCTCTTTATACACTAAAATACGCTGTCACATACTACCAAATCTATCTTCAATAAAATTTACGAGTGTGTCTTGAGCATTTATTAAGAAATTTCACCTACTTTTTCATATTTAATACTCTAAGAGCCAAAAATCCTTCTGTCCCTTTGGAGAACAAAAAAGTAAGTCTTATTGAATGTTCATTAGATCATGTCCACTCAAAGAATTTTGATTTTAAGTGAAAAAACATTATATAAATCTAAAAGCGCTTTGATTTTAAGAAGAGTATTATACTTAAACAACTTTATGAACATAAACTCTAGTTTAACAGTATCTTTCGTAGTGACTTCTTCTATAAATAAATGAATTTACTTCTAAAAAGGAGTTGACTTGTTTTAATTTGGTTATTTATGATACGGTTCACCGTAGTATGCAAAACGGTAAACGGACTGAAGTAATTCAGTCCGTTTACTTGATAATAATTATTCTGATAATACATTCTGAAATCATACGAAATTAATAATTATTATTCTTCAAAATTATTTTTCATGCTCAAAAGATAATGATACAAAGTGAATAATTCACTTGAAGATAACTGAATATATGAATACTCTCTACCTATTCCTAATTTATCACTAAAAATATCCACCAATGTATCTGACTGAGATGTAATATAGGTATTACCAAATATAGTTTCCCTTGAAATCCATACTATTGAATTAGGATCCTTATCTGAGAGCTTCACCTTAGTATCATTTTGTTCTGAAAATCCTTTCATATTTTCGTTAATATTCTCCTCACTTTTTAGAGGCATCCTGCCTTCAAAACACATACTCAATGATGCACAGATTACATTAAATTCATCTTTAAAAGATATGTCAAAATTAATATTTTCATTAATAGTAACGTTTATTAAGAACGGATAATTATTACTACTCTTTGATAATTGCATTATTAAATATATCGGAATTTTATATTCATGACTAATGTTGTTAAAATTTTTAACAAATTCTATGTTACAAGTTTGAAAATAGCTGAAATCGGATTCTGTGTATTTCTTATTTTTCAATATTTCAACCTCTTTGTTGCTTAGAGAATCATATATTTCTTGAGCAAGCTTTGCTTGTGTCGCTGCATTTGAAGGGAAATATGTTGAAGTCCAATCTCGTTGAAATATTGCTAAATAAATCCTAAACTTTAGAAATGAGAATTTCATATTATCATAGTTTAAGAAGTCTAATGACTCATTTTCTTTATAACATAGATTTATAAATCTCATAATGGCGCCATAACCGGTTGATTTTGCGATAATATAATCTGGGCTATTCCATTCAAGATAAAAAACATCTTCTAATGCAGAAAAAGTATCGAATAAATACTTATAAATTGTATTATCCGAATTATTAATAAACAAATCTCTGAAAATAGTATCGTAATATTTTAAAGTAATTCTCTTTTTGAAAAAATTCTTTTTGATTTCTTTTGCATCATTAGCATGGTCCTTTGTAATCATTGGCAATAAATGTTCAGCAAAAGTACCTTGTGATAATGTTTCATATAATCCTTTTTTACTTCCGAGCATTTTTAACTTATTGTAAAAAGGAGATTCAGGATCTTGATTCATAGTTCTTGCAATAATATGACATGTCTTTTGTGGACTATCAGTTTCATAAACATCAAATAAATCATATAGTAGAGATGTAGATACTTTAGTTTGTGTACTATTGATAATAGAAAATACATAAGCCTCTTCTTCAACACTTAAATCAAACATCAGTACCACTGGCAAATCGAAATTATGTTTATCATTATATTTATCAATTCCTAATAATCTGTGTTGCCCATCAATTACATATGCACTGATTTTTTCTTCTTCATAACTCATTTGATCGCCTTCTATGTTCACAGTCCTACTATCCACTGATAGTATGATTGCAGTTGGAAATGTTGCATCGGGGTTATCACAGTAATCCAAAATCTTTTTAATTCTTGACTTTGAGACATCTCTCTGAAACCCATTTCTATCAACTGATTTTCGACTAAATTTTACAAACTTCAATAAGTCTAAACTGTTTATAGAACTTAAGTAAAATGTCCCAATTGGTTGATTAACGCTAATCAAACTAATTTTTTTCATGCTATTTGGGCCTCCTTGACGAAATCATTTCATTAATTCTTTTAGTCTGACCATCAATGGAATCTTTGAGTTCAGACGTCTCAAGACTAAATATATATTCAGCAAAATTAAAAATCATTAATGTCATAAAATAAATAATCGTGCATATACCACTATATCCGATTTTCATCTCTGAAATCTCACTCAAACTTGCTGTACTCTCAATTTTTAGTGGTTTAAGTGCAAATATTGCTATAGTATAACAAATTAATATAATTATCATCAGAATATGAGTATAATACGTTTCATCGCAGTCTAAACTGTTTCTATTAATAATTTTATTTATATTATTAAATAGCATAGTTCCAATTAGCGCTAAAATATATAGTCTAAAGCCACCTACATTTAAAGTAATTACTATATTCTCTCCAAAGTCAGAATCTGCATAAAACAGACTATAAATATATACCCCAATTAGCCCAAATAACAATTGTGCTAAAATCCATATAACAATATATAGTATTCCTTTCAATGATTGAAAGACTAACTTAAAGTTATCAATGAATCTGATCCAAACAAATTTCAATGATTTTTCCTCCCTAAACAGTTTTGCGATTCGAAAACTCAATACTAAAATAAAAATCAGATCATTTGTCATATAAATATCTTATCTAGTGAACATTAGAATTCAAGATATTCTTCGGTAATGACCTTTCTCTCGATGTTCTCAACTTTTAATTTCTCAAGATATTCATCAGCTTCACTTTTTTTTCCTAATATAGTTGCAGCTCTATACTTTACTAGATACTCATAGAATTTGTTGTCTTCAAACTCCATCTCATATGAAATTAAAATCTCTTCTAATTTTTCAGAGTTTAAAGCACTTAGATTTTTCCAAGGAATATAATTCACTTCACCTAATATGTCTATTGAATCAAATGCTTTAATAAAAATATCGCTTAGTGATTGAAATATCAATTTTTTATGCCGCAGGTATTCTTTTCTATTTATGGGAACTTGGAATTTGCTCAATATATCGTCCACATCAGATTCTTTTACCTTGTCAAGTACTTTCAAAATAGACAATAATAGCATTTCATAAAATTCTTGAGCCGTCACTGGTTTCTTAATAAAATGTGAAAATACACGTATAAATGCGTATA
This sequence comes from uncultured Fusibacter sp., assembly GCA_963676315.1. Taxonomy (GTDB): domain Bacteria; phylum Bacillota; class Clostridia; order Peptostreptococcales; family Acidaminobacteraceae; genus Fusibacter_C. Next base: position 2,156,572 of record OY781056.1, read on the forward strand.
CAAAAATTTTTTTTCCAAATAACTCCATCTCCAATTTAAACTGCCTTCCTCGTAATCCGTCTATATTAAAATTTGGAGAAAACCCATGATAAAATCCAATAAAGGTAATTGCACCATCTTCAATCATTTTTTCACCTAATCGGTCTGCCGTGTTGCATGAAAATGAAAAAATGAAATTATTTTTAAATTTATTAGTATCGCTTAATTCAATAAGTTTTTTAGGCTTATCAAATCTAACCAAATCAATTACAGCATTGTATTGGCCATGGGCAGTAATAAGTGATATATCTAATTTGTTAATTCGTTCATTTAATTTTTCTAAAAACATTTGATTATTTTGAAAATTTTGGTATTTTTCACCTTCTAAAAGTTGAGCTAATACCTTATCTATGTTTCTGAAAAAGGGAATTCTTTGATCTGGGAAAAAATGATTTATTTCCATTCAATTATCTCCTCTATTTCATCATTAATTATAGTTGATAACACTGATTGGCTAATTACCATTTCAATATATCTCCTACCAACTTCTTCATCTAACCGAATTGCTTTGATAATCTCATATATTGAATATTTAACGTTGTTAATCTCAATATATGAACTACTTGATAATTTTTTATACCTATTCAAGAATAACTCTAACCCTGTTATTATTGGATTATCCGACTGAGAATACTTGATTAGAGCGTTATAAATTGCCTCAACAACAATTTGATCCGAAGGATTAAAATGTTGTACTAAAGGCAAAGTTAATAAGCTTTCAATATTTACTGCATCTTTTAGAATAAATCTTGAAATACCTTGATTTAGTAAAATATAATATTCATCTTTTGAAATGTCTGATAACGGATGCATGGTATAAAATAATATTTGCACTCGCTTATTAAAAGAATTTCTAATTTTTTGAATTAATTCAATTCCATTTCTTAAAAATCCATCAGAATTATCATTAAAATCATAATCTACTATTAAAATATCAAACACATTTTCTGACATAGTTAATAAATTAATAGCTTCTACTATTGAATTGCATGTTGTAAATTTTAGTTCAATCTCTTTTGTTAACTCATCATTCATTTTTATTATATTAAAAAGCTCTTCATAATCATTACAAATAAGATCAAGATCACTATCATCATCAATTACTAATATATTTCGTCTCATATTCTATCTCCCTATTTGTACAATAAACTCTGTAAACTCATCGGTTTCTATATTTGCTAAATGTAATGATCCACTATAACTTTTCACAATTTCATCAATGATAGATAGACCCATTCCAAATCCTTGAGTAGTTGTAAAAAACGGGTCAAAAATTCTATCTCTCAAACTTGCTGGAATACCAATTCCATTATCTTTAATTCTAATAAATGTTTTATTTTTTGTATTGTAAACATGAATGTTTATATGTTTGTTTAGACTATTTTTCTTTGCAAGTGATTTAATTGAATTATTTAAGAGATTATCAAAGATTGTTTTTAAATCTCTTAAATCAATATTGCAATAAGTTTCATCTTCAACTAAACTTGTACATAATATTGAATGCTCTTCAAACTGCTTACTATACTTGTGAGTATAATCTTCTACAAAACTTTTCATTTTAATCTCATCTTTTTTCCTCTCACCTAATAATTGGTCACGTGCACTTAACAAGTATCCCTGTGAATCATTAATTTGAGAAGATAGAATCCTTATCTGATCTTTTAACCCTTCAGACATTTCCTCGCCATAGTTTCTTAAAATTCTATTTATTGTACTTGTAGAATTCTTCAATTTAATTGCTGTATTATGAATTATTCCATGCAACAAAACAGAATTTTGAGCATTTCGTTTATAAACCAATATCTCTTCACTTTTACTTTTTTCAAACCGATCGTGTTCCTTTCTTACAAGATCCACTTCTTTAGCTATCCTAGTAATTTTTTTCGCTAGATCTGGTTGATTTACTTTGATTTCTTCAGCTAAACCCTTTAACTCATGACTAGTTAATTCAATTTTTTCTTTTGTTTTAGTATAGGAGTCTCTTGACTTAGTTGTTAATATTTCAAAGTAATATTTTTCCAATACTCCAACTCCAAAATCAATTAAACAATTTTTAAGTTCCTCTAGCTCTATACATTCAATTAGTCCTTGACGATTTGTTGCTGGTTTTATTTTTGGATTGCTCACTTTTGACAAACTAACGTAGCCAATAATATCATTTGTTGTAAAAAATTTCCCAAATAATTTCTGCAATGATCTTCTATCAATCCCTAGCCAATCATTATCTAGTTCTCCATAAGGATGAATTTTAAAATTATCTAAATAAACTCTTACATTCCCATACTCTTTAACTGACTGCTTCATTTTTGAACGAAAACTTCGTTTAGCACCTTTATCGAAATAGTAGATGGTATACGAAACATCTCCAAAGCCATATGAATTTATATGAGTCTCTTCATGTACGCCTTCCGAATTCTTAATTTCCAACTTAATTTGACCATCTTTTACTATTGCTGTTAATGAGAGTGTAGAAAACTCACTAAAATCATGTTTTTCGATTTTTCTGTTAATGATTGAATATTCTATAGCTGTTACATATATATTGAAAGTATGGTTGAATCCAAACGGATTTTTAAAATGTCTTAAATTTTCAATTAAATATTCGACTTCGCTTATTGTCCACCTATCCCTTAACTCAGAAATTTCTAAGCTTACACCGGTATCAAGACCATAATATTCGTTATCAAAATATTTCAATTTAACATCACTAATATTATCTCTGTACTTTTCAAAATCAACCCAATTGAAGTCTATTGTAAACATTCGCTTTGTATTACCACTTTTTGAATTTAAAGATAATTTCTTACCTAGTCGATCAGTAGAAAACCTACCGATCCCTTTGTCTCCACTATATATTCGTTTGAATTTTTCTGACTCTAATGTGCTTTGCTTGCTATTAGTGCCGATGACCATCCATTTATTTATTAAATCATCTTTTGTCATACCTTTACCATTATCATAAATTATCAATTTTGATAATTCATTTGATTTAATTGTAGAATCAACATTCACAAATTCTATATGGATCTCAGTAGCATCGGCATCATAAGCATTTTTTACTAATTCAAAAATTGCTGAATACTTATCTGTCACTAAATCCTTCCCAACAAGGCTCTTAATATTTGTAGATGCTTTAAAAGCTACTTCATTTTTCATAGATTACCCCAATCTAAAATAATTGTATTTAGTTAAGATCGATTGCAATTCTTCATTGAGTTTTGGCTTAAAACTCTCATTGTCATTCCCCAATTGATTTATATTAAATATTTCCTTGATCGAAAGTGCTACTCCATCTTTACTAGTTTTTCCCCAATAATTTCCTCCCGATAAGTTTTTTACTCTTTTAACTGCAGTACTATTGGGCTCATATTTAGCTCTGTTGTTTGTTGGAATTGTAACGAAAGCATACCCAAATCGTCTCAGATTTCGAATATTATATTCTGAAGACCCTATGCTGATATTTCTTCTATAAAACCCATCTGAAGAATATAACATATCCCAAAGCATTGGAATTTGAGCGTTATCATTCCAGTTTGTTTTACATTGAATTACAAGTACTTTGCAGCTATCAAAATCAACTTCTAATAGTGCATTTATTATATCTTGATAATTAAATTTGTTGTTTTTAAAATTTTTAATACGTTGTCCCCTAGACGAATTAACATATATATCCTTAATGTCCATCGCATATGATGATTTTTCAGGAAATGAAATAGCAATCAGATCTGATTCTGTATTAGATCTAAATGTATCATATTTTACAGATAGCGATTCCATTATTGGTATTGGTACTAGCGCCTTTTTTTGTTTAATAACTACAGTTTTTGTACCTATAAGACATAAGTTTAAATAGTAACAGACTAAAGCTTCCCAACCATTTCCTCCACTTGATACTTCAGATTGAGATCTTTCTCCACCTGTTGATCTAAATATTGAACTTAAATGATCTCCTAAGCCTATAACGTTGGTTCCATTGATAATAGGCATTTTTTCTTCTATTATTGGTTTCCAATATTCCCAAGGCACACTGAACGAATCCATTTCAAACAACTCTTCTACAACTCTTTTTCTCAAATACTCAGTAATATTTTGCATATATGTATCCTCCCTATTTAATTAATTATATCAACAAAAAAATTATAGAACAACATGAACAAATTTTTCTTTTTTAAGTCGTTAAAATCTTAAAAATATCAAAAAAAAAAAAATGAGAAAAGCTTATTTGTTTTTCTCATTAATTGGCTTAAAAAGTTACTAAGATAGCCTTCATGATTTCCGAGGCTACTGCCTTTGAAAGTAAGGGTGGAACAGCGTTCCCTACTTGTGTGTACTGTGGAACTTCAAATTTTCGTCTATCTCCACCCGTGGTACGTTTTCCAAGGAATTCAAAGCTATCATCAAATGACTGTAATCTGGCCATTTCTCTAACCGAAAAAATACGATGCTCAAAAGGCGATATAAAATCATCGGGAAGTGTTAAAACAGTTGGTGATTGTGAATTGAAATCTAATTTTATACGATTATTCTTTTTAGTCAATAAAACTTCAAGCAGATCAGGTCTTGCATCACCTGCTCTAAATTGTTCAATTATATCTACACCTTCTTCCATTTCAACTGCATTGTTGATGATCTTTTCAATTAGATTGACTTTACCACTTAAATCAATTCCTTCAGATAGTATTCTTCTTCTTAATGCTTGAGTATCCTCGCCAAGATTATATAAGGAAAATCTTTCAACAATTAAATTAGAATGTTTTGATAGTTCATGATTCCGAATTTTACTTGGAGCTTTTATTGGTTTTCCTTGAGTATTAGGAGTTCTACCGTTTTTAGATGCCATTTGAAAATCAGATAATTTTGTATTAAATTTACTCTTTAGGTTCTCATCTACAATTAAGTCGGAAATTGCTTCTCGAATTGTTACTTTTTCCTTTTCTTTTAATATAGGCTTTGGATATTCCGGTCTTGTAACACCTGGTAGATACGCTATAAAAATAGCTCTGTTTCTTTTTTGAGGTACTCCAAAATCTGATGAATTTAGCAATTGTGGTTGTAGGGTTAAATATCCAATCTCTTGAAATTCATTCAACAACACTTCAACAATTAGCTTTCCACCTTCATAAACTCTATTATCTAAGCCATTAAAATCAAAAAGTACAGTATCCATGAAACCTTCAACATTTTCCATAACTACATATGAGGGTCTAATTTCGTTAATCACTCTTAAATACTCTTTGAAAAGCATATTCCTTGGATCATTAGGATCCCGTTTCCCAGCTCTGCTGAATCCTTGACATGGAGGTCCTCCAAATATTGCATCAATATGAATAGGTTTTTTTTCATCATTGAAGATTTTCAACTTCTTAACTTTATCCATGATAAACTTTCCATTTATATTTCTAATATCCGCTCTTTCAAAATGAGTATTTTCACCATTGATCAAACCCAGTTGGTTATGTCTATTTGTGTATGTCAATTCAACTTGTTTGTTAATGTCACTTGAAAATACTATATGAAACCCAGCTTGTATAAGTCCTTCACTCATACCACCTGCACCACAAAATAAATCTATAGCTAAAGGTTTATTCATTTTTAATAATGCCTCACTTTCTGATAATGATTATATCTTAATTTCAAATAAAATTCCAGGGGGTCTTTTGATTTATTTTAGATTCCAGATTTATTATAATATCTAATATTGTTTCGATTTATAACTGGATTATTAATATCCAAATCAAGTTTTCTCTCATTTATAAGGTCGTTTTGAATTCGATTATACAACTCAACTGTTGTGATTCCTTTCGAAAAGTCTATTTCATAAAAGTTATTGTCATTGAAGTGAACTTCATAAGTAATTACATGAAATTCTTCAACTTGATATATGCTAACCTCTTCATTGAATAAAATCAAACATATCTGTTTTAGCCTCTCTTTCAAATCAATATCTTGATTCAGAATTTCTTTTAAATTATTCATAATTCCTCCAATTAAATTGATGTGATAATCACATTACAATTTTACATTATTTTACATATTATTACAATAATTTACATACATGTTTATATTTTTTTAGTAGTTAACCCGTTAATAAGATTTTCCAAAAGAAAAAAAGCTCAAAATGAGCTTTTTCCTTGTAAACATATATTATTAAGAACAATTGAAATTAGTGATTTTCTGATAGAGTACCTTCTTGGTAAATATATGAACTACCTACGCCTTGAGTTCCAATAGGTGCTAATATTTCACCATCATTAAGAATGACAAATTCAAATTGTCCCTCTATCTCGCCAATATATGTCATAGATCCATTAATTTCATCATAAACACACATCGCAGCAGTACCTGCATAATCTGTACCAGACAATAAAAATTCAAAATCACCATTCTGATCTAAGTCAGCTATAGAAATGACTAAATCAAAACCAGACATTAAATCCCCATTGTCATCGACTATTAACCTAGGTAACCTAACTTCAGAATTGTACCCAGTTCTACTTGAACCATCAATGTAAGTGAAGTTAAACCAAAACTGCTCAAAATAAAATTCAAGTGTATCATTGATGCTATCGCCATTAAAATCGGCATCAAACTGAGCCTTTGTTCCAAATTCATATACCATAGAATCCATTTCAACAAATGATGTCATCAGCCCTAAATCGTCAACAATTGCAGTACCTGTACTATTAGAATTAGTTGTAACTGTTTCCGAAGTTTCAATCTCTTCAGTTGCAGAAACAGTACTATTTGTTTCTTCAACTTTGTTTTGTTCATTATACGAATCATATAAATATTGGAAGAATTCATTTACTTCTAACTCTGTTCTTGGTAGATCATTATATACTAGCGTATAAAACTCATACTCAGAGTCGTTAATTTGCTTGTATTGAAGTTTTGCTACTACGGGAATACCATTGTATGTAATATTTCCAGAAATCGTTACATACGTATTCCCATCCTCTGCAGGATCATAGAGTTCATATGTACATGACCCCATTCCTACTTCAATTAAATCCCCAAGTAAAATTCCCTCAGGTGTATTCAAACTTTTAATTTGACTAACTATTGGTGATTCAATTGAATTTAATAGAGTGCTTTTCACTTCTTGTTGATCAGTACCTTCACAACCATCTAAAAACATTGCAACGACAATCATTATAATCGTAAGAGGTAACCTAATTTTTTTCATTTAAAACCTCCAGTTGTGTTTTCAATTCTATTTTGCCTTTTCCATGACATGCAGAGCACTTTTTCATTTGCGCTGCAATGGTAATAAAAACCCCTAAGAGTAATCCTGCAATTGCTACGAAACCAAATCCTAATGCCAGTCCACCAAAACTAATTAGCATTAAACCAACGCCTTTAAACCTTTCGAACATCCTATCTTTTAACAAAGATCCAGTTCCTTTACATCTGATACATATTTCTTCACTACTTGTTTCCATATGTCCCCCTTAAGACGTATTTATTTTAGTATAACTTATCAAATAGCTATCACTTCGTACTTTTGTTTACAACTAAATTTACTTGAATGTTTTTTTTATTTCTGTCAAATCTACATTGGTCAACTTTTTGCGAATCCATCTTTCTGAGTACTCATATTTAAGAGATAATGTCCTCAAATTATGACCGTTATATTCTTTCTTCACTTTTTTCATTACGGATTCCATCGAAAAAAGCTTAACTGGAAAAGTGATCTGCATCCCTCTAAAATGCTTGTGAAACAAGAGCGTTTTTTCAACGCCTAATAGCTCAACAAGTTCTTTATATATGCCTTTAAAGTCATTTATGTCGTATTTTTCATGATCCATTTGTCCCCCCTCCCTTCAGAGGAATTTTACACGATTTCATTTGTCTTCTCTTCTGTAAAAGACAATGAATAAATCAATAGAAAATTCCTAGTCAATTGTTATACAAAATGGCAAATAAAAAGGAGCTTCTTCCGAAGCCCCCTTTTCACTAAATACTCTATGCGAATTTTCTGTAAACCTTAAAATAATCTCATCAATTTTTTTGTCGTCAGACATTGTAATTTTTTCGATTAATGAATATAGTAACGCTTTCTGCTCCTCTCTATTTGCCTTCATAAGCAAATCATAGAAATTTGTGAGAACGCTCTTTACATACTCAAATGGAATTTCAACAACATTTGAGTGTTGTGAAATTTCACACTTTAATTGATTTATTGAATCTCTTAAATCCATTTTAGATTTCTCAAGTTCTGTTTGCTTTTGCCTAAATTCTTCATTACTAATCACACCTTCGACCATCAAATCAAACAATCTATCAATTTTATTGCTTAATTTTGATAATTCATTTTCTGTTTTTTCAAGCTTTTTAACTAGCGGAAGAGTCTTTGTTTTTAGATCTTTATTCATTGTATCAACTACTTTTTTAATTAAGTGATCTGAGACTGTGTACTGTTTAAAACTTTCTAGCACATATTCTTCCGCATATGATGCCGGTATGGAATTCGGTTTACAACCATTTCTACCAACGTTCTTGTATCTTGAACACTGATAATAATTGTAGACTATTTTTTCACCATTTGAAGTTTTGTTTACCCTACCTGCTACCATAGATGCGCCACAATGAGGGCATTTCAATAATCCTGTGAGTATGAAAAAACCCTTTTTTATCTTTTTTGTGTTATTCGCAGCTTTCTTCATATTGATTTCTTTAGCACGAGTCCAAATCTCCATGCTAACAATTGGCTCATGACTGCCTTTGGTAAAAATACGTTCTTCATCGGTAGCAAGTTTCCTTTTAGAGGCACAATTGATAATCCGATTAAATTGAATATAGCCTGCATATGTTGGATTCTTTATTATGTTTCTTACACCTTGAATATCAAAGTTATTGCCCTTTATAGTTTTATAGTTCCGGTCGTTCACATAATTGACAATTGCCTTATATCCCTTTCCCGATAAATACAGTTCAAAGATCAATCTTACTAGTTCAGCTTCTTCTGGATCAATGACTAACATTCTCTTTTCTTGAATATTACTACTTGGCACTGATCGATAGCCAAGAAGTCTTCCACCGTTATGATACCCTTGTTTTGCTCGCTGTTTCATGCCAGATTTAACGTTATCAACGATCGTTTCACGTTCGAACTCACTAATGCCTGCAAGCATATTGAAAAGTAGCTTTCCAGATGGTGTCGATGTATCAAAAGACTCAGAATACGATTTTAGTGAAATGTTATACTCCCGAAACATTTTATCTATAGTTAATAGGTCTAAATTATTCCGAGCAATTCTACTTAGTTTCCAAACCCAAACCTCATCAAACTTTCCTTGCTTTGCATCTCTTAACATATGTTGCAATGCAGGTCTATTTAACATTGATTTACCTGAAATACCCCTATCAATATATTCATCAACGATTGTATGATCATCATTCTCAGCGTTTTTCCTCATCTTATCTAGTTGAGCATCTATTGAAAAACCTTCTTCTGCTTGACCATCAGTACTTACCCTAGCATATAATACAATTTTTTTACTTTTCATCTTTGCACTCCTTACTATTAGTTTCTCTAATAACTATGTCAACGATTAGATCAATCAATTTAACATACTCTTCGTCTGTGTCCATGATTGTGTCCTCCAAAATCAATCTATATTATTAATAATTTGAGCAGATTCAACATGTTTAGCACTTTGTCCTTTTGTCCTCCTAAACTCAACTATATATTTGATAATATATTATCCATAATTTTCTTGTTTATAGTTAAATATCTTGGTCTACCACTTGAAGCAGACACAATTTTGGGATTTCTAACTGTCCTCTTTCTTTCATTACCTTCCATAGCAGTTAATAAGAGTCCATCTTTGTCTAAAGCTTTAATAGTTGCTGCTTCACCAAGTGGATATGCTTTTCCCAAGTCATTCCAGAATTCATTTACAAGTGCTTGAACTGTTTTTGGAATAATATATAGATAATCTAAATCTTGATAAATTACTGTATTAACAGCACTTGAACTTGTCCCAACTTCATGTAATCTAACTTTGTTAGTTCTTATCATTTCTTGAATTGCGATCAAATACATTACTTCTGGTGTATTATTTGCAATACAAGTATTATGCTTCAGAATAATTTCAGTAAATACATCATATGCTATAATTTCAAAATATTCTCTTTTGCTTATGTCAATTGCATTTATTGAAATTCCATAATCAAGAAATAATTGAAAGGCAATAAATAAAAACGTTATTGTCTCTGCTAATCTTCCATGATGAAACTCGTTCATTATAACTTTTCTTTTCTCCTGAAAATTCACATTAACGGTATTTGCAATTCTGTCATAATTATAAGCAAGAAACTTGATATAATTATAAAGACAGGATGTATATACGTTTCTAGTGTTTTGAAAATAGGTTAACTGAACTAAGTCTATATCATTTGAAAGTATTTCAACTGGCATAATTCGCGCATTTGATGAATGTCCATCAATTGTATCTTCGCCCGTAATCAAACACATTCCTCTAGGTTTGTATACATTTTGATTTTTCATATTTTTGGTCATTCGACTTTTTCCAACTCTATCACCGTATGCTCTTATAAGATTTTGGGCAGTATTGTTCATTTTAAGTTTTTCAGTACGATCTACTGAAGGATGATAATCATCTACTATAAGCACTGAGTCTTTGTATTCAAAAGCTTTCACCTCTAATGATGCAGATGTATCTTTAAAGGACGCAGGAATTGTCTCTGAATTAACTCCAAAAATATTGCAGAATAATTTTGAAATTGTTGTTTTTCTACTTCCAGTGATACCATGAACCCACATTACAAACTTTGGTTCTATATCAGCTTCTTTTAGTAAATTAACGATAAGAGACAATAGAGACAACGATAAAATTGGAAGGGTAACGTGTATTTTCCCAATATTTAGCATGTTTATAGTATGATTGAATGCTTCTTTTTCAGATGCTTTATTGTCTAACATTATAAACTTTGAATTACTGCCTCAAACATTAACTAATATGTCACCAATTGCACCATTGCCTAATAAATATACAGGCTTGTTATTTATTCTTGTCCAACCAACAAAGTTATATTCCAACACTTCAGGTATTCCAAATGCTTTAGATGAAATATACTCCTTTAAATATGAAATAGAATTGAAGTTCGCGGAAATCATACAATCAATTCCCCACATTCTATGAAACCAATCTTGAGTATTAAAATCTGATGGGTAAAGTCTAATTTGATCTAAACGCTTAGATCCATTCAAGAGACCTTCAATAAGATAATAGACATCATAATTAACACCATCAAACTCTGTTACTTTCTTGATAAATTTAACATCAAAATTACAAACCTCTTTGATTTCATTTTTGTCGCATACATAAAGAGTCGTTTCATGATAATAAAAACGAAGTCCAGTTGAGAATACTTTTATAAGTTCATCCATTGCTAACCTATTTAATCTAGTTTTTATATTAAATTTAACCGGTCTGACCATTTCTACATTTGTTTTTTGGTGGTTTTGCTTTTGATCAACGCTATTGCTTTTTTCAATAATGATCTTTTCCTTTTTTTCTAAGAAATTAACGGGATTTACAAATTCTTTTAAACTCACATTTTCAGAATTTGATGCTTCTATCTCGTCGTTCTCGATCAAATCATGGAAAATTACCATTGGAGTCAATACTGGTTGTTCACTTACATTATCTGATTCAACATCTTTTTCTAACTTATTCTCATTACTTGATACATTTGCGTTATTGGGATTACAATTTTCTCCGAACTCTTTAACAACTCTAGCATTAAATTCATCACTCATTTTTATACACTCCTTTTCATAAATTAGTAGAAACTCACTATAATATGAAAAGGGGGAAAAGTCACAACCTAACTTCACGCTACTTATTTCAACGATTCCGCTCATATTTCCTAATTGAGTCGATAATTTTATTATTATTCTTATAACACGAATACATTGAAAATACTGGTTCTTTGACTTACTTAAGTCTGAAAGTCAAAACTTAATTCTCTTAAATCGTTGAAAACTCAATGTCTTAAAAATCAAAATAGCAACGTTGAAATTTCAACGTTGCTATTAGTCAATTAACTTTTACTCGCTATTTATTTTAATTTTTTACAAGTGCTTTCATAAAAATCTTTAATCGTATCGTTTTCAATTTTGAACTTAATAATGGCCAATAATTGTTCATTTACAATCCTATATAAGCTTAAAGCTCTTGGATTATCCATAGTGTATATATTATTTTTCTTTTCAAGATAAGGCTTAATAAGTGATGAATATAAATAATTAATTATTTTCTTATCAATACTTGATAAATAAATTTCGATAAAATTATTATCTAGATGCAGATACAAATCGCTTTTCTTTAATCCAGATCCAATTTTAAATCTGTTATTCTCATTTACAGCAAGGTTATGATCAAAACACATTAGCGAAAATGCCAATTCAACATTTGTCATAAATCGGTTATCTGTACTTACGTTAAAATAATTGAATACATAAGGAAAAAATTCTTTTGTATCAATAAATCTAATGAATTGGTTATACTCATCTTCACAATTGCTTTTATCCTCCCTTTTAGATTTCGCATCTACATCGAAACCTTTAAAATTCTCAAGATTAATTTTATTATTTTTTTCATATTTTTTTTTGTAACATAAAATGAATTGATATGCACAATTCAATTTAACGCTACTTTTAAAGTCACTATCGTCAACATTGTAAACTTTCTCAATTTTATTGAATATTGAATCAACAAGCGCTTGAACATTTGACAATTCCATATTTTTATTTTCAAGTCCTCTGATAATTTGCTTGTAATTCACTGTAATTGTTTTATACAATTTAACTCGATCATTTAATTTTTTTAGATAATCACTTCTCGAATACACAACTTTACTTTTTGATATACCCAAGTACCTTCTTGTCATATTTATCTGATCATAAATAGATGACATTATAATTTGTTTAACTTGCTCTTTTGAAAAAAGCTTCAAATATATTGGCATTAATTGTTTAACGAAAGGATAAACATTATAATGAAATTCTGATGAAACTTCATTCCAATCATACTTATCTAGAGCATATTTATCATTATATTCACAAATATGACATAGTGTAAAATAGGAGAATTTTTCTTCTAAGCAAAATAATTTAATGATATCATCTATACTAATATGACTTATATTTTTAATTATCGGATAATATATTATTTCGACATCCTCAAGATATTTTTGTATACTTATATTTTTTGAATCTGCTTTCACACTACTTGTAAAAATTTCAAAAGGAATACATTTATCTAACTGAACTATTTTTTGAATCTCTTCTTTTTTAAAAAGGATATTTATCATTTCATTACCCGATAATTCTTCTTTCTTTAGACGGCAATGATTTATCAAAGAGTTGTAATAATTATCGAAATTTACTAGAATGCTACCACTTTTCGTTGGTAATACATAACTCCAAATTAGAATATTTCGTAAATACTCTAACTCAAATAAGTTTACAAACCTATCTTTATGATGGCTCAAATTGACTTGGAATTTTGATTGATATAAATCAAATGCAATTGAAGCAATAGATTTTAAAGTTGGTATTTCATCGAATAATTTCGATATTTCAAAAAGTGTTTCCAACTGTTTAATGCAAATTTTTGATTGTTCTTCAAAACTACGAATTAATATCACTCCTATCATAATTTATTATCTTCTTTAAAACTATAGAACTGTTCATACCCTACAACAATATGGTCAACAACTGGTATCCCAATTATCATACCACATTCTTTTAAACGTTCGGTAATATTAATATCTTCTTTACTAGGTGTTGAATTTCCTGAAGGATGATTATGTGCAACAATAATTGAAGCAGCATTAGACAAAATTGCTGTTTTAAAAACTTCACGAGGATGCACTATTGATGCATTCAAACTCCCAATACTACAAATATTAATCGAAACTGGCTGATTTTTTGTATCTAGTGAAAGAACGATGAACATTTCTCTGTCCATATCAAGAAAAAACTCTTTAAATAATTCACTGGCAACCTCTGGTGAACTTATCTTTCTTTGTCCATATAAAATACTTTTGTCTTTTACCATCTTAATTGATACGATATCAATTCGCTTATTTATGCTCATTTTATCCCTCAAAAAAATTAGACCAGTTTCACAGCTCCGGACAACTGGTTATCAAAGAGATAATATATATTTATAATTTCTAATAATTACAAAAAAATGATCGTGATATGTTAAAATCACGACCATTTATATTCATTTTTTTTATTCCCTCTAATTGAGTATTTCCAACAACAAGTTTACCGTTATTTATGATACGGTTCACCGTACCAAGTTAAAACCAAACGGTTTTGATATATTTTTTTCTTTATAAATATAATCCTCAAAGTAACAAATATTAGCAATCGTAAGCATTAATGTTACTTTTACATGCATAAATATGAAAAAATCACACAAATAGGATTTATAAACCTTATTTGGGTGATTTCTTCGGTTGGAGGATTATTCAATTTTCTTAAATTGTGCATCTATATGTTAAAACATCAATTAGCGTTATGACCTTCAATTGTTTCTAGTAAATTTCCATGCCAATTATGATATCAAACGTTACCTGTTACAGCATTTACACTTAACATACCTACAGTTTTATCATTTTCCTCAATATGAAAAGTATAATAGCCATAGAATGCATGTGCTTCGTTTTCTAATAATTTTATTTGTGGCATAACTTCCATAATTTCCAATCATACCACCAGAGTAATTGTTAGTACCCGCGTTTGAATTCATCATACTCGCATAGCTACTTGTACCAAGTGCTCCAGTTCCAATGAGTATTATATTTAAACTTAAAAGTATCAAACTTATTTTTTTCATATTGAAGGCCTTACAATTTGTATTCTACATGACTATATCTAGATTCTATACTATAATTATGTTCACAATATGACATCGCAACTTTTAATTATTTAAATTTATTTGGGTCAATATTGTATTTGTCAAATCGATAAAGCAATGTGTGCCGAGTTATACCTAACAATTTTGCTGCTTTAGTTTGTACACCATCAGCATACAATAAAGCCTGTATAATAAATGCCTTTTCAACTTCTTCAAGTTGAATCCCCTTAGTTGGCAAAATAAATTCTGTCATTTCATCGAACATATGCATTTCAATTGGTAGCGCACTAACATCTATTATCGGTTCATCATTTAAAATCATTATTCTTTCTAAGAGATTTTGAAGTTCTCTAATATTTCCAGGCCAATTATATGTTTCTATTATATGCCATGCCTTATCTGTAATTTCAGGAACTTTCCTATTCATGTCTTTGCATATATGATCTAAAAAATAAACGCTTAGCACACGAATATCTTCAGGACGTTCTCTTAAAGCAGGAATCTTAATCGGTATAACATTTAATCTATAATATAAATCTTCTCTAAATTTTCCTTCATTTACCATCTTATTTAAATCTTTATTTGTCGCTGCTAGAATCCTTACATTGCACTTAAGCGTTTCAGTACCACCAACCCTCTCAAATTCATGGTTTTGAAGCACTCTTAATAATTTAACTTGCAGCTCTTGAGGCAACTCGCCTATCTCATCTAAAAATATGGTGCCACCATCAGCGCGTTCGAACCTTCCTGCTTTTCTATTTTGAGCACCTGTAAAAGCACCTTTTTCATGCCCAAAAAGTTCACTTTCAATGAGCGTAGGTGGGATTGCACCGCAATTCACTTTAATAAAAGCTTCTTTCGCGCGATTTGAGTGTGCAACAATTGCATCTGCTACAACTTCTTTCCCTGTTCCGCTATCACCTGTTATGAGTACCGCAGCATTTGTTTTGGCAACCTTATGAATGATTTGAATGATATTTTTCATTGCTAAACTTTCACCAATCATGCCATCAATGCCTCTTGATAACGTCGCTTTTCTAATATCTGCAATTTCATTTGCCATATTGCCTAACTTAAAGGCTCTTTTTATTTGAAGCTTGAGCTGTTCCATATCAAATGGCTTTACTATATAATCAAGGGCACCTATTTTCATCGCTTCAACAGCAGATTCTAAGCTGCCATGGGCAGTCATCATAATTACAGGACAATTGATATCAAATTCAATAAACTTTTTTAAAACAGTCATGCCATCTATTTTAGGGAGTCTCAAATCAAGCAAAATCAAATCAGGTGAATGATCTTCAAACGCTTTGAGAGCCTCTTCGCCATCTTCAGCTTCAAAAACTTGATAACCTTCTTTTACTAAAGAACTTTTTAATATCCATCTCATGTTTTTTTCATCATCAACGATTAATATTGTCTTCTTCAAATGCTTTTTCCCCCCTTAACAAGCTTATTTTAAACTCAGTTCCATTCTTGCCATCCGATAACACATCAATTTGACCACCATGCTCATCAATGATTTGCTGTGAGATCGCTAAGCCAAGACCAGTACCTTGATCTTTTGTCGTGAAAAAAGGATCGAATACTTTTTGAATAAATTCTTTTGAAATCCCTGTTCCATGATCAATAATTTTTATAATAGGCATTTGATTTTCCAATAAACATTCTATATTTATTATACCGCCATTTGGCATCGCTTGAATACCATTGAGTACAATATTTAGAAGCGCTTGAACGATTTTATCTCTATCAATGAATATTTCTATATCGTCTTGAATAGATACTTCAAGTTTAACCGATTGCTTATCAGCAAAATGCTGAAATATCATTTCAAGATATCGAATCAAATCACTTACTAAAATCATTTCTTTTCTGCTATGCATAGGTTTGGCATAATTTAGGGTTTCCTGAATAATACCACTAATCCGGTCAATTTCGCTTAAAACAATTGCTTTACCTTCATTTGAAAAGTCACTTTCAACTATTTCTATTTCTTGAATGATGGCTCTAATAATGCCTAAAGGGTTTCTGATTTCATGCGCGATGCCACTTGCCATTTCTCCCAATGAAGACAACCTTGCTGAACGCTCTAATTTTTTTTCCATCTTAATAAATTCAGTAACATTTTCTAAAACCAAAATCATGCCATCGATTTTTTGATTATAAATATAGTATGGCGTCGCTGAGCATTTAAATGCATCATACTTTTCACCCAATTTGATCGATTTAAGATTTTGCCAAGAAGTGGTTTCACCTAGCATAATCTTCTCAAATATGGTTTTTTCAGCAACAAATTCTGACAACAAATCAAAAATTTGATTTGAATTAATATTTTTATTTAAAATGTTTTTAGCACTTAAATTGTTGTAGACAACATTAAAATTGTCATCGATTACAATCATTGCGTGTGGCACACATTCTAAAATAGAATGCGTTTGTTTCTCAAGTTCTTGTAAAAACTTTAATTGCTCTTCTAATAAAAGTTCGTTTTTTTTTCTTTGTTCTGTAAAATACCCGGATAAGATGCCAATAAAAATGAACATGACAATCTCCATCAGTTGATTAACAAATCCAACCGAAGTCGGTTTAGAAAACAACCAAATATGCGGCATATAGATTAGTGCAGATATGAAAGCGAAAATCGTACCTGTTTTTAAGCCGAATCTAAACGATGCCAATAAAATCGGAACATAATAAAGTCTTCTATAAAAATCATGTACTTCCGCATTTTGTGATAATTGTAAATAGTGCATACCGCTTATACTCAGTAAAAGCACAAACAAAAATGATTTAGATTTAATAAATGGTTCTAAAATTTTTTTCATATGACCTCTTACACGAACAATTTTATTCAATTATAACATTATTCATTTTACTTAAGAAGAAATCGAATCGATTTTTGGTGTTTCATTAGATATAATGTTTATAGATATTGCATTTGGCAAGCAAACGATTATTTGATATTGAAATGAAATCCATCCAGTATCGGAACAAATTGATTTCGGACAAATCGATTTTGACATTGGTAAGATCCTTACTCGATTATTAGAAATTTCAATTTGACCTTTGTTATCTCCAAATGAAAATTCAAACACACCATTTTGCGAAAGATCAAATGTTTCTATTTGTTGGCCTTCTACCCTAATTTCAGCCTTTTGATTGGTTGCGTTTGGGGATAATAAATATACAATACTATATATGATTAACGCTAACACCACTAAAAATCCAATCAATATCAAATCGTTCTTTTTCATAATCGCCTCATCTAATTTGATAATAAATGAAAATTGCTCCTGCTGCTAACATGAGCACAAATCTAAAAAATCGTAAATGTGTACCTTTTGAAACAATAACATTTTCAGTTTGTAGTTCTGACTTACGCTTTGCAAAATCATAATAAATCAAACCAACAATAACCATAATAGCACTTGTGAAATGTGCAACTGTTAAATTGCCGATTACAATTGGGTTAAATCTAAAAAACTCAATAAAACCTCTGATTATTCCAAATCCAATAATGTATTCTGCAAACAGTTGTCCATCAAATTTTATCTTGAATCTTCGAACCATCAGCCATGTAAACAATCCTAAATTTAGCAATGACTCATACAGCTGTACTGGGTGAACAAGTTCACCATTATATTGAACGCCCCAAGGGTAATTCCCAAGCATTGGAATGCCAAACACATCACAACCAATTCTACCTACAAATTGTCCAAAAGCAAGACCAAGAACAATTACATCAGCATAATTATTGAATTTTTCATGTTTATATTTTAAATACAAATAACCAAAAAGTGTGCCACCAAAAATCCCGCCTTGGATGGATAAACCGCCATTTCTGATGTAAAAAATTTCTATTGGATTTGCCAAATAATGTTTCAAATCAAAGACCAATACGAAATATAAGCGTGCACTGACTATTGCTACGATGAGCATATATAAAACCAAATCCATATAAATTGCTTGATCTAATTTTTTTCTGATAATTTCTTTATAAGAAACGTAAAAGCCAGAAATCATTCCAAGAACAATCGTTATACCAAACAGATAAATCCCTATGTTTCCAATTGAAAATACTTTAATCATGTCATTTCTCCTAATGCTTTTTATATGTGATGCCTGCTACCTCAATTTTTTTTAAAAACATCATTGAACTTAATGTAAATTTGAGCTGTGGCGCTGTTATTCTCACATTGTTGCCTACATAAATGTCCAAATCATCGACTTTTACATATTGAAACTTTTCCTTCTCTTTAGGGCTAACATAAGAAATTTCTGGAAGTTCCATGGTAGGACAACACCCGCCACCACTTGTTATAATTTCTAATGTAATGCAACTTTTATTTTTTTTACTTAGGAACGCCTTCACTTCAGGATCAACTTTAACCAACATAAATTCATCTCCTTATTTAATTTCAGCTACGTTATAACCCGCTTCTGACACCGCATAAACAATAGCAATATTTGTAATATCATGTGACAATGTCAACGTTGCTGTTTTCTCATTAAGATTGATCTCAGAACTGATGACACCTTCAATACTATTTAAAGCTTCTTTAACACGACCGGCACAGTGTCCACACTTCATACCATCAATAACCACACTTTTATTCATTTTATTCTCCTTTTAATATTTATTTTAAAGTCTATATCTTTATATAACGCAAGTTACATGCCAACTTGAAAATGCAGTATTATAAGTCAATGATATTAATCATTCAACCCAATTGCGATCAAATATGTTGCATTTAACACCTTGAGTGTGGCATATGACACACTTCTTCGTTATAAAAAACATTAATTCCGCTTAATGCTTTTCAAAGTCGCTCATAAGCTTATTGGCATAATATTTGCTATATCTATATATAGGAGGTGTAATTATGACGAAAATTGGCGTAGTTGTTTCATCAACAAATTCAACAGCATTAATTCAAGTGGTTAGGACATCTGCCTGTGGTGTTAATTGCAATACTTGTGGCGGAAGTTGTCCTAAAGAAAATATAATCATATCTGCAACACATGACATCGCCCTGAATATTGGAGATATTGTTAATGTTGAGGCGGATACAAAAACAGTTTTAGCTTATACAAGTCTCATCTACATGATTCCATTGTTTCTCATGTTTTTAGGCATTGTAATAAGTTATCAAATATTCAATTTATCTGAAATTTTAGCTTTTCTAATCGGTTTAGCACTTATTTTTTTATCGTATTTTTTTATTCATTTGTATGCGAAAGATAAAAAAATAACTTTTTCAGTATTCGATGTCATTAAGAAGAACCGCTAAATAAGTGAGTTGTTCCTTATAAAAATCAAAATGTAAAAAGGCACTTCTTCATTTGGAAGAAAGTGCCTTTTAATTTATCCTCTAGTTCTTTTTTTTCTTCATTGAAAACATCATACCCACATGCATTAATGGGACACTTGGATATCAAAGTCCTGTTGAATATAAAAATATTTGGGTATAAGTAACATGATGTGTCATTAATGAACAATAAAAACAGGGGTAGATTTCAGTAAAAATATACTTTAACATATGAGGAGTTGATTTTATGATGTACAGAGGATTTGGAATGTTTGGATGGGGTGGAATATTGGGTTTAGTATTAGTTGCCACAGTTGCATATTTTCTTATAAAATATCTTAATGACAATAAAAATGTTTCCAATGCATTTAGAAAAAAAGATGATGCAATTGATATTTTAAAAGAAAGATATGCTTCTGGAGAAATATCAGAAGAAGAATATATAAGGAAATTGAATAAATTAAAAGAGTAATAATACTTTGAAAAATAATTGGCATGACGAGTCCAGAAGTTTTAATAGGATTATTTGAAAGTCCTGATTTAAAGGAAGTTGCGAAAAAAGTTGAAGAATCACTTAAACATTCAATTGAGTCTTCAATCTAAAAAGAGGCTGTCTTAAAACAACTTTTTAAGACAGCTTTTCCGTATTTATTATTAAAATTATGAAAGGAGTTTTTTCAATGAGTAAAAAAGATCATAATCATGACGACAAACATCAAGAACACGATGCTCACAATCATCAAAATCATCATGAAATGATGATAAAAGATTTTAGAAGGAGATTCTTTATATCTCTAATTGTGACGGTTCCTATACTAGTTCTTTCTCCTATGATTCAAGAATGGACAAATACAGAGTTTGTATTTCCTGGAAGTAATTACGTGCTATTTGCTTTAGCCACATTTATCTATTTTTATGGCGGTTGGCCATTTTTAAAAGGGTTAAAAGACGAATTGAAAGAAAAAAACCCTGGTATGATGACACTAATAGCTATGGCAATTTCAGTAGCATATATATATAGTACAGCTACAGTATTTGGACTTAAAGGAAATGATTTTTTCTGGGAGCTTGCGACACTTATTGATATTATGCTTTTAGGGCATTGGATTGAAATGAGAGCTGTATTGAGTGCATCAAATGCATAAGAAAAATTAGCCGAACTTATGCCAAACACAGCTCATGTGTTTAAAGATGGAGAGGCAATAGAAGTTGATATAAGTGAGCTAAGTTCTGACGATAAAATACTCATTAAACCTGGAGAAAAGATTCCAGCCGATGGAATTATAGTTAAAGGAACAAGTCATATAAATGAATCAATGTTAACAGGGGAATCAGTACCTGTAGAAAAAGATGAAGGAGACAGTGTTATAGGAGGATCTATAAATGGTGATGGATCTCTAGAAGTAGAAGTCAAAAATATAGGTAAAGACTCCTATTTATCAAAAGTTATAGATATGGTTAAAAAGGCACAAGAGTCAAAATCTAAAACTCAGAGCTTAGCGGATAAAGCTGCCTTTTGGTTGACAATAGTAGCCCTTACCGTAGGATTTGCTACTCTTATTGTGTGGTATGCAATAACGAAAGATTTTGCGTTTGCCATAGCACGAATGGCTACAGTAATGGTAATAACATGCCCACATGCACTAGGACTTGCAATACCATTAGTAGTAGCAACATCCACAGCACAATCAGCTAAAAATGGTTTGCTTATACGAAATAGGACACAATTCGAGAATTCAAGGAAAATTGATACTGTAGTATTTGATAAAACTGGGACACTTACTCATGGAGAGTTTGCCGTAAACTTCATAGAAATATTTGATGATTATTATACTAAAGATAAGATAATAGAATATGCTGCAACACTTGAAAATAATTCTGAACATCCAATAGCAACCGGAATAATTAAAAAGCAAGAAGAAATGGGACTTTCTACTTTGGATATGGATGATTTTAAGGCTATTAAAGGAAAAGGTGTAAAAGGAACTATAGAGGGCAAAGACATAATGGTTGTAAGTCCTGGATATTTAAGAGAAAACAATATTGAAGTGCCTAGAGAACTACCAGAACATGGTGTATCAACCGATGTGTTTTTAGTTTTAGACAACAAATTAATTGCAGCAATAGGACTCTCAGATAAGATAAGAGAAGAATCATATAATGCAATAAAGAGACTAAAAAAAGAAGGGATTAAAACATGGATGCTTACAGGCGATAATGAAAAAACTGCAAAACAAGTATCTGAAGAATTGGGATTAGATGGATATTTTGCAGAAGTATTGCCTGAACAAAAACAAGAAAAGATTATAGAATTACAATCAGAAGGTAGATTTGTAGCAATGACTGGTGATGGAGTAAATGATGCGCCTGCACTGGCTCAAGCAGATGTAGGTATAGCGATAGGTTCTGGTACAGATGTTGCAGCTGAAACTGCAGATATTATACTAGTAAATTCAAATCCAGAAGATGTAGTATCTCTTATTGACTTTGGTAAAGCTACCTATAGAAAAATGATACAAAATATCTTATGGGCAACAGGATATAACGTAATTGCAATCCCACTTGCAGCGGGAGTACTATCAGGCATTGGGATAATTATATCTCCAGCAGTTGGAGCAGTTCTTATGTCACTTAGCACAATAATAGTAGCAATTAATGCAAAACTTCTTAAACTAGAGAGATAAATGAAGAGGAATATAAAGAAGAAAAGGAGTTTTCAAAACTTCGGAAAATTAATATCTTTAAGTGCCATGCAAAGGAGGAATATATTTAATGAATAACAAATATGATGATTTTAATGAAAAAAGAATGTATATTTTCGGAGAAATTGTCAAGCGCTATTGGAATGGGCAATTACAGAACTCAGCGGATTTAGATGGTTTAGCTGATGAAATTAGTCAGAAATATGGTTTTATTGATTCGGACATGCCTTTTATAAAAGATCACATTAGAATAGCAATGGGATTGAATCCTAATGGAGAGAAATTCTTTAATGATGAATTGGAAGCTGTCAAATATTCTAAGGGAGTAAGTCTCCCAGTAGTTGCCAAAGTAGATGGACCGTGTGAACATTGTAAAAAAGAACATTGTGAGTGCATGGAAGTTGGCAAGTATGAAACTCAAATGTATATAAGAGAAAATGATTCAATAATTTCTAACAGAGAGGATATAAACTGCGGATATTATATTCCAGAATGTGATTTTGGGGCACTAGTCGATAAAATTGAGTTTATGCCTATCGTTAATATGTTAAAGGATAAGAAAACACGTGTCTATGCAACAGTGGCTCCAGCAATAGTTGGACAGTTTGGAGATAATGTCAGCATGGGTAAACTGAGAACTGCATTAAAACAACTCGGTTTTGAGGATGTGATAGAGGTTGCTTTATTTGCAGACATTTTAACGATAAAAGAAGCTTTTGAGTTCAATAATTTGGTGAAAACTGAAGAGGATTTTTTCTTAACGAGTTGTTGTTGCCCTATATGGTTCAACATGGTCAAAAAAAGTTATCCAGAAATATATAAATATATGTCACCTTCAGTTTCACCCATGATTGCATCAGGAAGAATTCTTAAGGAACTATATGAAGATTCAAAAGTTGTGTTTATAGCTCCATGTATTGCAAAGAAGGCTGAAATAAAGGACCCAGATTTAATGGGTGCGATTGATTTTGTGTTGAATTTTAGAGAGCTTAAAGAGATATTTGATGTTCTAGAGGTTGATTTAGAGGGGCTCCAAGCAGATGAAAAGGATCAGGGATCATTAGGTGGAAGGCTTTATGCGCGAACTGGTGGTGTTAGCTTTTCTGTTAAAACAGTTGTAAATAGATTGGAGCCAAGCAGAGTTATTAAGTTGAAACCCAATAAGGTTAACGGTGTAAAAGAATGTAAAAAAGTGCTAGATGATCTTAAAAACGGCAAAAATATGAGTTTTAACTTCATTGAAGGGATGGGTTGTATAGGCGGTTGTGTCGGAGGACCAAGGACAAATATTGATATGGATAAGGCTACCAAATATGTTAATGATTTTGGAGAAGACTCATATATTTTAACCCCTTTTGACAATCTCAATGTTATGAAGATACTAGAATTTTTCGGCATTGATACTGTTGAAGAAATTATGGAGAATGAAAAAATGAATAGAATATTATCAAGGGAATAGAAATTAAAGAAAATCATTTTCGACATCCGGTAACAATGCGGTTGAATGAGTATTCCAGACCTAATTAACCAACGAGTCCGATGAAATTGACCCAATATTCAATTTATCTGAAATTTTAGCGTTTCTAATCGGTTTAGCACTTATTTTTTTATCGTATTTTTTTATTCATTTGTATGCGAAAGATAAAAAAATAACTTTTTCAGTATTCGATGTCATTAAGAAGAACCGCTAAATAAGTAAATTGTTGCTCATTAAAATCAAAATGTAAAAAGGCACTTCTTCATTTGGAAGAAAGTGCCTTTTAATTTATTATCTAGTTCTTTTTTTTCTTCATTGAAAACATCATACCCACATGCATTAATGGACATAACAGTAAAATCAAAAAACCACCACTAATATTTTTGAACCCGACTAAAGGCAATATTGCAATAAGTGCAATTGGCGCCAAACAGCACAGAAGCATCATCAACATATGGTTTTTTGAATGACCTTTATGGTTTTGGTTATCTTGATCACCGGTGTGGCAGTTTGTTTCTTGCTTGTTCACGATTAAGTCAGTTGTTTTTTCATTCAAGTCCATAGATATACTCCCATTTTTTATTAAGATGCGTACTGTGACCAGTCCATTCATATCACGATAATCACCCTACCAATATCTAACGCAAATTACATGCCAATTCATATATCCTTTGAAAACAACTTTAATAATCAATTTGCATTGAATATCAGAAAATGAATGTTGCATATCACACTAAGCGTGTGTGAATTGATACTATCTAATTTTTTAAAGGATTAATAACAAACAGTACAAAATAAAGAAAGGCAGCAGATAATATTGTTACATTAAATCCAAATTTCATTGATATGCCCATTGCTAATATTGATCCGAGAACTGAAAATATACCATTTGACCCCCACATCAACGGAATTATCGTTTCATTGTGGCTTTCATTTATTTTTCTAATACCCGTTGGAAATGGTAATCCTAATAGCAATCCCATTGGCAGTAAAGTAATCGTCATTATGATTATTTTTGTAATTAGATTAGCTTCACTGGATAGCTGCATTGTTTGATCTAAGACTAAAAGTGTACTTACAATACTAAAAACAAGCAATAACAAGTAATTCGCAGATTTATCAACATGTTTTCTAACAAATTTTGAACCGCTAAGAAGACTCCCAAATCCACTTGTTGTTAATATAATCGCAAGAATACTGCTAAATGCCAAGGCGCTACTCCCAAAATATAAACTGGTTTTTTGTACAAAAGTTACTTCGACCATCATAAAAGACAAACCAATCAAATTGAAATATTGTGCCACTTTTTTTGTTTTAATATCTTTAAAGTACAATTTTTTAATAAAAACCCAAATTATGATTACGCCCAATCCAATGATTAGGATCTCTTTAGGTATAAAATTAGAATAATTGTAGAAAAACGGATTGTCATCTCTTGTTGGTTTAACATTAATTTTAAATTCCTTCAAAAAAGCATCATAAGTGATGTCTTTTTTATCAAGCATATTATAAATATCATAGGGTTGGCTTGCCGCATGTAGCATTTCTCGTTTTTGTTTTGCAGTAATATCCTTAATTATATCAATTTCAGGAGTTGTGAAAGGCGTTTTTTTAAAGATGATTAATGGCATAGATACCATATTGCCATGCGTTTTGATCTGATCAGCAGTCAGGCCGTTTACAATTACAAAATACTTATTCAAATCATTTATATTTACACCTTCATCAATTAAGACTTTTATACCGGTATTAAGAATCTTAACCATATCAATAAGATTGTGTGTCATAAAACTCAATTTTCCATTTAATTTTAATTTGTCGAAATATTGATAAAACGCTTCTTCGGTAAAAAGATAGTTTTCAGATAATGAAAACATTTTATTTTCAATAGCATTGGTCATTACCATTGATAAGTAAATATTATCAAATTTATCCTTGCTGTTATTAATAAATCTTCTACCATCTTGAATGAATACAGAAACTTCAGGTCTTTCATATATGTTTCCGTTATATTCACTAAATTGTTTAACCGCTTCAACAGTTGTCGCATTTATTTCAACTGCGGATATATCTTTACTCTCTCCTAATAGTGCAAACAAAACATCTTTACCCCCACCAGAGCCAATTACAAGCGTTTTATCGTTTTTTCCAAATGTAAAAGGAATAAAATTAATTTCATTTTTTAAATATTCAATTTTTTTTAGATTGCCATCAAATTTTAGCATTGGGGCGGACGCCCCACCATCTGTTACAATTATTTTTTCATCTAAATTGGTTGTTTCAATGACATCCATTCTTGAAATAGAATTCCATTTTGAATACGCAATTCCGGTTAGTTTCTCTTTAGAATTATTTAAATACTGTAAAAGGACATTGGGACTTGTGTAATAAGCACTGAAACTATCTTCAACTTTTTTGATTAAAGTACTTTGAAATAACAGTGCAATTAATAAAACTAACCCAATAATTGGAATTGATTTTGTTTTTTTTTCATTTAAAAAGCATAACATTAACAAACTAAAAACAAATGCTGTTAAAGCAATTATGATAAAACTGGTCATAAATCCAAACGTGTCCATTAATTGGATCACCATTATGCTACCAAGTGCACCTCCAAAAAGATCAAAAAAGTACATGGTTGAAGTTGATTTTGCACAGCGCATAAAAATTACAGACAATATTGAACCACCGATAACAAATGGAATCATGCCTATTAAAGAGTACACTATAAATATAGAACTATAAGGTAACGTGTATGCAAATAATATTGTCCCTATGATACTTAATGGAAAAATGATTGTTGCCCATTTTAATAATATAGTGTCTTTGTGTTGCTTATTCGCCAAGTATCTATAAGTGAATATCCCACCTATTCCACTACCAAGAATTGCGAATGAAACCACTAAAAAGACTAAATTATGACTTAGAATCACTGAGAATAATCTAGTTAACAATATTTCGTAACTAAAGAGGGTAAAAGATAATAAAAATATGGCCAAAAACAAAATTCCGATAAAACCTTGTGCATCCTTTTTTTTCATTTGTGTCTCCCATCATTTTAATTTTGTTTTCAGAATTGAATATTTAATTCATTGTAATTAATTCAGTTTCCATACCAATTCTTTATCATTTGTTCCGTTTAAGTTTCTTATTAGAAAAGAAAATTCTTTGGTTTCTAATGTCAACACTTCCAGTTCGTTAAAATATTTAGGTAATAATATCTGATCAGAAACATGATGCCCACTACCCGTTCTAATTTCAACAATGCCATCAATGATGCCTTTCAATTGTTGATTTCCATAAAACTCAAGATGTTCTGCTAAATTTATTGCACTTAAATCTTCACTATGTGTATTTATTGCTACCTGAAATATCCAAAAATCTTCTTTATCCTGAATCTCAGAGAAATTCATTTTAACTTCTATACCTTCTATTTCAACAGCCTGTGTTCTATTAGAAATAAAACTGAATTTCTCGAGGCTTTGATTCTCTTCTATTCTAGTAACTTCTTTGGCATCGATCACTTTATTATCATTAATGACAACTTGTTCGTTTTTTATTTCTCTCTCAGTCACATTATCCTTTTCTATTTTCGGAATTTTGAATGACAGACCTTGTTGTTTTAATGTCCATGTTGCAAGTGCAATTATTACAAGCATTGCTATTATTGTTAGTTTCTTTTTCATTTTTTCTCCAATCTAGATTAGGTTTAATTGATAAAGCAATAAAGGGAGTGAAATAACCCAAACTACATATCTTATTTTTTTATAATTTGTTTTCCCAATAAATTCAAATATAGAGCCGACAATGTAAATCTTATTTTTTTCAATGTCATTTAACAGTTTAATAATCCCATTGATATTGAATAATATTCCAATACTCAGGAATAGGCTTTGATAACGGATTAAAACCACTGCAAAAGCAGATAAACCCAATATTGGCAAAAAATCTAAAATATGATGTAAACAACATAAAACCATTGTTCCAGCAGAAGTTGTTCCATTTTTCAATATCATATTTCTATGCCTATTAACTTTATTGCTTGCAAAGTCTTTAATGTGTATGTACAATCCAACTTGAATGCCAAAGCCTATTGCCAATGGCACCAACCATAACCAAAATTTGTGATACTGGTCAAAAGCATAATTTATTGATTCAAAAGCACTTAAAGTCGTAAAATAAAAAACGATCAATAATATAACACTTAAAAAACCTATTTTTAACGGTTTGATAATGATACCTCCTCTCTTTTTTTAATAACTATTTAAAGTTTTATATGTTTTACTCATAAAAATAGAACTCTATCTTATAATTGCAAATACCATGCCAATTAGAATCACATTAACAGCCCTTATATTCTAACGTTTAAACGAGTTTTCAAACAATGTGTTTCATTTCGTACTTTCAGTGTGTTAAATGGCGCATAAGTTTTCAACTCATAATTACATTAAAAAAAGATACCTTGAATGAGTAGCTTTCATTTTAGGTATCTTTTTTAAGAAATCAATGATTATTTATGTGATTATAAGTTGGTTAAGTATACAGATTAAAATGAATTTTAGAACAGGGGTGTCGATAAATATCGTTCACCAGTATCTGGTAATATTACAATAATTGTTTTACCGAAATTTTCTTTACGTTTTGCAATTGCTGTTGCCGCAAAAGCTGCAGCACCTGATGAAATTCCTACTAGTAGTCCTTCAGTTCTAGCTAGATTTCGCGAAGTTGAAAATGCTTCATCATTCGTAACTTTATAAATTTCATCAATAACGTCAAGATTAAGTATACTTGGAACAAAACCAGCACCAATTCCTAGAATCTTATGAGTACCTGGGGTTCCCCCTGATAGCACTTGAGAATCATAGGGCTCAACTGCAATAACCTGGATGCTCGGTTTTTTTTGTTTTAGATTTTCTCCAATCCCAGTTATAGTTCCTCCCGTTCCCACCCCTGCAACAACGATATCTACTTCACCATCAGTATCTTTCCAGATTTCTTCAGCAGTAGTCTCTCTATGAATATTAGGATTAGCAGGATTATCAAATTGTTGAGGTACAAATGCATTTTGATGTTTTTCAGCCAGTGTTTTTGCGCATTTAATAGCGCCACTCATGCCTTCAATCCCAGGTGTCAGTACGATCTCTGCTCCTAAAGCTTTTAGTAGATTCCTTCGTTCTACACTCATCGTATCTGGCATTGTCAAAATCAACTTGTAACCTTTAGTTGCTGCAACCATAGCTAAAGCGATACCAGTATTCCCACTAGTTGGTTCAATGATTAAAGTATCTTTATCGATTTTTCCTTTTAATTCTGCATCAACAATCATAGCAAACCCAGTTCGGTCTTTAACACTTCCTCCCGGATTAAGACATTCTAATTTCGCAACAATAGGCATCTCTAACTTTAATAAATTACTATAGTTTCCTAATTCAAGTAATGGTGTGTTTCCAATCAAATCCGTTATACTTTTAGCAATATTTTTCACACAATCACCTCCAAAATTTCATTCATACTTCCTATTCGATAGCCTTTTAAATCAAGTGTAGTGTATTGATATCCAATTTTTTTAAACGCATCATAAATATCATCCATTAGATTTTCTTCGAAAAATCGCTTGCGTTCTAATGGGTCAACTTCAATTCTTGAAAGATCACCATAATCTCTTACTCTAACTTGTTTAAAACCTAAATCTAATAAATATTGCTCAGCCAAATCAACACGCCGAAGTGCTTCTTTTGTAATTTTATTCCCATATGGAAATCTAGACGAAAGACATGCAAAACTTTGTTTATCCCAAGTCTTAAGCTGAAGTTCTTTTGATAAGGCTCTAATCTCTAATTTTGTTAAGCCTACTTCTTTTAGTGGACTCAGTATCCCGAGTTCTCGTGTCGCAATCATTCCTGGACGGTAATCGCTAGCATCGTCAAAGTTGGCACCATCAGCTATTGATTCAATATTTTCAATTTTAGCAATTTCAATTATTTTTGAAAACAATTCATTTTTACACAAGTAACACCTATTAATCGGGTTTTCAGAAAATCCTTGGATATCAAGCTCTTCAGATTCAATGGTCAAGTGTTTTACTTGAATTGAATTAGCAAATGCTATCGATTCAAGGTACTCTCTTTCTGGATAAGTACTTGATTTCGCAGTTACAGCAATTACATTTTCCCCTAAAACATCATGAGCTATTTTCAGTAAAAATGTACTGTCTACACCTCCTGAAAAGGCAATTATTAAATTTTTCATTTGACTTAAATTTGATTTCAACAATTTCAGTTTATCATTCGTATTCAAAATTCGCTCCTTTTATAACAATATGTCAATTCTTAGTTATTCTATTCAGAAAAATCTTTGTTCGGTTGTGTTTTGCATTTTCAAATATTTCTTGTGGTGTCCCTACTTCAATGATGTTGCCCTCATCAATAAAAACTACCCTATCTGCAACCTCTCTAGCAAATGACATTTCATGTGTGACTATGACCATCGTCATCCCCTCATTTGCTAGGGATTTCATAACTTCTAAAACTTCACCAACAAGTTCAGGATCAAGGGCAGATGTCGGTTCGTCAAATAGCATGATTTTGGGATTCATAGCAAGGGCTCTTGCGATAGCCACGCGTTGTTGTTGACCGCCTGATAATTGATTGGGATAGGCATCAGCTTTATCTAGTAGCCCCACTTTTTTAAGCAATTCCAATGCCTTTACCTTTGAGTCTTCTTTCTTTTTTTTATTAACCACATGTGGTGCCAACATTATATTTTCAATCACCGTCATATGTGGAAACAGATTGAACCTTTGAAAAACCATGCCTAATTGCGAGCAAATTTCAAATATTTCATTGGGTGGCACCGTTATTAGATCACTGCTTTCAAGACGTGAATCCAATAACTTTCCTTCAATACATAATTCACCCGTTGTAATACGTTCAAGGTTATTTAACACTCTTAAAAGTGTACTCTTTCCTGAACCACTGGGTCCAATAATACAAACAACTTCACCTTTGTTTATTGTCAAATTGATGTTTTTTAATACTTCTAATGTGCCAAACTGTTTACTTACGTTCTTAATATTAATCACAGTTTCAATGTCCCTTCTTTTAAGTAAATAAATGTTTCTTCGTCTTCTTTTCTAGTACCGCTTGGAAATATGTGAGTATAGAACAAAAAAAGAGATATATAATAGCGGCTTCAGTATACAACCACAAAGGCTCATAAGTTCTGGCCGTGATTTGTTGAGCCACTTGAAATAGCTCTGTAACAGTAATTGCAGCTGCAAGTGATGTGTCTTTCACTAAACCTATAAAAGAATTAGAGAGCGGTGGCACAGCAACGGTTAGTGCTTGAGGGATGATCACATGCCTAAGCGTTAATCCTCGCGATAAGCCAAGGGATTTTGATGCCTCCCATTGTCCTTTATCGATTGATTGAATGGCTGCCCGAATGGTTTCAGAATTATATGCGCCTACATTAAGTGTAAATCCAATGATAGCTGATACGAATGCGTTAAGCGTCAATCCTATACCAGGTAGTCCATAAAATATGATAAATAACTGCACGAGTAATGGTGTTCCTCTAATTATCCAAACATAAAAACGTGCAATTGATTGAAGAAATTTATTTGACGAAATTCTTGCAAGAGCTGTTAAAAATGCAAGAATCAAACCTAAGGTAAAAGCTATTATTGCCAGTGGCACGGTATAAAGGATCCCTGCCTTTAATAAAGGAATAAAGGAATTCAAAAGAATCCCTACAATCCTTATCATGCTATCATTCATCTATATCACACTCCATTTAATTTGAAACATCTTCCCCGAACCATTTTTGAGATATTTCTAGATAAGTGCCATCAGATAGCATTTCCGCCAATATTCGATTCACTTCTTCAATCAATTCACGATTTCCTTTATTGAACAATAACCCTGCTTCATCGCTGGTTTCTGCTTCAGCTACAACCTTTATCTGCGCATTTGGTTGCTGTTTTTTGAAATCTAAAAATGAAAGTCTGTCATTAATTGTGGCGTCGATACGGTTAGATATCAATAAGTCGAGTGCTTGATTAAAGCCGTCAATTTGAACGATTTGTGCACCATTAGCGGTTGCGATTTCAGCCAAATTACTCGTTAAAGACTGTCCTGATTTTCTATCCTTTAAATCTGAAAAGGCATTGATATCTGTATTTGATTCATTGACGATTAGAACAGCGCGCGTTTTTATATACGTAGATGAAAAGTCATATTTTTCAACACGGTCTTGTCGAATTGTGACTTGATTCGCTACCATATCGAACCTCTTTGCATCAAGTCCTGCAAATATACCATCCCACTTGGTTTCAACAAACTCAGCTTTCACACCTAACCTTTTTGCTACCTCTTCAGCAATTTCAACGTCGAAACCAGTTAAAATATTGTTTTCATCATGAAATGTAAATGGCGCATATGTGCCTTCAGTTCCTATTTTTATAACGCCATTCGATTTTATTGTTTCAAGTAAATTCATAGCTTCATTTTCTGATGATGCAGAATCTTTAAAAAAACTTACCCCTATAATTACCAGTACCGCAATTCCTACTAAGCCTAAAACATATCCTTTTTTCACTTGTCTTCCTCCTGTTTTTTGAGTTTATAATTAAACACAATCTATTTGTTATTTTTTTGAGACTTCAAATGCTATCTCGAGATCATTGATGATGTCTTGGTAATTTTCAATTCCCACTGAAATTCTCAATAAATTTTGTACAATCCCCATTTTTTCTCTAAGATCAAATGGAATTGAGCCATGTGTCATGGTTGCAGGGTGCGTCATGAGTGATTCCACGCCACCCAGGCTTTCACCAAATGTAATAATACTTAGTGCCACTACAAATTTTTCCAGACTATAATCTTGACTGAGTATAAACGAAATCATGCCACCAAAACCTTTAACTTGCTTTTTCTGAATTTCATAGCCGGGATGATTCGAAAGCCCTGGATAAAATATATTTTGTACCGCAGCGTGGTTTTCCAAATGATTCAACCAAACCACTTTCTTTGCATTTTCGAGATGGCGGTCCATTGGGGCTTAATATTGCGCCAGTTGACTTTGAAGATAAGGTGTCATAAATGTATTATCAACTATTGTCAATAACTTGAATTCTTCTGCAATCTTAGCAATTTGCCCAATATCTGATATACCCAGCAGTGGATTTGTTGGGGGCTCTACAAAAATTGCTTTTACGGATAAATAGGTATGCTTACAGCACCTGTTGTTTTATCACCATCTATACCGCCATGAATCAATTTAGTTTCAAATTTCATTTTGATCCCCTTTATCAAATTTCAAATTAAACATACTATTCTTATATGTTTAATGAGATTATAATCGATGCAAAATTAATTGTCAATAGTTTATCAAAAATAAATTCATACTATTCCTATTCACATAGTATGTTAAATGTTTTATAATCAAACTGCATTTGTAATTAAAACAATTTGCTAATAAAAGAAGAAGAAGGTACAAATATGCTTCATGAATTTTCAAGAACTGAACTGCTCATTGGAAGTGACAATTTAGTAAAATTAAGACAAAGTAAGGTGGCGATTTTTGGGATTGGAGGGGTTGGTTCATACGTCGCTGAAGGACTCGCAAGATCTGGTGTTGGGGAATTCTTCCTCGTAGATGATGACAACATTTGCCTAACAAATATAAACCGCCAATTGCATGCGACGCATAGTAGCGTAGGAAAACCAAAAGTCGAAGTGATGCGAGATCGCATATTGGATATTAATCCTCATGCAAAAGTAGAAATTATCCAGAAATTCTACTTGCCCGAAAATGCAAAAGATATTATTCAGGAAAGCTTTGATTATATTGTTGACGCAATAGATACTGTCACTGCCAAATTAGATTTGATCGAAAAAAATAAGATCATGAATATTCCAATTATCAGTTGCATGGGTACTGGCAATAAAATGAACCCTACAGAACTAGAAATAACAGACATTACTATAACATCTGTTTGTCCCTTGGCGCGAATCATGAGGCAAGAATTAAAAAAACGTGGTATTCATCAACTAAAAGTAGTTTACTCAAAAGAGGCTGCTTTAACACCCATCGAAAATGAGATTTCAAACTGTAGCAACAACTGTATATGCCCAAAGAATTCACCCAGAACATGTACTAAAAGACGTCAAATTCCAGGCAGTAATTCTTTTGTTCCCTCTGTTGCGGGTTTGATCATTGCAAGTGAGGTCATTAAGGATTTAATTAACTGGAATACGCTCTAAAGGTGTTTCATTATTTGTCCTTTATTGTACAAATTTAAAGCCACAATCAGTTTTATTGATTGTGGCTTTTTAATGTTATTTATTACCTAGATTCTACGTGTAAGACATCGGAATAGCCCTTAAAGCAAGCTGAAATAATGATTAATTCAAAACCAGTCATTCACCCAATAGGTAAAAAAAAATAACAGCAAAAATAATTTAACCTCAAATGCAGGACTCTTCCTTCTGCTTGAGAACGCAAAAACAATGCCACTTTTGTGTGTGATTTCAATACTGTTTTTTACCAACCCCATCAGGATTGATGCAACTTAAAATCATTGCTGACATTGATATTGACTTTCATTCTCAATAATGATAAAATTTTATCAAGAATCATTATCAATCAAACAGGAGGATTCAAATGGGAGTTTTTTTACCGGGTCTAATAATGGGTTTCAGAGAAGGATTGGAAGCGTTTTTAATTATCGTGATCATTCTCCAATATCTTAAACACATCGAGCAAACTGCATTTAAAAAGCATGTATATAATGGCGCGACAGTCGGTGTCATCACTTCAGTTCTTGCCGGAGGAGCGCTTTATGCATTTTCAAAACTCATCGACAAGACAGATGAAATAGCAAAGATATGGGAAAGTGGTACAAGTCTTATCGCCCTTATATTTGTCACAACGTTTATATATTGGATGATTAAACATGGTCGCAATATGGTATCAGACGTTCAAAATCAAGTAAAGCAAAACCTCTCACAATTTGGTTTATTCAGCATTGCATTTATCATGGTTGTCAGAGAAGGTGCAGAAATAGCAATCTTCACATTTGCAGGCAAATACACTCTACTCTCAATCGGTACGGGTATTTTTACAGCACTGATTTTCGCTTTGTTGATTTATAAATCGTTGGTCAAGATCAATCTGAGCCTGCTCTTTAACATCACTTTAGGGTACCTTATTCTACAGGCTGGATTCCTACTCGGGTATTCTGTCCACGAAGGATTATCTGCCATGGAGGTCCTAAATGTAATCAGTAAAGATCATGTCTTATTAACAAAAGCCTTTGACTTGTCAGGCACCCTACTTAACCATAAAGAAGGTCTAGTCGGATTGCCTTTATATGTTTTATTCGGGTGGTACTCAAAACCAGAGATTGTTCAATTCGTACTCCAGTACACCTACACTCTTTCTATGTTTGCATTGTGGCACAAAACCATCAAAGCAAATAATTAAGGATTAGATACTCATAGAAGGTTATAATTAAAAGCTGCTTGAGACAGTTAAGTCTTAAGCAGCTTTTTTATGCCAAAAGTTCATTGTATATTGTTTGGAGGGTTAACTGGTAATTGGGATAATTATTATAAGCATCCTAATCACAAAGAACAGAAGCGAATCAAAGAAGGAGTCGCAATTCTAAAATGTTAGATATGAAACATAATCGGGTTTTGGGTTGTTAGCTTTCGTGTGTCATCTGCTAAATCTTTTAACGTGACTTCATCCACGATGGTGTTAATGCTTTCATCAATTCGCTCCCAAAGTGATGACCTGATACATTTCTCGATGTTATTCATTTCTTCTGGTTTGCTTTTCGATAAGCTATTTACGATTGAGATATCGCCTTCCATAGCACGTAGTACAGCGCCTACAGTGATCATCGCTGGGTCGTCAGTCAGTGTATAGCCACCGCCTGCCCCCTTAATGCTTTTAATTAAACCTGCTTTGCGTAAAGTAGAAAAAACTTGTTCCAAATATTGAACTGAAAGGCCCTGTCTTTCAGCAACGCTACTTAAAGCAACGTGCTCGCCATGGGAATTTATGGTGATATCCACCATTGCTCTAAGACCATATCTGCCTTTCGTTGATAATTTCATCGCACACCTCGAATAATTAATAGTATTCCTATCTGAATAATACAATTTTAATGGATTACACAAAAATTGTCAAATAGTTGGTGTTATTATTGATGTTGTGTGATACTATTAACCCCTTTTACTTAAATCATACCAAGAATAACAATACTCTTGCTTTGCCATTAATTTGTTATTTAAGAGTAAACGCGCAAACATGATCACATCAGGAATCGTCATAACATTAAATTTTCGAGCAGAAGTTGTCACATGACCATCATTAATATTTTTGAATTGTAAGCCATTTTTTTTACCTTCATTTTTTAATTTGAATATAAACTTCAAATCCTCTCCAGCGAAATACTTTTCATCAAATCCACCGAGTTTATCAAATGTATCTTTTCTAGTATAAATCAACACAGCACTTATACCTAACACAAATGACATAATTTGAGAACCCAACGCGATGCCACTATAGAATAATCCTTTTTGGTCAAGTAACATTTTAGAGCCACCACCGATATATTTGCCTGATTGCATCGCTTTGTATAAAAGCGTGAATACGTTAACGCTAACTTCGCTGTCAGCATCTAAAAAGCATAAAATCTCGCCAGTGGCACGGTTTGCACCTGCATTTCTTACCGCAGAAATAATATGACGTTCTTCACGAACAATTATGACATCAAACATTGAAGCAATTTCAACGGTACGGTCCGATGAATCATTATCTACTACGATTATTTCAAGTGATTGCTGTGTATCCAATTCAAATTGACTTACTGCCTTTGAGACAGATAGTAATGTATTATAAATCAATTTTTCCTCATTGTATGCTGGTATAATTAAAGAAATCGCAGGCTTTTTCATATTTATCTCCTTTTCAATACGTTCACAAGATTCTGGTTTATTTAATGTCATCTTACATTCATCTTGTGAAGATGGTGTGAATAGAAAAAATAATATGAAATATTTAGATATTTATTTAATGCTTGTTTTTTTAAATTTAATAATTGCCTCTGTACCTTCTCCTTTAATGCTTTTTATACTTATTGTTCCACAATGAGCTTCTACAATTTCTTTTACAATAGTAAGTCCAATTCCTGAACCACCCGTCTCTTTATCCCGAGATTTGTCAACACGATAAAATCTCTCAAATATAAAAGGTAAATCTTCTTCTGGAATTCCAATGCCTTCGTCTAAAACACTAATGATTATTTCATTATTTTGCTCATAGGATTTTATTAATATTGTTCCTTCCCTTTTACAATACTTTATACTGTTTGAAAGTAAATTTACGATAACTTGGCTCATTTTATCTTTGTCGCCAGTGAATTCTTTAACTGCACAATCAATTTTTAAAACTAGTTCTCTATTTTGACACTTCGTTTCAAACGAAACTGCAATGGTATTAATGGTCTCTACTAGATTAAATCTCATTATGTTTAATTTTTCTGATTTAACTTCATATTTTGTTAATTGCGTTAAGTCCCCAACTAACCGGTTTAACCTGAGTACTTCTTTATAAATACCTTCTAGTCTCAATGGTGTAGGTTCAATCACACCATCAACAAGTGCTTCCATACTGATTTGTAACGCTGCAAGTGGCGTCCTTAGCTCATGTGATACATCAGCAACAATTCTTTTTCGTGCAATTTCATGTCCTTGAAGACTTGTCGCCAATAGATTTACAGACTCAGACAAATCATTTATTTCGTTCATTTTAGTATTTATTATTATGCGTTCATTTAGATTTCCCTTAGCAATGCCATGTGTTACTTTAATTGCTCTAGATATTGGAATACTAATCTGCCTTGAGATAATAATGCCTACAATAATTGCAATGATTAATGCAAGAAAGCGTGCAACATTCAGTACTTCATGCACTGACTTGATAAGTTCAGATTCCATTTCAGTAAAATAATATGGACTATAATACGAAACGTAAAGTTCCCCTAGGTCATTGTGATCATGCGCCAAGTGAAAAGTTTTCACAACAATTTCCCCAGTCCAGTTTTTATCATGCATTTTCATATTCATTTCAATCGATTCTAGTGCACTTTTAGTTTCTAATGGAAACATTTCTGCTTCATCGAATTGTGTATTCCCATTTTGATCAGTTACCTTAATAATCAAGCCATTGTCTAGTGCTCTCTTACTTGTTTCTTCCAGCTTTAAAGTACTCCATCCCTCTGAATACTGATGAGAAATATCACGAATAATACTATTGATTCTTTCCTGATTGTTGTCAACTACAAAAGTAACAAAACGATTATCAATTACGCTACTTGTTAATAAAACAATGAGTCCTACTGTTGCAAGTGTTGTAACACCGTGTGTGATAGATAGGATCGTTCTTAATTTAAATCTCACTCTGTCCACCTCCAAATTTGTATCCAACACCGAATATTGTCACTATATATTTTGGGGTTTTCATATCATCTTCTACTTTTTGTCTTAATTTTTTAATATGCGTATCGATGATTCTATCAAACCCGTCAAAATCTTCACCTAGTGCAATAA
Source organism: uncultured Fusibacter sp. (assembly GCA_963676315.1). Classification (GTDB taxonomy): domain Bacteria; phylum Bacillota; class Clostridia; order Peptostreptococcales; family Acidaminobacteraceae; genus Fusibacter_C. The sequence continues at coordinate 2,195,626 of OY781056.1, forward strand.
AAATTAATTCTTCTCTTGAAAATGTTTTATTGGGATATTTCATAAGTGACAGTAATATATTATATTCACTTGGTGTGAGTTTGATTGATTTACTATTTTTCTTAACCGAATTATTTGATATATCAACTTCTAGATCACAATTGTTATACGACATTGTGTTAAAAAGAGGAATAGGATCACTCAGGGTACGTCTGAGAACCGCTTTAATCCGACCTATGAGCTGTTTGCCACTAAAAGGTTTGGTCATATAATCGTCAGCACCAATATCGAGTCCTGCTAATATGTTTTCTTCTTCCACTTTTGCTGTTAACATGATGATTGGCGTTCTCGAATTTCGCCTTATTTCTTTGCAAATTTCTTCACCATGCAGTCCGGGAAGCATTAAATCTAAAACAACTAAATCCGGTTTATATTCATAAAAAGCTTTTAAGCCTTCAATCCCATTATGCTCTATTCTCACTAAAAACTCATTATGCTCTAGGTAACTTTTTACAACATCGGTAATCATTGGTTCATCATCAACAACTAATATTTTATATGTCGTTTTCATGAAACCCTCCTAATTTAGTCAAAAAATATCCAAAATTTAATTAAAACAATATTGGTTAGCTTATTCACAGTAATTATACTTAAAAAGCAATGGTATTGAAAGATATAATAATAGCAGGTATATCAACCCTCACTTATATAATTATTTTAAATCTTCATTTTTTCTTCACAAAAATAGTCTATATTTAAACCATAAACATTGTGGAGGACATTTATGATTAGAAAATAAGATTTAACAATTCATGATATTAACAAAAATCATATAAAAACGGAGAAAAAAATGCTGAAAACTGTACTGTCAAAATACCTCATTTATATCATCTATTTTTTAGGAATCGGGATGGTTTCAAGTGGCATTGTACTTATGCCATTTAATGCGATAAGATATGGCACAATCCTAGTCATTGGATTAATCCTTTTTTCAACGGGATCCTTTATCAACGAAGTAATCCTAGAGAAAAAGCAATTAAATCTAATTGAACGCATTAAATTAGTCTTAGTGTCATTAACTTTAGCTATTGGAATTGGCATGATCAGTGGTGGCATTGCCCACTTTAAAGAAAGTCCATCATACGTTTCATATCTGATTCCTATTGGAATCATTGTTTCTTGTATAAGTTTTATCATCAAAAACGAATTCAAGCTAACTATGAAAGAAAAGTTAGCAATGGCATCCCTATTATTAACAGTATCACTCATAACACATGGTGGATTATATCTGGCTTCACAACAATCAGATCAAGGTGCAGACGGCGGTGACATCTTTAAAAATCACGGTATGTAAAATGAAATCATAAAGCATAAAAATCCTAGTCAATGATTGTAAATCATTACTAGGATTTTTTATTATACTTATTTCACTTCAAGTTGTCCCATCATACCAGCCTCTTCATGTTCTAATATATGGCAATGGTACATAAATATGCCTTTGTTCTTAAACTGAACAATGATTCGAACGGTTTCGCCTGGACCAACGAAAACTGTATCTTTAAAGCCTTTTTCATTATCATTTGGAGATTTTCCATTCCGAGTTAAAACTTGAAATTGTGTCCCATGAATATGAAATGGATGTCCCATCTGATCCATCATTGAACTATTTGTCGTGATTTCCCAAATCTCTATAGCACCGAGATCAACATTATCATCAATTCTATTCATATCAAATTTCCTACCATTTAGACTCACCATATGCCCCATACCGTCTAATTCAATCGTCTTAATTGATTTTGCTTTGTTTTCATCAAGACTTGTTATCTCAACAAGTGAATCCGGAATCTCGGTCTGATCATCTATTTTAGCACCTACAATAAAAGTCATAATAAGTGCGTTACCGCTTTGAAGTTTAATCACTTCACCTTCAGTGTATTTTGAGAAATCAATGATAATCTCTGCTCGTTCACCAGGTGATATAAAAAGTGAGTTTTCAGTATAGGGTTTTTCAAGAAAACCGCCATCAGATGCAATTTGATAGAAATCAGTTTGATCACTTAGTTCAAGTTTAAAATTAGATGCATTGGCACCATTGACAATTCTAAACCGCATGTTGATTTGATTGACGTGTAATGTTGGTGTAATCGCGCCATTCACAAGTACTGTATCACCAATAACACCATCCATCATATTCGTTGTATAATTGAAAGACCCATCCTTATTAAAGCTTCTGTCCTGAATAATCAAAGGAATGTCATTTATGCCATAATCTTTAGGTATGTTAAGAGATTCTGAAAATTCATCTTCAATAATCAATAGCCCAGCTAGTCCATAATAAACTTGACTAGCTGTTGTTCCGATTACGTGGGGATGAAACCAGAGGGTTGATGCTTGTTGGTTGATAACAAATGAAGGCTCCCACAAAGCACCACTTTCAATCACTTGATGAGGCCCACCATCTTCAGTTCCATTCACTTCAAGTCCATGCCAATGTACAGATGTAGAATCAGTTAATTCATTAGTAACATGCATATTCACTTTTTCTCCACGCTTAACTTTAATTACAGGACCTAAAAAACTGCTATTATAACCTAGTGTTGGTGTTAGAACTTCACCATAAAAGTTAGTTACGCCTTGTTGTACAGTTAAATTAAAGTCAGCAATATTTTCATCCTCATTTTCATCTTTCAACAAAGGTGGTATCGGTAGCAATCGCACATCATTGGTAGCAATCACTTGTTGATTTTTTTGACTGCTTAAACCAATTAAACCTATCGTTGTAACAACAAGCCCTAAAAGTATAAGCAATATTAGTTTCCACTTATTATTCATGACTATCACTTCCCTAAAAGATTTATTGTACGAATTTGATTGTTTATATATCCATTTTTCTGATCCTTAGTGCATTAGACAATACTGAGATGGAGCTTAGCGTCATTGCCAAACCAGCAAACATTGGGTTTAAAAGTCCAAAAGCTGCAATGGGTATACCAATAAAGTTGTATATAAATGCAAAGAAAAGATTTTGTTTTATATTTTTCATCACTTTTACACTTAATGATTTTGCTTTAGCTATACCAATCAAGTCCCCTTTAACAAGGGTTATATCAGAACTTTCCATTGCGACATCTGTTCCAGTTCCCATTGCAATCCCTACATTTGCTTGTGCAATAGCAGGTGAGTCATTAATCCCATCTCCAGCCATTGCAACAAATTGATTCTTACTTTGTAATTCTTTAACTTTGTTAAACTTATCTTCTGGTAAACAATCTGCTTGAAAATCATCAATGCCTAACGCTTTCGCAACGGAACTTGCTGTATTAATATTATCACCTGTGAGCATGATAATCTTCACATTGAGGTTGTGTAATATTTTAACAGCTTCTGGTGTTGATTTTTTAATAGGGTCATTCACACTGACGATACCTATTAATGTTTGTTCTTCAACAACGTACATGACTGTTTGACCACTTAATTGTCGCTTGATGATTTTTTCTTCATCAATAACAGTTGTCACACCTAAATACTCTATTAATTTTTTGTTTCCAATGCCATATTGTTTGCCGTTGATTTTTGCAGTAGCGCCTTTACCTGTAATAGATTGAAACTCTGTTGCTTCATTGAATACAAGTTGTTTATCCTTAGCAGCTTTAACAATTGCTTGTGCTAGAGGATGTTCACTAAAATTATCTATCGCTGCGGCAATACTTAAGATATTATCGTCACTAAAATCTTCAAACCCTTCACTGTCTTTAAATGCAGGTTTTCCAAGTGTTAAAGTGCCAGTCTTATCAACAAGCACTGTATCTACTTTACGCATTTGTTCAATTGCTTTTGCATTTTTGATTAATATTCCGAGTTTAGCACCTTTACCTGTTCCAACCATTATAGATACTGGTGTTGCAAGACCAAGGGCGCATGGACATGCTATGATTAACACCGCGATAGAATTAACAATACCCAGATCCCAGTTGCCAATAACGAGACCCCATACCAATAAAGTTATTAGAGAAATAATCAATACCACAGGTACAAAATATCCTGCAACTTGATCCGCAATTTTTTGTATTGGTGCTTTTGATCTTGATGCTTCATTAACCATCGTTATTATACGTGCAAGTACTGTATCGCCACCAACACTTTTTGCTTCCATGATAAAACTTCCATTACTATTGATCGTACCACCTGTTACCTTATCGCCTTCTTCTTTATCGATTGGGATTGGCTCGCCTGATATCATGGATTCATCAACAGTACCATTCCCAGAAATCACAATACCATCAACTGGTACTTTATTACCTGGCTTAATTCTCAATTGGTCATCAACAACGACTTCATCTAAAGGTATTTCTATATCTTCTCCGTTTCGGATAACAATTGCAGTTGCAGGTACTAAACTTAATAACTCTTTAATTGCAGAGTTTGTTTTAGAATGTGCTAAAAGCTCTAACATTTGTCCTAATATAACTAAGGTCAAAATAATAACCGTTGTTTCAAAGTAAACTGGTGGAAAACCTAATTCACCAATAATCTCTTTAGGAAACATATTCGGAATTAATGTAGCAAAAACGCTAAATATCCACGCAGCTCCCGTTCCAATACCTATCAATGTAAACATATTCAAATTTTTATGGATTATACTCTTAATACAATTTTCAAATATGAACCTTGAAAAAACAAATATAACGGGTAACGATAATGCTAATTGAATGTATAGATTTACTTGTCTCGTAAATAAATTTTCAATAATCTGACTAATTCCAGGAATCAATTCACCCATAGCAAGAACAAATATTGGCAATGATAATATTGTGGACCATATAAGTCTGTGACGCATGGTTTTATAAGCTTTTACCCCATCATCATCTTCAGGATCTATCTCACTTCCAAAGCTTATCACTTCTGTCATATGCATACCACATATTGGGCAACTACCTGGATTAGGGTAAGTCTTATCACCTTCACATCTCATTGGACAAATATATGATTTCGTACTACTCGTTTTCTTAGCTTCAAAGGTTGGTTTATTTAATTCAGCTTCATAAAATGTACACTGACAATTTGTTTTACAACTCCCGTCACAACTTTCATCACGACAAATACAATTGGTGTGACTATGATTATGGTGTTCATGTTCACTATGATTGTGATTGTGATTGTCTTCTACTTGAATCAAATTCATACCACATTCTGGACATTTACCTTCTTCTTCATATTTCTTTTCACCTTCACATTTCATTGGACATTGATACATTGTATTACCTCCTTTGAATTCAATCTGCATATTACAATAATTATAATCTTATATATGCTATTTAACAATGTAGTTTGTTGGATAGTCAACACATATTGGACAAAAGAATAAGCAAATTTATTCATATTCAACCGAATTTAGATATTTATACTGCAGTCACTGATTTTTCTTATGGTTTGTATAATCATGTTCGTCCGCATCCCCTGATGTTACAATTTTCTTGACTATGTCAAATCACGATGAGAAGTTTAAATTACAAATAATTATGAAAAAAGTATTCACTTTAGATTTTGATTGTGAGACTTATAACCGTTACCGTATGTTATCAAATATTTCATAAACAAACCCTTCTCTACAAATGGGAAGAACATTTTAAACTTTAATCCGTCTCTATCATATTTCAAATTTTCCGATTTGAGTATTTAATCGCTTTGCTAAATCAGATTGCTGATTGGCTGTTTGATTAACTTCATAAATCGTTTGCATAGCTTCTGTTACGTATCGCATTATTTCAGAAGTACTTTCAGCAGAATTTTGTGTCGTTATCGTAACTGTTTTAATAGAACGACTTGTCTGTTCAATTGCACCTAAGATCATTCCACTACTTTCAAATATTTCATTAGACATTGCTTTTATAAATTCAGCATCTTTTTCATATTGCGTTGCAGTTTCTATTAATAATTCATAGTCAGGATTGACCTTTTCTTCAATGAATACCAATATATCCTTTGAATGCTCTGATAAATTACTAAATGCAATATTAACTTGTTCAATAACCTTTTGAATTTTTGAGACATTGCTTGAGGATTGCTCTGCAAGTTTCCTGATTTCATCTGCTACGACAGCAAAGCCTCTGCCTAGGTCCCCAGCTCTTGCAGATTCTATGGCAGCATTCAGAGCTAATAAATTTGTCTGAGTCGAGATAGCTGCAATAGCATCTGCCATTGTTTTAATTTCAGCCACAACACTACTTGCTTGAACAGCTTCCAAAATTTTAAGTTGCTTCTCATTAAACAACCTTTTTGATGCTTGGCTTGTTTCAATGCCCTTCAATTTTACTCCATAGGCTCTTTCTTGTATAATTTTTGATGCTTCTTGTCCGTTTAAAGATTTTTCAGTTAAATCATTTGTGTTAGAATTAATTTCTTCAACTGCTGCATTAATCTCTTGAGTTGTTGCACTTAAATCCACTGATCCTGATGTGATAAAAGCAGTTGTTTCATTGATGTCTGACATTTTTTTAGACATGTCTTCAATCTTCATAGTTAAAGATTCACTAGATTCTTGTAATTGATCTGAACTATCCACCATTTCAAGGACTAAGTCTCTCATATTTTCTGCAGCTTTGTTTAATGCAATTCCAATTATTCCAATTTCATCGTTACTTGATATTGGAATCCTTGTAATCAGATTTCCTCGACTTAAAGAATCAGCAAAAATCATGATTTTTTTTAGCTGTCTTGATAACGTTTTTGAAATTATAATCCCTAAAAATGTTGAAATCAATAAGCCTATTCCTATCAACAAATTTGTCACAAAAACAGAGTTTCTGTAAGTTATTTCGTTGTTTTCGTTGGCGGCGATTGCTTCCTGTAGATTTCCATCAATCATTTTATTGAGACTTTCAAAAGCCTTTATCTTCTCCGTCTCTATGGCAATTAAATATTTTTTTGCTTTTAATACATCACCAGTTTCGTAGGCTTCCATAAAGTCCTTTCTCGCCAGCATATAAATTTTATGTTTTTCATTAAAATCATTTATGAGTTTTTTTTCATCTTCGTGTTTACTATTCTTTGAAAACTCTTCAGTTATAACCATATCTTCTTTAGTTAAAGTATCTATACGTTCCTTAATCACTTCAATCTCAACTTGATTTGTTGTATTGATTAACTGCAAGATATCTGAATGGATTAGTAAAAAGTTCTCTTTCAACAATCCTACTTTACGTATATGAAGTAAATTGTCTTCATACATTGCTTTAGCACTTTCATTAATGGTTTTCAATTGAATAATGCTCCATCCTCCAAATCCAGCTAAAATTAATGACATTAGTATGAAACTTACGATTAGTTTTTGTACAATTGTGATATTTTTCATGATTATCTCCTCAAATTTATTATTCTTCTATTGGCCAATTTTCTTTTTCAAGCATTATTAGAAACAATTCTATAATAGCTGGATCAAATTGTACATTAATACCTTTTTTCAACTCATTAATAGCAGAATTAACTGTAATATATTCTCTATAAGGTCTATTGGTTGTCATTGCATCAAAGGCATCAGCAACTGCTATAATACGTGCTCCTATTGGAATTTCATTTCCAGCAATGCCATTTGGATAACCACTTCCATTAAACCTCTCATGATGATGATAAACCAGTGGTATAATATCCCTAAATTCCGGTATTTTATTCAAAATTGACACACCAATAAGTGGATGCGTTTTTATGATATCATATTCTAATTCTGTTAGCTTAGTATTTTTATGCAAAACCAAATCCGAAATACCAATTTTACCAATATCATGAAGTAAGGATGCCATCTTTAAATTGTGAATATCACTTTCTGAAAACCCCATTTCATTCCCAAGCGATGTGACATAATGAGTTACTCTCCTTGAATGTCCTGCAGTATAAGCGTCCCTAGCATCCACTGCTTCAGCCAATGCTTCTACTGTAAAATTAAACGATTGATTCAGTTTAAATAAAGAATTTGACAATTCATTATTTTTATTTACGATGTGTAATTTTTGTTCTTCTAATTGAGTTGCTGAATTAATGATCAATTTAATTAACATAGAATATAAAATCAAAAAACCTAAGAATACAGATAAGGAAATCTTGTTTTTTACCATTTGTATGTGCTCGTTAATGTCATCGAATGAAAACACAAAAAATACACGAGAATTATCTAATAATGCTAAACCATTTATATACAGCTTTTTTTTATTTTCTACTGTATCAATTTTTATTTTTATCTGATCTTCTATAATAAATTGGTTTGTATCTTTTTCAAAGTATACCTCTTCAGCCCCAAGTTTCAATCCATTAATAACTAATTCATCTTTACTAATTGAAGTTTGAATTGCCATCTTTACCAATTGACTCTTTGAATCAATCGCATCATTTTCTATATGCTTAGAAATGAAAATTGATATTACAATCCCTGTTACGATGAATGCTATGGAGCTATAAACAGTAAATCTTCTAATAAGTTTATTTTTAAAATGTGAAAATAAAATATTTTTCATTACCCTTCCTCAACTCGTTATTTTAATTTTCTTTACTTACTTTTTTTTGAAAAAACTTCATAATTTACCATAGTGCGTTTAATTTGTACTTTGGTATTATCCAGTTTAGTTAAGGGAAAGTATCTTACAGTTTCAGTCAAATTTAGTGTGTGCCATCAAACTATAGGTGACGTAATTAAAAAAAAAATGTCATAAGAATCATTTTGATTTGTGATGTATTATTCTATTTTTATTCTTGTGATATATTTTCTATTTTACACATAAAAACTTGATTTTTTCCTAACCGTTTTGAAGTAAGAAGAGCTTTGTCACTAGCTTCAATAATCTTATCAATTTCAGTACCATCCTCTGGGTAATTTGATATACCTAAAGAGATTGTTACACTTGGAAAAGGAGCATTATCCAATTCAGATACATTTAATCTTATTTTTTCAGCAATTTCAAGTGCGACCTTTTTATCACATTCATTCAATATTACTACAATTTCCTCACCACCATACCTATATACAAGATCATTAGACCTTATAGTGGCTTTAATGGTCTGACTAACTTTCTTTAAAACAGAATCACCAATTTGGTGCCCAAAACTATTGTTAAAATCACTAAAATTATCAATATCTATAAATATAATAGAAAATGTTTCATCTAAGGGTAATTTTTGAATTTGATTGTCAAAAGACCTTCGATTAAAGAGTCCTGTTAATTTATCAATCTCTAATGTTTTTTGCAATAATAGATTTGTCTTTTTCAATGCGTTATATTTTTTATAAATACCTATAGTTATAAAGTAGTTTATTAGTCCAAATCCGATACTCTGGATTATACAGTTGATTAACTTACTACCAAATACAGGCATAACCACATAATGATAAGTAAAGCCGTAAATAAGCCCAATTAGAAGCATACTTATTAAAAGAGCAGAGTTTAGTTTTATTTTCATTTCACAACATTCCTTTCCATTTTTCGGATAATGTCGAGTTTATTTTTGGAAACTCAACACTTAATTGAATAAAAAATTAAGCAAATTTATTAGAAGGGTTATAATAAAATGGACACAGTAATAAGAGAAAAATGACAGTCCAACATATTAAGAAACGAATAGTATACACTCCGCAATTCAAACACCAGGTAGTAAAACTTGTAGATACTGATGCTTTCGCAGTTAAGGAAATCGCCATAGAACATGATATTCATGAAAATTCTCTCTACCGATGGATTCAGGATATTGAAACATATAGCATTGATGCCTTTCCAGGACGTGGAAGTCGAGCATATTTAGAACAAAGTAAATTTAAGCAGTTCGAGAAATAAAATCAGCAATTACTGGAGGAACTTGAGTTATTAAAAAAGGTTATTAAAAAAGTTCCGAGTGTTATCAAGAAAAACCGAAAAAAAAATTTGAGTTCATTAAGCAATATACATATTTTTGCAATTTTAATAAAAATGTAAATATCTTAATGTCTCACATAATGGGTTCTACGAGTATTTACATCCCAAACCTTCAAAACGTTTGATTGAAGACGAACAAGTAACCCAATAAATTAACAACATTTTTTTAATAATAAATGTCGTATTGAAGCTAAACGTATAAAAAGAAACTTGGCACAAGATGAGATATATGTGAAGCGTAGAAGAATAACACGTTTAATGCATCAAAATAAACGCCCCAATCTCATAAACCAGGTATTCAAAACGAAAGCTAGGAATAAAGTGTAGTTTGGAGACATCACTTATATTCCAACATCGGAAGGGACGCTGTACCTTTCAGTTTTCATTGATTTGTTCACACGAAAATGCGTTGGTTATTCATTGCGAAATCATATGAAAGAAAATATGGTGATTAATTCTTTACTTGATGCGATTGAAAAAGAAAACCCTCCAGCTGGTCTTATTATACACAGTAATCAAGGAGCACCGTATACCAGATCTAATTTTCGAGAATTATTAAATAAGCATCCTTATATCTAAAGTAATAGTAGAAAAGCTAGTCCCTATGACAATACATTAATGGAATCATTTTATAAACATTTAAAAGAGTTGAATTGGATTTAAAACAGTTTAAAACAAAAGCACAAGCAAAAATGGAAATCCGCAGCTAAGTAAGTAATTACTATAATAACATTAGTATATATTCATCATTAGGCATTTGACCTGATAAACGAACCTTGTGGCACAGGGTGTGGATGTTTATGCTTGACTACGCCAATCTTACTACATGTTGACACACATGTATATACCATTATATCCAATTGGGTTTCATATATGTATTATGTTTAATAAATGTGGCACAATTATGACTATTTTTAAGAAGCGATATTACTTTATTAAATCAAAATCTATATATTTTTAGCGAAAAGGTTGGGATAAATATTTGAACTTTCCAATTTTGAACTGATGTAAAAATAGCAATGTTTGAATTTCTCTAAAATTCCTAATCACCTTATCCTCTGTTTATATGTCTTATATTAGTAGTTGATACCCATATTTTCTTTATATGCCAAAATAGATAAAAAATAAAGCCCTTGAAATTAAAGACTTTTATCATTTTTTTAATTTTATTTATGATACGGTTCACCCTTCATAATCCTAAACCCACGATAAATCTGCTCCAAGAGCACCACCTTCATCATCTGATGCGGAAACGTCATCTTAGAAAAGGACAGTGCAAAATTTGATCTACCTAGAACAAGGTCCGAAAGCCCTAGACTTCCGCCTATCACAAAAACAACATCCGAATTACCCTCAAGACCAAGATCAGATAACTTCTCCGATAATTCTTCAGAAGTAAGCTGTTTACCTTTGATTTCAAGAGTGACCACATACTGTGAATCCTTGATTTTGGCTAAGATGCGTTCGCCTTCTTTATCCTTAATTTGCACCATCTCTTTATCTGAGAGTGTCTCTGGTGCTTTTTCATCGGGTACTTCTATCTGATTTAGGGTGCAATACTTGCTCAGGCGCTTGGCGTACTCGTTTATTGCATCCGTAAAATACTTTTCCTTTATTTTTCCAACTGTAATCACTGTAATTCGCATATATATCTCCTACTCTTGGCTAAAAGGTGTCAGGTCATAGTTAGCCAAAAGGCTAACTATGACCTGACACCTTTTAGCTATTTTATATCCCCACTGAATTCATTATCGGGTGATTCATCCGATAACATGGATTCAACATAACCGCCTAAAAATCCTTCTTCTTCCTGCATCCAAAGGGTATACCCCAGACCATTTCGGATCTTATCCTTCACAGCTGCATCGCTGTCCGTTCCTGCAAAATACCCTTCATTGAGGTCGGCAAACACAGATTTCATCGCCTCTAGTTCAGCTGGTGTCCTGCCTTTTTCAACGCGATCCCCTATCAGCGCCACGGAATTTTCTCTAAAAACTTCACGCGCACGCGCCTTAAAATCTAGTAAAAACGGATCCTCTAAATGGTGTAAAAGTGCATAGCCTTCCATGTCCACCCACTGTGTATGATACGCTATACTATCACCGGTAAAGGTTGCCACGCCATAGGTCTGTGCATATTGCAAAAGACTACCTGTTGCGATCTCAGTAAGATCACCCTCAGAGATAATATCTTGTATGTGGATATGTCCTGAAAAATTGAGTTTTATCCCCAATGTATCAAGGATATCGGTTCCTTCCTGAAGATTATCGATGACAAACCCACGATTGTGAACCGGTGAATGCGACAGCAAATTATGATGAGAAGAAGAAATGACCTTCGCGCCTTCTGGTGAAAGTGCTTTTATCTGCTTATCCACATCCAAAAGCCACTCTATCGTAGACGTCCTAAGCGCACCGCCTGTGACTGGGTAACCAAGTGACAAGTTATCCTCATATTTACAGGTATCTAACATCACCAGATAAAAATCATCTGCTAACCTTACCACGTAACTGAGTGAACTTGGATCTCTAGACAGTGCTTCATTATACCCAAAATCGGCATAGATTTGCGTGAAATCTTCAGGTGATACCGTGTCAGTTACTTCTTGTTTCCCAGAAACAAAGGTCCTTGCGTAAGGGTTGTTGATGTCGTGGTTGCCCGGGATAACGAAGACCCTTGTGTGTCTGTTTTTGTTTGTGTTTGTGGATACGTCTGCGCTGTTATCAGTAGCTACGTCTTTCGCTTCAATCTCATGAAAATAACTTGCCAGCCATTCATGCGAGCTCAGTTCTCCGTTAGTAGTGAGATCACCGCTGACGATTAAAATGTCAGTATCGATTTCCTCTTCTAGTGCATTTAAAATTTCTGTCGAATACTTTAATAGCTTCCCATCGCCACTTGCAAGGAAAGTATCAAATACTTTGTTATCTGCTCTTAACTCAGGTGCAAGCTGATGAATATCAGAGATAACCGTCGCCGTGAACTGAGTCGTGCCTTCCCCAAGTGGAGAAGTCGTAAGTTGAGCCTGTTCAGTCGTACCTGTGACTTTATCTTGATCCAGGACTTGACCCACATCGTGACTCACACCGTCAGTTTCATATGTGGTTGTCTCACTCGCGCCTGAGCCACCTTGATTACATCCTGTTAGGATAAGCATCATGACAACAGTGAAAAGTATCAATATGTGCCTAAAATTTTTATTTTCCAAGTTTATACTCCATTTTTAATACAAAAAAAGCTAAAAGGTGTCAGGTCATAGTTATCCAAAAGGATAACTATGACCTGACACCTTTTAGCCTTATCCTATTAGTTCATAAGCATCTGTACCAAGACCGATCTTCACAGCATGTCTGATAGAATCGCGACCATCGTCAAACAATTTTTCACCAGCTTCTTTTTGAAGCATATCGATACATGCTGCATCAATCGCTACAGGATCTTTTGAGACGAATACACCGACATCATTTGCAACAGTGTGCATATGTTGACCCATACAGTCGCACTCTGGTGTTACGTTGATGAGGTACGTGATGTATATATTATCTTTTCCAAGCTGAGCCGCATATGCGTATTCAGCGATTTTTTCTTTAAAGTTTTTGCCAGTCCAGTCACTTTGGATGGCGCCAACTGGACAAACTGCGATACAGCCAGCGCAGCCAACGCATTTGTCGTGGTTGATGAACGCTTTTCCTTCCATCGTGATGGCATCTACGTCACATTTCTTGATACAAAGCCCACAAGCGGTACATTTAGAAGCTTTTACCACTGGATTAATCCCAGCATGTTGCGCCATCTTGCCACCTCTTGCAGCAAATCCCATAGAGAGTTGCTTCATCGCACCACCGAAGCCAGCAGAACCATGCCCTTTGAAGTGACTCATCACGATAAATTGCTCATAGTCACCAAAAGATTTTCCTATTTTACACGTTTTAAAAAATTCCTTATTGATCTCAATTTCATCGAAAAGCTCACCCATCTCTCCATCAGCGATAATCACAGGAAGTTGATTAAAACCATGGTCTTTAGCAACTTGTAGATGGCTATCAGCAGTCGTCCTTGAACCCCTATAGAGAACATTTGTCTCTATAAAAGCAGATGGAATCTCATTTGCTTTTAAATAATCGATGACACCTTCATAACATGCCGATGGCACATAAGTATCATTGCCTTTTTCACCAAAATGCACTTTGATGGGAACAGTACCTTTAAAAGTATGTCCCTCCTGAGCAATTAACGTTTCCATAAGAGAAAGCGCTGCATCGCTAAGCGCTTTAATATCCTTATTATCTACCCTTTTGAAATAAACTTTTGACATGTGTCCTCCCTTTATTAAATATCTCTCTAATTAACTATCACATAATCTATCAAATTTTAGTTTTATTCTAATGTGATTTTTACAAACTACTGTTATGCTATTTAAGCGCTAAGAAGATTCGCCATAATATTCTTAACTTTACTTGACCAACTTGGATCAGTTGCATAACGCTTACCGATACTATCGATGGATGTACCGTTATAATAAGTACCTCCTGGTGTGAGGTACGCCTCTGATAAGTTCTTTGCAACATAATCGATGCTTTCAGCCTTACTAGAAAAAGTAGCAGCACTGGCATAAGGCGTTGCATCATAAGCTTGATATCCAAAGATATTGTTTTTATCTTGAGCAATTTTACTTGAGCCATAGCCGGATTCGTGAATGGCTAGCCCAGTTAAGAACCATGCGTTTACGCCATAATCAGATTCAGCTTTCACAAAAGACGCACCTAGACCTTCAAGATCTGTTCCCTTGAGTTTTTCGTCAATAGCCAAGGCAGTTGCACCACTGGATAACCTAACATTATCGTATATTGAATTGACCGATGATGCTGTTCCATAGTTATTGGTGTTTGAAGATGAACTTATCCCCGATAGATCCGATGCACCACTTAGACTATAACCTGACGAAGTGCCAGTACTGACACCAAGTTTTGTCTTTAGGATCTCTTCAAAACGGGTTTTGGTTTGATAATAACTTTGGCTAGGTCCTTCAAAGCTACTTTGAATTTTAGAATTGACATCAATTTTAAATGACATAATTTCACCACTTTTCAAATTCGGAATCTATTTGATTCACAATTAACTTTACTTACTTATTATATAACTTTCTACAGTATATAATAGCATTGTTACACACGTCTATAAAGATTTAACAATTTCTTTATCTGCACTTGTCTTGAAACCCATCTAGGATTCACATATAATGGGACATAAGACGTAGCAAATACCCTAAATGAATGAAGTTAACCAACACTAACTGACGAAGACTAACTGAGAGGGACTCTATGGAAGTACTTAAAAAACGCACACTCTGGGGCTTTGGCTTCGGAAATATCGGCTTTGGCCTCACTACACAGATAATATCGGCATATTTAGTCTTTTACGCCACTGTTATTCTTAAGATGTCAGGTGCATCTATCGGACTTTTAGTCAGTATAGGTATCATATGGGATGCATTGTCCGATCCAATTATGGGTTACCTTTCAGATCTAACTCGTAGCAAGCGCTATGGTAGACGTCATCTCTACTTACTTATAGGCGGCATCGGTACTACCATTATCAATTTAGCGCTTTGGTTTATACCTGCATCATATAACAATGTGGTCAAATGGCTATTAATGATTGTACTTGTATTATTAGTAAAAACATTTTTGACCATATACATCACCCCCTATACCGCACTAGCTGCTGAGATTAGTGATGATTACACTGGAAGAACACGGATTCAAGCTGTAAAAACGACCTTCTTTTTACTTGGTTTATTTCTAGCTACAGCCTTCGGTATGTTAGTTTTCTTTAAAAGCACACCTGCATTTCCAATAGGGCAACTTAACCCTGCGGGCTACCATAACATGGCAATATTTGCCTCTATCATCATGCTGGTATCTATGCTTTCAGCATATTTTTCAACCAATAAATTAATCCCGCAGCTCAATGAACGTATAATGAATGGTGCAACTCTTAATTTCAAAGCATTCTTTGTTGAAATTGGTAGTTCATTTAAAAATGTCGATTTTAGAGCTGTTGTTTTAGGCTATTTGTTCACTAACATAGCTAGTGCCTTGATCAGTACCTTAGGACTACATGTCTATACGTATACGTTTGGGCTAGATAACAAAGGAATCGCAGCTATCGTGGGTTCTCAACTTTTACTAAGTATTGCTAGTCAACCCTTTTGGATTAAATACACGGATCAACATGAAAAGAAAAGCGGTATTAAACTCGGACTTAAACTCGCTTTCGCTGCGACATCGTATTTTGTACTCTGTGTAGTCTTTAAAGATTATATTCAAGGAAATGTCATCTATCTTTTACCATTTGGTATAATTGCAGGATTTGGTACAGGTGGACTTTTTACACTACCTCAAGCAATGGTCGCTGATTCGGTTGATGCACAAGCACTTAAAACTGGTTCAAGACAAGAAGGCGTATTTTATGGCACATTAACCCTTTGTTATAAGCTTTCGCAATCCGTTGCTATCTTTTTACTAGGATTCGCACTGGACTTTCTAAAATTTGACTCAAAACTTGATGTACAGTTGAACTCAACGGTTATAGGACTCGCATTATTATTGGCAATAGGTGCCTTAATCAGCTTTACCTTGGCTTATATCTCCTATAAACCTTATTCATTAACTCGTGCACGTATGAACGAGATCCACGTTGCAATCAAAGCACTTAAGAATTAATATAAATAAATTAGTAAATTCAATAAATTCGATAGCTCAAAGATTTAATGCCCCATTGATTTATTTATCAATAGGGCATTTTTATATTCACTTATATCATCATTTACATATTAATTTTGATTGTAATTTTAACCACGGAATTTTATTTATCGTGACTAAAGAATATTAACTTCAAAGGACATATCTGCTACATGAGAGATTGTCTGATAAATAGAACAATACTCAGTCGCAAGTTTAAACGACTGCTCAACACCAATCTCTTTTTCAGGAGCAAATACATTTGCTTCAACTTTTACCCATTTCAGAGTAGTTGGAACTTCCGTTCTCTTCTCACCGGTGATCACCATATCAAGTTTTTCAAACCCAATGCGTTTCTTTCTCATAATATCTAAAAAAGTTGAATATAAACAAGACCCCAAAGCACCTAGCAACATATCATAAGGTGCTACCATTCCTTCTTCTCCACCTATCTTAACAACTGCTTTAGGTGCAATTAAGTCACCCTCAAATCTATTGGTAAATTCTAATTTTACTTCTTTATAATCCATTCGTTTTACCCTACCTTTCATATATAATTACTGTAATTATAAATATTTTATCACACTCTATTGATTAATCAAACTGCTTATGCTACAATGAATCATACCCCCTATGCGGGGGGTATCCCTTATTGATTTCTATTCTTTGTGGATGAAATTAACACGTTATTTCCTCATAACGTAATATATGCCACTTGACGCTAATGCGTCATTTTTTTTTGCTTATTTATAGATTTTTCTCAATTTGAGATATAATCGCTAAAATTAGTAACGTTCCTCTTGAAACTCATAAAAATATTCTCATATTGAGAATTTTATTTGCTGATAGCTCAATTTAGTTCTCATTTTGAGAATTTAATGACTGAAATTAACATCACGAGATAACTCATGATATTAGGAACTAGCATTTACAACACTTCTACGACTATCCTCCCACTTGGCACGACAATTGCACTTATAAGTGTACAAAGGAATTTACTATATAAAGTGCATGCGGCACTTTAATATTTGATCGGAGGATAAAGATGACACTTTCACAAATGATCATAAAGACACTTAAAGAAGAAGTGAAACCAGCTATGGGTTGTACAGAACCAGTAGCTGTAGCGCTTGCAGTAGCAAAGGCTAAAGAACTGTACAGCGGTGAAATTTCACTGGATAATCCTGATTTTATAGTAGATGTTGCGGTTAGTCCAAATATCTTTAAAAACGGCCTTGCAGTTGGCATACCAGGAACTGATCAAGTTGGTTTAGTGGTTGCTTCAGCGCTTGGCATCATCGCATGTGATAGTGAGGATGGACTTGAAATCTTTAAAAACATTACAAAAAGAGATATAGACCGCGCTTATGAATTAATCAATGCAAAACGTATCCGTCTAAAAACAGCAGAAACTGATGCAAAAATATATATCGAAGTAAGAGTAGGTGACCAAGTTTTATTTGGTAGAGCTATCATTGAAAGCCGACATGACCACTTTTCACTTATGGAAACTCAAGATGGGATAGAGTTCTATGAAGAACCAGCCACTTGTAAAACGGCTCAAATCAATCCACTTTATGAATATCCACTATTTGAACTGATTCAAGTCGTTGAAAAAATGCCGTACGAAGAGCTTCAATTCCTTTTAGAAGGCTATGATATGAACCGTAAAATCGCAGAATATGGACTGGATAATCCTTGCGGCCTTGAAGTGGGAAGACAACTTCAAAAAAACACAGCGCGTGGTGTTCTCAGTGATGATCTGATGAATCGTTCTATGATATTAACAGCTGCAGCTTCTGATGCTAGGATGTCAGGTGTTTCACTTCCAGTTATGAGCAGTAACGGCAGTGGCAACAACGGCATTACTGCACTTTTACCAATCGTTGCCTATGCTAGAACAACAGCTGTTTCAGATGATCATCTCGCAAGAGCTGCTGCTATCTCTCACCTCGTTAACGGCATCATTAAAAGTAATATTGGCAGATTATCTGCATTATGCGGTTGCGGGGTTGCTGCAGGTACTGGAGCTTCTGTTGCACTTACTTGGCTCATGGGAGCTAGCCAAAAACAATTAGAAGGCGCTGTTCAAAACATGATTGCCAATACCACAGGCATGATTTGCGACGGTGCTAAAATAGGGTGTTCCTTAAAACTTGCTACATCTGCTTCAGCGGCGGTCCAGTCAGCCCTTTTATCCATGGGTGGCGTTATAGTGCCTGAAGGCAACGGCATCATAGGGAAAACGGCTGATATCACCATAAAAAACTTAGGTGTGCTCTCTAGACACGCTATGGATACTGTAGATCAAGTTATCCTCAACGTGATGCTTGATCACGTTAGTGAATAAGTAGTCACACCAGTGAACAAGTAGTCACACCAGTGAACAAGTAGTCACGCTAGTAACTGAGTGACGAAAAGGAATCGCGATGCACCTTATGATAAGAGTGCATCGTAATTCCTTTTTTTATTAAACCAATTATGAAAAACAATCTAGCAAAATAATCTAGAAATAAATTTTACTTTTTTCATGCGATTTCAGTTATTGCATCTTAAAACGTCGGTTGTGATGGGTCAAAACTTGCGCCACCAAGTGGCTCGTTTTCAGGTAGTTCAAGATCAAAAAGCTCTTTGATGACCTCTTCAACTTTTGTAACACCTACAAACTCAAGCTCATTTTTGACTTCTTCTGGTACTTCATCAAGGTCTTTCAGATTCTCCTCTGGCAGCAAGATTCTTTTTACTCCAGATCGATGAGCAGCGATTACTTTTTCTTTTACACCGCCAACTGGAAGCACATTGCCTCTTAGTGTAATTTCACCCGTCATCGCAATATAAGATGGGATTTTACGCCCCAAAATTAAAGATGAAATGGCTGAGAATAGCGCTACACCTGCTGATGGCCCATCCTTTTGAACCGCGCCAGAAGGGACGTGGATATGCAAATCTTTCTTACCAAATTCAAAATTTGGAGATTGGAATGCGAGTCTTGATCTTACCAAACTAAGTGAAATCCTTGCAGATTCTTTCATAACATCACCAAGTTTTCCAGTGAGAATCAATTGTCCACTGCCAGGCATAAAAGAACCTTCAATGAAGAGTATTTCTCCGCCTACCGGTGTCCATGCTAGGCCAGTTGCTACACCTATTGCGTTGTTCGTTCCAGCAAGGTCGTGTCTAGCAAGTGGTTTGCCTAACACATCATAAACAAGTTCTTCAGTGATGTGGTAAGGAAGTGGCACTTGATTCAAGACTACTTTTTCTGAAACAACTCTTGCTACAGAAGCAATTTGTCGCTTAAGTCCTCTTACACCGGCTTCTCTTGTATAAGCATCAATTATATGTTTAATCGCTTCATCTTCGATAATCAATTGGTCAGCTGTAAGACCGTGTTCATCTAAAACATCAGGTATAAGGTGATCTTTAGCAATATGGAATTTTTCCATGTTCGTATAACTTGAAATATCGATCACTTCCATACGGTCAAGTAATGGACCAGGAATGCTTTTAAGTGAGTTTGCTGTTGCGATGAAAAATACATCTGATAAATCATAAGGTACTTCTAGATAATGATCTGCAAAAGAGTTATTTTGTTCAGGATCAAGCACTTCTAAAAGCGCACTGGCAGGATCACCACTATTGCCTATTTGTAATTTATCGATCTCATCAAGTACAAAAATCGGATTGGTTTGACCAGATTTTTTCATTCCTTGAAGGATTCTACCTGGTAAAGCTGCCACATAAGTACGTCTATGACCTCGAATCTCTGCTTCATCCCTTATACCGCCAAGGCTCATACGCACATAAGGACGATCCAGTGCTTTAGCGATACTTCTCCCAAGACTCGTTTTACCAGTACCTGGAGGGCCAACTAACAACAAAATTGAACCTTGTTTTTCTTTTTTGAGTTTCAACACAGCTAGGTGTTGGATAATCCTATCCTTTACATCTTTCAGCCCATAATGGTCATCGTCAAGCACCTGTCTCGCTTTTTCAATGTCAATTTCTGTCCCTTTAAATTTTCCCCAAGGGAGTGCAATCAATAAATCGAGATAGTTTGCAACGACATTTCTCTCGGCACTTTGTGGCGATAATGCTTCAAACTTCTCACTCTCAGCAAGTGCAACTTTCTTGACATCTTCAGGCATCAACGAATCTTCAACAAGTTGTTTGTAGTCTTTTTTTCCAGATCCCTCTGGGCCTTCCTCATTTAATTCTTCCTGAATAGCTTTAAGTTGTTCTCTTAAGAAAGCTTTACGATAATTTTTATTGGCTTCTTGTGAGAATTTCTCACTCATCTCTTTTTGGAAAGCAAAAGATTCTTTTTGTTTACTAAGGGCATCTATTAATTTAAGTCCTTTTTCGCTATATGATTTCGCTTCAAAAATCTTTTGTTTTTCATCAATTGTGACATTCATATACTGCAGCAATACACCCGCTAAAAGTTCAATATCATCTATTTCTTCTATAAAGTTTATAAAGGGCTCCGACCCTTTAAAATAGACACTGATTTCTTTTACCAGAAGCTTGATATGATCAAGCATATCTTTGTAAGGTAATCCTTCCATATCTGCTATGGTAGGTTCAAATGCGTAATCTGCTTTAAGAATAGATTCTATCGTATAAAATCTTTCAATTTTAACTTTATCAACAGCTCTAACATCAAGGTAATAAAAATCGTCTTCGCGCCTTATACTTTTTACCTCTAAAAGTACGCCAAATCGATAAAAGTCTTTAACGTCATATTGTGATGCTGGATTAGGTTTTCGAACCGTTACGCCCAGAGCATACATTGAATCTTCAATTAAGTCTCTTTCTAAGTCTCGAGAAGGCTCTTTTCCAATTCGAATTGATAATTCATTTCCCTTAAATAGAACCATCTCCGATATGCCTAGTACATTAAGTACCACTTTAGGTTCATGTGTTTTCATAATTGTCCTCCTCCTTTTATTTATAATTGCCATATTTATCTCTTATTGTTATGCTATTTTCTTCATCCTTTAATTTATACCCAAAGAAAATGCAAATATGGCATTTCCGACAATTTTAGTAGTATATAATTCTTATCTCTAAATTAACAAAACTGGCACATTCGTTCTAGCGCACTTTATGTATGAATTGTAACAAAATTTAAAACGCGACACTTTTTTCATGTTCAAATTTCTCTGTACATATATGAAATCGAAATAAAAAAAGCAACCTTACTGAATTTTCATCCCTAAAGTTGCTTTGACAATTTCAAATTTGACTCACACGAAAACTATATTTTTAAATCAATTTCATGTATTGTACCTGCCCCACCATTTTCCTTTAGATAAACACTAGACTCTCTGATTTTTGCAAGTAAATCACTGCCATTTTTCATTTGATACTCCGAGGATACTTTTCCAAGATAAATTGCACCAACATCAGCTTCTTTTAATCCAATCAACGTTTGCTCCCCTGACGGAGAAACTGTCCATATTTTAAGGGATGAGAATAGGTTATCCCCTTCATCAATCCAACCATTACCATCTGTATCATAACTTGAAAGTTCTCCAAACCCACTGCCTGTTTGCGGTCCAAAAAGCTCAGTTCCATCGTCGATCTTTCCGTTGTTATTTTTATCGATTGCTAAGAAACCACTTCCTGAAGCGAGATTTTTAAACTTCTCTGCAGTGCCATCTAACGTGATATCAAGCTGAATACTGTCTTCACCAAAAGCAACACCTTTGCCGTCCAAATTGATAACAAGGGGATCCTGCATTTTTGCGCCGATTTCTAGCAAAGTGGATGTGGATTCAGTATATGAACGCGACATTTCCAAATTGAAATTAAAGGATATTTCTTTACCATCAGAAGTTTTAACCGTTCCCTGTGAACTAAAACGCATTTGTTCGCTCTCACTAACTGTATGTAGCGTAGTGATTCTTGCGCCAAATCCACTATCAGCGATTTGAACTTGCCCATTACTTTGCTGAGGATTTAGTTCTTTACCCTCTCTAATACCTGTTTGGTTTTTACCATGACGTCTATTTTGCCACCATTTTGGATCGAGTTTAACAATATCTTTTGATTTTTGAGAGATATCAACGCCATCCCCTGAATCTTCAGTTTTTACCACTTGCTGAAATCTAAACTTTTTGCCCGTAATTGAAGATATAAAGTCTTCAAGAAGCTTAATCTTTGCTTTGTCAGCATCTGAGAGATGAAATAAATCTTCTGTTTTCGTCTCATCTAGACTTAAAGGTTGATTTGACAAAGAAAGCACTACGAAATTGTTTTGAGGAATGGTTTGAGGCATCTGCTGTACTTGGGTGTTAAAGGTTTGTATATTGACTTCACTGCGTTCTACCTTTGTATAAACAGATGAAGCCTTTTGTTCTACTTCAAAACTCGAAATTTTCATGCTTACACCTCCATGTGTTAAAAATTTCTACAGTGTCCATACTATAAAATAATATCGACATAAAAATACGTAAATATAAGCATAAAAAAAAATCAACTATAGGTTTTTTCTATAATTGATTTCAGTATAAAAATTTTGAAATAACTATTTTAGCCTTTCAATTTCCTGTATAACGTCGCCCTGCTAATGCCTAGACTTTTTGCGGCTTTCTCTATTCCTTCACCACTTGATCCAAAAGCTTCCAGCGCTACATTGATTGCTCTTTCTTCAATCTGTGAAAGAGGCATTAGCCAATCATTTTTTTCAAATAGTTTCTCATTAAATAAAATTGATGCTGCATTTGATAAACCAGATGGCTCATTTATGTTATGCGCTGATATATCATTTATACTTGAAAATCGTTTTGGCAGATGCCATAGTTCAAGTACATCGCCTTCACACACATTGATGGCATACTCGACTGCATTTTCAAGCTCCCTGACATTACCTGGCCACTCGTGATGTAATAGTGCCTCTTTAAAACTTTCCGACATTTTAGGAACAGGCCTCATTAGTTTAGTACACCATTTGGAAATCATATATTGCGTTGTCCGCATCAAATCGTCTTTTCGATCTCTTAAGGGTGGTACATTTAGCGGAATTACATTTAATCTATAATATAGATCCTGCCTAAAAGTACCTTCATTTACTTTTTCCTCTAGGTCTGCATGCGTAGCTGCAATCACTCTTACATCTACATCAATCGCACCATTACCCCCAAGTCGATCAATGCGCTTTTCTTGAAGTGCTCTCAAGAGTTTCACCTGTAAGTGGAGGGGCATGTCACCAATTTCATCTAAAAACAATGTCCCCTTGTTAGCAAGTTGAAATTTACCTGGCTTACCACCTTTTTTTGCACCGGTAAATGCACCTTCTTCGTAACCAAAAAGCTCACTTTCTAAAAGATGATCCGGTATAGCCGCGCAGTTGATTGCTACAAATGGAAAAGCATGCCTTGGGCTACTATGGTGAATCGCTCTAGCAAATAACTCTTTTCCAGTGCCACTTTCACCCAGTATCAAGACTGTTGATGCACTGCCCGCTACTTTCATCGCCAATTCTTTCACCTGAACCATAGATTTGGAATCTCCCATGATTTGATCAAAGCCTGTTTCTGGGGAATCTAAAACCATGTCATTTACTGTACTCATCACTTCTTCCAGTGTTTTTATAGTGATGATATATCCCTTTATTGAGTGCTGAACCTTTATAAGAGAAACATCAAAAATTCCTTGTAAACCATTTTTAAACGTCTGAAAATGGTTCTTGCTATTTTCTTTCATCTTCAAAAGATGAATTAATTCTCGCTCATAAAGCAACTCATCTAGATGGTTGATACTATCAATGCCAAAAGCGCGTTTGAATTTGCGGTTGACTCTTAAAACTTTTCCAGATTTATCGCAGGCAATTAAGCTTGTATCAATACTTTCAAAAACAACCTCTAGTTCTTGAGCCAATAGTTCGATTGCTTCGTGACCTTCATACTCTTTGAGTTTTGAAGCAATCAAATCCGCCATACGATCTAAAAAGGACATGAGATTTTCTTGATTTTTAATAAGTGCAAGTCTTTGATCTTCTTTAAAAGCGATTAGACCTATGACACCAACAGTTTTACCATCTACACGGATTGGACAGCACACTTCGGCGTGCTCATTGCATTTATCCTTGCAATCACAATTCAAGCACGCTTGATGTTCTCCAGGATTTTCAATGATAAACCCTAAACTCTCACGAAGTGCATAGCTAAAAGCTGAGTTTTCATTCACTTTCTCTCCGATGCTCTCGCTATATCTACCTGTTCCAGCTAGTCTCGTACGTTCATGATCCACTATTGTCACATCGATATTTACTACACTCGCTATGGCTTCGCATATTAATTGTACGTTTGATATAATTTTGCTTAACGCCATTTTCCCTCCATAGTAGAAACGCTAAAAACGCAAAAATAAATTAAAGTTTCTTCCCATTACATTTTATACATGATAGAAACCGTTTCCCTTGCCCATGCAACTGCTTCCATATAGGCATCAAAGAGTTTGTCTTCATCTAGATTCATGTTTTTAGAAAGTTGCTCCGTTATTTCCCATTCACCTTTTTCATATGCACTTACAAGTTTATATATAGGCATAAGCACGCCTTGATGTTTTATCAAAGAATCTTTAATTGAATTTGGCAATGAAATATCTGTAAGTGCTTCTTCCATATTTTGATCGAGCATGGCATCAATCGTACTAAATAGGCCCATCATAGAGGCTTCGTGTTTAATGTTTTTTAGACCACCTTGAATAGCAATTGATTCAGCAAATTTAGTGCGGATAAGCGACATATTCATCAGTTCCTTTGGTTTATTATCACCAAGTTCTTGAATCATCAAAATATTAATCCACCGTTCAATCTCTTTAAGTCCCATATAAGTTAACGCACGCTTGATAGAATAAATGAGGTCGTCGCCAGCTCTTGAACTGATAACGCGCATGACACGATAAGCTAAATTCACATCTTTTTCGATGATTTCTGCAAGCACTTGATAGGAAGGCTCCTCTTTTTTGAGCTCGTTGATAATCCGACTATATTGTGCTTTCGTGGTTGCCTTTGAACTTGGTTTTCCAATGATAGAAGGTTTGCTGAAAAAATAGCCTTGAAATAAAGTAAAGCCCATCTCCTTGGCTTTCAAAAACTCTTCTTCAGTTTCTATTTTTTCCGCCAATAGAATTTTTCCATGTTGGAGCGCTTTGATCACTGTCAGTTCTAATGTGTCAAGTGGCGTCTCAAACAAGTCGTACTTAATAATATTGGCATATGGAACAAGTGGGTAATCATCATAATTTTCCACAAAATCATCAAGTGCAATTCGATAGCCCTTGCCTTTTAGTTCTTTTATTCTATTGATTAAATCGTCATCCACTTTAACATCTTCAAGTACCTCTATGATAAGCCTATGACTTTCAATCAGCTCTGGTAAATCTGAATTAATAAATGCCGCATCAAAATTCACAAATGCACGTTTATCATCTACAATTTGGTCTATTCCCGATTCAAAAAGATTCCCGATAACGCTTGCTGTTGCATGCGATGATGAAATACCATCAAATCCTTTAGAGTCACTTCCCGCTCTAAAAAGTAGCTCATAACCAAAGACTTCCATAGTCTTGTTAAAAATGGGTTGTCTTGCAATAAACATTGATACGCTCCTCGATGTATGCCTATGTATTAATATACCAATCATATCACGGTTATAATCACTATACCATAATGAAAACATCTATATATAAGAATAAAGGTCAATCGATGAAGTTTATTTTAAGCATCATCAATTGACCTTTTGAATTAGTTTTACCAACTATTAAAGATATCGCACTTCAAGTGTTATCAACAGTTGTTCATATTTTTCTTGAAAACCCATCTGCTCCTGATTTTCTTCAAAGGCTTCACACTTTAAATCAAAGTTTTCAATCAATTCTTTTGAAAGCGTACGCTCAGCAAACGGATAAACGACTTGGTCCTCTTTATCGATATGTCTGTTCAAGAGATGAGTATATCCAATACCATGACCTATGATATCTAAAATCGCTTCTCGGTCACCTGCTTTATGTGCTTCAAGCGCATCTTCTAATCCCTTGATATAAAGTCTACCTAGATCATGTTCAACCAACATGCCATGTGTCACTAACTTCTCAGCCGCAGGTCCCGCATACTTGACCATTTCTCCAAACAGATATTCTTCTTCTTTTCCATGATGGTGTTTGTCTGCATAGTTTCTAATAAAATCGATCATCGCTGCAAAATCATCATAATCAATTTCGCTAGCAACAACTGCTTTGTAAGAAGCTTTTCTAAGTACCAATAACATCCTCTTGATTAATTTATGTTCTGAGACCATTAATTCTATGCCATTCATGCTGCCCTCCTCGATAAAGTAAAGGATTGAGAGTCAATCACTTCTAATTCAAACTCCTCAGAAACAAAACCTCCAAGCCAGATTGTTCTTAGGTGATTATAAACGGCAACATCACCACCGACTGAAGCCCAAAATACTTCATGTAAGCAAATTCTTTTTACCCAAGAGATACTGTCCTCATCAGACGTCGTTGGTTGGTTCACACGGTCACAAGGCATGCCTTCAAGCAAATAATCATAGATGGCTTTGAACATCTCACTTGGCGTGTTTAGTGGTCCCTGATAAGCTTCATTCGCTTTGATCCCATTCAATTTATAGATATTTTCAAGTTCAGTCATCTCAATCCAGTGTTTTTCGAGCCCTTTCGTAATTGCACCCGCCATCCTATATTCTAAACTTTGAATTTTTGCTTGTAACCAACCATGGATATTGTCTGTTTCAATCACTGTACTAAGTTCATCCACTACTGGTAAACCGTATTTTACTTCAAGATCTTCTTTTAGTAAATCGATCTCCACTAAACTGCCATGTGTTTTCATCTCAGCATAGATCTCGTCTAATAAGGCTTCATGCCATCTCACTTTCTCATACAGCCAGAAGTGAATCGGTCCTAAAAATGCGCTCATCACCTCACCTACTTTGATTGACTGTTTAATGCAGTCATAAGTGTGTCTATATTAAGCCCATGCACTAAGCATGCCTCTTCAAGTGTTTCAGCTTGTGCCGAAGGACATCCTACACATCCCATCCCAAAACTAAATAATACCTCTACCGATGCTGGGTTGCTTCTAACAACACTGCCAATTGTCATTTCTTTTGTAATCATTTGCTGCCTCCTGTTTTAAGTTCATGTATAAATTACATGATTATATATGCAAATACATATCTAAGATTTATAAGGATTCTAAACAACCTACATAAAAAAACCCGCTAAATCATATCCTCTGATATGACTATAGCAGGTTAAGTTTGATTAATCCGTTACATATGTTACGTTTACTATAAATCACTAAAACTTTCAATATGATTCAGAAAAACTTTGACGATTTCAGGATCGAACTGTGTTCCAGCACATCTACTGAGTTCAGCATGTGCAGCTTCTTTTGGCATTGCTTTTCGATAAGCTCTATCACGAGTCATCGCATCATACGCATCAGTAACAGATATTATTCTAGCTAAATACGGAATTTCAGTACCTCTTAATCCCCTTGGATAGCCACTACCATCCCAAGATTCGTGATGGCATAAGACATACTCTGCCATTTCGCTCAGTTCATTTACAGAACTTAAAATCCTGTATCCAATTTCGGGATGTTTTTTGATTTCGAGATATTCTTCTGGGGTGAGGCGCTCTTCTTTATTTAAAATTCGTTCTTCAATGGCTATTTTACCCACATCATGAAGGAGTCCCATACTTTTCAGTTCATTTAGTTCTCGGTTTGATACTCCAAGGCAAAGTCCAAGTTGATGGCTCAATAGACCTACCCTGCGGCTGTGCTCCTCTTCTCTCTTGTTTTTTTCATGGAGCGTGTTCACGATGGCATAAACTGCTTTTCCACGGACGGATGGCGATTCCATCAGTTTGCTGCGATTCATGTTGTCTTCAGCCGTTTTTAAAAGCATTCTTTCAGATGTTTCCGATTTTTTAGATTCAGACCAACCACTTGAAACTGATATTTCAACTTCACCCAATCTCATATCTGAACACTTAATTTTAATGCGTTCAGCGATTTGCTCCACTGTACTTCCACTTGACATAATCGCCAAAACACCAAATTCATCACTTCCAAGACGCGAAACGATTCCGTCTGAACCCACTGCATCCTTTATGCGATTAGCAGTCTCAACAAGTACCATATCTCCTACTACATGCCCGAAAGCATCATTGATTAACTTAAGTCCGTTGATATCCACCATTATAAAACCATAAGGTTGCTCTGATTCTCTGTAGAGCTTAGACAGCTGCGTATCAAAATAAGTTCGGTTATAAAGATCCGTCAGATAATCATGTGTACTGATATGTGCTAGATGTCTCTCTTTGTTCTTTCTTTCGGAGATATCAGCATAGATGGCATAGCCTCCGACGATATGACCATCTATAAGCATCGGAACGCCCTGAATAGAAACTTCAAGCGGACTCCCAGTTTTGCTATATCTCACGCCTTCGGCAGTAATGTGCTTGCCATCAAATATCTGAGTCGTTAAAAGTTCTGCATCTTTTCGATGTTCAGGATTCGAGATGAAATTGTCCAAGTTCTTTCCGATCATTTCATGTAGACTATATCCAAAAACCATTTCAAATCTCTGATTACAGTCCATGACATTGTGAACATGGTCAAACATGGCAATTGCATCTTGTGAATTTCTAAAAAGTGCTTCGAAGTTCAACTTTTGTTTCGTCACTTCTTGTTCCATAGCAACTAATTGTCCAAAAGACGCTTCAAGTTCTTCATTGAGCGCCTGTAGTTCTTCTTTATCTTCATGTATTTCTTTGAGCATGCCGTAGGTCTTTTCAAGAATTGTGTTGAGTTTTAAAACAAGTTCTTTCAGCATTGATTTTTTAGAAAGTTTAATATAATAATTCAAGTTTTTATCAAAGTCAATATTCTCAACTTGATTTTCAATTTCTAGTAATGGCTGATTGATATATCTGTTTTGGAAAAATAGGATTAATAAAAATGAACCAAGTAAAGTCATCGCTAATAGAACGCCTTTTACTAAGTCGTCCTGCTTCAATCCTTTTGCCGTATCAATAAATTGAATCGCTATCACTACAGCAAAAAGAACAATTAACGTGGTCAATACTTGGTTCATATGTTTTAAAATTTTTTTCACGTTAGCTCACCTATTTTAATTATAATTTTTAGAGTATTTATTTTATTATAACTTATTGAAAGTGTGCTAACAAATCATTTCTTTCTTTTTCGCAATATTCAGAGTATTTTTTTTAATAAACTAAACTTCAAATAGCCATTCAAAAGCTTTCGGAAAACGTCTCGCCCATGCCGTCTCAAAATGATTAGCACCTTCTTCAATCACTAGAAGTACATCTTCTCTAGGGACGCCAAGAGATAATAACTGTTTTTCAATAGCAAGGCTACCATCGACATAGAGTTTGTTAAAACCTTCAACGCTTTGATTGCTAGTTTCTTCAGTGCCTATATCGAGGTACCACCGCGTACGGAGCGACTTGTCCACTTTGTTTAGATGTTCTTCCAGTGCATTATCTGCAAACCAAGCAGCTGTGGAAAAGGCACCAATTTTACTGAAAACTTCAGGATACTGTGCACCAAGATAAAGCGATATAAAACCGCCCATAGAACTACCTGCTACACCTGTGTTTTCACGATCGGGCAAGGTTCTATATTTTTGATCAATCAAGGGCTTGAGTGTGTCTACTAAAAACTGTCCATAGCTGACACCCTCTCCCCCTATATCTCTTGTAAATTCTCCAAGTGCTTTTAGTTCGTTTGCACGTTCTGAAACCCACGGAGAGTACTCATCAAGCCTTTCAAGCCCAGGTGCATTGTCTACACCTACGATGATAACCCCTTTAAAATCTTTCTCCTTCATGGTGTTTTCAACTGCCGTGTGTACGTCCCAGATCTCACCATACGCAGCAGTCGCTTTATCAAACAAATTTTGCGCATCGTGCATGTATAAGACCGGAAAACGTCTAGTAGAGTCACTTTCATAATTTGAGGGCGTCCATACCCTTATGGTTCTCGTTTTTGATAACTGGGGCATGTCCATGGTAAAGATCTCTGGTAGTCGCATACTTCCTCCTTGTGGTTTGTTAATAACTATTTTACTAGCGTTTGATCATATGGATTGGTTTATCTACTGCACCATGAGCAGCTTCCATAACGATTTCAGATAAAGTTGGATGTGGATGAACTGTTTTTGCGATATCGTAAATCGTCCCTTCAAGCTCCATCGAGATGGCCGCTTCTGCGATCATATCTGTGGCATGAGACGCAACGATGTGTACGCCAATCACTTCTCCGTATTTTTTATCATGTACTATTTTTACAAAACCAGTCGTTTCACCTTCAGCTACGGCTTTACCGTTAGCGCTAAGTGGGAACAAACTCGTGCCGACATCAAATCCTGCTTCTATCGCAGCTTCTTCAGAGTAGCCTATTACCCCTACCTCTGGGAAACTATAGATACAAGACGGTACTTTGTGGTAATCAATTGATGTTTTCTCACCGTGTATCGCTTCTGCTGCAACGATGCCTTCAGCTGAAGCCACATGAGCTAACATCATTTTACCACACATGTCACCTATCGCGTAAACACCTTTCACGTTAGTCTGCATGTGTTCATCTACGATAACGCCACGTTTATCGGTTTTGATACCTAGTGGTTCAAATCCCTTGAGGTTAGGCACTCTACCTAAGCTGGCAAGTATCTTATCAGACGTCACAGTAAGTGCTTTACCTTCAACTGTATAATGAACAGTGCCTCCATCTACTTTTGTGATTTTCGCATCTGTTACGATCTCAACGCCAGTTTCCGTTAGATGTCTTTGGATGGTGTTACGTACATCGTGATCGAGGTTTTTAAGGATTGTGTCTGATCGTTGCAACAGCGTTACTTTCGTCCCTAAGCTATTGAAAAGCGTTGCAAATTCAATCGCAATTACGCCTCCGCCGAGAATCGTCACCGACTTGGGCTGCTTAGTTAATTTTATAGCCCCTGTGCTATCGATGACAAAACCTGCTAACTGAGCTTCGTCAATTCCAGGGATATCAGGTATCAAAACAGAGGAACCTGTAGCTAAAATTAAATTCTTAGCACTTAATGTTTCATCTCCGACCACTACAGTATGCGCATCTATTGCATGTCCATAGCCTTTATATACATCAATTTTATTAAATTTAACAAGTTGTTCAACGCCACCGACGATTTTATTTACCACGGCATCTTTGCGTTTCATTAAATTATCCCAGTTGATTTTTACATCAGAGAGATTTTCAATATCGATTCCAAAACTATCAGAGATCATCAAATCTTGAAAAAGTTTAGCACTTCTGAGCAAAGTTTTGGTTGGTATACAACCGTAGTTTAGGCATACACCTCCTATACGATCACCTTCGATAAGCGCAACTTTTGATCCGAGCTGTGACGCTTTAATCGCTGCAACGTAACCACCTGGTCCGCCTCCAACGACAATCACATCATATGTTTTCATAAATTGCCTCCTAGTTCATCAATAAAAAGTGTGGATTCTCAAGTAGTTTTTTCACATGTCCCACAAATCTACCTGCATCTGCACCATCTATGATACGGTGATCAAACGAGAGTGAGAGTGGTAAAATAGAACGGATGACAATTTCATCACCCACGACAACTGGCTTTTTAACAATTGCGCCAACGCCGAGGATCCCTGCTTCTGGATGCTTAATCACAGGCACACCGAAGCTTGCCCCTACAGCACCATAGTTAGTAATCGTAAATGTCCCACCACTGAGTTCGTCAAGTTTAAGGGTTTTGTTGCGTGCACGTGTACTTAGATCTTCTATATGATTTGCAAGTTCTAGGATACTCATATGATCGGCATCTTTTATAACTGGCACCATAAGTCCATCCGGTGTATCTACTGCAATGCCTATATTATAGAAATGTTTGTAGACAATTTCTTCTGCAGTTTCATCCAGCGAAGCATTGAGCCCCTTGTAAGATTTGAGTCCAGATATAACCGCTTTGATAAAGAACGCAAGGTAAGTGAGTTTCACGCCTTCAGCACCAGCAAGTTCTTTTGCTTCACCTCTAAACGCTACAAGTTCAGTTACGTCAGCTTCATCCATCACAGCAGTATGTGGAATCGTAAATTTTGATAGCGACATATTGGCAGCTATGGTTTTACGCAACATCGTCATCGGTACGCGCTCTGAGCGATCAAGCTGAGGAACGGTTGATTTAGGATAAGCTTTGTTTGGCTCTCCAGTACCGATTGATTGTGTTGTCATATGACGTGCATCTGCACCATTTGAAGCTTTTGAATCACTCGAAGATGAACCTTTTGCATCCGCAGCAGCCTGTATATCCGCTTTCATGACACGGCCCTGTGGACCTGTGCCTTTGACAGTGTTTATTTCCACACCTAAATCCTTAGCCATTTTTCTAGCCACAGGAGTTGCAAGCACCCTTTTCTCAGAGACAGCAGCTTCATTGGTATGACTGCCTTCACCACTTGATGGAATCACTGCATCAGAGATCTCAATTTGACCGACAACTGCTGTACTGCCTTTTTCTTCAACTGAAGCCAGTACGACATCAGCGTCTGGTGTTAACTGCGAGTTTGACTGGGCAGGGGCACTTGAAGTTACCTCTTCTGTGATGATTTCTCCTTCTTCCATATTGGAACGGACGCCAGGAAGTCCATCATCTACGATGACGATGACGTCACCGACGTGCACTTTAGCACCCACTTTAAATTTATTGAGTTTAAGGGTTCCTGTTGCAGGCGATGGAATTTCAGCGTTTACCTTATCTGTTTCCAGTGTAAACAAAGAATCCCCTTCCTTTACAGCATCACCTTCATTAAAAAATAGTTTTAAAAGCACACCTTCGTGTATGCCTTCACCTATATCTGCAAATTTAACATGAAACATATCGTCACCTCCTAAAATTCGAGAACAGTTTTCAGCTCACTTGTGATAAAATCTACATCTGGCACATAATGATGCTCCCCTTTAGGAAGTGGCACGATGGTGTCATTACTTGCGATACGTTTTGGAGGTGCTTCAAGGTATAAAAATGCGCCTTCATTCACAGTTGTGATGAGTTCTGCACCTGGTCCAAAAGTAGTTGCCGCTTCATGTACAACCGCAAATCTTCCAGTTTTTTGAACAGATTTTATAATTGTCTCTTTGTCGATTGGCGAAATCGTTCTAAGGTCGATCAGTTCAATGCTATGACCTTGTTTTTCTAATGTCTCAATCGCTTTTTGAGTTTCTCTTACCATTGCACCCCATGCCACTACAGTGAGGTCTTTACCTTCTTTTAATACTTTAGCTTTGCCAATTGGAATCGTATAATATTCATCGGGTACTTCTTGTTTAAAGGCACGATAAATCCTTTTAGGTTCCATAAAGATCACTGGATCTGGATCTGCGATAGCAGCAAGTAAAAGTCCTTTTGCATCATATGGAGTGGAAGGAACAACTACTTTTAAACCCGCAGTATGGCCAAACAATACTTCTAAGCTTTCGGAGTGATGTTCAAGCGCTCTAACACCACCACCATAAGGCATGCGAATCACCATTGGCACTGTGAAAAGACCTCTTGTTCTGTTTCTCATCCTTGCAGCATGTGTCACTATTTGATTGTAACCTGGGAACATAAATCCTGAAAACTGAATCTCTACGACAGGTTTAAGTCCTGCTATAGCCATACCGATACCAGAACCTACGATGTTAGACTCAGCTAGGATACTATCAAAACATCTTTCTGATCCATATTTCTCCATCAAACCTTTTGTCGCTCTAAATACGCCACCTTCTACGCCGACATCTTCTCCAAATACGACTACATTTTTATCTTGATCCATTGCCACATCTAGGGCATTGGTAACCGCTTCAACTAAATTGAGTATTAACATTTATTTACCCTCCTTTGCATAGAATGCTTTTTTCGCTTGATACTGTGCCTCTAGGATTGGTGTTTTTTCTGCAAACACATAGTCAAAAGTATCTTCAAGTGGTGTTAAGCCTGATTTTTCAACATCTTCAAAGGTTTCTTTAACAAATTTGCCTTTTTCTTCTGTGAAAGCTTCTTCTTTAGCTTCGTCCCAGATGCCTTTTTCCATCATATATTTCCTGAGTCGATCAATAGGGTCTTTGTCTCTCCATTCATCCACTTCGCTATTATCTCTGTAAACCGTTGGATCATCTGAAGTTGTATGTGCACCCATTCTATAGGTATAAGCTTCTATAAGTGTAGGGCCATCACCACGTCTTGCACGATCAACCGCTTCTTTTGTTACGGCATACATTGCAAAGATATCGTTCCCATCTACTTGTATGCCAGGGATGCCATATGCAAGTGCCTTTTGAGCAATTGTGCCTGATTTAGTTTGAACTTTTCTACGTGTAGAAATCGCAAATTGATTGTTTTGTACGACGAAGACATTTGGTAGACTTTGTACTGCAGCAAAGTTAAGCGCTTCATGGAAGTCACCTTGAGAAGTACCGCCATCACCAACATATGAAATCGCAATATCATCTAGGCCTTTATACCTTGATGCATAAGCAAGTCCTGTTGCATGCTGCATCTGAGACGCGATTGGGACAGATATAGGTAAAACCCTTACATCTTCAGGCATATGCATGCCCATCTCATTTCCAAACCAATAAAGGAATATACTTCTAAGTGGTGCACCTTTATAAAGCCAGATGCCAAGTTCTCTAAACGATGGTGCTGCCCAGTCAGTTTGCCTTGTCGCTGCAATCGAACCTACTTGTGTCGCTTCTTGCCCTAGATTCGGTGCATAAGTTAACATACGTCCTTGTCTTTGATATTGAAGTGTTTTTTCATCGATAATCCTACTAAAACGCATGGTTTCATAGAGCTTGATGATCTCTTCATCAGAAAGCTCTGGCATTGCATCCGGATTGACGATTTTACCGTCTTTGTCCATGATTTGGATCATACTGTCCTTTAATGGGTCAAAATTCTCTAAAAACATAATGCCCTCCTTAAAATATGGAATTTATATTGCCCGTAGGCGTAACCGCACCGTTTACGATTTGATACTCTACGCCATCCTCACTCCTATATGAGAAACTTGGTGTTTCACCAAAGATCCACTCCCAAGAGGCGTGTCTAGCTTTAATCGTTTGATAGGCCGGTTCATGTGCTTTTATGACATCCTCAATGCGCAGTAGATCAACTTCGTATTCGTTTTTTTTGTAATACGTATCTATAATTGCATTGGTGATATCGGATACCTTGAGTTTCGGATTAACCTCAGATAGGTTGACAACTGGACTAGGTACTGATGGAATCGTTCTTCCTATTGAAAAACGCTGTTTGTAGCTTTCATCTTTTACCTTAAGGCTTTTCCAGAGTTTCTCTAAATCTACATCGACAAGTATGGTTCCGTGATGTAAGCGTCGTAATCCTTTTAAATAAAACGCACTTCCTGAGATTTTCTTACCATTTAGTGTTAAATCCTTACGTGCAGTGACTTCGATATCAAGGTCAAACGTCTTGATTGCT
Source organism: uncultured Fusibacter sp. (assembly GCA_963676315.1). Classification (GTDB taxonomy): domain Bacteria; phylum Bacillota; class Clostridia; order Peptostreptococcales; family Acidaminobacteraceae; genus Fusibacter_C. The sequence goes on from OY781056.1 coordinate 2,231,794, forward strand.
TCAGTAATGAGTTTAAAATGTGCATCCTCATCATAAATTGAATGATGTTCAATAAATGCATAATTTAAATTACCTTCATCATGAAACACTGTTCCACCTCCAGAGATGCGTCTCAAAAGATGTATACCCGCCTCCTCGGCAAATTTCACATCAATCTCATGCCAAGGGTTTTGATTTCTTCCAAAAACCACTGAGGGTTCATTTACCCAAAGAAAAAGAATCTGTTCATAATCGACAAAAGTCGTGAATAGAATCTCTTCAATCGCGTGGTTGGTATAAGGCTCTTTTGAGTTTGAAAGTATCATCAGTCTCTTTTTCATAACTGCTCCGTTTACTCTTAAGTATTTAATATGCATATACCCGAAAATTTCTATCACTAACATCATTGAGAATAGTTCTCAAAAAGTTAACAACTCGTATAAAAATAAAAAAAGCTGTTATTTGATGAAAAGGATAGAGAGGTGACCTTTTCATGAAACAACAGCAGTGGGTAAGCATATTAAATTTTATGATTAATTAAACAAATGCGCAAGCACCTTCACGCCTTTTGTATATTCAGCAACTGCACACTTTAGAAATTCAGTTTCATCATTACTAATCACATCTATATTTTGACCTAAAATCATATAAAACACATAATTGCCGTATCGAAATACTTCAGAAGCTTCTACTTTTGCAAGTTTAACTTTATCATCCTTATACAAACTAACCAGAGATGCTTTATATGCCAAAAGTTCTTCTTTGACAATTTCAACTTTCCCTTTCTCCACTTTAAAACCCATGAAAATATCTGCATTTGTTGACATCACTGCTGTCTCAGCAATATATTCATCGACATATGCCATGGATACACCATAGTCTAAGCTTAAAGATTCTGGTGTGATCTTTTTACTAGGGATATAAAAATCACCATATTCTTTTTTGATTGCATCATGCGCATTTTTTAAAGCCGAATCACTTGAATCAGATAACTTTACATTGATCCCTATAATAATCATACCTGCAAGGACTACATAAAATAATCCCCAAGCAAGTCTACGTCTACTTTTTCTATTAATTTTCATATTCATGTGTATCTCCGCTTTTTCAAGACTAGTATAAACGCTGCAACATCTAGTTGTCATAGAAATGACATCTTCTTGTAATATTAGACGCTGAATGCTTTTAAAAAGTTCCATAAAAAAAAGCATTTTTCAAAATGGATAATCCAAATTGAAAAATGCTCTTATTACGCTTTATTTCATTTTACGTTTTATTTCATTTTACGTTTTATTGCAAATCCTGCTAAACTGATTAATGATCCAGCGCCATAGAATAATTCTACTGGTAATTGACCTGTTTGTGGTAATGCATCCCCAAGAGGTACAACTTCATCTATAACAACTTCTTCACTAGGTGTAGCTGTTGATGTGTCATAGATACTATCAAAATTCATAGGTGGGTTTGCAGGTCCAAGTGGTACTGGTTCTGTTGGTACAGTTTCAGTTACAACTTCAGTAGTAGTTGCAGTAGTTGACTCGGTTGTTGCTTCAGTAGTTGCAGCTGTAGTTGATTCAGTTGTTGCTTCTGTAGTTGCAGCTGTAGTCGTTTCTGTAGTTGCTTCTGTTGTTGCTTCTGTTGTTGATTCAGTTGTCACTTCTGTTGTTGCTTCTGTTGTCACTTCTGTAGTTGCTTCTGTTGTTGCTTCTGTCGTTGCTTCTGTTGTCACTTCTGTTGTCACTTCTGTAGTTGCTTCTGTTGTTGCTTCTGTCGTCACTTCTGTTGTTGCTTCTGTTGTTGCTTCTGTTGTTGCTTCTGTTGTTGCTTCTGTTGTTGCTTCTGTTGTTGCTTCTGTTGTTGCTTCAGTATACGTATTCACAAAAGTTACTGTTTCAGTTTTATTGTACTTAGATAGATTGAAACTATCACTTGGATCGTCTACTGAATAGTTCAAAGGTAAATTAATTTCAGATACAGAATAACTGCCGTAATCAAGATAATTTAAAGATGTACTACCTTCTCCAACGATTGTTACCGTTTCATTGTAACCATTTGGTCCAGTTACTTGGAAAGTAAATGTTGCATCAGTTGGAGGATTTCCTTCGACTTCTTTGTTAATAATTATTTTTCCTTTGATTTTGTAATAAAATGTTACGTGACTGATAGCTGATTGTTGGCCACCATGATTGTTTGGTGCTCTTAAAGCAGTATCACCTGTAGAACCACCATCATAGTAATAAAGATAACCACCGTCTCCACCTTTTACATACACATACTCAACAGGAATGTTTGAACTCCAGTTTAACCATTTTCCACTGCCATAAAAATCAGCGTTTACAGTTAAACTACCACTGCTATAATTCCCATCATTTGGTGGATCGATTTTCAGAGTATAAAATCCACTGATGCTCGGATCATGACTTGATGAGTTAAACGTTGGGGTTACCGTTGCTGCAAATGCACTAAAACTTGCTCCGAAGGTTAGCAATGCTATAAGTGCAAACGCGCTTAATTTTTTATACAATCCTTTCATAAAATGCTCCTCTCTTTAAACTATTGTTTAAAGAAAGGTCGGTTGCACTACTCGCTCCGTATTTCTTAAGTGCCCAGCTACAAGAAATACTTCATTGCTCCCTTCCCTAACAAATGGAAAGGTCGGTTGCACTACTTGCTCCATTCATCTCAAGTGCCCAGTTACAAGATGAATATCATCACATCCTTTTTAATTAACCAAAATACTTATAAAAGTTTATCTTTTTATTGATAGTGTTATGATACCCTGTTTATATTTAAAAAAACAACTTTTTATATTTTACTTTCAAATTTGTAATGATTACTCGTAAACCTTGCAATTCTAGTTATACAGCGTTATTTGTAAAAAATAATATATTTTATGTCTACCATTGTCTAGCTATTCGCTCATGTTATGTAAACAATAGGCATAAAAAATATTACCTGTAATAAAAAAAACCAATCAAAAGTTTTATTATTTCATCTTCAAGATGCATTAATAAATCTTTTGATTGGCTCATATATTTGATTTCCTTACATATCATACGCAAACTTATGCTAAACTTATGACTTTCTTTGAAATTCCTTTTTTTCAGCATACATCCTTGATTCAGCAAGCGCAAATATGTCTTCTATACTACTTGTCATGTCGTGCTTGATTTCATAACCAAGAGATATAGACAAAGGACTATTTGATATTTTACTTCGCTCACATTCCTTTTTAATGTTCTTAATTAACGCTTTCATGTATTCTTCTGATGTGTTCTTAACCAAAATAGCAAACTCATCTCCACCAAGTCTAAATACAGGGTTATTGCCAGAAAATTTTTTCAGTATTCTGGATATTTCAACTAGATGCTGATCTCCGGTAAGATGGCCATAATGATCATTAATCTCTTTTAGATAATTCATATCTCCAATCACAAGACCAATCGGTAAGGAATGAACATCCATGCAAAAAGCTTCAGTCATAATATTGAAAAGTCTTCTATTATAAAGTTCAGTAAGCGGATCATTAAAGCTTAGATATTCTAATTCTCTCGCTTTCTCACTGATAATATTTTTTTTCTGCGCATTTGAGATTGCGATAGCCACGTATGTAGCGAGAGCTTTGATCACTTCAAAATCAGCATCCGAATACGCTTCATTATCGTAATTTTGAACTGTAATAAGTCCAATGCAATTCTCTTCACTTATGAGTCGACTATAAATGATACATTGTGTCTTTTTCTCTTTATTATTACCAATCGCAGCATAATATGAATTTGGATAATATTTCGAAAATTCAGCATCGAACGACTTGATATGAACATCTTGATTATTTTGGATGCAATATGCCGCCAGAGATACATTATCGTTGACATCTACCTCTTTTAAAGGTAGGCTTCGGCCCCCTTCTTCAAAATACTTATAGATAATCATCCCCTCATCACGGTCGTAAAGTGCAAGTCCAAACATATCCACTTTCATCAGTTTATAAATTGAACTTCTCAATATTTCATAGATTTGATCTATATCCATTGAAGACGTCAATCTTTGTCCGATTTGACCAATCAAGGAAAGATTTTTGAGTGTTTTTTCTAGTTCTGTGGTTTTATTCTTAAGTTCTACGTTTTTTAAAAGGTTAATTTCCTCTTGGCTTTTCTTAGATTCTTGCTCTAATTTTTCTTTTAAAGCTTCTATCGTTTCTAAGTTTTGTTTTTCATGGATTTCGTTATTTAACTGTGAATACAATTTATGGTGATCCAGGGCTTTCTTATATTCTCCCCAAGCTTCATAAACCTTTGAAAGATTATTGTGGCAATCTATCTCTATAAATTTAATCTGTTGTTCACTTGCGTATTTAAGTGCTTTATTAATGTAAATATAGGCGTTATCAAAGTCACCCAGCATTGTATAAGCTTCACCTATATTACTAATCACGATGAGCATATTGGTTCTGATAACATCTCCATAGATGGCTTCATAGACGCTATAAGCTTTTTGTAGGAACTCAAGTGCTCTTTTGTAATCGTTAACTCCGAGTAAAACAAAAGCATAATTGTTGTATAAATCGCCAAGAATTTTATTGTTCTTCAGTTTGTCTTTGTATTCCAGCGCTTTATCCAAAAGTTCGATGGCTTTATGTATGTTGTCTAAAGAGCTGTACACTGAGGCAATGTTAACCAATGCTAAAATCGTATATGAAAAATCTTCAAGGTCAAATGCAATATTATAACTCTTATTGAGTGCTTTTAAAGCGAGATCATACTGTTTTTCTTCTCTATAGACGATTCCAAGGTTACTATAGCACTGAAATAAAGACATTGCATCTTTGTTCTTCACAAAATAATCCAATGCCTTGTTTAGAAATATAATTGAAATATCAGTTCTGCTCGTTATGAGATAACCTCTACCAAGCAACAGAAAATTCTGAGCTTGATAAAGTGAGTTGATCTCTGAATTGAAATTTATCTCTTCTTGTAACTGTTTGATGGTATCTTTGGGATTATTTTCAAGAGCACTTATGCGCTCTATAAGACTAATTTCCTGCATATTGTCCATCCTAATAGTTGTTTTTTTACATTATATCATGCCACTAAAATGTTAACAACGCTTAACATTTTTTGCCAAAACTGTCTAACTCAAGTTTACTTTTTTACAACTTTTAAGCTTTCCATTATACTCAAAATTTCCTCTTGGTCTTCTAAATTAATCTGTATCATTTCTGCCCTTTTTGACTCTATTTTTTTTAATACAAGATAATTTTCATTTTTAAATTCCATAAATTCATAGTACTCAATCTTGTTAATCGGTGTAAACCAAACTTTTCCAATAGACGTACTCGTAATTAAGCCATCTCCAAGTTCCATAATGGTCCAAAGTACAGACATTTCAATCCCCATGAAAATCACAAGAAGTCTGGTTGGCAAATCATAACTTAACATGATTGCTGCAATTACTATTACAGCTGGTATCGTTAGACCTAGTAAAAAGAATAGCATTTTCTTTTTACGATCGTATTTGATTCTATACTTAATATCATCTTTTGCAAAAACACGTCTTCTTAAATCATTTAAAATCATTAACGTGCATATCAACGTTAATAAGCCATAACTATAAAAACTACTTTCCATAATTCCTCCCTTGTATATATTCTGCATGTAATTATATCTTTAATTAACAATCAATTCCTTTACGCGAAAGTACGCCTTGATGATAATAGTGCTTTTTTTCAACCATTTCAGTTACTAAATCAGCGAAATCTATTATTTCATCAGGGGCATAGCGCCCTGTTAAAACGACTTCAACGTTTTGTGCTCGACTTCTTAATATTTCTATCACTTCATTTGAGTTAATGAGTTTATAATATAATGCAATTGTAATCTCATCAAGAATCACAACGTCATATTCGCCAGATGCTAAAATATCCCCACACTTCTTTAGCGCATTTTTCGCAGCTATTCGATCAGATGCTTCAGGATCTTTTTTGATAAAGCATCCTTCTCCAAGTTGCTCAATCACTAAAGTATCTACCAACTTTGAAATATCAGTTTCACTATATTTCATATCTTTCACAAACTGTCCAATATAGACGCGTTTTCCAGCCATTGTAGCTCTAATTGCAAGTCCAAAAGCCGCTGTCGTTTTTCCCTTGCCATTTCCAGTATAAACATGAACATAACCTTTTTCCATTTCATCCTCGCTAACTTATAATTGTGCTTAAATAAGTATATCATAATTTTTTGTAATTGCTCAGTGAAACAAAAATGCGAGGTTTCAAATCAATTTAATGACCTAAAATTCTCGCATTTATTTAGCCTAAATTTTCGTTTGCTTTTTTTAGATCCAGTGAATCAAACATTGGAACTTTACCGGACTCAAAAGCATCAATAAAATCAAAACCCAACTTATATCGAATCTTATTTTGATACATACGGTCATCAGCAATTCTAAAGAGCTCGTTTAAAGTAATTCCTTCTTCCCCAAAGGTTGAAATCCCATAACTATACGAACATACAAACTCAGTTTTATTGATCTTTATTGGATTATCAATAAGATGCTTTAGATGGCCATCGATACGTTTTCTTAATCGTTCTTTTGAACAATTAAAAAAGATTCCCACAAATTCATCTCCACCATATCTAGCAAGAATATCACTTTTTCTAATTAATGCTTTGCAACTGTCTGAAAAATACTTTAACAATTCATCCCCTGCGATATGTCCGTATTCGTCATTAACACGTTTAAGATCATTGAGATCAAATACAACTAAATTGAACTTTTCATTATATCGTGTAGCGCGTTCCAAAACATGTTTAAACATATCGTCAAAATAATGGCGATTATATAACCTGGTCAAACTATCATATCTAGATAAAAACGCTTTTTCCTCATATAATAATTGGTTTGAAACTGCAATCTCAACATTGTTTCTTACAAACTCCATCAACTTTACATCATCATCATCAAAAGCATCTGTTTCAGTTGAATCTACGTTAACTAACCCAAAAAAAACACCATTGATATAAACTGGAGCTGAAATTGTTGATTTAATGTGCTCATCTTCACCATTTACAGTCAATATTTTTTCATAGTTTCCAAATATGTTGAGATCATTAATCATTACAATTCTATCTACTTGTTTATTTAAACTTCTATAAATAAAAGATTCTTTTACAGGAAGCGTAAATGATTCCATACTTTTTGCATCATATCCTATTTGTGCAACTGGTTTTAACGTATCACCCTCACGTAAAAGTACCGTTCCGAGTCTAGCATGGTTAATTGCATCTAAAATGCTTTTTAAGATCGAGTTGTAAAGCTGAGTTATACCATCAGATCTTACGATGGATTGAGTCACCTTTAGCATAGACTCTCTTAAAATTAAAAGTTTAGAAAGATGTAATTGAGCGACTTTTTTATCATTTATGTCTAAGAGATGTGTTAAAAGATAAGGCTCATTTTCATACTGCACAACCCTTGTTTTATGCTCGAGCCAAAACATTTCTGAATTAGAGGTTCTCACACATAGTTCGCTTTGTTCTATAAAGCCTTTACCTGAAAGTGCATTCTCAATATTTCTTTTAAAGCCTTCGATATGTATTGGATTGATGAACGATTCTAAATTATAGAGGTTTAAAAGCTCTAAATCACAACCGAAAGTTTTAATAAATGAATCGTTTATATATGCGACTCGTTTACGATTTACTAAAATAGTGGGCATAGAAATAAGGCGATCAATTACGTCAAGGTCACATTTATTCAGTTTTTCTAAGGTAAGATTTTCGAAAGCCATTATCTCTCCTATTGTAGAACTATTATGACATTTTTGTTACATATAGCTCTAAAATACCACTAGAAATACATTTCGTCAAACCATTATTAATAAATTTAATAATCTTGAGAAATCGTATGGTTGAGAAACATGGTCTTATACAAAAAGTTCAAACGAACCGACTTCTTGAAAAGACATCATAGAAATAGGAGAAACATAATTATCCGATTTCTCTAAGCTTTGTAAACTTGCAAGCCTATGTTGGTCATATGATTTTTGTAAATGCTTTCTAAGGATTGAGGCTTTAATCGAAGCTTCTAATGAACCCGCCATTGCTGCCGCTTTTAAATCTTGAGGTGATGGATCCAAAGGCGCTGTAGCGGCTGCCTTAAGCTTGCGGATTGCCGCTTCGCCATCCTCAAGTACCAAACCCTTAGGCACATAAAAACTAACCTCACCACCCTGAATATACTTTTTACCATCAGGACCATAGGTATAGGTATAGCTTGGTGCACCCACTAAACCACCACCAGCTAACATATGCATCTTTTCATGAGCAATCACATGTTCTTGCCATTGCTCTAACCGTCTAATTTCTTTGGCAATTGACATTTCATCAAGCGAGTTAATCTTGATATTGCTAATATCCTTATTCTTGAATTTCTCTTCGGTATCTTCTGTCGCTTGCTTCTTATAACTGTCGAGTGAAGAGTAATTCACGTTAGGACTCAAACTCTTTCCCCTCGCGAGGATACTTTGAACTTCCATGAAATCACTTCCATAATATAATTAATTTTCGACAATAAATATATTGTTTCATACCCCAATTTACTATTTTGAAACGATTACTCTTGGTTAATTAAGTTATTGGAACAATGCTTTATAAAATGAACCATTTTTATCATAAAATTTTTCTAACTTTTCATATGGAATCTCAAAAGTAGGAAATCCAGCTGCATAAGGTGCTATTTCATACTGAGGATAATAGATACTTAACCCTTTATCAGTTAATGTCGCACTATAATGTGCATCGTGAAATTCTTTTAAACGTTGTGCTTTTGGCGTATTATGGTCAATAAACAAAAACATGTCGTCATCATTAAGGAAAATTTCATCTACATTCTCAGCAATAGCATTTTCCCAATCACTCCCACTATTAAAAAGATCCGCTAAATTGTAGCGATTACCTGTATGCGCATCAATATAGTAAGTTTCTAACAAATTGTTAGGGTGTGCACCACCAAATCCATACCAATAGCCATTTACTTCATAGTTAATAACGTCTCCAATCGTTGTTAAACTGAAATCCACTGAAAAAGTATAATCTATATGATTGACTTGGTTGTAATCTATTAACTCTGTTGTATCCATACTGGTTGTATTTGTTTGATATTCTTTGACAATAGAAAATATATTTTCATTCATTATAGATTGAGATTCTAACGATTCCATGCTAAAAACAGGATAAAAAATACTCGTTCCAATATATGGCGATAAAATCTGTGTGGTATATGAAAGATGATCATTTAAATCTTGAACGACCATTTTATCTTCTAACGTTTGACCATCTAACGACATTACCCATTTGATTCTATCGCTTCTATCATCTAAAGGTTTTATGAAAATTTTGCCTCCTTCTTGATTTGCAACAATAGGGAAATAGAAAGAGGGGTACTCATCTAAAACCTTACCTTTATCATCTATAAAATAAGATTTACTGCCATCGTTTGCAAGTAATAGGTGATCACTAACCGGCATCACATAATAAAACCCAGTATCTGAGTGAACCTCACCAAGACCGTCAATCAACTTCTTCTTGATAACAGAGTAAGTGTCTGGTCCATATCCTGCCCAAAATTCCGTTGGTTCAGCTACTAGATAATGCCACGTATCTACACGAGTTAATAAGCCTTTCGGTTCTATGGAATAGTTCCCTAAAGGATCAATTAAGCCATATATACCATCCGAAAGAACACCATAATAAACATTTTCAGGTGCAGGAACCATAACAATCGCCCTTCCACCATAAAAATCCCAAGCTTTTTTATATGTAGGCGCAATCACAATCTCTCCTGATTTATCTTTAAACCCATAAAGGCCAGTTTTTTCATCTTGAAAAGTCAACCATCCAGAACTAAGTTTCTCATCTTTAATAAGTGGATTAGCCTCTACTTTAGCTTCATCTTTTATATTACACCCTATTAAAACTGCACTTAGCATTATCAACAATAACACCCAAGTTAAACTTTTTATCAAAATTTTTTTCATATTTAATCAGTCCATCCATTTCTTTATATTTAAATATCAATTGTTTCAAGTAACAATTTCCTTTTTTACACATAAAATTATTAGTTAATTAACAGCTGTTTACTTACCACAAGCTTATCTATAATAATAATTCATATTGCTTGAAATTTCAATGTTTTGCAAAAAATATCAAATAAAAATAAGTGGATGGTATAATATAATATAAAGTAAGTGTTCTGAAACACTAAAATTCATTAATTATCTCAGGAGGCAATATGAATTGGGTCGTTAAAACGTTTGATGAACTGGATATTTATACATTTTATAAAATTGTTGAACTAAGGATCAATGTATTTATCTTAGAGCAATCTTGTCTGTATCCAGAACTTGACTATAAAGATCAAAAGTCGTTACATCTGTATGCTAAAGATGAACAAGGTGATGTCAAAGCTTACTTACGCATCTTACCACCAGGAGTATCTTTTGATGAAGTTTCTATAGGGAGAGTCATCGTTTCTCCTGCTGCAAGAGGAGAACAATTAGGGAGAGCGCTTATGGAACGCGCATTAAAACAGATCAAAGAAACTTATGGAAACGTGAATATACGGATCTCTGCACAAGCCTATCTAGAAAAGTTTTATACATCACTTGGTTTTATTCCCGTTTCAGAGATCTATCTCGAAGATGATATCCCGCATTTGGAAATGTTGCTTATTGGTGTATCAGAGATACTTATTGGTGTATCAGAGATAATTAAAGGTGAATAAATTTCCACTTGACATTCTTTTAAACATGTATTAATATAAATTTTAATAAAATGCAAAACTGGCTATGAAGAGATGAGTATTCAATTCAGACGTTTTACAGAGAACTCCTGGTGCTGAGAAGGAGAAATGGTCAAATTGATGAAAAAAGCCTCTGAGCTTTGTAAGGAATTTGTTTTATTGATTGTTTATAATCGATAGGCAAAGGATGTTGCGACGGTTGCCCCCGTTATCAGGCTAGAGTATACGTGAGCATTCACCGTACTTGAAGAGGTCGTTTTTTTATACGACAAATTGGGGTGGTACCACGAAGTGTAACTCTCGTCCTCAAGACATTTAGTCTTGAAGTCGGGAGTTTTTTTATTGAGTTTCTGAGTACTCAATGGTCGATGGTCATTTCTAACCGGTTGCGCATGTTAATCAAATATAGAAAACTATATTACTAACAGGAGGTAATTTATGCATTGGGCAAATGAAACCGCACAAAGGTTAATTGAAAATCACAAAGACGCAGAAACTATCGTATGTGCATCTGGAATTAGTCCTTCAGGTCATGTACATATTGGGAACTTCAGAGAAGTTGTTACCACACATTTTGTTGCAAAAGCACTAGAATCCAAAGGCGCAAAAACGCGTTTTATATTTTCATGGGATGACTATGACCGTTTTAGAAAAGTTCCTTCAGGGATTCCTGAACATTTTTCACAGTATATTGGCATGCCTTACTCAGAAGTCCCAGATCCATTTGGCTGTCACAGTTCGTATGCTGAACATTTTGAGAAAGAATTCGAGACAGCACTTGAGGCTTTTGATATTAAGCCTGAATTTATATACCAATCACAAATGTATCAAAGTGGTATCTACACAGATGCCATAAGAGAATCCATTATCAATAGACACCAAATTTATGATGTCATTACATCCTTCAAAACACAAGAATGGGATGAGGTTCAAAGACAAAATTATTATCCGATCAATATCTATTGCAGAGCCTGCGGTAAGGATACCATAACACATATAAATTACGAGGAATCTCAAGATTGTCTCGAATACCAGTGTGAATGCGGACATCATGAATATACAGAACTCGAAGGATTCAATCGTATTAAACTTACGTGGAAAGTAGACTGGCCCATGCGATGGAGACATGAAAATGTGATGTTTGAACCTGGTGGCAGAGATCATTCTTCAGAAAATGGAAGCTTTCAAGTTTCAACCGCAATATCAAATCGTATATTTAGTAGACCTGCTCCAGATTATATTGCATATGAATTTATTGGACTTAAAGGAAACTCTGCTAAAATGTCGAGTTCAACTGGGCATCTCATCACACCCGCAGATCTTTTAAAGGTTTATCCACGTGAAATTATCTTGTTTCTCTTTGCTAAATATCACCACTCTGATGCATTTGACATTGGCCTGGACGAAGATGTTAACCGAATGTATACAGAGTACGAAAGACTACTTAACAAATACATGACAGGAGAACACATAGATGAAACCATCCATGACATGCTTTTATTCTCCGGTGCACAAAATAGTCACATCCATCTTGCACCAAAGTTTTCAAGTATCGCCTCAACGCTTCCACTGGTTGGATTTGATCGCGAACTGCTTATGAAACTGATGTCAGATAATAACTTTGATTCGCCCATCATATTGAGCGCATTTCATATGAAATGTGACCTTGCACAATTTTGGCTCGAAAACCTCAATACGAAAAGGTTGCCGACGATTCAAGATATGTTCAATGCCTACTACTACAAAACATTGACGCATCAAGAAAAAAATTGGATAGATGCTTTTAGAGTGTTGATTGAAAATCAAAGTATCACACCGTTATCGTCTGAAGACTTGATGACTTCTATATACGAGATTGTTCAAAATGAAATGCCCTCAATTAGAAGAAAACAGCAAAAAAGATTCTTTGAAATTATTTACCGCTTGGTTTTGGGGCAAAGCAATGGACCTCAGATATCTATCTTGGTTCAAATGGTACCAACCAATCAGATGATTAAACTATTAAGTGCTTAAAAAAAATGAGCGAGGTGCATCTATCTCAGATGCATCCTCGCCCTATTCGTTATGTTTAATTGCCATCGAGTAAATTGCCTAAACTACCAAGTATACTGCCTTCACCCGTTGACTTACCGCCGTGCGCTCTAGCACTTGATAAGATTCTATCCGCCATACGTGAGAATGGTAGCGATTGTAGCCATACTTTTCCTGGTCCTTTTAGTGTTGCAAAGAATAAACCTTCTCCACCAAATACCGCACTTTTTATGCCTTTTACCATCTCAATATTGTAGCTTACTGATCCAGTCAAAGCGACCAAACAGCCAGTATCAATCTTAAGTACTTCACCTTGCGCAAGTTCTTTTTCAATAATTGTACCACCAGCATGAAGAAATGCTAAACCATCACCTTCAAGCTTTTGCATGATAAAACCTTCACCACCAAAGAAGCCAACTCCCATTTTTTTCTGAAACTCTATTCCAATACTGATGCCTTTTGCAGAACAGAGATAGGCGTCCTTTTGTGCAATTAACTTACCACCATAATTCGTCAAATCAACTGGCACTATCTTTCCAGGATAACCAGCAGCAAAAGCCACTTTTTTTCTGTCAGATGACATATTGGAAAACTGTGTCATAAAAAGACTCTCTCCAGTGATCATACGTTTACCAGCACCCACTAACTTGCCCATAAGTCCACCTGTGTTGCTACTTTCAGAACCATCTCCAAAAATAGTTTCCATTTCAATGCCAGCTTCCATATACATCATAGCACCAGCCTCGGCGATTACAGATTCTCTAGGGTCCAGTTCAATCTCAACAAACTGCAAGTCATCTCCAAATAATTCATAGTCGATTTCATGTGCTTTCATAAGTTTCTCCTTTTATATAAAATAGTGGATGGTTAGTTTAAACTATCCATTTTGTAACCTTTTATTTGTATACATATCCATATCCGCAAGATGTACATACTTTTCAATGTTAGTAATATCTCCTTCTACAAGAACATAACCATAACTTACCGTCACGTCAAAACCTTGTTCTTTCATTTCTTTTGCAAAAGTTGAGGAGATTCGATTTAATATAGCTTCTATTGAATTGCACTCTTTATCCACGATAAAAGCAACGAATTCATCTCCACCTATTCTTGCAAAAATATCATAACTTCTCATAGTGTTCATTGAAATTTGGGAAAATTGTTTTAAAACGAAATCTCCTTTTGAATGTCCAAATTGATCATTAACCTCTTTAAATTTATCCATATCAAAATAAGCGATATAGCCATTAAGATTCATCCGATTTGAAAGTGACAGTTTCTCCTCGACGCGGTCCAAAAATGCACGATAATTCAATGCACCTGTTTTGATGTCTTTAAATGCCAATTCTTTTAATTTATCGTTGGCATTGGCATAAGCTGAAATAACCAACGCAAATGCAATCACCAGAATTAGACGAGAAAGCAATTCTCCAAAAACATAAACCAATCCATGACTAAATGTATTGAGTTTATAATCAACTAAACTCCATACCGAAACAGAGAAAATTGCATTTATAACACCTGATTTTTTTCCAATCTTAAAGCTCGTAACTGCAACCGGAATAATGTAAACCAAGGATAAAGTTGCAAAATCTCCAATTACATAATCAAGTATGCCAATTACAAATTCAAGTACAATCATCAAAACAAATAATAATTCAAGGTGATTATTAAATAATTTTTTTGTCAAATAGCCTGATTTTATACGCATAAATTAAGCACTTCCCCTATAGGTTCAGAGATCTGAAGTGTGGCTTTATGATCATGTGATGTTTTATCTTTGTTGATCAACACTAAGTTTCTTCCTTTATAGTAATTGATCAATCCTGCAGCAGGATAAACGATAAGCGATGTTCCACCGACAATTAAAAGGTCTGCAGATTCAATGGCTTCAACGGCTCTTTGAATCACTTCCATATCTAAATTTTCTTCATACAAGACAACATCTGGTTTAATCATTCCACCGCAAGCATCACATTTTGGCACACCTTGACTGTGGATAATAACATCAAGTCCAAAAGCTTTTCCACATTTCATGCAATTGTTTCTATGGATAGAGCCATGTAGTTCAAGTACATTTTTAGAACCAGCAAGTTGATGTAAACCATCGATATTTTGAGTTATAACCGCTTTTACCTTTCCTCTTGCCTCTAAAGCTGCTAGTGCAACATGTGCTGCATTTGGCAGGGCGTGTTCGTAGATCATATTTTCTTTATAAAAAGTATAAAAGACATCTGGAAACTGCATGAAAAAATGATGACTGAGAATTGTTTCAGGTGGATATGCTCTGTTTAAAGTCGTATGGAAAAGACCATTTGACGACCTAAAATCTGGTATATGACTCTCCGTAGAGACACCGGCACCACCAAAGAAAACAATATGCTCACTTTGATCAATAAACGTTTTAAGTTCCTTTATTTTTTCACTTAGCAATTTACTCACCTCTTCTTACTTTGACTTAAATAAAGATACCCTAACTTCTTTAATTATAACAGGATAAACATTTATTTATACATTAGAATTGGTTTAAAATTCTTTTCTTTTATAGATTGATATTGAAAGTAAAATAGATGCCATGAGTGATAAAATGGCGATAACAACTACAATTAGAGGTAACATCTTTAGAAAAGCCTCACTTGGCATCTGAAAATTTAATTTTGATAGTAAAAGAGCGACGATCGTCGGAGAAGCAATCAGTACAAACATCGCAGTTCTTCCCTTTTCAACACCAAACTTAAATATAAGCGGTAAAGTAATTGCCATGAAAAATATACCAGCAGCTAATAATAGCAGTGCGATAGGCATGATATCTGATGAATCCATAATCCTAACAATTAAGTTGAATACTATATTAAAAACAAAAGCGATTAATAAAGAGCTGCCCCCTAAGTAATATTTACTGAGCACAAGGTCTTTTCTAGAAACTGGCATGGTCATAGCATACTTCTCCCATTTCGCTTTTTCATCATATCCCATAGCAGTTACTGGTAACATGGCTGCTAGGACAGAAATAATTCCACCAAGCATGGCAGTGTTGTTGCTAGTGACGGCGATTACACCATATACGACAATCAAGATTACCATCACTTTAGCTTGTGCTTTAAGGTTCACCAAGTCTTTATAAATTAATCCAGTCATAACATCATCTCCTTTTACTATAATAAAGCATAATGTCTTCAATTGTAGCTTTATCCATCGTCATTGTCTCTTCCAAAACCATCGCTTTAGTAATTACATCACGTAACACAAGGGCTTCTACACCAAAATTGTTTTTTCGAATACCAATCACCTTTTCTTTTGGTATTTTTTCAATAATCTCTTGGCTACATTTCACGATCCCATACTGATCTAGTAATTCATCTTTCGGTTCTGAAAATACCAGTCTCCCTTTATGAATAAAAGCAATGTAATCACAAATCTTTTCTAAATCACTGATAATGTGTGATGAAATAAAAATCGAATGTGATGGATCTTGTATGAACTCAAGAAATACATCTAAAATCTCATCTCTAACCATAGGATCTAGACCACTAGTTGCTTCATCTAAAATTAAAAGTTTTGAGTCATGCGATAAGGCAACCGCTATAGCATGCTTCATCTTCATCCCTCTAGAATACTCCTTGAATAATTTCTTCATTGGCAAATCGAATTTAGAAATCCACTCTTGATATCGTTCTGAACGCCACGTTTTATAAACATTTTTCATAATTCCATCAACTGAAGCTGCACTGAGCGCTTCAGGAAAAAAGCTCTCATCTAATACGACACCTATGTTTTCCTTTAAATCCTTTAAGTGTACAGATGCATCTTGGTTAAAGATCCTAATCTCACCTGAGTCTTTATGTATGAGATCAAGTAAAGCCTTAATTGTCGTTGTTTTACCTGCGCCATTTTCACCTACTAGTCCCATGATACAACCACCTGGTAGCGTCAAATCAATATTTTCAAGTTTAAATCCATCATAGCTTTTGCACAGCCCTTTGATCTCAAGGGCTATATCGTAATTAATACTTTCCATAATACTCTCCTTATTCTCCACTGTATAATAGTTTGATGAGATCTATCAACGCATCCAAATCCAAGTTGCTTGATTTTGAAAGCTCTACCGCCTTTTGCAGATGTTCCTCCATACGCTTAAGATGTTCTTCACGTATAAAATCCATATTTTTTGAAGCAACGAAAGAACCCTTGCCTACTTGAGAAACGATAAATCCTTCATTTTCAAGCTCTTCATAGGCGCGCTTCGTTGTGATAACACTGATTCTTAACTCTTTAGCAAGTAACCGCATAGAGGGGAGTGCTTCACCTTCTATTAACTTCCCAGATATAATATGGTTTTTAATTTGATCCTTAATTTGCTCATATATAGGAACGCCACTTGAATTACTAATAAAAATATGCAATTGTTCACCTCCATTAATGTATATATACAATATATACATTAATGTCTTTTAAGTCAACAACATTTGAGTAACTTTTAATATTTTGGGTAAATAAACTCTAGACACTCAAGTTTTCAAAAGGAGAAGAGATATGGGAGAAAACATAGCAAAAGAAAAGAAGTATGCAAAACCCGAACTAAAGGACCTTAAGCAAAATCTAACCGACTTAGAATTTCAAGTGACCCAAAATAATGCCACTGAAAAACCTTTCGAAAATCCATACTGGGATCATTTTGAGAGGGGGATTTACGTCGATGTCGTGACTGGAGAACCTCTCTTCACTTCAAAAGAGAAGTTCAACTCCTCATGTGGCTGGCCAAGCTTTACCAAACCCGTCTACAAAGAGTCTATCCGCTATGTAGAAGATCGAAGCCTTTTTATGCACCGTATTGAAGTAAGAAGCCAAATCGGCGACAGTCATCTGGGGCATGTTTTCAATGATGGACCGGAAGAAATGGGCGGTCTTAGATATTGTATCAACAGTGCTTCAATAAGGTTTATTCCCTATGAAAAACTCGATGAAGAAGGTTATGGAGAGTACAAAGATAGAATTTAATGCATGAGCACATATTCAGTGAAACTATCTATCAGATATATGAAAAAAGCCAATATAAACCTCGATCAATTCAAACTAAATTGATGCGTGTTCATACTGGCTTTTTATTTATAACTTGCGTGCCACAAACTCAAATCTTTCATTATTAGGACCATCTATGAAGATGATTTCAGCACTTCCCACAACCCTTGGTTCAGTATAACTGATGCCTAAATCATCAAGCATCTTCATCTGATCCGTCAAACTGTCAACTTTGAATGCGATGTGTTCTATCGGTCCCATCTGACGTTCTTCATTTTCCTCTTTTGCGATAAGTTCAACGATTGTTCCACCAACCTCCATAAAAATCAGCCGGCTATTTGGATGGCTCTGATCCTTTAATATCTTTGCTCCAAGTACCGTCTCATAAAACTTGATACTTACTTCAACGTCTAAAACTTTAATTCCAATATGACCAAATTTCATAGCACATTCCTCATTTCCTATTATTTGTAATCCCCTGTTAATTGGTTGCAATTCAAATCTTGACTGTATTTAGCTTCCTTTAAATTCATCCATATAATCTATAAAATCCATCATTAAACCACACCTCATTATATCATATTTATTAACTTATCGTATTGAATCCTCAATCTTACGCCCTTTCGATTGCCTTGTTGACATAATTCTGTTACTATGGAGCTAAACAATTATTTTAACTATTATCATTTAATTTGAAGTGTGCTTGGAGGCCATATGAAACTTGTACTTAACCCCTCTCACTCAGCGATTTTCAATTTAGCGCTTGAGGAATACCTTATGACAAATTTTGATGATGAATTTTTTATGTTATGGACGAGCAATCCATCTATCCTTATTGGCAAGCATCAAAACACCTATACAGAAATCAACATCCCCTATGTTGCACTTCATAAAATACCAGTCGTTAGGCGTATGTCTGGTGGTGGTACCGTATTTTGTGATCCCGGCAACATGAACTTTACTTTTATTGAAAACAATCTAACGAGCTTTGCCGACTTTAAAAAATTTACCGCACCTATCATCGAGTATATCAAGACACTCGGGGCACCCGCTGAATTTTCAGGCAGAAATGACCTCGTTATTAACGACCAAAAATTCTCAGGCAATGCACAATACCGCATCAAAAATAGAATATTACATCACGGAACACTTCTATTTGATTCACAAATCGGTAACCTTGTAAATGCGCTTACACCAAAAGAAGAGAAATTCACCGACAAGTCTGTAAGTTCCGTAAAAGCTAGGGTTACCAACATTAAAACGCATATCGCAGATCAAAAGATGACAGTTACTGATTTTAGAGAAGGCATCTATGCACATATCCTCAAATCCTTTGAGGGAAGCAGCTTTATGGAACTTTCACCAGAAGACATCGCAGCAGTTGAAGCACTTGTGAGCAGTAAATATGCCACATGGGACTGGAACTATGGTGAATCTCCTAAATATGATTATAACAACATCCGAAAGTTCAAAGGTGGTATGGTCGAACTTGGTCTAACCGTTCAAAAAGGCATCATCAGACAGCTTGCTATTCATGGTGATTATTTTTCCACGAAAGATACAGCTGAGCTTTGCGGTAAACTAGAAGGCATCAAACATGAGAAAAGTTCAGTCCTTAGAGCACTTGAAAACCTCGATTTCAACGCATATCTCCAAGGGATCACAGCAGAGGAGTTTGCAACTTTCATGACTGAGATCTAACACTAACAAGCCGGTAGTCAAGCACTAACTTACCGGTAGTCAAGCACTAACATGCCTGTAGTCAAGCGCTTACATGACAACAATCTAGAACAGTTGTTACTAACAATATTAAATTCGGAGGCTTTATTCACATGAGTAACTCAACTTATCAAAAAAAGCCGGAATGGCTCAAAGTAAAGATTCAAAATCCTAAAAATCTTAGCCATGTGAACACACTCATCCAGTCACTCAACCTCAATACGGTGTGCCACGGTGCAAACTGTCCGAATAGACTAGAGTGCTTTTCCAAAAGCACAGCTACATTTATGATTTTGGGAAGTATTTGCTCCCGCCATTGCAGATTCTGTAATATAGAAAGCGGCACTCTACTTCCACCAGACATAGATGAACCTTACAGAGTTGCAACCGCAGTAAAAGAACTCGGTCTCAAACATGCAGTTATCACATCAGTTACAAGAGATGACCTTGATGATGGCGGTGCATGGAGCTTTGCGCAGACCATCAAAGCAATAAGAGAGTCATCACCTGATACGACGATAGAAGTTTTAATTCCTGACTTCAAAGGTTCATTTGAAGCACTTAAAACTGTAATGGATGCAAAACCTCACATCATCAATCACAATGTAGAAACCGTTAATAGATTATACAGCGATATAAGACCAGAAGCTGACTACGCTCAAAGTCTTGAACTCCTTGCAAGGGTAAAAGCATATGATGCAAAGATCTTTTCAAAATCGGGTTTTATGCTTGGACTAGGCGAGGAAGAAGAAGAAGTCCTCAAACTTATAAGAGACCTAAAAGAAATAGATGTGGATATCTTGACGATTGGGCAGTACTTACCCCCATCTGATGCACATGCGCCACTCATTGCTTATATCACACCTGAAAAATTCACAGAATATGGCAAATACGCACAGTCCCTTGGTATTTCAAGTGTAGCAGCATCACCACTTGTAAGAAGTTCATATAATGCTATGGAAGTCTTTCATGAAAAAAACACTAACCTATGACGCCTTTATCATATTTCTATCACATTTGAAGGCTATACTGTAAACAGAGTTAAGCAAGACGCTTAATAAAACTTACAAATAAGGAGTGTATGATATGAAAAAAGTATTATTGATTTTAACGGTAGGAATTTTGGTTTTAGGAACTATGGCGATGTCTTTTGCAGACGGTATCTTTAATCCAGCACAAGTTTACGGAGATTTAGTAGGCATCACTGAAGAAGAAGCTTATAACTTACACATCGACAGCGACAAAACATTTGGAACACTTGCTAGCGAAGCAGGCGTGTATGAAGCATTTACATCGGTTATGTTAGATTCAAAAATCCAGTATATTAACCAACTTGTAACTGATGGTAAAATCACACAAGAACAAGCAGATGGCATTATCAATGACCTTCAAAATTGTGATGGCACACAACAAGGAATCCTTAGAAACGCTTTAGGTTATGGCATGGGTTTAGGTGCTAATGGCGAATATGGCATGGGCAATGGACAAGGTAGAGGCACAAGTTTTGGAAACGGTCTTTGCGATGGTACAGGTACTAGATTACAAGATGGTACAGGCTTAACTAATGGTACAGGCTCAGGTACAGGCTTTGGCCGCGGCGCAGGTATGGGTGGAAGAGGCATGAGAAACGGAAACTAATTAACAAAAGGCGAAACCTGAGGATTACTCCAAAGGTTTCGCCTTTTTTATTTGAAAACAACTTAATTCAGATCTTATAGAATTTTACTCATCTAGAATTTTCTTTTTTTAAGATATACACCGGCTGCAGTGATTAAACTACCAAAACCAAAGAACAATTCTGATGGCAATTGACCTGTTTTAGGTAACGCTTCACCAAGTGGAGTTACTTCATCAGGTACAATTACTTCTTCAGTAGGTGGTTCAGTTGCTACGCCTAGTGGTACTTCAGGTTCAGTTATCGTCTCACCTACAACATCATATACATAAACAACTGATATTGTACCATTTGCAAAGCTTCCATTTGCATTTGCAGGAGCTACTGTTAATTCATAACCAAGTATATCTCTAGCTAAAGTTGCATAGTTTGTACCTACGGTTCCAACCATTTGATATCCTGGTGATAAAGTTGTGCCTGCAGTATCAACAAACGTTACATTGACAAGTCCTTGTGGTGAATCAGGTTCTGTTGGATCTGTTGTAATTACTGGTGGATTAGTTGCAACTGCTGTTGCTTCGCCAGTATCACTTACTTTTGTTTCTACATAATAGCCTGAACCAGTAGCTATATTTGTAAATGTACCTGCTAAATTAACAGTTACACTATAATTAAATACAGTTGATTCTCCTGGTGCCAAAGTACCTTCAAGTTCAAATAGTGCTCCTTCTGTAGAACTACTTGTTGGTGCTGGACTGTAAGTCATCGTTGCGCCTGCAGGTCCTGTCATCTTATCAAGTACGCTTAAGTTTCCAAGTGTCCTGTTGCCATTGTTGATTAGTTCAACAGAGTAATTAAATGTAGCCGTTCCACCTGAAAGTTGTACCAATGCATTGGTAATGGATTTATTGACATCCATGCTTGGTTCATCAAGTGTTCTTAGGTTGTTAATTGTCACTTCTTTTTCGAGGTTTTGAGCATCAAATACGATTTCACTTGCACTGTATGAGACATCAAACTCTTCAAATTGATCTACTTCTTCAACTGAATATGTTTTTTCAACATTGAGTTCGCTTCTTACAGCAGTCCAGTTATTTTCAGCATTTAATACCATTGTACCTTCTTCTGGCACACCATCTACAATCAGTCTTACTCTGATAGAATCAACAGGTGCATCGATCATCTCTTCATCAAGACCATACCAAGCTTTAGTGATTGTAAGTGTCCCTTTTTCTGGTGCATAAGTGTTCGTTATGAGGATACTTGCAGAAGTTTCTACATTTAAAGTTGCAGTGTCTGAAGTATCTGTGTCATAAAGTGATAAATCAGAACCTTGTTCTTGAACAGCATATACATATTTCACGCCACCTGGTCCGTAGATTGGTAAGTCATAGAACATGTGTGTCCATTCATTTTCATTATCTAATATTGTTGTTTCAATAAAATCTTGATCTACTGTTTCCCCATACGACCTACTCAAAGTCACTGTAATAGGGTTACCTGTTTTACCAACCCATTCTTTAGTAACTTCTAAGTTACCTAGTTCAGGTTCATAAGTGTTAGTAAGATTTACTGTACCTGATGGGATTTCACCACTTTGTTTTGTTGGAATATAGCCATCAAATCCATGGTAATCTACATTGTATGCATAAACATCATTTTCAACGACTGTATACGTTTTACCTAGATCTAAGCCTGTAAAAGTATAACTACTACTAAATGTTGCTTCAGTTTTGTATACGCCATTTTCAAATAGTTTAACGGTTACTTCAGTAGGTTGGTTAGGATTATAACCATGATCCCATGATTTGTTTACAGTTAAACTACCTTTAGGGTTAGTGTAAGTGTTTGTTACATTAAAGATGTGGTTTTTATGATTTTCATTTAAAACGATGTTGCCATCACTGATTGATGGAGTGTAGAAATCAATGCTTGCTTCTGTGATATAATAGCTGATGTTATCGCCAAGTTCTAGATTGTAGAACACAACTGGTGTGTTAAGTGGTCTAGAGATTGTCATGGTATCAACCACTACATCTGTTTCAGGCATTGCTGGAACACCAGGTTCATCAGTTGTAGCTGGGATTTCTTCAGTTGCTGCGGTGACTTTATGAAGTGTTATAACAGCTTGTGTTGGACGCTCATCTATTGGATTACCCTCATCGTTCCAAGTTTTAGTGACGATTATGGTCCCTTTTGCATATGTGTTAACAATCGCGATGTTACCGCTTCTAGCATGAGGCCCTATATTAAGTCCTGAATCACTTGCGCCTGTACCACTAAAGCTCACGTGTTCACTATACATTGAGAGCATTGCTGCATCAGCAGAAGACTCTTGTACAGTATAGATAGAATCATCAAGTTGTAAACCAGTAAATTCATGACTCCAACCATTGCCATCATTTAATTCATAACTGTCTACTGGAGAACCATTTTTTAATAAATTCACTGTTATAGCTGATGGTCTAACAACTGATTCATCAACGCCACCTTCTACCCAAGTTTTAGTAACAACGATACTACCTCTAGGGTCTTTAAAAGTGTTAAGAACTGTAAATTGGCCTGTTCTATCTGTGATGCCACCTGCGTCATCAAATTTGCTTAAAGTCACAGGATCAGAATAAGAGACATCATAATCTGCTACTTGAATTTCTTCTACAGTGTATACACCGAAAGGCAAATCTGTAAAAGTATGTGTCCAAGGTGTTGCATCATTTTCTGGTAAATCTACTGTATAATCAGTTGCTTCACCATTTAACAAAAGATTTAAAGTAATTGTAGTTGGTCTAAATTCACTGTAATTTTCGTTTTCATTAGCCCAATTTTTTGTAACTGTTAATTGTCCTTTAGGTTCTACATATGTGTTTGTAAATGTTAACTCATCATTTCTATTTTCAAAGCTTACCGAAGCCGTTTGAGCTTGATCTTCAGCTGAAATAGAATAGTCTAAAGGTACATTTTCAGTAAATACGTAGTCGCCAAATGTGAACGTTTCAAACGTTTTACTCCAGCCACCAGCTGCACTTAGAGTGACAGTTGTATCGCCGTTATAGCCTGCAGGTCCAACGATATCAAACGTAATAGAGCTTGGTCTATCGCCTGCTGCATTGTTATTATCATTCCAAATTTTTGTTAAAACAATTTTTCCTACTGGTGTTTGATAATCGTTTGTAATTGTAATTTCTTTTTCCAATGCATTTTCTGAACCTGCTATAACTGCAGCAGTGGTAAATTCAACATATGCATCGCTATAACCTGTCAGATAATCTGGAACTGAAGTCTCTACAACTTTGTATCTTACATCAAGTGGTAAATCGCTTATAGTCACACCTGCTGTACTACCATTTGGTATCACGTGACCATCAGACACTAATTCCCAGTTATTATCTGCTTCATTGCCTACTAATTTATAAAGATCAAAAGTTACATCGCCTTTAGGACCTGACCCACTTGGACCAGAACCTGTCCAATCCTTTTTAACTGTTAAAGAACCTTTTGGCGCATAACTGTTAGTGAAAGTTATTGAACCAGCTGGGTTACTTCTAGAAATTGTTACTGCTTTTCTAGCACCGTTATCGTAAGTCCAATAACTTGGTGGGTTTGTATTATTTTCTTGAATATAGAACGTTGCTTGATTGTTTCCGTTAAAACCGTTATATGGGATATTAAAGTTAAATGTGTTTGAATTGGTTTGAGCACCATTAACAGTTACGTTCATTGGTCCTGCTACTAAATTCCCATTGGTTGCGCTGTCATACAGACTGAAACTGAAAGTTCTATCAGTTGCAGTTACAGGTCCAGTGATGGTTTTATTTACTGTTATGGTTGCAGGAACATCTGGTGCTGAAAGTGTTAACCAACCATTGTTTGTTAAAGTTGTTTCAACTTCAGTATCTTCATAAAATGGATTGTCAGTTTTTACATTAAACATCGCACTTGCCGATGCATTTGTATAGAGCTTAGTATTAATCGCTGCATCGTCTTTCACTTTTACTTTAAAAGTCACTTCATAGATAAAAGGTGACAATTCTGGTTTTTCTGGGATATTTGGATCATTTGGATAAATTTTTGTACTACCAGATGGTAATGTATCCATCGCATCACCATCAATCGTCCAAGTTACTGTTCCACCTGATTGCGTAACACCACTTGGTAATCCTCCTAAAACTTCAAATCCGCTTCCTAGAACATCTTGAATAACTATGTTACTATATCCAGTAACAGTATCAAACTCCATAGGTTTTGAACTTGTAAATTTTTGAGAGATGGCATCAAGTGCGGCATAGATGTCACTATAACCGTTACCGATTATAAATCCATCTACCCAATACTTGTGATTGAAAGGATCTGGTACTAAAGTGATATTTCTATATTGTACGCCATCTCTATTGCCATCAAAGTAAGCAGTTTCTGTTTTTGTTTTGTTATTACTTGATGTGCTAGATGTCGTGTTATAAGGTGTTGTACCTGTAATCGTTGGATTTCCCCAAGTATTAGTTGGGCTACTGCTATAGCCTGAAAAAGGACTAGAGCTTATATCAACAATCGAAGATGAACCGTTTGTCACAACAGGTGTCGTCAAAGACCAATTACTCCAAGGTCCCCACGGATCATACGTATGCGATCTAGTGCTAACACGTTTCATCTGATATCTGTAACCTATTTCATTTACGTTAACCATTAGACCAGAATAACTAGAAGGTCTAAAAGATGCAGTATTGGCATCTGTCGGTTGTAGCGTAGCAGTTGCAGTTGCGTTACCAATTAAGTCAAAACCAATGGTATAGATCGAAACATCATCATCAGAGACGATTCCATCTTCACCAAGTTTTAAAAGCATCCCTTGTTGGACAGTGCGCCATACATACTCAGCACCACTATTTGCATCTTTGTGATCATTAGAAGTTGATTGAGTTGTAAAGCTATCATGGTAAACCGTTGGCATACCATCACTGATGAGTATCAAGATTGGTAATCTTGATTTATCACTTCTGCTAGCAAACGCATTTTGAGATACGAAAAAAGCATTTTGTGTATTTGTGTAACCTTGCGTATAAGCCGCATTGATATTTGTTTCTATGGCGCTATAAGAATTCGTAAAATTTTGAGATAAATCTGCCATGTCGCTAAATTTTACTATGGCAACTCGGTTTCCAGTAAGTGTGCTGGTTCCCACGAGTTGTGCTGCAATTGCTTTCGCAGCTGTTTTTAAACTTGTTAATTTTGAGTTATCATTCATAGAAATTGAATAGTCAAGTGCCAAGATAATATCAAATTTTACAGGTGGTAACTTGATTTGATAATCCTGTCCAATTGCTCTCAGTTTGATTTCAAATTGTCCGTTTAATGGATCAGCTGGATCGCCACTTCCTAAGTAGCTTACACTTTTATCTGTCCATATTTGTCCATCTGTTAATGATGACGGCAAGTTCGTCTCAGTGTCATTACCAGGATTGATGATGCTCACTCCTGCTGGTAATGCAAAAGAAGGTACTGGTACCATGCCAAAAACGAGTACAAATGTCATTAATAGTGAAAAAACTCTTTTTAGTTTAGGTTTGTTTTTTAAATAATTCCCCATATAGTTCTCCTTTGCCAAATAGCATACTTTGGCAGTCGGACGATCATTGCATCGACAGTCTTTTTATCTATAAATTCTATTTCGATACATTAGACTCCTGACTTTGCGTCGCCAGCTTTCACTGGGTTTGCCCTCGGTTACAAAAAGTCATAGTACAAACATAGTTAAAACATAATTCTTTTATTGTTGCAAAATCCCTGTTACTTAACTGGTTCACATCACTCCTTTCTCAATCTTAAACTGTGTTAAATCGCTTTATCACATCTATTATTTTTCCAAGAACGCTTTGTATTTTGCACGTCGTTCTGGAGATTAACCGCTTCTTCAATTAGTTCTAATAATTCCAAAGTATTTCTAAAGTGTATACTTAGGTCTAAATCAAGCCATTGAATTGCGCCATGCAAGTTCATGTTATCTTGGCTATAAATTGTAATCAAAAAATTTGTGCCGCCCACTTTTGATCGCTTCAAAGGAACTTCCTGACTGTCCTTGTTCATCCCATCGCCTCCTTGGGCAAATATCAATTCCAAAATAAATTTACGTCATAAATATTTATTCAATCTATACCCTAAGTTGTGACAAATGGAGAACATCTGCGTTACATCTGCGTTACATAACTTTGATAACACCCTCAAAAAAAGCAAAAAAAAAAGAACGAGCTTATTTCTAAGCTCGTTTTTCATTTTGATTTAATTCGGAATGTTTTGATACAGAATTACGATTTATCTAATATTATTTAGTAGTTTCGATTAAAACTCTGTTTGCATAAGCTTTTTCTAAAGCGTCAATGAAGTAACCGTGGCCATCATGTAAAGACATAGTAGCGCCAGAAACAACGTCAGCTAATACAGCTTGCTCATCAGCAGTTAAAGCGTCAACTTTTGCTTGGTCTTCTGGTTTAAGTTCAGTACCAATTTTGATTGGTCTGCCGTTAACATCAGTGTTTTTTGTAAACCAAGTTCTTAATTCAGCAGTAGTTTTACCTACGAAGAATTTCTCAAAGTTAGCCATTTGTTGGTACCACTCTAAACCTGTAGTAGCTTTAGCGCCCATACCATAAGCTTCTTTAAGTTCGCCTTTTGTAATAATAGCATTTTCCATCTCAGTAGCTTTAGCAGCTAATTCAGGATCTTTTTCATCTAACCAGTTAAACTCAGCTGGAGCAAGTTCAGTAACGTCTAACTTAGCGCTAACGATTTTGCCATCTTGGTCAAATACAACACTTGCAGCAACTACGTTGAAGCTAGTGTGACCAGTTCTGTAGTTATCAACCATACCAAGACCAGTGTAGTATTTTTTCTCAGCAACTGGAGTTACAGGAGTTGTAGTAGTAACTTCTCCGCCAGCTTTTACGATGATTACTTGACCGATTTCGATTACGTTAGGGTTTTTGATTTGTGGGTTTAATTTTACTAAAGCAGCAGTAGTTAAACCGTGATCTTTTGCGATTTTCCAGAATACATCGCCTTTTACAACAGTGTAAGTAGCAGCGCCTGCAGGAACAGCAGTAGTTACTGGAGCTGGAGCAGTTGTAGTAGTTGTTGGCTCTACATATACTTCTGAAGCAGAAGTTGTAGCGTCAGCTGCGAAAGCAGGAACACTAAGCATAACTAACATAAGTACCATAATTAACGATAATGCTTTTTTCATTAAGGAACCCCCTTATTAATTTTATTATTCTTTGTAAAACATTCCTCATCTTTGATTTTACCACAACTTTAGGAATCGTAAATAGATTTCTGCAAAGTTGTTAAAAATTTATTAATTTATTTTTGTAAATCGCTCAATTTCCTAATAAATATCCCAAAAAATATTATTACTTTAATTTTATTTGATTATTCGCTCTTCGTTCTCTCTAAAATAGTTAATAGTGCATCAACCACTTTGGGATCATACCAAGTATCTTGATACTTCCTTATCTCAATTATTGCTTCTTCAACACTTAAGCCAGGACGATAAGGCCGATCAGATGTCATGGCATCAAAACTATCAGCCACCATAATCACTTTTGCTTCCATACAGATCTCATCTGCTTTGAGTCCTTCTGGATACCCGCTTCCATCAAGTCTCTCGTGATGTTGTCTGATGATTGTGGCATAATGCTCGTTATCTATGAATTGTTTGATAATTTCATAACCAAGTTGAGGATGTGTTTTGATGATGTCGAACTCCACATCCGTTAACTTAGAAGGTTTATTTAAAATTGATTCTGGAATCTTGATTTTACCAACATCGTGAATTTTACCTATAAACAAGACGTTTTCAATGACGATTTCATCTAATTTCATAAAAGTAGCTATCTGTACTGCTAAATTTCCCGTACGGTTACAGTGCTCATCTGTATAATGATCCTTTAATTGGATATCATCCATGAAAGGAACGATCTTCTCCATAAAGTCAAATTGATGCTCTGTTATATTTTTAGTCCTTATAGCAAGTAGCGATGTATCATCTACAACACTCAGATGTTGCGTTTCTTTTAGATTCTTAAAAGTAAACCAATTACCCGTTGTGATATATTTGTCTTCGTTGGAATGGTATAATCTACCCTTTATGACATACACACTGTTAAGTGATTCTTCACATTCATAAGGTTGACAGATGATTGAACGCCCCGCGTTGATATGCGACTCAAATATCTCGAGGTTCTCATCTTGAATTTTTAGTTTAAAGGTTCCCATTTTATTGGTCATCTGTCTTAGAGAATCTTTGAAAACATTGAAACCATTCATGCATACGCCTCCATACAACTAATACATAAAAATAGACCCTTCTAAAGTGCCAGATTAACAGCAGATTGGAACGGGTCTTATTTTTTAATCCCTTATTATTTTATCATAAATTTCAGAATATACTAGTGTTTAGAAAGTGGCGTCGGTCTTGAGAAAAGGAATCCTTGATGTACGCTGCAGCCGAGATCTAATAGCGTCTTGCTTTGACTTTCCGTTTCGACACCTTCAGCTACAATACTGATGCCATAAGTGTCTTTAAGGTTGATAATCGCACGAATTAAATTACCTGTTCGGTCATCTTGACCAAGCCGTTGAACAAAGGATTTATCAATTTTAAGTTCATCAAAACCCAAACGCGCAAGATAGCTCAGTGACGAATAGCCTGTGCCAAAATCGTCAAGCGAGATCTTATACCCAACTTTTCTTAAGGTATAAAGCGTTTCAGAAACACCTTCAAAATCCTCAATCAAACTATCCTCTGTTATTTCCAGCACAACTTGTTCAGGTTTTATGCCTCTTGAAAGCGTTTCTCTTATGATAAAACTACTAAATTCGTCAGATGCTAGGTGCACTGGAGATATATTGATTGAAACAGTCACCATCTCTTCATAATTTGATCTTAGGTTTTCATATTCATCTAAAACACGCCTTATAATCATGTTACCAAAAATTAAACTCAAATTTGATTTTTCAACAACTGGTACAAAATCTGCTGGTGAAACGCTTCCAAGTTCAGGCGAGTCCCATCTTGCCAGTGCCTCAAGTCCAATTACACGCTCCATTAAGCAATCCCTTTTTTCTTGATAACTGATATAAAATTCATTGTTTTCAATTGCCTTTAGAAGAAGCCTTCTCATCTCTTCTTCATTTCTAAATTGATCTTCGAGAAGCTGGTCATATCTAGTGATGCTGGATATTTTACTTGATTTAGACTGTTCTAAAGCAAGTGAAGCTTTTTGCATGATTTTAGTGACACTAACGAAATCATGATCAATGCTTGCATAGCCCGTATTAAAATTTAATTTGGTAGGGATATCTGCATCTTCGTGACTGTTGTGAATTGATTCTGTTAAAAGCAAAATTCTATTTAATATAACTTCTGGATCTATTGTTTTACTATACCAGATAAACTCATTGCCACCTGTTTTCGCGATAAACTCTCCCTCTTTTGCACAATCTGATAAGTGTTGGCCAATATGCTTTATCACACGATCGCCGACTTCACTACCATAGATAGAGTTAATCAAGTTCAGACCCCTGATGCTAAAAAGAGAAATCCAACCTTCAGTTGGCATCAAACCATCTAGCTTCTGAATGAACATAAACTTGTTTGGTAATCCCGTTAACTGATCATAATATGCAAGCTGAAGTAGCCGGTCGGCATTTTTATCACTTTCATCAATGCTTTCTATTAGATAAGCTTTTATTGCATCTATAATAATGATCATTACCAATCCATATAATAGGTAAGCAACTACGTGAAGCAACCACTCAGAAGGTTCATTGTTCAAAAAAGCATTATAGCCGTGGTACTCAAATACACCTAGCAATATCAAAATAGGTGGCATACTCACTACAAAAGTTGAAATAACGGTGTATGCAATACCAGTTTTTCTAGACAAAAAACTGACGATGACGAGATTGCTAAGTGCAAGTAGGATTATCCCTGTGCCTGAAAATCCAGATAGTAAAATTGAAACCGTTCCAAGTGCAGATGTAATCAAAGCCATAATGATAATTTTGGGCTTTGTCGTCACATGTTCTCTCACCATATATAGTACAAAAAGTGACAAACTAATAATGGTATCATATACCACAAATAAGTTGCGCTCGCCACTTATCGATACAAGACCAGCGCTTATGAGCGCTACAATTGCAGCGATTGGTATCAACAAATTTACACTTTTTTCTATTCTCTTAACAATTAAATCATCATATTTTTTTCGGTCCATATTTGAGCCTCATTTTTTTGAACTGAGATTATCAAAAAAAAACTGTTTGGTAATAGATACCCCGTTAATATAAAAAAACACAACTTACCATTATCCAATCAAAAAAGAACTTTCAAGAAATATTTCTTGAAAGCTCTAGGGTAAACTTTATCTTTTATTTAGTCTGAAAATAATCTAGTTTAGCTTGATCAAAAGTTAAGTGCTGTGCAAGACTGTTTAGAATATCTGTTAATGCATTGCTGACTGCTTCACTATCACCAGATTCTACGGCTGCTTTAAGTGATTGGTTTAAAGCTTTAAGCGTACCTTCTGGTACATCATAAGTTGCCTTTAAAGTATCTATTTGTGCCTGAGTTGCTGCTTTGTCCGCCATTAGTGAATCTTTATGAGCTGAAAGTGTCGCTTTAGCTTCTTCTCTCGTCATGTCGCCAGCTGCAACTGCAGCTCTTACACTGTCAAATATCGCTTTCGTTTCAGTTTGCTTTTCATTTAAAATTCTAGTTCTTTCTGCAAATAGGGCTGTGTGAAGACCATCGTGCTCTGACCATAGCGTATCAAATTGTGACTGCATAGTGGGTGCGAACTCACTTATGATGTCTGTCATCTTCGCTCTGTAAGCATCTCTTTTAGCTAGTGCATCCGCAGCTTTTTCCTCAAGTCTTGCACTTGCTGCTTCAACTCTCATATCGAGCTTATCCAAAGCAGTTACTTTATCTGGTGCTATTTTTGCGGTTGCAACATCTGCAAAAGATAAAGTTGGCAATGCCATTAAAATAACAGTAAGTGAAGTCACGATTACCTTGTTTAAAAAATTATTTTTTCTCATATTTACGCTCCTTTGAAACTTATTAACCATATGGCTTGTTTAAATTATAGTCCTAAGCCTCTCGTGATATCAAAGGGCAAGTTGTGGCAAAGCTGTGGCAACTGATATTAACCGATATGTAATTACTGAAATTTACTTTCAAGTTTCATAGAAAGTACAAATTACATAACGCTAGCACGATACACTTAGTTGAGTGCCATGACCACTTAGCTTTAAATAAGGAATTACTTTTTTATCTGTTACCATAATATGTTTTATAAGCCAATCCAAAATATAACTCAACAAGACCTTTAGATTTTCTATTTTATCGAACTCATCACCCTCTAAGATTTGTACCTGAATGAGATAATCATTAATCGATTGCAAAAACATTCTTTGTTCTTCTAAAATCAATTTAGAGTGTGCTTGAATTGGCATAGTATTAAAAAGTAGTGCTTCAGTTTCAAAATGGATTTTGCTGCAGCTTAAAATTTCACTTAACAGTTTTATTACTTCCTCTGAAACTGCTTTCATCTGTGTACCATAGACCAAATTAAAGAGTTGACCACATGTTTCAAACATCCTTTCATGTTGATCGTCTATCATTGGAATACCATATTCGAATTCCGATTTCCAGCAAACCACAAATTACCTCCCTGATACTATCATTTTCCCATAAATTTTTAGTTGTTTTTTAAAAACTATTTTATAGGTAAAATCACTTCTGGTCAAGCGTCTTTGGAAAATTGCTTAAATTTTAACAAGAGCATAACAACTGTTATACTTATAATCGCACCATAGATTAACGGGCCTCTTATAAAATTTGAAGTTGCTGTAGCTTGTGGGAAATCTCTAAAATAAAATGAAATCCATCGTCCAACTGTATAGATCAGTATAAATGATAAAGTCGCAATACCAGAACCTTTACTTTTAATCGATTCATTTTCCACTTCAAGTAAATGATAGTGTTTTCTTTTACTGCTCTGCTGTAGCATCAAGATCATCAGTGAAACCAATCCTGCAAATAACGCAAAACCAGCTTCATACAACTGAGTAGGATGTCTAGGCACTTGATTGACACCTGATATAAGTTTGATGAGAGGACTCGCCCCTAAAAGTTTAGTCACCGCGTTGCCATCAGCATGTTCAAAAATCACACCCCATGGCATATTGGTTGGAACGCCATAGCAACAGCCATTGAAAAAGCAACCAAGCTTCGAGAGCATCAAAGCAATCCCTAAAGCGGGCATCATGGCATCGGTGACGACATATCCGTTTATTTTTACATGCCTAACATAAACAACAAACACACCTAAACTCAGGATTAAACCACCATAAAGTGAGAAATTGACAAGTTTAAGTTCAAAAAGCTTACTAGGTTCACTTATGATTTTATCAAGGTAAAGTACTGCATATAAAAGCCTTGCACCAACAAGAAATGCAAGGCTCATGCTTACAATCAGCACGAGCCTTGATCTGATACTTATCCCATTTTGAGATAATACATATAGGCTATAAATCACTAAAACAAAAGCTGCTATAAAATTAAATAGGACATATTCGCTAATTTGTGGCATCATTTACTCGCTTTCCATGTTCCAGAATAAAGTACACTTGTAGCCGTATAGCCACTGTATTGTTCTTCCGTCGTAGAGGCTTCAAAGGTTCCTGTCAATTTGTTTTCACCTATAAAACTTCCGTTAAAGATCGTTGTCATGTTGTAGTCATCTTCAAGAAGGGTATTGCTTAGTGTAAGTACACCCTCTTTAATCGTTAGCTTATAGACTTCATCCGTCGCTTCTTCACAGCCGTAATCAGGAAAAGCCGTTGCATAGTCAATCCGAATTGTTACCACATAATCTCCTTTTGTGCTACCTTCTTTCACGATCATGGTCAGAGGAACTTCTACACCTATCACCGAATTACCTTTATCAATTGCATCTTTGACTTGAGCTTGAATTTCTTCATCATTGATATCAAAGTCCTCACATTGTTGACCTTCTGCATCTGTGATAGTTGGTACTGATGCAGGATCTGCCAACGCTTTTTTAGCCGCTTCAAGCACAGGTGCCTCTACGATAGTTATCGTTCCTTTATAAGTACCCGGTTCTAGCACATATTCTTTAGCATATCCCATCTCTTTCAACATCTTTTGATAGGCTTCTTCACCAAAAACATATCTTTCTTTGATGAGCTTAGCAAGATCTGACATCTTCATCTCATCTTCTTTAACGATACCTATATAATCAAGTCCTCTTGACTGATCATGTAAATCGCCATCCCTATAAACGATGCCAAATCGACCTGTTTCTAGTTGAATTCTTTGGATTTGACCATATAAACGATCCATCATACGTTCTATACTTTGATCATATGGATACCATTCTCTTCCCCGTTCAAGTAAGCCATACTTTTCAAACTGTGCAAGTACTTCACGCTCATTGGCTTCTTGCTTCGCAATCTCGTCTTCTTGAACAATTCGTTTCTCAAATTGATTTTTAAGCGTTTCTTTCGCTTTTGCTTTTGCACTGTCTATCTGCTTTTGACTCAATTCACTTTCTTTTACTCCGATAGAAGCAGCGTATTTTTTAACAGCATCCATCTCGATCTGTCTTGCAAGCCCTCTCATTTGATCCCAAACTGCACCAAAATCCTTTGGATCGTTGTCATAACCAAAAAGGATATAGTCGTTAGAGCCTTCTTTAAATGCCTTATAGGCTTCTTCTATACCATTGTTTTTCCAGTTGTTGATCTTCGTATCGATGACATCTACTGCAACCTTAGCAACTTTATACGCTGGTGATAACTCAGAGATCGTCTCCGCTAACTTCATACCTGCGCCACTATAATCGCCTTCCCAAAGGTATCCTGCTGCTTCTGCCGCATTGCCTAGTTGACCAAAAGTTGTAGACAACGTATCCGCTTCATAGGCATCGGCAAACGTTTTGCCGATCATCGTTGCCACATTTGCCGTATAGGATTTGAAATCTTTGTTCATAAGATCCGTCGCAAGCTTTCCATATTCCAAATTCCCATACTTTAGTTCTTTTAAGATTGCTTTTGAAACAAGCTCAATCTCACTTTTGTTGGTGGCGTTGAACTGATTCACCAGTATACTTTCGATCATCTCTTTCGTCGCAGCTTGCACATCTCCCTCAAGCTGCGATGCCCCCCAACTCTGTAGTGCTTTACTTTTGACATACTGCGCTTTGCGCTCTTCCTCAGATAGTTCAGCAGCACGCCACAGATAATTATTATAGATCTCAAAGGCAACATACCCTTGCTCTGCATTTACTTCAGTTGGTGTCGTATAAGTCCATCCAGTTTCATCACTATAGTGAACCGCCTTGAAACCTTCGAGTTCTTGATGCTCTGAAAAGTAGCTTGAATCCACAGCAATCTTCACAAGTATCGGTGCGTCAGTTCTCCTTTGTTCACCTGTAAACTTAATATCCAGTCCTGCACCTGCTAAAGTCATACTCGCTGCATCATATGTCGGTACTCCGCCGCCAACTGAGATGCTTACCTCAGACCCAGTGCTAAGTGCACCCGCTGGTAAAACAACTTCGATGCCGTCATTTGAAAGTGATCCTATACTTTGCTCACTATCAAAACTATTTACGACCGCTAAACTTTTGGTCTCTGCGTTTAATCCTGCGGCTGCCATAGGAACGCCACTTGCAGTATCCTCATTTGAAGCATCCCCATTATCTTTGCTACATCCTGTCATAAAAAACACACTTATTAGCAAAATGAAAACCACCACGCTTAAATACAACTTAACCTTTTTCGCCATCATCCCCATAACCTCCTTACTTTTGTAAAACCTCTTAACCCCACTTTAAATAAAACGCGATTAACGTGTAAATACACTTTCTTACTTTAAGTGTATAGAATTCAGAACATAGTTGGAAGGGCATCCCGGCAATTGTCATTGACAAAAAAAGCTTCCACATGACAGATTCAATCATGGGAAGCTCTATTTATGATCTTCATTTATATATTTTAGATTCTATATTCTAGATTCTAAACTTCGAAATCTCTCGATTAAGTTCTACTGAGATCTGATTTAACTCCTGTGCGGCTTTTGCCACTTCATCAACAGCATAAGATTGTTGTTCCATAGAAGCGGTCACTTCCTCAGATGCTGCTGCTGTTTCTTCAGATACAGCAGATATATTTTCTATACTGCTTACGATTTTCTCTTTATCATGGTTAACGCCTTCTACAGAAGTACCTATATTGTCTATGTTGGAAGATATGACTTCATAAGCGGTTCTGATGGTATCAAATGCGGCCACCACTTTTTTTACTGCTTCGTTTTGTTTGTCTGATATATTTTTTAGAACACCCATGCTATCAACTGATTTAGAACCATCCGCTTGTATATTGGAAACAATACGTTTTACATCATCGGCAGCATTTGACGATTGCTCAGCAAGTTTTCTGATCTCATCCGCCACAACAGCGAAACCACGACCATGCTCTCCAGCTCTAGCAGCTTCTATCGATGCGTTGAGTGCCAGTAAATTTGTTTGAACAGAGATCGCAGAGATACTGTCTAAGATGGTGCCAATTTCTTTTGTTCTCTCATTTAACTGTCTAATAACAAGTTCTATTTCCGCATTGGCTTTTAGTGATTCCTTGTTTCTTTCACCCAGCTCGTTGACAGATATGATACCACCTTTATAAGCTTCACCTGTATTCGCAGCAGAATGTATCATTTCATCCGTAAAATGGTTAAGTCCATCAAATTTTTCAGAAAGAGACTGTGCGATAAATGCACTCTTCTCTGCATCTTGCGCTTGATCTTGCGCGCCTTTTGCAATGTCTTCAACCGTTTTAGACACTTCAGTTGCCGAAGCACTGACTTGTTGACTCGTCGCCGCTAAACTTTGAGAGGACATCGTCAAGTGTGCCGAAACCTGCTGTATATTGTCTACGAGTTTTCCAAGGTCTTTAAGTGTCTCATCAAAGTAGTGACTTAAAACACCGATTTCATCCTTAGAATCGATTTGAGATAGTGCACCCAGATCGCCTGTTCTTGCATGCTGCATAGAAGCAATCAGTTTTTTTATGCGCTGATTAAATGCACTTGTCAAAACAAAAATTAAACCGATTGCAACTAGTGTCGCTACTAATGATTCAATCGCATTCATCAGTGTTATACCGTTGATTTGTGATTGAATCTCATCATAGTATAGTGTAGATATAACTGTCCAGTTGACATCTGTGAGTCTATAAAGTGATGCATATTTTTGTTTCGTCTTTCCATTTTCATCATATGTGTACTCAACGCCATTTTTAGATGGATCTTTGATCGCGTCTTTAATTTGAGCTGTCGTTAACTCAGTACCGATTTTTTCTGGCGTTACATGTGCCATGATCACATTGTTCGCATCCACTATAATTGGGTAACCTTTTTCACCGATCTTGATTGATTTCGTCTGCTCATTTAGCGTATCAAGTGCGATATCTGCTGCCAAGACGCCAACAAAACGATTGCTTTTATCATAGACAGGTTCACATGCTGTCACTACCATTTTGCCTACAGTGTCATCAAAATAAGGATCAGTCCATATAAACTTACCCGCTTCTTTCGCCGCTATATACCAATCCCTCGTCCTTGGATCATAATCCCCAAGATCATCATCCGGTTTCATCACCATGCGTTTATCTTCTGTACCTAGATAGATAAAAAGTATATCTGGATTTGCTTTAACAAACGTATCTAAAGTTGTTAGTAAATCACTTTCAGCTTGCGGGTCTGACATAACCATCTTAGCAGACGTCTGCTCAGCAACTGATTTTATCACCGTTTCAAAACCTGAAAGGTAGTTTTCAACTGAAAGACCAATTTGTTGCCCTAGGTCATTTACCATAGCTTTTTCGTTAGCTAGGTAGACTGATTTTACTTTTATAGCAGTGCCTATCCCCACCGCCACCTGAGTTACCACCATTACCACTATAAAAATCAATATAAATGTTTTTCTTATGCTGCGTTTCACCTTAATTTTATCCATATGAACCCCCATCATTATAGAATACCCCGTTTTAACCCTACTTATGATATATCGAAAAATTACTTATGTCACTATTTATTCTTAAATATATGGTCTATATAAAACAAATACCATTTTAATTGAGATTCAATCAAAATGGTATTTGTAATACAACTTTATTAAGTTCTACTTCGGAATCACGATGCTTTTACCCTTCTTTTTCCACTCTTTAAACTCAGCGGCTGCGGTAAAGATAACATCTGTTGAAGAATTGAGCGCTGTTTCGCAGGAATCTTGTAACACCCCAACGATGAAACCTACACCAACAACTTGCATCGCCACATCGTTTGAGATACCAAACAAGCTACAAGCAAGTGGGATGAGTAAAAGTGAACCACCGGCTACACCAGAAGCGCCACATGCACTTACAGCTGCGAGTAAACTCAAGATGAGTGCAGTTGCTATATCAACCTCTATTCCCATGGTATGCACTGCTGCAAGCGTCAAGACGGAGATCGTGATCGCAGCACCCGCCATATTGATCGTCGCACCAAGCGGGATCGAAACTGAGTAATTGTCTTTATCTAGACCAAGGTCCTCGCAGAGCTCCATATTCACAGGTATATTTGCCGCTGAACTACGGGTAAAAAATGCCGTAAGTCCAGAGACTCTGATGCTCTTAAAAACAAGCGGATATGGATTTTGTTTGATCTGTGTATATACGATCAGTGGGTTGACCACGAAAGCAACAAAGAGCATACAACCAATCAGTACCACAAGTAAGTTGATGTAACTTAAAAGGGTCTCGATGCCACTTGTAGCGATGGAGTCAAATACCAGTCCCATGATACCAAGTGGTGCAAAGTTGATGATAAAACGCACTACGTTAGAAAGTGCATCTGCAAAGTTACTGATGACCGTTTTGGTAGTGTCCGCTGCGTGGCGAAGCATATAACCCAAAAGAGCCGCCCATGATAAAATCCCGATATAGTTCGCATTAAAAAGCGCCTTAACAGGATTGTCAACTACGTTGAGCAAAAGCGTCTTAAGCACTTCCACGACCCCACCAGGAGGCGTAATACTATCTACACCAGCAGCCATGGTCAAAGTCACAGGGAATAAAAAGCTCGCCGCAACCCCAATCACACTTGCCAAAAAAGTACCCAGTAAATAAAGCTTGATAATCGACCCCATATTGGTTTCATGTCCAGCTTTATGCTGTGCAATGGCACTCATCACTAAAAAGAATACCAAGATAGGCGCTACTGCTTTAAGCGCACTTACAAAAAGCGAACCAAATATCACCACAAATGCAGCCTTTTCTGGAACAAGCAAAGCAAGTATAATACCGATCACAAGTCCCACAAGTATTCTCTTCACAATACTTAACTTATTCCATTTTTCAAAAAATCCTTTCACAATATCCCTCCAACCCTAATTTTGCCGTCTCGAAAATCACCATCGAAAGTCAGCATTAAAACTAGTTTAGCACAGAGATTGTGAAAATCAAAACAAAACATTACGATTTTGTAATATAATTTTATTTATACATCTAGAGAAAATTTTATGGTTGCATACTTGATAGTTACTTGAATTTCACTT
This sequence comes from uncultured Fusibacter sp., assembly GCA_963676315.1. Taxonomy (GTDB): domain Bacteria; phylum Bacillota; class Clostridia; order Peptostreptococcales; family Acidaminobacteraceae; genus Fusibacter_C. The sequence goes on from OY781056.1 coordinate 2,271,631, forward strand.
GATATTCACCGTCCTGAGTGCTCCATCATAAGTCACTTCAAGTCCGATGCTTTGACCGATAAACTTAAGCGGTACCATGGTTCTCCCCGCAATTGCACTAACCGGCACATCAAGTGCAAGCTCAACACCATCCACCATCGCAGTGGATTTTCCAAGCACTAGCACCACTTTATGCGTTTTATCCGTTGCCGTGATCGTCTTTGTAGTCGCTTCATAGGCAACATCCATCCCAAAAGCCTCAAAGATAAACTTCATCGGCACCAGCGTCCTACCACTGATCACCACTGGTGGTTGATCAAACCTCAGTACCTGTCCCTGATACATCACCTTAATCGCCTGCAAGGTGAGTTTTATCGGGTATTCTTTTTGCATCACAAGCGTTCCATCTGGTAAATAGGCTTTCGCCGTTATATTGACATGATCTGCCGTATACTTAGAAAAATCGTATTCAAAATTAAACGGGAGTTCCTTTGACACAAATGCCAAATTGCCATCGATATAATACTCAACTTTACCGATCACAGGTTCATAGGATTTCACATAGGCACTGATGCTTTGTGGTTTTTTCTCAAGCACAGTTTCTAACTTCACATAACCAAAATCAGCACTTTCTAGTGTGGATAGATAATAATCATCTTTGATGATTTTAGCATAAAGTGCCTTTAGCACGGGATTTTCAGAAAGCATGTAGCTTTCCTGAGCACCTGCAGCACCAGTAGAGTCATAATAGTACATCGCCTTTACCTCAGGATAAACCCTAGGGATAAATGCATAGAAACGCTTTAGGTTGTTTGCTGCCCACTGCGTATAATCGACTTTCGGCTCAAGCTCAGCAGTATAAGATACCGCCCCTTCGACGATCATGATAGGTTTACGGTCACCGTACTCAGCCACGATATGACTCAGTAGGTCTATGGGATTGGTTTTGAGCTTAGATTCCTTAGACTCCTGTGTAAAAGTGAGCGTCGTGTAGCAACTTACCCCCACCCAGTCCACATAAGCATCACCTGGATAAAAACTCGCCATATTGTCCCAAGGGAAAAAGTTTGGCGCCCAGACCATCGCTACATTTGGTGCTTCTTTTGCTAAGATATCGTGCACAAGTCTAAACTTGGCGATGTATAGCTCAGGCTGCATCCCCCAAGGTACCCAGTTGCCGTTCATCTCGCCACCAAACCTGAGAAACACAGGGATACCTGATGCTTTAGCCTCTTTTGCAAATTCATGGAGATAAGCATCGTCTTTCACACTGCTAAGGGTAAAAGGCTGCATGTGAATCTGTAGCGAGCCACCCACCGCTTTCATCTTCTCAGCAGCAGACGTCGGAAATGGCGAACTGCCATAGATGTTATAGTAAAGTAGCGATGCATGATTTTTGCCATATGCCACTTTAACCTTTGCTGGGTCCACGCCAAATCCACTGTAAAGTGCATCATTGCCTTCCCCATATAAGCCGATCATCAATCCACTTTCAGGCTCAAACTTAGCCAGTTCCCTCGTCATAGGCGGCGTACTCACTAGCTCTTTCTTTACATATATATCTAGCTCTGATTTGATGGCATCCAGTTTGCGCTGCACTGAGACATAAGTCCAGCTATTACCTGCTTCTCCGTTGATCTCACAGTATTTCACATAAGACGCATACGCCTTTTCATAATACGAAGTTGCTTTCATCGGATCAAAGATCCCACCGCCATACACCCCGGCGTAGTAATCGCCTGCATGGTCTGCATAGTGACCGCCGTTTTCATAACTGGCTGAGTTCGTGTAGTTTGCATAGAGGTCTACAAGTGCTTCCCAGTATATAATCGCGTTTTTATAATCCTTTGCCTCTTCATAGGCAATCGCCTGTTTCATCAGCGGCCAATCGTCGATCTTTTCTGTCGCAGCATAAGCAGGGCGATAATGACCTACTATGCCAGTGATGATGAATAAGGTTAAAACGATGGATATGTAACTAAACTTTTTTTTCATTCTGTACCCCTCAACATGTTTTTAGAATTACTATAAACAAAAACAACTGAAAGCGCACTTGCTTTACAGTTGTTTAATTTACAGTCTATTATATTTATCGGTATTTTCACACTAAACATGAGATTTTTTATAGAGAACTTTCCCCTATTCGTCTATGTGCTTTCTTTGTTCATCGGATTTGACTATATCCTCGTTCAGCGTCGTCCATACGAATTCAAAAGCAAAGTCAATTTAAGGTTGCGTAAGCTGATAAACCGTCAATTGTCCAAGATAGTCAGTCAAAGTCAACGTTTGCTTATCTTTAGAAATATAGGGCATCCCTCTTTCAGTTTTGTCTACTAAAATCGGCACAAAAGATTGACACTGATCATCAGTATAATAAGAAAGCAATTCTCTATCCTTGTCCATTAAAGCGATGGTTCCATTTCTTTCTGCATCGAATCGCATGGAAGCAGCTGGAATTTCATTAACCAAGACTTCATATGATAACGGTAACTCCGCTTTCATCGTCCAGGTAGCCCCGCCATCAACCGTCTCATACAGTTTACCAGTCGCATCTAAAATCATACCTGAGTCAGACGAGATAAAAGATATGGCAGATAACGCTTTCATCTCTTCAGGTAGAGATACAGACGTAAAAGTAAAACCTGCATCTTTCGTTACGGCAAGCTGATTAGAAGCACCAATCCAGACAGTTTGCATATTCACTATGTCCACAAGATTAATTGGGATTTCGTCAATTAAAGGTTGATCAGATACTGCAAATAGAGACAAACCGCCATTAAGTGAAACTCTATTCCCACCATAATTGCCTACTGTCCAAAGGTATTTATCGTCCAGCCAATCTAGTCCATACCTACAATTCGCTTCATTGCTCCCCTTTGTCCAAGTAGCGCCACCATCTGATGTCGTATAGGTTGTACCATGATAGCCAACCGTTGCTCCATGCATGGGGTCGAGAAACCCTCCAAAAAAAACGGAATGCGAAACCTTAACCGTATTTTTTTCTACCCATAAACGCGTAGTTTTTTCAGCCTGTGAACTACAGCCTGTTGTGACGATGACGAGCATTATCAATAGGAAACTACAGACGTGTTTTAACCTAATTTTGAGCATATGCCCTCTGAAACCAAACATCATTCTCCCCTCCAATTAGAAGTTAATTATCTATAGTTTAATCCTATTATAAGGGCCAAACGATGTCTCAATAACAGAAAAAAGTGGTCAATCTACAGAAATTGACCACTTTAACTCATATTGTTTATAACCAAGTTTTTTGTTTTCTATATGCTCCTGGTGTTAGTTTGATCTGTTTTTTAAAAAGTCGATGAAAGCTAGATACCTCTTTAAAACCGATACGCTCTGAAATCTCTTCTATGGGCAATAAAGTACCTACTAACAAATCCTTAGCAACGATTAACCTTGTTTCAGTGATGTAATTTGAAATCGTCATCCCCGTTGCCTGCTTGAACTTTTCTGCTATAGAAGTTCTATTTAAGTGATACTGATTTGAAAGCATTTCTAGAGAGGGTGGTGATTGATAACTTAGCTTTATGTCATCTAATATTGACAAAGTGATGTTATCAACTAATGGTGACGATTCAGCGCCATTATCACTTAAGAAAAGTCTCTCTGTGATCATCAAACTTTCCATGAGATACGACCTCGTTCTACACGGCCAAAATGCATCCGGTTGAAGGGTTATTTCTCGTTCAATTCGACTGATTAGCTGTTTAAGTTTTAGCGCCGTATTCGCACTTACACTATACCTGCCACTCTGTGACTGCGTTCTGATTAAAAAGGCACTTAACCCTGTCACCTCAGGATCTAATGTGTCATAAGAAGGATTTAAAAAAAGTGGGTGAAACACTAGCTGTGTTAGAACTTCAACACTTTCCCGTGGGGCATCAAAGACTTCGTTTGCGGCTAGGCATATTACCTGATATTCCTCAGATTTTTCAAGTTTGTTGACCGTAACGATCATCCTAAACCGGTTGATAATCACAACATCTGATACCGCTTGACTAACAAAGACAGGAATTACCTCATCTTTATGAAAATTTCTTCCTACACACGAATAAATCATACAGTCCACCTCTTTATGGATTATATATACCCTTTATTCCTTTGATACAATTTTATATTCTTCATCATAGCTATGCACTTCTACAACCGGGTAATACAATAACCATTGTTTCAGAGGTTCATAATATATATAACCCGAATCATCAAAATTGGAATCTAAGAACCTATTGTCTACAGCATCTAAGAGGTCACTAAAAGTAATCCTTAGTTGCACTTCAAAACCATAAGTCGCCGCCAAAACTTTTGCCAGTTGCTTAAGGTCTTTAATTGTACCTGATTCATTGTTTTGAAGTTGAGGCATAAAGGTATCATTGTTGATTTGGAAACATAGATCGATATCATAGACTTTTTTATGTGACTCAACATGAGAATTTACGAAATTCCCCGTTATTTGGACCGGTGTCCCATTGATCATGATATATTTATAGTTAGCGTATATCTCGTCTGCAATCCCTTGGTATGTCTTGCCGTTAACCTTTACCACTTCGCTGATGGCTGGAGTGGACACCATATCCTCTTTCACTGCAACTACCATATACTGTAAGCTGCTTCCTACTACTGGATCAATATAGGTTATGCCCTTAAGTTCATCGTTGTACCATTCGTTATAACCGTCATCATTGTAAAGTGCTTCAAACCGACCACCATCGACCGCTTCATATAACTCATAATAATCTGCATCTACAAGGTTCCAGTTGATGTTTAACGACTCATCTGAATTGACTTTGATTTTTATAGTAGGTGTTTTGGGTTTAACGCTCGTTTCAGCTACAAACTCTTCCAAATAAAGACCTGAAAATGGTAAGGATTTAATTTCATTGATCGGTATTGCAAAACCTAAATTCTCACCTTCCACTATAGCAGCGCTCACGACACCTATTGCCTCACCATAAGCATTTAAAAGTACACCACCGCTGCTTCCTGGACTGATAGATGCGGTTACTTGTATGCTTTCAGCTCTAACAGAACTTATAATCCCCATAGACATGGTATTTAAAAGTCCAAAGGGACTACTGATCACTGTAACCGCCTGACCTCTTTTAAGATTATGTGAGCTACCAATCTTGAGTGGTTTAACATCATGGTCACCAATCATATAGAATTCAACAAGGTCGATTTTTTTATCATATCCAAAGATGATTAGATCAAGTTCTTCTTTTTTTCCATTATCAAATTCAGCAACAACCTTCACTGCCTCTTTTAGAACGTGATAGTTCGTTATAAAATCATTTTCAGCGATGCAAAATGCACTTGCTGTCGCACTTGAACCATCTTTATAATCTACATAGAGTTTTACAACAGATGAAGATAGTTCTCCTAACTGCTCGTTGGTTAATGCTTTGTTGTCAAAACCATCGTACTGATCAAGCGCGTTTTTGAAAATCAATAGCGCCTGCTCAACAGTAGCGTTTTGTTTAGGATTAACTTTGTTATTTGTGCCTAACAGTATCTTATGGTTAAATGCCTTGGAGATGGCATCCTTAGCATAAGCTGAGATAGCAGCATCATCAGCAAATTTCTGATTGCTTTTAGTCAGCTGTACCCCTGCAAGCTCAAGTGTTTTTACCATCATCGTCGCCAGTTGTTCTCTTGAAAGCTTTACACTTGGACCAAATTTACCTTCACTTATACCAGATGTGATACCAATATATGCCGCCTTAAGCGCATAAGTATCGTCTGTGTCTGAGAAGTAATTATCAGGCATCAAACTCGCCTGTTTACCAATTAATTCTTCATAGAGTCTCACTGCAAGATAGACGAAATCAAGTCTAGTAATTTCTTCTTTATAACTACTAAAAGCAAATTGTTCCAGTACATTGTAGCCAGCAAGCGTCTCTATAGCATCACTTGACCAACTTGAAGGATCATCATAATAATAAGCATCTACGTACGCAAAACTACTCCCAGCAGCGCACAAAAACAAAACCATCGTTAAAAGCAATGATAACCAAATTTTTTTATTCACTTTTCCTCCGCGAATATGTATTTACTAGATTTCATGTAATTATGTCGAAATTACCATGATAGTCATAGAATAGCATTTCGTTAAAATCTAGTCAATATAAAATTTTCTATATATCTTTCCACCCTGACATCATCTCAACACCAATCGCTACTAAGGGAATCGTGAGGAAAAAAAGCCAAGAAACCTTCCAAGCATCAAAGAGAAGTCCAAGGCTCACAAATAGCACAAAGCAAAGCACGGAGATAAAAGCCACTAAAAGACCATAATCAAATTTACCCTTTTTTTCTACCATATCGCCATGGCAACTGGGACATACCATCCCTTGTTCATATTCTAATCCAAGTAAAAAATCAGTGCTTACATTAAGCGTCTGAGAAAGGATCACCAGATTTTCAAGATCAGGTAAAGCTTCATCTCTTTCCCACTTCGAAATTGCTTGCCGAGAGATATTCATCTTCTCGGCAAGCGCTTCTTGAGACAAGCCATTTATTTTTCTAATTTTTGATATGTTTTCACCTATAAGATTCATAATGCCTCCTGATATTTTGTACATTTATTGTGCCATTATATCGGATTGCTGTCCATATATCTTTGCTGACAAAGCAGAAACCTCCAGTTGCAACTGATGATATATCTGTCTTCTAGAGGGTGTTAGTTCATCTGGCACAGTATTTTAAAGGTTTGTTCAACAAGCTCCGTCACAGTTACCTCGTTGTATCCAGTGATGCTAGTCATTAATCTTTGATTGTATATTTCATACCAATAAGAAGGGATATTTTTTGCACCGATCATCATGCCAATAATAGAGCCAACCGTTGCCCCGTTACAATCTGTATCAAAAGCAGCTTGGACCGCTAAGCATATGGATTTCCCGAAATCCTTTTTTCCACAGAGTAAAGCCATAACGACGACCATCGCGTTGGCGTTTGTATGACACCATCCATGCCAGACCTTTTCGTTGTAGGTGCTATGGATCAGATCGATGATCTCTATCTCAGAAAGCCCATCATTGTACCAACTAATTACTTTCTCTATATCTCCTCTAAGGCGAGATGCCTCTGGAATTTCATCTAGTCCTGATTCGATAACCGTCATGACATCATCACACACCCCAGCTGCAGCGATCATGGCAGCGACAAACATCTCACCATAAATACCGTTTTTCACATGGGATATACTTGCATCTCTCCATGCCATCTCCGCAGCTAACGCCGTATTGCCGATATTGACATAACCAAAAAAGTCGCCCCTTATCTGAGCGCCGATCCATTCACGATATGGGTTGAGATGATTTGCAGTGTCTGGTGCGTAAAGACCCGAAGCTGCATTGCGATATGCGATACGTTCAGCTGTACATGTTGAAAACATAGGCAGCCAACATAACCAAGCTTCTAGCACGTCGTTTGGGCGAAAATCTTTACCGTAGTTTTCAAGTAACTTCATCGTAAATACGGTATAGTTGGTGTCGTCGTCAACAGGCGCTTTACCTCCGATACTATCAGCCCAGCAGTTCTGCCACGGTTCACGTTTGTCATACTCAATTTTCTCTTTTACATCCTCTGTTAATTCACTGAACATCAAATATCGATGTAGGGGATAATTGCTCGTTCCTTTTAATATGACATCAATCGGTTCTTTCATCATGATTTCAAGAGGTTTTCCAAGTAGACAGCCACTTATTCTTCCTAGCCATGCGCCTGTCAATTTGTTTTTAATCAACTGCTCATCTATCGTGCTGACATCAAACGGGCTGAATAGATGTCTTTTAGATGGTTTTGTTTTCTGTATGCCCTCAAGATTTGAAGGTTCAACATAGCTATAACCTTCAAGTACAGGTGCCTCTAGCAGTTTTCTTCGCACCGCTAAAGCAAGTTCATGGGTAGATTCAATAAAGCTTACTTCTTTCATCGCTTTCTCAGAGATAGATTTGCACAACACTTCATATTCACCTACATCTTTGCCTTCATCCCGCGCTTGCATCCACTCTACATATAACTCTTTAGCATAAATCGCCCATAATTGGTTTTCTAGCATAGTTTTTCTCCTTTTCTTCAATTTTATACGATATAATAAGTCATATCTTACTAATTTTGAGGTGAAACTATGCAAAAACACCGATTCATACCCAATATCCATTATGTAGATGTACCGCTTGAGGACCTTTTTCCCATCTCTTTTTTCCATCATGTTCAGCACCATCAAGACCTACAAAACTTACATTATCATCATTCTTTCGAAATTGGACTTTGTCTGGAAGGCGCCGGACTTTTTTTTGTAAAACATCATGCACATAATTTTAGCGCTGGTGACATCTCCTTTATCTTTCCCCATCAACCTCACATTGCACAAAGTCCTGATGAAGTGCCCAGTCAGTGGTACTTTATGACCGTCGACTTAAGCCGGCTTAGTAACGATAACTTCGATCTCGTACATGACTTGCTTTTAAATAGTTCTCAACTTGCCCCGCTCATACCTGAGTCACTTGACCCTACTTTAAGTTTGCTCTACAAGATGATGATCACAGAACTCGAACATAAAAAAAATGGATACCAAAAGATCGTATCCGATTTGATGCATAGTTTCTTAATTAAAATACTACGGCTTATAGTTACAGTTGATAATACACCCCTAGTTAATTTACCATCTGTTCCCCCGTCAGCATTTACCATGATCTCACCTGCCCTAAATCATATGTCATCCTATTATGCAGAGGATTTGGACATAGATGAACTCGCCGCTATATGCCACTTAAGCGCATCCCATTTTAGAACCCTTTTTAAGACAGTCACTCAGCAATCACCACTTCACTATTTAACCCAAATAAGGATGAAGATGGCCACATCACTGCTTATGTCTACTAGTTTGTCTGTACTAAGCATCTCTCAAGCAGTTGGGTACTCTACGCTTTCATCCTTTAATCGTACTTTTAAAACGCTTTATAAGCAAACGCCGAGTGAGTATCGAAGGCGGAAATAATGCATTATATGTGCAGTGAGACTTAAATCTAGCTCAGCTATAACTTTGGTTTTTTTATTTCTCTTTAAGAAATAACAAGAGTCATTCGAAAATTGGAATTACGCGTTCTTTGTTTCATTTTCCTAAAGCCACTGTTAATACTTTATTTTTTAAATTCAAATTTTCACTTCTTAAGTTACAACTTTCAAAAATTGACCCATCTTTTAGAGAACTTAATCAATTAGGTTAAGTAATGAGAACACTTAGATATTATTATAAATATACGTAGCATGAAATATCAAAAATAACATTATTGGAAAATTTGTAAATTCAAGTTATAATTAATTAACTAAAAGGAGGGATTACATATGTCGTATGATATAGCATTATCATTTTCGATGAACGAAGTTAATTTGGTAAAAGATGTTTTCTTTTATTTAAAAGCTGAGGGCTACAATGTTTTTTTTGCGCCTGAATGTCAAGAAGTATTAAGTGGTAAAAATCAGAGAGAAGTCTTTTATAATATATTTGGCTTATCATCAGATTATGTTATTCTTTTTGTGTCAGAATCCTATCTTACAAAAAAAGTAACTATGGAAGAAGCACAAATTGCTTTGTCCAAGTTGGGAAAAACAGGTAGAGTTATACCTATATATACTGATCATTCAGAGTTACCTGTTGAACTATTAAACCCTTCTGAATTTAATTACTTTAAAGAGAACAGAGCAGCATTTATAGCAGCTCATATTTCAGAGAAAATAAACTCACAAAAGCAAATCAAAAGTAAACAAAATCATGAACACAATAATGGTAGTATGAATAACATAAATAATAAAGCAACAAATCAGGTGTTTATAAATAAAATTCAAATTTAAGGATAACGAAATGGTCGAATATGAAGAGAAAGAGAATATAGAAGAACCAGTCTGTGAAGAAACACTTGAAGATTATGATGATTTAAGAAGCGCTAAATTGAATGATCAGTCTATGAACAACTATGCGAATAGAGCGCATAATATGACGATTATCAACCATGCTATCTTTAATACCTCGGCGGATCTTCATACATTGAACTCACAGGTGATTAATAGTCAAATAAGTAGCAAATTTGATTTTAGTTCAGAAAATGAATGTATTGAATTTATTGAAAAACATCAAAATGATGAAGAATTTTTCGTAGCTGTTATTATGAGTTTGTTTGATAGAACTTCATTAGCTGAGATTACAAATTTAGTACATACATTGAAAGAAGCATTACTTAGATCAGAAAGCTCTACAAATCCAAGTTCAGAATCAGACCACGCAAAACCTCGACAACATAGAGCAATTGCAAGTATTCTTGCATGTATCGAAGGTGATACTTTTATATCAGAAGATGGCGAAAAATTTATTGGATATAAAGATAATAAGGGACGACTATTTGAAGTAATATGGGGACAGTTTCCTTCATTGAGATACGGAATCATAAATTGGTTAGTAGAATTGAGTACTGGCACTCAATATAATCAGTATAATTTATATCAGATTTGTACCGCACTAAAAAAGATTATTCTTGAAGATCGTAATAATGCTAAAAGTTCTATTTTCCCACTTCTATACAGTCATAAGATTAATATATGGGTTTTAGGGGCTGCTGCTTATGTTATATACCACGAAAGTGAATTTAAGGATTATATAATCAGTATATGTATAGAGTGGCAACAAACAGAATTATGGGGTGCTTTTTTAATTTTCATCTCTTACATCGAAAATGTATTAAATGAATCCAATTTGAAATCTTCACTCTTAGCCATAATAAAACATAAAATGTTAAAAGGGATCAAAGATGATCTTGCATTAATCGCTATTTTATCCAGTAGATCTAACAATATTAAGTCCGCCGTTATTAAAACAATCAATTCCCAATTTGAGTTAAAAAAAGAATCAAGAGAGAAAATTTCAATCCTCTATTTACAATTGGTAAGATATGCTTATTTTTATGTTTCTAAAGAGGAAAAGAGTTTATCACTTATCATTTTAGATAATAAAACTCAGATGGAATTACTAGAAGGTATACTTAACTATATTATGTCTGATTATAATCTTAGAAAAAGGTTGTTTAGTATTCTTAAGGCTTATATGTCAGAATTATCAAGCTTTGATAGAAATTATGTGTATATTGATAAGTTAGCTCTGTTATTTTATGTTTTGGGTTGTACACCTTGGTACATGGAAGAAATCATATGGTTTTTAAATCAAAATCAAAATGACTTTACTCATAAAGTCATACAAACAATTAAATCACTTTCATAAGGAGGCGTGTTATGGAGTCACATAGCAATATATTTATCAGTAAGATTTTGCCGTTTAAAAATGGATTATTTGTAAACAAGCCAATTATCGAAAAAAGCAATATGATCTATCTGCTTGTTGATGGGAAAAGAGAAGATATCGTTATTACTGAGAGAACTTCAATTAAGCAAATACGAGACGGAAAATACACAAAGATGGTTGAAGTAATAAATTATCCAATTACAAAGGAAATTAAAGTTATCGCTCCTGCAAAAGAAAGTTCATATAACTTTCTCATTACTTTAAACTTAACACTTGAGCATACTGCTCCTTACCTTGTACTCCAAAATAAAAATCTAATTGTTGAGGACTACCTACATAATTTATTATCATTAGAAGTGAGAAAAATAACAAAATTGTACAGTGTGCTTGATTTCGGCATGTTGGGCGATCAATTGTCTGAAAAAATGATGTATCCTACTCAATTAGAGCCAGATGTTGGGGTTAAATACAGAATTTCTTCAGTCACAGCGAATTTAAGTGATGAAGCACTCAAATTTCTTAGAAAGCAAAATGATATAGAAATTGAGGCTGAGATTAAAAAAACGGCTTCAAGTATAGGTGGTTCGTTAATCCTAGATTATCGCAATGCTATTGGAGCGCAAATAGCCAGAGGTGAAATATCAGAAGAAGTAGCAGTATTTAAAATTGAAGAATACGAAAGAAAACATTTCCAAGAAAAACTTGATAAATTCATGAAGCTTGTAAAAGACAATATTTATACTGAAGCAGAAGTAAGAGAATATTTAAGGAACCAGTTATCTTTAGGAGAGTACTCTACTAGCAATGTTGAGTTGTTCAAAAAAACTAGGGATAACGCTTTAAAATCATTATTAAAGGAGGATTCAGGCGAATAATATGGATTCCTTACCTTTAATTATTAGATTAATACTTTTTCTACTTCCACTTTCAATAGTTTTCTCAATCGTCTTATGGCATCCTTTTATTGTATTAGTTAATATGATCTTATCTACTTTAAATTTTTTGTTTAAATGTATTTATGTCATACTTGATTTTCCAATAAGTTTATTAACAAACAGCTTTGGCGGTGTTTTTTATAAGTTCGATAACGCTTTGTCTCAGGTATTCTACAATATTGACTCATGGATTCAAAAATGCATTTTATTCTTAAAGAAACCTGAAAACACTAAGAAAAGATTTATGCCAATATATTTAACTGTAGTTATTATCATATACATTTCAAGCTTTTTTAATAATTCTAATAGTTTAGTCAACGCACCCTATAAATTATATATGAACCTCGATTCATTCATAGTATCTAAGGTCGCTGATATGAGTAAATCTCCTAATTCTAAGACTAGTATAGAAAGTAATGAGATTAACAATCGTTTTAGTTTTGAATTATTGGTACAAGGAACAACAAGCTCACTAATTGTAAGGGACAGTCCTAGGACAAAGAACTGTGAAGTTGTTGATTATGTCAAAAATGGAGATACAGTTTCATGGAATGGAGTTTTAACTTTTGGTGAAAATGATAATAAACGCCAAGAGGCTTGGGTTGAAGTTGTGACTGCTAATGGCATCACAGGTTGGGCAAGACTTTCATACTTAGTGCCTTTAGATAATGTAGAAGGGATGACATGGCAATTGCAAAAAGAGTTAGATTAAATAAATAATATTTAAGCTTTATAAATTGATTTGATTTTATAACTTATATAAATTTGCGAAGTGGTTATTACTGCTTCGCTTTTTTTCGTTGATTAAGTATTTAAAATTAAGCGTTAGATATCTATTTAGAGTACAAAAAATCCTCACATTTGTAAGAACTTGATTTAACATACTTCCAACTTCCCTGATTTATTGAAATGTTATTTTCGATAGTACAGATAATTCAATTTTTACAATTTCAAATAATAAGCAACTAATTATAATTTCAATGAATTTGCGAAATGTTCTCTTTGAGGTTAGGTTAATAACAAATAAAAAAAGAGACTCCTAAGAGTCTCTTTAGTTTAATACTAATACTAGAATGCAGCAACAGCTTGAGCTGCAACTGGAGTGATAGCATTTGGAGTAGTTGCTAAGTCAACAACACCAGCACCAATTGCAATAACAGCAGTATCTAAAGTAACTAAAGGTACGTTACCAGCAACTGTTAAAGTGATAGTATTTGTTCCACTTCCAGAAATAGCAGATGCAGTAAATGTTGCAGCTGTACCAGCACCACCATTAGTTACTGCACCTGGAGTGTAGTTAGCTAATGTAGTTGTAACCGCTTCACTGTAAACAATTACTAAAGTTGTAGCATTTGTAAATGCAGCTGAAACAACTGTTGGAGCAATTTTATCAATTGCAGTAAAAGCTGTTGCAGAAGCTGCAAGTTTGTTTGTAGCAGCATCTTGAATATCAAGAGCTTGAGTTACGCTTGGTGTAGCATCAACAGCAACAGCTGTACCTAAAGTTAATGTAACTTTAGTAGGAACTGATGTGTCAATTGCTGTTACAGTATTACCTGCAACAGTATAAGTGTATAAACTTACAGATGAAACATTTAATATTTCGCTATAAGTTAATGTGATATGTGTTGTATCAACAAGTTCTTTAGCTGTTAAAGATGGAGCAATTTTATCAACAACTACAGAAGCAGCAAAGTCAACAGGTTTGATTGAAAATACGTTTACAGTTTCAGTACCAACAAATGTACCTTTAACAAGTACTGCAGTACCACCTGCTTGAGGAACATCAGCAGGAATAGTTTGAGCAAATGTTAATGTTACTAAAGTACCAGTTGAATTCAATGATAAAGCTTGAGCAGTTGGAGCGTTCCAAGTTCCACCATTATCAATTGATAATGCGAAATCTGTAGGATCTACAGCTACTAATTCTTGATCAAATTGTACAGTTACTGTGTTTTTATCGATTGCTTTGATTTGTTTAACTGCAGAAACTACTTTTAAAGCAGGAGCAGCAGCGCCAATTGCAACGATTGGTTGTGAAATTTGGAATGCAGATGAACCGTTACCAGCGATATCTTTAACAGCGTTAGCGATTAATAAGTTATCAACGCCAGCAGTTACATATGCAGCTTCAGTTGTAGAAAGTTCAATTTTAACAACTGTATTTCCACTGAAGAATGATACAGGACCAGCTAAAGATCTGATAGTACCAGCATCATCTAATTTGTAGTTAGCAGCATCAACAGCAGAGTTACCCATTGCTTCAGCATATACTACATAAAGTACTTTTGCAGTTGCATCATATTCTACTCTTGATACGCCATCAAATTGTGCATCAGCAAATGTGATAGTTGTTGTAGAAGTTGAAGCAAGTTTGTTTTTGTTAAGTGTTGTGTCTTCAATGTTTTTAACATTGACAATAACAGTTTCACCAAGTAATGATTTGCTTAAAGTAAGAACAACTTTAGTTGTACTAGAAGCAGCAACTGTGAAAGATAAACCTGAGATAGCAGTGCCATCTGATTTTAATACTTCATAGTTAGCAATTGTTCCAGGGTTTACTGCTTTGTCAAAAGTAATAGCAATTGTAGTGTTTGAAGTTGCTTCAACTTTTGTTACCATAGGAGCAGTTAAATCTGCAACTACAGTAGCAGGAAGAACAGTTGTAGCAAGTTTATTTCCCCAGTTATCTTTAACGCTTGCAGAACCAACAGTTCCAAGAACGTTAACGTTTACTGTACCAGCTTGTAATGGGAATTGACCAGCAACACCAGTAGTAGCAAATTGTACATAAACTGTAGAAACATTAGTTGTAGCAGTAGTAATTGGGTTAGTACCAGCTAACATATCAGCTTTAGTTTTGTAGATATTCATTGGAGTCCAAGCTGAGAATGTGTGGTAGAAGTAAGTTTTGTCAATACCAGTAACTGGTTTGTTGAACTCAACTACAACATATTGTTGGTTAGCAGAAACAAGTGATACAGTAGGAGCAGTGTTGTCTTTTGCATAAGTCATAGCAAATGTTTTGATAACATTTTTGTAACCAGCAAAGTCAGCATAATCTTTAACTGTAACATCATAAGCAGTAGCATCAGTTAATTCTGTGTAAAGTTCAACAGAAACAACGTTAGAATCATCAGCAGCTTTAGTTTTAACAGCTAAAGTTGTGTTTGAAGATTTAACTGTAATAGAACCAGCAACTGCACTATCAATCGGTTCACTAAAGTAAACATCGAAAGTTTTAGGACCAGTTACTACGATTTCGTTAGCAGTTGGTAAAGTTGCATCAAATGCAGTGAATGGAGTAACAACTTTTGCTAATTTAGCAGCATCAGCATTAGCAACTTTTTCAGCTGTTAATTTGTAAGCGCCTTGGTTATCCATTTTCACTGAAGTAGTAATTGTAACTGTCATACCATCAGCGCCAAGAACTGGAGTTAATGTACCAGCAGCAGGGCTTAATGAGAAGTTAGCAGCAAGAACTGTAGCTTTATCAACAACTTGGTTGAATTTAACTACGATTTCTTTTAAGTTAGTAGCTGTAACAGAGTCAATTTTAACATCTGTAACAACTGGTGCTGGAGGATCTAATTTACCAAGTTTAACGCCAAGAGTCATTTCTTCGCCGTTAACGTTTACTGCAGAAACAGCAGTCCACATAGCTTCGAAAGCTTCGCCTCTTGTTAACGCTGAACCATCAACTACGATTCCTAAACCAGCAGCAGTAGTTAATACTGAACCGTATTCGAAATCATAACCAAGTGCGTTTAAAAGAACTGCAGCTAATTGATTAGCTGGAACTTCTTTGTCAGCGCCGAATGATCCATCAGGATATCCGTTCATCCAACCATTTTCTTGTGCATAAGCGATGTAAGGCTTAGCCCAATCTTGGAACATTGCAGCATCTGTGAAATCTGCAGGTTGTGCAAATGCAGCAGCCTCTTCTTTAGCGCCGTTAAGTTCAGCGATTAAAGCTGCTAATTCTGCTCTTGTTAATTTTGCATTAACATCAAGCTTAGCGTCAACAGTCGCGCCGTCTTTACCCGTGATGAAGCCATTATCATAAAGATTTTGAGCTCCAGTCGCGTCAGCTGCGAAAGTTGGGATCATACCTAGTACTAGAACTAATGCTAATACTAAAGATAATACTCTTTTCATTGCGAATTCCTCCCTTTTAATTAGGTTTAATTTTTTTGCTTCTTGTTACAGAAGAGAGTTTTGATCAATAACCCCCTTCTGAGGCGAAAGCTCTGCCTCAGAATCGCGTAACCCGCGTGGGATATCGCAAAATCCTATTACTGATTATATCACCTCTTAAGAAGCACGGTCAATCAAAGTTTTTTATTGTAATAGAACTGTAAAACTACGCAGCACCCACTACAGCCTAATTATACACTACTTTTTAGCTTAAGTCTGTTACCGTAGCATTACATATGATTACAATAAGATGACAAGCAGTATATACCACTTCTTTAAAATTTTATTCACACAAATTCAAATCAACATTTGAAAGCATTGAAAATACATGGTTTCAAACATTATATTTTTTTCATGTAGATATGTATAAGACGTAACAATTCGCAAAAAGTTCCATGTTCTTTAAAATTAATAAGTTACATAACAACCAATCAGGCACCCCACTATATTAATTGGTCATCCTCAAATGATTTGAATGATAATTTGTAATCTATCAATATAAAGAAGAGACCTGATATTTTTATTTAGGAATCCCTTTTGAGTGAAACGAAAACTCGGGACCTAACAAGGCACCTCGCTATATTAAGAAGTAATATTATTGTTTCCATTAGTGTAAAAAGATAGCGCATCAATATTTAGTTTTGGAAATCCTTTTGAGCGAAGCGAAAACTCGGATTGGAAAAACTAAATATTGATGCGCTATCTAATATATTAATTTACATGTAATTACTTCTTAAAATAATCAAGTGCCGCTTCAAGTTGTGGATCATAAGTCTTAGCTTCATCAGATACAAGCGCCTTAGTGATCTCTTCCATAGTCTGAACAGTTAAAGTACCTGATGCAGAAAGCCCATGAAGTGCTTGAAACTGTTTGACGATCTCTTTAGTAGCAGGGCCGTACTGACCATCTGCTTTGATATCGTAACCAAGAAGTTCAAGTCTTTGTTGCGCGCCGTATACGTTAAGCGATATCATACCCGCACTTGGTTTAAGTGGTGCGAGTGACGCCATAAGCTCGTCTGTCATCCTTACAGGTGCTTTTACTTCGATATCTGGTGTGATGCCGATACCATGTACATGATAGTCGCCATTAAGAAGATACTCAGCGATAGTAAGTTTGATTGCGCCGCCGTTAGTAAGTGGCATCAAGTTTTGAACGGTGCCTTTACCAAAGGATTTGGTACCGATTACCACGCCACTGCCCGTTTGCTGGATACTACCTGAGAAAATCTCAGAAGCACTAGCCGAACCGCCATTGACTAAAACAGCTACATCCATAGGTGATTTGGCAGTCGTTGCACGGTAAGTTCTATCATTGCTTCCTTTATAGTCTATCTTTACGATCTGTTTTCCTGCTGGGATAAAGTAGTCGCTGACATGGATTGCCGTGTCAAGTAAACCACCTGGATTGTTTCTAACATCTACTACGAGTTTTTTCACATCTTTGTTTGCCATATAAGCCATAGCTTCATCAAACTCTGCATTGGTTTTGTTACCAAACTCTGTGATCTGGATATATCCTACACCACCATCGAGCATCTTGTAGTTAACTGACTTGACGATAATCGTGTCTCTTACGATGTTAAAATAAAGTAAGTCAGCAAGACCTGGTCTTTTAATCGTAAGTTTAACTTCTGTACCTTTTTCACCACGGATCATGGTTACCGCTTTTTCAGTTGTAAAGCCAGCTGCATCTATGCCGTCGATCTCAGTGATCATATCACCTGCTTGAAGGCCAGCTCTATCAGCTGGTGTATCTTTGATAGGTGCAACTACTTCTACGTAACCGTTTTTACCTTCTGTGATAGAAGCGCCGATACCACTAAACTCGCCTTCTATACTAGAATTGAAGCTTTCATACTCAGTCGGTGTAAAATAAGTGCTATACGGATCAAGTACACCAAAGATACCTTTATAGGCACCTTCAATAAGCTTTTGTTTGTCAACGTCTTTATAATAACTGCTTTGTACGGTTTCCATCATAAAGTCTATAAAATCGTGAAAGCCAACATCCGTTGTGGTAGTTGTCGTCGTGGCCCCTGCAGCAGTGACCGCTGTATTCGCTGCAAGTTTGATCTCTTGATCAGAAACTAAGATCTGACCGCCTTCTCGATAGGGGTCTACTGTATATGTCTGTGAAAAAACAGGAGCGAGTGCCATACCTACTAATAAAAGCGCTAAGAAAATAGCCAGTACGCTTTTTAAAAGCTTGTTTCGCCTTTGCTTTCTCAACTTTTTCTCCATCAATAATACCTTTGGATCTTTTTTACCTGTACGCGCTTGTGCCATGTTCACCCTCCTTTGTCATTGGTTTATATTATACTGCTAACTGCCACTGTTGGCAAGACGACCCTGTAAGGCAATTTCGATTCCCGCACAGGAACTATAAAGTGATACCGCTTCTTTACCCTCAATTGATAAAACCAGTGTCACTTCTCCGCCTAAACCTTCTTTGATCGTCCTAACCATCTCTCCTTGTAAAGGTGCCTTAAGTTGACCGTGTCCCTGCACTTTTGCTGCAACCTTTAAAGATTGCTTTCCTTTTATAAGCTCAAAATTCACGGCATCTTCTGTGGCGACAAAGTCTTTTACCTTTGCACCATTATAAGTTGCAAAACGATACTCTTTTCCATCATACTTTAAATTGGCGATTAAACCATCAAATGCAAATACGCCAAACGGGATGGTCGCGATGCTACACATAAAGCTCGTTTCAAAATCTGCAAACTGATTGGCCTGTAGCCATATATATGATTTGGGAAAGGATTTTCCCCAGTCTTTTTCAATATAGCCTTTCCCACCTTCAAAATCTAAGGTTTCACCACTTAGTACTTTCATCTTACCAGATACCTCGTGGTTCATACTGATAATACCATGGTTGCATTCCATGCCAGGGATATATGAAAAGAAACCCATAATATCTGGTGAGAGTAGCGTTTTCTCTATATCGCTTAACTTACCGAACTCAAAACGCCCTCTAAAATCATCCTCTAAAGCAACCTGTATCTGCGACTGTGTAAACACATTATCTGCAATAGTGATCTTAAAGGGCTCATTTTGAACTTTAAAGGCTTCCATAGGAAACCTATAATAATAAGTTTTAACCTCCGGTGATACAATTACTTGGATAAAACAATGCCGGTCCTCGTGATCTAAACTTATCCCTGGAATAAAAGCAATCGTGTGCTTTCCAGTTGGATCAACTTGTTTAAAGTACCAACCTTCAAAATAATCATTACCATCCAGTCGTCCTTGAAAGTACACTGGATTTTTTCGTTTTATTTGCCTCTCGCGGTTCATAACTTACTCCTATAATAAAAAATACACCAAAAGTGCAGTTCCTAGTGGCACCATAAGGTTATCCAGTCCATGTGGCGATACAACTTCTAAAGCTATCGCACTAAAAACGACTAATCCCGTTTCGCTCAAAGTTAACCCTATATGATACATATTATTGAAGGAAACAACGATCAAGAGCGAAATCAAACCCGCTGCAAGTGTTCCTTCAACCGTCTTGTTCTTCCAAAACTTGTGTTTACCAAAGCGCTTACCTATCAGTGCAGCAAAACCATCGGCATACCCCATGATGAGGGCGCCAATACCACCAACTTCAGGACGGCCAATGCCAAATGACACGATAGACAAAACTAAAAAAGAAACTGCATAATAAAGCCTGCCATAGTCCTTCCCCTCATGCTCTCTTTCTATACTTTTAAAAAGTTGTCTTTTTAAAGAATAGAGGTTGACGATGACAAACATCACTGGCACAATGGCGGCTGTTAGCGCATTTTCAAAGTACCACATCGCTATAAACCACCAGTTGCTGACGCCGATGTGTACGAGTTTTCTTGTGGCTTCTCTCGGTAGTTTATTTGTCTTGTAAAGATAGGTGGATAAAAGTAGCAAAGCTAACACATATACATTGGATACGATGATGCCTTCAAGTGTTCGCATGACATCTCCTTATGTTAAAAATATAAAAGTTACACTTTTATGATACCACATAAATCGCCTACGCTTCATATAACTTATCGATTCTTACGCGTTCTACAGAAGTTACATACTTAACAACAGCTTTTAGTTATATATGATAGAAAAAGTTTTCTAATTATATCTATGTTGGCATAAATGTTTGAATAATTTGTATATTATAAAACTTTATACAGTGCTATAATTGTTTATAAATGAAATACAAAGGGGGCATTAATTTTGAAATTATCAATTAGACAAAAACTCATCATCATCTCTAGTTTACTGCTGATTATACCCGTAATTGCTATCGGCGCAACTAGCTACTTCTTCGCGAAGGATCAATTGTCGATGAAGGGAGAAGTTATCCTCAAAAATGGGGTCAAGCAAGTTATGAGCTTGATTGAAGCAAAGAAACTTGAAGTTTCTAGAGGAAGTATCACGCAGGAAGAAGCACAAGAAGAGATTAGAGTGATGTTACTTGGACCAAAAGATGCAGATAACAAGCGTCCGATTAATAAAAATATCGACCTTGGACCCAATGGCTACTTTTTTGCTTATTCACTCGATGGGGTTGAAGTGATGCATCCTTCACTTGAAGGTACAAATGTGTGGGAGACAGAAGATAAAAGTGGTTCTGGTTTCAAACTCGTTCAAGCACAGATAAAAGCTGCTCAAAATGGTGGAGATTTTGTCACTTATGCGTGGACACTTCCTGGATCTGAAAGCATCGGAAACAAAATCACATATCAAGAATTAGATGCTGACTGGGGTTGGGTTGTAGTTGCAGGTGCATATGTTCAAGATTTTAACAAGGGAGCCAACACGATCTTGATGGTGATCATCATAGTTCTTGGATTGTCACTAGTCGTTGGACTATTTGTCATCACTATTTACTCGGGCAGTTTTGCTAGACCAATTAGAGCGATATCTACTTCTTTACTTGAAGTATCTAATAACAATCTCAACGTCGATGAAATCAATATTAAAAACACTGATGAAATTGGTACGCTAGCACTTGCCTATAATACCATGCTACACAATGTGAGAGGACTCGTAGAAGCCATGCAAAGTTCTTCTGGTACTGTGACTGAACTTGCAAGCTCACTCGTCGAGGTAACTGACCAAACGACTAATGCCATCAACGAAGTCGCTCAAACGATAGGCGAAGTTGCAAAAGCCGTAAGTGATGAAGCGAATACTACAGAAGATGCTGTTATGAAAGTCAATGAACTCTCTAGAAATATAGATGTTGTTAAAAAGTCAACTGCAACCGTTGAATCACTTGCAAGTGGTGCAGAAACTCAAAGCAAAAAAGGACTTGATGCTGTCAAACAACTTTTATCAACAACCCACGAAACCAATACTGCTACTGAAAAGATAAGCGATGTCATCACCAAAGTTTCTGATAGCACTGCTAAAATCCATAAAATCACAGATGCCATCACCGCTATCTCAGAACAGACTAACTTACTTGCGCTTAACGCTTCAATCGAAGCTGCGAGAGCAGGAGAAGCAGGCAGAGGATTTGCTGTTGTTGCAGATGAGATCCGCAAACTTGCAGAGCAATCTTCAAACCAAGTTGGAGAGATCAAGAGCATCATCGGTGAAATTAACAGTCACTCTGAACTTTCAGTTGCAACCATGAACGAACTTAAAAAAGTTTCTGTTCAGCAAAACGAATCCGTTGCTTCTACACAAGTTCAGTTTGATGCCATCGCAAAAGGGATCATAGGTCTAAACGCCGAACTAAGCAACATCGATCGTGAAGTTGATCAGATGCTCAAACTTAAAGAATATATCGTCGATGCTATGACGGGCATCTCAGCATCAACCGAAGAGACTTCTGCTAGCACTGAGGAAGTATCAGCTGCTACAGAAGAACAACTCGCAGGGATGACTGAGATTAACGATCAAACTGCAAGACTAAACGTGCTGGCTAAAGAGCTGGAGCAAATTATCAATAAGTTCAAGTTGTAGGTAGATATTAAAGCAAGCGCAAATTTTTTCGAAAAGACCACGAGTTCTCGTTCCTCAAAAGTGTCCTTTTCGAAAAAATTTGCGCTTGCTTTTCATACATACTTTTGTGACTTTCATCTGGCTAAATTTTGCGCTTGCTTTTTATACATACTTATGGATTTTATATTCATTTCACTTATGTAATAAATATTTATCTTTATTTAGTTATTTTATCTTCTTGGTGGGTACTAATCTAAAATAGACTGTTTGTAAATTAAGTTGACTTTTGTTAACTATTCTCGATTGATTTTAAAATGAGGTGACGTGATGGAAACTTCTTTAGAGCAACGTAAATTTGTAGTTCCTGAAGTAATCGTAGGTTATGATTCTATCAATTTGGCAGGACAATACTTAAAACATTTTGGAGCAAAAAAAACGATGATTGTCTCTGATAAGGGCGTCACTTCACAAGTTTGGTTCAAACAAATCCTTTCATCTCTTAATGCCCAGAACATACAATATATGATTTATGAAGATGTATCAAGCAACCCGAAAGACTATGAAGCGATGCTCGGTGCAGAACTTTTCCTTGCTGAAGACTGTGATAGCTTGCTCGCAGTTGGTGGAGGTAGTCCAATAGATTGTGCAAAATGTATCAGCATTGTTTCTACAAACGGAGGTCATATTCTGGACTATATCGGTGTTGATGAAATCACACTTCCCGGACCACCACTTGTTTGCATCCCAACTACTGCGGGTACATCAGCTGATGTTTCACAGTTTGCAATCATCACAGATTCACATGAACACATTAAAAAAGCGATTATCAGTAAGAAGGTCGTACCAGATCTTGCACTTATAGATCCTATTCCACTTATGACGATGGATATGTATCTTACTGCATGTACAGGTATGGATGCACTTACACACGCGATTGAAGCATATGTAAGCAACGCCTCTTCATCAATAACTGACGTTCATGCGTTAAAGGCAATTAAACTGATAACTCAAAACTTGCCTGATGCGATTAAAGAAAATAGAACTATAGAGACCATGTATCAAATGTTGCTTGGTTCAATGCATGCAGGATTTGCATTTTCAAATGCAAGTTTAGGTGCAGTGCATGCCTTAGCACACAGTTTAGGCGGCGTTCTCGATTTAGCACACGGCGAATGCAACAGTATATTACTACAAAGGGTTATTGCTGTTAACTTTGATTTTGCAATTGATAGGTACCGCGATATTGCTAAAGCAATGGGGATTTCGATTGACGATGTAAGGGATCAAGACGTTAAAATTCGCTTAATTGAGGCTGTTTCAAATCTTCGTGAAACGGTCAACATCCCGGTATCTATTAAGATGCCATTACCCGAAAGCACTATCATCGCTGCCATGGTTCACGCTGCACTAACTGATCCATGTATGGTTACTAACCCTAAAGAATTATCCTATAATGAGGTGGAACAACTGTATGTCCATTTATTCCAAAAATGATAAAATACTGACGCGAGAAGGCATCATCGGCCTTGGCGAAAGTTCTATACGTAAAAACTATTACCCTGAACTTCAAGATAAGATCAGCACACTCGAAAAGATGAGGACACGTAATCAAGCGCTTATGATGGCTATTCCCGATGTCTTGCTTGTGAGCGATGCCAACCATCACTTCACGCCGTTTGCAACTTCAAAAGCAGACGATGCTGCACTGGTTTTATCTTTTTTAAGAGAGCCCAATATCTCAAATCAACTTAATGCTGGTGTAGATGAGGTAATCACAAATCGAAGACCACATTTGATAAATTTCATCGTTGCTTCCGCGTCTCAAAAGAGACATTTTGAAGCGCGATTTCAACTCACAGAATTAAACGAAGTGCTCATTATCATTAGAGATATGACGCAGCGTACCACTCTTGAGGAAAAACTACGCGATATGGCTGAAAAAGACAGTAGTACAAATCTTTATAACCGTAGAAAGTTTGAAGATGCTCTATTGACATATGAAGAAAAAAACAGTGGTTCTCTCTCACTTATCGTCTTTGATATCGATGGACTTAAAACAATCAACGATACTCTGGGCCATTATGAAGGGGACAGGGTTATAAAAACTGTTGCAAACACTATTAACGAAAGTTTTCCAGATGCAGCTTTGATTAGCCGAATTGGCGGCAATGAATTTGCAGTATTATACGAAAACAACAGCAATGCCATCATCCAATCAAAATGCGATACATTTAACAAAAAACTCGATTTAATCAACACTGAATTAGCCTATGAAATCTCCGTTTCTTTTGGGATTTCACACACAAGTGGTGCGCCTATAAGTGGTGCACAGCTCTATCAGTTTGCTGATCACAATCTATATAATCACAAGCTCCTAAAAGAAGGCAGTAGTAAAAGCACCCTTGTAAAAACACTGATGAAAGCACTTGAAGCAAAAGATTATGTTACTGAAGGCCACACTGACCGTATGAGTGAACTGGCTAGAAAACTGGGAATTGCATTTGGCCTAGAACAACACCGCATGGATCAGTTAACTTTGCTTACAAAGTTTCATGATTTAGGAAAAGTGGGGATTCCCGATAACATCTTGAAAAAACCAGGTTCGCTCACACCTGATGAATGGGTCATCATGCAAACACATACCGCTATAGGTCAGCGAATCGCTTCTGCTTCACCAGAACTAACCGCAATCTCCGATTTAATCTACAAACATCACGAAAAATGGGATGGCACAGGCTATCCACTTGGCTTAAAAGGTGAAGAAATTCCTTTAGAATGTCGCATCCTTTCACTAGTCGATTCCTACGATGCCATGACAAACGATCGTCCCTACCGCAAAGCATTAACTTTTGAAACAGCAATGGCAGAAATCAAACGCTGTTCCGGAACACAATTCGACCCCGACCTAGTCAATGTGTTTTGCGCATTTATAGAAAGTGGCACTGTATAAAGTTAGAGCCCGTGGCATATATTTCTTTAGCAGGTTCTTCCGCAGGTTGCATAGCAACCGAGGACTGGAACCACTGTGAATCCAAATATCCTTTCACACATCATAAAAGCCCGTGCAATTTATTTCTTTTGGAAGTTCTTCCGCAGGATGCGCATTGTGAGCATCGCTCACAGCATCCGAGGTCTGGAACCACCGTGAATCCAAATATCCTTTCACACATCATAAAAGCCCGTGCAATTTATTTCTTTTGGAAGTTCTTCCGCAGGATGCGCATTGTGAGCATCGCTCACAGCATCCGAGGACTGGAACTGGAAAAAGAAATAAATTGCACGGGCTTATCTCGCGAGAAAGAAAACCAAATGAACCTATCGATTCAATATCTTCTCCCTATAATCATAAGTGATATAATCTTTTAAATGATTGATAAAGTTGTTAATCATCGCTGCGGCTTCATCTTTAGTTACCCACTTGTTTGGGTTAATGTAGCCATCAGGCGTTCCAGTCACAAGACCAATCTCATTTGCCATATAGATATAGTCTTTTGACCATTCTGGGATTGCTTTGTTATCTGTGAAAGAAGTATTATACGGTGGGGCTGGCGCCATATATTGAAGCCCAAGTGCTTTGATCATGATGGTAATTGCTTCTGCACGTGTAAGGGGCTCACTGCCTTTGAAATAGCCATTTTTCCCTGCCATAATATCATTTGCTTTGATGAATTCTATATAGTGATAATCGGGATCGGTGACCATTACGTCTAAGAAAGGCGTTTCAACGCCTGGACGCATACGTTTGATGACCGCAGTAGATGTCGGCTCTGGTAATGGGCCATTGATCGCGACTACCATCGCTTTTCCAAAATCAAGACGAGAAATTGTCGCCGATGGGACAAAATACTCTTTTTCTACATCAAAAATCTGAAGTGATGTCAAAAGAAAAATTTCGTTTTCTGCCCAGTGTCCACCTATATCTCTGATTTTAGGGGTTACAAGCGCTTTAGTTTCTAAAACAACATCTTTGCTGAGATTAACTTCTCCAGTGTTGCGTTTGGTACTGGTTTGATCAACTTTACCGCTAGTTACGATTGGCAGCGAATACTTATACGTGAGCACATTTTCTTCACTTGAAACTTGAAAGTAGTTTCCTCTAAAACTGATACTTTGCGGGTCAGTTGCTTGATATAAGAAGTTCACTGTTTTGTTTGATGACATCCCTATATCTACTGTGCCTGTCCAAACATCGTATTCCTTAGAATTAAGCACTTTTGGATCATATTTTGTATTTGGTGTATAACTTTGAATTTCTTGTTTTACCACCAGTGTTTCATTGTTACCATAGAGATGATCGTAACCAACGATCGGTTTAGCATCGATAACATAGGTGACAAAACCTTGATTTGCAAGATAATCACCATTTAAATAGTATGTTCTCTCCGAGATGATATTTCCTGAAAAATAATCAACTGCAGGTGTATTATCAAAAAGTCTACTTTCGTTAAAGGTGTACTTTCCAAGTGTATAGACGCCAGTACCCGTAGTAATCGTCTCTGTATACTTGGTGAGTTTCTTTTCATAGGCAGTTTGGTTGATGCCAGTTGTCGTTGTCTTCGTGATATCAAAGGTTACATCTCTTGTTAGCGTGATGTTTTTTGCCGTATTACTAAGTGAAAAGGTATATTTAAGAGAATACTTATCGCTATTTGTGGGAATTACCGGTAGCTTCACAGTCCCTTTTAGTATCACCGGTTCACCCGTGATGAAGCAAAGCTCTTGATACTCATGTGTTCCTGAGATCATCAAATCGCCTATTAACCCTCCATCCATCCACACTACTTGAGCATGAGATACAACCATATATGAACTGATCCACAACAGTGCCACCAATAAGATGGCACTTATCTTCCATTTTCCCATCATCATAACTCCTCTAAATTATTGCACAAATATCACCAGTGCATTTTCTTTGATCCGCATCACGTAGATATAATCACCCATTTGGATGTCTTCTACACTGATTACTGCGTTGTTTTTAATAACGATTGCATCTGTGTATTTTACAAAGATGTTTGCTTTGTTTGCTGTCCACTGCCCTGTATAATCAGTCCAATCATGCGAGTCCGTAATCTCAATTCGGTCCCAAGTGGTATCATCACTTGTGACGATTCCTCTAGACAAAACTGCACTTGTAAAGGTTTCTTCAAGTTTAGTCGCAACGTCTGATTCTTTATAGAGTGTATCATCAAAATTCTGTCCTGATAATAGTCCTTTTTGTCTAAGATGCATCGCTATAATTGAACTGTCTGCTTCATTGACGACCATAAATGCGTAGTAACGTTTAAACTGAAGGCCAGCAGTCGAACTATTATAATTTTTGTCTACATTTTCACTTCTCGCATAAGCTGCATGCCAGAAATCAGCAGGTTTTATCGTCTTGATCTTTGTAGGATCTGTTAAATCGACGATTTTGCTATCTGTATAGAATTTATAATAACCCGTTTCGTTTGGATTGACAGCATTGAGGAAATTGTTTGTGTACTGCGTGTAATTCCTAAAAGTAATATACGATGGATTAACCGTTTCAACAGCACCAATCCTAATCTTATCAAAGATGTTGTCGTATGGTGTTACAACTTTTACGACCATTGCATTTTTATCATATGCACCCATTGGGCTCTCTGATACGACAAAAACTGTATCTCTCGCTTTAAGCTGACTTGAAGGTACGACGAGTCCGTCTTTTATAACGATTGTGCCATCGGTGATATTGAAGTTTTCTTTAGTTGAGATATCGAAGCTTCCTAAGGTATGATCCACTGTTCTAACAGTGCTTGAGAACATCATCTCTCCACCTGTTTTAACACTAAGTCTAACAACTGTTGGTTGCCCAAATACCTTCTTGATCACCGCATACATCTGATAGCCCGAGTAATTGCGCTCAAGTTCGTTCATGGTTAGTTTCTGATTCCCTGCATAATATTCAGTTTTATCATCAGTTTTAAGGTTGATGCTGTAACTGTCTGCTGGTAACCAATCGTTATTTGAAATGTACTCAGGCTTAGAAACCCCATCAGAACCAATAATCTGAATTTCTTTTCTCGCACCATTTACGTTTTTGATTTTTCCTTTATAGATAATTTCAAAAAGAATCTCTGGTGCTTCAATCTCTACTTTTGAAGCATCAAGTGCTGATATGTTGTCAAAATAAACTTTAACTGACATCCCAGGTTTTAATGCATCTTTTGAGACGATATTACCATCTTTGGTATACTGAGTGGTTTGATTAATATCATAAAACTCCGTCTTACCATCATTTAATTTTACTGAAAAACTGTTTTGGTATACGGTGACGATATCACCCATACGCATCTTACCGTACTTCGGAATATAGCCCGGTTCTCCACTATAGGATTCGCCTTCCACTAAGACGATATAACCGTTTGAGATCTCCACATCTACAGGCATACCATAGACGAAGTTGTTAATCCCTGTTACACGATCGTTGATCCTAAGGTTTGCATAAGGCGCAAGTGGAAACTGATACACTTTATCATCATAGCCATAAATCGTCATTGTTGCAGGGCCTGTTGCAGTTAAAGGTGTAATTTCTCTCACTGTACCTGAAAGCGTCTTTTTCTCAAGTGGGGCAACTTTGATATAGATGATCTCACGGTTTTCGTTTGCGAGGTATTCCATCACATCGCCTATCTCGAGTTGATGTACCCCGCCAACCTTGCTATTTTTATAGGTAATGATATCATCTCTTTGTCCTGTATATAGATCTTCATCCACCAAGATGTCAAATACATCTCCAGTAATATCTACCACGCGGTATATCTCAGTGATGACTGTTTTACCATTTTTATACTGTGTTTTTGTGTTGATGTCTACTAATGTGCCATAATGGAAAGTAGTGTATAAATCAGCACTGCTGTTTGCTGCTATTTTCTCAAGGATGAGGTTGTTATCAATCACTTGAACGTACTGGAGTGCACCAGCAAGCGTGACATATTCAATTTCATCCCCTAATTTTAAGTTGGCATTATTGGAAACAACGCCATTTTTATGCGTCACATAATCAAGTTGCTGATTGCCTTTTGAATGTGTTTCGCTTACGAGGTTTGTCACTGTGCCATCGGTATTTTTAACTGTAACGGTGTTTCTCTTTACAGTATCACCGTTGTTATAGATCGTTTCAGGTTTAACACCTATGACAAGTCCAAAACCCGTTGTGATCGTCCTTGCAGCATATTGAGTCTCAAGCGCTGCAGCCATAATCACTGCTAGTTCTCCTCTAGTCACGTTTTCTTTCGGTGCAAATGTACCATCATTTTTAAGTGGGATGATCCCATTGGTGGTCATATCTTCTATCAAAGACCTGTAAATAGGATTTACACTTGCCCAGTCAGAGTAGGTAAACACCGTTTGTTGATTGAAAACAGGTGTTAGTCCAATCGCTCTTGAGGTCCAAACTGCAATTTGCTCTTTAGTTGTTGGGCTACCCAAGTTAAGCACTTCTGTTGCATTGATAATACCTAACGTCTGAGCTTCTACGAGATACTCCTGATCCATTATCTGTTTAAGCACTGCAGGTGTCGTTGATGAACCCGCTAAGTTATAAACCCTTTGCATCACTGCAGCTTCATTGCCACGCATCCTAACAAGCATGCCTAAAACATCATAGCCTGTTGCTTTTGAGGAAGGATAATATTTTTTATCTCCGTACTGTTTTACGACACCAAGTGCTGACATCCTTACGATACTTTCGTGACCATAAGTGTTTTTAATGTCTGAAAAATACGAATTGGTGATGATATCCTTCCCCTTGTTGCTACCTGTAAGTGTGTTTGCATTAGTTGTATCTGTCTTAAGCGCTGTAAATTCAGGTACTGGTACATCAAAAGGTGCCGCTGCGAAGACGACCATTGATGAAAACATGCTTATGATTAATAGTAGTGCCAATAGTTTTTTCATGCGTCCTCCTCCCTAACGATTTCCCATCAGGACATAATGTCCTGCGTCTTTGATCCTTGCTGTAACCCTGTTGTTTACAGTATCTACAGTTGAAACTACGATGCTATAGGTGCCAGTACTTTGGTTGTATTTGTAAAGTTGAATCTGTGCTTCATCCGACGTCGTCATACCTGTTGGGGTATAATAGATGGTTATATCCATCGTAGCTGTCAATTGGTTAAATGCTTTTGTACTTTCATTTGAACTGGCATCAAAGCTAATACTATGAACCTTTGAGACCTGTTTCTTTCCTCTAATATTTGGTGTGAGGTAAGCACGTGTTGCATTCATCGTCGTATCTTCTACGATCCTAGCATAAGCGTTATATAGATCTGCTACCCCTTTAAAAGTCGCTGTGTTTGTGGCAACTGGGGTGAATCGATACATACTCGTCCCATAATTGACAGTGATACTTGTTAGCCCTGTTCTGACCAGAGCTTCTGGCAACACGATCCGTTTGACATTTGTGTTTGCTGTGACTTCATTTGATACATCAATATTCAAAAGACCAGTATTTAGCTTAGTTGCTAAGTTTACTGTAAGCACGCCGCCGTTTTGAGTACTACTGTAATTTTGACCACTTGGCACACCAAGATCTCCATCTATATCCTCTGGTCCAAGCTCTTTGATGTCCTTGATGTCGTTGTAAACTAGCGGCGCTAAGTTGGAATAACCTGATGATCCAAATTTGTTAACCGCTTTGATTACAAAGACGACTCTCTCTGCTGTACTTAAGTTATCAAGTCCAGGTAATGTGGTGATTTTATAAGGTTCAATATTTGTAATACCAAGATA
The DNA here is from genome assembly GCA_963676315.1 of uncultured Fusibacter sp. Classification (GTDB taxonomy): domain Bacteria; phylum Bacillota; class Clostridia; order Peptostreptococcales; family Acidaminobacteraceae; genus Fusibacter_C. The sequence continues at coordinate 2,302,738 of OY781056.1, forward strand.
TTTAAAGTCGCGATAGTTATTACTTGTGAGTTCTGCATTTGTTTTTATGCCTATATAGACATAGATTTCAAAGTAACTTGCTGTATCTGATACATAGTCATAAAGTTTGATATATCTGTTATCTACCACTGCAACTTTAAGGCCAGCTGGATCTTGAGGAATCGGAACCGTGTATTCTAATTTCACACTATTGTCTGTGGTACCACCATCTGAGTTTTTCACTACGATGGAGATACTGCCTTCAAAATCAACTACTGGTGTAGTTACAAGAAGTGTTTCACTGTCGACAAACTCTACTTTGGTTGCAAGTGTGCCATCTTTTACATAGTGGATAGAGTCATCTTTGTAGATGCCTTGATCGGCTTCAGGAATATTGTCTTTCGCTGTAGCGGTTAACCACTCTCCTCCTAAATAAACTTTTGCACCTTCTGCAAATCCCGTTCCTTTAAGTTTTATAACTTGTCCACCAGTCACATGAATTCTGTTAATTGGGTTTCCATCTGCATCGGTAATAACCGGTGAGAGTGTAGGAGCTGATACAACGGTGATTGCATCGTTCTTGACTGCTATACCATAATCGTTGTTCAATACTTGTACTGTCTTCTTACCTAGTGTCATATTGTTTGGTGTCGTAAATGTCAGGATTGTGCCTCGTTCAGTGATCACACCATTATATATTGGGATCCCAGCACGTGTACCTATGATTACATAAGCACCTTCTCTAAAATCACTTCCCGTAATGACCACTTTATTACCACCGAAAATCGATGTTTTTACTGGTTTTACAGCATCAATTCTTGGTCCTGAAAGAGGCTTCTTATAAACAAAGTAAAAAGGCAATGTCTCTGCGCCATGATTGGGTCCGATAAGGTCTGCCATGTTATTTGATGTTGCAAGTCCTTTGTCTTCATTTTGAATCATGATTGGATATTCTTTATCCACGTCATTGATGGTCGCTTTTGGTACGGTTGCCACGATGAGGTCATAGGTTATACCATTGATCTGCTTAGTGGTAAGTTCTTTTATAGTTGCCTTATAAGCACCTATATAAACCTGTACGTTACTTCTAAAATCTACACCGACGATCTCTATATCTATCCCGCCATCCATAGAAGTTTCAACGAGCCACTTAGTGGTGTCAAACGACAGTGTTTGAGGTTCAACATTAAAGATCTTAGGTTCACTTGCCGGGTTGGTATAGGTAAAAGTCTTCGTGGTTTTTCCGCCATCAGAATTATAGTAGGCAACCTGAACTGAACCTATTGTAAAGTAAGAAGGCGTGGTGACGACAACATGCGTGTCATTATCATAAGTGGCTTTTGGTGCATAACCACGTTCTACAAAAACACGTCTATCTGAAATTTCTAGTTTCACATATTCGTATACATTTCCGGAATACACTGTATTATTGACATTTTTCAGTCCATTTGGGACATAGTATTCACCCGCTGCGTTTTTAAGCATATCCATCGGCACATATACCACTGAGTTATCATAATCGAAAGTCCTCGTATAGATGACATTATTTTCAGTGAGGGTCATTTTTACTTGTCCCAAATCACCATAATAACTCATGGTGAGTCCGCCATCTAAGTTAACGGTTGTCCTTTGGTTATTGATAAGCCCTGAATTGGCTGAATTCCGATCGATACTTCTGTTGTCTACTGTGCCAAACCTTACAAGCGCTCCAACATTATCAAGTAGCTGGATCTGAGTTTCGTCATCTCCTTTGTAACCATATACTACCGAACGATACAGTTTTGAGCCGTAGATATCTTTTGGTTCTTGTCCTTGTCTACGACCAAAGTTAGGGACGATGCTTGTGATTACTGGCGTTGTAGCGTTGTAAGTGTATTTTACTTTGTTACTCACACCAGAGTCGTTGTTGATGACATAGACATCTACTGCACCAGCACTATGTGCAGGTGTGATAACTTTGATAAAACCTTTTGAATACTCTACGATCTTGGCTTCATTTTCTCCAAAATATATTTTTGGTAAAATAACGGAATCGTAGTAAACGCTATAGTATGGATTCATAAGTTCTGGAAGTTGGGTGACTGCACCTGGGTCTACTCCCGGTGATAAAAGGTCATCCCACGTACCGTTTTTGTATTGATCCACAAAGGTATCGCCAACATCATATCCTGGTCCACCTACTAAATTTTCATAAGGTTCATAAAATCTAAATTCATAACCAATAATCTCTACGATTTCACCGCCATTTGATGAACCTGATGTTGGGACAATCCTTGATATCACCGGATCTGATAATGGGATAATGTACGTAAAACCTTTATCTTTGCCTGTATTACCACCGTCTGCGTTGACGATTACAAGTGGTACTGGAAGCTCATCCACGCCATAATCTTTATTTAAATCCTTGATCGATTTTGGCATCTTAATCTTGATCCAAGAGCCATCAAGTGCAACGTATGTGTCTGTTTTTGGTACTTCGACTGAATCTACAAAGACTCTAACATCATCCTCAAATTCACTTCCGGAGATGGTGACATAGTATCCGCCATCTACTGAGCCTTTTGGCGGTTGAATATCTGTGATAATAGGGTTTGAAGTTGCTTGTGAAATATAGTAGAAGCCATCATTTCCTGTTTTACTTGCGTTTTTAGTATCTGGGTTGACCACTACGACATCTTTATATCCCTTACCAGTTGTAAGGTAAGGCACTGTAAATAATATTTGATTTTTAGAAAGTACCTTTGATAAATTACCTTCTATTCTTCCAGATACATTGTTCACTGTATAGGGTGTAATCATATCAAGCTGGGTGCCATCTAAGTCAATTCCTTGGCTGTTTACGGTAACAGGTTTAGTGAAACCGAGTGAATCCTCGGCTACGATATTATCTACATCTTCATAACGAATGGTGTAGGTCTTATCTCTTCCGTTTGTAAGGATTGGATTTCCAGCAAAATTGTAAGACAGTGTAAATCTTTCGCTTTCAGCGGATTTTAGAGTGATCGAGTCCGTATAATCAGAAAGATAAACTTGCTTGTCACCTTCTCCGTTAAGCCCTATTCGTATCAATTTGTTGTCCATTGTGGCAACAAAAATAGGCCCACCGCTGATTGCTATAGTGGTTTCTCCTGTTCCTGCATTAAAAGTTATAGTTGCAGGTCCAACTAATACGCCTGATTTATCATAGGCTTGATAAACGCCGCCCACGTATTTAATCGCATATTTATTGGTAGAAGTCGCTATAGCTGGGTTGCCATCTGCATCATTTGAAAATGAAGCAACGGCGCCTGTTCCTTGATCTATGATATATGCATTATTATAGAATTTTGAATACACTGCTTTTCCAGCGTCTGTTTTGATGAGGATATCTTCTGCTGGTGCTGCATAGACATCAAATATGATGTTACCTGCAGTATCTCTTTTATAGGTGTTGACTTCTTTGCCATCAAGTGTGATGCGTGTTCCGATTAATCGATAAGCATCTATTCCTCTTTCAGTAACTGCAGTTGGGTCAGGTTTTAAGAAATTATCTCCATTGATAACTACAAGTGTCCCAAAGGTTCCAAGTGGTGGCGTAAAGCTTTTAAATATTGGGTCTTTATTGAAGGTTTTGACATACGTAAAATCACTTACCGATAAGCCACCACTTGGGTTGAGGATCTGTATCTGCGTGGTTCCTTCTCGTCCAGGAGGCGCTTTGAATTTAACGAGTATCTTATTACCCGTTGTATCGAGTTCTCTTGTAAATGTTGTGATCTCTTCTCCATCTAGGAAAAGTCTCAAACCATTTTGGAGATTCGAGCCAGTAATTACGATATTGTCACCGCCATCAACTGTGATGATGTTTGGTTTAACACTTTCAATAACTGGTATATCCGATGTTTTTACGAATTCAACGAAATCTGATTTGATACTTGATTTTCCGTAATCAGCTGATTTACGCGTTGGGTTGGTTATCTGGATATGTTTGATGCCGCCATCGGCGATAAGTGCACTGTTGGGTACTCTAATTAAGATTTTTGTACCAATTTGGTTGTTTGATGTACCATCAACTAGTTTCCCATTTTTGTCAAGTACAACCATATCAAGTGGTACAGGTTTACCGTCAGGATAAGTCAGCACGATTTCAGCTGCATCATCTTCGTTGAGTTTATATTTGATAATCCCTCGAACAGTAACACCGCCACTTGTATATTCTTCATTTGGGAAAAATCCAAGTTGATATCTGTTGTTAAAGGTATTGTTATCGTTTTTCTTTACAAGTACGGTTGGTTTTCTAGTAATAACGGTACCAGTTGCATCTACAAAACGATCCACTAAGAATTTATCACCTTTAATAGAGATTAAAGTTTCATTCTTAAATTTCGAATAAGCTGTCGCCGTATCTTCAATCTGGATCATATCCGGTAAAATGGAATCGATAACAGGTGTAAATGTACTTGGTTCAAATTCAAAGCCATCTGGTACGGTGATGATTTGATTGAAAATAAACTGTTTACCTGCGTTGATGCCATCCTTTATTTCAAGGATGGTCTGAATTTCCACGACCACATCTTTAAAGGGGTTTGTCTCAGCATCGGTTACACTGTCAGTGATCACCATGACTTGGTCTGTGGCAGCTTTGATGATTTGAAATTCACCATTTGTATCTCTAAGAAACTTAACTTTTTTACCAATCTGCATGTTAATTTTTCGTTCTATGGTTACATTTTCGTTTTTATAGACGCCATCGGCATAGTTAAGTACAAGCACTTCATCGTTTGTCTCTCCAGTTGGAGGCACTTTAAATGCACCTGTAGTTGATAAATCCGGTATGTTGAGTGTGAGTAAGTTAAGTGCTTTGATCTCGACGTTACCGCCTGTATCAGGTCCTTTTTCAGGATAGATACTGACAATTGAAGGTTTGTAATCTGCCTGGATCACTGTAAATTCATCATAGGATCCATCCGCTCTTTTCACAACCTGTTCCGCTACAACTTGTCCGTTTTGCTCATCAGTGATGACGACATAGTAATTACGCCTTGCAAAATCAGCGCCGCTAGGCACACGTACGGTAAGCACGTCTTCATTGCCGTTGACGTTGAGTCCAAGTGAAACAAATTCAGCTTTGTTAACTGAAGTATATTTGTCTGATCCATCTAGTGCTTTTAAGAAGTAAACTTGGTAGTTTCTAGTATCAGAGAAGTTATCTGCTCTAAAATAGACTTCATCACCTTTTACGCCTGTTGCTGTATCACCTTTGGCACCAGTATTTGGGAACATCCTTACATCATCTAAGTTTAAATTTTCGATGATTCTAAATGCATTTTGATAGGTGTATTCAATCTCTATATTGGGATCTGCTGTGACTGCTTTTCGAAGTATGATGTTTTGATAGCCTAGTGCACCTGGATTTGTAGGATTATTGAGTGTCAGTGTCGACGAACTTGAACCCGTTCCAAGGGATGCAGATGAAAGTCCAGATCCATAGGTACCTGTGATATTACCCGTATTGATGGTATCTAGGTTATTACCTGTGAACACAACGCTGTTTGGAAATTCATCCTTGTTGACGGTTTGTTTATCTGAACTTTGAATATTTGGAAATGTACCTGTGTTGAGGTTGATCGTTCTGTTACCAATCCTGACTCTCCCTATAAATGACTGGGTCTCGGCAGCATTGAGATTGTACTTCACAAAAGTTGAAGAGTTGATAACTCTTGTTCCCATGCTAACAAAGCCCTGTCCATATTTCTCAAACAGAACTTCAACGTCCTTCATGTTTTCACCAAGGATCTCAATATAGCCACTGCTTATTTGAAAGACGTTATGCGTAATCGCATATTTTACATCGGTAACGACGACATCTTCTCCACCTGCAGTTCCGACGACTAACGCAAACGCGACTAGACCGTTTACAGGTATTGAACTGAGTATAGTCAACAACGTTAATATCAAAATTAGCTTTTTCTTCATGCTACACCTCATTTTTTCTTCACAGGATTTGTCGGACACTTAGATATTCAAAGAGATAATACTCCCAATTTTAATTATAATTACTTCTATTATATCAAATATATTATTGCTTTTTCGTTAAGACCACCTTACAAGCATATGACATGTTGCATCATATTAAAATTTAAAGGCTAGACCTCAAAGTAATTATCGGTTAAAACCTTTATTTACTTTACAAAATCCACGTTTATTGTCTTAAATTTGTAATATTTACATTATTGAAAGTTATATTATGTAACCTCTTTTATTTTTACATTTGTTTGTGTATAATTAAATGAAATATGAAGTTGTTGTAATAATACTGTGGGGTGACATTATGAATTATTTCAAAATTGTAAGATCAAACGAAACAGAATCAACCTATGAAATGAAAAGCAAAAACTCCAAAATCGATAAAAAATATCACGATGATAACTTACAAGTTTCGATGATTCATATGTCAGCAGACCGTATTTTATATATCGATCCACTACCTACAAAAGAGGCTTTTAAAACCTACTACATCTTAAAAGGCTCTTGTTTTGTTTTCGAGGACAGCTCTATTGTGTCTGAAGGCGACTTATTGATCTTTAAAAATACAGGCGAAATTCAGACGGTTAAAACACTTGAAGAAACGGTTATACTTGTTCATGCCACTAATTATGATGTCTTCAAAACACTTGAAGACAGCCATACGATTATAGATAAATTACTTACAGAGATTCAGCTTAAAGACCATTATACCGGTGAACACAGTCTTCGCGTTTATGAACTTGTAAAAAAAATGGCGCTTAAGCTTGGTTATAAATCAAAAGCCCTGAATGATCTGTGTAAAGCTGCTTATTATCACGACTTAGGTAAAGTTAAAATTCCCGATGAAATCTTGAATAAACCCGATCAATTGTCAAATTCTGAATTTGAGGAAATAAAATTACACGTTCAATATTCTAAAGAAATGATTCTTGAAAACTTCAATTCAGATGTTTTTAATATCATCATCCAGCATCACGAACGTTTCAACGGTTCAGGTTACCCTTTCGGTTTAAAGGAAGATGAAATTTGCCGTGAAGCTAGGATACTTGCTGTCTGTGATAGTTACGATGCCATGATTACTGATCGTGTTTATAAAAAGGGTAAATCTATCGAAATTGCTCTCGTTGAGTTAAAAGAATTATCCGGCGTACTTTATGACCCTGAAATTGTAAAGGTTTTTATCGAGATGATATTAGAATAAAGCAAAAAAAAAAGAAAGACCTAAATTCTTGAGAATTAGAAGTCTTTTTTAAAAGTTAAGAAGGGGGGAATTTCACGAGTGGGTAAATTTGGGGGATGCCCACCCGGAATTCAATATTGGGGTTTTGTTGCAATTTAGGTAAATATTTTGGGGGTTTATTGTGGTAAGCAATCTGTATATCGCTTATCATGGTTTTATTATAATTTTCAGTTGTGTATAGCTTGTGACCCCTTTGTAAATAAAGTGTTACTCTTTGTGAATAAACTGTTAAATGCAGATTTGAGCAATTTATGATTAATCAGCTATCAGAAATGGTAATATATCTATACTAATATACTATAGATGATATTATTTATAAGGACTTATGATATATTTAATTTCATTACAAATAATGATATAATAATATATTCTCAATTATATTACTTAGAAGGAGCTCTACATGATGACTTCACCTGTAGAACAACATAACCCGATTTTCATAATTCAAACCTTGGGAAAATTCGATGTAAAGAAAGATGGTTCTTCTTTGGTATCATCTTCTGCTGGCTCAAAGAAAATTTGGGAACTTTACAAATTCATGTTAACACATAGAGACCGTGTATTCACACCTGAATCTTTGATGGATCAACTTTGGGTTTCAGAATCTTACAGCGATCCAAGGAGTACTTTAAGACGTCAGATGCATAGACTGCGTCAATCTCTACTTGAAGAAAATGAAAGCGACCATTTCAAGACACTTATGTTTTCTAATGGTTATTACAAGTGGAACGAACAACTTAATATCGATATCGATATCGAAAATTTTGAGCAACTTATCAAAGACGGCGATGCAAAAAGACACAATTCCCCTCGCCTCGCACTTGATGATTATCTTGAAGCACTTAATTTATATTCCGGGGATTATCTACCGGATTGCATCGACCAGCACTGGGTATTTTCTATAAGAAACCATTATCGTCGACTTTACTTAAAAACGGTTATTGCTGCTACAGAACTCCTTAAAGTTGAACGTAGATACGATGAGATTATCACTTTATGTCAAAAAGCAATCAACATTGATATTTACGAAGAGGCTTTTCATCTCAACCTAATGGAAGCTTTGATGCACAAAAATCAACAAAAACAAGCACTTGAGCACTATGAATATATCACTGGTTTTTATTATCATGAGATGGGATTAAAACCTTCCAGCGATATGCGTTCACTTTACAAACGGTTGCTTCAAACGCATACTCCTATCCAATCACAAGAGGGCATAGTTGAAGCTCTAGAAAACGATTTGGTGATAGAAAACGCATTTTACTGCGAACCCGATACCTTTAAATCCATCTATGAGTTGGAGCGAAGAAGAAGTCAACGATCTGGTATCACTTTTAGTATCGGCGTGATTAATGCTACACCTATTAAAGGTTATAGCCAATCTCAAGAAGATTTAAGAATTTCTCATCTCAAGCAGCACCTTATGGAAAAGCTCAGAAAAGGGGATACTTTTAGTCAGTGGAATGAAAATCAATTTATGGTACTTTTACCAGGGGTTGACTCCACTCTAATGAAAAAAGTATTGACGCGTATTTTAGATGCGTTTCCAAAAAATGAAGCCATAGTCATCCATCAGATCAAAGAACTCACTTCAGACATCACCAAAGATCTATAATAAACAATCATTATATATGATCTGTACATTTTAGAGTCAAAACAGTTACTAATAAGTAGCTGTTTTTTTTATGTTTTTTTTATGTTTTTTTTATGTCTTTTTAATCCTGTCACACATATGTCACAGCCGCGTTCGGTAGATGTCACGCGTATGTTCTTAAGGTGTCACAACCATATACTATAATGTTTATATAAAGAGAGTATATCTCCCAAAAGGAGGCTAGGATGAAACAGCAGAATTTCGGTACTAACTTTTTAGTCACCATTCATCATCAAGAAAATCACAGCTGGCAAGGTGTAATTGAATGGCTAGATACCGGTAAAAAGATGCATTTTAGAAGTGAGCTTGAACTGATGAACCTTATACACAGCGCAGTCGAGACACAATCAGAATCAAAAGAAACTTTAAGAACATGGAATGAAGTGAGAAATATAAACGCGATCTAGCGTTTGTATATAGTAAGGGCAAACCCTATGAAAATAGGCGACGCAAAGTCTGGAGTCTAAAGTCGTAAAATCACACATCATATTTTAGTTGCAGCGTGATCTAAAACCAAGACCGTCCGACTGCCAAAGTAAACTAATTTGGCAAAGGAGAAAGAGAAATATGAAGAAATCAATTAAGAGAGTTTTATCGATGCTGCTGGTAGCAATTTTGGTTCTAGGAAGCATCCCAATGATGAGTTATGCAGAAAATACCCAAAGTACAATCAACGTTAAAGCAACTGGAAGTTATGTGACTTCTGCTGATGTTACAAACTTACCTGCACCTTATGCAAATGGTAACTACAATGCTTTTTGTGCAGATAAAAACATAGGCATCACTCCAGATCACACTTATAATACGTCATTTAGCGTATACACCGGATCAAATCGAATTGCTTTTTTATTAAACTCCAATATAACTTCAGATGAAAAAGTTATTCAACAATTGATCTGGAGAATTATGAACGGAAGCTATAATAATCCAGGTAACTTACAAAATACTGCAGATGATCTATGGCTAACTTATTTCCAAAAAACAGAGACATATAAAGATGGCAAACACACTAAAACTAGAATTGTTGATAAACTAGATTCAGAATTTAAAAGTGCATCTTCTTCTGATTATAACAACATTATCTTCTTAGCAAATACAAATGGTAAACAACCAATTTTCGTTGTTTCTCACAAACAATATGTTGTTAATTTCGTAGTATTCAATAACAATACGATTAAAAGTGAAACTGTAAACAAAGGATCAAATGCAACACCACCAACAGTTCCTGCTAGAGTTGATTATGACTTTACTGGCTGGAATGGTTCTTATACAAACATTCAAAATAATGTCACTTTAACTGCACAATATACAATTAAGCATTTTGATGTTAAATTTGTTGATTATAATGGTACTGAACTTAAAACTCAAACTGTAAATTATAATCAAGGTGCAACTGCTCCAGTTAATCCAACTAGAACAGGTTACGATTTCACTGGTTGGGATGTAGCTTATAATCACATTACAAGTAACTTAACTGTAACTGCTCAATATACAATCAAACATTTCACAGTTTCTTTCTTTGATAAAAATGGAGACTTGATTGAAGCTCAAACTGTTAATTATGGAAATGATGCAACAGCTCCTGCAGCGCCATTAGAGACAGGATTCGACTTTACTGGTTGGGATGCTCCTTTTACAAACGTTCAAGGTAATTTAGATATCAATGCACAATACACTGATAAAACTTTTACAGTAAGATTCTATAATGGTGATGTTTTACTTGATACGCAAACTGTTAAGTATGGTCTTCCTGCTTCTGCACCTGCAGATCCTGAGCAAGAAGGAAAAACTTTCGCATCATGGGATACTACATTTACATCTATAATTGATAATTTAGATGTACATGCATTATATACAACTAACACTTATCCAGTAACTTTCGTTGATTACGACTTAACTGAACTTAAAACACAAAGTGTTGAGTATGGTTTAGGCGCAACAGCTCCATCTGATCCATCAAGAGCTAACCATACTTTTACAGGATGGGACGTTGCTTTTGACAATATCACTGGTCCTTTAACTGTAACTGCACAATATACTGAAGATTCAAAAGGCGAGTTAACAGTAACTCATACTTTTATCGGAGATAGCTCAAAAGATTCATCTGTAACAACTCATGAATACTTTGAAACGTATTATCAAACTGGTCCTGTTGATCATGAAGGCTACACATATGAAGTTACAGGTTCAGAAACAGGATATTATGGTGAAACACCTCAAACAGTTGCATATGTATATACTCTAATTCCAATTGAAACAGAAACAGAAACTCAAACTGAAACACAAACAGAAACTCAAACTCAAACTCAAGCACCTACTGAGCCTACAACTCAAGCACCTACACAGCCACAAGGACCTCAAGGTTCAGTAGTTGTAAATTTTGTAGATACTGATGGCGTTTCAATCGCATCATCATTCAGCTTTACTGGTTCAGTTGGTACACTCTACCAAACATCAGCTAGAACAATTGATGGTTACGAATTAGTTGAAACACCTGCAAATGCAAGCGGTTCATTTATCGATGGGTCTGTTACAGTTGATTATGTATACTCAAATGGCGTAACCGTTGTTGATGAAACTACACCTCTTGGTGATGCAATTGCACCAGTGAACTTTGATTCAATCTTTGATAATATGGAAGTAACAACTGAAGCAACTGATGAAGCAGTGATCGTTGATGAAGCTACACCTCTTGCTGATGCATTGCCACAAACTGGTCAAGCATCTCCAGAACTCTTCTACGGCATCGGCAGTATCGTTTCTGCACTTGGTATCTATATTAAAAGAAAAAACAAATAGGTTTCAAAACGATAAAAATCTAAAATAACAACTTAAATTAAGCACCTCTTCCAATTTGAAGAGGTGCTTTTTTCATGAAAATCTTTTTTCGTGTCACGCAGATGTCACACAGATGTTCGTTGTTTGTAACGAGTACATAGTATAATGATTACAAGAAAGAAATTAAAACAATAACTGTTTGAAATATTCATAGTCACTATACACTAGGGCAAACCCTACGAAAGTAGGCGACGCAAAGTCAGAAGTCTAAAGTTCTCAAGCATAAAAGGAACCAGGATCGTTCGACTGCCAATCAACTTTTTTGGCAAAGGAGAAAACTTATGAAAAAGACTACTAAAAGAATCCTATCCCTAGCACTTGTAGCAATATTATTAGTTGCAAGCATCCCTGCTCTATCATATGCAGTGGAGTCAACAGGAACTTTAAAAGTAACAGCAAATGGTTCATACGTAAACCAAGCTGTTGTAACAGGATTACCTGCACCCTATGTTAATGGATCTTTTCCAGCATTTTGTGGAGATAAGAACACCTATATCAATCCTGGTCACCTATACAATGTAAACTTTAGCGAATATACCGCTTCAAATCGAGTTGCTTTCTTAGTTAACAGTAACTTAACTAATGATTCTAAAGTGTTACAACAACTGATTTGGAAAATCGTAAATGGATCATATAACAATCCTAGTGATTCGGTAAAAAATGCCGCAGATGCAATCTGGAATGCCAATTTTGCTGGCAAATCAGATTCTGAGTTTCCTTCAGCTACATCACCAAGTTACAGCAAAATAATCTTTTATGCAAACACTGGACACAGTGTTCAGCCTATATTGGTAGTTATCTCTAAAGTATATTTGACTGTACAATTTGACACTGTTGGTGGTACACCAGTTCCAAGCAATCAAACAGTGGAAGCAAACGATTTAGCTACATTACCACTTACACCTCCTGTAAAAGATGATTTTACATTTGATTACTGGATGTTAAATGGAAGCGAATATAATTTTAGTACTCCAGTGACTGAAAACATCACATTGGTAGCACATTATACACCTATAGAAGTAACTACAGAAGCTACTACTGAGGCTACTACAGAAGCTACTACTGAAGTAACTACAGAAGCTACTACTGAAGCTACTACTGAAGTAACTACAGAAGCTACTACTGAAGCTACTACTGAAGCTACTACTGAAGCTACTACTGAAGCTACTACTGAGGCTACTACTGAAGCTACTACTGAAGCTACTACTGAGGCTACAACTGAGGCTACTACTGAAGCTACTACTGAAGCTACAACTGAAGCTACTACTGAAACTACTACTGTAGCTACTACAGAAACAACTACTCAACCTGAGACACAAGCACCTACTCAACCACAAGCACCTCAAGGTTCTGTACTCGTAAATTTTGTTGACACAGAAGGTTTAGCACTTGCATCATCATTTAGCTTTACAGGGTCTGTTGGAACACTTTATCAAACTAATGCAAGAGTAATTGATGGCTATGAATTAGTTGAAACACCAGCAAATGCTAGTGGCAACTTTATCGATGGATCAATCACAGTAACTTATGTATATTCAAATGGTGTAACACTTGTCGATGAAGGCACACCACTTGGAGACGCAGTTGTACCTGTAAATTTCGATTCAATTTATGATAGCACGCCTTTAACAACTGAAGCAACTGACGAAGCAGTGATCGTTGATGAAGCTACACCTTTAGCTGATGCTTTACCACAAACTGGTCAAGCATCTCCAGAACTCTTCTATGGCATCGGCAGTATCGTTTCTGCACTTGGTATCTATATTAAAAGAAAAAACAAATAGGCTTCAAAACGATAAAAATCTAAAATAACAACTTAAATTTAGCACCTCTTCTATTTTGAAGAGGTGCTTTTTTCATGAAAATTTTTTTCATGTCACACACATGTCACACCGATGTACGGCATATGTCACAACAAAAAGGTATAATTAAGGTGAAAACAATTCTCAACTATAATTTATTCACATAAAACAATTTAAGGAGTGTGATTTTATGAAAACCAATTTTAAAAAAATATCAACATTGCTTTTGATTTTTACTTTAATTATATTTAGCGTTCCATTTAACAGTTATGCTGTCAATCCAGCTGCTACTCCAAATGCTACAATTTACATCACTGCTGATGATGCTTACAACTTATATGTTAATGGTGTATTAATTGGTACTAATAACGATTGGCGCCAAAAAGAAAGCTACCATGTTGCACTCTATAACAACTATTTAATCGCAGTTGATGCATGGGATGAACACCAAGTCATAGACGGTTTTAATATGCAAATCGTATTTGACGATCCTTCTATACCAACAGTGGAAACTAAAACTGCAAGCGCTTGGTTAGTTACAACTACTCCAGAAACTGATTGGCAGTTACCAACAACTACCATCTCAGGTTGGTCACCAGTTACTGAAGTCCAAGATTCAAGATGGACTAACATAACAGGTCAATGGGTTTGGACACAAAATTTTGACTATTCTAAACCAAATTTCGATGCAAGAGCATACTTTAGATTTGATGGTTTAAATCCAAATAACCCACTAACATTAAGCGCTTCAATTTACGAGTTAATTGCTCCTACTTATAATGGAAATGATAGCATCATCGGTAATGGAGATGCTGGTTATGTGACTTTTGAATGGTTAGATCAAAATAAAGATTTATCAAATGATAGTTTCAGTACAGTTATAGCACATGGTACAGTTGTTAAAATGACTGCTAAAGCAAATCCTGGTTACGAATTTGTGGGTTGGAAACCTAGTTTAGATGCACCTGCTAATCCAAGTATATCTAATCCTTACACTGTTACAGTAGGTTCTCAAACAAATGAAATAGCAGCAGTACCCGTTTTCAGATTAATTCCAGAGGAAACTAACACTGAGACTCAAGCACCTTCTGAGACTCAAGCACCTTCTGAAACTCAAGCAACTACTGAACCTACTACACAAGCACCAACAGCACCTCAAGGACCAGTTGGAACAGTCGCTGTAAATTTTGTAGATGGTAATGGCAATACTTTGGCACCTTCTTTCCAATTTACAGGTAGTGCAGGTACTTTGTACCAAACAACAGCAAGAAATATCACAGGTTATACCCTAGTAGAAACACCTGCTAATGCATCTGGTAATTTTGTAGATGGCACTGTTACAGTAAACTTTGTTTATAGTGATGGCGTATCTATTGAAGAAGAAAGCGTAGCACTTGGCGAAGCTTTAAGTCCAGTTAATTTCGATTCAATCTATGATGGCAATATAGCTACTAGTGAAGTAACTTCTGATGAAGCTGTTATATTAGATGAAGTTACGCCTCTTGCAGATGCACTTCCACAAACTGGCCAAGCTTCACCTGAACTATTCTATGGATTAGGCGGCATGGTTTCTGCACTTGGACTTTATCTTAAAAAAAGAAAATAATGTAGATCGCAATTGATTAAATTAATCAACATAAATTATAGGGTGTATCTAGGGTAAGTCCCATTAGATATACCCTTTATTTTAGTTTATATCATCATGGGATAGGTTTCTATTTTTGTCTTGTTATACTATAATAAATGTATATAACTTATAAGAGGTGTGTATGAATAAACTCTCCACATGGTTAAAATCCGAAACTGCAAAGCAATTAATAAAATATTTAATCACAGGCTTTACTGCATTTGGTATAGAATATAGTCTTTATGTCATCCTTTACAAATGGGTTGGACTTTACTACATTTTAGCAAGTATGATCGTATATGCTTTGGTCTTTTGGTTTTCTTTTTTCGTCAATCGCATCTGGTCTTTTAAATCAACTGGAGATGTTAAAAAACAATTATTTCAATATGGTCTTCTTTTTTTCTTCAATTTAGTCGTGGCCAATATATTTTTAATGCAGCTTTTGACTGATGTCGTTGGTATAAGCCCACTTATATCACCGTTTCTCAAGATGGCATTTGTCGTTTGTTGGAATTTCTTAATCTATAAATATATCATATATAAAAAGTGAGGTGTCTATGATTCCTTTTTTAGAGAATAAAAAAATAGCGTTGGTTATACCTGTTTACAATGAAGGCAAAGCGCTCGCAACCAATTTCGCTGAGATCAAAAGAATTTTAGATATCGATGCAATCAACTGTCAATTCCACTTTGTGGATGATGGTTCTAAAGATGATACTTGGCAAGTAGTTGAAGCGCTTTCAAAATCACATAATAATGTTTCTGGCGTAAAATTTGCTCGGAATTTTGGAAAGGAAATTGCGCTGCGTGCTGGGATCGAATCTATCGATGCCGACCTTTATATAACGATGGATTCTGATTTACAGCATCCACCAAGGTATATTAAAACGATGCTTAACCTCATGTCCACAAGTGGCGCTGACATCATAGATGGCGTAAAAGCATCTCGAGGTAAAGAATCTTTCAAACATCGTTTTTTTGCAAAAACCTTTTATAAAATTCTAAAAAGTATCACTGGACTTGAGATGGATAACTCCTCTGATTTTAAGTTGATGAACCGACAAGTGATTGATAATCTAAGGGATTTTAATGAGAGAAATTTATTTTTTAGGGGAATTGTAAGCTGGGTTGGGTTTAATGTGGTTACTTTTGAGTTTGATGTGGACGATAGAAAAGAAGGTGCTAGCCACTTTTCTTTTGGAAAACTCGTATTTTTAGCCATGAATGCGATACTTTCCTATACGAGTAAACCCTTATACCTCACGATTTTCAGTGGTGTACTTTTCTTGATTTTTGCGATTATCATGGGCATTCAAACTTTATTTAATTTTTTCTTTGGTCATGCTATCAGCGGATTTTCAACAGTTATCCTATTAATTTTAATCACAGGTTCCATGATTATGCTCTCACTTGGAATCATCGGTGTCTATATCTCTCGCATCTATGAAGAGATTAAAAGAAGACCGCGCTATGTCATCGAAAAAAAACTATAGCTTTTATGCCCTTTATTTAAAATAAAAAAGTTGCAATTGCTCACTAAAATTAGTTGAGCAATTACAACTTTTTCTATTACTTATATTATTCATTATTCCTCATTTAACTTTTCAAGTTCTGCTAAATCCACACTTTCAATTGGTTCACCAAGTTCATCTTCTATATCTTTTGTAGGATCTGGTGCAATTTTTGAGATACCATCATAGATGATCGTATCATCAAGTGACTCCAAATCAGCCACTGACTCTTTATCAGATTCATCAATTACATTTTCCGCCATGAGCATGTCTATTTCTGGTTCTTTTGGTGAAAACCTAATGAGTAGAATTAAACCAATTAACGATAGTACACTAATTATAGATCCGTTAATTAACCCATTTGGAATGTAACTAAATTCTATTTCATGATAGCCCGCTTCTATATCTACAACGATCATTGCATCTTTTAATGCCTCGATAAGCACTTTCTGTCCATCTACTTTCACAGTCCACCCTGGTTCATATGGGATTGAAGTATAGATAAAGCCATCCCCAAGAGCGTTGATATTTCCTTTGATTTTGGTATCTGAAAAAGAGGTGATATTCAGTTGCTCATCAGCTAAATTTGCATAAGCGTCTTGCCATAATGGTTCATCAAAGGTTACGACCTGAAGATTATAATACCCTTCCTTAGCAGCTTGCACTTCAAATTCAAGTTTTATCTCTGTTCCTTTTTCAAGGATCCCAAGATCTATGGTCATACCGCGTCTGGTTTCATACTCCACTGTTGTCTCGTTAATCGTAACTTTTGTTTTATATGAACGGTTTGCATACATAAATAGGTACATTTGTTTTGTTTCAGGGGCGTTGAAAAATAGTACGGCATTTCCAACTTGTGCTGCATCTAGGTTTTTATACGTATAACGCATATCGTTGCTTAATTGTGTCCGTTCCATATTGACATAGTTTTCACTGCTTATCGGTACATTTGTAAATAAATCATATTCTTTTCCTATGGCTGTTCTAAGGAAATCTTCTTGAACATCAAATGGATTGACCATATTGTTGTTCCAATTATAGGTGTCATAATTCACTCTAAAACCCAGTGACAAAGGATACTTGTTTTTATAAATGGTGACGCGATCATTTTGTGAAAAAACATCGTAACCTGCATTATTCTCTGTACCCATCTTATCTCTACCTATAAGATACTCTAGATTAATCATGCTATTTACAACGGGTGTAGAAGCTGCATAGATGTATCGATTTGACTCAGGTGAAGCTGCAAGTCCAATACCTTTAAGGAATCTTGAGATATTTGAATTTACTGTTGAGGAGAACATAGATACGCCACGATAACCATAGAGTGCTGGATCGTTTGTAGAATATTGCTTAATCATGTCCATCCTATAAAATCCAGGATCCTTTTCATAAACATCTGCAATTGCGGCTTTTACTTGATCTCCAAGTACTGGATAGCTACTTCTGCCTGAGCTTCCAGTTGTAGCAGTTCCCATAATTGCAGAAAATAGCGCTTCACTTAAGATCAATATACTGAACAATATTACATATGCTTTTTTGCGTATCTTTTGATGTTTATACATCATAAATAAGGTTGTATAAAGTGCAAGGGCACCTAAAGTTACATATAAAACAGTAGCGTTTAAACCGATTCGTTCGTTGACAATCAGATAGATTAAGAAACCAGCACTTATGATCCCTATTTGTTTTTTAGTGATAGCTTCAAAATGTTCAAATCCTTTATATGCCATGGTTAAAATCACAAATGAGAACATAAATGCAAATCGATATGGCACTTCATTTGGAAAATGGAAAGCATGCCATATATAGTTCAGATAATTGATGTTAAAGCTGAGTATGAAAAAGACAATTAAACCTAAATAAAGTACTTTCTCTTTTAACTTGATTTTCGTTGTGATAAAGTACACCGCTACCATATAAAGTGCTAAAAAACTACTATAGATATTAGGAAGACCACTTTTAACGGTTGGCTTTGTACCCGGTAGCAAGTTGTTTAGTATCTCTAAAATTGCAAAGTAAGTTTTAAAAGATGTAGGTTTTGTACCATTGGCCGCTTGTGAAAGCATCAACCCGTTATAGGTAGGAATCAGGACAATTGCGGCAAGTCCAATTGCAACGAACGAATAAAGTAAAATTTCAAATGAACGTTTGATAAAATGATTGAGCTTAAATTTGTTAATTTTTGAAAAATACGATATAAAATAATAAATAAAAATAAATTCGCAGATGAAAAATCCAATGTAAAAATTACTGATAAGTGCAATTGAAAGGGTGATCACATAAAGTTTGAACCCTTTGCCTGCTATGATTTTGTTTAGGCCAAGGATGATGAGTGGGAGTAGCGCCACTGCATCTAACCACATGATATCCCAGTAATAGCCCATGGCATATCCACAAAAGGCATATAAAAGTCCAAATCCAGTTATCGTATAATCTTCACGTTTGAAGGTATGTTTGAGGTATATGGAGAAAAAGGCACCTGCAAAGGCTATTTTAAGCGCTGTAGCGAGCATCATGAACTCTCGCAAGTATTCCTTAGGGAAGACGATTGATAGCAAATAAAGTGGACTAAAGGCGTAATATGCCATAACCAACAAGAAGTTTGAGCCCATCCCCATATCCCAAGAATAAAAAATGGAACTCCCACTTTGGAGCTTACTATGTAGTTCTTGTAAAAAAGGATAATATTGATGCCAACTATCGATTACCATAATTTGGCTATTCCCAAAGGGGTAAAGTCCAATCACTGCAAATGCAATCATCATAAATACAAATGATATAACAAAGGTTGAGATAGTAAACTTATGTTTTTTAATGAATGACTTCATAATTGTTCCTCCAAGTATTTAATGTTGCGCAAATTTTATTTGGACTAGTTAATAGCAATTATTTAAAAAGCTGTTAAACGCACTTATTAAAAAGCTAATAATCATACTAAATCTTATAGCGTGATTTTGAAATAATGTTATAACTAATAATTGTTATATACCTTATTATACAATACTCACACACACTTCATAAACTTTTTTTATACGGTTAACGCTTTTTAACTATTGTTTTGTCACGAATGACAGTGAATTTTTTGTTAATTTTTTGTTTGTTTTTTGAGAATTTTGGTAAACATATTATGTAAAGCTTTATTTTTGTTAACTAGTTTTAAAGCGTTTTTTCTTTCTCCTAAGTCAGTCATATTAAATAATAAAAAACTGATTTAAGGACTTTCAATTTTTAATGCATGAAAATTTGAGGGGAGGTGCTTTAGTCGACTGTTAATGTTTTATGTTGTGATTTATTTTTTATTGTCGTAAGAGGGGACGCGATGAAGCAGCTCTCGGAAATGGGCACTTGAAAGCTGTGGAGTGAATAGTGCAACCGACCTTTCTTTAGTTTCTAAAGAGAGGAGATTCATTTATGAGATTTAGTAAAATGTTTTTGATGTTGATGTTAACTATGGTTTTAATTTTAGGCACTATGGGTAGTGCATTTGCACATGGCTATCCACCACCACCACCAAAATATACACTTACTGTATCAAGTGCAGGCAATGGATCCGTATCTGGAAGTGGTAACTATTACAAAGATACATCTGTACCTGTAACTGCTACACCTGATGAAGGATATTATTTCGTAAAATGGATGCTAAATATCTATGGTGATTATTTACCAGCTTATGATATTGGCGATCCAGCTAATTTCAATTATATTATGACCAATAAAGATGCTGAACTAACTGCATATTTTGCACCAATACCTCATGCATTAAGCATCACTGTCGATCAAGGTATGGGAAGTTTTTCTGGAACTCCTGAAGGAGATTATGGGATTGGACAAAGTATCAATATTTCACCAATACCAGATCCAGGATATCACTTTGTGAATTGGTTAAAAAATACTGTAGACATGGGAAATACTCCAATTTCATTCTCAATGCCTGCTGAAAATGTTGATGTAGTTTTGAATTTCGCTATAAATGAAAGTTACAATGTTCATGGAATAATAGATCCAATCGGCTCTGGTAGCATTGATGGAACAGGCGATTATCCTTTTGGTATGCCAGTTGAATTAACTGCTATACCAGAACATGGCTATTATTTTGATCACTGGACTTATGATCCAGAAGAAGTTTCACCTTCAATCAATGGCGATATGATGACATTTGATATGCCAGAGAATGATGTAGATGTAACAGCAGTATTTAGAATGCTAGATATGTATGGTGTAACATTGATTCCGATGGCAGCTGATTCTGGTATGCCAGCACTTGATGAAAACGCAATGCCTAGTGAAGATTATGACGGCTTGTATTTTATAGGTGATGAATTTACGATTACACCAAATCCAATACCACATTTCCACTTTGTAAGTTATGTGATTGGCGAAGATGAACCTATTACTGATGTAAATCATGTATTTACAATGGGTGAAGGCGACATGGAAATCACAGTTAATTATGAAGAAGATTATTATGTGATGGCAACTATTCAATACCTTAATGCAAGTGACGTTTCAATTAAACCTGAAACTGTAGAAAAAGTTTATTTAGGAAGCTACACATTTGCACCTCCAGCTATCTCAGGTTATACATTTGGTGTTTCTACTCCAAATGCATCTGGAACAATAACTGAAGAATCAAGTGATTTCGTAGTTATTCACAAATACTATGTACCTGAAGTAGTTACAAATACAGTAACTAACACAGTAACTGAAACTGTAGTTGTAACTGTACCTGCTACAACAGAAGCAACCACTGAGTTACCTACTGAGCCTGTTCCACTTGGCGCAGCTACAGTTGTAAACTTCGATAGCATCTACGATAATATGGAAGTACCTACTACTGAAGTAATGTTACCAGAAGAAGAAACACCTCTTGCTGATGCATTGCCTCAAACAGGACAATTACCTGGAGAATTATTCTATGGTATTGGTGGTTTAGTTTCTGCAGTTGGCGTATTCATGAAACGTAAATTCAACAAATAAGATTTAATTTTTAAGATTTAACAAATTAATATAGATTGATTATGTTAAACTCAAATGCCCTAAGCTAAAAAGCTCAGGGCATTTGTTTTGTGGATAAGTAAGTATATACCCCATTTCATCCACATGTTATATGTATAATCCACAGCAAGCGCAGCGAGCGAGGACTTCTTGGCGGAAGAATGAAAAACACCATGGCACTTCTACCGCTCTTCCCACAAAAAATGACAAATCCCGGTTGGCAGCCATTATTTTTCATTATGAAGCCAATCCACAGCAAGCGCAGCGAGCGAGGACTTCTTGGCGGAAGAATGAAAAACACCTTGGCTCTTCTACCACTCTTCCCACAAAAAATGACAAATCCCAGTTGGCAGCCATTATTTTTCATTATGAAGCCAATCCACAGCAAGCGCAGCGAGCGAGGACTTCTTGGCGGAAGAATGAAAAATAATGGCTGCCAACCAGGACTAGAATTTTACTTTGTAGTACGTGCCGCAATTGCCTGAACTACATACGATGCAACATCTTCAGCATAAGTGCCAGTT
Organism: uncultured Fusibacter sp.; assembly: GCA_963676315.1. Lineage (GTDB taxonomy): Bacteria > Bacillota > Clostridia > Peptostreptococcales > Acidaminobacteraceae > Fusibacter_C. Next base: position 2,324,917 of record OY781056.1, read on the forward strand.
CCGAAACCAGCATCATACCCTAGCTCTTTTGCAAGTTCATATGAAATCCTAGGACCACCTGCACACACGATCACTTTGTCTCTGATACCTTCTGATTCTAAAAGCTCTATAAGCTGTGTCATATTTGGGATATGCACATCCTTTTGAGTTACGATTTGAGATACGATTATCGCATCTGCATTAAGCTCAATCGCCTTTGCAACAAGTTCTTCATTTGGCACTTGTGCGCCAAGGTTATGTGCTTGGATGCCATGGTATCTTTCAAGACCATAATGGCCATCATAGCCCTTCATGTTCATAATCGCATCGATACCAACTGTATGTGCATCTGTGCCTGTACAAGCACCTACAATTACGATATCTCTGCCGATGTTTTCTTCGATATAAGCTTCAACTGCATATTTGTCCATTACATCAGAATCAACTTTTGGTACTTCGATCTGAGTATAATCAACCGTATGAGCTGACTTTCCATAAAGTATAAAAAACGTATAACCTACGCCTAAATCTTGAGCTGATACGACTTGTGGTTCTTCAATCCCCATCTTGATGAGTAACTGCTTTGCTGCTTCTTTGCTCTCTTCACAAAGTGGAATTGGAAGTGTAAAAGAAAATTGCATCATACCATCATTCATGGTATCGCCATATGGTTTAACTTTGGTTAAATCTAATCCATTTTCTACATGCATCCTATTTACCTCCCAACATCATCGGAATAAATGGGTTGAAGTAGCGCTCGCCCTTTTGAGTCACGCCATCAAGACCCTTGCCACCATCCATTTTTCTAGTGACGGAAGCGAATTTACCTTGTTCAATCGTCGACATGATGCCAATTTCTTGGATATCCTCTAAAAGGTCAGCAGCTTCTTTTAGAACGCTTTGTGCACGCGTTTGAATCATACCATCTTTCTTGAATTCGATTTCATCGCCAAAGTGACGCATGTTGTTAAAGATATATTTTGCATTCTCAATCGAAAGTGCTCTATCTTGTAAAAGTGGTGTATGAATCGCTTCAGTTGGCATTCCAAGAAGCTGTAAGCCCTGATTTGTCATAATTGATACCACATTGAAAAGTGCATCTTGGATATGACCCTTGAAGATGTTACCTGTCATATATTTTGTTGGTGGCATGTACTTAAGCGGTGCATTTGGGAAAATCTCTCTCGCCATTTGCGCCTGTGAAAGTTCAAGCAAGAAACCGTCTTCAGTATCTGGGTTCATCTCAAAAGCGTGACCAAGACCCATTTGCTCTTCAGGAAGTCCTGCAAGTACAGCAAACTGTTCGTTGATAAACTGTGATGCGAGTACGGTATGTGCTTCTTCAATTGCATCTGAAGTCGTAAGGTAGTTGTCTTCACCCGTGTTGATGATAATACCAGCAAAGCCATTGATAATTCTTGAGAAATACTGGTCAACTAATGTACGTTGCATGTTAATATCTCTAAATAAGATACCATAAAGCGCATCGTTGAGCATCACGTCGAGTCTTTCAATCGCTCCCATTGCAGCGATCTCAGGCATACAAAGTCCTGAGCAATAGTTACAAAGTCTGATGTATTTACCCACTTCAACGCCAACTTCATCAAGTGCTTTTCTCATGATTCTAAAGTTTTCTTGCGTTGCATAAGTTCCGCCAAAGCCTTCTGTAGTCGCGCCAAACGGTACATAATCAAGTAAACTTTGAGCAGTCGTTCTGATAACAGCGATGATATCAGCACCTTGTCTAGCAGCTGCTTGTGCTTGAAGTACGTCTTCATAGATATTACCAGTTGCTACGATTACATAGAGATAAGGTTTTGGACCTTCGCCGATTTCAGTTAAGAAGCGATCTCTATCTGCACGGTTTGCACTGATGCGGTCCACCGTTTTCTTAGCTTCAACATTAATAATTGCTTCGATTTTATCAATAGCTTGAACAGGAATTGTCACTAAGTCAATCTCGCCTTTTGAAATGCCTTCTGCTATTTCTTGTGCCGATTTACCCAAGGCAACCATTGCATTACCAAGCCAAAATGCTGCACCTTCAGCCAATCCGCCACCTTTTTTGATATTGTCCACAACGACATTAGGTAGTGGTCTTTCTATATCGTCAATTCCGTCTACACCAAGAAGTCTAACAATGGTTCTCTCCACTGCAACTGTCGTGTGACGATCGATGAATTTTTGCGTATCTTCTGCGATTACTTTAGCTGACTTTCTCGCTTTATCAACGATGCCAAAATCTAAATTTAACTTACTCGCCATTTGATCCTCCTAATATTTCTTTCGCACGATTAACAATCCTAGTATCTAATCCCATAAGTTCTGAAATCCTTATGGCTTCCTTGGGAATTTCCTTTTTGCTACTGACCTCCACAAGTTGATAATCCATGTATTCGTGTAGAAGCGCCGCACCCTCCGCTTCAATTTTTTCTCTTATCAAAGTTAAATCTACATCTGATAGCCCTTTAACTTGATAATGAATCGTCTCTTTTACTTCCGTCAATCCATCAAAATGTGTGGTAATGACTGCTTTTGAAGTTTGTTCTGTTAAAAACTCTATCAATGCTTTTGAAATTGCAAAACCTTCAAGTGGATTTGTTCCTCTTGCAAGTTCATCTATTAATATGAGTCCATACTCATCACTGCGTTTTATGGCCTGCTCAATTTCTACTATTTCACCGCCAAAAGTGCTTAGACCCATGTCTATCGATTGAAAATCTCCAACCGAAACGAAGATGAAGTCAAAAAGTGGCATTTTAAGTGTTTTACACGGTACAAAAAAACCATACTGCGCTAAACTTACTACTTGACCAATCATTTTGAGTGACACCGTTTTTCCGCCCATGTTTGCACCAGTGATAAGCGTCACCGATTTCTTGAGGGAAACGTTTATTGGTGTGAATTGCTTACCGACTTTTTCTAAACTATGTGCGACTTTAAGGTGTCTTCCTTCTTCAATCTCGACATGACCTTTCTCTAAGATCACGGGTCTTACACAATGGAATGCAACTGAAAATTGTGCTTTGGCAATGAGCAAATCTATCTGACCTATTGCCTCAGTATTGGAAACCAAGGTCTCCAAATACGCCATAAGCGCTAAAGTGAGTTGACTTCTCACTTCATACTCTTCTTGCTCCTCTTCGAGAAGCAAATTTTGCTTTTCAGTGAATAATGAGGTATCTTGCTTCACTGTAAAAACACTATACATCGGAATATCTGATTTATAAGTTAATCTGGAATCGTTTTTTACTCTTTGAATCAGCTCAGCATTCCCAACCATAACTTTTAATTCCCCTTGTTTTGAAACAGGGAAATTTTCTGAAAGCAATTGCTCAATCAGCTCACTTTGTTTCAGTTTTATCTCTCTATCCACTCTTTCAATGGCTTTTCGAATATCATAAAGCTTTGAAGAGTAATCGCTATAAATATGAAACGCTTGAACCCCTGACGCCTCTGGATCTAAAAGACGAATGACCTTTGAAACCTCTGAAAGTTCAAAAGCTTTGATCCGCCGTTGCCAGTATAGTGTGATCTGAGACTGGCGAATGCTTTCCATAACCTTTACAAGTTGTTTAATTTCAAAGAGTTCTGTCATTGAAAGTACTTCTTGCTCGGCTATCCTATCAAAAGTATGATCTAAAAGTTTTACTTCTTTCAATAAGCCTTTAAGTGCTAAAAGCTCAGATCGATTGTTAATGAGTAAATCCATCGCCGCTTCCAGCTGATCATAGCAACTTTCGAGCACAAGAACTTGATGTCTTTTATAAGGTGTTTGACTCTTTTTAAGCTTTTCTCCATAAGGTGAAAACAACTGAAGACGCTCAAAGATAAAAGGTATATCTAAATCATCTAAGTTTTTTTTAGAGATATATGGCATCTTCATATTCACCTCATAACATCAATGATAGGTATGTCTAAAGCTCTACTCTGTAAAGCCTTTACAAACAGATCAGAATCATAAAAATAGCCATTTGGCGCATATGGATTAACCGTAATTGCTTTAAGTTTAATCTCATATCTCACTTTTATGTTTACGCCAATTCTCATAAAGTATAACCAATCTTTGTGTTCAATAAAGATTTTTGTTGCATCCCCCACAACCCATATGATGTTCCAAAAATCTCTTACAGTTTGTATGACATCCATAACTGTTTGAGTTACCAAAGCACCAGGTAATACCAGCGCAAGGGTGTCCTCTTCTATCGCTTCGGCTATTGCCTTTCCAGCACCAAGTGCAGTTGAAACTTCATAAAGGACTTTCAACTGACCGCCTTTAGAAACCAATACCGGTTTATGATTTGATTCTGCAATCTCCCATGCTTCGATTAGCATGTTATCTTCTACTGATGCAAGCGTAAATAATGATGCTCTATAGACCGTTTGATCTACTGTTTTGTTCATATCTCTACTTACTACTGCTCCAGTAGATAAGAGACAAGCATCTGTAATGGCTGGAGAGGCTGATGAAGTCCGGTCAAGTGCACCATCTACCAGCACATAATTTGCACCATAAGTACATAATTTTTCAGATACTTCTCTTATTGCAGCATTGGTAGCCGGACCACCCACCTGTACAAAGCCATCGCCAAGTGTCCGTCCAATGATGACTCTACCCATAGCGGTGTGATGGTCCGTCACTTCAAGTATTTCCATTTTGACTTCAGATAAATTAAACAGCATTTCAGCTGTAGCTACAAGCGATCCTCTTCTTAGATAAATAAGCGGCTTATCGGTTTTTGTGACGATATCTTGTCTCTCACCATCTCGCCCAATAGAAGTGACGCCAACGCATAGTGACTTTTCAGCTATTTCCTCTAAAAGATGATTCATGGTAACAGTTTTGCCTGCATTCTTTGCCATTCCCACTATTGAAATGATTCTATTTTCGCTTTCAAATAAGTCAAGCAATGCCATGCAGGCCTCCTGTTTAAGATATCAATAGATTACTATTCGTGATGTGTTCTCTTAGCGCGCTCAAGTTCTTTAAGTTCGATATTGACTCTATTACCTTGTAAAAGTCCGCCAACACCTGCGATTACATGCTCTTTTTGTGTTTGTGTTTCTACAGCGCCTTCTTTTTCTAAATCATATGATCTTGGCTCAGCATAAGTCGTAATAACACCTTCGTAGTTTCTGAGGATTACTCTCTCTGGTGATTGTGAAATCATATATTGTGGCATAACAGGTATTTTACCGCCACCACCTGGTGCATCAACCACAAAGGTTGGCACACAGAAGCCTGATGTGTGGCCGCGTAATCCTTCGATAATCTCGATTCCTTTTGATACAGGTGTTCTAAAGTGCTCAATACCCATTGAAAGGTCACATTGATAAATATAGTAAGGTCTGATACGCATCATTACAAGGTCATGTACCAAATCTCTCATAATATGCACGCTATCATTGATGCCTCTTAAAAGTACAGATTGATTTCCTAATGGAATACCAGCATCTGCTAAAAGCGCAATTGCTTTTTTAGATTCTGGTGTCACTTCTTTTGAATGGTTAAAGTGAGTATTTAACCAGATTGGGTGATATTTTTTAATCATATTAACAAGTTCTGGTGTAATTCTTTGAGGCATTACAACTGGCGTTCTTGAGCCTAATCTGATAATTTCTACGTGAGGAATTTCTCTAAGTTTGCTGATGACATATTCAAGTAAACTATCAGAAACTAAAAGAACATCTCCACCTGACAAAACAACGTCTCTTATAACTGGTGTATTTCTTACATATTCGATTGCTGCATCAAGTCTTTCTCTTGGTACGCCACCGTCGTTGTGTCCTGCAAATCTTCTTCTTGTACAGTGACGACAATACATTGAACACATATCAGTTACTAAAATTAAGCAACGATCTGGATATCTGTGTGTTAAGCCTGGTACTGGTGAATCGCCATCTTCATGTAATGGATCATCCATATCAGCTGAACATTGATAAGTTTCATAAACAGTTGGTACTGCTTGCATCCTTATTGGACACTTAGGATCATTTACATCCATAAGCATTGCATAATAAGGTGTGATTCCCATTCTTAAAATTTCAAGTGACTTTAATACACCTTCTTGCTCAAGCTCAGTTAAATTTACTACCATTTTAAGTTGTTCAAGTGTTGTAATTCTGTTTCTTACTTGCCATTCCCAAGAATCCCACTCTGCCTGTGTAACATTTTTCCACATCTCGATTTCAGTATAATGTCTCATAATAAATACCCCTTCCTAAGCGTAAAGCTCTTCATAGATTTTTCTGAGTACTGCACTTTCTCTCATGATTTGTAATGTAATTTCAGCGTGTCCTTTTGTGTAGCCATTGCCGACGATCATCGTTACATCTTTGCCTACGCCTTCAGCACCTAGTGCTGCTTTTGTAAAGCTAGTCGCCATACTAAAGAAGTAAACCATTCCGTCATCTTTTGTTGCTAATATTGAAGCCATCTCAGTGTTAGGAACATTTACACAGTTGATGACAAGATCACACATTTCGCCTTTTGTAAGTTCTTCTACTTTGCGAAGCACTTCTACTGCATCTGTTGCATCAGCTACGATAAAATCATCCGCAAGACCTGCGCTCATCACGCGTTCTTTAGCTGCGTCGTTATGTTGTAAACACAACACTTGACCTGTTACGCCAGCGCGTTTTTTTGCTTCATATAAACAAAGCATACCTGATTTTCCTGCGCCACCGATGACTAAAACTCTATCGCCAGGTTTTACAAGTTTTGCTGTTTGTGCTGGTGCACCGGCAACGTCTAAGACAGATAATGCTAAATTTTCTGGTATATCTGATGGGATTTTTGCATATAAGCCACTTTCAAATAAAATAGCTTTCCCTTTTATGTCTACTTGGTCGATGTTAATTCTGATTTCAAGGATTTCTTCAATCACAAGTGGTGTAAGTGAGAGTGAAACTAAAGTCGCTATTTTATCGCCAACTTTAAGATCAGTTTTACCTACAAGTGCATCGCCGATTTGTGCAACTGTACCGATAAGCATTCCGCCTGATCCAGTTACAGGATTTTTGTGTTTACCTTGTGTTGCAACGATATCCATCATAATTTCTTTGATTTTTGCTTCATCTCTACCCGCTTGTTCTTTAATTTGTGTAAAAGAAGCAGAGTCGATATTTAGTGTTTGTACATCAATTAAGATTTCGTTGTCGTAAATCTCCATATCATTTGATATCTTTTGAGCTGGTTGCGGCAATATGCCCATTGGCTCAATAACGCGGTGTGTACCGAACTTACAACCTTTTTTCATGTTTCTCCTCCCAAAATATAACGTTTACATTTACCCTATAAAGTTCTGATGTCTATCTATTAGTGCAATTTCTATGCCAAATCTTTAACAATTGTTCAAATTAGTAAACAAAACCTGATAGACCTTGATTATCAACCATTACAGATATATTTGACGTTAAATACAAAGTATATTTAATTAGATAGACAAAAAAAAAACAAAAAAATCGCCGAAAATTGGGCGATTCATCGTTTTACTTATAGGTATTATTCAATTTTAAATTTTTTAAGTTTATATTGAAGTGTTTGGCGCGGTATATGAAGAAGTCGTGCTGCTAAAGCTATATTGCCTTCACTTTGAAGCATGGCTTTTTTTATCAATTCAATTTCTGCTTTATATAATGAAGATGACAGCCCTTCATTAAGGTCAATACTTGGCTTTTCTAAACTCTTTGATCTATTTTTTTCATAAAACATCTTGAGATTATAAGGCAAATCTTCGATGCGTATCAAATCCCCATCTACAAAGTTAACAGCACCTTCGATAACGTGTTCAAGTTCTCTAACGTTCCCTTCCCATGGATAATCTAGAAAAAGGGTTAAGACCTCTGGCGTAGTGCCTTTGATGCCACGATATAAAAGTCCATTATATTTCTTGATAAAATACTTTGTTAAAAGTGGGATATCTTCTTTTCTGTCAGAAAGCTTTGGAATCCATAATGTCACCGTATTAAGTCTGTAATATAGATCTCGTCTTATGAGCCCTAAATCAATCGCCAAGTTGGGTTCAATATTAGTTGCTGCAACAATACGTACATCAACGAGACGCTCTTTGGTATCCCCGATCCTACGGATTTTTCCATCTTGAAGCACTCTTAGAAGCTTTGCTTGAAGTTCTTGAGGCATGGAATTGATTTCATCTAAAAATAATGTCCCTGTATCCGCAAGTTCAAAAAGTCCAGGTCTGTCAACTGCACCAGTAAAACCGCCCTTTACAGTTCCAAACAAAATACCTTCGAGTAAAGACCCTGGTAATGCCGCACAGTTTTGAGCAATAAAAGGTTTGTTTTTCCGCTTGCTACTATTGTGGATCGCTTGCGTTAAAAGCTCTTTTCCAGTTCCTGTTTCTCCATAGATTAATACTGCGATTTCAGTTGCTGCAGCTTTCATCGCAATTGCTTTCACACGATTAAATTCAGCATGTGATGTGATAATGTCTTCAAAATGATAGCCATGTCTGAGGATTCTATCTGAATTTGACTCGTCCATAGATTTTCCAGCCACTTTTGTTTGTAAATCTATTACTTTCTCAGAAAGTTCTTTATAGGTTGTTATATTTCTAGAAATTTCTATTGCCCCTGCAACGACGCCATCGTTGATAATGGGTAGTGTACTATTGATAGTGGCAATGCTCTTTCCTTTATACGTTCGATAAGTTTGTTCTCGGTTAAGTATAGGAAGTCTGGTTGCAAGTACCTTAATCAATGTACTTTCATCTTCTTTAAGCGATGGATAAATCTCTGTGATGTGTTTACCTATTGATTCTTCAATATTAATATCATCAAGTAAAGCAGAATTGCGATTGCAATAGATTAAATTGCCCTTTTCATCGACGATTTGTACGCCATCACTGATATATTCTAACATGAATTTCACATGTTCTAGTGTCAATATAGGGTGCATTTTTAACCTCCATATCAGGTATGGTTGACCAAAATTGAATATGCCGAATTTTGGGCTTGTGCTGAATTTTGGGCGAAGGTGACGTTCTTATTGCATTCAGGGTATTTACAGAATTACACCTTTACCATAATCTTTTGCGAGCTTCAATTTTTCATATGCTAGATCGAGAAATTTGTCTTCTGATATCCATTGGTCAAACGAAACCACGGCAAATCGACATGTTATGGATTCTCTAATACCTAAATTAAGTGTTTCAATTAACACCTTTAAGTTTTTCGTTTCATTAAATGCATTTTTCTCAGTTACATTTGGCATGACAAGCGCAAAAGTATCCCCCTTAACTCTAGCGAGCGTTGCACCTGTACCTTTCAATATTTGAGAATCTGACATGTAACGCTTTGTGGAAAGGATGATCTCAATGATGATTTGATCTCCAGTATTGTAGCCATATTTCTTATTGATCTCACCGAGACTATCTATATCGAAGAAAACAACTGATGATGTACCATTTTTAGCAAAACACCTTTCAAATTCTAAGGATAAAACATTTTTTAGTTTTTCTTCTGTGTTAACCAAAAGAAGTTCCCCACTAATGATCCCTTCTTTCTTCACCAGTGCTTTCATCTCAAGAAGTAATTTTTTTTCGAAATTTTGAAAAATCAAATACGCAAAAAAGAAAATCGCAAGGGTATACAATAGAATGATAAAGTACCACTCTAGCAAATGACTCAACTTGCCAACATAGATTAAAATTACTGGTATTACACTGATAAGTAATGCGATAAGCGTGAGTTTTTTCACGTCTACTTTATCAATTAAATTATTCTTTCTATTATTTTTACTGCGAGCGTTTGGCAATATTGTACCCTCACTTTTGTTCAATCCTTATAGTCACTTCCGAAGGTATAGATGATTCACCTTCTATTTCAAGTAAATAAAATAACTCAACGGTTAAAAGTGCATTGTCATTCCATACGATATTTTCACCTTTTGTTTTAATGACGAAAGTACCATATTGTGTGTTGTATAAGTTCTCATGCCACTGACCTCTTTCAATTTTCAGTAAGCTTGAATTTTCACCATACCTGCGAATTGAAACAGTGTCGTTTTCCATTGTCAATAAAGTTTTAGTGCCTTCCATACCGCTAATTTCTGATTCGTTATACATCAAGTAAGTTTTATTCTTATCTATTTTTAATGTTGCCTCTGTAAAAAGTGTCATTTCATTTATTTCACCCATTGCGTCTTTAATAGATGAATAAACGGTGATCTGTATTGTTTTCTTATCCATTAGTCAGCAATCCACTTATTGACTAATGATCTGATGCTCTCGACATGACTTTCTGATTCTTGACGTGCGGTTGCACCATCTTGTCTGATGATTGCATCAAAAATGCGATTATGAGACGCTTGGATTTCTTTGAAATTATTGAATTCATTGAAGTATATCAATCTAAATCTTTGGAATTGATCATGTAAATCATAAATAATATTGATCAGTCTTTGATTCTTTGTGCCTTCAAAAATCAATGAGTGAAACTCATTATCACTTTCGATCATGCTTTTTTTGTCATTTGATAAAAGTGATTCATTAAAATGTTCCACGATTTTACCAAGCGATTCTTTTTCTGAAAGCGTCATACGCTCTGCTGCAAGATACGCTGCAAAGCCTTCAAGTTCCTTACGAATTTCAAGCACTTCCATGATATCCTTTTTAGTTAAATCAGCAACATATGCGCCTTTTCTTGGAATCATGATCACAAAGCTTTCTTTTTCTAGTTTACGAATCGCTTCTCTTACTGGCGTTCTACTTACACCGAGTTGATCAGCAATCGTTACTTCCATTAATCGCTCACCTGGCTTGAGTTCGCCTGCCAAGATAGCATTTCTCAAATACTCAAATACAACTTCACCTAATGGTTTGTAATTTCTTATTTCCAATTTGTCAAAATTAACGTTCATAGTCCCTCCAACTTTACTTATCTATTGATTATATGTTGAAACCACATAACTTTGTGGATATTGCTTTTTCAATTTTTTATGTGCTTTTTTGGCGCGCTCGTAACTTGAGAAAAAACCAAATACAGTTGGTCCACTACCACTCATCAAGATACCTTCTGCACCATAACTCGTTAAAATCTCTTTAATTTCAGATACTTTAGGATAAAGGTTTAAAGTAACTGTTTCCAGCACATTGCATAGACCAGATAATATGACCCTCTTATTTTGTTCTTTTAATGCCTCAACCATCTTTGCTGTCTCAGGTCTTTCTTTTATTGCATCCAAATCGAGTCCGGTATATACCTCTTTTGTGGAAACACCAAAACTTGGTTTCACAAGTACCATCCAAGCATGCTCAAATCCACGAACTGGTTCTAGGATTTCGCCTAATCCTTTTGCCAGTGCACACCCTTCTAAAAAACAAAATGGCACATCTGCGCCTAATTTAAAACCAATTTCTTGTAACTTATCAGTGGTTAAATCTAACTCACAAAGTTGATTAATCGCCTTGATCACAGCAGCAGCATCTGTACTTCCACCAGCAAGACCAGCTGCGATTGGGATTTGCTTTTCTATATGAATGTCAAAACCTTCTTTTATACTAAACTTTTCCTGCATGAGTTTTGCTGCTTGAAAGGCAATGTTTTTTTCATCTACCGGTAGAAAAACGTCTGTACATGTAAGTTTGATTTCACCTGTACGGTTCATATTAACCGTGACGTTATCATATAGATTGATCTGCTGCATGAGCATTTCTACGTCATGGTAACCATTCTCTCTTCGAGAAAGTACATCAAGTGTTAAATTAATCTTCGCTCTGGCTTTTAGTTGTACTTTCTGCTCATATTTGTCCATTATTGAGCTCCTTGATTTAGCTACTTTTTACTTGAATGCCTTTTGTAATTGCTTAAGTATATGAATACAAAATACATTAAAAATACATTATAATCAATTATAGTCCATTTTCCTTTTTAAATAAAGATTTATTTAAAAAAAAAAGCACATATCTCAAAATGTCATCTTTATGCCACTAAGATACTGCCTTTACTTTATTTTGTTAATTGACTTTTATGATATTCCATGACATAGAAGGTCGTGTAAAGAACGTCGTCAATTAAATCAAATTGTTCTGGATACTTCTCTATAATGATGTCTTTAAACCCTTGTTCTTCAAAAGGCTCAAACACCTCTTTAACCCTTTTAAAACCAATTTTTTCATAACTCTTCTGAGCTCTTTTATTAAAATGTGCGACTCTCAGCGTCATGACTTCTATAGGATAATGTTCAAAAACATACTCAAGGTATCTTCTTAAAAGTTCTGAACCAAAACCTTCACTAACATAGTTTGGGTCTACAGCGATACCTAGTTCAGCGCTTCTTTTTAGCCACTTGATATGCTTAAGTGTAATAAATCCAAGTGGATAATCCTCTAAAAATAGACCATAAACTTTTTTTGTGATCAATTTTTGTTTTGAGAAGTACCATGCATCAAATTCACCTTTATGAACATACGGAAAGTTATATTGGAAAAATCTTGGATCTTCATGCCTGCCCCATTTGATAAACTTATATGCATCCGTTCGCTTTAGCTTTCTAAAATCTAAATTCACTCAAATCACCTCACCTGAGATGTGTTGGCAAACTTAGTATATTTACCTAACCATGCGAGGTACACTTTACCGGTTTCACCATTTCTTTGTTTCGCGATGATGACTTCACCAATCCCCTTAAGCTTCTCATCAACGGTATCAGGATTATAGTATTCATCTCTGTATAAAAACATAACTAAATCGGCATCTTGCTCAATTGCGCCAGATTCACGAAGGTCTGATAGGATAGGTCTATGATCTGCTCTGAGTTCTGATGCACGAGATAACTGCGAAAGTGCTATGACAGGACAGTTCATTTCCCTAGCAATACTCTTTAAAGACCTAGATATTGTAGATATTTCTTGTTGTCTATTTTCAGATTTACCACCACCCGACATAAGTTGAAGATAATCGATCATGATCATGTCAAGACCGTGATTCATCTTAAGACGTCTACATTTACTTCTGATTTCAGCGACAGTTATACCAGGTGTATCATCTATAAATATCTTTGCTTCTCCTAGTTGAGCGCTACTTCTTGCAAGTTTAAACCAGTCGTCATCTTCAATTTGACCCGTTCTAATATCTCCGATAGAAACAAGTGATTGAGCACTTAGTAGACGCTGAACGAGTTGTTCCGCTGCCATCTCTAGACTGAATATGGCGACACTTTTCTTTTCCTTAACTGCAGCATGCTGACATAAGTTAAGCGCAAAAGCCGTTTTACCCATAGAAGGACGTGCTGCGATGAGGATCATATCAGATCGCTGAAATCCATTTGTCATTTCGTCAAGTGCATCAAATCCTGTAGGAATCCCTGTTAAAGCATTTGGGTCTTCATGAAGTTGCACGATTTTTTCGTAGGCAACTTGAAGTACATCAGAAATTGATTGAAAACCTTTTTTATCACGATTTTGAGAAATCTCAAAAATGCTAGACTCAGCTTCTTCTATGAGCATCTCAACATCATGCGAATCATAACCTTTTTCAACAATTTCAGTTGATGACCGTATCAGTCGCCTTAACATATACTTTTCATGGACGATTTTTGCGTGATTGGAAATATTGGAAATCAAAGTACCGACATCTGAAAGTTCCATAAGATATTCAAATCCACCTACAGCTTCTAGTAACTGGTTTTTACCAAGTTCATCTGATACCGTAATCATATCTACAGTTTGACCATCTGAGAACAACCTCTTAATGGTTCTAAATATTTCTCTATGTGCTTCATGGTAAAATTCTTCATCTAGTGATATTACATCTAAAACATCACCAATTAGATCACTGTCCATAAGCAATGATCCGATGACGCTTTGTTCTGCATTAATATCGTGTGGCATGGTTTTTAAGTTCATTGAAGCGCTCCTAATTGCTTTTTTCTTAATTATAACATGCCTTTTCTCAATACACTATGGTCTAAAGTTCACGATTATTATGGGATGAGCTTTGTAATCTTTAACCACCTGAATTTCAGATACTTCATCCGGCCTTGTCGCATGACGTAGTTTTCCTTTGCACTTTTCAAGTGACTAATAACCGTATCAATGCCTTTCATTATGGTTTCTTCTGAGATACTCTCTTTATTTGCATAAAGTATTTTAAGCCATAAATTAATCTCTGCACTAGAATAATCCGCTTTCACAAATACATATTCAGGCTCAGTGGACGGATAGCCCTTTGACTCAGAAACCAGATAAGCAAGGAAATAAATCACCCTTACCGCAAAACCATGCGTGTTTTTTCGGCTAAGATATCTAAGAGGCAATCGTGATATAGCGATGCCAAATAATATGACGACTATCCCAATACCGATATAGATATAAATCTGGTATTTAGCTTTTGTGGTAATCGTGCTTGAAGGAATGTTGCCTTCTAAGTTACCTCTTCCCCCATCTCCTTCTGCTAGTAAATCTTCTAAGTTAACAGGTTCATTGGTCGTAACTGTCTGTCCAACTTCATTTGTAATCGCTTCAGTCGTCTCTTCTTGTCCTAAAAGCTCATTTAAGGTCGGCGCTTCATCTGAGTTTGTGATTTCTGAATAGATCGGTGTTGCTTCAAATATAATCCACCCATAGCCTTCTAAATACACTTCTGCCCATGCATGTGCGTCTCTACCCGTGACTTTTGAAAAGTCCTTACCATCACCGACTTCATTGGGGTCAACTCTGAACCCTTCAACATATCTAGAGGGTATTCCATTGATCCGCGCCATTATGGCTAATGCCGATGCAAAGTAAGTGCAATATCCCTTTTGTGTATCAAAAAGGAAGCTTGATACAAAGTCTCTTCTCTCTCTGTTACTTAAAGGCGTTAAACTATATGTGTAGTTCTGTGATAAAAACTGGGTCAACATCACCATTTTTTCATAGTCTGTCTTCCCAAATGCCCCAATTTGAAGTGCTAAATCTATGGTTCTCTTCTCAATTCGGTTAGAAATTTGAAGATAGTCGACTTCAGAAGATTTATAAAAATCCCTTTGTGACGCACTAAAATCATATTCATTTAGATATTTAACGAATGCACCCGCTTTATAAAATGCTTCATTTTCAGCAGATACATAAACGCGATCACTCCCTAAACTTGTCTTATATAAGCCCATTGGTGTAAATAGTGTTACAGTTTTTGTGAGTTTTTTGTTGATTTTTATAGAACCTGTTATGCCATCAAAGTTCCCTGAGGTCAGCATTTTTACGTTGTCCTCATCTCCTAAATAGTATTTAAAATTGGTTTTATAGGTAATTCCATTATTGTTCCACTTAAGTCCATCATAGTTATCTTTAATTGTCGTCTTAAGATATACTGCTTTACTAATTTTGTGATCAAATTTGACCCAAAATATAGGATCTACTTTATTGATTTCGCCAACGGGACCACCGAGAATTTCTGATTCACCCTGATATGCTGTATCTTGTAAAGAATACATTTTGAGCTGTGAACCAGTATATCCACTTCTTGCGCCCCATAAATTTGGCGTCACAAGGTCTACTAGATAATTCACTTGTTTGATGGGAAAAACAGCAGTGATAATTCCCGCAAGTGCAATAATCACTATTCCAGTAGTGATACTGGTGAGCATCAATTTACTCGCAGGATAATAGGCTGTGTTAAAGCCTGGATGGGTTAGTACCAACTTTTCATGGTGATCCATGATGAAGAAGGCAACGACACCAGCAAAGTAGATTGCGCTATATAACCAAGGCAAGTCGATAAATTGGTACCATAACCAAACATAAAATAAAACCGGAAGAATCAGTGCTAATTTAAACCATTTAAATCTAAATATAAAGCTTAAAATTACCGTCAATAAAAAAGATATGAGTGTCAACAAATAGAATTCATAGCGCTTATTGAGCTCAATTTTCTTACCATTGATAATTTGCTCTTCAATCCTTGTCGTCACCACCCATTTAGTAAACGAGATTACTTTTTTATAATCAAGTGCATCTCTTAAGTTGTGTATGATAGTGACATCATGACGTTTTACTTGTTCATGTATTCCTTCAGCCCGGTCAAGTGTTTGTGAGTTTGTCTCTATCACCAAATCTTGAGATTTCATCTGTGATAAAGAAGAGAGCACATAATCTGCACCATATATTAGCAGTAACACAATGAGCAATCCTGCTAAAATTTTTATGCTGACACTTTTAAACCGCTTAATAAAATACAGTCCAAAATAAACCATAAGAGTTACCAGACCAAATAAACTCAAATCAACGGATAATTTTATAAAGAAATTTATGGTCAGCATCAATGATAGAAAAATAAAGTAACCGGTCATCCATTTCGTCAATTTAGATTTATTATCCATAGGTCACATCCATAATTTGATCAATATAGTGAAAACGTAGCATTCTCGTTTGATATTTGAAAATCAGCTCTCTTTCTTCAAGGTCTTTAGGCATAAAGGTAAATATGTTTACCTTTTGAGTTAATAAACTCAAGCCCTCTAAACATTCCTTATTTAGTCCTTGTGTCACTAAAATCAGTTCTTGATCGGTATTGCTTTCTTCGCTTTGTCTAAATCTTTGAACAAAATTTTCAAAAGGGGTATCACTTAAACATTCAAAATTAGTAAGTTGATCTTGAAATGCGTAAAAATCTGAAGTACTTCCACCATCAATTACAGTCGCAGCATTATCGTTTATAGTGAGTTTTATATTAATTTGATCATCCAAAACCATCTTAACAAGAGAAGCGACAAATGAAATCATCTTTTCTTCTCGGTCCAAATCAATAGAAGTCGGTTTACTACCATCCAGCAAAACCATAAGTTTTGTACTAACAGTTTGCTCAAACTCTTTTGTCTGCAAGGCATCTCTTTTCGCACTGACTTTCCAGTGAATGTTTTTAAGTTGATCGCCTGGTATATAGGGTCTTATATTGATAATATTTGTACGGTCTTCAAGAGTATGTCTACTTGACTTCAGTGTGCCATAAAAATCTTGAGATTGAAGTAATTTTTGTCTGATTGGCACAACTTTAGGATGGACTGTAATATCTATTTCTTTATTAAAATCGATGACGCGTTTTCCAAGTAGCAATGGGTCATATAATTCTACTCTAACTTGACCGACTTTATAATAACCTCTGTATTTGCACACAATATCTTTAGAGAAATTTATCTTGTCAAAATTACCAAAGTAAGCAATTTCTTTTAAACTAGATTCTGTATCCATACGTTTATCAAGTTTAAACTCAATGACTGCATGCAGTATCGGTACGATACTCGTATTGGAAATCTTATAATCGATGCTAATCACATCACCAGATTGAATGATGCTATCACTCGTATAATACAGTATATATAAATTGCGTTCATTGTGGTTTAACATCAAAAACATGCCAAGCCATATAATCCCAGTTGTAAACAAAAAATAGTAAAGCGTCTTTCCACCTGAAAGTACTGCAACTACAAGTAAGAAGGCTAGCAATACATATAGAGTTCTCTTAAAGCCTTTGGTCATGTGCTCATCTCCCCCAACTTATTCGCATTTACAAACTACTAAATCTAAGCTTTTACCTTACCACTTTAGGCACTTCTACAGATGCGACGATTTCTTGTAATAGCGCTTTAAGTCCAGTCCCTCGGTGTAATGCCTCTCCCTTTAAGATGAGTCGATGTCCAATTACAGATTCAAACAGACCACTTATATCAGAAGCCATTACAAAATCTCTTCCTTCTAGATATGCTTTTGCTTTAGCACCATTGAACAGGTGCACTGACGCCCTTGGACTAGCGCCTAACTTAATAGAAGAATGGTCTCTTGTGGCTTTCATCAGTTTAACTATATATTGTTTAAGCGCTGGATCCACGTAGACTTTTTCCATCTCCATAATGGCCTCTGCTAACGTTTCTTTTGTAATGACGCCTTTTATTTCTGCTGGTTTTTCTTTCAACGATAGAATTTCAACTTCCTCATCTGCAGTTGGATATCCTAAAGAAATCCGCATCATAAACCTATCAAGTTGTGCCTCAGGTAGTGGAAATGTGCCTTGAAGTTCAATTGGATTTTCTGTTGCTATAACGATAAATGGTGCTTCTAGTTTTATGGTTTTTCCATCAACTGTTACTTGTGATTCTTCCATTGCCTCAAGTAAACTCGATTGTGTTTTTGGTGAAGTTCGATTGATTTCATCAGCAAGCAGTACATTGGTGAAAATTGGACCTTCATGAAATACAAACTTCTGTTGTTCTTTCGAATAAACGGATATACCAATTAGATCTGAAGGCATCAAATCAGGTGTAAACTGAATTCTGCGGTAAGTACACTCAAGAGATGCTGCAAAAGCTTTTGCCAAAGTCGTTTTGCCCAGCCCAGGTAGATCTTCAATTAATACATGACCACCAGAAAGCATAGCAATCATTATACTCTCTATGGCGTTATCTTTACCTACAAGTGTCTTTTTAATTTCGTTTTTTACCAAATTGATCATACGCCACCTCTTTTGTCTGATTTTTCTGATAATTCCAGTTACAAAATAAGAAGATCTTTCGATCTTCTTATTAATGATGTCATTCCAAGTTGTTTTAATGTCGTTCCCTGTTGTCTATTTTTATAATACCCTATTTTTAGCAAAATTTACTTTAAGTTTTTTTTATATTTTAAAAAATTAATTAATAATAGGTCACATTTATACTGACTATAATTGTGACCTATTAACAACTCTACTCTTCAATAACATGTACTTTCATTTGTGCTGATACTTTTGGGTAAACTTTTATCGTCACATTTGTAGTACCAAGTGTTCTGATTGGCTGATCCATGACAATTTTTTTCTTATCAATATCCAAATTGTGTTTGCTTTTAATCATATCTGCGACATCTTTGTTCGTAATTGAGCCAAACAAACGACCGCCCTCTCCCGCTTTTGTTTTAAACGTAATATCAAGTGTACTGATGCGCTCTGCAAGTGCTTTAGCATTTGCTAGTTCCGCTTCTTCTTTTTTGACTTTTGATGCATTTTGATGTTCAAGTTCTTTTACACTTCCATCAGTTGCTTCTTTTGCAAGTCCTCTAGGAATCAAGTAATTTCTTGCGTGACCATCACTTGCATTGAGGATATCGCCTTTTTTTCCTGTACCTTTTATGTCTTTTAATAAGATGACTTTCATTTTGATGCCCCTTCCTCATAATATTGATCTATACTTTTTATTAATTTTTCTTTGATTACTTCGATATCTGCATCTTTAAACTGTGCGCCTGCGACTTCTAGATGTCCACCGCCACCTAATGTTTCTAAAATAATTTGTACGTTGACATCTCCAAGTGACCGACCTGATATAAAAACAGTATCATCGGTTTTTTTGGCAATAACAAAAGATGCATTAATACCTTTAATATCTAGTAAATCATCTGCCGCCTGAGCTGCAATTAGCTGTATGCTTTCACTTTGAATTGACGAAGTCGAAATTGCGATGGTCTCTTTATACCTAACTGCTGTTCCAACAATTGATGCTTTTTCAATAAATGTTTGAAGATCATCTTGAAACAATTGCCTAACCCTCGTCGTATCCGCTCCTTGACGCCTTAGATAAGCTGCAGCATCAAAAGTTCTCACACCTGTCTTCAGTGAAAAGTTCTTTGTATCAACTGTGATACCCGCTAAAAGTGCATCCGCTTCTTCTTTTTCTATTCTAGGTTTATTTTCCATATATTGAAGAATCTCAGTTACGAGTTCAGATGTACTTGAGGCATATGGCTCCATATATTTTAAAACTGCTTTATCGATGAATTCAGTACTTCGTCGATGATGATCCATCAGCACGATGCGATTGGTTTGATCGATAATCTCTGGACACTCTGTTAAACTTGGTTTATGTGTATCGACAACCACTACCATCGTGTTTTCATCAACGAGCTCGATAGCTTGTGCTGAGGTGATAAACTGATAGATGTCTTTGTCTTTAAAAGATTGGTAAACCATCTCTATGGCTTCAGTAACTTCATTCAGCACGATAGCAGCTTCTTTGCCTCGGTTGATAACACCTCTATAAATACCTATAGCAGCCCCAAAAGAATCCATGTCTGGTGATTTATGCCCCATAACGATGACCTTTGAACTTTCATCTATTAAGGACTGAAAACCATGGGCGATAACTCTCGCCTTTACTCTATTTCTTTTTTCTACAGCTTTTGTCTTACCACCATAAAACTCAAAAGTGTTGCGTTTTCTTAGTACCGCTTGATCACCACCACGTCCAAGTGCCAGTTCAAGACTGGCATATGCATCTTCTTCAAGGAGAGCAGGCGTTTTGCCGTTAACACCAATCCCTATACTTAGCGTTACTGGGATCTTATTACCGACATCTATCTCTCTGATTTCATCCAGTATTGAAAATCGCTTTGCTTCAAGATTTTCCAAATATTTCGATTCAAAGATCACGATATATTTATCTTTTTGATACCTTTTGATCATCCCATTCATACGCGTCGCCCAGAGGTTGACCCTCTTCTCAATTTCAGAAGTTACAAAAGGAATTTTTTCTTCTTTGGTTTCATTCATAACATCTTCAAAATTATCTACATTGATCAGTGCTAAAACGGGCTTTTCTTCATCGTATTTCATTTTTAATTCAGTTTGAACGGTTGTATCAAACCAGTATAACATAATTACCATGTCTTGGGGATTCTCGTCCTCAAGATTGACCATATTTGCATAGACATCATACGTTTTATCACTTATTCTTATACCCTCTTGTTGCTCACCAGTCTTAAATTGCTCTATTGAAAGGGATGGGATTAAAGTTACTATGCTTTTTCCAATAACGCTTTTCTCCGCAACCATTTCCGTAAATTTTGAATTATACCAGTTGATTTTCCCATCAATATCGATTACTACCAAAGGAACGGGAAGATTGAAAACAGCGTATCTTGCAGCGCTGTCAATATTAGTTGATAGTGCCTCAACATACTTGCGCCATTTTCTTGACTTATTGCGATCGGATAACCAGTTATAGATAATCAAACTTAAAAAAGCCAAAAAACCAACAATTCCAAAAATAGAATTGTAATATGCAAGTGCTATGACCAGTATCGCGATAACAATCAAATATAAATTCATGGTTTCTTTAAATGGATTATTCACTTTGTTATTTCCCTTATTATTTCCCATAGTATTCCCCTTCGTGACAATAAGTGTTTCTTATTGAACTTTTGGTTTCTTATCAATTTTTCTAAGGTCAATCATTACATCAAAGAAGCCAAGGAATGAAATATATTGCATAAAACCAAATAAAAGTAAAATAACAATCACTGTAATTCCAAGGCCTTTTCCAGAGCGTTTTTTCATGTAGTAATATATCAGTGACATACCCTGAATAGAGAATACCATCAAAAACAAATAAGTGAAATTTGCGGTTAGAAGTTCAGAGTCCGCATAACCAAGGTATCCTATAAGATAGGCAAGGACCATCATCCCCATACTGCCATATGCTAAGTGTTTCGGATACTTAAATTCATCAAAATGGCCAAGTGCAACATGATCTATATTCATACGCTTCATCACTTGAACTGAAAAAGCTTGATTCACTGCAGAATAAAAGAAAGACATAATCAATATAATTGCTGGCATAATTAACTTCATCATATATAATGTCTGATCAAACATCTTTTGAATTTCTTCCATAGAAACGGATGAGTTAACACCAAGGCCATCTGCTGCTGAGTTGATGCTTGACTGAATATCTAAAGACATTTTAAAACTATCTTCAACTATATCAATCATTGTAAAACCTGTTAACCATTGTATGACTAAAAAAACGGTTATAAAACCAACTGCAGCACCTATTGATCCTGTAAGTAAAGTCACTAAATTATTGTTTTTCTTTTTCATCGATATTCCCATTGGAAGTCCCACTAATAATGCAACCCCACCAAGGGCTAAACTACTTATAAATGTTATGGCTAAGCCTGAAATAGAAATAGCGGTAATTGCCGCAAGAAAAACATATAAAGGTTTATTCTTCATCGTCAGGATAATTATAGGAACTGGTAAAAAAAGTGCTGCTACACTACCTAGAACGGGTATATAAAAGGTACCTATTATTAATACTGAAAGTAAAGCTGCAAATATGCCAGCTTCTATTATTTGTCTTGTTTTATTCAAAGGTACATCCTCCACTTATTTTCTCATCACTATTGATTATACACCATTTGAAGGCATTTTTAATCACTTGTTACAAAAAAAATAAAAAGCTGCCCAGTAGGACAGCATTTTTTATTTAGTCATTTACGAATGGTAAAAGAGCAATAATTCTAGCTCTCTTAACTGCGCTTGTAACCATTCTTTGGTGTTTAGCGCAAGTACCAGTTACTCTTCTTGGCAAAATTTTGCCTCTCTCAGTAAGATACTTTTGTAATTTTTTTGTATCTTTGTAATCGATTGCTTCTACTTTATCTTGACAGAAAGAACAACCTTTTCTCTTTCTACGTCTCTTAATCATTAGTTTTCCCTCCTTCTATTAGAATGGAACATCATCGTCGTCTTCAATAGACTGAAAGTCTTCAAAGCTACCCGCTCCAAAGCTAAAATCGTCGTTTTTAGTACTAGATGATTGTGTCTTTTCTCCCCATTCGAGGAATTCAACTCGATTTGCAAGCACTTCGGTTGTGTATCTAGTTTCCCCTGTGTTCGACTTATAGCTGCTAGTTTGAATAGAACCTTGTATTGCAACGAGTTTACCTTTTGCTAAATATTGAGAGCAGTTTTCAGCCTGCTTACCCCAAACAACAATTCTTATAAAGTCTGCCGTTGGCTTACCTTGGCTTTCGAATTCCTGCTTTTTTTCTCGTGTCAATCCTTTATCGATCGCCATTGTGAAGTTGGCTACTGCCATCCCGCTTCCGGGAACAAATCTGAGTTCTGGGTCTCTTGCCAAACGCCCGATTAATACTACATTATTCATTAATGAGCCCCCATCTTCAATTATTTGTCTTCTAAATTAACGATGATATAACGGATTACGTCATCAGAAATCTTGAAATTTCTTTCAAGTTCTTTTGGAAGAGTTGGGTTTGCATTGAAATGCACTAGTACATAATAACCTTCTCTGATCTTTTCGATCTCATAAGCAAGTTTTCTGTTACCCCATTCTTCTACTTTTTCTATTTCTCCATCTGCAGATATGATTGCTTTGAATTTCTCAATCGCCTCTACTCGTTTTTCTTCTTCGATTGATGGTCTTAAAATAAAAATAGCTTCGTATTTTCTCATCTTTTACACCTCCCTGTGGACATAATGGCCCTGATTTAAGGGCAGAGAAGTAGCGACAATTTGTCGCACTTACAACGTTAGAATTATATCACTAGTCATAGGACATGACAAGTCTTTTTTTATTTATGTTTTTATTGAAGTTTCTATTGAAGTTTCTATTGAAGTTTCTATTGAAGTTTTCAATCATACTTTTGGAAGTTTTTCGCCATTTCTATAAATCTCTTTTATGCGCTTTTCAATCTTTACGCGAGGAATCCAAATTTCTTTTTCACATTTTTCACATTTGATGACAAAATCCATCCCAACTCTCATAATTTCAAAATTATGACTTCCACATGGATGTGGTTTTTTAGTTGTAATCTTATCTCCAATTTCAAGTTTAAGCGGCATTACTTGGCCTCCCATTCCATCTTTATAATTTTCTTCTGTTGATCCTTTGCAACAAATCTAAAAAGCTGAATTCCTGTTTTATCCTCATCTTCTAAGACTTTCAAGATCGCTTGCAAATCGTCTAATTCAAATTTAAGTGAGAGGCCACAACTTGCCGCAATCTCTCTTGGAGTAGGAATCAATTCAATGGCAAAAATAGGCAATAATTTTCTTTCAAAATGTATTGCTTGATGTGTTGAAGTGAAAGCAATTATCATATAAGTTAAATCCATATGGCACCTTTCATTTGGGAAATTAAATACTTTATATTCTTTTATAGGTATTAATAAGCCTAAAGCGTAATTGTATTATTTGCTTCATTCATGAATTCCACTATCGTGTACATATTTGAAATTTCTCCAATTTGAAGCATGTCTTTTAATCCGTAATAATCTAGACAAGTACCACAACTTAAGATCTCTGTTCCCATTTCATGAAGCTTTTTAAGGTATTCAATGACTTGTAAATTCATAGTGGTTAGTTTAACCCCTGAATTAATAAAAATAATAGCCTTTGGATACGGCTCTGCTTCTGATAATGCATAAAAATAGCTCTTCATAAGAATTTCGCCAAGTTCTCGTTCGCCTTCACCCATGGTGTCTTTTCCAACTATGATTACTAGATTTGATAGATCGGGGCGTTTTTGAACCATATCTTCAGTTGACTGTGCATAAGCACCTTTAAATATGCTAATTTCATAATCGCCATTAGCTTCTGTCACACTAAAATGTAAATTTAAACTCTTTGCTAGTTTTGACACATTATCCTTAGCGACTTGGTTATCAACCAAAGTAATAATGTTACCTTCATTCAATCCATCTAATGCTTTTTTAGTTTCAATTACAGGCTTTGGACATACAAGTCCCCTTGCATCAATTTTCACTTCCATTTAATTTCTCCTTCATTAAAACTGACCCTTTATCAGCATGTGATTAAACATATATTGTAGTATATTATACTTGTAAAAATAAATTGCAAATTGTGATTTTTCAATCATTGCAAGTGTGTCACCTGCCCATGAAAATGTTTTAAGATACCCTAGCATCGCCATGATAAAATAAACACTTATTAAACCTATAACTGAGCCTAATAGCAGACCGCCACCATGATTTAGTTCTTTTAATATTGGCAATTTTGAAAGGTATTTTCCTACAACTTGAATAACACCAAACATTATAATCAACAGTAAAACTAACATCAAAAAACCAAGTCCATATAAAACCATTTTGCTCATTTGATCCGTGGCTACTTGTACAAAACCACCCGTTGTATTGACTACATTGTCCATCAAGGTAGTCTTAATATTTCCCTCAAAATCTTTTGGAAGTTTCAACGAATTAAGAGCTACATCCATTTGTGCCATTTCAAGTGGTTTTGACACCACCGGATCGTAACCTAACATGTCGTAAAGATAAGTGCTAACATGTTTTGAAATCTTCTCGGTTGGATCACCAAATATGCCAACTAACGTATTGGTAAATTGAACGTAAAAAACTCTCGCAATAAAAATAGAAGCGATCCACTTCACAAATTCTATAGCGGCTACAATAAATCCTTTCTTCCATCCAAAATACATACTACCAAGAATTACTGCAAGTACAGCAAAATCTGTCCAGTTCATATTGTAACCTCCTGTTACTTCTGCGTGTAAACATCCAAATGATTGATATACTCAATAGCAAAACTTGTATCATTGATTACATGTATCGCTTTTATATCATCTACTGCATTGTATACCTCTTCAGTTTTACCTGAATTTCCAATTATTTCGATTTGATCTTTACTAAAAATCATTAGTTTATCTCCGAGTTTCTTCATGCCAATTATACTCAATAAATCTGGTTTAAACTCTTTTATAATTTCACCTTGTGCGTTTATCGTCAACAACTTTTCTGGAGGTGTCTCAATTGTGATATTGGTGTTACCTTGATTGTTCAGGTATAAATAGGAATTATCCTTAAGTAAGAAATTGCTAACCGTTTGTTCGATCTTCACTTCATTGATGCGTTTACCATTATAATCATAGTAAAGTAGTGCATTATCCACTAAGATTACAATTTTATCTTTCATTAACTTCATCCCATATCCGATTTCTTCGGCAATGTTGCTACCACTTACGATACTCCCATTGAAAGTTGTAATGACAAGTTTCGTATTAAACTGAGCATGATTTAAATCTAGTAATAAAAATGAGATGTTTTGTCTGCTCGCTGTAAGATCATAATCAAGTATAGCGCCGCTCGGCAGTTTAGTACTACAAACCGTTTTCAATTTTTTATCAAGAAGAACGAATTCATGATCAGACTTAATAACGCCTATATAACCATTTTCAAAACGCTTGATTGATTCAATCGCACCTACAGCAAATCTTTTTTCACTGATTTCACCTTTTTGATTAATTACAAATAAGTCTCCTGCTTTTTTTTCAGCCAGCACGAAATAATTTGTACCCGGTGCCACACTTACATTTTGAGAAGAGACATCTTTCTCCCAAATCAATTCGCCTTCAGCTGAAATATATTGAACTTTGGCTCGACCGACTATGACAAAAGCGTCCTCAATTGAAAAAATCTGTGCACGGTATTCAAAATCATTATTCAAATTGAAATAAATCTGATTTTTAAGTTTATAGTTTTCATTAAAAAGTTTTGATGCTTCTGAAACTACTCCCTCAAACTGCATCACAAAGAGAACACTTATCAGTAAGACAATCAAAGAAAGACTTTTTTTCATAAAATAACCATTACCTCACATTATTCTTGTCCTCAATACTGTTTTTACTTCTACTCTTCAATAACTCTTTTTGAACTTTTAGGTGGTTTTTCACCAAAAAACAAATAGAAATACGTTTTAATTCTACCATTATATAATTTTCTATTCTTCGTAGATTTAGAACCATATACTTTTTCAAAATCTTCGTATGAGGTAATGATATATTTAGACCATGTTTTATACGGTTCAAATATTTTTCCCATTAAAGTATAAAGTTTTTTAACTTCTTCAAGTTCATTAAGACGCTCACCATAAGGTGGGTTGCAAATCAGATAGCCATATTGATTTTTGGTGCTAAAATCTTTTACATCCCTCACTTGAAAATGGACGATATCCTCTACGCCTGCAAGTTCAGCATTTTTTCTTGCAATAAAAACCGATCGCTTGTCAATATCATAGCCTTCTATCTGTATGTCCAGATCATTTTTTATGCTCTCTTGTGCCAATCTACGCACCTTTTGTCCTACAGTTTGATCAAACCAACTCCATTTTTCAAAATCAAAACTTCTTTTGAGTCCTGGAGCGATATTTTTAGCAATTAGTGCAGCTTCAATAACTATCGTGCCTGATCCACAAAATGGATCAATTAAATGTATTTTAGGTTGCCATTTACTTACTAATAGTAGTCCCGCTGCAAGAGTTTCTTTAAGAGGCGCTTCATTGCCTTTTTCTCTATACCCGCGTTTATGAAGTCCAGCACCTGATGTGTCTATACTTACAGTGACTTCATCTTTTAGTATTCCTACATGTATGCTATACTTTTCAGCTGTTTCCTTAAACCATTCAATCTTATAAGCATTCGTCATACGCTTTACAATTGCACGTTTACTAATGCTCTGTATATCAGATAAACTAAAAAGTTTTGATTTTACTGATTTTGCATTGACAGGAAATTCGGCTTCTTTAGGGATATATTGCTCCCAAGGGAGCGCGTATACACTTTCAAACAACTGCTCAAAACTTGTTGCTTTAAATTGACCAACTAAGATAAATACACGCTCTGCAGTTCTTAGCCATAAATTCGCTCTCGCAATGCCCATTTCATCTGCATCAAAAAGAACTCTTCCATTTTCTACGACTACATTTTCAAAGCCTAAGTCCTTCAATTCTTGTCCAACAATTGCTTCCATTCCAAATACAGCAGTTGCAATACCTCTAAATTTCATAATTCACCATCCATTAATCATCTTTTACATCATATTCCATTATAACATAAAAGGGCGCAATGCGCCCTAAGTTGTCTATACATATTCTGCTAAAAGTAGCTTTCAATAATTCCCTGAAGTTTTTCATCGTCAAGTGGTTTTGGGTAGTATTCATCAAAACCATAATCTCGCATAAACTCACGTTCATTGTCTATAAGTTTATTGGATATTGCTATTATAGGGGTTATTTTTTTTCTCCGTCTCTCTATTTCATCATAAACTTTAAAGCCATCGCAGTTTTCAATTAAAACATTGATAATGGTCAAGTCGGGATTAATCAAAAAGTATTGTTTAATCGCTTCATTTCCATTATGCGCAAAATAAATATCATAATTTTTAAAAATATCAAGTGACATATAAGGTTTTTCTAAATCTGCGATAAGGACTTTCTTTCTTGAATTACTTTCAATTTCTATTGGTTGATCATACTTAGGAATCACTTTATCGTAGTTTAAGGTCACATCTAAGTATAAGTAGCTATCTAAACCTACATTTAAATTGATTATTCCATTTTGTAATTGTACGAGTTCTTTAGCTAGTTTAAGCCCGAGTGCCAATGAATATTCCGCAATTGATTCAAATTGCGTGTTCAAATCGATATTGAAATGATCGAGTTGTTTTTCAGAAGATTCACTTCTATACATTGATTGCATAGAAATTTTCAGTACCATTTTGGAATGTGTTTGTGTGATATCAGAGACTCTAATTTCTATCATTTCATTTTTCGACGAATAAACCGCAAATTCCAGAAGATATGAAATTAACATCCTTAAACTAAAAGCATCTCCGATTAATACATCTGGCAAAGTTTCTGTATAAAGTAGATTAAAATTTGTCGTGCCATGTTCATCAAAAGGCAATACAATTTGATTCAACGTCTCTTCAAATAGTTTTCTTAAATTAAACGACTCTTTTTTTCCAACATAACTCTGAGTGCCATAACGTGTAATCATCATAAGCTTGTTCAGTGTTTCATATAAAAGCTCAGAATTCAACTTTAGTAAATTTAAATATTCAGTTTTTACACTTTCTTCTTGAGTTAGACTAAAAGCTTGAAAATAACCAATAAAAGATCTTAATGGCACCTTCATCGATTTTGAAAAATGTTCGATTAATCCCACCAAATTTTCTTGTTTTCGTGTCAAAACTTCATTGATGTTTTCCAGTTTTTGAAGTTGATCGAGCCTTTGAATTTGCTTTTGACTATTACTCTCACTTTCAGACTGAATCTCCAGTATGGCAAATATTTTATCTTCACGAATGAGTGGAATCAATTTCACAGATATTTCTTTTATGCCTTCAGCAAATTGTCGAGCAACAATAAGATCATTTTGCTTGCCATCTATTTGGCATTGTTGCACTTGGCAACCTATACAGACATCACTGTTGTTAAAAAAGACCTGGTAGCATTTTTTTACCAATATTTCATTATAGTTATCAGCACAATATTTATTCGCCCACATGATATTATAATCGGAATTTACAATAAATACAGGTGCTTTTATATCGTTAAGACTGTCGTGAATGCCAAGTTGAGATCCGATGTTTTTGAGCTTGATACGTTCATTTTCCATATTTAGCTGTTCAATTTCATGTAACAATGACTCTCTTGACAGTTTACTATAATCCATATAACCCTCCGTGGTCCATATTGATTATTATACCAAAGAATCCTATGACAAATCCAATGACTTTATTCATTTGTCATTTTTATTACTTCTAATCGCCCGACACCTCTTTTAGAAATAATTGTTTCAATTATATTTTTTTTGCCTTCAATTAATATAAATGTAGGCATCATGTTTTTTATGTTTACATTTTGATCTAAATTCTGATCATATATTCCTTTTATAGTTACTTGGCCTAATATTGATAAAACACCCTCTAATGCCACATGTACGATATGTACATTTTCACCAATTTCAATTTCCCAGCAAAGCATTTCTTCAGGTGTTAACCTTAAGCTCGTCATAGCATTTCCTTTACTCGGTAAGTAATAACTTTTTTCAAGTAACATGTTTTTATTGATTAAGGAAGATTCATTTAGAGCTATTGCTAATGTATTTCCAATAATTTCATTTTTATTTTGAAAGTAATTCTTATTATAAATTGCGTTTGGTATAGACACGATCTGTAAATCATCTTCCTTAATTTCTATCCCCTCAGCTAAATCGTGTTTTAATGCAACTACATTAGTGGTATAGTCCATTTTTTGATTATTAATGTGTTTCATTTCTACAAAAGTTAGTAAACCCCCACATAAAAAGAGCAAAACTACAATTAAAATCTTTTTCATATATTCCTTCCTGATTCATCGGTTAATAGGTAATTCAAAATATAATTTTACAAACATATTCTTTTTTAATTTATCTTTTAGAAAGATCTTGGATGTATACATATAATTGAATTTTACTTCGATTTTCTTAGGTGAAGTATTGGCAATTAATTCAAAGCTTACATTTTCAGGTTCAATTTTAAACCCTGTTGCTTGTTCTAGCTTATCCCTTAAAAGTTCCTCTACCTCGTTTATACTTTCTTGAGAATAGCGAATTTGACCTTCACTTAGCCAATCAAAATCAATACCTTCCATCATATCAAGCATCGTCATTTCTGAAGCCACTTGAACACTTTGGTTAACATTATTTAGAAGTGAAATTTCTTGAATTGTTAAATTGAGCGGTATTATAACTAATATAAGCAAAAAGAAACTCGTAATTACTATCCCAATTTCCGTTGCGCCATAATTGCTTTTAAACAGAATTAATTTATTTAGAATTAATTTATTCATTATTAAGTAACCTCATAAATATCACATGACAATTTTTCTAGCTAAATAACTCTGTGCAAACTTAAAAAACACTTTATCATCAATTCTTTTAAATATATTCATTACTTTTTTTTGATTGTAAATTGCTTCAACATTTAATACATAAAGATTACCTCTTACGACAGAATTTTGCTTTTGTGCAGCAACTTCAATCTCCTCAAAGCCCAACTCTTGCAGTCTTAGCGTCAGTTCATCAATATCAATATCTTCCAATCCATTTTGTGATTCTGCTAATAATATGTAGTTTCTACAAGTCGCATCAAATTCCATCTTTTTCAAAGTAGGAATGATATAATCTATCATTGATACAAAAAGTGACATTATCACAACCATCACAACCCCAATTACAACTATTTGATCAATATTCATTTATTTACTCTAAATTAGTTAGGAAAGATTTGCGTACTGATTGAATTTGTCCACCATAATTGCATATCTGAAATGATTTTACTTGCAAAAGTTTGAATTCCAGGAATTAAAATAAATGCTGCCACGATCAACCCGATTGCTATTCCTATCACTGAGCTTATTCCAAATTCACCTCTTTCTGATTTGAATTTGTACCTTATCTCCATAAGTTTAAAATCTAAAGCAATTGATAATTTTTGAATCCAAATTGCTAAAAAATTAAAATTTACTTTTGTGTTGTTGTTCATCACTTTGTAAAGTTTGAAATTTTCCTCATAATTGTCCTTTTTCATTTTTTTTAAATCCATTCTATTTGCTCCTCCATCTTTAATTGAATATTATATTTGCTGACATTAGCATTTGGTCTAAAAGTGGCACTAAAATAATCCCAGATGCTGCAAGTACAAAAAATAGCACTGATACAAAATATATACGCTTTATTTTTTGTGTATCCTTCCTCAACTGTGATAAGTACTTTTGAAAAAGCATATGGTCAAGTCTTAAAAAAGCATCTTGTGACAATCCACTTATTGCAATACTTTCTAAGATTCCAATTAATACTTCACCATCATCATTACTAAACTTAGATTTAAGAAATGATAGTGATTTATGCACATCATTGCTCTGTGAAATCATGGCGGACATTTTGAGTAATGTTTTTTTTAATTCTTTGTCATAGACGACTAAATGCATACTTTTCAACATGTCTTCAGCTCTTGAACCCGATGCAGATTGTATATATAAATACTTATACATGCGATAAAAATTCTTTGATAAGGTTGTCTGAGTCAGTCTATATTTTTTCAGAAAATTTAACCGTGGCAAAAAATTATTTTGGTATTTTGTTGTCTTATTCATAGTGATTTGTTTTGTTTTCATACTTGCTAAAAAAAACTGAATTAACAATGTAATCCCTAAAATATTAATCATCCAAACAACTTTGTACATATTATTCTCAATTTGAGTTCCCCTTTCTAATATTTTTTAACACTTCCAACGATTGCAAATAAAACGCCAATACACACCAAAAATCCCCAAAAAACGCCTATGCCATTGTGCATTTTGTAAAAGGAAATAATATAATCGTTATCAATCGATATTTTATAAGTGATTGAAAAAACAATTAATAGTGATATGCCGATCATGTTTCGATCATGTTCTAACTCAGTTTTTCTTTTATTAATTTCTATTTGTATTGACGTATATTCATTTTCAAGTGCTTTTATTAATTCACTGACATTCCCCCTCCTTTGATAGACAATATTGATATTGGTAAACAAGTAACACAGATACTCATTCAAACTTTGGCTTTGTACCTTTTCAAATGCGCGTTCAGGGGGTAATCCAATTTTGATCGTTTGATTAAATTGCTTAACCAAGTAGAGTAAGGGTTTATTGGTTAAAGATTTTTCAGACTCACTGATGGCCTTAATTATATCCTCAGATTTCATTAGTCGGGCATTGATTTGAGTTAAAAACTGAAAAATGCCCTTGTCGATTTTTTGAGAAACTATTCTTCTATACTGTTCTAAAATAATAATAGGAAGGATTAGTATAAAGATAAAAAACATATTTAATATAAAATTAGCTCTAAATATAAAAAACCAAATAACAACTATTCCCACAATAAATGAAACATAATAGACCAATAACTCCTTTATATGGATATACTCACCTAACATTAACTGCTCTACATAGCGATGTTGTAAAAGATCAACCCAACTTTTGGTTTGAGTGTAAGATTGCATCTTTTTTGAATAACCTACAATCACTCTCTTTTTAATGAAATTTTGGATTAATACATACGCCCCAATTAAACCAATAACATTAATTCCTATGATCAGTAATTTTATACTCATTCAGCTATGCCTCATTTTCAAATTTGTACAGTGTAATATAATGATATGCTTCACGATCCAAATCACAGCCAATAAGTTTTGAAATTTCAACTACTTTAAATTCCTTCATATATATAACGTAATGAACTGCTCTTGAGATCATTTTGGTTAATTTTAAATGTGATATACTCGTATCATTTTCAATTAACATCATCAATCGGTCTAATGCATCATCAGTACCACTTGAGTGTAATGTTCCTAAAATACGATGATCTGTATATCCTGCTCTTATAAAATCCCATGCCTCATCGCCTACAATTTCACCGATACAATATGTGTCTAATGACATGGTTAACCCTTCTTTTATTAAATCTGACAACGTTAATGTTTTTCCGCCTAATTCTCTTTTTTTAATGTATTGAACTATGGTGTTTTTTTTCTGTGGATAAATTTCAGTATCGGTCTCACATATCAACACTCTTTCAAGTTCATCCCCATTTTCGATTAAAGCTCTAAGTAATGTTGTCTTACCTGCTGCACTCTTTCCACATATAATTAAATTCTTTTTCATTAAATTGATCTTTTTAATAATTTCTAGTGATTTTTCTGTTAACATTCCCATATTTATCAGTTCTTCATAACTATATGCAAATTCTTTATGCTTTCTGATATTTAAGGATGGGCCATATACATTTCTTGGTGCAATGCAGACATTAATTCTCAAATGATTTGATTTATCACTTACTCTACAATGGTTATCGACTTCATTAATTAGCCCTCCATGCCTGATTACTATTAATTTACAAAACCTTTCAAATGTAAGTTCATCTTCAAATTTAAGTTTGGTTTTTTCTGTTTTCCCATTTCTTTTTATCATTATGAAATCATACCTTGTTATATCAATATCAGATATGCTGTCATCTACAATGAATGGTTGTAATATACCGTAACCGTAGATCGTATCAAATATAAGTTGCTTTAATTCTTCTGGATCAAATATTCCCTTTTGACTACTTACTCTTTTTTCAATTTCAAGTTTCAGTAAATTGGCTTCTATTTTACCCTCTTCAACATCTGAAATTAATGCTGCATAATCAATTAGCAAATCATCTATCATTTGATTTAGAACATTATAACTAGATGTTCTCACTTGAATAGCCTGACCTTCATATGGAACGATTAAACTACTGATCACTCCCATTATTTCATCCTTTCAACAATTTTCTTTAATAACTTATCCTTTTTTTGTATCTGAGAACCAAGGTAGCTTTCACCAAAAACTTCCTTCATGACGAGGTTTCCTAATCGATGAGATCTATGAGAGAGATCCTTTGCTACGATGAGGTTTTTAGAAACTGATAGCCCCTGCTTCGTGTTTAATAGTTTGATATATTGATACATATACCTTGTCTGTGAAATTGTCTTTTCAATACCAAATATATTGATCTGACTAATATGAAGCGCCAACATCGTCATCGAATCATATGGAAATAGTGGGACGCTGATTAACACAACTTGGTACATGTCACTTAATTTAATCAATAGTTTTTTCAAATCATGATCATCATAGTGTTCATAATTAAATAAATTATAATTGCCCAATAACGCATGTATTTTTTTATTCTTCTTTACTATGATGGAATCAATGTAGTCTTCTAAATTTAACCCCTTAGCCATAGTATCAAGCGCAATATTCACGCCCGTGTTATCAAGTCCAGAAATATGACTTTTTATACTCGTGTGAATTTTTCTGACTTTCAATTTTTCATCTAGGCACGGCATCAATAAATCCCCATCTAAAACTAATATTGGACCTTTACTATTTTTAGATATTTCTTCAGCTAAATTAATGGCTGTTTCAACCGTATTGATCAAAGTGATTATTCCAGAAATGTCTATGGATCTGGAATTTTTTGATTCCTTCAGTTCATTTTTTTTTATAATTCTATTTTTAATATTAAGCTCTTCTCCTGCCAATTTTGAAAGATATTGATAGTCTTCGTCATCAAGGAAGCCAAGAGCTTGAATATAGTTATCTCTAATTGATATCCATTGGCTTTTAATAGCCTTTTCTATATCACTTACGAATTCATAGTCAGATTCAAAGTATGTACTCACATCAAGTTTATCCTCATTTATTCGAATCCCTTTATGACTTAATATTTTATGCCACTTAAATTCACTTAACTCTAATTCAAACTGCCTGCTTGGTTGCGACAGTATAACTAATATTGGCTTTTCATAAATATTGTATTGGAACTCTAGCTCGCTTCTACTTTTAAATGGTATATATTCTTTCACCGTTTCCAAGATTTCTATCTTACTATTTCCCATATCATTAACATAAACAAAAATTTGCACGACAAACTCCTTTGGTAAATAATGTAAATAATATATCATGTTTTCCATATAATGTAAACTGCGAATATAAAAAAAACACTTGTCGATCCTATCATCTACAAGTGTTTTGATTAAAAAATACATTTATAAATTTATTTGTGACTTTATCATAGGGTTCTTCGCCCTTCAATGGCCTTCGCTAACGTTATCTCATCCGCATATTCAAGATCTCCCCCTACAGGGATGCCATGTGCTAATCTTGTAACGATGATATCTGTACCTTTTAGTAATTTTGAAATATACATCGCTGTTGCCTCTCCCTCAATAGAAGGATTTGTAGCAATGATGATTTCTTTTGTTTCATCATTTTGTAACCGAATGATTAGTTCTTTGATTTTAATGTCATTGGGACCAATACCTTCCATTGGTGATATCGCACCATGAAGAACATGATAATAGCCATGAAATTCTTTTGTATTTTCAATCGCTATTAAATCCCTAGGAGACTCTACCACACAGATAATATGTGTGTCTCTTTTATAATCAGTACAGATATCACATATATCTTGATCAGTAATGTTGAAACACTTTTCACAATACTTCACCTTTCTTTTGACATCAAGAATAGCCTCAGCAAATGCAACTGCCTGACTTTGATCCATATTGATAATATGAAAAGCAAGTCTCTGCGCACTTTTTTTCCCTACTCCAGGTAGCCTTGCAAACTCGTCTATCAATCGACTGATGGAAGGTATAAATTTAGACATGCTTTTCTCCTAGAATAATCCCGGCATGCTCATGCCGTTTGTATATTTGCTCATCGTTTTATTCATTGTTTCATCTGCAATTTTTAAAGCTTCATTTACAGCAACAATGATTAAATCTTGTAGCATTTCAATGTCATCTGAATCAACAATTTCTGGTTTTAGTTCGATACTAACAAGTTCTTTCTTTCCGTTTACGATTGCTTTAATTGCACCACCACCTGCTGTTGCTTCAAAATTCTCAGTTTCGAGCTTTTCTTGAGCATCAGTCATATCTTTTTGCATTTTTTGAATTTGTTTCATCATGTTATTCATATTTCCAGGAATCATCGGTCCTTTACCTTTAGCCATAGTTAGCCTCCTCTAATAATGTAGTTATTTTATTTCAAGGACATTATTAAAATCCTTAAAGAAATTTTTAATTCTTTCCTCTTTATTAATCGAATCCTCACTTATTTCTGAAGCTTCAAATTCTAAAGTTATCAATTTTTTTACCAATTTACTGATTAATGAATTTAGATATTCTATATTTGTAGCATTGTTGAGTATAGATAAAAACATCTTGTTTTCCTGTGATACACTTACCATACACTTTGTCCCATTAAATTTTTCTGGAAATGCTCCTTGAAGCATAGGCATTAAGCCTTTTTTTTCAGCGGATGCCGTATTAATAAAAGTATCCCACTGGTTGACAATATCACTAAGATTAATTTCACCTTCAGTAAATTCTATAAAGTTTTCAATCGAAGATGTAACTTTTTTGTTTGCCCCCTCATTGATTAACTGTTCTTTGACTTCAGATTTTTTTTCAATTTTTGAATGCTCAATTTCTTTCAATTGATGATTTGCAGCACTAGGAACCTGTGTATGATTTTGAGCAGAAACTTGATTCGACATAAAACTCATATTATTAAGCTTATTTTCTATTCTCTCTACACGTTCTAATAAATTAGCATAAGATGATTCTGTCTCAGGATACATCAGTCTAACTAAAGTAGATTCAAAAAGTGTTCTTCTATTTTGCGCATATTTTAATGCTTTCGAAAGTTCAATTAATTGATCTAGTGCTCGAGATAAGTGTCTAGGTGTTAAGTTTACTGAAATATCTCTCAAACTTTCTATATACTCAGTTGAAGCATCTATTAGTATTGCGTGATTTTCTTTAACCATGCTTAAAATCAGGATATCTCTATAAATTTCAATCATTGAACTTACAAACTGGTTAAGGTCTTTACCTTGTTTCAATATATTGTCAACCGTTAACAAAACTTCAGTTGATTGATTTGTTTCTAAAAACTGTACTAAAGTCAATATTTGTGTTTTTTCTACTACGCCAAGGATCTCAACCACATCTGACACTGTAAGTTTGTCTTCACATATACTAAGGCATTGATCAAGACTACTTAGCGTATCTCGAACAGCGCCATCACTTTTTTGTATGATCAATTTCAGTGCTTCAATATCATAGCCGATTTCTAACTTATTACATATCTTTTCAAGTTGCAACAAAATTTGTTCATATGAAACCCTTTTAAAATCATATCTTTGACATCTTGATAAGATGGTGGCAGGTATTTTATGAAGTTCTGTAGTTGCTAGTATAAATAAGACATACTCAGGTGGTTCTTCAAGTGTTTTAAGTAGGGCATTAAAAGCACCTTGTGACAACATATGAACTTCATCAATGATATATACTTTATACTTGCCTTTTGATGGTGCAAACTTAATGTGCTCTCTTAGTTCACGAATATCATCCACACTATTATTTGAAGCTGCATCCATTTCTACAACATCTATAAATTGATCTTCTAATATGCTTAAGCAATTAGAACATTTATTACATGGGTTTCCATCTGTATTGTTTAAGCAGTTTACAGCTCTAGCAAATATTTTAGCAGTTGATGTTTTGCCAGTTCCTCGTGTACCTGAAAAGATGTAAGCGTGTCCATAACTATCGGACATAATTTGATTTTTCAGTGGAACTGTAATATGGTTTTGTCCAATAATTTCATCAAAATCTTGTGGTCTCCATTGTCTATATAACGCTTGATACGACATAATTTCTCCTTATAAATCTAAATGAACTACTTCTATATCATCTATAATATCTTGTATTTTTTTTGGATTTTCGTTTATGATTTTTGTAAGAATTCTAACCATTTCAGGTTCAAATTGACTTCCTTTATACTTAATTACTTCTAATAATGCTTCTTCCTTAGTTCTTGCAGTTGAATATGATCTTGCCGATGTAATGGCATCAAATGCATCAGCGATTCCAATTATAGAAGCATAAATTGGCAATTCATTTAAGTCAGCTTTAGGGTATCCTTTCAGATCATATCGTAAGTGATGGTATAAAATGCCTTCTCTTATTTTCTCATCAAAACTGATTGCTTCAAGAATTTGTACGCCTTTTGAAGGATGCTCTTTAATTACTTCATACTCATACTCTGACAATTTTCCGCGTTTAGCGAGAATGTTTTGTTCTATACCTATTTTGCCTATGTCGTGTAACAATCCAGCGATTTCAATATTTTCAACTTCTTCATTACTATAGCCGATTTCTTTTGCAATTTCAACAGCAAATCGTGATACCCGTCTAGAGTGTCCCTCGGTATACTTATCCTTCGCTTCTATTACGTTGACTAGCGCTTCTACAGTCCCAAAGTATTGCTTTCGAAGTTGATCGTAAATGATTGCGCGTTGAATAACCATAGATGCTTGATTTTTAAACATCTTAAGTATGCTTATATCATTGCTATTCATTTCCTGTTCCATTGCAATAGCAAGAATAGCAATTACTTCATTTTCAACTTCTAATGGGGCTAATATTAAATAATTAAAATTAACTTCAGAAACTGGAAGTACTTTAATTTGAGTTTTTTCAAGTAAATCCTTCGTAAAAAAACGTTCTAAATTTAGATTTATGATTTCTAATTCAGAAAATACTTTTGAGCCAAATGCTTTTAATCCCCAATTGCCATTATTATCAAGGACATAAATGCCACCGATACTTGTATTAAATAGATAATCAATTCTTTTTATGATATTGTCTAGCAATGCATCTATATTCCAGTTACTAATCAATGAAGCGTTAATCTGATTAATGTATTCTAACTCTCTATTTTTTCTCAATATATTACTTTGTAGTGCAATTTCATCATTAATAGGTTTCCCTATACAAAGAAGGGATTCATCTTCAAGTTTGCATGATATCATACTAATGTGTTCATTTGCAAATGGATTACTGGCTTTCATTTTCATATTAATAAATATTGGCTCATCTTTTGCTTTTTGCAGTTTGTCCATCCATATCAAATTTCTATTTTCATTATAATTATTTTGGCTTTTTGTCATTATACTTTGATCATCTTCTTGATCATTTTTAATGAGTTCACTGATGTCTACCCCTATGATCTCTGATTCCTGAAAACCCAGTCGCATTGAAAATGAACGGTTTATTTTAATTACTTTGCCTTCTTTGCTTAACTGAATTATAAATTGTGGCGTTAGGTCAATAAGTGATACATCTACTTTTTCCTTTAATTTAATTTCCAACAGCAATGCTTTCATTTTTTCTTCATTATTGGATGTTAACGCACTAAAATGTTCAATATCATGCATGGCAACCTGTTGTTGAGTTGTAATATTTATCATTAGTTGATTTAATTGTGAATTTGCTTTACTTAAAGCCTCAATTTTTTCATTGAGAACTGGACTGCTATAATCCGTTATTTCAAGAGATTCAATAGCTTTTTTTTCATTTTCAAATAAACCGTCAATTTTATTGAATATTAAATAAGCCATAAAAGTGTCAAAAAAAATTAGTGGGAGGATATAATACCATTGCCTAAGCAGCTCATTCGATGAAGAAAACACTATAATTAACCCAAAGC
Source organism: uncultured Fusibacter sp. (assembly GCA_963676315.1). Taxonomy (GTDB): domain Bacteria; phylum Bacillota; class Clostridia; order Peptostreptococcales; family Acidaminobacteraceae; genus Fusibacter_C. The sequence goes on from OY781056.1 coordinate 2,364,601, forward strand.
TAAATATCACAATAGGCAAATATATAAACAGTATTAATAACCACTTAATTTTACTATAATAACTGTTTTTCATCTAAAACCTCTGCTTGATATATTTTTAGTAAATTTTCTCTGTTATTAATCAAAATATCTTGCATAATTCTCATAAATTGTGCTGAGTAAACACTACCTACAAGTGGTTTCATATCTTCAATGAAATTAGGCTCTATGACATTCGTTGTATCATAATTCATATATAAGTCAAAATCATTAGCAATTCTAATTATTTGTGCGTAGTATGGCTGTTCTGTAACATCACCGTTCTTCAAATTTGATAAATCAAAATTTAAATGATGATGTTCTATTCCCTCTAATATGTCTTTCTTAAGACCCACTTTCTCAACCATTTTACGACCAATTGCACCGTGTTGATCAATATCAAAATAATAGTCTAAAGAATAGTCAGAAAAAGATAATTTTCCTACATCATGTAATAAACCTGCCATATAGATTTCATCAATTTCATTTGGATTCAAATATAGTTTTTCCGCGATCATTTTACAAATTAATGCCACCCTGCGAGAATGCCCATTAAATCTTTCTGACTTTATATCTGTTGCTGTTACAAAAGCCTCTACTGTTTTAAAATAATTAGATTTAAGACGATCATATAGTAGTATTTTTTCAAGAGCGATGGTCACGTTAATTGAAATGGATTCAAGTAAAACGATACTTTCGGAATCAAAATTATAATCACTTACAATCGACATTATTCCTAAATTCTTGTTATAGTTTGTAAGAGGAATATATGCGACCTTACGTTGATTTTCAAGCACATTTCGGATATCATATTCATCAAATAACATATCTTGAATTGTATTTATAATTACAATTTTATTTTCATGAAATGCATAGCCAATATGAGAGTTCGCTACAGGCACTTTGTTTTTCATGACAAATTCTCCACTGTAACCACTTACAGCTTTAAGCTCCAGCTCTTCATTATCATTAATTAGCCTTATACTACATGAATTGTAATTTCCTAAGAATGCTATTTTTTCTATTGCATCTTGTAGCGTTGTATCTATCGTAATCTGTCCACTTATAATTTTACTAATTTCATTGATAAAATGTAAATCTCTACTTTTCTTTAAATAAGTTCTGTTCATAATTGACTCTTGATTTGAAGTTGCAGAAAGAAATAGAATATATTTTATACTTTCCTTTTCAAAAATCCTAAAATTACGTCCATTTGCAGTTTTACCATTGATAAAATGAAATAACATATTTTGGAAATTTCTTTTCCTAAATAAATCAAATTGCACCGTTGTTATATCTAAGATATCAAATATTGAAACAAAATCACTTTTTTCATCTTCTAAATTTTTAATTGTTAAATTATTAGTATAAATTATATTTCCTTGATAGTCAGTAATCCATATCATTGATGCCATTTTTTCAGATACTTTTTCAAAAAATTCCTGTAAAACACCTAATTCTATATTTTTTAAATTTAAAGCATTACTTATCTCCTTATTATTTGATTGTGCTTGCTTCACACTTATAAGTAATTTTGATAATTGCTCTTTTTGTTCTAAATAATTTTGATTTAATTGGTTTATATTGCTTAACTTTTCTAAATATTCTTTATTAATAGATTCAAATTCGAGTATTGATACTTCTTTTGAATCCACACCCAAGAAATTAAACATCATGGATTTATCTTTTCTTATTATTTTTAATATCCATAACGTTGAAAAGCCAAGTAAAATAACGAGTAAGATTGACCCCAAAATTATCATTTCAAACTTATTTAAATTTAGGTTTTCGCTTGTGTTTGACATAATTATATAGAAAGTTAAAATAGCAAATATATAACTCAAGGATATAAATAGAATTATTGCCTTAATGATCTTCTTTTCAAAGAATGATAATTTCATACTATCTACCTCCTTATAAGTTAAATTCTTGATACTCAACTTAAATTATATTAGAATTTCGCGTAAAATGAAAGAAAACATTGAAATCTGTTCAATTCAAAAAATAAAAAATCATCACCCAATATAATGGGGATGATTTTTTAATTACGCCGTGCACTCAGCTTCGAACAAATATTACAGACGTTAACAAATCAGTTAACTCAAACTAGGCGACCCTACGGCACATAGATGGTCAAGTTTACCGCTGCTTCCTTCCGGACCTGACGGGGTTCACAAGTATCTATTGCGTAAGACCCAGTTATCAACATCACTTAATCTGCGCAGACTCTACAAAAGGTACCCTTAGACTGAGCATCGACCCTGCTACAGCGGATTGCAGGTTACAAGGAACCGCTAACTCCCCATCTAGCACGGCATATCTTTGTTTGGCGGAGAGAGCGGGACTCGAACCCGCGGGGCCATGACAGCCTTACACGCTTTCCAGGCGTGCCCCTTAGCCAACTCGGACATCTCTCCATTTATCGCTTTTTCTTAAAAAATTCAGTTATGATTGTGCTACCTTTTTCTTTAAGAATTCCTGGAACAACTTCGCAATAATGGTTTAGTCCATTAAGGTCAAATAAATTAAAAAGTGAGCCACAAGCTCCAGCTTTTAGATCATTTGCTCCATAAAAAATTGTCCTAATTCTCGACTGATAGATTGCGCCAGCACACATCGGACAGGGCTCAATTGTAACATATATATCACAGTCTGTCAATCTCCAGGACCCCAGTTTTGTACAAGCGTCATTAATTGCATTTAACTCAGCGTGGCCAAGTGAAGATTCGCTACACTCTCTTGTATTATGTCCTTTTCCTACTATAATTCCTTCTTTTACGATAACTGCTCCTATTGGTACTTCACCCATTGTTTTTGCTTTTATTGCTTCATCAAGCGCTAACGCCATCATCTTTTCATGAAATTCCATATCATTCATTTTCATATATGCCTCTTTACTTAATATAGCAGTAAATTGTAAATAAAATTACCCACTAAACCATTTAACATTAATTATATTACATTCTTATCTCTTAAATATTTTTAAAGCCTTCGCTTATTAAAGCGAAGGCTATTTCATACTTGGCGCACCCGAGAAGACTTGAACTTCCGACCTATCGCTTAGGAGGCGATTGCTCTATCCACTGAGCTACGAGTGCTTAATTACTATTTCGTTTTATTACCTAAGACATAGTGGTCCTCAAAATATACCTCGACGCGATTGTTTTTATTTTGATTACCAAAGTCCAAATATAAAGGGCTCTCAGAACCGTAATTATACACATTTATGAGTTTCTTTTCAATACCCATTTCCAAAATTGAATTTCTAATATAATTTGCCCTTTCAAGGCTCAGTGCATAATCTTTTTCATTACTTTCAAATTTGGGATATCCATTAGTATAACCAACAATAGCTAATTTCTCATCTTTGTAACGTACAAGCATTGCTTTAATTGAATCAAGATCATTTTGGTCAAAAGAAATTTCTTTGTCATTCTCATTGAAATAGAAAATTATTTTAAATAACTTTAAATCTTCTAAATCACTTACAGAATAAATTTGATCTACATTTTTTTCAGAAGTCTCTTCAGTAGTAATTTCTACATTTCCTTCAGATATTCCCTCTGTTGTATTTGGTAAATCTGATGTATCTGTTGTTTCATTAAGTTGACCGCTTGTATCAGTAGAATCTTGATTGCTTGTTGTATTTGGCAATTCAATTGACTCATCACTAGAAGTCGTTTCATTTATAACTGCAAAAGATTCATTTTTGACAAAATATTTAATAATATAACTACCTGAGTAGATTATGATTACAACTAGTGAGAGTATGAATAAAGCCAATACAAACTTGCCCCTTTTGGTGAGTCTGTATTCATTCATACTTACTTCTTAGGTTTAACAAATTCAACAAGATTAATGATTTTTTGAATTTCATATTCGATCATTGTATTTTGGTCTTCTTGGAATTTCTTACGGTTTTTATTAATTTCTCTTAAATCTTCAATTCTTTTCTCTAATTCTCTAATTGTTGCTTCATTTCTATTAAAAACATCTTGGGTCGTTGTAACAGTTTCTTCTAAAACAGTATTTAAAGAATCAATTCTTTTGTAAGCATCATTCAATAACTCATCTAAGCTAATATTTGATACATTCATGATATTTAGTACAGTTTCTCTTTTAATATCAATTGGTAAATTCTCAGGTATTGCTTTCAAATAGATATCAGTCATAAAGATTGTTTTCTTCACTTCAGATTCTAAGTGTGCATTACGGTATATCTCATCAATCGTAAGCATTTTATTTTTTTCGTAAGCACCAATTATGAGATCTAATTTGTCACTTATGTTCTTAGGTATGTCCTCAACATTAACTTTTTGTACATTTTCACTTGTCGCCGATAAGTTCATTTCGTTATTGAAATGCTCAGTATTTCCAATATTAGAAGTTCCATTACCTAAATCCATATGCGTTAAATCAGGTACATACTCAGGTTCAGGAACATGATCTAAATTTAGTTCCTCTGAAATCTCATCGTTATTTACATCATCTTCTTCTTTCTGGCTGTGTTCAATTAGACCCATTCTTTCAAAAATTGACTTTTTAGGTACCACGGTATTATCCTCCTAATTAACTTGATTTATTTTACTTTCTAGATATTGCAATTTTCCTCTATTACTTTTGAGTATGCTCTTATAAGCTTCAATAATTTCATCCTTCTTTTGAATCTGTTTTTTCTTAACTTGTAATTGGGAGCTTAAAAAATCAATAGATTCAGACATATCATCTAAATATTCTTTTTTAAGTTCATCAACATCATTACTTCCGCTATATACATTACTTGAATTTATCTCAATAGTATCCTTAATAATATCAACACCAACATCATCGATATAAGTAATGTTACTTCTTGTATGAATATGATTTTTTAATATCTTCTTGTTCTTATTGACCTTCTTATATATGGTCACTTTACTAACACCAAGCATTCTTGCTACTTCAATCACTCGATACATAACACTACTCCACGGTTTTCTCATATTTCTTCATTAACATATATTGTAGCTTATTAATTTGTTCAATATCTTCTATTAATTTATCCTGATATTTAAGGATCATTTCATCTTTTAATTCTAATTCTGAATCTAAGTTAAATAGCTCATTTTTTAAAATATCGACTTTATCGTATAAAATATCTCTTTCCTTTTCAAATTTCGAAACTGACTTAATTGGCTTAATCTCGTTTTTTTCGATAATTGAATCATCATTAACTCTAGAAAATAAAGTCTTCAGTATTTCAAATCCTCGATCGTCAAAATAAGTAACTCCGTCTATTTTAGATATATTGGGATCGAGCAGCGCTTTATGAGTTATCATCTTTTCAAATATTTCAGTTTTTTCTACTCCAATAAGTTCTGCAACATCACTTACTTTATACACCATATCACCCCTAACTGTTTACAGTAAATTAACTGTAAATTACTTTAAACGCATAATAACTGGATTTGAACTATATTATTAATTCTACATAATAAAGTTTTATAATTCAAATGTTATTTTTATCTTTTTCAATATATATATTTTATTAAAAATCGTTGACTAAACTTAGTTAAATGAATGTATGTATATTACAATAGTAAACTTTACTATTATTTGTACTTAAACTTACTATCATGGTTAACACTTACACTTATGTACTTAAACCACTGTAATATTAAGAATTGTTAGAACTTTGATTTTCTATATGTAACTTTAACATTTATTTTTCTTTAATTTGTTATATTTAGAATATCCTTTTAAACAAAAAAATTAGAACCGTATCAAAATGGCACACAAAAATTTGTGTTCTATTTTGATACGGTTCATCTTATGTTTCAATTTGATTTTGACTATTTAGTTTACTTATTGATTAATTAGTTTCATTTTGAAACACTTTCATTTTTTCTAGTTTTCTATAAAGCGTCGTTCGGCCTATTTCCAATACATCTGCAGTAGCAGCTATATTATAATCCATCATCTCGTATACTGTTTTTATGTGCTCAAATTCGATTTGTTCTAAAGTTTTAGGAATTTGTTTTACGTCATTTACATGGAAAAGCAAAATTTTAGATTCATTATTTACATGGTTATTCATTGAAATTTCAATGTTTTCAACCGTATTTTTATAATTCTTAGATACTAAATCACTTAATACCTGATTTCTAAAACTTTGTGACATTTTATAGGGGTACCTTCTACTAATTTTTTCAATTATTTCATCTATATCATTCATAAAATAATTACTGTTAACTAAGTTTACAGTAGACATCGATAATTTCTCCAATAGTTTAATTATAGCTCTATTATTTATATTAAAGGTTTCAGTATTTTCATAACTGTTAATAGTTGTCATTATAAGCATTGAACATCTGTAATTACTATATTTTGAGGTGCTATTTTTTGATAAAAATAGTTCGCTGTAAACAGTTAACAGTTGTGCTGAGTCCTCAGAAATACAATCGATATTTTCTAAGACAACCGTTTCATTATGAAACAAAGCTGCTTCTATTAGTTGTCTATGAATAGTTTTATTAGAATTGCTCAATATTACAACAGAGTGTGTTTGATTTCTTTTTAATACAAAATATGAAGCTAAGCTAGACTTACCAGTACCTTGTTCTCCTTTTATTACTATGGGTAATCCCATATTGACTATTTTACTTAGTTTTGAACTGAATTCATTGAAATATTGTGTTGGATAAGCAAAAATATTGGCTAACTGTAGCTCATTATTATCGATACTTTCCGATCTATTTTCTATGACATCAAACTCTTCTTTTGCATAGTATTTAGCCAGTAAATCATTGATTTTAGCTACTTCATATTCTTCAATTTTTAATTCAGATATGATCATTAATGTACCAAATATCTTATTATTGTCAGTTAAGACGATACCACAAGTACAATATGAAGAAAGTAAATCCAAATAATGTTCTTCATACTTAACTTGGTGACTTAGATGAATTTTTTGGGAAATGTAACCACCATTTGTTCCTATACATAAATCATCAATACTTTGAATATTTTTAAGTTTTTGATCGTTAATTCTTTTTGAACATACTTGTAAACTTTTATTTGCAATTATAAATTGAAAGTGATCGAGAATTATTGAATCAACATAATGAATAAACTTTGTATCAAAAGGGTTTTTTATTTCTTCATTAGTTATTCTGAAATTATCCTTTGGCAACATATTTTGAAGTTTGCATTTATACCAAGATATAGAAACTTCTTTATCAATTATATTTCTATTTAATCTTCCGGTCTCAATGTATGTTTTTTTTGCTTCCTTAACGGAAATATCAATCATATTACACTCCTTTAGTGATCTTCCTGTGCAGTTGCTCTATTTCTTATTTATTCGTCCTCTGTTGATTTTTAATGTCGTTTAGACAAATAATACTGACATCTAAAATAAAACGCAAATAGAGGCAACATATTTTACATTATATGGTAAATTACCCGAAATAATATATGCTTTTTGGAATTATCGATATTTTTGCAGGAGTCTTTCCAATTAAATTTCCATCTGCATTAATCCAGTATTGTTTTTGTGGAATGTTTATCTCAACTGATTTTGTTTTTATATAAATGACTTCTTTTAACTCATTAAGTCTACCAGAATATATCTTGGAGATTTCCTTCATGAATTTTAGTTTAGATACATTTGTCACCATACATAGTTCCAAAAGACCATCATCTAATTCTGCATCTGGACAAACTTTCATTCCACCTCCAAAGTACTTTCCATTGCCAACTGCTATTAACATCATCTTACCTTTATATATTTGATCTTCGGCTTTAACTTCTACATCACTTGCTTTGAATTTCAAACTAGCTTTAAGTGTGCTTGTTAAATATGCTGCTTGCCCTGGTAGAATTTTTTTGAACTTATTTGTGTCTTCAATTATTGGACCATCAATTCCAAATGAACAGATATTAATAAAATTGGTTTCATTAACTTTCCCCACATCAATCAATAGCTTTTTATTATTAATTATTGAGTCTAAAATTAGATCTTTATTTTTCAAGTTATTTGTATTTTTTACAAAATCATTTCCAGTTCCCATAGGGATTATTCCTATTGTTGGAATCTGTGCTATTGGTAAATCGAATGCATTAATAAGTTCAGATAAAGTGCCATCGCCACCAACTGCCACAAATTCTCTGTATCCATCAATATAATGATCTTTTGCAAGTTGAGTTACGTCACCTTCATACTTAGAGAGAACAATTTTATATTCAATAATATCTGAATATAACTGAAATTTTGATTTTATTTCTGGTAATATTTCTATGGTTTTACCATTACCTGCTACTGGGTTAATTATAAACAGTAGTTTGCGTTTATCATTATGAATTTCATTTTCACGAATTTTTACCATTGATTCCCCCGGATTAATTTGTCATTTAAAAGAACAATTTCTACTAACTAATATTTACTTAATATAATAATTATCCAAATCACATCTGTTAAATATCTAATACATAAAAGTATTAATTTCAAAAAAGGCATTCTCGTTATTCTTCTTATAAGTTCTTTTTCTTATAAGTTCTTAATTCAATTAGTAATTGTTTTATCCGATTTTTTAAAGAATAATTTACATCAATATGCTTTATTTTTTTTTACTATTATTTATATTCTAAAAATACTTTTTTTATATTTAATTAGCAAATTTACTTATTCTATATATAATTTATAATTTCTATTTATATTTTCTATTTATATTTTATCATATAATACTAATACAGACCTTAACTATTTTTCACAATATAAATTCTTATTTTCCAATCTTTTTAGCGATTTTTTTTCTTTATTTAATACCATTGATATTTTTCTTTTTTCTTGTTCAATACTATTATGGAACCCTTAAATCAAATATAGCTCAAATTTGGGGCTATTTTCGTTTCAATGTTTCACGTGAAACATTTTTTCACTTGTAAAATACAAAAAAAAATATGTTTCACGTGAAACATATTTAAGATCCATCTATTTAATTAAATCTAATATGCGAATTAAATCGTCCTCATTATAAAAATCAATTACAATTTTCCCTTTGCCATTTTTTTCTTTAATAGCAACTTTTGTACCTATAAAAACAGATAATTCTTCTTCCATAGAGATGATTTCAGCATCTCTAATAGGTTTAGCTTTACTTTCAACAACCTTAAAATGTTTGTCATAATTCTTAATGAGCTCTTCAGTAGCTCTTACACTTAATTCTTCAGACAATATAAAATCATATGCTTTTTTACGTTTTTTATCATTGTCTAAAGCTAAAAGAGCACGTCCATGGCCACTTGAAATAACTTTATTTGCGATGGCAGCTTGGATATATTCATCTAACTTAAGTAATCTCATTGTGTTTGTAATGTAAACTCTAGATTTTCCTGCTATTTTACTCATTTTTTCTTGCGTAATTTGATACTCGTCAATCAATCTACTATAAGCCATAGCTTCTTCAATTGAATTTAGATCCTCTCTTTGCAAATTTTCAATTAGTGCAAGTTGTGCAATTGTAGCGTCATCGACGTCTTTTATGATAGAAGGTATTTTCTTTAATCCTAAATGTTTACATGCCCGCCATCTTCTTTCTCCAGCTATAATTTCATATAACCCACCTTTTTTCTTAAGAACAATAGGTTGCATTAAACCATGATCCTCAATAGATTCAGACAAAGAAACAATTTTTTCGTGATCGAAATTTTTTCTGGGTTGGTCCTTATTTGGCATGATTAAATTGATATCAACTTCGTGGATTAATTCGCCATGTTCATTGATTTTATTTTCAAAAGCTTCCATCGACTCATTATTTATCAAAGCACCAAGACCTCTTCCAAGTCCACTTTTTTTTACAGTCATATTGTTACTCCTCTTCTAAATTTAAAAACTCGTCAGCTAAATCTATATAAGCTTCTGCCCCTTTTGACTTTCTATCATAGTGAATAATCGGAAGTCCAAAACTTGGTGCTTCAGCAAGTCTAATATTTCTTGGAACAATTGTTGCATAAACCAAATGTTTAAAATGTTTTTTTACTTCATCAACAACTTGTATTGATAAATTTGTTCTTCCATCAAACATACTCAACAAAACACCTTGTATTTCTAAATCAGGATTAATACTTTTCTTAACAAGGTTAAATGTGTTTACCAACTGACTAACACCTTCTAATGCATAGTATTCACATTGAATTGGAATTATTACACTATCTACAGCAACTAATGCATTTATAGTTAACAAACCAAGTGACGGTGGACAGTCAATAATTATATAATCATATTGATCTTTAACTTTTGAAAGTTGCGTTTTAAGAAGGAACTCTCTATTTGGGAAATCAATTAATTCTATTTCAGCACCAGCCAAATCAACACTTCCTGGTACAATAAAAAGATTTTCAAATTGTGTTGGAATTATGCAATTTTGAATTTCTATCTCATTAATCAATACTTGATAAATCGTATTTTCAAGTTCTGATTTAACAATCCCAACTCCGCTAGATAAATTACCTTGTGGATCGTTATCAACTAATAAAACCCTCTTACCTTTTTCTGCAAGAGCAGCAGAAAAATTTACAGCAGTAGTAGTTTTGCCAACACCACCCTTTTGATTAAAAATAGCTATCGATTTACCCATAAATCCTCCTTGTTAGATTACTATTTCTATTATACTACAAGTTATGTACAAAAGAATAAGAAATAAATGACTTTATCGCTGCTTAAACTAAAATATATAACTAAAAGTAGAAAAAAAAAAGAACCTTCAAATACAAAGGTTCTAATTTAAATTATAATGGTGATTTTTTAGGTACACCGGCTTTTCGTGGATATTTTTTGTTAATATTTCCCATTTTTTGGATAATCATAATATCGCGTGAGCCATAATCTTCAGGTAATTCAAATTCAATGATATCAATTAGTTTAGATTTCATTTCAGTTAAAGAATATGAAGCATCCTCAAGTTCAGTTTTAGTCTTTAAACTCTTATAAGCTATAAAATATCCATTGACATTAACAAATGGCATCACATATTCTAATAAAAGCCTTAACTCACCAACTGCTCTGGACACAGCATAATCGTATTGCTCTCTATATTTCACCATTTGACCAAAGTCTTCAGCTCTACCATGTATCAGTTCTATATCATTAAGAGATAATTCATTTTGTACCATTTTAATAAAACCAATACGCTTATTGAGTGCATCAAGTCCTGTTATTTTCATATCAGGATTTAAGATTTTTAAAGGAATAGCAGGAAATCCAGCACCTGTCCCAATATCAATTACTTTTTTTCCATTAAAAGTAAAATCAAGTTTCTGAACTAACACTGAATCAAGAAAATGCTTGATATAAACATCTTTACGATCAGTAATAGCTGTAAGATTATACTTTTCATTTTCTTCAATCAATAATTTATAAAAAACTTCAAATTGCATAATCATTTTATCATTTAATTCAATTCCTAAATTTGAAAAATAATCTATCATTTATTTGACCGCCTTCTAAATTGCTCAAGGTAAACGAGTAGAACTGAAATATCCGCAGGTGAGACTCCCGATATACGAGATGCCTGTCCAATATTAGATGGACGAATTGCATCTAACTTTTGTCTTGCTTCAAGTCTTAAACTATCAATACTATAAAAATCGATATTACTAGGTATACTTTTTTCTTCTAAAGCTTTAAATTTTTCAACTTGTAACAATTGTTTTTTTATATACCCTTCATATTTAAGCGACACTTCTATTTGTTTCATCACATCAATAGTTAAATTTTCTGGTCGTGTCACATCGATAGTTTCTAGATTTTTATAGTAAATTTCAGGTCTTCTTAACATATCTACCATCTTCATGCCTTGGCTAACTTCAGGAATACCCAATTCAACTAAAATAGGATTCAATAAATCAGCTTTGAGAGTAACTGAAGAAATTCTTTTCATTTCTTCAGTTATACTACTAACTTTAGTCATAAATCTGTCATAACGATCTTGCTTAACGAGACCCAACTTATAGCTTTTCTCAGTAAGTCTTAAATCTGCATTATCTTGTCTAAGTAGTAAGCGGTATTCAGATCTTGAAGTCATCATACGATAAGGTTCATCAGTCCCTTTTGTAACTAAATCATCTATTAAAACGCCAATATATGCTTCAGAACGATCTAAAATAAAAGGTTCTTTTTGTTGTACTTTCAAAGCAGCATTTATACCCGCAATTAAGCCTTGTGCAGCAGCTTCTTCATACCCCGAAGTACCATTAAACTGGCCAGCAGAAAAAAGATTCTCAATATTTTTAAATTCTAAAGTCAATTTTAAATCAAGTGGATTGATACAATCATACTCTATGGCATATGCAGGTCTCATGATTTCACATCTACCAAGACCAGGAATAGTACGCATAAAGGCAAGTTGAACGTCTTCAGACATACTAGTCGACATACCTTGTACATACATTTCATTGGTATCACGACCTTCAGGTTCAATAAAAAGCTGATGTCTTTCTTTATCTGTAAACCGTATTAATTTAGTTTCAATCGAAGGACAATATCTCGGTCCAGTACCTTCAATTGTCCCAGTAAAAAGTCCAGATTTATCAAGGTTATCCAAAATAACATTATGCGTTGTTTTATTTGTATAGGTCAGCCAACAAGGTAATTCATCTAATTCGATATGATCATTCATAAATGAAAACATCTCATATTCTTTGTCACCCCATTGAATTTCCATTTGATCATAATCTAATGTTCTGGCATCAATTCTAGCAGGAGTGCCAGTTTTAAAGCGTCTTAATTCTAAATTGCTCTTTTTCAAGCTATCAACTAAATCATAAGATGCAGATAATCCATTTGGGCCACTGTTAATAATAGCATCACCGATGAAAATTTTGCTACCTAAATAAGTGCCAGTTGCTAAAACAATAACTTTCGAAGTGAATTTAGCACCGGTTTGAGTGATAACACCAGTTGCACAGCCATCTTCAATAATAAGTTCTTTAACTTCAGCTTGCTTAATATACAAATTATCAGTATTTTCCATGACGCGCTTCATTTCTCTATGATATTGATTTTTATCAGCTTGAGCTCTTAATGAATGTACTGCAGGGCCTTTGCTACTATTAAGCATTTTACTTTGTAAAAAAGAACGATCAATATTGAGACCCATTTCACCACCAAGTGCATCTATTTCTTTTACTAAATGACCTTTTCCTGTTCCCCCAATCGAAGGATTACATGGCATCATGGCTATAGAATCTAAATTAATAGATAAAATTAAAGTTTTAATTCCCATGCGAGCACTTGCTAAAGCAGCTTCACACCCTGCATGACCTGCTCCAATAACGATACAATCATAATTTCCTGCATCATATGTTCTTACCATTTTTTACTCCTTATTTACCAAGACAAAAATTGCCAAAAATATTAGTCAGTAAATCTTTTTCTACCGATTCACCTGTAATTTTTCCTAAATTAATGATGCCTTCCTTTATATCGACTTCTACAAAATCATAAGGCATTAAATTATCAATAGCAGTTAATGCATCATTAATATTATTACGTGATATTTCCAGCAATGCTATATGACGAGAATTACTAACCATTTCGGATGAATTAATCTCGACATTATTACCAAATACCATCTGTTGAATTGCTTGTTCTACTAAATCAATACCTTTTTCAAATTCAAGTGAAGTCTTTATGATGATTTTATCTTTTAAATGCATATTGATTAAAGATTCATCAAGTTTCATCTCTAGATCAGTTTTATTGATGATCACAATTGCATGTCTATCTTTAACTAGTTCCATCAAAATCATATCTTCTTCGGATAAAAGTTCAGATGCATTTAGCATAAAAATAATTAAATCCGCTTCATTAAAAACACCCTTTGATTTTTCAACGCCAATTTTTTCAACTATATCGTCAGTTTCTCTTATTCCAGCTGTATCGATTAATTTAATAGGTATACCGCCTATATTCATAAATTCCTCAATAACATCCCTCGTCGTACCAGCAATTTCAGTGACAATTGCTCTTGAATCTTTTAAAAGTGCGTTCATTAAACTAGACTTTCCAACATTAGGTTTGCCAACAATTGCTGTCTTTAATCCATCTCTTATAATTTTTCCGTTTTTAGAATTTAAAAGTAATTTATCAATATTATGCTTAACCTTAATTAAGTTACTTTTGATTTCTGCATATGTGATTTCTTCAATATCTTCTTCAGGATAATCAATACTAACTTCAATTTGAGCCATAGTAGCAATTAATTGATTTCGTATTTCTTTAATATTTTTTGACAAATAACCTTCTAATTGATTGATCGCTAAGTCAAATCCTTTTTTTGTTTTAGCACTGATTAAATCCATAACTGATTCTGCTTGTGCTAAATCAATTCGTCCATTTAAAAATGCACGTTGAGTAAACTCACCACGTTCAGCAATTCGAGCGCCATTTACAAGACATAAACTGAGAATTTCTTTTAAAGGTAAAATACCTCCGTGACAATTGATCTCAACGATATCTTCTCTTGTATAAGTATTTGGACTTTGCATTTTAACAACCATAACTTCATCTATGATTTGATCAAAATTATAGATATGTCCATAAACCATTTCTCTGTTAACAGGTGTATTTTTTGAGGTTGTCTTAAATATTTTATGAACAATGTCAAAGGCATCAGGTCCACTCATTCTTACTATACCAATTGCACCTTCTCCGATTGGAGTAGATATAGCAACTATAGTATCTGTTATCATAATAATCTCCTGATAAATTAAAATATAACCCAGTTACAAAACTGGGTTATTAGAGTTAGTTAGTTTTATTTTTTTTGTAATCGAAATAGATGATAACTTTTCTATAAGGCTCATCACCTTCAGATTTTGTACTAACATTAGGATTGTTTTGTAAAGCTGAGTGAATGATACGTCTTTCATAAGGATTCATAGGTTCAAGAATAACGTTCTTTCTCGACTTTTTAACTTTTGAAGCTAATTTTTCAGCTAAAGTTTCTAAAGTTTCCTTACGTTTAGCACGATAATTTTCAGTATCCAAAACAACTCTTAAATATTCATCTCTTTCTTTATTGACAACCAAGCTTACAAGATATTGTAAAGAATCTAAAGTCTGACCTCTTTTGCCGATCAAAATCGCCATATCTTCACCAATCATATTGATGTTTAAAACATCGCCAACTTGCTCAATTTCTAATTCAGTTTTAATTTTCATCTCATTTAAAATACTACTTAAAAAATTATGAGCAGTATCTATTATATTATTACGTTTAGTAACTCTAATTCTTGTTTCTTTTGCACCGATTCCTAAAAAGCCCTTTGAACCTTCGTCCAATACTTCTACATCAACTTGTTCTCTATTTGATTCAAGTTCAATAAGCGCAAGTCTCAATGCTTCTTCTACACTTTTCCCAGACTTCTCAACGAATTTCATTATTTAACATCCCCCTTAGCTGGTCGCTTCATAATATACTGTTGAACAATTTGGAATATACTACCTACTGTCCAATAGAGGATTAAACCTGCCGACATTGTTTTACCCCAGAATAAAATCATTACTGGAAAAATAATCTGCATAATTTTCATTTGGCTGTTTACTGCATCACTTCCACCAGTAGTAGTGTTCATACTAGCCATTTGGAAGTAGGTAAGTGCAGCAGATAAAATAGGCATAAAACCAGGTAAAGCTAAAAACCAAACTGGACCTGACGAAAAAACATTACTCATCAAATCTGGAACAGAAAGGTTTCCAATCCATAAAAATGTTTGCTCAGTTGCTTTAGCAAGTAGTTCAGGATTGTTAACAAATACATAATCACCAGGTTGTCTCATCGCCGTAAAAAGACCAATTATAATTGGAAACTGAATGAGTAAAGGTAAACAACCACTTAATGGGTTGTATTTATGTTCCTTATATAATTCAACAAGCATTTGATTTTGCTTTTCTTTATTATCTTTATATTTATCTTGTATTTCTTTCATTTTAGGTTGAATAGCTGCCATTGCCTTTTGTGAACGTAATTGTTTAATAGTAAATGGCATCAATAAAGACTTAGTAATCAATGTAAATAAAATGATAGCGATTCCGTAATCGTTAACTACTCCATAGATTAAACCAAGTAAATATCCAAAAATTTGTGCAAAAATATTCAACTTATTACCCTCCTAAACCTATTCTAATGGGTCATATCCACCAGGATGAAATGGATGGCATTTTAATATGCGTTTAACGCTTAAACGCACGCCTTTTATGGCACCATACTTTTCAATCGCCTCCAAAGAATATTGAGAACAAGTAGGATGAAACCTACAATTGCTACCCAACAGTGGTGAAATAAATTTTCTGTAAAACTTAATCATCAAAATTAAAATGGTTTTCATTTTGTGCGTACACTTTCTTGATTCACGAAATATTGATTTTTTTAAAGATATACTTTAAAGATCTTTTTATCTCATGATAATCAGCTTGATTTGACCTAACTCTCGCCACGAATATCAAATCATAACCATCAAATCCCTCAAAGTTTGTTCTAAAAGATTCTCTAATTAATCGCCTAACGCGATTTCTAACCACACTATTTCCAACTTTTTTACTAATAGAAAACCCAATGCGTGTTATATTTAACTGATTTGGCATATAATACACGACAATATTTTTATCAGCAAACGATTTTCCACGTTTATAGACTTTAGAAAATTCTGAAGGTTTTTTTAAGCTTTCAAAAGTCATCGTGCCTCCACAACATTAATTACAAAAAAAGACCACTGACTGCGGTCTTTTAATCCATTAAGCAGATAATTTCTTTCTACCTCTTCTTCTTCTTGCTTTGATAACATTTCTACCCGCGCTTGTTTTCATTCTTTTGCGGAAACCATGCTCAACTTTTCTTTGTCTTTTCTTAGGTTGATACGTTCTTTTCATATAAGACACCTCCTTACTCACGTTACATATACATATATATAAACATATTTTTTTTCATAAGTCTGCTAAAACATTATAACGTGTAGCCCCTGCTCTGTCAAGTTTAAAGGACGAAGAGATTTGAGAAGTCATAATCGATTGAAATATACTATATATAGTTGTGGAAAAGATTAAAAAGTAATATCTAGTAGTTATGCACAATCTATCAACATAATTGTGTATAATTTTTTCACTTAATCCACAAAAAAATTAAAATTACAAAGCTCATTAACTTATCCACAAAAATTATATTTGAAGTTTTTTGTGGATAAGTTTGAAAAACGACTTGAAATTTGTTAAAATGATTTGTACTCACAGTAAATAATTTTTGACAAAACAAAATTGTGGATAACTAGTATTTGTTGATTGTTTGTCATTTTTTTTTTGACTTTTTGATAATTTAACTGTGTATAGTGTTGATAAAGTAGCCATTTTTCTGTTGATAACTTTGAAATGTTGTTTTTTATCCACAAATTCATTCACTTAAAAATACATCCAAAATCTAATTTTGAACACTATTTTTATCAACAACTTATCCCTATTTTTGTGGATAAACAAGCTTTATTAGGAGGATAACACATGGACAACCGATTGTTAGAAATTTGGGAAGAGGCAAGAATCAACATGAAGAATGAGCTTATGCCGCTTAGCTTCAGTACTTGGATCGAAAATGTCGTTCCTATTGCCATTGAAGGAAATACGCTAATTCTTCAAACTTCTGGGAATCTCAACAGAAATATATTAGAAAATAGATATAATGACTTAATTACGAATACGATTAAATATGTTACAAATCAAGATTACATCATTAAATACATCATTCCTGAAGAAAATACACTTGATCTCAATAAAGCTAAGGAGAAAGACCACTCCGAATTATTTGAATCAACTAATCTTAATCCAAGATACGTTTTTAATGAATTTGTCGTAGGAAATAGTAACAGGTTTGCGCATGCTGCTTCACTTGCAGTAGCAGAATCTCCAGCAAAATCTTACAATCCACTTTTTATATATGGTGGCGTTGGACTTGGTAAAACGCACTTAATGCATGCTATTGGCCATTATATTATGTCTCAAAACAAAAATGCAAAAGTATATTATGTATCAAGTGAAAAATTTACAAATGAACTAATCAACTCTATTAGAGATGATAAAAATGAAGAATTTAGAAATAAATATAGAACTGTTGATGTTCTTCTCGTAGATGATATACAGTTTATTGCAGGTAAAGAACGTACACAAGAAGAATTCTTCCATACCTTTAATGCATTATATGAAGAAAATAAACAAATCATAGTCTCTTCAGATAGACCACCTAAAGAAATTCCAACTTTAGAAGATCGACTACGATCAAGATTTGAATGGGGACTTATAACTGATATCCAACCACCAGATTATGAAACTAGAATTGCTATATTAAAGAAGAAATCCGAAAGAGATCGCATCGATATACCCGGTGAAGTGTTTGAATTTATTGCATCTAAGATCAAATCTAATATTAGAGAACTTGAAGGTGCACTTAATAGAGTCGTTGCATATTCGACACTTACAAAACGTGAAGTAGACATCTCACTTGTAAATGAAGCACTTAAAGATATATTTTCTACTACAAGAGCACGTAAAATAGATGTAGATTTTATCAAATCAACGGTCGCTGAATACTTCAATATGAAAATAGAAGATTTTGAATCAAAGAAAAGAACAAGACAGATTGCTTATCCAAGACAAATTGCCATGTATATAGCTAGGGAATTAACTGATTTATCACTTCCAAAGATCGGTGAAGAATTTGGAGGACGTGATCATACTACAGTTATTCATGCCTGTGAAAAAATAAGTACTGAGATGTTATCTGATTATGATCTTAAAAACAAAATAGATGGAATTATTAAAGAAATCAAAGGCGAGTAGTGTTAATATGTGCAAAAAGTCTCTGTTGATAACTTTTGGTTTTTTCTCATTTTATCCACTGTGTATAACTTGCTTTTCCAGGTACATTTAATCAACAGATTAATTTAATAGTTTTTCTTTTAATTTCAAGCACTACACATACATTTCCACAAATCAACAGCACCTACTACTATTACTATAATTGTTTATATGTTTTTGTTTTTATATAACACATAAAAAAAGGAGGCTTCAGAATGAAATTCAAATGCCAACAAAATCTTCTATCCGCAGCAATTAATATGGTTTCTAAAGCTGTTTCTAGTAAAACAACACTTCCAATTCTTTCAGGGATCTTTTTTGAAGCATCAGAAGGAACTTTAAAAGTAATTGGTAATGATCTAAATTTAAGTATTGAAACTTCAATTACTTCAGAAACCATTGAAAATGGATCAGTTGTAATTCCAGCAAGATTGTTTTCAGAACTCATTAGAAAACTTCCTAATGAAGAAATTACTTTTGAAATTAATGATAACCATGTTGTCGATATCATTTGTGGTGAATCTAGTTTTAAAATTGTAGGATTACCAGGTAATGAATACCCTGAACTTCCAGTCATTGATGAAAGCAATTCCTTTTTAATTGATAAAGAATTATTTGCAAATATGATTAGACAAACGAGTTTTGCAATTTCTCAAGATGAATCTAGACCAATATTAACAGGTGCACTTTTAGAAATTGAAAATGGTAAATTTAATATGGTAGCAATTGATGGCTTTAGAATGGCAATTAAAAAAGCAATTGTTAAAACAGATTTAAGTAAAAAAGCAGTCGTACCAGGAAGAACTTTAAACGAGATCAATAAGCTTTTATCACAAAGTGAAAACAAAGGTGATTTAAGAATTTCTTTTGATGAAAAACAAGTTTTATTTTCAACTCCTGGACTAAAAGTATATTCAAGATTACTTGCTGGTGAATTTATCAATTATAATCAAATATTACCTTCTGAATATAAATCTATGGCAATTACTGAAACAGATCAGTTTTTAACTGCAATTGACCGTTCATTCTTAATGGCAAGAGAAAATAAAAATGTGGCTATCAAACTAGAAGTTAAAGATGATATTATCAAGATTACATCTAATTCTGAAATGGGGAGTTCCATAGAAAAAGTTCACATCAAACTTGAAGGACAAGATTTGGAAATAGGCTTTAATCCTAAATATTTGATAGATGCACTTAAAATCATAGACAGTGAAGATATCAAGCTAGAATTTGTTAACAATGTTAGCCCATGTATTATTAAACCTACAGATAATGAAAATTATATTTATCTAGTATTACCTTGTAGAATTTCAAAATAGAAATTGAGGAAAATTAAATGAAAAAAGTATTTATCGAAACTGAGTTTATAAAACTAGATCAGTTACTTAAATTTGCAGAGGTTGTCGACTCTGGTGGATTTGCAAAATTAATTATTGCTGAAGAATATGTACTTGTTAATGGTAAAGTATGTACACAGCGTGGTAAAAAAATTATGCACGACGATATGGTTGAAATTAATCTGCCAACTGATGACGGCGATGTAGAAAAACACAAGCTTAAAATCATAAAAAAAGGTTGATGAAAATTGTATATAAAATCCATCATGGTGAAGAATTATCGAAATTATGAGAGCATCAAACTTAATTTTGATAAAAATCTAAATATAATTATCGGTGATAATGCGCAAGGAAAAACTAATTTACTAGAGGCAGTCTATGTTTCAGGTTTTGGTAAATCATTTAGAACTTCTAAAGATAGTGAATTGGTGAATTTCGAAAAACCCTTTGCAAATGTTAAAATAGAAGTGCAAAGGGATAATGGTCGTGTAGAAACCATAGAATTTAGAATAAATGATAAATCAAAAAAAGAGTTTCTGATCAATGGTGTGAATATTACTAAAATATCTGAATTGCTTGGTACAATTAATATTATCTTGTTTTATCCAGACGATTTAAAACTAATAAAAGAAAGCCCAGTTGAAAGAAGAAAATTCATCAATAGAGAATTATCACATATTAGTCATATTTATTGTTCTGATATCATTGAATACAACAAAATACTCATGCAAAGAAATGAATTACTTAAAAGATTGATCTATAAACCAGACCTTAGAGATACAATTGAAATATGGGATCATCAACTTGCTGACAAAGGCGCTAAGATTATTCTTAGAAGAAAAAAATTCATAGATGATCTAAATATCATAAGCAATAGGATTCATGCTGGCGTAACAGATCAAAAAGAGCAATTAAATATACAATATATTACAGCAGTGAAGAAAATGGAAAATTATGATACAATAAAGAGTGACTTAATTTTAATGCTTAGTAAAAACATAGAAATGGATATCAAAAGAGGATTTACTTCAGTTGGCCCTCATAGAGATGATATGGAAATTTCTATTAACGGTATAAGTATTAAATCTTTCGGTTCTCAAGGACAGCAAAGAACGGCAGCACTTTCTTTAAAACTTTCAGAAATTGAAATTATTAAAAATGATGTTGGAGAATATCCAATTTTGCTACTCGACGATGTCATGAGTGAACTAGACATCAATAGACAAAAAGATTTAATTTATACACTTAAAAATGTTCAGGCAATTATTACGACAACAGATGTTAAAAATCTACTAGATGATTATATTAATGCGTCTAAGATAATTAAAATAAAAAATGGAAATGTTCTAAGCCATTAGGAGGTTAGAAATGTCAAATCAAGCATATAATGCTGATCAGATACAAGTATTGGAAGGTCTTGAAGCGGTTAGAAAGCGACCAGGCATGTATATTGGATCGACAAGTGCCAGAGGACTTCATCATCTAGTATATGAAATAGTCGATAACAGTATCGATGAAGCATTGGCTGGATATTGTAAAAAAATCACGGTTGATATTGAACCGGATAATATCATTGTTGTAGAGGACGATGGTAGAGGTATGCCAATAGATATGCATCATAAAATGGGAATCCCTGCTGTTGAAGTAATTCATACAGTTCTTCATGCTGGTGGAAAGTTTGGTGGTGGAGGCTATAAAGTATCAGGTGGACTTCACGGCGTTGGCGCATCTGTTGTAAATGCACTTTCTGAAAAATTTGAAGTTGAAGTTAAAAGAGATGGTCATGTTCATTTGATTGGCTTTGAAAGAGGAATCACTGTCAATCCTTTACACGTGATAGGCACGTTGGATAATGAAAATATAACAGGCACAAAGACTACTTTTAAAGCTGACCACTTAATATTTGAAACATTAGAATACGATTTTACATTATTAGAATCTCGTATCAGAGAACTAGCATTTCTCAATAAAGGAATAGAAATTATCATTACCGATAATCGTACTGATTCTAAAAAAAGTGTGCGTTTTTATTATGAAGGTGGTATCAAAGAATTCGTTGAATATCTTAATGTAAACAGGAGTTCTATACATGATGATGTGGTTTATACTGAGCAAATCAATGAAACTAACACTGTAGAAATAGCTTTTCAATATACAGATAGTTATTCTGAAAATATTTTTGCATTTGCCAATAATATCAATACACATGAGGGCGGAACGCACTTAATTGGCTTTAGGTCTGCTGTTACACGTATGATCAATGATTATGGTAGAAAAAAAGGGATCATCAAAGAAAAAGATGAAAACTTAACAGGTGAAGATGTTAGAGAAGGTATGACTGCTATCATATCTGTTAAACTTGAAGAACCTCAATTTGAAGGACAAACGAAAACAAAGCTTGGCAATAGCGAAATTAGAAGTGTGGTGGAATCAGCTGCATCTGAAATGTTGGATCGCTATTTAGAAGAAAATCCAGTTCAAGCAAAAATTATCATTGATAAATGTCTTACTTCAGCAAAAGCGAGAGAAGCTGCAAGAAAAGCAAGAGAGTTAACAAGAAGAAAAGGTGCTTTAGATGGTTTAACTTTACCAGGTAAACTTGCAGACTGTTCTGAAAGAGATCCTGCTAAATGTGAAATATACATCGTCGAAGGGGACTCAGCAGGCGGCTCTGCAAAATTAGGAAGAGATAGAAATATACAAGCAATTTTACCTTTAAGAGGAAAAATCCTCAATACTGAAAAAGCAAATTTTGCAAGAATTTTTAGTTCTACTGAAATAAGAGCGCTTATAACTGCATTTGGTTGTGGAATTGGTGATGAATTTGATATCACAAAATTGCGTTATGATAAAATTTTTATCATGACTGATGCCGATGTAGACGGTGCACATATTAGAACTTTATTACTCACATTCTTCTTTAGATTTATGAGACCTTTGATTGAACAAGGTCATATTTATGTGGCTATTCCTCCGCTTTTCAAGGTAAAAAAAGGTAAGAGTATATATTATATCTATTCAGAGAAAGAAATGAATAATCTTTTAAATGATATAGGTCGACAAGGGATTACAATTCAAAGATACAAAGGTCTCGGCGAGATGAATGCTGAACAGCTTTGGACGACGACTATGGATCCGTCTGTTAGAACAATTATGAACGTAACTGTTGATGATGCAATAGAAGCAGATCTTGTATTTTCAACACTTATGGGTGAAAAAGTTGAACCAAGAAGACTATTTATAGAACAAAATGCAAAATATGTTAAAAATATTGATATTGGTTAGGAGGAATTAATTTTGAGTGATGATCAAAAAGATTTTGATGACGAAATAGTTGAAACATCATATGAAGATTCTTCAGATGATATCAATGAAACGATAAATACAAATCAAACGATATTATTAGTCGATGTTATGGAAGAAATGAAAAAATCTTATATGGACTATGCGATGAGCGTTATCGTATCAAGGGCACTCCCAGATGTTAGAGACGGACTTAAGCCTGTTCATAGAAGAATTCTATATGCAATGAGTGAACTTAATTTTACACATGATAAGCAACATAGAAAATCGGCTCGTATCGTCGGGGAAGTAATGGGTAAGTACCATCCCCATGGTGACTCTTCAATCTATGGCGCTTTAGTTAGATTTGCACAAGATTTTTCCATGAGATATCCGCTTATTGATGGTCATGGTAATTTTGGTTCAATTGATGGCGATGGTGCTGCAGCAATGCGTTATACTGAAGCTAGAATGGCAAAATTATCAGGTGAGTTATTAAGAGATATTGATAAAGAAACTGTAGATTTCACACCAAACTTTGATGAGTCAGAAAGAGAACCAGTTGTATTACCAAGTAGATTTCCTAATTTACTTGTAAATGGATCTAACGGTATCGCTGTAGGTATGGCAACATCTATACCACCACATAATCTAGGGGAAATCATCGATGGCGTTATTAAATTAATTGATGATCCTGAATCAGATGTATATGACATTATGGAATGTGTTAAGGGACCTGATTTTCCAACTGGTGCTGAAATCATGGGAATTGAGGGCATTAAAAGAGCTTATAGAACAGGTCGAGGTCGTGTTATTCTTAGATCTAAATCTGAAATTGAAGAGATGAAAAACGGTAAAAGTCGTATCATCGTTACTGAAATTCCTTATCAAGTGAACAAGTCAAAAATGATAGAAGGTATCGCTGAACTTGTTAAAAATAAGAGAATAGAAGGTATTACCGATCTTAGAGATGAAAGTAATAGAAACGGAATACGCATCGTTATTGAACTAAGAAAAGATATCAATCCAAATATCATGATCAATCAACTCTATAAGAATAGCCAACTACAAATTTCATATAGTATCATCATGTTAGCTTTACATGACGGTGAACCTAAAGTTATGAATATCAAAGAAATGTTGGATGCTTATCTTGCACATCAAAAGGTAGTTGAGAGAAGACGTGTTATTTATGATTTGAAAAAGGCAAAAGATAGAGCTCATATTTTGGAAGGCCTTAGAATAGCTATTGATAATATTGATGAAATAATCCGAATTATTAGAGGTTCATATAGTAATGCTGAAATTAAATTGATGGAGACATTTAGTCTTTCTGAAATTCAAGCAAAAGCCATTGTCGATATGAGACTTAGAAGATTACAAGGTCTTGAGAGAGAAAAAATTGAAAATGAATACAATGAATTAATCAAGCTTATTGAATATCTCAATGAACTTTTAGCAAATGAACATTTACTTTTAGAAATCATCAAAGAAGATTTACTTAGAATCAAAAAAGCATTTGGTGATGAAAGAAGAACTGATATCAGTATTAATCCAGATGAAATTGATTATGAGGACTTGATTGACGAAGATGAAGTCATTATTACTTTAACGCACGCTGGTTATATCAAGCGTGTTTCAACTGGAGAATATGTGTCTCAAAAAAGAGGTGGTAGAGGTAAAACTGGTCTTTCAACAAGAGAAGAAGATTTTGTTAAAGAGATTTATACCACTTCAACACATGATTATTTGTTGTTCTTTACAAATTTCGGTAAAGTATATCGTTTAAAAGCTTATATGATACCAGATGGATCAAGAATTTCAAAAGGTACAGCAATCATAAATTTATTGCCACTTGAAGCAGAGGAAAAAGTCAATGCAGTTGTACCTGTTAAGAATTTTGAAGAAGGTTACTTAACACTCTGTACAAAGTATGGCGTTATTAAGAAAACAGCTGTAAGTCAATTTGACACTTCAAGAAAATCAGGATTGATTGCAATTAACCTCAATGAAAATGATCAATTGATTTCTGTAAAAAGAACGACTGGTGACAATGATTTAATCGTAATTACAACAAAAGGTAAATCAATAAGATTCCATGAAAATGACGTTAGGGCAATGGGTAGAACAGCTACTGGCGTTAGAGCTATCAATTTAACCGGTGTAGACTACGTTATCGATATGGAAGTTGTCAAAGATGAAGCTAAGTTGTTAGTTGTATCAGAATTTGGCTACGGGAAAAGAACACCACTAAAAGAATATAGACAGCAAACTAGAGGTGGAAAGGGCATTATCACTTATAACCTTAATAGCAAGACTGGTAATTTAATTGGTGCACTTGTAGTTGAGGATTCAGATGACTTAATGATTATCAATGACAGTGGCGTGTTAATAAGAATTAAGGTAGCAGAAATTTCAGTAACTGGAAGAATTACTTCAGGTGTTAGAGTTATGAGGGTTGATGAGAGCACCAAACTTGTATCCCTTGCAAAACTAGAAGAACACGATGAAGAAGATGGGGATGAAATTATAAGTAAAATTAAAGCTGCAGAGGATTTAAATAAACAAAAAATTGAGAACATGGCTGAATTGATCAATTTTGATGAAATTGAAGATGAAGATTTAGAAATTGATGAATCTGATGAAGATTCTGGTGAAGATTCTGATGAAGATTTCGATGAAGAATAAAATTGATTGAATTGTTTAAAAAAAGTATTTTGGAAAATTGAATTTTCAAATAAGAAGGTTCAATTTTCCAAATTTTATAAATTATTATCAAGTTTTAGTGTATAATGTTTTCAAGTATACCTGTTTCAACATAATTCGTAACAATCAAAAGGGGGATTATTTAATGTCTTTAAGATTAAATACCAATTACAATGAGTCTGAAAAAAGCTGGGAAGTTGAACTAATCGGCGAAGTAGATATCAATTCTAAGGCAGCACTTAAAGATGAATTGATTCAACTAAATGATAAAAGACAATCGGATTTTGTATTCAAATGTGAAAATCTTGAATATATTGACAGTACAGGTTTAGGCGTATTAATTAGTTTCTATAAAAACGTAAAAATCAATAACAACACTGTTCATTTTGAAAAACTTAAACCTAGTATTCTAAAAATATTCACATTAACTGGGTTAGATAGAATTTTTTCGATTCGTAATTAATTGTAAAGGTGGAATATGAAATGAGGGAATCAATTAATATGTCATTGCCCAGTAAACCCGAGTATGTAAGTGTTGCGCGGTTGACGGCATCTTTTGTTGCTAATCAAATGGGATTTGATATTGAAACTATTGAAGATATCAAATTGGCAGTTGGTGAAGCTTGTAACAATGCTATTTTACACTCTGGTTCTGATGAAACTTATAAACTTGAATTTATTAAACAAAGCGATAATTTAACAATTGAGATTGTTGATCATGGCAAAGGTTTTAGTATTGAAAAATATAAAAAACCTGAAGCAGAAGAATTACAGGAGAACGGACTTGGACTTTTTATAATAAAATCATTAATGGATACTGTTGAGATTGAAACGAGTGAAGGTCAAGGTACAAAAATTATAATGAGTAAGATCGTTGAATAAATGTTCTTCTTCGGTTAGGGGCTGATGTTCATGAAAAAAAAGCAAATAATCATAAGAGATGAAAGTTCTTTAAATAACGAGTTTGTTTTACTTGGCACTAAAGAACTATTTAATCTATATAAAAATAATAGGGATATTGCCATTAGAAATGAACTGATCAAGCGTCACATGTATATCACTGAGATATTGGCAAAAAAATATATCAATAAAGGCATTGAATATGAAGATATCTATCAAGTAGCTTCACTTGGCTTAATCTATGCCATTGAAAGATTTGATGTTGATAGAGGATTTGAGTTTTCAAGTTTTGCTACGCCTACAATTATTGGAGAAATAAAAAAATATTTTAGAGATAAAGGATGGGCTGTTAGAGTTCCTAGACGTATACAGGAATTATCTAAAAAAATCAACCAAGCTAAAGCTAAACTTCAACAAGATTTGCAACGTATACCAAAGGTATGTGATATTGCTGAATACCTTAATGTTACAGAAGAAGAAGTTATTGAAGCTATGGAAGCGTCGCAAGTATATACGCCCAAATCATTGGATTTAACATATGATGCATCAGGTGATGATAAAGACATTCAACTTCAAGATATAATTGGCAGAGATGATAAGTATTTTGATATCATTGAAAATCGTGATTTTATTAATATGTGTCTCAAAAAATTAAACGAAGTAGAAATTAAGATCGTCAATGACAGGTTTTTTGAAAATAAAACACAAATACAAGTTGCTGATGAACTAAATGTCTCTCAAATGACTGTCTCACGTATGGAGAAAAAGATCATTAAAAAATTCCGAAAAGAATTGATAAAATTAAATGAAATTTAACTTGGTGAATTGATGTTAGAAAAAAATGGCATTCAAAATAAAATTAGAAAGCTAATCACAAGCATAATAATTTCCTTTGCATTAATTTCTAGTGTTCTATTTTATGTTTTCACATATACGCAAATAAGTGAAAAATATGTTAATGAAGCCAATGGTGTTATAAATTTAACAAACTTAATGCTTGAAACAACGTTTAAAGATGCTGAGAATGCACTTAATTCTCTTGATACTTTTTTGATTTCAGAGTTTGATAGTAATGATGATTTAAAGATTGAGAAATCTTTAGAAATTTTTATTCAGAATATCAGTAGTGCGAGTACATTATTTGTAGGACATTCAGATGGAAAATTTGATTTGTATCCTAAACGTTTTGTTGCTGATGATTATGATCCACGTAAAAGAACATGGTTCATTAACGCAATGGAAAAGCCAGATAAAATAAATTGGACTGAACCTTATGTAGATCATGGTACAGGAGAATTTACGATTACTGCTTCCAAAAAAGTTAATGATATCATGGTAATTGGCGTGGATATTTTATTGTCTGAAATCACCAATATTGTAAAAAATGAAAATATAGGAAATGATGGATTTATAACTATTTTAAGTAGTAATGGCAATATTTTAGCATCTAAAGATAAAAATCTACTTGCAAAAAATTGGGATGAATCAGGAATCAGCAAATTATCATTTCAAGATTTATTAAACGGCAATATAAATCGTGATAGTCGTTATCAGTATATTTGCCAAAAAATAGATGGCATGGATATCATCATAGTAGGTGCAATTAGTTTAAAAGAGATTCTAAGTTCAATGCTCTTTATGTTTTTTTTGATTACATTGATTACGATTTTAGTGGTAATTATTGCTGAAAGAATAGCTGTGAGATATTCAGATAAAATTGTAAAACCAATATTATCTATTGTTTCTTCTATGGAAAAAGTGGAAAGTGGTAATTTAGATATACAATGTGAAGCCGAATCAGACGACTTTGAAGTCTCCGTCTTAGTAAATGGATTTAATGCAATGCTCAGTAGTATCAATGAAAATAATATTGAGATGCAAGCTTTATATGAGGAGCTTTATGCTTCTGAAGAAACACTTCAGGAGCAATATGATTTATTATATGCAAATAAAATGTTTATTGAAGAAAGTGAACAAAGATATAAATCTATTTTTGAAGCGTCAGAAGAAGGTCTTTGGGACATAGATAAAGAAGGGAATATAAACTATTTAACACCATCATGGTATGATAACTTTAATATTGATATTAGTAATTCAACTCTTAAGGGTTGGTTTAGTATTATGCATGATGAAGATCGACAATTTGTAGAAAATAAACTTAGATTGTATAAAGAAGGAAAACTAGATAATTATAGATTAGAATATCGCATTAGGACTAAATCAGGAAATTATGTATGGATTGAAGCGGTTGGAATTTCAAGATATATTGATAATGAATTTTATAGTATGTCTGGTTCACATCAAAATATCAATTCTAGAAAAGAATATGAGCTAAAAATTCATAATATGGCTTATCATGATGAATTAACTAAATTAAAAAATCGTGCCTATTTTGAAGAAAATTATAGAGATCATTTTGAAAAAGGTATGAAAGGTGCTTTGCTATTACTTGACATTGATAACTTTAAATATATAAATGATATTTACGGTCATAGTTTTGGTGATGAAGTTCTTAAGCAATTTGCACGTAGAATTTCTGATGTTGTTAAAGAATTAAAGCAATCTATAATTGCCAGATACAGTGGAAATGAGTTTATTATTCTTTTAGATGGAATCGATGAGAAGGATAAAATCATCAATTTCATAACATCTATCTTTAAAACCATTGAAACGCCATTTATAATTAGTTCAAATGTACTCAAGATCACAGCAAGCGTTGGGATTACAATTTTCCCTAATGATGGAAATGAAATTGAACAATTGATTCAAAATGCTGATATTGCAATGTATCATGCCAGAAGAGTACTTAAAAAAAGTTATTATTTCTTTGATAGTCACATCAAGCAAAATGCAATTAACGAGATGAATTTTGAAAATCATTTGCGTGCAGCCATAGAACTCGATGAATTTGAAGTTTACTATCAACCTATAATGAGTATTAATAGTAAGAATATTAAAGGTTTTGAAGCATTAATAAGATGGAATTCTAAAGCACTTGGGTTTATTATGCCTGATCAATTCATACCTTTAACTGAAAAGACAGGATTAATTAATGAAATTGGACTTATTGTCTTAGACAAGGCTTGCCACTTTATTTCTAAATTAAATAAAAAGTTATCAAGTAATTTGTCTATGTCAGTGAATATTTCCGTCATTCAGTTAATGGAAGATAATTTTGTCAATAGTGTACTTACAATTATTGATAAATATGAACTTGAACATGAGTCCATTTTACTTGAAATTACCGAAAGTATTACACTTGAATCCAATGAAAATGTTATTGCCAAGTTGTTTTATTTAAGAAATCATAAAATAGGGATTTCGCTTGATGATTTTGGAACGGGTTATTCTTCTTTCAAAAATTTGATTAGATTACCTATCAACAATATTAAAATTGATAAGGCGATTATGAAAGATTCAATTTCGAACGAACATGTTTATAATTTACTTGAATCGATAGTAGATTTTGCACATAAAATCAATATAAGTGTTATTGCTGAAGGAATTGAGGATTTGATTTATTTAGATAGAAGCCAGAGTATGAAGGTCGATTATGTACAAGGTTATTATTTTAGTAAACCAGAACACGAGGACAAAATTATAGATATGATTAGCCAGTTAAATCAATTATGTCTAAAAGAAGAAATGAAATAGTTAATAAAAAAAACTTAAATAAAAAAATCCAGAATTTCTTAGTATTTACGAACTAGAAATTCTGGATTTTTATTTAATACAAATGTTTTAGTTTGATTTTTAGTACGTAATAAAACCAATTTTTTCTTTTACTCTATTGAGAACAGTGTTAGAAAGTTCTTGTGCTCGTTCTCTGCCTTGTCTAAGTACTTCGTACACTTCACCACTTTCAATAATACGATTAAATTCAGTTTGAACTTTGAGTATTTCGTCATTGACGACAACTACTAAATCTTTTTTTAATGTACCATATCCTTGCCCTTCGTATTTTGCTTCAAGTTCAGCTATACTAAGTCCAGAGAATTGAGAATAAATGGTAAGTAAGTTACTAACACCTGGTTTATTTATGAGATCATACTTGATAAATGAATCACTATCAGTTGTTGCCCGCATAATTGATTTTTTAATAAGAGCTGGAGAATCTAATAAAGTGATTTTAGAGTGTTCATTGGGATTACTTTTGCTCATTTTAAGCGTTGGATCATCTAAAGCCATAATTCTAGCGCCTTCTTCAACTTTTGCAATCATTGGTTCTGGTACGACAAAAGTTTCTCCAAATCTATTATTAAAACGTTGAGCAATGTCTCTTGCTAGTTCTAAATGTTGCTTTTGATCATTTCCAACTGGAACATAATGTGTATCATATAACAAAATGTCAGCTGCCATAAGTACTGGATATGTGAAAAGTCCCGTAGTGACGATATCTTTTCCAGCAGACTTATCTTTGAATTGTGTCATTCTACTTAATTCACCCATATAAGAGAAGCAATTTAAGATCCATGCGAGTTCAGCATGAGCTGGCACTTGCGATTGTATAAATAAAGTTACTTTTTTGGGATCAAGACCAATAGCCATATAAAGCGCTGCAAGTTCAATCGTGCTTTTTTTAAGTTTTTCAGGATCTTGTGGTAAAGTTATTGAATGCATATCAACAACACAATAAAGACAGTCTTTATCATCTTGTTGCTTAACAAAGTTTTTCATTGTAATATAATTGCCAAGATGAATCTGGCCAGTAGGTTGAACTCCCGAAAATACGCGTTTCATAATAATCCTCCAAATTCTTGTACCTTAAAACTTACATGTCAATTAAATAAGTAGATTCAAAGCAAATTTATAAAGCAAACTTGTATAATATACTTATATATAATTGTACCTTCGTATATAAGAAAAGTGTCAATATTTAAGTTTAAGGCTTTTTATATATATCATTATATAATAGATAAACACTCTTATAAATAGAAAGTATAGGATATTAGCAATATTACGATTAGTTAATAAAAAAAGGTGAAATATAGGGTTGACGGTAGGGTATCGCATAGTGTATTATTATCAAGTCGCCTAACGAGAGCGGTTAACACGAAAAAAGAAAATTAAAAAAGTGTTGACAAAGCAAACGGTAGCTGATAAGATATAAAAGCTGTCAGAACACAAAACAACTTCGGTTGAGGTGTGAAAGCAGCACTACTAAATAAGATGAAATGAAGAAGCGAAAGCAACTTAATGGATTAAGAGGTAGTCAAAAAACAGGACCTTGAAAATTGAATAGCGCAAATGAAAAAAACCAAAAACGTAATTCTTTTGAAGATGTCGGTTTAAAGCAATTTAGATTGATGCTCCAAAGAAAAACAATAAAACAACTTAACAGTTGTTTCCGGATAAACTTTGCAAAAAGTTTATACAAAAGCAAGTTAGCTCATTTATGAGATAACAGGCAAACTTTAAAATTATATTTAAGAGTTTGATCCTGGCTCAGGATGAACGCTGGCGGCGTGCCTAACACATGCAAGTCGAGCGCGATTAAATGGAGTGAGAACTTCGGTTCAAGTGAAGTTTATGAAAGCGGCGGACGGGTGAGTAACGCGTGGGTAACCTGCCCCATACAAAGGGATAGCCACTGGAAACGGTGATTAATACCTTATAAGTCGGTAGTCTCGCATGAGACAGCCGACAAAGATTTATCGGTATGGGATGGACCCGCGTCTGATTAGCTAGTTGGTGAGGTAACGGCTCACCAAGGCGACGATCAGTAGCCGACCTGAGAGGGTGATCGGCCACACTGGAACTGAGACACGGTCCAGACTCCTACGGGAGGCAGCAGTGGGGAATATTGCACAATGGGCGCAAGCCTGATGCAGCAACGCCGCGTGAGTGATGAAGGCTTTCGGGTCGTAAAACTCTGTCCTATGGGAAGAAAAAAATGACGGTACCATAGGAGGAAGCCCCGGCTAACTACGTGCCAGCAGCCGCGGTAATACGTAGGGGGCAAGCGTTATCCGGAATCACTGGGCGTAAAGGGTGCGTAGGTGGCTTATCAAGCCAGAGGTGAAAGGCATTGGCTCAACCAATGTAAGCCTTTGGAACTGATAGGCTTGAGTGCAGGAGAGGTAAGTGGAATTCCTAGTGTAGAGGTGAAATTCGTAGATATTAGGAGGAACACCAGTGGCGAAGGCGACTTACTGGACTGTAACTGACACTGAGGCACGAAAGCGTGGGTAGCGAACAGGATTAGATACCCTGGTAGTCCACGCCGTAAACGATGAATACTAGGTGTCGGGCGTCAAAACTCGGTGCCGCAGCTAACGCATTAAGTATTCCGCCTGGGGAGTACGCACGCAAGTGTGAAACTCAAAGGAATTGACGGGGACCCGCACAAGCAGCGGAGCATGTGGTTTAATTCGAAGCAACGCGAAGAACCTTACCAGGTCTTGACATCTCTCTGACCGACTCTTAGCCGAGTCTTTCCTTCGGGACAGAGATGACAGGTGGTGCATGGTTGTCGTCAGCTCGTGTCGTGAGATGTTGGGTTAAGTCCCGCAACGAGCGCAACCCTTGTGTTTAGTTGAAAACAGGTTAAGCTGTTCACTCTAGACAGACTGCCGTGGATAACACGGAGGAAGGTGGGGATGACGTCAAATCATCATGCCCCTTATGATCTGGGCTACACACGTGCTACAATGGTCGGTACAACGGGCAGCGAAATCGTAAGATGGAGCGAATCCTAAAAAGCCGATCCCAGTTCGGATTGTGGGCTGAAACTCGCCCACATGAAGTTGGAGTTGCTAGTAATCGCGAATCAGAATGTCGCGGTGAATGCGTTCCCGGGTCTTGTACACACCGCCCGTCACACCATGGAAGTTGGGGGCGCCCGAAGCCAGTGGTCCAACCCGTAAGGGAGGAAGCTGTCGAAGGTGAAATCAATGACTGGGGTGAAGTCGTAACAAGGTAGCCGTATCGGAAGGTGCGGCTGGATCACCTCCTTTCTAAGGAGAAATAGACATTTGCGCTGTTCAATTTTGAGGGTCTTGTGACCACAAGTGGTAAGTGATTATCACCAGTGGAAATAAGAACTTCAAAATTTTGTATAGCAAGAGAAAGAAAGCATCATTCAAGTATTTATAATGAATAATTGTCTGAGAGCGTGTTTGATATCGAAAGATAATCGCAAAATGAACAAGCATCATCCAAATTTTCTAACGAAAATTCGTCTGAGAGCAAGTTTGTTTGACGGCGTCAAACGAAAGCTGCGCTTTCTGAAA
Source organism: uncultured Fusibacter sp. (assembly GCA_963676315.1). Classification (GTDB taxonomy): domain Bacteria; phylum Bacillota; class Clostridia; order Peptostreptococcales; family Acidaminobacteraceae; genus Fusibacter_C. Next base: position 2,398,953 of record OY781056.1, read on the forward strand.
TTTTGCCTTGCAAAATTTAAACTTGCACATTGAAAATTGCATATAGAATCGACATTTAAATTCCACAACGAAAGTTGTGACGCCAACGAGAAATTTATTTCTTGGAGGCAAAGTAAAAAATGTATCTAAAGTAAGATGAAGCTAGTCTTCAGATTACAATAGGTCAAGTTAATAAGAGCATAGGGCGGATGCCTTGGCACTAGGAGCCGAAGAAGGACGTGGTAAGCTGCGAAAAGCTACGGGGAGCTGCAAGCAAGTGTAGATCCGTAGATATCCGAATGGGGAAACCCGGCTGGAGTAATGTCCAGTCATCCATAGCTGAATAAATAGGCTATGGAGGGGAACTCGGGGAACTGAAACATCTAAGTACCCGAAGGAAGAGAAAACAAAAGTGATTTCCAGAGTAGTGGCGAGCGAAATGGAAATAGCCCAAACCTGAGTCTTCGGACGAGGGGGTGTGGACAGTCGATAAAGCAAAGCTGTATCTTAGTAGAATCGTTTGGGAAAGCGAGCCAAAGAGTGTGAGAGCCACGTACACGAAAAGAGAAGGATAGCGAGACTGATCCGGAGTACCACGGAGCACGAGAAACTTTGTGGGAAGCAGGCAGGACCATCTGCCAAGGCTAAATACTACCTAGTGACCGATAGAGAATAGTACCGTGAGGGAAAGGTGAAAAGAACCCCGAAAGGGGAGTGAAAAGAACCTGAAACCCTATGTTTACAAGCAATGGAAGTTCGTTAAAGAACGACCATGTACTTTTTGTAGAACGGGCCAACGAGTTACGTTATGCAGCAAGGTTAAGTGCTTAAGGCACGGAGCCGTAGCGAAAGCGAGTCTGAAAAGGGCGACTAAGTTGTGTGGCGTAGACCCGAAACCGGGTGACCTATCCATGTGCAGGGTGAAGCTGAAGTAAAATTTAGTGGAGGCCCGAACCCATATCTGTTGAAAAAGGTTGGGATGACATGTGGATAGCGGAGAAATTCCAATCGAACCCGGAGATAGCTGGTTCTCCTCGAAATAGCTTTAGGGCTAGCCTTGAGGTAAAGAGATACGGGGGTAGAGCACTGAATGACCTAGGGGCTTTCACCGGCTACCGAAGTCTATCAAACTCCGAATACCGATATCTTATACTCAGGAGTCAGACTGTGTGTGATAAGATTCATAGTCAAAAGGGAAACAGCCCAGACCATCAGCTAAGGTCCCAAAATATAAGTTAAGTGGAAAAGGATGTGGAATTGCCCAGACAACTAGGATGTTGGCTTAGAAGCAGCCATACATTTAAAGAGTGCGTAATAGCTCACTAGTCGAGTGATTCTGCGCCGAAGATTACCGGGGCTCAAACTTATTACCGAAGCTATGGAATTGTACATTGTACAATTGGTAGAGGAGCATTGTATACGGGGCGAAGCACGATCGTAAGGACGTGTGGACTGTATAGAAGAGAGAATGTTGGCATGAGTAACGAGAGATGGGTGAGAATCCCATCCGCCGAAAACCTAAGGTTTCCTGAGGAAGGTTCGTCCGCTCAGGGTAAGTCAGGGCCTAAGCCGAGGACGAAAGTCGTAGGCGATGGACAACAGGTAAAGATTCCTGTACCACCGAGAACCGTTTGAGAGAGGGAATGACACAGGAGGTTATGCTAAGCGCGTGATTGGTTGAACGCGTCCAAGCAACGAGTCTGAGAGGTAGGCAAATCCGCCTCTTATAAGGGTGAGTTGTGATGGGGAGTGAAAATAGTAGCGAAGTAGCAGATATCACACTGTCAAGAAAAGTTTCTATCGAGGGAGCAGGTGCCTGTACCGTAAACCGACACAGGTAGGAGAGTAGAGAATACTAAGGCGAGCGAGAAAACTATTGTTAAGGAACTCGGCAAAATGACCCCGTAACTTCGGGAGAAGGGGTGCCATCACAGGTTCAGAGCTAGTGGTGGCCGCAGAGGATAGGTCCAAGCGACTGTTTACCAAAAACACAGGTCTCTGCTAAATCGAAAGATGATGTATAGGGGCTGACGCCTGCCCGGTGCTGGAAGGTTAAGGGGAAGTGTTAGAGCAATCGAAGCACAGAACTGAAGCCCCAGTAAACGGCGGCCGTAACTATAACGGTCCTAAGGTAGCGAAATTCCTTGTCGGGTAAGTTCCGACCCGCACGAAAGGCGTAACGATTTGGACGCTGTCTCAACAATAGACTCGGTGAAATTGTAGTACCGGTAAAGATGCCGGTTACCCGCAGCTAGACGGAAAGACCCCGTGGAGCTTTACTGCAGCTTGGCACTGGATAATGGTATATCATGTACAGGATAGGTGGGAGACAGAGAAGCTAGGACGCCAGTCTTAGTGGAGTCGCCGTTGGGATACCACTCTTGATATAACGTTATTCTAACTATGACCAGTAATCCTGGTTTAGGACAATGTCAGGTGGGCAGTTTGACTGGGGCGGTCGCCTCCCAAAGAGTAACGGAGGCGCCTAAAGGTTCCCTCAGCGCGGTTGGAAATCGCGCGAAGAGTGTAAAGGCAAAAGGGAGCTTGACTGCGAGAGAGACATTTCGAGCAGGTACGAAAGTAGAGCTTAGTGATCCGGTGGCACCGCATGGAAGGGCCATCGCTCAACGGATAAAAGCTACCCCGGGGATAACAGGCTTATCTCCCCCAAGAGTCCACATCGACGGGGAGGTTTGGCACCTCGATGTCGGCTCGTCTCATCCTGGGGCTGAAGTAGGTCCCAAGGGTTGGGCTGTTCGCCCATTAAAGAGGCACGCGAGCTGGGTTCAGAACGTCGTGAGACAGTTCGGTCCCTATCTGCTGTGGGCGTAGGAAATTTGAGAGGAGCTGTCCTTAGTACGAGAGGACCGGGATGGACGAACCGCTGGTGGATCAGTTGTCATGCCAATGGCACAGCTGAGTAGCTAAGTTCGGAAGGGATAAGCGCTGAAGGCATCTAAGCGCGAAGCCCCCCTCAAGATGAGATTTCCCATCCAGAAATGGAGTAAGACCCCATGAAGATAATGTGGTAATAGGCCTGAGGTGTAAGTGCAGTAATGTATTCAGCTGACAGGTACTAATAGGTCGAGGACTTGACCAAAGATACCCATTTTTACGAAGTAAAATGTCGAAGTTATATGCAATTTTGAGTGTGTAGAAACTATCGCGAAGGCGAAGTTAATATATACGAGTGTTATGAAGTTTTACGAAAGGCAATCCGCAGGCGAAAGCCGAGGACTTCTTGCCTTTAGGAAAATCTTCGAAACACGAGATCCAGTGATGATGGCGGAGGGGCCACACCTGTTCCCATACCGAACACAGAAGTAAAGTCCTCCAGCGTCGATGGTACTTGGCGGGTAGCTGCCTGGGAGAGTAGAACGTTGCTGGTTTGATATGAGAGAGATTAATCTCTCTCATATTTATTTGCAAATTTAATCAGTTTGCGATATAATTTCAAAGTATTTGGTGATGATGGCGGAGGGGCCACACCTGTTCCCATACCGAACACAGAAGTAAAGTCCTCCAGCGTCGATGGTACTTGGCGGGTAGCTGCCTGGGAGAGTAGAACGTTGCCAATTAAAAACAATCCAGTCTTATGATTGGATTGTTTTTTTGTTAGTATTAATACATATTGTTTGATTTTTGGTTTTATTACGCTACAGGTTTTATAGAATACGGCTCAGAAGATCCTAGAAGGCACTAAATAGACCATATTACATTCAGTGACTATATATTTCTTATTAACTTCAAAGTAAAGGCAGTAATATTTAAGTGAAAACATATATGGAAACTTGAATAACTAAATTAGATGAAATGATCTATTGAAGTTCAAATCACTAAATTTTAAAATATGAAGTAGAGTTGATTAAACGATTATTTAAAAGTAAAATTTCTTTTATTGTTTTTTCTAAGAATTCAAAATCATCCATTTGTGAACTGGCAGACTTAACAATCTTGTTTTCAAGATCCATTATTTCATTTGAAATTTCTCTTAAAAGATTAATATTTATGAGCATCTCCTCATTATTGGCAACAACAAAATCAATTTCCTTAATAAATGTACCAATGCTCTCAAGTGAAGAATTAGTATCAAGAGCAATTGAACTAAATGCTTTATCAGTATCAACAATTAAAGTACTTTGTGTGTTTAGTTTGTTTTCAATAATAGAATTTTGGTTAGTAACAGAATTTACTACATATTTTGTATCATTTATAATTTTGCTTATATCATCAGCTGCAGTGATTACTTGTTCAGCCAATTTTTTGATTTCATCTGCAACTACAGCAAAACCTCTTCCAGATTCACCAGCTCTAGCGGCTTCAATAGCAGCATTTAAAGCTAATAAATTAGTCTGTTGAGCAACTGAGTTAATAACAACAGTAATTTCATTGATCTTAGTAAAATTGTAATTTAGATTATTGATTTGAGAAGAACCTTCATTCATTGCCTTAGTGACATCTTGCATAGAAAAATTTAAACTATCAATTTTTTCATTTCCTTCTTTTGTTGAGTGCATGATTTGCTGACTATTTTCCTCTATTTCTTTTGAACTTGATACTATTTTTAATAAAAGATTAGTAAGATGTTGAGATGACAAGAGCATATTAGTAAGTGCTTTAGTTTGTTCTTCGATAACTTCATGAATGGAATATGAATTGGAACTTACACTAGTAGTTGAAGCACTTAAATGATCTTTTGAGTTGTTTATATATTGCGATTGATTTTCGAGTTGATTTACAACTGAAATCGTTTCAGATAATGTGGCTTTAAACTTATTAGAAACATCTGACAATGATTTATTTAATAAACCGAATTCATCAGATCTATTGGTATCAAAAGTCAAAGTCATATCCCCTTCAGAAAACAAATCAACTTGTTCAATGGTTCTGCTGAGTATTTTGAGCATGCTTGAAGTGATTAGGAATCCAAGACTTAGTACAATTAATGTAACAATAATACCTGCAATTACAATTGTTATCAAAGCATTTCTTAATTGGTCATTCAGCTGAACTAATGATAACCCAATGTTTAACATATAAGTACCATCAGATAGTGGTTCAGAAATATTAAAAACATTATCGCTAACTTGCAATAAGACAGGTTTATTAGTCACTTCTGATGATGTTGCTTCAGTTTCACTTTCGCTAGCAGATGAATTTGAATCTACTAAGACTGACTTGTCTGAAACTAATAGTTCACCATTTAGATTTGAAAATGAAATATATTCGATGCTACCATCACTTTTTTCTTTAACATCAGAAAAAATAGTTTGTATCTCTTGTAGATCATTGATATCATAATTTTCTATTTCTCTTTTAATTGTTCTTATTAAGGTTTGACCATCATTTTTCATTTGTGACATTACACTTCTTTGTTGCATAATATATGAGAAAACGGAAAAGATTAAAATTATTATTACAGAAAAACTAAAAAGCAAAAAAGTGATTTTTAAGGAAAACTGTTTATTTTTTTTCATAGTAGGTCCTCTCTCTATTATGTAATAAGTTACTTTATATTTATAGGCATTGAAAATGTTTTTACACATTTTTATTAAGTTTTATTATATCTTAATATATAATCAATTAACAGGAGGTAATTATGAAAAAAATCAGTGATATAGAAAAACTTCATCTGTTTAACAAACCGACACCTATTATTAAGTTAAATAGTATTTCAAGTATGTTTAATAAAAATATTTATATGAAGAGAGATGATCTCACAGGAATTGAACTCTCCGGTAATAAAGTTAGAAAATTAGAATATGCTTTATTTGAAGCTACTCAATATGAAGCAAAAGTAATAATTACTTGTGGCGCTTTACAGTCAAATCATGCAAGAGCTACAGCTGTTGCATGCAGAATGCTTGGATTTGAACCACATTTAATTCTAAGAGGTGAAGTACCTAATCATTTTATGGGTAATTTATTGATCGATAAAATTTTAGATTGTAAAATTGATTATTTAAGCAATGCTGAGTTTCTAAACATTAACAACGTATTATTAAAAGTCAAAGAAGAATATGAAAAAAAAGGTATAAAGGCGTATATTATTCCTATTGGAGCATCTAATGGTATTGGAAATTTTGGATATTGGAGTGCTTATAATGAAATCCTTTTACAAGAAAAAGAAATGAATATCGAATTTTCTACAATAATAACTACGATTGGTTCTGGAGGGACATTTTCTGGTATCAATTTAGGCAATTATTTTAATAATAGTAAACATCAAATAGTTGGATATAGTGTTGGAGGATCGAAAGAGTATTTTGCGAGTGTTTGTCAGCATATAATAGAAGAAACATTAATCTTGATAAATGAGAAAGAAAGTTTGGCTAAACTGATAGATAGCATAAATTTTAACATTGTAGATTTATACCAGGGTGAAGGTTATGCGCTGCCATATAAAGAGGAACTAGAGACTATTAAAATGGTGGCAAAACTAGAAGGTATTATTTTGGATCCGGTTTATACTGGTAAATGCTTTCACGGGTTATTAAGTGATTTAAAATTAGGAAAGTATAATGAAGTGGATAATATATTGTTTATTCACACTGGGGGACATTTTGGAATTGAATCTTTTTCAAATTTATTTTAAGAGTTTGATTTAGAACGGATTATTTGTGTATACTTAATACTTAGTTATTCTTATACGCATATTAGTTGTGTTAATGAGTGATGACACATACTATATATAGTATGCAAAATAAAAACAAAATTAATTTAAGAATAAGCGTTGACAATGATTATTATCACTGGTATACTGTAAAAGTTGTCAGCGTTAGTAAGTCTCGCAAGGCTTGATATTGGCTGATAGAAAAACAAACAGGACCTTGAAAATTGAATAGCGCAAATGAAAAAACCAAAAACGTAATTCTTTTGAAGATGTCGATTTGAAAGCAATTTTAGATTGATGCTCCAAAGAAAAACAATAAAACAACTTAACAGTTGTTTCCGGATAAACTTTGCAAAAAGTTTATACAAAAGCAAGTTAGCTCATTTATGAGATAACAGGCAAACTTTAAAATTATATTTAAGAGTTTGATCCTGGCTCAGGATGAACGCTGGCGGCGTGCCTAACACATGCAAGTCGAGCGCGATTAAATGGAGTGAGAACTTCGATTCAAGTGAAGTTTATGAAAGCGGCGGACGGGTGAGTAACGCGTGGGTAACCTGCCCCATACAAAGGGATAGCCACTGGAAACGGTGATTAATACCTTATAAGTCGGTAGTCTCGCATGAGACAGCCGACAAAGATTTATCGGTATGGGATGGACCCGCGTCTGATTAGCTAGTTGGTGAGGTAACGGCTCACCAAGGCGACGATCAGTAGCCGACCTGAGAGGGTGATCGGCCACACTGGAACTGAGACACGGTCCAGACTCCTACGGGAGGCAGCAGTGGGGAATATTGCACAATGGGCGCAAGCCTGATGCAGCAACGCCGCGTGAGTGATGAAGGCTTTCGGGTCGTAAAACTCTGTCCTATGGGAAGAAAAAAATGACGGTACCATAGGAGGAAGCCCCGGCTAACTACGTGCCAGCAGCCGCGGTAATACGTAGGGGGCAAGCGTTATCCGGAATCACTGGGCGTAAAGGGTGCGTAGGTGGCTTATCAAGCCAGAGGTGAAAGGCATTGGCTCAACCAATGTAAGCCTTTGGAACTGATAGGCTTGAGTGCAGGAGAGGTAAGTGGAATTCCTAGTGTAGAGGTGAAATTCGTAGATATTAGGAGGAACACCAGTGGCGAAGGCGACTTACTGGACTGTAACTGACACTGAGGCACGAAAGCGTGGGTAGCGAACAGGATTAGATACCCTGGTAGTCCACGCCGTAAACGATGAATACTAGGTGTCGGGCGTCAAAACTCGGTGCCGCAGCTAACGCATTAAGTATTCCGCCTGGGGAGTACGCACGCAAGTGTGAAACTCAAAGGAATTGACGGGGACCCGCACAAGCAGCGGAGCATGTGGTTTAATTCGAAGCAACGCGAAGAACCTTACCAGGTCTTGACATCTCTCTGACCGACTCTTAGCCGAGTCTTTCCTTCGGGACAGAGATGACAGGTGGTGCATGGTTGTCGTCAGCTCGTGTCGTGAGATGTTGGGTTAAGTCCCGCAACGAGCGCAACCCTTGTGTTTAGTTGAAAACAGGTTAAGCTGTTCACTCTAGACAGACTGCCGTGGATAACACGGAGGAAGGTGGGGATGACGTCAAATCATCATGCCCCTTATGATCTGGGCTACACACGTGCTACAATGGTCGGTACAACGGGCAGCGAAATCGTAAGATGGAGCGAATCCTAAAAAGCCGATCCCAGTTCGGATTGTGGGCTGAAACTCGCCCACATGAAGTTGGAGTTGCTAGTAATCGCGAATCAGAATGTCGCGGTGAATGCGTTCCCGGGTCTTGTACACACCGCCCGTCACACCATGGAAGTTGGGGGCGCCCGAAGCCAGTGGTCCAACCCGAAAGGGAGGAAGCTGTCGAAGGTGAAATCAATGACTGGGGTGAAGTCGTAACAAGGTAGCCGTATCGGAAGGTGCGGCTGGATCACCTCCTTTCTAAGGAGAAATAGACATTTGCGCTGTTCAATTTTGAGGGTCTTGTGACCACAAGTGGTAAGTGATTATCGCAAGTGGAAATAAGAGCTTCAAAATTTTGTATAGCAAGAGATAACGTATAAATGAACAAGCATCATCCAAATTTTCTAACGAAAATTCGTCTGAGAGCAAGTTTGTTTGACGGCGTCAAACGAAAGCTGCGCTTTCTAAAATTTTGCAAAGCAAAATTTAAACTTGCACATTGAAAATTGCATATAGAATCGACATTTAAATTCCACAACGAAAGTTGTGACGCCAACGAGAAATTTATTTCTTGAAGGCAAAGTAAAAAAATGTATCTAAAGTAAGATGAAGCTAGTCTTCAGATTACAATAGGTCAAGTTAATAAGAGCATAGGGCGGATGCCTTGGCACTAGGAGCCGAAGAAGGACGTGGTAAGCTGCGAAAAGCTACGGGGAGCTGCAAGCAAGTGTAGATCCGTAGATGTCCGAATGGGGAAACCCGGCTGGAGTAATGTCCAGTCATCCATAGCTGAATAAATAGGCTATGGAGGGGAACTCGGGGAACTGAAACATCTAAGTACCCGAAGGAAGAGAAAACAAAAGTGATTTCCAGAGTAGTGGCGAGCGAAATGGAAATAGCCCAAACCTGAGTCTTCGGACGAAGGGGTGTGGACAGTCGATAAAGCAAAGCTGTATCTTAGTAGAATCGTTTGGGAAAGCGAGCCAAAGAGTGTGAGAGCCACGTACACGAAAAGAGAAGGTATGCGAGACTGATCCGGAGTACCACGGAGCACGAGAAACTTTGTGGGAAGCAGGCAGGACCATCTGCCAAGGCTAAATACTACCTAGTGACCGATAGAGAATAGTACCGTGAGGGAAAGGTGAAAAGAACCCCGAAAGGGGAGTGAAAAGAACCTGAAACCCTATGTTTACAAGCAATGGAAGTTCGTTAAAGAACGACCATGTACTTTTTGTAGAACGGGCCAACGAGTTACGTTATGCAGCAAGGTTAAGTGCTTAAGGCACGGAGCCGTAGCGAAAGCGAGTCTGAAAAGGGCGACTAAGTTGTGTGGCGTAGACCCGAAACCGGGTGACCTATCCATGTGCAGGGTGAAGCTGAAGTAAAATTTAGTGGAGGCCCGAACCCATATCTGTTGAAAAAGGTTGGGATGACATGTGGATAGCGGAGAAATTCCAATCGAACCCGGAGATAGCTGGTTCTCCTCGAAATAGCTTTAGGGCTAGCCTTGAGGTAAAGAGATACGGGGGTAGAGCACTGAATGACCTAGGGGCTTTCACCGGCTACCGAAGTCTATCAAACTCCGAATACCGATATCTTATACTCAGGAGTCAGACTGTGTGTGATAAGATTCATAGTCAAAAGGGAAACAGCCCAGACCATCAGCTAAGGTCCCAAAATATAAGTTAAGTGGAAAAGGATGTGGAATTGCCCAGACAACTAGGATGTTGGCTTAGAAGCAGCCATACATTTAAAGAGTGCGTAATAGCTCACTAGTCGAGTGATTCTGCGCCGAAGATTACCGGGGCTCAAACTTATTACCGAAGCTATGGAATTGTACACTGTACAATTGGTAGAGGAGCATTGTATACGGGGTGAAGCACGATCGTAAGGACGTGTGGACTGTATAGAAGAGAGAATGTTGGCATGAGTAACGAGAGATGGGTGAGAATCCCATCCGCCGAAAACCTAAGGTTTCCTGAGGAAGGTTCGTCCGCTCAGGGTAAGTCAGGGCCTAAGCCGAGGACGAAAGTCGTAGGCGATGGACAACAGGTAAAGATTCCTGTACCACCGAGAACCGTTTGAGAGAGGGAATGACACAGGAGGTTATGCTAAGCGCGTGATTGGTTGAACGCGTCCAAGCAACGAGTCTGAGAGGTAGGCAAATCCGCCTCTTGTAAGGGTGAGTTGTGATGGGGAGTGAAAATAGTAGCGAAGTAGCAGATATCACACTGTCAAGAAAAGTTTCTATCGAGGGAGCAGGTGCCTGTACCGTAAACCGACACAGGTAGGAGAGTAGAGAATACTAAGGCGAGCGAGAAAACTATTGTTAAGGAACTCGGCAAAATGACCCCGTAACTTCGGGAGAAGGGGTGCCATCACAGGTTCAGAGCTAGTGGTGGCCGCAGAGGATAGGTCCAAGCGACTGTTTACCAAAAACACAGGTCTCTGCTAAATCGAAAGATGATGTATAGGGGCTGACGCCTGCCCGGTGCTGGAAGGTTAAGGGGAAGTGTTAGAGCAATCGAAGCACAGAACTGAAGCCCCAGTAAACGGCGGCCGTAACTATAACGGTCCTAAGGTAGCGAAATTCCTTGTCGGGTAAGTTCCGACCCGCACGAAAGGCGTAACGATTTGGACGCTGTCTCAACAATAGACTCGGTGAAATTGTAGTACCGGTAAAGATGCCGGTTACCCGCAGCTAGACGGAAAGACCCCGTGGAGCTTTACTGCAGCTTGGCACTGGATAATGGTATATCATGTACAGGATAGGTGGGAGACAGAGAAGCTAGGACGCCAGTCTTAGTGGAGTCGCCGTTGGGATACCACTCTTGATATAACGTTATTCTAACTATGACCAGTAATCCTGGTTTAGGACAATGTCAGGTGGGCAGTTTGACTGGGGCGGTCGCCTCCCAAAGAGTAACGGAGGCGCCTAAAGGTTCCCTCAGCGCGGTTGGAAATCGCGCGAAGAGTGTAAAGGCAAAAGGGAGCTTGACTGCGAGAGAGACATTTCGAGCAGGTACGAAAGTAGAGCTTAGTGATCCGGTGGCACCGCATGGAAGGGCCATCGCTCAACGGATAAAAGCTACCCCGGGGATAACAGGCTTATCTCCCCCAAGAGTCCACATCGACGGGGAGGTTTGGCACCTCGATGTCGGCTCGTCTCATCCTGGGGCTGAAGTAGGTCCCAAGGGTTGGGCTGTTCGCCCATTAAAGAGGCACGCGAGCTGGGTTCAGAACGTCGTGAGACAGTTCGGTCCCTATCTGCTGTGGGCGTAGGAAATTTGAGAGGAGCTGTCCTTAGTACGAGAGGACCGGGATGGACGAACCGCTGGTGGATCAGTTGTCATGCCAATGGCACAGCTGAGTAGCTAAGTTCGGAAGGGATAAGCGCTGAAGGCATCTAAGCGCGAAGCCCCCCTCAAGATGAGATTTCCCATCCAGAAATGGAGTAAGACCCCATGAAGATAATGTGGTAATAGGCCTGAGGTGTAAGTGCAGTAATGTATTCAGCTGACAGGTACTAATAGGTCGAGGACTTGACCAAAGATACCCATTTTTACGAAGTAAAATGTCGAAGTTATATGCAATTTTGAGTGTGTAGAAACTATCGCGAAAGCGAAGTTAATATATACGAGTGTTATGAAGTTTTACGAAAGGCAATCCGCAGGCGAAAGCCGAGGACTTCTTGCCTTTAGGAAAATCTTCGAAACACGAGATCCAGTGATGATGGCGGAGGGGCCACACCTGTTCCCATACCGAACACAGAAGTAAAGTCCTCCAGCGTCGATGGTACTTGGCGGGTAGCTGCCTGGGAGAGTAGAACGTTGCTGGTTTGAAGAAAGCTTAGTCTATTGACTAAGCTTTTTTTCATCTTGATATGTAGAGGTGACAAAAATTCATCATAAGTTTACAAAATTGAATAAGATTTAATTTATTTGACACCCTTCTATTAAACCGATAGAATAATATAGACAGACTGTGCTCATATCTCATGAAATCAGGCTTCAATGAAGAACTCGGAGGAAACTATGGATCTTTTTGATCAGAAAAAAGAGAATAAATCTTTAACATCGCTTATTTTCGAGAAAATTCGTGAGGACATTCTCAATGGCAGATATGCAACTGGTGATAAATTAGTTGAAATCAAACTAGCAGATGAACTAGGTGTGAGTAGAACTCCAGTGAGGGAAGCTTTAAAACAATTAGAACTTGATGGTCTTGTTGATAACATCCCGAATAGAGGTGTTGTTGTAAAGGGAATTAGTAAAAAAGATATAGATGATATACTTGCAATTAGGTTGAGTATCGAAGGCTTAGTAGGACAATGGTCGGCAGAGAGAATTTTAGATCATGAAATAAAAGAACTTGAAGAAATATATGATCTCATGGAATTTTATTCTCAAAAAGGTGACGTTGATAAAATATTTGAACTCAATACTAAATTTCATGAAACATTATATCAAACAACAAAAAGTCGCTATCTTGAGGGTGTTTTAAATGATTTTCAATTATTTATTAAGACTGCTCGAAATAGTTCTCTTAAATCTGAAGGTAGAATACAAAGTGCATTAGAAGAGCATCGACAAATTGTTGCAGCTTTAAAAAATCATGATGTAGAAGCGGCTAGAAATGCTCTAGTTAATCATATCGCAAATTCAAACATAAATATCAAAAATATTGTTCAATTAGAAGAAGAAAAACTAAAGGCAGAAATGACTGAAATGACAGACTAAAGCAATTGTATTGCCTATATGGAGGATTTATGTCTGATGAGAGAAGACGCTTAATAATTGATAAACTTACAAATAGTGAAGCGCCTATAATTGGTTCAGAGTTGGCAGAAATGTTTGATGTAACAAGGCAAGTGATTGTTCAAGATATTGCAATTATAAGAGCTTCTGGTATTCCTGTTTTAGCGACTTCAAGTGGCTATATTATTCAAACGTATGTAAATACTAATAAACAAATTCGTACATTTGTTTCCAAGCATGTTGGATTTGATCGTATGGAAGAAGAGTTATCTATTATTGTCGATTACGGTGGACGAATCATAGATGTTATTGTCGAACATCCTGTTTATGGTGAAATTGTTGGTACCTTACATATTGAAAGTCATGATGACATTAAGAATTTTGTTCAGAAAGTAAAATCTTTTGATGCAAAACCACTTTCAATTTTGACTAAAGGTGATCACATTCATACTATAGAAGTACCAAGTGAAAAAGTGTTCCAATTAATTATCAATGAACTTAGAGAAAAAGGTTTTGTTGAGTAGTTACTTTATTTGAAACCGGTTATATTATGCTATTTTAGAAATTGATAAAAATTATAGGAGTATATACTCCTTTTTTTAAGGATTCAGCTGACAAGACACATGGATATTCATAAAGGATGGTGACTATGAAAATTAGAAATTACTTAACAAAAACACTAAATGGTATGGCACTAGGATTATTTTCATCACTAATAATTGGTTTAATTTTAAAACAAATTGGTGAATTATCGGGTATTCAAACATTGGCGAATTTCGGGAAATTTGCGCAAGTGCTAATGGGACCAGCAATTGGTGCCGCTGTTGCTTATAGTGTAAAAGCATCTCCACTTGGAATTTTTGCTTCTATGGTCGCTGGTGCTATTGGTGCAGGTAGCATCAAATTTCTCGAAACAGGACAGATGGCTATAGTGATTGGTGAACCAATGGGTGCTTTCGTTTCCGCTTTGATCGCAGCAGAGTTTTCTAAGTTAATCTCAGGTAAAACAAAAGTTGACATTGTTTTGGTACCTGCTGCAACAATTTTAGTAGGTGGTCTTGTAGGAATAACTATTAGTCCAGTGATTGCAGAGATGATGAAGGCAATTGGACAAGTTATAAATACGGCTACAGAACTTCAACCTATTCCTATGGGAATTATAGTAGCTGTTCTGATGGGAATAATCTTAACGTTGCCAATTAGCAGTGCTGCATTAGCAATTTCTTTAGGTCTTTCTGGGATAGCAGGTGGTGCTTCCTTAGTAGGATGTTGTTGTAATATGATAGGCTTTGCTGCAATTAGTTATAGGGAAAATGGCTTAGGTGGTGCCATTGCTCAAGGTTTAGGAACATCGATGTTACAGGTTCCAAACATTATAAAGAATCCAAAAATATGGATTCCACCCATTATAGCAAGTGCAATATTAGGACCAATAAGTACCACGTTACTTAAAATGGAGAGTAACAGTGTCGGTGCTGGTATGGGTACAAGTGGTCTGGTTGGACAGTTTGGCGCATATGCTGAAATGGGAAGCAAAGTGAGTACTTCAACATTTTTTATATTGATTGCTGTTATGCATTTTATTTTACCTGCACTTATATCCCTTGTAATTAGTGAGTGGATGCGTAAAAAACAATGGATCAAGTTTGGAGATTTAAAATTAGATAATAACAACTAGTTTGATTGTAATAAATCTAACTAATAATTGATAAACAACCTGTAAAAATAGAAAAGCACTTATGCAATATGCATAGTGCCTTTCTATTTTTATTTATATACCTTATCTTTTATTAGTCGTTTTTTCTTCAAAACCATTGCATAGGGCTCCAGATGACTGATAAACAAGATCAGAAGGTAACAATTTAGTTTTAAAACCGAATTTTTTACATCCATTTGGATTATTTGGATCCCATGTAACATAAAAATATCTACATTTTCGACAATCAATACGTGCATAACTCAAAAAAATTCACTCCTTATCCACAGCGTTGTGATTATTATACCACTTTATTAAGAGGTATTGAAGAAATTGAATGGAATCGCCATAGTGAATAATTATATGAATATGCTATAATATAATATACACAGAAAGATGGTGGTGCATAATTTGGATAAGTATAGTAAAATAGGAATTTTTGATTCAGGATTAGGTGGATTATCAGTTCTTAATACGTTGGAAGGACTGTTGACAAAAGAGGGTTTCATCTATATTGGTGATTCTCAGAATGCCCCATATGGTACAAAAACGAAGGAAGAGGTTTTTGAGTTATCTAAGAAAATATGTGATGATTTAATCGCTAAAGGGGTTAAAGCAATTGTGATTGCATGTAATACGGCAACTAGTGCTGCTGTGACGAGACTTAGAGATATGTACGATATCCCAATCATTGGAATGGAGCCAGCAGTAAAACCGGCTTTAAGGCAGTCAAGTGGTCCGGTAGTTGTACTAGCTACTGAAATGACATTAAAAGAAGAAAAATTTCTTAAACTTGTTGAAAATATTGAGGATGGTTTTCGAGTTGTTAAAATACCTGCACCTGAATGGGTCGATTGTGTAGAAAATCATTTAAACGATGAAGCGTTTATTGTGAAATGTGTTAATGATTTTTTAGAAGAAAAATTACCAAGTGCGCATAATATAGTGCTCGGCTGCACACATTTTATTTTTCTAAGTGATTATATTAAACGTTTTTATGATGGAAAAATTGAAATTTTTGATGGCAATATAGGAACTGCATTGCAACTAAAGAATACTTTAGAGAGTATGGGCCTTTTATTAGATGAAGAAATCTATAACGACAATGACTTTGATAGAATTGAGATCTTCAATTCAAAATCAGAAGCTTATATCGAAAAATCAAAGGAATTATTGAAGACGTTAAAGAGAGGCAAATAAATGGATGCAAAACTATTAGAATTGGTTAATGAGAAGCTAAGACTTATACTTGACGAAGCTGTGTTTAGCGAACAATCTGAGAGTATTTTTAAGTTACATTATGGAATAGATTGTAAAAGAGTTGAACCAAAGGCTATTTCAAAAGAGGTAAAAATGCCCCTTAAGAAATTGAAATTAGAAATCACAAAAATAGACAATCGTGTTTTTAATATACTTAAAAAGCACGATTTGTTTGACGAGATGTTTTCAGAGTAAGCCATTAGGTTTAAATAAATTTATATTGAGATAAGTTGTTCTGAAATCAGTTATACTTGAATCAGTTATTTTGAAATCAGCTATGTTGGAATGATTTGGTTTTGATCTTTCACAAATATTATAAAAAAATAAGGTGCCAAGAGGCACCTTTTTGTTATTTTGAAATATAATTTAATAGATCATTAATTCTATTAAGTCCTTCAACAACATATTCAATTTTAGTTGCATACGAGATTCTGACATAATCATCATTACCAAATGCAATTCCAGGAACAACAGCAACTTGTTTTTCTTCAAGTAGTTGATTACAAAAATCAATCGAAAAAGAACTCGAATTTGAGTAATACTTTTTATAGGCACTTAAATCAAGAAACAAATAAAATGCACCTTGAGGTGTGACATAACCAACATTGGTTAAGTTATTTAAAAGAGGTAACAAGGTGTCACGTCTATTTTTATATACTGAAACCATGTTCGCCATTTCTTCTTGACCTTCTTTTAAAGCGCCATATCCCGCCCACTGAGCTATCGTACTTGGATGTGATACAAGATGTCCTTGTAATGTTGAGATCGCTTTAGAAATTTCAAGGTTTGAAGCGGTATATCCAAGCCTCCAACCAGTCATTGCAGCAGATTTAGAGAAACCATTTACAAGAATAGTGATTTCTTTTGCGCGCTCAGATAAAGAGGGAATGGAGACAAAAGGTTGATCATAACAAATACTTTCGTAGATTTCATCAGCAAGTATGATGAGATTATGCTCTATGCAGTATTCAACAAGTGGTGTTAATTCTGCCTTCGAATAAACAGCCCCAGTAGGATTTGATGGGTTGTTAATCAGTACGATTTTCGTCTTATTAGTTACGGATTGACTTAATTGCTTTACCGTAAACTTAAAGTCATTGTCTTTATCTGTGTCCACAATCACAGGTATCCCATGACATAGTTTCACCATCTCAGGGTAACTTGTCCAATAGGGAGCTGGAATAATAACTTCATCCTCTGGATCAAGAATAGCCGTAAGTGCATTTGTGATTGCATTTTTAGCTCCGGATGAAACGACTATTTCTGAAGAGAGATATTTTACGTGATTCTCATGATATAATTTCTTTGCGATTTCTTCACGCAGCGGTACAAGACCTGGTACCATGTCGTACTTGGTTTTGTTATGCTCAATTGCATCTTTTGCTGCTATTTTACCTGCGTTTGGAGTCATAAAATCAGGTTCACCTATACTGAGGTCTATGATTTCTTTACCTTCAGACTTTAGCAATGCGACTTTAGAACTTATACTAATTGTAAATGAGGGCGTTATGGACATGATTTTCTTTGAAAGCATTGTTTCACCTATCTTTCGTTGTATTATGTTAGTAAAATTTACAATTGCTTAATGAATGTAAACGATGATTGTGTTAGAATTATTATAACAAGGAATTTAAAAAACTCAAGGACGAGGTATAAAATGTCTATATTAGAATGGTTTTTTATTGGAGCAATCATTCTTTTTTTTATGGGAATTATGGTTATTTCTTTATCAGATTTAAGAAAAGATTTGATTTTTTATAAAAAAAAGCAGAAAAATGTTAAACAGATGAGCCAATATCAGAAAAAAAAGAATATAAGTAAACAAATGTCTAAGCCACATTAAGTAAAGAAATGGTGATTAAAATGAGATTACTAGAAGCATTAGAGCAAATAAAAGAAGAGAAGTTAATATCATTCCATATGCCAGGTCATAAAAACGGACAAAATGTACCTTTGCTTTTTCAAGATATATTAAAATACGACATAACAGAAATTCCAGGTTCAGATCATTTACATGATGCAGAAGGATGTATATTAGAAACTGAGCATTTAATTTCTAAACTATATAAGAGTGAGACATCAAAACTTTTAGTTAACGGCAGTACAGTGGGAATATTGAGCATGATCATGGGGCTAACTGATAGAGGTGATAAAGTTCTTGTAAATAGAAACGCACATAAATCTATTTATAATGCGATTGAGATGAATGCACTTTATCCAATCTATATTTATCCTGAAGTTGATGATTTTTTAGGTATTCCAACGGATTTAAAACTCCAAGAATTAGAAAATGTTAAGATTTGTATATTAACCTACCCAACTTATGAAGGATTGTGTTATTCTATAAAAGATATCATTGATTTATGCCATAGTAAAGGTATTCCCGTAGTAGTAGATGAGGCGCATGGTGCGCATCTTTTTTTACATGAAAATGGTCCTACCTCTTCACTCGAACTTGGTGCTGATATTGTAGTACAAAGTTTTCATAAAACGTTACCCGCTATGACTCAAACCGCCTGTATTCATATAGGTAAAGCGAATATATTAACAAAGTTTCAATTAGAGAGATTGGATTGGTATTTAAAATCATTACAAAGTAGTAGTCCGTCATATGTCTTGATGGCTTCAGTGGATGCGATGTTAACTTTGGTTGAACATCAAGGGAAAGATTTAACACATAAACTGGAAAACGATATTAAAGCATTTTATAATCGCGCTGATGCACTTAAGCACCTCAAGTTAGTAAAACTAGAAAATGGTGACATTACGAAGTTGCTTTTATCTGTTCCTAATGAAGATCTTTATCCTAACTACTGGGATGGAAAGGTAATAGCGAGGATTCTTCGTGAGAAGTTCCATATTCAATCAGAGTATGATACTAGTACATTAGTGCTTTTTATGACAAGTATCTCCAATTCGAAGAAAGATTTTGATGAGTTGAATTTAGCTTTAGAGACGCTAGATAAATGGTTTGAAGAAAAAGTCTTAAATAAAATAATTCTTGAAAATATAGAAAATCATAATAAAATGGATAATCATAATAATATTGATATTTCAAGTGTAAAGGTTAAAAATGTAAATGGTAAGTTTAATCGAATTTATAATGCCGTTAAGAATGGAGAACCTTTTGTAATTAAAGCGTCTGAAGCAGTATTGATGGAGAAAAAAAACGTAAAAGTGGCAGATGCAATTGGCCAAATATCGGCTGAGTATATAACGCCTTATCCACCAGGTATACCAATATTAGTTCCAGGTGAAAGAATAACAAATGAGGTAATAGAATTATTTCCAAAAGAAGTTAAAGAAGTAAAAATAATTACAGATAATAGAGGTGTATAATGAATAAAGTTAAACATGAAGCATTAGAATGGGTTCAAGCGATACTAATAACATTAGTCATATTTTTAGTTTATAATTTTTTCTTTGCTACTACAACTGTATACAATACGTCAATGTATCCAACTTTAGTTGAGAAAGATATGCTTTTTATGGTGAAACTTGGGAAAATTGAACAAGGGGATATTATTTCATTTAAATCTGAATTGACTTTGTCACAAGCAGACTTTGAAAGTTTAAATGTAATTCAAAAAATGTTGCATAAAGAAGGCGAAAGAAAGAACTTAATTAAAAGAGTAATTGCTGGTCCAAACGATACAATTGAGATTTATGATGGTGTTGTTAAAGTGAACGGTGTTGTAATGGATGAACCCTATATCAGTACGCCTACCAATAAGAACGTAGCTTTACAAACTGTTCCAGAAGGGAAATATTTTGTAATGGGCGATAACAGAAGTGTTAGTTATGACAGTCGAGATTTAGGTTTTATTTCACAAGAAGATATAATTGGGAAAGTGATTTTTAGATTTATGCCACTTAATAAGATTGGAATAGTGAATTAACGTTGCAATTTGTGGTATAATTATAGTAAGTAATAAATAAATAAAGGGAGGATCTTATGAAACTGATTATAGCAATAGTTCATGATGAGGATGCACATTCACTCGTAAAAAAACTTACAGCTTCTGATTTTGGCGTAACAAAACTCGCATCAACTGGTGGTTTTCTTAAATCAGGTAATACAACATTGATCATAGGTATCCCTAAAGAGCGTGTTGATAACGCATTAAAAATCATAGAAGAAACATGCAAAACTAGAAAAGAAATCACAACAACAACTTCGTTAATGGGTGATAATAGTGTGATGGGCATGCCTTTAGAAATATCTGTTGGTGGTGCAACTGTTTTTGTAATTGATGTAGAAAATTATTTAAAACTATAATTATGTTTAGATTTTAAAATTTGTTAAATGGTTAGTAGGTACAGATGAATAATGTTTTGAATTTTTTTGATGATGTCATTAAGAAAGGACATCTCTCTCACAGTTATCTGTTAGCGGGAACTGAAAATCTTGAATTGGCTAAAACAATTGCACAAAAGATACTTTGCAAACAGGAACACACTGGATGTGGTTCCTGTTCGTCATGTTTAAAGCTAGCTTCAGATAATCACCCTGACTTTATGGTTATTTCACCAGATGGTGCATCTATTAAAAATGCTCAAGTAGAAAGTTTCCAAGAGTTTGTTTTTATAAGACCTTTTGAGAGTGCTCATAAAATAATAGTATTTGATGAAGCACATCTAATGACAGATCGGGCTCAAAATAGAATATTAAAAGTATTAGAAGAGCCACCCTCTTATGCTGTCTTTTTATTTCTTACGCATCAAGTCGAAACGATGCTCGAAACTGTGAAATCACGATGTCAAATTATTCAGGTGAAGGATGATCAAATTAATAATGTTGATCAAGATATGAATGAAAAAGCAGTAGAATTGATAAAAGGGATAGAAAAACAAGACGCAGGTAGAGTTTTAGAGTATGGCGTATATCTTAAACAAATCAAGCCACAAATTAGTGATTTTTTGAATTTGTTGTCTTCAATATTAAGAGATATAATGATTTTTAGAGAAACAAGTAATTATCAATTGATTACTGATGCAAATTTCTCTATACTAAACTATAAGGACTTACTCTTTAGAGTATCAAAGTCCATATCACGTAGAAAGAACGTTGAGCTTATTGGTTTAATTGAAGAAGTAGATCAAAAGCTCAAGAGTAATATGAATTATGATTTAACAGTAGATAAACTGTTATTTAAATGCATTGAAAGGGAGGCATAAATGATCACTGTTGTAGGTGTGAGATTTAAAAAAGCCGGTAAAATATATTATTTCGATCCTTTAGAGGTACCGGTAAATCAAGGTGACCATGTGATTGTTGAGACCGCCAGAGGAATTGAATACGGTGAATGTGTCATAGGCAGACGTGAAATTGCTGAAGAACAAATAGTTAGTCCACTAAAACCCGTTCTTAGAGTATCAACAGAAGAAGATAATGCAAACCATCAAAACAATAAAATAAAAGCACAAGAAGCAATGAAAGTTTGTCTTGAAAAGATAAAAATTCATGAATTAGATATGAAGCTGATTGATGTTGAATATACTTTTGATAATAATAAAGTGATTTTTTATTTTACAGCGGATGGTCGTATAGACTTTAGGGAATTGGTTAAAGATTTGGCAGCAATTTTTAGAACACGAATTGAACTTAGACAAATTGGTGTAAGAGATGAGTCTAAGATGGTTAAAGGACTCGGCCCTTGTGGACGTGAAATTTGTTGTGGTAGTTGGCTAGGTGATTTTGCACCAGTTTCGATAAAAATGGCAAAAGATCAAAATTTATCACTCAATCCCGTAAAAATATCAGGACTTTGTGGTAGACTCATGTGTTGTTTAAAATATGAATATGACACTTATGTACAAATAAGAGTTGGCATGCCAAACAGAGGCGATAAGGTTAAAACACCTGATGGCATGGCAGTTGTAGTTGACACTAATATTTTACTTGAACAAGTAAAAGTGAGACATGTTCTAAAAGATAAGCCAAATGAACTAAGTGAGGATATCGTGGCTTTCACAAAAAGTGAAATAACGGTTATTGAAGTTAATCGCAATGCCATTCAAGCATCTCCAATTGTACCTGATGCAGGACCAATTGATTATAAAGAACTTAAAAAACTGGAAGATTAATGACAAAACGTTTTGGAGAAGTTTCTTCAAAACGTTTTCTTTAAGTACGAAATATTTATAAAGTCACAGCTTTGGTAACCAGGTTTACATGTGTGATTGAAAGGTTGAGAGGTATAAATGAATAAATTAAATGAACTTATACTTGAATACGAAAGATTAGACGACTTGCAATTAAATGGCTTAAAAATAATTCAAAATCCCAAGGGTTTTTGTTTTGGGATTGATGCTGTTTTACTTAGTAATTTTATTAAATTAAAATCTAAGGAAACAGCAGTAGAATTTGGAACAGGTACTGGCATTATACCTATTTTACTTTGTGGTAAAACTAGTTTCCATAGAATACACGCTTTTGAAGTACAAGATGAAGTGGCAAGTATGGCAACGAGAAGTGTTAAATTAAATGGTCTTGAAGATAAAGTTGAAATTATCAATGATAATCTAATAAATGTTTTTGATCATTTGACACCAGGAAACATAGATGTTGTATTTACAAATCCACCATATATGTCCGGTAATGGTGGCTTAAAAAATGAAGGCGCATTAAAAACAATTTCTAGACATGAAGTTCTCTGTAACCTTGAGGATATCATAAAAAATGCAGCAAAAGCCTTAAAATTTAGAGGCAGGTTTTACATGATTCATAGACCCAATCGATTAGTAGATATCTTAACGCTTTGTAGACAATATAAACTTGAACCTAAAGAAATTAGGATGATTCAGCCATATTATGATAAAAAACCTAATATCTTTTTGTTGATGTGCTCTAAAGGTGGACAATCTGATTTAAAGTTCATGGATCCACTTATCGTTTATAATAAAGATGGCTCATATACTGATGAAATATATAATATTTATAAAAGCGAGAATATAACTGTGTTTTCGGAAGAAAGTAAAGCTTTAGAAATGGAGGCACCAAATGGTCGGTAAGTTGTTTTTGTGTGGTACACCAATTGGCAATCTTGAAGATATTACCTTTAGAGCATTAAATACAATCAGAAATTGTGATGTGGTATATGCAGAAGATACGCGCCATTCTTTAAGACTTTTAAACCACTTCGAGATTTCCAAACCTCTTCATAGTTATCATGAGCATAATCAAGAGGTTGCAGGTAATGAAATTATTGCAAAACTTAAAAGCGGGGAACAGATAGCCCTCGTTACTGACGCAGGTATGCCAGGTATATCTGACCCTGGAGAGGCGCTTGTAAAATTGTGCATTGAAAACGAGATGCCGTTTGAGATTGTTCCAGGTGTAACAGCATTTTCTATGGCTCTTGTGGGGTCGGGACTTTCAACTGAAAGATTCGTTTTTGAAGGTTTTTTAAGCCGTGATAAGAAACAAAAGAAGGCCTTATTAGAAAAAATAAAAAAGGACACTAGAACGCTTATATTTTATGAATCCCCCCATCGCTTTAAAGAAACGCTTAAGGTGATGTTTGATGTATTTGGGGATAGAAAAGCTGTTGTAGCAAGAGAATTAACAAAGCGCTTTGAGGAGTTTAATAGAGCCACTTTGTCAGAGCTCATTAATTATTATGATGCGCATGAAATCAGAGGTGAGATTGTTCTTATAATAGATGGATATGTTGAGACTGATGAGGATCTTCAAACTTTCGATAGCAATGAAACTGTAGTTGATCATGTTGAGAGGTACATATCATCAGGGTTTGATAAGAAAGATGCAATGAAAAAAGTTGCAATAGAAAGAGGCATGAAAAAATCTGAGGTCTATTCACTATTAATTGAAGAATAGTAAAAATAAAAGCCCAGAATTTTGAATTTCTGGGCTTTGTAAATTATAATACTTTAATTTCATCAACACATGCAGGGCAAATGTTTTTACCTTTTACGTTTTTAACACCTTTAGCTTGACCACAGAAAATACAAGCTGGTTCATACTTTTTAAGGATGATTGTTTCACCTTCAGTGAAGATTTCAAGTGCATCTTTTTCACCAATTGTTAATGTTCTTCTTAGCTCAATCGGAATAACCACTCTGCCAAGTTCATCAACCTTTCTAACAATACCTGTTGATTTCATAATAAGATACCTCCTAAGACATTTTATGACATTTCCATAGACTCATCATAGACTATCTATTTCCAATTGTCAACGGAAGTTCCAAATTAAAGAAATACTGTAAATATCAAAATATTATGTTTTTACAATTACATTATAATTGCTCTTCGTCTTGAGATGGCTTACTTTCAAAGGATTCATTAACCTCTGAAACAGTCTCTTTGATGTCTCTAATTTTGCCACCAAAGTACTTATCATAAAGCGCTTTGCCGATAGACATGGTGTGTAAAAAGGAAGATAATCCACTTACAAAACTTTGGTTTTCTTTTATTGTACCAGTAACAGATTCTGTGGTACCAGCTATGTTATCAATGGTTGTTCTAAAAGATTGTACATCATGTGCAACTTCGCCGGTAATCACTTCGATATGCTTTGATAAGTCAGGGACGATATTTAAAGTTGCATCGATATTTGCTCTATTTTCATCAACCACTTGATTGACGCTTTTTACAATTTTTAGTGCACGCCTTAAAATCAAAATTAAGTAGATAAATAGTGTAAGTAGAGCACCCCAAAGTATAAATAACAATAAATCTTTTACAGTTATGACTAATTGATTGTCCATAGCGCCTCCTAAGCACAAGATATTACAATTATTATACATCAAAAGTATTTGAAATCAAAGTTAAAGGGGCAATCACATCAAAATTCTAAGATGGATTGCCCCTTTGTTGAAGAATGGTTATCGTTATCTAGTGATTTAATTATCTCACATTAAATTCTTGGTTATTAATGGTGATTTTGTGAGCATCGATGAATAATGATGAATCGTTAATACTTACAGCAAAGTTAGGTACCGAGACAAAGATTTCGTCATCAGCATGGGCATTTGCAGCAGAAAATTCTCCAAAACCGTAGTGGTCGTAGGAAATTGTGTTAAGATTTTCGCCCTTAATCTGAAGATCTGTTGGTAAATCATGGTCGATATAGTAAAATGCTTTTATATCTTCGAAAACAATTTCAGCAGCATCAGCAGTGTTAGCATTACTTATGGCAACTGATATTTTATCAAAATCCATATCAAAATGAATTGAGTTTATGGTTCCTTTAGCATAATTGTCTAATATGGGGTGAAAGTTATTTGTCATTTAACACCTCTTTCGTTATTCCTTTGAAAATCAAGCATCTTCAAACTAGTATATTAATATCACATTCTGATTCGGTAAGCAACATATTTTTTAAATGTTACAAATATTTTAGGTTGCACTTTTTTCGATGCTATGTTAGAATTTCAGTATTAAATAACAAAGGTGAAGATAGGAAGAGTAGTTACTAAAGCTTTTTTAGAGAGTTTGCGGTTGGTGTAAGCAAATATAGCGATGGTAGTGAAGATGGCCCTTGAACCGAAAGTGTGAAATAATTTAGCATTTTCCGGATTTGTACACGTTATCGTACAGTTGATTGTTTGATCAACATGAGGAAATCATAGTGATGTGATTTTGAATTAGGGTGGTAACACGAACTGACTTCGTCCCTTTGAGGGTCGAGGTTTTTATATTTTTTGATAGGAGGAGATTTTTATGTCTAAGGGTACTTATTATGTAACGACGCCAATTTATTATCCAAGTTCAAAACTCCATATTGGACATACTTATACAACCGTAGCTGCAGATGCTATCGCTAGATATAAGCGTGTTACAGGTTATGATGTAATGTTTCTAACAGGTACAGACGAGCATGGTCAAAAGATTCAAAATGTAGCAAAAGAAAAAGGTTTACACCCTAAAGAATTTTTAGATGGGGTTGTTGCTGAAATTCAAAAATTATGGGAAACAATGGAAATCTCATATGATAAATTTATCAGAACAACAGATGACTATCACGAACGCAGAGTCTCTGAACTTTTTAAGATTCTATACGATAAGGGCGATATTTATAAAGGGGAATACGAAGGCTTATACTGTACTCCTTGTGAGTCGTTTTGGACTGAATCACAACTAAAAGATGGCAAATGTCCGGATTGTGGCAGAGATGTTCAAAGTACAAAGGAAGAGGCGTACTTCTTCAGATTATCTAAATATCAAGATAAATTATTAGAACTATTTGAAACACATCCTGAAGTTTTAGAGCCTAAATCTAGAATAAATGAAATGGTAAACAATTTCATCAAACCTGGATTAGAGGATTTATGTGTTTCAAGATCGACGTTTGACTGGGGAATCCCTGTACCTATTGATGAAAAACACGTTATATATGTTTGGCTAGATGCACTAAGCAATTATATTACTGCACTTGGATATCCTGAAATAAAAGAGGGTGATTTTGCTAAATACTGGCCAGCGGATGTTCATCTTGTTGGTAAAGAGATCGTAAGGTTCCACACAATTATTTGGTTTGCAATCTTAATGGCACTTGAGATTCCAGTACCTAAAAAAGTATTTGGTCATGGTTGGATATTGCTTGAAGGCGGAAAAATGTCAAAATCGGTCGGCAACATTGTGGATCCGGTTGTCCTTATAGAAAGATATGGCGTCGATGCACTTAAGTATTTCTTGCTTAGAGAATATACTTTTGGACAAGATGGTTTATTTACTAATGAAGTATTGCTCAATAGAATTAATGCGGATTTAGCAAATGATCTTGGTAATTTAGTATCTAGAACAATTTCAATGGTAGAAAAATACCGAGATGGCATTGTGCCATCAGCAAAAACGGCAACCACTTTTGATGATGATTTAAAAAGAGTAGCAATTTCAGCAAGTCAACTTGTCGACAAACGATTGGATAATCTTGATTTTTCAGGAGCGCTTGAAGAAATCTGGAAAGTTATCAGAAGAACCAATAAATACATCGATGAAACTATGCCTTGGGCACTTGCAAAAGATGATGAAAATGCAGGTACTTTAGATACAGTACTATATAACTTAATTGAAAGTATTCGTATCATATCAGTACTCATTCAACCATTTTTAATCCATACCTCAAGAAATATTTGGACACAAATCAATGTAGCTGAAGGCGATACGACAGCGTGGGATACTTCAGTAGAATTTGGCATTTATAAGCCGGGAACACTTGTTAAAAAAGGTGAGGCATTATTCCCAAGGATAGATGTCAAAGTTGAACTTGAAGCTTTAGAAGCACTTGCAACTCAAAATAAAAATGTTTCACAAAGTGCTCCTGAAAATGCTTCTATTAAAATAGAAGACGATAAATATGCACCAATTAAACCAGAAATTACAATTGATGACTTTGCTAAAGTTGACCTAAGAGTTGCGAAAATTATTGCTTGCAAAGCACATCCGGATGCTAATAAACTATTGATTTTAACGCTAAAGGTTGGTAACGAAGAAAGACAAGTTGTCTCTGGTATTGCAAAGCATTTTAATCCAGATGATCTCGTCGGTAAAGAAGTTATAATTGTCGCTAATTTAAAACCGGTTAAGTTACGTGGTGAATTGTCGCAAGGTATGATTTTGGCGGCAACAAGCGGAGAACAGTTAGCACTTGTAACTGCAGATATTGAAGATGGTAGCGCTGTATCATAAATATTGAACTAAATCAATTTAGAATACTCTGTACTAGTGTGCAGGGTATTTCTTTTTTTATGAGAATAGGGCATAATATAAGAAGACAAGTTATTTTATATGGATCATTAGAAGGGTCTAGTTTTAAAGGAGGCACACTGTGTTTTTTGATTCACATTCACATATAGATGCATCTCAATTTGATCATGATAGAGACTTAGTGATAAGACGTGCAATGTTAAATGGTGTAAAGTATATACTCAATCCGGGTGCAGATTTTGATTCTAGCGTTAACGCTGTTGCAATTGCTGATGAAAATGAATTTGTATATGCAGCTGTCGGAATTCATCCTCACGATGTCGAGACGATGAACGATGAAATGTTAGCCGCATTAGAAAAAATGACGATGAATCCAAAAGTTAAAGCAATTGGCGAAATCGGGCTCGATTATTACAGAGATCTTTCTCCTCGTGATTTACAAAAAAAATGGTTCAGAGCACAACTTCAACTTGCAAAAAAGCTTAAATTACCAGTGATTATTCATGATAGAGATGCCAACGAAGATGTCCTTAGCATTTTAAAAGAGGAAAAGTCTTTTGAAACAGGTGTATTGATGCATTGTTATTCTGGCAGTAAGGAACTTGCAATGCAATATATAAAGCTAGGAGCCTATATTTCAATTGCAGGTCCAGTAACGTATAAAAACGCAAGAAAAACTGTAGAAGTTGTTGAAGCAGTTCCAATTGATCGCCTTATGATAGAGACAGATGCTCCTTATCTTACACCCGAACCAAATAGAGGCAAGCGAAATGAACCTATGTTTGTGAAGCATACTTGTCAGCGAATGGCGGATATAAAAGGGATAAGTTTAGAGGAAATGGCGGAAGTAACTCTGAATAACGCAAAATTTTTCTTTAAAATTAAGGATTAGTAGAAGAAAAAATGTATAAATATGATATAGAAAAGAGAAAAAATGGACAAAGTAGAAATTGTAAGAGTGAAAGAGACGATTGTCGTTGAAGGAAAAGATGATGAAGCTGCAGTGAAAAAAGCACTGAACTGCGAAATTATCATCACCAGAGGATTTGGTTTAAATGAAAGCATTTTTAAACGTATAGAACATGCTGCAAAAACAACTGGTATTATTGTTTTTACAGATCCCGATTTTGCCGGAGAACGAATAAGAGAGCGTATCTCAAAAAGAATACCAAATTGTAAACATGCTTTTTTAAGCAGAGAAGATGCAGAGTATAAAGGAAACATTGGAATTGAAAATGCATCGCCTGAAAGCATTATTGAAGCAATTTCAAAGGTTAGGACACTTCAAATTGTAACTGAATTGATATTTACCAAGCAGGATTTATTTGAGCTTGAACTTGAAGGCTTTCCTCACTCTGCAGAACTTAGAAATAGACTAGGTAAACTATTGGGGATTGGTTATTGTAATGCAAAACAATTTTTAAATAGATTGAACCACTATGGTGTGTCAAGGCAAGAGTTTATAGATGCATATGAGGTTTTGAGCTTAACTTTAAAAAATAAAAAGTAAAAATATAAAGAAAAATGAAAAGAGGCATTTATGGAGCGATTGACATCGCCAAGAACGATAAAATACATTATGGAAAAATATGGTTTTAGATTTAGTAAAGGGCTAGGACAAAATTTTATCATAGATGAAAGTGTATTGGAACGAATTATTGAAGGATCTGAAGTAACTGATAGTGATATGATTTTAGAAATAGGTCCTGGAATTGGTGTACTTACCGATGCACTTTGTAAAAATGCATCTAAAGTCGTTTCCGTAGAGATTGATAGATCTCTAATACCTGTTTTAGAAGAAACGGTGGGGCATCATAAAAATTTGAAAGTAATTAACAATGACGTGCTTAAAATTGATGTCAAAGCATTGATTGCTGAAGAATTTGGAAATGTAAAACCAAAACTTGTCGCAAACTTACCTTATTACGTAACGACGCCAATTATTATGATGTTTTTAGAGGAACGCATCCCTATCAGCGATTTAGTTGTAATGATTCAAAAGGAAGTTGCAGATCGCATCGTAGCGAAGCCATCGACAAAAGCATATGGTGCATTATCTGTAGTGGTTCAATATTTTACTGAGCCATCAATTGTGACAAGGGTTTCAAGGGGATCATTTATGCCAATGCCCAATGTCGATTCAACTGTTATTAGGCTTAAGGTAAGAGATGTGCCTCCGGTTGAGTTAATAGATGAATCTACTTTCTTTTTGACGGTGAAAGATGCATTTGGAAAAAGAAGAAAAACACTTTTAAATGCACTTTCTTCTGGTTTTTTGAATATCACTAAACTCGAAGCGAAAGAGGCTTTAGAAATTGCAGCGATTGATGAAAACACAAGAGGAGAAGCTTTAGATATCAATCAATTTGCAACACTTGCAAATGCAATTTATAAAGTGAGAAATAAGGTGGAGAAATGAAACCCCTTTTAGAAACAGAAAGGTTAACACTCAAAATTTTGGATGCGAAATCTTCTGTAGAAATTAGTAAATTTTATAGCGTAAATAAGGAATTTTTACAGCCTTGGGAACCCCTTAGGCATGAAAGTTTTTATACACCAGAAACGCAGAAAATAAGTTTAGAGTTAGATTATCAAGCGTTTGTCAGGGGAGAATTGATTCGATTTTGGATAGTTGACAAAGCAACCGACGCAATTATTGGTTCAGTTGCACTTACAAATATTATTAAAGGCGTTTTCAAATCTTGTTATATTGGGTATAAACTTTCTAAAGAGCACATCGATAAAGGTTTGATGACAGAGGCAGTTCAAGTTGTTATAAAATATGCTTTCGACATCATGGGGCTTCACAGAATAGAAGCGAATATCATGCCACGTAATTTTTCATCAATTAGGGTAGTTGAAAAACTAGGATTTGAATTTGAAGGCTGTTCTAGACAATACCTTAGAATAAATGGTAGGTGGGAAGATCACAATCGATATGCACTCATCAATACAGATTACATCGATTAATGGAGGCAGGACATGAACATAAAAATCATCACAGATAGTGCATCTGATTTACCAAAATCGGTAATAGATGCTTATAACGTAGAAGTATTGCCACTAATAGTATATTTAGATGGAAAAGAGTATCTCGATAATGTAACCATAGCACCAGATACAGTTTATAAGGCTATGAAGCAAGGTAGTGAAGTTAAAACAGCTCAAATTCCACTTGCTTATTTTCTTGATAAATTTGAAAGTTATGCTCAAAGTGAGGATTATTATATATACTTAGCATTTTCATCTGTACTTTCAGGGACATATCAATCATCGGTTTTAGCATATGAAGCGGTTAAGGAAAAATATCCCGAATTTGTGATGACAATTATAGATACGAAATGTGTTTCACTTGGTCTTGGAATTATAGTTGTCGAAGCGGCAAAGATGGCTGAAGACGGTGCAAGTTTAGATGAAATTTTAGATTATATTGAAAAAACAACAAAGCATATGATGCATGTTTTTTCAGTGGACGATATGGAATATTTACTTAGAGGTGGTAGAGTGAGTCGCTCACAGGCCATCCTCGGTAATATGTTGAACATTAAACCTATTTTGCATGTTCAAGAGGGTGCACTTGTAGCATTTGATAAAGCAAAAGGTAAAAAGAAGTTATTATCAAAACTATATGAGTATATTGCTGCACGTGGTCAAAAATTAGATCAACAAATTGTAGGTATTGCACACACACTAAATGAAGAAGAAGCACTTGAAGTGAAAAACCATTTTGAAACAGTGTATGGTACGCGTCAATTCATCATTACCCAACTCGGATGTGCTGTAGGGGCACATTGTGGACCAGGAATGATTACAATTTTCTTTAAAAATGAAATATAGTGTATAATATAGATAAGCATGAAGTTAATAAAATAAACTCTTATTTTAAGAAAGCTGATGGTGACCGTAGTGAGAAAAGTGGAATATAATCATTTAGAAGAGGGTATGATTTTAGGCGCACCTATTGTAGATGCAGAGGGTATCGTTGAACTATTAAGTAGAGGCACAAGGTTGACACAAAGACATATTGCGCTAATTAGTAAAATGGGATTGATGGATATCTATATTCTAGACTATGAAAATGAGCCATTTGTTGAAACATCACTTGATCTAGAAAAGATTATTAATACTGCTAAAGTTTCTTCAAATAACTTTGATTTAGATAAATTGAAAAGTGATTTAGAAGAGATAGACGGTCATGTTTATGAGCCAGCCATTCGAAGTGTTGTCAATAGAAATATGGAAATCCATATTTTAACAGGTGAAGGGAATATACCTATTGATATCAAGCATGAAAAATCAATACGTGATAATAAATCAGTTTTTGAAAAAATACGTATTGAAGGAGAGCTCGACTTAGAGCGTATAAGACGTAATGTGGAAGATACTTTACCCGATATGATTCGGAATAATGATGTCCTAATGCGTCTCAATCAGCTCAAGGATAGTGATGATTATACTTTTCAACATTCTATTAGAGTTTCAATTCTAGCAACAATGATTGGTAAATGGTTAGGTTATTCAAATGAGGAATTGATTGAGCTTGGTGAAGCAGGACTTTTATTTGATATAGGTAAACTTAATATTCCCGATTTTGTACTTCAGAAACCAACCAATGTAACCATGGACGAATATGAACTCATAAAAAAACATGCGCAATTTGGTTATAGTATTTTATTAAGAACAAAAGGTATTTCTTCCAATATCAAGTATGCTGCATTACATCATCATGAAAGGCTTGATGGTTCAGGCTATCCACTGAGATTAAGAGAAAATCAAATCCATGACTTTGCTAAAATTATCATGGTGTGTGATGTTTTTGATGCACTTATTACAGATAGACCATATAAAAAAGGAATTTCTCCTTTACTGGCTGCGGACTATATTTTATGGTCAAGTGGCAAATTGTTTGATTCCGAGGTTTGCTACATCTTTGTTAAACGACTCTCTGAATATTTTGTGGGCAAAAGGGTTAAATTAACAGATGGAAGAGAAGGAATAATCATTTACGTGGATACCAACTATCCAACTAGACCGATCGTTCAAGTAGGCGAGGTATTTATTGATCTCATTAAAAATAGAGACATAAATGTTGAAGTTTTAATGTAGTTATAAGAATATTTAAAAGTCGCTTGACATATTTACTAAAATTATTTATACTTTACAATAATTAAATAAATGCGTTGAATGGGTTAAGTAAATTTATAAGTGTGACAATAGAGACTGGATGTTTGGTGCAAATCCAGCACAGTATATTTTGAATTATGCCCCAGGAGCAATAGTGAGAAATCACTACGTACCAGGCGTTATCTGGTTTGAGGTGTTATTATCTAATAACATGAAGTAAGGTGGTAACACGGGTTCTCTCGTCCTTTGATGGAGAGAACCCTTTTATTTTTTTGAATAATAGATAGAGGTGAGATGATGAAAAATATTTATGATGTATTAATGGAACGTGGGTACATAGAACAAGTTACCCATGAAGAAGAAGTTAAAGAATTACTCTCGAAAGAAAGTGTAACATTTTATATTGGTTTTGATCCTACTGCAGATAGTTTACATCTCGGTCATTTTATACAAATTATGGTGATGATGCATATGCAAAAAGCGGGACATAAACCTATAGCACTAATAGGTGGTGGCACAGCAAAAATTGGTGACCCGTCCGGAAAAACAGACATGAGAAAGATGTTAACACCAGAAGACATAGTTACAAATGGTGAAGGTCTGAGAAAACAAATGGAAAAGTATTTAGTTTTAGACGGGAAGTCAGGTTTTATCGCGAATAATGCAGATTGGCTTGATAAACTTGAATATATTCCATTTATTCGTGAGATTGGTAGCAAATTTTCAGTAAATAGAATGCTGACAGCTGAATGTTTTAAACAAAGACTTGAAAAGGGTTTGAGTTTTTTAGAGTTTAACTACATGATCATGCAGTCTTATGATTTCCTTGAATTAGAGAGACGACTTGATTGTCAAATGCAGTTTGGTGGCAATGATCAATGGTCAAATATAATTGCTGGCGTAGACTTAGTTCGAAGAATGGACAGTAAACAAGTATTTGGACTTACGTTCAAACTATTACTAACAAGTGATGGCAAGAAAATGGGAAAAACAGAAAAAGGTGCAGTTTGGATTGATCCGGATAAAACATCACCATATGAGTTGTTCCAGTACTTAAGAAATATTGAAGACGCAGATGTTGAAAATTGTTTAAGACTTTTAACTTTCTTGCCTATGGATGAAGTGAGACGTCTATCATCATTAGAAGGATCTGAAATAAATAAGGCAAAAGAAGTCCTTGCTTTTGAATTTACTAAAATTATTCATGGCGATGAAGAAGCAAACAAAGCTTTAGAAGCTGCCCGTGCTTTATTCTCAGGCGGTAGTGATTCGGCAAACGTTCCATTTACTGAGATGGATAAAAGTAGATTTATTGACGGTATTGCATTATTAGATTTACTTCTTGAACTTGGCTTGATTCCTTCAAAAGGAGAAGGTAGAAGGTTGGTACAACAAAATGGAATAGCGCTTCAAGATGTGATTGTTTCTGATTTTGGTTTAGTTGTAGATTTGACACAATTTGAAGATGATAAACTGATGATTAGAAAAGGTAAAAAAGTATTTCACAGAATTCAGTTAATAGATTAAACTAGAATTAAGAAAACTTAAATTATCTTACAATTCGAAATGGTTTTTTATATAATTTGAGGTTGAATCTATTGTCATTAAAAGTATTAAACTAAAAAGTGTAAACTGTAAACAGATTATGCTAAACCGATGTATATTTGCATGTTTGGAGGGCTAAATGGATTTTTGGGAGACCATTGAACAAGAAATTTTCAAAAATGATCGATTGGATATCTATGAAAAAATGTGTTTACTGGTTTTAATGGGCCAAGGTGAAGAAGCCCACTTAACATCTGTACAACTAGCAAATTATATGGGGTGCGGTTTAAACACAGCAAAACGTGCTTTTGATTCCTTGAGAATAAAGGGCTTTTTAGCTAAAGATTACGAAGGTGAAAAAATTGTTAGGCGCGAAAGCAATGTAGTTAGAGATGAAGAAGTCATGGAAATTTCACGAACTGCTGGTGAAGAATCAGATGATTTTAAAGCGGGATTTTATAAACCAGCAGAGGAAAATATTAATAACAACAAAGGTGATGAGAATCGATTAAGTAATAATACAGGTCAAAGGGGTCATTCGGTAGATTATTCTAGGGAAGATCAAGAAATTGAAAGAAGACGCCAAATGGCAGCATATTTACTGAGTGGTGAGGAAGAACCTAAGCAGACGTTTATAAGTAAAAAAGAAACGAATCAGGCTTTGATAGATCAAGTAATAGAGCTAGTAGATGAAAAAATAAGCTTTAAAGAAGCAAATATTATCTTGGCCTTTGCATCAGGGGATATGGATAAAATCCGTAAAAAGTATAAGATTGCAAAACAATCACAACTATCTGATACAATTAGCGTCTTGATTAATGAGTTACAGAAGAAAGAGACTACTGTGATAAAAAATGAAGATCAACCTTTAGAAAATACTCAGATTGATACAAACAGACTACTTAAAATGCAAGCTTATCAAAACAGCAGGTTTAAACCATGAAAACAAAGGGTTTTAACATCAAAGTAAATTTCTTCTTTGTGATGATGCTATTTTGCATAGTGCTTACACTATCAGCTTGTGATGCTTCTACTGCACAGAATAATAAAAAAATAGAGCTTTCTTCAGAGGAAACATTGGAACTTGAAGTACCGACTCCCTCTGAACAGATTGAACTTGTAAAAGCCAAAGTGGTTGATGAAATGCGCGTTTTTGATGTTAATGCTCATCATGATGCCCTATATGCTGAGATATCAAAATTACCTGAAGGTCTTGAACCTGAACAATTAAAGAGCGAAATTAGCGATATAGTCAATCAATATATGGATGCCTATTTTCATGAAGTTATAAGTGCGATTTTAATTGAATATAATGACAAATACATGGCGTCTGAGGTGGAAACCATTTTTGATAATACCTCTCGGACCGCATTATACCAACTAATTGTGCTCTATGAGTATACTTTTTATGAAAATAAGCACTAATCTCTTGAAAAATCATTAAAAAAAAAGCGAGCTTTTGACATCCGTCAAGCTCGCTTTTTTCATGGCTTGCGAGGCGAAATGGATATAAATGGGTTTTCGTTTGTATGTATTACACAATACAATTATGTGCATTTTGTGAGCGATATGTTCGAATGTACTTATAAGAATGGTTTGGAGCGTGGAAAAAAACGGAAATTCTAAAAGCTGTTTAGAGGTTAACAACATAAGTTACAATTTCTTAATTGACAGTTGAAAAGCTTGTGATATAATTTGAAAGTCATGATGGAACATAGCGGGTTTGCTATGTTCATATTATTTTTAGAAAGGTTGAGATCATGAAGTCAATTAACAAGATTTTTTTAGGCGCTTCATTATGTCTATTGATGGTTGTAGGCATTCTATGTGTAAACCAAGTAAATGCGAATAAAAAAATAGAAACTTATGAAAATCAAAATTTAAAATTAACTGCACAAATAAACACACAGGTAGAAACACTTAATAGTCTATCCGCTGAACTTGAGATTGCTAATAGAACATTAGAGATACAAAAACCTATGGTTGAGGAGTACAAGCAAGTTTCAAAGTTTGTAGATTTCGATGCGATTGAATCTCCTCAACTTGAAAAGGCAAAAGAAATTTCAGATGCAACACCACTAGATTATGAAAGTGCAGTCGTATTAGTAAAATATGCGGATATGTATGGTATACCCTATTCGTTAGTGCTGGCAATTATTGATGTAGAGAGCAACTTCACAAAGGATTTAGTTGGATACTCACAAGACAGAGGATACATGCAGATCATTCCAGGCACTGAGAAATATTTAGCAACACACTTTGGTGAAGAACTGGGAATAACTTATGATCCTAATAGAATATTTGAACCGGAATATAATCTTGCCCTTGGTATCAAATATTTGGATGAACTTATGAGTGAATATGGTGCTGACTATGATAGAATTTTATCCGCTTATAACAGAGGCGCTGGTAACTTAAGTAAGTATTATCAGGCATATAAAACTTATAGTACGACTTATTCACGTGAAGTGTTAAGCAATGAAACTTTATATGTTGCGCTAAATGATTAATCCGTATAGAGGACTTAAAAACCATTAAAGGAGCTTTTACTAGCTCTTTTTTCTTTTTTTTGATACAATGAGTTTACGAACATACGTTCACAAAGGAAGTAGATATGGCCACTCAAAAATTTCAGATATCTGTTAGGGAACTTGTTGAATTTGTATATAGATCAGGTCATTTAGATATGCGCTTTCAAAGCAAATCAAAAATGGCTGACGGTATAAAAATGCATCAAAAAATACAGAAATCTCAGGGAATAGATTATCAAGCTGAAGTCACGCTTCAAAAAACCATTTTGATTGAGGATGCAATCGGTTTTGTAGAATTACTGGTAAATGGTAGAGCAGACGGCATTTTAGAGACAAGTGAAGGTTATATTATTGATGAAATCAAAGGAACTTCTCAGTTTCTTGAAAATATTGAAATTGAAACTTACCCTGTACACTGGGCGCAGGCAAAAATATATGGTGCGATTTATTCTGAACAAAACGAGTTAACGGAAATGCAGATACAACTCACCTATGCTCATTTTGAAAGTAATGAAATTAAAAGATTGCGACAAAAATTTACTCAAGTTGAATTAAACCAGTTTTTAATAGACACAATCGATTTGTACAAAAAGTGGCTTTTTTTTAAACGAGACTGGAAGGTTACACGAAATGAGAGTTTGATTAGCTTAGAATTTCCATTTGATAATTATCGAGTAGGACAAAGACCACTTGCGGTTTCAATTTATAATACAATCAAAGAGGGAGGCATTTTATATGCTGAAGCACCCACCGGGACAGGGAAAACCATGTCTACTCTCTTTCCAAGTATTAAAAGTATGTCACAAGGACTGGTTGATCGCATTTTTTATCTTTCTGCAAAAACCATTACAAAAGTAGTCGCTGAAGATGCAGTTGAACTTCTATATCATTCATCTGGAAAACAAATGCAGTTTAAAGCTTTGACTTTAACAGCAAAGGACAAGATTTGTCTTAATGATAAAGTGACTTGTTATCCAGAAAAATGTCCTTATGCCGATTCATATTATGATAAAAGCCTTGATGCACTTTGGGATATTATAAATACAGAACGAACTTTTAGTAAAGATATAATACTTGAGTATGCACAAAAACATAAAGTCTGTCCTTATGAATTTTCTTTAGATTGTGCACTTTTTTCTGATTTAATTATCTGTGATTATAACTATGCTTTTGACCCCAGGGTATATCTAAGACGTTTTTTTGAATTTCCTACTGAAGACTATGTATTTCTTGTAGATGAGGCACATAATCTAGTGGACCGTGCTAGAACCATGTACTCTGCTGAAATACACAAAGAGAAATTTTACGAAGTAAAAAAGAAACTTCAAAAATCAGATAAATCCATCTCAAAAGCACTAGATGGCATCAACAAAATGTTTCTTGATGTGAGAAAAAAGTGTGATGATAAGGGAATCTATGTTCACGATGATGAGATTTCTGATGTGTATGAACAACTGAAAAAGAGAGTAACTGTGTTTGAAAA
Source organism: uncultured Fusibacter sp. (assembly GCA_963676315.1). GTDB lineage: Bacteria > Bacillota > Clostridia > Peptostreptococcales > Acidaminobacteraceae > Fusibacter_C. The sequence continues at coordinate 2,437,301 of OY781056.1, forward strand.
ATGGCTCTCTGAAAATCATCAAGCAGATTTTTATGATGAAGTACTTGACGCTTATTTCGAAATTGTGAGCTATATGCGCATAAGTGAACTTTATGATAAAGGGTATACTTATTATATGCTTGAAGGTGATACGCCAAAAACGATGATTAAACTTTTCAATATCAATCCATCGACACAGCTGAAAAGATTCATTGATAACTCCAAAGCAACCATATTTTTTTCAGCGACACTTTCACCTCTTAAGTATTATTCCACACTACTATCAGGTGAAGAAGAGCCAGCGGCTTTGGTCTTACCATCTCCATTTGAAGTGAACCGAAGAAAGCTTATGTTTGCTACAGATGTTTCTGTAAAATATAAAGATAGAACGGATGCGATCCCCAAAATAGTTGAATATATTCACCAGATGGCAAAATCAAAATGTGGTAATTACCTAGTGTTTTTTCCTTCTTATGCATACATGCAACAAATCTACGAGTTGTTTGAAGCGCTTTATGGTCTTAACTATGATATAATAAGACAAAGACGCGAACTTAGTGATGATGAAAAAGCAGATTTTTTATATGAATTTGAACTTGGTGCTACGCGACACACCATGATTAATTCGCAGTCATTAATTGGGTTCGCAGTTTTAGGAGGTCATTTCTCAGAAGGCATAGATTTAAAAGGAGATCTTTTAATTGGTGTGATGGTGATTGGCGTAGGTCTTCCAATGATCAGTTTTGAAAATAACCTTATTAAGAACTATTTCGATTATGAATTTAATGGTGGTTTTGAGTTTGCATATCAATTCCCTGGTGTAAACAAAGTAATGCAAAGTGCTGGTAGAGTTATCAGAAGTGAAGAAGATAGAGGTGTCATCGTACTTATTGATCAGAGATATCAAACACCTTATTATAGAAAGGCTCTGCCAAGAGATTGGGGCAAGTGTTTTACCACTATTGACTCATTTGAAAAACAACTTAAAGTATTTTGGGAGGACTATTCATGAAAGTTAAAAAGGCAGTTATACCCGCAGCTGGTTTTGGTACACGTTTTCTTCCAGCAACAAAATCAACGCCGAAGGAAATGCTAACAATTGTTGATCGACCTGCAATTCACTACAATGTAGAGGAACTTATAGAAGCTGGTATAGAAGATATTTTAATTATAATAGGTAGAAATAAAGAAGAAATAGCAAACTATTTTGATCGGTCACCAGAACTTGAATTGTTTTTAAAGGAAAATGGAAAAGAAGAATTATATGATTTAACTGAGCGAATTTCTAATATGGCCAATATTCACTATGTAAGACAAAAAGATGCAAGGGGTTTAGGGCATGCTGTTTTATGCGCTAAAACTTTTGTAGGTGATGAACCTTTTGCACTGCTTTTAGGAGATGACTTAGTCTACTCTTCAAAGCCTTGTATACAGCAACTTGCTGAGATGTATGAGACGTATGAAAGTACAATAATAGGTGTTCAGACCGTTGATAAAAGTCAAGTAAATAAGTATGGCATCATAGATGGTATAAAAGTTGGTGAAAGCCTTTACGAAGTAAAGGATCTTGTGGAAAAACCTGCGGTTGAAGAGGCGCCTTCTAATATTGCGATTATGGGTAGGTACATCCTTACGCCAGATATCTTTGAGATGATTGAAAATACACCGCCTGGTAAAGGCAACGAGATTCAATTGACGGATGCTTTAAAGAAACTCAATGAACAAAAAGAAATTTATGCTTATGAATTTGAAGGCAAGAGATACGATACTGGTGATAAGCTTGGTTATCTCATTGCTACTGTAGAATACGCACTTAGAAACGAAGAATTATCAGAGGATTTCAGAGATTACCTTAAAAAACTTCTCTAGTAAAAAAGCTGCATAACGTAATTTTTACCAGTAATCACGTGTTTGGTAAAAGTCACGTTATGCAGCTATTCATTTTTATTAAAACAAATTTGAGCGTATATAATCAACGATTATTCACTTAATCTTTGAATAGCAAGTGCAAAGATATCAGTCATTTTATAGAGATCTTCAAGTACGATATATTCATCTTTTTGATGCATCGTATCAACTGCACCGGGAAATAATGCGCCAAATGCAACTGCATTAGGCATTGACCTTGCGTAAGTACCTCCACCAATAGTAATTGGTTTTGACTCAGTATCTCCAGTTTTTTCGCGATAAACACTCATAAGAGTAGAAACAAGTGGATGCGAAGGCGGGAAAAATAGCGGTGGTACGCATCTCCAGTTGGTCATCTCTATACCGGAGCCCCTTATTGTGCCATCTAACCCCAATTTGATTTTGAGTTCTTTAAATGTAATTGGATACCTGATGTTAATGGTCACTTTACCAGATAACTGATCCATATCGATCATGCCAAGGTTGAAAACAAGTGGGTTGTATGCATCATCAAAACCAACCCCCATTTTTTTACCGTCATAATCCATACCAATATGATTTGCAATAAAACGAATAAAGTTCGATTGATCACCAATTTGAATATCAATCAAATCTAGAAGTCCAACTAACTGTGAAATGGCATTCATCCCTTTTTCAGGTGTTGATCCATGTGCTGAAACGCCATGTGATTTTAAAACGGTGAAATCGCCGTCTAAAGTATATTCTATTTGAGCATTTCTTGTGGCATTAAATGCTTCAACTATATCTTTTATGGGTTTAGTTTCTAGTAGTTTTGCTTCAGCATAATCAGGCACCATATTTGGCGCATTGCCACCTTTAAGTGAAAGAATTTCTATTCCGCCATCTGGATCGGCATCTTCAAATTTTCGCTCAAGATCAAAAGTTACAATCCCCATCTCACCGTGAATTACAGGAAAATCTGCATCAGGACTAAAAGCGACACTTGGTTTATCTTCTTTCTTTAGATAGTACTTAATACAAGCACTCCCACTTTCTTCGTTGGTTCCAAGTATTAATCTAATTCGTTTCTTTGGAATAAATCCTGAATCCTTAAGTGCTTTCATTGCATATAATGAGGCTATTGCTGGACCTTTGTTATCTAAAGTGCCTCTACCGTATAAGTTGCCATTGTTTATTTCTCCGCCAAAGGGATCGAAAGTCCAATTGTCTCCTTCGGGAACAACATCTAGATGGCATAAGATGCCAACCATTTCTTTACCTTCACCAAATTCGATATAGCCAGCATAGTTATCGACGTTTTTTGTTTTAAATCCCATTTGTGCACCAAGAGCTAAAATATACTCGAGTGATTTTTGGATACCTTCACCAAATGGCATATTTCCTACTTCAGGTTCTCTGACGCTTTTGATTTGAACGAGTTCTTGAAGTGACTGAATCATACGCGCTTTGTTAGTTTCAAGTGCTTGACCATACATAATTTTGTGCCTCCCCTAAAAAATCAAATTTAATAAAGTTATCAATAAACATTTCTATGGAAATTTCTTTCGAAATTAATTGATCAATTGCTAAAAATGCTTGAACAGTTTCTTCGATGCCAGCTTCGTAGTGCGTGATAAACTCTGAGTATCTTCTTTCTTTTTCAAGTGAGAGATTTGAAATATCTGGAAATCTCAAATTCTCTAAATCATAGTGTAATATTTTACCGATGAAATTTGAAAAGGGTAACTTGTCTATGAAGCCACTTACTAAAAGTGATTGTATTTTTAACAAGTCAAAGTGACCTTTAGCGATTAAACGTGCAGGAATCTGAGTTTGGTACCTCATGGGTAATAGCTTTTCCCATAAAGAGATAAATCCAGCATTCAAATCATCATGAGTACAAGTTAACGCACGAACATTTAAAGCATCAAGGCTAAGATGCCAATAATTGTAAAGACAAAGTGCATCTAAATCCATTTCAACACGCTTGTGACTATCTGATGTTGGTCCAAGCTCACAAATCAGTGGATGACAATGCACATCAAGGATATAGTGGCTAATAAAACCACATATATACGAAGTTCGCTCTTCGGTGGGATTTTCTAGCAAGAGTGACAACATACCTGAGAAAAGCGGTGCAATTTGTTCTTCATGAACTCTATTGCCAATTGTAGAAAAATGGTGCTTAGTCAAGGGGTTCAGTTTATTGATATAGTAAAAAAAATCAGGTCCTTGAGCGCCAAGTGTATATAAATTGTTTTTATTTTCTGGCCAAACGACATGTTTAACATTTTTTTCTGCCAATTGTTTTTGAGCACTTAATGCAGCAAAATGATGACTCCAAAAATCAGGCATATAACACCTCCCATATCATATATAGGTTTTCTTCTATTATACAATGCTATTAAGGTCACATACAATGTAAGTTGTGATAATAATGACGTTATGTTACAAAAGCTTGTCATACTTTGTTTAAACAGATAAAATAAGTATGCAATAAATCGGATTAAAAGTGAGGCAAATAATGAGTGTATATAATGACCAAGAAATTAAAGAAATCATAGATGCAGGCGACTTGATCTTAGCAGTTTTTAGCAATGTAAAAAAAGGTGTTGAGAAGACCTTTGTAAAAGTAGACATTAAACCAGTTGAGATTAAAGGAGAAATTCTATTTCAAATAAGTTATCAATACGAGCAAAAAGTATTGCATGAAAATTTAAGAAATACTGAGTTGATAGAAAAAATAAAGACATTGCTCGGCGATTATTTTAAACAAGCGCAATTTTTCACTAAGGATGCTGATTATCAAATTCTATTTAATAAAAAAGGCGTAGGCACTACTATAAAAAAACCACCGACTCGGTTTAAAGTTGATATGAGCCACAACAGACAAAAGAAGTATTTAATACCCGAAGGTGTACCTTGTGATTTCATGCAATATCTTGGTGTGATGGATGAACAAGGAAAGGTTGTCAAAAAAAGATATGATAAATTTAGGCAGCTTAACAAATATCTAGAGTTTGTGGACGATGCATTGACCTACTTACCAGAAGAACCCACCATTATTGACTTTGGTTGTGGCAAAGCCTATTTAACCTTTGCACTTTACTATTACCTTGTCAAAATCAAAGAGAAGAAAGTGAAGATCATTGGTCTTGATTTAAAAGAAGATGTGATTGAATATTGTAACCTTGTAGCGAATAAATTAGATTATGAGGGGCTGAGTTTTCAAAAGGGAGACATTAAGGATTTTAGTTTTACTGAGAATGTGGATATGGTGGTATCTTTACATGCTTGTGATACCGCTACCGATGAGGCGTTAGCAAAAGCAGTGGGATGGGGTGCGAAAGTGATTTATGCGGTACCGTGTTGCCAACATGAACTTTTTGGACAGCTAAATAATAAGGAAATGATACCACTATTAAAACATGGCATCGTGAAAGATAAGCTGACTACCATAGTAACAGATACTTTGAGGGCGTGTGCCCTAGAAGCGGTTGGTTATAATGTACAAATGGTGGAATTCATAGATATGGAACATACACCTAAAAATATCTTGATAAGAGGGTATTTAACTCAAAAATCTATAGAACAAAAAAATGAGGATTATCTGAATTATAAGACTTTCAAGGAGAGTTGGTGTGTTAACCCAAGAATCGATAAAGTGCTAGCCGACTATTTCCCCTCAAACACGAATAATAATTGTTAACATTTAAAAATAATTCGGACTACGATTGACATTAGCATTGGAGTTTGATAATATGACTATGGATAAAAATGCAATAAGCTTTGCTAGTCAAAGTTAAATATAGCTTGAAGAGGAGTGTTATTATGTCAACAGTTGTAATCGTAGGCGCCCAATGGGGTGACGAAGGAAAAGGCAAGGTCATAGATTATCTTGCTAAAGAAGCAGATGTTGTCGTTAGAGGTCAAGGTGGAAACAATGCAGGTCATACAGTTGTCGTTGGTGATCAAAAGTATGCATTACATCTTATACCTTCTGGTATACTAAACGAAAATACTGTAAATGTGATTGGTAATGGTGTTGTTTTTGATCCAGAGGGCTTTTTAAAAGAAATTGAAGGTTTAAGAAATAAAGGAATTGCAACTGATTCTATCAAATTATCAGATAGAGCACATGTCGTTTTTCCTTATCATAGAGAGATCGATCGCCTTGCTGAAGAAGCTAGAGGTGCAGACATGATTGGTACCACTAAGAAGGGTATCGGTCCAAGTTATATGGACAAAGTTGAGAGAAGTGGTATCAGAGTATGTGATTTTGTAGATGAAGAAATATTTGAAACTATTTTCAGAAAACAAATTGAAGCAAAAAATAAAATCATCACAAAAATTTATAATGGAACTGCGCTTGATGCGGATGAAATGGTAAATCAGTATAAAGCCTATGCCAAACTTATAAAACCTTTTGTGACAGATACTTCTGTAGTCGTATATGAAGCTTTGCAAGAAGGTAAAAAAGTTCTACTTGAAGGCGCACAGGGAACGCTACTTGATCTTGACTATGGGACCTATCCATATGTTACGAGTTCTCATCCAACTTCTGGCGGATTTACAATTGGTTCGGGTATTGGACCTAATCAAATTGGCGAAGTTGTAGGTATCACAAAAGCTTATACGACACGTGTTGGCAAAGGACCTTTTGTAACTGAACTCGATAACGAAGTAGGTGATCGTATCAGAATCGCGGGTCATGAATTTGGCACGACAACAGGTAGACCAAGAAGATGTGGTTGGCTTGATACGGTCATCGTGAAGTACTCTGCAAGAGTAAATGGGATGACATGTATAGCGCTTATGTTACTTGATGTTTTAACAGGATTTGAAACGGTTAAGATTTGCAAAGGTTATAAGTATGGTGATGAAACTATTGTAAATTTCCCGGCGAGTTTAAACGTACTTGGAAAATGTGAACCAATTTACGAAGAATTACCAGGTTGGACTGAGGATATATCTGAGTGTACAAGCTTTGATGCATTACCAGTTAATGCAAAAGCCTATGTTGAAAGAATTGAAGAATTGACAGGTATACCAGTAAAAATCATCTCAGTAGGACCAAAACGTACTCAAACAATCATCAGAGGTAGTATTTACTAGTTAAAAGGAAGTAGACATAGGTATAGAAAAGTACAAATAAGTTGATTTTAACTAAAATAAAGAGTGATTATACAGACTTTAATGAATTTTATTCTTAAGTCAGTACAATCACTCTTTTTTTAATGTTCCCAGCGTATATCGGGACCGTAGAACTTTAACATTTGATAATGTCCTTTTAATCTTGAGTCAATACGGTCATTATAGAAGCTCACTATTTCGGACAACTTGATATTTGTTGAGATAATCGTGCTTTTTTCTTTTAATATTCTGGAGTTGATAATATTATAAAATTCACTAATTGTAAAAGTGTTAGCTGATTCTGTGCCTAAATCATCGATGATTAATAAATCGACTTCAAAAAGCTGATCGTAAGCCATTTGAATAAACGCATTGTTTTTATCTGTGAACGTTTTCTTCTCAAGGATATTGATAATAGAGAAAGGTGTTTGATAAATAACTGAATAGCCTTTATCAAGTAATGACTTAGCAATACAGTTACACATGAATGTTTTACCAAGTCCACTTGAACCGAAAAACAACATGTTTTTACCACTTGGAAACTTTGAGACAAAAGATTCAGCTTCTGATAAAATTTTCATCATATTTTCTCTTTGTGAGAGTTTTTCTTTTGGTAAGATTTGAGTGGAAAACACATCGAGTTTAAAATGGTCGAAATTTTGCTTTTCAAGTTGAAGTTCTATACCTGACATTTCATAAGCTTTGCTGATAAGTTTTTGTGTAAAACAAGAACATCTTGTGTTATCTTGAGTAAAACCAGTATCCATACACTTGGAACAGTTGTACTGAATATCAAGATAATCTGCAGGAATATTATGATCCGTTAACAGGACCGCCTTTTCTCCTTTTAATTCATCTAGTTGCTTTTTAAGTTGTAATAAAAAGGCTTCAGTTTGTCTAGGTGATTTAAGGATATTTTTGCTTATTTGTGAGCTTAGCTGACTCATTTGTAAGTCGATTTGAGCAAGTCTAGGTATTTTTTCATATAGTAACTGTTTTCTATATTTTCTGTCAGCCTTGTTTTTTTCCTGTACCCTACGATAAGCCTCCAATATATCATGATAAGTGTTGTCCATTGTTGACCTCCGTTATTTTTTTCTATTGAGTAAAATTTGCTCAAGTTCTTCTTCAGAATAGGTATTTTCCTTTTCAATAGCATAATTTTTTCGCTTGTTTGGTTTTGATTCTACTTTTTCAGTGGTTACTTTGCTAATGTTATAAGCGTCAAAAGTTAAATTACCAGATTGATACTGTGTTGTAAGTACTTTATCAATAAAGTTGAAATTGATATTAAGTGTTTTTTTTGATAGATCTAAAACGATTTGCATCAACTCTTCTTTTTCAAAGTGATATTGATCTAACCATTTATCGATAAAATCTTTTTCGGCTTGATTAGGTTGCCTGAAACCGATGCCAAGCATTTTTAATATTTCCTTATAAAGAGATTGTCTTTCTTCAGAGGATTCTAACCAAGATTCAATAGCTTCAATTGAAGTGAAGCCTTGATCTAACCACTGTAACAAAGTGGATTTAACGAGCTTTAAGCTTCTTATGCCTCTGTCTTTATAGCAATATGAGAATGCTTTGCAAATAATTTCTGGATTATGCGTATAGTGTTCGTAATAATCGCCAATCTCCCGATAGTCTTTATAGGTAAGAGGATGTCCGATGATTCCTTCAATTTCCTTTGTTAACTTTTGGAACATAGCATTCCCTGATTTAAAAGAATTCGATACATCTTGGGATTTGATTTTGACATTTGCAGTGTTGCTATTTTTATGCACATAGTTGTTTTCTATATATAAGCCACGCAACGACAAAAATTCTATATCGTAATCAGCACTTTCTTCATGTGTATGTTTGTTGACAAGACCAAGTTTCTCCCAAAAGTTCCAAGCTTCATGTACATCTTGAAGCGGTAGCGATAGCATACTCGCCAAGGTGCGATTGTCATAGTGATATTTTGTGTTTTCATCTCTTGAAAACAAGAGTGCTAAAAGGTAAACCTTAACAAAGGTACCACTTGCGGATGGCATGAAGTCAGTGATGAAGATATTTTCTATATTTAATTCGCCTAAGTCAAATTCAGGAACTTTTTTATAAAACCCCATGTGATCACCTCTTAATTCTGCGTATATTCAGTATTAATTATTATAACATTGTTTCTAGTGATGTTTTAGTCATATTTCAGACTTGGTATAAAAGTCCTATCAAAAGTGTGGCAAAAGTAAATTTTTTTTATACAAAAACACACAATATATAGACAAAATAGTGTAAAATAGACTTAGATATTGTATTTTCAAGTTATAGGAAAGATAAAATTAAAATTTTTAATTTATAAATGGTTTATCTTATGCTATAATGAAGAAGGTATTTTTAACTAAAAGAGATAGAACCATTGAAACAGCCGTTACTAAAGGAGTATAGGATGGGGAAAAAAAGACAAAGTGTTTCGAATAAGCACGTTTATAAAAAAACCAATGCGAAATACTATGTAAAAAACGACTCTAAGAAAGATAGAGTTGGAGAAAACGCGGCTAAAGTAATTGCCGTCGCTTTGTATCCGTTTTTTTATATAGGCGGTAAGGTTAACGGGCTTGTAAAAGGCGAAAAGACTCAATTCCAGTCTGGTTCAAATCGCAAATCAAAAGAAAAATCACAGCAGTTCAATATAAAACTTAAAAAATTTGAACCGATTATTTTGAAAACTAAAGATCTTGCTTCAAAAGGCTTGACTTTGGTTAAACCTTATAAGTATTATGTAGCAGGTGCTGCAGCAGTGATTGCGATCTCTGTAATTGGCTTTAATGCAATTAACGCCATGGGTACTGAAAAGGAAACGGCAATTGAACCAATTACGCAACATGTAGTTTCAATTCCAAAAAGTGAAGTTGCGGCAGAAACATCAACCGATGCAACTGAAACGGCAAATACTACGGCTACTGCTACAGAAGTTGTAACTGCACCAGAATTTAAAGTGTTAAATTTTGCCGCAGTTAAAGCTTATCAACTTACTGTTAACGGAAAAGCAATAGGTAATTTTAAAACAGAAGCTGAAGCAAATCAAGTCATTGATAATCTTAAAGCGATGTTTACAAATGTAGAAGGTTCTGTTATTAAAGACATTTACTTTTCAGAAGATGTAAAAGTAGAATTGGCACAAGTTGATATTATGGATTTCACGGCATATGATACAGTAGATGATACGCTAGCTTATATCGTTAAAGGTACTAAAGAAGAAAAGAAACATGTTGTTCAAAAAGGTGAAAATTATTGGGTAATCGCTCAATATTATGGTATTTCTCCATATGACCTTGAAAAAGCTAATCCTGACGTTAATGCAGAAACACTACAAATTGGTCAGGAAATTAGTTTAGTAGTTCCAAAACCACTTATAAGTGTTTGTACTGTAGAAGAAGCAACTTATAACGATTCAATAGCATTTGAAGTGCAATATGAAAACTCTTCTTCTCTTTATAAAGGCGAGACAAAAACAAAAGTTAATGGTGTTTACGGTGAAAGAGCCGTTGTCGCTGAAGTTATAAAGGAAAACGGTCGTGAGATTGGTAGAAAAGTTCTTTCAGAACAAGTTGTATCCCAGCCTCAAACCAAAGTCGTTTATAAAGGAACTAAAGATCCACCACCTAAAATGGGTTCAGGAATTCTTAAGTATCCTGCTGCATCAAGAGGCATCATTTCCTCAGAGTTTGGTGTATGGCGTTCTTATAGAAGACACACTGGTATAGATATCGCTATGAACGTAGGTTCAAGTATAAAAGCTGCAGACGGTGGTGTTGTCACATATGCAGGTTATTCTAGCTCATATGGTAATTACATTATCATCGATCATGGTGGTAATATGACAACATTATATGCACATAATAGTAAATTATTAGTTGGCAAAGGTGAGAAAATATACCAAGGTCAAACGATAGCTTACAGCGGTAATACTGGAAATAGTACGGGTCCTCATCTTCATTTTGAAGTGAGAATCAATGGCGTACCTCAAAATCCAAGAAATTATGTTAATTTTTAAAGATAAAGCGAGTCTAAGACTCGCTTTTTTTTTGTTTTTCAGATAGAATAAGTATGATGTCATATCTATAACTATTTAAAAATAAATTAACTTAGATGACTGGGGAGGCAAAGTAATGAATAAGAAAATACTGATTGTCGAAGATGAAAAACCAATATCGGATATTATAAAATTTAATTTAATTAAAGAAGGTTATGAAATAGAGACTGCTTATGACGGTGAAGAAGCACTAAAGAAAGTGTATCAATTCCAGCCAGATTTAGTTTTATTAGATGTGATGCTTCCTAAACTTGATGGATTTCAAGTTTGTAGACGTATCCGAGAGTCTTTCAATATGCCGATTATCATGCTGACGGCAAAAGAAGAAGAAGTTGATAAAGTCCTGGGTTTTGAACTTGGTGCAGATGATTATATCACTAAGCCCTTTGGTATGCGTGAGTTAATTGCACGCGTAAAAGCCAACATAAGAAGACTTACACTAGCAGATACAGATACAAGTGGGAATAACGTTATTTATGCTGGAAAATTAACGATAGACTTAGATCGATATGAAGTGTTAAAAGAAGAAAAGACAATTGAATTGACACTAAGAGAATTTGAACTTTTGAAATTTTTAGCGACTCAGGCAAACCAGATATTCACGAGGGAACAACTCCTTAAAGACGTTTGGGGTTACGAGTATTTTGGTGATATCAGAACCGTTGATGTTACTGTAAGAAGACTTAGAGAAAAAGTTGAAGATGACTCAAGTGAGCCAACTTATATCATGACTAAGAGAGGCGTAGGATACTATTTTAAGCGCAATTAGTGGAGGCTTATGTTAAGGAGCATTCGATCACGGTTCACAATCATATATTTTTTGCTTGTGTTTATTGCAATGATCATTGCTGGTATATTTATCGTCCAATCACTAGAAGATTACAACTTAAATGTTGTATCTAAAAGACTTGACGACATTGCTCAAATCATGTTATCTGAACTCGCAAAAATAGAAACGGATGATTTATCAACTGTAAAAGTTGAACTTCAAGAAACGTTAGATCGTCATGTAGACATTGGACTACGTGAGGAGATGTTTATCATAGATAGTAAGACCCATGATATAGTAGCTACCAGTACCGAAAATATCAATAGAGATGTCACTGAAATCCTAAATGATAATCTGGTGATTGAAGGACTGATTGGAAATACGATTGAAAAAAACATAGAGCTCAGTCAATCTGTTAAAACCAAGGATAAAGTCTATCCAGTTTTCAAAAATAACAAACAGCTGGGGGTCATTTATCTTAGATATGATTTAAATGATATCTATGAATCAATTAGCATGGCAAGGATGATTATTTTTAAAGCGATAGTAACATCGCTATTTATAACGATCATAATTGGGTTTATAATATCAAAAAGTATCACAGATCCAATCAATGAAGTAACAAAAAAGGCAACATTGCTTGCAGAAGGTGATTTCAACCAATTTGTTGAGATAAAATCTGAGGATGAAATTGGTACCCTTTCAAGTACCTTCAATTTTCTTGCAGGTGAACTTAAACGTGGAATAAGTGAGATTTCGAGGGAAAAAAGTAAACTTGAAGCGATTATCAATTATATGGAAGATGGACTCATTGCGATAAACGCTGAAGGTAAAATTATACATTCAAATCCAAAAGCGATTAATATGCTTGCAAACGAAGAGCAATTTGATGATGATTTAATTGGCGATTTGTTGTCAATTTATAATTCTGGAAGAGTTGAATCTGGCGTGGGTTCAAAAAACATCACGGCTAAAGGGCTTATTTTAAAAGTCAATTTTGCTCCGTTTTTAGATGAAGAGTCTAATAGAGTGGGTATCGTATTTGTTCTACAAGACATTACTGAAGCTCAAAAGCTAGAAACAATGAGAAGAGAATTTGTTGCCAATGTATCTCATGAACTTAAAACGCCAATCACGAGTATAAAAAGTTATACTGAAACGATACTAGAAGGTCGTGTTGATGATCCTGAACTACAAAAGGTATTTTTAGAGGTAGTCAATACTGAAGCGGATAGAATGTCCCGTTTAGTGAGCGACTTACTAGAACTTAGCAATTTTGATTCAAACTCTATAAAAATTAAGAAAAGCTTACAAAAGATCGATCCGATTATTGACAACTGTATCTTGAAATTACAAGTTACTGCTGACCAGAAAAAACAAGTATTTACAAAACATTATAAGATGCCAGCAATTGAAGGAAACATAGATAAAGATAAGTTAGAACAAGTTATATTAAATATCCTTTCGAATGCAATTAAATATTCCGTTGAAGCGGGTACAATTGATATTGAACTAAGATCTGGAGAAACCGAATCTGAGTTTGATATCGTAATAAGCGATACAGGGATGGGAATTCCTGATGAAGATTTAGGTAGAATCTTTGAGCGTTTTTATCGTGTTGATAAAGCGAGAACAAGAGCACATGGTGGAACGGGTCTCGGGCTTTCAATTGCTAAGGAAATTGTTGAAGCGCATCAAGGTCGAATTCGCATTGAATCTGAAGTAAGCATTGGCACTAAAGTCACGATTTCATTGCCATATGATGTAAAGAATGTGTAATGTCATTTTAAAAACTGTGTAATGGTATTGTAACACTAAGTGTGTATAATAATAATGTGGGTTGTTGTGACCCTAAACTAATTTTTCGGAGGCGGCGTATGTTACGCAAGAGTGTAGGCTTATTATTGGCTATGATTATAATTTTAAGTGGTCAAATGGGATTTGCAGTTTCCAATTATGCAGTGGATTCTAGTCAAATTATCATTGCTGAACCAACATCAGAAAAAATCACCAATGATAAACAGATCTTTGTGACTGTAAACATTACAAATGTTATGGTAATAGATCATCCTATCACGATGTCTTTAGTGAAATTAGAGAATAAATTGCCTTTTGCAGATGAACTAGGAGCAGATTTAAAGGTCTCATTTATGAAACTTTCTTCAATTGCTGCGGGTGAAATCGATCGCAGTATCTTGTACAATACAACTTATAGTACATCTGAACCTGATTATTCTGCTGGGTATGTTAAAGAAACACAAGTGATTAACCGCTTCTTTGAACTAAAAGACCTAATCTTGGCACATAATTATGAGCTTTCTACAATTAATAAAAAATATAGATTTGATTTAATCGTTGGTAATGCAGAAGAAATTTCAAAGTTATCATCTGACGTTGAAGATATTTATAAGCACTGGGTAAAATTGAAAAGCAATTTAGTAGATTATAAAAAAGAATACGCTCAGTTACAACTTCAATATGCAAAATATTTTGAAAATCAGATTATGGTCGATAAAATTAGCAACTTAAGTTATTATAAAATTATTGGTAAACTACCTAACGGCACTTATAAAATTAGATTTTTAGATGATGTTTCTCAACTTATAAAAGAGTTTACTTTTGAGGTTGTAGATAAGGAAGATTCAATTAAGTTGATAGATCCGATGTCTACAAAAGCAAACTAGAAAGGAAACATACGCTTTATGAATGTGGTTAAAGAACGGATAAAAACTGTTCTGCTTATTGCTTTAGTGTTTTCCTCACTGTTTTTAACTCAAGTCAATCTATTTGACGGACTGATAATGAGTGAAGGTGCAACTGAAGAAATAGAAGTCAACTCCACAAAGCTATCCATGTATATAAACCCCCAAAGTTATTTTGTTAGCTTTGGGGGTCTATCATATACAAAGGTATATGATTTGAAGATGCAGGATAATTTATGGACAGAAATTAGACCTTTTATTTTAAGCAGTTTTCTGAATTATGAATCGATTGAAGAAATCAATAGAGAAGATTATGTGAAAGCATTTTCTGATCGTAGCCTTTTAGTGAGGATGCCTGTTGATTTGTCGGTATCACAATTTTATAGTATATTTTCTGATAAAGTTTTATCTGATCAAATTACAGATATTACTCCGAGAGAATATTTGTTAAGAGAGGGTAACGTACGCTCTCTATATGTATTTGATGCGGTGAATTCAAAATATTATTTGATCAAGCACAAAACGATGCAACACGATGTTGGCGCATTAATTGATGCAGTTAAGAATACGGAGATTGTAGATTATAGAAAGTTAAGCGACCGGTTTAGTTTATCAAGTACTGTTGATGCTTTATATGATACCTTAAATTACGAACTTATTCCTTATCAGTATGATTTTATTGTATCTGGGATAAAAGTTCAAAACGAGGTTAGAATGGAAGATGCCTATTTTAATCAAGATGTATCTTCTATTTCGGGTTCTGTATTTGGAAATCGTCTTGATTTTGTCAAAAAACTAAAAGACGTTAACGATTCTGTCGTTTTGATGTATGGTTATGGTGATAAGTCGCTGACAGTCTCGAAAATCGGAAATATAGCCTTTAGACAGAAATTTGATCCGCAAAGCTCTAAATTATTGAATTTTAAAGATGCTTTCTCACTTGCAGCAGGTAAGCTCGAAAATTTTGGGTTTATGCCTGAAGGAATTTTCCTTGCTTCATATGAATATGATAAAGTTACAAAGACTTATACTTTTAATTTCAACTATAAATTGAATTCATTGTCTATTGCAGAACTTGATCAACGTGTAGATCCAATAAGAATAAAAGTTCAAGAAAATCAAGTGGTCGCAATTGATAAAAATATTAAAAGCTTTGCAGGTGAGTACACACCGACTGATTTTGTTAATTCTTCACGTATGTTTACAATAGATGATTGTATTACGAGTAATATAGTTGAACTCAATGTATATTACTTACAAGACAACAATATTCAGGATAATACACTTGAAAAGTATAAATATTACTACGCCATTGTTAGTGAAATTAAAAGTATTGAACTAAAATATTTCGAAGAATCAGATCAAAGTGAACAATATATGATCCCTGTATGGGAAGTAAAAATAGGCAATAGAGTATATATATTCAACGCATATGATGGAAAGCTCATCAAAACCTATATTATTATAGCTGAAAAGAGGTAATATGGATTGGCCAAAAATTAAAACTATTTTGATATTGGTGCTTGTTGCAACAAATATAATGTTAGGCTACACTTATATTCGTGAGCAACAAAGATTTGAAGTGGAACGAGAAAACAATTTAGAGGATGTTCTAAAACTCTATGAAATGAAGGGTATTGAGGTATCGCCTAAAAAAATCAAGTTCCCTAAATCGATTAAATCGGTAAATATTGAATATATGACTTTTGATTTATCTTATGTTGAAGCTTTTTTAGGTAGTGAATACAGTTTTGATGGGAAGGTTTTTGTAAATGATCATCAGACTCTTTTTCTTGATGATACACATCTCCTTTTTGCTGACTTAGAACATTATAACCGTGTGGTTCAAGATGAATTGCCTAGTTTAGTACAATTTAATGTTATTACTGATGAAACAAGTAGGTCCAAAATCAGATTAAAAGTAGATGAATTTCTAAACAAAGTGCATTATGAGTTGAAATATAACGATTTTCAGGTAATGAAACTGGGTGATTATACACTTGTAAAGCTTTATCAAAAGCAAGATGACCTATTGTTTGAAGAATCGAAAACGTTTATTTGGTTTTATAACGATGAGATTGTTGGGTTCCGTGGTGAGAACGATGTGAAGATCACAGCGACTCCTGGAATTAAGTATGATATAATCTCAGTAGACAGGATATTATACGGACTCTTACCTAAGTTAAAAGACAATGACGTCATTGAAAGTATTTCATTAATTTACAAGTTAAATGATGAAAGTCTTTTGGTATCGGATTTGATTTTAGGAGAAGCCTTGCCTTATTATCAAATCATTTTGAAAGATGGCAATGTATTTCATGTAAGAGCTGTAAACGAAATTACAAAATAGTTTGAGGAATTTATGCCATTATCTTTTTGTTCTCTAGCCAGTGGAAGTTCGGGCAATTGTCAGTTTATAGAATCAGAAAACACGCGCTTACTTGTAGATGCAGGTATGAGTGGAAAATATATAAAAGCATCGCTAGAAACTATAAATGTTAATATTGAATCAATTAATGGAATATTATTGACGCATGAACACGCAGATCACATTAGTGGTCTGGGTGTTTTGATGCGTAAATTTAAAATTCCGTTGTACATCACATTAAAAACATGGGAAGCAGTTTCTATCAAAATTGGTGAAGTAAATCCAGATTTGCTCCACTTGTATGAGACAATTGATGATATCATAATAGGAGATATCAGAGTTAAAGGTACAAGAATAACACATGACGCGGTTGATCCACTTTGTTATACTTTTACTCACGACGAATGTAAAATAGGCATAGCGACAGACTTAGGTGCCATAACAGATGATGTAATCGAACAATTTAAAGACTGTGATCTTTTAATGATTGAATCAAATCACGATATTGAGATGTTAAAAGTTGGCCCCTATCCTATGTACCTCAAACGCCGAATTTTAAGTGAATTTGGTCATTTAAGCAATGAAGACGCAGGTTACATTGCAAAAGAAATCATAAGATTTGGAACCGCTAAAAATATTTTGCTCGCCCATTTAAGTAAAGAAAATAATTTCCCTGACTTAGCATTTGAAACAGTTAGAGGAATTCTAGAAGCGGATGACATTATAGTTGGTGAAGATGTCAATTTAGACTTAACCTATAGAGATAAAGTTGGAAAGCTTTATAGAATTATTAAAGAAAGGTGATTGGCTATGAAAAATTGGATAAAAATAACATTGCTGATTTTAACTTTCTTAGTGTCAGTCCCATCTTTCGCAGAAATAGATGTCGATGAAATGGCGCATAAAATTAATGTAGAAATGGTAAATCATAATGTTCCAGGTGCAATGGTAACCGTAGTTAAGGATGGAAGACTTTATTATAAAAACGCATTTGGTGAGGCGAATATTTACTCGAATTTGCCTATGAGCACCGAGCAAACAATTGTTCAAACAGGTTCAATTTCAAAAGTATTAACGACCTATGCATTGTTACAGCTTCTTGATGAGAAGAAAATAGAGGTTGATACTGCGATTATGAATTATTTACCAGAATATCTAAAATCAAACAAGTATATTTCTTCGCTTACGTTTAGAAATCTTTTAACACATACAACAGGACTTGCAATGTTAAAAGCGGATTCTGCAACCATGGAAGATCCAATTAAAAGCATTAGTTTAAGTTTTAGTGAGCAAGCAGAAGCATTCTTCGGTAAATATAGGCTCAAACCCATAATTGAAAAAGATAATTATACTATTTTTTCAAATGTTGGCTATATTGTTTCTGGTGTCTTGATAGAATCAATTTCTGGTGAAAGATACGAGTACTACATGGCAAATAAAGTTCTTACTGAATTAAATATGAACCTTTCAAGCGATATATTACTCAATAAGTCTTTGGATGGAACGACCCTCATGCAAGGTTATTCTGTCTATGGAGGACAGAGAACGCCAATGGCTCCATTTAAGACCAAGTATTTGGCTTCAGACGATTTTTTAACTTCAACTGACGACATGACGCAGCTTATGATAAAATTAACGTCTAAAAGTTTGCCACAAGACTTATATGATGCGATGTTTACACGACAAGTATCAAATAATGCACTAGTATCTGGAAGAAGTTTTGGTTTTACAGTTGTTCATTATGGAAAATATGATGCTTATATACACGATGGTGGGATACCTGGTTCTAATTCAAGATTATTGTTTATTCCCGATTTAAAAGTAGGCTTATTTATTACTTATAACTCCAATGATTTAAAGGCAAGAGAAAGCATAACTAATGCTGTTTTGAGTAGTTTAATTCAAGATTTAGATCAAGCGGACAGCTATGTCCCTTTTACCATTGAAGATTTATCTAAATTTGATGGTGCTTATTCTCCTATTAATGCATCAAACGAAACTTTAGAAAAGTTGACTAGAATCATCCATCAAATTAGGATTAGCCATACAACTGATGGCCTGAAAATTTCAGGAGAAAATTATGTAGCAATTAGTGAGACTGTTTTTTATAATGCAGCAACAGATAATTATGCTGAATTTAAAACGGACGATAAAGGTCAACTTGAATACTTGATTATTGGAAATACAATCTATGTCAGAACGCCATTTTTTCAGAGCATAATATTAGAAGCAACCCTTTTGGTCTTAATGGCAATTTGTAATCTAATTGCATTACTGTTACTTTTATTTAAATGGAGTAACATGAAGGTTAATAGAATTCATGATACACCAAGAGCCGTTTTACTTCTGCATAGTCTTGCAATCTCAGGAGTACTTATATTTATCTTAATTATTTCTACATCATATGATATTTGGGATATCATATATGGCGTAAATAGTGCTGTCAACGGGACTCGCTTTTTCGGAATAGTTACCATGCTCTTGTCAATTCCAACTCTAATCATGGTCAATCGAACAAAACAAGATTATCGATGGTCAGGTTTTATGGTTGGCGTCTATCAGCTTCAACTAATTCTCGGAGTGCTTTTAGTGGCATGGATGTATGTTTATCATCTTATTTAGGAAAAATCAAAAAAATAAAAAAAGTGGATAAATAGGACTATTGCATTTTTTTGTGGATAACCTGTGTATAACTGCAGAGTTATCCCCATTTTATCCAAAAGACACATGAGAATTACAGTATTATCGTGTTCAAAAGTCTTGCTTTTGCTTAAAGCCACTTAACACAGTATTGTGTATACAATATAAGTTAGGTCTAAAGTAATATTAAATAGGGGGATTCTAAATGGGTATTGAAGCATACAACGGAATAATAATTGATACACATAATGATACGATGATGAAAGCTGTAGATCAAGTTTCTCAAGCGCCGTGTATTAATATTGGTGATGAGACAGAATTCGATATTGACATCTCGAAAATGGAAAAAGGAAGTGTAAATATTGCCTACTTTGCTGCATTTACTGAGGATTACGGCAGTTTAGAAACCAATAATCATAGAATATTAGCCTCGTTAAATGCACTTTTTCAAGTTGAAAAATTGAACTCAGATCGATTTGCTGTGGCAAAAAATTATAACCAGATGATGCTGGAAATTGAGCGAGGTAAGAGAATAGGCGTCCCAACAATAGAAGGTGCTTATTCTATAGATGTGGATAACATGAAAGGTCTACTTGTTCAATATGCAGATTTATATGTTAAAGCAATTGCACCTGTATGGAATCATTCCAATACTTTAGGTGAGGGCACTTATAGTAAATTTGCTGATAATAGTGATTCTGAAGGTGGTTTGACTTCTTTGGGGGAGAAATTTGTTAAGCAGATGGACGAACTCAATATAATGGTTGATGTTTCTCATATGAATGAAAGAACCTTTTGGGATACCATAAAGTATACAAAGCGTCCAGTAATTGCAAGTCACTCCGGGGCAGCAAGTATCAAGGCCCACCTTAGAAATTTAAAAGATGAACAACTCACTGCAATCAAAGAAACGGGTGGTGTTGTCAATGTGGTATTTTGCCGTTATTTCTTAGGTGATGAAAATGCAGGTATATCGGAATTACTCGATCACATTGAATATATTGTTTCTATAATTGGTGATGAACATGTAGGATTAGGTTCGGATTTTGATGGTGCGACCATGCCAATTGGTCTTGAAAATATCTCAAAAGTTCCAGAACTAATCTCTGGTTTAAGAGAGAGAAACTTTACTGAGGAAGCAATAAGCAATATAATGGGAAATAATAATTTAAGGTTATTAAAAGCATTTGAGAGTACAAATACAGAAAGAGAAAAACTGAATATACATCATGGCCCTGAAGTTTTAAGTGACCGTAAAACAATTGAATGGCAGATAGACTTTGATCAAATAAAAGCATTTGACATAAAATTAGATTCGCTTAAGTTCACTTGGGACGGATGTGAACTTAATTGTCATTATAATGAAATAGACAAAAAAATAGTTGCTATTAGCAACTTAGAAATGACAGAAAAATATCATATCGCAACATTTGAACTCGAGGATGTAAGTGGAAAAGTTTATTTCTCTACTGCAATTTCAGAACTCAAGTAATCAATCAGCTGCTCAGCCAGCTGTTTTTTTATGCTTATTTCCGCTGATAATTGTGTCAACATCTCAAGAGCACTTTCATGTGTTAAAGGCGTTGGAATATCATTTAGTAAAGTATCTCTAATTTCAGATTGTATTTGAGTGAAGTGCTCATAATATTGTGGATTCTTTTTTAGGGCGCTCAGAATAACTGTCGTATCAGGAATAGAAAAAGCCCTTTTTAAGTGATAGACCAAAACTAAATCACATATCGTTTCACGTGAATATTTTTTGCGATCGGGTGAGATAATCAAATTTGATTTTACATAATTGTTAATCATTGTTTTTGTAAATACAGCATCTTCATTTTGTCGCTTTAATTCACCTAAGGTGCTATTGAAGTATTCTAGCAATTGATCCATGTAGAGGTTGATATTTGGAATTTGAGTCCCAATAGGATTTTTAAAAGAGATTAGGGAATCGATGGTTTTCATATTCGCTCCTGATGTTTTTATTTAATTATATCATTTTATAAAGTTTTTATAAAGAGGTATTGATATGTTCGTTTCTAAGTGCTATCATGTAGATACAACAACAAGTAGTATTTAATACTACATTGATAAATGGATTAAATGAAGATAATAAGAGGAGAAAAATATGAGAGAACCAATTAATACAATAACGCATTTCATTGGTGTTTTCCTTGCACTTATTGGCCTTGGCGTTATGATCATCAATTCTGTTTTAAAACATAATATGAACTATTTACTTGGAGGCGTTATATTTGGTCTCAGTATGATACTTTTATATAGCGCATCGACTATTTATCACTGGTATAACGGCCGAGATTCTAAGATTTTGAAGTTGAGAAAACTAGACCATGCGATGATATTTGTTTTGATTGCTGGTACATATACACCGATATGTCTTACGGCACTTAAGGGCACTTTAGGGTATGTATTGCTAATTTTAGTGTGGGCTTTGGCGATCATTGGTACTATCTCAAAAGTTATGTTTATCAATATGCCTAGATGGTTGTCAGCGGGTATGTATCTATTCCTCGGTTGGTTAAGTATATTCTTTATTGTACCACTGTTTAAAGCGCTTCCGACGGGTGGGTTCATCTGGCTTGTGACAGGCGGTGTCCTCTATACAATAGGATCAATTTTTTATGCTACTAAATCGAAGATAAATATAGCTGGATTTGGGTTTCATGAAATTTTCCATTTGTTTATATTAGCAGGTAGCTTGGCACATTTTATTCTTATAAATCAATACATCTTTAATATGTAATTTAGCTTGAAAGTAGTTTTATTTCATCCATATCATGACTATTTTAAAAAGTACATTATTATGCCTTTGAAGGATAATGGTGTGCTTTTGTTTTTTTATCTGTAACATTAAATAACTCGGTATTTGGCATGAAAATTGCGTGCAATTTATTTGTGAAAAGCATTGCATTTGCTATAGAATTCATGAATATAGCGTGTTATAATTGTTAAAACTCTTAATAGGATGGAGGCCACTATGGTAGAAGATATAAATGTTACTAATATAATTGAAAAGCATCTAGAAGCCATAGACTTAGCACTTGAAGAAATGATTTTTGCTAAATTTGATCATTTGAGTATACACAATTTTAGAGAGAGCATTCGCCATTTTAGAGCGCTAATATATTTTTATATGCCTAATATAAGACCAAGTGATTATAGAATGATTGATCAAATATCTAAGAAGTATTTTATGATGACTTCATTAATTAGAGAAATTGATGTATTTGAGATAGGGTATAAAGAAAACATGAATGAAGCAACGGTTGCTAGACTTAAAGAAATTAAAGAGCCTTTACTCCTCAATCTATATAATGACTTAAATGAAACAAATGGTTTTCGATTTCACCAGATAAAATTCATTGTTCGGCCATTTAAAGAGAATGAAAAAAATGGAAATTGTATAATGAAGAGACAATGTGATCTTTTAAGATTATTCATCAATCGAGAAGAAGAAAAATTTGGAGAAGAAAAGTATATACATGCTAAAAGGATGCTCGCTAAAAAACTTATGTATATTCATAATATACTCATGCCGGATGAACCCAAAATTGCACTGATCAACAAGGAGTTGGATTTATTTCAAATTATGGCAAAACAGGTTCATGATGCTTGTGTAAACCTCAGGTTCATAGGACAATATCGCTTTGACGATCAGGAACTCATCACAAAAATCGTCCATGACCATGCCCTATTCACAGCACAGGCTGCAGAACAATATGATTTGACGTGTAAAGTAATTGATCAATTTCTAGAAAAATAAAAAGCGCCTAATTGGCGCTTTTATTTTTCGTTTTCTTCAACCCATTCTTTTGCAATTTCAACAGATGCCTCTGATGGTAAATTAATATGTGTGTCTTTTTCGTATTTTTTTGCATCAGCCCATGCTTCAGTTTGACTTGAACCTAGTGCTGCTTTTGACTTATCTAAATTATCTTTCATAATTACCTCCTTTGTTTGATATTATTGAAAATATACCCAATACAAATGGATTTAAACGAGAATGTTTATCAATTATATTGACATCTTTTTCAGTCCTAAAATATGTTATACTATGCTTATATGACTGATTATTGACAAGGAAAAAATATGGATTTTTTAACAGAACTACTCAAGATTTTATCAGCAGAATTCAAAACAGCATTCATAGCAGCTTTGCCGATTATTGAACTACGCGGTGCTATCCCTTTTGGGATTTCTTTTGGATTATCTCCATTTCATGCATTTATTGTTAGTTTTATTGGAAGCATGATTCCTGTTCCAATACTTTTATTAGGTATTAGACCTGTATTTAGATTTATAAGTCAACTTCCAAAACTCAAAAAATTTGTGGAACATATAAGTGTTAAAAGTATTCGTAAGAGTACCAACATTAGAAAGTATGGCTTTTGGGGATTATTGATATTTGTTGCGATACCACTTCCAGGTACAGGTGTTTGGAGTGGCACACTTGCAGCTGTATTGTTAGATATTCGATTTAAAATAGCTTTTCCTGCAATTTTAATTGGCAATTTTGTCGCGGGAATATTGATTATGACTTTAAGCAATGGCATTTTAAATGTATTCATATAAAGAGGGGAAGGCATTGATGTGGTGAATCAAGAAATGAATGAGATGGGGAATAAAACCGCAAGATATGAGCGAATTGCACTTGATATTGCATATAGTATACTCAATGACGAGTGGAAAATTGGGGAAATGATTAAGGGGAGATCAACATTATCCGGTAAGTATAGTGTCTCTCCTGAAACGATTAGAAGAGCTTTAAAACTTTTAGAAGAACTAAGTGTTGTAGAAGTGATAGAAAAAAAGGGTATCTTGATTAAGTCAAAAGCAGCTGCAGATGCTTTTATAAAAGAGCATCACTCAAAAGACAGAGTTTTATCAATGAGAGAAGATATCGCCAAAATGATACACGAAAAAAGAGCAATTGAAGACAATATGATTGAAACCTTAGATACATTAATTGAACAAGCACTAATTATGAAACATGTAGGGATTATTCATCCACTTGAGTTTAAAGTGAGCGAATCAAGTTTTTTATTAGGTAAATCCATAGGTGAAGTGAAGTTTTGGGAGCATACAGGTGCAACGATAATAGGGATTAATCGAAATGGACAATTATTGCTATCTCCCGGCCCTAAACTAGTCTTTTTTGCAGGCGACATTGTATTTTATGTAGGTAATGCAACTGAAAATAGTGAACGTGTTGATAAGTATGTGAACAAGAGGATAGGAGAACTATGATACTCGCATTATCGTTTGGATTACTTGAAAGACTTGGATTAATCGTTATTTTTGCCTTCATAATGTCTAAAACTATGTTCTTCAAAAAATATGTTGTCAGTGATTCACAAAGTCTCGTTGAAAAAATTTTTTATGGTGTATTTTGGGGATTACTTGGTATATTGATGACTTTGCTAGGCACACCAGTATCTGGCGGTGTAGCCAATTCTAGAACCATACCAGTGTTGTTGGCAGGTATAATTGGTGGTCCATTTGTAGGCGCTATTTCAGGCTTGGTTGCTGGTCTACATAGAATGTTTTTTTTCCAAGGAGGAGATTTAACCGCTTTTTCATGCGGGATCTCAACTATAATTGCGGGACTAATTGGTGGTTTTTCAAAGAAGAGATTGGATTTAAAGAAAAACAAATATTTTTATGGATTTTTTCTGGGAATTTTTGTTGAAGTGATACAGATGATTTTGATTTTACTACTTGCTAAACCTTTTGACCAAGCATACGCATTAGTTGAGATTATATTTTTACCGATGACTTTTTTAAATGCGCTTGGTATAGGCATGTTTTTATTGTTTATCCAGCAAATTTATGAAGAAAATGAAAATGCTTCTGCACGGATGGCACATTTATCCTTACAAATTGCAAATAGTACATTACAGTTTCTAAGAAAAGGGTTAACCGAAGAGTCTGCACATGCTGTTGCACAAATAATCTATAAACTGACGGATTACGACGCGGTAGCGATTACCAATGATCATCGTATTTTGGCCCATATTGGGGCGGGAGAGGATCATCATAAAGTGGGCGGACAGATTTGGACTGTTAAAACCAAAGAAGCAATTGAACTTGGTGAAATACAATTTGGTCAAAATAAGTCTGAAATCGGATGCGGTGAAGCGCATTGTAAGTTAAGCTCAGTGATCGTAGTACCACTTAAAGTGAATGAAAAAGCAATCGGTACTTTAAAAATATATCGAATCAGAGAGAATGCAGTATTAAAGACGGATATGGAGCTGTTAAGAGGGCTTGGGACACTGTTTTCAACTCAACTTGAATTAGGGCTCGTTGAAAAACAAAAATCACTCAGGGCGAAGGCAGAGCTCAATGCACTTAGAGCTCAAATCAAACCTCATTTTCTATTTAATGCGCTGAATGCGATTATGTCACTTACAAGAACTGATGCTGATAAAGCTAGACTTTTGTTGCAAGAGTTAAGTGTCGTCCTGAGAAATGGTTTTAAAAATAATGAACCATTCATCCCATTAAGTGAAGAATTAAGATTTATTGAAGCATACCTTAATATTGAAAATGCAAGGTTTCCAGATAAATTAAAAGTTGAAATAATTGTGGATGAGGGCATTGAGATGATGCTACCACCACTTATTTTGCAACCGCTTGTTGAAAATGCAGTAAAACACGGAATTCAAAAAAAGCAAGGAGACGGCACCTTATCCTTAAAGATCAATCAAATCGATAGCGAAGTAAAATTTACGGTTTCTGATGATGGTGTGGGAATGGTTGAATACCTTCGAGAGGGTAAGTCTGAAACAGATCAGCATACCGGTATTGGATTATCTAACGTTAAAGAACGCTTACAGAGTATTTATAACAGAGAGTTATGCATAGAAACTTCTGATACAAAGGGTACGACGATAACTTTTACAATTCCCAATATACCTTTAACTTAAAGTCTAATTCATGTGAGGTAGATGTGATTAAGATCGTGATAGTTGATGATGAAAAACTTGCAATTCAAGAACTCACTTACATTCTGAGTAAAGTTAGCTATGTGCAAATCATAGGTTCTTTTACTGACGCAAAGGAAGCACTACAGTTTGTTATGATGGAAGAACCTGATGTAGTATTTTTAGATATCAATATGCCAGTTCTTAATGGCATCAAATTCACAGAACAATTGAGACAAAGGGGTATGAGAACACAGATAATCTTTGCAACTGCTTATGATGATTATGCGATTAAAGCGTTTGATCATAGTGCGCTAGATTATATATTAAAACCCTATGAGGCAGAGCGAATTTATCAAGCTTTACTTAAAGCAAAAAAAAGCAATGAACCTGAAGCCATGAAAGAAGTTGAAAGACCAAAACTGCATCAGACAAAATATCCAGTTTGGCGTGGAGAAAAAATGCTTCTAATTGATATAGGTGACATCTTGTACTGTGAAGTAGAGAACAATAAAGTGAAGATGGTTACTACAAATGATATATTTGAACTTTCAGAATGTTTATCAAGTCTGGAAGAAAAATTGCCAGCAGACCAATTTTTTAAAACACATCGTTCATTTATCGTCAATTTAACAAAAATAACAGAAGTGAGTCCATATTTTAATAATACTATGATTTTAAAACTTGATAAATGTAAAGCAGAAATTCCAGTGAGTCGTAATTATTTGAAAAATTTCAAAAGTCTTTTGAATATCAAGTGATTTATTTTGCATTATAGCACTCGATTTTTGCATTTCGGCTTAAATTACGTTTAAAAAATTAAATAAGTGATACCATGAGGATGATTCTAAAATAAGAATAGGGGGAATCTATTATGGTATCATTTTTATTATCACTAGTTGCACTTTTATTGGGCTACCTATTATATTCAAAGGTAGTAGAACGTATTTTTGGCATCAACGAAGCTACTGAAACACCTGCGAAATCAAAAGCAGATGGGGTAGATTATGTTGAAATGGATTGGAAACGTGTATTTTTAATTCAGTTTTTAAACATTGCAGGACTTGGTCCGATTTTTGGAGCAATCGCTGGTGCACTTTGGGGACCAGTCGCATTTATTTGGATTGTACTTGGTTCAATATTTGCGGGTGCAACACACGATTATTTTTCAGGTATGTTATCCGTTAGACATCAAGGTGAGACGATTGGCGAGATCGTTGGCAGATACCTTGGCGTAAGTGCAAAAGCGGTTATGCGTGTGTTTTCGGTAGTTCTACTTGTTTTGGTCGGCGTAGTATTTATCAGTGGTCCAGCAGGACTACTTCAAACTATGACAGGCATTAACAAATACTATTTCTTAGCAATTATCATCGTATATTATATCCTAGCGACTATTTTACCAATCGACAAAATTATAGGTAAAATATATCCTATATTTGGAGCTGCATTAATTATCATGGGTGTTGGAATTATGGGCGGAATTCTTTTGGGAGGTTATCATATTCCTGAGATTTCAATTCAAAATTTCCATCCAGCAGGAAAATCAATTTTCCCATTTTTATTTATCACGATAGCTTGTGGCGCAATTAGTGGTTTTCATGCGACACAATCACCTATTATGGCGAGATGCTTAAAAAGTGAAAAAGAAGGCCGTCGCGTTTTTTATGGCGCAATGATTGCAGAAGGTGTAATTGCACTTATTTGGGCTGCAGCAGCAATGAGTTTCTATGGTAGCACTGAAGCATTAGCAGCTGCAGGACCTGCTGCTGTTGTTGTACATGATATTTCAACGACATTACTTGGTGGTTTCGGTGGTGTGCTTGCAATCTTAGGCGTAGTTGCTGCACCGATTACTTCAGGAGATACTGCTTTTAGAAGTGCTAGACTTGTAATTGCAGATGCTTTAAGTTATAAACAGGATAAATTAAAATCTAGATTTTTAATTGCAATTCCATTATTCGCAGTTGGTATAGGATTATGTTTCATAGATTTCGCGATTATATGGAGATACTTTGCTTGGTCAAACCAAACACTTGCAACTATCGTGCTTTGGACTTCTGCAACTTATTTATATAAAAATGCTAAACCGCATTGGATTGCATCAATCCCAGCGACGTTTATGACGGCTGTAGTAACAAGTTATATTATAGTTGCTCCAGAAGGGTTAAAAATGTCAGAGTCTATCGGTTTACCTGTAGGCGTTGGATTTGCAATTGTTACCTTTGCGTTCTTTCTATATAAAGTCTCAGCTGCAAACAAAGCTGGTGTAGTTTTTGATGAAGTTTAAACAAATGTCAAATAAGAATCAATTAAAATTGTTATAGAAATTTATACGAAAGAAGAGCTATCTCAAAATGATAAATTAATCATTTGAGATAGCTCTTTTAGTGCTTTAGCTATTTTTTTGGAAAGGGCATTAAATTTTTCTGATAATTCCCAGTGGCGTTTGTTCATGGTCTTGACCCAGTGGATTATCTTTGAGAATTTTAACAACTAGGTCTTTATTGATCGTGTTGTGAGAAACACCTAGAATTGCGCCACTTAAATCATTGATATCTACTACTGCAACTTTTATACCGCCTAAAGCTTCACTGATTTCACGCGCTACTTGATCAGGTTTATCTGGTCCCAGTACAACATATTCGTTATATGGCGGTAAAGTATTAGGCGTTGGTCCGTCGATGGATGAAGCTTTGTATCCAGCGATATCGTAAAATACACCGCGCTTTCCGAAAATTTTTGTGACAGCACTTGCAGCTGAGGCAAATAAAATTCTAGGAATACCGCATTCACGAAGTGCCATCTCCATAGTCTCAGGCATTCCTAGTCCAATACCTGCAGGGGTCTTAGTAACATATTTTGCAAGTAAAGTCGCCAGTGGTCTAGGTGTAATGTCTTTAAGTGGAATAGCTCTTCCTTGAGTGATACCTACTATTTTTTCAGTAACAAAGAGAATATCATCAGGCATCAATTCTGATTGTGCATATTTTTTAATGACTTCAATTAAATGATCATCTCTCATAACAATATGGGTCTTAATCGGAATTCTTAGATAATGAGTACCCTCTATTGTCACTTCAGGATGTTTAACCCTTCTAGCGTTTGGTTCGTTCATGAATACCTCCAATGCACGGCAGTGCTTAATTTACATTATATTATACCACCACTTTCAAAAGACGGAAATAGAAATACTAACAACCTTATTGACTACATCGAGTTGCTAGTGTATAATTGTAACAACTTACACAGTTAATCAAGTTGTCAGAAACTATATTACTCTAAAATTGAAATTGAAAGGAGGACTTTTATGATTTTAAATCAAGGTTACATTATCAAACGTAAATCATCTATTAGACAAGTGGAAAGTTATACGATGAGATTGGTTGACGCAACTGAGATTAGTGCTGTTATGGATTTACAACACATGGTTTATGAGGGCCTTCCAAATAAGCAGGTACTTTATAAAGATTCGAAGTTTGAGATGCTAGAAGATTTGTACAATGGTGCAATGATTATTGGGGTTTATAATTCCGAAGAAAAACTAATTTCATATAGATACATCAGCTTCCCTGGAAATTCGTCTAAAAACTTAGGTTATGATATTAACCTCGAATCTTCTAAACTCGATAAGGTTGTTCATCTTGAAACAACTTTAGTAAGTCCTGATTATCGTGGCAACAGACTTCAATCATTAACTTTAAATAAAGCCATTGAACTGATTAAGCCACTTGATATGAAACATCTGATCTGCACGGTTTCGCCATATAATCTTTTTAGTTTATACAATATAATGTCTGCGGGACTAAAAATCAAGGCGTTGAAACGAAAATATGAAAGTGAAGATCGAGATGGAATGTGGCGATTTATATTACACAAAGACATGTCGAAATCATTTAACATGGATCAAAATGAACTAAAAATGATTAAGATGGATAAAATATTTGAACAAAAAAAATTGATTGAAAAGGGTTATATCGGATATAACTTAATTAAGGATTCCCAAATGATTCAATATTCATTAAGTCAATAATTTCTATATAAGTTTACGTCTTCCTCCATTTATATAACTTACATTCATTTGTAAGTTTTTTTTTGTGATTAAAGGTGATCATTTGTTTATAAGCATGTGTTAATCAGAATTAAACTTATTAAATATTAAATTTGAATATAGAGTTTTTAAATCCATTTACACTTGATACGGCTCTTGTTATGATAGTAGTTAGTATAAATGCTGTAAATATGTCTTAAAGATAAAGAGGAAACGATGCGTATTAATAATTATATAAGTGCTTCAGGCTTTTGCTCGCGTAGAGAAGCAGATGCACTTGTACTTGCAAAAAAAGTGAAGATAAATGGCAGATTAGCTGAAATGGGTAGCCAAGTTAAAGATAAAGATAGAGTAGAAGTAAATGGCAAAAGAATTGAGCCATTAAAGAAACACGTTTATATTATGCTCAATAAACCAGCTGGTATTGTGTGTACAACAGAACGAAAAATCAGAGGTAATATTATTGATTTTGTAGGTCACAAAGAACGGATCTTTCCGATTGGCAGGTTGGATAAAGACTCTGAGGGACTAATACTTTTAACCAGTGATGGCAGTATCGTCAATGAAATATTGCGGGAAGAAAACCAACATGATAAGGAATATCAAGTAAGTGTAAATAAAGAAATTACACCAGAATTTCTCATCCAAATGAGCGAAGGTGTAACCATATTTAATCCGGTTAAAGAAAAACATGAAATGACCAAGCCTTGTGTGATCCATAAAAATGGTGAAAAGGCATTCACCATAATTTTATCACAAGGGCTCAATCGACAAATCAGAAGAATGTGTGAAGCACTCGGTTATCAAGTGGTTAACTTAAAAAGAGTAAGAATTATGCATATTAAACTTGGCAAACTAAAAACAGGAGTATGGCGAGAGCTTTCTGAAGCGGAAGTAAATGGCCTGATAAAGAAACAAAATCAAACTGAAACTGAGACTAAGCCAAAAGCACTTCCAAAAGCACAATCCAAAGCCCTTCCACAAACTAAGGCAAAGGCTCAGTCAAAGGGTAAGAAAAATGATCAAAGTGTTTCGGGGGTTAAACGAAGTGCCGATAGTCAGACTAACAGAAAAAATAAAAGTAAAAAAAGAGGGAGTTCACAGAGGTAGTCGAGACTTGACTTTATGAAAATGCATGATATAATTAACGCAAATGCAAATCAGTTGCATTTGCGTTTTTTTAATTTCAATTTTAGTTAGCTCATTTGGAGGAAACAATGCATAATAAAAAACAGTTAGCGCTATTATTAATTCTGATGATGATACTTACACTCACTGCTTGCCAAACGAATACAAGTGTAAAAAGTGCACAGGTATCAAGTGGTAAAATTCAAGTTGTTACAACCTTATTCCCTCAGTATGACTTTGCAAGTATTATCGGAGGACAGGATACTGACGTCAGCCTACTTTTACCCCCTGGTGTTGAATCGCATTCTTTTGAGCCGACACCTCAGGATGTTTTAGCAATTTTAAATTCGGATATCTTTATATATACAAGTATAGAAATGGAGCCCTGGGTTGGAGAAATATTAAAGAGTATAGATAAAAGTAAAACGACAGTGATAGATGCAAGTGTTGGTATCGAAATGATTGCATCAAATCATGATCATGATGAAGAAACAAGCGCTGAAAATGAAGACTCACATGATGGTGACACAATAGATCCTCATTATTGGCTTGATCCTAATAATGCGATAACTATGGTCAATACGATTACTGAGGTTATGTTAAAAAAATTACCTAATGATCAAAGCTTAATCTTAGATAGACAAGAGAATTTGGTAAATGACCTTGTAAAACTCGATGCTGATATAGTAGAGGCACTGAAAAAAACAGATTCTAAAACAATTTTAACGGGTGGACATTTTGCATTTGGTTACTTTGCAAAACGATATGGACTTGAAAGTCAATCTCCATATGCTGGCTTTTCTCCTGATGCAGAACCAACGCCACAACGAATTGCTGCACTTATGAAAACCATTGAAGATACAAAAGCTAAAGCAATTTATTATGAAGAGCTCATCGACCCTCGTGTTGCAAAGATTATCGCCGACGAAACTGGCGTTAAAATGCTACTGCTTCATGGTGCACACAATTTGTCAAAACAAGAAATTGATAATGGCATCACATATATTGAGATCATGAGAGGTAATCTAGATCGCTTAAAGGAAGGACTTGGATATCATGAATCAGCAAATTGAAGTAAGTAACTTAGTGGTGAGATATGGTCATCATTTAGTGCTTGATAAAGTGACATTTAGTATCAGAAAAGGTGATTATATTGGACTTGTGGGTGCAAATGGTTCTGGAAAAACTACTTTAGTAAAGGCGTTACTTGGACTTTTACCCATAGAACAAGGCATAATTCGGTTCGAAAACCCAACACTTAAAAAAGGATATTTGCCACAAATTGCACTTACGAATGACAGCCTCTTTCCTGCAGAAGTAAAGGAAATTGTTGGCATAGGTTTGTTAAGTGACAAGAAACGGCCTAAAATACTCAATAAAGAAGATCAAACAAAAATTGACGATATATTAAACCGTTTGAATATCATGTCATTAAAAAACAAACGCATTGGAGATTTGTCAGGTGGACAGCAACAAAGAGTTTTACTTGCAAGAGCCATGGTGAATAAACCTGAGGTACTTATATTAGATGAGCCAACAAGTGCCTTAGATCCAAGAGTTAGAGAAGATTTTTACAAGTTGATTCATGAGATAAACACGGTGGATGGCACGACAATTTTACTTGTGTCTCATGATTTAGGGAGTGTTCAAAAGTATGCAAAAAGGATGCTCGTACTTGATCGCGAAGTCGTATTTTACGATGAAGTTTCAAAATTCACCTCTTCATTTGGGCACGATCACTTTCATCTTGAAGGGGAGGCTTAAATGGATATAATAAATTTAATAGGTGAATCACTTCAATATGGCTTTATGCAACGTGCAATAATTGTAGGGGTGCTAATCGCAATATGTAGTGCACTTTTGGGTATATTTCTCGTTTTAAAGAAATTTTCTATGATTGGTGATGGTCTTGCACATGTAAGTTTTGCAACAGTTGCTATAGCACTTTTATTAAATACATCACCCCTTTTTGTCTCAATACCCGTTGTCATCGTAGCTTCTCTTGCAATACTTAGACTCAATGAAAAGGCTAATTTACACGGGGATGCTGCTATAGGACTAATCTCATCGTTTTCAGTGGCACTCGGCGTCTTAATTGCGAGTATATCTCAAGGCTTCAACGTGGATTTGTTTAGTTTTCTATTTGGAAGTATACTGTTAATCAGTCAAAGCGATGTTTGGCTTTCATTGATTTTGGCAACTGTGGTTATCGTAACGGTAATCTATTTTTATAATGATTTATTTGCAATTACACATGATGAATCGTTTGCAAGTGTAATGGGCATCAATACAAAACGTATGAACAGTCTTATCGCGGTACTTACTGCCGTTACTATCGTACTTGGTATACGAGTTGTGGGAACAATGCTTATTTCAAGTATGATTATTTTTCCTACAGTTACTGCACTTCAGATTTCAAAAAGCTTTAAGACTACTATCTTGATTTCTGCTTTTGTATCTGTGGCAGCTGTATTAATTGGTGTCATCGGATCTTTTGTTTTGAATTTACCATCAGGTGCAAGTATTGTGATGGTCAATGCCATGTTCTTTCTTATAGCGCTTTTTCTTAAGCGAATTAGGTAGGAGGTAGAAATGAATCAAAAGGTAAGCGATATTTTCAAAGCAAATAAAATTAAGAATACTGTACAGCGTCAAAGAGTCTATGAATATATGACCAGCTGTAAAGAACCAATAACAGCAGACACGCTCTATATTGAGTTATCGAAAGATAAGTCTTTTGATGATATCATAAATTTATCAACTATATATCGAATTTTGGAACTATTTGTTAAACATAACTTAGTGCTTAAAAATTCATTTGGAAACGATCATCGAGCAACTTTTGAGATGAATTTAAGAGAACACAAACATCACTTGATATGTGTAGAGTGTAATAAAATCACGACAATCAAAGGTTGTCCTCTTAAAACTTATGAAAAGGATTTAGGTGATTTAACTAATTTTAAAATCTTAGAACATAGATTAGAAATCTTTGGAGTATGTCCCAAATGCCAAAGCGATAAAAATAGCCATTAATGATATTTTAGCCATGAAAAAATTTGAATATCAGATACAAAAAGAGAGCGACAATTCGGTTAACCCAGATTGTTGCTCTCTCTATATTGTTGAGCCTAATTTTGTTATGGCGTTATAAAGTCTTGCGTAAAATAATTTACAAATTCACCACCGATATAGACACCTACACCAAGATACTCAATATCTCTAAGCAAATTATCTCGATGCCCAGGGGAATTAACCCATCCTGAATGTGCTGAAAAAGCACTAGTGTACCCAGCAGCAATATTTTCAGCAGCCGTGTGATAATCTATACCATCGGCTAATATCCTGTCAAATGGAGAATAGCCACTTGGATTTTCATGACTAAAAAAGTTTCGATCAGACATATCTTTACTGTGCTTTCTAGCAACACCAGCTAATGCTTCATGCCATTTTAAAATGGTTTTGCCATGTGCGACTCTAAAAACGTTTGTTAGGTCGAAAATGGTTTTTTCATATGAAATCCTTAGCGCGTCAGTTGCAGGTCCGTACTGGCTTTTAAGAGATTGCTCGACACTGTAGTCAACTAGTTTGATTGCAAATAATTTTCCGGAATCAGCAGTATCAAAATAAGCCGTTACGTAGGTGTTATTGCTTAAATAAGTCGCGGTTTCATCGGTATTATACTGTAAATATTGCACATTACCCTTTTGAATATAACTTAACGGTGTTCCAAGTAAGTTCGTGGTTTTTGTTTTGGTTAAATTCATTGTTAGACCATTTTTTGATTTTAATAAGTCTGAAGCAGTATATAATGCAACAACTTTATTGTTTAATATACCGACTTGATAGTAGTTATTATAATTATTGTGATAAACAAGCCATTTAAAACCATATTCACTTACATCTTGTCGAATCGGTTGTCCGAATTTTTGAATTACCCAGTCATAAGCATCACCAATTTCTATGCCATTAATTGAGAATTCAGTAGTTTGTGTCAAAGAAGGATCGTTTGTAGTCGCTGTAATAAGTCCTAATTCAACTAACAATTTATAAGATACAACCGCTGCTTGTGCACGGCTAGCATTTTCTTTTGGTCCAAAAGTTGCATTTGGAAATCCGCCAATTATTCCAAGTGCAACAGATGCAACTGATTGATCATAGTATTGACTGGAAACTGTATTAAAGTCAGAAAGCGACTGAAGTGCAGTTTGTTTTTGCTGTGAGGTTACAGTTTTACCTCTGCTATAGAATGCATTGACAATTATACTAGCCATTTCTTCGCGGCTAATGTTTTTATTAAGGTTACTCTCAGTGATGCCACCATATTCATCATCAGTAATTAGAGAAGCGTTTAAAGCTACCTCAGCAAATGGTGCACCCCAATATTCATTGGGATTAACAGCACGAACTTTAAGGTTTAGTGCATTCACAGTAATTGCTATGAATTCTATTCGCGTAATATTATTATCGGGTTTAAAAGTGCCATTTGGGTAACCTGCTATTACGCCAAGCGGTTGAATTGTATCGATATATGTCTGAGCCCAGTGTCCATTAACATCTCCAAATGCGGCAGCATAAGTGTTAGATGATACGACAAAGGTGGTCATAATTAAGCAAATAGCAATTACAATTGCAAAAATGTTGTATTTTTTCCGTAACATGGTTACTCCCTTGAAAATTTAGAATTCTAAGTAAACAAAAGTTTACATTAGTTGTAGCCTACTTATATATTATACGATAATAGGATTACTTTTGTATTACAATTCTATAAAGAATAGAAAACAATTTTTCAAATAAAAAAAGCAAAAAAACGAGTTGTGTTTTTTTGCCTGCATAAGGAACGGTTTAAAGTGATTCTGATATACTTGTTAATTCTTCTACCATTCCATAGATTGCTTCTATATTTTGGGTAAGCGAATTCAGTATTTGCATAATTTCATCAGATAATCCAGTTAAAACCTCAGTTTCGCTATTGAGCGATTCACTGTCAGCTAAAATCGAACGGGTCATTTCAGATATGGATATAACAGAATCATTGCTTTGCTTTGAAAGTTTACTAATTTCTTCTGCGACAACTGCAAACCCTCTTCCTTGCTCACCGATTCTCGCAGATTCAATTGCTGCATTGATGCCGAGCATATTGCTTTTTTTTGAGATATTTTGAATCATAGCAGTAAAACTATTGATTTCACCAATTTTTTGATTAAAATGATAAGTCAATTCAGCCAGTTGATTTGAAAACAAAGAAAATTGATCTGCCTTTTGGGAAATATCTCTCGTTGAATCCGTAATATCCGAGACATTACTACTTAATTCTTTTGCCATCTGCTTAAGTATTTCTTGTTTTTCAGTACTCTCGCCTATAAACAGACTGCCTACAACTTCATTTGTTTGATTGTCAAATATAGGGATTGCCGTTCCTACATAAGGTGTTCCAAATAATGAAGCATCCACTATTGAGGTTTGTTTTTGGCGTAATGACATAGCTCTAGCAACAAGTGAACCAGGTTTAACAGGATCTCCAGCTTTTACACGGTGATCAAGTTCCTTGCCTTTAACATAATAAACGTATTCGTGTAAATCAGTCACAGCAATTGCAGTGTCTCTAATTACTAAGGATTGAATAATTGGTGAGAATTCAATCATCTGACTTAGTTGTGGATGTGTGTGCATAGCCATCTCCTTATTTTGTAAAGTCATTAGATATACTAATGCAAGTTTTATGCCACAATATGGTTATAGATAAATCAATTCCAAACTACTGAAAACACTGGATAGTTATTAGTTATAGGCATAAAATCAATCCATAAAATAGTACAGATTTTTGACAATACTGTAAAAGTGTAACTTTTGTGTACATATTGCTCAAACAAACTGTAAAAGTGTAAATAAAAGTTTCACATAGGACGAAATTATTATGAAAAACATTTAGTTGTCCGAAAGATTTGAGTTTGCTATAATGAATTAGATTTGCATATAAGATTAATTCTCTAGAAACTGAGGAAAATACAATGGATGAAAGACATAATGATTTAACGAAAGGTCCAATACTTAAAGGACTAATAATGATGGCTCTACCAATCATGGGAACGAGCTTTATACAAATGGCATATAATTTAACTGATATGATATGGATTGGTTTTTTGGGTTCAAATGCTGTCGCAGCAGTTGGAATAGCAGGTTTTTTCTTATGGCTATCACAAGCCTTTGTCTTCTTAGGGAAAACCGGTACAGAAATAAAAGTTGCTCAAGCAACCGGTGCAAAGCAAGGTGATAGGGCTGAAGAAATAGCAAGATCGGGAATTCATATTACAGTAGTTATATCAATACTATACAGTGTTCTCATCATCGTATTTAGACACCCTATTATTAGTTTTTTTAATACAAACAGCACAGTTGTTGATAACATGGCTCTTAGTTATATGGTCATAGTTATAGCTGGATTGATTTTTGGATTTTGTAATCAGGTTTTTACAGGTATCTTTAACGGTAGAGGAAATAGTCGATTGCCGTTTAAATTCAACGCTGTTGGTTTAGTGATCAATATGGTTCTAGACCCAGTATTGATCAACGGCTTTGGTCCTATTCCGCATATGGGAGTAGCTGGTGCTGCCATCGCGACTGTTTTTGCTCAGCTAGTAGTCTTCCTAATTTTCATATACAATATAAGATTTCATCATGTACTCTTTAAGCACTTTAAGTTTTTTAAAAAATCTAAGTGGTCAGAAATAAGGGCAATTATGAAAATGGGCTTTCCGCCTGCAATTCAAAGTGCTTTGTTTACTTTGATTTCTATTGTAATCGCGAGAATCATTGCGGAGTATGGACCTTTACCAATTGCTGTACAAAAGGTAGGATCGCAAATTGAATCTCTAACTTGGATGACGGCAATGGGATTTGCTATTGCACTTGGTAGTTTTGTCGGCCAAAATTATGGAGGGAAACAATATAGTCGTGTTATTGAAGGTTATCGAACTGCTATGAAAGTTGCGTTTGCAATTGGTTTGTTTAATACTGTGTTATTGTTTTTCGGTGCGAAATGGCTATTTATGATTTTTATTAGAGAACCAGAGGCAATTGCATTAGGCATAGATTACCTAAAGATCCTCGCTTTATCTCAACTATTCATGTGTATAGAGATTACAAGTTCAGGTGCATTCAATGGCATTGGTAAAACTGAACCAGCTGCCATCATTAGTATCGTTTTTAATTTGCTTAGAATACCAATGGCACTATATTTTAGTAAGATGACAGTGCTTGGTTTAAATGGTATCTGGTGGAGCATCACGATTAGCAGTGTATTTAAAGGTGTTATCGTATATATTTGGTTTGGTATGATTCTTAAAAAGCGAAAAGAATTTACACTTTAATAAATTAAAGATTATTTGTAAATTTTTTATTAATAAAACAAATTTGAGATATAACTATACAATATTAAGTAATCCCCAAAATACTTGATTTTTAAGTGTTTGAGGCGTATGATTAGCTTTGTACGGGTTTTGGCTCGATAAATCAATGTAAGGAAGTGTGAAGGGGTATGCAATTTCAACTGATTTTGGCAATAGGCGTCTTTATAGTGACTTATCTGCTTATAATGTCTGAAAAAATGAACCGAACCGCAGTCGCTATGGTTGGCGCTTTTCTTATGGTTATTTTGAACATAGAGGGCCAAGAGAGAGCGTTGCATTATGTAGATTTTAATACCATTGGTTTACTGATTGGTATGATGATCATAGTCAATATTATGAAAAAGAGTGGTATTTTTCAATTTGTGGCTATTAAAGCTGCTAAAATTGCAAAGGGCGATCCGTGGAAGATAATTCTCTATTTCTGTACAATTACGGCTTTAGCTTCTGCGCTACTCGATAACGTAACAACAGTATTATTAATAGTACCCGTAACTTTAGTTATAACGGATACTTTAGAGTTAAATCCTATTCCGTTTCTCGTACCTGAGATATTAATTGCCAATATTGGTGGAACTGCTACTTTAATTGGTGATCCACCCAACATTATGATTGGTAGTGCAACTGGATTAGGTTTTTTAGATTTCTTGGTAGCACTAGGACCGGTTGTCGTTATGATATTTATCGTAACGATGGTGATTTTTAAATTTGGTTATAAAATGCACTACGTTGCATCAGAAGCAAATAAAAAGAAAGTGCTAAGACTTGATGAGAAAAAGGCAATTAAAGACCCAGTTCTGATGAAAAAGAGTATCGCGGTATTGTTATTGACTATACTTGGTTTTGTATTACATCAGTCAATGGGATATGAATCGGCAACGATTGCACTTTTTGCAGCATCGGTGTTGTTACTGATTAGCAAATGTGATGTTGAAGATATTTTTTTAGAAATTGAATGGGCAACTATCTTTTTCTTTCTTTCATTGTTTATACTCGTTGGCGCGCTTGAAGAAGTTGGCGTCATGGAATACTTAGCTTCTAAATTATTGAGCTTAACAGGTGGCAATATGATGATGACGATGATCGTTATTTTATGGGTTTCAGCCATTGCATCTTCAGTGCTTGACAATATTCCATTTGTTGCAACCATGATTCCCCTTATTAAAAACTTTGGCGTTATGTCGGGGCTAGATGTAACACCACTTTGGTGGGCACTTGCTTTAGGCGCTTGTCTAGGCGGAAATGGAACACTTGTTGGCGCATCTGCAAATGTAATAGTTTCGGGACTTCTTGCTAGACATGGTCAAAAACTGTCTTTCGGATATTATTTCAAAATTGGCTTTCCACTGATGTTAGTTTCAATTGTTATTTCAACAGTTTATCTTTTAGTCTTTATCATATAAGGAGGATTCTTTATGCGCAAAATGATGAATGCAGAAATTATGGAGCATGACATCAAATTAAGACAGATGGGTGCGGAAGTTTATGTGATTAACTCAAAAATGTGCTTTGTTGTATTTTTAGTGGGTAATACTGAAATTGCCTACGTCTATAACATCAACAAAAAAGGCAGATATTTTTTAGAAAGAATCAAACCATATCCAGTTGCGTTACGTGAATTTGATAAAGAAGAAGATGTTATCAATATCATCGAAATTGACTTAGAACAATTTAAAAATGCTTCTCAAAGTCATAATATAGACTCCTTTATTGAAATCAATCAGAACTTTAACAAATCACTTAGAAAATTTGAAGATTTATTTTTGTACTTTAACGTACCTAAAGAAACAGCAGATGCGATAAAAAGTCGTTTAGTAGAAATTGATGAAATTATAGAATCTGCGAAAGAAACATCTGACCGTATTTATTTCAAAAAGAATCCAGATAATCTGTAATTATTAGAAATTGTTTCATATCATTAAAATATCTGTTAATAAAAAGTATGATATTCTTAACATCGATTTCATTGTATTTCCAAGCGGTATGTGTTATTTTTAATGCATACTTTTGAAAGAAAAACTTTCATAAAAGCAATGGTAGGGAGTACATAGATGACCGTAGAACAGTTTAGAAAGATTAGCCCAAATCACTTTTCGCCAGTAGATATTATTCTAGAATGGAAGAGAAATGATATCAGGTTACATTGCGGAGACTTTGACAATAGCATAGTTGTTTGGCAAAACAATTCACTTTATCAAGCCGATGAAAGTGTGGATAAAATCGTATTAAGCGAACTTGAAGTCAGTGATATGGATGTTGCTCAAGTTTTAAAAGAATCTCGAAGAGCTTTAAAACGAAATGGTAGAATTTTTGTAGCACTTGGTGCATTTTCAAGTTTGAACCCTTTTGGTAGATTAAAGAGTAGACACAAAAATAATCAGTTTATGAATCAACTTGAGATTCTAGTTTCAGATCTAAATTTGCTGATCGATAAGAATTACATTTTGGAAGGTGATCAAATTTATCTTGAGCTTGTAAAACTAGAAAGTGACTATATTAAGAAAAGAATCGTAATCTAAGGCTGTTGTGACAGCCTTTTTTTTATGTTAAAATTTTGATACTAAGCAGTGACACAATTTATGAAGGAGCACATGATGAAGCTAAATCTAAATCAAATCAAACTGATGTTATTGATCTTAATCTTCACTTTTATTTTGTCAGGCTGTCAGCAAACAAATAAAGAAAATGAAGTAAAAGTAGTTGAAGATGAAAACACTTCAGAAGCTGTTTTGATAAATACAGATGATGTAGTTTCAATCACTTGTGCTGCTTCAGAAGGCCTAGCTTCCTATTCGCTTACCAAACTACTATATGAACAACCAGAGCTTGCAAAAGGAGTAGTTCTTGATTATACATTATTTAATGATTTGCCAAGATTAAAAGATGCATTATCTACAAGTGAACCTTCTATCGCAGTTCTTCCTTTTACACTTGCAGTTGAAGTGCTTACTAAATCTGAAGATTATCGTTTATTAGGTGTTGTAAAGGGAAACAATCATGTTATATTAGGTATAAATTCGCTATCGGATGTAAAAGGAAAAGTCATTAAGGTATATGATCCATCTGGTTTCAAAGGTATTTATTCCTCTTCTATAAAAAGACTAACACACGATCTCGCACTAAAGGGGATGGTTTTAGATCGGGATTATACATTATCCTATATAGACAAGATGGAAGACATGGTACAGATAAATGAGGAACAATTAATGATGATTGAAGAAGTCTATTTAAACTATGACGAGTTTAAGTCATTTAGTTCATATGTAACTATAGATGAATCGGAAGACTATCAATTAGCCGTCTTAGTTTTAAATGCACTAGATGAAGTTTATCCTGAACTCGCACAATCCTTTGCGAACACTTACTATAAATCTTGTTTATGGCTAAGTGCCTTTCCAGATCGGGCGGTTGCATATGCTAATCAAATTAACACAACGCAAACTTCAATGCCAGTTAGATCCATGTATTATTTTTCAGCGAACCGTAGTATTGGTCAAATTACACAGATGTTGGATTGGCTAGGTTATCGTATGGAAGTAAAAGAGGCTGTTGAAAAATTGCTTTATCAAGCAGATTAGGAGGCATCATGGACCGTTATGAAAGGCTGTATAAATGGAAATTTTTAGCGAGTGATAAAAGTACAAATGATGAGTTTGTTTTTATTGAATTTGAAAAACGCATGGCCGAGCATGGCATTAGGACTAAAGTTGAAAAGTGCTCAGACGGTATTGGATTCGATCTATCGGTACCTTTAAAAGATTATGAAGTTGCACATGATCTTTACTTTGGAGAAGTTCATGGCATCATTGATAAACCTGGTGAACTCTATCATGTTTTCGAAGATGATTTGACATTTAAGAATACGACACTCTACGAAGATCCTTATAAAGGCAATTTTAAACACAATAAATGGAGAAACTATCTATACATTGCATTTGTTTTAGTGGTCATGTTATTTATGTTTAAATTTGTAAAACTTCCGTGAATTTATAAAAAAATTAAATTATCTTATTGGACTTTTTAACAATAGGTGTTAAAATGTTGTCATGGGGATAGTTTATTTTTTTTGTAGTGCAAAGTTAAATTATTAACAAACGGAGGGACAAAAATGACATTTGAAATGACCAATGAAGACCTCATGATGCGTGAACTGTTCAAAAAGTTTACACAAAACGAGGTAGCACCAATCGCTGCGGAAATAGACGATTTAGAAAGATTTCCAGCAGAGACTGTTAAAAAAATGGCAAACCTTGGTATGATGGGCATCCCATTTCCAAGAGAATACGGCGGAGCAGGTGGTACTTACTGGCAGTACATTAACCTCGTCGAAGAATTAGGCGTAGCATGTGGTACAACATCTGTTGTATTATCAGCGCACACATCACTTTGCGCAGCACCAATTTATGAATTTGGTACAGAGGAACAAAAACAAAAATACCTCGTGCCACTTGCAAAAGGTGAAAAATTAGGTGCATTTGGACTTACTGAACCAAATGCAGGAACTGATGCATCAGGACAACAAACCACAGCAGTTAGAAACGGCGACCACTATATTTTAAATGGTAGTAAAATATTTATTACCAATGCAGGGTATGCGGATACGTATATCGTTATTGCAATGACAGATCGCTCTGCTGGATTAAAAGGTATTTCTGCATTTATCGTTGAAGCAACAACGCCAGGCTTTTCAATTGGAAAGAAAGAAGCAAAAATGGGCATCAGAGGCTCAAGTACTTGCGAACTTATTTTCGAAGACTGCAAAATTCCCGTTGAAAACATGTTAGGTGGAGAAGGCAAAGGCTTCAAAATTGCAATGATGACACTTGATGGTGGACGTATAGGTATTGCAGCTCAAGCACTTGGTATTGCACAAGGTGCATATAATGAGACCGTAAAATATGTAAAAGAAAGAAAACAATTTGGAAAACCAATTTCCTCATTCCAAAATACGCAATTTCAAATCGCAGATATGAAGACCAAAATCGAAGCAGCAAGATTGTTGGTTTACAATGCCGTGGATAAAAAGTCTAAAAAATTGCCATATGCACAAGAAGCTGCAATGGCTAAACTTTATGCTTCAGAAGTAGCAATGGAAGTGACTACAAAAGCAGTTCAACTTCACGGTGGCTATGGCTATACACGCGAATATCCTGTTGAGAGAATGATGAGAGATGCTAAAATCACTGAAATCTATGAAGGTACTAGTGAAGTACAAAGAATGGTAATCTCATCTTCTGAATTGAAATAGTCCAAACTGGACACAAGTATAATGGAGGGAAAACGATGAAAATTGTTGTATGTATAAAACAAGTTCCTGATACCAATGAAGTTCGATTGGATCCAAAAACAGGGACTCTTATAAGAGATGGCGTACCAAGTATTATTAAT
This sequence comes from uncultured Fusibacter sp., assembly GCA_963676315.1. Taxonomy (GTDB): domain Bacteria; phylum Bacillota; class Clostridia; order Peptostreptococcales; family Acidaminobacteraceae; genus Fusibacter_C. The sequence continues at coordinate 2,481,750 of OY781056.1, forward strand.
CCCGACGACAAAGCGGGATTAGAAGCTGCGCTTAGACTAAAAGATGAATATGGTGCACATATCACTGTAGTTACCATGGGTCCACCACAAGCAAAAGTAGCACTACAAGAGGCGTATGCAATGGGAGCAGATAGAGTTATCTTATTGACAGACAGAGTATTTGCTGGTGCCGATACACTGGCGACTTCTACAACGATTGCTGCTGCCCTTAAAAAACTAGATTTTGATTTAGTCATTACAGGTAGACAAGCTATTGATGGTGATACTGCACAAGTAGGACCTCAAATTGCAGAGCACCTAAATTTACCTCAAATTTCTTATGTTTCTGCTTATGAACACCACGGAGATCATGCAATCGTAAAGAGAAGTTTTGAAGATGGCTTCCAAAAAATAAAAGTTTCTTACCCTTGTCTAATCACTGCATTAAGTGAACTTAATGAAGCGAGATATATGTCGATTAAAGGGTTACTTGACGCACATAGAGTACTTGAGATTGAAACTTGGGGTTTCGCAGATATCGATGCTGATGTTGAACGCATGGGTCTTAAAGGTTCTCCTACAAAGGTTAAAAAATCATTTACAAAAGGTGCTAAACAAGCTGGTAAAATTGTTGAAGGCACGCCAAAAGAATTGGCAATTGCAATTGTAGACAAATTACACGAGAAATTTATTATTTAGGAGGGTCACATGAATATAAATGATTATAAAGGCGTGCTTGTCTATATAGAGCAACGCTTTGGTGAAGTGCAAAATGTCTCTCTTGAACTATTAGGAAAAGGGAGAAAAATTGCCGACGAGTTAGGCGTGCATGTTGTTGCTGTACTTATTGGTAAAAATGTTGAGAAACACAGTCAATTATTGGTTGAGTATGGCGCTGATAAAGTATTAGTGATGCAAGATGAGACTTTCGAACTTTACTCTACTGAACCTTATACGCAAGCTATGTTCCAAGCTATAAATGCAGAGATGCCTGAAATTGTTCTATTCGGCGCAACTTCTATTGGAAGAGATTTAGCACCTAGGGTATCTGCAAGATTGTTAACTGGTCTTACTGCAGACTGTACCTCGTTAGATGTTTCTGAAGACAGAATGTTACTCATGACACGCCCTGCTTTTGGTGGCAATATCATGGCTACTATCATTAGTCCAGATCATAGACCACAGATGTCAACTGTTCGCCCAGGTGTAATGACTAAAATGGAACGCGACTCAGCTAGAACGGGTGAAATTGTTCATGTACCAGTCAAAATAGAAAAAAACACTAATTTTGTAGAAGTATTGTCGTTTGAAAAGGAAACAGAAGAGAAACAAGACATTCAAGAAGCAACTGTACTTGTATCTGGTGGTAGAGGTATAGGCTCAAAAGAAAACTTTGATCTATTATACGATCTTGCAGATGAATTAAACGGACTCGTTTCAGCATCGAGAGCTGCCGTAGATAGCGGCTGGATGGATCATGATCGACAAGTTGGACAAACTGGTAAAACAGTTAGACCAAACTTATATATCGCTTGTGGTATCTCAGGCGCGATTCAACACGTTGCTGGTATGGAAGAAGCTGAACTAATCATTGCAGTTAACAAAGACAAAGGCGCTAAAATTTTCGAAGTTGCCGATCTAGGTATCGTTGGAGATGTTCAAAAAGTATTGCCATTTGTTATTGAAGAAATTAAAAAAATCAATTTAACAAAAAAAGTAGGAAATTAATTGTAGTTATCATGTATTCTTACCGTTTTCTAATCTAAGGCTAACGCTTTTTATATGAACATGCGTTATGATGGACTTAGAAAAAAAGACAAAGGTCTTATATAGATGGAGGTAGGATATGATATTCTCATTAATTGTTATGGCGATTATCGCTAAAGTTTTGTTAGGTAAAGGATATACATTTGAAAAGATGTTGCCTTATTTGTTAGTAGGTGGGATCGTTGCTTATTTCATACCATTAGGTGCACTTATTGCATTGCCTTTTAAAGTGATCGGATCAGTATTTGGTGCTGTATTTGGTGGACTTGGTGGCGCAATTGGGGGTATCGGCGGCGCATTTGGCGGTATACTCGGTGGTATCTTCGGATTGATCGGTGGTATTATAGGAGCCGTATTTGGCGTGATTGGAGCAGTTATAGGTATCGTCTTTGGCACAATAGGGATTATTTTCGGACTTATATCGGTAGTACTAATTCCACTTTTTATCATATTTGTAGTGGTCAAATTGGTGAGATGATGGAACTAAATAGTTGTAATTAATAAAAGCCTACACTTTCTGTGTAGGCTTTTTTAATTGGAGCACAATAATTAGTTTATTTTGATGCAATATCTACAACTAATCTAGCAGGTGATTTGAGATTAAATACTTTAAACTGGCATGCGTTTTTTAAAGAAATATCTATTTGCACAGATTCGCTTGGACCAGAAAGTGAGTATTTGACCGAAGCAATATTGGGGCTGACGGTAAAATCAATTGCGTTCATGCTAGCATAGGCATCCATAGCACCTGTTAGTATAATAGTGATTTTCTTACCATCTGAGGAAATACTCGCAGTATAACTTGTGATCTCTTCCACAGTGTCTTGAGGTGCACTGCCGTTCCATTTGTAAATGTCAAAAGCGATTCTATCAAAATCATTATGGTTTCCATAGCGTGCGCTTCCAACATCTTGGCCAGAAGAAGCCTTACCTCCTGTAAAAGAACCGCTTCTTATAAAACCACTGTAATCAAAAGGTGCAGGTGCTGTTGTCGCTTCTGTAGTTGAAGCGGTAGTTGTTTGAACGACTTCTTTTGTCGTTTCTTGAACGACTTCAGTAGTATTTGCTTGCGTTGTAGTTTCACTGGTTGTTTCACCTGTATAGTTTTCTGAAGAAACGCCAAGCGAATCGATATACCAGTTTGCACCGTCTAATATGATATGGAAATCCCACGTTGCCAAAATTTGTGTTGGCTTATTATCAACGCCTCTGATCATAACCGTGTCAACTGTAAACGTTGCATCAGCATCATTCGTTTCAGACGCGATTAGATTTGCAGAAATGATAGACTCAATATTGCCAACGCTTGCAAAAGTTGTTAAGACATCAAGTGCTTCTTGAGAGCTTTTAAACAATGTGAGTATATTAAGATTTCCTTTGTTGACGAATTCAGGCAGGTAATCAAAGAAAGCATTAACCGGTACAAGTTGAGCTTCAGCTCCTAAATTGATGACTAATTCTGTAGTGGATTCGGTGCTTTCAATGGTTTCCTCTGATGTAACCGCTTGTGTAGGTGTTTGATCACTTTGGTATTTCCAAGGCAATTTTATTAATCCTGATTTAAAGACAATTAATAGTATAATCAAAAGCGCAATTACAATAAAAATGACTTTTAAGCTATACTGAGGTGCATCGTTATCTTCAGCTTTTTTTGAAGACGACCTAGTAGGTTTTTTTTCAGGATTTGGAGGTGGAGCAACAGGTTGTTCATATACAGGTTGTCTTTTTTTATGAAGCATTCTTTCTACAGCAGCAACATCTAATGGATCTTCCTCTAACGAATCATCTTCAAAAGAAGTATTCTCATCTAAACCAAATAAACTTTTAAGTGCTGAGTCCAATTCCGCGTCATTGTCATCCTCGGCAAATCTCTTTTTGTTGGCTATAGTTTTGACTGGCAGATCATACCCACAAATTTTACATTGTTTTGAACCATCTGCATTTTCGAAACTACAATTTGGACATTTCATAAGGACTCCTTTCTCTTTATATATCGAGGGGAAAATCTAAAATGAAGGTAGTACCTTCACCAACATTACTTTCCACAGTTATTTTTCCATCATGTCTTTCAGTGAGTTGCTTGACAATAGCTAGACCTAGCCCTGAACCACCTTTTTCTTTTTGGTCTTTCACCTTGTTGACCATAAAAAAGGGATCAAAAATACTTGAAAGTACATCTTGTGGGATGCCATCACCATCATCTTTAATGGCTATTTGTAGGCGATAATCAACAACCTTAGTTCTAACTTCTATTTTTGTGTGCGCGTATTTCTTTGCATTGCTAATTAGATTTTCTAGTATTTGAATAAAACGGTATGGATCAACATTGATAAACGTTGAGATAAATGGTTTGTAAAGTATCAGATGAACATTTGAATATTTAAACTCATCTATTTTATGATCAAAATAGCTGAGTAATATTTTGCCAGAATTAACGCGTTCAAGATTAAGTGAAAATTCACCTAACTCTTGCTTTGTATACACAGATAAATCATCAATTAGATGATTAAGATGATCTGCTTTTTCAGCAATTGTGTTTAAGTATTTCTCGTAAGTTTCTTGATCCTTGACAATGCCATCTTGAATCGCTTCAACATATCCTTTTATCGATGTTAGTGGCGTTCGAAGATCATGTGTAATACTTGCTATCAACCTTTTTCTTCTTTTCTCTATTTCATGTTGTTCTAAGATGGTATCTCTTAACCGAATGCGCATTTTATCAAATTCATTACAAAAATCACCAATTTCATTTTCAGCGTTATACTGGATTGGATAATTGAGATTTCCTGATTTTATATGTTCAGCAGCGCGCTTCATCGCCAAAATAGGATCAAAGATGTACTTGTTGATGAGTAAGACCAATATCATATAAAAAACAATGATGATGACCATAAAGAGTGCTAACCAGAGGTAAGGATTTTTAATTAAGGTGGTATGCTCGCTGATGCGAATATCAAAATTCGCAAACAAATACAGCATTAATCCTGTAGTAATAAGGATCATACCGAGCATAAACAAGATAATGAGTCCCCTTAATGTAAATTTATTTGGCTTCATATGCTAACCTTTAAATTTATAGCCAATTCCCCAAACGGTTTCTATATATTCCGGATTTGAAGGATCTAGCTCTATTTTTTCTCTAATTTTTCTCATATGAACAGTTACTGTATTGATGTCACCAAATTCATTGTATCCCCAGATTTCATCAAATATTTTTTCTCTAGATAGTGCTTGGTTTTTATTGAGCATAAGGTAATGCAAAATTTCGAATTCTTTTACAGAAAAAGGTACTTGTTCACCTTTTACAGATACAGTTCTAGCTTTCACATCAAGTTCTAAATCCCTTATAGAAAGCGTGTCACTGTGAGGCGTTCCTGAAAGTACATTAACACGTCTAAACTGAGATTGAATTTTTGCAATTAAAACACGTGGACTGAAAGGTTTTTCAATATAATCGTCTGCACCAAGCCCTAGTGCGAGAATTTTATCAGTGTCTTCTTTTTTAGAACTAATCATAATGATGGGTATATTTGACTCTGAGCGAATTTTTCTACAAAGTTCAAACCCGTCAATTTTAGGTAAAATGATGTCGAGTAGTGCAAGATGTGGTTGTTCTGACTCGTATTTCATCAAGGCTTCTTCTCCATCAGATGCGGTAACTGCAATATAACCGGAAGCGTTGACGTAGTCTCTTATCAGTGTTTGAATCTGTAAATCATCTTCTACAATTAATACTTTTTCCATGTTCAAGTCCCCCCTTTTGGACGTAAATGCGATTGAAGTATTTTATTTTTTAATACCTTTAAGATCAGCCGTAGATAATATGTTGATTGTATTTGAGCGTGTAAGTGATTCCTTTCTTCTAAATCCCCTATAAGCAGCATCTATCATCCCCTGCAACATTTCTTTAAAACTTTTCCCAGTGGCTTCCCATAGGTAAAATGATAAAGAACCCGGAACGGTATTAAATTCGTTAATATAAGGTAGTTGCGTGTGTTTTTCAATCATAAAATCGATGCGAGTAACACCTGCACAATCAAGTGCAATAAAGGCTTCTGCCGCCATATGTTCAATTTCACGTTTAACTTCAGTTGGAATATTCGCCGGAATTTGTCTTTTGGCAGCTGACATGCCCTTTGTGCTTTTTTCGCCAACGTATTTGTCTTCGTAGGTTAAAAAGTCACTGGTCGTGATGGGTTCTTCACAAACTGAAAGTTCTAATTTCTCACTGTCACCAAGTACAGAAATGTTGATCTCTCTCATGCCCACAAGCATGCGCTCAACTAAAATTCTAGTTGAAAAAAACCTTGCAAAGTCAATTGCTTCGATAAGTTCATTGCGGTTTTTAGCAGGTTTGACACCAACACTGGATCCTATATCTGCAGGTTTAACGATCATAGGATATGGCAATTTCTTTTCAAGATCGTCTATGATATCGTTTTGGTAATTCAGCCAATGATGTCCATAGAACCATTCGCCTTCAACAACGCGTATCCCAGAACTTTGTAGAAATAACTTTGAAGCTATTTTATCCATGGTTAACGAAGCGGCTAAGACGTTGCATCCAACATAAGGAATGTCTAGATGTTCTAAAAGCCCTTGTAAACTTCCGTCTTCTCCCCCAGTGCCATGAATGATTGGAAATGCAATATCGATATGATCCACAAAAGCCTTGTGAAATTGTCTGACTGGATCTTCTATTAAAAACGCATTTCGGTTCCCTTTTACAAGTTGAACACGCGTACCATTTTCCAGAACTTTCTTTAAGTCTTTGAAATGCTCTACTTCAAGTAAATAATCGCCTGTATACCATCTGTTTTGCTTTGAAATGTAAATTGGGATTACTTTATAACCATCCATAGCAAGGAGCTGAGCAATCGCTTGTTGAGCAGTGATAATCGAAACTTCATGTTCAACACTTGTTCCTCCAAAAAAAACACCTATATTAATCATATGGACTCCTTATTCATTAAAAGTATCTGGAAGATCATTTTCAATTAAAACAACGTCATTTAATGCGACAATTTCATGTAATTTGTTAAAGCCATCTTTGATACTACTAGCAATATATATCTTTTGATTTGGATAAGCTTTTTCAGCTAATCCATCTTGAATTGGCGCGGTTTGTTTTTTACCTACGAGTATGACAAAGTCGCATGCCTCAGCAATTGCAACCCCGAAACTTTTATTGAGGTCATATGCTTGATCACCTAACTCTATCATACCTGGTGTGATGATGATTTTCTTATTGCCCTCAAAGTTTTTAAGGACTTCAAGTGCCATTTTAGAACCCACAGGGTTGGAGTTAAAAGCATCATCTAAAATCGTGTATTGGTTATTGACTCTCCTTGTAGAAAGTCTATGTTTAACAGGGGTTAAATCTGCAGTCATAGCTCCGAGACGTTCTAATGAAACGCCCAGAGATAAACTAATAGCGATACCAGCTATTACATTGGATAAGTTGTGTCGACCTAACAGCTTAGTACTCAATCTCAATTTTTTACCCGTTTTAGTTTGAACCAAAGTAAAACTAGAACCTGATGCACCTACACTTGTCGCTTCGATGTAATAATCTGGAGACAGTTCAATAGAATCATTTACAGAGTATCTTATGGAAGTTATATCATCTCTAAGTTTGATATTTCTAATATTCTCATCATCAATGTTCACAAAAGCGGTACCATTAGGCTGCAGATATTTAAACAGTTCACCTTTAGTTAAAATGACATTTTCAAAAGTTTTAAATGTATCGAGATGCTGAGGCCCAATTGAGGTAATCACACCATACTTTGGTTTAACAAAATCACAAAGTTCCTTTATATCACCGACTTCTTTAGCACCCATTTCTGCAATCAAAATTTGGTGTGTTGGCTTTAAGTGCTCTCTTATCGTTCTAGTTAATCCCATTTTAGTATTAAAGCTCTCAGGGGTCATTAGTACATTGAAATCTTTTGATAACATTGAGTAAAGAACGTTTTTAGTACTTGTTTTACCATAGCTACCGGTAACACCTATGACTGTAAGATTTGGATTTTCTCCAAGTAATCGAAGTGCGTCCTTATAGTAATAATTATTAACAGCAGCTTCGATAGGTTTGTTCAGTGTATTCGAAAGATATATGAGTACAAAACTTATAGAATAAATCATTAACCCATAAATCGCATTAATCCAATTAGGTAATAGGAGCATGCAGCCTGCGAAAATTGCCAATAAGATAAATGAAGTCGTTAACATCCTCTTTACTCTAGGTGTATAGACACATTTTTTCTTTGCAGGGTAAGCTTTTACAATTAAAAGATAAAAATAGCCATTGAGGATCATCAAAAGTAATCCCAAAATTTCAAGAGGTAATGAACCCGTTAAAAACAGCATTAAAGTCCCTAATAAATATATGAGCTCATACGGTTTTAAAAGTTTCTGCCTTGCTTTTGGCAAGTATTGGTTCATATAATATCCATATTGTTGAAACTTATGGACATCTGAGAAGTTTTTAGTAAAGGTCAGTCCGGTTACCATAAGCAATCCAAGCGCTTTTAATAGCATCTATTTGCCTCCAAGAAAGGTTTTTATTATCGTTAAGAATCGGGCAGGTTGTTCAAGATATGAAAAGTGTCCTGCACCTTCAAAAACAACGAGACCTGAATCGGGTATCAAAGACTCCATCACTTTAGCATCTTCGATTGGAGTAGACGTATCTTGATCACCCCATATAAGAAGGACAGGAGAATTGATTTTTGGCAATATATTCTTTAAATCTTCATTCACAACTTTACTTAAAACTTGCTTCATAATAGGGGATGCTTGTTTATAATCACTACTTGAGTATATTTCCCTATAAGCTTCAAGTGGTTCTTTGAGTAACCATTTGAAAAATGGAAGTGAAGCAACCGTCCTAAACAGTTTGTAACCATAAACCCTTACAAAATAAGATGATTTCCTCTTTGGCTTTATGCCTGCACTGTTCACAAGTATAATTTGGTTTACAGTCATCAGCTGACTAAGTTTAATTGAAACCCGACCACCAAATGAGTGGCCTAACAAAGTAGGATTTTTTATGCTCAATGCCGCCATGAAATTCATGGTCATTTTCGCATAATCATCGAGATTCCATGGCGTTGAAGGTTCTGATGATTTTCCAAAGCCAGGAAAGTCCAAGAGCGTGACATCATAAGACTTTGATAAATCTTCAAATAGGGGCATAAACGTATCTAACGATGCACCCCAACCATGTAATAAAACAATTGATTTTCCAGATCCTTTTCGCAAATAATTTATCTTTAAATTATCATATTCATATATTGACATTATTTTAACCTCTTTTGAGCATTATTCTTATTTTATCATAAAAACACAAGGTTATTATACTTGATTTAAGCCGTAGTAAAATAAATTTAATAAAGTAAAAAAGAAACCCCATGTTATAATGTCAATAGAATATAAATGATGGTAACGGTTCTGACTTAGAACCTTGAATTGAAGAAGTGGAGGTAAGAAATGCATAATAAAAACAAAAGTTTTATTCGTAAGGCGATGGTTTTATTGCTTTGTGTAATGATGATTGGTAATGGAAGTATCGTTTTGGCAGCAACTGATGTTTCTTCGAGTTTTTGGGCAAATACCCAGATCAATTCTGTTGTGAATCAAAATATCATGCCGTTATATACTGGCGATAATTTTAAACCGGATTCAATTGTGACTAGCGTCGAAGTTGTCACAGCAATTTATCGAACTGTAAAAGCAGCAGGACTTTTAGACAACGTACAAATGGGAACAATTACAACTAAACATGAAGCAGAGATCAAAGCGTTAAATATCCCTCAGATGCTTGCACCCTATAATTCGGATGTGTATCCTGCAATTGCATATGCACTTGAATATAATATTTTGACAATTGATGAAGTAAAAGTATTTATAAGTGGTTCGACTTTGACAAATGTTAAAAAAGTCAATGCAGCCGTACTTATTGCAAAGGCTTTAAATGCATATAAACAAGAGAATTTAAATAAAATTATCTTGTTAAGTTATAAGGATTCTTCAGAAATCTCATTAAGTGCCATTAAATATGTGAATTATTTAATCGAAAAAGGCATTATTTCTAATAAAGGGGATGGCGAAGGCAAATTTAATCCTAATAGCACCATCAATCGGACTTTACTTGCGATTATGATTGATGGTCTTAGCAAGGAACTTAAAGTGGGTACTTTGACACAACCGACAACCGAAGCTACCACTGAAACGACAACTGAAGAGGCGACGACAGAAACTTCTACGGATACAGGAAATGTGGTTTTTGAAGCAGAAAAAACCGTTAAGGGTACTGTTAAGGCTGTCAATGATGGTGATTTTTCGGTAACTGTAACGACAACTGCTGGTAGAGATGAAAGTTATGTTCTTGATGAAGCTCAAGTTGCAGTTGTAGGCACACTTGGTTCATTTAACGACATCACACTTGGTGTGAACATCGTCTTAACCGTTAAAAATGGCGTGGTTACAAAAGCTGAACTTGATAAAAAACTGCAAACAGTTGAAGGTAAAATGGTTCAATTAACTGATTTTATTGGTACGACGCAATCAAGAAGATCATTGAAAATCGCGATTACCGAAAAAACCAATGAATTTAGAAGTGTATATAATGATACGATTGTTACGATTAACGGGCTTCCGGCTAAAGCGACCGACCTAAAACCAGGTGATAAAGTCATCGTATTATATGAAGGTTATGATGCGAAAAGAATTATCGCTTATTCAGAAAGTTATGAATTCTATGGAATTCTTGGTAATACTATTGATACAAAAGTTGCGGGTGAAGTAAATATTACGATGGAATCCGGTAACATATTTAAAGGTACTTCAAAAACTATTATCAATTATGTTGGTGGTAGTGCAGGTTATAAATCTGGAGATATCGTAAAGGCTACACTTAAATTTGGAGAAATTGTCAAATTAGAGTGGATTGGACAAGTCAAAACGGTTGTGGGTAAAATTTCGGGAATCAATATTAAGAAAAACCCTGAACTTACAGTCACGCTTACCACTGGTAAGGATGAAACTTATGGATTTTCAACAAAAGCAAAATTACTCAATGAAACGGGAGATAACAACATTGCTATTTATGATTTGAGATTAGATCAAGAGGTAACTGTTGATATCGGAATCGGTGGTATTACAAAATTACAACTTGGTAGGAAAATAGTTGCAGAACCAACGGGCATTAAAGCAACAATCTCACAAGTGGTGGATTCATCAAATATTTTATTGGTTACTGATGAGAACAATAGACTCAGAACGGTTACATTCCCTGTTGGAAGTATCTATAAAGCAACCAATTTTAAAGCTGGAATGGTTGTTTATATTGAAGGAAAAGCCATCGCTGAAACGATATTTGAAGTGATAAAAATTACCATTCAATCACAATAATTTTCTGTTGACTTATCAAAAGAGAGTCTATATACTATGTAAGTATTGTTAATTGAATCGGTATAGTGACACCCGAAGGGGTGGCTACTTGAACCTATGGAACAAGAGTGATTAGTCATCCTGTTGGGGACTTTCTCACTCTTTTTTTTTTAGGTATAGAGCAAAGACCTGAGGCAAATTTGTTTAGATATGTTAGTACTGTAAGTCATTGCATATCATACAAATCACAAGCAGGGAAGATTATAGTGTATGAGCGAAAGGAGCTTTCAATGAGTACGAAGTATATTTTTGTAACTGGCGGTGTAGTTTCTTCACTAGGTAAAGGGATTACAGCAGCATCGCTTGGACAGTTGCTAAAAGCAAGAGGATTAAAGGTTACAATTCAAAAATTTGACCCTTATATCAATGTTGATCCTGGAACGATGAGTCCTTATCAACACGGTGAAGTTTTTGTAACGGATGATGGTGCAGAAACAGATCTAGACTTAGGTCATTATGAGCGTTTTATTGATATAAACCTCTCTAAAAACAGCAATGTGACTACAGGTAAAATATACTGGTCAGTGCTTACAAAAGAACGTCGTGGCGATTATTTAGGGGCTACAATACAAGTTATTCCTCATATCACGAATGAAATTAAAGATAGATTGATGCGTTCGGCAAAAGAGACAAATGCCGATGTAGTCATCACTGAAATTGGGGGAACAGTTGGTGATATAGAATCACTACCTTTCTTAGAAGCAATTAGACAAATGAAATATGATGTCGGTGCAGAAAATGTAATGTACATTCATCTTACTTTGCTACCTTACCTTGCAAAAGCAGGTGAAATAAAGACTAAACCTACACAACACTCTGTAAAAGAACTTAGAGAAATCGGTATACAACCAGATCTAATTGTATGTAGAACTGAAAAAGAGATTTCGCAAGATATGAAAGAAAAAATCGCACTTTTCTGTAGCGTTGGTCCAAAAAATGTTATTCAAAATTTGGATGCAGAGTCACTATATTCTGTGCCACTTACACTTGAAGAAGAAGGACTTGCCGATAAGGTATGTGATTTCTTTAAAATTGAAAACATTAAGCCAGATTTGTCAGAGTGGATTAATATCGTTAATATAGAAAAAAACCTTAAGCAATCAGTTAAGATTGCACTCGTTGGAAAGTATGTTGAACTTAGAGATGCTTATTTATCAGTTGCTGAAGCGCTTAAGCATGCTGGACTTGCCAATGAAGTTGCAGTGGAAATCAGTTGGGTACATTCTGAAAACTTAGATGAAGAAAATGTTGCACAGGTCTTAAAAGACTGTGACGGTATTTTAGTACCTGGTGGATTTGGCTTTAGAGGTGTTGAAGGTAAAATTATCGCTACTGAATACGCAAGAGTGAATAATATTCCGTTTTTCGGAGTATGTCTAGGTATGCAAATGGCGGTTGTGGAATTTGCAAGAAATATACTTGGTTATAAAGAAGCGCATAGTGCAGAGTTAAACGGATTAACACCTACACCTGTTATTGACCTTATGCCAGAACAACAAGATGTTGAAGACATGGGCGGTACCATGAGACTAGGACTATATCCGTGTAAGATCAAATTAGGGACACTTGCATATGCTGCTTATGGTGAAGAATTAATCTATGAAAGACACAGACATAGATATGAATTCAACAACACCTATAGAGATGAGTTTTTATCAAATGGATTTATCTTAAGTGGACTTTCACCTGATGAACGACTTGTGGAAATTATTGAACTTCCAAACCACCCTTGGTTTTTAGCAGTGCAGTTCCATCCTGAATTTAAATCTAGACCAACACATGCGCATCCACTTTTTAGAGAATTTATAAAAGCTTCGAAAGAAAAAAAGTTTAGCAAATAGTACTTAAATATGAGGCAAGCAATTCGTTTCATTTGGTTTTTGTAATAACCAAAGGAGACTGTTGACCTGCCTCTTTTACTCAACTACAATAGAGATGAGGGAAACTATTCTAGGAGGGATTTAATATGTCTGAGAAAGCAATGATTAGAATGCGTATGAGTATGCATGATGCACACTACGGCGGTAACTTAGTAGATGGTGCCAAAATGCTCAATCTTTTTGGAGATGTAGCAACAGAGTTACTCATCCGTCAAGATGGCGATGAAGGATTATTTGCAGCTTATGAAAAAGTTGAGTTTTTAGCACCTGTTTATGCTGGTGACTATATTGAAGCTGTAGGTGAAATCACGCATGTGGGCAATTCATCTAGAAAAATGGTTTTTGAAGCTAGAAAAGTGATTATACCAAGACCAGATCTCAATGAATCTGCATGCGACGTACTTGATGAACCAGTTGTTGTTTGTAGAGCTGTTGGAACTTGTGTGGTACCAAAAGACAAGCAAAGAAAGTAGTGTGGAGGTTTTAATGGAAAAATTAATTATAACAGCTGCATTAACTGGTGCTGAAGTTACGAGAGAGCAACAACCCAATTTGCCGCTGACACCTGAGGAAATTGCGTTAGAAGCCTTAGCTTGCTATGAAGCGGGTGCTTCAATCGTTCATATTCATGCAAGGGACCAAGATGGAAATCCAACACAAGACGCGCATGTTTATAAAGAAATAAAAGATAAAATTGCAGATAAATGTAATATTATTTTTCAACCTTCAACAGGTGGTGCAGTATGGCATACACCTGAACAAAGACTTCAGCCAGTTGATCTCGTACCTGAGATGGCAACACTAAGCTGTGGTACTTGTAATTTTGGAGCTGATGTATTCATGAATTCTGAAGAGTACATGGAGAAATTTGCAAAGAAGATGCTTGAAGTGGGTGTTAAACCTGAAATTGAAGTTTTCGAACGCGGTATGATCGAAAATGCAAAAACGCTAGTAAAAAAGGGTTTATTAAAAGCGCCACTACATGTTGATTTTGTTCTTGGCGTACCAGGCGCATGTCCAGGAACTCCAGAAGACTTAATGTATATGGTGAAACAACTTCCGAGTGATTGGACCTGGACAGTTGCAGGGATTGGCAGATCTGAACTTCCGTTAGCGGTTATGGCGATTATACTTGGCGGTCATGTAAGAGTAGGTTTTGAAGACAATGTCTACTATAGTAAGGGGCAGCTTGCAAAATCAAATGCAGAACTTGTAGAGCGCATCGTTAGAATTGCTAAAGAGATGGGCCGTGAAGTGGCTACGCCAGATGAAGCAAGAGTTATTTTAGGTCTCAAATAAACCGTTATTACTTTCATAAAAAATATAAGAGCTGCTCACCAGTAGACAAAAGAGGATTACTCTCGTTGCTCGTTGGTGAACAGCTCTTCTTTTTATCCAATATAGAGCTTTTATCAAATAAAGTTTTATTGATTTGTTTATATTTAAAAAGGTAGAAATTCAACTGTACTAAAGAGTTCGTAATGTGCATTTCTGTTGATGTTGAAATAGGATAAACTGCCGTCATCTTGTTGTAGTTCATCGACGATTGATGAGATATACCATTTGCCATTGATGAAAGTTTCAACCCAATATTTAATACCATCTTCTGAAATGCCACGTGATATTCTAGCTGGTATATCTACGGATCTTAGTAAACTAGTATAAAGGATACAAACTTCAATAGCGTTGGCCTCGGTAAGTTCAGTTAACTTAACTGCATTATAAAGCCCGTTCGGATTGATAGTATCACTTAAAGTATAGTGTGAGACGATATAGCTGTATATTTCTTTGGATTTTGAATATTGATTTGTTAAATTGTAAGTCAAACTGTTAGCAATATTATAAATTGCAGAATTGTCATAGTTGACATATTCAGAAGGTAACAAATATTTAATTTCTTCACTTGACGTATTTAATACACTAAATTTCATTGCCGTTTTATTTGTATCAAGGTCAAAATTCATCAAAATTGCCTTTGCAACGACATCCTCTAATGTAGGTAGTGCCGTATCTGAATTTACAGAATCATGATTATCCATGGGTTCATCTTTTGGAATATAATCAGTTTTACTATCGTTTGAATCATTTTGAGAGCTATCTTTAACAGAGCTATCATCAACGATTACTGCAATATTATGTTTCCCAAGACCGAAAGGTGTGTAAATCTTTGCATTAAACTCTCCTTCAGTAACAGGGATATAATATTCCGTTTCATTGCCGTTCTTAGTAACAACCACATGAAAACCTCTGATGTTTTGCTCAGGGTCTACAGTACCACTAAAAACGAACATGTTATTGACGGGCATATTTGAAAATATTTCAGTGTTAAGATGCATTTCAAGGTCATAAAATATTGGAAGTTCTGTATAATGCTCTAAGTTGTCGTTAATGGACAATTTAGTGATTGCAAATGTACTGGCAATTGTGTCTAAGATCTCGATACTTTCATCAGGGTTATTTGAACCTGGGTATGAACCGATGAGTACGTAACCGTTATTCTGTTCAAAAAAGATATAGACCGCGTACTGTGTAGTAACGCCATTATCAACGAGCTCATAGTGAATCACATCAGCAGTGTATTCCCCCGTTTTATAGGTGCTGTTGGTGGAAATGTGCAAATTATCGCCAAATTGAATGCGTAAGTCAGATAGAATAGATTCGGTAAGAACTGCTCTAGTGTATTGTTTGTTTAACGGATATAATTTTGCTTCTAAGTGATAAGTCTCAAAAGGGTCTTCAACACCATAAGTTTGTGTACTTTCATCAATCTTATTCCAGTATTCTGGGATGTAAAAACTGATTCCCCAATTGGCGAGATTGATTCTTTTATAATGGCGAAACCCTATTTGTTGATATTCAAGTAAATTCTCCCTATAATCAATTGATAAAGTGTTGGTTTCAGGGCTTATTGAATAATTCATCTCCAAAGTTTTTGCTGCAAAAGAGGCTGGTATAAATAAATCACCCTTATAAATCATAGCGCTCACCGGCATGTTTTTAGGTTTTCCATTTACATAAGCAACACTAGAATTTGGAATGAATTTCATAAAAATATTGTCACGATAGCTGACAATTTCGCCCGTTTTTTCAAACCAAAAAACCTGAGTACCCAATTTTTCGCATAAAACCTTTGCACTTACCATGATTTCACCATTTAAAACGAAGGGCGTGCTATCAAAATTAATGGTTTGTTCTGCAAGGAAAATTGTTCCTGATTCCTGATGTTCTCCCATAGAAGGCGTTGCAAAAGATAACCTAGTATTTGAAAAAAGGAGAATTGTGAAAAATGCAAATATAATTAAATTTTTTTTATGAGTCATCGTCTTATCCGCCATTTGATTAGAAATTGAAAGTGTGTTAGTATGATGCTGTAATGGTAACTTTCATCTATAATGAATATATCATAAAATAATCCATTTTGATTTACATTTCTATAACAATTATGAAGAATATCTCAACTGTTTATAAACTCAATCCCTAAAAAAACAATTGAAATGAATAGATGTTTATACGATAAATACACTTGATTTAAAGTGTTTATTTGCTTTGAAGGTCTAGGCGGAGGATAAAATGGAAATTAGAACTTTGCAACAGAAAAAAGTTGCTGACCTACGAGAAATTGCAAAGGTTATGGGCTTTGATGGCATATCGAAACTTAAAAAGGATGAATTAATTGATTTAATTATCAATGGGAATTCATCGTTATCTAGTGACAGTGAAATAACTGAAGAAGAACCCTTTGTTTATGAGACTGATGATTTTGATGATGAAGATGAACTCTATGATGAAGATGATCTTGATGATGAAGATGAACTCGTTGATGAAGATAAACTTGATAATGGAGAGTTTGAAGAAAATCTCGATGCATCTGAAGATAACCCCAAACATATATCGCAGGTTGATGGGAGTGTTTTAAACGATAATGACCCACTTCTTATGAATGAGGACGGTGTCGTAAAAAAAGGGTATCCATCAAGAGATAATAATAGAAATAAAAATGAACAGGTATTGCAAGAAGTAGAAGGTGTTCTAGAGATTATGGAACAAGGATATGGCTTTTTAAGATTTGAGAATTTCTTATCGAGCGAGCAAGACGTATATGTTTCCAATTCTCAGATAAGAAAGTTTTCTATGAGAACAGGTGATAAGATACTTGGGTCTACAAGAGCGCCTAATCCTGGTGAACGTTTTAAAGCGTTGCTTTTTGTAAAGTCGATAAACGGCATGCGCCCACAGTCTGGCGTGAGAAGACCGAGATTTGATGATTTAACGCCACTCTATCCAACTGAAAGATTTAGACTTTCGGGTGATTTTAAAGATCATGCCATGAGAATTATAGATATTGTTTCACCTATTGGCAAAGGTCAAAGAGGTTTAATTGTAGCACCACCTAAATCAGGGAAGACGATCTTGCTACAAAAAATAGCAAAATCAATAGCAAAGAATTATCCTGAAGTAGAACTCATTGTACTCTTAATCGATGAAAGACCTGAAGAAGTAACCGACATGAAACGTTCTATCGATGCGGACGTCATATATAGTACATTTGATGAATTACCGTCTCATCACGTTAAGGTGGCTGAAATGGTACTTCATAGAGCGAAAGCTTTAGTAGAACAACGGAAAGACGTTGTGATCCTTCTTGATAGTATCACGCGTTTAGCGAGAGCTTACAATTTAGTCATGCCATCAAGTGGAAAAACTTTATCTGGTGGTCTTGACCCTAGTGCACTTCATCGACCAAAGCGTTTCTTTGGTGCAGCAAGAAATGTACAAGAGGGTGGTTCTTTAACCATACTTGCGACTGCTTTGGTTGAGACAGGTTCAAGAATGGACGATGTCATCTTCGAGGAATTTAAAGGAACCGGCAATATGGAACTCTTACTCGACAGGAAATTATCCGAAAAAAGAATATTTCCTTCAATTGATATTAGAAAATCAGGTACGCGTAGAGAAGAGTTTATCCTCAGTACAGAAGAGCTTGAGGCAGTGTGGAAAATAAGACGTAACCTCGACAGGTACAACAACAGTGAGATCATTGAAAAATTCATCGATACACTTCTTTCTACGAAGGACAATCAAACTTTTTTCCAACTTATAAATAAGGAATAAAAATATTACTGAATTGTCATTGAAGTTTTTAGATATATGTGTTACAATGATAAGGCTTGAAATTTGATTATCGTAAATTGATATAAATTAATAAGGAGAGAGGTGAACAACATGAAACAATCAATTCATCCAGATTACAAACAAATCGATGTGCATTGCGCATGTGGCAATAACTTTAAGACTGGATCTACAAAGGACGAAATTAGAATTGAGATTTGTTCAGAATGTCATCCGTTTTTCACAGGAACTGCTAAGTCAGTTGAACGTGGCGGTAGAGCTGAGAAATTCAAGGAAAAATATAATCTTAAATAAGTTGCTTGTAATTAGGTTAGGATGGGGTAATCCTAGCCTTTTTTGTTTTTAGGAGAAGAGAATGTCAAAATTATATTTCAGATATGGCGCTATGAACTGTGGTAAATCAACAGCTTTAATGCAAGTAATGCACAATTATGAAGAACGTGGCATGCAAGCGATGATCATTAAGCCTTATACAGATACAAAAGGCGGAGATCAAGTGGTTTCAAGACTTGGTATAGCAAAGAAAGTTGATCTTTTGATCAAACCTGATGATAATGTGATAGAATCGGTGAACACATGGAAGCAAGAAAACGGAAGTGTTCAATGCATTTTAGTAGACGAAGTTCAATTTTTAAAAGCAAGTCAAATAGATCAACTTTTTGAGATAGCAGTAACGGGAAATATCCCAGTAATTTGTTATGGACTTAGAACAGATTTTTCCATGAGAGGATTTGAAGGTTCAGAGAGGCTATTGCTATTAGCACATAGCTTAGAGGAACTAAAAACGATTTGTAGATGTGGCAGAAAAGCCATCCTTAATGGACGTAAAATAAACGGAGAATTTGTATTTGAAGGCGAGCAAGTTGCCATCGATGGTGAAAACCAAGTAGAATACGAATCACTTTGTGCCAATTGTTATTTCGAGTACAAAGAAATGAAGGTGAGCAAATGAGTGAATATAAACCATCAAAACCTACTTCAATTGGAGGTCAAGCTTTAATAGAAGGTGTCATGATGCGTGGTAAGGACAAAATTTCCATAGCAGTTAGAAAACCGGATGGCGAGATCGAAGTAAAAATTGATGAAATTAAAAAAGGTAAAAATAACGCTTTTTTTAAACTCCCTATTGTGAGAGGTGTCGTAGCACTGATCTCATCAATGGTTGTAGGTGTAAAAGCCTTGACTTATTCAGCTGAGTTTTTTGTTGAAGGAGATGGAGACGCTGAAAAAGGTAAATTTGAAACGTGGCTATATGGAAAGTTTGGTAAAAAGGCAGATGATATTGTCTTAGTGTTTTCAATTCTGTTTGCATTTGTTTTTGCCATGCTACTTTTTGGAGCAGTTCCTACTGCAATTGTAAGTTTTCTTAGAAAAGTGATTGATAGCAATTTATTACTCAGTGCCATTGAAGGTGTGATGAAAATTGTTATATTTGTGTTATATATAGTTGTAATTTCACAGATGAAAGATATCAAAAGAGTGTTTCAGTACCACGGTGCTGAGCACAAAACGATTCATTGTTATGAAAGTGGTAAGGAAGTCACCGTTGAAAATGCTAGAGGGTTTTCAACACTACATCCAAGATGCGGTACAAGCTTTATCTTTTTTGTACTCATGATCAGCATTATCATCTTCACTTTTATTAGCTGGGAAAGTGTTGTAACAAGACTTTTAACCAAACTTATATTGTTTCCTATCGTTGCAGGTTTGTCATTTGAGATGATAAGACTTGCTGGAAGATCAAACCATCCGATTGTACGGGCTTTAAGTTATCCTGGACTAATGATGCAAAAGATTACTACAAGCGAGCCGGATGATAAACAACTTGAAGTTGCTATTGTGGCATTCAAAAGTGTTCTTGATGAGTCGGATCCAGATTCAGCAAACTTTTAAATATCATGATGACTTTATTGGACAAACAAAAAGATATTGAAAAAAAACTGGGTACGGTGACTAAATCTTGGCAATATGAAGCAAAAACCATATTGTGCCATGTATTAGATTTAGAACCTATTGAACTCGTTTTATCAAAAAATAAGATGCTTTCTAATGATGAAGTTTTGAAGATTGATGAAATGATAAAGGGCAGACTCGAAAGAATACCGCTTCAATATCTCACCAACCATCAAGGATTTTATGGTTTAGATTTTTATGTGGATGAGCATGTGTTAATTCCAAGACCTGAAACAGAGATTCTTGTGGAAAGAGTTATAAAGTATGCTAAAGTGATAATAGATGAAAAGGCGATGGATGAGAGGCAAGGACTATCCATATTAGATATTGGTGTAGGTAGTGGCGCAATTTCTATTGCAATTGCAAATCAATTGGATAAGTGCAATGTCACGGGAATCGATATCTCTGAAAATGCACTTAATATAGCAGTTGTTAACGCAAAAACGCATGGTGTTGAAAATAGAATTAAATTTTTAAAGAGTGATCTCTTTGAAAATGTTAACGAAACTTATGATATCATCGTTTCAAATCCACCTTATATACCTGTGACAGATTTGGCAACACTCGAGCCAGAGGTAGCTGAATATGAACCCCACTTGGCATTATTTGGTGGAAAAGATGGATTGGATTTTTACCGAAGACTAATTCCGGAATCGAGTAAGTTTTTAAAAGAGGGCGGCGTACTTTTTTTAGAGGCTGGACATAATCAGTTTAAAGCCATTGAAACGCTCTTTGATTTATCAGGATTTAGAGAGGTTGATCATTTTGAAGATTTAAATGGCATTCCTCGTTTTATATATGGTAAAAGGTAACTAATTGGAGGTTGTAAACATGTTTGACAGGTTAGAGTTTACTGAAGAAAAATATGAAGAGCTTAGTTTAAAGCTTTCTGACCCTGAAGTCATAAACGATCAAAAGTTATGGCAGAGATTGATGAAAGAGCATTCTGAGCTTTCTAGCATCGTTGTTAAATACAGAGAGTACAAAGAAGTAAAACAAGGCATCGCAGAAGCACGTGAAATGATTGAAGAAGGCGATGATGAGATTAGGGAACTTGCAAAAATGGAGCTTTCTGAGCTTGAAAGTAGAGTCGATGCACTTGAGATGGAAGTGAAGAAATTACTTTTACCAAAAGACCCTAACGATGAAAGGGATGTAATTCTTGAAGTGCGCGCTGGCGCTGGTGGAGATGAAGCTGGTTTATTTGCGGCCGAACTTTTAAGACTTTATATCAGATATGCTGAGCGAAAAAGATGGAAAGTCGAGCTGCTCAACACCAACGAAACTGGTGTTGGAGGGATTAAAGAAGCATCAGTTCTTATAAAAGGAAATGGCGCGTATTCTAAGCTTAAATACGAAAGTGGTACACATCGCGTGCAAAGAATTCCTCAAACTGAATCTGGTGGCAGAATACACACTTCTACTGCAACGGTAGCAGTACTTCCTGAAGTAGATGACGTTGAAGTTGATATCAAACAAAACGACCTTAGGATAGACGTTTTTAGATCGTCTGGTAATGGTGGACAGTCTGTAAATACTACAGATTCAGCAGTAAGAATTACACATCTTCCTTCAGGTTTAGTAGTGAGTTGTCAAGATGGTAAATCGCAACTTTCTAACAAGGAGAAGGCGATGCAAGTTTTGAAAGCTAGACTTTATGAACTTGAGCTCAATAAACAAAATGAAGAAATTGCTGAGCAAAGAAGAAGTCAAGTCGGTACTGGAGATAGAAGTGCCAAAATCAGAACTTACAATTTCCCACAGGCAAGAATTACCGATCATAGAATTCCGATTACAATCTATAAACTGGATAGTTATATGGAAGGTGAAATTGATGAAATGATCGATGAACTCAATACATTTTTCCAAACTGAAGCTTTAAAAGCTTTAGAGGAAGTATAAAATTCAACTTGATTTTTAGCTCAGTTAAAGCCTAATTGCTTTTTCGGGGCTATTATTTTGCAAATTTCCAAAATAGTAATGATTTATATCTTTCAATACGGTATATTAAGGATGAACAACTTATTCCAATTAGATTTTGGAATATTTATGGTGGTGATTAAATGAAAGAAACATTAATAGTAAAAATAAATGGCAGTGAATCAAATGAAGAATTAAAAGCGTTGTTAATGAAACCCTCTCAGATACTTGCACATGGTGGAACTGTTGCATTTCCAACAGAGACTGTCTACGGACTGGGTGCAAATGCACTTTCAGAAGATGCAGTAAAAAGTATATACCTTGCAAAAGGAAGGCCATCTGACAACCCATTAATCGTCCATATCGCAAAGATTGAAACCCTTGGTGAACTCGTTAGCGAAGTGAAACCTTATGCGGAGTTACTGATGTCTGCCTTATGGCCAGGTCCAATTACATTTATCTTTCCAAAACGTCCTGAAATTAGCTCAAAAGTATGTGGTGGACTTGATACTATAGCTGTTAGAATGCCAGCACATAATATTGCACTTGAATTGATAAGGTTATCAAATAAGCCTATTGCAGCGCCTTCTGCAAATTTATCTGGAAAACCAAGTCCAACTTCTGGACGAGCTGTTATAGAAGATCTTGAAGGTAGAGTGGATTGTATCATCGTTGGTGAGAATTCTGAAGTTGGCCTAGAATCTACTGTTTTAGACGTAACTGGTGATACACCAGTTATTTTGAGACCAGGAAAGGTAACAAGAGAGAGGATTGTAGAACTTGTTGGTGCTTGCGAGATGGATGATGCTATAAAAGGTGATAAGATTGATGAATCTGGTATTGCAAGGTCTCCGGGTATGAAATATCGACATTATGCACCCGATGCTTCAGTAGAGGTTTTTGTAGGTAACTCATCTAATATCGTTGTGACACTTTATGAAAAAACAAAACAACTTTTAGCAGCATCACATACAAAAATAGGGATAATGATTTTCACAGAAGAAGGATTGGTACTTGAAAATATGCTTAAAGTTCAACCGCAGTTTCGTGGACGTTATGAAATAATCAATGTAGGTTCAATTAAAAATCAAACTGAATATGCGGGAAAACTTTTTGAAAACTTGAGGACATTTGATGCGCTAAACTGTACGCATATACTGGCACGAGGTGTAGAGGAAGATGGAATAGGTGTCGCTATTATGAATCGGCTTAAAAAAGCATCTGAAGGGAAAGTAACGAGAATTTAATTTGCTTTTTAAGTGCATTAATTTTATAATGTACTAGGAATTTTAACATTACAAAGGGAGGTTGCAAATGAGAGTTGCAATGGGCTCAGACCATGGCGGATTTAATCTAAGACTTGTCATTAAGGCACATTTGATTGAGAGGGGCTATGAGGTTGTAGATTTTGGCGTTGAATGCAAAGAATCCTGTGATTATCCGGATTATGCACTCAAGGTTGCTAAGGCTATCACATCGGGTGATTGTGAGCTTGGCGTTTTAGTATGTGGGACAGGGCTTGGCATTTCTATAGCAGCCAACAAAGTTAAAGGTATTATCGCTGCACCTGTTAGCGATACATTTAGTGCTGAAATGGCTAGAAAGCATAATAATGCTAACATTATTGCGCTAGGAGAGCGCGTAGTGGGAGAAGGATTGGCATTAAAAATTATTGATACGTTTTTTGATGCATCATTTGAAGGTGGAAGACACGAAGGTCGAGTTGAAAAAATCAAATTGATTGAATTAAATAACTTATAAGGGGTGCAAGATGAGTAAAGTATTTGAAATGAACCATCCATTAATCCAACATAAACTCAGTTTAATTAGAGATAAAAATACGGGTTCGAAAGAATTTAGAGAATTAGTAAAAGAAGTTTCTATGCTTTTAGCTTATGAAGTAACAAGAGATTTGTCGCTTGAAGACGTAGAAATCGAAACGCCAATTTGCAAAACGACCACAAAGATGCTTTCAGGTAGAAAATTGGGAATTATCCCAATACTCAGAGCAGGTCTTGGTATGGTAGATGGTTTTCTAAATCTCCTCCCAGCTGCAAAAGTAGGTCATATCGGTCTTTATAGAGATCCAGAAACCCTTGAACCAGTAGAGTACTACTGTAAGCTCCCTACAGATATCAACGAAAGAGATTTAATTGTTGTAGATCCAATGTTAGCAACCGGTGGATCGGCAAGTGCTGCAATTCAGTTTTTAAAAGATAGAGGCGCTACCAGCATCAAACTCGTATGTTTGATTGGTTGTCCTGAAGGTGTAGCAGCGGTACAAAAAGCACATCCAGATGTGAATATCTATATTGCTGCTATTGATGAGAAATTAAATGATCATGCATATATCGTTCCAGGACTTGGGGACGCAGGAGACCGTTTATTCGGCACGAAATAATCGAGGTGTATTAATGTATATTCCAGCAATCATAGCAGGCTTAATCAGTTTTATCATGACGCCACTTGTTATCAAACTAGCACACAAACTTGGGGCTGTTGATGTACCAAAAGACGATAGAAGGATGCATAAAAAACCCATGCCACTTTGGGGTGGTATCGCTATTTTCACAGGTTTTTTTGTCAGCATGTTCTTGTTTTCAAATATCGCGACGACGAAGCTCATTGGATTATTTATCGCTTCTTGTGTGGTACTTGTAACGGGTATGATTGACGATATTAAACCATTAGGTGCAAAGAGTAAACTGTTAATGCAGATTATTGCTGCATTCATTTTAGTAAAGTCAGGATTTGAAATCAATTTTTTCACTAACTTCTTTGGAAAGTCTGATTTTATCTTTTTAGCGAACTTCGCAGTGCCAATCTCTATCATCTGGATAGTTGGTGTGACGAATACAGTGAATTTAATTGATGGTCTTGATGGACTTGCTGCAGGGATTTCTGCGATTGCTGCTGTAACATTAAGTTATATTGCAATATTGAATCACCAATATGATGCAGCTATGATTACATTGATTTTAGCTGGAAGCTCGATTGGGTTTCTTCCTTATAATTTCAACCCGGCAAAAATCTTTATGGGAGATGCGGGAGCTTTGTTTCTAGGACTAGTGTTATCTGCCATTTCCATCGATGGAGCACTTAAAAGTGCAACTGCCATAACGGTTGTTGTACCGATTTTAGCATTAGGTGTTCCAATTTTTGATACTGCATTTGCAATTTTAAGGAGATTGATTAACAAAAGGCCAATTATGGAAGCGGATAAAGGTCATTTACATCATCGACTTATGTCTATAGGACTTGGACAAAGAAAAGCTGTTTTGTCTATGTATTTAATCAGCGCATTACTTGGTGCAGGTGCAATTGCACTGCTTAAGCAAAGTTGGTTACATGCCGTTATTCTTTTAGGGCTAGCGGCGGTCGTGGTTTTTATACCGATAAATCGATCGCTACTGATTCAGAAAAAAAATAATTTGGATTAACATAAGACAACTAGGCGAGCATTTATATAGTAAAATTAAGCCTTCGATTTGTTCGAGGGCTTTTTAAATAGGAGGGTTTAGATGAAAGTTATGACTTTGTTTGGAACGAGACCTGAAGCGATTAAAATGGCACCTCTTGTGAAAGCACTTGAACAGGATGCTGATATGGAGTCAATAGTATGTGTCACTGCTCAGCACAGGCAGATGCTTGACCAAGTTCTAGAGATTTTTGATATAAAACCTGATTATGATCTTAATATTATGAAATCAGGACAGTCTTTAAGTGAAATTACTTCAAGGGTGTTATTAGGTGTTGAAGATGTAATTTTAAAGGAGAAACCCGATATAGTGCTTGTGCATGGTGACACTTCGACGACACTTTCAGGTGCAATGGCTGCTTTTTATCAGCAAATTCCTGTCGGTCATGTTGAAGCGGGGCTGAGAAGTGGAAACAAGTATAGCCCATATCCTGAGGAAATGAATAGGCTGTTAACGTCAAGACTTGCAGAAATACATTTTGCTGCGACGCAAGGAAATGTTGATAATTTGCTTAAAGAGGGTATCAATGCAGAGATGATTGTTAAAACAGGTAATACGGTAATTGATGCGTTAAAAAGTGTCATTGATGATGCCTATGTTTTTGAGGATGAAAACTTAAACAATATTGATTATGCACATAAAAAAGTAATTTTATTAACGGCGCATAGAAGAGAAAATCAAGGACAACCAATGGAGAATATCTTTGGTGCAATCCGTAAACTCGTAGATGATTTTGAAGAGTTGGTCTTAATCTTCCCATGGCATATGAATCCGGCGGTTCGATCTATTGCTGGAAAATATCTTATGGGACATGAAAGAATTCATTTGATTGAACCATTAGAATATGAAGCTTTTGCAAATTTACAAAGTAAAGTTCATTTAATAATGACAGATTCTGGCGGAATACAAGAAGAAGCACCTGCTCTCGGTAAACCAGTTGTCGTACTTCGAACTGAAACGGAAAGACCGGAAGCTGTAACTGCAGGAACAGTTGTCATCGCAGGTGTAGAATTTGAGGATATATATAATGTAACTAAAACTTTAATCGTTGACCAAGCTGCTTATGAAAAAATGGCAGGTGCTGTTAACCCTTACGGCGATGGTCACGCTTGTGAGCGAATCATATCAGCACTTAAGGTATGGAAAAAAAGTAAAGATCATTAACAAAGTATTTAGTCAAAAAGTGAAAATGTGCTATAATTAATGGTATTGTTCTAATACAATTAATATTATGAGGAGAAGGAATATGTCAGGTTGGAATAAATCCAGTAAAAGCATATTGCAGAACTTAGCTTTAATCTCACAAGTTGGTATCATGATGCTTGTGCCGATTTTGGGCGGTGTTTTGCTAGGCGCTTTTTTGGATCAATTCTTCAAAACAGGTGGCATATTCCTTATTATTTTTGTATTGATTGGGGTTGGGACTTCATTTAGAAACTTGTATATGCTGTCTATTAGACAGACAAGAGATTATACAGATAGTGAGAATCCATCCACTTATGTGAATAATTATGAGAAGAAAATTCAGGAAGAGAAAAAGGAAAAAGAAAATAAGAATGAATAATTAAACACTTAATTGACTGAAAATTCATAATAGTGTAAACAAAAAGAGGAATTATCAAAATGTTTTTTAAGTGGTATAATTATGAACATGAGTAAGTGCGTGTGAAAGATAAGGTGAAAAGATGAACGCTTTAAATCAAACAAAATGGGCAGTGATTAAATGGTTGACGATCATTAACTTAATTATCATTGGGATTGGATTTTTGCTTTTGAAGGAACCTGTACCTTTTGTTCTTGGATTAATATTTGGATCAGCTATTAGTGGGCTTAACTTTATAGAACTTGCAAACACATTAAGTAGAGCAGTAAGCATGCCGGCAGATAAGGCACAGAGTTTTACAGTTATGAAGTATTTTATTAGATATATAGTGACAGCAGTGGTGATTTATGTCTCCATTGTCGCACCTTATATAAATATTTTGGGTACAATCTTAGGCCTCGTAATCATCAAGATTATCATCTTAGTGAGCAATTTGCTAAGTGATAAGAACTACTTCAGAAATATTTTTAGAAGAAAGGAGGATGAATCTAGTGGGCAGTGAAGGTTTTGGACCACGCATCGCGTTTACCCTACGCGGTTTACCGTTTGTTGGTGATATACCGGTTTCAGAGACAGTGACAGTCACATGGATGATCATCGTTTTGCTATTTATTTTTTCAATCGTTGCAACGCGCAATATGAAAAAAGAAGCAAAAGGACTTCAGCTTGTCGTGGAACAAATCGTATCAGTCATCAATAACCTCACAAAGCAAAACATGGGAGAAAGAAACTACATGTGGGCGCCATATGTTGGAACACTTTTATTTTTAATCGGGATTTCTAACATCATAGGGCTGTTAGGGTTTAGACCCCCTACAGCAGACCTAAACACAACCATGTGTTTGTCAATCACTACATTTGTATTGACACAGTTCTTTGGGGTGAAAAGCAAAGGTATTGGCAACTATGGAAAAGGTTTTCTTCAACCAATGCCATTTTTATTACCGCTTAATATCATCGGTGAATTAGCAAACCCAGTTTCTCTTGGCTTCCGTCTATTCGGAAACATCAGTGCTGGTGTAATCATCATGTCGCTTCTTTATGGCGCACTTGGTAGTTTTACTGAAGCATTATTCGGTTTGGCAGTTCCATTACTTCAAGTGGGGGTTCCTGCAGTACTTCATATTTACTTCGATTTATTTGCAGGTTTGTTACAATCGTTTATTTTCACAATGTTAACAATGGTATTTATTTCAGGCGCAATGGAATAAGATACAACTTAGAGGGGTGAACTCATGGAAAGTAGCAATTTTATCATCAATTTTCTAAATTGGCTAATGAGTTTTGAACCTAAGGCAATTGTTCTTGCTGCCTCTGCAATCGGCGCGGGTTTTGCTATGATTGCAGGAATTGGTCCGGGTGTTGGACAAGGCTATGCTGCCGGTAAAGGCGCAGAAGCGGTTTCTAGAAACCCAAAAGCAATTCGCGAAACAACTATGGTAATGCTCTTAGGTGCTGCTGTTGCAGAAACCTCAGGTATTTTAGCACTTGTTGTAGCTTTGATTATGTTATTTGGTAATCCGTTAATTAAACTTGATGGAAATGCTTTTATAATCATGGCCTCTGCAATTGGTGCAGGTCTTGCAATGATAGCCGGTGTTGGACCTGGTATCGGTCAAGGATATGCTGCTGGTAAAGGTACAGAAGCAACTGGAAAGAGACCTAAGATGCAATCGCAAATTGTTAGAACAATGCTTGTTGGTCAAGCTGTTGCACAAACAACGGGAATTTATGCACTAGTAATCGCTCTTGTATTACTGTTTGCAAACCCGTTATTGAAGTTATAGCTATTTAGGATTTTCAAGGTTTAGAGAACGAATTTATGATTATTCAATATCAAGGAGGAACGTATTTATGGAAACTTTAATTACAGGAAAAGCTCTTATTCTTGCTTGCTCAGCAATCGGTGCTGGACTTGCGATGATCGCAGGTATTGGACCTGGTATTGGACAAGGTTATGCAGCAGGTAAAGGTGCTGAAGCAGTTGGTAGACAACCTGAATCTCAAGGAGATATCGTTAGAACTATGCTACTCGGTGCTGCTGTTGCAGAAACAACAGGTATCTATGGTCTTGTTATCGCTTTAATTTTATTATTTGCTAATCCATTAGTGAAATTGCTCTAAATATTAAGAATCAAATGGGAGGTATTACATGAGTATAGATATGGTAACCTCAAGTCTCAGATTTGGACTTGTGGAGCTAAACTGGACCTTTGTGTTCCAGCTGATGAATACACTCATTCTTTTTTTGATTCTCAAAAAGTTCCTATTTGGCCCAGTTACAAATTTTATGAAAAAACGTGAAGACGAAATCAAAAACCAAATCCAGGCTGCAAAAAACCTAGATGAAGATGCGCAAAAGCTTAAAGCTGAGTATGAGTTAAAATTGACACATGCAGATGATGAAGGCAAAGAAATTATCAAAAAATATACCCAACGCGCTGAAAATAGAGCTTTTGAAATCGTAAAAACGGCTGAGGCTGAAGTGGATACTATGAAGCTCAATGCACATAGAGAGCTTGAAAGAGAGAGAGTTAAAGCGGTAAATGAGTTGAAGGGTCAGATTTCTGAGCTTACAATACTAGCTGCTTCAAAAGTGGTTGAAAAAGATCTCAATGAAGCAGATCACAAGGAGCTTATCAACAAGTTCATCAGTGAAGTAGGTGAGACTCAATGGCAGAGTTAGTAAGCAAAACCTATTCTGAGGCGATTTTTGAAATTGCTCTTGAGGACGGACGCTTAGAGGATATTCAAAAGGAATTTGAATTCGTCGTTGCCACATTAAAGGAATATCCAGAGTTTTATGAAATTTTGAAAACACCAAAAATCAATAGTACTGAGAAAAAGTCAGTTCTAGAAACGAGTTTTGGTGACCACGTATCACAAACACTGCTCAATTTCTTGAAAATTATCATAGACAAGAAAAGAGGAACTGACATACTGGATATTAAGAGAGACTTTGACGCACGCGTTGATGAATATAATGGCGTCGCCAAAGCAACTGTGGAATCGGTTATTCCACTTTCAGAAGAACAGCTTAAATCACTCAATCATAATCTTACTAAGATAACTGGTAAAAAAGTTATCATCACTACTTTGATCAATCCAGAACTCCTAGGAGGACTTGTGATCAAACTTGGAGATAAAGTTATCGATGGGTCGGTTAAATTTAAGCTTGAAGGTATGCTCGAAGGTTTAGCTCAAATAATTATTTAAGTAGGAGTGTGTTAGACATGAATCTAAGACCAGAAGAAATTAGTTCTGTGATTAAAGCACAGATTAAGAAATATGAGTCTAAGCTTCAGGTAGAGGATACTGGTACTGTCCTTCAAGTCGGCGATGGTATCGCAAGAGTCCATGGTCTTCAAAATTGTATGTCAGGAGAGCTTCTAGAGTTTCCTTTTGAAGTTTACGGCATGGTACTCAACTTGGAAGAAGATAGTGTTGGTGTTGTTTTATTTGGATCAGACGAAAAAATAAAAGAAGGCGATCTTGTTAAAAGAACAGGACGTGTTGTTGAAGTTCCAGTAGGCGAAGAAATGTTTGGTCGCGTTGTTAATTCATTAGGTCAACCCCTTGATGGAAAGGGACCTATCGCGACAACAAAATCTAGACCGATTGAAGCGAAAGCATCTGGTGTAATTGATAGAAAATCAGTAACTCAACCTTTGCAAACAGGTATTAAAGCGATTGACTCTATGATCCCAATTGGTCGTGGACAACGTGAACTTATCATCGGAGATAGACAAACCGGTAAAACGGCAATCGCTATTGATACAATTCTTAATCAAAAAAATACGGATGTTTATTGTATTTATGTAGCAATTGGTCAAAAAAATTCAACAGTTGCTCAAATCGTTAAGCAATTAGAAGATCTTGGTGCTATGGACTATACTTGTGTGGTTTCTGCAACTGCAGCTGACCCAGCACCTCTTCAATATATTGCACCTTATGCGGGTGTTACTATTGCGGAAGAATTAATGTATAGTGGCAAACATGTTTTAATCGTATACGATGATTTGTCTAAACATGCCGTGGCATATCGTGCTATGTCTTTGCTACTTAAGAGACCACCAGGACGTGAAGCTTACCCAGGCGATGTATTCTACCTTCATAGTAGATTACTTGAACGTGCTGCGAAGCTAAGTGATAAACTAGGTGGAGGTTCAATTACAGCTCTTCCAATAATTGAAACTCAAGCAGGTGACGTTTCTGCCTATATCCCAACAAATGTTATCTCCATCACTGATGGTCAAATTTATCTTGAGTCAGAACTGTTCTTCTCAGGCCAAAGACCTGCGGTAAATGCTGGAATTTCAGTATCGCGTGTTGGTGGTGCTGCTCAAATTAAAGCGATGAAGAAAGTTGCATCTAAGATCAAATTAGAACTTGCTCAATATAGAGAACTTGCTGCGTTTGCTCAGTTCGGTTCTGAACTGGACAAAGAGACAAAAGCAACACTTGATCATGGTGAAAGATTGATGATGTTATTAAAACAACTTCAATATAAACCAATCCCTGTTGAAGAGCAAGTTATGGCAATCTACGCGATTGTTAATCGCTATATGACAGATATCGCAGTAAAAAATATTTCTAGATTCGAATCAGAATTAATTGAATTCTTAAATTTGAATTATCCAGAGATAGGTAAGAGCATCGCTGAGCAAGGTGAGCTAACGCCTGAGTTTGAAGAGAAACTCAAAAGTGCAATTGTTGAATTTAAAGCGGGCTTTGTAGTAGAGTAAGCTTCCTTATAGGAGGGATAAACATGGCAAGTAGTACACGTGATATTAAACGTAAAATACGAAGTGTCAATAGCACCATGCAAATCACCAAAGCCTTTGAGTTAGTTTCTACTGCAAAATTAAAACGTGCTAGAGATCGAATGGATATTACTAAACCTTATTTTGATACGATTCAGACTGCTGTTCACGATATTTTAAGTGCAGATAAGAGTATTAAAAGTAAATTTGTGTCTTCAGGACATGGTGTTAAACCGCTTTATATTGTTGTAAGTTCCGACAGAGGTTTATGTGGAGGCTACAACATCAATGCAATCAAAAAATCCATTGAAAATGTGACTTCAAAATCCGATGCGAAATATATCGCAGTGGGTAAGAAGGCATATGATACCTTAAGACAAAATGGTTTCAATGTCATTGATAGTTTCCTATATATCTCTGAAAAACCTGAATTTGCACATGCTGTTCAGATTTCAAAAGCCGCAACTAGCTTACTTGAAAAAGGTGAAATTGATTCAATTCATTTTGTTTACACACGTTTTGTAAGTACAATTTCTCAAGAGGCAACAGATTTGTTGCTATTGCCTATAGAAAGACCTGCCGCTTCTGAAGACGGTCAGGCATCAGAATTTGTTAATTATGAACCTTCTGCTGAAGAAGTTCTAAAGTATATCATCCCTAAATATGTAGAAAGTACAATTTATGGTGGTATGATCGAATCTTCTGCTTCTGAACAAGCGGCTAGAAGAATTGCGATGGAAAATGCGTCTGATAATGCTGAAGAAATTATAGAAGACTTAACATTATTCTTCAACAGAGCAAGACAAGCAGCTATCACGCAAGAAATTTCTGAAATAGTTGGTGGTGCAGAAGCACTAAAATAATTTTGAAAGGAAGTGGAAGAGTATGGATCAAGCGATTGGAAAGATCGTGCAAATCATTGGACCTGTACTCGATATTAGATTTGAAGCGGACCAGCTTCCTAATATTCATGATGCTGTAAGAATTGATTTTAATGATATTCATGTTGTTGCTGAAGTTATGCAACATACTGGTGATAACACTGTAAGAACCATTGCAATGAGCTCAACAGATGGATTAATTAGAGGAATCGATGCAGTATCTACAGGTGCACCTATTTCTGTTCCTGTCGGAAAAGCGACATTAGGCAGACTCATAAACGTTCTTGGCGAAACAATTGATGAGCAAGGACAAATCGAAAAAACACAAGCAGAATTTTGGCCAATTCATAGAGAAGCTCCTGTTTTTATAGAGCAAGGAACAAGTGCTGAAATGCTTGAAACAGGTATTAAAGTTGTTGACTTAATTGCCCCATATTCAAAAGGTGGTAAAGTTGGTCTCTTTGGTGGTGCAGGCGTTGGTAAAACTGTAATTATTCAAGAGTTAATCAACAATATCGCAACAAACCACGGTGGTCTTTCTGTATTTGCTGGTGTTGGCGAGCGTACAAGAGAAGGAAATGACCTTTATCATGAGATGAAAGATTCAGGCGTTATTGATAAAACGACGCTTGTATTTGGTCAAATGAATGAGCCACCTGGAGCGAGAATGAGGGTTGCTTTAACTGGTCTTACAATGGCTGAGTATTTCCGTGATCAAGAAGGTAAAGACGTTCTTCTATTCATTGATAATATCTTTAGATTTACTCAAGCAGGTTCTGAAGTATCAGCACTATTGGGTCGTATGCCAAGTGCCGTTGGTTACCAACCTACACTTGCAACAGACATGGGTGCTTTACAAGAGAGAATCACGTCTACAACTAAGGGTTCAATTACATCTGTTCAAGCCGTTTATGTACCAGCGGATGACTTAACTGACCCAGCTCCAGCAACTACGTTCTCCCATCTTGATGCAACGACAGTTTTATCAAGAAAGATTTCTGAACTTGGACTTTATCCAGCGGTAGATCCACTTGATTCTACTTCTAGAATTTTGACACCAGATGTTGTTGGTAATGAACACTATGTTGTTGCTCGTGAAGTTCAAGAAATTCTTCAAAGATACAATGAATTACAAGATATTATCGCTATTTTGGGTATGGACGAGTTGTCTGATGCAGATAAAATCGTCGTTAACCGTGCGAGAAAAATTCAAAGATTCCTTTCACAACCATTCAATGTTGCTGAACAATTTACTGGTTTTAAAGGTAAATATGTCCCTGTTAAAGAGACAGTGAGAAGCTTCAGAGAGATACTTGACGGATTACATGATGAGATTCCAGAGCAATTTTTCTTATATTGCGGTGGTATTGAAGATGTTGTTGAAAAGTACAAAAAAAGTAAAGAGCAATAGGGGGTGAATTGATGGGCAAAAAATTCAAGCTTGATGTTGTGACGCCAGATCGCGTTTTTTTTGAAGATGAGACAGACATGGTGATCGTCAAAACAACTGAGGGCGATATCGGAATTTTATATGACCACGAACCTCTGGTTGCACCACTTCGAATTGGGAGTATGCGTGTCCGTATGTCTGAGCAAGATTTCAGATGGGCAGCATGTTCAGCTGGTTTTCTCACTGTTAGTGAAGAAAAAGTTACAGTTGTTGTCGATTCGGCAGAATGGGTTGATGAAATTGATATGGATCGTGCGCTTGAAGCAAAACGTAGAGCGGAGACACGTATTCAAGAAGGTCCTGAGAAAGGGGTCGACTTAGTGAGAGCAAGAGCTGCCCTCGAACGTGCAATCAATCGAATTAAGCTGAGAGAGTTACGTAAGTAGTATATGAAATTAAGCTTATAAAGAATATTTAAAGTGAGTGTTACTTAATTTGTAGCACTCACTTTTTTTATATCTCCCATAAATTTATTAGGGGGTAAATAATTCTCCCGCGCGATCAAAAAAAGCCCCATTTATGCGGATTAAAAACAAATGTAAACGAAATTTAATATTTTTTTATCAAATAAAGTTCAAAAAAAACAAAAAAGTATAGATAGTGCTCTTTTTTTTATATATAATAATAAATGACTATAAACTGTTTAAACCGGTTTACTAAATTGAGTTGTGAATAATGCAATTACTTTATATAGAGTATCACATTTTTTTCATTCACGAATAGGAGGATACTATTGGCTAAGTTACTTGTAGAAAAAAGCGAACCGTTAAGGGGTTCGGTTAAAATAAAAGGGGCTAAAAACTCTGTTTTAAAACTAATGGCGGCATCAATATTAGCAGAAGATACATGCACTATTGAAAGTGTTCCTGAGTTACTAGACGTTGAGGTTATGATCACTTTACTAGAAGCACTTGGTTTGACTGTTGACTATGATCGTGAAAAAGAAATATTAGACATTCATCCGGCTAAAGAACTTAAGTGTGAGGCGCCTTATGATTTAATTCAGAAGATGAGAGCGTCTTTTTTAGTCATGGGTCCATTACTTGCTAAAAAACGTGTGGCAAAGGTATCGATGCCAGGTGGTTGTGATATAGGTGCAAGACCGATTGATTTACATTTAAAGGGTTTTCAGGCACTTGGTGCAGAAGTGACTTTAGGTCATGGATATATAGAAGCAAAAGCAGAAAACGGTTTAGTTGGAAGTGAAGTTTATCTAGATTTCCCAAGTGTTGGTGCCACTGAAAATATTATGATGGCAGCAACGATGGCAAAAGGGCAAACTTTAATTCAAAATGCAGCAAAAGAACCTGAAATCATTGATCTTGCGAATTTCCTTAACGAAATGGGAGCCAATGTAAAAGGTGCTGGAACGGATACAATCCGTATAGTCGGTGTTGAATCGCTTAAAGGAACCCGTCATCAGACGATACCTGATCGAATAATTGCAGCAACTTATATGGTTGCAGCTGCCTTAACTCAGGGTGATATCACGATTGAAAATGTCGTTTCGAGTCATGTAAAACCAATTACAGCTAAACTTCGTGAGATGGGTGTTACTGTAGAAGATGATGATGATAGAATTAGAGTTTACACTACTGGCCCTATAAAGGCAGTGGATTTAATGACCCTTCCTTATCCGGGTTTCCCAACAGACGTACAAGCACAGTTTATGGCACTTTTAGCAGTTTCTGAAGGTACAAGTGTTATCACTGAAACGGTTTTTGAAAATCGTTTTAGACATGTTGCAGAAATCAACCGCATGGGTGCGAATATCAAAATAGAAGGCCATAGTGCTGTTATCCAAGGCGTAAAGGTACTCCAAGGTGCACAGGTGAAGGCAACGGACTTACGCGCTGGTGCTGCTTTAGTTCTTTCTGGTTTGATAGCAGATGGTACAACTGAAATCGATGAAATCTATCATATAGACCGCGGATATCCACAAATCGAAAAAGATTTAGTGAGCTTAGGCGCAAGAATTAGAAGAATTGAAGACTAACTTCTTAGATCATAGAGTATATAAATTGTAATGATTTATTGTAATAAACTATAGTAATGGAAGGTGGAACTAGGATGGGCATTTTTGGTGTTGGTGCAGAAATTGGAATAGATTTGGGTACTGCTAGTGTACTAGTGTACATAAAAGGTAAAGGCATCGTCCTGAGAGAACCTTCGGTAGTAGCGATTGATAAAAATACAGATAGAGTGCTTGCTGTTGGTAACGAAGCAAGAAAAATGCTTGGTAGAACGCCTGGAAATATTATCGCTATTAGACCTCTTAAAGATGGCGTGATCTCAGATTATGATGTAACAGAAAGAATGTTAAGATATTTTATTAATAAAACATGTGGTAAACGAAGATTATTTAAACCCAAAATTATCATTTGTGTTCCAAGTGGTGTTACAGAAGTTGAAAAACGTGCAGTTCTTGACGCAACCATGGAAGCTGGTGGTGGAAAAACATTTCTAATAGAAGAACCTATTGCTGCTGCAATTGGCGCTGGACTTGATATTACAAAGCCAGATGGCAACATGGTAATCGATATAGGTGGTGGTACCTCTGATATCGCGGTGATCTCTTTAGGGGGGATCGTGGTGAGTGCATCTATTAAAGTGGCTGGTGATAAGTTCGATGAGGCAATCATTAAATATATGCGTAAAAAGCATAACTTACTGATTGGTGAAAGAACGGCTGAAGAGTTAAAAATCAATGTCGGGACAGCTTATCCAAGAACAAAAGCAATTAAAATGGATTGTCGAGGACGAGATTTAATTACTGGACTTCCTAAAAATATCTCAATTTCGAGTGAAGAGATGCTCGAAGCGCTTCAAGAAGTTGTAAATGCAGTTGCTGACGCAGTGCATTCTGTGCTTGAAAAAACGCCTCCTGAACTTGCATCTGATATTAGTTCAAGAGGAATCGTTATGACAGGCGGGGGCTCTTTATTACATGGTCTCAATAAGTTAATTGAAAAAAGAACAGGTATACCAACTTATATCGCTGATGATGCAGTAAGCTGTGTGGCTAAGGGAACTGGTATGAGTTTGGAGCACCTAGATATACTTGAAAAAAATATGATGACTTCAGCAAAAAAGAAATATTTATAATGACACAAACCAGCAAAGATTGATTTTAAGTTCAATTATTGCTGGTTTTTTTCTTTTGTAAATGTAATATTGTTGCTAACAGGATTACACCTTATTAAGGTTGAAGTTTTAGAGCGTGTGTGGTATAGTGAGGATGGTTTAATGACAATACAACTGTATATACACGCTGTAGTGAGGTGAATATGTTTCAAGAAAACAGTCAAACAAAAGCAGAAATATTAAAGCAAAAAGAAGAAATATTAAAACTTAAAGCAGAAAAAAAAGCTGTAATATTAGCACACCATTATCAAAGCATGGAGATCAAGGAAATATCGGATTATGTAGGAGATTCCCTTGAGCTTTCTAAAATAGCAGCAAAAGTAGAATCAAATTACATCGTATTTTGCGGTGTACATTTCATGGCGGAGTCAGCAAAAATATTATCGCCTGAAAAACGCGTATTCTTACCCAATATGGATGCAGGATGTCCTATGGCTGATATGGTAACTAAAGAAAGGCTTGAAGCGATGAAAGCAGAATTTCCAAATGCAAAGGTAGTTTCATATGTAAATTCATCAGCTGAAGTCAAATCCATTAGTGATATTTGTTGCACTTCATCAAATGCAGTAAATATCGTAAAAAGCCTAGATGCGGACGAAATTATATTTGTACCAGATCAAAACTTAGGGGCGTATGTCAGCGGATTTTGTCCTGAAAAAACAATTCATTTATGGAAAGGGTTTTGTCCTACACATCATAGAGTCACACGTCCAGAAGTTGAAAAAATTTGCGAGTTGCATCCTCAAGCTAAGCTTTATGTGCATCCAGAATGTCGTCCTGAGGTACTTGAAATGGCAGATTTCATAGGAAGTACAGCTCAGATTATCAAAGCTTGTGATGAAAGTGAAGAAAAGTCTTTTATCATTGGTACTGAAAAAGGCGTAATTGATTCATTAAAAGCATCTCATCCTAACAAAGACTTTATAATGATGGATGAAGCAATGGTTTGCAAAAATATGAAAAAAACGACACTATCGGATGTCCTTAAATCACTTACGGAGGATTGCGGAGAAATCCATGTTGATGAAAAAACTGCAAATTTGGCAAAAAATGCAATTTTTGAAATGATTGAAAGGTCGTAATTATGTTAGAAGATAGGCAATATGACGTAATCATAATAGGTTGTGGACTTTCAGGCATTTATTGTGCACTTAATATAGATGCTTCGTTAAAAGTAGCGCTTGTATCTGAGGGAAGTATCCTAGATACAAACAGTTATTTAGCTCAAGGTGGAATCGCAGCGGCAATTGGTGAAAATGATAGTTGGGAATGGCATTTTGAAGACACAATGTCTTGTGGTCACAATGAAAGTGATCCTCAAATGCTAAAAATTATGATGGAAAGTGCAGCAGATGAAATTCATAATTTGGAAGCACTAGGCGTTGTTTTTGATCATAATGAGGACCAAAGTTATATGCTAGGCATGGAAGGGGCACATCGACTCCCAAGAATCCTCAGAATAGGCGATTATACGGGAAAAGCAGTCATGGAGTCACTTTGGAGCGTTGTAAACAAGAGAGGCAATATTAAATTGTTTACTAATTTTTATGCTTATGAAGTTGTTACTCACTTAGAGGGCTATAGTAATGTGTTTGGGATTTATGAGAGTGCACCAGTAAACATCAGTGCTGCAAATATCGTTTATGCAACTGGAGGGATGGGTCACCTTTATAATCGGACGAGTAATGGTAAGACTATAAATGGTGATGGTATTGCTATGGCGATAAAACAAGGCATAATCACAAGACAATTGTCTTGGATTCAATTTCATCCTACTATTTTTTATAATGTTGATGGACCACAAGAAGGGTTTTTAATCTCAGAAGCTGTAAGAGGTGATAGTGCATTACTGCTCAATGATAAGGGTGAAAGGTTTATGAAAAAATATCACCCCTTATTAGAACTTGCGCCAAGAGATGTAGTATCAAGCTCAATATTGCTTGAACTCGCAAATCAAGCTTCACCAAATGTATGGTTAGATGTAAGACATATTGGAAACACACGAATGGAGAAGCGTTTTCCAACAATTTATAAATACTGTAGAGAAAAAGGATTGAATTTAGATTTTGATTTAATCCCAGTGGCTCCTGGAGCTCACTATTCTATGGGGGGAATCGCAGTTGATTACAGTGGAAAAACAAATGTCAAAGGTGTATATGCAGTTGGGGAATGTGCGAATACTAAAGTACATGGTCGTAATAGACTTGCTAGTAATTCTTTACTAGAAGCACTCGTTTTTTCGAAAATAACAGCAAAGGAAATTAGCAGAATGAAGCCTAATCACGAGAAAGTGATTCAAATTCATTCAACCACTTCAAAGCAAATACCACACTACAATGTTGAACTAAAAGCGTTATCTACATGGATGGATGAGAACATGGGAATAGTGAAAAACTATTCTGAAATAAAACGGATGAAGAAAGAAATACAAGATATGTTAGATCAACCCAATGAGTTTGTTGGGATCAATATTGAAGATATAAAATGTAAC
The DNA here is from genome assembly GCA_963676315.1 of uncultured Fusibacter sp. Taxonomy (GTDB): domain Bacteria; phylum Bacillota; class Clostridia; order Peptostreptococcales; family Acidaminobacteraceae; genus Fusibacter_C. The sequence continues at coordinate 2,521,646 of OY781056.1, forward strand.
AATGCACTAATTGTAATGAATGAAATGTTAGGTCAAGCATTACAGGAGAACGAAAATGATTGATAATTTCAAAGTAGAGAAAATAATAATAGACGCATTAAAAGAAGATAAAGACACCTATGATGTCACTTCTGAATGGCTTTTCAAAGAAGATGACAGATGTAGTGCCAATTTAATTGCGAAAGAAGACGGGATAATTTCTGGAATTGAAGTTTTTGAGAAGGTTTTCCATGTAATTGATAGTACAATCTTTGTTGATAAACGCGTAACTGATGGTGAGAGGATACACAAGGGTCAGCTCATTGCAAAACTAAATGGTTGTACCAAACATATACTTTATGGTGAGAGAACAGCACTTAACTTACTGCAGAGGATGTCTGGGATAGCTACAATGACAGGTGAATGCGTAAAAGAAGTAAGTCACTCAAAAGCTAGGATAGTCGACACAAGAAAAACTGTACCTGGTCTTAGAGTTTTAGATAAGATGGCAGTACGTTCTGGCGGAGGGTTCAATCATAGGTTTAATTTATCAGATGGTGTACTCATTAAAGATAATCATATCAAAGCCTGTGGAAGTATTACAGAAGCCATTAAGCGCACGCGTAAAAATGCACCTCATACCCTTAAAATCGAAGTTGAAGTTGAAAGTATCGCAGAATTTAATGAGGCAATGGTTGCAAATGCAGATATCATAATGCTTGATAATATGTCCTTAGAGGAAATGAGTGAATGCGTCAGAATTAACAATGGCATGTGTTTACTAGAAGCGAGTGGCAATATGACGTTAGATAGACTAAAATTAGTAGCTGACACAGGTGTTGATATTATCTCTATTGGTGGATTAACACACTCAGTAAAAGCCCTTGATATAAGCCTTCGATTTGATTAAATTTACAATTTTTGTGAGATTGATGATATAATATTGTAAACTCAGAATAGTTAAAGGTAATAAGTTTTTAAAGGACGCTTTGTCTATGAGTGAGTTAATACTATATTGGAGGAAACACATGGTTATACTTTACTCAGAACGCTTATTAATTCGCGATTATATTGAATCTGATTTTGATGCATTTTACGCTTTGATTACAGATAAAGATGTTATGAAGTGGATGCCTGATCAATACTCTGATGACAAAGATGAAACGAAAAGAATGTTATTTGATTCAATCATAGAATCAAAATTAGTCATTCGTAAAAAGTTTTATTTTGCGATAACAGATCAGTATAAGGGCGATTATGTAGGTGAAGTAGGTTTTAGTGTGCTTCATAACTCTGATGAAGGTGCAGTTGTTAACTTAGGGTATTTTATCAGACAAGAATATTGGGGGCAAGGTGTTGCAACAGAGGCCGTAGGTCGTGTGATAGACTATATTTTTAATGAACTAAAAGTCGTTAAAATTGAAGCGAGTTGTAGCAGTCTCAACTTAGGCAGTATTTCTGTTCTTGAAAAGAATCATATGATAAAAGAGTCCTATAGAATAAAAAGCATGCTTTTAAAGGGTGAACTTCACGATCGAATTGATTATAGAATGTTGTACTCTGAATGGCTTAAATAAATAATAAAAACCACCTATAGATAGTTTGTTATTCGTCAAACAAACTTTAAAATCTCTAGGTGTTTTTTTTTGAGATAAATGGGTTAAAATTACAAATTGTCGTAAGCGTTGAAATTGCTACAAAAAAAAGGGGAATGACGCGTACGGACGGTCATTCCAAAAATGAGGAAATTGAAATTAATAAAGGGTATGGTATTTTTACCACTTAAAATATACCACGTTTAGGAATAAAGGTCAATTGAAATACAGTAAAATCAAGCGCTTGAGCTATAGGAATATCTGATAGTTTACAATTTAACAATTATCAATTCAGTTACATAAGATTTAATAGATTTGCCTCAAAACTAAAAGCTTTTAGCTAAAGTAATTGGTCAATTCCTCCGATAACACTTGTGAATGAATTTTGGAGGATACTATGGTAAAAGGACTTTATATCGGTGCATCAAGTATGATCACCAATATCAACAAGATGGATGTCATTGGCAATAACCTTGCAAATGTAAATACAACGGGTTTTAAAAAAGACCGCGTACAAGTAGAATCATTTAACGCTAGATTATTGACTAGAATTAATGGCTCCATGTATCCGATAGAATCTGGAAGCGGCGCAGTGACTCAAACACAAAGAGGGGATGAAATAACTGCCACTACAGACCAAGGTTATTTTAGAGTTCAAACCGAAAATGGTGTCCACTATAGTAAAAGTCTAATTTTTTTTAAAGACTCAGATGGCTACCTTAGAACAATTAAGAAAAACATAGGTGGAACAATAGATTTCTTAAAGGGTGACTTAGTACTTGGTAAAAATGGTCCTATCAATATCGGTGAGGGTGATTTTACGCTAGATGCATCTGGAAATATCATGACAGGTGGTACTACTAAAGATCAATTGCTAATAGGACTAAATCCCAATGACGTTGGAACCATTAGTGCTGGTATTAAAGGGTATTATGTAATGACAGATTACGAGCAAGGTCAACTTGAGATGACAAACAGCCCTTATGATTTGGCAATAAGAGGTGATGGATTCTTTACAGTGAGTACGAATAAAGGTGAGTATTATACGAGAGATGGTGTATTTACTATAAATAATGCCAACGAACTTGTAAATTTTGATGGTGCAAAATTAATGGGACTTAAAGGCCCAATTACTGTAAATGGTAGTAATTTCGCGGTAAATGAATTTGGCGAAGTTATACAAGACGGAGAAATAACAGATAAAATTAAAATGACTGCATTTTCAAATGTGGGAGATATATATAAAGTAGGAACCAGTTATTATTTAGAACAACCTAAAATGACGGGTGAAAAAGTAGATTTTGTAGGTGAAATTGCGCAAGGTTACCGTGAACAGTCTAATACTGATGCAGTGACAGAGATGATTTCATTAATTGAAATGAATCGGAATTACGAAACGAGTCAAAAAGTTATCACAACTATAGATGATATGATTGGTAAATGTGTAACTGAGCTTGGTAGAGTCTAGGAGGCTAAATTATGAAAGCTATGTGGTCCGCTGCTTCAGGAATGAAAAACTTGCAGCTTAAAATTGATACCATTTCAAATAACCTCGCAAACGTAAATACAGTTGGTTTTAAAAATCAACGTGTTGAATTTAAGGATATTATGTATGAGAGATTAGATACAAGAGAAAAATTAGCAGATGAAGGTCGACCAGTCCCAGTAGAAATAGGACATGGTGTTATGATTTCTGCTACTCTTAGAAATTTTACAACTGGAAATTTACAGCAGACTGAAAATCCAACAGATTTTGCGATTAATGGTGAGCATTTTTTTAAAGTTATTGATAATAATGGCAATACTAGATACACTAAAGATGGTAGTTTTAAAGTTGCCTCTACTGAAGCTGGTGCTGCACTAGTGACAACCGATGGATACTATGTTCAAGGTATCGATGGCAATATACTTTTAGGTGAAAATGTTGCTGAAATCAGTGTAGACAGCCAAGGTTTTGTTAGAGTGAAAAGAGATGGCGCACAGGAATACGAAGACATTGGGCAGATGTCATTAAGTAAATTTGTCAACCCAGCGGGACTAGAGGCTGTAGGTAAAAACTTATTTAAGGAAACTTCTGCATCCGGGCAAGCTATTGAAGGGATTCAAGAAGGCGATAAAACTGAAGTTTGGCAAGGCTTTATAGAAAATTCAAATGTACAGATCGTAGATGAAATGATTAACTTAATAACTGCAGAGCGTGCATATGAGATTAACTCTAAGTCGATTCAAACGGCAGACCGTATGCTAGAAATTGCCAATAATTTAAAACGATAATTAGGGTTTAGATATTTAAACAATCCAAAAGATAGAATAGGAGGTTGTTGGCCGTGAAAATTGACAGTAACATGATAAGCAATACTTACCAAACCTCTGCTACTCAAGAGAAAGAAGCAAGTGAAGTAAATTCATTTAAAGATAAACTTGAACAAGCTGCAAGTGATAAGGATTTGACAAAATTAAAAGAAGCAAGTCAAGAATTTGAAGCTTACTTTATCAATACGCTTTTTAAGGAAATGAGAAAAACCATTCAAGATGGTGGACTTGTTGAAAAAAGTGATGCAAGAACCACTTTTGAAGGCATGCTAGATGAGGAAATGTCAAAAACGATTAGCAAAACCGGTGGGATGGGCCTTTCTGATATGATCTATAATAACATGTTAAAAGTCTATAGTGCTTCTACAGCGACAACGAATGAAGACAACGTAGAGACCCGAGATGCTATAGGTAATACCAGCGGAGCAACAGGTGTGGACATCAAAGGGTAACTTTAATTTTATGTTTAAAAAAACGAATTAACCAGCAGGAGAGTGAAGAGATAAGATGGACTTATTCTTTATTTAACGCTGGTTTTATTTTGTCACGGTTTAAAGTGTTATTTTATTTCAATATTAGGTATATATGTAGCAGTATGAGTTAAGGAGGCGTCATGAGAGGGATTGCTTTAGAAGGTGGCGGTGCTAAAGGTGCATTTCATGTAGGTGCAATGAAGGCATTATCTGATTTAGGCGTAGAGTACCATGCAGTTGCAGGGGCTTCTATCGGCGCTTTAAATGGAGCTTTATTGGCGACAAGAGATCTAGAGAAACTAGAAAAAATCTGGCTTTCAACTGAAATGACAGATATTATAAATGGTGACTCAGAAGTTTTATTAGGACTCATGAATTTTGAATTTCCTTCTGATCCGGGCAAGATCAAAAAATTTCTAAGTGAGACCTTTAAACAAGGTGGGTTAGATGTATCACCGCTTAAAAAAAGTCTAAAAGATTTTGTAGACGAAGATAAAGTGAGGGCCTCAGATATCGATTTTGGACTGGTATCAGTTTCATTAACTGACTTAAAACCAGTCGAAAAATTTATTGAAGATATTCCGTATGGAAAACTACATGAGTATATGATTGCTTCAGCAAATTTACCTGCATTTAAAGATGAAAAACTAGATAATAAGCGGATGCTAGATGGTGCTTTTTATGACAATTTGCCCATTAACATGCTCTTAGAAAAAGGTTGTGACGAAGTAATTGCGATTCGTGTGTTTGGGCTAGGACGCATCCGAAAAGTTAAAAAAAAGGACCAAGATAAAGTAATCTATATTGAGCCTTCGGAGGATCTTGGTAAAGTACTTGAAATTGATACTGATAAAGCAAAATACAACATGAAACTGGGTTATTTTGATACGTTAAGAGTGATGAAATCGCTTTATGGTACTAGATATTATATTGATAAACTCATGAGTGAAGATGAGATTTTGATGAAGCTGCAAAGACTACCCAAAGTGTTGTTAGAGCAAATTTCTTCTTTTTTAGGGAGCGAAAGAGCTACTTACAGGCTATTATTTGAAGAAATATTACCTTTAGTTGGGGATTTATTAAAAGTAGATAAATCTAAGGGCTATCAGTATATCATGTTGAGCTTCTATGAATTCTTAGCTGAACAAGCTCAAATTGATAGATTTGAAGTGATGTCTTTTGAAACCTTAACTCAAAAAGTAAATGCTTATTATTCACGTGAACTCTCAAATTATAATGGGTTACAAGATGAAATTGCAAAGAAGATAATAAGTGCAATTCCAAGTAAAGGGTTGGTTTTTTTTCCACAAAAACTTAAAAACGAACTTTTAATTCACCTTTACTATTTAGTATTGCAAGGACTTAGAGATACTGGAATTTCTTTATAATATATGATAAAATTGTGAGATGTTAAGATATAAGTCGTGAAAGGAGTAAAAAATGAACGCACAAGAACATTATAATCAGTGGTTAACCAATTCATATTTTGATGAGGCTTTTAGAGCAGAACTTGCGTTAATAAAAAACCAACCTTTAGAAATAGAAGATAGATTTTATAAAGACCTAGAATTTGGAACAGCAGGCATGAGAGGTATCATTGGTGCTGGTAGAAACAGAATTAACGAGTACGTGATTAGAAAAGCGACTCAAGGTTTTGTGAATTTCTTGTTGGAGAGAAAACAAAATTCGCTTGGCAATAAAGTGAATCAATCAGTTGTGATTGCATATGATTCAAGAAGAAAATCTTATGAGTTTGCGATGGAGACAGCAAAAGTAATGGCCGCTAATGGTATCATTGCTTATCTCTTTGATGAAGTAAGAACGACACCTGAGCTTTCATTTGCAGTGAGAGAACTAAACTGTATGGGTGGTGTAATGGTGACTGCTAGTCATAATCCACCGGAATACAATGGCTATAAAGTATATGATGAAACGGGATGTCAGCTGGTCCCACATCTAGCGGATGCCTTAGTTGAACACGTTGAAATAATTACGGATTTTAGTTTGGTCAAAACGATGGACCGTAAAGAAGCAGTACAAGCAAAACTTTTGAAGATCATCAATGAAGAAGTGGATTTACCTTATATTGAAATGGTGAAAAAAGTTTCTATTAGACCAGAACTATTAAAAACTTCTAGTCTTAAAGTGGTTTATACACCACTCCACGGAACGGGTGGACATACTATCTCAAGAGTATTAAAAGAGATGTCTTTTTCAAATTTAATTCCCGTAGAAGAACAGATGGCGCCAGATGGTGAGTTTCCAACTTGTAAACAACCTAATCCTGAGTCAATAGAAGCGTTTGAACATGCAGTAAAAACAGCAGAAAAATTTGATGCGGATTTAATCATTGCTACTGACCCAGATTGTGACCGAATTGGTATTATGATAAAAGATGGTAATAGATTTATAGCGTTAAATGGTAATCAAGTGGGTTCATTGTTTGTAGAGTATGTGCTCTCATCTAAATCTGGACTTACTAAAGAACATTATATTGTGAATACAATTGTATCCGCTGATTTAGCAAAAGCGCAAGCAGAATATTACGGTGTTAGCAATAGAAAGACACTTACTGGTTTTAAATTCATTGGCGAGCAAATTGAACTAGATACACCGCATTTTGTTATGGGCTATGAAGAGAGTTACGGCTATCTTTTTGATCCACATGTGCGAGATAAAGACGCTGTTATGGGTACATTAATGGCGATTGAAATGGCTGAGTTTTATAAAAAACAGGGCATTTCATTAAAAGAAGTATTAGAAAGCATCTACAAAAGACATGGTTATTTTGTAGATGAGACCATCTCTAAGAATTTTGAAGGTAAAGAGGGTGGCTCATTAATGAAGGAAATCATGCATAAATTCAGAACCCAATCGGAAGATATTTTTAGGTATGAAGAAAAAATAGACTATCTACTTGATGAAACTGGATTACCAAAATCAGATGTATTAAAATTCTATTTTGATGATCATTCTTGGATGGTACTTAGACCTTCTGGTACGGAACCTAAGCTTAAAGTATATTTCTCAATTTGTGATGCAGACAAAAGTAAAGCCAAGCAAAAATTGGATTATTTTAAGACGTTGATGATAGAAAAGGTGTTGGCATAATGAAGGGATTAAAATCCTCAAAACTTAAGTTTATAAGCGCAAAAGCCACGAATACACGCCTTATGGGTGTAGTTGGAATCGTTGTAAATTGGGTAGATGAAGCTGAGCGAGCAATCGCTCAGATTTTTCATTTAGACTATGAAGTTTATGGCATCGATGGATTTTATCATTTGACCTTGCCTTCAGAGAAGGAACTAAATACACTGGTTCTTGCTGTTACAGGTGGATTAGGAGGTACATTTGTTGATATTTCGTTTAGAGAGATGGTATATCTTCTGAAAACTGCTCATGAAGTAGATCCCAACAGTATTGAAGCACATGTTGATTTTGATGTTTATTTAGAAACTTTTTTAAGCTGGGAATCAAATTTGGAAAAAGATGAAATTGTGACGCTTTATAAAAAAATCAATCCTGAAATCACAAGTGCGTTTCATGCAATTAACTACTTAATGATGCGTATCGTTGGAAAAGATATCATATCAGCTCAAGCAATAATGAAAAAATATCATGAATTGACAAACTTTGATAGTCTTGACGCTCCCTATACACTTATTAAGAATACATCAACACTTATGTACGAAGATGACATCTCAGAAAAATATAAGGTTGAAGCTTTAATAGATTTTGAGCATAAGTATAAACTTTTGCTTTATGAAGTCAGTGTAGAGAAGAAAACACATTTGATTTTGGATGTTCATCAATTAGATGAACTTGTAATGTCTAGTATTGAAGCTGCATTTAACTTAAATAAACCAGAATTTATACTCGTTTCTCAGCTCAATGATGTTTTTTTTGAGAGGCGCTTTGCCGATAATAACCCAGAAATGATGAAACAAAGTTATTATCAAGGTAATTTATATATCGAATTCAATATAAACAACAATCATGTAGCGCAAAACCCTTATTATCTTAACGGGGATATTTATGCGATGTACTTTTTTGCAAGGGCAGGTCAACTATTAATTTCATCCTTTGTAAAGGAGAATTTAGAAGTGATCGATGAAACGCTTATTAACAATCAAGCATATAATGAAAGTCTTCAATTTATCTGTGAATTAAAAACAGATGATCCAGTTGTTTATGCTTATATCAATAGTAATTATGAGACTATATTTGACTATTTGTCTCAAAATTAAAAAATCTAGCAATTTTATGTATTCTCATACATAGAAAAGCTAGATTTTATATTTTATGAAGTAAAAAATTAATTTTCTTTTTTTGCATAAATATGATGTGTTTTATGTGTTTCATAATCGCGATAGCGTTCTAGTTCAGACTTTAAAAGATCAATTTCTCTTTCGATTTCGATACATGCAAAAGTCGCATTTTTATGCTGAAGCGTTCTAAGTTGGGTTTTTCTAGATTCTATTTCAAGTGCGAGACGTTCAACATAATTCATAATTGCCTCCAGTAAGTAATTAACACCTTATATGTATTATCGACAGTTACCAGAAATAGTTTATGCCTAAAATTAAATTGTGTCAATATTGTCTTAAAATTATTTCAGTTTATTTATAACAAAATTATTGTAATTCTCGAAAGCGTATGATACTATAGTCAAGTAAATTTAATAGTAATCCTTATCAAGAGAGATGGAGGGAATAGGCCCTATGAAGTCCAGCAACCGGTTATACACGGTGCTAAATCCTACGGGTAGTACGGATACCTGGAAGATGAGATTGTAATAAAACACACCCTCTTCTTGCGAAGAGGTTTTTTTATGCCTATGAATCATCAAAATATGATAAATGGATTCCGCTGCTTTAGCAGCACTAAATCAATGGAGGTGTATTAAATGTCAAGAAAAAGATTATTTACTTCTGAGTCTGTAACTGAAGGTCATCCAGATAAGATCTGTGACCAAATCTCTGATTCAATTTTAGATGCTATTTTCTCTCAAGATCCTACTGCGAGAGTTGCATGTGAAACCTCTGTAACAACAGGGTTGGTGCTCATTGCTGGTGAAATCACTACGAACTGCTACGTAGATATTCAAGGCATTGTTAGACAAACAATTAAAGAAATTGGTTACACTAGAGCAAAATATGGTTTTGATGGTGACACTTGTGGCGTTTTAGTTGCAATTGATAAGCAATCAGACGATATCGCTATGGGTGTTGACCAAGCACTTGAAAGTAAAGATGGAAGTATGGTTGACGAAGTAGAAGCTATCGGAGCTGGTGACCAAGGTATTATGTTTGGTTTTGCTTGTGATGAAACTGAAGAATTAATGCCGTTACCAATTTCTCTTGCTCACAGACTTGCAAAAAGACTTACAGATGTAAGAAAAGATGGTACATTATCTTACCTTAGACCTGATGGTAAAACGCAAGTAACTGTTGAATACGATGAAAATGGAAGACCTTGCCGTATTGATACAGTCTTGATTTCAACACAACATAGTGCAAAAGTTAAAAGAGAGCAAATTGAAGCAGATTTAATTGAACATGTTATTAAACCAATTATTCCTGCAGATCTATTTGTAAATACGAGAGTTCTTGTAAACCCAACAGGTAGATTTGTAATCGGTGGTCCTCAAGGAGATGCTGGTTTAACTGGTAGAAAAATCATCGTAGACACATACGGTGGATACGCTAGACACGGCGGCGGCGCATTTTCTGGAAAAGATCCAACAAAAGTTGACCGTTCTGCTGCTTACGCTGCAAGATACGTTGCTAAAAACGTTGTTGCTGCAGGTTTAGCTACTAAATGTGAAATTGAACTTGCTTATGCAATTGGTGTTGCTCACCCAGTTTCAATCTTAGTTGAAACATTTGGTACTGGTAAAGTTTCTGAAGACTTAATTAACGACTTAGTTGAGAAACATTTTGACTTAAGACCAGGTGCAATTATCAGAGACCTTGACCTTAGAAGACCAATCTATAGACAAACTGCTGCTTATGGTCACTTTGGAAGAACAGATGTTGAACTTCCTTGGGAAAAAACTGATAAAGCTGAAATTCTTAGAAAAGAAGCTTTTGGATTATAAGCCAATAATCTAATAATCCAATAAATTAATAAATCAATAAATCAATAAATCGCAAAAATAATTATAGATGGAAGCTCGTTTTGATCCCTTTTTTAGGGTGAGAAGTAGCTTCCATTTTTTTTGCTTACAGTAGAAGGACTTTGATTCACTTCCAAAATATGCTAAACTATGAACATAAGTTCTTATTTGAGGTAGAGATGAAAACTGATTTCAATGAAAGCGAAACCTTTGAAGGAATCGTAGAAGATATCATATATTATAATGAAGATAATGGATATGTCATTGCGATTTTTGATATTTATGATGATACTATCTGTATAAAAGGAAGTATTCCCTTTTTAAGAGAAGGCGATAGGCTGCGCGTTACTGGTAATATGGAGATTCACAATTTTTATGGTGAACAGTTGAATGTCACCTATGCTCAGCACATTAAACCCACAGACGAAGACGAAGTATACCGTTACCTTGCATCGGGTATTATCAAAGGAATCGGTGATACAACTGCACAGTTGATTATAGAATCTTTTGGTGGTGATGCGCTTGAAGTGCTTCAAAATGCGCCAGAGAAACTTTTAAACATTCCTGGCATAGGACCAAAAAAACTAGAGCAAATTGTGCTCTCTTACAAAGAACAATATGAGCTTCGGGATTTTATCATGTATTTTCAAGGGATAGGTATATCCATCAACTTAGCAATGAAAATATATAAAAGGTTTGGTCATGAAGCGATTAAAACGGTAGAAGCAAATCCATATGTACTTGCAGATGAACTTGTAGGTGTGGGGTTTAAACTGGCCGATCAGATTGCCATGAAAATGGGTGTTAATTTTCATTCACCTTTTAGAATCGCATCTGGACTCACCTATTTACTTAATAAAGAAGCATCAAATGGCAATACTTTTTGTGAACAAGAACACCTTGTTAAATTAGCTGGACAAGAATTACAGGTTAAAGCTGAAGAAATTGTCGATGAAATCGGCACAATGGTGATGAATGGGCAACTGAATATTGAAAGATTACATGAAGATAAAGTGGCGATTTATCATCCTAGTCTCTATTATTCAGAGCAACAGGTTGCCTCGAAATTGTATCAATTAATGCAACATTCTGAGCACATTAAATTTTCTGATATGAACCAATTTATAGATGAATTTGAAACAAATAGGGGCATCTTACTTGCAGAAAAACAAAGAGAAGCAGTACTCGCATCTCTGGAGAGTGGTGTATTTGTCATCACTGGAGGCCCTGGTACAGGTAAAACAACCATGATAAACGCAATCATCGAGGCCTTTGAATCTCAGGATAGAAAGGTTCTACTGGCTGCTCCTACAGGTCGTGCTGCAAAGCGTATGACTGAGACAACGCAACGAGAGTCCAAGACAATTCATCGACTACTTGAGTTTCAAGGAGAAAATAACTTTCAAAAGAATTCTGAAAGTCCTATAAAAACAGATGTCTTGATAATTGATGAGATTTCTATGGTGGATATAGTGTTGATGTATAGGCTATTAGATGCAATTGAACTTGGAACACATCTCATATTTGTGGGGGATGCTGATCAGTTACCTTCAGTTGGACCAGGAAGTGTTCTCAAAGATCTACTATTATGTTCTTGGATTCCCTCTACAAGATTAACTGAGATTTATAGACAAAGTGAAGCATCACTAATCGCAGTCAATGCGCATATGATAAATAAAGGTGAGATGCCTGTGCTTAATAAAGCAGATAAAGATTTTTTCTTTATTAACCGTCCAAAGGCAGATGACATAATAAAAGAAATTAAAAATCTAGTGATGGAACGCCTTCCGAGTTATTATAACCTGAATCCTATGGAGGATATACAAGTTATCTCGCCCGTTAAAGGATCCGGTGTGGGTGTGGAAGTCCTTAATGATATGCTTCAAGAAGTGGTTAATCCAGCGTCTAAGAAAAAAATCGAACGTGTTTTTGGGAAAAAGAAGTTTCGAGAAGGCGATAAAGTGATGCAAATCAAAAATAATTATAATTTAGAGTGGACGACAAAATATGCAGAAGAAGGCAAAGGAGTCTTTAATGGCGATATTGGTTTTATCACCCAGATCAATGAAAGTGAACGAATAGTAACAGTCATTTTCGATCAAGAACGAGAAGTCATCTATGATTATCCTACTGTGGATGAACTTGTATTAGCCTATGCGATAACCGTTCACAAGAGTCAAGGTAGTGAATTCAAAGCGATTATTATGCCAATGGCGTTTATTCCCCCGATGTTGATGAGTCGAAATATCTTATATACAGCCATCACAAGGGCTAGAGAACTTTTGGTTTTGGTGGGTGAAAAGAGAGCGCTTTCTGAGATGATTCGTAGAACACATGAAATGAAGCGAAATTCAGGACTTTTAAAGAAATTGGAATTTTTTGCAGAGGCATTAGGAGATCATTAATTTATTTTTAATGGAGAATTTCATATGAAAGTGAATGAGGTATTAAAACATTGGATAGAGTTTATCTTTCCATCGAATTTAACGTGTTATTTTTGTGAGAAGGAACTTCATCCTGATGCTAAAAATGTACTTTGTTCAAATTGCGAAGAAGAAGTTGTTAGAAATGATGTAAGGCAGTGTATAAAGTGTGGTAGAACCATAGATTTGGCATATTCACAACATGCAGATTATTTTTATAAATGCAAAGAGTGTCAGGAAAAGTTCACTTTTTTTACAAAACACAAATCATTTGGCGTGTATTCTGGAAATTTAAAAACGGCAATAATTGGTCTGAAATACAAAAAACAAATTTACCAAGCGCGTTATTTTGGTGAGCAGCTTGCATTGATGATCCAAAAGGATGAAAGTCTTTCTGATTTTGATCTCATCATACCTGTCCCCATTCACTTTTCAAGACGAGTGGCTCGAGGATATAATCAAGCAGAAAGAATTGCTTACTTTATGTCAAGAAAACTTGAAGTAAAACCACCTTTGGATTTATTACAAAGAAGTAGACATACAAAAAAACTGAAAAATCTGAACAAAGCTTCTAGGAAAGCGATGCTTGAAAATGCTATAATTGTAAAAAGACATAAAAAAGTATTCGTCAGAGGCCAGAAAGTTCTATTGGTTGACGATATATATACCACAGGCGCTACGCTCGATGCCTGCTCAAAAGCACTTTATGAGGCGGGATGCAGTCAAATCAATTGCATCACTGTTGCAAGAGGTGTCTAAAAATAAGGAGGATTTTATGGCAGATAATGAAAGAATAAGTTCGCTAAAAAACTGCAAAAAGTGTAATCGTGTTTTTTCTTCTATAGATGGTGCGACTCTTTGTTCTAGATGCAACGACGATGTTGACGACGAATTTAACCGTGTACGCGAATATATATATGATAACCCTTCTTCAAGTATAAAAGATGTAAGCAATAGAACCGGTGTGAATTCTGAGGCTATATTAAAATGGATTAGAGAAGGTCGAATCGTCCTAAGTGACCATGCTAATATTTCCTTTTGTGAACGCTGTGAAGTGCCAATTGATGGTGGACGGTTTTGTGCAAAATGTATCAGAGAACTAGCAGAAGGGCTAAAATCAGGTATTGGTGAGGGTGAACAACAAAGGAATAGAGTAGGGATGCATATTAAAGATCAAGAAAGAAAAAAATAATAAATTTGGACTAAACTTACCCCTGTATGTGCCGATATACCTAGTAGAGAAATCGGCAATATGGGGGTGTTTTTATGAAAATAACAAATCAAGTGAATATTCAAAATGTATTAAAAACTTATGGGAACAGTGTCAAGAAAACTGAGACACCTGATAAAGTAATTCAAAGTACTGATAAAGTTGAAATTTCTAGTGCAGCTAGAGATATCCAAGTGGCTAGAAAAGCGCTTAATGATTTACCAGAAGTAAGAACGGAAAAACTCGATGAAATAAAACAACTTATGGCATCAGGAAACTATAAACCATCAGCTGAAGATATAGTAAGTAAATTATTTTCCGGTATTGAAGCGAAAAAAATTTAATCGCCGATTTCTTATCCCCCAAAAATATACCGGACTTTTTGTCCGGTTATTAATTTATTAGGTTACATCTTGACTGTGATAAAATATGAGGATTTATTGTCCAAAGATTTTAATAAGGAGTGTTCTCTATGACTAAAAGTGTTGAGCAATTGGTACAAACATTAGATAAAGAAACTGAAATTTATGGTGATCTACTTCAGCTTGCAAAATTAAAGCGTGAAGTAATCAAAGCACAAGACATAGACAAGTTAGAAGAGATGGTGAGTGAAGAACAAGGTCTTGTTGTTTCCTTGTTTAAACTTGAAGAAATTAGAGAGAAAGTTTTAGATAAAATTATGAGAGACGAAAAACTTGATTTTGTCGAAAATGTGTCGCAACTTGCTGAACTACTTAGAGCGGATGAACGACATAAAATTTTAGAATCTAAAAACAAATTGATGGTTCTTATTAAAAACGTAAATGAAGAAACAAGATTTAATGGCAGATTGCTTGAAGATAAATTGGAACTCATTAATTTTAATATTAGCCTTTTAGCTCAAACTGGTGAAGACAGTGGAAGATATAGTAAAAGGGCAGGTAATGAAGAAAATGAACGTAAAAATCTATTTGACGCTCGCGTTTGATGTATATAAAGGAGTGATACTATGTCTGCAGGTTTTTTAGGATTAAATACAGCGTTATCAGGATTGTTTGCCAACCAAAGATCGCTTGGCATCGTATCTCACAATATTGCAAATGCAAACACTGAAGGCTATTCGCGACAGGTGATGAATACAAAAGCATATCAACCACAAGTTTTACCAGGTGGTCTTGGCACTTTAGGTGTCGGTGTTGATGTAACGGCTGTTAAGCAAGTAAGGGATAGTTATCTAGATTTTAAATATAGAGTTGAAAGCAGTGTAAAAGGTGAATGGGATGCCCGTTCGAGTGTTTTAACAGAACTTGAGGGGATTTTTAACGAACCTTCTGATTCTAGTATTGCTGAACTTATGGATCAATACTATGAGTCACTTCAAAGTTTACAAAAAAATCCTGAGAACTTAACGGCTAGAACTTTAGTAAGACAAAATACAATTGCGCTTTCAGAAGGTACAAGACGTATTTCTACCATGCTTAAAGACCTTCAAGCCGATCTTAATTTTCAGTTTAAGTCAGCAGTAGGTGAAGTAAATTCACTTGCCGATCAAATTGCAAAGCTAAATGAAACAATTTATAAGTCTGAACTTGAAGGTGGCGTTGCAAATGATACTCGCGACCAAAGAAATGTACTCGTAGATAAATTATCTGAACTTGTAAATGTTGATTATTATGAAGATGAACAAAATAGATTTTATGTTTTAGTGGGTGGTCAACAGCTCGTTGCCCATTATAGAAGTGATACGCTTGAACTTGTACCAAGGGATCAAAAAGTTAACCCAGATGATGACGCTGAAATAATGGATGTCCAGTGGTCAAATGGCAATAAACTCAATTTAAGTTCCGGGAAATTACTTGGACTTAAAGATGTTAGAGATAATATCGGCGGTGACAAAAAAGGTATTCCGTATTATGTTGATAAGCTCAATGAGTTTATTGATACATTTAGTAGTACTTTTAATAGCATACATGAAGGCGGTTACGGTCTAGATGGCAGTACAGGCAACTATATGTTTACTATTAAAAATATGACGACTGCTGAGTATAAAGATTATTTGATCAATAAAGGACTGGATGGTCTTCCTGCGACTGAAGTCACTTCTTCTGTAATGACGGGAGTTTCTGCTTTGCCAGAAGATGAACAACAAGATAAAATTAATAGCAATATAAAGCAAATATTAGCGAATAATCCAAGTTATAAAGACAAAACGGTGAAGCAGATTGATGGTAAGTTCTACATCGTTGACCGTATGAAAGCATCGGATATAACAATCGCTAAAGATTTAGAAGACCTCAACAAATTTGCAGCAGGAACCAATGTAGAAGATCTTCCAGGAGATGGCACAAATATTCTCAAATTGATAGAAACTAGGCATAATGTTAAGCTTTATGAATGGGGTGCGCCAGAAGATTATATCAAATCTTTAGTATCCAACTTAGGGGTTGACGCTGCCGAATCTAATCGAAATTCCACAAATCAGGCGTTACTTGTAAAAGATTATAGCGCAGCTAAAGATTCGATAATGGGCGTTTCGCTTGATGAAGAAATGGCAAATATGATTAAGTTTCAAACGGCATATAATGCCAATGCACGGATGGTGAACGTATATGACGAGATGCTTGATTTAGTTGTTAATCGTCTAGGGACAGTTGGTAGATAGGAGTTGATGAAATGAGAGTTACCAATACAATGCTTGTTAAAGATATGCTTTGGAATTCTAATAATAACCTCGTCAGTATGGCTAAAAAGCAATCCGAGCTATCAACGGGCAAGAAGATACAAAGACCTTCTGATGATCCAGTAGGGATTACACAAGTACTTAAATATAAAACAGATATACGTGAAGCACAGCAATATAAGAAAAACATCAATGATTCTTTGGGCTGGCTTGAGGTTTCTGAGAGCTCACTTCACAATATTAAAGACATACTTCAAAGGATGCGTGAATTAACGGTTCAGGCTGCCAACGGTACAAATACTGCCGATGACCGAAACAAAATCAAGGTAGAAATTGAAGAATTATCAAAAGAAATTATCGTTTCTGGTAATGCTACTAGTGCGGGTCGATATGTTTTTTCCGGTCTTGAAACGAATCAAAAGCTTTTCAACACGGATGGGTCATATAACATAGACATCACTTCTGAACGTAATTCACTTAAACCTGTTATAGGGTATGAAGTTGCTGTAGGAGAGGTTATGCCTGTAGGTGTACATCCAGTTGATCTATTTGGTATCATAAACGTCAATAATTTTTTTGATGGTAAAATCACAAATAGCACTGGTGATACGACAAAAGCAACGCAATCTAAGTTAACAGCTGATGTAAACTTGAATTATGATTATACTGCGGATACTTTAGATATAACTGTCGGTGGGTTATTGTATAATGTCGATGAATCCTTACTTGATAATACACCTCTCAATCCAATGACAAAAGATCGATTTATATCTGCATTAAAAGCAGCACCAAATGGTGCCGCAAAATTAGGAGATGTTGCTGATATATATTTTGACCTTAACGATAAATTAGTCGTAAGTTCAAAAGCCTATGGCACTGCTACAACAATTGTGGACACTACTGCATCTGCAGGTGTTACTGGTGTTACAGTTACACCTGGCACCAATGGCACTGCTACAACATTAACAGGTTCTGGTGTAGTGACAGATGCGGATGTACTTGCTGAAACAGGGATTCACAAATTTGTTCTACAAGTAGATGATGTGAGAAAGACTTTTTCTGTAGATTTTTCAACACTTAATACAGTTGCTGCTTTACAAACAGAGTTGCAAACACAAATAGATGGTGGATTCCCGCCAGCAGGAACAGTAACAGTAGGTGCTGTAAGTGGTGGCACTATTGATTTTACTTTAAACGCAACAAATGATGGTCAAAACCATACGATTGCAGTGGATTATATAGTTGCAAACCAAAGTGAAATGATGACCGATATAGGTAATTTAATTGCTGGTTTAAATGCAAATAGTGATGCAGCTATGCAAACGGCACTTGATAAACTCGATTTACACTTAGATAGAGTACTTACAGTGGCAGGAGAAATAGGCGGTAAGACAAATCGTGTTGACTTTATTAAAAATAGAGTTGATGAAAATGAAATCACCTTTACCGGACTTTTAAGTAAAGTTCAAGATGTCGATATGGCCGAAGCGATAATGTATTTTAAAAATCTCGAAAACGTTTACAGAGCTTCTCTTTCAGTTGGTTCAAAAGTTATTCAACCGAGCTTGGTAGACTTTATCAGGTAATAGGAGGGTATTATGCCTATAACAATCAGTCAGCAACCTATTGTAATGAATATATCCTCAACGCCTGCAAAGCTTGAACAAAATGGGAATGGGAGTAGGACGCTTAATCTAGATATACAAAAACCAGAACTTGAAATGGAAACAAAACAAGTTAAAGTGCTAATTGATCAATCTCAACCCTTTGCAGAAGCAGGACTTAAAAATATTAGAGCCTTTATGGATGATAATAACGCGTATTCTCAACAAATATACTCTCAAGGTGTTTCAAGGATTGTCAGTCAGGGTAATGAACTTAAAGAAATTCAAAATGATTATGATCCCATACCCGATCAAGCAATTAGTAACGCTTATGATATGTTTGATAAAGAATTTAATTATGGCGCTGTTCCTACTTCTAGACCAACGATCACTGTTGATCCTGGAAATGTGAATTATAGTTTTAGGCGCGGGAGTGTCAGTAATTTATCACAGCCACAAAAAGTCCAGATGTCTTATACACCTTATCAAATAAGTTATTCTATCAGTCAGTATAATAGTATCAACTTTAGGTATGAAGATCCAAAATACAAATTTATGGTTTAGGAGGTAGCTTTCATGATTTTAAATACAACTCAATTTGGTGAAATTGAATACACTGAAAATGATATTATTAATTTTTCTCAAGGTATTCCTGGTTTTGAAGAATTTCACAATTTTATAATCATACCATCAGGTGATATTGATTTTCCATTTAATACACTTCATTCAACTGAATCAGAGACACTTGCTTTTATTGTTACTGATCCTTTTTTATTTGTTGAAAATTATGATTTTGACTTGTCTTTACCAGATGCACAATATCTAAAAATTCAAAATGAAGATGATCTTAAAGATGTGATTGCACTTGCAATCGTCACAATTCCGGAGAACGTGGAAGAGACTACCATCAATGTAATGGCGCCAGTCTTGATTAATAATAAAGAGAAAATTGGCAAGCAAATCTTACTCAATGAATACGATGAAATTAAGTATCCAATTTTTAAAAAGAAGAGCGAGGTTTAGCCTATGCTTATATTGACTAGAAAAAAAGACGAAAGTATCATCATAAACGGTAATATTGAGATACAAATTATTGGAATTGAAGAAGGAAAAGTTAAAATTGGCATTAATGCACCAAAGGAAATAGAGATTTTTCGCAGCGAGGTTCTAGAAAAAATACTCGAATCTAATAAAGAAGCAGTTGGTTCTGCAAGTGCTATAAGAGTGCTGTCAGATAGGATGAAAAAAAGCGATAAATAATTTTTAGAACACTAAAGTTTTATTTTGTTTTACCGATAATTAAGTAAATGACCCGTTCACATTCCGGCCGTTTTGAACGGGTCTTTTCATCTGAGTCAGAAAGGAATCTGACTTTACAAAACTCAAGGAGGAACTTTTATGAGAATTAATAACAACTTAATGGCAATGAATACCCACAGACAATTGGGAATCAACACAGCTCAAGGCGCAAAATCAATTGAAAAATTATCATCAGGTTATAGAATTAACCGTGCTGGCGATGACGCTGCTGGTCTTGCTATCTCAGAAAAAATGAGAGGCCAAATCAGAGGTCTAGATCAAGCATCTAGAAACGCACAAGATACAATTTCATTGATTCAAACAGCTGAGGGCGCTCTTAATGAGTCTCACTCAATCCTTCAACGTATGAGAGAACTTTCTGTACAATCTGCCAACGATACAAACACTGATGCTGATAGAACAGCACTTCAAAACGAAGTGACACAATTGGTTTCAGAGCTTGATAGAATTGGTAATACAACAGAGTTCAATACTAAGAAACTTCTTGAAGGTTCTGCAAAAGGTGTATCTTCATCAGTTGCTGGTACAGTAAGAGTTAACAACAACTCTCCACTTACACTTACAACAACTTTACTTGATGCTCAAGCTGCTACTGGTGCAAAAGTTAGTGGTGCATACATGATCATTAGAACTAACGTAAGTGCTGCAACATTTGCTGCTGCTGATTACCAAATCATCGGTCCAGATGGAAATGCTTCAACAACATTTACAATTTCTTCTTCAGTTCAAATTACTGCATCTACAACAATCACTGGTGAGACTTCTACAATCTCAGTTGGTGGTACAGGTATCAATGATAACATGAACGTTGGCGATTCAATTACTTTAGTATTTGGTAAATTTGAAGCTGCTTCATCATCACTTGGTAACTCTGTAATGGGTCAAATCGGTGCAAATAGTGGTCAAACTGCATTTATCTCAATGGGCGACATGAGATCAGCTGCACTTGGCGTTGACACTATCAACATCGGAACAAAACTTGGTGCTGCTGTTGCGATTGAAACTGTTCAAGGCGCTCTTGAAAAAGTTTCATCACAAAGATCTTCACTTGGTGCTATGCAAAACAGACTTGAACATACTATTAAAAACGTTGATACAGCATCTGAGAACTTACAAGCATCAGAATCTCGTATCCGTGACGTAGATATGGCAAAAGAAATGATGACGTTCACTAAGAACAATATCCTTACTCAAGCTGCTCAAGCTATGCTTGCTCAAGCAAACCAAGCACCACAAGGCGTTTTACAATTACTAAGATAATAATTGAGAAAAACCATCCTCTTTTAGAGGGTGGTTTTTTTATTTATAAAAAAATAATCAAAAAAAATATTAAAGTTTTCTAATTCTGAACCGATATTATTATTAGATGGCCAGTTCATTTTACGGCCGGATTGAATTGGAACTTCACATAAGTCAGAAAGGAATCTGACTTTACAAAACTCAAGGAGGAACTTTTATGAGAATTAATAACAACTTAATGGCAATGAATACCCACAGACAATTGGGAATCAACACAGCTCAAGGCGCAAAATCAATTGAAAAATTATCATCAGGTTACAGAATTAACCGTGCTGGCGATGACGCTGCTGGTCTTGCTATCTCAGAAAAAATGAGAGGCCAAATCAGAGGTCTAGATCAAGCATCTAGAAATGCACAAGATACAATTTCATTGATTCAAACAGCTGAGGGCGCTCTTAATGAGTCTCACTCAATCCTTCAACGTATGAGAGAACTTTCTGTACAATCTGCCAATGATACAAACACTGATGCTGATAGAACAGCACTTCAAAACGAAGTGACACAATTGGTTTCAGAGCTTGATAGAATTGGTAATACAACAGAGTTCAATACTAAGAAACTTCTTGAAGGTTCTGCAAAAGGTGTATCTTCATCAGTTGCTGGTACAGTAAGAGTTAACAACAACTCTCCACTTACACTTACTACAACTTCTCTTGATGCTCAAGCTGCTACTGGCGCAAAATTAAGTGGTGCATACATGATCATCAGAACTAACGTAAGTGCTGCAACATTTGCTGCTGCTGATTACCAAGTAATCGGACCAAATGGCGCTGTTTCTACA
Organism: uncultured Fusibacter sp.; assembly: GCA_963676315.1. Classification (GTDB taxonomy): domain Bacteria; phylum Bacillota; class Clostridia; order Peptostreptococcales; family Acidaminobacteraceae; genus Fusibacter_C. The sequence goes on from OY781056.1 coordinate 2,543,420, forward strand.
GATTTAGTTATGACATCATCTGCATCAATCACTGTTGCAAATACAATCACTGGTGAGATATCTACAATCGCTGTTGGCGGTACTGGTGTCAATGATAACATGAACGTTGGCGATTCAATTACTTTAGTATTTGGTAAATATGAAGCTGCTTCATCATCACTTGGTAACTCTGTAATGGGTCAAATCGGTGCAAATAGTGGTCAAACTGCATTTATCTCAATGGGCGACATGAGAGCAGCTGCACTTGGCGTTGACACTGTAAACATCGGAACAAAACTTGGTGCTGCTGTTGCGATTGAAACTGTTCAAGGCGCTCTTGAAAAAGTTTCATCACAAAGATCTTCACTTGGTGCTATGCAAAACAGACTTGAACATACTATTAAAAACGTTGATACAGCATCTGAGAACTTACAAGCATCAGAATCTCGTATCCGTGACGTAGATATGGCAAAAGAAATGATGACGTTCACTAAGAACAACATCCTTACTCAAGCTGCTCAAGCTATGCTTGCTCAAGCAAACCAAGCACCACAAGGCGTTTTACAATTATTGAGATAACAAAATTCTCAAAAGTAGCCATCCTCCCTTCGAGGGTGGCTATTTTTAAATGATAAAGTACCAGGAGGTAGAGATGAAATTAAGTATTTGTATGATCGTTAAGAATGAAGAAAAAAACTTAGATAGGTGTCTTTCAAGTCTTGAAAAATTAAGACGAGAGGTTGAGAGTGAACTCATTATAATAGACACGGGCTCTACAGATGAAACTGTAAATATCGCACAAAAATATAATGCAATTGTGCATCATCATTTGTGGAATAACGATTTTTCAAGTATGAGAAATATTTCAATGTCTTATGCGACTGGTGACTGGATATTTATCATTGATGCAGACGAGGAATTAATAGAAGTTGATGCACTTATAAATTTTGTTGGTAAAACCTACTCAGAAGATATCGCAGGTGCTGCTATCTATGTTCAAAACGTCAAAGATGAAAATGCTGAAGGATTAGGTGCAAAATTTATATCCCCAAGAGTATTTAAAAACCATGTAGGTTTTCATTATGAAGGAAAAGTACATAATATGCCTGTTATTAATGGCAACTTACAAGAAGCAAATAGCCTCATTTATCATTATGGTTATATACGTACGGATAACGATTTAATGGAGAAAAAATTTAAAAGAACTAGTGAAATGTTAATGGAACAACTTAAGACTAATCCCAATAACATTTACTATAGATATCAACTATCGACAACCTATGATATGCACGGAGATGTAGATCTTGCGATTGACCAAATAAGAATCGCCTACGGATTTTTAAATAAAGAAAGCAAAAAAAACAAAAACAAATACATCTATTTATATTCAGCTTATGCAAAGTTGACTGCTTTTGCAAGCTTCCAAGAGGAGGCCATATCAGTTGCAAATGAGGGATTGGAAATTGAGAGTGACTATCTTGATTTATATTTTTTTAAAGCAGTTGCCTATGCAAAATTAAATCAGTACAAAAATGCAATGGACTGTTATATTGAATATTTAGAGTTGTTGGCACGGTTTGATCAGTCGCCTTTCAAAACAAATCCCGCGGTTCAACATTATACTTTAAATTCTAAACAAGAAGCGCTTTGTAATGTTTCAACAATTGCCAATGAGCTTAAATTGCCGGAGATTTCTTTCGATTATGCTAAAAAAGTAATTGAAACGACTGACTCATCAACAGGTTTTTATGATATCGCCATGAAAATGTATTTGAAGTATGTCGTGTTGCCTGAGAACATCGGTGAAATTGCTTCAGTTTATGAAGATATTATTATAGGAACAAATCAACAAAATTATTTTGAACAACAAATTCTCTCAAAATGCATTGAAATGACTCAATTTAATGATTTTGGATATGTTCAAGATATTCTTAAGCAATTTTTAGCATACTATGGTTTAAAACTTAATTTAGTTTTGCCTAATATCATGGAATCTACTGATTTGAGTGAGCATATTAGAAAGAGCACAAATCGCTTATTTGGTGATGTTTTAGTCATTTACTTTACGTATTTTAGTTTGTTTAACAATAATATATTGGGGTTATCACAATTTATCAAAAGTGAGAGAAGTTTATTTTCTGATAAGTATTTAGGGGTTATGCTTTATAATGCACTAGAAAAATATACTCATCTTAAATTAGATGAAATCTACTTGGCACTTAGTAATTATGATGACTTATGGGGTTTTATTGGACTCGTCAAAACGGGTGGTAAATTTGAAGGAATTCCGACAAGATCAAAAGCATTGAGATTAGACGAAATTCTTGTAGAAGAAACCTATAGTTATTATAAGCTCCTTTTTTCTTTATTTTTGGATCTAGAATTCATAAAAATATTTGGTGAGAATTACACGGAAGCGAAAATCAATCAAGTGGTGACAATTTTAGTAGACTATAAAGATGAATTCAAAACCTTGGTCAAAGCGTATACTGATTTAATATCAAGTGGTAAACTATTAGATAAAAACGCACTTAAGATTATCTCTTATTTGTTGAAGGGACTGTTGATGTTTGAAAATGAAGAAACCAATCAAGCTGCTTTCATGATGTATCTCAATTTACTTTTTACAAAAATTCAAAATAAATATAATGATACATTTATAAATGAATGTTTAGTTGAAGATCTAAACAATGAAGAAGAGGCTTTTGGTGTTTTATTATTACGATCTGATTTTGTCAAAGGTAATATATCGGTTGATGATATAGAGCAGGCTAGTCATAGAATGCCATCGATGTCTCGCTACCTCAGTAAAGCTGTTAGTTCGGCTTCACAAAAGTATTCGCCAGAAATTGAAGGTTTATGTATGAATATACTTGAGCAAACAGCTGTATTAATAGAAAACAATTTATTCAATGATGCACTTGAGATATTAAAGCAAGCTTTAGCGATTGCACCTAAACATCAACTACTTTTAGAAAAATACAATGAAATTAGTTTGAGAAAAACGAATTAAGGAGAAGATCATGATCACTAACAAGAAAATTTTTATAACAGGTGGTGCAGGCTTCATCGGTTCAACTTTGATAAATTTATTGAAAGATCACAACGAAATTGTGGTTTATGATAAATTAGAGAGAAATTCACTTCAGTCCAAAGAATATGTTAATCATAAAAATATAACTTTGATTGAAGGAGATATTTTAGATGCAGAAAAATTAAAGCAAGCAATGAAAGGTGCAGATATAATCATACATGCAGCTGCCATTGCTGGAATTGACAACACCGTAAAAGATCCTGTAAGAACCATGACAGTCAATGTTATTGGCACTTACAATGTGCTCGAAGCAGCAAAAGAGATTCATCTTGAAAAAGGGATTGATAGATTTATAGAATTTTCGACCTCAGAAGTATTTGGTTCTCATGCTTATAAGTCAGAGGAAAGTGATAATATGGTCACTGGCGTAGCTGGTGAGGCAAGATGGACTTATGCAGTCAGTAAGTTAACAGGAGAACATTTTACAGAAGCGTATCATAAAAAATATGGTTTACCTACTGTAACGGTGAGACCATTTAACATCTATGGACCAGGTCAAATAGGAGAAGGTGCAATACAGATTTTTATTCGTAAGGCGCTAAGAGGCGATGATCTTCTGATTTTTGGTGATGGCACACAGATTAGAGCATGGTGTTATATAGATGATATGATCGATGGGTTGATGGAGTGTATTGAAAACCCTAATGCAGTTGGAGAGTCTTTTAATATTGGCAACGCAAGAGATATTACAACTATCTATGGACTGGCTCAAACAGTTTGCAGGGTATTAAATTCAAATTCTAATATCGTTTTCAGACCCCCATTATCAGCTGATATCGATCTTCGAATTCCAAAAGTTGATAAGATGAAAAACTTGCTAGGACTTGAGGCAAAAGTTAATTTAGATGAAGGCATCAGAAGAACTAGCGAATGGTATAAAGCAAATAACATATTGATGCCCGATTATCCTGAACTATTTAAAGCATAGAAGGTGATTGTATGAAATATAGACTTGCAGATCCGATGATTGATGAAGAACAAATAGATGCCGTGAAAGAGGTGCTTCTTTCAAAACAACTAGTTCACGGTAAAGTGTGTATATCTTTTGAAGAATCAATTGCTAAATATTTAGAGATAGCACCTGAAAATGTTGCTGTTACATCATCATGTACAGCGAGTTTGCATCTTGCGCTTATGGCGCTTGATCTTAAGCCAGGCGAAGGTGTTTTAGTACCTAATTTTACTTTTCCTGCGACTGTCAATGTTGTTGAGCTATTAGGTGCTATCCCAGTTTTCGTGGATGTATCCATCGATGATTATGTGGTCACTACACCTGAAATAAAAAAATCATATGAGAAATTCCAAAACGATGTAAATATTAAAGGTATTATCATTGTACACGAATTTGGTGCTTCAGCTGATATGGATGAAATTATGACCTTTGCAAAAGAAAAAGGTCTATTTGTCGTAGAAGATGCTGCATGTGCATTTGGGACAGAGTGGAATGGTAAAAAAGTGGGGTTACTTTCAGATATTGGCTGCTTTTCTTTTCATCCTCGTAAAGCTATAACAACAGGTGAAGGTGGGGCGATTGTATCCCGCAATTCTGACCTTATAGAGCGGTGCAAAGTGCTCAGAAATCATGGACTTTCTTTAGTTGATGGAAAGATGGACTTTGTAACTGCTGGGCTTAACTATCGAATGACAAATTTCCAAGCTGCTCTAGGTGTAGCTCAAATCAAATACTTTGATACTTGGATAAAAACAAGACAAACGCTTCAAGAAGCATATCACACCGCAATCAATGCAGAGGGTGTTCATCATCCAAAAGTACAGCCTGGCCACACTTGGCAATCCTATATGCTCTTATTGGATGATCATCTCGACCGTGACTTAGTGATAAGAAAACTCAGAGCACACGGCGTTGAATCAAACTATGGTGCTTATGCAGTGCTTGATACGCAGTATTATAAGGATAAATATGGAAGCGAATATCCAGAAGGTTTACCTGTGAGTTCAAAACTTTATAAACAGGGGATTTGCTTGCCTTTACACCAAACGCTTACTTTAGAAGATATAAAGGAAATTTCAAAGATCTTTAATCATGTTGTAGGTGGACTATATGAGCTATAATGCATTATTGGAGATTTTAAAAGAAAAAGAAGAAAACATGAGGATAAAATTTCATCGCACTTTGCCAAGACATGAGCTTTTGAATGATCGCTGGGAAAAAGCACAATTGCTTGGATTTGAAAAGGATGCCAATATATATGATAGCTCATATGTGTTTGGTGATGTTAAAGTGGGTGAAAAGACTTGGATAGGTCCATATACGCTACTAGACGGAACTGGTGGACTGTCTATTGGCGCATACTGTAATATCTCATCGGGGGTTCAAATCTATACACATAGTTCCCTGAACTGGGTTTTAACAAGAGGTAATGCGAGTTACGTTCACGAGGCGACTGAGATTGGAGACTGTGTCTACGTTGGAAGTCAAAGTATCATCGATAAAGGCGTAAAAATCGGCGCACACTCAGTCGTTGCGGCTAACAGTTATGTGAATAAGTCGTTTCCAGAATATAGCATCATTGCCGGGACACCTGCAAAACATATTGGAAATATTAAAATTGATAGAAACAATGAAGTCTCTTTTTCATTTTTTGATAAGGAGGTAGTTAAATGATCGCCATTATCGACTATGGATTTGGTAACACGGGATCTATCAAAAATATGCTTAGAAAGTTAGGCCATGAATCAGTCATCACTGATGATGATGAAATTATGGCACAAGCAGATAAACTGATATTACCTGGTGTAGGAAGTTTTGATCATGCGATGGAAGCGCTTAATCGTCTAGATCTTCCTAGAAAACTCAATCAACTTGTCAATATTGAAAAAAAGCCAATTTTAGGGATTTGTTTAGGGATGCAGTTGATGACAAAAAGTAGTGAAGAAGGTATATTACCTGGATTGGGTTGGATAGATGCAACAACCGTTAAGTTTATCTCTGAAGATAGGAACGTTCGAATTCCACATATGGGATGGAATGAAGTTGTTGTACAAAAAAAGACGGATCTAACAGAAGGATTTGAAACCGGCTTTAGGTATTATTTTGTGCATTCTTACTATGTCAATTGTCATAACCCAGAAGATAATCTGTTAAGAACGTCATATATACAAGATTTCACATCTGCCTTTCAGAAAGACCATATTATGGGTGTTCAATTTCATCCAGAAAAAAGCCACAAATATGGTATGAAACTACTAGATAATTTTGCTAAAATGAGGTAATCATGTTAAGAAGACGCGTAATGCCTTGCTTGCTTATCAAAAACGAAGCACTTGTAAAAACCATAAATTTTGACAAGTTTAACTATATAGGGGATCCTGTGAACGCTGTGAAAATCTATAATGATTGTGAAGTAGATGAGCTTGTGATATTAGATATCTCCGCAACAGTGGAACACAAAGAACCTAACTATGCACTCATCTCTAAAATTGTTGATGAGTGTTTTATTCCACTTGCTTATGGTGGTGGAATAAAAACAGTTGATCAGATGACGCAGATTTTTAAACTTGGCGTTGAAAAGGTAGTTGTAAATAGCTTGGTTTTTGAAGGACCAGAGGTGATAAAGTCTGCAATTGCTAAATTTGGTGCGCAAAGTGTTGTGGCATCGATAGATTGTAAGAAAAATATCTTTGGAAAATATGAAGTTTTTACACATAGTGGTAAAAATAAAATCAAAATGAAACTTGAAGATATTTTCAAGCTTTTAAACGAACTTGGTGTTGGCGAAGTGATGATAAATGATATCTCTTGTGATGGGATGATGCAGGGGTATAATTTGGAATTAATCAAAAAATGCCTCGAACAACTTAATATGCCTTTAATTGCGATTGGTGGTGCTGGTAAAGTAGAACATTTAAAAGAAGCATTTGAACTTGGGATACAAGCGCTAGCTGCAGGTAGTTTATTTGTATACAAAAGTGCTTTTAGAGGTGTTTTAATTAACTATCCCAATAAAGAAATAGAGAAAATGAGATGAGGAACGATTATGAAGGAATGTACAAGATGTACTTATAATGACAACATGCCAAATATAACTTTTGATGAAGATGGCGTATGTAACTATTGCAAACAATCAGATTTTTTTGATGAGACATATCCAACGGGTGAAGAAGGCAGAAAGCGGTTACTTCAACTTGCTGAGGAAATCAAAAAAGCAGGCAAAGGAAAACAATTTGACTGTGCCATCGGTGTGAGTGGTGGTTGTGATTCATCTTACTTACTTCATCTGATGAAGGAGCTCGGTTTAAGACCACTTGCAGTTCACTTTGATAACACTTGGAACTCAGCTATAGCGACACAAAATATCAAGACGATGCTCGATCAACTCGATATTGAATTATTTACACTGGTTGTCGATAACAAAGAATACGATGATATCTATCGTTCTTTTTTACTTGCTGGGGTTCCAGATATAGAAACACCAACAGATATCGGATTAGCAACTACGATGTATATTGCATGTGAAAAATATAAGATTAAATACGTAATAGATGGCCACTCTTTTAGAACTGAAGGGATCACACCACTAGGTCACCTTTACATGGATGGCAAGTATATTCAAAGTGTTCATAACGCATATGGCACAGTTCCCATGAAGACATTCCCTAATTTGTGGTTTCATAAGTTTTTCAAATGGATGGTTTTTAACCGCATCAAACGCGTTAGACCCCTCTATTATATCGATTACCACAAAGAAGAAGCTAAGAAATTTTTACAAGAAAAATACGGATGGCAGTGGTATGGTGGACATCACCTTGAAAACAGATTTACTGCTTTTTACCATAGTTATTTTATGCCAAAACGATTTAAACTTGATCAAAGAGTAAATGAAGTTGCGGCACTCGTTAGACATGGTCAATTAACAAAAGAAGAAGGTAAAGCCATGTTAGCAGAAGAAGCTTTCTTAGAAGATGGTGTCTTAGAACTGGTTAAAAAAAGAATTGGGTTTACTGACGAAGAGTTTGAAAAGGTTATGAACTTACCCGTTAAAACTTATAAAGATTTTAAAACATATAAGCAATTGTTTGAAAGATTAAGACCGTTCTTTTATGTAATGCAGAAACTTGAACTGGTTCCAAAATCGTTCTATGAAAAATATACAATCAAGCATGATTAAATTAACAAAATTAAAAGGGGTACAATACCAACAGCAAAGCAGAATTAATCTTTTTTGTTGGTATTGTACCCTTTTATTATAAAATGTTATTTTTGTTGCTCTTGATAAGTGGAGTGGTAAAGTTCAAGTAACTTAGCGCCAACGATTTCAAGAGAATTGTTTCTTTCCACATAACTTCTAGCGGATGACGAAAGTTTTGCTCTTGTTTCATAGGAGAGTATGAGTTCTTCTATCCGCTCGCAAACATTATCGACATTTGCACTCCAAACAGGGATGTGTTCATCGTGTGGCGTTTTAAAATCAGGATTAATAAATGTAACAACACATCTTCCCATGGCCATACATTCCATTGTTAGGCTACCATATGTACCTATAATTAATTCATCAAGGACAATATCTGCGTTTTTATAGGCTAAAATAGCATGTTCATGATCCATTTTTTCGATACGATGGTATGTGATATTATATTTGAGTTTCAATTTTTCTATTGCTTGCTCGAAAAATAGGGAACCCTTAACGGATTTGTTAGTAGGTGCGTGAACGATTTTTATAGGTAAGTGATCTTCCTGTGCACTATAACTATACTTTTCAAGGTTAATAGGGAGCCCAACCATATGAACATGCTTATAATAATCTTTAATATATGAAGCCATTTCATAGTCGTTGACAATAGCGTGATCTATCCATTTTGAAAGTTCTTTCAGGTTACTCTTAATATTTTCACTATTTAAGCCGCGCAGATAATCTTCGGCATATTGCCAGTAACGATGATGCTTTCTGGCAATTTCAGGGAGTCGAATTTCTGAACCCAAATTGTGCATGAAAACGGTCTTATTTAAGCGTTTTAACGGTATAATATCTAAACCATTTGGCATCAATGTCTGATTAAAAACAAAATGAAAAACATCATAATCTGTAATTAAATCCATCGCATTGAGTGCAAACATACCCGTCGGATTTTCAGGTGCAATTTTAACCGGGTCATATGAAAAATCACAATTATATTCTAGATAATTTGGATAATAGTTAATACCAAAGACATCGAATTCATTTGATCTAAAATAATGTAGATAATGAGAGATGTGATTGGCAATTTCCATTGTACCATATAAGATTTTTATTTTTTGTGGACCTAGTTCAGGTTTCAAAGCAGTTATAAAATCATCGGGATTTAATGTGCTATGCGGATTTCTAAGTTGCTCTAAAATATAATTTTTTTCTTGTTCTTGATATGAAATTAACTGCTGAAATTCATCCTCATTAAGCTGTGGATATCTCAAGGTTTGTATGCGTATGTGAATATCTGATCTAAACTGTAGATCTTTTGATAGTAGCTTAGCAGTTTGATAATGCCGGATGGCATCAAGTGGTTTTTCACTAAGTTCATAAGCATATGCAAGGTTGTAATAGAGGTCAGGATTTTCAAATTTTTTAATATGAAACTCGCAAAATCGAATGCATTCTTCAATTTCATCACATATTAAGAGCACAGTAGCGATATAAGATACTGACTGCTGTGAAGGACTAGAAATTAAACTAGGATTTTGTTCAAGAAGGTCAATGGCTTCTTGGATTTGCTCTTTTGTAACCAAATCAATAAAATCTCTTTCCGCAGAATTATTCATAAGACACTCCTTAAAAATGATGAAAGGATAACTATTCTACTTAAGTTTAACACAAACTTGCCGATAGTAAAACAAAGGGATAAATTATGATCAAGAAAGGATTACCATATGAATAATAGAAATATACCACTGATAGACCTTAAAGCACAAAATGAAGTAATCGGTGATGAACTCATAAAGTCGATAAACAACGTTATAATGTCAACTCAATTTATTATGGGACCAGAAGTGAAAAAATTTGAGGCAGATTTTTCAAAATATCTAGGCGTTGAACATGCTATTTCATGTGGAAATGGTACAGATGCACTTGTGATTGCTCTTGAAGCTTTGGGTATAAAAGCAGGGGATGAAGTTATTACGACACCTTATACCTTTTTTGCAACTGGAGAGAGTATCTCATATGTAGGCGCAAAACCTGTTTTTGTTGATGTTGAAGTTGATTCTTTTAATATTGATGTTACCAAGATAGAAGCTGCAATTACACCACGCACAAAAGCAATTATGCCGGTACACCTTTTTGGTAATGCCTGTGAGATGGATGCCATTATGGCCATAGCGGATCAATATAATCTATATGTAATTGAAGATGCGTGCCAAGCAATTGGCGGTGAATATAAGGGAAGAAAACTCGGAACAATTGGGCATGTAGCCTGTTTTTCATTTTTTCCTACAAAAAATCTTGGTGCTGCTGGTGATGGCGGTATGATTGTAACTAATGACGATAATATTGCAACAATTTGTAAAGCATTAAAAGCGCATGGTAGTGGAGAAAATGGACAAAAGGCATCTAATATTTTAAATGGTGTTGAAGATGAGGTTATCACTGATATAGGTACAGATAACACGGTTTATAATCCATTGAAATACTTCAATTACCTTGTAGGACATAATTCGAGACTTGATGAAATACAGGCGGCAATATTAAATGTGAAACTTAAATATTTGGATGAGTGGAACACTGCAAGAATTCAAAATGCTGCATACTATAATAGTGAGTTAAAATCCCTTGAGTCAGTGCTAGAATTTACTGTGCCTAAGGTTGAGCCAGATATTAAACACGTTTATCATATGTATATTTTAAGTGCCAAACATAAAGAGGCTCTTGTTCAACATTTAAAAGAAAACGGCATTTCTACGGGAGTGTATTATCCAGTACCATTACATTTGCAAAAGGCCTTTGTAAACTTAGGTTACAAGAAGGGAGATTTTCCTATTTCTGAATATTTATCAGAGAGAACTTTTGCAATACCAATGTATGCAGAACTTAGTAGAGTACAACAAAATGAGATTTGTGAGCACATAAAAAAATTTAATAACCTGTGATACTACATGCATATCAATACTTTTGGGAGGGCATATGGAAAATAAAAATTATTATGTTCACGAATCAAGTTATATTGATGAACCTTGTAAAATTGGTGAACAAACAAAGATTTGGCATTTTTCGCATATTATGAAAGATTGTGAAATTGGTGAAAGATGTAATATTGGTCAAAATGTCGTTATTTCACCTGGCGTTATTCTAGGGAATAATGTCAAAATACAAAACAACGTCTCAGTATACACGGGTGTTATATGTGAAGATGACGTTTTTTTAGGACCTTCATGCGTCTTTACAAATGTGATTAATCCTAGAAGTTTTATAGAGAGAAAAGATGAATATAGAAAAACAATTGTTGGAAAGGGTGCTTCAATAGGTGCAAATGCGACAATCGTCTGTGGTCATAATATTGGAAAATACGCTTTTGTAGGCGCAGGTTCAGTTGTGACAAAAGATGTGCCAAATTATGCGTTAGTAGTTGGTAATCCAGCTAAAATTGTGGGCTATGTGTGTAGTTGTGGGAACAAGCTCAGTAAATTAGATGCTTCAAATGCAATGAAATGTACAGTATGTGATAAGAATTACCAATGGATTGAAAATCGATTAACTGAAAGGATAACCTCCAATGAATGAAATGAAGGAATTATTACTTAATCGTATTAAAGATAGAACGGCAGTGGTTGCAGTAATTGGACTTGGCTATGTCGGGTTACCACTTGCTGTAGAAAAAGCGAAAGCTGGTTATAAAACGATAGGGTTTGACGTACAAAAAGACAAAATAGATATGGTTAATAGAGGCGAAAATTATATAGGCGATGTAGTCGATAGCGAACTTAAAGATATAGTGAAAGATGGTTTATTAAGTGCAACTTCTGATTTTTCTATCGTCTCAGGCGCTGATTTTATTGCGATTTGTGTACCAACGCCATTAGATGATTATAAACAACCAGATATTAGTTATGTGAAAAGTTCAGCAATCGAGATATCTAAATATCTACAACCTGGTACGATCGTCGTACTAGAAAGTACAACCTATCCAGGGACTACGGAAGAACTGCTTTTACCAATTCTTGAAAACGGAAGTGGCTTAAAATGCGGTGAGGATTTTTTCTTAGCTTTTTCACCAGAAAGAGTTGACCCAGGTAATTTAATTTATAAAACCAAAAACACGCCGAAAGTCGTTGGAGGTGTCGGTAAAGATGCTACTGAGATTGCAGCTGCTATGTACCGCAATGTGCTAGATGGTGATATATTTGAAGCTTCTTCTCCTAGAGTTGCTGAGATGGAGAAGATTCTCGAAAATACTTATAGGAACATCAATATTGGCCTCGCAAATGAGATGGCAATTATATGCAACAAAATGGGAATCGATATATGGGAAGTAATTGAGGCGGCAAAAACGAAGCCTTATGGTTTTCAAGCATTCTACCCAGGTCCAGGACTTGGTGGTCACTGCATACCGCTTGATCCTTACTATCTTAGCTGGAAGGCAAGGGAGTATGATTATCATACGCAGCTCATTGAAACCTCAGGTATAATCAATGACGGTATGCCTGCATATGTCGTTGAGAGATGCAGTTTGATACTCAACAGATATAAAAAACCACTTAATGGTTCAAAAATATTGATTTTAGGTGTTGCTTATAAACAGGATATTGACGACTACAGAGAAAGTCCAGCTCTTAAGGTTATTGAACATTTTGAAGAAGCAGGCAGCATCTTAGATTATTTCGATCCATATATAGATAAATATAGATATAAGGGCAATGAAAAAATTGGTTTGAAAAAATTGGATGAAGCAATACTTCAATTATATGATTTGGTGGTCATTACGACTTCACATACTTCTGTTGATTACAAATTGGTACAAAAGAGTGCTAAGTATATTTTTGATACTAAAAATGCAATGAAAGCAGTATCCGTTAGAGATAATATTGAACTGTTATAATTTGGTGATAAGTCGAGGTGCATAATGGCAAAATTAAGAGTTGCAATTTTAGGATGTGGTAGAATATCTTACAAACACGTTGAAGCGTTGATTAACAATTTTGAGCATGCAGAGCTTGTTGCTGTTTGTGATTTAATAATTGAAAGAGCGGCGTCAAGAAAAGAACAATACCTAAAAGCATTTTCAGATGGCAAAGTTGAATTATTTGCTGATTATAAGGAAATGCTAACTCGAACTGAGATTGATGTAGTTGCAATTGCAACCGAAAGTGGTTATCATGCAGAGCACGCGCTATACTGCATTGAACATGATAAACACGTACTAATAGAAAAACCCATGGCACTGTCAACGCAGGATGCGCTTAAAATAATTGAAGCGGGAAAAAATAAAAATATTAAAATATGCATTTCTCATCAGAATCGTTTTAATCCGCCTATTCAAAAGTTAAGACGTGCGATTGAGGAAGGTCGCTTTGGAAAAATAATAAATGGCACCGCTCGTATACTATGGACGAGAGATGAAAATTATTATAAGCAAGCACCTTGGAGAGGAACAAAAGCACTAGATGGGGGCACCTTGATGAACCAGTGCATTCATAATATCGATTTATTGCAGTGGATGATGAATTCAGATGTAACGAGAGTTCAAGCTGAAAGAGGCACTTTTTTAAGAAATATTGAGATGGAAGACTTTGGTGCTCTTTTAATTAGGTTTAAAAGTGGTGCGATTGGTATTGTCGAAGGAAGTGCATGTGTATATCCTAAGAATTTAGAAGAAACATTAAGTATATTTGGCGAAAAGGGAACCGTAGTTATAGGTGGACTCGCAGTAAACGAGATTAAAGTATGGCAGTTTGAGGATGAAAGGTCTTATGATCACGACGAAGTAAATGGTGAAGTAGACTCAGTTTATGGTAGTGGACACACACCGCTCTATCGAGATTTTCTTGAAGCAATCAGAGAAGATCGTGAACCTTTAGTAAGTGGTACTCAAGGAATAAAGGCAATGAAAATCATATTAGATGCATATGATGTTTCTTGAATAGATTGCCACAAAAATAAAGCGTAATTTGTCTGAATATTATAAAGGTTTTACAGTTGGATGCCGATATATCCTACAAGATATGATTTTTCCATGGAGAGGAGAATGTATTATGAAGATTAACCAAGTCAACATAGGTAATCAACCTATGACTAATACTGGCACGGACGCCATAAGTAAACCAATTGAGGCCAAAACTGTTATTGCAAAGCCTGTAGAAAAAATTAAATCGGAACCTTTAATCAAAAAAACATCTAAAGAAGATGAAAAAGAGAAGGTTGTAGATGATGAAATTTTACAAAAATCTGTTGAACAGGCCAATAAATCTTTAGAAGTTTACAATCGAGTGATTGAACGTTCTGTTCATTCAAAAACACACACAATTATGTACACTGTAAAAGACTCCAAAACGGGTGAGGTCATCCAAGAGTTTCCACCTAAAAAAATCCAAGACATGATCGCGAAGATGTGGGAATTAGCTGGATTATTTGTAGACGAAAAAGCATAGTTTTACGTATAAAAAGGAAGTGATAAAATGGCTGTAACGAGATTATCAGGACTTACGTCAGGTATGGATACAGATCAAATGGTAAAAGATTTAATGAAAGCAGAACGCACAAGGCTGGATAAAGTTAAGAAAAATCAAACAACTGTTAGCTGGCAGCAAGATGCTTATCGAGATATTATTACAAAAATTAGAGCTTTACAATCTAAATATTTTGATACATTATCACCTAACAATAATATTAGTTCTTCGTCTTCTTTTGGGAAATTTTCATATAACGTATCAAGTGGGGGTGTGGCATCAACTGCTGTAGATGTAACTGCAAATGCAGATATTACTTCAAGAGCTGTTACTATTGATAGCATTACTCAGCTTGCTTCGAAGGACACGATGTCTGGAAATATTTCAGGCATAAGAGGCATTACAACATCTGGTTTTGATTTTGCCGCATTTACTACTGCTATGGGATCGAATGATTTTCAGATGTCGGTTTCAATTGGAAGCAACACAAAGATGATTGAATTGACACAAGCAGAACTTAGTGGTATCACAGATACTGCAGGTCTTGCAACTGCTCTAAATGATAAAATCAAAGCATCTTTTGGTAATGATTATGCAAACGTTGCAACTGTTGTAGGCGGAGAGCTTAAATTTGATAAAGCCGGGTCAACTGTAAAAGTATTTCAATATGGTGCAAATACAACAAGTTTAAGTGCTTTAGGTGTGACTTCAGGTCAATCGAGCATGGATTATAAAACTAAATCGATTAATTCTTTGTTTGGCTTAACAGACACTGATTTGGCAAACTTTCAAATCAATGGAACAGTAATTTCAATTTCACAAGAGGATACTGTTTCAACAATGATGGATAAAATAAACAAATCAAATGCCGGAGTAACCCTATCGTATGATTCCTTAGGAGATAAATTTTCCTTGAAATCAAACACTGAAGGTAGCGCTAACAACATCAAAATTACATCTGGATCAAGTTCCGAAGTTCTTTTTTCCAAACTATTTGGCGTAACTGATTTTACTGATCCTAGTTATGTACGTGATGAAGGAAAAAATGCGCAACTTAGTATCAATGGAACTAGTGTAATTCAAGAGGGAAACACATTTAGTTATGATGGCATTACCTATAATTTAAAGGCAACTTCAGCAGCTCCAATAAGCATAGGTATTACGGTAGACAAGAAATCTATAATGGATAACCTTAAAAACTTTGTTTCGGAGTATAACAAATTAATAGACGATGTCAATACAAAATATAGTGAGAAAAAATATTATGCATACGAACCTTTGACAGATGATGAAAGAGATGCACTGTCTGATGATGAAATAACAAAGTGGGAAGAAAAAGCAAAATCAGGTGTAATTAGAAGCTCATCTGAACTGGATACTTTCTTATCTCGTCTTAGAAATGCTTTGGTTGAACCCGTTGAAGGTGTTGGTGTAAATTTAAGTTCAATAGGGATTACAAGTGCAAGCTATACAGATAAAGGTAAACTTTATATTGATGAGAATAAACTTTCTGAAAAATTAGATACTAACTACGAAGATATCGTTAAATTATTTTCTCAACAATCTGATAAGGCTTATCTGACAAATAATGCACAGGAAAGATATAAAGAAAGCGGTTTAGGTTCAAGACTTGACGATATATTCAAAGACTATACAAGGACCACAAGAGATGCCAATGGCAATAAGGGGATATTGATTAACAAAGCCGGAATTACTAACGATTCTAGTGTTGTGAACAATGAACTTACAAAAAAACTATTGGATTATGATTCTAGGATTTCAGATATTGAAGATTATTTGACTGATAAAGAGACCTACTATTATAATATGTTTTCATCAATGGAAACTGCAATGTCAAAACTTCAATCTCAAGCAGATTCACTTACAAATATGCTAGGAGCTTGATGATGAAAACGATCAAAGACATCGTAGATAAAATAATGGAAGAGACTTATATATTGCAAGGTGCTGTAAAAGCGGGTGATATTGATGCTGCGCTTAATGTAATTGAGCGAAGAGAACCTTTAATTGCAATGCTAGAAAAGTTAGATGTTCCAGAAAGAGAAGCACTTCTTTTAGAATTTCTTCCAGAGTATCAGCGCATTGACGAAGAATGTAAAGTGGCAATAAATGAACTCAAAACAAAGTTGGAAACCGAGTTTTATCAGAACAGAAATAAAAAGCACCAGACGCGACAAAATAGAAAGGCACATGATTTATACAGCAATAACGCTATAAGCGAATATGGCTCTCGTATAGATAACAGGAAATAGACAGAAGGAGGCAAAAAATGGCAGTTATGAACCCTTATAACTATTCGAAACCAAAGAATTTTGTAAGAGTAGAACCTCAAAAAAGTCTGATGACTTCTGTGGGAGATAGTAAGCCAAACGCAATTGGCGATAAAATGGATCAATATCTCGAAAGCAAAATTATTGCTGCAAAACCAGAAGAACTTACTTTTATGCTCTATGAAGGTTTGGTCAAATTTATAAAAAAAGCGATGTTAACGTTAGAAGCAAATAACTATGAACAAGTTAATTATAATACCCAGCGCGCTCAAGCAATCGTAGATGAACTAAGAAGTACGCTTAATATGGACATCCCATTAAGTGAGAGTTTAGACGCACTTTATGAGTACCTCAATTTCAAACTTTTAAATGCAAACGTAGGAAAAAGTGAAGAACAATTTAATGAAGCACTAGAAATAGCGGAAAATTTCAAAGATACCTGGAAAGAAGCTTTTAATATCAAATAAGTGGATTTTCATAAATTGTTCACAATCTTAAACTGTTAACTCATAGTGAAATAGGGTATAATAACGTATAGCGTGTTATACCCTTTTGTCATAGAATGGAGGGACTTTAGTGAACATACAGCCGTCGTCCTATCAAGCTCAGATGCTTACAAGTGTTAAGCAAGCGTTAAATATCTCGGTACTTCAAAAAGCCATGCAACAAGATGCTCAATCGGTAGATAGTGTGATCAAAGCCATGGAATTGTCTGTATCGCCTAATATAGGACAAAATATTGACATTAAATTATAGAATTAAGGTTAAGCGGTTTCGCTTGACCTTAATTTAGTTAAATCTCAATTTAACAGTAAAAAATCTAACTAAACAAGAGAACATTTACTATTGAGCTAAAATTGGAGCAATATGATGAAAAATGATTTAATCCAAGAAATGGAAGATATTCTTTTCGAAAAAATTGAAAGACAAAACAAATGTTTGAGCTTTTATGAAACATTAGATGATGATGTAAGGCTAGATTTCTGTGATGTTATATTCAAAGGCATTGATGAGGAATTACAAGAGATTGGACGTTTGGATTTGATATTTGTTTCAAAGTTAGAAAAATTTAAAATGGAAAACAATATTTTGGATTTAAATGAGCTTGATCGATCAATTAAGTCTGAGTTTGAAATGGTGAAGAAGGCTGTAAGTAAAACTTTGAGTTTAGGTGATAAGATAAATGCTTATTCTGATAGCATGTCTTTACTAAGGATAAAAGTTAAAAAAGAATCCCAAGAGAACATGAAAAAAATGCGTATGACATCTGCTTATAGAAATATAAATAAATTTTGATTTTTTTTTCAACTTAATGGTTATTACAAATGATCATGGGTATAAAATCAAATATCAAAAGTAAAGGGGTTGAGCTTATGAAAGTAATCGTGACTGGAAGAAACCTAGTAATTACTGATGCAATCAAAGAACAAGTAGAGAAAAAACTTGGTAAATTCGACAAAATGTTTAATAGTGACGTTGAGGCACATGCAACTTTTAGTACTCAAAAAAACAAACATATTGTGGAGGTGACAATCCCACTTAAAAATGGGGCGTTATTTAGAGCAGAAGGCATTACCGATGATATGTATCAATCCATCGATGAAGCCATAGATCATATATCAAGACAAATGAAAAAACACAAAACAAGAATTGAAAAAAGATTTCATTCGAATGAATCAATTAGATTTGACGAGATTCCAGATTCAACAGAGGAATATCCTGAACAATCAATTGTAAAAACTAAAAGATTTGGTGTAAAACCAATGATGGCAGAAGAAGCAGTGCTTCAAATGGAACTTTTAGGACATGATTTCTTTGTATTTCTCAATGGTGATACCGATGAAATTAATGTTGTGTACAAAAGAAAAGATGGCGATTTCGGTTTAATTGAACCCTATTTATAATTCGTCGCTTGAAAATCACATAAAATAATAAGAAGGATACAGTGTATGAAGTTTAGTCACTTCAGACATCGTATCCTTTTATTCGTTATAAAGTATCCTCTTCTTCAATCATTTTAATAAATTCATCAAGCAGTGTTTTTTTAAATTTAATGCCCGAAATAGATTTTAATTCATCTAGAGCTTCTAATTTAGTTTTTCCTTTTTTGTAGATGCGGTCAGATCTCATAGCGTCGTATGTGTCACAAATGGATAATATCATGCCATTTTCCGTTATTTCATCATCTTTAAGTCCGTATGGATAACCGCTACCATCTAGCCTTTCATGATGTGCCACTACAATATCAAATACATCTGAATTAATAACTTCACAGATCATTTCTTTGCCCTTTAAAACATGGGTTTTCATAATGTCAAATTCTTCGGAAGTGAGTTGACCGGGTTTATTTAGTATTTCATCTGCGATAAAAACTTTCCCAACATCATGGTATCTAGCTGCTCTAATTAGATTAAATAGCCTATTTCCTTTGATACCTCTTCTCAAGGCGAACTTTAAAACAAGTATGTAGACATCAGAAGAATGTTTCCCGGTATACTCGTCTTTTAACTGAATTGTATCAAGAACCTCTGAAAGTGAACTTGCTGAAGCTCTTAATGTGTTAAAAGTGTCATATTGATATGCATGTAAGAGTATACGTGTATCTTCCAACATATATAGAAAAGCGTGCTCTGTCGATTGATTGATCCATAAAAGATCCCCAGTTTCTAAGATTTCGTTTGTATCTGGGTTGAGACATTTTCCAGAGAGGATATAATAACTTCTAAAAGAATGAGGATTACTAGATGGTCCGATAATTAACAATGAATTCTGAAGGTATTGAAGTGTGTTAATTTGAAAATCATGTTCATTTAGTTTATTTTGAATTGAAGCATCAGAAAATTTAACGACATAACTATCTTGATGACTATTATTTTTGATGACCGTTATTGAATCCATTCAGCTGGCTCCTTTTTATAATATATCTATAGTCTAAGCATTAAATACCCTTTTGTACTTATTAATCTCAATTTTTTGTGATTATTTTAACCGTAAAAACCATTGTTTTTTTAAGTATACAATTTATATCGTTAATGGACAAATGATATTACTGATATTAATAATAATTAAAAAAAAGAGAGCTCCATCATAACTGAACAATGAGTCTCTCTTCTAAATGAACTATCATATGGTATTTTAACAGTGCCCTTTAATGTATTCAACACATTCTTCGCAAATGCTTTGATCTTTGAATGAAATGATGTCGTTTTCTCCGCGGCAAATTTTACAATAAGTATGAGTAGGTGTAATTGTGGTCTCAAGTGTGAAATTGTTCTGGATTTTCATTAAACACGCCTCCGATTGGTATTATTTTACAACTATGTAAAAAGTATAGCATAATAGTTAAATAAAAACAACCAAAATTGACAGAAAATTCAAAATAGGATTAAGAAAACAAATCAATCACACCCGTAATAATTGCTAAACAGGTCATTAACCTGTTGATAAATGAGTTATATCTTATGATTTGTTATTAAGATTTCCATTTTTTAAATTCTTTTCATAAATCATTTCTGCGTATTCACGGATTTTGAGTAGTTCAGAAATAGGTAAAATTTTCAATTTTTTAGCGTCAAGAATTATAAATTCTTTAGTAGTTGAATCAGTGCTTGTATAAATATCAATATCTTCTTTAACGATAGGTGTATATAAATAGGTTATAAGTTCTTCTATGCCTAAATCAAATAGTTTAGAAAACGAAAAAAGAAAATCATATCTAGGTTCTCTTGTGCCGCGTTCATAATTGCTCAAAGTGGTAGCGGCGATATTTAACTTTTGTGCAGTTTCCTTTTGAGTCATATTTCTAGACTCGCGGATTTCTCTTAACTTATCTCCATTGATCATAAATTACCTCGCCAATTGTCGCTAAAATGAGTTTAGCATAATACAATATGGGAATATTTAGATGTCGCCAAAACGTAAATAATACACAATCAAATTCACAATTCGTCATTTTAATGATATAAAATTATCAAAATGTTCATAATATAGACTTAGGACTGAAAAGCTATAGTGATATAATAGAAATCGTGGAATACGGCTGAGTAGTTTAAAATCAATTTATTTTATGATAGAATAAGTTAAATGAAGATCAAGGGGTGTTCTATGTACATTGAAGCAATTTTATTAGGTTTAATCATAGGCTTAGTGCGTAATGGCAGATTGAGCAATTTTTTTGAAGTGAGATTTAAAGGTTGGGGCTTAAGTATATTAGCATTTTTATTATTTTTAGTGCCTTATGCCATGAAATTATTAGATATCTCCTTTGAAAAACTTCAGATATTCCCTTTTGCTGCAATGGTAATTTGTGCACTAATTGCAATTTTAAATTTCGAGAAAACTGGAATGAAGATTTTACTGCTTGGAATTTTACTTAATTTAGTAGCTATGGGCATGAATGATTTTAAAATTCCGATAGACACTGCTAAAATGGCAAACTTAGGTTTTAATTCTTTTGTTGAGTCTATGAAAAATGGTGAAGTTATCAATTATACGGCATTATCAAATGCGCAAGGATTTAGTAAGTATCTTGGTAAAATTATAGCATTGCCAAATGCATATCCATTTGCAAAAGTGTTAAGCATTGGCGACTTTATCGTATCTCTGGGAATCGCATTTATTATTCAATATGAAATGCTTTTATCTTCGCTAAAAAGCCGTGGATCTATGATTCAATTTACTTACAATTCAAGAATAAGAAAATAGAGTTATCTAAGAAAATAGAGTTTTATTAGGTAAGTAGTAACTACAAATTTAGAATAATGAGGACATAAAAATGAGTCTTTTAAAAGTAATATTTGGCGATATCAATGCCAAAGAAGTAAAAAAACTTGAGAAAACGGTAGATCAAATTGAAGCACTTGAAAGCAAATATAGTGCGATGACAGACCATGAGCTCCAAGGTATGACTGCTATTTTAAAAGAGCGTCTATCAAAAGGGGAAACGTTAGATAATATTTTACCAGATGCATTTGCAACTGCTAGAGAAGCTGGTAAAAGGGTTCTTGGCATGAGAGCGTATAGAGTTCAGTTAATGGGTGGTATTGTACTGCATCAAGGTCGTATTGCTGAGATGAAAACAGGTGAAGGTAAAACATTGGTGGCAACTCTCCCTGCATATCTTAACGCTTTAAGTGGTGAGGGTGTACATGTTGTAACAGTCAACGATTACCTTGCATCACGTGATAAAGAATGGATGGGAAAAATCCATGAATTTTTAGGGCTATCAGTTGGTTGCGTGGTTCATGGCGTTGAAGGTGAAGATCGTAAAAATGCATACCTTGCCGATATCACATACGGTACAAACAACGAATTTGGTTTTGATTACTTAAGAGATAATATGGTGATGCGACAAGAACGTCTTGTTCAAAGACCTCTTAATTTTGCCATAGTGGATGAGGTAGATAGTATATTGGTGGATGAGGCGAGAACACCGCTGATCATTTCGGGTGAAAGTGCAAAATCTACAGATTTATATAGAATTGCCAACATGTTCGCTAAAACATTAAAAAACGAAGAAGACTTCAAAATAGATGAAAAAGCTAAATCGATTACCTTAACTGACGGTGTGGTTCAAGATAAATTTGGCGTACTGGAAGAAGGAAGCGAAAATAGAAATGGTGTCAAAAAAGCTGAAACTTATTTTGGCATCACCAATTTATCGGACCCTGAGAATCTAGAATATTCTCATCATATTAACCAAGCAATCAGGGCAAACTACTTGATGAAAAGAGATGTAGATTACATTGTAAAAGACGGTGAAGTCATCATCGTTGATGAATTTACTGGACGTTTAATGTATGGTCGTCGTTATTCTAACGGTCTTCATCAAGCGATAGAAGCAAAAGAAAACATAGAAGTAAGAAAAGAGTCGCAAACGCTAGCTACAATTACACTACAAAATTATTTCCGTATGTATAAAAAACTTGCTGGTATGACTGGTACTGCAAAAACAGAAGAAGAAGAATTTAGACATATTTACAACATGGACGTTGTAATGGTACCAACCAATCGTCCAATTGCAAGACTTGATATGGAAGATGGTATCTATAAAAATTTACAAGGTAAATTTAAAGCAGTATTAGATGATATTGAAACACGTCATGCGACTGGGCAACCAATTCTTGTGGGTACGATTAGTATTGAAACTTCAGAATTTTTAAGTACATTGCTTAAGAAAAAAGGCATCAAACATGAAGTCTTAAATGCAAAACAACATGATAGAGAAGCGGAGATCGTCGCACAAGCAGGAAGGTTTGGAGCAGTTACTATTGCGACGAACATGGCAGGCCGTGGTACCGATATCGTACTCGGTGGTAACCCTGAGTTCTTAGCAAAACGTGACATGCTTAAAAAAGGCTATGATGAACTTCTTGTAATGGCAGCTTCTAGTCCAATAGTAGGTGATGATCCTGAAGTCCTCGAAGCAAAAAAAGTATATGATGAACTTTACGCTTCTCATAAAGTTGTAAATGATAAAGAAGCTGAAGATGTAAAAGCTGTTGGTGGGCTTCATATCATCGGTACAGAAAGACATGAGTCAAGACGTATTGATAACCAACTAAGAGGCCGTGCGGGGCGTCAGGGAGACCCTGGTTCTACTCAATTTTACATTTCGTTTGAGGACGATTTGATGCGTCTGTTTGTAAGTGATAGAGCAAAATCTATCGTTGAAACATTGGGCTTTGAAGAAGATATGCAACTTGAGAACAAGCTATTAACTAAATCTATCGAAAACGCTCAGAAAAAAGTTGAAGGTAGAAACTTTGGCATTAGAAAGCATGTCTTGCAATACGATGATGTTATGAACAAACAACGTGAGATTATCTATGGTCAAAGAAACAAGGTGTTACACGGAGAAGACTTAAGAGATAATGTAATGAACATGATTGAAAAAGTCATCGACAAGACGATCCCTATGTTTACAGATGGTTATAAATATCCTGAAGAGTGGGATTTAGAAGGTTTATTTAATCATTTATACTCAATTTTCTTGCCACAAGGTGCGATTAAAATTGATAAAGTAGAAGAACTAACAAAAGAGAGTTTAAAAGAAATTATCTTTGATAAAGCGAAAGAAATTTATGCGTTAAAAGAACAAGAAATTGAAATTGAGCGCATGAGAGAAGTAGAACGTGCAATTCTGCTTAGAATTGTTGATCTACACTGGATTGACCACATCGATGCGATGGATGACCTTAAACAAGGGATTGGCCTTAGAGCAATCGGTCAACAAGATCCAGTTATTGCATACAAAATGGAAGGCTTTGAGATGTTTGATGAGATGATCACAAACATTCAAGAAGAAACTGTAAAAGCACTTTTCCACGCTACGATTCAGACAGAGACAGAAAGAAAAGTTGTCGCTAGAATCACGAACACGTCTGGCACTGGCGATGGTACAACAACTAAAAAGCCAGTTAAAGCAGACAAAAAAGTGGGTAGAAATGATCCATGTCCATGTGGTAGCGGTAAAAAGTATAAAAAATGCCACGGTGCATCTATTGACGGTGAATAGAAAGTAAAGTTTTTACTATTATTCACAAATCGAGGTGTAACAAGCGTATAATATAATAGTTAGATTAGGCCAGAATTGATCTTACATTCTGGCTTTTTTTAAAGTTAGATCTTTAAAACGAAATCAGAAGGCACTATAGCACAAGATTTCTCCAAAGAATAATTACTGAGTTTTATGTTTTAAAATAAGTTAAGAGGTGAGCAAATGATATTACTTGAAAAAGTAGGTAAAGAAGTTAAAAAACTAAAAGCGTCAATCGCTGAGCTTGAGGTGTCACTTTGACTTAGCCAACGTTAGGTATCGAGTTGAAGAGATCGAGATGGATATGACAGCACCAGATTTTTGGAACGACAATGAAGCGGCGCAAATTAAATTAAAATTTCAAAAAATGCTTAAAAACAAAATTGAGAAGTATGACCAATTGTTTGGAAAAGCAGAAGAACTCGAAGGTCTAATCGAGATGGCACTTGAAGATGAAGATGATTCAATGGAAGTGGACATCGACGAAAGCTATAAAGAGCTCGAAGCGGCTTACGACAAGTTACTTCTTGAGACACTATTAAAGGGCGATTATGACGCCAATAACGCAATTTTGTCAATCCATGCAGGCTCTGGTGGAACCGATGCACAGGACTGGGCTTCAATGCTTCTTAGAATGTACAAACGTTGGGGTGAGCAGCACGGATATGCTGTAAAAGTACTAGATCTTCAAAACGATACTGAAGCTGGTATAAAGAGTGTCTCACTCTTATTTGAAGGGATCAACGCTTATGGATTTCTAAAATCGGAAAAAGGGGTGCATCGCATTGTAAGGATTTCACCTTTTGATGCTTCTGGTAAAAGACATACTTCTTTTTCGTCTGTGGATGTTATGCCAGAGATTGATGATTCAGTTGCTATAGACATCAACCCAGTAGACTTAAAAATAGATACGTATCGATCTTCAGGTTCAGGTGGTCAGCACGTCAACACGACAGATTCAGCGGTAAGGATTACTCATATTCCCACTGGTGTTGTGGTACAGTGTCAAAATGAAAGATCGCAAATTGCAAACAGGGCAACTGCGATGAAGATGCTCATGGGTAAATTGATTGAACTTAAAGAACGTGAACATAAAGATAAAATTGAGGATCTCGCAGGTGATTATTCACAAATCACATGGGGAAGTCAAATAAGATCCTATGTATTCCATCCTTATAATCTTGTCAAAGATCATAGAACAGGTGCTGAGATGGGGAACATACAAGCGGTCATGGATGGAGAAATAGATATATTCATCGATGCATATTTAAAGGAGGCCAATAACCATGAGCTTAAAAACGACAACGAATAAAGAAGCTGCATTAGAAGAGGCAATTGAAGCAGAAAAGCAAGCAATTATAGAAGATGCAGCGGCAAGGAAACTCATTGTTACACAACTTAGCAAAGAATTGGCTCTTAAGATTTCACAAGTAGAATCAACCATTGCACTTATAGATGAAGGTAACACGATTCCTTTTATTGCAAGATACCGTAAAGAAGTCACCGGTGGCATCAGTGATGAGGTGCTCAGAAATTTTGACGACAGACTAAAGTATCTTAGAAATTTGCAGTCACGTAAAAACGAAGTTCTAAGAATTATTGAAGAGCAAGGGAAATTAACACCTGAACTTAGACTTGAGATAGAAAATGCAACTGTCCTTCAAACCGTTGAAGACTTATATCGTCCATATAAACAGAAAAAAAGTACACGTGCTTCTAAGGCGATTGATAGAGGGTTAGAACCACTTGCAGATATTATATGGTCGCAAGATATGCTCGAGGGCGATTTTGAAGCAATAGCTGCAACTTATGTGGATGTTGAAAAAGAAGTACCTACCAAAGAGGATGCCATCGCAGGAGCGATGGATATTATCGCAGAGCGCATCTCAGATCATCCAGAAAATAGAGCGTTTATTAGAAAGATGTCTATCGCTCAAGGCGTAGTAGAATCAGTTGCTGTCAATGATAAAGAATCAACGGTATACGATATGTACTATCAGTACTCTGAACCTATATCTAAGATTGTTAATCATAGAATTTTAGCAATGAATAGAGGCGAGAGTGAAAAAATCTTAAAAATTAAGTTGAATACACCAGATGAACAGATCAGGGAGTTACTTGAAAAAGCAGTAGTGACTAATACTAAAGCGATTACTAGCCAATATCTCATAGCGGCTATGGAAGATGCTTATAAAAGATTGATTTCTCCTTCAATTGAAAGAGAAATAAGAACGATGTTAACCGAGCGTGCAGAGGAAGAAGCGATTAAAGTGTTTGGTAAAAACACAAAGTCACTTCTACTTGTTGCACCAGTGAAAGATGCGCGAGTTCTTGCGGTTGACCCAAGTTATCGTACAGGATGCAAACTTGCAGTTTTAGATGAAACGGGTAAACTCTTAGAATATGCAACGATCTATCCCAATGCACCACAAAATAAAGTAGAAGAAGCGAAAATTAAGCTTACAGAGCTCATCAAAAAGCATCACATCAACATCATACCAATTGGAAACGGAACAGCTTCTAGAGAAACTGAGCAGCTAGTGGCAGAACTCATCAAAGAATTAAAGGAAGAAGTTTATTATACGATTGTCAGTGAAGCGGGTGCTTCTGTTTACTCTGCATCAAAACTTGCAACAGAAGAATACCCCGATATAGATGTCTCAATTAGAGGCGCAATCTCTATCGGTAGACGACTACAAGATCCACTTGCTGAACTTGTAAAAATTGATCCAAAAAGTATCGGTGTAGGTCAGTACCAACACGATGTTAATCAAAAAAGATTGGAAGAACAGCTTACAAATGTCGTTGAGGATTGTGTAAACAGCGTTGGCGTAGACCTTAACACAGCAACGCCATCTCTACTTAGCTATGTATCTGGTGTCTCTTCAACAATCGCGAAAAACATAGTGGCTTACCGCGATGAAAATGGCAAGTTCAAGTCTAGAAAAGAACTGCTTAAAGTAAAAAGACTTGGTGACAAAGTATATCAACAGGCAGTAGGATTTATGAGGATTCCTAAGGCGAAGAACCCTCTTGATAATACCGCAG
The DNA here is from genome assembly GCA_963676315.1 of uncultured Fusibacter sp. Lineage (GTDB taxonomy): Bacteria > Bacillota > Clostridia > Peptostreptococcales > Acidaminobacteraceae > Fusibacter_C. The sequence goes on from OY781056.1 coordinate 2,570,959, forward strand.
TGCACCCTGAGTCATATGAATCGACGAATAAGCTACTGGATACACTTGGCTTTAGCCAAGCAGATATTGAAAGCGGCGCAGTAAAAGACATCGCCAGCCGAGTGATACTTCATTCTGGAGTGATGGGCAATCAGCCTGATGCGACCAAATATCAGATGGGGCTTGAAGTACTATCTAAGCAGTTAGACATCGGCGTGTTAACCTTAAAAGACATCGTAGATGAAATCGTAAAACCTGGTCGTGATCCAAGAGAAGACATGCCTAAGCCAATATTTAGAAGCGATGTTCTCAAAATGGAAGACTTACAAGTGGGTATGATTATGCAAGGAACCGTTAGAAACGTAGTGGATTTTGGTGCTTTTATAGATATCGGCGTTAAACAAGATGGTTTGGTGCATATTTCTGAAATATGCGATCGTTTTATCAAACACCCAATGCAAGTATTGTCAGTTGGTGATAATGTAAAGGTTCAAATTTTAAGTTTAGATCTAAATAGACATAAAGTTGGGTTAACTATGAAAAACATTAAAGAATCCTAATGCAGTCAGATGATATTAGTGCTATAATTTAGTTAGTGTCACGAAACAATACTCTAGGAGGCCATTCATGCTTTTTATCAAGAACGCAAAAATTTTTACAATGGCGGGCGAAGTCATTGAAAACGGTAGTATTTTAGTTGAAGACGGAAAGATCAAAGAGATTGGTACTGACCTTGTAGCGCCACTTGACGCACAAGTGATAGACGGAGAAGGAAAAAACGTTTTCCCTGGATTTATTGATGCACATTGCCACATCGGTATGTGGGAAGAGGGTATCGGCTTTGAAGGTGCAGACGGTAATGAGATGACAGATCCTATTACACCTCATCTTAGAGCGATAGATGCACTCAATCCGAGAGATGAAGCCTTTGAAAATGCAATTAAAGGCGGCGTAACAACAGCTGCAACAGGACCTGGTAGCGCCAACGTTATCGGCGGTACTTTTTCAGTGATCAAGCTTCATGGCAATCGCATAGACGATATGATTGTTAAGGAAACTTTAGCGATGAAATGTGCATTTGGTGAAAATCCTAAACGCGTTTATAACGATAAAAAAATGATGCCATCGACACGTATGGGAACAGCTGCAAAATTAAGAGAAACACTAGCGAAGACTGTGGAATATAGAGATAAAAAAGTTGCTGCAGAGGGTGATGCGTCAAAGATGCCGTCTTATGACATGAAACTTGAAGCGATGCTACCTGTTATCAACAAGGAAATTCCACTCAAAGCGCATGCACATAGAGCAGATGATATCTTTACTTCTATTAGAATCGCTAAAGAATTTGATGTACTATTAACACTTGAACATTGCACGGAAGGTCACTTAATTGCAGATCAACTTGCAAAAGAAGGGTATCCTGCGATTATTGGTCCATCATTTGGCAATAAATCAAAATTTGAACTCAATCAAAAAACTTTTGATACGCCTGGCGTGCTTCATAAAGCGGGTGTGAAGATCGCAATTATGACAGATAGCCCAGTGATTCCTCTTGAATATCTGCCTATGGCTGCTGCTCTTGCGCATAAGGCAGGCCTTGATGAAATGGAAGCGCTTAAATGTATATCGATTAATGCAGCTGAAATCCTTGGCGTTGAGGATCGAATTGGTTCAATTGAAGTGGGAAAAGATGCTGATCTTGTAATATGGGACGGTCACCCTTTTGATTTACAAGCTAAAGTAGCTTATACACTCATAAATGGCGTAGTTGTTTATCAAAAATAGACAGTATTTTCAAACGCTAATAAATTCATAATAACTTAAATTATAATGAAAATTTAAGGGGTATCTCATCATGATAAACAGTCATGTATGAGATGCTCCTTTTGGTTTTTTACATATTTGACCTAAAAATTGATTAAAACTTTTATTTGTTATAAAATATAGTGTGATTTGAATAAATACTAATTTTTGATTAATTAAGGAGTCAACATGCGCATAAAGCTCAAACAACTAGAAGATACGCAAAATTTTGCAAAGCAATTGGTTAAGTATTTGGCACCCGGTCAAGTAATCTGTATGGTAGGAGACTTAGGCGCTGGAAAAACAACGATGACACAGTTTCTTTGTAGTTTGTTAGGGGTTGATGATTATATAACTAGTCCAACCTTTAATTTGATGAATTCATATGTTGGTTTGCTTAATGGTAAAGAGATTGAGATCTTTCATTTTGATGTTTATCGGATTTTTGATTCAGAAGAAATGATCGAAATTGGTTTTGATGAGTATTTATTTGGAAAGGGTATCAGTATTGTAGAATGGGCGAACCAAGTGGAAGACATGCTTCCGAAGGATAGTATTTGGCTCAGTATATCATTTGATACTTTAGGAGAACGAATTTTGGATTATTCAGGTGGTCCTTTAACGGATATCATACTCAGTGGTTTTGAATATATAGAGAAATGAGGAAACGAAATGACAGTTCTAGCAATTGATACATCATCAAGTGCAGCAAGTGCTGCGTTGTTTAAGGAAGACAACTTACTAGGTGAATTTGTGGTTAACACAGCTCTGACGCATTCTCAGAAGCTGTTACCTATCGTGGATGCACTTTTAAATCAGACCAACGCGAAGATATCTGAAATAGATGCTTATTATGTCTGTGAAGGACCAGGTTCCTTTACAGGGGTTAGAATTGGTATTGCAAATGTAAAGGGATTCGCTCAACCCTTTGATAAGAAAGTTTTTGGATACTCAAGTATGTTCTTGCTCGCATGTAATTTTCGATACTATGAAGGTTATATTATCACAGCAATAGATGCAAAACGTGGTGATGTTTATTATGGCATATATTCTTGGCAAAACGAAAAGTTAATAACACATGAAGAGGGTATTGAGTCTCTAGAGATGTTAATTGAGCAAGTTGAAGTTAAATATCATGATAAAGCCAAAATCTTAGCCGGCGATGTAATCCGAATTTATCCAGAGATAATTGGCAACTGGAAAGGAAAAATAAGTCGTGATGTAGATTGCGTACAACGTGTGGGTAATTTGCATTTGCCTTCAATTGTAAATCGTGATGAAGGTAGCGTTTTTGAGATAAAAGCAAACTATATGAGAAAATCTCAAGCAGAGAGGGATAAATGATGTTGTTCTCACGAAAGATGCAAGTTGAAGATATTGATCGCGTATTTGAAATTGAAACAAATTCATTTAGTTCGCCTTGGTCAAAAGAATCTTTTCTTCAAGAATTAGTTGAAAACACTCTAGCAGAATACTATGTTCTTGTATTAGACGATGACATCGTAGGATATGGTGGCATGTGGTTAATCCTTGACGAGATTCATATCACCAATATCGCCATTGATACTGCATTTAGAGGGCGTGGGTATAGTAAAACATTGATGGATGCACTAATCGATTTTGGACATGCCAATGGTTATCATCACATGACACTTGAAGTAAGAGTGAGCAATGTTGTGGCGATAGCACTTTATGAGAAGTTTGATTTTGTAAGTGTTGGTAAAAGACCAAAGTATTATGTCGATACAGGTGAAGATGCATTAGTCATGTGGAAGGAAATCAAATGAAAAATAATGAAATAATAGATTATGAAGAAAAAAATAATAATAATAATGTCATAACTCATAATGATATAACTGCCAATGAGGATATATTCTCAAAAGAGATCATCACTTTGGCAATAGAAACATCTTGCGATGAAACTGCCTGTGCGGTGCTTAAGAACGGACGTGAGATTCTTTCAAACGAGGTATACACTCAGATAGAGATACATCAAGCTTTTGGTGGTGTCGTGCCTGAGATTGCATCACGTAATCACTTAGAGAAAATTTCTGAAGTTATCCATCAAGCACTTAAAGATGCCAACAAGCGTTTTTCCGATATAGATGAAATTGCCGTAACCTATGGTCCTGGTTTAGTTGGAGCACTATTAGTGGGACTTTCAATGGCAAAGGGTCTAGCATATAGTTTAGATATACCACTGATTCCTGTAAATCATATTGAGGGACATATCGCCGCAAATTACATTGCACATCCTGATCTAGAGCCTCCATTTGCATGTCTTGTGGTCTCAGGAGGGCATACGCATCTCGTAGACGTAAAATCCTATACCGAATTTGAAATTATCGGTAGAACGAGAGATGACGCTGCTGGAGAAGCTTTTGATAAAATTGCCAGAACACTGGGGCTTGGTTATCCAGGTGGTCCTTTGATAGATAAAATTGCAAAGGAAGGCAACCCTCATGCGATTGATTTTCCAAAAGCCATGCTGGATCAAGAACACATGGACTTTAGCTTCAGCGGACTCAAATCATCTGTTCTCAATTATCTCAACTCTTGTAAAATGAAACAAATAGAGATCAATGTACCTGATGTATGTGCGAGCTTTCAATATGCAGTAGTCGAGGTTTTAAGGCATAAAGCAGAACAAGCCGTAAAAAGTACTGGATATGATAAATTGGTTGTAGCAGGTGGCGTGGCAGCCAATAGCTCCCTAAGAACTGCGCTCGAAAAAATAGCCAATATAAAGCTTTATTATCCGCCTATCCATCTCTGTACGGATAATGCAGCAATGATTGGCTGTGCGGGTTATTATACATCAAGAGCGGGCATAAGAGGTAGATTAGAAACCAATGCAGTACCCAATTTGAAAATTGGGGAGAAAAAATATTAAAAATGGGACGAGAGTCCCATTTACTTTTTTGCCACACAAATCGTCTTTTACCACCTGTTAAGTGATTATGTAAACCAACTCTATGCAATGATATTCATGTTTTAAAATCTGTACATTTGTGGACAAAGTTGTGGATAGTGTGGAACATTATAATTTCAGTGGACTTCGTTCTTAACAAACTGTGGATAACGGTGTAAAAAACAGTGGATAACCTCATGTGTCTGTGGACTAAATGTATTATATACAGTTTCGTAGAAAAAAATGCATAAAAATTAAGTGTTTTTTAGGTTACCATAATAATCGCATTGTTAACCAGGTACAGATGAACGATTATAAATTTAATCCGGTTAAACATAAAAAATGAGTCTAAATATAGACTCATTTATTTTTAACTATAAATTCTTATTTTAGCTTTCTATGCCTACGCTGTTCAAGTAATTCATAATATCAGCAATTGATGAAAATTGTTCAGCTTCTTCATCTGGGATCTCAATTTCAAATTCATCTTCAATCGCCATGATAATTTCAACAGCATCTATTGAATCAATATCCATACTATCAAACGAAGTATCTTGTTTGATCTCAGCTGGATCAATAACGCTTAGTTGCTCAACAATAATTGCCTTTATTTTCTTAAACATATGGACCTCCTAAAATTCTGTAAATACGTGTTAGCACGCCTTTATTACTTATTTTTAATTATAAAGAAAAAATTTGATTTGTCTACAATGTTTTTAGTGATATTGAACTAGGACTTCTGAACAAATTATAATAATTCTAATAATTCATAAAGTTCAGAATAGAGTGTATCAATGTGAATTTTTAATGCTTCAATTTCCCTTTGGATTCTAAATGCTTCGTTGTGGTCATTATAGACTTCAGGGCTACATAAAAGTAGGTCTAAACCGTGCAACTCATTTTCAGCGTTTTCAATGCTTTTTTCAACATCTCTAAGTGCATTTTTTTGCTTTTTGACTTCTTGAGATTTTTCTTTTTCTTTTTTAGCGAGTTCTTTTTGTTTTGTTTTAGTAAGTGATGGCTCTAGAGACTCATCAGTTAAGGGCTGACTTAATTCTGCAGACTTTTGCTGATAGTAGTCGTAGTTTCCTAAGAAAACTTCTATGCCATCCTGAGAGAGTTCAAAAATTTTAGTGCAAATTTTATTGAGAAAATAGCGGTCATGGGAAATGGTGATCATGGTGCCGTCGTAACTATTCAACGCTTCTTCTAAAGTTTCTTTAGAATACAAATCAAGGTGATTGGTAGGTTCATCAAGAAACAATAAATTTGAGGTAGAAAGCATTAATTTTAGTAGTGTTAATCGACCTCTTTCACCACCACTTAACTGATGAACGTATTTATCAATATCATCCCCTGAAAACAAAAATGCGCCAAGTAGACTTCTTACCTCAGTAAGTGTGAGCTGAGGATTATCATCGTGGATTTCTTCAAGAACAGTATTTTCAAGAGTAAGTGTGTTCATCTCTTGATCATAATAACCAGGGTACACGTGGTGTCCAAGTGTGAGTTCACCTTTATCAAAATCAAGTTGTCCCAGCAAAATTTTAAAGAGAGTCGTCTTGCCGACACCGTTTGGTCCTATAAGTCCGATACGATCGCCCTTGTAAACTTCAAGTGACACATCGTGAAAAACTTCCTTAGCACCATAGCACTTTGATAGCGACTTTGCCATAAGTACTTCCTTACCACTTGAGACGCCAGCTTTAAGATCTATTTTGAAATGAGCGCGGAATAGTTTGGGTTGAGTCATCACTTCCATATGTGCAAGCCTTTTTTCTCTAGAACGCGCACGCTTTGCTAACTTTTCCGTACCTCTTTCCTTGAATTTGCGGATAAGTGTCTCTTGTTTGTTAAGTTCTTTCTGTTGAGATTCATATTTTTTAAGTTCTGCTTCAAATAACATTTTTTTAAGAACGATAAACTGGCTATAGTTGCCGTTGTAAGTGGCAAGTGATCCATCTTCCATCTCGAAAATTCTAGTGGTGATTTGATCTAGAAAATAACGGTCATGTGAGATCATAACAATCGTGCCTGGATAGTTTTTCAAAAACTCCTCAAGCCACTTGATAGCTGAGATGTCAAGGTGATTCGTTGGTTCGTCCAGTAATAGAATGTCAGGGCGTTTTAGAAGGAGTCTAGCAACGCCTACTCTAGATTTTTGTCCACCGCTTAATTGGTTGATAGGTTTGCTGTATTCATCATCAGAGAAACCGAGGCCGTTTAATACTCCTCTGATTCGACTACCAATAGAATACCCATCTAATGTATCAAATTTTTCCTGCAAGATACTGTATTCATCTAAGATCGACTGTGAGTGGTCATCAACCATCTTATGTTCTAATCGGCGCATAGCTTGTTCTATTTCAAAAACGTCTTTAAAAACCTCTTCACAATAGTCAAACGCAGACGCTGATATATCTAAGTTCGTATTTTGTTCAAGATAACCTACAGTCATCTCTTTTGCAATGAAAATATCGCCAGAATCCTTGCTTTCAATACCCATAAGGATTTTCATAAGGGTGGTTTTACCAGCGCCATTGACACCAATTAATCCAACTTTATCTTGAGCGTTAATTGTAAAGCTGATATCTTCGAAAATTTCATCGATCCCATATGCTTTTGATATGTTTGTACACGAGAGAGCTATCATTATAAACCTCAAATCAAAAAAATATTCATAAACTACATAAGTCACTAGATATTATAACTTAAATCATATAAAATAAAAAGAGATTCGATAGGCTAAGGGCCTTGTTATATATTTGACAGTCTTTCCATGAAAGTGCTATAATTTGAATATCAGTATAAGTGGTGAGATCAAATAACTTGATAAAAGAAATAAAATAACCCGAGTTCAATTATAGGTGCAAGGGTAATAGTTGATTTGATGATGAGGTGAAGAAATGAAAGATAAGAATATCTCAGTTGCAGTAATAAGACGACTCCCGAAATACCATCGTTATTTGAAAGAAATGCTCGATAACGATATTAAAAGAATTTCGTCAAAAGAGCTCAGTAAAATGATAGGATTTACAGCTTCCCAAATCAGACAAGATCTCAATAATTTTGGTGGCTTTGGTCAACAAGGTTATGGTTACAATGTTGAAGATTTATACAGTGAAATCGGCAAAATTTTGGGATTAACTAGACCATACAATGTCGTAATCGTTGGCGCAGGTAACCTTGGCCAAGCACTTGCTAATTATTCTAGTTTTGATCGATTAGGTTTTAAGCTTCAAGCGATGTTTGATGTGAATCCTAAAGTGATTGGCCTTAAAATTAACAATATCGAAGTTCTGGATATGGATCAATTTGAACAGTTTGTTAATGATCACAATGTCGAAATAGTCTACATATGTACAAGTAGAGATGGCGCACAAGAAGTTGCTGATAAGATTCAAAAAACAAAAGTAAGAGCGATTTGGAATTTTGCACCGGTTGATCTTAAAATTAAATCGGATATAATAGTTGAAAATATTCATTTGATTGACAACTTGCTTACGGTTTCTTATTTCTTGAAGGAAAATTTAGAGTAAGTATTATTCATGAATTATTTATATTTAAAAGCGGGATAAGGGATGACCTTATCCTTTTTTTTTGATAAAATAGTCAATAGGGATTGTCACAAAAGGGATTTTAAAACTAGGGAGGTTCAAAATGAAAGAAGTGGTTATCGTAAGTGCAGTACGTTCTGCAATCGGTTCCTTCGGAGGAACACTAAAAGATGTTACACCTGCAGATTTAGGTGCAACGATTATCAAAGGTGCACTTGATAAGATAGGATTAGCACCTGAAGCGGTAGAAGAAGTAATACTAGGTTCTGTTATCCAAGGTGGATATGGACAAGGCGTAGCAAGACAAGCTTGGATTAAAAATGGCTATCCAGTTGAAGTGCCTTGTACAACCATCAACATGATCTGTGGTTCAGGGCTTAAAGCTGTCTCTATGGCATATCAGTCAATTGTATCTGGCGCAAATGACATCGTTGTAGCGGGCGGAACTGAAAACATGAGCATGGCACCTTATCTGCTAAAAAGTACACGTTGGGGCCAAAGAATGGGCAACGGCGAACTCTATGATACTATGGTAATGGATGGTTTATGGGACGCGTTTAACAACTACCATATGGGCATCACAGCAGAAAATGTAGCGGCTCAGTTTAACATCACAAGAGAGCAGCAAGATGAATTGGCATTTAACTCTCAAAGAAAAGCGTCACAGGCGAGAGCTACTGGTAGATTTAACGATGAGATTATACCTGTCTATATTCCTTCTCGTAAAGGAGAACCTGTTAAATTTGACCAAGATGAATATATAAAAGAAACGACAGTTGAGAAACTCGCAGCACTTAAACCAGCATTTAAAAAAGATGGTGGAACAGTAACTGCAGGTAACGCTTCTGGTATCAACGACGGTGCTTCAATTGTCGTTGTGATGAGCAAAGAAAAAGCGGACGAATTAGGACTGAAACCACTTTGTACGATTGTTGCACATGCGTCTGCAGGTGTAGATCCTAAAATTATGGGTATTGGACCTGTTCCTGCAACTAAGAAAGCCCTCAAAAAAGCTGGACTTAGTGTTGAAGATTTAAGCTTGATTGAAGCAAATGAAGCATTCGCTGCACAAGCGCTCGCAGTTGGAAAAGAACTCGGTTTTAATCAAGAAATCGTAAACGTAAACGGTGGCGCGATTGCACTTGGTCATCCTATTGGCGCTTCAGGTAATAGAATTTTAGTAACTTTAATCCATGAATTAATAAAAAGAGATGGCAAATATGGTCTTGCAACACTCTGTATTGGTGGTGGCATGGGAGAAGCATTGATTATCAAGAGATAGTTAATCCCGTGATGAGATGGAGGTACGATGGCTAATTACACTAGGGAAATTGCACACATGCTTGATCGATTAAATACTAAAATATTGACACAAGATAAAGCGGGCTATTTTCGTAAGGATTTGAAAGTCAAATTGAACTTAGTTGAGATTTTACTGTTAAAACAATTGGGGGAGCATGGTGAGGTTAAGTTAAATCAACTCATCAAGACTTTGGAAGTAGATCGTAACCTTATCACCACAACTATAAAAAGGTTGAGCAGCCTTAAGTTGGTTCAAAAACGTGCTGATGAAATTGATGGCAGAGGTCAAGTAATCTCTCTTCTACCAGCAGGCAAAGAGCTTTATAGCGAATTGATACTCCAGCAAAGCAAAGAACTTGATTTTATACTAGATGACGTCACCATCAATGAAGAAAAAACCATACTCAAATTTATCAGTAAGATGGTTCAGTACCATACAGAAAAATTTGAAATTAAGTAATGCATTTATTTATTTAAAAAAGAGAACTGCCCATATTCGCACTTGGGTAATTCTCTTTTTTTAAGTAGTTTTTATAAAGTAATATCCTAATCAAATGCCCAAATTGACTCAGTTTTTTACATATTTAAAGTTGAATATAAGTTAAGACATAAATTGAAAAAATGAATATAAATAGAATTTTTTGGAAGAAAGTTAATTGTTAAGAAAAATATTTAGTGGATACAATAATACTTGTTGAAGAATATCTAAAATAGGAGTACAATCAGATTTGTTTCTCAAGGAGGAAATATGGAAAATGCAATTATTCAATCGGCAGATCAATTGATGGAGCTCATTGGTCTCGTAATTTTAGCCGGACTTATTTTTACAAAGATTAGTAATATTATTAAGCTCCCAGATGTTGTACTTTATATTTTGGCAGGAATCATTCTTGGTCCTAGATTACTTAACTGGATCAATATCGATAGGTATCCAGTGGAAAATCAACTCATCTTGTCATTTGGTGCAGCATATATTTTGTATGATGGTGGTAGAGAAATTGACCTTAAAGTGCTCAATAAAGTTAAACTTTCAGTTGGAATGTTATCAACCGTAGGCGTTATAATATCGACTGTAGTTGTAGGTGTTGTGGCACAAAGAGTTTTTAAACTCCCCATGACGTATGCACTATTACTTGGGTCGGTAATAGCTTCTACTGATCCTTCTGTCTTAGTACCACTTTTTAAGAAGATGAATATCAGTACAAAGTTAAAGCAATCCATTATCTCTGAATCTGCTTTCAATGATGCGGCAGGTGCTGTAGTGACTTTTTCGCTATTATCTGTTATCTTAGGTGGTGAATTTTCATTAGGAGATAGTGTATTGGACCTTGCTAAATCCATAATAGGTGGTTTTGCTATAGGTGCTAGTATTGGTTACATGACCCATCTGTTTATCGATGAAAAACAGAAGTGGGGAATCTTTAAAGAGTATGCAACAGAGTTGGTACTTGTATCTGTTGTAGGGTCGTACCTCATTGCAAATCATTTTGGATTTAGTGGATTTATGGCGGTGTTTGTTATGGGTATGTTCTGTGGAAATAAAAAGATATTCAAGTTTTGGATTCCAGAAGAGTCATTTCAGTCACATCTAAGATTTAAAGAAGTGTTGACGATTATTTTAAGGATGATGATCTTTATTTTGTTAGGGACACATTTGAAATTTGATACCCTTTTTGCCAATTTAGGTCCAATACTAATAGTAGTTGGTACTCTGATTTTTGTAGCACGCCCAGTTTCAGTGCTTGCTTGTGTACTCTTTGATAAAAAAGCAGAGTGGACATGGAAACAAGTGGTTTATTTGATGTGGGTTCGTGAAACGGGTGTTATACCAGCGGCCCTTGCAGGGATGCTTGTTACATCCGGTGTAACACATTCGGAGATTATTTCTTCAGTGACATTTGCAACAATTATGGTAACTTTAACTTTCCAAGCTAGTACTGCAGGAATTCTTGCGCGGTTTTTGAAACTTGATGTCACAAAATAAAAGAAAAATTGCAAAAATCACAAAAAAAAATAAATTATTTTTATACATGTTTTATGTATGTTTTATGTATACTCGAATAAGTGAATTTTAAATTTGAAATATATAAAAAAAAGGACTTCAAATTAAATTGAAGTCCTTTTTTAATTTAATTACTCAGCTTGTGGAGCGTCAACTGGACAAACATTTGCACAAGCGCCACAATCGATACAATCAGCGTTGATTACATAGATGCTGTCACCAGCAGAGATAGCATTAACTGGACATTCTGGCTCGCAAGCGCCACATGAAATACAAGAATCATTAATTACGTACATAATAGACCTCCTTATAAAGTAAAGTTAACTCTTTGTTTAACTTTTGTCACCTCATTATAATACCCAGTGGTAATAAAGGACAACTTATTAAATGAGAAAATCAGTGATTTTAGCACAAATACAATGATAATCATTATTAATAGAATTTTGCAATTTAACAACTTGCAACTATCTGAATAATCAGACAATGCAGGGATGAATAATTTCCCACAGGGCATAAAAAAATGCAATAACTATTGCAAAAAGTTTATAGATTTACATAGTAATATAGTTTACACTATAGGTGTGATGTGTTAAGATGAAAGCGTTAGAGGGATTAATATTTTTTTAACAATCTCGTAACACGAAGCAATAACGACCCTTTGGGTTAGGGGTAACCACATATCATTTTAAAGGAGATGTTTGAAATGAAGTACATTCAAGAAGTATTTGAGCAAGTTAAAGCTAGAAATGCGAATGAGCCAGAATTCTTACAGACAGTTGAAGAAGTATTTAAGTCATTAGAGCCTGTTATTGAAAGACATCCGGAATATGTAAAAGCTAATATTCTCGCTAGAATCGCTGAGCCAGAAAGACAAATTACCTTTAGAGTTCCTTGGGTAGATGATGCTGGCAATTTAAATGTGAACAGAGGTTTCAGAGTTCAGTTTAACGGCGCTATAGGACCATACAAAGGTGGTCTTAGATTCCACAAATCAGTATATATCGGAATCGTTAAATTCTTAGGTTTTGAGCAAATCTTCAAAAACTCTTTAACTGGCCTTCCAATTGGTGGCGGTAAAGGTGGTTCTGACTTCGACCCTAATGGCAAATCAGACGCAGAAGTAATGAGATTTTGCCAAAGCTTCATGACAGAGTTGTATAGACATATCGGTCCAGACGTAGACGTTCCTGCTGGCGACATCGGTGTTGGCGGAAGAGAAATCGGCTACTTATATGGTCAATATAGAAGAATTAGAGGCGCTTTTGAAAATGGCGTTTTAACAGGAAAAGGATTAACTTACGGTGGTTCTTTAATTAGACCAGAAGCTACTGGTTTCGGTGTAACTTACTTTACTAGAGAAATGCTTAAAGCTCACGGCGAAAGCTTTGAAGGTAAAACTGTTGCATTATCAGGTTTTGGTAACGTAACTTGGGGAACTGCTCTTAAAGTAACTGAACTTGGTGGTAAAGTTATCACTATTTCAGGTCCAGATGGTTACATCTATGATGAAGCTGGTATCTCTGGTGAAAAAATCGACTACTTACTTGAACTTAGAGCAAGTGGTAAAGATATCGCAGCTCCTTATGCAGATAAATTCCCAGGATCTAAATTTGTTGCAAGCACAAAACCTTGGGAAGTTAAAGCTGATATCGTTATTCCATGTGCAACTCAAAACGAAATCAGAATTGACGATGCTAAAAAAATCGTTGCTAACGGCACTAAATTCCTTTGCGAAGCATCTAATATGCCATGTACAAATGAAGCGATTGATTATTTCTTAGAGCACGGCGTTATCGTAGGACCTGCAAAAGCAGCTAATGCTGGTGGTGTTGCTACTTCAGCTCTTGAAATGAGCCAAAACTCAATGAGATACAACTGGACAGCTGAAGAAGTAGATGCTAAACTTGAGCAAATCATGATCAATATTCATGCTAACTCAGCAAAAGCATCTCAAGAATATGGCTTTGGTTACAACTTAGTAGCTGGTGCTAATATCGCTGGTTTCAAAAAAGTTGCTGATGCTATGTTAGCTCAAGGCGATTACTAGGATTAAATTACCAAAACAATAAGTAAAATGATGGGAGAATCTCTTTAGAGATTCTCCTTTTTTATTAATGACATCACTTAATTACAATTAGAACGCACTTAAGTGAAATTTGATGCTAAATTTTATGTTTTGACTTATGCGTTTTGTTTGTAATAAGTGTACATATGACCAAATGTGTGAAAATAATAAAAATACTTGTCAACTAACCACAACAAACAAAGTCAATGTTGTATAATTCTTCATGTTTGTTATAATAAAATTATGAAAAAGTTATAAACGGGAGGTCAAATTGATCAACGAATCGAATGTCCTATTAAAGGAAGTTTTAGAACTTCCGCTATTTAAAACATCTAAACTGCTGACAGAACATGAAGACTTAAGCTTACAAGTAACTTCTGTAAATGTAATGCTCGATAAGGAAATCATCGATTGGATCGGACAGGATGGACAGATTATTTTGACCACCGGACAAATCTTTGAAAAATTATCAGCCTTAGAACAAATAGAGCTGTTTAGAGCAATTGCGGGGAAAAATGTTACGGCAGTTTTCATCAAAATCACACCTTATATTGAAGCGCTTGAACCAGAAGTGATAAATGTATGTTCACAGCTTAACCTTGCTGTTGTAGATTTGGAATATCAAGTGTCTTTTACTGAAATATTTTCAACAGTTTATAGTCTGATGTTTGCAAGACAATCAGCTGTCCTTCAACGTGTAGAAAATCTTCATAAGGATACGATGAACGTAGTCGTGAGTGGTGGAAACTTAGACGATATTTTAAGAAGTATCCACAAGACCATTACGTCCCCGGTTTTTATTAGAGATTACTATTTTGAAGACACTTATTTTATTAAAAAAGCATTTGAAGATGATTATGCACTACTTTACGAGAACATCGAAGGGATTCAACTCGATAGTAAAAATTCGAAACTCATATGGGACAATGTGACATTTAAAGAGAGAGAAATTGAACGGTTAATCGTCCCTATTTTTGTAAAAAATCAAGTGTTTGGTCATATCGTAACGTATGGTAAGGATTCGGCGATTTCTAATTATGACAAACTTGGTTTAGAAGCGGCTTCCAATATCATAGCGCTAGAGTTTTTAAAGAAGATTTCAGTTCAAGAGGTAGAAAATAAGTATAAATTAGAGTTCTTTGATGATCTCATCTCTTTAGATGAGGTTAGGAGAGCTAAAGCGGTAGAAAGAGCCCCTAACTTTAGATTCTCAGAAAGTGCGAATTACGTGATTGTCGATGTGAACGTAAGTAGCAAGCAAGCTACTGATGAATCTGAGAAAGCTTTAAAAGCAGCTTATTTGATAGAAATGATCTGTAAAGATATGGGCAGAGCTTATATGATATTAAATAAAAGCGATCGTATATATGTCCTTATTATGCTTAAAGAAGGTGAAGGATCAACCACTGTTAAAAAATATGTTAAATACATCTACGACATCCTCAAATCGAAGATGAAAAAATACCAGACACAGATTGGTGTAGGTAGGATCTATAAAGGTCTTAACCAAGTGCATAAAAGCTTACAAGACGCTATCAAAGCACTTGAAGCGGCTGCCTATTATATTGAAGATGAAGTGGTTCTTTTTGAAGAAATGGGAATTTATAAAATCCTCTCAAATAGTGCGATTAAAACGGAACTTGAAATTTTCTATAAAGACATATTAGAACCTCTTGCACTATATGATAAGCGAAAAGACACAGAACTTGTCAAAACCCTTGAAGTCTATTTCGAGTGTAACGGTAATTTAAAGAAAATGTCAGAACATCTCTATACACACTACAATACAGTTTTGTATCGACTTTCTAGGATACAAGAAATAATGAAGATCGACCTTGAAAAAGAAGAACACCGTTATGCAGCGCAAACAGCGCTTAAGGTGCATAAGATTTTTAGGCTTTAGCATGGACTAAAAATAGACGCGTGGCTGATAAACTTGCTTTAATAGGATAAAATAGTCACAACAGGCTATAAGAAAAAAGTGAAGGTTGGAGGCATTTCAATGATTACAAATCATGATATTTCAATGGCTATGAAGGTAAAGCTTGAAGATATTTTCCCAGAGCTTCCCCAGTACCCTGAGTTTGAAAAGGGCATCAGAAGAGCACCAAAGAGAAATTTATCACTCAATCAAGATGAAGTAGAGCTTGCACTTAAAAATGCACTTCGTTATATACCTGAAAAGTGGCATCGTGAGTTAGCGCCAGAATTTTTAGAAGAGCTACTGACAAAAGGTAGAATTTATGGTTACCGTTTTAGACCTGCTGGTAACATCAAAGCTAAAGGAATCAATGATTATAAAGGTGTAATAACAGAAGGAAAAGCAATTCAAGTGATGATTGATAACAATTTAGATTTTGATATTGCACTTTATCCATATGAACTTGTAACTTATGGAGAAACAGGGAGTGTATGCCAAAACTGGATGCAATATCACCTCATAAAACGCTATTTAGAAATCATGACCGATCGACAAACTTTGGTGATGCAATCTGGTCATCCTGCGGGATTGTTCCAATCTCCAGAAAATGCACCAAGAGTGATCATCACAAATGGACTTATGATTGGTATGTTTGATGATCTTGATAACTTTAATAGGGCAGCTGCACTTGGCGTTGCATCATATGGACAGATGACTGCCGGTGGATGGATGTACATTGGTCCTCAAGGTATAGTTCATGGAACTTATTCTACTGTTTTAAATGCAGGTAGAGATAAACTCGGCATCGCAGAAAAAGACGATTTAAAAGGTAGATTATTTGTTACTTCTGGACTTGGTGGCATGAGTGGCGCACAAGGTAAAGCGGTGGAAATAGCTGGTGGTGTAGGGATTATCGCTGAAGTAGATGACTCTCGTATTGAGACGCGATTTAGTCAAGGTTGGATCAGTGAAGTCACAAAAACACCTGAAGAAACATTTAGACAAGCAAAAAAATATCAAGATGAAGGGCGCGCTATTGCAATAGGTTTCCATGGCAATATCGTTGATCTTTTGGAATATGCTGTAGAAAATGACGTTCATATAGACCTTTTAAGTGATCAAACTTCTTGTCACAATGTCTATGAAGGCGGATACTGTCCAGCGGGCATCACTTTTGAAGAGAGAACTAGCTTGCTAGGCTGTGATAAAGAGAAATTTGAAGCACTTGTAAATGAAACATTAGTGAGACATTACAACGCGATTAAGAAACTTACAAGTAAAGGTGTGTACTTCTTCGATTATGGCAACAGCTTTATGAAAGCGATTTATGATGCTGGTGTGAGCGAAATTTGTAAAAATGGTGTCAATGAACTCGACGGCTTTATATGGCCATCGTATGTTGAAGACATCATGGGTCCAATTTTATTTGATTATGGCTATGGTCCTTTTAGATGGGTTTGTTTAAGTGGTGAGGATGAAGATTTAGACAAAACTGATGCTGCTGCAATGGCGTGCATTGATCCTGATAGACGCTTCCAAGATCGCGACAACTGGATCTGGATCAGAGATGCTAAAAAGAACAAACTAGTCGTTGGCTCTAAGGCGAGAATTCTTTATCAAGATGCACTTGGCAGACTTAAAATAGCACTTAAATTCAATGAAATGGTGAGAAATGGCGAAATTGGTCCTGTGATGCTCGGTAGAGATCATCACGATACTGGTGGAACGGATTCTCCTTTCAGAGAAACTTCAAACATCAAAGATGGATCAAATATCATGGCTGAAATGGCGACGCATATTTTTGCAGGTAATGCTGCAAGGGGCATGAGTATGATTGCACTTCACAACGGCGGTGGCGTCGGTATTGGCAAATCTATCAATGGTGGATTTGGTATGGTACTTGATGGTAGCGAAAGAGTGGATGAAATCCTTAAAAATGCGATGCCTTGGGATGTTATGGGAGGCGTTGGTAGACGTGCCTGGGCAAGAAATGACCATGCAATTGAAACCACAATCGCATATAACCAAACAAGAGACCATGATCACATCACGCTGCCATATCTGACAGATGAAGACTTTATCAAGACTTTGGTGAAATCAGAATTTACGCCAGGGGGCAAATAAGATTAATAAAAGGCTGCTGTTCGTTGGATTGCAGCCTTTTTTATAAGGTGATAAATGATGAAAATTAAGCTCCTTCTCTATGGAAAACCTAGCCTCAAGATAGATGAACAAAATATTGAGATTTCACTTAAAAAAAGTGAAGCGCTTCTTTATTATGTAGCTTTTGAAAAAAGGGTTACGAGAGATGAGCTTGTTGGTGTAATTTGGAGTGATGTCGTCGATCAAACCGCGAAAAAGAATCTGAGAAATAGTCTTTATAGATTGAAAAAAGACCTGAATCTTGAACTTTTTTATTGTCCAAACAAGCATGTGGTAGAGATTGATCATTCGCTTGATATTTTTATCGAAAGTGAAATGGATGATGCATACTTTCTATCGCATTATGGAGGCAAGTTTCTAGAGACATTTAGCCTGAAAGAGGCGGATAGCTATGAAAAGTGGCGCCTTGAGACAGAAAATACACTTAATCAAAAATATATGAAACTGGCATTTGTTAAGATAAGTGAGTTAATGCAAGATGAAAAGTTTGATCAAGCACTAAAAATCGGACTTGTAATGCGTAAAATTGACGAGTTTGATGAGTCGGTAGCAAGACTTCTGATGCAGATTTACTATAAGTTGGGGCAATACAAGCAAATTACCGAGGTATATGCTCAGCTTAAAAGTTTGCTTGATGATGAAATGGGCATACAACCTGATAAGATGACAAGGGATCTTTATTATAGCCTCGTCTATGCGCCTCATGAAGTCAAAGATGAGGGGCTTAGGTATTATGGCAGGCAACGCGAGGCTGTTGTTATAGAAAAATTATTGCATCAATCGGCGCTTGGTCAAAACAAGCAATCTTTGATTATCACTGGTGAAGCAGGGGTTGGAAAATCAAAACTCCTTGAGGAATGCTTATCAAGGTATGACAGTACCTTTAAAATTCTTAAAACAACTTGCTATCCAGCTGAATCGTCTTATGCCTATAAAGCTTGGAATGATGTATTTTCTCAAATAGCTGGGATTATTGAAGAACAGAAAATCGAACTCCCGATTTTTACAAAGCAAGTACTGGTGAAATTTTTCCCTGGATTTGACGAGTGGGCGGGTACAGTTTATATGGAAAATGCGGAGTCAATTAATTCAGATTACCTTGAAAAGCTTGCTGCAAAATTGTTTGCGCGTTTACTCAAGAGTAGTCGGTTAATTCTGTATATTGATGACCTGCAGTGGATGGACCCGCTAAGTTTAAAACTGCTACTGAATCTGGTGAATCATGTAGAAGGTTTTGTATTTATAGCGACGCTTAGAAATGAATTTACTGAAGGTTTAGACACTTTTTTAAGTCAACTTTATCGCTATGAAAGGCTTTTGACAATTCCACTTGAAAGATTTAATAAGGAAGAAACATTTGAATTCATGGATTTTTTAGCGAATGAACCTTTATCGCTTGAACATAAAGAACAAATTTTTCGCGAATCAGAAGGAAATGCTTTTTTTATCGTCGAAGGAACTGTAGCGATTACTCAAGAAACTGTAGATAAAGGACATCGCTTTAAAGGGATTCTAGACTCTAGATTTATTGGTCTTGATGCTGGAGAGATGAAGTTACTGGTCATAGCGGCAATGTTCTTTGATGAACTTGAATTCGAACTATTGAATAAGCTGTACACTATAGATGAAGATTTGTTACTTGAGTATATACAGTCTTTGAAGAGAAGGTTTATTTTAAAAGAAATTGAGCACGATGGTGGGATTAAACTTAAATTTACCCATCATAAGTTGAGAGAACATGTCTATAATCAAACGCCTAGTGCTAAAAAGAAAATTCTTCATAACCGTATCGGTGGATTATTAGAAGAACAGCTATGCGGTGATCAAAAAGATGTGTTGATCTTCCAAAAATTAATTTATCATTATCAAAGTGCGGGTAACACCGTAAAACATTTGACATATTATCTGAAGTATTTAAAAGCATATTTTGATTTTAGTCATGAACTTTATCCGGAACTCGTAAATCAGATGCCTGTAATTATGGATAAGAGCCCAGAAGATTATTTTGAAGAACTTGAACAATTGTTCTTAAAAATAGAAGATGAAGATGCCCTTGACCTTAAAGCACAGTTTATGCATATGAAAGCGCGTTATTTTATTCGCAATGGACATTATATTCAAGGGATGGCATTGATTGAGGCGCTGGTAGAAATCGGCACGGTGCACCATGATGACGAATTGCTTTTTAAAGCGTATGTTCAGTGGTTTTATTATCAAATTCAAACCGAGCGCATTGAAAATATGCCTGAAGTAATTTTGAAGATGACAAAGTTAAATCGCACACCTAAAAATGATGCGGTTTTACTTAGACTCATGGGTATAAGTAGTTTGATGTCGGGACGGTATGAAGAAGCGCGTGTCTATTTTGCCGACTCGATTATAGGATTTGAAAATTTGGGAAAAGCAGGGCGCTATATCCTCAATATCGCAGCAGCTTACAATTATATCTCGGATGCTTATCGCAAACAAGGACGAATGGAAGAGGCACTTGAAGAAGTTGAACGTGCCATTGAGCTATGTAAACTTCACAATATCATGCGAGGAAGCTCGATTTTTAATACCAATGCTGGGATCATCGCATATAGTATGTCCAAGATAGATTTAGCGAAAGCCTATTTTGAAGAAGCCCTTAAAAATTTTGAAACTGTTGATACGCTTTGGAGAAGAAGTGAAGCTGAAGGTTACCTAGGAGTAATTCTTATCAAAAGTGGCTTTAAAGAAAAAGGGATGCATTATTTATTTGAAGCAAAAAAACATGCACAGATCATTGGAACACCCGAAACCATAAAATTAATAGATAGTCTTGAAAATGCCTTGTAATCATCAAAATAATTATTGACCATTTGAAAGGGGATTGTTATGAAAACGGATGTACAAATTGCTCAAGAAGCGCAAAAAATGCACATTAGAGAAATTGCTAAAAAAGTAGGTATTGCTGAAGATGATTTGGAGCTTTATGGAAATTATAAAGCTAAAGTGAACCTTGATGTACTTAATAGTAAAAGGGATTTACCAGATGGTAAATTAATCCTTGTTACAGCAATCAATCCAACTGCAGCAGGTGAAGGCAAAACAACAGTAAATGTTGGCCTTAGTATGGGGCTTAACAAGATTGGCAAATTGACATTTACAGCACTTAGAGAACCATCGCTTGGACCTTGCTTTGGTGTCAAGGGCGGTGCTGCAGGCGGCGGTTACGCACAAGTTGTTCCGATGGAAGACATCAATCTTCACTTTACAGGTGACATCCATGCAGTAACGACTGCTAACAATCTTTTGTCTGCTTTGATTGATAATCACTTACACCATGGCAACGCACTTGGTATTGATCCAAATAGAATCACTTGGAGACGTGCGATTGATATGAACGATCGTGCACTTAGAAATATGGTTATTGGACTTGGTGGAAAAACAAATGGTGTGACACGTGAAGATGGATTTGATATCTCTGTGGCATCTGAAGTAATGGCAATTTTATGCCTAGCCGACAGTGTTGAAGATCTTAAATCAAGGTTGTCACGTATGATTATTGGGTACACCTATGCGAACAAACCTGTTACTGCTGCAGATCTAGAAGCAGTTGGATCAATGGCATTATTATTAAAAGATGCGATTATGCCAAACTTAGTTCAAACATTAGAGAATACACCAGCTTTTATCCATGGTGGACCTTTTGCGAACATCGCGCATGGTTGTAACTCAGTTGTAGCGACAAAAACAGCGCTTAAACTTGCTGATTACGTGGTTACTGAAGCTGGCTTCGGCGCTGATCTTGGTGCAGAAAAATTCTTCGATATCAAATGTAGATTTGCTGGTCTTAAACCAAGTGCAGCCGTTGTAGTTGGAACTGTTAGAGCGCTTAAAAAACACGGTGGCGTAGGGAAAAACGATTTAAACAATGAGAACCTTGAAGCTTTATCTACAGGTTTTGAAAACCTTAAACGCCACGTTGAAAATGTAAGAAAATTTGGTGTGCCTGTTGTGGTTGCGGTTAATGAATTCCCTACTGATACACAAGCTGAAATTGATCTTTTACAGAAAAAATGTTCGGATATCGGTGTAGAAGTGGTACTGACACAGGTTTGGGCAAAAGGTGGCGAGGGTGCTGTTAAACTGGCTGAGAAAGTTGTCGAACTAGCTGAGTCGGGGGAAGCGAATTTCAAACCATTATATGAGCTTGATCAGCCAATTATCAGTAAGATTGAGAAAATTGCTAAAGAAATATATAGAGCTGATGGCGTTGAATTTACAGGTAAAGCGCTTAAAAATATCAAAAAATTTGAAGAAGACGGTCTTGGTGGGTTGCCAATCTGTATGGCCAAAACACAATACTCTTTCTCGGATGATCCTGATTTATATGGCGCACCAAATGGTTTTAAAATCACTATAAACGATGTTAAGGTTTCTGCTGGCGCAGGATTTATCATCCCGATGGCAGGAGATATCATGAGAATGCCTGGTCTACCTAAAGTGCCAGCGGCAAATAGAATTGATATTTTAGAAGACGGTGAAATAATCGGATTATTCTAAAATCTATGTATTGCTTTCTGCCTTTGATGCTGATAGTATAGAAATAAAATTTATGAAGGTGTAACTATGCTAGGGACGATTGTAAATGCTATAGCTATTATCGTGGGAAGTATTACGGGGATTGTGCTTAAGGGTGGACTTCCTGAAAGAATGAGTCAAACCATCATGCAAGGTGTTGGACTTTGTGTATCTCTAATTGGACTTTCTGGAGCACTAAAGGGTATGGATTATCTGATGGAAATCATATTCTTTATCGTAATTGGGACGATTATAGGCGAGGGGCTTAATATAGAGTTGAGGTTAGAACGTCTTGGTGATCGTTTAGAGAAGCGTTTTTCAAAAAACGGCTCTACATTTAGCAAGGGTTTTGTAACGGCAAGTCTACTCTATTGTGTAGGCGCAATGGCGATTATGGGTTCGCTGGATAGTGGACTCACAGGTAACCATGAAACGCTTTTTGCAAAATCTATATTAGATGGTATTATCTCTATCGTACTTGCTTCAACGCTTGGTATAGGCGTCGCTTTTTCAGCGGTTTCAGTATTTATCTATCAAGGTTCTATTACGATGCTTGCAGGTGTTTTGTCTTCCGTTTTAACGGATGCAGTTATATTGCAAATGTCAGCAACTGGTGGTCTCCTCATATTTGGACTTGGACTTTCTATGGTGCTTTCAACAAAAGTTAAAGTAGGAAATATGCTTCCAAGTGTTCTTTTGCCAATCTTTTATCACTTGATTTTGAAACTATTTTAAGTTGCTTTGTAAATGTTATAATAGTTTAAGATAAAATAGTGAAATATAAATAGTGAAATAAAATTAGTAGAATTATGTTGAATAAAAAGAATTGAATATCATTAGACTAGCAACCAGCCTAGGTCATCTGACTTAGGCTGGTTTTTGTAATTTAGTGGGGAATTTAATTGTAAAATAGCTCGGGTTGTGATTTAAAATAAAAGGACGAATGTTAAGTAATGATAAATAATGATAATAAATGATTAATTATTTTGAATAAAAGATCGCTTCAATTGATGTTCAATAAAAAATAATACGTTATTATTTTTTGCTGTTGTGAAATATATCTAAATAAACAATATATTTATATATTGAAATGCCGATTGTTTTGTATTTTAGATACAGTATAGCTGTCAAAAAGACGAAAAATATACTTAAAACGAAAAATAATATTTGTGTTTTTACGAACTTTTTGTTAAAATCAAATCTGTAGAGAATGAAATTATTGGAGGTTATATTTATTATGGAAAAGAACGTAGGTTTCTTTGAAAAAGTCTTTAGACTCAAAGATCACGGTACAAACGTAAGAACAGAAGTGATCGCAGGTTTTACTACATTCATGACAATGGCGTACATCTTAATTGTAAATCCATTAACACTTGGTGCTGCTGGTCTTGACATGGGTAAAGTATTTACAGCTACAGCAGTTTCTTCACTTGTTGCAACGTTGGTTATGGGTTTATTAGCTAATTTACCTTTTGCACTTGCACCAGGTATGGGTCTCAATGCATTCTTTGCTTATACAGTTGTATTGGGAATGGGAAAATCTCCTAGTTTTGCTCTTACAGCAGTATTTTTAGAAGGTCTTATATTTATTCTTCTTTCTTTCTTCAATGTTCGTGAAGCAATTATTAATTCAATTCCACACAATATCAAAAAAGCAATCTCAGTTGGTATTGGTTTGTTTATCGCATTTATTGGTCTTGTAAATGCAGGCGTTGTACAAACAGGTGGTGCGATCCTAGCAGTAGGCGATATCACATCAGGTACAGCACTTTTAGCAGTAATTGGCTTAATCATCGCTGGTGTTTTATTAGCTTATAATGTAAAAGGTGCACTTTTCATTGCTATCTTAGTAACAACAGTTATCGGTTATCCAATGGGTATTACATCATTCCCAGAAAAAGTTATATCGATGCCTGCGTCACCATATTTCTTTGATTTTGCTTGGAAAGATATGTTCACATTAGATATGTTTACAGTAGTGTTTACATTCTTATTCGTTGATATCTTTGATACAGTTGGAACGCTTCTTGGCGTAAGTACTAAAGCTGGGATGCTTAACGAAAAAGGCGAAGTGCCTAAAGCTAAACAAGCTTTACTTGCAGATGCAATTGGTACAACTTTCGGCGCTATCTTAGGTACTTCAACAGTTACAACTTATGTTGAATCTGCTGCTGGTGTTTCTGAAGGTGGTAGAACAGGTCTTACTGCAGTGGTAACTGCTGGATTGTTCGCTGTTGCGTTACTCTTCTCACCAATCTTTATCATGATTCCTGCTGCTGCAACAGCACCGGCATTGATCCTTGTTGGTCTATTTATGATCAGCCCTGTTAAAGAAATTAACTTTGATGATTTTACAGAAGCTATTCCAGCATTCTTGACAATTATCATGATGCCACTCACTTACTCGATATCAGAAGGAATTATGTTCGGCGTTATGTCTTACGTTATTCTTAAAGTTGCAGCTGGTAAAGTAAAAGATGTTTCAATCATTACATTTATCTTAGCACTTTTATTCCTTGGTAAATTATTCATCTAGATTAAAAATAGTTAAGCTTCGCCTTAAAATCAACATTTAAGGCGAAGCTTTTTTTTATAGGAGAGACTTTTTTTGCAGTTTTTGCTCTATGACAAATCTATAGACCTGCGTGTTCAAAGAATAGTTTACATTTCTATTAAAGATTATTGTATAATGATAAGGGAAATATTTAGATTTTTAGAAAACGCTTATTTATCTGAGGTGGAAATGAATATTCGGCAAACCGAAACAAATAAAATTCAAAATAAACTCAAGAAAATAAGAGAGATAATTATTGAAAGCAAGTATTTTGATCTTGAAAAAACACTATTTTGCGGTCAAGCATTTAGATGGCGAAAAATAGAAGCGAAATTTTATGGTCTTATTGACCATACTTTAATTGTTGCGCAAAAATTAAAGGTAAAAGATGCGGATATTAAGATGGCCCCAGTATCGTCTTATAAATTCGAAATATATGGCGAAGATTATACTGAAAGTGATTTAATCGCTTATTTTGATTTACATAGAGATTATGAAGTGATTTTAGAGCGTATTTCAAGAATCGATCAGCACCTCAACGATGCGGCTCGGTATGGTACAGGAATTCGTATCATGAGACAAGCACCATTTGAAATGTTGATTACTTTTATATTATCGAGCAATAACAATATTCCCAAGATATCTATGACAGTTGAAGCGCTATGTGAAAAATTTGGTGATTATATTGGCGAATTTGAAGGGTTGGATTACTATAGTTTTCCTACTGTAGAGCAACTATATCAAGCGACACTTGAAGAATTAAATGTAAGAGCGATTGGTTATCGAGCAAAATCTGTCTATGCGACAGTTCAATTGCTTGTAAATTCACAGTTAAGACTAAATGAACCCGAACATTTAGAACATAGTGAAGCAGTAGAATGGCTTAAGCAGTTTCATGGTGTCGGTAATAAAGTTGCAAATTGTATTTTGCTTTTTGGCTATGGCGATTTTGAAGCTTTTCCCATAGACACTTGGGTAAAGCGAATGTTAAGTGAACTTTATGGCGTTGAAAAGAAACACGAATCTTTTGTTAAATCCTATTTTACTGAGCTCCCTGGAATAGCACAGCAGTATTTATTTTTCTATATAAGAAAAGGTTAGTTGCTAGGAAAGGTTCTTCAAAGAAAAAATTCATAAAATAAAGAATTCATAAAATAAAGAGTAAGCACAATAAAGAGTAAGTAAAAAGTTAATTACAATAAGAAAAGGATAACCACTGGTGAAAAATGGAAGTATTTTTGGCAAGGCAACCTATCTTTGATGTGCATAAGAAAGTTGTTGCTTACGAAATCCTTTATCGAAGCGGCATAAAAAATACATATGATATAAGCATAAATGGCGACCTTGCAACTGCATCGGTTGTAGTTGATGCTTTAATAAACTTCGGGATGGGGCAGTTAACAAGCGGAAAAAAAGCATTTATTAACTTTACTCGAAAACTTTTGATAGAAGATTTACCTACCCTTTTCGAAGTCGATAGCTTGACAGTTGAAATACTTGAAACTTTGGAAGTTGACGATGTTTTAATTGAAAAATGTAGAGAGCTTAAAGAAAAAGGTTATACCATAGCGCTTGATGACTTTGTTGGGGATGAACGATTTGACGCGATTATCCCTTATGTAGATATCATAAAAGTAGACTTCTTGATTTTAAAAACGTTGGGACGAAAGTACGTAGCGGAGAAATATCTGCCACTGGGTGTAGAGTTACTGGCTGAAAAGGTAGAAACTCAGGAAGATTTAGATGAAGCTATTGCGTTGGGTTATCATTACTTCCAAGGTTACTTTTTTGAGAAACCCATCATGTGTAAAACGAAAAGTTTGAATGTGACGACTTTTAGATATATGGAAATATTGAACGAGACCATGAATGAAGAACCAGATTTTAATAAGCTTTCAGACATAATTAAAAGAGATTTTTCACTTACTTATAAATTACTCAGATTGATCAACTCGCCCGCTTTTTATACAATAAATCAGATTACTTCAGTGAATCATGCAGTTTCTCTACTTGGAATCAATGAGATTAGAAAATGGACGACATTAATAATGCTACGGGATATCAGCGCGGAGAAGCCGGACGAACTCATAAGAGTCTCTTTGATTAGGGCAATTTTTGCAGAAAATTTAGCAGAAGTATTTGCAATTGCTATCAGAAAAACGGAAGCTTTTCTGTTAGGTCTTTTTTCGCTAATTGACACTATTTTGGAAAAGCCACTTTTTGATATCATTGAGCCTTTACCACTAAATGAAGATGTGAAAGGGGCAATGTTGGGTGAAAACAATGTTTTTCATGAGATATTAAAACTTATCAAATACTATGAATCTGGAAACTGGGATTTGGTGATCGGGATTTTAGAACGAAATAAAATAGATTTTAGACTTGTAAATGCTATGTATATGAATTCGGTCAAAGAAGCCACTAAAATGTTTGCTGAGATGTAAATATATAATTGTTAAAACTGTTAGCACTCTAAACCTTAGAGTGCTAAAAAAGTGTTGATTTTTTCCGTTTATTATTATATGATATTTTTAGCAAAGCAATGTGAAAAATGCCATTTCGGGCTGCAAAATAAGATTAAATCAGGAGGAAACAATGCTTAGACCTTTAGGAAAAAGAGTAATTATCAAGAGATTAGAAGCTGAAGAGAAAACAGCTAGCGGTATCGTGTTACCATCACAAGCAAAAGAGAAACCACAGTTTGCAGAAGTAATCGCTGTGAGCAATGAAGTGGAAGATATCAAAGTAGGCGACAAAGTTGTCTTTAAAAAATATGTAGGCACTGAGATTAAAGTAGATGGTGACGAAGTTACAATCTGCGATATAGCAGATATATTAGCAATAGTAGAATAGATTTATAGACTTATTAGGAGGCAATAACATGGCAAAAGATATTATGTTTGGCGAAGACGTCAGAAAAAAACTTGAAGCAGGCGTCGATAAACTTGCAAATACAGTAAAAGTGACACTTGGACCAAAAGGAAGAAACGTTATATTAGATAAAAAATTTGGTGCACCACTTATTACAAATGATGGTGTAACTATTGCAAGAGAAATTGATTTAGAGGATCCATATGAAAATATGGGTGCACAACTTGTTAAAGAAGTTGCAACACGTACAAACGATGTTGCTGGTGATGGTACTACAACTGCGACTTTACTTGCACAAGCAATTATCCGCGAAGGTATCAAAAACGTAGCTGCAGGCGCAAACCCTATGATCTTAAAAACTGGGATTGAAAAAGCTGTTAAGACGGCAGTTGAAGTGATCAAAAGCGAAAGCGTATTAATCGTCAACAAAAAAGATATCGCTGATGTTGCTTCTATCTCAGCAGCTGACCGTGAAATTGGAGACTTAATCTCTGAAGCAATGGAGCGCGTTGGTAAGGACGGCGTTATCACTGTTGAAGAGTCAAAAACATTTGGTACACAACTTGAAGTCGTTGAAGGTATGGAGTTCGATAGAGGTTTCGTATCTCACTACATGGTGACTGATTCGGAAAAGATGGAAGCGGTTTTAGACAACCCATATATCTTAATTACAGATAAAAAGATCAACAACATCCAAGAAATTTTACCGATGCTTGAGCAAATCGTTCAAAGTGCTGGTAAACTTTTAATCATCGCAGATGATATTGAAGGAGAAGCATTAACAACACTAATCGTGAACAAATTAAGAGGTACTTTTGAATGTATCGCAGTAAAAGCACCAGGTTTTGGTGATAGAAGAAAAGCGATGCTTCAAGATATTGCGATCTTAACTGGCGGTACATTGATTTCTGAAGAGTTAGGCTATGATCTTAAATCAGCAACACTAGAGATGCTTGGTCATGCAAAATCAGTTAAAATCAACAAAGACAATACAACGATCATCGATGGTATGGGCGATAAAGACTTGATTAACGAACGCGTTCGTCAAATCAAAGTTCAAATGGATGAGACTGACTCAGAATTCGATAAAGAAAAACTTCAAGAGAGACTTGCTAAAATCGCAGGTGGTGTAGCTGTCATCCAAGTAGGTGCAGCAACAGAAGTTGAGATGAAAGAGAAAAAACTTCGTATAGAAGATGCACTTAATGCAACAAGAGCTGCTGTAGAAGAGGGAATCGTTCCTGGCGGTGGTACTGCGTTTATCGGTGCAATTGTATCGGTACTTAAACTTGTTGAAACACTTGAAGGTGATGAAAAGACAGGCGCACTTATAATTGCAAGAGCACTTGAAGAGCCAGTTAGACAAATCGCTATCAATGCTGGACTTGAAGGTTCAGTAGTTGTAGAAAAAGTTAAAAATGCAGCTGCAGGTATTGGTTTTGACGCACTTAAAGGCATCTATGTAAATATGATTGAAGCTGGTATCGTGGATCCGACTAAAGTGACACGTTCTGCACTTCAAAACGCTGCATCTATCTCAGCGATGTTCTTAACGACTGAAGCTGCAGTTGTTGATATTAAATCAGACAACGTAATGTCAATGGATGGCGGCATGGGTGGTATGGGCGGCATGATGTAACGCTTATCATCTTGCAAGCAGTAATCGCAATAAAGCAAGACGAAGCATTTAAATATTAATATGAAAAAACATATTAATAATATATAGCATTATAATCATATTAAGTTATGTTATAGCCTATGGCGCGAACTAGCGTCATAGGCTATTTTTTTGATTTGTAAATTTTACTTGCTCAGTGATTTTTTAGCCTTTAATAGGGTATCAATTAATCGCAAGGAGGTGAGATGATGCATATCTATAAATGGGATAGTACACTCAGTACACATCATGTCAACATTGATCAGGACAACCATGAAATTATAAGAAAAGCACAACATCTTAAAAATTTGATGGCAACTGGCGCTGATCAAAAGAAAATAAAAGAAGCGGCAGATCTACTTGAGAACATGGTTTATGATCATTTTGAACAAGAAGAGATGATGCAGCTTTACAGTCATTTTTCAAACTATGAAGCACATAAAAAAAGCCATGCACGGTTTTTAAAGGCGCTTAATCGTTTGATCCACAGTATCAGGGAAAACCCTTGTGAATCAGAACACCTTGAAAGCTTAGATGCATTAATTCAGGATAAATACTTTAATCATATCAAAGAGTACGAGAAAGAAGCTGCGAAGTTTATACTACAAAGGGACAGTTACAGCAATTGAAACAAACCTTGATAAAACTTAAAAGGTGTGGATGATCTTCAAAATTCAGAAGATTATCCACACCTTTTGTTTTTATTTGATGCTTTCGACTGGTTTGCGTATCAGAAGGAAGATTACAACTGAGATCACAAGTTCAGGAAGCATATATGAGCCGTTATAGATTAGTGAGTAAACCACTGGGTGCGTTCCTTCAGGTGCATAAGATGCAAAAAAGATAAAGCCTGAAAGAAAGTGTGCTACGAAACGCATACCAAGAGCGATAGTTGCCGCAAGTGTGACCTGAACAGCCGTTGATTTCTTGTTTGCAAAGTAACCGAAGAGTCCAATCATCCCAAAAGCAAGTGGGTAATCAAGCACCACTGAAAGTGGATGCGCGGCATACGGTTCGATCATAAACTGTAAAAGCCCATAAACGGCACTGACGAACATCCCTTTTGTGCCGCCCCAGCGATAAGCAAACACTAAAAGTGGAATCATGCTACCAGCTGTGACAGAACCACCGTTAACCCAAAGTGGCGTCTTCATCTTTAAAAAACTGAGTACTGTTGCGATGGCAATCATCATTGCCCCTTCAACTAACATCTTTGTTGAAATTGACGATTTTCTTTCCATTTTAAACCTCCATTTAAATTTGGTACTGCGTTTTAGCAGCCCTATCTAAATGATTCTAGGTGTCAAAAACAAAAAAACCACGCCTGGGAATCCAAACGCGGTTAAACTTTCATTCTTCCACACTTTCCTCCGCTAGCTTTAACTAGTTCAGGTTCAAAGGGTTACACATGTACATGTGCTCTCAGCTTTTCAGCACCCCTAGAGTGAATCATTTTATTTAATTACAAGGCAATAATACCACAAAACCGCTTAGTTGTAAACGCTTTCGCTATACTGAAGTGTGTAGAGATCGTAATACATGCCTTTTTGACCGAGCAATTCTTGGTGTCTACCCATCTCCTTGATCTCGCCCTTGCTCATCACGATGATCTTATCCGCATGCTGGATCGTTGAGAGACGATGTGCAACGATAAGCGTCGTTCTGCCTTTGATGATCTTGTTGATGGCATCTTGGATAAGCAGTTCGGTTTCTGTGTCGATGTTTGAGGTCGCTTCATCGAGGATAAGGATCCCTGGATCAAACACAAGTGCTCTTGCAAAAGAAAGAAGCTGTCTTTGACCTGCTGAGAGAGTTGCACCGCGCTCAACGACGGGTTCGTCATAACCTAGCGGGAGCTTTGAGATAAACCCGTCGGCGTTGACGTATTTGGCAATCTCTTTGATCTTTTCATCGGTGATGTTTTCGTTATAAAGTCTGATGTTGCCCTTGATGTCGCCTGAAAATAAGAAGACATCTTGGAGAACGATACCGATATGCTCTCTGAGCTTGTGTTTGTCCACATCTCTGATATCAACACCATCTATAGTGATGCGACCTTTTTGGATGTCATAAAAACGGTTGAGTAAACTGATAATCGTAGTTTTTCCGGAGCCAGTTGCACCAACGAGTGCGATGGATTCGCCAACACCAGCTTTAAAGGAGACACCCTTTAAGACATAATCATCATCAGTTTGTGGGTTTGCTTGATAGCTGAACCATACATCTTCAAAAGCGATCTCTCCACTAAAGTGACGACCAGAAGATGCATTCCCAAGTTGAACAGGATGTGTGGGGTTAACGATAGATTCCTTTTCATCCAGTAGCATAAAGATACGTTCTGCACTTGCCATAGAGGACTGGAGGATATTGAATTTTTCACTTAAGTCCATGATGGGTCTAAAAAACTGCTGCGTGTAGGTGATAAAAGCGACCAAGACCCCAAGTTCGACGATTTTGTTGATGGCATCACCACCACCAAACCAAAGGAGTAGCGCAAGTGATAAAGAGTAAGCTAAGTTCATGGTTGGTCTAAAGATAGCGTAGACTTGAGTCTCAGCGATTGAACTTTTTAAAAAGTCTGAGTTAATGGCATCGAAATCTTCGTAGATTGATTTTTCTTTATTGAATATCTGTATAATCTTCATGCCGTTAATGTTCTCAGCTAGTGTCGCGTTGATCTTTGCAAGTTTTACTTTTACTTCTCTTTGTACGTTACGCGCTTGCTTTCTAAAGATCGAAGCGGAAAGGAGTACAAGTGGCATGGTACTAAAGCAGATTAAAGTCAATTTAAAATCAATCACGCTCATGACGACAAGTGTCCCTATGAGAAGTAGGAAGTCCTTAATTGAGGTTACCAGTACATTGGTAAACATCTCATTGATGTTGTCCATGTCGTTTGACACCCGTGTTACAAGTCTCCCTACCGGGTTCTTATCAAAGAAGCTAAGGCTCATGTTTTGGATGTGTGAATAAAGTTCTTCGCGCATGCTATAGACGATCTTTTGACTCCCGTAGTTTAAAAGATAGGTGTGACCAAATGAACAGAAAAAGCTGATGACCAGTAGTGCGCCAAGCGTAAGTGTGAGTACAAATATCTGGTGCTTACTATAGGTTTTGACAACCGCGATTTCTTTATCAGTGACAAGTTTAACATTATAAGTCACTCCGTCTAGCGTGGCAGTTTGGTGGTCACTTGAAAGTGTAAAATTCTCAAGTGATTTTGAACGGCTCATGCCTTTAACAAGGTAGGTGCCACTTTCGTTAGTATATATAACCGAGGGTTCGTATTCGGCTTTATTATAAGTGCCAAGTGCTTTTTCGATGATACTTGGAAGGATCAGTGATGCACTCAAATCACTACTGAGTGAGATGTTTGGATCGTTTTTCAATGTATATACTTGCTGCTGTTTTGGTGCGATATATTCATCTATTGCAATCTTGGTGAAATAGGGTATCCCTAGGTCAAGAGCTGTGACTAGTAACATGAGGAATATACTTATACCTAAAAGTAGCCATTGCGATTTTGCATAGTGCATGAGTCTCTTCATGATGCCTGAATCAAATGACTTTTCTATCTCTTTTTCTTGATGTATGGTTTCAGCCATTTTTCCTCCTATGCCTCTGATATTTTTTCTTCAAGTAATTGTTTGCGGTACATGTCAGCATAGATGCCATCTTTGGCAAGTAGTTCGTCATGGCGACCACGCTCGACGATCTCGCCGTTATCAAGTACGATGATCTGCGTGGCGTGTTTGATCGTAGAGATTCGGTGTGCAATCAAGATGCTTGTGGTATCTACAAGTGTTTCTTTAAGGTGTGTCAGTATGCTTTCTTCTGTTTTGGTATCTACTGCTGAGAGTGAATCATCAAGGATGATGATCTCGGGTTTTTTAGATAGTGCTCTGGCGATGGAAACCCTTTGCTTTTGTCCGCCAGACATGTTGACACCGCGTTCGCCAAGTTCTGTTGCATAGCCTTTTGGAAACTCTGTGATCTCGTTGTGTATCTGTGCGATCTTGGTATATTTGGTGCCTTCTGTTTCATCGATGCCCTCTGTGCCAAATCCAACATTGTAGAGCACTGTTTTTGAGAAGAGGAAGTTATCTTGAGGCACATAGCCCATCATATGGCGAAGCTTTTTAACCGGAATGCGGTTGATATCTTCATCACCGATGAGGATCATGCCATCTGGTACCTGATAAAGCTTGAGCAAAAGGTTGACCAGTGTGGTTTTTCCACTGCCTGTTTTGCCCACAATCGCTAGGGTTTCGCCCTCTGCAAGTTTGAAAGATATATTTTTAAGGACGGGGGATTCGCTACCAGGATAAGTAAACGTCATGTCCTTCATTTCGAGTTTTGGTTTAAGTGTGAAGCTATCATTTAGCGTGTCTAGGACATCTTCGTCGAAGATCTCAGGGGGTGTTTCTAAGATGGCGTTGATTCTTCTGAGTGAAACTTGACCTCTTTGAAGCTGGTTATACACAAAACCAAGTGCCATCATCGGCCATGCGAGCATCCCTACAAAGGTTAAAAATGCAACGAAATCGCCGATACTGATGACGCCATCCATCACCAGTCCACCGCCATAGATCATAGCGATCAGTGTGCTGAGCATGGCGATAAAGCCAACCATGGGATTAACCATCCCAAAAAGCTTCGCGAGTTTGATATTTTTGTTAAAGTTGTTTTGATTCTTCTCGTTGAAGTGCTTAAGAGAAGGTGCCTCTTGCACGAACGATTTGATGATGCGTACGCCTGAGAAGTTCTCCTGCGCCACGTCGGTAAGGTCTGAGAAGGCTTCTTGAACTTCTTTGAAACGCTGCCTTACTTTCTTGCCGAGTACGATGATGAAAAAAGCGATGAGTGGCATAGGGATCAGTGCAATTAGAGTTAGTTTAAAGTCAATGCGTACCATCATGATGGCGATGGTCATCAGTCCCATAAAGATGGCATCGACTAACATGATCACACCGCCGCCAAAGGCGTTGCGGATCGACGAAATATCGTTGGTACAGTGTGCCATGAGATCGCCGGTTTTGTGGTGGTTGAAGTAGTTGAGTGACATCTTTTCAAGGTGTTCGAAAACCGTGTTGCGTAACCAGTATTCCAGTCTTTTTGCGGTGGTGACGATGGTCATGCGCCATCCGTATCTGCCGATAGCCACACCTACTGCGATGGCCAATATGTAAAATATCAGCTTAAGGATCATCGGTTGATCGAGTGTACCGCTTTTAAGCGCATCGGTAAAACTTCCTATTATAAGAGGGGTGATCAGCTGCAATGCATCGATAATCATGAGTAGCACAATACCGAAAATGTATTTCCATATATGCTTTTTCAAGAACCCCGATACGTATCTAAAATCGTTCATAAAATTCCTCCGAATTAATTTAGGGACACTATCTATCTATTGTAACATATTATCTATAAAAATCGATTTGGAAAGCGCAATTTCATTTTCATTTATATAATAGAAGAAAGATGTGCTTTTGAATGTACAAGATAATTAAAAAAAATTAACAGTTTTAAAAAAACTTTATAGGTATGTTTGGTTGACAAAACCCTTTAAAAATGTTATTTTGGTTATTAATATTAAACACAATTGTATACATTATTGAAGACAATGCACTCATATAATTCCAAAGAAATGGCTTGGAAGTCTCTACGCGGTAGCCTTATATCGCACTATGGGTTGTATCTTATAATTTTTTGTACGTTCTCATTAGACGATATAAAAGGATTATTAGGGACAACCTGAGGGTTGTCTTTTTTTATTTTCATTTTAGTCACAATTTATTTGTGATAACTAAGCGTCTATTTAAAACTGGGAGGAACAGATGGAAGGCAAATTGATCAAAGAGGGTTTAACGTATGATGATGTACTTTTAATCCCACAAAAATCAGAAGTTTTACCTCATCAAGTGAGCGTCAAAACAAAACTCACAAAGAAAATTTCACTTAATATACCAATCGTAAGTGCTGGTATGGATACGGTTACAGAATCTAAACTCGCAATCGCAATCGCAAGAGAAGGTGGCATCGGCATCATCCACAAAAACATGAGCATCGAGCAACAAGCCCTTGAAGTAGATAAAGTGAAACGCTGCGAGCACGGCGTAATCGTCGATCCTTTTTCACTCTCACCATCACATAAAGTAAAAGATGCAGAGCAACTTATGGCGAGATATAGAATATCAGGCGTACCTGTAGTAGATGAAAAACACGTACTTGTGGGCATCATCACTAACCGCGATATCCGTTTTGAACCAGACATGGAAGCGTTAATCGGCGATGTGATGACAAAAGATAAGCTAATCACTGCACATACTGATATCACTATGGAAGAAGCTGGCGCAATTTTAAGAAAACATAAAATCGAAAAATTACCACTTGTTGATGAAAATGGCATCTTAAAAGGTCTCATCACCATCAAAGATATTGAAAAACAAGTAAAATACCCTAACCGTGCAACAGATGGACGTGGTAGACTATTAGCAGGTGCTGCTGTAGGTATCGGTTCAGATATGATGGACCGTGTAGCGGCACTTGTAAAAGCAGGCGTCGATGTCATCGGACTTGACTCTGCACATGGACATAGTGTCAATATCTTACAAGCAGTTACGACTATAAAGAAAGCCTACCCAGAACTTGACATCATCGCTGGTAATGTTGCAACTGCAGAAGGGACTGTAGATCTTATCAAAGCAGGCGCTGACTGTGTAAAAGTGGGGATCGGTCCTGGTTCTATCTGTACAACACGTGTTGTTGCAGGGATCGGCGTTCCGCAAATCACAGCAGTATATGATTGTGCTATGGCAGCTAAAGCATACGGTATCCCAGTAATCGCAGATGGCGGTATCAAATTCTCAGGTGATATCCCTAAAGCAATCGCTGCAGGGGCACATGTGGTTATGCTTGGTTCACTTTTCGCCGGTACTGAAGAAAGCCCTGGCGAGATCGTGATGTTCCAAGGTAGAAGCTTTAAGACGTATAGAGGCATGGGTTCAACAGCTGCTATGGAAGCTGGTTCAAAAGATAGATATTTCCAAAATGAAACGAAGAAATTTGTACCAGAAGGCGTAGAAGGCCGCGTTCCTTACCGTGGTTACCTTAGAGATATCATCTATCAACTCGTAGGTGGTCTAAGATCAGGTATGGGCTACTGTGGTACAGGCTCGATAGAAGATTTACAAGAAAACGGTAGATTCATCAGAATCACAAACGCAGGACTTAAGGAATCACATCCACATGATATCTCGATCACGAAAGAGCCACCTAACTACAGCATCTCTAGTGGCGACAAATAGGAAAACAACAAATTTGGAGGAATAAAATGCACAATGAACTCATAATGATTGTCGACTTTGGTGGACAATACAATCAGCTCATCGCAAGACGTGTCAGAGAATCCGGTGTTTACAGCGAAGTAGTTTCATGGAAAAATGCACTTGAAAAGATCAAAGAGAAATCACCTAAAGGCATCATCTTCACAGGTGGTCCTAATTCAGTATACCTCGACAACGCACCTACTTTAGATGCTGAGATCTTTGATCTTGGTATCCCAGTTCTTGGCATCTGCTACGGCATGCAGTTGATGTCTCAATTGCTTGGCGGTAAAGTAGAACGTGCAAAGCAACAAGAATATGGCAAGATCAAACTTGAAATTGAAGTGTCAGAAGGTCTTTTTAAAGATGTGGAAACTGGCGCACAGTGCTGGATGAGTCACTTTGACTATGTATCTAAAGCACCAGCAGGATTTGAAGTGATTGCGACAACTGACAACTGTCCTGTTGCAGCGATGAAAAACGACGCTAAAAAGTTATATGCTGTTCAGTTTCACGCTGAAGTAGAGCATACGCCTTTTGGTAGAACGATGATTAAAAACTTCTTATATGAAGTGTGTGGTTGCAGTGGCGATTGGAACATGGGCGATTTTGCTCAGAACATGATCCAAAAGATCAAAGAAACGGTAGGCGATAAAAACGTCCTCTGTGGTTTATCTGGTGGCGTTGACTCTTCTGTTGCAGCGACGATGGTGCATCAAGCAGTGGGTAACCAACTGACTTGTATCTTCGTTGATCACGGTCTACTTAGAAAAAATGAAGGCGATGAAGTTGAAAAAGTATTTGGCGATGAGTTCCACATGAACTTTATCAGAGTGGATGCCAAAGAGCGTTTTATGAATCGTCTTAAAGGGGTTTCTGATCCAGAGACGAAACGTAAAATCATCGGGGAAGAGTTTATCCGCGTATTTGAAGAAGAAGCAAACAAACTTGATGGAATCGAGTACCTTGTTCAAGGAACAGTTTACCCAGATGTCATCGAAAGTGGTACAGATACAGCTGAAGTCATCAAAAGCCACCACAACGTGGGTGGTCTTCCAGAAGACATGAAGTTTAGCCTGATAGAGCCTTTAAGAGATCTTTTCAAAGACGAAGTTAGACGCGTTGGCGAAGAGATCGGTGTACCAGGTCACATCGTATGGCGTCAACCTTTCCCAGGTCCAGGTCTTGCGATCCGTATCCTTGGAGAGATCACTGAAGAAGCGCTTCACCTTGTTAGCGAGTCTGATGCCATCTTAAGAGAAGAGATCGCTAAAGCAGGTCTTGACCGAGAAGTATGGCAGTACTTCACAGTCCTTCCAAACGTAAAATCTGTTGGCGTTATGGGCGATGAGCGTACTTATTCGCATGCTATCGGCATCAGAGCAGTTACATCTATTGATGGGATGACAAGTGACTGGGCGAGATTGCCGTATGAAGTGCTTGATAAGATATCGTCAAGGATAGTAAATGAAGTGCAAGGGGTGAATCGTATACTTTATGATGTTACGAGTAAGCCGCCTAGTACTATTGAGTGGGAATAAAGTTGATATAACTTAGATCATGAAGCCCCCAATAACTTAACTGAAAATGACAAGAAGTCCTCGCCCTTCGGGCTGTGGATTGCCATTTTCAGTTAAGTTATTGGGGGCTTTTTAGGTTGATCTAGGTGAATCAATTGGTGGGGGTGAAGTGACTTACATTTACAACCTTTAATATAATGACGACTTATGATAAACTGATATCAAAATAACCTATATAAAGAAGGTACAAGATGGACAGAATTGACAACCTTTACAAAGCAATTTTAGAATTTAGAAATGCTAGGGACTGGAAGCAATTTCACACACCTGAAAATTTGGCTAAATCTATTTCAATTGAAGCGGCTGAACTACTTGAACATTTTCAGTGGGGCGATGAATATGCTATTGAAGAGTTAAGTGATGAGTTGGCAGATATCCTCATTTACTCCTTTTTGATGGCTGAAGCAGTAGGCGTTGATATTGAAGAGATTATGCTTAAAAAATTAGAAAGAAACAAAAATAGATTTCCTGTGGAAAAAGTAAAAGGAAATAGTGGTAAAAATACACGCGTTGACTTGGAGGAATGATGGGTAGATTAACTCAATTTGACTTTAACTATTTATCTATTCAAGAAATTCAACAACACAAATTCGGAAATAATTGGCCGGTTGTTTATATCTTGGAAAATGGAAAGGAAGCATATGTTGGAGAAACTACAAGTGCAGTTAGGAGAATCAAAACGCATTTAGAAGATCCAATAAGAAAACCGTTAAAAACAGTAAGTATTGTTACGGATGAAGAGTTTAACAAATCTGTTGCGCTAGATTTGGAGTCAATGCTCATAGAATACATAGCAGCAGATGGTAAGTATCTTCTACAAAACAACAATAAAGGAATTAGAAATCACAATTATTTTGAGCGAGAAAAGTACACAAAAAGTTTTAAGGAAATTTGGGAAGAACTTAAGGAAAATAAAATTACAGTTAATAGTATTTTTGATATAAAAAATAGTGATTTATTTAAACTATCGCCCTATAAAGTGCTGACAGAAGATCAAATTGATATCGTTAATGCATTAGATCAAATTATTTTAAGTCACACTGATTCTGTCAATGTTATAAAAGGTGAACCAGGTTCAGGTAAGACAATCTTAGCTGTTTATCTCGCTAAGTATTTTGTATCACATGAATTTATGCCGCTTCCCAAAATTGGTATTGTTTTACCTATGACTTCTCTTAGAGGCACTGTGAAAAAGGTTTTCAAAAACGTCGGTGGACTGAAGAGTAATATGGTATACGGTCCAAGTGAAGTTGTGAAAAGTAATGAAAAATTCGACCTATTAATCGTAGACGAAGCACATAGACTATCACAACGAAAAAATTTATCGAGTTATGAGTTTTTTGATAAAACAAATGAAAAACTTGGTTTAGATAAAGAGACTGGCACACAGCTTGATTGGATACTTGGTTCAGCAAATCATGTCGTGCTATTTTATGATCATAATCAGAGTGTAAAACCATCTGATATTTCACCTGACAAATTTAGCGAGTTAAGTGCCAACTGGTTTACGCTAAAAACGCAAATGAGGATTAAAGCTGGCGATGAATATTCAGGTTATATTGAAAATATATTAAGAGCCGAACAAACGAACAAAATGGTATTTGATAATTATGACTTGAAGTTATTTGAAGATGTTCAAGAAATGGTGGATGATATTAAAACTAAAGATGGAGAATATGGATTGTCTCGGGTTGTTGCAGGCTATGCATGGGATTGGAAGTCTAAGAAAAAACCGGAAGCTTATGATATCCAAATTGATGGTTACTCTTATCGCTGGAATAGCGTAAATAGTGACTGGATTAATTCCATCAATGCGATAAATGAAATAGGTTGTATTCATACAGTTCAAGGCTATGATCTGAATTATACGGGTGTGATTATCGGTCCAGAGTTAATCTACCGAGATCATCAAGTGAAAGTAGATATAGCTAAGTACAAAGACAGGTACGGTAAACACAATTCAAAATCTGATGGTGAAATGTTAAGCTATATCATCAATATCTACAAAACGCTTATGACACGTGGTATTTTAGGGACGTATGTATATGTATGTGATGAGGGGTTAAGAGCGTATTTGGCACAGCTTATATAAGCATCATCACTCTTAAGATAAAATATAAAAATAGAACCTAGTTTCTATCTTATTTCAAGATAAGATTGACATAGGTTTTTTTTAATGCCTTTAATCTATAATACAGGAAAAGTGTTTTGTTTAACTGTATTAACATGTAAATACAGAATCAAAATATCATAGTTCAGTTGTTTATACATTACCCAATGAGTCTAGTTATATAAAATTAATAAAATAAAATTGGGATCAATATTATAAAAAAACTTTAAAACATATCAATTGATACGTTTTAATTGATATTTGTGTATTAATTGGGTATACTATTATTACAAGAGAATAAAGGTGGATACTGAATGAGTGAACAGATAATTGAGACAAAAAAATTACTAGATTTCTCATCTGAAGATATTAAAACATATCTTAAAGTACTGAAGAGTCTAGTTCTTGAAGACAAATATATAGTATCAAGAAATAGCAATCGAGAAGAAAACAAAAAATTTACCGAGGATTTCAAAATTGATTCAAGGAAAGAAAAAGAAATCCTTATGAATTTAGAATTTGATGATTTTTGTTATGCAGTAAATAATAATAATCCCAAATTTTCTTATGAAGTCTTATATGTTTTTAATAAAGAGTATGAGTTAGATAAATTAGCAAGGAGGTGAAATATATGAGAGCATTTTGTGAAGAGTGTAGAGACTATATGGACTTTCGAATTGATGAAGTTGAAAGAGCAAAAGAAATTAAAGGCAGTCTTATCAATTTTAAAGAAAAAATAGCATACTGTTCAGAGTGCGGAAATGAGATATTTGTTTCTGATTTAAGAGATCAAAATTTAGCGGCAATGGATAGAGCGTTTAGAGTCACCGAAGGACTAATTACTGTCCCTGATATAATTGAACTACTTGAAAAATATGATATTGGTAAAAGACCTATGTCATTATTGTTAAGATGGGGTGAAACAACTTTAACGAGATTTGTTAATGGAGATATTCCATCAAAAACATACTCTGATCAACTTAAGAGGATGAATGAATCACCTGAGTCTTTCTTAGAACTTTTGGTAACAAATAAAGATAAAGTGACAGAAACTGCATTTAGAAAGAGCTTTGATGCTACAAATATTTTGATAGGCAAAGTTGAAACTTGCTTTGTAGAAACTAAAATTGACAGTGCATGCAATTACATTATTTCTAGAAGTATTGAAATAACGCCACTAGCATTACAGAAATTACTTTATTTTGCTCAGGCTTTCCATAAAGTATTCACAGGAAATTTTATGTTTAGTGAAGATTGCGAAGCGTGGGTTCATGGTCCGGTATATCGGGATATTTATTTGAAGTATAAGGATCATGGATACAATCCTATAGAGGATGATCAAAAGCAATTTGAGTGTTTTGATTTGTCTGAAAACGAAAAAGAAGTTATAGATGCTGTAATCAGTTATTTTGGCTGCTATAGTGGTAAGATTCTTGAAAATATGACTCATGCCACAACACCATGGAAAGAAACTAGAGCTGGTCTTACTGATGAGGAAGTATCAAGTAGAATTATCAGAAAAGATATGATTGAAAAGTATTTCAATCAGGTTTATGACAAATATAAGATGCTAACGATTACAGATATAAAAGATTACTCTGAAGGCTTGTTTGAAAAAATTAGACACTAGAGTTTGATTTATTTGCCACCACGTATACATTGTGGTGGTTTTTTATCTGAGAAAAATCGATTAATAAAAAATAACATTTGCTGGTTAGCTAAAACGAACATAACAGGCGATGTGATATCAGATTTGACAAAGACTTTTGAAGAGCAAATGAAGTAGGCAAATAAATAAGATTTATTAAATTAGGCATTCTTTATTTTGAGTGCCTTTTATTTTTTGTCACAAATGTTAAAGAACTTTTAATTTAACTTCCGTTTAAGTAGAAAGATTATAATGATTTTATTTAAATTCATTATAATTATAGTATATGATAAAGAAAGAATAGGAGATGATAACATGGCAAAGGTGATGGTTGTTGACGATGATCCTTATATCAGAGAACTTGTGGTGAAGCTACTTAGAAACGAGCTGTTTGAGGTGGTTGAAGCAAAAAATGGTCAAGAAGCACTTGATCGACTCGCTGAGAGTAAGGTGGATTTGGTGATATTAGATTTAATGATGCCCCTGATGGATGGCTATGAGTTTTGCAATCTAGCGAGAAAATATTATAGTAATTTACCTATTCTCATGCTCACAGCTAAAAACGAAATTAACGATAAAGTAAAGGGGTTTACAGTGGGTGCTGATGACTATTTGTCCAAACCTTTTGAAGGAATTGAACTCATTATGAGGGTCAAGGCTTTGGTGAGAAGATTCAACATACATGCCTCTAAAAAGGTCGAAATTGGCATACTCACACTGGATAAAACCAGTTATCAAGTGGCATGGGAAAATCAACATCAGGATATTCCCATGAAGGAATTTGAGCTGCTTTTTATGCTGGGTAGTCAACCAGGGAAATCCTTTTCTAGAGATCAACTGATTGAGATCATTTGGGGTTACGATTTTGATGGTAATGAGCGAACGCTTGATGTTCATATCAATCGTTTGAGAGAACGTTTTCCCAGCGAGCAGTTTCAGTTTCAGATCGTTACCATTAGAGGGCTTGGGTATCGGCTG
The DNA here is from genome assembly GCA_963676315.1 of uncultured Fusibacter sp. Classification (GTDB taxonomy): domain Bacteria; phylum Bacillota; class Clostridia; order Peptostreptococcales; family Acidaminobacteraceae; genus Fusibacter_C. The sequence goes on from OY781056.1 coordinate 2,613,933, forward strand.
GAGGTGTTGGCTTGATTTTTATTAAAAGAGTGATTCTATTTACAATTATGATTACGGTTTATTTGGCAAGTTTTTCAATGGCTTTTTGGATCGTTGACAGCTTATTTCATTTCAGTGGTGCTAACGGCGTTAAACTTTGGGTTTATCTTGTCAGCTGTATGCTTGGAACATTTATATTACTATTTTCTTGGCGTCATATCGGCAATTTTTTGATGAAATCTTCTCTTGCAGATGAAGGATTCGACAGAAGAGGCAATTCATCACTAAATAACTTGATCCGTGCGACTGAGCAAATTGCACATGGGGATTTTAGTGTGTTGATTCCAGTCGACGAAAGAGGACCTTATCGAGAAGTGGCTCAAAGCATCAACAACATGGCGAAAAATCTAGGTACAATGGAAGAAATCAGACAGTCCTTTATATCAAATGTTTCACATGAGCTTCAATCACCTCTGACTTCAATAAAGGGATTTGCTGCGCTACTTAAAAGTGACACACTCAGTTTTGAAGAAACCAAGCATTATTTAAACATCATTGAAACCGAAGCGAAGCGACTTTCTCAAATGAGCGATAATCTACTAAAGCTTTCAACCCTTGAAAGTGAGGCAGCTGAGCTTAATCATACGACTTTTAGATTAGACAAGCAGATTAAAAATGTTATTTTCATGCTAGAGCCGCAGTGGTCGAGCAAGAAGATAGAAATTTCAGCTGAGATGTCAACAGAAGCTGAGTTCTTTGGAGATCAAGATTTATTGACGCAAGTATGGGTAAATCTCCTTGGAAATGCGATAAAGTTTACACCAATTGAGGGTCAAATAGAAATTCAAGTGAAAGTAGAAAATGGAAAGATTGTCTGCAAGATTAAGGACAATGGCATAGGGATCTCACCCGAGGATCAAATGCATATTTTTGAACGTTTCTATAAAGTAGATAAATCAAGAGATCGCACACAGGGTGGTAATGGTCTAGGGTTATCTCTTGTAAAGAAAATAGTTGAACTTCACGCAGGGCATATATTGGTCTCAAGTTCTGAAGGGGTTGGAAGTACTTTTACTGTAGTATTAAATAAGTCAGTTGTTTAAATTGCGTTTATTTAGTGTTTAACCTCCGTTTAAAATTGTCTAGTAAATTATTGACATCAAGTAAACGGAGGTTATTTTATGTCATCTATTATAAAAGTAAATCATTTAGTGAAACAATACGAACATGCCAAGGATCCATCTGTCAAAGGGATCAGTTTTGATGTTAAAGAAGGTGATTTTTTCGCATTTCTAGGTCCTAATGGTGCTGGAAAGACAACAACGATATCCATACTCACAACGACACTAGCAAAAACATCGGGTGAATTACAAATTGCGGGGTTTGATATCGACACACAAGCGAAAGAAATCAGAGAACAAGTGGGTATTATATTCCAAAAACCAAGTCTTGATCAATCTCTTTCTGCAGAAGAAAATATACGATTTCATGCTTGCTTATATGGTATGTATCCTTATCGTCCTTCTTTTAAAATGATGCCAAAGGCGTATCAAAAGAGCGTTTTAGAGCTTGCGGAAATACTGGGGATAAAAGACAGTTTGTTCAAACCTATCAAAAAAATGTCGGGTGGAATGCAGCGAAAGCTTGAGATAATAAGAAGTTTGATTCACACTCCAAAAGTGCTCTTCCTAGATGAACCGACACAAGGACTTGACGCGGTAAGTCGTAGGAGTCTCTGGCAGTATCTTGAACAAGTTAGGGCGAAGTATGGAACGACCATATTTTTGACAACGCATTATATTGATGAAGCAGAGAAAGTGGATAAGGTGTGTATCATCAACAATGGTAGTATCGCCTATACAGGGACACCGGATGAAATGAAACGCAATTTAATCAGACAAGAATTGATTATAGATGCACTTGATCGAGATCGCCTGGTGGCAGAAGTAAAAGAACTTGGCTTATCATATCAACTAAATCAGCAATTGATAATACCATTTCATCAAAAATCACCTCAGGAGATTATCCAAAAGATTAAAACAGAGTTAACCGTTCTTAAAGTCGTTGAGCCTACACTTGAGGACGCTTATATTTCCTATATTCATAATAATGGAGGAATTACCGCATGAGTGAAGCAGTTTTATATGGAAAACGGATTAAATCTGGACTATTAAGAGAGTTAAATGCAGTCATAACCATAGCTGCTAGAGATATCACCCTCTATTTTAAATCACCAGGTAATATCGCTATGGGTTTATTTATGCCGATTATCATGATGGGAATGCTAGGAGGTAGTCTTTCTCAAAATATGGCTAATGGATTGGGCTTTAATTACGATCAGTTTATGCTAATTGGAATGTTAATTAATATGTTGTTTATGACAACTACCACAGGTGTGGCATCATTAGTAGAGGACAGAATTACGGACTTTACCCAGGAAATGTTAGTTTCACCTATTTCTAGATACGCCATCGTAAGTGGAAAAATTATAGGCTCTTCATTTGGGGCATTGGTCAGTATGATTGGCACTTTAGTGATCGGTGCGGTTATGGGGATATCTATCACTTTACATCAAACTTTACTGATATTTTTATTAGCACCACTCATGTGTATGTCTGCTGGTGCACTGGCGATGGTGGTTATTGGTTTGATTCGAAGTAATAAAATGGCAAACATGGCAGTTATGCTTATCTCTATGCCACAAATGTTCTTATCAGGTGCAATTATACCCATTAACCATTCCAGTGGTGTGCTCTTTTATTTAAGTCGATTAATGCCGATGACTTATTGTTTGGATTTAGTGCGTGCAGTGGTATATAAAGGGTATGATGGTTACGATAAAGTAGTTATGTTTAATCCAATTATAAATTTGATTATGATTATTGGTTTAACTTTTTCACTATTGATATTAGGCACTTACTTTTATGTTAGAAGTGAAAAAAATAAATAGGTAGTTATGGAGGCTTGTATGAAGAGTAAGAAAAAAAGTCATAAAGAGAGAAATAAAAAAAATGACCGCTATGAAGCTTTTTATCAAAGCCTCTTAAAACAGCACCCTGAACTAAAAAGAGCCAATCGTGCTGAGGAGCTAAAGGCGATTGAAACATTTACAAAAGAAAGAGATGAGGACAGTAAACGAAAGTTGAGACATCGACTTGAGTTTTTAACCGATGGCATCGTCGCCATTATTATCACAATTATGGTTCTTGAAATACCACTGCCCTCTGAAGCAGCGATTAGCTATGAGATGTTTTTAAAAGCCATCGGCATTTTTTTTCTTAGCTTTTTTCTAGTGGCTGTGTTTTGGTATGAACACTTTAAACTGTTTTCTCAGGCAGAGATGGTATCGCAGAAAGTAGCCATTGCAAATCTAATTTTCCTAGCTGTGTTGGCACTCATTCCAATACTTACCAAGTGGATGATGTTTGATGTTAATCAATTATCGGTTATGAATTATGGCGCTGCATATTTAATAATTAATATCGTTAAAACAACAATGTTTGCAGTTGTGAGAAGTGAACATATCAATGATAAGAATTGGAATGGCCCACATTTAAAGTTTATCATCGCTCAATTTTTGATGCTTTTTGCTTTGAACGCATTACTTCTTTACTTGGCATGGCTTCAACCATCTGTCGCTTTGATGTTGTATGTGATATTGCCGCTTAGTTCTTTCTTTCTTCAAATGTTTTTTACAAGAGGTAGGTGAATAGATTTTCATTCATAGGGTTTTTTGAAAGTTCAAGATCTAAAGTATATAGTTCTCAGAAAAAAAGCATCTAATCTATGAACTGAATCATTTTATCATATTGTTCCAGTGTAGATAAACCATTCACAGCTTCAATCCCTGATAATACTTTCAGGGATACTTCTTCCTCTTGATTGATATATGCCTTTAAACGGATCATCAATTTCTTGTGATCCTCTTGCCATACCATAGAGATGGGAATTTCTCTTCCAGTACTGCTAAATAGGCCGATATGATCCTCTAGGGGTTGTGATAACATTTGATCAGAAAAAGTGATCACAATCTGAAATGTCTGCTGTTTGGGGAGTTGATATGATTCAAAATGATGACTACTGTTCGCCTGGAAATCTTCAAGTACAAATTTACTCAAATCAATTTCATGGACATCAGTTATATCGTATTCGATTTTATAAAGTAGTTTACCGTCTATTAATTCAAGAGCGTTAACGGCTGATGCATCTAAAATTACAGGATCCTTCCCTTCTTCCCATTGATATAGCTTATGATTCTCATCTGTAAAATAAAGCACACCATTAAATGATTTTAATTGGAATCCTGGTTCAGATATTACCAATTCTTCCCCAGTACCATCCAAATGAATTCGACGAATGCCTTGAGCATCGGAATAATAAATCCAGTCATGATCAATATCTAGCGCATAATTATTATAGATGTTCCTTAAGAAATCATATCTATTGTCTGCGCTATCTTTTGGTGTTTCTTCAAGACCACCTGGGTAGCCGACTATTATTTTTTGATCGCCGTACCCCAGATGATCTAATCCTTCCATTCTTGCCTGATAATTCATCAGAGCAGTATTAAGATTGCTGTAATTGATGGTATAATCGGATCCCCAGGTAAAGTCAGTATAATAATAGTTTCCCAACAGGTTAACGAGATTCCAAGCATGCGCTTCATTTGATATATAATCTGTTGGAACACCTACAAAATTGAGAACATAATTGGCGATAGTGCTAAACCCACCACAGATGGATTTCTGATTCACCAGAAGACTGCTTGGCGTCGTGGTGGTTTCATCATTTATATCATCTGTATAGGCGGAATGTTTGGTCACATAGTCATATACCGCAAAGAATTTTTGGTAGGGGTCATAATGATTTGGCGCAACATTATAAAGCAAATGGTTCATCTTTGAATAGAAGGTATCCTGATCCTTCTTTATCTGTGCATCACTGTATGGTCTGTAAGTGATACTGATGGTTTTATAGTCTTTACTCCAATTTACCCTGTTCAGATAGAATAGCTGAAGACCTGCTTGTTCGTATATGCTAGATACAGTATTCATAATCTGTTTCGGGGTAAGATCATAGGAGGATATATCAACAGACTTTTCTTTATTCATAACCGCTTCAAACAAGAGATTATAAAGTGTCTTATCTGGATGGTAAATGTCAGTGATATATTGCGTTAACTGAGAAGAAGGATCTTCTGAGAAAAAATCTTGATAAGAGCGGTCTGCACTTGCCTCTATAGACACAATCGTTGGTGCTACTTTCACAGGTTCTGTAACTGATATGTTTGTATTTTCTTCTGGGAGCTTCTTTGGTGAACAGGCTGTCAGGGTTATTAAGATAATGAGCGTAAGCCCAATAGATTTTGTTAATTTCACTTTTGACCTCTTTTGTCTTTTCTTTTAGTATAACGTTTTTTTCGATAGTTGAGTTTGTATTTTTCCTACTTTGCTTAGATTAAGTGGGGATTTTTTTTGTAGGTAAAATGCAATTATAGAAAAACCTGAGTGCATGCTGTGCAAAATCGGATATTAGGTTTAATTTATCGCTGATTACATAATGAAATATTCAATAAATAATAGTTAATAAATATATCTAAATGTGATAATTGTATGATTGACAATAATTCTCAATGGTATATATAAAATATAGATGCATTACTAGGATATATTAATCGAGGGATATATCCCAAGAAATCGTCTTCTGCTTAGCGTGATAAACATGAACTCTTGATGATCAAGATAGTGGGATGACTATCTTACCTGTAGAAAGTAGGTGAGTAAAATGACCAAGGAGAGCTTTGTAAAAGGTGTTGAAAGACTAGTAGATCCTGTAGAAGTTGGCACCTTGCACTTTATAGAAGGATTCACAAAGAAGATCCCTAAGAATATACAAGAAAAAATGGTTGAAAAGTCAGGTGAAACCACACCATACATGGGTTTTGTCGTAGAACCTTATAGTTATTTTTTATGCTATGAGATTAAGGATCTTGAAAAAGCAGCATCACTTCTTCCAGAAGGCTTTAGGCTAATTAAAACCAGTATATTTAATGAGGATGAGCCAAAATATTATGGCATCTTTGGTTGTTTTAATGCCCATACCAGTGGTTTTTGGGGGTTGCGTGTGGAATTTTATGTGATTGCTGAAGATGTAAAAACTGGGCTTATGAGTTGGATTATAATTGATTATGATACAAATACCATTACTTATGATCCAAAAAACGGTTTTACGGATCCCAATGCAACTGGCTCTTTAATCACCACAGACTACGAAGGGTACTTACATCTAGATGTAAAAAATGATAAGGGAAGAGCACTGGTTCTCAGTAGTGACCTAAATCAAGGGAAAATGACGAATCTATATGATCGTCTTTGGGTTGAAGGCAATCTTTCTATCGCATATGGAAGAGATAAGATAGATACAAACGCTGGACAGTTTTCATTAATATTTAATCCTAAGGAGTTTGAAAAGGCGCTTAGAATGCCTAAGGGCAGTTATCATATAGAAGTGAATAATTGGTATCCGGGTCTATTTTGTGATTCACCGTCTGAAGTAGTATGTTTTCCATATGCTCAGCATTTCTTGTCCGATAGCCCAGGTCATGCAAGTTTGCTATATGATGAAATACAACTCAATGAGAAAATTGATAAAGTAGATTTTAGTAAAATAAGTGTATTTTCGACGAAAGAGGTTTCAAAACTTATTATGGCCGGTGGCGTATTATCCGCATTGACCAATACAGTTTTGCTTGGACTTTTGCTATTTAAATAAAATGCGATTTGCGTGTTTTAATTTATATATTTATTACCATCACATTAATCCTGTGGTGGTTTTTATTTTATAAGTCTACACTTTTTTGCATCAGTTTTGGTATCGTTAATAATAAATGTCAGCACAATTACACGATGAAAAATCAAGACCTTTGAATTTTGGTTTTAGTATGTTAAGGTGGATATAATATCAATATTATGGCTATTATATGTAACGACAGAATTAATTAATTTTCAATATAATACATGGAGGCAAAGATGAAAATAGGGGTTATCGGATCAGGTGCAATTAGTGGCATTTATCTTGAAAATATGATTCATAAGTTTGCGAATTTAGAAGTCGTAGCAATAGCGGATCGAAGTGGGATTGGCTCTAAAAAAAAGGCGGCTGAATTTGGGATTGAAGCGTTAAGCATAGAAGCGATGTTAGATCGAGATGATATTGAAATGATCGTTAATCTCACACCTGTGGGAGCACATTATGATGTTATTAAATCAGCTTTATTGGCTGGTAAACATGTTTATACAGAGAAAACCATAACTGCTGATTTAGCTCAGGCAAAAGAACTTATAGATCTTGCAGAGAATAGAGGTCTTTATTTGGGCTCAGCACCAGATACTTTTTTAGGCAGTGCGCTTCAGGCGGCGAGAAGTGCGATTGATGCATCGCTTATTGGTGAGATCAATTCATTTTCGATCTCTGTGAATAGAAGCAACTCATTTTTAATCAGTCTTTTTCCTTTTCTTAAAGCGCCAGGGGCAGGCGTGTTACTCGATTACGCAGTTTATCATATGACTGCACTTGTGAGTTTGCTTGGACCAGTGTCTCGTGTGGGTGGTATCGTGAGGACGCCATATAAAACACACCTTAACATATTGCCGACGAGCAAGGAATACGGACAGGTGATGGAGACGCCAAACGAAAGTCAAGTTTCAGCAATTGTACAGATGAAAAACGGCATAACGGGTACACTGCATATTGATGCGGAAAGTAACCGCAACGAGGAAATCTTTTTCACACTTTACGGGACAAAGGGAATTCTATATCTGACAGATCCCAACCAATTTGGTGGTGAAGTAAAATACATTCTAGATCAATCCGTAGTATCAAATTCAACTGAGCAAAAGTCACTTTGGCAGTTCACACCTCATCGCGAGAATTCAAGAGGTATTGGCCCTTCAGAGATGGCTGAAGCCATACTAGAAAAAAGACCAAATAGAGCCTCAAAGGAAATGGCTTATCATGTGCTTGAGGTATTATCCAGTATCCTTAAATGTGGAGAACAGGGCAACTTTTTTGATATAGCGTCAAGTTTTATACAGCCTGCACCATTAAAGCCTCAAAAGGTAAATATCAAAAACATAGGACATATTGCTTTGAAGATAAAGCATTCTAAGGAGATGCTGACATTTTATGGCGAGGTACTTGGCATGCAAAGGCTATTTACTTTGACTACGAAAATGTTTAACCCAGAAGAAAGTGAATTAGCAGATTTGCCTTGTATAGACTACATGAAATTAGCAGATCATCAGTTTTTAGAACTCATATATGGCGGTGAGGAGACGTTAGAGATATTGACAGATCGCCGAGCGCATTATGGCTATATGAAAGTCAATTTTGAAGTGGCTTCAATTATAGATATAAAAGAAAAACTTACAAAAGGTGGCATAGCACTACATGAGGATATTCATACTGTCGTTGATGGCTCGCAGGAACTGACAGTGTTTGATCCTGATGGGAATGAAGTTCAGTTTACCGAATATGCTAAAGGAGAACATGCCAAAATCAAACTTAGCGCTTCTGAGGAGCACGAGACTTGCTCGCATGTCGCCTTTACAACTCAGATTGCCTATCAAGTCAAAGATGATATCAATATGCTTAATTTTTATCTAAAAGGACTTGGTCTCAAAAGGGCGATGACATTAACTTTTGATGACTTGTATAAAGCGCTTGAAGCCGATATGGAAGCCAACCATAAAGAGTTGTCAGAAATAGAAATGATTCGAGATAGACCTTGGATTGATTTCATAGAGGTTGCACCACATCAATATATCGAATTTTTTCATTCACCCAATGAGATAAAAAAAGAGTTGGGTCATTATAAAAAATATTATGGCTATCAGCATCTATGTTTAGAGGTTGAAGATATACACCTTGCCTTTGAAGCGATCACTCAAAACGGCATAAAGCCAGATACAGAGATTAGTCTAGGCGTAGACGGTGCATATCAGTTTTGGTTAACGGATCCAGATGGCAATCCAGTTGAGATTATGGCATATAGTGAAAGTGCAATGCAACTATAACACGTAGGAGGGGTAAGTTATGATAGAACAGAAAAAAAACAAGGTTTCAAAGCGGACACTCATCGCTTTAGTTTTGCTGACAATTGCACTATTTTCAATCTTCGTCGTATCGAAAATAGTAACAGCACCAGATTTTAATCAAGCTACAGTGAGTGCCTTGGATGATAAAAAAGTCACCGTTATGAAACTGGCAGCAACAGCGGCAGCTTCTTCAACCGCGCTGTCTTTGTTACCTGGTGATGTAGCAACGCCAATCGCCAATCAAATAGCAGAATTAACAACTTATTTTATTGTCATTTTAGGTGCAATTTTATTAGAAAAGATATTAATTGCAGTCGTTGGCTATTTAACCTTTGGATTTATAATTCCATTTGCCTGTCTTTTGGGAATCGTGTATCTATTTGTAAAGAATGATATATTCAGAAACCTTGCGATAAAACTCGCGATATTTGGAATCGTAATATTTGTGACAATTCCAGTAAGTATTGGGGCTAGCGATTTGATCTATAAGTCCTATCAAACCTCGGTAGAACAAACAATTGCTACTGCAAATCAAAACAAAGAAGAGATAGACGATAAGAAAAAAGATTTTGCCGAAGAAGATAAAAACTGGATGGATAAGATTGGAGATTATATATCCAATGCAACTTCTAAAATAGGTAATGATATTTCTGCAATCGTTAAAAAAGGAGAAGATACTCTTGCTTCATTTTTAGATGCTGTTGCCGTTTTGATCATTACTTCTTGTGTGATACCAATAATTGTATTGATTGTATTTGCTTTTATTATCAAAATCACGTTCAGCTTTGATAGTGCAAAGGTGGCTACAATTTTTCGAGAGAAAGGGAAGTAAGCAATAGTCAAAAAAAGAAGGCTTCACATAAGTGGGCCTTTTTTTATTGCTTTTATATGAATCTGCTGGAAGATGCAATAGGTGGATGTCGTAATTTCCACATCGACAAATTTAGCTCACTCATCTTTACTCATATATCAAAAAATCATCCCCGCCCTGATCTTTCACACGATACATACTTATATCTGCACTTCTCAATAACCCTTGCAAATCTTCACTGTTATCTGGGTAGATGGATATGCCTATACTCGAAGTGATATTTAGCTCTAAGTCGTTATAAAGAATAGGAGCTTTAATCGCTTTAACTATTTTAAATGCAGTAGCTTTAAGACTATCCATGGTGTCTATCGTAGGAAGCATGACGACAAATTCATCGCCCCCAATTCTTGCTACAGTATCTTCTTCGCGCTGCGTGATACTTTTGATTCTGGATGCGACCTCTTTTAAAACGATATCACCAATCAAATGTCCGTAATTATCGTTGATCCACTTAAATTTGTCTAGATCAATGAGTAGTATGGCAAATTTTTTGAATTCTCTTTTATATAGTCCGTGTATTTGGTTAAACCTTTCGGTTAATAAAATTCTGTTTGCGAGCCCAGTAAGTGGATCGTAGTAAGCTAGATTTTCCATCACTTTCTTGTTTTCTTTTTCTAAAGTAATGTCCTCGATAATCCCCCAAACAACTTCTGTTCCATCCATATCTATCAATATAAATCCGCTGATGCGGATCGGTATTTTGGTACCATTTTTTCTGATATACTCTTTTTCATTTGGACCAAAGCGACCTGCAGTATTGAGGTCGTTTATCTGAGCTTCCTCTTGAGCTTTATACTCTGTTGGCGTAATGTCCCAAAAGGTCATTTTCATGAATTCCTCTTTGGAATAGCCTAGTGAGTTTAGTAGTGCATTGTTAACTTCTATAAATGCACCAGTCTTATGCTCAACCATTGCCATGCCTACCGGTGACATCTCAAATAGCATGCGGAATTTTTCTTCAGACCGCTTTAACTTGATGCCTATTTTCTTAACGGTATTACTGCTTTTATTTTTTTTGTTAGCCATAATATCCCTCATTTTACTTGGTTCCTATTATTAAACAACACTAAGAAAACGGTATGTATTTATTACTAATATACCATAGACATAGATGTTTAGAAAATGGGAAATAGAGTTGATGAAAAGTTTGGTATAAGATAGTCATTTTTTGTGAATAGCCGCATCTTTTTTTAGTAAACAAGTGGATAACAGGATGATATTAATGATGACTAACAGCACTATCCCTATAACTACCAACCGTCGTAAAGTGAGATGTAAGTGCAAGATTAAAGGTTAATAAAGTGCCGCTTGGCGGCAGAATGGAGACTGTAATGAAAAAAAATATGTTATTGATAATTTTAGTGGTGTTACTTTTCACACTTGTCGGATGTGGTTCGGATGGAAGTGATATTTCAAATGTTGTTTCAAACGATGGCTCAAGTGATGCAACCATTACGCAGTCAACTGATGGTAACGCTGAATCAGATGCAGAGGGCTCTTTTGTTTGGCCAAATGAAATACCAGTGAATTTACAAAACTTTGAAGGGGCAACATTTAGTACCTATGCCAAAGATACTTTTGCTGAAAATGCATGGACGCTATATTTTGAATGTAGCGACAAGCAAAAGGTAGATGATTATATAAAAACACTTGAAAATCTTGGCTACAAACAAGACAATTATTCTTCAAATGATTTTGGACTTGACTATTATGGTTTGGGAACAGATTTTGATGTTAAAATCAATTATGTGACAGGTGGTTTAAGTAAATTATATATATCGATGATTACATCAGATGGTGCTGGTAATGAAGGTGTGCCAAACGGATCAAGTAGTGAATCTGCTACGTGGCCGGAAGAGTTTGCAAGTTGGAATGTTCCTATAATAGAGGGGGCAACTTTAAAAACTTCTACAAATGTGAGTGCAACATCTGCGGGTTTAACACAAGGGAGCAATGTTGTCGTTACACTTGATAAAATATCAAGATCAAGTTTTGACACCTATATCAAAAGCCTTGAAGGGATTGGCTTTGTTAAAAACAATGGTGAGTCTCTTGGCGATATAATGCTCATCTACGATAAAAGTGTAGATGGCGGAGATATTAAAATGACTATGTTTTACAGCGAAGATGTAACAACAATTACGGCTTACAACTCTGCAGCTGCAGCTGAGAAAGAATCACAAGCAGGTGGTTCTGTTGTCTGGCCAGAGTCAGTGAAAGCCATACCCTCATTTACAAAAGGAAAATATAAAGAAACCATTGGAATGGGTGGTGGCATGTATGCGATTACTTATCTAAATGTTACAGCGGCAGATTTAGATTGGTATAGAAATACGTTAAAAAAAGCCGGATTTGAAAAACAAGAGGGTGAAGATACAGAAGGTTATTTTAAAATTGAACAAGATGCGACTTACTCAGTAGGTTTTAGTTTAGAAGGTGACAATCTACAACTTGTAGTTTTAAGTGGCACTTATTAAAAACTCGGCAGCAGGTGGCTAATTAGTTTGAAGTTATTAATCAATTATCCAATCGAAGGGATGGACTTTGTACATTACAGAGTTCATCCCTTTGATTTATCAAGGACTTATGGTAAACTGATATCAAAATAACGAATTAGAGCGATGTGCCAAATGTTATTAACAAATCTACTGGTTATTGACACTTTTTTTAAGCTTATGAAACTTTTACTTCAATAACTACTTTTATAAAGTGGGAATTCTTGATAGAATGGACAGGTAAAGATTAGTGACAAAACTATATTGACTGATAGTAGCCGTTTAATTTAATGAAATCTAACCTCATAACCACGGAATTGTCCTTGTAGAATAAAGTGCTTACTGAGAAAAGAACTTCATTAAACCGTTAGAATTGCTATTAAATATAATCTGAAATGATCTACAAGGAGAAAAAAATGGTAACAATCTATGACATTGCAAAGAGAGCTGGGTGCGCATCCAGCACGGTTTCAAAAGCGCTGAACAACTCAAACCAAGTGAGTAAAAAGAGAAAAGAAGAGATCTTAGCACTTGCGAAAGAGATGGGATATGTCCCTAATTCCAACGCTAGATTACTCAAAACAAAAAACAGCTGGTCAATAGGGATTTTGTTTAGTGAAGATTTAAACATTGGGTTAGAGCATCACTTTTTTAGTGGTGTCTTGCAAGAGTTTAAAGCTTATGTAGAAGCCTTGGGTTATGAAGTGACCTTTGTTTCGAAAAAAGTGGGTGCACAATCTTTGACCTATCTAGAATGGTGTAAATATAAAAACATTGACGGTGTGCTGATCTTAACGGTAGATGTAGATGATGTCAATTTAAAGGAGTTAACTGAAAGTGGCATCCCAATCGTCACCGTGGATAATGGACTCATCAATGTACCGACGATAATTTCTGATAACTTTCAAGGGACCAGGATGGCACTTGAGTATCTGATGCTAAAAGGCGCTAAGCACATTGCGCATATAGCTGGTCCGCTAAGGTCGTTCTCAGCGACAGAACGTCTTCAAGGTTATAAGGAAACAATTGAAAAATCAGGTTTCATGGTAGATGATAATTTAATAGTTGAAGCTTATAATTACGATTATAATAGTGGTAAAAATGCGCTGTTACAACTGGTTAAACAAAACAAGAAACTTCCAGATGCAATCTACGCAGCCAGTGATGACATTGCGCTTGGCGCAATAATCGCTTTAAAAGAGCTCGGTTATAAAGTGCCAAACGATGTATCTGTAATTGGATTTGATAATATCGAGCTAACGCGTTACACATCGCCTTCACTTACCACTGTCTCTCAAAATAAAATGATGATTGGCACAGAAGCAGCGAAACACTTAATAGCACTTATAAACGAAGAAACAAATATAGCGCCTGGTATCGTAAAACGCGTACCAGTCGAATTGATTATTAGAGAAAGTACAAAATAATGTACTTTTTTTATTTAGGTACAACTGGTTAAACTAAAATCTTCGGGTGCGATGTCCGAAGATTTTTATTTGCATTAAAATAGACTTATGTTAAAATAGAGGCAACGAAATCGATTTCGTAAATCCGCATTTTCTGTCGGGAAAGTGTAATTAAAGTCTGCGAATAATCTAAGTGATATATGAACTTACAGAGGAGGATACGTGAGTTACTATTTTAATAATAATCAGTTTGTAATCAAAAATTACGACAAACAGAAAACTTTCTCTAGCTTTTTACCGGGTATTGCAGGTGTTAAAGGAATTCCTTTATGGGCATTTTATGCCAATCGTGGTCAAGGGATCACAAGTTTTGGTATAAAAGATAAGGACGAACCAATCTTAGAATTTTTCCCAGCCAATACGAGCTATCAATATATTGATAAGTATGGTTTCAGAAGTTTTGTAAGGGTTGATGATAAAGTTTTCGAACCGTTTTCTGTCAATACTGAAGATGAAGTTGAAAGAAATATGTCTATTACTATGGGGTCTTTTTTAGTAGAAGAGATCAATAAAACTAGGAAAATTCATTATAAAGTGACTTACTTTGGACTTGCGAATGAGCCTGTAGCTGGATTGATGAGAAAAGTTGAAGTTATAAATCTTGGAGGCAATAGACAGATCGAAGTGGTTGACGGCATTGCGAATATATTGCCTTCAGGGGCAACTAACGAAAGTTATAAGAGTATGTCTAATTTAATGGTTTCTTGGATGAGTATTGAAAACCTTGAAAATAATGTTCCATTTTATAAGTTTAGAGCGTCAAGTGGCGACGAAGCTGAGGTTTCATCGCATAACAAGGGGCACTTTTATCTATCATTTGTGGAAGATGATCAGGTTATAAAACCAATTGTCGATCTTGAGTTGATCTTTGGGTATGACACGTCGTTGACAAAGCCTTTCGGTTTAATAGCAAAAAAAATTGCTGATTTGGATCTTAACCACCAAGTTGTTGTTAATAAAGTGCCGTGTGGTTTTACGCCAGTTTCAAAATCAGTTTTAAGTGGTGCGTGTATAGAAATAAATACGATTATCGGCCATGTTTCAGAAGTAACCATCATTAATCAAAAGGCATTATCATTTGCAAAAAAAGAATTTTTTTCAAGTAAACTGAAAGAGGCGAAAGCGCTCATAGATAATTTGGTTGATGTCATCGACACGGAAAGTAACTTTCCACTATTTGATGCTTATCTCAAACAGAATTTCTTAGACAATACTTTACGTGGTGGGTATCCTTTGGTTTTTGGTGAGGGTGACTACAAAAAAGTTTACCATGTTTACTCGAGAAAACATGGGGATCCAGAACGGGATTATAATTTTTTCACTTTAGCACCTGAATTTTATTCTCAAGGAAACGGAAATTTTAGAGATGTAAATCAAAATAGACGAAATGATGTCTTTTTTGTGCCTGAGGCGGGTCTTTTTAATGTGAAGATGTTCATGAATCTGATTCAATTAGACGGTTATAACCCTTTGGGCGTGCAGGGTACAACATTTACGATTGAACAAAATGTCGCAGAGGATTTAATTGAAAAATATGTCCTTTCAAATCAAGAAAAACTAAAGGAAGTTTTCAAAGATAAATTCACACCTGGAAAAATCAGCATGCAGTTATTGCTGGGTGAAGTTGAATTGAAAGTATCTGAAGAGAGGTTCATTGATTTAATTCTAGCGAAAGCAAATCAACATGTTGAAGCTGTCTTTGGGGAAGGTTATTGGGTAGATCATTGGACTTATAATTTTGATTTAATCGAAAGTTATCTTAGTATTTTCCCAGATAAAATTGACGAGATGCTTTTTGAAGATAAAAATTATCAATACTTCGAAAGTCCAGTTACAGTACTTCCAAGAAATCAGAAATATGGACTTAATAGTAAAGGTGAAGTGAGGCAATACGGTGCCTTAGAAGAGGAACCGCATACGAAACGCTTTAGTCAATCCAATTGGACAAAAGTTCCATCTGGCGAAATCTATAAGACGAGTTTAATTCAAAAATTATTGACGATAGTTTTTACAAAATTTTCTTCATTAGACCCATTTGGTATGGGGATTGAAATGGAAGCCAATAAACCTGGCTGGAATGATGCCATGAATGGTCTACCGGGGTTTTTTGCTTCGGGTATGAGCGAAACAGTAGAACTGGTTCGTATCGTTAGGTTTTTAAAAGATCAGTTTTCATACAAGAAAATAGCAAGCAATGAATTTTCTAAAGAAATTAAACTGCTTGAAGAAAATTATGCGTTTTTCTGTGCTTTAAATGATGTGGTATGTCAAGAAGTTACACACTTTGAACGTTGGGACAAGATGGCAAAAGTTCGCGAAGCCTTTAGAGCAAGCGTAAAAAATGGCATAAGTGGTAAAGAGATACCTATAGATAATAGCGAGCTTACAAAATTTTTGTTCGCAGTTGAAAACACATTAATGGATGGCATTAAACGTTCAAAAGAATGCAATGATGGTGTTGTACCAACTTATCTTACTTTCTCTGCAACCGAATACGAAGAACTTGGTTATACAACGCCATATGGTTTAAAAGCAGTTCAGGTGAAAGCGTTTGAAATGCATAAAGTACCAGATTTCCTCGAAGCACCTGCAAGGAGTATGAAGATTAGTACAGTTGATGAAAACAGAGCATTATATAGCAAAGTTAAGGTATCCGATCTATATGATGTTGCCTTAAAAACTTATAAAACCAGTGTGAAGCTCGATGAGATGAGTTATGAACTAGGCCGAATAAGGGCATTTACACCGGGCTGGTTAGAGCGAGAAAGTAACTTTTTACACATGACCTATAAGTATTTGTTGGGTCTTTTAAAAGGCGGGCTCTATGATGCCTTTTTCGACGAAATTAAATCAAACTTGGTATGTTTTATGGATCCAAAAGTATATGGTCGTTCAACGCTTGAAAATTCAAGCTTTATAGCAAGCAGTCTAAATCCTAACCCAAGTGTTCATGGACAAGGCTTTGTTGCAAGACTAAGTGGATCGACAGCAGAAATGTTGAGCATTTGGAACATGATGATGTTTGGAAAAGCTATATTTCAGTATAATGACGAACTTGTTTTCTCACCAAGTCCAATTCTGAGTGGTGACTTTTTCAAGGAAGGTCGCATAAAGACTACCTTGTTATCGAAAATTGAGTTCATCATCGAAAATACGACATCACTACCAACGTATTCTGAACAAGTTATGTTGGATTACTATTTGGTCGATGGGAAGCGAGTACAAGAAATAAAGGGTGACCTTGCAATCAAAATTCGTAATTGTCAGGTTAAAGAAATTGTCATGGTTTATAAGCAAAAATAAACAGAAATAAGCAGAAATAAGCAGAATTAAAAAATAAGCACCAATTATAGAATTAATTTGTTTAGGAGGCTATATGAAAGTATTATCTGTAAGATCGGAAAAGAAGGATTCGAAATATTGGATTCAGTTACCAGAACGTCAGACGGGTAGCTATGACCCTAGTAGAAAAGTAATAGCGGTTAATAGTAAACAAACGTATCAAGAATTTATGGGTTTTGGTGGTGCTTTTACTGAAGCCTCTGCTTATACTTTATCTGAAGCACCGGCTGAAGTGAGAGATGAGGCGATACGCGCTTATTATTCTAAAGAAAATGGGCTTGGGTATGTTTTAGGACGTGTCCATATTCATTCATGTGATTTTGCACTTGGAAATTACACATATGTTAATGAAGGTGATAAAGAACTTGCTTCATTCGATATCTCACGTGAAGACAAATGGGTTATTCCCATGATTAAAGATGCGATGACATATGCAAGTGAACCGCTTAAAATCTTAGCTTCGCCATGGAGTCCGCCGGCTTTTATGAAGGATACAAAAGAGATGAATTATGGCGGTAAATTACTCCCTGAATATTATGCTTCTTGGGCAAATTATTATGCGAAGTTTGTTAAGGCGATGAAAGATCGCGAAGTTGATATATGGGCTGTAAGTGTTCAAAATGAGCCTTTAGCAACTCAGACATGGGATTCGTGCATCTATACAGCTGAAGAAGAGCGCGATTTTGTGAAGCATCATCTAGGTCCTGTTTTAGAAAGTGAATGCCCAGAGACAAAAATCATCATATGGGATCATAACCGCGATGTGCTGGTAGAACGTGGTGCAGTAGTACTTGCGGATAAAGAGGCTGCAAAATATGTATGGGGGACAGGCAACCACTGGTATGTCAGCGAAGCCTTTGAAAATTTATCAGCACTACACAATTTATTCCCTGACAAACACATACTCTTTACTGAAGGATGCGTGGAGCTTACAACTACTTCTGAAAATGCTCAGTTTAATGGTTATTTAGGTTCTTGGACAAACTGTGAACGTTACGGACGTAATATAATTGGTGACTTTAACAATTGGAGTCGCGGATGGATTGACTGGAATTTAGTACTAAACGAAAAAGGTGGACCAAATCACGTTTATAACTATTGTGAAGCACCAATTATGTATGATCGAGATAAAAAAGAATTGATTTACAATAATTCATATTACTATATAGGACATTTTTCTAAGTATATTGAAGTAGGTGCCAGAAGACTTGAAATTAGTGTGACAAATGAAGATGTTCATGCGGTTGCTTTTAGAAATCCAAACGGCGATATCGTTGTCGTTGCGCAAAACGAAGGCTGGATTGCCGAGATGAGTTTGGTTGTGGATGGAGAGGGAGTCAATATAAATTTACCAGATCATTCCATCACTACTTTTGTTTTAAAAGCAGAATAATTTAATCCATTGTCATAAAATCGGCAGTTTCAGAACCTGTGACAATAGATAAAAGTTAAGGATTTGTAATGGTTAAGCAATCGGTTTCTAATGTTTTTTAACTAATATTTGTTTAAGTAAAATTGCAAAAATCACTCTATGGCATCTATAATTTCATGTGATTCAGGGTGATTTTGTTTTTTGAAAATATATAGATATAACTCAAAAGCATTGCAAATAAATAGCTTTAATGAGGATGAAGATTTAAAAATAGTTAAATTTCATTAATACAAATCAAATTAGAACCACTGAATTCGCGTTTTAACTTTGTATTAATATTTGTAAAATATTATTGAAAACGTTGCCGAATTATAAAAAAATTGAAAGAATAACAAATTTATAAAATAAGTATTGAAATCGATTTCGTAAATGTGCTATATTATAACTACAACATGGTTAATTATTGCCAAATCAAAACACAAGGGGAGATATGATGAGAAAATTATCTATTTTATTAGTTATCTTGTTAGTGGCATCACTTGCTTTAACAGCATGTGGAACTAAAGCTGCTGATACAACAGATACCACTAAAGAAACTCAAAGCGTAACAGTTGATACAAGTAAAGATTATTCAAAAGAAAAATTAGTTATTTGGTCATTTACTGACGAACTTCAAACAGCTGGTGATATTGATTATTTTAAAGAAATGTACACAGCTCCTGGCAAACCTTTCGAAGGTTTAGAAGTAGAGTTTGTAGCTGTTTCTATACAAGATGGCTACATGGATAAGATCTTACCTGCACTTGAATCTGGTAATGGTCCAGATGTATTTACTGGTGAACTTGATCAAATCAAACAATTCATCGAAGCAGGATACTATGGTGATTTAGAAGCGATGATGGAAAGCGATCCAGATGTTGATTTAGCAGCAGAAAAAGCTGACTATGCTCAATATATCTGGCAATCAGGTGTTGATCCTGCAACTGGTCACTTAGCTGCACTTTCATGGCAAGTAACACCAGGCGCAATTTTCTTCAAAACTGATATGGCTGCTGAAGTTTGGGGTTCAGAAGCTGGTTTCCCAGCAAAGGATTCAGCAGATTACAACACAGCAGTATCGACTTGGGTAAGTGCTAACAAATTTAACTCAATTGAAAATTTAACAGCAGCTCAACAAGAAGTTAAAGCAGCAAATCCAAACTGGCGTTTATTCCCAGATGATCAAGCAGTAAGATTCTTTGCTGCAGGAACTAATCAACCAGCAAAATGGATAGATGAAAACGGCACATTAAATCCAGCAAAAATTAAGGAACAAATTCCTTATATTAATATGGTAAAAAGTATGTACGGCGAAACAATTCAATCTTCTTTAACTGCAAATGCAGCTGAGTGGAGTGCACCTTGGTTTGACGCTATGGATAAAGATTTAACAGATGCAGAAGGAAACACATGGCAAGTAATGGCTTACTCAATGCCTACATGGGGCTTAAAGTATATTATTGAGCCAAATATGGAAAAAGTAGATGCTGAAGGTAATACATTAGCTAAACCAGCAGAAGATGCTGATCAAGCTACTAAAGATGCTTATGCTGCTGCACCTTTCAAAGGCAACTGGGGTATGGCTGTTGGTCCTAACTCATATTTCTGGGGTGGTACTTACGTAGGTATCAATGCAGATTCTAAAGTTCCTGAATTAGCTTTTGCTTTTGCAAAATCGATGTTATTTGATAAAGAACGTTTAGCAGCAAGACAAGCAGTAGATAGTGATATGTACTCAGTGGCTTCAGTAATGGATCCAGTAATCGCTAGTTACGGCGGCCGTGATTCTTTAGGCGGTATGAACCATTTAAAAGTATTCAACGAAGAAGCAGCAAAAATCGACTTATCAAATGTAACGCTTTATGATAGAGGATTAAATGATTTATTAGGCGTTCATATCACAAACTATAAACAAGGTGCTGCGGGTTATAACTCAGTAGCAGACACGCTAAAAGCATTTTATGCAGATGTTCAAGTTACGTATCCTGAAATTTATGTAGATGGATTGCCAACTGAATAAGTAATCATGATACAAAAGTAGACTTAATGTCTACTTTTGTATACTTTTGTAGATGGAGGGTGAAATGAAAAAAATAAAAGACAAAATAGGATACCTTTTTATATCCCCTTTCTTCTTGGTTTTCTTCCTATTCAATGCATATCCAATCTTCTTTACTTTATACCTTTCAATGACACGATATAAAGGCTTTGGCAAAAAAGTATTTATTGGAGCCGATAACTTCAAATTACTATTTAAAGACCCTAATTTAGTGGATGCGTTTCTTAATACTTTGAAAATTTGGGGCGTGAATATCATATTTCAGATATTTTTGGCCTTACTGCTTGTTATGATTTTCTCAGATATTAAGTATAAAGTTAAAGGACTTGGTTTTTTCAGAGTTATATTCTACTTGCCAAACTTAATTGCAGCTGCGACTATAGCATTGATTTTTATGAAATTACTTGATAAGGACTATGGTGTTGTCAATCAAGTACTCTTTAACATTGGATGGATTGATAAACCAATTGGATGGTTAACAAAGCCAATATTGGCACAGATGAGTGTTTCTGGTATCCAGACGTGGATGTGGTTTGGTAACTCATTTATCTTGTTTATGGCTTCTGTTCAAGCTGTAAGTAAAGAAGTTTATGAAGCAGCGCGAATAGATGGCGCAGGAAGATTTCAAGTGTTGATGAATGTCACAATTCCTTCGATAAAACCGATTTTAATGTATGTTATGGTTACAGGCTTGATTGGCGGTTTACAATTATTTGATATTCCGTTCCTGATTACGGATGCAAAAGGATTCCCTGAAGGTAGTTTAAATACAATGATTGTTTATATCTATAACATGGCTTTTGTTCATAAGAATTATGGTTATGCATCTGCACTCTCTTTTGCATTATTTGCTGTCATTATGTTATTTACTGTTGTTTTTACGGTGTTGACAAACAGAAAAGAAATCAAAGAATTTCTTGAAAATCGTAAGCATATAAAAGAAAGAAAAAGAGAGCTTAGTGCAACGAAGGGAAGTGCTAAACATGAATGATTTAAACAACTTAGATCAAACTGATGAACAAGTCCAAAAACAAAATGCTGAAAGGCAACGCATTAAGAAAAAAGTAAAGAGAAAAAATATACTTGTGTATTCTATCGTTTATCTTTTTCTTGCTTTTATGGTGATTGTTGCGGTAATTCCATTTTGGATCGTTATTATCAATTCAACACGTGATGGTATGTCTATTTCAACTCAAGGGATCACTTTGATTCCGGGAACAAGTTTGATCGAAAATTATAAAATCCTGGTAAAGAATGTTGATATAGGGCGTGGTTTTTTTAATTCTCTTAAAATTGCAGTAATGGTTACAGTGCTTTCAGGATATTTCTCAGCACTAACCGCATATGGATTTCATATGTATAATTTCAAAGGAAAAAACATTTTATTTGGCATTATTTTAGTGTTTATGATGGTTCCAAGTCAACTTGCATTCTTAGGATATGTTAAATGGATGACGCAACTTGGACTGATGGACACACATGCAGCCTTAATCATCCCATCGATTGCTTCTATTGGAACTGTGTTTTTCTTAAGGGCATATATAAGCGCAGCACTTAGCAAGGAAATCATAGAGTCCGCTAGGATGGATGGTGCTGGTGAGTTGTATATTTTCCATAGAATTGCATTGCCACTTATGGCGCCTGGTGTAGCAACGATGTCAATTTTCACTTTTATCGGTTCTTGGAATAATTACCTCAGTGCAAGGGTTATTTTGAGTTCTAAACAAAATGAAACGCTTCCAATGGTTATATCATCATTGAAAGCACTTAAAATTTGGTATCTTAACCAAGGTGCAATCTATTTAGGTTTTGCCATTTCTATCGTTCCTATTGTTGTCGTCTTTATCTTTGCTTCTAAATATCTAATTGAAAATATCTCAGCGGGAGCGGTGAAAGGCTAACAAAACTGATATAAAGGTTGTTTCATTTGAAGCAACCTTTTGTTGAATACTAAGTAATATGATCACATTTGAAATATTTACAATGTCTGGAGAAAACTAATGATGAAGGATGCCAATTTATATTTTGGTGACACAGTTTTGAACTCAGATGAAGCAGACGTTTCGTTTGAGACAACCCATATTAACAAAGATACTTTCTTTAAAATAGAGAATTATGATGAAATGGCGCCATTTTTCATGACAATTGTCAGTGATGTGGATTTTTGGCTTTTTGTTTCTAGTACAGGTGGATTGACAGCGGGACGTAAAACGCCGGAGACAGCACTGTTTCCATATTATACAGATGATAAAATTCACGATAGCAACGAAACAACAGGATCCCATACGGTACTAATCGTTTTTGATGGAAAGAAGAATTATTTGTGGAAGCCATTTTCAAAACACAATTCAGATGTTTATCGCATCACAAGAAACCTTTATAAAAACACAATTGGAAACAAGATTATGTTTGAAGAAGTAAACCGTGATTTGAATTTGACGTATCGATACACTTGGAAAACAAGCCATAAATACGGATTTATCAAGGCGTCAGAACTAATAAATGACTCTAAAAAAGTGGTTTCTATTAAGCTATTGGATGGTATTCGAAATATCCTACCTTATGGTGTAGATACTTTACAACAAACAAGTAGAAGTACGCTTGTAGATGGTTATAAAAGATGCGAGCTTAATGCAGAATATGGATTAGGAATCTTTACTTTAAGTTCGATTATTTCTGATAAGGCTGAACCAAGCGAGTCGTTAAAAGCAACAACTGTTTGGTCTAAGGGTTTAGATCAACCAACTTACTTGCTTTCAGAACATCAAGTTACAACTTTTGAAAAAAACAAAGCGATTCAAACTGAATTTGATATAAAAGGTAGAAGAGGTGCATTTTATGTATCCAGTACAATCGAATTAGGAGATCATGAAGCAAAAGAATGGTGCATCGTTTCAGAATTAAATCAAACTGCAGTTAAAATCGCATCCCTAATGAAAGCAATGGATAACAAAGATTCGATCTTAGTGGATCTTGAAAATGATGTGCTCAAAGGTGATGAAAATCTCAAAAAATTAGTATTTGAAGCAGACGGCTTTCAGATGACAGGTAGTGCCAATACGATTTATCGTCATTTTTCAAACACACTTTACAATATCATGCGTGGTGGAATCTATGCTAACGGGTATGATATTGATAAACGTGACCTTATGGCTTTTATTGAGAACTGGAACAAAGAAGCGTTCGTTAAACACTTTGATTATTTAAACGCTCTTCCAGTGCTGGTCAATTACTTTGAATTACTAAAGCTCGTGGAAATGCGAAAGGATTCTGATTTAGAGCGACTGGTTCGCGAGTACTTGCCTTTGACTTATTCAAGGCGTCATGGAGATCCAAGTAGACCTTGGAATAAATTCAATATCGAAGTAACCAAAGAAGATGGTGAGAAAAACTTAAATTTCGAAGGAAACTGGAGAGACATCTTCCAAAACTGGGAAGCACTATCTCTTTCATATCCTGGTTATATTGAAAGTATCATCTCAAAATTTGTAAATGCATCGACAGCTGATGGCTATAATCCTTACCGCATCACGAAAGAAGGCGTTGACTGGGAAGAACTCGACTCAGCAGATCCATGGTCAAACATCGGATACTGGGGAGATCACCAAGTTATATATCTACTGAAACTCATGGAACTATCTAGAAAGTATCGACCAGAGGAATTACTTTCATTACTACACAAAGATATCTTTGTGTATGCTAATGTTCCTTATAGAATAAAAGGGTTTGATGATCTGTTAAAAGATCCGAAGAACACCATTATCTTTGATGATCCATGTGCAGATCTGATTGATCAAAAAGTTGCAAAAATTGGAGCGGACGGGAAACTCATATTTGTAAACGAGGAACTATACCATGTCAATTTAATGGAAAAAATCCTCGTAGTGCTTCTTTCAAAACTCTCAAATTTCATCCCAAAGGGTGGCATTTGGATGAATACACAACGTCCTGAGTGGAACGATGCAAACAATGCACTTGTTGGCAATGGCGTTTCAATGGTGACGCTTTACTACCTTTATAGATATCTTGGTTTTGTATCGGATTTGATTGAAAATCTTGATGAAAAAGTAATGATATCGGTTGAAGTAAGAGAAATGTTTGACGGTATTTTTGAAGTGTTTAATGAAACTTCTAAATACTTGGGAATCCAGTTAACTGATGAGTTGCGTTTTGAGACTTTATCAAAATTAGGTAGAATTGGTGAAACTTATCGAAATTCTATTTATACAAAAGGGTTTTCTGGTAAGAAGGAAAGCCTTTCGATAGCAGCGCTTAAAAATTTTGTCAATCTGGCAAAATCTCACCTAAAAGATACAATTGATGCAAATAAGAGAGCGGACGGACTATATCACGCGTATAACTTAGCGAAGTTTGGTAAAAATACGTGTAGCATATCTTATCTGTATGAAATGCTTGAAGGACAAGTTGCAGTATTAAGCTCAAAAGCACTAGATCCAAAAGAAGCGATAAGCGTCTTAAAAGCTTTAAGAGAAAGTGCAATTTACCGAGAAGATCAGAACAGCTTTATGCTTTATCCAGTACGTGAACTTCCAAAATTCATGGATAAAAATATTATTCCTGAAGCATTGGTTCGTTCGTCTCACATATTAAAAACAGAGCTTGAAAAAGGGTTAACGCGTTTTGTCGAGAAAGACGTAAGAGATCAATTTCATTTTAACGGTCAATTTAGAAATGGTTCTGAAATCATGGATGCAATCCGAAAAACGAATGAATATAATGAAAGTGACATCTTAGTCGTGGGTGAAATTTTCGCTGAACTATTTGATCACCATTCTTTTACTGGCCGATCAGGTACTTTTTATAAGTATGAAGGACTTGGATGTATTTACTGGCATATGGTTTCTAAGTTGGTGCTTGCTGCAGAAGAAAATTACTATTTGGCAAGCTTACAGGATGCTCAAAGTGAAGAAGCCGATACATTGAAAGCGTACTTCCATGAGCTAAAAGCCGGTATCGGCGTCGAAAAATCACCTGTTGATTACGGTGCTTTTCCAACAGATGCATATTCTCATACACCAGGTTTTGCCGGCGTTCAGCAACCTGGGATGACGGGACAAGTTAAAGAAGATATCATCTCTAGATTTGGTGAGCTAGGTGTAAACGTCACTGGTGGAGAAATCTATTTCAATCCTCGTTTGTTATCTAAAGATGAGATGCTTGATAAGAAAACAGAATGGAAACTACCATCGGGCACGATAACACTAGATGAAAAACAACTAGGATTTACGATTTGTTCAGTACCGATTATCTATGAACTAAATAATTATCAAGCGATTACAATTTGCTATAATAATGGTGATAAATATACTTTTGAAAACATAGTAAAACTCAACAAAGAAATCAGTCAAAGTATCTTTAACCGCGATGGCAAAATAGCGAAGATCATTGTGAGAGTTAAATTGTAAGAGATGAATGCGCAAATTAAGTTTTGCGCATTTTTTTATGTTTTTTGAGGCATATGTCAAAGGAATCTAAGATAAACGCCACCTCAAACGTGTTATAATAAAAAGATTAAATTATAAAGGAGACAACGCACATGGCAGAAATTAAGTATGAAATTATAGAAACGATTGGGATTTTGTCGGAAAACAACAAAGGATGGACAAAAGAACTGAATCTCATCTCATGGAACGATAGAGAAGCAAAATACGATATCAGAGAATGGTCGCCTGACCATGATAAGATGGGCAAGGGTGTAACAATTTCTAAAGAAGAGATGGAGAAGCTTAAGGAACTATTGAAGGGGTTTTAGTGCAAGTTCGCCGCAGTTAAGACAGAACGAGAATAGACAAAAGGATACCGCATATAAGTCTATTGAATAAGGCTTTTATGCGGTATTTTTAAAACTCTAATCTTCTAACAAGAAGTCAATTATGTTTTTATGAATAATCCCATTTCTAGAACGGTTAACTTGATCCATTGAAATGACTATTTTAGGAAAATTGTAATCAATCGCTTCAAGCACTGAAAACTCTCTTTCTATCGTTGATTCTTCAGCTAAAAGATACGTGACTTGAATATACTTTGTTATCTCACCATCAACAGCGATAAAGTCAACTTCTTTGTCATCATATTTACCAACATATATTTCATAGCCTCTTCTTCTAAGTTCTAAATAAACGATATTTTCCAGTGATTGTCCAATGTCATTTTCATTATCGAAATAGAGATGTCTAATGCCCAAGTCGTTAATATAGTATTTTTCGTTTGGTTTCATGAGCTCTTTGCTGCTTCTATATAGTTATAAATGATTTCTTTTGATAGCTTTCGCCCTTCGCTTTTAAGGTAATTTGTCTTCAAACTGGAATTTCCCAGGCATCCCACCTGTACGTAGGTAGTCCAAAAAAAGTATCGTCATCTTTTGAAAAACCTTCACTCACTTCTTTATAAGATAATAGCATAACCTCAATCGTATAAAACCTACCTGTCAAGTAAGTTGCAAGCTCACCCGATAGAAGTATTGAATTTGAACCAGTGATGAATACTTCCACATCGCCTTTTGCATCTAATGAATTTACAACTTTTTCAAAGCCATCGACTTCCTGAATTTCGTCAAGGAAGACGTAATTTTTCTTTCCTTTAACTTTCTTCGATTCAATGTATTCATAGAGTGCCTTATATTCTTTAAGTGTTTCAAAATCTAACCACTCAAAATTAAGACTAATAATTTGATCTTGTTCAACGCCTTGGCTAAGGAGCTCTTCTTGTATTTGCAATAGCAATGTAGATTTTCCAACTCGGCGCATACCAAAAAGTACCTTAATTACTTGTTTGCCCAACACTTTTCTGATTTCTTCTAAGTATTTTTCACGTTTGATCATCATTACATTCACCTCAACTTAAAAATCACACAAAAGTCTTTCGTACAAGACTTTTGTGTGATCTTTAGATTTTTTGTCTTTTATAGAAGACTTTTTCAAAGGAGAAATGACTCATAATCTAAAATATCATGAACCAGTTAAATTGACCTACTCGATTCAGTTTTAAAACAGTCTTCAAATTTTAAAAATCAAAACGATTAAAAAATGGAAAGTACACTTTACATTTCTAAAAATCGTGATATACTAATTCTATGGAAAGTTAACTTTACATAAAGAGAGGTGAACTTATGAAAAATCGTTTAGAGGAATTAAGAAAGCAAAAGGGCATCAAGCAAGAAGAACTGGCAGCTATATTGGAGGTCTCTCGCCAAACCATCGGTTCACTAGAAAATGGCAGATACAATCCGTCTATACTCTTAGCATTTAAACTAGCACGCTATTTCGAGATCAGTATAGAAGAAATCTTTATATATGAGGAGGATGAATCACATGAATAATCAAATGAAAAGTAATATTGAAGAGCATCAAAAAACCAATTTGAAAAACAAGCAAAAGAAAATGATTGATTATATTACAGTTTCCATAGGGTTGGCACTATTAGCAGTTGGGCTCTATCTTATTAAATCACTTACAGATCCAAAGGGCGTTATGCTGGCATTTCCTTACCTGGCTATAGGGATCGGCTGTGGCACTTTTGGTCACGGTATGGGAAATATCATTCAGCGAGGGGCTTTGAAAGGTCATCCGGAGATAGCGAAGCAAATCGCCATCGATCAAAACGACGAACGTAACATCGCAGTGGGTAATCGTGCGAAGGCAAAGGCGCATGACATGATGGTTTTCGTGTTTGGAGCGTTGATGCTAAGTTATGCACTGATGGGAGTTGGGATATTGCCTCTTTTGCTTTTGGTGGGCTCGTATCTGTTTGTGATTTTCTATGGTATTTATTACCGCGTCAAATATGATAAAGAGATGTAATTCGCATAATGCAAATCAAAGCGTCAATTTAATCCAAAGCTTAAATTCACTCATACACGGGTATAAACTAGTAATATAGAGTTATCAGTCAAAAGGACTTAGCTCTAAAACTTAGAATTTGATGGATAACAGTGGAGTGGGGATATGGGAAAATACGAATCACCAAGTTACAAAGTGCTGACAAAAGATGGCATGTTTGAAGTGAGGGAATATAGCGATTTCTATGTAGTTGAATATGACAACGACTTTGATCCGGAGACCAACCAAGGCTTTAGAACGCTTTTTAATTATATCTCAAGTGACAACGCAGATAAGATGAAGATCTCTATGACCGTGCCAGTTATAGAAGAAGTGACTGGTGATAAGAAAAAGATGGCTTTTGTTGTGCCTGCACAATTTGGCGAGGATATCCCTAAACCCAACAATAGTCATTTATCAGTGAAAAAATTTGATCAAGGGATTTTTGCAACGATTACCTATAGTGGCTTTACAAATAACTCAAAGGAAGAAAAAATGAAAAGCCATCTCGAAAATTGGCTAGACGCAAAAGGCTATACTGGCCAGTCAAACTATATGCTTGCCCAATATAATCCGCCTTTTATGCCACCGATGTTTAGGAAAAATGAAATCATCATCAGAATTAAGAAGAAGGGAGACCACTATGAATAGCTTTATCAAGCGGCTTATTAACTGGAAAGTTTGCCTACTATTTAGTGGTCTTTTTCTCCTATATTTGTTCTTGATATTGCCCAATGAATCAAGTAAAAGTGATCTCCTAACAGGTGGGCTTGCTTCACCTGACACAGAATTTTTCTACTCAGCTGGATTTTTAAAAGATCTAATATCTAGTTATTCGCCTGAGGCGAGGGAATACTATGTGGTTTCTAAGGTGCGTTTTGATATCTTGTGGCCACTTGTCTATGGAATCTGGTTGACTTCGAGTATAGGTTTACTGATTAAAGGTATCAAAAGGACAGGTGCTTTTGTAGAAAAAACTTTTATTAATTGGCTTCCATTGCTCCCTTTAATGGCTGTTGGCTTTGATTTTCTGGAGAATCTCACGCTATCTTCCTTGATGCTATTGTATCCTAATATGCCTTTAGTGTTACTTGGTGCTGCACCGATTTTCACAGGACTCAAATGGCTTACACTCAGCGCATCCATGCTGTTGTCGGTAGTTTTACTGATCTATTTACTTTATAGGTTGATTAGAAAGCGCAAAGAGCATTGAAAGCACAAAGATTTGAAAGTATATAAATTTGAATTTACTTAAGTTTTGAAAAGTCTCGGTTAAAACCCGAGCTTTTTTTGTGTCCTAAGTAAGTACTTATTTATGTGAGCTTTTGGTTGATTTCCTTATATACACCGACTAGTTACCAGTAGCGACCGTTTACTATACAGTTATTGTATTTGTGAGGTTGTTATTATAATATAAACTTAAGTCAAATGCGTAGGAGTAAAGCATTGGAATTAAAAATAGTGATAGACGAGCATTTTAAAAGGCCGTGTTTAACCATATAAACTGGACCTGAATTGGATTACCTATAGTGATATTTAGTAAGTTATTTAATCGTGTGGCGGAACCACTAAAAGTGATATTGGTCGTAGGTTTTTCGTTACTACTGGTGACGCTAGGTTTAAACCAATTGGTAGGGAATCCTATGTTACCCTATGACTTCTTTTTATCTGCTTTATTTTCTGTGGTTAGTTATTATACTTACTATCTTTTCCGTATGCGGGGAGACCTTTCCCCAGTGCTGGCTGTATTCAGTCAAGTGATCATCATCCTGTTGCTACAGGGCGTTAAGATTCTAATCTAGTTTTAAGAACTGTAGTGTATAATTGAGTAAGATTATGTGAAATAGATTATTTTTATAGACTAAATAAAACGTATGAGTTTCAAGTAATAAAGGAGGACGAATACTATGTTGATCACAAACTTTGATTCTTTCGTTGAAAATCTTCTCACATGTGGTTTTTCCATGGGTGGAGAAAATGATGAAGGCGTTTTTGCACTGAGCAATTATTTTGATGAAAATATCAAGTGGCATACAGGAGAAGTGGCTTATGATCCTTGGGAATGGCGCATCAAAGTTTTGGAAGATAGAGATGATATTGCCTATGCAAAGCTCTTTTTCAAAAAGAGTGGCTTTATCTCAAGGGACTGGTATCCATACTTTCTCTGTGCAAGGCGCAAGGGAAAAACTTTTGACGAGGCCTTCTTAGATGGTTATATCACTGCGGCTGAAAAGCGCGTTTATGATGTAATAGACGCTTATGATGCCATACCCTTTCATGAAATCAAACCACTTGCTGGCTTTTCAACTGAGAATAAAGCTGAGTTTGAAAAGGCAATTACTGGACTTCAGATGAAGATGTTCATCACCATGTGTGGTCGTAAACGCAAGACTTCACAGTTCGGTGAAGAGTTTGGCTGGTCCTCCACTGTATTTTGTACTGTGGAGCGGTATTTTTCTGCCGATGTCTTCGAAAAAGCGGATCGTATTTCCCCTGTAGAGGCAGCAGAAAAAATCAAAGCGCAAATCCTTGAACTTAATCCTCAGGCGAATCTTAAAAAAGTGATTAAGTTTATAAATGGGTGATGAAAAACCAAATTAACGGATTACTTTTTGTATTTATTATGATAGTGGCAGTTTTGAGGAGTCCTATGAAAAATGAGTGTATTCATTTCTCATATGGCTTTTCTTTTCATACCGAAATATAATAATAGATAAGAGTAATTACATAATAGATAAGAGTAGTTACATAATAATTAATGAATGGTGTTTTTATTTATATGGAGGTATCAAGTTGATTTATAGATATTTAACCGATAAAAAGAAACTGGGCTATAAACTTATTTTGATGAGTGTGCTTATCTTATTGGCTTCGATAATTGGAGCCGTTTTTAAAATCATGGGCTTTCCTGAAACGAATATTGTGATCGTATACTTGCTTACGGTACTTGTATATGCTAGGGTGATAGATGGAATTGCAATAGGGATTGCCGCATCAATAGTGGCAACGCTTGCATTTAACTACTTTTTTACCGAGCCCTATTTTACACTTTCAGTGCTAGACTCTAGTTACTTTATAACTTTTGTGATTATGACGATCACTTCGATAGTAACAAGTACGATGACTTCACTTGTGAAAAAAAGCGAGTCAATTGCAAGAGAAAAAGAGGCGGAAACCAATACTTTATTTAAATTAACGAATCAATTAACAGACGCAGATGATATTCATGTTATAGCTTCAATCGTTGCAGAGGCATTGACGGATTGTTTTTCTACTAAGGGGGCGATTCTTTGCTTTGATGAAGATGGGAATCCGGAAAACAGCTATATTCAACAAAATAGTATAGGGGAACAAGTTCATAGAAATGTAAAAGATAAAAAATCACTAAAAATTAGGATGGAAAAATTACATGCAAGTTTTTACGAAGGTGATGAATTCTACGACTGGCCTATTTATGGCAGAGAAAGCATACTTGGGATTGTAAGAATTCCGAATGCTGAGGCAGAAAAATTAGATGAAGTACAAATCCGTCTGTTGCATTCAATGATAGAAAGTACTGCGTTAGCAATGGACCGCACTCGAGTTTCTGAACAGAGAATTAAAGAGCGAGAAGAATCAATTCAAGAGCGCTATAGAGGTACACTTTTAAGATCAATTTCTCATGATTTGAGAACGCCATTAGCTGGGATTATGGGGACATCCGAGATACTCTTGGACATGACTGAAACGGTTGATCAAAGATATGACTTAATAGATAATATTTATAATGACGCGAAATGGTTGCATTCGCTTGTTGAAAATATTTTATGCTTAACGCGACTTCAGGAAGGTAAATTGATTTTGAAAAAACAGCTAGAAGTTGTAGAAGAAATAGTAGGAAGTGCTGTCGAACGTTTTTTATTAAGAGCGAGGGGACGAGAGGTTAAGGTAAAAGTACCAGATGATGCAGTTTCTATTCTTATGGATGCAAAGTTAATTGAGCAAGTGCTTCTTAATCTTTTGGACAACGCGCATAAGTTTACAATTTTTGATAACGAAATCAGTGTATTGGTTGAAATCCTAAATGAATCTAACGAAGTTCGTTTTACGGTCCAGGACAGTGGCGTTGGTATATCTGAAGTAGATATGCCTTATGTACTTGAGCAATTTTACACTGGGAAAAATGAGATTGGCAATATGAAATCTGGAATGGGATTGGGACTTTCGATCTGTGATGCTATTATTAGAGCGCACGGAGGAACGATAACCCTCGAAAATAGAAAGGGTAGCCCAGGATTAGAGGTTATTTTCACATTGCCATTGGGGGTGCAAAAAAATGATTAAATATGAAGAGAATATACTTGTAGTAGAAGATGATGTTCAGATTAGTCGTTTTATTTGCTATGCGCTAAAGCAAGAAGGTTTTAATTATCAATCAGTTGAAACTGCACAAGGCGCACTTGAAACAATTGTTCTCGGTCATATTGATTTGATATTACTGGACTTAGGTTTGCCTGATTTTGATGGTATGCAGGTTATAAAGAAAGTAAGGGAATGGTCTGAAATCCCGATTTTAGTAATTTCAGCTCGTGACCAAGATAGAGAAAAAGCAGCGGCACTCGATAATGGCGCTGATGATTTTTTGACAAAACCATTTTCTGCTACGGAATTAATGGCAAGAATCAGAGTTGCAATAAGGCATTTACGTAAGAATTTAGGCAATAATTCAATCTCGATTTTATCAAAAGACGATTTAAAAATCGATTTGGACAAGCACCTGGTTTATCTTGGAGAATCAGAACTTCACTTGACGCCGATGGAATATAATTTGCTTGCTTTATTTTTCAAAAATATTGGGAAAGTACTGACAACGCGGTATATTATTCAGATGATTTGGGGAACTGGCTATGGAGAAGATACCCAAGCCTTGAGAACCTTGATGGCAGGACTGAGAAGAAAAATTGAATCAAATCCTGCAAAACCTCGATACATTGTAACGGAAATAGGGGTTGGATATAGGATGAAAGATATCTAAAGTTAGTTCAAAGTAATAAATATCATAAAGCCACTAAGGTAATTAAACTTACTTTAGTGGCTTTATTTATGTTAACGTGTAAAAATTAAATCTTAACTCACAATTTATCATCATACGATATAAAACTCACACAAAGCTCACATGATACAGTTGCTTCTCACACACAGCGCACACGATTCTTGCTATGATAATTATATAGAAAATCAAATTTATATAAAAGAAAGTGAGATGGAGGACTGTGATTAATAAAGATTATCAAGAAATTCATGATAAAGAAATTCAAGACCAAAAAAAGATGTTTATAAAGATCAAAGCGTTAATCATTTCGGATCATTTTGAAGAAGCTGAAAACTTAATTAGAACCGCAATCATGGCGTTTCCACATGCGCCAGAGCCCCATAACTTATTTGGCATTCTACTTGAAAAGATGGATGAACATAGCATGGCGATGAAACATTTTAGGATTGCACTTGAACTTGATCCTATGTATCTACCAGCAAGACATAATTTAGAGTGCTACGGTACATTTTTTTCAAAAGGAAATTGTGCGTATGACGAGACGGATTGTGTCAATGAAGTTAGTAATGATGATGACTACAAAGTGAACTATGATAAACGAGGCATAGGACATATTATTAGGAGGGAATAAATTGAACAGTTATAGGAAAAAAATTAATTCTTACACCGTGATTATTGGTTGCGGAAGATTGGGCGCTAGTTTAGCCACCGAGTTGTCTAATGCTAATCTAGATGTATTAATCATCGATAGTGATAAAAGTGCATTTCGTAAGTTATCGCCTGCATTTGGAGGATTAACACTTATTGGTGATGCTTCTGACTATAAAGTGCTTGAAGAAGCACAAATTAAAAAGGCAACTACGGTAATCGTTGTCACGAATAATGATAACACCAATATCATGGTGGCACAAATTTGCAAGATGAATTTTGGTATCTCAAGGGTTATTTTGAGATTATATGATCCAGAAAGAAAATGCATTTGCAGTGATATGGGCTTAGAGACAATTAGTCCAGTTATCCTGTCGATAGATGAAATAAGCAGAATATTGATCCCATCATTATAGGAGAAGCAAAATGAAAAAACATGCAGTTTTGATAGGTAGTTTTAATAGAGCACGCTCTTTAGCGGATTCTTTGATAAATAAAGGTTATCGTGTAACAGCAATTAATAGCAATTATGAAAAGAGTGTGATATTAGCTGAAAATAGAGAAATAAAAGTAATTAACGGAGATGGCTCTAAACCGTTTGTTCTAGAAGATGCTGACATTGAATTTGCGGATCTTGCTATTGTTTTAACGCCAAAGGATGAAGATAATTTAGTGATTTGTCAACTTTGTAAAAAGAAATTCAATATAAAAAAAACAATTTCAATTTTAAATGACCCGCTTAAATCTGAACTTTTTTATAAAAGTGGCATTGATTCTGTAATTTGTGAAGTCAATGCTATTACCAATATCATTGAGCAACAAGCCTTTTATGATGGCATAGTGACGATGATTCCTACTGGCGAGGGTAGGATAAGGATTGCTGAAGTACCGATTTTAGAGTCTTCACCTGTAGTTGGAAAAAAAATGTGGGAGATTAATTTACCCAAGGAGTCAGTTATTGGTTGTATCATCCGTGGTGAGGGGAGTACAATTCCAAGAGGCGATACAAGGATAAAAAGTGGTGATAAGTTGATTTTGATTTCAGCAGCGAGTCAAGAAATGAACGCAATTAAGGAGCTGACAGGACGGTTATGAAAATCACAAGTTTTTTTAAAGATAAGAATAATTTTGGAAAATTGATCATACTAATAGGCATATTATTAGCAATACCATTATTGATATTGCCATTTTACCCTAGTGAACTAAAATACGCATTTTCTTTTTTTATACCATCTGTATTCTCTATCTTACTTGGACTTTTTTTGGTCCTCACGATGAAAAAAGAAAGTAACGATTTGCAATGGGTGAAATTAATGAAAAACAGCCATTTAACAGTTCTTCTAACGTGGATATATGGATTTATAGCCGGTGCTATTCCCTTTGTGCTTTCAGGTCAGCTCACTTTTAGTAAGGCGTTGTTTGAAGCGGTGAGTGGGTGGACTACTACTGGATTATCAGTGATGAATGTTGAAAAAACCCCAGCGATATTTTTATTTCATCGTAGTTTTATGCAATTTTGTGGCGGTTTGGGATTTGTGATGGTGATGGTGATGTTCCTTCAGGGAAAACAAGCAATGAACTTGTTCAGCGCAGAAGGTCATCCTGATAAATTGATGCCAAACCTTAAAAAAACTGCGAGAATTACTTTGAGTATGTTTGTCATTTTACTTGTGATAGGATCGTTTTCGTATATTCTTTTTGGAATGCCAGTTTTAGATAGTGTACTTCATGCGATGTCTGCATTATCAACAGGCGGTTTCTCAACGAGAACAGATAGTATCGGTGCTTATAATAGCGTAGGAATAGAAGTGGTAACTATCATTCTTATGGTAATAGGAACGACCAACTTTGCAGTTCTATTGTTGCTGATGAGGAGAAAATTTAAACAAGTTGCTAAGATTAGCGAAGTTCGTTTTATGATTTTGGTTCTTACAACTTTTACGCTACTTGTTTCTGCATTATTATTTTATAAAGTATATTCAAGTTTAGGCGAAAGCTTTCGTGTGGCCGTTTTTAATGTCGTGTCTGCACTTTCGACAACTGGTTTTTCTACAGTAACGTATAACAACTGGCCACCAGTAGCGATAGGTTTATTAATTATTCTAATGTTAATTGGTGGTGGAATTGGTTCAACAGCAGGCGGTATCAAATTGACGCGTGTTTATATTGTGTTACGTGCAACTCTTGAAAATTTGATTAAAAGGATTAGTCCCTCAAGAAAAGTGTCAGCACCTTTTTTTTACCGAGCACAGGGGAAAACCCCGCTTGAGAGAGAAATCATTGATGACACAAGAGGCTTTGTAACCTTTTATATCATGATCTATATCATAGGATCTTTACTTTTAACTTTAACTTCAAATAGCAGTATAATAGATTCGATGTTTGAATTTGCTTCAGCATTTGGAACCGTTGGTCTTTCAATAGGTGTAACAACACCTGATATGAATACAGGGACACTAAGTATTTTAACAGTGGGTATGATATTAGGTAGACTAGAAATCTTTATAGTTCTAATAGGCATATATTCAGGAATTTCAATAGCAATGGAAAATATAAGAAAAATAATGTCAAAAGTACATGGAATTAAATCATATAGACGTTAGTTTGATTGGAGACCCACTTCCTAGGCGAGGACTTCTTGTCCCTACACAGTGGATGTTGATTAAAAATGAAGACTGTACTAAAAGAGCCCCAATATAAAGTTGAAAATGGCAATCCGCAGGGTGAAACCCGAGGACTTCTTGTCCCTACACTATGGATGTTGATTAAAAATGAAGACTGTACTAAAAGAGCCCCATTATAACGCTGAAAATGGCAATCCGCAGGGTGAAACCCGAGGACTTCTTGTCCTTACACTATGGATGTTGATTAAAAATGAAGACTGTACTAAAAGAGCCCCATTATAAAGCTGAAAATGGCAATCCGCAGGGTGAAACCCGAGGACTTCTTGTTATTTTCGGCTTTATAATGGGGCTCTTATTCACATTCAAACTTTATAACAACATCCACCTTAATCCAGTTCAAAATACCCAATCCCAACAAGACCTGGTCCAGTATGCACGCCAAGTGATGCGGAAATCTGTCCACTCATAAACATCTCAGCGCCGTCGATATAAGATTTCATCAGCTCCATCACCCTCTCAGCTTCTTCTGGAGCAGCACCATGTGAGATGGCAAGGTAATATTTTTTTGTGTTTTTTAGACCGTTTTCAACAATTTCTATGGTTTTGCTGATACTTTTTTTGCGGCCACGTACTTTATCTACAGTATGATAAATCCCATTTTCATCACATGCGATGATGGGTTTGATCTGTAAGATACTTCCGAGCATCCCTTCAACTCGACCAAGACGACCACCTTTTACAAGGTATTGAAGTGTTTCAAGGCTATAATAGATATGAGATTTTGTAATTTTAGACTCTAATTTGCCAACTATTTCATCAAAATCAAGTCCCTGCGCTATAAGTTCAGAAGCATAGATTGAGAAAAAGCCTGAAGCGAGTGCAATATTTTTTGTATCTATGACAGCGGTTTTAATTTGAGTAAACTCTGTACAAACCATCTTAACCGTTTGATAGGTGCCGCTTAACTCAGATGAAAGTAAAGGTATAATCACATGCGTATAGCCATCTGCTATAATTTCATTTAATTTAGCATGAACTTCGCCAACTGTTGGTAGGCTCGTCTTAGGGATTTCTTTTCCTAAGTTTGAATAGACCTCCTCTGGCGTAATGTCCACTCTATCTTTATAAGAGTGATCTTTATAATTGATGCCCAGTGGTAGTTCGTAAATGTGGAATTTTTTGAGCAAATACACAGGTACATCAGAACCAGAATCAGTTAGAATTGCTATTTTTTCATTTATCACGGGAATCTCCTTCGCTTTGATTAGACTTAGCCAATTTGCTAATTTTAGTTTCAATAATCTTTTCGGTTAATAATTTGCTAGAGAGCGCTAAAGTAATTGAAGAAATTGCCAGCTTATCTGCTGTTATATTTCGCTCTTTAAAAGCATATGTATGCCTTTGCTCAATGATGGGCACAAAAACTTCACGAAGAGATTCTTCAAAAGCACAGCAAAATGAATTATAGGCATTCTCATGTCCTTCGATGAGGGTTTGTAATTGTATGCCTTCTTTGATCTTCATAATTGGCATGATGGGCTTAAGAATCGTGATGACAAGGACATACACTATTTGTAATTTGTCATATTTTTTCTTCACAGGTTTTGGCATCATGCCCCATTTAACATAATTGTTGACCATGCTCTTTGTGACGAGAACATCTCCGTTAAATGACATAAAGGACAACTCGTCCCTTACAAGTTGTAAAAGCTGGTCGGAATAAATGCTAAATTCAGGCATATCTTGCCACCTGATGAGTTTTACATTGGCTAATTTTTTGGCGTATTCGTATAATTCTGTATTTTTTTCCATAATATTCCCTTGAAGTTTTATCGTTAACGACTTTATCTAGTTAATATAACTACATTGATATAATAATTCAAAATCAATTATTTGTCAATGTGTTGGTAGGTTAAATCATTCGCTATCCATCATTCGCTATACATTATTTTTCGGATGAACATGAAATTCTTATTTGCAGGACTGTTATCTTCTAATTATCTTAGAAATAAGCTACAATATAGTTATACATACATGAATAATAAATCGAAAATTCAAATGACAGTATGGAAGTAACGAGAATACACAGTGGATTGGATTTATAACTTAATAGGGGGACTGGATGAATAACATAATTGAATCATTAAAATCAAGAAAATCTGTTAGACAATTTGAAGATAAGGCAATATCAGATGATCTGAAAGAGGCGATATTAGACGCGGCATTTCAGGCACCAACAGCAGGAAATCAGATGCTTTATGCAATTTTAGATATTACAGATGTTGCTTTAAAAGAAAAGTTATCAGAAACTTGTGACCATCAACCCTTCATTGCAAAAGCACCACTAGTACTAATATTTTTGGCTGATACGAGAAGGTGGCTAGATGCATATGAGGCTGTGGGTCTTGATGCGAGAGCGCCGCAGATGGGAGATCTCTTTTTAGCCATACAAGATGCTGTAATAGCAGCACAAAATGCAGTAGTTGCAGCAGAATCATTTGGTATAGGATCGTGCTACATTGGCGATATATTAGAAAATATAGAGGTCCATCGTGAATTATTAAATCTCGACGAATATGTTGTCCCTATTTCTATGCTGGTAATGGGTTACCCAACTGAAGGTCAAATCAATAAAGCAAAACCTAGAAGATTTGAAAAAGAGTACATTGTACATGAAAATGGCTACAAAAGATTGAGTCAAGATCAACTTAGAGAGATGCATATAAAACAATCTGGTAAAGATGATTTTGATTTTGAAGCGTATATAACCGCTTTCTGCAATAGGAAATACATGTCGGATTTTGCTAAAGAGATGTCAAGATCTAGTGCAGCATATGCCAATGTTTTTATAAAGAATGTTTAATAAATATTCAGTATTAGGTTTTATAATTCACTAATATTGGGTATCATAACCTTATCAAATGTAGAAGGAGGTTATGATGAGTGCATCTTATAAAAGTGAACAATGTATCCCATGTACAATTGATACCCCAGCGCTAAGTGGTGAACTTTTATTAGAGTTTTTAAGTGAACTTGATGAAAGCTGGCAGATGGTAGATGACCTGCTGATAGAAAGAACTTTTAAGTTTCGTGATTTTAAAGAGGCATTGGAATTTGTCAATAAAGTTGGTGAGATTGCAAATTTAAACGGACACCACCCTGATATAGAACTTGGTTGGGGACGTGTAAAAGTGAGTTTAATGACGCACAAAATACATGGACTATCGAGAAACGACTTTATTTTAGCGGCTCAAATTGATGAAATATAAAACCACTTTAACGATTAATATTATCTAATTGCTGAAAGTGGTTTATTTTTTAGAATTAACTTAAATTTTAGCCTTTTCGTATATTTAAGATGAAATCTGCAATTTTTTTATCTTCAATACCAATATGATGGTCAATCCATTCAGAAGTTAGATGAGTGAGCTTGAGTCTTGAACTAAGTGTCAACCCGTGTGCTTTGATATCTTCTTGTAACATCATAACATCTTGCTTAAACTCACGATGAAGTATTTTATGCGCTTCGATTTCAGGGTAGCCATAGTCGCTTAATAATTTTTCTTCGTTTCTAAAATGAATGAGGACATAGGCAGATAAATATTCAAATAGTTTGATGATTTCTGATTCCGCTTCACCATTTTGATAAGATTCCATAACTTTTTCTGCACGTGAGATAAGTTCTGAATGTTCTGAATCTATTTCGAATACACCATACATATATTTTTCACTTTCTTTAAGCATAATAGCCTCCTTAATTTGTATAAAAGATGAAGCCTATTTTGTTGTTGAATTCATCCTATGTAAAACAAACGATATGATTAATCTTACCTTATGCTATAGCCACATGCAAGAGAATCCAAGTGAGATTGAAAACAAATTGTAAAGATTCATTAAAATTTAAAATTAACTATACTAATTTACTCGGAATTATATTATAATCATATCAGGTAATGATGCTCACAAGATACGGCTTCTTATGGAAGTGGTAAAGTATCGTTAAAATTTACGGAGGTGAATTTATGTATATTGCTACAAATCAGGAAACATGCGAGAAAATTGGTGAAGTTTTATCATCACAAGCAGATAAGCCACAAAATATCAGAATCTTCATCGCAGGCATGGGTTGCAGCGGTCCAAGCTTTGGTCTTGGTCTTGACAACATTAACGACAACGATTTAACAGAATCAGTAAACGGCGTAAATTTCGTAGTTGAACAATCTGTTTATGATACAGTTGGAGAAATCAAAGTTGAGTGGGTTGGCAATGGTTACTCAGTACAACCTGTTACTGTTCAACCTTCAGCTTGTGGATCATGTTCAAGCTGCGGCTAAAAAGTACAAAGAGCTCTTAAAAGCATCTGCTTTTGTGGAGCTTTTTTTTATTTGCCTTAACTTTTTCTCTATGTGTCTTAGTCACTGTTTTTACTTCTTCTATAAGGGTATAATAGCTATGGAGACATTTGTGCTTAGCACAGAAATTACTTTAGGAGGAAAGATATGTATTTTGTTATTGATCAAGATACTGTGGGTAGAATCCGCGGCGTATTGGAAAAGCAACCTGATAAACCAAGCAATATCAGGGTTTATATCGCAGGAATGGGCTGAGGTGGCCCAAGTTTTGGTCTAGGTCTAGATCAAGTAAAAGAAGATGACATCGTTGAAGTGATTGACGGCATCAACTTCCTCATGGAAAAATATATAGAAGAAACTTTTGGACAAATTGAAGTGCGATGGAATGGATACAGTTATGCTGTAGGTCCAGTACGTGGCGGTGGATCAAGTTGCACTTAAGTTATGAGTAAAGCCATCAGATAACGCTTATGTGTATCTGATGGCTTTTTATTTGATGTTACACAAATTAGTTCTTTTGCTTAGATTTTCTGCCAAGCTTAAAAACACTAGTGCTTAGCGGTGCAACTTTTACAAGATGATGTGAGATAACATCGATATGTTCGGTTTCTTCAAGGTATCCACGTTCATCAAAAACAAGTTCAATAAATAATTGGTCATCTGGTATGTCGAGTATCACAGTCTCGTTCAAGCGCTTCGATGATGTGTGTTTAGTAATCACTTCATGAGAAGGGAGGCTGTGAGGTTTGTGATGTTTTGCCCCTTTGTGTATTGGTGGTGCAATCGTCGCTTCAGGTATAGCGAGTGCATAAAAACACAAAATTTCTACTTTCATTTGATTAGCAGAGAGCATCAATGGATCGTGGCTTGGATTATGAGCAACCAATAAACAATCAAAATCTTCATTTGAATCTTGCTTTATGATATAGACGATAGCGTCTTTAAAAGCTTCAATGAATTCGCCTTCTTCAATAAAATGAAGTTTTTCACGAATATCTGTCGCTGTTTTGAGATGCAAACTGCTATAAGTCTTCCTAAGTTTGATTAAACCACGTACATATTCATAAAAATCACTATATTTAACTTTATACTCCCAATCAATAGCATTGATAGAAAGTGGAGCATTATAAGTGTTATGATGACCATATTTGTTTCTCAAAAATTCATTACCTGCATGGATAAATGGGAGTCCTTGAGCAGTGAATAGTAAATTGAAAGCCATTTTATTGAGCTTGATCCACTCTTCTTCAGACGCACCTGGTGACGCAAGTCGCAGTTTATCCGCTAAAATCAAATTATCATGTGAATTGAAATAATTAATAGACTCACAAGGATGTGTTGTAAAACCTATATATTTTGAGTCATAAGGAATTGAACCAACAAGTCCAGTGTGCATGCGATGCTTCATGTCCTTATTGCCATGAATATAACCTTTACCAGAACCATCGTTATCGCCTTTAATGGCGTCTCTAAAATCATCATTAAAAAGAGAGTAACCCTTTCCACCTTGGACCCCTTTGTAAACACGCTTATTTTCAGCTAGTGTAGAAAGACCACCCATCCATGGTTCTCCATAGATGATGATTTCAGGATCGATTTTAGTGAGTTCTGCCTTAGCGAGTTCGATTGTATCTTTGTCGATTAGCGCCATAAGGTCAAATCTAAAGCCATCAACTTTATATTCAGTTGCCCAATATATGAGTGAATCAATTATAAATTTTCTACCCATAGGGTTTTCAGAAGCGAATTCGTTGCCACAGCCAGATCCGTTTGAAAAATGATCATCTTCAGTCATACGGTGATAATAGTGTGGCACGAGCGTGTTGAAATTTGAAAATTCAGTGCGGTACGTATGATTATAGACTACGTCGAGAACAACTTTTAATCCTTTTTGGTGAAGTGCCAAAATCGCTGACTTGAGTTCTTTGATACGACTGATTGGACTGTTTGGATCAGTTGCGTAACTGCCTTCTGGGGCGTTAAATAATTCTGGATCGTAACCCCAGTTGTAGTTACCATCTTGTTCATATTCTTCATCCACAGTGAGAAAATCATAGACAGGCATAAGATGGATGTGTGTTACGCCAAGTTCCACAAGATGATCGATGCCAGTGGTTAGATTTTTAATCTTGGTATCGTTTTCAGTAAACGCTAAAAATTTACCCTTATTGGCCATTCCACTATTTGGATGTCCAGAAAAGTCTTTCACATGAACTTCATAAAGTATCGCATCGCAACCGATATTGCCTCTAGGTCTGATATGATTTTCCCATTGTGCTGGATTGGTTTTACTTAGATCAACGATACCACTTCTCATGCTGTTTGCAGATGCGGTTACTGAATAGGGATCTGTTACTTCATATAAACCATCTACGATATAAGTATAAAACATACCGTGAAGGTCACCTTCTACTACTGCACTAAAGACGCCATCGGACGCTTTCTCCATGGTGTAAAGCGTCCTAAATGGTGCTTTTGGTGAGTCGTAGACTGCTAATAAAATTTTGTTTTGTG
The DNA here is from genome assembly GCA_963676315.1 of uncultured Fusibacter sp. GTDB lineage: Bacteria > Bacillota > Clostridia > Peptostreptococcales > Acidaminobacteraceae > Fusibacter_C. The sequence goes on from OY781056.1 coordinate 2,657,659, forward strand.
TGGGTGCCCATACGCGAAAAGTCGTTTCTTCAGGGGTATAAAACATACCTAGTGCTTTTTGCGTTACAGGAAATTCACTTAAATTCATAATCTCACCTTATTTACCTCTATAATTTGAAATCTAACGGTTTTCTGTTAATATTCCATATGCTTGAGGCATATTTTTCGATAGTATAATCTGCTGAAAAGACCCCCGAACAAGCAATATTTGTAAGTGACATTTTCATCCAGTGTGGCTTATCTCTATAATAAAGTCCGATTCGCTCTTGTGCATCACAATAGGATTCAAAATCTTTAAGTACAAAGAACTCATCGTTAAACCTCAGTAAACGTTCGACAATTGGGGCAAATTCCTCTTTTGCGGCAGGTAAAAAGCCGTTAACCAATTGATCGACAACTTGTTTAATGCCAGGTGTAGTATTATAGAGTTCATATGCATTGTAATTACCGTCTTGATAGTACTGAAATACTTCTTGATCTTTAAGTCCAAAAAGAACGATATTATTTTCGCCAACTTCATTCATGATTTCTATGTTTGCGCCATCAAGTGTTGCAAGCGTGATAGCGCCATTCATCATAAATTTCATGTTGCCAGTACCAGAAGCTTCTTTTGAAGCAGTTGATATTTGTTCGCTTACATCTGCAGCAGGGATCATTTTACTTGCTAATGATACACCATAGTTAGGTAAAAAAACAACCTTAAGTTTCCCTTTTATAGAATTGTCGTTGTTAACCATATCTGCAACCGTATTGATCAGTTTGATGATCTGTTTAGCAACATAGTAGCTTGGTGCTGACTTCCCAGCAAATACAAAAGTTCGCGATGGAATATCTAAATTTGGATTTTCCTTAAGTCTGTTATATAGTGATAAAACATGTAAAATATTGAGATGCTGGCGTTTGTATTCGTGTATTCGTTTTGCTTGCATATCAAAGATTGAATAAGGGTCAATTTTAACACCTTGCTTTTCGTAGATAAACTTAGCGAGTTTTTCCTTGTTTTTATGCTTAATATCAAATAGCGCATTTTGTACGGTTTTATCTTCACGGTATTTTAGTAAATCTCTTAATACAATTGGGTTTTTCTTAAAGCCATCTCCGATTAAACCTTCAACATAATCGGTTAAATCAGGGTTGGCGTTAAGTAACCAGTGTCGATGCATAATACCGTTTGTTTTGTTGTTAAACTTAGTGGGGTAAATATTATAAAAATCTTTGAGTTCTTTTGTTTTTAAGATTTCAGTATGAAGTTTAGCAACACCGTTGATGCTATGTGAACCAACAATTGCAAGATGCGCCATTTTCACCATGCCATCTTTGATAATCGCCATATTGTGAATTTTTTCCTCATCAGTATAGAGGTATACATATTTCAGAGATTCGATGAACCTGCGGTTAATTTCATCAATAATCATAGTAACTCTTGGGAGTAAGTCACGCATCATGAAATGTGGCCACTTCTCAAGTGCTTCAGACATAATCGTATGGTTCGTATAAGAGATACATGAAGTTGTGATTTTCCAAGCGATGTCCCAATCAAGTCCTTCTTCATCAAGAAGAATTCTCATGAGTTCAGGAACTGCGAGTGCGGGGTGGGTGTCGTTAATATGAATAGCGATGTGTTCACTGAACTGTTCTATTGGTAGTCCCATTTTCTTATAGGATGTGAAAATGCTTTGAATACCCGCCGAGACAAAGAAATATTCTTGTTTTAGGCGCAACAATTTGCCTTCTTCGTAAGCATCGTTTGGATAGAGTATTTGAGTGATAATTTCGACAGAATGTTTTTTCTCAAAAGCGCTTGAATAATTGCCTTTCGAAAAGTTTTCAAAATCGAAAATGTCATCGATTTCTTCAGCAGACCAAAGTCTTAAGGTGTTGACAGTATTGTTTTCAAACCCTAAAATTGGAGTGTCGTAAGGCACTGCACGCACAGCATCATAATTTACATGGGCAAACTTAAGTGTATCGCCATCCATATAAGTATCTACACGACCGTTGAATTTTACGATAACCGCTTTATTGGGTCTTTTGTATTCCCAAACATTGTTGTTTACTAACCAGCGATCTGGAAACTCAACTTGATAACCATCAATTATTCTCTGCTCAAATAATCCATTTTTATAACGAATACCACAACCGTGTCCTGGAATTGAGGTAGAACTCATCGCATCCATAAAACATGCTGCCAATCTACCGAGTCCGCCATTGCCTAGACCTTGATCCACTTCAACTTCAGCTAGATCTTCAAGGCTAATACCGAGTTCTTTAAGTCCTTGATCGACAACGTCATAAATACTGAGATTGGTGAGGTTGTTCTCAAGAAATTTTCCGGTTAAAAATTCCATAGAAAAATAATAAACTTGTTTAGAATGTTCTTCTCTATAAGTTTTATTTGTGTTAGCCCATAGATTACCGATATAATCCTTCATGAGCTCGCCTAATGCATTGTATCGCTCGAGTGGGGTCGTGTCTTCAATTTGGCGTGCAGATGTTCCTTTGATAGCGGCGATATAGTCCTCTTTAAATTCGGATACAGTTAACTTCATATTTCACCTCTCAAATTTCTCTTCCTAGAACCTTTTCATATACTTTGAGGTATTCCTTTGAAGATTTTTCCCAGCTGTTATCTGCAGCCATAGCTTGCTCCATAAGGGATAACCATATTGCTTTGTCACGATAATACCCAAGCGCGTCCTTGATGGTATAAAGGAGTTCATGGGCGTTATAATTTGTAAACCCAAAACCATTGCCTTCACCAGTGTACTTATTGTAAGGTATGACTGTATCTTTAAGACCGCCAATTTGTCTCACGATAGGGATTGTCCCATATCTAAGGGCTATAAGCTGACTAAGACCACACGGTTCAAAAAGAGAAGGCATTAGGAAAAGGTCAGCACCTGCATAGATGGCATGTGATTCATATTGATCAAAATAAATCCTTGCAGCGAGTTTGTTTGGATAGCGGTATTGGAAGTATCTAAACATATTTTCATAATGTGCCTCACCTGTACCAAGGATCACCAGTTGAACATCCAATTCAAGGAGTTCTTCTAATATATGTTGTATGAGGTCAAGACCCTTCATATCAGCAAGTCTCGTTACCATCGCAAGCATAGGTATGTCTGCATCCACTGGAAGACCAAACTTGACCTGTATATGGTTTTTGATCTCACGTTTTCGGTCTACAGATTGATAATCAAAATTCACTGGGATATTGACATCTCTCTCTGGTGAGTAAACATCATAGTCTATGCCGTTGACGATTCCGGTGAGCTTGTCTTTGTATTTGTTGATAATACCATCGAGATTTTCTCCAAAGTAAGGATAAGTGATTTCGTGCGCATAGCTTTTAGAAACAGTAGTCACATGATCACTAAAGACGATTCCGCCCTTTAAGATGTTGATGTTGTCATAGAATTTGAGGCGATCTTCAGTGAAATATTCATAGGGTAAGTTGAGTAAATCACCCATAATATAAGGGTCAAATATACCTTGATAGCGCAAGTTGTGGATGGTAAAAACGGTTTTTATCCCTTGATAGAATGTATCTTGTTTACTGTAAAAGTCTAACAAAACGTTAATAGAGGCAGCATGCCAATCATTCGTATGAATGATGTCTGGTTTTTCACCAGTCATCTTAATCGCAGCGAGAACCGCTTTGCAAAAAAAGATATACCTTTCGCCATCGTCTCCTTCGCCATAGAGTGCGTGGCGCTTAAAATAAAACTCATTGTCGATAAAGTAATAGTCAACACCATCGTAATTGAGTTTCATAAGGCCGACATATTGTGTCCGCCAGCCCATATTGACAGTTGTATACCCTATGAACGTCATCTGATCTTTGTAAATTGGCGCTATTTTAATGTGTAGTGGCATAAAAACTTTAACATTGAGATTTTCTGAATTTAGCGCTTTTGGCAATGAACCAGCCACGTCAGCTAAACCACCCGTCTTAGCAAATGGAGCAGCTTCAGAAGCCACAAATACTACCTGTGTCATGCGTCTCCCTCCTTAGAGATTACCGCTTTTTTTCCTCCGATATAAGGAAGAGATGGATCTCCAATTAATGTTACGCCTTTGTTGATCGTTGTACGTTTGTCTAAAATGGTGTAATTAAGATGAACATTTTCGTCGATGTGCGTTTTTTGCATGACGATACTGTTTCTGATAATGCAACCTTTTTCAATCTTTACACCCCTGAAAATAATTGAATTTTCTACATAACCATCAATTTGACATCCATTGGCAACAAATGAGTTTTTGATACGTGCATTTTTTTTATAGTGTGTTGAAGGCTCATCCTTAACCTTTGTGAAAATTTGACCGTGTTCAAAGAAAAGTTCGTTTGAAATCTCTTGATTGAGAATGGCCATATTGGCATCAAAATAATTCCTGAGTGTATTGATGCAAGATACATACCCTGTAAACTCAATTGTATGCACCTTATATTTGTTTAAGCTATTGATAACTGCTTGCTTGAGATAGTTGGCATTTCCACGCTCAACTGAATCAAATAATAAATCAAAATAAACATTCTTCTTAATAAAATACATCTCAAGTGATAAATTGAAGTTTTCATCCATGCCCAGATTAGTGCCTATGCTTTCAAATTCACCTTTTTCACTAAGATTGACCTTATCACAACCAATAAATCGATTTTTGGGGTCTGTGACTTTTTTATAGACAATACCGATGTCAGCACCTGTATCCAAAAATTCTTGGTAAGCCTCTTTTAGGTCGATATTGGCAATCATATAGGTTTTTGTCATGAGAATATTTTCTTGTTTTGCATTTTTAACAAAAGATTTATTTTGGAAAAATAAATCTAAATCGCCAACTTTAGCATTAATAGATGTATAATCATAAGTTGGTGTAAATAGGAATAAACCATTGATTTTTCGATCTAAATCCCATGGTTGCCCTGATCCTAGATGGTCCATAACAGAACGCACTTTATTGCCTGTGAAGACGCCAATGTTGTTGATGCCGCTGTTCACCATATTAGAGAGCATAAAATCTATAACCCTATATCTTCCTGCAAATGGGAGCATCGAAGTGGGTCTGTTTTGGCATAGAACGCCGAATGGGCTATCTACTTCACTTAAGTTAATGATTCCTAAACAATTTTTCATAATGACCTCACTCCGTTTCGATTATTTTGTTTTTACTAACGAGATAGATAATATCATCTTCAGGTTTGCCGATAACTGTACCCGCTTTGATTGTCACATCTTCCATAATAACTGCGTTATGGATTTCGCAATTCTCTTCTATGGTTACTCCGGACAAGACAACAGTATTGAATACTTTTGCATCTTTTTTAACACGAATTTCGTTAAAAAGAACACAGTTTTCAAGTTGACCTTCGACTGTACAACCTTCATTGACTAAAGAATTAGTAACTGAAGCTCCACATGCGATATATTGAGGCGGAAGATGCTTGTTTTTAGTATAGATTTTCCAATTGCTATCATATAGATCGAGTTCGTTGTCATCGCTTAGGAGATCCATATTTGCTTCCCAATAGCTTTTTACTGTACCGACATCTTTCCAGTAACCTTCAAACTGATAAGCAAAGGTTTTTTTACCATCTTGTTTCATTTGAGGGATGATATCTTTTCCGAAGTCGTTGGCAGAACCCGCTTTCTTCTCTTCTGCAATGAGATAAGAGCGAAGTGCTTTCCAGTTGAAAATATAAATTCCCATTGAAGCGAGATTTGATTTGGCATTTTTAGGTTTTTCCTCGAATTCGGTGATGAAATTGTTTTCGTCGATATTCAAAATCCCAAATCGATGTGTCTCTTCCCAAGGGACACCAATTACTGAAATTGTAATATCCGCATTTTTTTGAATATGGAAATCAAGCATTTTTGAATAATCCATCTTATAGATATGATCACCAGATAGGATTAAGACAAATTCAGGATCGAGTTCATCGATGAAACTGATATTTTCATAGATTGCATTTGCGGTTCCTTTATACCATCTACCGCCCGTTTCGTTGGTATATGGTGGCAAAACTCTTACGCCACCTGAACGGCGGTCTAAATCCCACGCACTACCGATACCGATATGCGAATTGAGCTGGTAAGGTTTATATTGCGTGAGGATCCCCACGTCAAAAATGTTGGAGTTTGAACAGTTGCTAAGTGGAAAATCGATAATTCGATATTTTCCACCAAAAGGAACCGCTGGTTTAGCAACTTCTTTTGTAAGTAGTTTTAGCCTCGAGCCTTGTCCGCCAGCAAGTAGCATGGCTATCATTTTGCCTTCTTTCATTTCACATTATCCTCCTTGTACTTTATGAACACACCACTTAGTCCTTGCAATTTAATGCGGAGTGTATAAGGGCGATTGAATGATTTTTCTTTTGTTGCTGTATAGACTGTTTCTAAAGAAGTTTCATTGCCGCCAAACTTAAGATCAGCGGTGTTTAGAAGTACTTCGTATGTGCCCGCATGGTCTACACCAACGGGATGTGCATTTCTAGATACTGGTGTGAAGTTAAATACGGCGATAATTTTATGTCCATTTTTGTCAATTCTTTCAAATGAAATTACACTTTCGTCTGAATTATCCACCTCTATCCATTTGTACCCATCGTAGGTGGTATCTAGTTCATAGAAACTTGGATGACTTTTGTATAGTAAATTGAGGTCTTTTAGAAAGTGCTGCATACTTTGGTGTGAAGTATATTCTAGAAGATGCCAATCAAGTGCTTGCCATTCGTTCCATTCGATAAACTGACCAAATTCACTTCCCATAAATAGTAGTTTTTTTCCAGGATGCGCATACATATAGGCTAAAAGCAACCGAAGGTTTGCAAATTTTTCATAGTAGGTTCCAGGCATTTTTTCGAGTAACGATTTTTTGCCATGTACGACTTCGTCGTGGCTCAGTGGCAGGACGAAGAATTCTGAAAAGGCGTAAGTCATGGTAAATGTAAGTGCCCTGTGGAACCCTTTGCGATATGCTGGATCAAGTTGCATGTATTCTAAGATGTCGTTCATCCACCCCATATTCCATTTGTAGTTAAAGCCCAGTCCACCCTCAGTTGTTTTGCCAGATACTTTTGGCCAAGCGGTACTTTCTTCAGCCATTAAAAGCGCATCTGGATAAGCAGTCATTACAACATCGTTCATCTTTTTGATAAAATCAATAGCTTCAAGATTTTCAAAGCCGCCATATTTGTTTTTTAATAGCTTACCGCCGAAGTTGAGGTAGAGCATGTATGCCACTGCATCTATACGAATACCATCAATATGATAGTTTTCCAGCCAATAAAGCAGATTTGAAATCAAAAATGACTGAACTTCAGAACGTCCATAGTCGAAATTGATGGTGCCCCATTGGTCGTTGTGCGAGAGATCATAATTGGAAGATTCAAAGACAGGGCCACCATCAAAGTGATAAAGTCCATGTGCATCCTTGCAGTAGTGACACGGTACCCAATCTAAAATAACTCCAATGCCGTTTTGATGACAAGTATCTACAAAATACATAAAATCTTTTGGTGTACCATAGCGACTAGTGGGTGCGAAATATCCCGTTACTTGATACCCCCAGGAACCGTCATATGGATGTTCCATTATAGGCATGAGTTCTATATGTGTAAAATTCAACTCTTTCACATAAGGAATGAGTTCTTGAGCTAAATCATGGTATGAATACTGAGCGCCATCATTCTTTTTTCGCCAAGAAAGTAAATTCACTTCATATATACTCATGGGACTATGGTGGTGGTCCTTAATTTTTCTAGTCTCTAGCCACTCGGTATCATGCCACTGATAGCCGCTTATATCGTAATATTTTGAGGCTGTGTTTGGTCTTTCTTCTGCATGAAAAGCATAAGGATCAGCTTTAAACAAAACTTCGTGGTTTTGAGAGGTAATGCGATATTTATATCGATCATATGGGCTAACGCCAGTGACGCAGATATGCCAGACACCGCTATCAGATATCCTTTGAAGTGGATAGCCAAAATCATTCCAATCGTTAAAATCGCCAACGAGGTGAACTTCCTTTGCATTTGGTGCCCAAACGACAAAGCGTATGGCGTCCATGTCAAATTTGTGAATTTTATGTGCACCAAAGAAATTGTAACTTTGATAATTTGTACCTTCATGAAAAAGATGTACATCTAGTTCGCCATCATGAAGATAAAAAAATCCTTTTTCATGAATACTTTCCTTTATATCGCCAGTATGCATATGCTTACTTACCCCCAATCTGTTTTACTTACATAATATTTATTCCCCAAAAATCACTTTACCCTCGTTGTTTTTGAGAATTTCTAGGTATTTTTGTGTGGCAATAGATATGGGTTTGTTTTTATTGATCAAAATACCTATATCTATAGAAGGAATTGGCTCCACAATCTTGATTTCATATAGTTCTTTCTTTTTAATTAGTTCAGCAGCGATGCGTCTTGGAACAAAACCGATGCCCATGCCAGCATGAATGGCTTCGAGTACAACATCAAAGGATCCAAATTCAAAAGCAGGTTTCAGCTCTAGTCCATATGTTTCGTAATAAGCTTCAAGAATTCTTCTTGTTGTTGATTTCTTCTCTAGGCTGACAAGAGGTTGCTCTAACCAATCATTTAAATGACAGCTCAAAGGATCAACTGGAACTGAACTGACCAAAACATGTTCTAAGGTGGTCAAAGGATAAAGTTCCAAATCTTCATAAACAAAATCAGGCATGACATTGATAATCGCAATATCGAGTTCGCCTTTTTCAAGTTTTTCAATGGACCTTGAAGAGGGGCGATTGTTAATGGAGATTTTGACTTTTGGATAATGTAAGTGGAAAGACTTTATCGAATCGATCAAGAAAAGCCTTGTGATTGTATCGCTTGCACCGATGAAAATTGTACCCTCATCAAGCGACTTAATATTGTGGATTGCATTTTCAGCTGATCTGAAAAAATGATACGCTTTTTCGACATGCTGGAAAAGAACTTCACCTTCATAAGTCAAAGTGACATTGCGACCTTGACGGTAAAATAATGCGATGCCGAGTTGAGATTCCAACGACTTAATGGCTTGGCTGACTGCGGATTGTGTAACGTGTAGCGTAGAAGCAGCTTTAGAGAAGTTTAATGAACTTGCTGCATAGTAAAAAATCTTATACAGTTCGAAATTTACCGCATGATTTGGTACGTATCCCATAGCGCCCTCCCGGGTTAACAATTAACCCTGCTGATTGTTATTAAAATTTGAATTAGCTCAGCTAATGTTATTATACCAAGATAAACAATGCAGAAACAAGAAATTATTAGAGAATTCAGAAAAATTACAGGTTAAGGTTAGGTTAAAACGAGATTAAGAATAGTTTAACTAAATTCTAACTATTTTAAAGTTAGATAACTATTGAACTTTAAAACGTAATGTGATATGATGTGTACATAGAAACCAATTACCCTTTTTACAAATAGGAGGAACCTATATGAATAGCATGAATTTCTTAAACATTCAGACAGGAGTAGACGGAAGAATCATCTTTACACCGCTAACTCAAGAAGAGTTGAAATCTAGCAAACAAACGAAAAGACATCAATAAATAATAAATCAGTAATAAGTCAATAATAAATCAATAAAGGTTCATTTGAACACAGTTTTGAAATTTTAACTTGGGGGAAGATTAAGTGAATAAAGAATTGAGAAACCTATGGCTGACGCTTTGTGGAAAAGGCGTCAGCTCACTTGGTTCAAAGTTATTTGGGTTTGCAATGAGTTTTTACATATTAAAACTCACAGGTTCTGCACAAAGTTTTGCAGTTTCATTGCTCATCACAACATTGCCTATGGTTATACTTAGTCCGATAGTAGGGGGCATTGCAGATCGATTTGATCGCAAAATTTTAGTAGTAGGTGCAGATTTTATCAGTGGTATTGCCATGCTGGCTTTCTTTTTTCTGATACCACAAAGTGGATTATCATTGCCGATGATTTATTTGGCAGAATTTATATTAGCTGTACTATTTGTGTTTTTAAGTAGTGCTTTTGGTGCCTCGTATCCAAACATAGTTTCGAGAGCGAATCTAACAAAGATAAACGCCTATTCCCAAGGACTTGATAGTATCCTTTCTATAATGTCACCTATACTTGGCGGAATCGTGTATGGCTTAATCGATGTAAAACTCTTTTTTATGATCAATGCCATCTCTTTTTTACTTTCGTCATTTAGTGAACTCTTTATAGATTTTCACATGTTTAGCCCTGATGCACAGAAGAAACCTGTAAAAGAACCTTTTATTCAAAATTTAAAAGAAGGTTTCAGTTACGTGGCGAAACAAAAAACTTTTATGACAATTGCCATATATGCTTTAGTCATTAATTTTTTCTTATCGGGTTTTTCAATTATTTTACCTGTAGATTTGATCAATTATCATGGGATCTCCCCACAAGTGATCGGTATAGTTGAAGCAGCCTTCCCGATTGGTGCGATTTTTATGTCGATATACGTAGGTAAAAAGAATATCCAGTTCTCGCAAGGGTTATTTAAGAATTCTATGTTCTTGTTTAGTCTGATGATGTTTTTATTTGCAGTACCCGTTTTACCGTTTGTAAATATGCACACTTTCATTCCGTTTTATTATGGCTTTGCTATGATGGGGCTCTCCATGGTCGTTATATTGGTAAACGTACCGTTACAAGTTTTGTTCCAAGTGACAATTGAGGACGCCTATAGAGGTCGAGCCATGGGGGTGTTAGGTGCGATGTCGCAAGGTATTATGCCAATCGCTTATCTTCTTACAGGTTTTTTAATGGATTTTATCCCAAGTTATTCTATTTTGATATTTGATGCCTTAGCACTTGTGTTAATCGCAGTTTCAGTTCAGAAAAATGCAAACTTAAAAGAGGTTGCAGTGACTCAAGGTTAGTGTAATAATATATTGAAGGCTTCAATTGCCTAATTATATATTTAAGCTAAATGAGGAGAGAGTTATGGTTAGAAACATTCGCGTGAAAAGTTTAGATTTTGTGTTTGCAATTCATAGATTGGTTGGCATACATGAATTTCGAAAAGATGTCAAAAAAGTAGGTGTGGAACCTTCAAAAGAGATTGAAATCTTAATTGAAGAACTTTCCACTTCAGTTTCCATGCGCGTGTTTGAAGATTTGAAACTCCTTTTTAGGAAATATTACCTTGACGGTATGATTACCACTATTGCGATAAAAAATCCGGATAAAGGTCCACGTGAAATTATAGAACTAGTTAAAGAAGTTGGCCCGGATGGTTTTTATGACACCTATATCAAAGAATATGTAAGACCTAGCGGTAATGGTGAACAAGCCATCAAAGCGCGTATAGATGAATTGATTGAGAATAATACCAGTCAAATTATCATGACGTATAGCCAGCTCAAGAAATTTAAAACCGAAGCACCGGACATCTTTTATAAATGTGTCGAAACCCTAACGCAGTTTGTCGAATCTTACGAAAAAATAGAGGCGAGAGTCAACGCTATCTACGACCGTGAAATTACGGATTTTGCGCATGCTATGAAAGATGAAACAAAATTCAGAAATAGTTACTTGATGATCCAATTTCAAGGGGAGACAAACTCCTTGGATGAAATAGATGTCTGCATGACGGTCTTGGGTGAATATGTGCTCATGTATAAAATCTCAGAAGACCATATGAGCATGAAGATGATTCTTGGATTTGCAATGCAAAACATCACATCAGAGAAGGAAGAAACCATTGAACAAGAAGTTTTTAAGTGTCTCGGTGATCCAACTAAACTTTTGATGATTCAGATGGCTTCAAAAGAGCCAGTATGCGCTAAAGATTATGCCGATAGGTTAAATCTCTCAAAAGCGACGATTAGCCATCATATTGGACTTTTACTTGGTCTTAGACTTTTAACACTGAACATTCAAAACGGTAAAAAAATGTATTATAGTTCAAATATTGAGTTACTCAAAAGATTATTTGATAATTTTATTGGTGATTTAGAAGGCAAGCACTAACAAACCTTTAGTGAATCATCATCAGACCATGCTGTTGTTGTATCTACTTCAAATAGATACCTTTACTTCTTTTAAACATCCAGAATTTTGGGTGTTTTTTTTACGTCGTTAATTAGTTATGCTAATCTATTGTATTAAAAACATTAATTTTATTAATGTTTTTATGCATGTTACAATTGAGATGAAATAAAGATTAAATTGGAGGCGCAAAGTGGTTACTAGAATTTTAGTTGAAAAGAGAAATGGTTTTAATGTAGAGGCAAGTGCTTTAAAAGAAGAAATTTCCAAGAATTTGCATATCGAAGGAATTGAAACCCTTAGAATCATCAATTGCTATGATATGGAAGGCGTTTCTGAAACAGCACTTGATCAAATTATCAATACGATTCTCTCTGAACCCAATGTCGATCATGTGTATCAAGATGGATTTGTTCTTACTGAGAAGGAACAAGGTTTTAGGTATGGACTATTACCTGGCCAGTACGATCAAAGAGCTGATTCTGCAGCACAATGTATAGAAATTGTAACCCTTAGCCAAAGACCAGAAATTCAAACATCGAGAATTGTCCTCATCGAAGGAAATATAGATAACGAAAAACTAGAAAAGATTAAGAAGTATATGATTAACCCAGTTGAGGCGCATGAAGTGACGCTTGAAAAACCGCATACGTTAAAGCTTGGCGGTGAAGCACCAGATTCGGTGGAAACGGTAACGGATTTTATCACGTTTGATGCAAAAGCGCTTGAAAACTTTAGAGGGTTAATGGGCTTCGCCATGACAGGTGCAGATCTTTTGCACGTACAAAATTACTTTTCAGAAGAAAAAAGAAACCCTACGATTACAGAACTAAAGGTCATCGACACTTACTGGTCTGATCACTGTAGACATACGACGTTTATGACTGAACTTGAAAACATCAAAATCGAAGAAGACATATTTACTGCACCTATAAAAGAAGCGCTTGATAGATATCTGCAAATGCGTGAAGCTGTATATGGACAAACAGATAGACCACTTAGCTTGATGGATCTTGCGACGATAAACATGAAAGCACTTAGAAAAAGCGGTCAACTTGAAGATTTAGATGTGTCTGATGAAATCAATGCATGCAGCATCAAAATCGATGTGGATGTCGACGGAAAAGATGAGCCTTGGCTGTTGATGTTTAAAAACGAAACACATAACCATCCAACAGAGATTGAACCTTATGGTGGAGCAGCAACTTGTCTCGGAGGCGCTATAAGAGATCCTCTATCAGGAAGAAGTTACGTATATCAAAGCATGCGCGTAACCGGAGCAGGTAATCCGTTTACACCTTTTGAAGAGACATTAGAAGGAAAACTGCCACAAAAGGTCATCACACAAAAAGCTGCGGCTGGTTTCAGTGCTTATGGTAACCAAATTGGCCTTGCAACTGGCCTAGTTTCAGAAGTTTATCATGATGGATTTGTCGCTAAACGTATGGAAGTTGGCGCAGTTATGGGAGCGACGCCGCTTGCAAATGTCGTGAGAGAAACACCAGTGACAGGCGATCTCATCGTCTTAATTGGCGGAAGAACCGGTAGAGATGGCGTAGGTGGTGCAACTGGATCATCGAAAGCGCATGACGAAGATAGTTTACTAGATTGTGGTGCTGAGGTTCAAAAGGGGAATGCCCCTGAAGAAAGAAAAATACAGCGTCTTTTTAGAAATCCAGAGCTCTCAACTAAGATCAAAAAATGCAACGACTTTGGTGCGGGTGGCGTATCGGTTGCAATCGGTGAACTGGCAGATAGTTTGAAAATAGATTTAGATAAAGTACCTAAAAAATATGAAGGTCTTGATGGTACTGAACTTGCGATATCAGAGTCACAAGAGCGTATGGCAATCGTTATAGATCCGAGCGATCTTGGATTTGTCATTGAAGCATGTGGTGTAGAAAATCTAGAAGCCACAGTAGTAGCAACCGTTTCTGACGATGGTAGACTGATTATGACTTGGAAAGGTAAAAACATACTCGATTTATCAAGAGCGTTTTTAGATACAAACGGTGTAAGAGCGAAAAACGCCGCTATCATCCAAGCGCCAGAAAAGTCAAATGCCTTTTTCAAATCGCACGAAATTAAAGCATATGATCAATATTTGCTCGAACAACTTTCTAATTTAAATGTATGTTCTCAAAAGGGGTTGGTTGAGCGCTTTGATAATACCATCGGTGCTGGAACCGTGATCATGCCATTTGGTGGTAAGCATCTTCAAACACCTTCACAGGCGATGGTTGCAAAATTACCTGTACTTAGTGGCGAAACAAATACTGTTTCATTGATGAGTTATGGGTATCATCCAATGGTGGGCAAATGGTCGCCTTTCCATGGCGGCGTATACGCAATTGTGGAGTCTATTGCTAAGATGGTAGCCAGCGGTGGTGATTATAAAAAGGCGAGGTTATCTTTACAGGAATACTTCGAAAAATTAGGCAATCAACCTGAGAAATGGGGAAAACCGCTAGCGGCACTTCTGGGTGCGAGCTTGGCACAATTAGAGTTTGGAACTGCTGCAATAGGTGGAAAGGATTCAATGTCTGGTACTTTTAAAGAACTAGATGTGCCACCAACACTGATCTCGTTTGCTGTCACATATGGTAAACATCAGGAGATTATCTCGCCTGAACTTAAGCATACAAATTCCTACCTAGTTTATTTTGAGGCGGTTAGAGATGTGCATGAGATGCCTAATTTTGATCAATTGAAAACAGCTTATGATGCGGTTTTAAAAGGTATCAAAAATGGAGAAGTCATCTCTGCGTATGCAATTGGGGAAGGTGGAATTGCGACAGCAGTTTCTAAAATGGCATTTGGAAATAAAATTGGGTTTGAAATTACAAGTGAGTTAGGTCCTAAATTATTCGAAGCAAATATCGGGAGTTTGATTCTGGAAGTTACAAAATCAAGTGACTTATCGGAGTGTTTAGATACTACGATCTTCAAGTGGATTGGACATACAAAAGAAACTTTTGAGTTTGAACTTCAAGGTGTAAAAATAGAGGGTGAAAAAGCCTTAAATAGCTGGTCAGCTCCGATGGAAAGTGTATTTCCTACCGCGCATAGGGGTGAGGGTAATGCAGAAACGTTAAGTTATGCAAAAAGAACAACGCATAAAGCGAAGATTGCTATTGCAAAACCGAGAGTTTTTATACCTGTATTCCCAGGTACAAATTGTGAATACGATACCGCAAGAGCGTTTGAGAAGGCAGGTGCAATCGTCGATACAGTTGTATTTAGAAATCTTACGCCAAATGATGTGAGTGCTTCCGCTCAGGCATTTGTTAAACACATCAAACAAGCACAGATCATGGCGCTCCCAGGTGGGTTTAGTGCTGGAGACGAGCCAGAGGGATCAGGTAAATTTATCGCTTCAGTGCTTAGAAATCCAGAGATTGCTGAAGCCGTTATGGCACTACTTGGCCAAAGAGATGGCTTAATGCTAGGCATATGTAACGGATTTCAAGCGCTTGTTAAATTGGGTTTACTCCCTTATGGTGAAATTAGAGCACTACAAGAAGATGCGCCAACACTTACGTTTAACAAAATTGGCAGACACGTTGCACGTATGGCAAATGTAAGGGTAGCCTCAGTGAATTCTCCGTGGATGGCAGATGCTAACGTAGGTGAGATTTATCAAACTGCATTTTCACATGGTGAAGGCAGATTCTTTGCAAATGAAGAAATGGTGCATCAATTGGCGCAAAAAGGTCAAATTGCGACGCAATATGTTGATGATAATGGCAAAGCAACTTATGATGGCAATTATAACCTCAACGGTTCCATCGAAGCGATAGAAGGTATTTTTTCTGAAGATGGAAGGATTTTTGGTAAAATGGGTCATGTTGAAAGGATCGGACAAGGCTTATATAAAAATATATACGGTGAAAAGGATTTTAACATCTTTAAATCAGGGGTTAAGTATTTCAAGTAATCGTTGGAATTGCAACGGTAAAAGGCATAATGGAAAATTATGTCTTTTACTTTTTTGTTTTTTGTGTTAGAATCTAAAAATAGTCAAGGGAGGTATTATGAGAATAAAGGTATTGATTTTGATGCTTTTTTCATGCTTAATGATTTCTGGACTCGGATTTGCTAGCGATGTGCTAGTAACCATAAACGATCAATTAATCGTCGATGATGGATTGGTTATAGTGGAAAATGGTGTTCCTTATGGTCTTGTTTCCGATTTCGCACAGAGAATGAACATTGAAGTTGAGTGGCTGCAAAATGCAAAACTCGCAGTATTAACTATCAATGGCGACTACACTAGTTTTAAGATGGACTCGAATTTACTAATCATAAATAACAAAAGTTACGAAATGAACTATAATAGTTTTGTAGAGGATGGAAGAATTTATGTCCCACTTGAGGTAATTGCTGAGAAGCTTAATTTTACTTATCAGTGGGATCCTACATTATTGATTATGAAGCTACAAAGCAGTGAACTTACAGTTTCTCCTTCTGAAATAAAACCGATGAACTTTACGGAAGAAGATGTCATGTGGCTCTCAAGAATCATTGAAGCAGAGTCAAGAGGTGGTTCACTAGACAAAAAAACGGCAATTGCAAATGTCGTGCTCAACAGAGTTAAAAGTCCACAATTTCCCAATAGTATCTACGAAGTCATATTTCAAAGAGGTCAGTTTCCACCAGCATACAAAAGTGGTTTCATGACTAGAGTGCCTTCAGAACTAAGCGTTGCTGCTGCAAAAAGAGCGCTTATGGGTGTTGAAGTGGCAAAGAATTGTCTTTATTTTAACTACATTCCATTCGCTACAAAAGCGGATAGTTTTTACAAGTTAATTGAAGGTGATTACTTCTATTTTTAGAGGTAGAAAGGTAAAATTATCAAAAGCATGAAGTGATGTTGATATTGGCGATTGAGCCAGTTCAGCATCTTTTTTTTACTTAAAACCATAATGATTCAATGATAAATTCAAACTTTCGTCATTAATATTTACATATATGGGAAAAAGGCATATAATTTAATCAGAACATACGTTCTTATTAAGGAGATGTTATGGACGCTTTAGAAAAACTTCAGATATTAGCAGATGCCGCCAAATATGATGTGTCATGTTCGTCAAGTGGCAGTGATAGAAAGGCAGTAAAAGGTTCGCTGGGTAACGCAGCTCTTCCTGGGATATGCCATAGCTTTGCAGAAGATGGCAGATGTATCTCATTGCTTAAAATATTATTTACCAACAAATGTATTTACGACTGTGCTTATTGCATCAACCGTAGTTCCAATACAGCCATGTCACGCGCTGAGTTTACGCCAGATGAAGTCGTGGATTTGACCATCAGTTTTTATAGAAGAAATTATATAGAAGGTCTCTTTTTGAGTTCGGGTGTAGTTAAAAACCCCAATCACACCATGGAACTTCTAATTGCAGTAGTTAAGAGACTAAGGGAAGTTGAAAAGTTTAATGGTTATATTCATCTTAAGGGGATACCAGGTGCCGACCATTTATTGATAGAAAAAGCAGGTATGTATGTTGACCGGATGAGTATCAACATTGAGTTGCCCACTACAAAGAGTTTAAGATTGCTTGCGCCTGAAAAAAACAGAGTGGACATGATCACGCCTATGGGGATGATCAAAGATAAAATAGAGCAGAGCAAATCGCTAGCTATGAAATTTTCGAAAACCCCTTCGTTTGTACCTGCAGGTCAAAGTACACAATTGATTGTAGGTGCAACGGATGAGGTTGATTTAAAGATCATCAAGATATCAGAGGCACTTTATAATAGGATGAAATTAAAACGCGTCTATTATTCCGCTTATGTTCCGGTAGGAAAGACGGCGATTGTTCCTATGAATCAAGTAAACTCGCTTCGTAGGGAGCACCGTATTTACCAAGCGGATTGGCTACTTAGGTTTTACGGTTTTACAGCAGATGAAATATTAACCAAAGAAGATCCTAATCTCGATATGGAGGTTGATCCAAAGTGTCAGTGGGCAATTAGAAATCCGCATCTTTTCCCCATGGAAATCAACAAAGTGACTTTTATGGAACTACTAAGAATTCCGGGAATTGGAAATGTAACAGCAAGACGCATCATGGCAGCAAGGCGTTTTGGAAATGTTACTTTTGAAAGTTTGGTTAAGATGGGTGTTGTGATGAAACGCGCTAAGTATTTTGTGACTTGTAGTGGAAAATATTATGGTGCTATCGATTTAGAGCCGTGGAAGATAAAACAACTGTTGATTGATGCACCTGGAAGAAGTGCTAATCAGTTGACCATGACTGAACTCTTTCCTCAGACCTTTGGAGGTGATATGAGTGGTTTATCTATATGATGGTAGCTTTGAAGGCGCCTTATCAGCCATTTACCAGATGTTTTATGATAAAGGCGTTGTAGCTGATCAAAAACTAAAGATTCGAGAATTATATCAATATGTATTATTCGAACAAGTCGTTGAAACATATACTATACCAGAACAAGCATCAAAAGTTGCTACATCCATAATTGATACATTTGGTGAAGAAGCGTTTAGACGAATTGGCTATGCCTATCTTTCTGAAGATATAGATTTTGGAACTAAGCTCTTTAGATGTCTTAAACAAGCTTATAAATATGGTGAAAGAGGTATGGAAAATTACTCTGACACAGCGATTATGGATATTTATAAATGCTATAATGCGGTGGCACGAGAATCACATATAATGCTTGGATTAATTCGTTTTGCTGAACTCGACAAAGGGGTATTCTACGCTAGGTTTGAACCTACTTATGACCTAATTGGCTTAATGGTACCTCACTTTACAGAAAGACTCGGCGATCAACTCTGGGTGATACACGACACTAAAAGGAGAAAAGCGGCTTTTTATAATAAAGAAACCGTACATTATAGTGATTTGGATCCGATTGAATCTCTTTACTATTCCAGTAAAGAGGAGAATTATCAAAAGATGTGGAAGGCGTATTTTGACCATATAGCCATAGACGAGCGTAAAAATCCGAAGCTTCATCGTCAAATGATGCCTAAAAAATACTGGAACTTTTTAACTGAAAAAACGGTTAAGTAAAATTTTACTAAAATAATTGATTTTATTAACTAATATGATATGATAAAGATAAATAAATTGATGCATGTATGATTACAGGTGTTGAGAAAGTGAACACGTGGTAAAATAGTTATTATTGCAATTATAAGGAGAATCATATGATATTGGTATTAGGTGGTGCAGGCTATATCGGTAGCCATGCGGTTAAGATGTTAATTGAAGCTGGAGAATCAGTTGTCGTTGTAGATAATCTTGAAACAGGACATATAGAAGCCGTCAATCAGGCTGCAAAATTCTATCAAATTGACATTAGAAATGAAGAAGCTTTTGAAAGTGTCTTTAAAGAAAACCACATTGAAGCGGTGCTTCATTTTTGTGCGAATTCACTAGTAGGTGAATCGGTAGGTCTACCAATTAAGTATTTTGATAACAACGTCGGAGGCACCATCAATGTCCTTAAACTGATGGAAAAATACGGCGTGAAGAAAATTGTGTTTTCTTCAACTGCTGCAGTATATGGTGAACCTAAAATTGTACCGATTACCGAAGAAAATGAGACTTTGCCAACGAATCCTTACGGTGAGTCTAAATTGATGATGGAAAAAATGTTCAAATGGGCAGATAGAGCGCATGGTATTCGCTTTGTTTCGCTTCGTTATTTCAACGTAGCGGGTGCAGATGCAACAGGTAAAATTGGAGAAGCGCACGGCGTGGAAACGCATTTAATTCCACTTATATTACAAGTACCACTTGGTCAACGTGAATTTATCACAATTTTTGGTGATGATTACCCAACAAAAGATGGAACATGTATTAGAGATTACATCCATGTTGTCGATCTAATTGATGCCCACTTAAAAGCACTTGCTTACCTCCGTGCAGATGGATCAAGTGAGATTTTCAATTTGGGTAGTGGTGATGGTTTCTCAGTAAGAGAAATTATAGAAGTTGCGCGCCGTATTACTGGCCATCCTATCCCTGAAAAAGCGGTAGAAAGAAGAGCTGGTGATCCATCCACTTTGATCGCCTCTTCTGCTAAGGCGACTGAGGTTTTGGGTTGGAAACCAGAGTTCACTCAAGTAGAAACGATTATCAAAGATGCTTGGGCATTTCATAAGAGCCATCCAAATGGCTATAAGCCAGTTTAGGAGGAATTGAAATGTTGATACAAGAACTTAAGGATAAATTTGAAGCAGTTTATGGCGAGAAAAACGAGAGTGTGTTTTTTTCACCAGGACGAGTTAATTTAATTGGTGAACATATCGATTATAACGGTGGTATGGTTTTACCAGTTGCTATAAATTTAGGGACATATGCAGTTTTAAGAAAAAGAATTGATCAAAAAGTAAACGTCATATCTCTTAATTTTGAAGCACTTGGCGTATTATCTTTTGAACTTGATAGAATTAAGTACGATGCTGCCCTAGATTGGGTAAACTATCCAATGGGTGTATTATATACTTTGCAGCAAGAAGGCTATCAAACACCTTATGGTTTTGATATGCTTTTCTATGGTGATTTGCCAAATGGTGCTGGATTATCCTCTTCAGCTTCGATAGAAGTGTTAATGGCAACAATTGCAAATGCGTACTACGATTTGTCGCTTGATGGCGTTGCAATTTCGAAACTCTGCCAAAAATCTGAAAATCAGTTTAATGGCGTGAATTGTGGTATTATGGATCAGTTTTCTATCGCAATGGGTAAAAAAGAGCATGCTGTACTTCTTAACTGTGATACGTTGGCGTACGAATATGTACCTGCAACGTTAGGTGATTATCGCATCGTTATCGTAAACACGAACAAAAAACGTGGTCTTGTTGACTCGGAATATAACCTTAGACGTACAGAATGCGAAACTGCATTTACTAAACTTCAAGGTGCATTTCAAAGTCGAGAAATCACTTCGCTTTGTGACCTTACACCAGCAGAGTTTTTAACCGTTTCTGAAACGCTTTCATCTGATTCTGTCTACAAGAGAGCTTACCATGCAGTTGTTGAAAACCATAGAACGATCAAAAGTAAAGAAGCTCTAAATGCAGGGAATTTAGTGGCTTTTGGAGAGTGGATGTATGGCTCGCACGAATCACTTAGCAATTATTTCGAAGTTAGTTGCAATGAGCTTGATTTTGTAGTAAAAACAAGCCGAAAACTAAGAGGTGTTTTAGGAGCACGTATGACTGGAGCTGGATTTGGAGGTTGTGCGATAGCACTTGTCCACAAAGACCATTGTGATGCTTATCAGCAAACGATTGCTGAAAAATACAAGGCTGAAACAGGATTAGAAGCTGCATTTTATATCGCACAAATTTCAGGAGGAACTGCGCGTGTCGAATAAAAAGTTCGAATATGTTGAACAACTAATTGGATATGGAATCGAAAATAATATGTTAAGTGAACTTGATGTCGAAATGGTTCGTAATTCACTTTGGAAACGCCTTCATATAGAGGAAGATGTCAATCTTGTGAAAAAACATAATAAAAGTACAGGCGATATCTATGAGCTGTTAACTAAGTTGACTGAAGAAATGAAAAAGAGTGGTGAAGCACTTGAGTTTTCTTATCAAGAAGAGATGTTTCAGTCTGAAATTATGGGGCTTTTAATGCCTAGAAATTCTGAAATGAACCATATCTTTTGGTCACTTCATAGAGCGGCACCACGTTTTGCAACGGAGTATTTTTATAGTTTATCCAATGCGTCTACCTATATTCGCATGGATAGAGTAGCAAAAAACGTTTCTTGGAAGAGTCCTTCTGACTTTGGTGAGTTAGATATAACCATCAATCTCTCTAAGCCTGAAAAAGACCCAAAAGAAATTGCGCTTTCAAAAACACAAGCGCCATCTGTCTATCCAAAGTGCCTCTTGTGTGTAGACAATGTTGGCTATCCCGGAAATATCAATCACCCTGCAAGAAGTAACCATAGGATTGTTGAGATGACACTCGACAATGAGCCTTGGTATTTACAATATTCACCTTATGTATATTACGATGAACATGCCATCGTACTTTGTAAAGAACATAGAGACATGAAAATAAATCGCAGTACTTTTATTAGGCTTTGTGAATTCGTTGATTTGGTACCGCATTATTTTATAGGATCTAATGCGGATCTTCATACCGTTGGTGGATCGATATTGACGCATGACCATTATCAAGGTGGCAATTATGAAATGCCTATGATGCGCGCAAAAATAGCTGATGTTATTATACCAGAAGGTGAAGATGATTTACGCATGGAAGTACTGGAATGGCCACTTTCAGTTGTAAGATTGGTCAGTGAAGATCGCGATAAGATTATCAACTGGTCAACGCATTTATTAGAGATGTGGATTAACTATTCAGATGAGAAATATGACTTGATTGCGCATACCTTCGAGCGACATAATACGATTACACCTATTATGAGAAAAGTTGGAAATTCTTATGAGATGTACCTTGCGCTAAGAAATAACCGTAAAAGTGACTTACATCCAGATGGTATTTTTCACCCGCATGCAGAGCATCATCATATTAAAAGAGAGAATATCGGATTAATAGAAGTAATGGGACTTGCGGTTCTACCCGCAAGACTGGATGCAGAAATTAATGAATGCATAGACTTTATTATCGCTCAAAGGAAAGATGTGGCTTTTGTTGCTGACAAATTAAATAGCTCATCTGCTTTGACTAAACATGTATCCTGGATAACCTCTCTATCAACAGAAATTGAGTTACTTCTAAAACGAGAAGAAGTATCTGAAGTAGATATGAGAATAGATCTCGAAACGTTTTTTAAAAGAGAAATTGGCAGAAAATTTGAAGATGTACTAAAAGATGCAGGTGTATTTAAAGTAAATTATGAAGGTATAAGTCAGTTTCTCCGAGTGTGTGAGGAGGGATATCATGCGTGTTGAAATAAACAAGCATGAAGTATTAAGTGCGTTATTGGAAAAAAGAATTGATAGTATCACAATGTCAAATAATCACGGTATGTCTGTTAAATTGCTAACTTATGGCTGTACAATGATGGAATTAAATGTGCCAGATCAAAGTGGTTTTTCTGAGAATGTATTGATGAAGTATGATCATCAGGAAGATTATATCGAAAATCCGTATTATCTCAATTCAACGATAGGGATTAATGCTGGACGACTTGATAAAGGCCAAATTGAAGTCGATGGCATACTGTACACATCGGATATCAACGAAGGTGTTAGTAACCTACATGGCGGAAAAGAGGGCTTTCACAAGAAAGTATGGCAATTTGTTGGTGAAACGGTTGGCACGGATTGGTGTAGTGTTATTTTAAAGTTAGAACATCAACATTTGAGTGATGGTTTTCCTGGAAATTTTACTGTTGAAGCTGAGTTTAAACTTAAAGATGAGAACAGTCTAACCGTTAAATACACCACGAGATCTGATCGAGATTGTCATATTAACCTTACCAATCACTACTATTTCAATTTAGCTGGAAACGAAAGAAACCAAATAGACGAACATTTGCTGTTTGTAAATGCCAGATATTATAAAGAAATAGATGAAAATGGACTGCCGATTGAACCTAAAATTCAGGTCAGAAATTCTGCGTTTGATTTTGAACAACTAGCCCCAATAGAAAACGCTTATAGAAGTAAACAACTAGGAATTGATCACCCTTTTTCACTTGAAGATGCAGTGGATGAGACTAAACCTAATATTATCTATAGAGATCCTGTTTCAAAACGCAGTCTTTCAATAGTAAGCAATCAGCCTTGTGTGGTGATTTATACAAACAATGTGACACATAAAAACCATCTGGGGATATGCTTTGAAACACAGCAATTTCCCAATACTTTGAACCTAATAGAAGCAGATATTGAATATGTGCACGAAACGCATTATCATTTCCTTAGTGAATAAAAATAGAATGATTTTTCTCTATTTCAAAAATTACCGCAAAACTTAAAAAGCGCTTATGGCGCTTTTTTTTTATTTGTACATTTCTGAATATTAAATTTATTTGATACAAAAATATTCGTATTTAACTTGACTGATGACCGTTATTTTTATATGATTTACATATACGAATAAACTGAACGAACTTGCGAATAATATTCGGATTTAGGAGGCACTATGAAAGTAGCAATTCTTATGGGTAGCGATTCTGACTTCCCAATCGTCGAACGCTGTATCAATGTACTTAAAAAGTTTGATGTCACTGTTGTAGCGAGAGTATTATCAGCACACAGAACACCGCATTTGGCAGTTGAGTTTGCTATGAATGCCGAAGCTGAAGGCTTTGAAGTGATCATAGGTGCAGCGGGAAAGGCTGCTCATTTAGCTGGTGTGATTGCTGGTGTGACGATATTACCCGTAATCGGTATACCAATTAAGTCTTCAACACTTGATGGCTTAGATTCACTTTTATCCATGGTTCAGATGCCAAGTGGCATCCCAGTCGCAACTGTTGCGGTGGACGGCGCTGAAAATGCGGGACTACTTGCAGTTCAAATCCTTTCAATAAAATATCCGGAACTTAAAGAAAAAATGAGACAGTATAAAAAAGACATGGCAGATGCAGTTGTCCAAAAGGACTTGGCAATCCAGTCGAGATATTGATGAAAAAAAAGTATCAGAGTAGCTAAGATAAGCAAAAATAACGATTAAATAGCAAGAAAAAAATATATTAGCCAAGAAATAATGTTTAAACTTATCTCAGTCTGTGCATAGACGAAAAATTCAGGGAGGCAAACATGAACAAGTTAGAGCAACTTTACGAAGGAAAAGCAAAAAAAGTTTTTAAAACAGATGAAGCAGATTATTATTTAGTTGAATATAAGGATGATGCCACAGCTTTTAATGGCGAGAAAAAAGGAACCATCCTAGACAAAGGCGTAGTCAATAACAAGATGAGCGCCTTATTATTTCAGATGCTTGAAGAAAAAGGGATCCCTACACATTTTGAAAAACTCATCAGTGACAGAGAACAATATGTAAAAGCAGTTAAGATTTTGCCTCTTGAAGTGATCGTTAGAAACATAGCAGCTGGTTCGCTTGCAAAAAGACTTGGTCTTGAAGAAGGCGTTGTGATGAAGGAAACTGTTCTTGAGTTTTGCTATAAAGACGATGCATTAGGCGATCCAATGATCAACGATTACCATATCTTTGCGATGGGTTTTGCTACAAAAGAACAAGTTGAAACAATTAAAGACATGTCATTAAAAATCAATGACTTACTGATGGCATTCTTTATGGAACGCGGACTTAAACTCGTTGACTTTAAATTGGAGTTTGGTTTATTCAAAGGACAAGTAATCCTTGCAGATGAAATTTCACCAGATACTTGTAGACTATGGGATGCGGAAACAAACAAAAAGATGGACAAAGACCGTTTCAGAAGAGATCTAGGCGATGTTGAGCAAACTTATCAAGAAGTACTTAGTAGAATCCAGGCATAGCCTGTTGGAGGATTAGATGAACGAATTTTTGTCATTAGATAAATTGCATGAAGAGTGTGGCGTTATAGGGATTCATGCACCAGGTGTAGAAGGTATTTCGCATATGCTTTGTTTTGGACTTATTGCGCTACAACACAGAGGTCAGGAAAGTGCTGGTATCGCAGTCCTTAAAGGCGATAAAATGCAGTACTATAAGGAAATGGGATTGGTTCAAGAGGTTTTTAACGACGATATTCTTAACCGTTTACCTGCTGATATCGGTATTGGGCATGTAAGATATAGTACTACTGGTGAAAGCTATGTTTCAAATGCACAGCCACTTGTTGTGAGATACAAAGGTGGCAGTATCGCACTTGCACATAATGGAAACTTAGTTAATGCAAGTGAGATCAGAAACAGATTAGAAGACGAAGGTTCCATCTTCCAAACCTCTATTGACTCAGAAGTAATCGCAAACTTAATCGCAAAAAATTATAACCTCGGTATGAAAGAAGCCGTCATTGAATCCGTTAAAGAAATCAAAGGTTCTTATGCACTTGTTGTCATGATTGATCATATGCTTATAGGTGTACGTGATCCAAACGGTCTTAGACCACTTTCTATTGCTAAAATGGATGGCGGTTATGTACTTGCCTCTGAAACTTGTGCACATGATGTTGTCGGTGCAGAATTTGTAAGAGATGTTGAACCAGGTGAAATAGTGATTATTGACGAAAATGGTATCCAGTCAATTATGTTTTCTCAAGGCTGCAGAAAAGCGATATGCTCTTTTGAATACGTATACTTTGCAAGACCAGATAGCATCATTGACGGGAAAGATGTGTATGAAGCGCGTGTTGAATCTGGGAGGATTTTAGCTAGAGAATATCCTGTTGAAGCCGATATGGTTATAGCTGTTCCAGACTCAGGGATTGCAGCGGCGATTGGTTACGCTGAAGAATCTGGGATACCTTATAATGTAGGCATGATCAAAAATAAATATATGGGTAGAACTTTTATCCAACCTGACCAAAAGTCAAGAGAGTTGGCAGTTCGTTTAAAACTCAATGTCATGAAAAATACGGTTAGAGGTAAAAGACTCATTCTAATAGATGATTCCATCGTAAGAGGCACAACGAGTAAACGTATCGTCAATATGCTTAAAGCAGCTGGTGCAACTGAAGTGCATATTAGAGTCAGTTCACCTCCTGTAACGCACTCGTGTTATTTCGGCATTGACACACCGAATAGACTTCATCTAGTTGGTGCAACACATACAATTGATGAAATCAGAGAAATGATTGGTGCGGATAGTTTGGCATACCTCAGTAACGAAGGACTTGTTCGTGCAATTAATTTTGAAAAATGTGGTTTATGTACGGCGTGTTTTGATGGCGATTATCCGATGGAAGTCCCAGAAGAAGCAGACAAATTTATGTTTGAGTAAAAGCGTATTCAATAAGCACTCAGACTGTGGTGTTGAGGCTAAATTGTATTGTGGTTAAAGAACCTCTTTTAAATGATGATGACGAATAAAGTATGATTGGAGATAAACATGTCAGTAGAAAAATTGACCTATGCTGAAGCAGGCGTCGATGTCAAAGAAGGTGCGCGTGCTGTTGAACTGATGAAAAAGCACGTAAAAGAAACATTTAATTCAGATGTTATCGGTGATTTAGGTAGTTTTGGTGGCCTTTTAAGATTAAGTGGCAAGTTTGAGAGTCCTGTTCTAGTGGCAGGAACTGATGGTGTTGGTACCAAACTTAAAGTTGCTTTTATGATGGATCAACATGATACAGTTGGACAAGATCTGGTTGCCATGTGTGTTAACGATATACTTTGCCAAGGGGCGACACCTCTATTTTTCTTAGATTATCTTGCAACTGGCAGACTTAAAGCGGAAAATGCAGCACTGCTTGTAAAAGGGATTACAGATGGTTGTAAACTATCAAATATGCCGCTTTTAGGCGGTGAAACTGCTGAGATGCCTGGTTTTTATGCAGATGGCGAATACGACATGGCGGGGTTTGCAGTTGGTGTTGTTGATGAAAAAAATATTATCACAGGCAACAATATCGCCGAGGGCGATGTGATGATTGGGCTTGCGTCAAGTGGTATTCATTCTAATGGTTATTCACTTGTGAGAAAATTATTCTTCGATCGACTTGGCATGAATGTAGACACAGTTGTCCCTGAACTTGGTACTACGCTAGGTGAAACTTTATTGACGCCAACGCGTATCTATGTTAAATCTGTACTTTCACTACTTGAATCCGTAAAAGTCAAAGGGATGGTACACATGACAGGTGGCGGCTTTTTTGAGAATATACCAAGGGTTATGCCTAAAGGGCTATGTGCAAGTGTAACTTTAGGTTCTTGGAAAATGCCTAAGATATTTGATTACATTACCTCACTTGGTATCGTTGAACGCGATGATCTTTACGGCACATTCAATATGGGTGTTGGCTATATCGCATTTGTAGCACAAGAAGATGTTGATAAAACATTGGAAATTCTTAAGGCGTGTGGAGAAGAAGTGAGTGTCATCGGCAGAGTCACTAAAGGCGACGAAGGCGTAATGCTATGCAACGCTTAAGAATTGCAGTTCTTGTCTCGGGTGGCGGATCTAACTTACAATCTATTATAGATGCAACTTCGACACAAGCTTTAGAAGTCGAGATCGCATGCGTCATTTCAAATAGAAGAGATGCCTTTGCCCTAGAAAGAGCGAAGAAGTTTAGCATAGAAGACTACTATATCGGTTTGGGTAATTATCCAGACCTACATGAAAGAGAAGAAGCGCTTTATAAAACATTGATGGATGAAAAGGTTGACCTAATAGTCCTTGCAGGTTACTTGGCAATATTACCTGAAAAGCTTATAAAGGCTTTTGAAGGACGAATTATCAATATTCACCCGTCGCTACTTCCAAGGCATGGTGGTCACGGTTTTTATGGGATAAAAGTACATGAATCCGTAATCCGTTCAGGGGATATTTTAAGCGGTGCAACGACACATTTTGTTGAGCTTGGTATCGATACAGGTCAAACTATCTATCAGAAAACGGTAAAAGTTGATAGAGAAGATACCCCTGAAGATTTAGCCAAAAAAGTTTTAAAAGTTGAACATCAATTGATGGTGGCAACACTTAAGGCGATAGTATCAGGCACAGTAAAAATTGGTGCGGATGCATTGAAGAATATACCGCAAATAATTGAGTAAGTCATGTGGAGGCGTTATGAAAAGAAGAGCACTTTTGAGTGTTTCAGATAAAACAGGTATTATTGATTTCGCTAGAGAGCTTCATGAATTAGGAATCGAACTAATTTCTACTGGTGGTACTGAGCAAGCGATAAAAGGAGCGGGTATCCCGGTAAAAAATGTTAGCGATATTACCAATTTTCCTGAATGTTTAGATGGTCGTGTAAAAACTTTACATCCTGCAGTTCATGGTGGCATACTGGCAATTCGTGATAATAAAAATCACATGCTTCAACTTGATGAATTTAAAATTGAGACCATCGACTTTGTAATCATTAATTTATACCCTTTTAAAGAAACCGTTTTAAAGCCAGGTGTTACTTTTGAAGAAGCCGTTGAAAATATAGATATAGGTGGACCTACAATGCTTAGGTCTGCAGCAAAAAACCATCATGATGTGACGGTTGTCATTGATCCAGACGACTATTCAAAAGTGATAGAAGAATTACATCTTAAAAATGAAGTTTCTTATGACACCAAATTCGATTTAGCACTAAAAGTATTTCAACATACTGCGCATTATGATGCTATGATTTCAGAATATCTCTTAAGGTATGCTAACAAATCGCCATTTACGAAGACGTTGACAGTGACCTATGAAAAAGCACAAGATTTGAGATATGGCGAAAATCCACATCAAGCGGCTGCATTTTATAAAGAAATTTTCAATACCAGCGGTACTTTGGCTGATGCAGTGCAACTTCATGGTAAAGAACTTTCATATAATAACATCAACGATGTAAGTGGTGCAATTGCACTTTTAAAGGAATATAAAGAAAAAGTTGCTGCAGTTGCTGTTAAACATTCAAGCCCATGTGGCGTTGGTGTTGGTTTTGATCTTCTTCATGCCTACACTAAAGCGTATGACTGTGATCCGGTTTCCATCTTTGGCGGGATTGTCGCTGTTAATCGTAAGATTGATTTAGTGACAGCTGAGAAAATGAATGAAACTTTTCTTGAAATCGTGATTGCGCCTGATTTTGATGAAGAGGCACTAACCTGTCTGATGAAAAAGAAAAACTTGAGAATTCTTAAATTAGCAACAATATCTGAAGATATAAGACCGACTCAATTGGATATGAAGAAAACTTTAGGTGGCTTACTCATTCAAGAAATTGATGCTGTTTTAGTTGAAGGTGAACCTAAATCTGTGACTGAAAGAATCCCTACTAAAAAGGAAATGGATGAACTTTTATTTGCCTGGAAAGTAGTAAAACATGCTAAATCTAATGGAATAGTAATTAGTAGAGATGGCCAAACGTTGGGTATCGGGCAGGGACAAGTTAGCCGTGTTTGGGCGACAGAAAATGCGATTAGACAATCAAACTTCCCAGTTAAAGGAGCTGTCTTGGCTTCAGATGCATTTTTTCCTTTTGCTGATTCTATTAAAGCAGCAGCAGAAGCAGGTATCACAGCTATTATCCAGCCAGGCGGGTCAGTTCGCGATCAAGAAGTAATCGATGAAGCTAACAAATATGGGATGGCAATGGTCTTTACTAATATGAGACACTTTAAGCATTAATAACTATATTTTCTGGAGGTAACTTTGAAGATTTTGGTGATTGGAAGTGGCGGTCGTGAACATGCCATTTTGCATAAATTGAGCTTAAGCAATCGTGAACTTGAATTGTTTGCAGCACCTGGAAATGCAGGTATACAGTCAATAGCGACTTGTGTGCCTTATCAAGTGGACGATTTAAATGGCCTTGTTGAATTTGCACTTAAAGAAGGCATAGATCTTACGATTGTTGGACCAGAGTTACCGCTTGTACTGGGAATTGTAGACCTTTTTGAAGCAAATGGGCTAAGAATTTTTGGACCTAATAAAAATGCAGCACAATTTGAAGGCAGCAAAGATTTTACTAAAGCATTTTTAATGAAACACGGTATTCCTACTGCTAAATCTGAAACGCATATCATCCTTGAAGATGCACTTCAAGCGGTAGAGCGTTTTAACTTACCTGTAGTAGTTAAAGCGGATGGTCTTGCAGCTGGTAAAGGTGTTGTAATTGCACAGACGAGAGAAGAAGCTGTTTTAGCGATTACAGATATGATGGCAAATCAGGTTTTTGGTGAAGCGGGATCAAAGGTTGTTCTTGAGGAATTTCTTAAAGGAATTGAAGCCTCTATTTTGTGTTTTGTCGATGGGCATAGCATCATCCCGATGCAACCAGCCCAAGACTATAAAAAAGCAAAAGAGTCTGATGAAGGTTTGAATACTGGAGGGATGGGAACATACTCCCCTAGTAAAGTAATAGATGAAGCGATGATGGCAAAGATACAAAGAGATATACTAGATCCTTTTATCGTGGGGATTAAGGAAGATGATATTGATTTTAAAGGCATTCTTTTTGTTGGAATCATGATTGATGGTGACGATATTAATGTACTTGAGTATAATGTAAGACTTGGCGATCCAGAAACTGAAGTTACTTTGGTTCGACTTGAAAATGACTTGTTAGAGGTGATCGAAGCTGTCGAGAGTGAATCTCTTAAAGATATCAAGTTAACTTGGGCAAAAAACCATGCCGTATGTGTAATCATGGCGTCTGGTGGTTATCCAGAAAACTACGAAAAAGGGAAAATAATACTTGGTCTAAGTGCTGATAGACAAGGTGCTGAAGTGGAAGCTGTTGTTTTTCACTGCGGTACGACGACCAAAGATGGAAATGTCGTCACAAATGGTGGTAGAGTACTAGGTGTCACAGCTACTGGTCTAACATTAGAAGAGGCTAGAGAAAAAGCTTATAGACAAGTTGCTAAGATAACGTATGACAAAGCATATTTTAGAAGCGATATAGCTGCATTTTAAAAGGAAGCACCAAATGGTTTTAATCAATTGGTGCTTCCTTATTTATTCTTCTTATGTTATTCATCTCTATTAAGTCATCTCAATATATATTCATCCTTTGATTGGGAAGTTATATTGTTATCAGATATTAGTAGTAAGATCAATCTGATGGGAATTTACTTGTGTCCTTCTTCAGGTACGATACATATAAACTTGAAGGGTACTGTTCCTGCATTTGAAAATTGATGAAGTGTATTGGCTGGGACGTAGGCATAACCACCAGCTTTGAGTTCGTGTAATGTTTCACCTATCAACAAGGTGCCATTCCCCTCAACAATAAAGTTGATATGCGGCCAGTCGTGTTGATGTTTAGGTGAGTATCCTTCAGGTTCTAGTTCAATAACACGCATGACGTAGCCTTCCCATCCTTCGTTTGGTGAAACGAGAACTTTCATAGCAGCATTTTTTGCTTCAGGGCTAGTGATTGCTTTTGCAGCGAGGTCCATAAAATTTCCAACGATCATAACATCCTCCTTGATGCCTTCATTATATTTAATAAATTAGTTAAAGTTAACTTCCTCGATCATAAAATAGGATAGTGACAAAAAATATAAAATTGTTTTCGTTACAACTTTACTATTTATATTATACCATTATGCTGGTAGTTGAAAACACTTTCAGTTTATTTTGTAATGCGAAATATTTGAGAAGCGAAAGGATAAATGTTATAATTAATTGACTAAAATATGTAGGGGGACATATGGATTTTTTACAAAAGCGAGAGATGATTTTGAAAGGTAATATGAGGAAGGTTATTTTGACTTTATCACTACCCATTATGCTCAATAATTTTATCCATACCATCTATAATTTAACAGATACTTTTTTCGTCAGTAAAATTCCTGGTAATGCAGTTGCTGGCGTACAGTTTATATGGCCTTTGATCTTTTTAATCACATCATTTGGTATCGGAATGGCGATTGCAACATCATCAATTATTGCGCAGTACATTGGTGCGCATATGCAGGATAAAGCAAAAAAAACAGCTGGTCAGTCCATCTCTTTTTTATTTATACTCTCACTGGTATTGGGAACAATAGGTTATTTTAGCGCGCCAACCATAATTCACGCTATGGGTGGAACAGGTGAACTTTATGATAATGCTTATGCATACTTAAGTATCATGTTTTTAGGAATGCCGACTACATTTTTACTCAACGCTTATAATGCAATTAAACAAGGCCAAGGCGACATGATTTCACCATTAATTCTAGGCGCTTTTTCGGTGGGCACCAATATCATACTGGATCCTATTTTCATGTTTGGTCTCCATATGGGGGTACAAGGAGCTGCTATCGCTACGGTAATTTCAACCGGTATTTTTGCACTTTATGGCATATTTACAACTTTTAGTGCAAAACAAAGTTTAAAATTAGAACTTTCGGATTTAAAGTTTAATAAAGAAGTTTTGATAAAAATAGTCAATATCGGACTTCCATCTTCAACGGGTCAGGCAATGACTGCTTTTGGATTTACAATTTTAAATGTGTTTCTCGTGTCGTTTGGCGATATTACATTAACTGCTTTTGCAATAGGAAATCGGATTAGTTCGCTAATCATGATGCCTGCTATGGGGATTGGAAGTGCTCTGGCAACAGTTGTAGGGCAAAATCTAGGTGCAGACAACATTGGAAGGGCGAAATTAGCGGTTAGAAGTAGCACTTTTATGTCTACGGTCTTTTTAGTTGCCGGAGGATTATTGATGTTACCTTTTTCGGAGCAAATCGTCATGGCGTTTAGCACGGATCCAGAAGTCATCAAAAGTGGTACTGAATACTTGAACATGATCATCTATTCAATTCCGCTGATGGGATTTTTCCAGATCTTAGTTGGAACTTTCCAAGGGTCTGGACATACGGTATCAGCTATGATTCTAATGATGGGACGCCTGTGGGGACTTAGAATTCCTATGGTATATATGTTGAGCCGACTGGAAGGCTTTGGCCCAAGTTCTATTTGGATGGCGATGATTGTTTCCAATCTAATTACATGCTTAATCGGGCTTTTCATTTATTCTACTGGCAAATGGCAACATAAAATTATTAAGCAAAAGAAATCTGTAATCGACGAGTTTTCAGTAGCTTAATGTTGACATCCATTTAAACCATATGTTATAATTTTATCATAAAGAATCTTCAGGGCGGGGTGTGAGTCCCCACCGGCGGTAAAGCCCGCGAGCCGAAAGGTTGATCTGGTTAAATTCCAGAGCCGACAGTTAAAGTCTGGATGGAAGAAGAGGTTTATGAGACTACGTTTGCGCGTACATTAACCCCTGAAGTTATATTGCTTTAGGGGTATTTTTATGTGTTACGACTAGTTGTGACAATATCTGAAGGCTCAAACCCGATGAATTAAAATACCCTAAGGCCACACAATTTTTCTGCGCTAGATAAACTCTAGTGACATCTAAGGAGGTTTTAGGTATGGTAACAACAACTAAGAAATTATCAGTATCAAAAATGACAAAGATTGCAATGCTCAGTGTACTTGCATTTGTCATCATGCAACTTGAATTAATGATTCCAATTTTCCCGTCATTTCTTAAAATAGACATGAGTGATTTACCAGCGTTAATTGGCGCTTTTGCAATGGGACCTTTTGCAGGAGTTGCAATTGAAGCTGTTAAAAATATTCTTCATCTATTACAAACATCAACAGGTGGCGTTGGAGAACTTGCGAACTTTGCCATTGGTTCAGCAATTGTTATACCATCTGCTTTAATTTATGCAAAAAATAAATCAAAAAAATCAGCGATTACAGGATTGCTTGTAGGAACAGTTTTTATGGCGATTGTTGGTGCACTAGCTAATTATTTTGTTTTAATTCCGTTCTATACAGCATTCATGCCAATTGATACTATTGTTGAGCTAGGAACCGTTGTTAATCCAGCAATTAATAGTGTAGCAACATTGGTCTTATTTGGAATTGTTCCATTTAACCTTTTCAAAGGTTTAGTTCTGTCAGCGTTGACACTAGTCCTTTACAAACGTATTTCACCAGTTTTACACAAAGGTTTATAAATTATAATTAGCCCTTATTAAGGAGTTTTCATGAACTGGTGGTCTCACCATTTTATGAGGGCTCCTTTTTTAGTTTATGTAGAAATATCACTTGATAGTGGGCACAGTTCTGTTAAAATATTAAGGGATACGAAATAAACCTGAGGTGTGATATGGAAGCGACATCGCCAAATAAAATAGAGATTCAAAAGACTATTTTGAAATTTTTAATACCAATTCTGATCTCAAGCATGCTCGAGATGCTGGTGGGTATTGTATCGATGAAATTAATAGGCAACCTCGGTTCAGATGCAATAGGCGCAATGGGTCTTAGCACAAGAGTAAGAGGCATCATATGGGCGGTCTATAAAGGCATCGCTATAGGTGTGCAAGTGGTTATAGCACAGGCGCTAGGTGCCGGTGATCATAAGCGTATAAAACAAGCTTTGATGCAAACAATAGGCTCTATAACCATTCTCTCGGTTTTCTTTTTAATGACGATGTTATTTCTACCAAAGTTTTGGCTTGGGACGATTTTTGGTGCAGAAGGGATGCTTTTAAGTACTGGGATTGAAGTGCTTAAAATAGTTGGGTGTGGTATGCCGTTTTTAGGCATCATTCTTATTGTTTCAGGTGCGCTTCAAGGAAAGGGAGATGCGACTACTCCGATGCTGATAAGTGGGCTTATGAATATTCTAAATGTGGTATTTGGAATTGTTTTAGTAAACGGATACTTAGGTTTTCCGGTAATGGGGTTAAAAGGTGCTGCGATTGCACTTGCCTTATCACAAGCTATGGCAGCTTTATTGGCACTAGTTATAATAACGCGTAGCAAAGCTTTACTCTGTGGGGAATCAATCAAGGGTTTCTTTAATTTTACAAAGGACGTAATGAAGTCTGTCTATGCAACGGGTATACCCAGTGCAATTGAATCTTTGTTTTGGCAACTTAGTTCAATTATATTGATCAGAGCAATTCTTTCTTATGGAGATGCTTCTTATGCAGCATATCAACTAGGACTTCAAGCAGAAAGTGTGGCTTATATGCCAGCAGCAGGGTTTCAAATTGCTGCAACAGCATTTATTGGACGACATCTTGGTGCGAAAAATCCAGCGCTTGCAAAGCGTTATTTATATGAAATCCTTAAAGGGGCTGCACTTATCTCGATCATAGGGGGAGGTCTGCTGGTACTTTTCCCTGGGGCACTACTTGGGTTTATGACGAGTGATCGTGAATTGATTGGTATAGGTAGTTTTTATTTAGTGGTATGTGGTCTTGCTCAAGTGCCTCAAAATATGGCTGGCGTTTTAGGTGGTGCACTTAGAGGGGCTGGATATACTAAGATGCCTATGTATGCCGCATTTGTGGGGCTGTATGCAGTGCGTGTACCAATTGCCTGTGTGTCTGCCTACTTACTACATTGGTCAGTTAATATCGTTTTTCTTGCGATTGGTATAGACATGGCTGTAAGACTTCTTTTAAATGGATTTTTATATTTCAAAACCAATATATATGAAAATCCTAGAATTGTTTAAGTATGAGCAACTTAATAGTGCGTTCGTATAATAATTTGGTAATTAGCATATAAGTACTTGATATTTCAAATAAAAAGGGCGTATCCAAAATAATTCTATTATTTTGAGATAGGCCCTTTATGGTTAATATCAAAAAATTTGCGAGTTATGACTAAAGTTTAAAGCGTTTCAATTCGTCTTTTAAGAAAAGAACAACTTTTTCAAGTTCAGAAATATTGCTAGAGAGTGTAACAATCTCTGTAGAGAAGTTTGTGACATTTGCACTCATTTCTTGAGATGTCGCTGAGTTCTCTTCTGCGATTGCTGCTAAAGTATGCATGTTTTCAAATACTTTGTTGATTTTTGCAGTTTCTTCAGATAATTGTTTAGATATTTCTGAGATAGAACCAGAAACGGTATTAATTCTACTTGACGCAACTTTACTTTCTTTGGTTACATTTTCCATGGTTTTTGTACCATTTTCAAGTTCTTTAAACTGATCGTTAACTTGTTGAACCATATTGTTAACACCTTGAGTAAAGAGTTTCAAACTACTGTTGATGGTATTAACTGCTTGCTTGGAATCCTCAGCAAGTTTTCTGATTTCTTCTGCAACAACGCTAAAACCTCTACCCATCTCACCTGCTCTTGCAGCTTCGATTGAAGCATTAAGTGCAAGGAGGTTAGTTTGCTCTGCTATGGACTCAACGGTACTTACAATTGTGATGATATCTGAAACTTTATTGCTGAGTTCTGTTCCTTGTGAGTTAACTTCTGCAAATTTATCTTTTACCCCGTTAAGTTTGATAGATACATTTTCAAGATCATCAAATGAAACCTCAATTTGCTTAACAGCTGCTTCTAAGCTTTCTTTACCTTCAAGTTCACGTTTGCTAATTTTGTTGAGTATCTCGATGTTATCCGCTAATATGCTTACTGAACCTTCCGTTTCAGTTGCTTGGTGTATTGCACCTTCTGCAACTTCTTGTACAGATCGAGATATTAAATCAGAAACTTCACTCATATTGCTTGCAACTAAAGAGAATTTTCCAGCAAATGAATAAAGATCATCAAGTCCGCCTTTGATATAAGTGATCTCTTCTCTTAAGCTGTCTTTTGCAATGGATAATTGTTTATAAGTCTCTTCAACTTCGTCGCCAGTACGTATGGTTAAGTCTTCGGATAACTGAAGTTTTTTGATTTTTTCAAGTTCAAGGCTTAATTCTTTTAAAGGTTTATTTACTGCGCTGCCGTTGATGAGACCGGCAAATAATACAACTAAAGGCGTTGCAATTAAAAGTGGAATGTTATCGAGTCCGCTTAGTATCAATACAACTAATGCCGATAAAAGAGTTGGTAATATAATCACTTTTGCTGTAGTTGATTTGATGAATCCAAGAGACAAGAACTTAGAAAACTTATAAGTTTTAACCTGTTTTGGTGATTTCTCAAAGGTAAGTTGAATTTTAGCGACATGTGTACCATCAGATTCAACTTTATGGTCGATGATTTTTGCTTCTATTTTTTCGTTAAAATGTTTTCCAACACCTTCAATTAATCCCATCAGGTAATCGTGAAGGCCTCTTTTGGATTTGTAAGTCATAATCATGTTTTTTTCATCTAATTCTTCTGGAATTAGGCGAGGTGGTTTTGCACCAGGAATCATCTTTGTAAGTTGTGTATGGATTTTATCCATTAATAGTAAAAATCCCATAGCAGAAGATTTGTCGAAGAAAGATGGGAACCATTTATAAAATGATGCGATGTTATTTTGACCAAGTTTTTTCCACATGTCCTCAGACTTAACACCTTCATGCTTTGCAAATGCATTCATTAGGCTCATGATTTTAGCATCTTCAATTTCTTCAAGTGGTGTGATGAGCTTGTTCGGATTCCAACCTTCTTTAGTTAAGATGGAATTTTTCGTATTTTCCCCATAGAGCGATGCTATGGTATTAAGCCATATATTGACGACGGTACCTTTCATTTGACCCCCAGTGTGTCTAAATTATTTATAATTGTGAATTAATCTGTTTACTAACACCCTTTATTATATATTATAATAAAAAAAAAGTAATTGTTTTTTAAAACATTTCAAAAATTGTTAAAACATATGCTACAATATTCTAGGGAGGTAGCACTATGATAAATCTGATTTTAGTCCTATTTTTATTGATAATTGTATCTATAATCGCATACGAGCTTGGAGGCAAATTGACCATCAGTAATCACTTAGACATTAACGTTGCTAAGCTATCTCCTATTCAGGGTGAGGTGTCAACTGATTTAATTACTTCAGAGGATTTTTCTCAATTCGTGGATGGATTCAATGAAACTTTATTGATCGTTGGCAAAGACTTAATTGTTAAACCTATTTTGACACATGCGAAAGAAGAATTGTTGGCATACCCTGTTCAAGGTAAAAATTTTGCGCAGATCTTATCTGATTTGAGCGATTTGTCGTTTGAAGCAGTGGAGGAATTGCTTTTAAAGGTTTTTTCGACAGTTGATGGAAATGAGAGGCAACGCATAATTTCAATTTTGCCGTTTGATTATACCGTCAAAGATAGATTTCTTAGAGCAAACTATAAATTTATAACGGGCTTTGATCTACTTGCAGTTTATATATCGGATCAGAGTAACACAAAAGTGTTGATGCAAGATAATGAGGGAAAATTAAATGAAATGTCAATGGTAATTGAGGTCTTAAGACGACAAAATGACTATGTCGCTTTAAAACGTGATTATTCAAAATTTGTAAATGATGAGATGGATAAATTTTTTACTTTTACGGAAGACTTAACGACGATAAAAGGTATGATTTTTCATAAATTACATCTATTTAAACAAATGGCTCAAACGTTATATATGTACAATTCAATTAATAGTATAACAAAATTTGAAGAAGTACTTGGTCAAATGTCAACTGAACAGACCTTCACACAATTTAGAAGTAGAGTTGAATATGTAGGCATAGCTAAATTGTTCGAAACAGATATAAGGATTATTGCAAAGTATATAGATGAAGATCTTTTAGATAAACGCTATCTAACAATTGATAGTGAGGTACTTAAAGAAGTAGAAAATATGATACTTCTTCTAGATGAATCTGAAGAAAAAGATAGATTGCTCAGCAGATTTAAGCGGATCAGATTTGTGAGTATACATGACATAATTCGAAGATTTGATAAGTATGCACAAGAATTATCTAAGAGACTGAATAAAAAGCTAAACCCATTGATGTATACTGGCCCAAGTTTGTTATTTGATGAAGATGACTACAAGGACATTATCATTGGTTTTATTGAGATGGTGACAAATGCGCTTGTACATGGTATTGAATACCCTGCAGATCGATATAGAAATGGAAAACCTGAGCATGGTAATTTATCAATAGAATTGATGGTTAAGCAAAAGAGCTATCTGATTACGATTACAGATGATGGCAGAGGTGTTGACGTCAATTCCATAAAAGAATCTTTATACGCAACAAAGCGGTTTGCTTTTGATGATATCGTCTTAATGAGTGAAAAAGAAGTGATTGATTGCATATTTTATGAAGGGATCTCTTCTTTAAATGACGATGCATCAAATGCTGCAAAAGGAACCGGACTTTATATCTTAAAACAAAAGGTAGATGCCTTAGGTGGTGAGATTTCTGTCACCTCAGAACTGAACAAGTTTACAAAGTTTGAAGTCTTACTGCCTTCGGCAAATCAAAAATAACAAAAAAGATGAAAATTGCTCAGTTTCAGCATTTCATCTTTTTTTTGTTTAAAATTAGGCGAGTTTTATTTTATCTAAATGTTCAATTACACCAGTGACAAAATGTCTTGTAACTAGGTTATCCGCCGTTAAATTTTGCATCACAGTTTTAAATACATCATGGTGGTCTACGTTTGCAGGCAGTATAACATTTTGCTGGTATATTTTGACAATTTTTTGTGTTAGAGATAATAGCGCTTCAGAATCTAATGGTTTAAGGGCTAAAATGTTGCCTTTGTTTTCGAGTGGGTTTTCAGGGTTGATATTTAAGCGCTGAGAAAGTGCAGTATTAGTGAGTACTCCCTTTTCTTTATCCGTGAGAATCTCTTGAGTTCCTGAAAAAACGAACATGACATTACTCATTTCTCCTGATGTCGAGAGATCAATGAGGTGCTTGAGGTTGTTGTATGCAGCTTGTCTTATATCACTTCTGTCGTTTATCACAAGGTCAATCTCGTCGATAAATATAATGAGTCCTTTATAGTCTAATAGCGTTATAAGTTTAATAAATGCTCTCAGAAAATCAAGTGTATTTGTTTTATCTACAGCACCAACTAAGTCATACTTTTGCTTGAGTTCGTATGGCACGTTGCGTTCACCTGTTAGCCATGCGCAAGAAACGTTCATCATTTCCTGGTTTCGCTGAATTCGGCCGCGCATAAAGCTTAGAAAAGCCCTGGCAAAATTCATGTTGAACTTGGATAGTTCTTGGCATACAGTGTTAACTTCGTAGCGTTTTCGGTCAGAATAAGGCGCATTTTGTAAATTTTCAACCCATATATCAAAGATGTCATCAAAAGAGACTTTCGAGGTTGGCTTTGTTTTTAAGTAGAGGTTGTGCATGATTGCATAGTATAGATCGTCAATTTTGTTAAGTCGAAACCCGTTATTGAGTTGAAACGAAGAAATGATATAATCTTCGTTTAGAGCGACTTCCTTAAAAGCATTGACAAGAAAAGATTTGCCTACTCCAAAATCACCAGTGATAATCTTGACTAAACCTGCTCCTTTACTTAAAAGCTGCATACTGAGCCTGAGGTCTTCCATTTCATGCTCTCTACCAGTCATCAAATCATTGGCATGGTAAACTGGAGAAGTGCCACTTCTTAACGTATTTATTAGTTTTAGCGCTTCTTCGTTTGTTAGTCGCAATTAGACACCTCCAAAGTATGATAAAGCTATTATAACCTTTTTGAGAAGATGAATAAATTATAATTTGAAACATGAGCAGAAAATAATTACAATGGTAGGAAAGAGAAAATATAAAAGTGGTGAAAAAATGATCTATGATGTAATCATAATAGGTGCCGGTGCTGCAGGGTTATACTGCGGTGCACAACTTCAAAATCTCAATGGATTAATCATTGAAAAAAATGCAAGACCTGGTCTAAAGATTCTAGCATCCGGTGGAGGTCAATGTAATATAACGCACGGTGGTTATATCAATTCTTTTTACACAAAATACGGTGAGCATAAAAATTTTGTAAAAGGCGCGCTGAAAAACCATGACAATAAAGCTGTCATTGATTTTTTTGAAAGCAATGGTTGTCATTTGACGGAAAGAGAAGATGGCAAAGTGTTTCCATCTAGTCTAAAAGCAAGTGATGTCGTCAAAACGCTTGAAAAAGCAAACAAAAAAGTAAAACTTCATTTAAGTGAAACTGTGAAAGAGCTCTTATATGATCGTGAGCAGTTCACTGTGATAACAGATCATTCAACATATAAGGCTCTAAGAATAGTTATATCGACTGGTGGCAAATCTTATCCTACTTTAGGCTCAACAGGTGATGGTTATTTGTTTTCAAGTCAACTAGGACATGAGATTATAGATACAAAACCCGGACTTACTGGTGTTGTCGTCAAAGACAGGATATTGCAAAACTTGCAAGGTGTATCTGTTGATGATGTTAAAATCACGATAAGTAAAAAAGAGATAAAGCAAAGTTTTACCGGCCCTTTGTTATTTACACATTTCGGTTTAAGTGGCCCAGTGATTCTCAATAATAGTCGATATATGAATAAAGGGGATCAACTTTTATTGAATTTTTTAAATCGCCCTTCAGATATTGTGGAAATAGAGCTGCTAGAGCTAATTAAGTCCTCGGGTGATAAGCCAGTTGCCTTTTGGTTAAATCAACTGGGATTGATAGACACTTTGAAAAAAACACTTTTTGAAAGTGAAGGGGAATTAAAGAAACAAAAGATTGCAACACTGACCAAAGAACAGCGAAAAATGCTTGTAAGTCGCATCACAGAGTATCCAATCGTCATTGAAAGCCTAATAGGGTATCAAAACGCAATGGTTACTGTTGGTGGGATAAATTTGTCAGAAGTAGAGTCTAAAACCATGGCATCAAAGTTGATAAAAGGACTATATTTTTGTGGTGAAGTTTTGGATGTAGATGGAGATACGGGAGGCTATAATCTACAGTGGGCTTTTTCTTCAGGATATGCTGTTGCAACTGCAATTGTAAACGAAAGTCTGTAAGAACAAATATTATTTAATCAGCTCCCCATTCACACAGAACATCAAAATAATCATTCTATAAAACATCAAAATTGGAGGCAGTATGAACCGTAAAACGAAAGGCTTACTAAGTGTTATGATTCCTGTTATAGCTTGGGGGATATCATTTGTAAGTACAGAATATTTGTTAGATTCACTAGGACCAATGACTATAGGTGCTATCAGATTTATTTTTGCAACGATTATTTTGTTTGGTGTGATGAAAGTGACGAAAACACCACTTAAAATTGAAAAAAAAGACCGCTTTCTCTTTGTTCTTGCTGGCGGTATCGGCATTTCAATTTACTTCTATTTTGAAAATACAGGCATCAAATACATCTCTGCGTCACCGTCGGCTTTAATTATCGCCGCGATTCCTATGTTTACACTTATATTTGAAGCAATCATTTTCAAACGCGTTATAAAATGGGTGGACATGCTAGCAATTTTAGCTTCTATCATAGGCGTAATCCTTATAGTAGATATAAAGTTTAATGAATTTTTTAAAGCGGAAGAATCTCTGGGATACTTGATGATGCTTGGTGCTGTTTTGTCGTGGGTGATCTATTCCATGGCTTCAAGACCACTTTTTAATAAATATTCTTATCTGACCATCATCTTCTATCAGTTTTTATATAGCTTACCTTTCTTTGTCGTAATTGTACCCTTTGAGCACAATAACTGGCACATGCTTGGTGTAGAGGGGATTGCTCATTTGGTATTTTTAAGTGTTTTTGCATCGACACTTGGATTTTATTATTATGCCAAAGCAATGGACTTGCTGGGGGTCACAGAATCTTCTGTATTCATCAATTTCTTACCTATTGTTACTATCATTTTTAGCTACTTTTACATGGGGGAGCTAATCAGCGGTAAGCAGTTCATCGGCGGTGTATTTGTTATGTTATCAGTAACGGTAACGACTTTATATGATAAAAAGATGGAAAAAGTAGGTGAAAAAAGCACTAACAATAAGGGGAAATAATGCCGATATCCTTGTTGAGGTGAGACACATGAAAATTAATTCTTTAATTCAAAATTTAGCAACTGGACTCAAAACGAATCCAAGTGAAAAGATAAAAGAAAAAAGTGTTAGTGAGACACTTGTACAGGATTATAAGAAAGACTTACCCCAACAGGTGAAGTCAATTTATGATAAATATAAAGTCACACCGTCAAACGAAGATGTAAAAGAAATTAATCAATTTTTGAAGCACTCAAATGGTACAAGTGATGAGAAAATGATGTCGATCGATATCGCACTTTATAAAGGCATCGCACCAAGTGAGGAAAACTTGGCAACGATTCAGCAGTCTTTATCACATGATACAGAAGTCGTGTCTTCACTAACTGAAGTACCAAGTAATGAAGCGCCTATTTCAAAAGAGCAAGCGATGACGCTGGTAGAACATTTAAAACTCCCTGAAAGTATTAAATTAGCCCTTAAAGAAATGGTTAAAAACAATATACCTCTTGATCGTGCCATTGTAAAAGTCGCACAACTTTTAAAACTCGACCAAGGAAAATCGGAAATTTCTATAGCTAACTTAAAAAAAATGATTGAAGATAACCCG
Organism: uncultured Fusibacter sp.; assembly: GCA_963676315.1. Classification (GTDB taxonomy): domain Bacteria; phylum Bacillota; class Clostridia; order Peptostreptococcales; family Acidaminobacteraceae; genus Fusibacter_C. Next base: position 2,701,545 of record OY781056.1, read on the forward strand.
CAGATTAAAGCACTACTTGTACAGGGTGTAAAACTAGAGCAAGTTATTCAAACGATTCAAAAATTACAACAGTCTGCCGATAAGGGTGCAGAAACGGGTAAAACAGTGCCTTTAGCAGATAGTATATCAATTGAAAAGAGATTAGGCGATGTTAATAGCAAAATCATAGACTTAGGTTCTAGGGCAAGTTTGTCTGGGGATATGTCCTCAGAAGAGAAATTGCAGATATTAATTGCAAAACATGATCAAAACGCTAATTCATCTGTTCCGTCTGGCAGAACTTTAAATGAAGCTGAATTAAAGGCGCTTGGCATAACCGATTCATCACAGAATACGGTTTCAAAGGAAGGGGCTGTTGAGACGGTTTTAAATGATTTAAGTTTAACAGAAGCGGATTTATCAGAAGCGAACTTATCAGAAGCGAACTTATCAGAAGCAGTTTTATCACAAACAGAAACTGCTGAAAGTGTATCTAATTCGAATCATGATGACGCTGCGTTGAAGGTGATTGAAGATGCTATGGAAGCGCTCATGACTCAGATGTCTGAGGTTTTTTCCAGTCTTGAAAACGACATGTCACTGAAAACTTATCTTGTGGAATCTACCACGGAAGCGACGATCAAAGCGAAAGCAACTTTTGAAAATTTCAAAGCAGAAGTAACGCAGTTACTGACGCCAAATCAAGAGGCGATGAAGGCGACGCCTGCAGAGCTATCTTCACAGATAGCTACCTCGATAGAAAAATTAAACAATTTGATTTTAAAAAGTGAAGTGACTCTTTTCACAGATATGTTTACTGAGAAAAAACTATTAACGATGTCTTCGGAGTTAGATAAAGCCAATCAAATGCTTAAACAAGGTGAGTTTGCAAAAGCGCAGGCAACTGTAAATGAGGCGGTTAAGCTTCTAAAACAAATCGATTTTTCACCAAGTATACGTAGACTCCAAGTCTTTGCGAATCAGCGGCTAGAACAGATAGAAAACGTTCTAAAACCCGAACTGAAGTCCGAGCAAAAACTCGAAACCGTTATAAAATCACAGATCCAAAATGCAGGAGAACAGCAGGGAAATAAGCTCTCTAGGGATGTGCTGGAAACTTTAAGGTTTTTGGGCCTGAATCATGAGATGGAAATTGCCGAACATCTTGAGAAAGCAGATTTTGAATCGCTTAAAGAGCGATCAAATGGCAATGTGAAAGAAATACTTTTGAAAATGATGAAAGAAGATACGCAAGATAGAACGGTTGAAGCTACTGAACAAAATCTTATGAACCTCACAGGTCAGCAGATGATGAATGATCAATCGAGCCAGGATCAACCTTTTTACTTTTTTAATATGCCGGTGATGGACGGGGAAGAACTTGGTAACATGAAAGTGTTTATGAAAGGAGCATCAAAAAACGCTCAAATAGATTGGCAAAATTCAGAGCTTTATTTTGGGATGTCCTTAAAAGAGGTTGGACCAGTTGGCATTAGAGTGAAAATTCAACAGGCTAAAGTGGATATACAAGTTTCTAGCGAACGCACTTGGCAGTTAGAAGCGCCTTTAAAAGCTGCTCTTAGCACCCTTTCAGAAATAGGATTTACTGCTGGAGAAATTAGTTTTAAAGGACAAACGGATGCATCACCTGTCATTTTGAAACCTTCCTTTGATAGAAGTGTAATTGCACAAACAGACGGAAAGGGGTTTGATTTCAAAATATGATTAAATATGGTGATTATGAAGGTAATGAAGATTTTCAGCGCATAGCAGAATCTTTAATAGAAGTTGCAAATGACAATAAAGTGGTTATTGAACAAAAGTCCTCTCAGGTGAAACACATGCTTAAAACAGATCTTAGAGATGCGATTCCGCCACAATTATATGCTTTAATTGCACAGATTGGGGCAGCGGTAGAAAGTGCGTCAACTGGGCAAGGTTCTGAGGTTAAAACAGGGGAAATTTCCCATACAAGTATGGTCAAAAATAAGGTATAATTAGATTTGGGCAGGTGCTCAAATCTTTTTTTCGTTAGGCCACAATGCATTTGTGACAAAATCTGAAGGCAAGGTGCTAGAAAATTTTTATTCGAGGTTAAAATGAAAGTAGAAAAATCCTCAAAATCCTCTAAAAGCAGCTCGATCAACAAGGCAGCTGTTATCAAGACTGATGAAAAACCTAGAATTAGTTTCACTGAGATTCTAGCGGTCAAAGACTATGATCAGCAAAAACAGGAACTTCAAAAAGCCCTAGATGAAATCGACAAAAAAGGGCAAGATTTGGTCGAAAATAGAACAGTTGAAAATTTATATGCTTATAAGGATTTAATCAAAGGATTTATCGAAGAAACCGTTATGAAGGGTTTAGAAATTAAAGAAAGACGCGGTTTTTCAAGATCGGGGCGTACAAAAGTCATGCGTACAGTTGCCGAAGTGGATGCTAAACTCCTTGAACTTACTAATTTAATCCTCAAGCGAGAACATAAAGAGATTAACGTGCTAAAAAAAGTTGGAGAGATACAAGGCTTGTTAGTCAACATCATGATTTAACAAATGAGATAATAACCAGGGAGGCAATTCATGAATTTAGACGGTTTAAATGCAGCACAGAAGGAAGCGGTTCTGTCCGTAGAAGGACCAATTTTAGTGGTTGCCGGTGCTGGATCTGGTAAAACAAGAGTGTTAACACATCGTATAGCTCACCTTATTGAATCCTATGACATATTTCCTTCGAGTATAATGGCCATCACGTTTACCAACAAAGCGGCAAATGAGATGAAATCCAGAATCGAAGCATTGGTCGGACCTGTAACTTCTCAAATGTGGGTAGGAACGTTTCACTCACTTTGTGTGAGAATACTTAGACGAGATGGTCACAACATAGGTTATTCAAGAGATTTCGTAATTTATGATACTTCTGATCAAAAAGCGTTGATTAAAACGTGCTTTAAAGCACTTAACTTAGATGAGAAGCAAACGCCAATTCAATCTTTTCAATATAAAATATCAGGTTGCAAAAACGATATGATTACGCCAGAGGCTTATGAAATAAACTTTCATAAAGATCCAAGAGAAAGGGATTTCATCAAGCTTTATAAGATGTATCAGGATAAACTCAAAAGCAATCAAGCACTAGATTTTGATGATTTACTCATAAAAACGATAGAGCTTTTTAAAAATTATCCTGAAGTCCTAGAAACTTATCAGAAAAAGTTTAGGTATATTCATGTAGACGAGTATCAGGATACCAACAAAGCGCAATATATGTTTGTTCGGATGTTAAGTGCAAAACATCGGAACCTTTTTGTCGTGGGTGATGGGGATCAATCTATCTATAAATGGCGTGGTGCTGATATTCGCAATATTTTAGATTTTGAAAAAGATTATCCAGGTGCAAAAATCGTCAAGCTCGAACAAAATTATAGATCGACGCAGAATATCCTAGATTTAGCAAATGGCATCATCAAGAAAAACCCTGGAAGAAGAGAAAAAAATCTATGGACTGATGCTGAAGCTGGGGAAAAGATCAGATATTTCCAAGCGTATGATGAAAAGGATGAAGCTAGGTTTGTCGTAAATCAAATAAAAAAAGAAATCAGAGAGGGTAATTTCAAGCAAACTGATTTTGCCATACTATACAGAACAAATGCGCAATCGCGTGTACTTGAAGATGCACTGAACATTGAAGCGCTTCCATATAAAGTCGTTGGTGGTCTTAAGTTCTACGAACGAAAAGAAATCAAAGATTTGCTAGCGTATTTCAAATTAATGGTCAATGGATATGACGATGTGAGTTTTCTTAGAGTGATCAACGAACCAAAGCGTAGCATTGGTGATAAAACGATCGAACGTTTAAATGCAGATGCACTTGAAAGAGGAACAAGTCTTCTTGAAACATGTGCTTTTGTACATGAAATCGATGGCATCGGCGGAAAGACAGCTGTTGCGATTGCTGAATTCTACGAGATTATTACAAGTCTTAAAGCCAAGCTTGATATAGAATTTGCTGGTAATATTTTCGATGAATTAGTTAGCCGAATTAAGATTATTGAGAGCTATGAAAAAGAACGTTCAGAAGAAGCTGACGGCAGAATTGATAATATTTACGAGCTTAAGACGGTTATAGAAGAGTTCGAAAAAAGACAAGACCATCCGGGATTGAGAGATTTCTTAGCGGAAACCACTTTAAAAAGTGATCAAGATAGTATAGCAGAGGTTGAAGATGGCGTACTTTTAATGACGTTACATGCCTCAAAAGGACTTGAATTCCCTTCAGTGTTCTTGGTAGGTCTTGAACAAAATCTTTTTCCTTCTTATCGAGCACAAGATGATATGGAGGAACTCGAAGAAGAGAGAAGACTATGCTATGTAGGGATAACAAGGGCTGAAAAATTACTCTATGTAACACATGCGAAAAATCGTAACCACTATGGAAGGTTTGAACAAAGGTTACCTAGTGTCTTTTTAAACGAGATGGATTTAAAGCTAATTGAAGTCATGGGGGAACGTTCGCTTGCAGCGGTACTGAAAGATGCAAAACCAAAAGAATCTTCTGTTTATGACATCAAAACGACAAAGAAAAACCCTTATTTTGCTAATATGACACAAAAAGAAACGCCTGTTATAGAAAAAACAGAGCAAACCTTTGCTCCTGGAGATAAAGTAACGCATCGTGTTTTTGGTGCGGGAATGGTAGTTACGGTTGATAAAACAAATAATACACTGACGATTGTTTTTGATGCGCATGGTATAAAAAAACTTGATCCTTCCATTGCGCCGATAAAAGTTATAGGGTGATGAGATGAAAAGTAAAGATGAGTTAACCAGTATAGATGCGTTAGATAAGAATATCTCTATAGACGAAGCGACAACAAAAGTGGAATCACTACGTAAGCAGCTTAACATATATAGTCGTTCTTACCATAGCTTCGATAAATCACTGATAGAAGATTATGAATACGATATGTTGATGAATGAATTGAAAGTACTTGAGGAGAAGTTTCCCGAGCTAGATGACCCAAACTCACCTACCAAAAAAGTTGGCGGTGAAGTCCTTAGTATGTTCAAAAAAGTGACACATACGATTCCGCTCCTCAGTTTAGATAATGCTTACAATGCGGAAGACTTAAGAGCATTTGATGCAAGGGTTAGAAAAGAAGTTACTCACATCCTTGAATACACTGTTGAGTACAAGATAGATGGCCTTACAGTTGCACTTCAATATGAGTCTGGAAAGTTAATTCGAGGCGCTACAAGAGGGGATGGCATCATAGGCGAAGATGTGACATATAACGTCCGTACGATTAAAGCGTTGCCTCTTGTTTTAGAAGATGCTATTGATTTAGAGGTAAGAGGTGAGGTTTTTATCTCGAAAGACAATTTCGTGAAGCTAAATGAACAGCAAGTACTTCTCGGAAAAGAATCTTTTGCGAATCCTAGAAATGTAGCTGCAGGATCTCTCAGACAATTAGACTCTAAAATTGCGTCTTCAAGAAATTTAGATGTTTTCATATTTGATTTAATCTCAGGAGTCGATAGCCTTAATGTGTCATGTCAAACTGAAGCTTTTTCAAAATTAAACGAACTTGGGTTTAAAACTGCAAAAATTGAGAGATTTAGTACCATTGATGAAGTGATTTCTTTTACTGAAAAAATGGTGAGTATAAGACATGAACTTCCATATGACATCGATGGACTTGTAATTAAAGTCAACAATTTTACGCAAAGGGAAACACTGGGGTATACTGCAAAAAGTCCACGTTGGGCAATTGCCTATAAATTCCCAGCAGAACTTGCTAAAACGCTGATTAAGGAAATTCAAGTACAAGTGGGTAGGACTGGCGTAATTACACCTTTGGCTGTATTTGAACCTGTATTAGTTGCGGGTTCTACGATCAGCAAGGCGACACTTCATAATCAAGATTATATAGATGAGAAAGACATCCGAGTAGGTGATACTGTACTTGTTCAAAAAGCTGGGGATGTAATACCCGCTGTTGTGAGGGTTCTTTTTGAAGAAAGACCAGAAGGACTAAAGCGATTTGTGTTGCCAACATGCTGTCCGATATGTGGTACACCTACTATTAGACAAGAGGGAGAAGCCGCGCTGAGATGTGTTAATCCAGTTTGTCCTGCGAAAATTCAAAGACTACTCATGCATTTTGTTTCAAGAACTGCCATGAATATAGATGGTTTTGGAGAAGCGCTCGTTGAGGCCTTTGTTGAGAAAGGTTTGATTGAAACCATTCCCGATATCTATATACTACATGAACATGAAGAGACCCTTATGGCACTTGAAGGGTTCGGTGAGAAGTCAGTTAAAAAGTTACTAGAAGCAATTGAAGAGAGTAAACAAAATGATTATTATCGTTTAATTGTGGGGCTCGGCATACCGTTGATCGGTGAGAAAGCTGCCAAGACTTTAGCGAAACATTTTTCTAATATGACAAAATTAAAAGCTGCAAGTATTGAGGTCTTAACTGCAATTGATGAAATTGGGGACAAAATGGCTGCAAGCCTTGTCGCATATTTTCAAAACCCTGAGAATGAAATTTTACTTGAGAGACTTAGTGCTTATGGTGTCAATATGAACTCGAGTTTAAAACTAACGGATGCAGGTGTATTTAGTGGCAAAACACTTGTTGTAACGGGGACTTTGGTTAAATATACAAGGGACGAGATTAAATCGTTGATTGAATCAAATGGTGGAAAAGCGGCAGGTAGTGTATCTGCTAAAACGAGTTATGTTATTGTGGGAGAAAATGCGGGGTCGAAAGCAGAAAAGGCTGAACAACTAGGGATTACCATCTTAACTGAGGAAGAGTTTGAAGCTTTGTTAAATTAAGTGCTGGACTAAGTAAAAGGAGTACAAGTGGATGGAAGTAGGTAAGTTAAAAAACGAAGCACTACACGATCTGGTAATTTCGGAAATTCATATGATTCGTGACGATATACTCATAAGGCCAAGTATTGGAGAAGATTGCTCTGCAATTTCTTTTGGTGACATGGCTTGTGTTTTGACAACAGACCCTATTACAGGCAGTGGTTCACATTTAGGCAGACTTGCTGTTCATATTTGTATGAATGATATAGCATCAAGCGGCGCGGAAACTGCGGGGTTATTGTTAACATTACTTTGTCCTGTTGGAACTGAGGACGATGAAATTAGAAGTATATTAAGAGAAGCCAATGAAACTGCAAATTCTATGGGGGTGGAAATAGTGGGTGGTCACACTGAAATTACTGCAGCTGTTAACCGGACAATTATATCTGCAACTGCTATTGGTAAAACTTCTATTCATAATTTAATTAAGACATCAGGTGCAAAAGCTGGTGATTATCTTTATTTGACAAAGCAAGCAGGCACTGAGGGAACTGCAATTATCGCAGCTGATAAAGCAAGTGAGCTATCTGAAATTCTTAATAAACAAGAGCTATTGGCAGCTCAAGAGATGATCAATAAAATCAGTGTTGTAGCTGAAGGTCGTATTGGCACACGTGTAGGGGTTCACGCAATGCATGATGCAACTGAGGGAGGCGTACTTGGCGCCATCTATGAGATGTGCGAAGCAAGTGGAAAAGGGTGTAGGATCCAAGTTGATAAAATCAATGTAAATCCAATCACAGAAAAAATTTGTGAATATTATCATATTAATCCGCTAAAGCTCATATCAAGTGGCACAATGGTGATGAGCATTGATAGTGAAAATGCAAGCGCACTTGAAAGAGCGCTTTTAGATGCAGACATAGAGTATTCTCGAGTTGGAGTAGTGACTGAAGAAAGTGCTAAGAAACTAATCATGGGCGATTCTAGTGTTGAGGAGATATATGATGAAATAGAATCTCCAGAAGCAGATGAACTCTATAAAGTCATTAAATAAAATGAATAAAAGAGATTTTTTATAATCTCCTAATCTGAAACTAATACTATTAAATGTAGATTAACGAAAGGGAGTTCCTATGAATAAAAAGATACCAATCATATCAAAATTCAAAACGTTTGTTATACTCGTGTTATGTTTAGCGCTTATTATGCCGACACAATTTTCATTTGCAAATAAATTCACAGAATATGAAAATGTTGAATTAAGACAAAGCGGCTCAAACTATTTCGAAAAATTTGAACCTGTCAATCTGATGATAAGCGGGATAGATGTCTTCTCAGATGCACCTGGAATCACTGTAAATGGAAGGACAATCGTTCCAGTATCTGCTATTTTGGTAGAGCTAGGTGTAAAATATCAGTGGAATGGTACAACAAAGGAAATTTCATTTTCATATGGTGGAAAAAATGTCGTGATGCAGATCAATAATGTCTATGCAACGATAAACGGTAAAAAAACACTGCTACCTGATAGCGTTGCACCAAGAATTATGACTTACAAAAGTATCACGGGGGATTTAGTCGATCGTACGTATGTACCACTTAAATTTATCAGTGATGTTTTAGGTTTAAGTGCATCTTGGATCAACGATACAAGGACCGTTGCTATCAATAAGTTAGCTCAGACCTTAACGGGAACTTATATAGATATTTATAAACCATACCCTGAAATTCGTTTTAAGGTGACAGGAGAAGTTGATGTAACTTCTTTTGTAGTTGACGGTGCAGATGTAGGGGGTCAAGATAAAACGATCATTGATTTTCAAAACACGAAATTGACCCCACCAAGTGGCGCAACTGTTAAAAATGGTGTTTGGACTTATAATATTGATGATGATATCTTTGGAATAGACAAAATTGAGATTGCTCAAACCAGTGATAATCCCTACAATACACGTGTCACAATTTATCAAAATGAGCGTCGTGGTAACGATATTTTTTACGATGCAGCCAAAAAAGAAATGGTAGTTCAACTCATCAATACTGTTGGAGAAGTTTCAGTTGATAAAATATATAGCACAGATACGGTGGTTATTGGCACTAGAGAGACGCCTTTTTACAATGTTGACGTATCTGGTAAACAGTTAACTGTGGATGTCCTCAATAGCTACCTACGTATAAATGATGGCGCTTATCAAGTGTTACCTGTTGATCAAGGTAAAATTGATACAATTGCTTATCAGCAACTTGATACGAGTAAAGATGATATGTACGGTCCGGATATGGAAGTCACAAGGGTAACGATTCTTCTTAAAGAAAAAATGACCTATGATGATTTTTACGTGGAAGAGAGTGGGGATAAGCTGCTGGTGTACATTACCAATCAGCCAATTAACAACTTTAATTACGTTAAACAGAGCAGTGAAAAAGGCATGATGACGATTGATTTGTTTGGAAAAACCGATTTTACATCTACTTATGATGCTCAAACGCGTAAAATTTTCCTTGATATCCCTAAAGATAAAACAGACCTCGGTTCATTTGAACAAGCAATTAATGACCATATTATCGATCAGTTTGTAGTGACTGAAACCGCTTCAAACTATCATATTGAGATCACTTTGGCAGAGAATACTTCGTATTCAAAATCGTCTTCGTCATCTGCAGTCGTTTTTAACTTTACCAATGCGGTAATTCAAAATTCTGATAACAAGAAAACGCTTATTGTTATCGATGCTGGTCACGGTGGTAAAGACCCAGGCGCTGTAGGCAGTAAATCACAAGAAAAAGATTTGACACTAAGAGCCTCTAAGCTTTTACAAAGTGAACTTGAAAAGCAGGGATTCAGAGTCTATATGACGCGTTCGACAGATGAATATGTGGGTTTATATGATCGTCCTGCAATCGCAAATGATTTAGGAGCAACTCTTTTTGTCAGTATTCATATCAACGCATTTACAAATGATTCTGCGTCAGGTGTAGAAGTGCTTTACGGTAACGAATCAATGAGTAGCGATAAAGGGCTTGCACAAATGATCCAGACGCAACTAATCAAGTCCCTTGGCGCTGTAGATCGAGGCATTGGCTATTTACCAAGACTTGTTGTTTTAAAGGAAACGACAATGCCTTCAGTACTTTGTGAACTTGGATTTATCACAAATGCTGCAGAACAAGATAAACTTATTTCTGAAGATTATTTGAAAAAAGCAGCTCAAGCAATGGCAACTGGTATTGTGAACTTTCTCAAATAATACAGTGTAAGGACTTAAGGATAACAATATGATAACGAAATGATAACACTTACAAGCATTGAGGTTTATAGTCAATAAACCTTAATGCTACTTTTTAGTAGGAAAGGATTAAATATGAATAGAATAGATGGTAGAAACAATGAGACACTTAGACCCGTTAAAATCACGAGAAATTTTATAGTACATCCAGCGGGAGCAGTGCTCATCGAGATGGGACTTACGAAGGTGATTTGTACTGCAATCATTGAAGAAAAAGTACCTTCATTTTTAAAAGGTGCTGGATCGGGGTGGGTTACAGCGGAATACGGTATGATTCCTGGTTCAACAGGACAGAGAAAATCTAGAAATACAAAAGGTATCGATGGTAGAAGCCAAGAAATTCAAAGACTTATTGGCAGATCGCTTAGAGCGGTGGTAGACCTTAAAAAACTTGGAGAGCGTACAATATGGATTGATTGCGATGTGATTCAAGCGGATGGTGGTACAAGAACAGCTTCAATTACGGGTGCTTTTGTAGCGTTAACGGATGCCATCAATAAACTTATCGAAGAGGGATTGTTAACTGAGTCACCACTTACGACGTCTGTAGCGGCTGTAAGCGTAGGTATCGTTGGCGGTGAAGCAATGCTTGACCTTTGTTATGAAGAGGATTCTAGGGCCCATGTAGACATGAATTTAGTGATGACAGGTACAGGTGAATATATTGAAATACAAGGAACTGGAGAGGAAAAACCTTTTTCTAGGCAACAAATGAATGTTTTGATGGCAATGGCGGAAAAGGGAATTATGGAACTTATTGAGCATCAAAATGATGCGTTATTAAAGTAGTGGGTATAAATGATGAAGAAAGTTGTATTAGCGTCGGCAAATAGTCACAAATTAAAAGAAATTCAAAGCATATTAAAAGATTTTGAATTTGACTTAGTCACCATGGCGGATGCTGGTTTTGGCGATGAAGAAATCATCGAAGATGGCGATACATTTGAAGCCAACTCTTTGATTAAAGCAAAAGCAGTATTTGAAAAGTTAGGCATCGCTTCTCTCGCTGATGATTCAGGTCTTTCTGTAGATTTTCTAGGAGGTGCACCTGGCGTTTATTCTGCGAGGTATGCCGGAGAACCGAAATCGGATTTGCGCAACAATCAGAAGCTTTTAGAGGCTTTAAAGGATGTACCAAGTGAAAAAAGAATCGCGAGATTTGTAACGGTAATCACATTGATTTTTGAAAATGGCGATACACTTGTTGCGAGAGGTGAAGTTGAAGGGTTAATTGGTTTTGCAGCAGTTGGTGAGGGGGGATTTGGATATGACCCTCTGTTTATAGTACCTGCGCTTGGAAAGACCTTTGCTGAATTAACTGAATCTGAAAAGAATGCGTTAAGCCACCGTGGAAATGCGTTAGTTGTTTTAAAAGGATTGATAAAGGATTATTATGAAAGTACTCGTAATTAGTGATACACATGGTTATATAGAACCAGTCATACAATACATGAAAAAATACCCGATGCTTTTTGATCAGGTATGGCATCTAGGCGATCACTATAAGGACGCTTTGGCTATTGCTAACGCCACAGGATGTGATATGATTGGTGTTAAAGGGAACTGTGACTCACATGCAACAGCAGATGAGGACGTGGTTCTTGAAATTGCAGGCAAGCGAATACTGTTAACACATGGACATTTATATGGTGTTAAACATTCGCTTTTGCGATTGCACTTAAAGGGCCTCGAAGATAAACTAGATTTAATCTGCTTTGGTCATACCCATATGGCAACTCAGAACAATGAAGAGGGTGTCATATTATTTAACCCAGGCAGTGCCTCATTACCTAGATTAGGAGGTTATCCGACGATAGGTCTTTTATCCGTATCAGAAATTGGCATTAGAACGACGATTATTCCCTTACCTCAGTCACAATCTTCAGACTAGTCTGAATAAGGCGTTTTATATGAATAAACTGTAAAGTCTGAGTAAAATATTTTATCAAAAAAGTGGTTGACGCATAATATCAATTCATGTATAATAAAATTCGTCAGTTAACGACGGGGTGTAGCGCAGTTTGGTAGCGCATCTGGTTTGGGACCAGAGGGCCGCGGGTTCAAATCCTGCCACCCCGACCACTGTGCGTTCGTAGCTCAACTGGATAGAGCACCGCCCTTCTAAGGCGGGGGTTAGGGGTTCGAGTCCCTTCGGACGCGCCATTTACCAATTTAACAGTTTACAAATTAATATGGCGGCTGTCGTCAAGCGGTTAAGACAAAGGACTGTGACTCCTTCATACGTGGGTTCAATTCCCATCAGCCGCCCCATTTTATTGGGGATTCGCCAAGCGGTAAGGCAACGGACTTTGACTCCGTCATTCACAGGTTCAAATCCTGTATCCCCAGCCAATATGGTCCAATAGCTCAGTCGGTAGAGCACCTGACTTTTAATCAGGGTGTCCCGCGTTCGAGTCGCGGTTGGATCACCATAAAAAAGTCACTTTGATGTAAATCGGGGTGGCTTTTTGCTTTTCCTTAAAGTATAATCATGGTGATATAGGTAATTTCATAGGCATCCTTAGCTCAATTGGATAGAGTAGCGGACTTCGAATCCGTTGGTTGAAGGTTCGAACCCTTTAGGGTGCACCACACACGAGAAGTACCAATGTCTTTAGAATATTGGTACTTTTTACATGAAAAAAAGCTACATCAACTGATGTAGGGGCTCCACAGGGAACAAAGTTCCAGGCGATTTGTCCCCGAAAGAAGTTGATGTAGCTCTTTTTACTTATTTCTCAACACTAAGTTTGACAAGTTCAAGTACTAAGTTTGATGATGCAACAAGATCTTTAATGTGAAGGTGTTCTTCAAGTGTATGTGGTTTTTTCTCACCAATCCCAAGATTTATAGCCATGATGCCACGTGCGTTAAAGATGTTGGTATCACTACCACCTCCAGAAGGGGCTGTAAAGGCTTTTAAGCCGATTGATTCACATGCGGTCATAGCTTTGGTCACGATATCAGAACTTGTATCTACGTCAAATGCCGAGTACATACGCGTTACTTTAGACTCTACTGTTGCACCGTACTTTTCAGCTGCTGCTTCAAAGCAAGCAACCATATGATCGGATTGTGCTTTGAGTTTATCGTTATTTAGGCTTCTCGCCTCAGCGATGACAGTCGCTTCTGGTGGGACGATATTTGTAACTGAACCGCCTTCAATTCTACCGATGTTTGCAGTGGTTTCAGCATCTATTCTAAGAAGTTTCATTTGACTGATGGCTTCGCTCGCAACCATTATCGCACTGATTCCTTCTTCAGGAGCAACCCCTGCATGAGCGGGACGACCGTGAACTGAAAATTCGAGTTTGTCTTGTGCAGGTCCTTTAACGATGATTTGACCAGGATCGCCACCGCTATCAAGAACAAAGACTTGTTTTGCTTTAAGCAGGCTAACATCCAAGTTTTTGGCACCGTGCAGTCCGCCTTCTTCAAATATACTGAAAACAATTTCGATATCGGCATGTGGGATGTCGTTGTCAATTATGACTTTTATAGCTTCCATGATAGCTGCTATTCCAGCTTTGTCATCGCCACCTAAGACAGTAGTGCCATCACTGTAGATGATACCATCTCGAATCTCTGGCTTTACATCTATACTTGGGCTGACGGTATCCATGTGACAACTAAATAGGATTGTTTCTCCAGGTGTATTGCCTTTTAATCTTGCAATAACGTTTCCTGTATCGCTTCCTACTTTTTCTCCTGCATCATCAATACTTACCTCTAATCCCATCCCCTCGAGTTCTTTACATAAATGTGCCGCAAAGCGACCCTCTTGTTTTGTGGGGCTTGATATTTTTACATAACTGATAAATCTGTCGACTATGTTTTGTGCGTTAATCATAAATCCTCCTCATTATAAAAACTTCGCTTTGATTGAGTCCACTATGCTATATATTTTTTTTCCCAACAGGAATTACGTAACTGATATATGCATCGTTTCCATCAAGTTCAAAAAGGTTATCTGCAATATCTTGATCATATGAAGCAATCGCACATGCACCAGATTGCACTGCCTCTGCTGCCAGGCATATATTCTGACCAACATGCCCAAGGTCAAGGAGCATGACTTTGTGCGATCTAGTTACATATCGCCACTCTGCGCGGTACGGGATCACTGCAAAATAGAATATAACATTTGCTTCTGTAACAAATTTTTGACCATTTACAGAAGTGATTATTTTTTCGGCATCAATTGTACCATTAAGTTTTTCAAGTTCATGTGAAAGTGGCAAATAATGATAAAAACCCGGTGTTAGTCCATCTACATTTTGAACGACCATGTATGTTTCAAATGGGTGTCTGGCACCGCCTGATGGAGCAGGTCTGAAAGTGGCTATGTTATCGCCGATTATCTTTTGAACTTTGCAAGAAGTTTCCAGTATAAATGAAAGTTCATTCAAATGCATCGGTGCTTGTGAATATTTACGAAGACTTCTTCTTTGTGTCATTGCTTCAAATAAATCAAAGTGGATGCTTACTGATGGCGGCAGTGATATGATTTCATTGCCATCCTTAGGTCCTGATTGAAGACTTGGAGCAGGCAGTCCTTTTACTTGGTCCGATTCAGTTGGGGTTTGTGAGCTCATAAAATTGGATTTCATAAAATTACGATTGGATTCAATGGTTTTCACGGATTCCTCCTTGGTATAGATAAAGTAAATAACATTTCGTGTACCGATATTTATAGTATACTAAATTTTTTTGTTAATTGCCTATTATTTAATAATAAATTTTGATAAAATACCTTCACAACCTATTTAGTTTTGAGCGAAAGAGGAATTTATGATTAGCTTAAAGAAAACCACTAAAAGTATCATGATTGGAATAGTCATTTTTATATTTATTGCATTTTCAATTAACTTTTTTTTGGTTCCAATTACCAAAGGATATATTGAAAAAAGTGATACGCATTTAAAATCTCTGAATTCTGAAATTTTGTCGATGGACCTTCCAGTGAAAGTGTTAAGTAATGTATTAGCACAAGTTACGAATGACGTGAGCAATAAATCAAATATAAAATTGCTTGAAGCATTTGATAGCAATCAAAAAACTTTGTTTCTATTGGCACAAAGCGTTGAAAGTGAATTCGTCAATTACCAAGGGGATATGGTTTTTTTAGATAAGTTGAGTTTAACTAGGCATGAAGCTATCGTTAAGCAAATACAAAATAAAGTGCTAGACCTCAAGATGAGCTCGGCAAGGATCGATGAGCTTGTAAGAGGGAGTAATATAGATAGTACGCCTATAGAAATTATCAAAAGTTATACGCAAAAATTGTTTGACGGTATAGAAGAACTTAATGCGTATAATGAACAGATTAACGAGAGTATCATTAAGGATTTTACATTTATTTTAAACGCTATTTTTGTTATCTTGATCTTGTTTCTCATCCTTTTTAGTGTTGGCGTTTATAAGTTCGTGACGTATGATCAACAATTTATACTTAAAAGTTTTAAGCAGCTGGAAAGACATCAATATGACTTTGGTGCTTTGCCTAAAACAAAGACTTTTTTTAGCGAAGAACGTGAAATTGTTGAGCTTGTGAAAGAAATTTTAGATGAAGAGAAGTTTACAAAAGAAGTGAAAGACTTGATATCAGAGTACTATCATATGGATGACCTCATCGAGAGTCTCTTTGAGAAAGTGACAAAACGCATGGGTGTTGACCGTGTTGGTATCGCATTTGTCGACTATAGTAGGAAGAAATTCATCGCAGAATTTGGGGTGTCAAATTATGACAATGTAAGGCTCGGACCGGGTTTTGAAGTGAATTTTGAAAAAACAACTTTGACCAAATTGCTCTATACAAAAGAAGCTTTTATAACCGATGATTTGGAATCCGAAGTAAAAAAGCGTCCATATAGTGCATCTTTAAAGCTTTTACTCGAAGAAGGCGTGAAATCTAATCTCGTTATTCCATTGATTATGGGAGAAGCTGTTTTTGGTGTCGTTTTTTTCAGTTCAAGTGAAAAAAATCATTTTAATCAAACACACTTGCGCCTTTCAGAAAAGGTGATTTATGAAATCAGTGGTTTGCTCAATCGTTCTTATTTTACTAAAGTTGTTCTTTCAAGAATTACCAATAGTTTTTCTGAACTCGTCGATCAAAAGGATAATGAAACAGGCGATCATATCATGAGAATGGTTAAATACTCTGTAGCAATTGCAGAGGGGTTGAGAAAACAGAATTTATCATCTTACCCAGTAAACCGTAAATTTGTGCTTGAAATTGAGCGAAATGCTTCTGCTCACGATATTGGGAAAGTAGGCATTCCCGATAGTATTTTAAAGAAACCTGGTAAACTAACACCTGATGAATGGCATGTGATGAAAGAACATGCAAAAATCGGTGCTGATATTTTTAAATCTTTGAGAGAGGGATTGCAAGTTTTTGATTCTGAATTTTATCGATATGCAGAGGAAATTGCGAGGCACCACCATGAAAGATGGGATGGCACCGGTTATCCAGATGGTCTAGCAGGACATGAGATTCCTTTATCTGCAAGAATTGTCGCAATTGCAGATGTATTTGATGCTTTAACATCAAAAAGGACATATAAAGAGCCCTTCAGTTTTGAACATTCGGTCGAGATGATTAAAGCATCTGCTGGCAGTCATTTAGACCCTGAAATTGTCAATGTTTTCATTGATAATTTGGAAGCAATATGGACAATCTATCAAGAAATTGAATAATGAATTATAAAAAAAGTACTTTGTGAGGTACTTTTTTTTGTTCTTATTTATTAACAAATTTTAAGATGTATCAAAAAATTTATATGTTTGAAAGTATTGGAAAAACATGGTTCTAAAAACTTGCTTCAAATTTTTTTTTGCTTTTTCTATGGCTAAATCATGAACAAATCGTTATAATAGATAAGATAATGTTTCAATTCGCAATTATAAAGTATTGAGGAGGGGTTTCATGATCATATTGAACGAGGATAATTCTCAGATGGGGGAACAAGATAAACCTCAGAAGTCGAAGAAGCCTAAAGTTAAAAAAGAAAAGAAAGAAAAGGTAAAAAAGATAAGACCAGTTAAATCTAAAACAAAAGATACTGAATCAAAATCAAATGGTAAAAATCGTTTGAAGTTTGGTTTTAAAAACTGGAAAATCAAAAATAAAGTGCTTGCGGGTTTTATCGTAATCATTGTTGCTTTGATTTATGTCACCATTTCTTCTTACAATTTTATAGGTTTGATTGCATATACCTACATTCCTGTAATTGAAGCACAGAATCAACTTGGTACAACTGTTCAATCTATGAATTCTACACAAAGGGATTTTATGCTTTTAGATCGAACAAATGAAGATTTTTATAAGGCAGCTGCTGATTTACCAGAAGGACAACTTAGTCAAACGGAAAGAACAATAGCCTTTGATGGCTTTTATCAAAGAGCGATTGAGGACATCGGTAAACTTTCAGATGCAAAATTAATAAAAAATGATAAAGCGTTATTTGACCAAACGACGTTACTGAAACAGGAACTGGAAACTTACAAAGCGAATTTTGATGGTATGCATGCAAGTATTCAGAAACGTGGTTTTGATCGTTTTGGAGTAGTGGGTAACATAGATACCATGAAAAAGAAACTTAAGATAAAACTAGCTGCAATGCCTCAAGACAGTAACCTCGATAAAGCGATGGCGAATCTGGATAATGCGCATGTGAATTACTTGTATACACAAGAAAAAAGATTCCTTGATCAAATTAAAGATCAATTAAATTATCCTAACACTCAAGTTCAGTTTGGTGATTTTACGCAGGCATATAAAGATGAGTATAAATCGCTATCAGAAGGATATATAGATGCATTTGCGGAACTCATTGCGTTAGATGATACAATTGGCAGAAATCCTACGGAAGGGTATTTTGCTGCTATAACAGATTCAAGTGCACGTGTGTCAGAGGTAGCAACATTATTAAATACTTCAATTAAAACAAAGATGACCGATGCAATAAAAGGATTAATTGGTAAGCTTATTTTATTAGTTTTAGTGATTACTGGACTTGCAATTGCATTTGCTATTATACTTGCAAATGTAATATCAAAACCTGTCAATAATGTGAATCATATGCTTAAAGATATCTCTGAAGGTGAGGGGGATTTAACTAAATCTCTTGATATTAAAACAAAAGAAGAAATGGGCACGATGGCAAATCTCTTTAACCAATTCGTTTCTAAAATTAGAGCAGTTGTCGTTCAAGTGAAAAAAAGTGCAGCATCTCTTTCTGGATACACAGATGAAATTCATGATGCGATAGATCAAGCAAATGAAAGTATAGAACATATTAATGTTGAAGTGCAATCCATGATCGACGGTTTACAAAACAATGCAAGTGTAGTGGAGCAAACGACTGCTAGTATCCAAGAACTTTCAAGTAGCGCACAGATGATTTCTAAAGAGGCAGACTTAGTTGTTAAAGATTCTGAAAGTGTTCTTTCCGCTTCTAAACAAGGGGTTGAAAAACTTGAAACGGTTGTGAACAGTATAGAACAAGTAAAAGAATCTTCGGAATCTATGGCAACTGTTATTAATACGTTGAAACTATCATCAGATGAAATTGTGGAGATTGTCAATATTATCAATGCAATTGCAGAGCAAACTTCACTTCTAGCACTCAATGCTTCAATAGAAGCAGCTAGAGCTGGAGAACACGGTAGAGGCTTCTCTGTAGTCGCTGAAGAAGTAAGAAAATTAGCGGATCAAAGTAAAGGTTCAGCATTTAAAATCAACGATATTATCAAACAGATTTCAACTGATATTCAAGGTGCAAGTGTGACGATGAATAAAGAGAAAGCGCTTGTTGACCGAAGTGTCAGTGAGGCATATGATACGAGTGAAAGTTTTAAACTCATCCTTGCTTTAATCGAAGGAATCAATCATAAAATCTCCAATATCAGTGAAGGCGCGTCGCAACAGTCACAAATTTCTGAAGAAATGGCAAAAGCGATAGATGAACTTTCAAATATTATGCAAGACAATGTTTCTTCTTCAGAGCGTATCGGTTCTAGTATAGAGAATCAAGTGGCGACTTTTGAAGAAATCGCAGCAAGTATTTCGGAGCTTAAAAACATGGCAACGGTTTTAGAAGCTGAAACCAATCGATTCAAGGTAGAGTAGTTGGTTCGCGCTAAATAGGTTAAAAGTATGGAGATGTTTGGTTTTGCCAACATCTCTTTTTTTAAATGTTAAATTTTGCTGAGAAACACTTGTATTATTAAAAATCCTAATATATTCTTATTAGGATGAACGATTTAGATGTTTTTGCGTCTAATAGATAGGAGCGAGTATGCAAATTAAAGAAGCTTATCTTCATGTGCTTGATGTTATCAGCGATGTGAAGTTGCTTTCAGAAAGAGCAACAGAGGTTGATGTTGAAATAGAAGATTATGTAGAAAAGCATGTAGGTGTTTTTTTTGATAATCTTGATATATCTACGATTGAATATAATAATAGTTCAAAAGTGCAAATTGAAGGACATTCTTTTAAAGAAGTTTCTTTGCAAGTAGCGGATCTTTTTTATGATGCGATGAGTTACAGTGAAGACATCAAACCGTGTGATTTGATGTGTATTCATTTTGAGAAAGAAGACCGGGAATACTATGGGTTTTTAAAGCTCAATTTTAGGACGAGTTTCGCACATGCGGTTGAATTGCAAGATAATTTGATTATCAATAAGATTATAAGACAGGTAACGACTTTACCTTATAAATCTCAAAAGGTTGAAGAAGGTTTTTTAATCGATTTGGCTGAACACATAGTATTAGTTAAGGATAAATTAGTAACCATAGATGGCGCTAAATCTAAATATATTACTGAAAAAGTACTCTGTTTAAACGGTGTATTGACCACTAAGCGCAAAATAGATTTAATTACAAAAACTGCAGAAAAAGTAATTGAAAAATATGATGATCAGCCTATGATTAAAACAGCACAGCTTAGAAAAATGGTAACAGAACATCTTGATGAAAGTGGTAGTTTGAACATGGATCGCATCGTCAATACTTGTTTTGACACTGAGATAGCCAGAGAGACTTATCTAAAGGAATTGGATGAAAAAGGGGTAAACCCTGAAAGCCTTCAAATAAATGAAGGGCAAACGAAGAAGTTGAAAAGAACACAGCGAATTAAAACTGCAAGTGGCGTTGAGATTATCCTTCCTTTTGAATATGTATCAAGAAGTGAAAATTTGAACATCGTTAACAACCCCGATGGTTCTGTTTCTATTGAACTTAAGAATTTAGGAGAGTTACTATGAGGTTAAATAAATTTTTAAGTGATGCGGGGGTTTGCTCTAGAAGAGAAGCGGACAGACAAATCGAAGCGGGAAAAGTCAGAATTAATGGCATCGTTGCGACACTCGGCACTCAAGTTGAAGCAAATGATGAAGTGGTGTTTAATGGTGCTATCATAAAAAACACGGAAGAAAAAGTTGTTCTTGCTGTTTATAAACCAATAGGTGTGGAATGCACCAGCAGCTTAGAGGTTAAAGATAACATCGTTAATTTGGTGAATTACCCTACGCGGTTATTCCCTGTAGGTCGTTTGGATAAAAATTCTGAAGGTTTAATTTTGATGACCAATGATGGAGAATTATCAAATGGCATACTCAAAGCGAGATTTTATCATGAAAAAGAGTATGTCGTAATCGTAAATAAACCCATCTCAAAAGTATTTTTAAATCATATGCGTACTGGCGTCAATATCCTTGATACAGTTACAAGACCTTGTGAAGTAGAAAAATTAGATGAGCGTACTTTTAAGATAATACTAACGCAGGGGTTAAACAGACAGATTAGACGGATGTGCGAAGCCCTTGATTATGAAGTGGTTAATTTAAAGCGAATCAGGGTATTAAATATAGTGCTAAAGGGCCTTAAAAAAGGCGAGTGGAGAAAGCTTGATGATGCGGAATTAGAAGAGCTAAGAACAATTGTCAGCAAAAATGAATCACATACTTATGATAAAGTAAATGACCAGTGATGACGATACTTTATCTAAGTAAATAATGACATGTGTGTAAATAATCATTGATAGATCCATGAGTGGCGGGTTAGAGTAGGAGAAAAGTATGTTAAATAATATTTTGATATCGGCGATAGCAACCTTTATTATATTTATTTTGTTTGAAGGATATAAGAGCTTTAGACAATTTCTGATTTTCAAACGTGTTCGTGAAACCATATTGGTGGCAACGTTTGGGTATCTTAAGAAAACACCTAAAGGCTTTGTCGATTTAATTCGCCTTAAAACACTTTTGCTTGATCACCTTAAAGAGATTAAACTGTCTTCATGGGTGAAAGATATCAACATCACATGGCAATCTGTCGATGTAATACAGTTTGTATTTGAACTTAAATTTGAAAAACTCGAGCCCAAATATAAATTTATCATTGGTTTAAAGGATGTTGAAGAAATTGTAGAAAAAACTAAAACATTGTAAGGATGTGAAATAATGAGAAAAGCATTTATCGTCGTTTTGTTTGTCATAGCAGGCTTTTTATTCTATAGTATTGCCACTCATGAAACCAAACCCGCTAATATAGAAACATATCGGTTTGATTTTAATGAAATCGACAAAGATTTTTGGTTGGTGAGTGAGTGGGAAACGTTTAAACGTGCTTATGACCTAGTGAAAATCGAAGATGGTGTACTTAAGCTTTCCTCAGATACGACGGGTATCATGCCTTATATTTTAAGCAAACCACTCGAATTACAAAGTAAAGATGTATTAACCATCAAAAGAAGAGTGAAAATAACTCATGGAAATGATACTTTTTCTGGTGGTATGGCACTTTATCAAACGACAGATTTAGACCTTGTACCAGAAAGAACTGACGGTTCTTGGTTTACTTCGATTGGTGATGGAATAGTACTTCTTGAGTATTCATATGATTTAAAGTATGCGACAGAAAGACCAGGTAGAGATGTTATTAGGTTCTTAGCAGCCGATTGGGAGTACAACAATAACTATCAACTGATAACACCTATCTATAATGAATGGGTAGAAGAAACGCTCATTTTTGATATGCGTTCAAATCAAATGATTTATAAATTAAATGATAAAGAGTATAAACTTTATAGTTATAAACTCGATAAAAGTGCAGTGCGTATAATGATGCATCCTTTTGGTACTGGCACAGGAAATTCAATAGATATAGATTATATTGAAGTCACTATTGAAGACAAAGGCGGCAGACGTTAATTTTAGGAGGCAGCTTGAAAACAGAATTTGAAAAAGGGATGGAATATGCCCTTTATTTACTTTCTCTACAAATGCGTACTGTAAAAGGGCTCGAAGAGAAATTACTTGGGAAAGAATATAGTTTGGAAACTATTTCAAAGATCATCAGTCAATTAAAAGAAGTAAAATACCTCGATGATGCTAATTTTGCTAAATACTATATACGGTCTAGGAGAAATAGATATGGCGATTACCGTATAAAGATGGAACTCGGTAGAAAAGGTGTCAGTCGCAATGATATTGAAGAAGGTTATCTTAATCTGGATGTGGAAGAAGATGACTTAGAGTCTCCGGATGAAATTGTGGCAGAGGTACTGGAAAAGAAAATAGCGAACACCAACATAGACTGGGTTCGCTTAAAATCGGAATACAAGTATAAGTACAGCATATATCAAAAACTGGCATCATTTTTGGCTGGTCGCGGGTTTTCCCATGACGTTATTAAAAGTGTGCTCAGTAAGCGATTGGCTGATCAGTTCGTCGATGAAGAGTGAATTTCCGTTATAACTACCATTTATGAATTCGGCATGTAATAGCTCAAATTTCTTTTTAGCACGTGTTAATCCAACATAAAAAAGGCGGCGTTCTTCTTCGAGGGCGTCGTTTTCTTTTGCTTTGAATCCTGGAAAAATCTGAGGGTTTACATCAATCATATATACTTCGTCAAATTCTAAACCCTTTGAACCATGAATCGTAGACAAGACGATGCTTTCGTTAGAATTGGCAAAGTTGTTTTGCAGATATTCCTTCAAGGCGCTGATTCTCGTTATAAAATCAAAACCTGATTTAAGTGGTTTGGCAATTGCCTTATAGGCATCAAGTCTAGTTCTAGCATAATTCATAGTTAGTCCAAGTCGAGACGTATTATTCTTAAGGTAATCAAGATAACCCAGTTCAGTCTCGATAAAATGGATAGCATCATAGGGACGTAGTCGTTTTAATTTTTCAAATTGATCATATAGACGTTCTTGCGTTTTAGTTTGATAATCCTGCAAAAAGGGTATTTCAATTAAGACTGAAAAAATGCTTCTCCCTCTGTGATTTAATTTCACATAATTTAGCATCTCTCGGGAGATAAAACCATTCATTTTAAATGCGATTCGACTAAAACTTTCAAGGTCTTGGGGAATCATTGCAAGTGTCAAGAATGATATAATATCTTCAAGTAGCCAGTGGTTAAATTCTCGTACTGGTGCATCTTTTATTTGAAATGGCCTTTGATTTCTTTCAAGCATATCCACAATACTGATTGCTGAAACTTTATTCCGATAGAGAATTGCTTTGGTCTGAACTTCATTTACGGGTGCTGAAGTAGCTAACAGTTGCGTCATCAAATATTGGTTTCTCTTATCTATGTCATCAAAAAGGCGTATGTTTGGTTTACACACGGCTGGGTGAAAAGGCTTCATCTCTTTATTGAATCTATGTTTGTTGCCTTCGATGAGTTTAGATGCTGCAAAAACGATATTGGCATCGGAACGAAAATTATCGAAGAGATAATAAAGTTTGGCATCTGGGTTTCTGCTGGGGAATTCAAGCAAATAAGTTGGGTAAGCACCTCTGAAACCATAGATAGATTGATCATCATCTGCAACTAGGAAAATATTTTGTTCATCCCCGAGCAAAAGTTCTATAAATTCAAACTGAAGTTTGGATGTATCTTGGGCTTCATCCACCTGAATAAATCTGTATTTAGACTTAAGGCTCATACATAGAGCGGGTGATTTTTTTAGAATCTGAATAGCGCTATTCAGCATATCATCGAAATCGTACAAGTTATGATTTCTTTTATAGCGGTGATAGTCTTCTGCCAAATCAAAGATATCTTCCCAGTCGAATTCATGACCGCAGGCATCGTCTCGCTTTAACATCAAATTATAGATAAGCCCAATCTGATTGGACAATGTTTCGAAATCATCTTCATTAAGTGCTTCATGATGTCTCTTT
Source organism: uncultured Fusibacter sp. (assembly GCA_963676315.1). Classification (GTDB taxonomy): domain Bacteria; phylum Bacillota; class Clostridia; order Peptostreptococcales; family Acidaminobacteraceae; genus Fusibacter_C. The sequence goes on from OY781056.1 coordinate 2,725,843, forward strand.
TTAAAAATCTCGTTTAATATCTGATATTTTTGTCCGCCGTCGTCGAGTAATGTCATTTGTTTATCTATAGATTTAAGATAACTCTTATACAGGCTGTATGCCAGTTTGTGAATCGTCATAAATTTAAACGAATAGTTTGATTCTCCAAATTTTTCGTAATATCGCCTTGCCATATCATCGGCAGATGCTTTAGAGAACGTCAAAGTGAGAATTGAATCTGGAGAAATACCATGAACTTCTACTAAATGGATCAGTCGATGAATCAAAAGTGTGGTTTTGCCACTTCCGGGTATAGCAAGTGTCAGGGCTGGACCGATAAAGTGCATAGAGGCTTTATTTTGTGCCTGTGTTAACGAATTTTGCGTCATTTTTGCTCCTAATGGTGTTAATTCCTACTTTGGATGTGAATGATTTATGAATAATATATAACAAGAGGGTAAATTTTGCAATAAACCCTTGTTTGAAGTGCTATATAAGGTATAATTAGAGTGATTTTCGCTATTGAACTTTACTTTTTTGACTAAATACGGTACTATATATAGGTTAAATAGGTTAATTTATTGCTCCTAAAGGAGACAAATTAAGTATAAAGATCGGGAGGCATTCATATGAAATATGAGATTTTGAAAAAAGAAAATAGTGAAGTAACCATCAAGGTGACTGTTGCTGCTGAGGAGTTTGACAAAGCGGTTCTTGCTGTTTATAACAAAGATAAAGGCAAATTCAACATCCCTGGATTCAGAAAAGGAAAAGCACCTAAATCAATTATTGAAAAGCAATATGGTGAAGGCGTATTCTACGAAGATGCTGTGAACAGCTTATTACAAGTGCACTATGAAAAAGCGCTTGATGAACTTTCAATTGAGCCAGTTGCAAGACCTGATATTGATATCGAAGAAGTTGCTGCAAAATCAAATTTAGTGTTTACTGCTGTTGTGACAGTTGCACCTGAATTTGAACTAGACGGTTACAAAGGCATCGAAGTTGAAAAAATCAACAGTGAAGTAACTGATGAGATGATTGACACAGAAATCGAAAAAACGAGAAATATGAATGCTAGATTAGTATCTGTTACAGACCGTCCAGTACAAAACGATGACACTGTAATTATTGACTATAAAGGATTTGTTGGCGAACATCAATTTGATGGCGGCACTGCTGAAGATCAAGAACTTGTAATCGGTTCTGGTAAATTTATACCAGGATTTGAGGAGCAATTAATTGGTTCAAATGTAGGCGATCATGTACATGTCAATGTAACATTCCCAGAAGTTTATCATTCAGAAGAACTAGCGGGCAAAGATGCTACTTTCCATGTAACGGTTAAAGACATCAAATTTAAAGAACTTCCTGCTTTAGATGATGAGTTTGCTAAAGACGTATCTGAGTTCGATACACTTGATGCTTATAAAGCAAGTTTAAAAGCAGAACTTGAAGTTTCTGCTGCTGAGAGTGCAAAATCTGCACAACGTGATAAAGTTATCGACAAAGTTGCTGAGTTAATTACAGTTGAAATTCCTGAAAAAATGATTGCAACTGAAGTTGATGGCATGTTAAAAGAATTTGATCAACAACTTAAATACCAAGGATTAAGCTTAGATCAATACGTTCAATTTACAGGCGGAAGTTTTGATGCGTTAAAAGAGCAAATGAAACCAGATGCGCTTGCAAGAGTAAAAACAAGCCTTGTTATTGAAAAGGTTATGAATCAAGAAGCGATTGAAGTTACAGCTGAAGATGTTGAAGCTGAGCTTGTAAAAATTGCTGAAATGCAAAAACGCGACATAGAAGAAATTAGAAATTTATTTAAACAAGACGATTTTGAATACTTGAAATCTAACTTAAAATCAAGAAAAACAGTTGATTTCCTTGTAGACAATGCTAAGTTAATCTAGTTGATTGTACGGAGGTGCAAAAATGGCAAGTTATATCCCTTATGTCATCGAACAAACAAGCAAAGGCGAAAGATCTTACGATATATATTCTAGACTATTAAAGGATAGGATTATCTTTATAAGTGGAGAGATTGACGATCTTACTGCAAATGTAGTAGTTGCCCAATTGTTATTTTTAGAAGCTGAAAATCCAGATAAGGACATCAACATCTACATTAACAGCCCTGGTGGCTCTATCACTGCTGGGATGGCCATTTTTGATACGATGGAATACATTAAACCAGAAGTGTCGACAATATGTGTTGGAATGGCAGCAAGTATGGGTGCTTTTTTACTCGCTGCAGGTGCTAAAGGCAAGCGTTATGCGCTTCCAAATGCAGAGGTTATGATTCATCAACCGCTTGGTGGTGCAAGAGGACAAGCTTCTGACATCAAAATTCAAGCTGATCGTATCTTGAAGATGAGAAAAGATTTAAATACGATTTTAAGTGAAAAAACAGGTAAGCCATATGAGCAAATTGAGAAAGATACTGATCGAGATTTCTTTATGACAGCAGATGAAGCAGTTGAATATGGTTTGATTGACAAGGTTTTTGTCAAAAGATAATATTTACGTGAGAAACGAGGTAATAAATGGATAAACCAACATTAAAATGCTCCTTTTGTGGAAAGAGCCAAGAACAAGTTAAAAGACTAATTGCCGGTCCAAATGTCTATATTTGTGATGAGTGCATCGAGCTTTGTAACGAGATTTTGGAAGAAGAGCTTTCTATATATAAAAAGGAAGACAGTGACGAATGGTCGTTGGAGTCCTTACCAAAGCCAGCTGAAATCAAAGAAATTCTAGATTCTTATGTGATTGGTCAAGAAAAAGCAAAGAAAACACTTGCGGTTGCGATGTACAATCATTATAAGCGTATCCAAAATACAGTTGATGAGGACGATGTAGAGCTTCAAAAGAGCAATATATTATTAATCGGACCAACAGGCTCAGGTAAGACACTACTTGCTCAAACACTTGCTAAAATACTTGATGTACCATTTGCAATTGCAGATGCAACTGCACTTACTGAAGCTGGGTACGTTGGCGAAGATGTTGAGAATATTATATTAAAATTAGTTCAAGCAGCAGATTATGATATAGAACGTGCTCAAAAGGGTATCATCTATATTGATGAGATTGATAAGATTACACGTAAGTCTGAAAATCCTTCTATCACAAGGGATGTATCGGGCGAAGGTGTCCAGCAAGCGCTGCTAAAAATTATCGAAGGAACTGTTGCAAATGTACCTCCACAAGGGGGGAGAAAACATCCTCATCAAGAATTTCTTCAAGTGGATACAACCAATATCTTATTCATCTGCGGTGGCGCATTTGATGGCATGGAGTCGATTATCAATTCTAGGATTGGTGAAAAAGCGCTTGGATTTGGTGCAGCTGTTCAAAGTAAAAAGAATATTCAATTAGGGGAACTTTTCGATAAGATTGAACCTAAAGATCTTTTAAAATATGGATTGATCCCTGAGTTCGTAGGCCGTGTTCCTATCGTTGTGTCACTTCATGAGCTTGATCAAGAAGCGCTTGTACGTATTTTGAAAGAGCCTAAAAATGCTATCATTAAGCAATATCAGAAAATGTTGAGAATCGATGATGTCGAACTTGAATTTGAAGAAGATGCTTTGGTAGAAGTTTCGAAGCTGGCAATTGAAAGGAAGACTGGTGCTCGAGGTTTGAGATCTATTCTTGAGAGCATTATGATGGATATCATGTATGAGATTCCTTCACGTGACGATATAAAAAAGTGCATCGTTACAAAGGAAACCATTCGAAATCATCAATTGCCGACCCTTGTACTTGTTGATGCAAAGAAAGATAGCATCAAAAAAGATTCTACTAAGGGTAAAGAAAGTGTATCCTAAAACGAGCGTAAGCTCGTTTTTTTATTAACGCCAAGAAATTTTGTGACACTAAGATGTGCACTCAATGTGCGAATTTTTTTACGAAGCTTCATGGTCTAAAGAGGTTGAAGTAAATCCAAACCCTTATTGCGGGATGGTTTTTTTATAAATATGTGAGGTGAAATCATGGAAGACAACGGTCAAGTAATTAATATACCATTGATACCACTCAGAGGCTTATCCATATTTCCATATATGGTGTTACATTTTGATGTGGGTAGAAAAAAATCAATTAAAGCACTAGAAGCAGCGATGGCAAAAGATCAAAGAATTTTTTTAACAACTCAGTTCGACATAGACAATGATTCGCCAGAATCAACGGATTTTTACAAGGTAGGGACAATTTGCAAAATTAAGCAAATGCTTAAGTTGCCTGGTGATGCTATCAGAGTTTTAGTTGAAGGCATTCAAAGAGCGGAAGTCATGAGTATCGTTGAAGAAATGCCTTATTTTAGAGTTGATATTACGGCATATGTCGATTCAGTAGAGATTGATAAAGAAACTAGGGCTTTGATGAGAAGCTGTATTGCTGCTTTTGAGAAGTATATTGCAACAACTAATAGGGTAAGTGCAGATGTAATATTGTCTGTGTCTGCAATTGACGAACCAGGTCGTTTGGCGGATACTATAGCAGCGCAACTCACGCTAAAAACTGAGCAAAAACAAGAACTTATCAATGGCGTCGACGTCAAAGTAAGACTTGAAAACCTATATAAGATCTTATTAACAGAAGTTGAGATTCTTGAAGTTGAAAAGAATATCAACGATAAGGTAAAAAGCCAAATCAACAAATCTCAAAAAGAGTATTACTTAAGAGAACAAATCAAAGCAATTAGAGATGAACTCGGTGAAGAAGATGCTCAAGAAGACGAAATAGAAGAGATGAGACATAAGCTGAAAAAGCTTAAGTTATCTAAAAAGATTGATAAGAAAATTGTTACAGAAATAGATCGTTATTCTAGATTATCGCCTTCATCAGCTGAAAGTGGTGTCATTCGAAGCTATGTTAATTGGATTCTAGATTTACCATGGAAAAAAGAAACAAAAGATCAAATCGATTTGGTAAAAGCGCAAACCATCCTTGATGAGGACCATTTTGGACTTGAAACCGTTAAAGAGCGTGTGGTCGAATACCTTGCAGTAAGAGATTTGACTCAAAGCATGAAAGGACCAATTATTTGTCTTGTTGGACCTCCAGGAGTTGGTAAAACTTCGATTGCTAAGTCTATCGCCAGATCACTCAATCGAGAATTTGTTAGAATGTCTCTTGGTGGTGTGCGTGATGAAGCTGAAATTAGAGGACATAGAAGAACTTATATTGGCGCAATACCTGGTCGTATCATCAATGGTATCAAAGAAGCAGGAACGAAAAATCCAGTATTCTTATTTGATGAGATAGATAAGCTTTCTAGCGACTTTAGGGGTGATCCTGCATCTGCTCTTCTAGAAGTGCTTGATCCAGAGCAAAACAAAGAGTTTACTGATCATTATCTTGAAGTGCCTTTTGATCTTTCAAAAGTCATGTTTGTTACTACTGCAAATTCATTAACAACTATTCCAAGGCCTCTTTTGGACCGTATGGAAGTGATCCAGGTTTCTGGTTATACTGAGTATGAAAAACTCAATATTGCAAAGAAATATCTCGTCCCTAAAAAGATGGAAGAGCATGGTCTTCAAAAGAGCGGACTATCAGTATCAGATGAAGGACTTTTAGAAATCATTAGAAAGTATACACGTGAATCAGGGGTGCGTGAACTTGAAAGAAAAATCGCAGATTTATGTAGAAAAGCAGCGGTTCGCATCGTTAAAGGCGAAGTGAAATCAGTGCGAATTACTGATAAAAATGTTGATAAATACCTTGGCAAATCACGTTATCATTATGACTTAATTGCAGATGAAAATCAGATTGGTATTGTGACTGGGCTTGCTTGGACAGCTGTAGGTGGAGAAACCTTATCTATTGAAGTAAATACCATGAGAGGTAAGGGAAAGTTACAACTCACCGGTCAACTTGGAGATGTGATGAAAGAATCTGCTCAAGCCGCGCTTTCTTATATTAGGACGGTTGCGAAAGATTACAATATCGCAGATGATTTTTATGAAACCATAGATTTACATGTACACATCCCTGAAGGTGCTATCCCTAAAGATGGACCATCAGCAGGGATAACGATGGCAACGACTATGATTTCAGCACTTTCGCAAATTCCTGTCGATCGATATGTAGCAATGACAGGTGAAATTACGCTACGTGGTAGAGTTTTAGCAATTGGTGGTTTTAAAGAAAAAGCACTTGCAGCAAAAAGAGCTGGCATCAAGAAAATCCTATTCCCATTTGATAACCTCAAAGATTTAGAGGATATTCCAGAGTCTGTCAAAAAAGAAATTATATTTGTGCCAGTAAAAACGATGGATGAGGTGCTTGAACATGCCCTTGTAAGAGAGGACAAATAGATGAAAATTAAAAACAGCACTTTTGTAATTAGTGCGGTTGCTAAGACACAATATCCAGAGAATCACTTGCCTGAATTCGCGTTTGCAGGACGATCAAATGTTGGGAAATCGTCACTTATAAACATGCTACTAGGTAGACGTGGCCTTGCTAAAACAAGTTCTACTCCCGGCAAAACTCAGCTTGTAAACTTCTATGATATGGATGGTCTGTTTAGGTTTGTCGATTTGCCAGGGTATGGTTTTGCAAAGGTTTCTAAATCTAAAAAAGAAGGTTGGGGGAAGATTATTGACACCTACCTCAATGAGCGTGAGGATCTTGTCGAAGTTTTCCAACTTGTGGACATCAGACATAAACCGTCAGGTGAAGATAAAAACATGTATGAATGGATTCGCAACTGTGGATTTAATGGCATCGTTCTAGCGACAAAGTCAGACAAACTCAGTAAAAATCAAGTTGCTCAGCAAATTGCCATGATCAGAAAAGAACTTCAAATGGACAAAGATGCCGTGATTCTTCCAGTCTCTGCTCAAACAAGAGATGGCAAATATGACGTGTGGGATGTAATCAATGCGCTCTTTGAAGCCAACGAAATTGATGTCTTTGTTGAACGTCAAGATGGAAGCGATAAAAGAGTTTCTGAGTAGCCTGTATTAAATGACTAAAAAGTGATAAAAGCAGAAATAATACAAAAGCGGATAAATCAACTTTAGTAGTTGAATTTATCCGCTTTATTATTTTAGAGAAATTAGTATTTTTGGAATTCACCAATTTCATAACCGTTAAGTTCAACTTCGATGGATTCAATCACTACATTTGTTTGTGGTTTATCACCGTGTGATGTTTTAACGTTTGCAATTTGGTCAACGATTTCTAAACCTTCAATTACTTTTCCAAATGCAGCATAGCTACCATCTAAATGTGGAGATGTTTTGTGCATTATGAAAATTTGGCTGCCTGCACTATTTGGCATTTGTGATCTAGCCATTGAAAGGACACCTTCGGTATGTTTTAAGTTGTTGTTGACACCATTGTTGATAAATTCACCTTTGATGCCGTATCCTGGACCACCCATGCCGTTACCATCAGGACATCCTCCTTGGATCATAAAGCCTTTGATAACTCTATGAAAGATTAATCCATTGTAAAAACCGTTACTCGCTAAAGTTAGGAAGTTGTTGACGCTATTTGGTGCTATTTCAGGATATAAATCTGCAATCATTGTACCGTAATCTTTTACTGTTATTTTAACTTGTGGATTCATTTGGTTCCTCCTAAAAAATAATATAATTGAATTATACCAGTTTGTGAGGCAAGTATAAATCATTAAGTGTTAATTTTATGTAGATTAACTAAATTTTACGCATAAAAAAACCTGACTGTAAATCCGAAAGCAATGCTTTCATCTAGCAATCAGGTCAATATTTATACATAAGTGTCAAGGTTGACGCCTTTTCCCATAAATCTTTTAAGTTCAGAAAGGTTAGACTGGAAGGCCTTAGATTGTTGTTCTTTGGCATCTTGGAGTTTTTGAATATTGCCACCTGTAACCTTTTTAGCCTTTATTTGTTCACTACTGGTAGCTTGTCTGATAGCATCGTTGACAAATGCCTTTTCAGCACTTTTCTCCTTCTCTGTAATTCGATCAAGAACAGTAGTTTTGGTTTTCATGTTATTATACGTTTCCCAAAGGTTTGGACTTTTTGAAAGTTGATTTAATTTATCCATACAAACCTCCAATCTTAAAAAAGTATATCTATCAAGTATATATATGCCCAAAAATAATTCTTTTAATCAACAAACTTGTACACATATCCACCGATAATTAATAATTATATACATTTTTTATGCGCTTTTCTACATAAAATTTCAGTTAATGATAAAAATTTTAGTTTCTCCATATCAAATTTAAGTTTGAGCTTAACATTTCTATCAATGTAGCTTAAATTGCTTTAGTTAAAGTTCTCTGTCGATCATCTCATCATATGATTGTCGTCTAACGACGAGCTGGTGTTCATCACCTTTGACGACCACTACAGCAGGAATCTGAAGTTTATTGTAATTATTTGCCATAGAATAACCGTATGCTCCTGTAGAAAAAACCGTTAAAATATCGCCGCGTTCTGGACTTGGAACCGATAAACCTTTGATTAAGATATCTGTCGATTCGCAGCACTTTCCGCTGATGTCCACTAGCGTATCTTTTGAAAGATCAGCTTTATTAGCGATGAGTGCATCATATTTAGCGCCATAAAGCCCAGGCCTAACGTTATCAGTCATACCACCATCGATTGAGGCATAGGTCTTTATTTCAGGGATTACTTTTATATTGCCAATGGTATATAGCTGTAGGCCAGCTTCACCCACGATATATCTACCAGGTTCCATAGAGACATGTGGTCTCTTAAGTTCATGAGTAGCACAAAATGTTTCAAGTCTATGCATTAAAGGCTCTACAAATGCTGAGAGTTCAATAGGGTGATCTGCCTCAGTGTATTTGATTCCAAATCCACCACCTAAGTTGAAATCTGAAATAGTATAGTTGAAACGCTCTTTTGTTTTTAAAATTAATTTGAGAATAACTTCGAGTGCAGTAAGATGTGTATTAGATTCATGAAGCTGTGAGCCTACATGAAAGTGAAATCCTAAAAAGTGGATGACATTTGATTTAATAGCAGCTTCTATTAGCGGATAAAGGATATCATCGTCAAGAGGAATTCCAAATTTAGAATCTTTCTTACCAGTCGAGATAAAATCATGCGTGTTAGCTGATACTTCAGGTGTAATTCTGAATAATACATTGGCTTTAACGGATTTATCGATACATAATTTCTCTAAGTGGTAAAGTTCTGATGCATTATCAACGACAAATCTACTGATGCCATAGTCAAGCGCCATGATAAGCTCTTCGTCACTTTTGTTGTTGCCATTAAATTCTATTCTATTAGCAGGAAAATTACTTTTTATTGCTGTATAAAGTTCTCCGCCACTGACAACATCAAGCCAAAAACCTTCTTTTTCTAATAGCCTGCACATGTATTTGGTACAGAATGCTTTACAGGCAAATGCAGCATGTGTATCTGGATATTTGTATAGGAATTCTCTTTTAATCGTATTGAGTTGTTCTAAAATTTTGTTTTCTGAATAAACATAAAGGGGTGTTCCGTATTGTTTTGCAAGTTCTGATAATTGAACTTGCTCTAGATACAATTCATGGTCTTTGATATTAAACATGGTTTCTCCTTTTGACTCTAAAATTGGGTGATTTTATGTTGAATGTTTCTTATTGGTTTAGTCTTGTAAAAAATGTGATTCGATATAGGTTAGTTTGCCATTTGTCGCATCCAAAGTAACTTTTACACCAAGTGGTAAACTAATTTGGGGAAAATTATGTCCAGCATATAGTCCATTAATCATGGGCTTTCCAAAGGGCATAATTACTTCTTCTATAATTTTCGCGAGTGATAAATCTTTGCCCTTGTAGCTCTTCTTCTCCTCTGCGTGGCAGCCTGTCCACGTACCAAGTACAATTCCATTGCAATCTTCAAACTTCCCTGCAAGTGAAAGTGTGGTTAATAGTCTGTCTATGACGTAATTTGATTCATGTGTATCTTCAAGAAAAAGTATTTTACCTCTTGTATCAATTTCATAAGGGGTACCTAAAGTTGCAGCGATGAGTGATAAGTTTCCACCAACAAGTTCTCCTGATGCAGTACCCTGTATAATTGTTTGGATGTCAAACCCTTCAGGATTTTCGATAGTTCCCATGGGAGCAGAACCAAAAATAGCCTTTTTAAATGAATCGACGGTGAAGTTATCAAGGGTTAGCTTCTCTTCATTATATTGAAACATCTCCGAAAGTGCCATTGGTCCATGAACAGTGGCTAAATCAATCTTAGCCGCAAAAGCTAGATGCAAAGCGGTGACATCACTAAATCCTACAAATAGTTTTGGATTGGATTTTACAATGTTATAATCAATCTTATCAAGTAGTCGTGTTGCACCTGCGCCACCTTTTAAACAGATGATTCCCTTATGCTCGGGATTGATAAATGCATCATGCAGGTCTTGAAGTCTTATCTCGTCTGTGCCAGAGAGATGCCCGTGACTTGAAAAACAAGATGGATAAAAAACGGGGTTTAATCCAAGTGCCTTAAATCCTTTTTCTGCTTTCAAGACGCGATCTAGATCAGCAGGGGATGATGTAGCAATTACAGCGATGGTATCGCCTAATTTTAGTTTTTTTGGTTTTATCATATAGAACCTCATTATAGAATATATTGTCGCTGAAGGTCGAAATAAACGGACTGTACATTAATATTATTTGCAATATCCATGCCAATGCGTTTTTACATATGTTATAATCTACACAAATCATACAAGGAGCTAAAGATGAATTCAACTCAATTCTTAAAAATAATAGATGCTGTTGATGAAGGTGTTTTAATTGTCGATAAAGATGGCATCATTCAGATGTTTAATGAAAAGGCACGATTGATGACGGGTGTGGATATAAGTCCTATTATGGTCCACGAGAGCGGAAAAATCAATAAAGGAGATCTCGTTATCATCGCAGACAATAGGCTTGGATATGATGATGGTGGGCTAGTCGCTACTCATTTGAAAAGGCTAGGCATTGATACAGATGAACTTAAGAAAGAAGATGCCTTTGTCGCAGTTGGATTATATGACGTTCAAGGTGTAAAAGGCGAAATTAAAATTTGGAAAAACAAAACGCATAACGAATGCCTAAGCTTTGATACGGTACATGACTTTCATCAGATTCATGTGGAAATTAACTTAAAAGATAAAGAAGTAGTAATTAAAATAGATGATGAATCTTATCTTATGACCTATGCCATCGCAATTGGCCATATAGTAGTTTTTGATCTCGATTTAAACACTGTGAAATTTTATCAAGACAAAGGTTATAGTGTTAGAAATGAGTCTATTGCAGAGTTATTATGTGGTGGGAATTTTAGAGCAAAAGGTTTAGTTGTTAATGGCTCTACTTCTATTGATACAGAAAAAGATAAGAAACTTGATGCCGAAGTTGAAACCCGAAAGTTCGAAGTATCAGATGATCTCGAAGTGATTGGAAAGCCTATGATGAAAGTGCTACAAAGCGATTTACTTTTGCATATGACTGAACAGTGTCAGTTAAACGGAGTAGATAAAATTGAGTACACGTTTGTGGAGATCAACCAAAGGCCAACGCTATGTGCAGTGGAAAAATTAAACGGAACAGCGCTAATCATGGTTAAAATGATTGACTTATCAGATGCAAATGAACTGATAAAGCAAAGGAATCAATTGATTGCAACGCTTGAAAAATCAACACAGCAACTTTTTGTGTCTAACATATATAAAAATTCTGAGGGAGCAACAGGAATCATTGGTAACTCAAATGCAATGCAACGCATCAATTTTCTAATAGAAAAAGCAGCTAAAACTAAAAGTACGGTTTTAATTACAGGGGAAAGTGGTACTGGAAAAACATTAATTGCAGAAAAAATCCACAAATCAGGACAAAAATCCGAAAAAACACCATTTGTAAGTGTGAATTGTACCGCCATCCCTCATCAGCTCTTTGAAAGTGAACTCTTTGGTTATGTCAAAGGCGCTTTTACAGGTGCAGAAAAGGGTGGAAAAATAGGATTGTTTGAAATGGCTGATGGTGGCACACTCTTTTTAGATGAAATAGGTGAATTGCCTCAAAATATGCAAGTAAAATTGCTACAAGTATTGCAAAGTAAGTCCTTTTATAAAGTAGGTGCAACGACACCCACTAAGGTTGACATCAGAATCATAGCAGCGACCAACAAAGATTTGCACTCTGAAATTGAAAATAGAAATTTTAGAGAAGACCTATATTATAGAATCAGTGCTTTTCCTATACATGTAGCACCTCTTAGAGAGCGAAAAGTTGATATTTATTCACTAATTGATTCTATATCCATGAAGATTACAGCTTCTATGGAGATGACATCAAAAGATATCAGCGGGGAAGCGATGGCGATGTTACTAGGTTATCATTGGCCAGGAAATGTCAGAGAGCTTGAGAATGTACTTGAACTTGCTTATAATCTGTCTGAAAGTAAGATGATAGAGGCAGAAGATATCATTTTATCTTCGCCAGTAAGGATTAATACACCGCTTCAAACTTTAAAAAGTACTATTGAAGAAGCTGAGCGCAAGCAAATCATCAAAATCCTTGATGAAACTGGCTATGATATCAAAAAAACAATCGAAACCCTTGAAATTTCAAGATCTGTTTTCTATGAAAAAGCAAAGAAATATGAGATTGGACTTAAGAAATAAGAGGAAAAAGTTAAAGTGATGATATTCTTCGTAGATTCGAAATGTATTATCACTTTTTACTTTAAGAATTCTCTAATGAATTTTCAATCTTCTTGTGGTATTTTAAGTTTAGGTTGACTATCTTTATGGTAGAAATCGAAGTTTATTAGAGGAAGCGAGATTGGTTAGGTTTCTAGAGCTTATACTTAAAGATGAGGAGGTAACAGATGATTTTTAGTGATCAGAAGAATGAAGCGCGGCTATGGAAATGGTGCAGTCAAAAATTGTTTGTGGTCCTTCTGCTTATTTTCATTTTGTTTCAAGCGACGGGTTGCGGAAAAAGTACGCCAGTTTTTGAAATTGAGTCGTATCCCAAAGTAGATGGTTCAACTGTAACCATACCACTATCTGAAGCAGTAGCAGCAACACTTACAAACCAAACATTAGAGACCATAAGGCCCTATATTTTACATAACAAAACGCACCAAGCCTATGTAAACCTCATTGAGGGAAAAGCAGATTTGATTTTTGTAACTGCACCCTCGGAAGAAGAGCTTCGGCTAGCCGAGGAACAGGGTGTAGTTCTAGAAATAGTACCGATAGTCAGTGAAGCATTTGTATTTTTAACACATAAAGAGAATGCTGTCGGTGGCTTAACTCAAAATCAAATTCAAAAAATCTATGCTGGAGAGATCACTAACTGGTCAGAACTTGGTGGTGATGATATAGAAATCATACCTTACCAAAGGCCAGTCAATTCAGGGAGTCAGACTGGATTTTTAACCATGGTAATGAAAGAGATTGAGCCAATGTCGCCACCTATGGAACAAGTTATCGCTGAGATGGGGATGCTCATCGATGCTGTAGCGAGTTATGAGAACGGTCAGGGGGCACTGGGGTATTCTTACTATTATTTCGTTACGGATATGTGGGGAAATGATGCTGTTAAGCTATTAGAAGTAGATGGTGTTTATCCAGACGCATCAAGTATAAGTAGTGGTGATTATCCATATACCACAGCTTACTATGCGGTGATTCGTAGTGATTCTCCTAAAGACAGCGATGTAAGAAAAATTATCGATTGGATTTTGTCAGAAGATGGACAAAAGTTGATGGAGGAGAGTGGGTATGTCAAAGTTCAAGAGTAAGAAACTTAGGTATAGCATCCTAATTGTACTTCTTTGTGCTGTATTTGTGGGCTTGGGACTTAGCGGATGTGCCAAGCCTAAAGTTGATCAGATCGACATAAACATGGAAACGCCAGAAACTACCTTACAATATTCTGATTTTGGAAAGCCAGTGACTTCCTCTGATAATTTTTTCTATTATGTTCCAAATAACTTAGCGATAGAAAATATGGAGCGCACTGAAGATGGCTTTACGAAACACTTAGTAACATTTTCAGGGTTAAAGGACAAGGGGATAGAAGATAAGGTGAATAGTATCATTGAGGATAGCGTTATAGAAGTCCAGTCGTTACTTGAGCCAGAAACAATAGCCCCATACAGAGGAATTCGAACACTACTTGAAGATTCTACGTCAATCTGGAATAAAGAAATTTCTACATATGTTGCTTTTAATAACAACAATATTATAAGTGTTAGTGTCTGGGGCTCTGGAAACTTTAATTATTCTGAAATGTCGTTGGTGAGTGTTGTAAGAACTGAAAACATAGATTTAAACACAGGTAAGCATATACCGCTGAGTGCATTATTTATTGATGGGTTTGACTATAAAAAGGCAATTAATGATGCCATATTAGACGAACTAAGTAAACAAAATGCGATAGATGAAGTGCATGAAGACTATTTTTATAATCCACTAACCCTAGTTAAACCCTTTGATACAATTTCTGAAAACCAACCTTTTTTACTAAATGATTATACGCTTACCATTTTATTTGACGAAAGTGATGATCGCTTTACATCTAGTTTTAGCCCGGTAGAAATCAGCATCAACCTATCAGAATTTGAGGGTCAACTAGCAATTGGGGACCGATACATGGATAAAAATTCGTCGCTTTACCTTGACGAGAAAGAAAAAAGAATGTTGATAAGCTGGAGTCGCCAAGGAAAGGTTGATCAAGGGGTCATAAATGGAACGATAACCAATGGTGAGTACACCATTACGACGTATTTTGCTACAAATAATATGAAGGAAAGGGCACAAGCACTAACCGATGATTTGCTTGATTGGGTCAAAAATGAAAATTTGTCAAGTGAGGGAAGTTTTATCGAAATCTATATTTCAAGTATAGACATTGGCCCTTACACACAGTTATCCAGCCAGATCTATAATGAAAGCGCAGGGCAGTATGAAATCGTTCAATCAAATGAACTTTATAATGATATGGGTGAACGTATAAATTTAGTGGACCTATTTGTAGATGCCTCAAAGGTGAATGATATAATTCTTGATAAAATCAAAGAACAGTGTGACCTATACGATCAATACGAATTTTCTGAAGTTGAAAAGAATTATGAGGAAATGACTTTTTTTCTTTATGAAGTAGGTTTAGAAGTAATCATTCCAATGAATGGTAACAATAATTTTTACTTAACGATACCATATGATGCATTTGATGTGTATAACTGGGTGATGTTTCAAGAATAACTAATGCAAATTTGAGGAGGTTAAAAATGAAACGCAATAGATATACTTTATTAGCAGTACTGGTTATACTACTTATGATTTTGACAGCGTGTGATGGCAAATCTCAAGTTAATTTGGATATGGCAGCACCTGATGCGCAAACGACTCAATCTACTCAAGCAGCGACCTCACAATCTGAATCACAAAAATTTACATCTGGTGATACAGAAGACATCGGCGATTTAGAGTCATTAAAATTTGTTGGTCAAGTCTATCTTTATGGCGAATCACACAGTGTGGAGAAAATACTAGATAGAGAGCTAGAACTATGGAAGGGGTATTACGAAGAGAAAGGGATGAGACATCTTTTTATTGAGATGCCATATTATACAGGAGAATTGTTAAACCTTTGGATGAAATCTGATAACGACGAAATCCTAGATCGCATCTATCAAGACTGGACTGGCACTCTATCTCAAACCCCTGAAGTTTTAAACTATTTTAAGACATTTAAGGCAAAATTTCCTGAAACGATCTTTCATGGTACAGATGTGGGACATCAGTATGACACTACCGGCAAACGTTATCTTAAGTATCTTGAAGACAACAGCTTAAGTGAAACGGCGTCATATGGATTAACACTAGAAGCAATCGAACAAGGTAAAAAGTATTACGATGGAGACGATGATAAATACCGTGAAAATACAATGACAAAAAATTTCATTAGAGAATTAGAAAAGCTAGAGGGTACTGATATCATGGGCATCTATGGCGCTGCGCATACTGGACTTGATGCAATGGACTTTACAAATTCAGTGCCTTGTATGGCAAATCAGCTTGCGAATGTTTATGGTGAATTGATTCATTCTGAGGATTTAAGTGAACTAGCAAAAGACATTGAAGCGATACGAGTCGATCACATCACAGTAGGTGATACTGAATATGAAGCACTATACTTTGGTAAGCAGGACTTAACTGGATTCAAAGACTATGCATCACGTGAGTTTTGGCGACTAGAAAATGCTTATGAAGTATTTAAGGATAAACCTAGAAATGGTGATTCACTGCCATATTATAATTATCCAATGTTGATAGAAATTGGCCAAGTGTTTGTAATTGACTATACAAAAACAGATGGTTCAGTATCGAGGATGTACTACCGCTCTGCGGGTAATTTATTTAAAGGCTCCCCTTCAACAGATGGGTTTGTGGAATAAGCGGCGCAACCCCACCTACAAAGCGTCATCTGTGTTAGTGACATACTAGGGCAAGCGCATTAAAAAGAAGTTGAGAGTGATTCCGCAGCCAAGGGCGAGGACTAAACGGCGCAACCCCACCTACAAAGCGTCATCTGTGTTTGTGACATACTAGGGCAAGCGCATTAAAAAGAAGTTGAGAGCGATTCCGCAGCCAAGGGCGAGGACTAAGCGGTGCAACTTCTTTTTAATGCGCTTGCCCCTCTCTATGACAAAAAAACAGAAAGACCTTTGTCACCAAAGGTCTTCCTATCAGCATTTTTTATTTATTTTTGATTACTACCTAATACGTTGATAATTTTGTGTTTAACCATTCCGTAGATAGCTTCTCTAGCAGGAGCTAAATATTTTCTTGGATCGAAATTACCTGGGTCAAGCGCAAATTGCTTACGGATTGTACCCGTTAAAGCTAATCTTAAATCTGAATCGATGTTGATTTTGCAGATACCGTATCTAGCAGATTCTCTAAGTTGATCTTCTGGACATCCTTTAGCATCTACTAATTGACCGCCGTACTCGTTACACATTTCAACATACTCAGGGATAACTGAAGAAGCGCCGTGTAATACAAGTGGGAAGCCAGGTAATAATGTAGAAATCTTTTTAAGACGTTCAATGTCAAGTTTAGGATCTGAATCAGCAGCAAACTTGTAAGCGCCGTGGCTTGTACCAATAGCGATAGCAAGTGAGTCACAACCAGTTCTAGTTACGAAATCAACTGCTTGATCAGGGTCTGTGTAAGTAGCATCTTCAGCAGATACATTAACTGCATCTTCGATACCAGCTAATCTACCTAACTCAGCTTCTACAACAACACCTTTTGAATGTGCATATTCAACAACTTTTTTAGTAAGCGCAACATTTTCTTCATATGAGTGATGTGAACCATCGATCATAACTGAAGTAAAACCGTCATCGATACATTGCTTACAAATTTCGAAATCATCACCATGATCAAGGTGTAAAGCGATTTCAACTTCAGGGTTTTCAATAAGAGCTGCTTCCACAAGTTTTGTAAGGTATGCTGGGCTAGCATATTTTCTAGCGCCTGCAGAAACTTGAAGAATAAGTGGTGATTTTGTTTCAGCTGCAGCTTTAACGATTCCTTGGATGATTTCCATGTTGTTTACGTTAAATGCGCCTACAGCGTATCCGCCTTCATAGGCTTTTTTAAACATTTCTTTGGTATTTACTAATGGCACTGTAATCACTCCTTTTAATATATGGATTAAGTGCAAATCTTGATAACAAACCTATTAACAATGTCCTGCTATATATGATATTATAAAACATGTCCTATGAATTTGCTAGTCAAAAAATTTAAATAGATTGTAAATATCCCGTAGGGATGAGGAGTAACCCGTGAATTTACCAGAAATTTTCACCACACGTATGAAAGAAAAATTAGGTGATGCTTATTTAGAGTTTTTAAAAACCTATGATGAGGCGTATCATGTTAGCTTAAGCGTGAACACCCTTAAAATAAGTGTTGAGGATTTTCTTGAGATTTTTCCTTATAAATTAGAACCCGTCCCTTGGGCGATTGATGGCTTTTATTATAATCCAGAGGATCCTGTAACTAAGCATCCTTATTATAGCGCTGGACTTTACTATATTCAGGAACCATCGGCGATGTCTGCCGTAAATGTATTAAAGCCAAATCCAGATGATTTTTGCCTCGATCTATGTGCTGCGCCAGGTGGAAAGTCAATGCAAATATCCAACTTTATCGAAGATAGTGGCTTACTTGTAACCAATGATATCAATGAAACACGTGTAAAAGCAATTCTTAGAAATGTTGAAAAGTTTGGACTTCGAAATGTAATTGTTCTTAACGAATCTCCAGACAAAATCGCCAAAGTGATCGGCAATCGTTTTGATAGTATACTTGTTGATGCACCTTGCTCTGGTGAGGGGATGTTCAGAAAAGACCCAAGAGCAGTGAAATCATGGGAAACATACGGCCCCGCAGAGTGTCATGTGGTCCAAAGGGAGATTATAGACCAACTTAAGAATCTTATTAGCGAAGAGGCTAAGATCGTGTATTCTACCTGTACATTTGCCGAGACAGAAAATGAAGATCAAATCACTTATCTTCTAGATCAAACTGAGATTTTCTCGCCGAGAGATATTGAAACGGTTGGCATCGCATATGATGATGAAAACGCTAAATACATGACGCATATCTGGCCACATCTGCAAAAAGGTGAGGGGCATTTTATCAGTAGTTTAATGGGTAGCTCAGCACATCAAATAGCAAGAGAAAAATACCCTGAAAATGAGCCACCTGAGGTTTTTAAGATTTTTATGGACAAACATCTCAAAAAGCCACTTACTGGTTTTTTTTCGCTTGAAGGTGAAAGACTTTTTTTAAAACCAGAATATAAAGTTCCCACTAAGGGACTAAGAGTGGTCCGAGAGGGGCTTTTACTCGGTGAGATTAATAAGGGGCGATTTACACCTAGTCAAGCGCTTGCAATTTATCTTAAACCTGAAGATTTTTCACCAATTTTAAATCTTGATTCTCAAAACTTAGAAACCATTAAGTACTTAAAAGGTGAAACAATTTTTGTAGATGTAAATAATGTAGATACAAAAGCAGTGACAATAAAAGAAGGACTACATCTCATTTGTACAGATGGCTATCCGCTTGGTTTTGGAAAAATATCGAATGGTACAGTAAAAAACATGTATCCTGCTTCATGGAGAATGTTATAATAGACAACTTTTGTAAAGACAAGTCTTGTAAAGTCCACTTTTATAAATGACAAATATTAGAGAATAAATTGTTATATAAGCTAAAGTGGTTGCATAGGAAGTTACTTTAGATTAAATGTATTTAAGTAGAAATGGAGATCAATTTAACATGGGTGAGAAAATAAGACTTGATAAAATGCTTTCAAATATGGGAAAAGGCACAAGAAGTGAAGTGAAAGATGCACTTCGCTTTGGACAAGTGAAAGTTAACGGCGTCACTGTAAGAACTGGAAAAGAAAAAGTCGATGCCGATGATGATGAGGTCACCTTTAGAGGTGAACGAGTGACTTATAAAAAGTTCCTCTATCTAATGCTAAACAAACCGCAAGGCGTGATCTCAGCAACTGAAGATAACCACCACGAGACGGTTATTGATCTGATCGATGCGTCTTATAAGCACTATGAACTCTTTCCAGTAGGTAGACTCGATATTGATACAGAAGGATTATTAATTATCACAAATGATGGTGAGCTAACACATAACCTGCTATCACCTAAAAAACACGTTCCTAAAACTTATTTTGCAAAAGTTGAAGGCGTCGTAGGACAAGCAGATGTAGATGCATTTGCTAAAGGAATTGTACTCGATGATGGCTATGCCTGCAAACCAGCAGAACTGATCATCGACAGTGTTGAAGATGGCTTTTCAAATGTGACTTTGACGATCCATGAAGGAAAGTTTCATCAGGTTAAGCGTATGTTTGAGGCACAAGGTGGCCATGTCGTTTTTCTGAAACGTACGATGATGAATGCACTTGTGCTTGATCCAGAGCTAGAACTTGGCGAGTATAAAGAATTATCTGAGGATGAGTTTAAATTGTTGATTCAAGATGTAGAGATCAATCAATAAACTTATAATTCCATCGATAAACGTATAGTTCAATCAATTAACCAATAAAACCAACATACCATAGCACAACAAATCAAATTAGATTGATAAGAGTATCGGTAATGCACATTAAAAAAGCTGTCTCAATTGGACTAAACATCACTTTGAGACAGCTATTTATATGGTTTTAATTATATTCTATCTGCCTTGACCCGCTAAGACTTTGATGATGGTATCAAGTGAATCTGTTTTACTGATTTTAAAAGTTCCGGCACGTAATTTACTATCAAAACCCATCTCGATTAAACGTTTGACAAAATCGTTGGAGTTTTTAACAAAACCTTGTTCCTCAAGATGTTTGCCTATAGTATTTCCAAGTTCACCATCATTAACAACAAATATTTCTAAAACGCCAGCTTCAGTTGTAGGTTGTGTTGGTGCTTCAGTGGGTGCTTCAGTGGATGTTTCGGTCGTATTTTCGGTAGTATCACCTACAGAAGTTTCTCCTTCTGAGGTTTCGACAGTTGCTTCGGTAGACGTAACAGGTGTAACAACAATTGAAGTGCCTTCGGTAGTTGCTTCAGATTCAACCGTTGTGCTAGGACCATCTATATCAATACTAAGTGTATCTGAAATTTTCCATGAAACTGCAAAAAATATGAGTCCAATAATCAACAGAGACAAAAAAATGTCGCTGATGTCATACAAAAAGTCCTTGATTTTTTCAAACATTTGAACGCTCCTTTGATAAAACTGCCTTACTACCTATAGAATAGCATAATTCCATTGATTCTAAAAGTATTGTTCTTTCCAAATAGATTACTTTCGTGTTACAATTTTTTTGAGGTGTTTTATGTTTGTCAAATTAGCAGAGATGCATATACCATTAATTGATGCTTATATTTCAAAAAATGGTGATGAAACTATATATTTACTGAAACCTCTGGAACTCTTTAAAAACAAAGAGTTACAAGGTGTTTTTTATGGTTATATGGAAAATAGTGTGTTAATTGGTATTTTCTATTTTTCAACAAAAAGCGTAATGAGCCTTCATTGTTTAAGCCCAAAGGTTTTGGGTAATTTAGATTTGCTCAAAGCCATTAAACATCATAAGCCAAAGTTTGTTAAAGGTACTGCTCAGATGGTGGATGGAGTCTATAAGTTGATTTGTAGGGCGGTGTCCTCGACTACTGAATCAAAGGCGACTTTGATGGTATATGATGAAGATCAGTTAAATAGAGAGTATAGTACAACACTAGATTTAGTAACTGGCTCAAATAAGCTGGTAGATGAACTGTTAGGAGATTTGAAGTTCTTTATTGATGTGGAAACTCATTTTGGTAGGCAAGTTAAAGCGATCAACGATATTATAAAGGAATTCAAAGAATTAATCGCTCAAAACAATTATCTTTTAGGGGTAATTGATCGCGAAATTGTGGCGCAAGGTATGATTGAAGATGAAACGAATCAAATTGGCATCCTATCGGGCATCTACGTGTCACCCAAATATAGAAAACATGGCTTTGGAGAGGTTGTCTCTTGTGAGTTAACTAAAATTTTGTTAAAGCGACACAAAAAACCATATCTTTTTGTAAAAGACAATAATCCAAGTGCGAGAGCACTTTATGATAAAATTGGGTATAAAGCCATTAAATCATATAAAGTACTAACAATAAATTACTAATAATAAATTACTAATTATATAATTGGTAGGTATAAATGGAAAAGTAGTCTGTAACTTTACTTTTGAACACTTTTAAATAAGGAGAGGGTATAAAGAATACCCGTATGAATATGAGAAAAATTGAAATTACTAAAAATGAATCTGAACAACGCTTTGACAGGTTTTTACTGAAGTACTTTAATAATACAACTAGGAGCAATATCTATAAATTGATTCGAAAAAAAGTCTTTAAAATTAATGGTAAAAGAATGACACAAGAGGATTATTTTTTAATGGAAAATGATATACTTGAAATTTTCTTAACAGAAGAAAGTATAGAAGCGATGATCAAGGAGTTTGTGCCTGTTAAACCAGAAAAGATAGGACTTGATATTGTATTTGAAGATGATGAAATTCTTGTGCTAAATAAGCCAAAAGGTGTTTTAACGCATCCAGATAAATCGGAGTATAAAAACACCCTTGCTACTATGGTCCATTTTTACCTTCGTGATTTATGCACAAATACTTTTAGACCGGCACCAGTACACAGGCTTGATAAAAATACAAGTGGTGTTGTAATATTTGCCAAAACATACGAAGCACTGAAAAAATATAACGCACTTATGCGCGATAGAAACGTTGAAAAATATTATATTTGTGTCGTTCATGGTAAGCTTTCAAAGGCAGGCGAAGTCAAGGGATATCTCATAAAAGATGAGATTCAGAACAAGGTTAGAATCGTTGCAAAAGACTCTGATGAAGCTAAATATTGCCATTCAAGATACAAACCGATAGAGCAGTTTGGTGCTTATGCTGGTGAATATACTTTAGTTGAAGTTGAACTACTTACTGGTAGAAGCCATCAAATTAGAGCTTCAATGCAGCTTTTAGGACATTCAATTGTAGGGGATTTAAAATATGGTGGGCGTCGAGTGGATGGGTTAAATAACCAGCTCCTTCACAGTAACCGTATGATCATTGAAGGACGTACATTTGAAGCCAAATCTACAGAAATTGAAGAGTTTATAAAATTACACTCCTAGGGAGGTTTTATGTTAGAATCCATGCAAGTTATGAAAAAACTTATCGAGCGTTATGATTACTGTGGTGCTTATGAAATTCTAAAAGATAAGGGGATGGAAAACATGGATTCGGCAGTGATTATAAATTCTTGCCGTTATGCTGTAAATTTTGACTTTTTCACTGCAAAAAAATTACTAAGACGCCTTTCTGCGGATGCTCAAAAGTACCCTATATGTGTGGATTTGATGGCCAATCTCGAATCTCTAAACGATGGGCAACCTGACGCACTTATGTCGGAACTTCTTGAAAATTTAAAATTTCAAATAGTCAATGAAGAGTATATTGATTTTTTAGGTAGAGTGTATCGATTTAAAGAGGCAATCTATAAGTTTATGTTTATAAAAAGCCAACTCCCTGATCGTAATTTCACATTCCAGATGCGATTTTTACAGAAAAAAGAAATTTTAAAGATATTGAGAAATCACTATAAAATTTTCAATAACAACCTTATTTTTGCGCTCAATTCCTATTTTAGGAAATACGATAAAAATTCAACAGTTGTTGATCCAATCATCAAGTTAATGAACTCGGAAAAGATGAACCAACTAATAGAACTACGGCATAATTCATTAATTGGTCACGGTTTTAAAGGTGTTAGTGCAGAAGAAATTCAGCGTGTTTATGGAAACCCGTACAATGTACTCGATGACTTCAGGGCGTGTTTGATGTCTTTAGGTATTGAGGTGCAACGTTATAAATATTCGATTGTCAACGAACTGATTCTAGAATTACTTGCTCAAGATTATAGTACTTTTTTTAAGATAGATCATAATTTAAATGCTAACTTTGAATAAGGGGGAAGGTTATGGAGATTTCTGTTAAAAATTATGGTAAGTTTGAGTTCAAACCAGGCGACACATATGAAGTGATTTCAAAGCAGATTCAAAAACCTGAAATGCCATTAATCGTTGCCGCAAAATGTGGAAATATGTTAAGAGAACTCACTCATGAAATTGAAGCAGGTTGTGGTGTTGAGTTTATCGATTTGAAGCATTCTGATGGAGAGAGAATTTATCAGCGTAGTCTCGCTTTTTTAATGACGCGCGCAGCGCTCTTTTGTTTTGATGGCATTCGTGTACGGATTGAACACTCATTAAGTAAAGGACTTTATTGCGAATTCGACTATACACGCCGCTTAACCCATGAGGATTATTTGCTTATATTGAATAAAATGAGAGATTACGCAGAACTAGATATACCATTTAGCACCGCACACTATTCAGTAGAAGATGCAACTAAGACATTCGAAAAATTCCATATGACCTCGAAGGTTGAGCTCATGAAATTTAGGCCAAAAAATGACATTAGACTCTATGAATGCGATGGTGTTCTCAATTATTTTTATGGTTATATGGTGCCAAGTACAGGTTATATTAAGATTTTTGATATCGTCAAGTATGACGATGGGGCTATTTTGATGCACCCTACTAAATATAGTCCGTTTGAAGTGCCTAAATTTGTGGAGTCACCAAAGATTGCTGAAGTATTTAAAGAGTCAGAGCAATGGTCAAATATCATGAATATTAGCTATGTCAGCAATCTAAATCAGTTGATCTTAAACGATCAATACAAAGAACTCATACAGATCGCAGAAGCGCTACATGAGAAAAAAATAGCGACAATAGCAGATGAGATTACTAAAAAGAAAAAGAGGGTAATCTTGATTGCTGGTCCTTCATCATCAGGTAAAACCACCTTTGCAAATAGACTGAGAATACAATTGAGAGTTAATGGTCTTAACCCGATAACCATGTCAACAGATAACTACTTTGTCAATCGAGACAAGACGCCACTTGATGAGAATGGTGATTATGATTTTGAATCTTTAAAAGCAGTTGATGTGGAACAATTTAACATTGACCTCAATGGTTTGCTTGATGGAGAACCTGTTGATTTACCGGTGTTTAACTTTCAAATTGGACAGAGAGAATACAGGCATAATCCAATACAGATTAAAGAAGATCAGCCCATCATTATCGAAGGGATTCACGGTTTAAATGATGCCTTAACAAGTCATATTTTTAAACGAGATAAATTTAAAATATATGTAAGTGCTTTAACGCAACTGAACATTGACGAGCATAATCGTATCCCTACAACGCAAACAAGATTATTACGAAGAATCGTTCGAGACAATCAATTTAGAGGGCACTCTGCTAAACGCACTATAGGGATGTGGGGTTCGGTTCGCAGAGGCGAAGAAATAAATATTTTTCCTTTTCAAGAACAAGCAGATGAAGTTTTTAATACTGCGCTTCCATATGAGTTAGCGGTACTAAAAAAACATGCTCTGCCATTATTAGAAGCGATAACAGAAGAAGAAGTGGAATACGGAGAAGCACTATTGCTCAGAAAATTTTTAGGTTACTTTAAATCAATTGAAGAGGATGAATTAGTGCCAAAGGTATCTATTCTTAAAGAGTTCATCGGTGGTAGTGGATTTGATTTATAATCTATTTTAGTTGGAGGCATTATGGGAGAGTCCAAAGAGCGTTCAATGGAAAGAAAATCATATATTGTATCAATCATAATTGCCATGGCTATTTTGGTGTTTAACAACGTTTATGTGTTTGAAAAAATGATGGATTATACAATGGTCTATTTTATAGTTGTATTGCTGATTAACCTTGTTGTCATTGTTTTATTAGCCAATGCCACTTATTATACAAGCCGTGTAAAAATCGATGAAATATATGTCGCGATTTCCTTTTATATTTTTATCATGATAGTTAATACTATTTTGGCAATTGTGGTAATGATTGTTGGACCAATAAATACTCTTGATTTAGTGACTTTGTTACTAGGCTTTGGCAAATTGATTTTTATCACGGGTGTGCTGACTTTAAACTTTCAACGAAAATTGGCATGGCTTTATTCAAATCCTTTAAGGATGTTTTTTGCAGCAATTATCATAATTGTTGTAGAATTAATTATCGTTTTTGCAGCATTGAAAACGCAAATAAACCAAGAAATGATCACTTTTTTAATACATGGGCTTTCTGTAATGTTTTTAGTGATTTTAAACTATGAATTGGTACTAAAGGAGAGAACTAGTAACTCTTATGCCTTTCTATTCGCCTTTACGACGATGCTAGTTGCACAACTGCTTTTAACATTGACGATAAGTAGTTTTTATATGCAAATACAAAGCTATATTTTACAAACGTTGGGGTTTATATATTTTTTCTATTATATCAATCGCAATAATTTTGTTATTCCTGAAGGTGAACAAAAGGTACTTCAAAGACAGTTCAATCTTTATGCGATGAATCTTAAAAAAATTATCGATAAAAAAACATATCAAGTGAGAGAGGTAAATCAAAAATTTATTGATGAGCTTGAATATGCGAAGAAAATTCAGCAATCTTTGTTGCCTAGCCCAAAATCCAATTATCGGGATGTGAAAATATTTTCTGAATATATCCCGTGTGAGCGGTTAAGTGGTGATTTTTTTGATCATTATCGGTTGGATGAAGATAATGTTGCTTTATATTTGATGGATGTATCTGGTCATGGTATTTCTGCAGCGCTTTTGACGATGTTTAGCAGTAACTATCTAAAGTTTGGTGAGAAAAACCAACAACTATTTAGAGGTTTAAAGCCGGAACGCATGTTGGGTCATTTCTATGATCAATTTAATAAAATGAATTTTCCAGATGAAATGCATATGGTTGTTTTTTACGCCACTATGAATTTAAGTACAAAAATGTTAACATATTGTTCAGCAGGGTTAAATTGCAGTCCAATTAGAATTAAGAAGAATGGGAAAATTGACTTTCTAGATAAAAGCGAGGGTTTTCCAATTTGTAAGTTGAGTGAGTTTATTACACCGGAATTCAAAAGTGAAAGAATTAAACTTGAAAAAGGAGATCGGCTTTTATTTTTTACTGATGGACTAATCGACGATGAAAAGAATAAAACATTTGATAACGATGGACTAATTAAATTTTTAACAGACCATCGATTTGTAACAATTGAAGAGCTAAATGATTCTATAGTCAATATTATCAATCCCCTTAAAGATGCTTTAAATGATGATATCACATATATTTTGATGGAAATCTAGTTCTATTGACGGGGGTTAACATAAGAATTATAATAAAATTAGAACGAAAACAATTAATTGGGTAGGGTGAGTATGAAAGAAATTATTGTCTTAAAAGACTTAGAACAGATTAAGGCTATATCACAACAGTACAGACTTGACATTATTGAGGCTTTTGATAGCAAACCCAAAACTGCTAAGCAGATTGCGGAGATGCTGGACGAACCACACGGTAGAGTGAATTACCATATTAAGATTCTTGAAAAAGTAGGCATAATAGAATTGGTACAAGAAGTTACTAAATATGGTGTAGTTGAAAAATACTATTGCCCAGTTGCCTATAAAATCATTATTGATAGCAGTGCAGTAACTTTAGATGATGAGATGTCAGATTCGATTAGCAATGTTGCAGTAGCTTTTTTTGAAGGCATTTCTAGAGATTTTTATGAATCTGTTCAATATTATTCGGGTCCAATATCTAGAAAAGTTTCACATTTTGCAGACTACTTCTTAACAGATATGGAAGCTAAAGAGTTAAATGAGAAAATTTCTGATCTAATAGACGCATATTTATCTGACAAAGAAGATCCAAAAGAAGGGGCACAAAGACATTCGCTTGCAACGATGGTTTTTGCTATGCCAGATAAAGAGTAGGAGAAAAAGACGATGAATTTCAGACGATTCGTCAAAGTTATAGTACCTTTAATAATCATTTTGATTTTGTCTACAGCATGTGAGATTCAAAATGACACTGAAAAAACAACAAAACCACCAAAACAAGACACCGTGGAGCAAGAGTTGATTTCCAACCCTGCATTATCGAGATCAGGCGCTTTGATTGTTGCAGCCCCTGATATTGATAGCACGTTTAATCCACTATTCGCATCTAAAGATGTTGAAAAATGGATTTCAGATCTCGTTTTTGATGGTTTATTTGTGTTAGAAAGCAATGAAAATTTAAAAGGGGTCTTAGCTGAGTCATATGTTGTATCAGAAGATGGCTTAAAGTATACGATAAAATTAAAATCAAATGCTTTGTTTCATGATGGTAGTAGGATTAGTCAAGACGATATATTATTTACTTATGGAATTTTACTTGATTCTTTATATGACGGCACCTATGTTTCTATCAAAAGACATCTTTTAGCCGTTGCTAAAATAGGCACGGATGAAATCGAATTTACTTTTAACAGTGCTAGTAGAGATAATTTAAAAGCTCTGGAAATTCCAATCCTTTCAAAATCATATTATAATTTTTCAGATATTGAATTATTTAAAAAAAATTATAAACCGCCAATGGGTACCGGTGCATTCAGTTTTAATGAGTACGTCCCAGGCGAAAGTATCGTTTTAGTTAAGAATACAAAATATATCATAGCAAATGCAAAAATATCTGGGATTGTTATCAGAAAATACAATGAGTTGGATGCTTTTAAAGCTTTTAGTGAAGGTAAAATTGATATTTATGAAATTTCACCTTCTAAATATAAAAATGAAAATGTTAAACAATTTGATTTTGGAAATGTGTTGACTCAAGGAACCAACATCACTGCCTTTATTGGACTAGATTTAACAAATCCAATTTTAGCCGAGGTTAAGGTTAGAAAAGCTTTACTCTACGGACTAAATCGCGAGAGTTTTATACAAAGCGAGTGGTCAGGATATTCTGATATTATGAATTATATTGCAACTGATGTAGAAGAATTTTCAATGGATACTCAATCATTTGAACCTTATGCCTATAATTTTGATAAAGCAAGTGAACTTTTGGATTCATCTGGATGGAAAGATAATGATGAAGACGGCTTTAGGGAGAAAAATGGAGAGCGATTGAAAATTGAGTATACAGTATTTCCTGAAGCGGATTGGTCGTATAACTTGGGGCAGTTTGCACAGCTACAGTGGCGTAAATTAGGTATCGAGGTAACGATTAATTACTTAGATTACAATAGTATGCTCTCAGCGTTAACAAATGAGCAAAAATTGGATATGTGGAATTTGGCTTGGGTGATCGATGTCAATCAAAATCCTGAGTTAATGTTTTCAAGCGAAGATGGCATTGGTATTTACAACTTTGGTAATTTTGACGATCCAACATCAAACGAGATGTTCAATGAATTACATGATGTTAATTCAAGGTTTGAGAGAGAAACCATATTAACTCAGTGGCATACCATTCAAAATGAACAACTGCCAACATTGCCAATAGCAAGGTTGAAATCTATTTGGGCATATAATAGCAGGGTTAAAAATCTAAAAATCGACGCTTATGCCTCCTGGACGAAGCAGATTGTTAATATGGATATTGAAGTATTGCAGTAAAATTAAGAATAATATTTTGAGGCGGATGTATGCAATCAAAGGATATGTTTGAATTTCTTCAAAAGACGATGGATACCCTGATGCTTAAGCATTGGGGTATTGTGTTAATTAACAATAATAATCCACTTTTTGTGAAGCGAATAGACAAGTTTAAATCTAATAATAGTATTTTTGAGAATTCCGAAAGTTCAAAAGCGACAGTGATTGCAGTTGCAGTACCTTATCGTCTATCTTTTGCACATAGAGCCCCAGATGAAACTTATGGAAAGATAGAAAGTTTCGCTTGGGAGTATGATTACCATAAAGAAGTGAAAAAGATTCTTGCAAAAATACTGGAACAATTGGAGATGCGGTTTAATAGTAAATTTGAACGAACAGAGCTTTGTGTGGACAATTCGCCATATAATGACAGAGAAGTTGGTTATTATGCGGGTTTTGGAAGCATTGGTAAAAATCATTTGCTAATACATCCTCATTTAGGAACGCATTTTTTTATAGGCTATCTTGTCATTAAAGAGCATTTGCTATTTGATCAATTGCCCGAACATCAGCAACTTAAACCGGTCGTTTATGAGGTGTGTAATTCTTGTGAAAACTGTGTAAAAGCATGTCCAACAAATGTTTGTGGCTTTGAAATGCTTGATATGAAGAATTGTCTCTCTGCGTTAACACAAACTAAAGATTGGTTAAATGAAGTACAGCGTAGCGCTTTTAATAAGCAAATTTATGGCTGTAGTATCTGTCAAGAAGCATGCCCTGCAAATAAAGACAATTTAGATACATTTTTACTCAGTGGATTTACCTCAAACTGGATCAATCTAGTTGAATTACTCTCAATGACTTCTTCTGAGTTTAAATTAAAGTTCGGAGAAATGGGATTTGCCTGGAGAAGCTTATGGATTTATAAAAGAAATGCCCTTATTGTTTTGAGTGGAACACGTAGTAAACAAGTATTACAGCAATTAAGTTCTTTAAATAACCTCGAAAGAGACCATCAGCTTGGCGAATATTACAAATGGGCAATAAATAGACTTTGTATTTCCACTGCGGACAGTTAGTGATATACTTAATGCGTAGAATTACTTTTTATGGAGGAATGACGATGTCAAACGTACATGAGTTAAAGTATTTGCAAGATCAAGTTCAAGAACTTAAAGATCAAGGTGTCTATCGAGTATTACCAATACTTGAAGGTGCAAATGAAGCTGAAGTTATGCTTAATGGAAAAAAAGTAATCAATTTATCTTCTAACAATTATCTAGGTTTCGCCAATCACCCAAAATTAAAGAAAGCAGCTATCGAAGCGGTTGAAAAATATGGTGTTGGTTCTGGTGCCGTTAGAACCATTATTGGAAATATGGATATACATGAACAACTGGAAGTAGAACTCGCGAAATTCAAACGTGAAGAAGCCGTAATGGTGTTTCAATCTGGATTTAACTGTAATGCAGGTGCAATTCAAGCCATCACAAATAAAGGTGACTTAATTATTTCAGATGAATTGAACCATGCGAGCATTATCGATGGTGTTAAACTATCTAAAGCTGACAAAGCGGTGTTTAAACACAGCGATATGTCGGACTTGGAACGCGTTTTAAAAGAAAAAAGAAGCAATTTTGAGAATTGTTTAATCATAACTGATGGTGTTTTCAGTATGGACGGGGATATTGCTAAATTACCTGAAATAGTGGAACTCGCTGAAAAATACAATTGTATGACTTATGTAGATGATGCACATGGATCTGGAGTACTTGGTGAAAGTGGTCGTGGTACAGTTGACCATTTCCACCTACACGGCAGAATCGACTTTTCAATTGGTACACTTTCAAAGGCAATTGGCGTAGTTGGCGGTTATGTTGCAGGTAGCAAGGTGATGAAAGAATGGTTGCTTCATAGAGGCAGACCTTTACTTTTCAGTACTTCATTACCACCAGCAGCTGTTGGCGCAATTACTGAAGCTGTTGCTTTACTCAGCAGTACAACTGAGTATACAGATAGATTGTGGCAAAATGCAAATTTCTTTAAAGCAGAACTTGGCAAACTTGGTTTTAATACAGGTGCAAGTGAAACGCCAATTACACCAGTAATCATAGGCGACGAAGCAAAAACAGTTGCATTTTCTAAGCGCATGCTTGAACTAGGTGTGTTTGTATCTCCAATCATTTTCCCAACGGTGCCAAAAGGAACTGGAAGAGTAAGATGTATGGTAACAGCAGCACATACAGAAGAACAACTCGCAAAAGCGGTATCCGTATTTGAAACCGTTGGCAAAGAAATGTCAATCATCTAAAGAAAAAGCAGGATAGAATTAAACTTTAACAAGTTAAGCATCTCGAAAGAGATGCTTTTTGATTTTTAATAATTTCAGTGGGTATAATGCCATATATCATATAAAGGCATAAGATTTAATAAAGTTATTTATTAATAACGATGACAAATGTATAATAGTACATATATGACGTTTGGATAATAGCTGAGTAATGATGTGATTAAGATTCACATGTGAAAATTAGATAATGGAGGATATTTCAGTTATGGAAAATAAACCAGGTATTTTACTTGAAAGCGGAACAGGTGAAGTTGAAATATTACACTTTACAGTGGCAGGAGTTCACTACGCAATTAATGTCGTTAAAGTTAAAGAACTACTTCAAATTGAAAACATAGCGAAAATCCCAAATTCACATCCAGCGGTTTCGGGTATTTCTTTGATTCGTGGTGAGATGATCTCAATTGTTGATTTGCTCTATGTGCTTGAAAATCAAAAAAATCCAAATGTTAAGACGAGTATGACCTTAGTTTGTGAATTTAATAAGATTAAAGTTGGCTTTGCAATTGAAACTGTTTTAGGAATTAACCGTATTGGATGGAATTCAATTATGAAACCTGACGATATTACATCTAATTCTCTTATCATTGGTAATATTAATTTGAACAATCAGATTATCATGTTATTGGATTTTGAAAAAATTGTAATGGATATCAACCCAAATACTGGCATTAACATGGATCGCATCAAAGATATAGAAGTTAAGGACCGTTCAAAGATAAAAGTGGCACTTGCAGATGACTCGCCAATGATTCGTAAAGTTTTATTAGATACCCTTACTAAAGCGGGTTTCATGAATCTTAAGTTTTTTGATGATGGCATGCAGACGTTAGAGTATCTTACGATGTTGGCCGATAAAAAAGGCGAAAACTTCATGTCGGATATCGATTTGTTAATTACAGATATTGAGATGCCACAACTTGATGGGCATGCACTTACACGTCGAATTAAAGAACACAAAATCCTTAAAAATTTACCGGTTATCATATTTTCTTCGCTTATTACAGATGACCTTATGCATAAGGGAGATGCTGTTGGTGCGGACGCTCAAATGAGTAAACCAGAGATAGCAAATCTAGTAAAACTCATTGATAAAATTCTTAAAATAAAATAATAACTATATAGTCTGAAACGTAGTGCTGTGAGGTACTACGTTTTTTGTTTTTTTTTGTATTGACTCATAAATTTCAATAAAGTATAATAAATCGAGTGAAAAGTTTAATAAAAGTAAACAAGTCGTTAGGTACTCAACCGAATAAAAAAGTTAACTAAAAGGAGAGATGGTTGTGCAGATAGGAGAGAAAATCAAACGTCTTCGACTGGAGAACAACCTCACACAAGAAGAACTTGCAGATAGATGCGAGTTGTCTAAGGGATTTATATCGCAGCTTGAGCGTGACATGACGTCACCTTCTATTGCGAGCTTAGTCGATATATTGGAGAGCCTAGGGACCAATCTCCAGGCCTTTTTCAGTGAGACAGTGGAAGAAAAAATAGTATTTAAAACTGAGGATTTCTTTGAAAAAGAAAACGAAGAAATTGGTTATAAGTTAGAATGGATTATCCCGAATGCTCAAAAGAACATGATGGAGCCCATTCTTTTAACGTTGGCACCTAATGGTGCTTATGATGAACACGAACCTCATGTTGGCGAGGAATTCGGTTATGTTTTATCGGGTTCAATCGTTATTAATTTAGGTAGCAAAAAATATGTAGCTAAAGCTGGAGATTCATTTTATTACAAAGCGAATAAGGGGCATGAAATCGTCAATAAAGGCCGTCGTGAAGCGGTACTTCTGCTGGTTGGTACTCCCCCAAATTTCTAGCAGTTGGAGGAAAATATGAGCGATAAAATCGTTAAGGGACTTAATATTACTAAGGAATTTGGTGGTGTACCAGTAGTCAAAAACATTGATTTCTGGGTTAAGAAAAACCAATTCCTAACTATTCTTGGGCCAAGTGGATGTGGTAAAACAACGACACTTAGAATGATCGCTGGTTTTGAAACACCTACTTCAGGACAACTTTATTTTGAAGGAAATGAAATTACCAATACGCCTCCTTATATGAGACAGATCAATACCGTCTTTCAAAAATATGCTTTGTTTCCACACATGAATATTTATGAAAATATAGCATTCGGATTAAAAATTAAAAAAGCAAGTGATAAAGAAATCGCTCTAAAAGTGGCTAAGATGCTTGAACTTGTTAACCTTAAAGGGTTTGAAAAAAGAAGTGTAAATTCACTTTCCGGTGGACAGCAACAGCGTATTGCAATTGCGAGAGCACTGGTCAATGAGCCCAAAGTTTTGCTTCTTGATGAGCCCCTTGGTGCGTTAGATTTAAAACTTAGAAAAGAGATGCAAATAGAGCTTAAAAATATGCAAAAAGAACTGGGCATCACCTTTGTATATGTTACGCATGATCAAGAAGAAGCACTTACTATGTCTGATAAAATCATCATCATGAATCAAGGCGAAATACAACAAATTGGTTCTCCAATAGATATTTACAACGAACCTGAAAACTCATTTGTAGCAGATTTTATAGGAGAAAGTAATATTTTCCAAGGGACCATGATAAAAGATTTTGAAGTTGAATTCTGCGATAAAAAATTTGTTTGTGTCGATAAAGGATTCGGTACAAATACCCCGATTGAAGTCGTTGTAAGGCCTGAAGATGTAAGACTTGTACCTGTTTCCGAAGGACTTCTAACAGGCATAGTAAAATCAGTTGTATTTAAAGGTGTTCATTACGAGATGCTTATTTCTGAGGCAAATCGCGAATGGATGGTTCACAGCACAACAATGGAACATGAAGGAACACATGTAGGGTTATTTATTACGCCTGACGATATCCATATTATGGATAAGGAGGCATAGGATGATAAAAAAACTCTCTTCAGGTCCATATCTATTTTGGATTGCTATGTTTGTGGTGATACCGATTTTTATGGTATTTGGATTTAGTATGATTACAACCAATTCAGATGGTAGTTGGCAACTTACTTTTTCCAATTTTACAAGAGCATTTGATCCAATCTACATTGCGGTGCTAGCTAGGTCGTTAAAAATTGCAGTTGAAGCCACTTTGATTTGCTTTTTAGTTGGCTATCCCATGGCTATGATATTGGCAAAGATGGATATAAAATATCGTACTTTCGCAGTTATGATGTTTGTTGTACCGATGTGGATGAATTTTTTGCTTAGAACTTATGCATGGATGACAATTTTAGGAAAGAACGGCGTACTTAATGGTATTTTGTCTTTTTTTGATTTGCCGCAAATGACTTTTTTATATTCTGAGGGCGCGGTACTTTTAGGGATGGTTTATAACTTTTTGCCTTTTATGGTATTGCCTATTTATACTGTATTAACCAAGATGGATCAAAGTTTGATAGAAGCCGCTGAAGACTTAGGTGGCAATAAAAAAGTGGTATTCCTTAAAGTGATTTTTCCATTATCCATTCCTGGGATACTATCAGGCGTTTCG
This sequence comes from uncultured Fusibacter sp., assembly GCA_963676315.1. Lineage (GTDB taxonomy): Bacteria > Bacillota > Clostridia > Peptostreptococcales > Acidaminobacteraceae > Fusibacter_C. The sequence continues at coordinate 2,760,817 of OY781056.1, forward strand.
ATGGTATTTATGCCTGCAGTTAGTACGTTTGTTATCTCAAACTTATTATATGGTGGACAATACATGCTCATTGGTAACTTAATTGAACAACAGTTCCTAGTAATAAATGACTGGAACTTTGGCTCTGCAGTGGCGATGATCCTTATGCTTCTTATTCTAATTTCAATGGCAGTTATGAATAGAGTGGGTGGTGGTAACCCTGAAGAAAGGGGTGTGAATCTATGGTAGGTAAATGGATTAAAAGACTCTACACATTTATCATCTTTGGGTTTTTATATGCTCCAATCGCGGTACTGGCAGTTTTCTCTTTTAATGATTCAAAATCGACTGCCAAATGGGAAGGATTTACATTAGATTGGTATCAAAGTTTATTTCAAAATGATTATATTATGAAGTCTTTATATTACACAGTTTTAGTTGCAATAGTTGCATCAGCAGTAGCTACCTTGATTGGAACTTTTGCCGCATTTGGCATATTTTATATGAAATCATGGAAGCAAAAGGCAATTCTGAACGTGAATTCACTTCCAATATTGAATCCAGATATTGTCACTGGTATATCTTTGATGACTTTGTTCGTTGCATTAAATATGGAACTTGGACTCATGACGATGATTATTGCACATGTAACTTTTTGCATTCCATATGTTGTACTTTCAGTACTTCCCAAATTCAAACAAATGCCAAACGAGATGCTTGAAGCGGCACTTGATTTAGGCGCTACACCTTGGTACGCCTTTAGAAAAGTTATTTATCCGGAAATTAAACCAGGCATTATTACAGGTGCACTTATCGCGTTTACACTCTCTATTGACGATTTTGTTATTAGTTTTTTCAACACTGGAAACGGTGTAAGCAATTTATCAATTGCGATTTATTCCATGGCGAGAAGAGGGATTAAACCTGAAATTAATGCACTATCTACACTTATGTTTATAACGGTTTTAATTTTATTGTTGGTTCTTAATAAACGTACTAAAATAGAAGAAATTTAAGCCTATGCTTTAGAAGGGAGATATTAATGAAAAGAGTTTTAGCTTTAGTTTTACTTGTAGCACTTATGGGAACACTTTTTACAGGCTGTAAAAAAGACGATCAAGTTGTCCTTAACGTTTATAACTGGGGTGATTATATCGACGAAGATATATTTGATACCTTTGAAAAAGAAACGGGGATTAAAGTTAACTATGAAACCTATGCTACAAATGAAGAAATGTACACAAAAATCAAAAAGGGTGGTACACAATATGATATCGCAATCCCTTCTGATTACATGATTGAAAAAATGATTAAAGAAGATTTAGTTGAGCCTCTTGACTTATCTAAAATTCCGAATTATGCTAATATCGATAGTAGGTTTAAGAACCTAGCATTTGATCCCAACAATGAGTATTCAGTACCGTATTTTTGGGGAACTGTAGGTATCATTTATAATACAAATATTATCACTGAGCCGATAGATTCTTGGAACGTATTATGGGATGCGAAATATAAAGGACAGTTCACTATGGTTGATTCACAAAGAGATTCAATCATGGTTGCACTTAAGAAACTTGGGTATTCAATGAATACTAAAAGTGTAGATGAACTAGAAGCAGCAAAAAATGCATTAATTGAACAAAAGCCACTTGTACTTGCTTATGTTGGAGACAACGTAAAAGACATGCTCATCAGTGAAGAAACTGCAATGGCAGTTGTTTGGTCTGGTGAGGCAAGCACTGTAATTCAAGAGTATGATAATTTTAAATATGTATTGCCAAAAGAGGGCTCAAACATTTGGTTCGACAATGTGGTGATTCCAAAAGGAGCTAAAAATATCGATGCTGCTCATCAGTTTATAAATTTCCTATGCAGGGGTGATATAGGCTTTAAGAATGCAGACTACGTTGGCTATGCAACTTGTAATACTGAAACTATGAAATTACTTGACCCTGCTTTAATGGGTACAACTTATGCCTATCCAGATGATGCTTTACTTAAAAACTTCGAGATATTCAGTGATCCAGGTGACTTTATTATCGAATACGATCGTATTTGGACAGAGCTAAAAGCGAAGTAGGAATTATACTGATTTAAATTTGAACAGCCCATTATTAATGGGCTGTTTAGGTTATATTAGGGACTTGGAAAATTAATACAAGTTTTTTTGACGGGGGAGGAAGAAATGATCATCGATGGAAATGCAATTGCTAAAAAAATCAAAGACAAGGCTAAAAATTGTTGTTCTGAATGCTATAGAAAACCAAATGTAGTCGCATTTATGTTAGGTGAAAATCCTTCTTCAGAATCCTATTTACGTATGATCGAGAAGACGTGTAGTAGTGTCGGGTTTGGATATTCGCTTGTAAGATTATCCACTGAGATCTCAGAAGCAGAATTATTAAGACTTATCGTTGAAAAAAATGTTGATGAAGAAGTGGATGGTATTTTAGTTCAAATGCCGCTTCCAAAACATATAAGCGAAGAGAAAGTCATTATGACTATAGCGCCAGAAAAGGATGTAGATGGATTTCATCCAATCAATGCAGGCAGACTTTTTAAAGGTGAAAAAGCAACTAGACCATGTACACCTCTAGCCGTTATTACGATGTTTAAAGAATTAGATATTGATCTAGAAGGTAAGTATATTGTGGTAATTGGTAGAAGCAACATCGTCGGAAAACCACTTGCAGTCATGCTTATGGAAAATAATGCTACTGTTACAATATGTCACTCCAGAACAGTCGACCTAGAAGAACATACACGTAAAGCCGATATTATCATCGTAGCTGTAGGTATTCCATTGTTCCTAAAAAAAGAGATGGTTAGCGAAAAAGCAATTATTATAGATGTTGGCATGAACGAAGTAGATGGAAAATTAGTTGGCGATGTAGATTTTGACGCAATGAAAGATTATGTCCAGATGATTACACCAGTTCCAGGTGGTGTTGGACCTGTTACTAATGCAGTGTTATTACTCAATGTCATAGAACACTTTAAAGGGGTAAAAAGGTGAATTTCTTAGGAATTGTGGTAACGATTGGATCGTTAATTGGCGCAGTTGCATATTTTCTTAAAGACAAAGAAGAAATACCTGTAGATGTATATAAAGACTATGAGATCTTTTTAGATGCTATGTCAGAATATAAAAATGAAAATTCGGATTATGCAAAAGATATCCGTAAACTTTTACCATTTATACAAAAGCCTGAAAATCTAAATTTGAAAAGATATGGATTGTCTTTAGATGGTAAGTTTTTAACTGTAAGTCATTTGCCAGATGATGAGGCACAGAGCATCATCAATGAAATAGGTGGCGATTCCTATATCAACGGGGTATATACCTATTTAACGCTTAGAAGAGTAAACGACTTAAGTAAAATAAAGCCGATTGCTCATTTTTCTATGAAGCCAGATAATAAGTTTTCAACGACGACTTATATTACTTATGATACAAGTGCTTGTGTTGCTGAAGATGGCGAGGTGATGGAGCGAAAATGGGAAAATAAATTCGCTACATTTAAAGAGCCTGGTATATACACGATTAGGCTTAAGATTAGGGACAAACACAATAACTGGTCAGATAACTTTGAGCGTGAAATCAAAGTAGTTGAAGAGAAAGGGATAAAAGATTTAGAAGCCTATGATGGTTCATTTTTTATGCTTTATAACAATGGTAGAGGGCTATCGAGAGGCAACAATGAATCTGGACAGTTGGGTATTGGTTCGTTAAATTCAGTTACAGAACTAAAATACAATTCAATGTATGATTCTGTCCTTCAAATTGCTTGTGGAGAAGGTTTTAACGTTTTTAGATTTCATGATGGTTCAGTAGGTACTGCGGGGAGTAATCGTCATGGTGAGCTTGCGACGGGGGATAAAAACGCACAAAAGACAATCACTAGCGTTTGGGGTCTAGAAAATATAAAACAAATTTCTGCCGGAAGAAAATTTGCCGCGGCACTAGATTATGAAGGTAATGTCTTTGTATGGGGAGATAATTCGGATCACCAACTCATGCAAGATGAAATTCAAGATTCTATGTTACCAATTAAACTAGAAGGTGTAACAGGTATAAAACAAATTGCATGTGGTACTAACTTTGGGTTGGCACTTAAGTATGATGGTACAGTTATGGCATGGGGAGATAATTCTCATGGACAACTTGCAGTAGGTTATAAAGGTAGCGTCTCCGAACCAGTTGTAACTTTGTTTACAAGTGTAAAAAGCGTACATGCAGGAGATAAATTTTCGTTAATTGTTACGGAATCAGGGAAAGTTTTTGGTTGTGGTAACAACGCTTTTGGTCAGCTGGGAACAAAAGGAAAATCGGAAATATTCTTCCCCAATGAAATATTGAGACTAAAGGATGTTGATACATTAAAAGTAAGAGATTCTTTAACTTTGGCAGTTTTAAAAACTGGTAAAGTAAATGTTTGGGGAAACTTTAACGGACCAGGCAATAAACCTATGTATGATCCAGTTGAAATTCCGGGAATTAACTACGCAAAAGCATATGCAAATAACGGTAAGAAATGTTTTGTTATTGATGGGAACAATGATTTTTTCATCGTATCAGATCTATCGGGTAAGTATGATAAAAAGAAAATGTACGAAAATTTTTATGAATTTATGGAAAATGAGAGTTCAAAAGCAAAATAATCATGTATAATGACAGTATAAATGAATTCGTATAGATAGGAGGACTAAATATGCGTGAAAGAAGACGCTCTCATAGGCTCACTTACAATGCAGTAATCAACATTGATCAAGTGTATAATCAAGAACAGATTATTAAGGGCACTAGAGAATTTCCTGTTGAAATATTAGATATTTCTAAAGGTGGCATAGGATTTATCGCGAAAGAAGAACTTCCTTTAAATTTTTATTTCAATGCGAAAATTGATTTAGGTAACGGAAAACAATTTTATAGTGTTCTGAAGATTATGAGAGTTGAAAATGTTGAAGAAGGCTATAATTATGGTTGCGAGTTTACAGGGCTAGCAGACATATTGTCAATTTATATTGACGAGTTTGAGCAGGAAAAACATAATTGACAAAGAATAGGAGACTGGTTATTTGGCGAATATATTTCCCAAGTAACCAGTTTTTTGAATTATAGTAGATGACCAGTTACGTGATTTATAGATAAGGTGAGAGTATAAATGAAAGATATCAGAAATCAAACAAAGGAAGATTTAATAAAAGCACTTGAGAAAATTGGAGAAAAACCATTTAGAGGAAAGCAAATCTATGAATGGGTCGCACAAAAAGGGGTTATGGGGTTTGATGAGATGAAGAACATCCCACAAACACTACGGGATAAACTTTCTCGTGAGTTTAGTATCGATAATTATAAGATAATTGAAGAACATAAAGCAGCGGATGGTACCATAAAAGTTTTAGGTGCTCTTTCTGATGGCAATATGGTTGAATCGGTTTTTATGACCTACAAACACGGTCACAGCGCTTGTATTTCTACACAAGTTGGCTGTAAAATGAAATGTTCGTTTTGTGCCTCGACAATTGGTGGTATCGTTAGAAGCTTAACCGCAGGTGAATATCTTGGTCAAATCTATGCACTACAAAGGTTAACTGGGAAGCGAATTGATAACGTTGTTCTTATGGGAAGTGGGGAACCACTTGATAATTATGAGCAAACAGTGAAATTTGTCAAGATGGCGACTTTTGCAGAAGGCCTAAATCTGTCAATCAGAAGTATAACGATTTCAACTTGTGGTTTAGCACCTGAAATTTATAAGTTAGCAGACGAAAAATTTGGATTAACTTTAGCGATTTCTCTTCATAATCCATTTCAGGAAGAAAGAGAAGAAATCATGCCAATTACAAAAAGATACAGCATCAAAGAATTGATGAAAGCAGTGGATTACTACATTGAGAAAACAGGCAGAAGAGTAACATTTGAATATGCTTTGATAGAAGGTGTCAATGACACTCTTTTACATGCTGATCAGTTGGGTGTAATGTTAAAGGGCAAATTGGTTCACGTCAATTTAATTCCAGTAAACGCCGTTGAAGAAAAATCATATAAACCGACTAAAATGGATCGAATAAATGGGTTTAAATCTCAATTAATGGATAAATATAATATCAACACCACCGTACGTAGAGAACTAGGATCGGATATCAATGCTGCTTGTGGTCAACTTAGAAATAGCAGACTTGAAAAAGACGAATCTTCTGAGCAAAAATAATTTTATTGTTTTGAAGGAGAAACATGATTGTACAGAGAATAATACAATTAAGTGTTTATTACGAAGGAGGAGATTAAAATGGTTACTTTAATTGCAGGAAAAAAAGGATCTGGAAAGACCAAAGACATCGTTAAAAAAGCAAATGAAGAACTAGGCGCTTCAAAGGGTAACGTGATTTTTATTGATGATGACAATCGCGCAATGTACGATTTACATCATGATATCCGTTTTATCAATCTCGGTGAGTTTCCAATTACGAATTCATGTGAATTTTTAGGATTCATATGTGGCTTGATCTCCAACAATTACGATATAGAGAAGATTTATATTGATGGCATTATGAACACAGTAAAGATATCTGAAACTGAAATAAGCGAATGGTTTGCTAAAATTGATGATATTTCAGATGCATTTAGCATTGATTTTGTAATCACACTAAATTATGAAACAGAGATTCCAGATAGTTTACATCGATTCTTGAACTAAATATAGATGTTAATGAACAAAATTAGATCCCATTTCTATCAGATTATATGTAAAAATAATACGATAGTCATGGGATCTCTTAGATTGCAAATAATTGTTGATTAATGAAATAAATTGGTATAAGTTGAACAGAATGAAGTTTAAAGAAAAGCTTTTCCCAAATATTTTTTAATTGTTTCAGTATCAGAGAATGCATCAACTTGAATCTCTATATCAGTTTCCTCAAAATAAACTGTGATTTCAGCATTGCCTTCTTTAAAAACTTTTGCAACCGTGTCTTCACGTAAAGACCTCAATTTATTTTTGTGGTGTTTTATTTTTTCAAACTCTTTCACATACATGGTACCCGTTAACCCAATGACCTTCGTATATTGGTTCATAATGCCTCCTAAAACGATATGTGTAACAAACATATATACCATTATACATGAGAGATCTTTTTTAGTCATATAAAAATCAACATTTGAACAAAAGTTTACTAATTGTATCGAATTATTTAATCTTTTTTGTGTCCAGTTTTGCTATAATTGATATGAGCGCAGAGCAATCTGGAAGGAGAACTTAATATGAAGCACAATAAGAAAATTATGGTTTGTGTCACTCAACAGAAATCTTGTGAGAGGTTGATTGACTATGGTGTAAAACTAATAACCAGCGATGCAGATGAGCTCCATGTAATACATGTTGTTAAAGAAAATTGGAAGTATTTTGGACAACTTGAAGAAAAGGACGCATTGGACTACCTTTTTGAAGTATCAAAGTTGAATCATGCCATGTTAACTGTGACAAAAGCTAAAGATATAGAACGCGCTTTATCTCAGTTTGCAGAAAAAAACAAGATTACTGATATCATAATGGGGGAATCTTTAGAAAGAAATGAACAACAGAACATGATTAATAGGTTGCAAGATCAAACCACTAAATCCGTTAAGTTCTTTGTTGTCCCTGTGGATTTTGAAGAGGAGTCAGAAATTAAAGCGATATGAACTCAAAAATCAAACCTCGATGTTAAGGCATCGAGGTTGTTTTTATGATGAAGTTATGGATGGTTTTATTGAGTTCAAAGGACCTAGATTTTAAAAACATATGAGGGGCGTCAGAAATCCATTCTATTTGAGAAAAGGGAATTTGTGCGGAAATTAGTTCAATATGTTGTTTCCTGATGATATCATTTGTTCCTGAAATTAAAAGGACTGGGAAGTTTATTTTTTCAAGTTCATGCATGGAGATATCGGGATTACTGAGCATTAAATATAGTATATTCCTTATTTTTCGCATAGGACTAAGAAAATTTAAAAAGTGAAGCAAATAATAACCTAATTGGGTTATTTTATAAAATGACTTATGAATCCCATCAATATCTATATTTGGGCTGATTAATACCATTGCCTTTATATTGTCTGGATTTTCTATAGCTAATTTTAGCGCGATATTGGCACCATCACTAAAACCAATTAAGATATAAGGTTCCTGTACAATTTCTTGTACTAAGAATTGTAGATCCTCACTGAGTAAAGAGATAGTCAGCTTTTTATCACCTAGAGAGGAAGCACCATGTCCTCTCGTATCAACGGTGATGACCTTATAATTCTTAGAAAAATAAGAAATTTGATATTCAAATACTTTAGAACTTTGTAAGTTACCATGCAGCAAAACCAAAGGTATTCCTTTACCGATTATGTCGTAATTAAGAACCGTTTGATCTGGTAAAATCACTTTCATGTAATCATCCCCTTTTAAAATACCTGTCTTTAATGATTTCAAAAAGCAGGATTGAAGGTTTTTGAGGCAGCTGTGCACGAATAATTGAGTAAGCGTAAACAGGGTTGAACGGTTGCGGATAAAATGCATAATAACGGGAAACCCACTGTGTTGGTGCATATTTTTCTTTCGCATGATGAAGTGCTTTAAAATTATAGAAATTGTTCATGTGTTCATAGATATAATTCATTAAACTTGTGGTTACATCAAATTCTTTCTCTGAAGTTATATTATAAAGCGGTGAGAGCCCTAAAGTTGCTTCTGTTGTACCTTCGGACTTAAATATTTGAAAGGCGTCATACATAATTTTTTCAAGCACGCCTTGTGGTGCATTTGTTTTTCTTCTTGTGATTTCCGCGATATAACCTTTTTTTCTATTGTAGGGATTGAATACAACATATCCTAAAACTTCATCTGTATCTGAAAGTGCTGCAAAATACCTTCTCTCAAGGGGCTGATGGAAGTTGTTTTTGCCAAGCATAAAAATTAATTCAGGAGAATTTTTTGAGCTTAACCATTCATCAGATATCTTTGACATTTGAATAACGTAATTATTATCCTCTTTAAGACTTGGATGGATCTCTATAACTTTGATACCAGCTTTGTTTGCGTGATTAATAGCAGCTCTAACCTTTGCGACTTCACCACCTTTTAACGAATAACTTTCAAGATCAAAATTAGCATCCTCACCACATTTTATAAGACCAAATTGGAACTGTTGATAGATAGGTAGATAATAATCTGTGACATTCATAAGCAAGAGTGAGTACTGATTTGTGTTGACGTAGTTTTTTAATTCAGATAAAAAAATAGCAGCATCAGCTAGGTCGCAAAATATATCGCCGCAAAGTACCATGACATCGCCTACTATGGTATAAGCACAGAAGCCTTTAACCGTTTTACTAAAAAAATAGTCTTTATCATCTTCAAGGGCAAGATATGCCATAGGGTTTTGACCGTATGCGTCAACTAATTCTTTGACGAGCTCTTTTTGATGTGAATATATTTTTCGGTCAATAATTAATGGTTTTAAGATTACAAAAAGTGCTGCAAAAAGTAAAGTCCAAAATACGCCAATCAAAGAGTCAAAATAAATTTTTTCAATAAAAGTATAATTGGTTAAATTTGTTGGCTCGATAAATAATACGAGCTTAATTGTGTGAACAAAATTTGAGTAAAATGTCTCGGTAGTTTTATGGAGAGTTGATAAGACCGCTATACTAATTGAAGAACTTATAAAAAGCACGCCAAATGAGATGATCAAATAAACAAGAGCTTTTTTATAAGATTTTGTAGAGGTTTTACGGCCGTAAGCACTAGCATTTAGAAGTAAGTAAACCAGTGTGATAATTTCTAAAAACAAAAATATTGGAGTATGGTGGATACGATGCATCACTTGAAGTGAAATTGAGGTGATTAAACCAATAATTTGCAAAAACCATGCGGTTTTGTTTTTTCTATATAAATTATAAGCCAATAACACCATGACTAGACCGATAATGAAAGCAAGATGATCATGCAGTACCAGTTCATTTAATTTAAAGGTATGCTTAAGGATTTGCTCATCTAAATCAATATACTTAAAAGGTAACGCAATCCATATATTTTTGAGACCTATAATGAAGACAGATAGTGCAATAATAATTCGGACAGGAAACCACTTCATAAAAACCTCCAATAAGACGATTAAATATCGCATTTAGTTGATTAATTAATACCCATATTAACATAGATAACTATTTTTATATAAAAAAGTTACAAAAACGTTAAAATAGTTTGAACTTATATAGAATGGGTTATAAAATTGTAGGAGACAGATAAAAAAATCTGTACATCTAAAAAGGGAGGATTCACATGAAAAAGGTACTCAGTATTTTTCTGATGTTGGTAATGGTATTTTCATTATCAACCGTGTCAATGGCTGCTGATGATACAACAGTCAATTTGACAATTGTTCATACAAACGATACACATGCGAGAATTCAATCGGCAAATGGAATCATGGGTTTTGCGAAGATTTCAACTAAGGTAAACGAACTTAGAGCAGCTAATCCAAACTTGCTATTAGTTGATGCTGGAGATACATTCCACGGTCAAACAATAGCGACTTTAGTACAAGGTGAGTCAATTGCCAAAGTATTAAATGCTATGAAATATGATGTTATGGTTCCGGGAAATCATGATTTCAACTACGGTCAAGACAGATTACTTGAACTCAAAGGGATGTTAAATTTCCCTATGCTTTCAGCAAATATTGAAAAGGCAGATGGTACACATTTCTTACCTGGATTTACGATTAAAACTATTGGTGGTTTAAAAGTTGGTATTTTTGGTTTAACAACACCAGAGACTCTTTATAAAACACATCCAGATAACGTTAAAGGCCTTACTTTCCAAAATCCAATTGATAGAGCTCAGGACATGGTTAACCTTTTAAAAGATCATGTAGATGTGCTTGTATGTATTGGTCATATTGGAGAAGATGCAGGTTCTGAATTTACATCTAAAAAAATCATTGACGCTGTAGACGGTATTGATGTTTTTATAGATGGCCATTCACATACAACAAAGCCTAATGGCGAAATGGTTAAAGATACTTTACTTGTTCAAACTGGTTCATATGATGCGAATTTAGGTATCGTAAATCTTACAGTAACAAATGGAAAAATCACTGCAAAAACTGCAGAATTATTTACAACAGAACAAGCTGCTGGTCTTGCTGATGACCCTGCTGTAACTGACGTTATTGCTGATATTGCTGCTGCAAATGCACTTATAACTGATGTTAAAGTTGGAGAAACTAGTGTCCTTTTAGAAGGAACTAGAGAACTTGTCAGAACAGGGGAAACAAATTTAGGTAACCTTATTACAAATGCAATGCTTTATGAAACAGGCGCACAAATTGCAATCACAAATGGTGGTGGTATCAGAGCATCTATCGAAGCTGGTGATATCACAAAAGGTGATGTAATCACAGTATTACCTTTTGGAAACTATATCATCACTTTAGACGTTACAGGCGCTGATATCATAGCTGCACTTGAAAATGGCCTTACTGATTACCCTGCTGCAAAAGGTGCTTTCCCACATGTAGCGGGCATCACATTTACTTTTGATCCAGAAAAACCTGCAATGGAAAGAGTTACAAGTGTTATGTTTAATGGAATGCCTTTAGATCCAGCTAAAGTTTACTCTGTCGCTACAAATGACTTTATGGCAGCTGGTGGCGATATGTATACAACTTTAGGCGCTTCAAAACAAACAGGTGAATTTGCTGCTTTAGACGAAGCACTTATCAAGTACTTAGCTGTAGTAGACCCTGCAACAGTAAAAGTTGAAGGCAGAGTTAATTTATATGATCCAAATGCACCAGTGGTTGAGCCACCAGTAGTCGAACCACCTGTTGTTGTACCTCCAGTTGCTGAGCCAGAAGTAGTAACGATGACGTACACAATCGTAAATGGTGATGTTCTTTGGAAAATCGCTCAAATGTATAATACAACTTGGGAAAAATTAGCGGAGCTCAATAACCTTGCAGATCCAAATTTAATTATCGCTGGAAATACATTATTGGTTCCTTCAAAGTAAAATAAGCTAAATTTTAAATAAAAGACCATTTCAAAACAGTTTGTCACAATTGTGAATGTGTGTCATCTGTTTTGGAGTGGTTCTTTTTATGAGTACACATATCATCATAGGTATGATAAAATAAAGTGTCTAGGTGATTATGAATTAAAGAGGAAATACGATGAGCTATAAAAAATACAGTGATGCATTAAAAGATAAGTATGGAGAAAAGGTTTATAAAATTCCAGTTAATCTACCTATCAGTTGTCCCAATCGTGACGGAAGAATTGGGACTGGAGGGTGTATTTTTTGTGGAGAAATTGGCACTGGTTTTGAAGCGCAATCATCAGCACTTTCAGTTGCAGAACAACTACATAGAAATATTGAGATTATATCACCCAAATATCATGCGACTAAGTTTATCGCTTATTTTCAAAACTACACGAATACCTACATGGAAATTGTCGATTTTGAGAAGGTTTTGAATGAAGCATGTATTCCAAGTGTTATTGGTTTAAGTATCTCGACGAGACCCGATTGTATAACCGCACCCTATTTAGAAGTTTTAAAATCCGTTGGGCTTGCAAATAACGTTGACATAGAAATTGAACTAGGTCTTCAATCTATCAATATCAATACACTAGAAATTATCAATAGGGGTCATGGTCTTGCGGATTATATTGAGGCAGTGATGTTAATTAAAACATATGGCTTCACCATATGTACGCATTTAATTGGAAATTTACCTTGGGATACAGAACGTGATTTTTATGAAGGAGCGAAACTGATAAACGTGCTGGGTGTTGATGCTGTGAAAATTCACTCTTTATATATACTTAAAAATACGGTTTTGGGTACCTGGTATGAAAATGATGCATTTGAAATGATTTCATCGCAAGCTTACATCGACCGCGTGATCCATTTCCTAAGATTATTAAAACCAACAGTCGTCGTTCAAAGACTTTTTGGACGTGCACCAGAAGAAGATACCTTGTTTTGTAACTGGGAAACAAGTTGGAGAAAACTTCAAAACGAATTAGAATTAAAAATGCTAGATAATCATTATACACAAGGTGATCTGTACACCACTGAAAAAATTGTTTCAGGAGGACAACTATGAACGTCATAAAAGAATGGAAAACGCTGTTAATTCCATATGAACAAGCTGTTGAAGAGCTAAAAGTTAAATTTAAAGCAATTCGCAATCAATATAGAGAATTAAACGAATACTCACCAATAGAATTTGCAATGGGCCGAGTGAAAAAAATTTCAAGTATAATTGAAAAGGCCGAACGCAGAAGTATCCCTATGGAGCAGTTAGAAGAACAGATGGAAGACATCGCTGGCATTCGCATCATGTGTCAGTTCGTAGATGATATATATGAAGTGGTGAATCTTATTCGCGAGCGAAGTGGAAAGGATTTTACGGTGCTATACGAGAAGGATTATATTAAGAATCCCAAGGATAGTGGCTATAAAAGCTACCACATCATCATTAAATACCCAGTTCAAACAGCACTAGGGACTAAAGAAATCTTAGCAGAGCTTCAAATAAGGACGCTAGCTATGAATTTCTGGGCTACAATTGAACATTCACTTAATTACAAATACAAATCACATATCCCTGATGAAATTATAGAACGTCTTAAAAATTCTGCGATTGCTGCTACGCGACTTGATGAAGAAATGATGGAGATTAGTAGAGAAGTCATCAACGCGCAGTTAATGTTTGAAGAAAAGTCGAATACTATACGCGATATCATCACTAATATTCAACTACTTTTTACTCAAGGTAAAGAGAGTGAAGCGCTGGATTTCCAGCAGAGATTTGATAACATCAAAAATAATGACAATATGTTTGAATTTGAATTACTTTTAACTGAAATAAAAAAGAGCTTACCAAGATACAATCATTTTGAGAAAGGCAAGTTAATATGAAGCGTTGGATGCAGAACCTTTATCTTAAGTCTATTAGAAAAGCGATTGATGCTTATGAGATGATAGAGGAAGGTGATCGAATATTGATTGGTGTTTCGGGTGGGAAAGATAGTTCTTTACTATTTTATGCGCTTCATCAACTCAGTCAATATGGCAATAAAACCTTTGAAGTCACAGGATTAACAGTTGACCATGGACTAATAGGCAATTTACCTGCTTATAAAGAATTTTGTAAAGCAAATGGTTTGGACCTTCAAGTTCATGTGGAACATTATGCTATAAATTTATCTCATGACAATGCATTTACACCTTGTTATACCTGCTCTAGACTCAGAAAGGGAATAATTAAACGTTATGCAATAGAGAATAACTATAATAAAATAGCCATGGGACATACGAAAGACGACTTAGTTGAAACTTTTATGATGAATCTATTACAACACGGTAAAATTGCGACGATGCGGCCTATTTCAACGACTGAAGATGGTCTTGTGATGATAAGACCACTAATTTATCTCGATGAGCTTTCAATTATAAAATCTATTGAAGCACTTCATTTCCCACTTATGATGGATACCTGCGAATTTGCAAAAGATAGGCTAAGAAGTAAGGCAGAAGACATTATAAAACAGATAGAATTGACAAGCCCTGAATTTTCAGATAAAGTGATACAGGCACTTTCAAATGTAGACTTAGAAAGGCTACTATAATTTAGTCTCTCCGCAGAAAGAGATATAGAGTATAATATACACAGTGGGTGATTTATGGCATTATTTGTAATTGGTGATCTGCATCTGAGTTTTGGTTCAGATAAGCCGATGGAAGTCTTTGGAGAACATTGGGACAAACACTACGAGAAAATCAAAGAGGATTGGCTTATTAAAGTCAAACCTGAAGATACCGTCATTTTGCCAGGCGATATATCATGGGCAATCAGTTTTGAAGGTGCAAATAGTGACCTTGCTTGGCTGGATCAGTTACCCGGGAAAAAAATTATATTTAAAGGAAATCATGATTTTTGGTGGGTTTCACTCACAAAGATGGAGGGTAAATACGAAAGTATAGCGTTTATCCATAATACTTTTGGGATATATAAAAACTTTGGAATATGCGGTACAAGAGGATGGGTTTGCCCCGGTGAAGTATTCACTGAGGATGATGAAAAAATATATAAAAGAGAACTTTTGAGACTGGAGCTTTCCATAAGACAAGCAAGAGCTGCAGGCTATAATGATATAATAGGTGTATTACATTTTCCACCAACAAATGAAAAAAAAGAACCATCGGGATTTACTGATATTTTCGAGAAAAATGAGATTAAACAGGTTGTCTACGGACACATCCACGGGAAAAGCAATTTTAGAAATGCATTAAAGGGAAACTATCACGGTGTAGATTATCAACTTACATCTTGTGATTACCTTGATTTTAAATTACATTTACTAATGGCATAACGTGGCTTAGAAAGGTTAAGGAATTGAAGGAATTGAACAGTAAAGAGATTGAAGCATTTTGTCAAAAACGCATTGAATTGATCAATCAACTAGAGCAAGGTCAATTAACCAAAGAGAACTTCATTATAGAAAATTATGAATTAATGTCAGGTTTTAAACGTGTAAATTATCAAATTGAGAGCATTGAAGAAGGTATTTTAAAGTATCATTACTTTAACACTATGGCAAAGAAACTGATGCTTGAAGCAGATGCTATTGAATTTAAGGATTACAACAATTGTGTCAAACTAAAAGAGCGTGCTTATGATTTTTATTCTAAAAAAGATAAGATCACTTTAAGTATGCTTGAGAAGGTTGATTTTAAAGAGGTTAAGGCATATTTTATCCATATGAATTCGAGGTCTTTAGAAGGACAGATTTATGAAATTAGGTTTAATGACTATGAAAAAGTGGTATTACATTCAAAAGACCGAAAAATTCTGTACAAACTGAGAGAGACTGGATGTTTTTCAGACGAACCGATCGCTTCGGTCATTGCTGACTATGTAAACACTAAGATCTACTAAAGGAGGCGGAATGTATGAATTCAAACAATCAACTTAAAGAGGGAATGACACTTACTTTACAAAAAAAGGTAACGATTGATGACACGGCACTTCACTATGGCAGTGGAAAGATTGAAAACCTTTTTGCTACCCCAAGATTAGTGGCTTTGATGATTGAAGCTAGTACTCAATTAATGGATCCATTACTTCAAGAAGGGTATATATCAGTTGGTCGTCATGTTGAGGTTGATCATTATAAACCTTCATTAATAGGCGCAACAATTACAATAGCAATTACACTTGATAAAATTGAGAATGAAAAGTATTTCCTACTCATGGAGGCGTATGACGAATACGGGTCTGTAGGCTCTGGAAAACACACACGTACTGTTGTAAATTACAGTCGTTTAATGGAAAGAGCACAAGGGCGAGAGCGGGAGTCACAACTAGAGAGGTAGTATGCAAATATTAAGAGACATCGACGCAATTATCTTTGACCTCGATGGGACATTGGTTGACTCTATGTGGATTTGGAAACAGATTGACATAGATTTTTTAGAAAAACGCGGAATTGTGTTACCGGATGATCTACAAAAGCAGATTGAAGGTATGAGCTTTACTGAAACAGCACAATATTTCATCGATCGGTTTGATTTAAAAGAGCCACTTAAAGAAATTCAAGACGAATGGAATGAAATGGCAAAACTCTTTTATAGACAGAAAATCAACTTGAAAGATGAAGCTAAAAAATTAATTGAGTATGCGGATTCTATCAATATTAAGATGGGAATTGGTACGAGTAATTCGAGAGAACTTTTAACTGAAGTTGTCATGTCACATGACATCCACAAGTATTTTTCTTCTATGAGAACATCATGTGAAGTTGATAAAGGTAAACCTAGTCCAGATATATTTTTAAAAGTTGCTGAGGACTTGGGTGTTTCTCCTGAAAGATGCCTTGTTTTCGAAGACACGCATGCTGGCGTTATGGCAGCTAAAAATGCTGGTATGAAAGTGATAGCAGTATATGATGCCCTGTCAGAGCCCTATCAGACTGAGATTAAGAAAGATGCAGATGGTTTTATTTATAGCTTCAAAGATTTGTTTATTGAGTAAAGAATGTTAACGTATTTGTTTAGAAGAATGAGAGTTAGAATAAGATGATGTATCACTCAATATTATCCATCTATATAGGTGGATAATATTTTTTAAGTTATGACATAGTAACTTTAAAAGCTGAGGCGGTCAACCTAAAGAGAGGAATCAACTGTCATAGATTTTTGATTCTTCAACATTGGTTTGTAATAAAGAGGAACTGGATGCGGGAATCATTTGATTGAGAGGAGTTAACGTGAAAAAGGGTCAAGAAATCGAACTTAAAATTACGCGTATGAAATACCCAAATGTAGGAATTGGCAGCTTTGAAGACCAGGAAGTTAGAGTCAAAAATGCAATCACTGGTCAGCTTTTAGAATGTAGAATCAGTAAAAAAAGATCTACGAAAGTAGAAGCACGAGCGCTATCTGTCATAGAACGTGCACCAAATGAAAAGGATTCTTTCTGTGAACATTTCAACATGTGCGGTGGTTGTATGCTACAAACACTTGATTATGCGTCACAACTAACCCTTAAAACGGAGATGGTAAAGAACTTGTTTGATGAAGCTGGTGTTATGCTTAAATTCAACCCTATCGTTTCTAGTCCTGAAGCCTTTGAATACCGTAACAAAATGGAATTCTCTTTCGGAGACGAATTCAAAGATGGACCATTAACACTTGGTATGCATAAAAAAGGCCATCATCATGATGTTGTTGATGTGCCAAACTGCCATTTAGCAGATGTAGATTTTAGAACCATTCAAACCGGTGTTTTAACTTATGCAAGAGAGCATGGCCTTATTAAATACAATAAACGAAGCAATACTGGATTTTTAAGACATCTAGTGGTTAGAAAGAGCAAAGGGACTGGCGAGATTATGGTTGCACTTTCTGCAACGACACAGCCTGCAGATGCAGATGGTAACTTGTTTGATGGCAAGTCTTTTGCAAAGTATCTCAATGAACTGCCTCTAGAGGGGAAGCTCAGCAGTGTTTTATATGTTCATAATGATGGACTAGGTGATGTGGTATCAGGTGAAATTGAATGTCTGTTAGGTGAACTTTATATTACTGAGAAATTATTTGATTTGACTTTTAAAATTACACTTTATTCTTTCTTCCAAACCAACACCAAAGGCGCTGAAAGACTCTATCAAACAGCACTGGACCAGATAGATTCAATGGAAGATAAGGTCTGCTTTGACCTATTTAGTGGTACTGGTACAATTGGTCAAATTATGGCGCAAAAAGCTAAAAAAGTAATCGGCATCGAATGGGTTGAAGACGCGGTCGTCGCTGCAAGAGAAAATGCACATATGAACGGACTTGATAACTGTGAATTTATCTGTGGTGATGTATTTGAACAGCTTAAAAATGTATCTGAAAAACCAGATGTCATCGTAGTTGATCCGCCTCGAAGTGGCATGGGAGAGAAGACGACCATTGCAGTGGCGAGCTATGGCATCCCAAGTATCGTCTATGTTTCATGTAACCCATCGACTTTGCTTGATGATCTTATCGTCTTTCAAAAGCAAGGGTATGTAGCTGAGGATATTACACTTGTTGATATGTTTCCCTGGACAGGTGGAGTTGAATGCGTGGTAAAATTAATGGTAAGTAATGATTAGTATTTATGAAAGTATAAAAACCTGAGGGATATATTCTGATATATCCCTAGTTTTTTTGTTAGAATAATAATGCGTGGTTGAAAATAAGGGTATTTTTATGAGAATGATAAAACTAAAAAAAATACAGTTTTATGAGATAATATAGGTAACTTAATGAGATAATATAGGAAACTTAATGATATAATATGTGATGCTTGGTGAAATAGTATATTCAATTAGGAGGTGATACTGATGCTCAATAAACACAAGATGACGATAAAGCGTGAGTTTTTCGTAACAGGTTTTTCCAGTGTATTGTTTATCGCGATTATTTTCATATCACTTTTGAGTATAAGTATCTATCAATTAAGTATAGATAATGCTAAGCAAAAATTAAAGAGTGCAAATGTACATTTATCGACCTATACAGAAGGTGTTTTAGAGAGTCTAGTCATGTCGACGAAAATCAATGCCATCTACTCTGAAGTGGCACAGTATCATGGAAATGATCTACAAAAGAAGGCGAATATCCTCAATTTATTTAAAGCTACAACTGAGGCAAATATAAATATAAAGTTTTGCTATGCGGGATATGAAAACGGGGAATTATTGATCAATGATTATATTGTTCCGACAGGATATGATGCGACGACAAGACCATGGTATGTGTCAGCAATAGAAGAATATCCCGAACTTTCAGTTGGCCTTCCTTACCAAGACATAAAGACAGAAGAGTGGCTTGTTTCCGTATCTGAAGCATTTGTAAATGAAGCTGGAGAAATAACCGGTGTCATCGCAGTAGATTGTTCTCTTGCTTATGTAAAAGCACTGATGTCCGATGTTGTCTATTACAAATCCCAATCTAATTATGTTGTGGATAGTAATGGTGATATTTTTGTCCATCCAAATCTTGGCTATTTACATCAAAATGCAGATAGTATAGTTCCTGGTCTAAATGCACTGTTTGTAGCTGATTCTGGTTATATAAAGTATCAATTAGATGGGTCCAAGCGCTTGGCCTTTTACAAAAAGATGCCAAAAACGAATTGGATCGTCGTTTCTGCTATTGATGAATCTGAGATTATGGAGCCGATTTTTATTAAGATAGTGATTACAGTGTTAGGCTTGATTTTACTTTCTATTTTATTGGGTTTTGGTCAAGTGAAATTGTATGAAACTAGGTTGGTTAAACCTATTTTAACTCTTAGAGATCGAATTGCTGAAATTACGATTGGTAAATCCGTTACAGATACGAGTTACAAATATTCAAATATAGAATTTGTTGAGATAGCGAATAGAATTGAAAAAATGGCACAAACTTCACTTAGGAAAAAAACTTATGAACTTGAGTTAATACTAGAATCAACCAGTGACGGTATATTAGTTGTCGATGTTGAAGGAAAAGTTATTCATTCTAATTCCAAATTTAAAGAATTCTGGAGTTTATCTAAAGGGCTACGTAAAGGTGATTCGTCTTCAGCTTTAAAAGAAAATCTATTAGCAGAGCATTTTAAACCTCAAAATATATTGGATGCTGTTGAACACGATATACTCTATCTTGATAATGGCGTAGTACTTGAACAGTATTCTTGTGCACTTAACGATGGTGGAATTATTACAGGTCGTCTTTGGAGTTATAGAGATATAACTGAAAAGATTAAAGCAGAGGAAGAATTGAAAAAGTTAGCAACAACAGACAGTTTAACAGGGCTATGGAACCGTCGCTATTTTATTGAGAAGAGTGCTTATGAGATGAATTTAGCGAAGCAATATAAGAAACCGCTGTCATTGCTATTTATTGATATTGACTATTTCAAACATATTAATGATACTTTCGGTCATGGCGTTGGAGATGAAGCGCTTCAATATCTTGCATTGAAACTAACTGCTCTAGTGCGTAGTTCGGATATAGTGACTAGATTTGGTGGTGAAGAATTTTGTGTATTATTAGTGGGGACTAACCAAGTTTCAGCTAGATTATTGGCAGAAAAAATTAGAAGTTATTTTGATGAACACTCGTTTAGTGTTCAAGGTTTTGAATTATCTTATACACTTAGCATAGGAATTGCTTCATACGACGAACATCAGTTACAGCACGATAGTATAGAAATGTTAATGGCAGCAGCTGATAATGCTTGCTATGAGGCAAAAGCAAATGGACGTAATTGTGTGATGCCTAAATAAGTGGGTGTCATAAGTTATATATTCAAACTATTAATTGGATGTTTGAGTTTTTATGAGCTTATGTAGGGTATAATAAATTTAGCGAAATAGCTTGAAGGGGATACACATGGAAGATCAAAAAATAGATGAAAAACAAAAATTTGTTGAGAAACAGAATTTGAGGTTGAATCAACCAATAAAAGACGTTCGAAATAATCCTTGGAAGACGATTTTAATATATATTTTATTTGGATTTACTTGGATATTATTTTCTGATAATATATTGGCATTTTTAGTTTCTGATCCTGATGCTTTTATGAAATTTCAGACTTTTAAAGGCTGGTTTTATGTTCTATTAACAGCAGGACTTCTATATCTACTAATCGTTATGGACAATAGAACTGTTTTTAATCTCACAAAATCAATTTCAGAAAAAAATCAAGAGCTTGTCAGCTTTTCTGAAGAAATGATTGCAGTTGAAGAGGAATTAAAGTTTAACTTAGATGCATTAAATGCATCGATGAAAGCAATTGGTATACATCAAAAGTATATTGAAGATATATTTAACAATAGCAATACGATTATGTTTATATGGACACAAGAAGGTATAATTGTAGATGTAAATCAGTATTATCTTGACCTTACAAAGTTTGAAAAGTCTGAAGTCATCGGCAAGAATTGGGATGAGTTAATTGATTTAGATAGCCATTTCAAACTTGATGAGTATATTTTAAGTTTAAAAAATCCAACACAAGTCAAAAATATTGAATTTACAATAAACACCAAAGAAGATGATAAACGCATCGTCTTATGGAATTCCAAAATTTTGACTGATCCAGTGACAGAAAATGATTACGTAGTCTCTTTTGGACTCGATATATCAGTGGAAAAAGAAAGAGAAGAGATCATCCATAAGCTAGCTTTTTTTGATAAGTTGACAGGACTAAAAAATAGAGCTGTTTTCGAATTAGACCTAACAGAGTGGATCAAAATTAAGCAACAATTGACCATCTTTTATATTGATTTTGATAATTTTAAAAACCTCAATGAAGTTTTTGGCCATGCACATGGGGACGAATTTTTAAAAAGGTATACAAATGCAATTTCAGAACAGTTTGATGCAGATAATATATACCGTTGGTCTGGTGATGAGTTTATAATTGTACAAAAATCGATACTCATCAAAGATGCATTAGACACTGCTGATGAACTGATGCGGATGACCAAACAAAAATGGACAATTGACGATATAGAATATTATCCATCTATAAGCATCGGTGTAACTCAGTATCCTAAAGATGGTGATAATTATACTGAATTATTAAAAAATGCTGAAATGGCACTCTATAAAGCAAAAGAATCAGGTAAGCAACAGACTAAATTTTATGAAAAAAGTTTTCAGTCTGAAGTTCAGAATTTAATTGCACTGGAAAGTACAATCAACAAAACGTTACAAACGAAAGATTTTGAATTACATTACCAGCCTGTATTTAATTTGAAATTAAGAAATATCGTTGGATTTGAAGCTCTATTAAGATGGAAATCGTCTAAACAGACGGTGTCTACAGGGGAATTTATAAGTGTTGCCGAAAAGACAGGTCAAATTATTGATATAGATCGATGGGTAATTGAAGATGCATTTAGATTTTCAAAGATTCATCTCTATAACACTGATTTGGTTTTAGCAATTAATTTATCTGCAAAATCACTTAAGTCGCATAAATTGATTAGTTATATTAAAGAGCTCATCGAAAACTATAAAATTAAGCCATCTCAGATAGAGTTTGAAGTTACAGAACATTCATTAATTGAGAATTTTGATTTTTCTCTTAAAATCATTAATGAGTTAAAAGCACTTGGATTTAAAATTGCTTTAGATGATTTTGGTACAAGATTCTCATCTTTAAATTATCTGAGTAAAATTCCATTTAATAGTTTGAAAATTGATAAATCTTATATTGATCGTATTAACTTTGAGGGAAAGGAACAAGTGATTGTAGAACAAATCATACAATTAGCATCGAAGTTAGGTCTTAAGACAGTCGCGGAAGGAATTGAACAAGAAAGTCAAGCAGATACTTTGCAAAAATTAGGTTGTGATATGGGACAAGGATATTTTCTAGCGCGTCCTATGCAGGCAGAAAAGGCTTTAAAGTTACTGGAATAATTACTTGTATCGTGAATGGGTCTTAAATTAAGTTTTGTGAGGTATTTGATGTTTACTAAAAGTGTCCATTTAATCGAAGTGAAAAACAGAATATTTAAAATGATACTAGCTTTAAGTTGTGTTGCTTTTGCCATGATAAGTGTAGTAAATATTTTGAATAAACGTCCCATTATTAATTTTCTAGTGCCAGTATTGGGGGCGATCATTGCAGGGGTATTGCTAATGCTGTTTTGGAAACAGAAATACACAAGGATTATTAAGTATGGATATATGTTTTTTCTATGTATACTATATTTACCTGTCGCATGGTTAACCTCGCCCGGCTCTTATAGTGCAATGTCATTTTATGCTGTGTTGATTGTTTTTGTAGGGATTATCATGTCTCAAGATATTTATGATTATATTTTCCCACTGATATCTATAACTGAGGTTTTATTTTTCCTAAATTATGAGCCATCTCAACCGGAACAATATGCAATTTACTCAGACCCAGTAGCTAGAGGGATTGATTTATCCATTAATTTTCTAATCGTATCTTTGATTATTTTTTCGATTATGTTAGTACTCAATAGCTATTTTGACAAAGAACATAAGCGAATATATCAACTGTCGATTACTGATCAATTAACAGGGATATTTAATAGAAGGCATTTATATCAATCTTTAGAGTTGTTTAAAAATCGTAGAAGCGGTGATGTCAATTTTGTGGTTTTAATGATGGACCTCAACAACTTCAAAAAGGTAAATGATACCTTCGGACATGTGGCAGGTGATTTAGTGCTAAAAGAATTTGGAGACATTCTAAATCAATCTTGTAGAAAACATGATTTGCCAGTGCGGTATGGCGGTGACGAATTTATCTTGATTTTACCAGATACAAATGTAGAAGATGTTGAATTTGTAAAATCAAGGATACTGGAAATGTTTGAACCGACGCTGATTAAGTTTAAAAGTGTGGGACTTGATGTGAGCTTTGGCATCGCCAATAGTACAGGAAAGTCACTTGAAGAAATTATGCAGCAGGCAGATGATCACTTATATAAAAATAAAGAGGAATCAAAGCGTGTGAGCCCAATTAACTGATAAATAGGAGGAATTAAGATGTACGAAGCCTTATTAACTGATGAAATGAAGCCATGGCGTGACTTGTTACTCGTTCATCAGTTTGCAGTTGATGAAATTAGGACTAAATTAAACATTTTGGATGAAGAATTCCGTAATATCCATGATTATAATCCAATTGAGCATATTCGATATCGTGTTAAAAAGCCGAAGAGTATCAAGGAAAAATTACAACGTATCGGATTTGAACCCACTATTGAAAATGCACGTGCTCATATTTTTGACATTGCTGGCATTAGAATTATATGTGCTTTTAGTGCAGATATTTATAATGTACTTGCACTATTGTCAAAGCAAAGTGACTTTAAAATAGTTGAAGTAAAGGATTATATAAAGTGTCCTAAGGAAAATGGATACAAAAGTCTTCATGTTCATATAGAGTACCCAGTATTTCTAAGCTCAGGAGTTGTTCCCACCAGAGTTGAGATCCAGTTCAGAACTATTGCAATGGACTTTTGGGCAAGTATTGAACATAAAATTTACTATAAATATCGTGAAAAAGCACCAAAGATGATCCAAACCGAACTTAAGGGATGTGCAGATCTTATATCTAGCTTAGACGATCGTATGTATAATTTAAAACAAGTGATTAAAGACCTTGAAGAAAAAGATCCTGAACTTAAGACAGAGAGTACTTTTTATCGTGAGGAAAGTAACAATTTTTCAAGTAGTCCTACGATTAAAAGCCTTTAGACGATTTTGATTAGATGTATATACATTATGTAGCTTTTTTTAGTTGACAGAGATGGTGTTTTTCTCTTATAATTTAGATGACTACATAAACGAAAGGAGTAATGTGAAATGTTAGTGAAAATTGTAGAGGTTTTAAAGGACTAACTGAATATTCGCTCAGTGCTTATTGCGCTGTGCACTTCTTTCGAGCAATCTGAACCGTGTAATATCAACACGCTTTAAGGGCGTGTTTTTTTATTGCCCAAAAATCCCGCAGATGGTCGACGCTGCGGGATTTTTATGCGCTAAAGAAGGTAAATAATGGAAAACAATCGTCGAAATTTAACTGGATTTAAAAGGAGAAAGCATGATATTTGATGTAAAAGGAAAAAAAAGTGAAGAGAATATTTTAGAAAGTAATTTGCTAATTAGTATGGATGATAATAAGGAGATGATAGGTGTGAATAATGTAAAAAATAATATGGAGGACTATGGTTTTGACGATTTTTTTCAAAAGCAGTGGTCTCAAATATATAATGAAAAATGGAATTTTGAAGAAGTAGAGAATAGTATAGTACCCGCAAGAGTAATATCAGATTTTGGTCAGATGTTAAAGGTGGTATCTCCCATTGGAGAAATATTGGTCAAAAGACCAATAGGTCATCAAATTATGGAGCAACAAGTTGCAGCAGGCGATTGGTTAGCAATCAGATTTATTGAAAATGGAACTGAAGCAGTTGTTGATCATATTTTGAATAGAAAAACTAAGTTCTCTAGGGCAGCAGCAGGGATCGAAGTAAAAGAGCAAATTGTAGCAGCTAACGTAGATGTAATATTTTTAATTCAATCATTAAATAAAGATTTCAACATGAGGCGTCTAGAACGATATTTAATCGCTGCATGGGAAAGCGGTGCTATCCCAGTAATTGTACTTACAAAAGCCGATTTATGTGAAGATGTTGAAAATAGAGTACAAGAAGTGGAAACGACGGCACCAGGTGTTAATATTTTTTCTATTAGTAATTTGACTGGAGAAGGAATCGAAAAACTTAGCCAGTTTATATCAAAAGGTAAGACGATTGCACTTCTAGGGTCTTCAGGTGTTGGAAAATCAACATTAGTTAACAGATTAGCTGGGAAAGAACTTTTAAAAACGCAATCCGTCCGTGAAGATGATAGCAAAGGAAGACATACCACGACTCATAGAGAACTGGTACTCTTGCCAAATGGTGGTTTGATTTTAGATACACCTGGGATGAGAACTTTGTCTTTGTGGGAAGCAGAAGAAGGTATGGAAAAACTATATGGCGATATAGAGTCTTTAATAAAGTCCTGTAGATTTACTGATTGTAAGCATCAAAAGGAACCTGGCTGTGCAGTACGGTTAGCCTTGAAAAGTGGAAAGCTTGATGAACACAAGTGGTTAAGCTGGAATAAATTACAAAAGGAAATGAAATTTCTAAATGCAAAGAAAAATAGTAAACTAAGGGCTTCTGAAAAGCAAAGTTATAAAAGAGAGTCAAAAGCTTCTGTATTTTATCATATAGATTAAGTTAGAGCTGTTGAAACCATTCATAAACAAGAGCTTATCATAAAGGCAACAATCTTTATGATAAGCTCTTGTTTTCTAATGCATCTCTTTTTGTGCTTGAATCCATTGATCAATTTCTTGAATTACTGGTAATTGGTTTTGTTCGTCGCAATGTTTATACATAGATAAATCTTCAATATAAGTTTCAAAAGCACTAACCATAACAGGGTGATTGATTGCAAAGATAATCAAAGGATCATCAGTTTTGTATATTATGACACCAATATTTTTTTTGAACGAAATTAAAATACTATCTGGCAAATTATGGGCATTTAATGAGACGTGGTAGTGTTTGTTCAATTTTAGTGTTTTTTTCACATTTTCAAGTTGTTGTATAAACAAATGTTTATTAAAAATAATACCTTCATGCAAGATACTATTTTTTGAGTTAAAGATGGCCTTGTCATTAGCAATAGACACACTTTCACTAGGCAAACGAATCAGGTCGTACCGATTGTTATTTTTAAGATGATCTTGAAATGCGCGTTTTCTTTTAATGTAAAAATTCTTATAGTATTCTATCACTTCTGGTTGAAGATCGCTAGCATTGAGTGTATCACATAAACTATCATATGGTAACATCGTAAGTGGTGGTGAAGTTGAAATATAGGTTAGATCGCCTTCTTGAAGTTCAAACTCATGAAGTAGTTCGTGAAAAAGAGTGATATTTTGATCTGTAAAAATCCGCATTAATGGCCTACAGAGTCTCAAATAGGTGTCAAATTCATTTTGAAGAATTGAAATCATATTGACATCATGATAATAAAGTTGTTCCATAGATTCTGATTCCCCCATACCATTGGATGTAAGTGCTCCAATCCCAGGGGCTATAAACATAGTTTTTTTAAATAATGCTTCTTGATAATTGGGGTAGTAATACGGTTCAATACTTCCCGTGAGGTAAAGGGGAAGCCATCTACTGATTGCAACGATTAATTCGGTTGAATGCCGTTCAATCGTATGAATGATTTTGATTCGATGCCCTTTTTTAATCGTTTCATTTAAGAGTAAACCCCATTTGTTCAAGAAACCAGGATCCTCTAATAGCCAAGTCATAGGTTCATCACTATAGAGCAATAGTTCACATGGTTTTGAACTCATAATTACAGCACTTAAAAAACGTATGACACCTTTTCTTTTTCCCTCGTTACCATGATAAACTTCAACGCTTAGCTTTTTACCAGTCGCTTGATTTTCGACTAGTTCAGGTACAAAAGGCGGTAGTGTTAACGTCGTGTCTTTGGTTAAATGTGATAGAAAATTGCTTACAAAAGATGAATCGTTGGTATGATCTAATACTAACCACATACTGAGCTCTTTGGCTAATGCTTCAGTTTCAATTGAAGGTGAAACGCTAATTAGTTCGTATAGACAATGTTTATCTGCAGTATGTGTTGCAATATAATGCGAAATTAAGGCGACATATTCACTATTTCTAACTGGATCCCTAGCACCACTTCTCCACCTACTTATAAGAGAAGGGTCAACAGACAGCGCTTTTGCAAGCTTGTTGTTTGGGATATTTAGTAGGTTCATTAGAAGATTAAACTTTTCATTAAATTTCATAAACATCCCCCCATGGCAAAAGTATACCATAAAAATCGACTAAATATTAAGAAAAATTAAAGAATACGCATTGCATAATCAACCATAAAAGCAGAATAATAAGAAAATAATAATTCAAATTATAAATTTAGAAAATAAAAACGTGTCTAACCATTGTTGATTTAGACACGTTTTTTTAATGATTGAGTGAAGTTTAAGCCTTGAATTTTGTCATTTCAAGTGATAATGATGCTACATCGCCATTTAAATCCTCTATAGCCTGAGCTATTTCTGAGACTCTTGAAAGCTGTTCTTCTGTTGAGGCATTGATTTCTTCTGTAGAAGCAGCTGATTGCTCCGATATAGCTGCCATTGATTCAAGTGAAAGAATCAACTCCGATTTCAATTCATCTATCTTTTGTGTTTCAGTTATAAATTCTTCAATAATATTCTCTACTTGTACAACACTTTGGTCGATCTGTTCGAAAACCTGTATTGTTTCATCTAAGTTAGTTTTTGCAGATTCTACAGACCGTTGTGTACCGTGTACAGTTTGGTTAGTTGAGCTCACAATTTGTACAATTTCAGCGATAATTTTGTTGATTTCTTCTGCCGAAGTCGAAGATTGTTCAGCAAGTTTCCTAATCTCATCAGCGACAACTGAAAAACCTCTTCCTGCTTCGCCAGCTCTTGCAGCTTCAATAGAAGCATTAAGTGCTAATAAATTTGTTTGATTGGAAATGCCTTTAATAGTACTAACAATAGTTTCTATTGCTTGAGAGCTGACACTCAATGCTTCTACTTTAACAGAAACGGCATCAGTGCTATCAACAGTTTCTTGGAATACAGACTTAAGTGCGTCAATTTTAGTTCGACCTAATTGATTTACATTTACCATTTCAGAAGACACGGTTTTTGCATTAGTAAGTCTTGAGAATATCAAATTGATACTATCGCCTAACTGCTGGCCGGTTAAAAGGCGTTCATTAACATTCGAAGCCAAATCAGTTGCACCATGAGTAATTTCTTCTATAGCACGTGTCACTTCTTGGCTAGTAGAACTGAGGCCATCTACGTTTTCAGTGATCGTTTCTGATGATGTGACAAGTGTATTGATACTTTGTGATACTTCATGAATCAAGTGTCTAACATTTTCAGTCATCATGCTAAACTGTTTTGATAGAGAGCCAATTTCGTCTTTCGATTGATAATTTACAGAAGTGGTAAAATCGCCAGCACCAACTTC
Organism: uncultured Fusibacter sp.; assembly: GCA_963676315.1. Classification (GTDB taxonomy): domain Bacteria; phylum Bacillota; class Clostridia; order Peptostreptococcales; family Acidaminobacteraceae; genus Fusibacter_C. Next base: position 2,789,972 of record OY781056.1, read on the forward strand.
TGCCATTGCCGCTTCAACTTTTTTAAGAGGTGTAGTGACATATTGTTTAATGAGTCTAGAGATAATTAATACGAGTAAGAAGACAGAGATAATGACAATAATTACATTATTTAATAAGTTTTTAGCAATAATTGCGTCAAGTTCTGATCTTGGATAAGTAACTACAAACGTAAACGCATCGATGCTTTCTTTATAAGCAACATAATTTTCACCATTTATAGTTACGGTAGAACTTGAGTTTGAACTTGATAGAAGCTCAGTAAGCCATGGTTGATCATTGGCAGAAGTACCAATTAAAGAACTGTCTTTGTGTGCTATAAAATTGTTGTCTTTATCAAGTATTGCACCAAATCCATCCGAACCTATGACCAAACCTTCAATTTTCTTTTGAATATCGAGATTTGCTAGAAGATCTATCAAAGTAGAAGGTACAAATCCTATGAGTACAACACCGGGAACATCTCTTCTAGAGACACCAACGAATTGATACATTTGACCATCTTTTTCTCTTGGGGCAGGCTCTTGTGCATAAGAGACATCTCTTTGTCCAATAAGCGGAACAAAAGGTGCCATGGTAGGATCATCAGCTAGTTTTGTCCCAAATACTTTTTCATCATTACCAAATTGGATGATTCCATCAACATCAGAAACCCGTATTTCTTCAACTTTTAGTTGATCAGCTAATTTATCCATATTATATGTTTTTAACCAAGTTTGATTATAGACGATCATTTCAGCGATAGCTTGAGCTAACACCGCATTTTTCTCATTCATGGCATCCTTAGTAATCTGGATAACATTTTGAGCTGTATTAAGCTCATTGGAAATGCTTTTAATTTGATCGGCTAATTGCTGTTCAACGATAACGTCTAGAGATGAATTCGTAGAGATAATGCTAAATACCGCTTGGAATCCAATTGCTATTATTATGATGACACTGGTTATTAGGACGATTCGTGCTCTGATTTTCATTTTCATCCTCCTTATGCTTCTTGTTGTCTTATTATAGCATAATGGCGTTAACAAAATACAAGGAAATATTACGAGATTGTTAGTTTTGTGAATAATTGTGTGTATTTCGCAAAGATTTTTTTTGTTCTATTTTGTGAACAAAGCATTGAACTGGCTTGTTTTTAAGTGTTGTCACAATACTTAAGTGTCATGCTTGGTGGTCTTTTGTTTGTAAAAATTAGTCACTAAAAATATAATGCAAATGTAACAGGCCAGTTATAAATCGATTGAAAAAAGAATAAGGGGGAACACAATGGAAAAAACATTAGGTTCAAATTCTAAAAAAGGTGGCGTTCAAAGATTTGGCCGCTTTCTAAGTAGTATGGTGCTACCAAATATTGGTGCATTTATCGCATGGGGTATTATTACGGCATTATTTATTCCTACTGGATGGGTTCCAAACGAACAATTATCTACATTAGTTGGACCGATGATTACTTATTTGTTACCACTTCTAATTGGTTACACTGGTGGTAAATTAATTGGTGGCGTCAGAGGTGGTGTAGTTGGTGCTGTTGCAACTATGGGTGTAGTTGTAGGTGCAGATATACCGATGTTTATAGGCGCAATGATCATGGGACCACTTGGTGGTTTATGTATCAAAAAATTTGATGAACTTGTTGATGGTAAAGTAGCTGCAGGTTTTGAGATGTTAGTTGCTAACTTCTCAGCTGGTATTATCGGTATGTTGCTTTCATTACTTGCTTTATTAGGTATCGGACCAGTTGTGTTGATGCTTAATGATGTTTTAAAAGCAGGTGTTGAAGGAATTGTTAATGCAAATTTATTACCTTTTACATCAATTTTTATTGAACCAGGTAAGATTTTATTCCTTAATAATGCAATGAACCATGGTATTCTTGGACCTTTAGGGATACAAGAAGCAACTGAAATGGGTAAATCAATCTTCTTCTTATTAGAAACTAACCCAGGACCAGGTCTTGGTATATTATTAGCTTACTGGATTTTCTCTAAAGGAATGATCAAAGAATCTGCACCAGGTGCAATCATTATCCATTTCCTCGGTGGTATCCACGAAATTTATTTCCCTTATGTATTAATGAAACCGATCTTAGTATTAGCAGTAATCGCTGGTGGTATGAGTGGTGTGTTCACATTTAGTATCCTTGGTGCTGGTCTTATTGCTACTCCTTCTCCAGGAAGTATCTTTGCTTTATTAGCAATGACACCAAAAGGTGGATTCTTCCCTGTAATCGCAGGTGTAACGGTATCTACAGTTGTTTCTTTCCTAGTCGCTTCATTCTTTATTAAAAGAAGTGCTGATAAAGATTTGAGCCTAGAAGATGCAAAAGCTAAAGTGGGTAACATGAAAGCGGAAGCTAAAGGCCAAGTTAAAGTTGCAAGTGCTGTTAAGAAAATAGTCGTTGCATGTGACGCTGGCATGGGTTCAAGTGCAATGGGCGCTACAACACTTAGAAAAAAAGTTAAAGCAGCTGGTCTTGATATTGAAGTTATCAATACCTCTTTAGATGATATCCCTGCAGATGCAGATATTGTCATCACACATGAAAGCTTAGCGGATCGTGCAAAAACAAAGATTACAACTGCAGAACTTATCACTATTGATCAATTTGTTGGAAATCCAATTTATGATGAGTTAGTTAAAAGACTCAAATAGTATTAAGTCGTTATGAAGAGAGACAGTGAAGAAATCTTCACTGTTTCTCTATTTTAGGCATTCATCAAAAATGTCACTGATAAAAAATGTCACTTATACCTTATCTTTTAATGAACCATCAGCGTAAAAAGCGTATAATAATAATTGAAGCGTTATCAGAAAATTTGATTATTAAAATTTGTCTCAATTTTACGGGGGTATGAAGTGGAATATTCGAAAAGAACCATGGAAATTATTGATATTTTACTAAATCAAGATTCTTATATTTCAGTCACAAAACTCGCAGATGCGCTTAATATTAGTAAACGTACTATTTTTAGAGACATGGAAGAAATCGAAAGCCTTATTTACGAAAAAGGAATGAAGCTTGAAAAAAGATCAAAGCTAGGGATAAAAATCGATGCTGAAGAATATCAAAAAGAGGCATTTAGGAAATTTTCCCAAAGTCATAAAAACGTACACTTCACTCAGGAAGAGAGACTCAATCAAATCATTATTGAACTTTTGAGAAGTAGAGAACCAAGAAAATTTTACTATTTTTCAACGCTTCTTAATGTTTCTGATGCTACTATTTCGTATGATATGGACAAAGTTGAGCCATGGTTTAAAGAAAGAAATATAACATTAGTTAGAAAACCAGGATATGGTGTGTTTTTAAAAGGTAAAGAAATTGATTTTAGAAAAGCGATCGTTGACTTTTTATATCAAAATTATGAGCATCAAGATCTAGTTTCACTCATTGAAAACACGAGCAATTTTGTTGAAACCGTAATGGATCGTGAAATTAGTATGAAGGTAAGTCGTATTTTATCTCAATATGAGGATTATCTGGCCAATCGGTTAACGGATCAGTCTTATATGGGATTGATGATTCATCTTTCGATAGCAGTACAAAGGATTCTAAGAGGCGAAAGCATAGTGATGAGCCCTGAAGTACTTATACCACTTAAATCAGATGAACAATTTAAAATGGCACGTGATATAGGAAATGATATAGAGAAAGTATTTGGTATAAGATTTCCAGAAGATGAATTAGGTTATATAACGATGCATCTAAAGGGTTCAAAACTTAAAACTGGCGCATTAATTGATCAACAAGACTTAATTATTTCAAATTTTGAGCTTAGCAGGCTGGCATCAAGTATGATTCAAAAGTTCAAAGAATTGAGTGGATATGATTTAAGGGAAGATGAAAAATTACTTATTGGACTTGTGAGCCACTTAAGACCAGCACTTACGAGAATCAAACTTTCGCTTGATATTAGAAATCCTTTACTTGAAAAAATTGAAGAAATGTATCCTGAAATTTTCAATATGTCAACTATAGCAAGTGAACTGATCACTAAACAGTTTAATGTCATCATTCCAAGAGAAGAAGTTGGCTATATAGCCATGCATTTTGGCGCTGCTATAGAGCGATTTGTAAAACTACAAAATATTGAAAAGCGCATTAAAACAGGTGTTGTATGTTCAAGTGGGATTGGGACTTCTAGTTTACTTTATTCAAGGCTCGTTAAGTTATTTCCAAGACTAGAAGTTGTTGGACAGTTCTCAAGAGAAGATGTTTATTCTGATAAAATTGAGCACCATCAGTTGGAATTATTAATCACTACGATTAATTTAGACAAAAGTAAGTTGCCATCAATTCAAGTGAATCCTCTTTTAATGTCTGAAGATATTGAACGCATCAAACAAGTGATTAGCATTTTGAGTAGCAACGTTAGACCTTATAAACAACAAAATGAAATAGTAAAATCTTCTGGACCAAACACAAACGATATCGAATTGGTTAAAAGAATTCATGGACTTACAGATAGTTTTCTCATTATTGAAAATAGCTTCCAATTATACCCTCAAGTTAAAGCAAAAAGTATTGAGATGCTGATTAAATATGTTGCTGAAATTTCAACTAAAGATAATAGAGATCGCAAAATACTTCAAAATGTTTTGTTGGAAAGAGAAAAACTTGGGAGTACAGTACTTCAAGGTGAGGGAATCGTATTGATTCATGGCAAAGCCTCTATCATTAAGAATATGAGCTTTACGATCTGGCGACTTGATAAACCCATAACAGTAAAAACTGGAAAACGGATAGAGACCATCTATTCTGCAGTCGTGATGCTCATTCCTGAAGTTATATCTAAAGAACAAATTGAAACGATGAGTGTTCTAAGTAAAGCACTTATTGAAGAAACTGCATTTGTTGAGCATATAAAAACTGCAGAGGAAGTAAAACTATTTGACTATATTAAATCCATTATGCATAAATGGCTTTCAAAACAATTAAAAGAAGGTGGCCTTGTATGATGGAAAAAATTCAAAATTTAGGTAGATTCCTCAGTAGAATGGTGATGCCCAATATTAGCGCTTTTATTGCATGGGGTATTTTAACTACTTTATTTCACGCAGATGGCTGGATTCCAAATAGTGAACTTGAACAATTGATTGGCCCGATTATTATTTATGCATTACCGCTTTTAGTGGCATATTCAGGTGGAAAAGCAATCTACGGCACACGAGGTGGTGTTATTGGTGTCATCGGTACCATGGGTTTAATCGCTGGTTCAAATATTCCTATGTTTATCGGTGCAATGGTAATGGGACCGCTTGGGGCATATATTTTAATGAAAATGGATAGCGCTATCAAGGACCATATCCCTACAGGGTTTGAGATGCTTGTGACCAATTTCAGTGCAGGATTTTTGGGTGTTCTGTTAACCGTTTTAGCCTACAAAGCCATCGGTCCTTTGGTGTCAATCCTAAATGAAGTTTTGAAGACAGGTGTTACTTTTGTTCTAGATCGAGGACTATTATTTATGGCTTCTATATTTATAGAGCCAGGTAAAATTCTCTTTTTAAACAATGCAATCAATCACGGCGTACTCAGTCCACTTGGGATTCAAGATGCGCTTACTAGTGGCAGCTCAATTTTCTTTTTACTAGAGACAAACCCAGGACCAGGTCTTGGTATATTGATGGCGTATTGGTTTTATGCTAAAGGCGTTGCCAGAGACAATGCACCAAGTGCGATGATTATCCATTTTTTTGGAGGCATACATGAGATATATTTTCCTTTTGTAGTCATGAGGCCAGCTCTTTTCGGTGCAGTTATTTTGGGTGGGATGAGTGGTGTGTTTTCATTTCAACTTTTAGGGGCTGGACTAAGAGCGACACCGTCACCAGGTAGTATTTTTGCTATACTTGCCATGGCGCCAAAATCGGAATTATTGGCGGTAAGCACAGGTGTTGTCATATCTACAGTGGTCACTTTTATAATAGCTTGTTTGATTTTGAAACGCTCACCCATCATTGAAACAGAAGAAGAAGCCGAAGTAAATGCGAATTATGAATCACTTTTTAAAGGAAGAGAAGAAAATTTCAAAATTTCTAAAATTACTTTTGCGTGTGATGCCGGTATGGGCTCGAGCGCACTTGGAGCTTCACTTTTGACGCGTGTCATCAAGCAAAATCAGATGACACTTCCGGTAATCAATGTCTCTATTGATGCTATTCCATCAGATTCTGATTTAGTCATAACTTATAATGATCTTCTAGAGAGGGCAAAAAAACAAGCACCAAACGCTATTCATGTAGGCATAAGAGATTTTTTAAATAAAGAGTCATATGAACAATTAATTGATGCCATCAAGGCATACTGTATCGTAACGGAGGTAAAAATGGAAAAGTCAAAACCAAGTGAAATACTTATGAAAACGAACATCGTACTCAATAAAGCTTCAGTATCTATGGAAGAAGCAATCAAACATGCAGGCGAACTACTTTATAACAGTGGTTATGTTGGAGAATCTTATATTGCAGGTATGCTTGCACGTGAAGAAAAATTTTCTACTTACATCGGAAACAACGTTGCAATCCCACATGGTGAAAACAGTGTAAAAGATTGCATTGTTGAATCTGGGATTGTCGTGGTACAGTATCCAAATGGTGTGAGTTTTGGTGAGGGAAAACTTGCTAAACTTGTAATTGGTATTGCCGGTAAAGGTAACGAGCATATACAGTTGCTTGCAAATATAGCTGAGGCGATTGAAGATGAAGGCATACTCGAAAAGATGCTTTCAACAAATGATCCAGATTATATCTATGAATTATTTTCAAGTGAAGGGATGATGTAACATGGTAGTTACCGTTACTTTAAATCCAGCTATTGATAAAACGATTGAAATCAATCATTTTGAAATAGCTGCACTTAACAAAGTTGAAAATAGTATTCAAGATCCTGGTGGTAAGGGCATCAATGTATCAAAAGTAATAGAGTCTTTAGGTGGCAATAGTATTGCTACTGGATTTTTAGGAGGAAGTGCTGGACAATACATCCAAAATGCACTAAAAAAACTGAAAATAAGCAATGATTTTATTGAAATTCAAAATGAAACCAGAACTAATTTAAAAATATTTGATCGTATGAGTTCTGACACAACAGAAGTAAACGAACCGGGACCATATGTTAACAACCTTGAAGTTGAAGCGTTACTCGAAAAAGTAGCTCAGTTACTAGGTGAAAAAGATATATTAGTCATCTCAGGGAGTGCGCCTAAATCAATTCAAGCAAGTATCTATAGTGATTTAGTTTTAATTGGTAAAAATAAAGGTGCAAGTGTTTTTCTAGATGCATCAGGAGAAGCGTTCAAAGCTGGAATAGTGGCGAAGCCAGATTATATAAAGCCCAATAGACACGAACTTGAGCTTTATTTTGAACATCCAATACCAGATGATGAGGCACTTATAAAAGCAGGACATCACTTTCTCGAACAAGGAATCCCACATATATTTGTTTCTCTTGGAAAAGAAGGCGCTTTTTACTGTGATAAAGAAGCGGCTTACAGACTAATGCCACTTAAAGTTGAAGCCCATAGTAGCGTTGGTGCTGGCGATGCGTTTGTAGGTGCGTTTGTCTACGCTTTAGATCATGGTCAATCTCTCGATGAGATGTTGAGGCTTGCAGTTGCAACTAGTGCAGGTGCAGTTATGACCATAGGTACAAAACCAATGAATGTAGAATGGATCATGAACCAACTTGATCGAATTGATATTGTTAAGTGCTAACCATGACTTAGAAAGAATGGAGAAATTTATGAAAACTAGAGCAGTTAGAATGTATGGAAAAGATGATCTCAGATTAGAAGAGTTTGATTTACCTGAACTAAAAGAAGATGAAATACTGGTTAAAGTTGTTTCAGATAGTATTTGTATGTCTACTTATAAAGCTGTAAAACAAGGCAATAAGCATAAAAGAGTACCTGAAAATGTTGCGACTAACCCAATCATCGTAGGACATGAAATGGCGGGGGTTATCGTAGAAGTAGGGTCTAAGCATCAGGATAAATTCAAGCCAGGTATGAAATTCTCGCTTCAACCGGCACTAAACTATAACGGTAGCCCATATGCACCAGGATATTCATATGAGTATTTTGGTGGAAATGCAACTTATAACATCATTCCTCCTGAAGTGATGGAACTTGGATGCTTACTAATCTATGATGGCGATAGTTATTTTGGTGCATCACTTGGAGAACCAATGTCGTGCATCATTGGCGGTTATCACGCAAATTACCATACAGTGCCATACAAATATGAACACATTATGGGCACAAAAAAAGGTGGAAATATCGCGATATTGGGTGGTGCGGGACCAATGGGCCTTGGTGCAGTTGACTATGCACTCGCTATTGATAATAAACCTGCAAAAATAGTTGTCACTGATATAAGTGATGATCGTCTCGCAAGAGCTGCAAAATTTATCACACCTGAAAAAGCAGCAAAACAAGGTGTTGAACTTTTATATGTAAACACTGCTAATTACGCAGATCCTATTGCATATCTGAAAGAATTAACAGAGGGTCACGGATATGATGATGTTTTTGTTTATGCACCTGTTGTGCCGCTGGTTGAGCAAGGGGATCAGTTATTAGCTTATGATGGCTGTATGAATTTCTTTGCAGGTCCTACAGATACAAAATTCACTGCACCGATTAATCTGTATAATGTCCATTATAATAATACACATATTATGGGTTCTACAGGTGGGAATACTGAAGATTTAATTGAGGCACTAGAAATGTCAGCTAAAAACTTGATCAATCCTTCAGTTATGTTGACACATATTGGTGGTCTTGATTGTACAATAGACGCAGTTATGGATTTGCCTAATATTCCTGGAGGCAAGAAATTGGTTTATAACCATATTAATATGCCATTAACAGCTATTGATGACTTTGAAAAACTAGGGGAAACAGACCCACTTTTCAAGAAACTGCATGAACTTGTGGAAAAACATAGCGGACTATGGAATGCTGAAGCAGAAGCTTATTTACTAGCGCATTACAACGTATAAGAAAATAATTAAAAGTAGGAGAAATTGACATGAAAGTATATGAATTTGTTCTAAACAATGCACATGGTCTACATGCAAGACCTGCGGGCCTTTTTGTACAAGCGTGTAGTAAATTCCAGTCTTCAGTATCACTTTATAAAGGTGAAGTAAAAGTCAATGGAAAAAGTATGCTTGGGATTATGAAAATAGCAGCATCAAAAGGTGACAAACTAAAAATCGAGATTGATGGCGCTGATGAAACAGCAGCTTTTGAAGCTTTGAAACAATTAGTAGATACCAACTTTGACGAATAATGGTATTTTGTCAATGACAAAACCGAGTATACTGTTGTCATAATAAGTTAATGAGTGGTATATTGGGCTTGAGGTGATTTTTATGAGCATGAACATCCCAATAGAACTTAAAACTGGTTTTTTTCAATTAGAGCAAGGGATTATTAAGTTGGATAATCGTGCTGAGCAATTACAAATCGAACTAATTGATCAAAGGTCAGCAATCGTAATTGAATTTGCAAATATTCTACGCGTCATCTATAATCCGTCTCTCAAGTTCGAACTTGAAATACAGACATCACAAGACAATTATATCGGTTACTTAAAGAAAGAATCCGTTCAACGCGGCGTCATCGACTTTTTAAAAATTGAATTCGGTGATAAATTCAAAGAGATTAATTAGAGCGTCCAGTCAATGGGCGCTTTTTCTTTTGAAATTAAAAAAGCGTTGGTCTGAGAAAATGGCTTACTGCCATAAAATCCCCTGTAAACAGAAAGTGGGCTTGGGTGGGGTGCTCTTAAAATAAGGTGATTTTTATTTGTAATAAGTGTCTCTTTTGATTGAGCGGGTTTTCCCCATAGCCAAAATACAACGGGATCCTCTTTTTCGTTGATTAGCTTGATGACTTGATCAGTAAATGTTTCCCATCCCATTTTACGATGTGAATTTGCCTCGCCAGCGCGGACCGTCAAAACTGTATTAAGCAGCAACACCCCTTGGTCGGCCCAGGATTTAAGATAACCATGATTAGGTATGATAATTGACAGATCATCATGAAGTTCTTTGAAGATATTTACAAGTGAAGGTGGTGCTGGAATACCAGGTTTTACACTGAAGGAAAGGCCGTGCGCTTGACCTTCGCCGTGATAAGGATCTTGCCCTAAAAGGACAACTTTTATGTTGGCATAGCTTGTATAATGAAAAGCATTAAAAATATCGTTTTTCTCTGGGTATATGGTCTTTGTTTTGTATTCTTGGATTAGAAAAGACCTTAGTGACTTGTAATATTCTTTTTCAAATTCAGGTGATAATAATTCGTTCCAATCATTGTGAAATATTTGCGACATAGAACCCCCGTTAAAAGTGTATAAATTGTTGTAATCTGATGATATCAATACCAATTTCAATACCAATTTCAATATCAATACCAATATCAATACCAATGTCGATTGTTTCACAATAAGTCTAGCATAGGAATATAAGCTGTGCAATAAATGGAAAAAATATCATGTATTTCAGTGACAGATGCTCTATTATAAAAATAGAGATCTCGGAGGTTTTATGCAAATGGATGTCCTTAGTCAATTTCAAAATTCTATAGAATATATTGAGCGGCGTTTAGTGGAACCCATTAAACTTGAACTAGTCGCTGTAGAAGCTTGCATGTGTCTTTCTTCTTATTATGAGTTGTTTAAAGCTTTGACACAGTTTACGTTAAAGGAATACATCCGAAAGAGACGGCTCACTGAAGCTGCTTCAGAACTGATATTTTCTAAGCAAACTGTATTAGAAATCGCTATTAAATATCAGTATGAGACATATGAAGCATTTTCGCGTGCATTTAAGTTGATGTTTGGACTCTCACCAACGCAGTATCGAAAAACAGGTATTTTCGTAGCGGCGTATCCACGCCTAAAAATTATCCTCGTTGGAGAAAGTGAAGGTGTAAAAATGATTAGTTATGAGATGAACAAAGAACATATTATTGAAAATATTGAACGTGCAAAGACTGGATTTATCATGGATGTAGATATTGATTACTTTATGAGCGTCAATGAAAAATATGGTAGAGATGGTGGCGATAAAGTGTTGGTAGAAGTACCAAGGCGAATTAAGAAACTATTGAAAAGTAAAGATATAAATTCAGAAGTGATGCGGTTTGGTGGTGATGAATTTATCATCGTGTTTGAAAATGGGACACAGTCAGATATAGAAGTAATCGCGGATGAAATACTAGACGCGTTTGTAACGCCGATTCCTTATAACGAACAAGAAATTAAGATTACAGTTTCTATAGGTATTGCGCCGATCCGTCATGGTGAAAATGCCGAAGTTTATATCGATCAAGCGAATTCAACGATGATTAATGCCAAAAAAATGGGAAGAAATAGCCATAAGACATTATAAAAAAAGTGAATCACGGGGACACCTGTGATTCTTTTTTATTTGAAGCTTAAATTTAATCTTTGAGTTCGCAATTATTTTTACTACGAGACTATCGTGATTAAGTCACAACACATAAGTGATAAAATCTGATTTCCGATTGTATGATGAATTTAAATGGGTATATAATGTGAATATGTTTGAATTAGTTACATAATCATGACAAGGAGGACTAGATGTCTGATAAGAAAAAAGTACTCATGGTAGATGACGAACCTAATATTAGAGATATTATGAAAGAATATATGGCCATAGGTGATTTCGAACTTACTGAAGCAGGCGATGGGCTAGAAGCTTTAAAACTATTGGATGTTCAAACCTTTGATCTAATTATCCTTGATGTGATGATGCCTAAACTCGACGGATGGAGTACACTGAGAGAAATTAGAAAAAAAGGAAAACATCCAGTGATTATGCTAACTGCTAGGGGAGAAGAATACGATAAGCTTCTGGGTTTTGAGTTAGGCGTAGACGATTATGTCGTAAAGCCCTTTAGCCCTAGAGAGCTATTAGCGCGTATGAAAGCAGTTGTTGCAAGGACGCAAACGGAAACAGTAATTCAAAATGAACAAATCGTATTTGAAGCACTCGTGTTAGATGTAAGTGCTAGAACAGTTGAATTGTCTGGAGAAAGACTGAGTTTGACGCCAAAAGAATATGAGCTAATGCAATTTTTAATGCAGAATCCCAAAATTGCATTTTCAAGAGAACAGCTATTAACGTCTGTTTGGGGTTATGATTTTTATGGTGATGATAGAACCGTAGATACGCACATCAAGATGCTTAGAGAACACTTGGGTGAACTTAGACACTGGATCGTAACTGTATGGGGTGTAGGTTATAAGTTCGATCCAACGATGACGGCTAAATAATGGGGGATTTATGAAAAGTATCCGTGGGAAACTGTGGACTTGGCTAATGCTACTTGTAATTTCAATGTTGATCTTACTTTGGTTGTTTCAAGTCGTCTTTTTAGAGAGATTTTACTATGCTATGCATTTCCAAAGAACAGAAGACAAAGTCTATGAAGTGTCAAAACTTATAGGTGAGACTGGCTCTAGCCGGGCTGGACTTTTAGATGATGCCGTTATGACAAAGATAGAAGAATTAACAGGGTTAACAGGTCTTGGTGTCATGATAGTGGACGAGGGTGGTAATAGTTTATATCAAGATAACCTTGCTATTGAACAGATGTTTAAACGTTCATTATCAGACCTAGTGGACAATGCCTTACAAGGTAAAACAGAGATTACAACGGTTTCACACATGCGTTTCAATACAGAATATTGGGTTATGGCGACGCCGATAAATGATAAGTCAAATACTGTAATAGGTGCAATGATTATCACTGCACCCATAGAACCAGTAGCTGAGACAGCAGAAATATTAAAAAGTCAGTTACTTTATATTACTTTGATTTTGCTTGTCCTTGCCTCTGCGATGGCTTTTGTTGTTTCCAAACAGTTTACAAGACCACTGATTAAGATCAGTTTGGCAGCTAAAGAAATCGCAAAAGGTAATTTTGAGACAAAATGTGACGTTGGTCAAGATGATGAAATTGGGAGACTTGCTCTAGATATTGAGGAGATGGGCAATTCCTTAGGAAAGATCGATGGCTTAAGAAAAGATCTCATTGGGAATATTTCGCATGAACTTAGGACACCGCTGAGTATTATCAAAGGCTATGCTGAAACTTTAAGAGACGTCACTGGTGAACAAAAGGAAAAACGTGAGCATCAGCTTGACATTATTATCAGAGAATCAGATCGGTTGAGCGGATTGATTGGGGATGTGCTCAATATGTCACAGCTTCAATCAGGAGCGGTCGTGATTCAAAAGTCGTGTTTTGATATGACTTTACTTTTAGAGGAGATGAAAGTCAAGTTTGACATCATCCATCCAATAGAGATAACAATTGAAACCAATGAAAGAAAAGTATTTGGGGATCGCCTTAAAATTGAACAAGTATTGATTAACCTAATTGGAAATGCCATCAACCATGCACAAACTGAGACGGCAGTCATTTTGCGTATGGTAAAACTTAGCCATGTTATGAGGGTTGAAATTATAGATAATGGAAAGGGAATTCCAACAGAGGTAATGCATCATATTTGGGATCGTTTTTATCAAGTTGAAGATCAAAACGATGGAAAACCAATGGGTTCAGGTTTGGGTCTCGCTATTACTAAAGCGCTTCTCGTTGCACATGAAGCAAAATTCGGAGTGGAGTCAAAACTTGGCGTGGGAACAACATTTTGGTTTGAGCTGAGTGAATGCGACTAAATATACAATTTAAAGACAGATTTTGTTATTCTAGCAAGTTTTCATCACATTCTCATCACAATTGAAAGGTATACTTTTATCAATTCAATAGAGTGAGGGTGAAAGAATGGAAAATAAAAACATTAAGACGTTAAACAAAACTCCAAGAATAAAATGGCGAATTTGGATACAACTTTTTTTCTTTTTACTGATAGCAGCTATAGCTATTAATAAGACGCTCGCTGAAAATGGAGGCGGAATTTCTTGGCTTTCTGAGGCATCTCTTCATGCCATTTGTCCTTTTGGTGGCGTAGAAACTATCTATAATCTTTTAACAGTTGGGACTTATATTCAAAAGGTTCATGTTTCAGCACTTATACTTCTTGGACTTGTTTCGTTTTTGGCAATAGTGATTGGTCCGGTTTTTTGTGGATGGATTTGTCCCCTTGGTACAATACAAGAATGGATCTCAAAAATAGGCAAAAAAATCTTCAAGAAAAAATACAATCATTTTATACCTTCTAAAATTGACAAACCACTTAGATGGCTTAGAGTCATATTTCTTGTTTGGGTGATTTTTGTTACTGCCAAATCAGGAACACTGATGTTTCAAAATGCAGATCCATTTTATGCACTCTTTAACTTTTGGACGGGAGAAGTTGCGCCGATGGCACTGGGGATTTTAGCAGCAACACTTATCGGCTCTCTATTTATAAGTAGACCATGGTGCAAATATCTATGTCCTTATGGCGCAGTTTTAGGCTTTTTCAATAAAATCAAATTGATAAAACCAAAAAGAGAAAGCAGTACATGCATTTCTTGCAAAAAATGTGATCAGGTTTGTCCGATGAATATTGAAGTTTCAGCGGCAAAAGGTGTAAGAGATCTCAGTTGCATCAGCTGTTTTGAATGTACCTCTGATAATGCTTGTCCTGTTCCTGAAACAGTGACAATTACATGGAGGTCATGATATGAGTAAACTAAAAAAAACCAACTTGAGACAAATTGTATTAAAGGAATGGATGATAGGAATTTTGGTCTTTGTTGTGATATTTGGTGGTATTGGTATGACAAAATTACTTGGAATATGGACCACTGAATCGGACAAAGTGCCAAATAAAATCAGTACTGGCGACAATGAAGGCAGCTATGATCCATTTGATATTAGAGGTTCATATACTTTCGAAGAAGTTTCTACACTGTTTGGCATAGATCTCTCCTATTTGGCAGAAGCTTTTCAATTAGGAAGCTCTGAATCGGCAAGTTCTATGAAAACGAAGGATTTAGAAACGATATTTGAGCAAAGTGAAGAAGAAGTTGGCAACAGCTCCGTACAAGTATTTGTAGCTTTGATGAAAAATATCGACCTGGATGGTTCGGAGGCATATTTACCTGTATCTGCTGTCAATGTTTTATTGACTTATGGACCAAAGCTTGATGCTACCGCATTAGCCTATATAGAGACACATACTATAGGAAATCCTCAGTTATCATCGGAAACTTCAACTGAAATAAAACCTGATGAATCAATCGAAAATACTAACGAAACAGTTGAAAAAACAAGTACTGGTGAAAAATCTAGTTCTGAAGGGGAAAATGAATTACAAGTAAATGGCACTTCTACATTTTCACAAGTATTGGCAATGGGCATCACAGAAGCAGAAATTATGAAAGTAATCGGTGGCGATATGCCTCCTACGAATCAAAAGGTGAGAGATTATTGCACTGAAAAGGGATTATCGTTTTCAGAAATCAAGCAGGCATTCAATGATCTTTTGATACCATAATTATAAAGGGATGCCATAATCAAACTAAGTAAATAAATGAAGCAGGATTTGATTTTTTCAAATTCTGCTTTTTTATTTCTCAGAAAATTCAGAAAACAATTGTATTTCTAAAAACATAAGCATATAATTATGACTAAGTTGTGGTAATACCACAGAAATGGAGGCTTATGATGAAATCAGCAGAAACCATTGTAGAAGAAATATTGGTTGAAAAAATACTGACAAATGTCTATCCACCACATACGATGTTGCCGCCAGAGAGAGAATTGGCAATACTTTTAAACTATAGCAGACCAGTCATCCACAAAGCGATAATTCGACTTGAAGGCAAAGGATTGGTTACGATAGTACCAAGAAAAGGGATAAAGGTTAACGATTATCTGATTTCAGGTAAGCTTGGTTTACTGGAGAGTCTTTATCATATGGATAGAGGTCGTTTTCCAAGTCTTAATAACGCGATGTTAGCATTCATCATCCGAAATTTAGAGGCAATTATCAGGCAAATCCACAAAATGTCCACTGAACATAGACACAAAGCATATGACGTGATGTGTAAGGTAGAGATTTCAAGTGGACGTGATGTCTACACCTGGTCACATGCACTGGCGATGCTTAGTGGGAATCCTATCTATACGATGCTGATCAATGAGTTCCAAGTGGGGATCTTAAATGTTGGGAATGCTGTAGTAGAAAAAAAAGGTTCAGAAGTGATGAAGTTTTGGCTAGATGAGATCAGTCAATTGATTTTAGATGATGCAGAAGAAATCGACACATCTTGTTTCGATCGATTTTATGAACGAATTGAAAATGTTTGGCTAAAATAGGGGGGGAATATGTCTAAGCAAAAAACTATCGTAAAAAATCCAGGAGAGCAACAAGATTATGGGGCAGCAAAAACATTTATTAGTGCAGCAGTCATTTTGTTTTTGATGCTTATTCTTACAGGTCTTCTAACTTACTTTATTCCAGGAGGTGAGTTTGATCCTCAGACCATGATTTTTACTGAGTCACAAACGAGAGGTATACCGATTATCACATGGATTGGAGCGCCTATTTTAGTTCTTTTTAGTGATTCAGGTGCTTTGGTAATTGCTATTATTATTTTTTTATTGATTATTGGTGGTGCGATTCATGTACTAAAAGAAACTGGATTAATTGAAGGCGTTATACTTGCAATCGTCAAAAGGTTTGCAAATAATGAAAATTTATTGCTGGCAATGCTGATTTTTGTGTTCATGGCGCTTGGCGCCTTTGTAGGTGTTTTTGAAGAAGTTGTACCTCTGGTACCTTTGATCTTAATTCTTGCAAGGAGAATGGGTTGGGATGATGTTACTGGCTTAGGCGTTAGTGTACTGGCAACGGGACTAGGTTTTGCAGCAGCGGTTACAAATCCTTTTACAATAGGTGTTGCACAGCAACTTGCTGGACTTGCTATATTTTCAGGTGCACTGTTAAGATTTTTTGTATTTGCTTCAGTATATGGGGTTTTATTTCTCTTTTTAAAAGGGCATATCAAGCGCAATAGAGTAGAGAGAACAGATGCGAAAATAAAGGACACTTCACATGTACCGCCGGGTGCTTACAAGTTTTTTATAAGTCTAATGCTGCTTATGATTATAGTGGTTGGACTAACACCGTTTGTTGCCTTTTTAAGAGAGATTACGCTACCAATTATAGGCCTAATTTTCTTAATTGCTGGGATAGGCGTAGGGAAAATTGTCAATGGCAGTGACAAATGGGTTGCAAAACAATTGCTTCAAGGGGCTAAAGAGATGTCACCTGCAATAATACTGATATTATTGGCAACAGGGATTAAACATGTGCTCATAGAAGGTCAAATTTTGGGGACAATTCTTTATGGTATTTCAAATCAACTTCAGAATACTTCGCCACTTTTCGCACTATTTTTGACTTTTTTAGCAGTAATGGGTCTTAACTTTTTTATCGGTTCTGGTAGTGCAAAAGCCTTTATTCTGATGCCAATTTTGATGCCTTTAATGGATTTACTTGGAATCGGTAGACAATTAGGTATTTTAGCATTTCAATTTGGGGATGGTTTTTCAAATATCTTGTATCCAACCAATGCAGTGTTATTGATTGCGCTAGGATTATCTCATATTAGTTATGTGAAATGGCTTAAATTCATATTGCCACTTCAATTAGTATTATTTGTATTATCTATTGTATGGTTAAACATCGCCTATGGACTGGGGTATGGACTTTAGATAAATTAATTAAGGGGGAACAGAATATGAAGTTTGATCTCAATAGTGGCTTTATGTATTCTTTGGCAGCGCTAGTTGTCGCTTTTGTCATTGCACAATCACTGTTTTTTATGTTAAAGGCAATAAAGCAAGCAAAAGCAATGGGATTTGATCCATCTGTGATTAAAAGAACGATAAGAACAAGTGCCGTTTTTACCATTGCACCAGCACTATCCATCTTACTTGGTGTAATATCACTTTCCAAATTTTTAGGTTTACCCCTGCCCTGGATACGCCTCAGTATTTTAGGGGCAATCACTTATGAGCTAACAGCTGCTGCATCTGCAGCTGCATCGCTGGGAGTATCAGTTACTCAGCAAATAACGGATCCTCATGTATTTTCAACGATTGCGTGGGTTATGACTTTAGGGATAATACCAAGTGTTGTGTTAATTCCGATTTTCTTAAAAAAAATTCAGAGAGGTATCGTCAAAGTTAAAGATAAAGACAACGAATGGGGCGAACTGTTTATTACGGCGATATTCTTAGGGATGATTTCTGCATTTTTAGGTGTCGTTTTTGCAGATGTGAGGTCTGGCATTCAAGGCTTTATACCTATCTTTGTATTGCTTGCATCAGCGATTATCATGATGATTTGCGGTGTATTGATGAAAAAATATAAACTAAAATGGCTACAAGACTACGCATTACCCTTTAGTATACTCGGTGCAATGGGGTTTGCAATCATAATTACAAATTGGATCGGATAGGGGGTGAATACAATGGCTGTAAAGTATAAAATTAAAGTTAAAAGTGGCAATAAAGGTCGTAAATATGAAGATGATGTCCATGTATTTGGACGCATTTGGATGGTATGCGCATTTTTTATGATGATGAGTATTCCCTTTATGATTAGTATTTACTATGATGCTTGGCCGGGTTTTGCACCAGTATTTAAGGGTCTTTTAGGCGTAGCGCCAATTTTCTGGACAGTAGCGGTAATTGAGATTATTACCTATACGCCGATGCTGGGTTCAGGTGGATCTTACCTTGGTTTTGTAACGGGTAATTTAACAAATCTAAAAGTGCCTTGTGCACTTTATGCAATGGAAAATGCCGATGTAAAGCAAGGGACACTAGAAGGTGAAGTTATTTCTACGATTGCCATTGCAACGTCGTCAATCGTGACAACAGTAATCATCGCCATAGGTGTTTTGATGCTTACACCACTTACGCCAATTTTGAACTCAGAGATGCTAAAGCCAGCTTTTGACAATATATTACCCGCTTTATTTGGTGGATTAGCGGTGGTATATGTGAGTAAAAATTGGAAAATCGCCATCTCACCACTGCTTTTTATGATCGTATTATTTTTACTAGTGCCATCACTTGCAAGCTCAGTTTCTATACTTGTCCCTGTTGGTTCTTTGATTGCTATAGGTATGGCGAGATTGCTCTATAAAAAAGGACTTTTAAAAACGGCAAATAAGGAGGTCGTAAGATGATTTTTAAAGTTTTGATGGCAATAATAGTATTTCTCATATTATTAATTCTCGTTTTACTAGTCAATACCCTTAAATTTAAACCCGATAAAGCGGTGGATTCAAAAGGCGTTAAAGCTGAACCAGCTTACAAAAATAAAGATGAAGAAGATGCTGCAATCGCTCGTTTTCAATCGCTACTTAGGATTAAAACAGTTTCATATAATGACAGGAGCTTGATTGATTATACTCAGTTTGAACTTTTCGAAAAAACACTAGAAGTAGCGTATCCTTTAATACATGCAACCTGCGAGAAATCCAAACATGGTACTACTGGACTACTTTTTAAATGGAAGGGAAAATCAGACCAAGCGCCAATCGTTTTGATGTCACATTATGATGTGGTGCCAGTAAACCAGGAGCTATGGTCTAAACCAGCTTTTGATGCAGTTATAGAGGATGATATTATATGGGCACGTGGAACCCTCGATACGAAAGGGACACTATTTGGGGTTGTTGAAGCGGTTGAAGCTCAAATAAAAGAAGGTGTAAAGCCCGATATTGACATATACCTTTCTTTTTCTGGAGATGAAGAAATCTCTGGTGATTCTGCACCAAGCATCGTTCAATATCTGAAAAAAAATGGCGTGGTACCAGCACTTGTTTTAGATGAAGGTGGTGCCATCGTAGAAGATGTATTTCCAGGACTTAAGCAGCCTTGTGCACTGATTGGAGTGGGTGAAAAAGGATATCTCGACGTGCTATTGAAGTTAGCGGGACAAGGCGGTCATTCTTCAGCACCACCGGCTAAAACCTTAGTAACAAGACTTGCTGCTGCATTATTGAAAATAGATAAAAATCCATTTAAATCACATTTCACTCCAGCGGTGACGGAGATGTTTACAACACTAGGCAGATATTCAAGTTTTACTTACCGTTTAATCTTCGCCAACCTATGGTGTTTTGAGCCGGTTCTAAAGATTCTGTTTAAAAAACAAGGCGGCGAAATGAATGCACTTATAAGAACTACAATTGCGCCTACAAAGATGGAAGGCAGTAAAGTTTTTAATGTTATGCCCCCTGCTGCAAGCATAGGATTAAATTTGAGGTTGCTGGGTACAGATACAGTAGAGAGTGCAGTTGCACATCTTAAAAATGTATCAGGTGAGGCTGAACTAGAAATTGAAGTGATGGAAAAGAGAAATGCATCTCCTTATTCAAGAACAGATACTGAGGCTTGGCAAAAGGTAAGTGCTTCTATAAAAGAAGTGTGGAGTGAAGTAATTGTATCGCCTTATCTCATGCTTGCTGCAAGCGATTCAAGACATTTTTGTGAGATTTCTGAAAATGTATTGAGATTTTCAGCTATGACACTATCAAAAGAAGAACGTGGTTTAATTCATGGTAACGATGAACGCATTACAGTGAAAGCTATCCTTGAAACTGTTTCATTTTACAAAGCGCTTTTGCGTAAATTTTCATAAGGAGAAAAACATGTGTGGTAGATTTTATCTAGATGCAGATGCCGAATTTCTGCTCAATTACTTTAAAATCAAATATGAACCTAAAATTATAGTGCCTCAGGCGATTATCTTTCCCACACAAGAAGCACAAGTAGTGATCCAAAGTAAAGGTGAGAGGCGCATCGGGTTGATGCAGTGGGGATTTAAACTACCTGGAACCGGAAAACCGATTATCAACAGTAGATCTGAAACCGTCGGTGTAAAACCTTTTTTCAAAGAGTCCTTTGAAAGAAGACGTTGTATTGTACCTGCAAATGGCTTCTTTGAGTGGTCGGAATACGCTAAAGAAAAAAAGAAGCCTCAATATACTGTAGAACTTCCCAATCAACCGATCATGTGTATGGCAGGCATCTATACAAAGCAGAAAGATGAATCAGGAGAAGAAACGTGGAGATTTAGTATCGTCACCAGACAGGCCAATTCAACTATGGAGACAATACATCCTAGAATGCCACTGATTTTAGGAGAAGACGACATAGAAGTATGGTTAAATCCAGAGTCGAATCAGGATGTACTAAGTAAACTGTTAAGTTATGACGTTGGTATACTGAATCTAAATCGTGTAAGTCCTTTACCTTCTGATATTCATCAGCTTACTATTGACACATAGAAGAAACTTTGTTATTATACGTTCAATACCGATGAACGAAAAAGTATATGCAGTGGAAATTAAGCGAGTGAGGGGTTGGTGTAAGCCTCATATGGAAGCGGCAAAGAAAGACATTCGCAAGGTGCATTTCTGAAAGGGCAACTGTTTAGGAAGTGCCGGGTTCCTACGTTATAGGGGTTTGAGGACTACGGTCAGAAAAAGGATGGTACCGCGAATTAACCTTCGCTCCTTACAGGAGTGAAGGTTTCATTTTTTTTGACGTAGTTAAATTAGGGTGGCACCGCGTGTAAACACGCCCCTTGAACTTAATTGTTTGAGGGGCTTTTTTAGTGCATCAATAATTTGATATAAAATCTGAGAAATGTATTTTATAAGATTTTATTTTAAGTGAGTAGTGGATTTTAAAGTTCCTCAAGAAAAGAGAGGAGAATGTGTATGAAACGTATGGAAGCAAAAGGCAGAAAATTAATTGGAGAAATTGTATTGCAAAGTGAAGCAAGATTCTCGCATGAAGAAGAATTTGGTGTACGTCATGATGAGCTGATAACAGTTATGGGCTGGATTCACCGCATTAGAAAACTCAAATCAGTGACTTTCTTGATTGTCAGGGACCGAAGTGGATTGCTTCAGTGTATCCTTACGCCAGAACAAACGGAACACTTAAACTTAACTTTAGAATCTGTAATCAAGCTTTCTGGTCGATGTGTACCAAGTAAAAACGATTATGGACCACAAGAGCTTATTGTGGAATGTATAGAAATGGTTTCACAAGCTTTACCAGAACTACCGATTCAGATCAACGGTACGTCACTTGAAGTGCAGCTGGATACTCTACTTGAGAATCGTGTGTTGGCACTACGTCATCCAAAAGAGCAGGCGATTTTTAAAATCCAAGCAGCTATAGGCGATGCTTTTAGAGGGTTCTTAAAATTGCAGGGTTTCACAGAAATTCATTCACCCAAATTGGTTAAAGAAGGTGCAGAAGGGGGGTCAAATGTCTTTAAACTCGATTATTTCGGAGAGACCGCTTATCTCGCCCAAAGCCCTCAGTTCTATAAACAAATGATGGTCATCGCAGGCATGGAGCGCGTTTTTGAGGTTGGTTCAGTCTTTAGAGCCGAAACACATAGCACCAGTAGACATCTTAACGAATATGTGAGCCTTGACCTTGAAATGGGGTTTATTGAACATGAAGATGAACTGATGGCACTTGAAACTGAGCTATTGAGATATGTTTTACAGTGGCTCAATGATAACTATAGCAAAGAGCTTTTGCTACTTGAAGTGACCTTGCCTAGCATTCCTCTAGAGATTCCTAAGCTTAAACTTGAAGATGCCATAGAGATCTTGAAGACTCAATATGGAAAAACGGAGTTAGAGGGGGATCTTGATCCTGAAGGAGAGAAGTTAATCAGTCGCCATATGTTAAGTGAAACGGACTCTGAATTTCTATTTTTAACGCACTATCCAAAGCGAAAGAGACCGATGTACACCATGCCATGTGGAGAAGAAGAGACGCATAGCTTTGACTTGATTTTTAGAGGGGTGGAAATCACCACTGGTGGGCGAAGAATTCATGAGTATCAAGCACTTATCAAAGCGATGCAAAAGAAAGGGCTTGATCCTGCTATGTACACTAGTTATTTAGAAGCATTTAAATATGGTGCACCGCCTCATGGTGGACTTGCTATTGGTCTCGAGCGTCTAACTGCGCTTTTACTTGGCTTTAGTAACGTCAGAAGAACCTCTCTGTTCCCGAGAGATGGTCAACGACTTGTCCCGTAAAGTAATTCAAAATTAAATCCTGCTTTCATATGTATGCCTAAATACATAGTGAAGGCAGGATTCTTTAAATGTAATGAAATTCAGATAGACTTAGCGCGTTCTTTTTTCACAAAAAAGGACAACCTCTTCTATTGGTAAAGGTTTACTATTGTAATAGCCTTGCATAATATTGCATCCGTGTTTGAGCAGATAATCTTGCTGTTCTTTAGTTTCAACCCCTTCTGCAATAACATTTAAGTTAAGTTCTTTCGCGAGATAAAGAATGGTATCCACTAATTTTGCTGGTTTGGAATCCGTGAGCATCTCATCTATAAACGACTTATCAATTTTGATTTCATTGATAGGGAGTTTTTGAAGATAAGTAAGTGATGAAAAACCAGTCCCAAAGTCATCGAGCGAAATAGATATTCCCTTTTCACGAATAGAATTCAATTTAATAATCATTGTACCACTCGTCTCGATTAATACCGATTCTGTGATTTCAAGCTGGATATATTGTGGTTCAAGTTGATAGCGATTTAACCTTTCAAAAAGCTCATCTTCAAAACTATTTTCAAGCAGTTGTACCACAGAAATATTGATAGAGACTTTAAACTTCGTAGAAAGCGTTTTTTTCATTTCAAGAGCAAATTGTATAGACTGTTCAATTATGCAAAGCCCAATTGGAATAATTAACCCAGTTGACTCAGCAAGTGGAATGATTTTACTTGGTGGTATATAACCATAATCTTTGCTATACCATCTCAAAAGCGCTTCAAATCCTATAATTTCATCCGTGTTTGCATTGATCTGTGGTTGGTAATGAAGCACGAATTCCTTATTTTCATAAGCGTTTTTAATGTGAGAAATAAGTAAATGATCATTCTCTATGGCATTGCTCATAGACTTATCGTAGTGCATATATTTTGATTTACCGCTTTTTTTAGCATTATACATCGATAAATCAGCTTGCATAATGAGCTCTTCTGAGGTTGAACCATCTTGGGGATATAAGCTGTATCCTATACTCGCAGATATCGAGATAAACTCTTTACCAATAATTAAAGGTAAAGAAAATGCATACTTAATGCGATTAAATACGTTTTCCAGAGTTTCATTTTCTAAAATGGTATTTTTGATCACCAAGATGAACTCATCGCCTCCGATTCGAGCTGTAAATTGATCCGTGTTTACTTCTGCTAATCTTTCCGAAACAATTTTTAGTACATGGTCACCAAAATGATGACCATAGGTATTGTTGATAAATTTGAAATTGTCAAGATCAATAAACACAACAGCGAATGATTCAACAGGCAGACTCGCTGGCCTATCGAGGTGGTTTGAAAGATACTCTTCGAGATACATTCGGTTTGGTAAGGTGGTTAATGCATCGTGTTTTGCAATATGCTCGAGATGCCCTTGATAATCCTGCAAAGATTCATTTTGAGCCCGAAGTTCTTCTTCTGAAATCGCTAATTGCTCATTTAATTCTTGAAGAATAATCTTTTGTTTGCGAATTTCATTTTCAGATTTTTTCCTTCTTTGAATATTGATAAACATCATCAAAATATATAAAATCAGTAAGCTAAATACCAAGAGTGTACCGACAACGATATTTTTATAGGTTTCAAAGAATGAAAAATGTGCGTTTAAAACACGAACTTCTTTTGGTAAGACTTTCTTATCAAGGTCAAAGCGTAACAGTTGATTTTCGTCAACTGCACTATAGACAGTTGCTTCTTTCACATGTGGAATCCTATCGGGTGAAGTCCCTTCTAATATCTGGATGCCCAACTTAGCAAGTGCTTCACCTTGCATAACACCGCTTAGGAAAGTTCCACCGGCGATACCGTGATTTAATAAAAATTCATCAACAGAAAAAATAGGAACTGAACTGGCAGCAGAAAGTAATTCACCGAAAATTTCAGGTTTTTCAAGAAAACCATCGGAAGAAATATTATATGAAATTAGCATAATAGCTGTATTTGAGTCTAATAAAGGTACTTTTTCAATTAATGCATCAAAAGAAAACTCGGACCAGTCTTCAACAACTGTACTCTGGGCTAATTTATGTTTTTGATAATCGTTACTAAAAGCCTCATATGTCCTGAGTCCACTTTCTGAAAGATCGTGTATAACGACAATCCTATTGAGTTTAGGCATTAATTGATCCATTAAATCAAGTGCGCCTGAGGGGGACATATTTTCATAGACACCAGTTATGTTTTTTTCATCGCCTATAATTGAAAGTGCTGTATGTTCAATGATGCCACTAAATGCAATAGGTGCATCATCAAAATAGGCTTTTCTATAATCCATTGCGAAGATTAATCCTTTATCGTCAGTCGTAAGAATTAAATCGATCTCAATGTTTTTATATTTATCACCCAATACACTGGCCTGTTCAATTAACAAATCCTCATCGGCAAACCTTTTCCAGTCTAAGAATTCATTGTAGATGATTGCATCTGGATAGGCATCAGCAATCGTTTTATTGATGCCTATATTTTGATTAAACGTCCATTCATAATTGAAATGATAGGCATTTAAAACTAAAATATGACGCGGCTGAGGTTCGTTTTCTGCAAATGTTAAATTATGTAAAAAAATGAGTGATAAAAGCATATATATAAATAATAGATATTTCTTCATATAACCTCCTTGTAAAAAATGTCTATAATACATATACCACTGTTTATGAGTATTTAACAGAATAGCAATAAATATTTACTACATTAGAAAAATTTAACTACATCGACAAATTAAAAAGGCATCTATAAACGGTCATAAGTCAAATTCTCAATGGAATTCACATGACTTCAGACGTTTATAGATGCCAAATTCTAATATTAAATTCGCGAAAAATCGTTGAAAATCTTCCCATCTTTGATCTCTATGATGCGATCCGTTTTTTCTGCAATTCGACGGTCATGGGTGATAACGATGAATGTTGTTTGGAACTGTTTATTGATATCACGCAATAATGCGTAGACAACTTCTGTTGTTTCACTGTCAAGGTTACCAGTGGGTTCATCTGCAAGTATCAGTTTAGGATTATTGATAAGTGCTCTTGCTATGGCGGTTCTTTGCTGTTGTCCGCCTGACATATTGCCCGCTAGATTATCTTTCACTTTGCTGAGTCCAACGAGGTCCATGAGTTCATGAGCACGGGTGTTCATTTTTTTATCAATTTTTTGTCCTTTTATAAAATAGGGCATAAGCACATTTTCAAAAGCGGTAAACTCAGGCAGTAGATAATGAAACTGAAAAATAAAACCAATGGTTTCATTTCTTAATTTTGCCAATGCGTTCTTTTTCATTTGATCAGTTCTGATACCATCAATCACGACTTCACCTCGTGTCGGTTGATCAAGGGTTCCAATGATGTTAAGCAAAGTACTTTTACCACTCCCGGATGCTCCGATGATACCATTAAAGGAATTGGATTTGAAACTGAGATCAATATCGAATAATACTTGTGTTTTTATCTGATCTCCATATACTTTACTGACTTTATTAAGCGTAATAATATTATCCATTTTTGATCACCTCGATTGGAGATAGTTTTCTAGATTTGAGTGCTGGTATAATAGAAGCTAAAGTTGAGGCTACCACAGCTATAAATCCAGATAGACCTATGAATTTGATGTTTATAAAGATGGGTACAACAGGCGTACCATCAGCGTTAAGTGCAAATTTACTAAAGACGACGAGCAAACCTACACCAAAGGCAATACCAAGTAGTCCTCCAATGATACCCAAGATAAATCCCTGAAATAAGAAAACAAGGCTTGAAGTCTTATCATTGATTCCCATGGCTTTTAAAATCCCAATCTGCCTTGATTTTTGAAGCACCGTAATTGCCAAAACGCTTGCAATTCCTAGAACAACTGATATTACGACAAAGACTTGGATCATTAAGCTTGAAGTACTTTGTCCACTCAATCCACTTAAGAGTTGTTCATTTTGAACTTTCCAGTTTTCGATTTTTATCTGATCTGCTAAATTAGCCTCGGCAATTTGAGTGGCAACAGCATCTGCTGCAAATGGCTTATCAATTTGAAACTCTAGCGCAGTGACTTGATCTTTAGTGAGTCCCATTGCCTTTTGAGAAAAAGCGAGTGGACTAATTATCCAGCTTTGATTGATACTGGCAACTTTAAGGTCAAAATAACCAACGACTTTAGCAGGATACACTTCGCCAGTTGCTGTTAGAATATCGATCGTTTCACCTAGAGTTACATCAAATTCTTCAGCTAGACTAATGCCAAGTAAGATTTCATCCTCATTAGCCGGAAGTTTTGAACCTGAGATGAGCTTATCAGAGAATTTATAGATATCATTGGCTAAATTGAGATCAAAACCTCTGAGTAAAATTTGTTCAGTTTTATCATTTGTTTTCATAAAGGCACCACCACTTACAGATGGCGTCATATAAGTTATTTGTGAAAATTGCTGATCAATTTGATTTTCTAAAGTGAGATAATCATTTACAGGGTTGTTCTTTTCTGAGGCACTGATGGTGATATGTGGTGAACTACCAATTGTAGCATCTAGCAAACTGATTTGAAGCCCTTCTATTAAGGACCCAATAAAGATTTGTACAGAAATACCTATCGCTATACCAAGTGCGATTAATACAGTTTGTCCTTTGCTAGAAGAGAGAAACCGCAACGCAATTCTAAATGCTAATCTCATTGCATCGCCTCCTTTACAGCTTTTAAATCTTCAAAGGATTTTACATAATAATCAGCGTTGAGCTGAGATTTTACCTCAGAGCTATTGTGGATTGCATATCCCCCTACTACAAATGTAAAGTGCTTAAGAACTTCTACATTTCTTAGTTCTTCAATCAATTGGTGAAGCTTAGTGAGATGATAATAATTAGTAACACTCACACATACAAGTTCTGGCTCAAAATGCACAATCGCACTTAATATTTCGCGTTTTGGGGTATTTGCACCGATAAAGTATGCGTCAAAGCCAAGTAAGATTAAGAAATCAGTAATCATCCGTGCACCCAGTTCGTGGTACTCTTCTTCCAGACAAAAAACAACTGCTTTTTTTCTGCTTTTCGGTTGTCCGTTTACGGATTCAAGTTGATCTCTTTGTCGATACACGTAAGGCAAGGAAAGTTCGATAATTGTTCGAACAATATTGCTGCTGATGTGTTCTTCCCATATTGGAATAGCTTGTTCCTGCTTGTTACTTGAAATAGAATTAAGACATTTGGTTAGAACTTCTTCGTAAAGTGTTTGTATGCTAATTGTATTTTGTTCCAAGGCTTCAGTTATAATCAAAATTGCTTCTTCTCGATTATGATTTTCAAGTGCTTTTATTAAGCGGTTACGGATTAGTTCTACTGACATTATGATCTACCTCACTTTCCTTAAGTTTAATGCTTTGATACCCAAATAGATTGTAAAAAAACTTCTCAACACATAGTTTTATATATGGCGAGAAGTTCTTTGAATATTGTGTTTTAAAGACGTTTAATAGATGCTTATAATAGTGGTATGAGATGTTCTTTCAAATCAAGCGGTTCAAAGGAAGATTCAAACCTCTTAACGACATTTCCCTTGCGATCAATTAAGAATTTTGTAAAGTTCCATCGTATGGCATTGCCTATTGTATATTCAGGGTATTTTTCTTTTAGGATGTTATCCAAAATTTTGTTAGTTGGATGTGTTAAGTCAAAGCCTTCAAAGTGAGCTTCTTCTTTTAAGAATTTGAAAACGGGATGTGCATCTACACCATTTACATCAGTTTTTTCGAAAAGTGGGAAAGTGACGCCATAATTAAGTGAACAAAAGTTCTTTGTGTCATCACTAGAACCAGGTTCTTGTGCGTTAAATTGATTACATGGGAATCCAAGTATTTCAACCCCTTGGTCCTTAAATTCAAGGTACAATTTTTGTAAATCCTCATATTGAGGTGTGAAACCACACTTGCTTGCTGTATTGACAACCAATAACACTTTTCCCTCATAATCACGTAATGAAACTTCATTTCCATCAATATCTTTTGCGTTAAAATCGTATATATTCATCATTTCCTCCAAAATCTATATTATGTAACTTAAAATTAAGTACAATTTAATTGTATGCAATTTAAATCGTGTTGTCAATATATTTTTTAAGAATTTTTTATAGTTATTGACATATATCGAAAACGTATTATACTAATAGTGGTTGGAACTAGTGACTAAACACTATATTGATAAAGGAGATATATTATGCCAAACAAAGATGGAACAGGACCTAAAAACGGTGGATGTTGCGGTGGACATGGTCATCATGGCGGACAGTCAGCTGAACAAAAGCAAGGCGGATGCTGTGGTGGACATGGTCATCATGATGAAAAATCAGAAGTAGTGAAACAAGGTGGATGCTGTGGTGGACAGGGAAAAGGTGAAGGTCACCACGGTGGTGGCAACCATGGTCACCACGGTGAAGGAAAAGGTTGTTGCGGAAAATAGTCTTAAATAGAGTATATATAGGAGGACATTATGAGCAACTCATGTGACTCAAATTGCAGTTCATGTGCAACAGACTGTGGAGATCGTACTACTAAAAGCAATCTCAACTTGTCACCTTCTCATGAATTAAGTAAAATAAAACGCGTTATTGGCGTAGTTAGTGGCAAAGGCGGTGTAGGTAAATCCCTTGTGACTTCTATGTTAGCGGTTGAAATGAACAAACGTGGTTATGAGACCGCTATACTAGATGCAGATATAACGGGACCATCAATTCCGAAAAGCTTTGGTATTACAGAAAAAGCAAGCTCAAATGAACTTGGCATGTTTCCAGTTCGCAGCCGAATGGGAATCAAATTGATGTCTATTAATTTATTGCTTCAAAATGATACGGATCCAGTTGTCTGTAGAGGTCCAATGATCGGTGGCGCAGTAAAACAATTCTGGACAGATGTGATTTGGGGCGATGTAGATTATATGTTTGTTGACATGCCACCTGGTACAGGCGATGTTGCCTTAACTGTATTTCAAAATCTACCAGTTGATGGCATGATTATTGTCACAACACCGCAAGACTTAGTTTCAATGATTGTCACTAAGGCAGTTAAAATGGCGAGTATACTCAAAATACCTGTCCTTGGAATCGTTGAAAATATGTCGTATTTCAAATGCCCAGATTGTGAGCATGAGCACTATTTATTTGGGAAAAGTAACACGGATGAAGTAGCTAAAACATATGGATTAAGCGTTTTAGCGAGACTTCCAATTGACCCAAAACATGCCTTAGCTTGTGATAAGGGCATGATAGAACTCTCTGAAACCTCTGGACTGGATGTAATGGTAAATACACTTGAAAACTTAGGTGTGACAACAAATTCTCCTTCAAATGCGTTCACAGTCGTATAGCCTAATTTTTTTGAGTTATAGATATCGTGAGGCAAAATTTAAATGAGCTAGTCTTATATCTCTTCAGTTAAGGAGAATTAAGGCTAGCTCATTATTTTTTATTTATTTGCTTTATGCTTTAAGTTTTAAAGTAAACGTTGTTCTTTCATTTGGGACACTTTCGCAAAACAGTTTTCCCCCATGTTGCTCTGTGATGGATTTTGCTATAGCTAGTCCTAAACCGTAACTACCGCTTTCACGAGAACGTACTTTGTCTCCTCTGTAAAAACGATCAAAGATCTTTGGTAAGTCTTCTTCCAAAATACCGTCACCTGTATTTTCAATATCAAGAGTATAATGATGTGTCGTTTTATAAAGTTTAACTTCAATACTTCCCTTTGAAGGGGTGTACTTGATGGCATTATCAAGTAATATCATCGCAACTTGAGAGAGTTGCTCTGAATTACCATAGATTTCGACGTTTGGGAGTATATTATAAGTCAAGTTTATCTCTTTTTCAAAAGCAACAACTTCCAGACCAAGTAAAATGTGCTCAATCTTTTCTGAGAAGTCAAAATTAGCTTTCATCATCTGATGATCTTCAGCACCATCCATTTGCGTGAGGTAGAGGAGATCGTTGGTGAGATGTCCCATTCGCTCGACTTCAGATTTGATGTATTTAAGCCATTTATTATCGGGTTCATCAGAGCTACTCAGCAATACATCGACGTTGGTGTGTATCACTGCAAGCGGTGTTTTAAGTTCATGTGACGCATCTGATATAAATTGCTTCTGCTTGTCAAATGCCTCTTTTATAGGTCGTACAGACCGCTCAGTTAAGAAGCTACTAATAAAGAAAATTACGAAAAGCATCACAACAGAAACCCCTATAAACGTAAGGATTAAGCGATCGAGAACTTCCTTTTGAGTGGTCATATCTATAAAAGAAATCACATAACCAGTGGGTCTATTTTGAACCATATAAGCCCAGGTGCTTCCATCGAGATCGAAATCGCCACTGGCATCTGCCGATTTATCGATACTTGATAAAGCAGTGATATAAAATTCATCATCTGCTGAGAAAAATGAAAGCCATGACGACAACGCAAAGTCTTTATTGGTTTCAATTACAAAGGCTGCAAGGCGCTCCTTGGCAAATTTATCGTTTTGATTATTTTTGTTATCAGGGATATTGGGTTCAGTTGGTGCTGCAATTGTTCCACCAAGTAGATCAAATTTAGGCAAAACGATGTGATCATTTTTATTGAAATCTGCAATTCTATATAGATCTTGTCGGATCACTTCGTGGATATTGTTATAGGTCATAACATATATCGTTGAGAATGAGATGAGCATCAAGATAGAGATGATACTCAGGTTCATTAGTAGCAGGCGATTGCGTAACCTTTTGAACATTACTTATTTACCTCCAATGCATAACCTACGCCTCTGGTAGTTGCAATTATTACATTTGATTTTAAAAAGCTAAGCTTTTTACGAAGAAATGATATATATACTTCAACATTGTTATGTTCAGCTTCAGAATCAAATCCCCAGAGTTTATCGATGATCATCTCTTTAGAAGCAATCAAACCTTTTCTTAGAATCAAAAATTCTAAAAGCTCACATTCTCTGAGGGTTAGTTTGATTTCCTGAGAATCTTTAGTGAGCACAAGCGTGGACGGTGTTAGTTTAATATCCCCAAAATCAAGATCATCGCTGACTTGTATTTCCCCTTTTCTTCTGGAGAGTGCCCGAATACGTGCCATAAGTTCTTCTGTAGCGAAGGGCTTAGGTAAATAGTCATCAGCACCGCTATCAAGCCCTATGACGCGGTCGCTAACTTCACCTTTAGCTGTTAGCATAAGAACAGGCACAGTGATCCCTTCAGCGCGTAATTCCTTTAAAACTTGAATGCCATTTTTTTTAGGCAACATTATATCAAGCAGTATCATATCATAAATTTGACTCATTCCGTAGTCTAAACCATCTTCACCGTTGTGTACCATATCAACTGTAAAATTATTTTTCCTCAAAATTTGTGAGATCGCTTCTGCTAAATGCACCTCATCTTCAACGAGTAAAATTCTCATAGTTTCACTCCTTTTCTACATATTATAACCGATTTTTCTCTTATAGAATAGCAAGGTAACCTTTAATGAATCTTAAAAGATAAAAGAAGGATAAAAGGAAGAAAGATAAAAAGATAAAAGGTGTCAGGTCATAGTTATCCTTTTGGATAACTATGACCTGACACCTTTTATCCTTCTTTCAGATTTGCCCCATTTCATAGATATTCTTTAAGGTTCATTAAAGGAAATCCACATATAATAAACTCAAATCGGATAAACCAATGATAAATTTATTATAAATGGAGGAAATCACATGAGCATAGAAGTTTTTAATCGATATGAGAAAAAATTCTTATTGGATCAACAGACTTATGAAGCCATAAGCGATGCATTAAATCAATATATGACCTTAGACAGATATAATCAAGCAAATGGTTTTTATACCATCAGCAACCTTTATTGTGATACTGATAAGGATGAATTAATCAAAAAATCATTAGAGAAACCCATATACAAAGAAAAACTGAGACTCAGAGCTTATGGTGTGCCTGAGCTTGAAACAAAAGTTTTTTTAGAAATAAAGAAAAAATACAAAGGGCTCGTAAACAAACGCAGAACTACATTAGAACTTTCAGAAGCCTATCAATTTATAGCATCAAAGTCAGTTCCGGAGAAAAAACCTTATCAAAATAGACAGGTCATCAATGAAATACACTTTATGTTACATCAATATAGTCTAGTTCCTATGGTCTATATCGCATATGATCGAAAAGCGCTATTTGGAGATGATTTGAGGATTACATTTGATACCAACATTAGATCGCGTCGATTTGACCTCGGTCTTGAATGTGGTGATTATGGAAGGCCACTTTTAGAAAATGGACAGTGGCTAATGGAAGTAAAAGCTGAAAAAACACTTCCAATGTGGTTTGTAAAATTATTATCTGAACACAAATTATACGCTACCAGCTTCTCCAAGTATGGTAAGGAATTTATGACAAAAGAGGAAGATCATAAATATCATTTGGAACATATAAAAACTAAAGAAAAGTTGAAAGTGAAAGAAAATCTAGAAATAGAAGAATTCTTAAAATCAAAGGGGGAAAAAGTAGTATGTTTGAGTCCTTATTTAGCACAACCGCAACAAGCGGTACTTTAAGTTTAGTCGAGGTAATTATTACTATAATAGTGGCCTTTATTTGTGGGGGAATTATTAGCCTTACGTATCACAAAACATCGGTCAAAGGACACTATTCAGAGAATTTTGCCTTAACGATGATTTTATTACCAGCAGTTATCTCTATTATTATCTTTCTAATTGGCAGTGATGTCGCAAGAGCGTTTAGTTTAGCAGGCGCTTTTTCGATTATTAGGTTCAGAAGTGCACCGGGAGAACCAAAGGATATAGCCTATGTATTATTTGCCATGGCAGCAGGACTTGCAAGCGGTGTAGGTGCATTCGCGTATGCAGCAGTATTTACGGTCATACTTTGTGCCGTTATGTTCATCCTCTTTATAACTAAATTTAAAGGCGGTGCAACTGAATCGAAGCAACTTGTCATTACCATCCCGGAAGATCTAGATTATGAAACTGCATTTTTAGATGTCATGGAAAAATTTACATTGAGAAGCGATTTGAAAAGAGTAAAAACAACAGCTCTAGGTAGTTTGTATCAGATTTTTTATGAAATTGATTTAAAAGAAAATGTAAGTACAAAAGCCTTTATAGATGACTTAAGGTGTCGTAATGGAAACTTAAATATTAGCTTGACCCTTTTATCTGATCAAGCAGGGGAATAAGAGCTAATTTAGACTATAAAAGTAAACGTATACACTAAGTGCAATGGTAGACAATAAGACACTAAATATTTTAATTACATCTTTGGTATAGATGAAAAAATAATAATAAAAAGTAAAATCAAAGAGAGGTTAATATGGAAAACACTAATCGGTCAGTGGGAAAATGGCGTATATTTACATTGTTAAGCCTTATAATGGCACTTGCATTATCAGGGTGCAATTCCAATGGCGTGGTAAATTCACCAGAAGAAGAGATTACTGAGTCTTCAAGTGAAGTAAAAGAAGGGATTAACGATGAATCAAATTCTAATGATGACAAAGTATCATATGAAGTGCTTTTTTCAGATGATAAAATACATGAAATCAATATAGAAATAGCCGCTTCTGACTGGGAGCAAATCCTTGCCAGCCCTGAAGATGAAACATATTATTCAGCAAATATAACAGTTGATGGAAATACAGTAAATGACGTAGGCTTTAGAACTAAAGGTAATTCCTCACTTAAATCAGTGGCAGGCTCTGAATCTGATAGATATAGCTTTAGAATTAAACTCGACAAATATGTCGATAACCAAAACATATTGGGGCTTGATGAATTTGTACTTAACAACATGTTTTCAGATGCTTCTTATATGAGGGAATATCTTAGCTATAAATTAATGGGTGAAGAAGGCTTAAATGTACCACTTAATAATTATATTCAGGTAAAAATAAATGGTGAATTATATGGTCTTTATCTCATGGTGGAAGTGATAGATGATAGTTATTTAACGAGACTTTTTGGGAATAATGATGGCAATCTATACAAACAAGAATCAGGGAGTTCGCTACTTTATGAAGAAAGCGGAGCTTATAAAACCAGTGAACAAAAAAATGGAAAAGATGAAAGTAAGGCTGATTTAGCAACCTTTATTAAAACATTAAATGAGATGCCCAAAGGTGAAAAAGGAGATATAGAATTAGTTCTTGATGTGGAAAGTGCTCTAAAATATATCGCTGCAAATACAGTACTTGAAAACTATGATAGTTATAATGGCACTTTTGCACAAAATTATTATTTATATAATAAAGATGGAAAATTTGTAGTTCTGCCATGGGATTTCAATATGTCATTTGGTGGCTTCCAAGGTGGCGGTCAATCGACAATTGACATAGATGAACCTATTTCGGGTACATCCATGGAAAAAGTTCCGATGATCGCAAACTTATTAAGTGTTCCAGAATACAAAATAAGGTATTATGAAATTATCAAAGACTATATAGCATTACTCGATGGCTTTGAAAATCAAGTGACGACTATTGCAGATAAAATTAGACCTTATGTAGAAGCAGATCCAACGAAATTTGTAACAATGGAACAGTTTGAACTCAATGTAACTTATCAAGAGGGTGGCGCAACCGAGGCAAACGAGGGTGATGCAAAATTTCCAAATATGAATGACAAACCTATAGATGCACAAACGAGCGCAACGCAAAATAGTGAAAATCCAGATGGCACGATGCCTGTGGATGGCAAAACACCACCAGATGGTGCTAGACCTGAACTTGGCGATAGGCCTGAACTTGGTGATAGACCTGAACTTGGTGCCAAATCTGAAAATGGAGGGTTTAATGGTGGTATGATGGGAGGTAAACAAGGTGGTATGTCATTAACAGGTAGCTCAGCATCATTAATAAATATCGTAGAGGCGAGAATCGAAAATTTACAAATGCAACTTAATGAAAAATAATTTTAGCTTAAGACTTTTTTAATATAAATAGCGTATAACATCTATAGAACATCAAATGGGAGGTGACTATGTTGTTATACGCTATAATTGGTTTGGCTTTGATTGCTTTTGGGCTTTCGTTGCATGTGTTTAAAATGTATTTTCTCATTAAGAGTTACAGAAAAATGTCTGTTGAAAGGAAGGCAAATGTTGATATCGAGGGAATGGCAAAATTTATAGGAATTGTCAGTTATTTTGATGGTGCATTGCTATTATTGGTGGCTTTGTTAAATGTTATGAATGTACATGTAAGTACCTTCGCAATAGTCGTGGTTGTGGGTATATCTATAATTTTCATGCTGATATTTTCGCTAAGATACGATGGATTCTATTTTGATGAGAACGGCAAACTAAAAAAAGGTGCATTAAAAAGTATACTTTTACCTGTAACTTCAGGTGGTGTTGTTATCGTGATTGTTGCGATAGTACTACTTTGGACGATGCAACCCTTAGGTGTGATTGTCGGTGAAGATTCTCTTCAGATTAAAGGCATGTACGGTGGTACTTATGCTTATGATCAGATGAAAGCATTAACATATATGAATGATATTCCAAAAATTACGATGAGAACCAATGGAGCGGCTTTGGGGTCACATCTTAAAGGTCATTTTAACATGGAGACTTTAGGCGCTGTAACGCTTTTTGTAGACACTAACAATCATGGATTTATCTATTTTGAGTATGATGGTAAAAAAGTGATATTTAATCAACCTTTAGATCAACTCAAAATTACTTTTGATAAGCTAGCTTTAAAAGTGTTACCATAAAGCTAATAGAGGTATCATTCTATATAATTTAAGCAAATTTTATGTGATTTAGTCATATTTGTCTATAATAAACAATCAATTTATTGACAGTCTTATCAACTAAGGATACTATAATAATATGAAAAATCATGCGAACTATGGGGAAGAAAATACCATCAATTTAAAGTTGGTCATAGCTTTATCAAGATCAAATACCGCTTTTCAGAGGGTCTTGCAGTCTTTTTTTAACAATTATGATTTAACAATTGCTCAGTTTGGAGTACTTGAAACGTTATTTCATCTAGGTGATTTAAAGATTTGTGAATTGATTGATAAAACACTTTCGACAAGTGGTAATATGACAGTTGTCATTAGAAACCTTGAAAAAGAAGGATTGATCAAAAGACAAGTCAACGTAGAAGATCGACGTGTTTTTGTAATTGGACTTACAGATGAAGGGCGTAACTTGATAAAAGAAGTTTTTGAAGCGCACTTAGCTGTTTTGGAAGGCTTCTTTAGCAATTTAGATCAAGATGAAAAACAACTACTACAAAAAATGTTGAAGAAATTAAACGGACTTGATAAATAATCAAGTCCTTTATTGTGTCTGTAAATATGTATCGAAAGGAAAAATTATGATTAAAAATTATGCTTCTCCAGAAGAAGTTAGAGAAATTATCAAAACAGAAGATCTAGTCGTTGCACTTTTTAGCGACTTAGGGTGTAATGTGTGTCTTTCAATCACTCCAGATCTAGAAGAGATGTCAAATATGTATGAGAGAGCGCATTTTATCTCAGCGAATGTTGAGACAATTAAAGCATTAGTGGGCGAATATATGGTATTTGTTTACCCAACAATAATCGTTTTTGCGCAGGGCAAAGAAACGAATAGATTTGAACGTGTATTTTCAATAAGTGATATTGAAGCAACTGTCTCAAGATTCAGTGGATTATTATTTGACTAAAAGGATAAAGGATAAAAGGTGGATAAAAGGTGTCTGACACCTTTTATCCTTTTTTATCCTTAATTAGATTAAGGAGTACTTATGAAAAAACTGTTGGTTGTTGGAACAGGTAATTGTCAAGCGAATGCGATTAAGAGAGGAAAACAGCTAGGGTATTATATTATCGCAGTTGATAATAGCGAAGTAACTTCTGTTAAGGCAACTGCAGATCAACCCGTTCAAGCAGATACCATGAATGTAGAGTCAATATTGAGATGTGCAAAAGAATACGAGGTAGATGGGATTATGGCGATTGGCAATGACCAATCTTTTTTGACTGCATGTAAAGTATCTGAAGCACTTGATTTACGTTATAGTATGGATAGCGAAATAGCAGTTAGAATTATAAATAAAAAACTAATGAAACAAAGATTTGTACAGTTCAAACTTCCAACTGCGCCGTTTGTCATAATTAGAAAAAACTTTGGTACGCCAGCTTTGATGAGTATTAAACCCCCTTATGTGATAAAGCCGATTGACGCTACTGGAAAAAGAGGTATCTATAAGGTGGATACTATAGATGAAATTAGAAAGTTCTTTGATGAAGTGATTAAGTTTTCAAATGAAGATGAGATTATGGTTGAGCAGTTCTATGAAAGCAAAGAAGTTACGGTTTCTGGATGGGTTTATAATGGAATCCCCTCGATTTTAACTTTAACGGATAGATTGACTGTTCCTTTAGATAATCACATAAATGTTTGCACTGCACATCAGTCTCCATCGGTATTTAGTGATCAATTTGAAAAAATTGAAAATCTAACAAAGCAAATTTGCAATCATTTTGATATTAATAATGGGCCATTTAATATTCAAATGTTGATTGGAGAGAAGGGTATTTGGATCAACGATATTTCATGTTGCCTTGGAGATGCCTATGAGGATTTAACGATTCCATTTGCAACTGGTATAGACATCATGGATTTAACGATAACGACAAGTATGGGACTTGTGCCTAAAGTCGCTAAGTCTGATTTAATAACCAACAACAGTGTATTTAAAACGCTGGTATTTTACTCAAAGCCTGGAAACATTATGACGATGACACCAATCTCGAACTTAAAAAAACTCCCTTACGTAATAGATGCAGGATATAAATATCGACTTGGTGACACGATTAAAATGGAAGATTACGTTATTCATCATGCGGGTTATGTCATCATAACAGGTGAAGATGAAAAAGAAATAGAAGATAATAGTAAAAAAGTATTTAAGATGTTTGAAATCCTAGATGAACAAGGGAATAATATGGTAGTTCAGTATGGAATGGATTGAAGCGAAAAAAATAGTGGCAAGCACAAAAAATGATTATTGGTTTGGCACAGATTATAATATGAATTTGTATCGGGGATGTCATCATGGTTGTATATACTGTGATAGTAGAAGCACTTGTTATCATATTGAAGACTTTGATAATGTAAGAGGAAAGCTTGATGCACTGGAAAAACTCGATCTAGAACTAAAAGGTAAGAGAAACACAGGTGTCATCGGAACGGGTGCCATGAGTGATCCTTATAATGCTTTTGAAGAAGTATATCGACTTACTAGAGGTGCGCTTGAGTGTATGGCTAAGCATGAGTTTGGTGTTGCGATTGCAACGAAAAGTGCTTTAATTCAACGTGATGCCGATATTTTGGCTGAAATTAGTTTGAAGGCACCTGTCATTTGCAAAGTTACGATTACAACTGCAGATGATGAACTTAGTCATTTAATTGAGCCCAATGTATCATCTCCATCAGAACGCTTTGAAGCTATACGCGTATTATCAGCAGCAGGCATCTACACCGGTGTTCTGATGATGCCTATTTTACCATTTATCAATGATACTGAAGAAAATGTCTTAGCAATTATAGAACAAGCAGTAAAAAGTGGTGCAAAATTTATTTCACCAGCCTTTGGATTAACGCTTAGAGAAGGAAATCGCGAGTATTTTTACGATGCACTGGATCATAAATTTCCAGGGTTAAGGTCAAAGTACGAAAGCGCCTTTGGAAACAACTATTCTTGTGGCAGCCCCAATGCGAAAGACCTAAAAGAAATATTTAGATCACAATGTCAAAAATATGGCTTACTCTATAAAATGGAAGATATTATAAAAGCCTATAAATGGGAAAGACCTAAAAATCAATTTAATTTATTTGATAGAATTTAAGGATAAAAGGTGTCAGGTCATTGTTGGCCCACAAATGTTAGCCAAATAGATATCTATTGTTATCCGCTGGAACTTTTTTTATTTTTTTTCGTCTTAATGATATAAGCGATCAATTGAATTAGTTACTTACATGCAACTAATGATATTAACTCAGAGAGGTGATTATATGAAAATTAATATGAAGAAAAACGGTATAGCATTAGTACTTGCAGCATTAACAGTTACTGGTGCTAGTTTTGCTGGTGTGGATTTCAAAGATATTAAGGGAATTTCACAGGAAAGTGCGATTATGGCATTACATGAAAAAGGGATTATCAATGGTACTTCAAGCGAACTATTTATGCCCAATAAACCTTTAAAAGCTTCAGAAGGGATATTGATGATCGTCAATACTTTTGATCTTAATTTAGATACAATAAGATTTATAAAAGAACCAAAAGCGACAGATTATTTTAAAAATGCAAATGATGATGCATGGTATGCACAAGGGTTTATCACAGCGAGTGTCAATGGTGTAGAACTTGATGCCAATTTGGATCCAAATCAAGTTTGGACTAAAGAAGAATTTATTTATCACATCGTTAGCACTTATGAGCAAAAAAACGATATGCCTATGATAAAGATTACACCGGTAGAAATCAAAGATGAAGCGGACATTACTGCAGATTACAGCGGACTGTTACAAAGAGCAATTCACTATGGCTTTATTTCATTAGATGATAACGGCAATTTATCTCCAAAATCGGAGATAACAAGAGCTGAAGCTGCAGAAATTATGTATAAAATCGTTGAAGCAAGTAGCAAGTAGCAAGTAGCAAGTAGCAAGTAATAAATAATAAATAATAAATAATAAATAATAAATAATAAATAATAAATAATAAATAATAAATAATAAATGAAATAACAACTCCAATTAATAAGTTTTATAAGAGATATTTTTAAATGACACTTCGTCATTAAAAGATATCTTTTTTT
Organism: uncultured Fusibacter sp.; assembly: GCA_963676315.1. GTDB lineage: Bacteria > Bacillota > Clostridia > Peptostreptococcales > Acidaminobacteraceae > Fusibacter_C. The sequence goes on from OY781056.1 coordinate 2,830,916, forward strand.
GTGGGTTGAATGAGTTACGGTGTGAGCGAGGTTATTGTCACTAATAAACGGTTCGACTTTAGGAAAAAAGTTGCATTATTCTAATCTTATTTTAATGAAAATCAAATTCTCATTATAGAATGTGGTAATACAATAAAAGTGTAGTGTAGTCAAAGAGAATAGTAATGGAGGATAAATGAAAGTAGTGAAGTCAAATAAAGGACAACCAACTGTGTCATTTATCGGAGCAATTTTCACAATCGGTTTTGGAATTTTATGGACAATGATGGTTCATCATTTTATCAGTATAGTAGGCGGACTGGGACCAATGGGGATCCTGTTCCCATTAATTGGTGTTTTTTTCATAACAGTAGGTGTCATTCAGGTGACAATCTTTTTAACGAATGTGAACAGGAACGATTTCAATGCAACTGATTCTGACTATTTGCGAAAGTCATTTCCTCAAAAATATTGGGGTGATACAAAAGATGATGCAAAACCTGTTAGAAAACCTGTTACAAAACCTGTTACAAAACCTGTTACAAAGCATGTTAATTGTCATTACTGTAATACCTCATTTGATGAAAATTTCGCATATTGCCCCAAATGTGGTAAAAGTAATAGCGTTTAATTTTTAATTTCACCCTTTAATATATTGGCTATCTAAATACGACATAGTAATGATGTTTGTATTTAGATAGCCTTTTTTTAGTTTTTATTAACAGTAGCCAAGGGTAAATAGGTATTAAAAAGTACTACGAGTTTAAAATGCAGGTACTACTGCGCCTTTGTATTTATCTTCGATGAATTTTTTAACTTCATCTGATTGAAGTGCTTTGATAAGCTTTTGAATATTCTCATTATCTACATCAGCAGGTCTTACAGTGACGATATTTGCATAAGGTGAATCAGCCCCTTCAAGTAAAACCGCATCTTCCACTGGGTTGAGATCTGCTTCAAGAGCATAGTTTGTGTTGATCACCGCGCCATCCACATCTTCAAGTGTTCTTGGAAGTTGTGCCGCATCGATTGGTTTGAATACTAGTCCAAGTGGATTTTCTACAATATCGGCTTCAGTCGCTTCAAGTGTTGCATCTGCTTTAAGTTTGATAAGTCCGTTCGCTTGTAAGAGTAAAAGTGAGCGTCCTTCGTTAGTTGGATCGTTTGGGATCGCTATTGTTGCACCTTGTGGTATGCTTGCTGCATCAGTAAAATTCAAGGAATATAGACCTAGTGGCTCAACATGAACAGTACCAACGCTTGCAAGTTCGATGCCGTGCTCTGCAGCAAATGAGTCCATGTAAGGGACGTGTTGGAAGAAGTTTGCATCTATTTCGCCTTCGTTAAGTGCGAGGTTTGGTGTTACATAATCTGTAAATTCAACGATTTCAAGTGTGATGCCTTCAGCTGCTAATGTAGGTTTAATAAATTCTAAAATTTCAGAATGGGGAACTGGTGTTGCACCAACTTTTAGTATATTTTCTTCAGTTTCTTTCTTTGCACAGCCTGAAAATGCTAAAATCGCTAATATCGAAATAAATGTGAGGATTGTTAATTTCTTTGTCATGAGTATTCTCCTTATTTGTATGGCTAAAGTGGATAAAAGGTATCAGGTCACAGTTATCCTTTTGGATAAAAGGTGTCTGGTCATAGTTATCCTTTAGTTTGGTAGTTGTCTAGTAATTATTATCTTTATATTTGTCTAGTCATCTTTTGCGATGCTTTAAAATGCTGTTTGCGAGTAGGTTTCCAGTGGATTGGAGCAACTGCACCAAGACGATTAATATGACGATGGTTTCAGCCATGATATCCAGTCTAAAACGGTGATAACCATATCTTATTGCAAGGTCGCCAATCCCGCCACCTCCAACTGCGCCGGCCATGGCAGAATAGCCGATGAGGTTGATAATCGTAATGGTTGTTCCTAAGATCAAGGATGGCAGTGCCTCTGGGATGAGAACTTGCCTGATGATTTCCCACTCACTTGCTCCCATGGCGATAGCAGCTTCAACAACACCGCCTTCAACTTCGTAAAGTGCACTTTCGACGATCCTCGCAAAGAAGGGAATCGCCGCGACGACTAGTGGCACGATTGCAGCGTTTGTCCCTATAGATGTGCCAACGATGAGTCTCGTAAATGGAATGATAAAGATCATGAGTATGATAAAAGGCAGTGATCTTGCCATGTTTACAACATAGGAAAGTACCTTGTGTATGGCTTGGTTTTCTATGATGTGGCCTTTAGAAGTTATTACAAGTACTGTTCCAAGTGGTAAACCAAAAAGGACGGTAAAACTTGTGGCTACAAAAACCATATATAAAGTTTCTAAAGTTGCTTTTATGAGCATTTGAGTCATTATTTTACCCCTTTCATAAGATTACTTCAGATAGTACGTGATTGGCGTTTAGCGTTGCAATTAGTTCTGAGAGGTTTGGTATTTGATCCTCTAATCCAGACTGTGGAAGCAGTTCAATCATAAGCTTACCAACAACTTCATCTTGGATGGATTCAATATGACCTGAGAGGATATTGATATCGATACCAAATTGTTGAATCAATTTTGAAAGTATTGGAAATTTGGCACTACCCTTTGCAAAAGTGAGCAAAAGTCTTGTGCCTTTTACAGGTATGCAAGCAGGTGCTTCAACTTCACCAAAGAAATGTCTGGTTTTTTCTTCGGTTTTGCTTGTAAAGAGTTCAGTTGTATCACCCTGAACAAGTACTTTACCAGCTTCTAGGATGGCTACCTTGTTACAGATCGCTTTGATGACTTCCATCTCATGTGTTATTACGACAAGTGTGATGCCAAACTCTAGGCTGATAGCTTTGAGTAATGCCAATATTTGCTTTGTAGTTTTAGGATCAAGAGCGGATGTCGCTTCGTCACAGAGTAAAATTTCTGGTGAATTAGCAAGTGCTCTTGCGATGCCAACGCGTTGTTTTTGTCCACCGCTTAGGCTAACAGGATAGGCATTTGTTTTATCTGTAAGTTCAACTTTTTCAAGCAATGTTGTCACTCGTTGATGAATTTCATCGTTACTTAATTTTAGTAGTTTTAATGGAAATGCGATATTTTCGTATACCGTTTTGCTACTGAGTAAGTTGAAATTTTGAAAGATCAATCCGATGCCTTGACGTGCCTCTCTAAGAGATTTACCATGCAGTTTGAGAATGTTTGTACCTGAAATGAAGATTTCTCCGGAAGTTGGATCTTCTATTCGATTGATACATCTCACTAAAGATGATTTACCAGCACCACTAAGGCCTATGATGCCAAAGATATCGCCTTTCTCGATGTGAAGATCAACACCATCTAGCGCTTTGATAATTTGATCTTCTTTTTTATATATTTTGGTTAATGCATTGATTTTGATCATAAAAAAACTCCTTTTACGGACATGTAAAAGGAGTCAAAGACCATTCCTCTCACATCTTCCAGTTAATCTGACGGAATTAGCACCGTGGCTTAAAAGTTTACACTTTCAAGCGGGTTGCTGGGTATCATCGGGCCGTTCCCTCCACCACTCTGGATATGAGTACTTATATTCAATTCGCGAATCTTGTGACAAAATTAAAACCTCTTTCCGCATGCAGAAAGAGGCTTATCGTCATATGCACTCTCTCATCTGTGGAATAATCCAAGGAATTAGCACCATCGCTTAAAAAGTCTTCACTTTTTAAACTGGTTGCCGGGCATCATAGGGCCAGTCCCTCCGCCACTCTGGATAAGAGTTATTAAATTGTCTTAGCTATGAAATGGATTATACTTGATACATATTTGCTCTGTCAACAATATTAAGTTTATTTAACATTAGCTAAAAGGTGTCAGGTCATAGTTAGCCATTTGGCTAACAATGACCTGACACCTTTTAGCTTTCTTTGGATTTTCTAATTGGAAAAATCAACACGTTTACTAGTGCGCTAATGGAGAGCCCTATAAAAGTATCAATTGTTCTAAAAAGAGCATATGAAACATTATCCCCATCATGGACACCAAGTGCGATGGCGAGGAAAACAATCGTCGTTATCTTGATGGTGCCTTGCCATTTAAAAAGATTGCAAATATAGATTACAACTATGATGCCAAGCCCTATCGTTATAGGGTTAACAGGAAAGAAAGTTACAAATCCCAGTGCAACAATTGCACCCAAAACAGTACCGTACATCCGATCCCTTACGACAACAAATGTTGCTTCTATAGAAGATTCCATAGCAAAGATAGCGGCTATTGCGGCAAAAAAAGGATTGGTCACTTTAAATAGTTCACAGATTAAAAGGGTAATCATCACTGCGATTCCCGTCTTAATATTTCTCATCCCAATCTTATTAATGGCGAATTTACTTAAGCTCATTGGAGGTTCCTCGCTTTCTTGGGGCTAAAAGGTGTCAGGTCATAGTTAGCCATTTGGCTAATAATGACCTGACACCTTTTAGCCTAATTTGATGATATTTGTTGCAATATTTTCTATAAATGCTTGATCGTGCTCTACAAAAATCATAGTTGGCGCGTAAGCGAGTAGCATGTCTTCGAGCTGAACTCTGGATAAAACATCAACATAGTTAAGTGGTTCATCCCAAATATAAAGGTGTGCACGGTCGCATATACTTTTCGCAAGGAGTACTTTTTTCTTCTGACCTTCGCTGAAAAAACGAATGTCTTTCTCAAATTGTATCACATCGAAATCGAGTTTAGATAGCATAGATTTAAAAAGACCTTCATCAAGTGTATGTTCTAATGCATATTCTTTTAGCGTGCCTTTAAGATGACTCGTATCTTGAGAGACATAGGAGATGACAAGGTCTTTTGCGCCTTTGATTTGTCCGGTCGTGGTTAAGCCTTGTTCAGCTTCATTATCTGAGTATGATCTACCATCGTTTGGATTAAGTGACTGAATAATTGCTTTTAAAATGCTAGATTTGCCAGAACCATTGCATCCTATGATAGCAACTCGATCACCTTTTTCGATTTTAAATGTGAGATCAGATAAGATGACATTTTCACCATAGCTTGCGCTAAGTGTATCAACGACAAGATACGTATTTGAAAAATGATCAGCTTGCTTAATTTCTAGCGCATCATTGGACTCGATATTTTTAAGCAGTTTCTTTTTATCTTCTAGTGCTTTTTCACGTCTTTGCGAGATGGCTTTGGCACGTTTCATCATCTTTGCAGCCTTATGCCCAACATAGCCTCTATCAGAAACATCTCCTCCAAATTTACTTTTCTCAGTAAGGTCAGACCAACCGGCGGTACGCTTGGCGGATTCACCAAGCCTATGAATATCTTTTAGCAGTTTTTCATTTTCTGCAATTTCAAACTGATCTTGGTAAGCTTTGTTTTGCATCCATGAGGAGAAGTTACCCTTTTGAATCTCTATATTTGTTTTGTTGATGGATAACACATGGTCGATAATGTGGTCTAGAAACATTCGATCATGGGAAATCAAGATAAAACCTTTCTTGCGCCTTAAATAATTCGAGACACATTCACGACCCTCTAAATCGAGGTGATTTGTAGGCTCATCAATCAGCAGAAAGTTATTGGATTTTAGAAAAAGAATGGCAAGTAAGACCTTAGTTCTTTCACCTTGACTTAGCGTACTAAAAACACGATCGAGAATATCTTCATCAAGCTCTAGTTGATAGAGCTCTTTGCAGAGCGCCCAGTGCTCATAGTGTGGTTCAATATTTTCAATCACTTCAAGTGTCGTAACTGACATGTCAGCGACTGCATACGGGAAATAATCAAAGTGCACACTGGCATGGATACTCCCTTTGTAGCTCAGTTCACCAAGTAAAAGTCTCATAAAAGTAGTTTTACCTCGGCCATTTCTACCAGTGAAACCTAGTTTCCAGTTGGTATCTATTTGAAATGAAACATCTTCAAATATGTTATCGTAAGTGCCTTCATAGGCAAAAGTTAAATTTGTTATTTTTATTTGTGACATACAGTACCTCCAAAAAATTAAAATAGGATGCAAGAAAGATTCTTGCATCCTAAAAAGGTCAATGGAAATAATAGTTCACACAAACACATCCAAAATTAACGTGTATAAATAATAACCTACATGTTAACAAAAAAAGCATTTATTCATGAAAGCTAGTCTTAAAAGCGTTACATGAAAATCAGTATGAAAATAAAGTACATTGATCGAATGAGCAGATATTCTTTCTTGCTGAGTACGACAAAAAAACGTGCCAATCCTTTGGATGCACCGTCGACTCTATAAAATTACTAGCAAGAAAAATTATTCATTCTCTCAACTCCTATCATTTGAATTCATTAAAAGCGTAACATATGAAAAAATAGGTGTCAACAGGAAATGGTGTTATTTATACATCCCGGTAAGCAAAAGTGTATTTACAGATCTTCTATTGCACTGAAAATAATTTCAAAATTGATCTACTCTAAAGTGTCTGCTTCAATTACCCAAATAGGCGCTTCACTTTTATTTTCAGGGAATAAATCGAATAGAACATTCCAGCATATAGTCTGGATATTTTTAATTTCCTCTTTACTAAAAGCACCTTGCCCAAATTGATAAAAGTAACATTTAAGCTTATAAGTTTTGTACGCAGTGTCTTCACTTATAAGAATAGGAGCGTCGTAGTAACTGTAGAGTGTTGGCGAGTTTTCATCATTATAAAAGGCATTTATATTACTTTTAGGAACATCTTCTTTTAAAAGTGGATTATCATACGAGACATTTATCTGCCATTTAACTTCATTTTGATCTAGAACAGGGACTCGGTAAGTGATTTCGTAGTAATCATAAATATCGTGAAACCAATTGGTATCAAGCACTTCTAGCTGATTAAGGAGTAAAGGATCCTTGGAATAATATGTGATTGAATCAATGCCATAAAAGTTGATAGGATAGATATTTTTAAATGTAAACCTAGAATTATAATCAATATTACTTAGCGAAATTGTATTTGTAAGAACCTCAGACTTGTGATCTATAGAAAACTGAGAAAGTGCACCACTGATTAAGAGTGGTTCGCCATCAGTTTCAAAGCGATAGGTGATGGATTGCAATTGATAATTATAGGGCAATGATAACATAGGTAAATTTGATACGTTTAGGTCTATATCAAGTCTTTCGTCACCTTCTTTTCTGTAGTCAATAGGCATTAATTCGATTTGATCATCAAAGGTCATGAAAGTATTTTGATTGGTAAAATTTATAGTCTGATTACGATACGATTGTTGGTTTATAATGGTAGTATTCATCACAAATAAGGCCAAAGATACAAGTAGTACGGCATAGATACTTAAGAAAGTTAATTTTGATTTTAGATTCGCTTTTTTATTTATCAAAAATGCGGCTATGTTTGAAAGTAAACTACCAATGACATATGAAGTGAAACCCGTTACAATAATTATCCCAAAATTTAACTCGTAGCTTTGTAATCCCGCTAAAAGTGTGATGGGAAAGAAGATCAGTATCGTTTTCTTCCAAGAATGATATATTGATTTTAGTGCAAAAGCAATTGGAATTAAATAAGCTATATGAAACCCCAAATTTTGCAGTAGTGGGGTTATGATAGAAGTTGGCAAAGTATTATAATCAGCATAAACATGAGCCATAAAACGAGAGAAGTCATATTGTAAAAACCAATCTCCAAAAGGGATCCATTTTATATGAGATAAATTACTTAAGCTGAAAAATGTCATACCAGAATCGCTCAACATTTGAAATTGCATAGAAGCTAAAAGAAAATATATGTATAGTGCAAGTGGAAAAATTAATATTTCAGTATCTTGATTTATGCTCGAGTTGTCCTTGATTTGATACGCTTTGCTTTTAAGTATCAAGTAGATAAAGTACAGCAGCGCAAAAAAAAGCAAATTGATAAATAGTGTAAACATAGCGCCTCCTCATATTTTGTGGATATATATGTTAATTGTATATGAGAAAGGTATGGTTGTAATTAGAAATTCATAAAAAACGCAAAAAGAGGATAAAAGGTGTCAGGTCAAAGTTGTCTTAATTCCATTATTTGGAATAAGGATAACTTTGACCTGACACCTTTTAGCCTAAAACATCTCCAACGCCCCACGCTTAACCGCAATTTTCTCCATAAAACTAAAGAGTACCACGCCGACGAACATAAGTGCCATACCCACCAGTACCTCACCGTATAGCAAGTTCATATGAGCTGATAACGCCTCGCCCGCTTGAAGTGCACGGCACAGCTCGATACTTCTCGTCAGTGGCATCGCATGACTGATAGTCTGTAGCCAGACGGGCATCCGTTCAATAGGGAAGTTTGCACCTGTTAGCCCCAGCATCGACATAGAAGCGATATTGAGGATGAGGTTGAGATCTCTTGAAAGAAGTCCAAGACAAGAGATAATCAGGCCGAAAGCCATGGCTGAGAAGGAGGCAACAAGTAGTGCCAGTAAAAACGCTGGCCATGTGGCAAGCGGAAGCGTAAACCCAAGAAAAATTGCACCAACGACAAACCCTAAAATCACAGCGAAAAGCCCATCAAAGATATGGAGAATCGCCCTTGGCAAAAAGATACCGATGCGATCAGAAGGGGAGGCAATGAGTAGCTTCAAAGTGCCACTGTTTCTTTCCGCCGAAAGCTGGCTACCTACACCGAAAACCGCATTGAAATAAGTCATAACAAGCGCATTGCCGATAAGCCACTTAGATAAATCCGTATAGCCATATACATAATTCGCCACCAATGTGAAACAAAGCATCTGCATGATTGGCGCTCCAAGGTTAACCATCAAGTATTGTTGCCAGTTCATCACACCAAAAAGTCCTTTATAAGAAAGAGTTGCCTTTCGTATGAGCCTTTTAAAAGGATCAGTCCAAGCGACACGTAAAAGCGTTGAATTTTTAGACATTAGTACACCTCCAAAGTTGCATCAACACGGCATTTTACATCGATACGGTTAAACATGACCACCGAGAATAACCCATAGATCAAAGTCAGTGAGATTAGTCCGTAGACATATGGGAGCACCTGGGACACCTCGCCGCCAGCCACCGCAAAACGCAGAATTTTCACCGCCCAAGTAGGAGAGAAAGCATAAGATAACACCTGAACCGCTTTAGGTAACATCTCAAGTGGAAACAAAATCCCACATAAAATATACACGGGATACTCCATAAAATTCATCATCACACGCGCATTGCGAGAAAGCGTAAAAAGAGCTGCGAAAAGATATCCGATGGCAATTAGCGAGGCCGTCATCAAAGATAGTCCAATGCCGAGCCAGAGCGGCTGTGCAATGACAAGATTCTTATCAAAAAAGAGCGTTACCACCGTGACACTGAGGCAGATACTGAGAAATCCCCATTGGAGTTGCCGATAATTTTCCCAAGCACAATCCATTTAAAACCAGCAGGTGCAGCATAGATCGTTTCAAGCGTTCCATACCAGCGTTCACGGTGAATATCACTTGCTGAAGAAAAACAGATACTTGACCAAAAGGTTGAAAGACCACTGCCAAGGACTGCGTAAATTGTAAAATCAATCGAAGATTTTTCAAGATAGATCATCCCAAGCAAAAGACCAAAGATGATTGGCTGAGCGATTACACAAAACCTAAACATAGGTCTTCCAATGGAAGTTTTAAACTGCTGAACCGCACTGCTCGTTAGGACATTAAACGTAGAAATCATGATGCCACCTCACCATTAACAAGCTGAACATACACATCTTCAAGGCTAGCATTTGCCATATTCGCTTTGGATTTTAGTCCGTCTACTGTATCAAGTGCCACCATTTCACCACCGCTGATGATGGCGATACGGTCGCAAAGTTCATCCGCTTCTTGCATATAATGTGTCGTCAAAAGCACCGTTTTCCCCTGTGCGGAGATATCGCGAATCATTTGCTTAAGCGCACGTGCGCCAACAGGATCAAGCCCCAAACTCGGTTCGTCAAGGAAGATGATCTCAGGGTCATTGAGTAAAGCGCGTGCAATCTGTAGGCGTTGCTTCATCCCCTTTGAATAAGTCTCGACTTTGTGTTTTCTCACATCAGTTAACCCCACTTGATCAAACAACCGATTGAGAAGTTCGGGTTGCTTTGCTCTTGGAATCTTGTAGATATCTGCAAAATACTTTAAATTATCCTCGCCACTTAAGCGCCAGTACAAGCTGCGTTCACCACCAAAGATAAAATTAATCCGCGGTCTAATTTTTTTCTCCTCGCCAAAAGCATCGCATCCGAAAACTTTTGCTTCGCCAGAAGTGGGGGCGAGTAGCGTCGTCAAAATCTTGATCGTCGTGGTTTTCCCAGCACCATTTGGCCCTAGTAATCCAAATATCTCACCAGGGTAGATCTCAAACGAGATCCCTTTAAGTGCTTCAACGGATTTTTTCTCTTGATTGAGCAACCCCACCTTCGTTTGGTAGGTTCTCTTTAAATCCTTCACAGAAATAACAGGCAATTTGCCTATATGTAGATCTCTTTTAGTGCTACCTTGCGACATGCTAAATCCCCCTTAAAGTGTAAAATTTGATCAGTAGTTTAGTGGTTTTGTTAAACAAAAACATATTAGATGATTATCTAATTAGACGTTCATCTAATATTACATCAACACTATATTTTTTGTCAATATAAAAATCATATCTTCAGTGTAAAATAAGAGGACATCTATTGATCTTCGTGTAATACGAGCAATTTGTGAAAAATAAAAACCCCAAACAATAAAAGTTTGAGGTTGTCTTAAATCTCTTTATCCATATGAAAGTAGCGGTTGAGGTCTAATTGAAGTGACCGCACGCGCTGATAATTGGTACTAAAATATTTAATTTGCTTCACCTGCTCTATATTGATCAGCCCTTGCTGTCTAAGAGCGTCAAGGTGATGAGAAACAGTGGCAGTAGTGAGGCTTAGCGCTTCAGCGATCTCTTTTCCGTACATCGGTTTCATATAAAGCATCTTCAGAATCTTCAGCCGAGTGGGATCACCTATGATTTTAAGTCGCTCCGAAAGTACATCGGGATGAAGGTCTTCGCCGTTGTTTTTCCTAAGGAGAGAATGCACATAGATCATCTTTTCACCATTCATCAGCCTAAGTTTGTAAGGACTTAAAAAATAAGTGATGAGAAATTCATACTCCCGATAGTCCGCAATATTCCAAAACGGTTTTCCCATTTGCTCCTGAGCAAAAGAGAGTGGATGACGATAAAGCATCCCTTCCTTAAAAGATGCGATGATCTCTTCATATTGCCCAGATGCCTTTATTTCAGCAATCTTGAGATTAAACGCAGGATGTGCATCGATCTCAAAAATGATTGCTTTAAACCCTTCAAAGACCTCTTTCAAATTTGAAAAATGCAAAGCCATGACCGGATCAATCTTCAAACCCTTAAGGCAATTTTCCATGGCAGTGATATCATTAAGCGCCACCTTCGCTTCAGCTTCATCTATTTCTGAACCTAGAAAAGTAACAAGTGAAAGTGTTGGCGAAAGCGCATCAAGTGCATCAAAAAATACTGAAACAGAGTCTCTTTCAGCCACAGGAATCGTAAACTCAAGCCAATTAAAATGGAAAGAAGGATGCGGTGCAAAAGTATCTATAAATTTTTGGTGATGATTTACAATATCCTCAAAAGGTGCAAGGTCAATCGTGCCGCTATGCGTATCAGGCTGTAGCAAAGCAACCATCAAAGAAATCGCTTCAAACACGCGACTGGTTCCGATTTTAAGGACATGATCAAACTTAACTTTCATAGCTGCCTCCTTTCACATAACATCATAACGTGTTTACTCAAAATTGACAAGATGGATAAAAGGTGTCAGGTCATAAGGATAAAAGGTGTCAGGTCATAGTTATCCTTTTGGATAACTATGACCTGACACCTTTTATCCTTTTTCGGTATACACCCCATATTGCATCGCCTATAAATCCACAAGAGCGATAAAGTTTTTCAGGTTTTGTAAGGTTACTGACTTCACCTGAAACGGTTACAAAATCGGCCTTTAACTTTAATCGATTAAGTAATTCGCAAACCAACATTTTCCCCAGTCCCTTGCCTTGATGCTCAGGAGCTACTTGAATCCACTCAAGTGCACCTTCTTTGATCCTTGCATCGAGTTCGGCGATACCTAGTGCAAGTTTTTCACCTGAAACGGGATCGATGACCCATTGCCAGAGTTCACTGGAAAAGTGTTCTGAGATACGCCAAGAGTTGACTTGAGTTGCATTTACTTTGATATGTGTATAACATCGATTGATGAAATCAATAACTTGCTCTATCTCTTCAGGCGAAACTTCACGAAAAGTAAAGCCTGGATTTTGAACCTTTGGGATTTCAATCAGTTGATGATACAGTTTGAAAAATAGTTCAACGTTATAATTTTCAACAAGAAATTTATTAAAATTTGTCGAATTTACCAAATCTCCCAAATCACCTAAATCACCTAAATCACCTAAATCACCCGAATTTGTCAAATCTCTTGAATTTGAAAAAGCCTCAAATGAATCTATACTGTTAAATCGAAGGAGTCCTAAATCAAATAAAGGATCACGCTGCATCATAAAGGTGGAGTTATAAGGATATTGCCAAATTAAATTGTTCTCTAAAACTACTGCAAAATCTAACATTGTAGAATTTTCATTTACATTTTCATTATTCTTTTCATTTTTCTTTTCATTTTCACTTTCTATTTCATTTTCTATTTCTAATGGAATAACCACACAATCATCAGCGCTTAACCAGTTTTTGAACTTCCAAAAAGCAGTGTTTTGAGTGGTGGGATCTTCAATATAAAGTTGTTCCAGCCTATTTAATATATCAATTTTATCCATCTTCAGTAGTATGTCCTTTACAGTATTAATTGCCAGTAGGAAGTGTCCAACCATTGATCTTGTTTAAAGCCAACCTCTCTAAATGTAGCTACTTTTTCAAATTTAAATTTTTCGTGTAATTTGGTACTTGCAGGGTTTGACTGAGCTACACCTCCAATGATGGTGTGTATCCCTAGATTTTTCAATTGATCAATCAATGCGCGGTATAAAATTGTTCCGATGCCTTTTCCTTTTTGATCATGCCTCATATAAACCGATGACTCAACAGAAAAACGATAGGCACTACGTACGCGCCATTTACTTGCATAAGCATAGCCGATGATGATGCCATTTTCTTCATAGACGATCCATGGAAGCGCGCTGGTCACAGCACTTATACGATCAGCCATATCATCCGGTGTAACTTCGATTTCTTCGAATGAAACAGTGGTATTTAGCACATAGTAATTGTAAATTTCGCAAATTTGATTTGCATCTGCAATGGTCGCTTTTCTAATCATATGAACCTCTCTTTTTTTATGTTCAATGAATTACAGTAAATGAATTACAGCAAATGAATTACAATAAATGAATTACAGCAAATGAATTACAATAAATGAATTACAGCAAATGAATTACAATAAATGAATTACAATAAATGAATTACAGTAAATGATATAAGGTAAAAACGGAATCGATCCTGATTTTACTTTTGAAAGTTGTTTTTACATATTATGCTGTAAGTGAGAAAGGGTGACCTTTCACAAACTCTACAAGATCCCAGAGGTTGCCATATAAGTCTTCAAAAACAGCCACTGTACCATAATCAGTCACTTTTGGTTCACGTATGAAATGGATATTCTTTAATATCATTTCATTATAATCTCTCCAAAAATCATCAGTTGAAAGGAACATAAAAACCCGACCACCAGCTTGATTGCCAATAAATGCTTCTTGCTCAGGAGATGAAGCTCTAGCAAGTAATAGCGCAGTTTTACTAGTTTTTGCGTTTTCTGTTTTACCTGGTGGTGCAACAACAACCCATCTTTTATCTTGTTCAGGTTGATAAGTATCTTCTACTAAAGTAAAATGAAGCTTTTCAGTATAAAACGCTATTGCTTCATCATAATCTTTAACCACGAGTGCCATATGTGCAATAGATTGATTCATAATTTAGATAACTCCTTTCAGGATTAAAGCCCAAGCCAACAGATAGATGTAGTTCTGATACTATAAATTATATTCGACAAAGAAATTTAAATTCCTTTATGCAAAAAACTAAAAACAAAAAACAAAAAACAAAAACTTATAAAAAGATAGAAGAAGAATTTTATTAATTCTAGAATTAGAGAATTGATGTTAAACTATATTTGTTGAGACGATAAAGCAGGTAAATTTAAAGGAAGTATGATATGAAAATTGCTTTTTTAGATCGAGATGGTACGATCAATAAAGATTATCCAGATGGTGATTGGAAAGACCGCACTACACCTGAGATTCTAGCGGGTTCAATAGAAGGTTTATTATTACTTCAGGAGTTAGGGTACGAAATCATCATCGTGACAAATCAATATATTATCAATGAGGGAATCATCACGATAATGCAGTACCATGATTTTCAACATAATTTACTAAAGTTGTTGAAATCATATAATATAGAAATCTTGGATACTTTATTTTGTCCACATACTGATATGGATAGTTGTAACTGTAAAAAACCCAAAACAGGTTTAATTGACTTAGCACTTAAAAAGCATCCGAATATTGAGTTACCAAATTCAATTTATATAGGTGATTCTATTTGTGATCAGGAGCTTGCGTCCCAATTTGAATTAAATTTTTTTGGAATAAATGGTCATCATTTCAACACTCATTATCATTCAATAAATGAAGTTGTTTTAAACAACAAGGAGGTTTTATGAGCTCAAATTCACCCCAAAAATCGATGGATATAATATATAAACAAACGCCACTTTATAAATTCCTAGATTACTGCGAGCAAGAAATAAAAGCAGTTGATCCCAAGCGAAAAAAACAGTACAAAGTACTTGATTGCGGCGCGGGTGGTGATATGCCGCCTTTAGGCCTGTTCTATTCTAAAGGATATATAACCACCGGGATAGAATTTGATGAAAAGCAAATCGAGAAAGCAGAACTTTTCACTTTGGAAAATGATCTAGTGCTTGGTATTGTTAAGGGCGATATGACAGAACTTAAATTTGACGATAATAGTTTTGATTTTGTGTATTCTTATAATTCTGTGTTTCATATGAAAAAGGTTCAAATTGCTCAAGCGATAAAAGAGATGAAGCGAGTTCTAAAGCCAAACGGGTTACTATTTCTGAATTTTTTGTCGGTAGATGATTTTAGGTGTGGAGAAGGTCCTGATCTGGGTAATCATCAATATGAACAAATGGATGATGAACCAGTTATACATTCATATTTTACTTATGATGAAGCAGAGCAGTATTTTGATAACATGGAGTTTGTTGTTAAAGAACGCAGAATAATTGAACGAGTTTATGAAGGCGAGCGCATCAAACAAGGGTTTATAGATTATATAGTACGTAAATGATAAATCAATTGAATCTTCAATTGCCTCATTGCAAATTCCTCAATTGTAAATTCAAATTCCCTATATCTTTCAGAAATTAACGAATAACTTTATATAATTAATGAATAAGACTATAAAATTAACGATTATCATTAAAAACCTTGACTCTCATGATTGCATATATTACACTATTTTTAAGCCAAGTAGATAAAGCTATAAAGTTTGGTGATAAAATAGCGGAAAATTCGCATTCTATGCTTTTTAGCTAAGTTGATAATGAGCGAATAAAACAAAAATTGAGAGGTGCTTTATGAGTGAAGAACAATTATTTACAAAAAAAGCGAAAACGCTGAAAATTATTTTCCTATTAATTTTGATTTTCTTAACAATTCAATCGTTGATTATGTTTTGGTTTCCGATTAAAGTGGCACTTGGCCAAACAGAAGGATATACATATGAGATCTCGTATGATGGGTTACCACCAGAATCAGCACTTGCAACTAGGTTTGATACAAAGGATTACCCTGGCTATATACATTTAACACGCAATGTTCTTACACCACAAGCTGAATATGCTTATTCAGGTAGTGCATTATTTGCGAGGTTATATTTAGTTGTTGGGATTACTAAACTACCAATTTTATTTGCACTATGGCTTGCTTACGGTATCTTTAAAGAAATTTCAAAAACAAGTACCCCTTTTAAAAAAGTGATTTTTAGAAAACTACATTTTCTTGGATTTGTAGTTATTTTAATTGGTGTTTTTAATAATAGTTTTTATGCAACAGTTATAAATACTATTTTGTTGGGTACTTTCTCCCCAAGACCTGTTATTAACTATTATTTGATACTAATGGGATTTATCATCTACGTGGTATCAGAAATCTTGCAGTATGGCACATATCTACAATCAGAAGTGGACACATTATTATAAAAGGAGTTTTTATGGCAATTATACTACGGCTTGACCGAGTGATGGCTGATCGCAAAGTTTCTTTAAATGGGCTTAGCAATGCGATAGGCATCTCAAACGTCAACCTATCCAATATAAAAACAGGTAAGGTAAAGGCGATTCGCTTTTCAACGCTCAATGAAATCTGTAAGTTTTTAAATTGCCAACCCGGCGACTTACTCGAATATGTGGATGATGAAATGGTGAGTGATCACGATATTCTTGTTGAATAGCCTAACAAAATAATTAATGTGGAACTACAAAGAACCATTTATTTATATGTTTTTATTGAACTGACAAATGGCAAAAAAAAATAAATAGATTGAAGCAATTCAAAGAGGTAGATATGAGTAATTTAGAAGCTATCAAGGGTAGGTTAATTGTGTCTTGTCAAGCACTTCCAGATGAACCTTTATATTCACCATTTATCATGGGAAGGATGGCACTTGCAGCTAAAGAAGGAGGAGCTGGGGGCATAAGAGCGAATACAAAAGAAGATATCATTGAAATTAAAAATACAGTGGATTTACCTATAATTGGGATCGTTAAACGTAATTTGAAAAACTGCAATATCTATATTACACCAACCATGAAGGAAGTTGATGAACTTGTCGAAGTAGGAGTTGATATCATTGCTATGGATGCTACAAAAGAACTCAGACCGAATAATGTCACTTTAGCGTCATTCTTCATGGATGTAAGGTCAAAATACCCAAAACAAAAGTTCATGGCAGATTGTTCAACTTTAGAAGAAGCTATTCATGCAGATCAACTTGGATTTGATTATATAGGCACAACCTTAGTTGGCTATACTTCTTATACAGAAGGGACTTTAATAGAAGCTGATGATTTTAAACTCATTAAAGATATTTTGAGCAATGTGAAAAAACCACTAATTGCTGAAGGTAATATTAACTCACCTGAAAAAGCAAGAAGGGTTCTTGAACTGGGTTGCTATAGTGTGGTTGTAGGCTCTGCTATAACACGACCACAGTGGATTACTAAAAAATTTACTGAAGAAATTGAGAGAATCGGCTAACTTTTGGATAACTTTTGGATAACTTTGACCTGACACCTTTTATCTTCCTTTTATCCTTAAACAAGTTATAATGAAACCATTCATTAGAACTTGTTTTTTTAGCATTTATTGAAACTTATCTTGAATCTATAAACCTTTGGCTAAAAGGTGTCAGGTCATAGTTAGCCATATATTTACAATAAAAGTAAGCTTTATTAAGATTATTGAAATAAATATTATGGCTTACGTGTCTCAAAATTGTGTTAGTTGGTTTAAAAAACTTTTACATTTAATTATACCATCACAACAAAATGGTATCTTTTTTTACGGTAGAGTCGCTTAATAATTCTTAATTTTTATCTTATTTTTATTTTATTTCTTCCCAATAGAATAAGACTAAGACATATGAATTATTGGAGGATAATATGAAAAGAAAATCAAGTAAAAAAGCAGCACTACTCGCTGTTATAATTTGTGTAACAATGATTACAGGTGCATGTGCTAAAACAGATAATAGTACATTAGGAAACACAACTGTAGCAACCACTTCGAGTATAGTAAGCAAAGCAAAAGCAAATGAAACTGTAGGTGTAAGTACAAATAGTAATTCTGTTAAAGCGACTGAAAGTGCTTCAACTTCTCTTCAAGAATTATTGACAGGTGCGCTTAATCAATTAGAGGAACAAGAGGTATTTCAACAGCTTTTGGCAAACCTTGAACAGATGAAGCTAACCGTATTTTCAGAAGCAGAACTTGCTCAAATTCAGACCAATAGACAGCAAGCTGGTGATTTAGCATATAGTGTTGCACTTGATATTAATCTTATTAAAAACAATTTACTAGAAATGAATGCGAATGGAGAAACTTTAACACCTAGTCAAGTGATCCAAATTGAAAAATTAATTAAATCATATGAAACTGAAATTCAAAAGGTAATTGATGATGTCACTGCTAGAATAAACGCACTTGCCTCAGGTAGAACTAAAAAGAATGGATCAGATTATTCTTATGATAGTATCATCAATATGCAAGATTCTCAACTGACCATGCTTGAAGATATAAATACATTTATGGATCAACTCATGGTAATTTTAAACATAGATCCAGAAACTGCATTGAACACTGTACCAGATCTTTCAAATAGCAATATTGCTGTCACTAAACCCGATTTTTCACTAATCAAACCAACTGAGAAAGTAAGGGTAGGAAAAGATTTTGTCGTAGCTGGACTAAGCAGCATGGCAAATGATGGTCTCGTAGACGATCCAGGTTATAAATCACAGTGGTATCTAGGCTACACAAATGCCAACCTCGCATGGTCACAAATCAACATTGAAAATACAATAAGAATTGCGATTATTGACACGGGTATAGATTACACTCATCCTGATTTAAAGGGTAGAGTAGATAATAAAGAGGGATACGATTTTGTAAATAGTGATGACGATGCGATGGATGATAACGGTCATGGAACGCATGTAGCAGGTATCATCGGAGCGACATCAAACAATGGTGTTGGTATTGCAGGGACAGTGGGTGCTCTTGATGTTGCGCTAATCCCTATAAAAGTTTTAGGTGCTGATGGTACTGGGAGTTTAGATAATATCGTAGATGGTATTTATTATGCAATAGATAAAAAAGTGGATATTATAAACATGAGTGTAGGTACAAGTGGCACAAGTGAGGCATTAAGCAAAGCGCTTCAAGCAGCACATGATGCAGGCATCATCGTAGTTGTTGCAGCAGGTAACGAAAGCACTAACTGTGATGGCAGCGGAATAGTTTCTTCAGATGCAACTTATACTGTAGTAGCCTTAACACTACTCAATAAGCCAGCTTTATTTTCTAATTACGGTGAAGAAGTCAACATAGGTGCTCCTGGTAAAAAAATTCTTAGTACAGTTCCAGGTGGAGAGTATGAGGCTTGGGATGGAACAAGTATGGCAACGCCTATTGTATCTGGAATTGCTGCCATGATTTTAAGTGTCAATCCAAGTTTGACACCAGATTTAGTTTATGAAATACTAAATTCATCAAGTATAGATCTTTTAGAAGAAGGATTTGATGTAAAAACAGGTAATGGTTTAATAAATGCAGTGATGGCACTTGAATTAGCTACACAGTAGCATAAAGGAGGACGTGTGAGTAAAATATTGATTGCGGATGATGATGTTGATATTGTCGAATTAATTTCAGAAAGTTTGGAAGATGAAGGATTCGAGTGTATAAAAATCAATGATAGCCGAATGATTTACTCAGTAGTAAATGAGCAACCAGATATTGAGTTAATCATATTAGATATTATGATGCCCTATTTAAATGGCATTGAAGTATGTAGAGAAATTCGGCCATTAACAGAAGCGCCCATTATTTTTCTCACCGCCAAATCCAGAGATATAGATAAAATTGTAGGACTTGAGATTGGTGCTGACGATTACATGGTTAAACCATTTAGCACTGATGAACTTGTTGCTAGAGTTAAAGCGCATATACGTAGGGAAAAGAGAAAAATCAAAAGAGAAAATGAACTTATTGAACTGCAAAAAGAATCAAAAGATTTTATTAATCCATGGCGTTTATTTGGTGTGTATCAACTGAATCCTTTAACTTTTGAGGTGATTAAAGAAGTAGAAAAACTGGATCTCTCGACAAAAGAGTTTCAACTCTTGAATTTTCTTTATGAAAACGAAAACTTAGTATTAACCAGACAACAAATATATGAAGGTGTCTGGGGATATAGTGATTATGGAGATATCAGTACAGTAACCGTCCATATCAAGAATCTAAGAACCAAACTTGCTGACGAGGGCAAACACATTATCACAGTCTGGGGGGTGGGGTACAAATTCGTAAAATAAAGTTTAATAAAAGAATTGGATTAACTCTTAAAATGGCTATCTTCATGCTTATTTTATTTCAGATCAATAGCGTGCTTATGATTGCCTTTTATACAAAATATACAGGTGAAAATGTAGTACAAAGTATAGAAGAATTACAGTTAGATTTTACAACACTTAATGATGAAATTGTTGAAAATTTATCGCTGAATAGTAATGATTCGACATATATTGATAATTTTCTCAAAACATTTTCGAGGGAACATCAGATGACGGTAACTATTTTTGATCAAAACGGGAAAAAATTATACGATTACAACCACCTCAATGGGCTAATTGGCTATAATTCCAAGGATTTTGTCATCTCAAGTGGACAAGTAAAATATGTGATAGAAGCAGAGTATAAAATAGACTTACTTAAAATAAAAGAATCGGGTGCTTTCAAAGGCATTCGTAATTTTTCATTTCTGATTATAGCCATTAGTTTTATCATTACTATTTTATACTTTTATCAACAAGTCGCAAAACCACTCAAGCACATCAATCAGCAGATCGATAAGGTAAATGGGCGAAGTGAAGTTTTATCCTTTGATTATAAGGCAAATGATGAACTTGGAGATCTATGCAGAAACTTTGAACATCTCGAAAAAAGATTAATCAAGGCACATGAAGAACAAACAGAATCACTTGAAGCCCTAAATCACGATCTAAGAACACCATTAACTACAATTGTAGGTTATCTTGAAAAGCTTATGAAAAATGATAAACTGGCAGATGAAAAGAGACAAAAATATATTTCAGTCATTGATCGCAAAGTAAATGACCTCACTTTGCTAGTAGATGATATCTCAAAAACACAGTTTAGTCATATTGAAATTAATAAAAATCCTATACACGTATACGATTTTTTTAGTGATTTATGTGAGATCTATGCGGCAGAACTCTCTATTAGAAATGTTCAGTTTAAAGCCAATATCGCAGTTACTAAAGATCTGATTATGGACTTAGATACGGATAAAATTATGAGAGTATTTAGCAATTTAATCGACAATTCTCTTAAATACGCTGGTGAAAACGTCGTGATTAGTCTATCGCTTTATTTTACAAATCAAGAACTGAATATTGATTTCTCAGATGATGGCATAGGCGTATCCGATGATGAACTAGAATTTGTATTTGATCGATTTTGGCGTGCTGAGAAGTCAAGATCAAAGAACCTAGGTGGTTCAGGGTTAGGACTCAGTATCTGCCAAAGTATAGTACTGGCAATGGATGGAACGATTAAAGCCTATATTCCATTATCAGAAGGATTTGGCGTGCACATAGAACTTCCTCAGTAAAAACAATAAGGTGTCAAGTCATATTAAGCCAAACGGCAGACTATGACTTGACACCTTTTTAAATTTCTAAATTAGATTTCATCTATAATCTTTCATCTCGTAAATATATTGACCAGTTCTTTAAGTGTGATTGATAATTTGTTGAGTGTTTCGCTTGATTCTGCTAACTCTTCCATAGAGGCAGTTTGTTCTTCTATGGAAGCGGATGCTTCTTGGGAACTTGCTGCATTTTCCTCAGATATGGCAGAAAATTGCTCAAAGGTTTCGATGAGGTTGTTTTTGTTAACGTCAATAGCACCTGAAAGTTCTGTAATTTGGCGGATAAGGTGCTGAATTTCCTCTATTGAAGTAGCAATTCCGTTGAACTTACTCTGCGTTAAATCGATGCTGGTTGACTGTTCAATCAGCGCTTCACTCACATCCTCCATTGCAATGATACTTTCTTTGGTCTTTTGTGATAAATTGCCGATTATACTTGAAATTTCATTTGCAAACAAAGTAGATTGCTCAGCAAGTTTTCGAATTTCATCCGCCACAACAGAGAAGCCTCTACCACTTTCACCTGCTCGTGCAGCTTCAATTGCAGCGTTTAAAGCTAAGAGATTTGTCTGGTCAGCAATGGTTTTGATCATATCGCTTGCAACGTGTATTTTTTCAGTAAAATGGTTCGTTTCATTGACGCGTGTATAGATAATTTGGCTTACAGATTTTACTTTATTATTTTTTTCAGTGAGTGTGTTCATTAGTTCAAAGCCTTGTGATTTTAAAAAGTCGACATTTCTTGCTTCTTCACTTAAAAGATCTACAGTACTACCGGATTGATTGATAATTAAGCCAAGATCATTGAGCATAGAGACGCCTTGCTCTGTTTCAGATGCTTGTACACTTGCACCCTGAGCGATTTCTTCAATTGTTTTAGCTATTTCAGCTGAACTAACTGTATTTGACTGTATAGTTTCGTTAAGTTGATTCGATGAAATAGATACATGATCTGCAGCACTTTCAATTTTGGAGATGGTATCATTTAAAGCGATGAGCACTTCATGAAAAGCCACCGAGAGTGTACCAATCTCATCTTTTCGGTTCATTAGTTTTGGGGAAATGGCGTTTGAAAGATCAAGTCTCGAAATTTCTTCCGCATGAATTTCCAGTTCTCTTAATGGTTTTTTTATTGACCGTGCTATTACGAAGGAGATTACAATACCAATGGCTAAGAAAAATAAAGCCATCCAAAAGAGCTTACTTTGGAGAGATGCTAAACCGCTAAGCATCTCGGATTTACTGGTACTAATAGCCATAGTCCAGTTTGTTCCTGGTATTGGTATAACAGAAGTGATATGCTTCGTATTTTCATATTTATACTCAATAATCCCTGGAACGCCAAAACCAAGTGCTTTAAATTTGATGCCAAATTCAGATGTTTTAGGATTACTATCAAGATTTTCAAGTACATTTGTTTGATTGAGTACTAAACTCATGTCTGGATGTGAAAAGATGACGCCAGTTGGACCAATTAAAAAAGCATAGCCATTGTCACCCATTTTAAATTTTGAGATAACATCTTGAAGGTATGATGCCTCCTTTACACCCAGTATAGCGCCTATGATTTGTGTGCCGCTACGAATAGGCACAGCATTCATAATTAGTGGAGTATCAGTTTCTCCTATGTAGATGTCTGAAAATGATGATTTTCCTGATAAGGCTTCGGTGACAACAGGAAGATCACCTAAATTGCGAGAACTACCGCTTTTAGAAAAATATGCATCGCCATTTGTGTCAACAATTGCTATATCAATATAATTTAATCGATCAACATCACTTTTAACGGCATTTATTTGTGTTTGTAAGATATTACTCTTAAGTCGATCACGTAAGGCAATCTCTTCTAGTATTTTGAGCTCTTGTTCCAATATGACGCCTGTTTGATTGGCAGCTTCTTCACTATAACCAACCATATTTTCATATATAATATGTGTAAGCTCTTCAGTACTGACTTTTAATGAATAATAGCCTAATCCCAAAGACGTGATAAGTACAAGTAGCACAATTGAAATGCCTATTTTTTTACCTAAATTCATCGAATCCTCCAATTTTATTTATCTTTCTAGAGTGTATATCAGATTAAAAAGAGTCGTTAGAGAATTCTATTGGTTTTTTGATGAAAATCATCACATTAATGGTTATAAATCATTGCGCTAAATTCTAAGATAAATTTTGTAATAATTTGATGCCTAAAAAACAGCTTCAAATCAATCACGTTAGATATTTGCTTTTGGAGAGGGTTTGCTTTAGCAAGCGATGATTAAACTGGCGATATGAAATAGGCAATATGCCCGTAGATTCTTTAAATATTTTTGAAAAGTGCTGTTCATCCTTATAACCAAGGATATTCAAAATATCATCAATGCTATAATTTTGATCAAGAAGCATTAACATGGCACCATAGATTTTGATTTTTTTGATATATTCTGATAATGAAATCTTGGTATGTCTTTTAAAAGTCATGCTGAGATGGCTCTGGTTTATATATAGTTTTTTAGCAATATAACTTACGGTTTTGTTGTGTGAAGACGGTGCTAAAACTTCATAAATTGCTTTTCTTACGATGGGTGTTTGTGCTTTTGGGATAAAGATTTCTTGATAAACTTGGGCAACTTTTTTGATGCAATTTTGAAAGGCTAAAAACTGATTGTCTTGTTGTGAAATCCAAGATGCACAGATACTTGCAATTGTTGATTTTTCAAGTTGCATCGGGTTTAATGAAATGCCATCAAATAAATCTAAAAAGGCAGTATATAAATTTTGAGGACTCAGATGATTATTAATTGTAGGTGTGATATTTTCATAAAAGAATATCTTAAGATCACGATTTTGAAGTGTGGATTTACCTATAATAGCATTTTGAATGTTATGAGCAGTGTTATTTAAACTGATTTTAAAATATACTTCACTTACAAATTTTGAGACCGTATTCTTTATTAAATCAAAATTATAAGGTTTGATCCAATAATCATATGCACCATTGATATATGCGCTTCTGATGGAATCATAAGAAGAATTTTTACTGATCTGAATTATTCTTTGTGTATTTAAATAGCTACTCTTTACATTCGAAAAACACTTATTAAGGATATGATCAGTATTGCACTCGAATAAAATCAAATCAAAATGAAGCTTTTGATTAACTGAATAATTTGCCATTGAGTCTTCAAGAATCAAGATATCTAATAGCTCATAAGAGGTGTTTTTCTTAAGTTCGTGTTTAAGGTATTCATGCAATTCAGTTTCAACATCAAGCAGCAGTATTCGCAGTGGGATCATAAAACCACTCCTTTCAAAATTATATTAATTTCGAGAAAGTCAATCGGACTAGCAAATAGACAAGAAAAAAGAGCTCAGCTTAGGTTAAGGCTAACAATGAAGGCTAACAATGACCTGACACCTTTTATCCTAGCATTACCGTGTAGAGGATTGGGATCACCATAACTGCGGTGAGTAATCTCGCCAGTTGGAGGGTGCTGATGGTAATGATATTTACCTCAAAGTCTTCAGCGAGGACGATCATGGTGGAGAGGCCACCTGGTAGAACACTCATAAGTCCAGTTAAGTAATCGAGTTTGAAAAATTTCGAGAATATAAATCCTAAAAGGATACTGGTTGTCAAAATCAGCGTCGTCATCACGAGCATTGGAAACCAAAGGGAGACAATCATGCGCATGCTTTCAAGCGTAAAACTAACTCCTATAACTGCACCCATGCCAATCTGAGAGATATTGTAGATGTTTTGTGGAGGCTTTTTAAAGCTTGATTTGACTGAAAGTTGAAGTATGGCGACGCCAAATGCTGCGCCGAGTAGTAGTGCTGCTGGAAAGTGAAGCCATTTAAACAAAATTGAACCTAAAGTACCGATGATAAATAGCCAAAAGTAGGCATAACGTATAGTATTTAAAGAAGTAAAATCCTCTGAGAGAAACTGCTCTGAGGGGATGTTATTATTCTCCGAATTATATTCAGCTTTCAAATTTGAACTTGATTTAATAGTCGTATTTGATATTGATTTTCCATTTGATTTTGATAGTTCATGTGAAAATGTTTTTTTATTCGACTTTGATTTCACTATTTTGATAATCACTGTTTTTGTAAGTACGGGGATGACCATCACAATGGAAAGGTATCTAAGTAGTTGAAAGGCTGAGACCTGAGCGAGATTCGCACCGTATGAAACTGCTAAAACCCCCGATTCTGCAACGCCGCCTGGGATTACGGAAAGAAATGCAGTCTTTTGATCGATGTCACTGATACACATCAGTAGCTCGCCATAACCTAGTGTGATAAATATGTAGACAAGTGAGATGACAACTGCTGGAATTGCAAGTAAACGCAATTGTTTGATGGCACTTTTATCAAATCTTAGCCCTAAATAGACCCCAAAAATAATAGAAAATACCGTTTTGAAAATAACAGGAATCTCAAAAGTGATACCCGAAAGCTGAACCAATGCAATGGCCATAATAGGACCGACAATTCTGCTTGCAGGAAATTTTAAGCGCTCAAGTAGCTTATACCCCAAAAAACTGATAACTGAAATAATACAAAGAGAAAAAAATAAATTAATGTCATTTGAAGAGAGCGTGACCTTCAAAAAAGTCTTCAAAAAAGTCTTCAAAAAAGTCTTTAAAATAGCCGAAACACTAAATAAATTAAACAAAATAACCTCCTAATAGTATCCGTTATTATTATAACTGATATAATAGAGTTAGAGTAGCCACTTGTCATCATTTGAGGGGAGGATTAACAAAATGCATAATGTACATAGTGACGCAATTGAAAAGTTAAAAAGCGAATTTAAAACCGACTATGACAAAGGATTAACAACGAGTCAAGTTGAAGCCAATAGAGGCATCTTCGGTAAGAACGAACTAGAAGCGAAAAAACAAAGAACCATTTTCAATATGCTCTTAGATCAATTTAAGGATTTTACGGTGATCATCTTGATTATTGCAGCAGTGCTTTCGATGTTTCTCAAAGAATGGGTGGACGGTATCGTCATCATCGGGATCGTTGTGCTCAACGCCGGTTTAGGTACATATCAAGAAAATAAAGCCAGCAACGCACTTGAAGCACTGAAAAAGATGGCATCTCCTAAAACCAAGGTATTAAGAAATGGAACCTTGGTTGAGGTGGATTCGCCAAGCCTTGTCCCAGGAGATATCGTACACCTTGAGACGGGTGATTTTGTTCCCGCAGATCTAAGACTGCTTGAGAGCACCAACCTAAAGATAGACGAATCCGCACTGACAGGGGAGTCTGTCGCATCAGAAAAAGATGCCAAAGTGACACTAGAAGCGGAAACTGGGATTGGTGATAGAGTAAATTCAGCCTTTTCGGGCACAATTGTCACTTATGGCCGTGCAAAAGGTCTTGTTGTTAATACCGGGATGAACACAGAGATCGGAAAGATCGCACAGATGCTAAATGAAGCGGAAGACGAGATGACACCGCTACAGAAGAAGCTGACTCAGTTTGGTAAGATGCTGGGCCTCATCTGTATAGCTGTAAGTGTGATTATCATCATCTTGGGTTATGTAAGAGGTGAAGATCTGCTAGAGATTTTCTTAACAGCAGTTTCTCTAGCAGTGGCAGCGATACCTGAAGGACTTCCAGCAGTTGTTACAACAGTGCTTGCACTTGGCATGCAGCGTATGGTCAAACGCAATGCCATTATGAAACGCCTTAGTGCCGTTGAAACCTTAGGGTCTACAACGACGATCTGCTCAGATAAAACTGGTACATTAACACAAAATAAAATGACCGTTCAAAGCATCTTTTTAAGTGAAACTTTGTATGAAGTCACTGGAACTGGCTATAGTTTTGAGGGTGAAATCAAACCGGATAATACTTCTGATAAAACTGTAAATAAAGACATGAATTTACCACCTGAAGCGGCATGGTTATTTAGAGCTGCAGCGCTTTGTAACGATTCTGAAATCGAGAGTGAAGCTTGCATCGGTGATCCAACAGAAGGTGCACTTGTGGTACTGGCTCAAAAGGCTGGGTTAGACTACAAATCACTTCGAGCTGAATTCCCACGCTTAGACGAATTTCCATTTGACTCTGAACGTAAGTTGATGTCAACGGTACATGAAATCGAAGGTAAAAAAACGCAGCTAACTAAAGGTGCTACTGATGAACTGATCTCAAGATGCGATACAGTGATGTTGGCAGGGGAAATCAAACCGCTTACAGAGGCATTAAAAGAAGTGATTTTAAACCAAAATAAAGCCTATGCTCAAAATGCACTTAGAGTGATTGGCTACGCCATGAAAACTCTAAATGTAGATGAAAAGGCGATAGATTCTGAAAATCAAATGACTTTTATTGGCATGTCAGGCATGATTGATCCGCCTAGAGAAGAAGCCATCAAAGCAATTAAGATTTGTAGGAAAGCTAGCATAAAAGTAGTGATGATCACAGGTGATCATATCACCACAGCAACAGCCATTGCCAAGCGCATGGGGATTATCGAAAAAGACGATGAGGCCATAGAAGGCGCAGCAGTTAACGGACTTGAAGAGACTGCACTTGTAGAACTATTAAAACACAAACGCGTTTTTGCAAGAGTCTCACCAGAGCATAAAGTGAAGATCGTTAAAGCACTTAAGTCAGGTGGCGAAGTCGTAGCCATGACAGGTGATGGCGTCAACGATGCACCAGCACTTAAGAATGCAGATATCGGCGTGGCTATGGGCATCACTGGAACAGATGTCAGCAAAGAAGCAGCAGATATGATCTTGACAGATGATAACTTTGCGAGCATCGTCAGCGCAGTCGAAGAAGGCCGAATTATTTATAGCAACATCAGAAAATTTGTAGGATTTTTACTCTCGTGTAATGTGGGTGAGATTCTGATTATCTTTATCGCCATGGTTGCCAACTGGGGTGTACCCCTTGTCCCAATACAGCTTTTATGGGTAAATCTCATCACTGATTCACTCCCTGCATTTTCTTTAGGTATGGAAAAAGGTGAAAAGAGTATCATGGATGTACCCCCTCGAAAAAAAGAAGAACCAATCGTCGATAAGAAGATGGCAATTGCCATTGTCTTTCAAAGTATAGGACTTGCAGTCGCAGTACTTACCTCTTACAGAGTCGGTTTTATCATGGCTGGCGGGCATAATGAAGTCGTCACAGCAAGAACATTTGCTTTTGCTACTCTTATTTTTGGAGAGATGTTAAGGGCGTATTCAGCACGACGTGAGAATCAGTTTATCTGGCATTTCAACATATTTACGAACAAATTTTTAAATATATCAGTGGTTATAGCGGTGGCACTATTGATGATCGTCGTTTACGTACCTGCACTTCAAGGTGTATTTAGTACCATTGCATTATCACCCGTTCAATTACTAACAGTTGTTCTTTTCAGTATCTTACCAATTTTATTTGGCGAGATTGCAAAAGCGATAAACCGAAGATAGGATAAAAGGTGTCAGGTCATAGTTATCCTTTTGGATAACTATGACCTGACACCTTTTATCCGCACCTTTTAGCCGCAAAAAAGACTTAAGATATCAAATTTTTGTGTAAATAGGTACGAGAATATATTATAATGACATTGGGTATAGGATAAATCTATTTTAAGAGGAGATGTATTATGAGTAAACCAATTCTCTCGGCACACTTTGAATCTAGAAAGCCTTCAGATGTAAGGTTAGCACAGATGAAATATGATGAACGTAAAGTTAAACCTCAAGCAGTAATCAATGTAGGGATCGGTAATGTATCACTTCCAACTAATCCAGCGATGATGAAAAGAATGTTTGAACTTAGTGCACCAGAAAGCCCATTTTCTAAGGGTGTTGTTAGATATTCGGGTACTGCTGGTACTTTAGAATGTCAAGACGCATTTAAAAATATACTTAAATGCGAAGGGTTTGATACAAGTAAATTACATGTTCAAGTGACCGATGGTGGTTCTTCAGGTATGGAACTACTATTGATTGGTGTTTGTGGCCCTGCTGGATCAAATGAGAAACCTTTAATGATGATTGACCCTGCTTACACTAACTATATCTCTTTTGCAGAGAGAGTTGGCCGTAAAACTGTTACAGTTAAACGTCATTTAGAGGAAAATGGTAAATTCACACTCCCAGAAATGGATCTAATCGAAAAAACTATTATAGAAAATAAACCAGGTGCGCTTTTAGTTATCCCATATGATAATCCAACTGGCCAACTTTATGATCATGCAACACTTGTAAAGCTTGCAGAGCTTTGTGTAAAATACAACATGTGGATGATCAGTGATGAAGCTTATAGAGAACTTTATTACGAAGCAGGCACTGACCTAGTTAGTATCTGGGGCGTAACGGATAAAGATGTAGAAGGTATTGAAGGTAGACGTATCAGCATCGAAACCGCTTCAAAAGTTTGGAATGCTTGTGGCCTCAGAATTGGTGCTGTAATCACGGATAGCCCTGAATTCAACAACAGATCTGTTGCAGAATATACTGCAAACCTTTGTGCAAATGTTATTGGACAATATATCTTTGGTGCACTTGCACACGAAACACCTGAACAAATCATGGGATGGTGTACAAGCATCAGAGAATACTATAAAGAGCAAATCATGATGGTTTATAACGGTCTTAAATCTCAAGAGCCTGGTCTTATTGTTTCAAGTCCAGATGCTTCCATCTACTCAGTTATTGATGTTAGAAATGTCGTTAAACCAGGTTTTGACGCGATCGATTTTGTACTTTATTGTGCTCAAGAAGGTTCAGTAAATATCGGTGGCGTAGAAACAACATTATTAGTAGCGCCAATGAAAGGCTTCTACGATATCAAAGCGGGCGAGAAAAACCCAGGAAGTACTCAGTTTAGAATCTCTTTTGTTGAAACACCTGAGAACATGGCTAAGATTCCTGAACTCTTCGTAAAACTCTTAAGACAATTTGAAGCACAAAGATAAGGATCAATAATAGTTTAATGATAAACTTATATTTAAAGCTCAGGACTACCCATATGGTAGCACCTGAGCTTTTTTTGATGAAATAAGCCTACAGAATAAGCCTACAGAATGAGCCTAATGAATATACTATTTGAACAAGCTTTAAAATAAGCAATCAAAACTAGCAGACAATAAAACTGCCAAAATAAATGATATCATGAAGCTGTCATTCTAGTTAGGTTATAAATTTATAAAAAGGGTAATAAATGCAATAACTCTTGACTCGAATGTAGCAAAATAATGAAAGGAGAGTTATATGCAAAATTTTTTTGAACCTGAGAAACTCCCAAAGAAATCCAATACATATGCTATATTAATCGCTGTTTTATGTGCAATTATATTCAATATCGTTTTTTCAATTGTATTCTCTATACAACAAAATTCGCTGATTAATGATTATCAGAACAGGCAGCATACGGCAGTTGATATCACCGATTTATTTATTTCTGATAAGTTTGTAGATGTGTATGAAGAATTAAATATTCTGAGTCATTCAAGTGAGGTGACTGACTATCTATTTGATCCTCATAGTGTTCATTTTATTGAGGAAGTACAAAATATGTTTGTAAGGTATGCAAACAGTAAAAATGGACTTACTCAAATTCGCATTTTAAATGAATCAGGGGATGAAATCGTAAGAGTAAATAAAACAGAAAATAATATTGATAAAGTTCCAAAAGCGGAATTACAAAACAAGTTTGATCGTTATTATTTCCAACATTCTATCGGAATTAGGGAAGATCAAATATATGTTTCAGACTTTGACTTAAATATTGAAAATGGCGTTATTGTTGAGCCCTATGAGCCTACAATTCGATTTGCAGTAAAGCTTGTAGACAGGGCTAAACAAGTTAAAGGCATACTGATCTTGAATTTTGATGGGGAAAAATTCTTTTCAGTCATCAATAAATATGAAAATTTAGATGTTGAAAATTTCGAAATTGGCATACTTGATTTTAACAATTATTGGTCTTTAAATCATGCTGATAGGACAGATTTAAATAAAATCATTTTAACCGTGAAATCCAATCAATCAGATCAGATGAGAGACATTTTTGAGAAAGTTCATTTAAAGAGCGAAAATACAGATAAAATTGATACTGAAAGTATAAATACAGAAAGTGGAAAGTTTAAAAGAGGCTCAAATTATTATTTCTATAAAAAAATCGATGAAATAGATGAAGAGAAGTATGTATTTGAAGGTAAAGCTTTTTCTTGGTTTTTTGTTAGTTTCTTTGACCTAAATACGTTGATAAATAACAATCACCCTTACTTTAATAATAGGTTGTTGGTGCAAAGTGCTAGTAGCTTGTTGGTTTTTTTTGTTACATATACCATCAGTAGACTCCTAAGACAAAAGAAGGACCAACAAATTTTAGTGTTAACGTCAGCTTATATTTCAAATAATACTCATGATGGTATATTGGTATTAAATGATTTGTATGAAGTCATTTACTGTAATAGTGTATTTCAAGATATCTATGGTTATAAACAAAAGGAAATGATCAATAGAAAAATAACGGATTTTTTTGAAGGTAATATTCATAAATCAGATATTCCTAATGAAGATGATGAAGTTTGGAGCGATAACATTTGGAATAAAACCAAAACAGGAAATTGGATTTTGAAAAACTTGAAGATCAAAGAGATTAAAGATCAAAAAGATAGACTGGTGTATTATATAGGGATTTATTCAACACCAGTAGAAGTGAATCCACTAGAAAAATCGTTAGAAAAAAGGGAATACCAATCAAATTTAGTCTATCAAAGTGATATTGAGAAAATTGGGTTATATATAGATGAAATGCCAAAGGAACATGAGAAATATATGGCAATTACTGTACAATTAATGGGTGATAGTAGAAAGTTACTTGAATCAAGTCAATCAATCCATGGAAAGTTTGTAGCAGCTGGTCAGAAAGAAATGCAGATAGATTTTGGTTATAACCTTGTCGCTGTACCAAGAACGGATTTGCTTATACTTGTTACACCATTTGATTCTGATTTGACTGCAACTTCTTTAGAGGGTTTTATTAAACCTGAGGAAACGATAATAGAGAGGGCAATGTTAGATATCGATGCACTACTCAAAAAACTTCAAATTAGACTAGGATATTCAAACTTAGAATGCAAATATCAAACAGGCATCGCTGTTTCTAATTTAATTACTGACAAAGGTACGGAGCTTGTTCAGAATTCTTTGATTGCACTTGAAGCACTCACGAAATATAAAAAATCATCATACTTGATGTATGATGAAAAGCATTATGAATTTATCAAATATGAAAACACCCTTAGAAATGAATTGAAAAATGCATTTTCAAATCAAGAATTTTATGTTTTATATCAGCCACAAATTGAGATAAAAACAAATAAGGTATTGGGTTTAGAAGCACTTATAAGATGGCAAAATGAAAGGATTGGCAATGTCACACCTTTAAAATTTATACCGGTCTTAGAAGAAACAGACGATATCTATATATTGAGTAAAACAGTCTTAGCAATGGTAATTGATGAAATGTTGTTATTTGATTGGAGGGATACACCAACTAGAGTTTCAATCAATTTATCGAGTAAAGAATTTACGAATATAAAAGTAATCAACGATTTAGTAAACATGATCAATACTTTCAAATTGGAAGGTGTTTCTTTCTGTTTCGAGATTACAGAAACCACTTTAGTGGAAAACCTAGAAGTGGCAAATGATATCATTCGTTTACTTCATGAAGAACATATAGAAGTATCCATTGATGATTTTGGAACGGGTTATTCATCACTTGGTTATCTTAAACTACTTCTAGCAGATGAACTTAAAATTGACCGGATGTTCATTATGGATTATCCAGAACTTGATGATGGGAAAATAATAAAGGCCATCATCGGAATGGGAAGTGAAATAGGTATGAACATGGTTGTGGAAGGTGTGGAAACAATTGAACAACTTAACCTGATAAAAGAACTAAAATGTGATACTTATCAAGGTTATTATGGTTCAACACCAACCACATTAGAAGCAGTATATCAAATGATTACCTCAAATAAATAAAACATTTATAAAAAAAGTTCAGGTCACTCAATTAAAGTTGGTGATCTGAACTAATATTTTGTCTTAAATAAAATACTCTCCATCCAAAATAGTTTATGGGTAAGCGGCATGCCTATTGGATTTCCAACTGAATTCTTTTAAAAAATGATGGAGCATCAAAAACGATTCATTGGTAGCAAGAATCAGGATTTGTTTTTTCTAGCATTCATAGCATCTATCCCTAAACCGATGGCGACTCCCAGTGCGATGCCAACTGAAAGGTTATCGAAAATAATACCGTAAGCGACGCCTAATCCTAACCCCAGAGCTAGATAAGAGTTTTTTTTAGATTTATCATCTTCATTAGTATCGGCGCCATTATTTGAACTGGCTTTCTCACTATTAATTTCATAATCACTTTGCTGAGCTATGATGATTTCTGGTTCTTCTACCATCTCAACAGGCTCGTGCATCTCGACAGGTTCTTTAGAATGATCAGTCATATGATGACTCCTTTCATCTATCGTATGTTTTCCCATGGATCGTTTTCTAAATCTCTTTGATAAGCAAAAATCGTATTTTTTTCTTTAAATCCAACGCGTGTATATAGATTCTCCGCTTTTTTGTTCTCAACTCTTACAGAAATTTGGATGGCGTTAATCCATTCATTTTTAAAGGCTTCATTAACTGCTTTTCCGATGAGCATAGAACCTATGCCACTGTTTCTATAGCCAGAATTGACATTGAGAAAGCAAATCTCTGCGATTTGATCTGATTTAAGAAGTTCAAAATAAACATAGCCAATCGCAACATCGTTTATTTTAGCGAGAACCAGTTGATTATCAAAATTTAGCCGTTCTACAACTTCATTTGCTGAATAATAGGCATTGGTTGGGTGTAGCGAAACAAAGCTATTAAAGTCACTTTGTTCATAAGGTGAAAATTTAACTTGATCATTAAACGGAATCACCAAGTCTAGAATGTCTAATTTTTCAAGTATCAATGTTTTCTCAGCGTTGTAAAGTTCAAATCCATTTGCCTCAAAAAGCAAACTGCAGTTTATATTCGCCTCATAAAAAGCGGTCTTAACAATTTTATAGGGCTTGCCAATTGAAGCCATCATTTGTCCAACAAGTTGCTTCGAAATTGCAAGAAAACTATTTTCACAATCTACATAAGGTCCCAAAAGTCGAATGACGGACTGTTCTTCAGATCTATAAGCACCAAGGAAACCACAAATCGTGTCGTTAGATATAGCGACTAAACAGTTCTCATTATAAGAAGGCTTTAAGTCTAGAAGTTGTTGTTTGATTTCATCTGTACTGTAACCTAACCATGCAACAAATTGAGAATCGTTTTTTTGCTGTACTGAGATAAAATTTGCTGCATCAGTTAGTAGTTGTTCATCTAATTGTTTAATGAAAAGTGTGTTCATTGGAACCTCCAAAAGTTAAATGCTCAAAATATAACACCATTATAATCTATAGAGATTAAGAGGGTGTTAATATCAGATAAAGAAAGCATTTAATGCATATAAAATTTGCTTTATTTTTTTAATGGTCGGATTACCTTTTGCCATGTGATGAAATAAGGCAGATCAAGGCCTACAATCGCAAGTAGCAAAAGTCCAAGAAAAGTAAGTTTACTCGTACCTGTTGTAATGATGATAAAAGCTAGAATGATTATATTTAATACTGCAAGCATGATTGCATTTGATTTGATGTCGATTGGTTTAGAAATCTTATTTTGATGTTCGCTGACGACCTGCGTATAACACTCTTTGTGGTATTTTTTAAAGAAAAAACTATACCATTTTGCAACGATCAAATCATCAGTTGATGTTATTTCTTTTGAACAAAGATTGCATTTGACGCCTTTTTTATCCATAAATCCTCCGAACTATATAATGTTAATCATCCAATAATTTACTAAACAGATACCGATCTTCATAAGAATGCGTTGTAATGTTGTAAGCGCATTGCCTCTTCAACCCCTCATTGACATAACCACATTGCTCAGCAACATGGATTGATGCGCTATTTTCTGGATGAATATTGAGCTCTATCCGGTGAAAAGCACATTGGTTTAACAGGGAATTAGACATATGCGACAATACTTTTTTCATGATGCCTTTGTGCCAGTGACTTGGGTTAAGCACATACCCAAACTGACAATTATGATTAAGCAGGTCCATATGATGTACCGAAAAAATACCAACAAGCTCATGGGTCAGTGCTTCTCTTATGGCCCATTTCATGAAGTAGCGGTGTTCAATATGCGATTTGGAATTTTCGATGTAATGTAGCCCTTCAGAAGGATTAACCATACTCTTCAAAGCCTGATATTGCGTACTTCGAGGGTCATTATAAATTGCATAAATATAAGACGCATCTTCAGGAACAAGATGTGTCAATAGGTACTGATCTATGGTTATGATGTGTTCATCAAACAAGTTTTCAAGTTTCATTTGAACTCCTCAGCGGTACCTATAAACGGAGTGCGAAAACAACTATTCCCATGTCTGCCATACTTCTGGTGTATATCCTACAGTGGCTTTTTGTCCATTGCGCACCACAGGGGTTTTGATCAGTTTTGGATTTTCAAGTAAAATTTCTTGGATCATACTAGGCGTACTGATGCGGTCTAGGTTTTTAGCTTTAAAAAGTGGACTGCTGTTATCTATAAGATTTTTCAGACCAACCGCTCTTGAAACACTTTCAAGTTCACCTTTGCTCATGCCTTTGCTCACTAAGTCAATCGCCTGAAATTTAATGTTTCTCTCTTTAAAATATCGCTCAGCTTTTTGCGTGTCAAAGCACTTCTTTTTACCGAAGATTTGTATGTTCAATCTTAACGACCACCTTATTTATCATTTAAACGTTTACTAATTGCAGTTACGATTTGTTGTTCATTGCCAAGTTTTTTAACAACATCACCTACGAAGACATAGTTCTCTCTATTGGGAAGGTTTGCAGCTACACTTGCATTTGAAGACAATATCAGGCTGGTTTTGTTTACAGGTCGCGTTGCTAGAAACTGCCTAGCTGCTTGTGCTGCTCCGCCTGCCCAAAGCGGTGAAACAACGACGACTTTGGCATCTGCCGGTATCTCTACAGAGGTCTTAATAGCAACTTGACGGTCCTTCATCGTATAAAAGCCTGCTTTAAGATAACCGAAAAGGCCGTTCCAGTTCATGTTGTCAGATAAAGTTACGAGTTCATAACCAGTGCTTTTAGCGATTGACTCCGCGATGCGTTTTGAATTACCACTGCGCGTAAAATACACGATATATCCACTCATTTAAGCCCTCCTATATTAGTATGTCTTAATCTTATGATATAATGAAATATGCAATTTTGAAACTAAATTTTTCCAAATCTCTTAAAAGAAAAAAAGTAACAATTTAAATTCATTCGCTAAAATGGAGGATACATATGAACAAACGCAGTATTCGAAACAATGGCATGTTACCAGTCGTGATCTTGATCCTAGCCATCATGATCTTTGGCATAAAAATCATCGGTGAGATGACAAGTACAAACGATATTGATGCAAATCTTGTTATTGCTGAGGCTGTCGATGCATCCAACATAGACGAATCTTCCTACTATTATAAAGCAAATGATGTGGCGCTCTACCTTCACACCTTTAATCATCTTCCCCCTAATTATATCACTAAAAATCAGGCGAAGGAAATGGGCTGGGTCGCCGATAAAGGCAACCTGTGGGATGTCGCTGAGGGCATGGTCATCGGTGGCGATTACTATGGCAACTATGAAGATAAGCTAGCAGATGCCTCTGGCCGCAAGTACTATGAATGTGATGTGAACTACGAAGGTGGCTATCGCAACGCATACCGCATCGTCTTTTCAAACGATGGACTCATCTATTATACAAAAGACCATTATGAAACATTTACAAAGCTCTACTAAGGAGGTTAATATGAAAACAATTGTGCTTGAAGGAACAAAATTTAGCTCGGTCGAGGCTTTGCATATCACCCTAAAAGAAGCACTAAAACTGTCTGAACATTATGGTGGGAATCTCGATGCGCTGTGGGATGAACTCTCGGTGAGGAGTGAGGCCACTGAAATCGTAGTGATGGATTGGTTAAAAGCAAAGCTTTTACTGGGGAGTTACGGCGAGAAGTTAGAGCGCGTCTTCACAGAGATAGGGCAGTACAACAAAGGGATTTCAGTGAAGTTCAAATAAATCAGAATTTTAAGAAATTATCACTTGATTGCCAGAAGCAGTACTGATAAAATATCCATAGTACGTTCGAAGTTTATCTAACTATGACGAGGGAAAAGTGCGAATTTAACGCATTTACTTGATGTAAGTTGTTGCCAATTGTGGCTGGAATAGGAGGCTGTAATGTCTATTAAAACAAAGCTGTTTATCTCAAAATCGACTAATCCGTGGTTTAACTTAGCTTATGAGGAACAACTGGTAGGCGAAGTTGCTGAAGATGAGGTTTACCTTTACCTTTGGCAAAATCAACATACTGTCGTCATCGGAAAGCATCAAAATCCTTGGAGAGAGGTGCTCGTATCAGAACTTGAAGGCGATGAGGGCAAACTTGCGAGACGACTTTCAGGAGGCGGAGCTGTCTATCATGACCTTGGCAATCTCAACTTTACATTTGTCATGAACAAAAAACACGAAGACCTACACAGACAACTCAAAGTCATCGTAGAAGGTGTGAAAGCACTGGGGATTGAAGCTGAGTTTTCTGGCAGAAACGATATATTAGCAGAAGGCAGAAAGTTCTCAGGCAATGCCTTTTATTATGGAAAAGATAATTATTACCACCACGGTACGATCTTGGTGGATGTGGATATGAGTAAACTCGGTAAATACCTCAACGTCTCCATGAAAAAACTCAGTGCAAAAGGCGTAGAATCGGTTAAATCAAGGGTGATTAACCTCAAAGAGCTTAACCCAGAGATCACTATTCCGGGGATGATGACAGCTGTAGGAGAGGCGTTTGAGTTTGAATACGGCAAGGCTGAAGATATCTTCTATATCTCAGATGACAATCCACCTGAAAATGCAGCTGCGCGTTATGATCATTATGCATCGTGGGAATGGCGATTTGGCAAAACACCTAACTTTGACGTTACTTTCGAGGAGAAATTTACTTGGGGTGAGCTGGTACTTAGCTTTAAACTAAAAGGGGCAGTGGTTGAAGCTTGCGAAGTTTATTCCGATGCCATGAACACCGACCTAATCGAAGCCATGAGCGGCATCTTCGTCGGGAAGCGTTTTGATAGAGAAGAAATCAAGTTAGCGATTGAGGGGATCGTCGTATCAGATGATCTTAAACCTGCTGTAGCAGAGATCGTACAGTGGATTGAGACCTTAGCAATTTAATCAAAAAAGAGTATACCAAAAAAGAGTGAAGTGC
This sequence comes from uncultured Fusibacter sp., assembly GCA_963676315.1. Taxonomy (GTDB): domain Bacteria; phylum Bacillota; class Clostridia; order Peptostreptococcales; family Acidaminobacteraceae; genus Fusibacter_C. The sequence continues at coordinate 2,869,805 of OY781056.1, forward strand.
CAGACACGCAGGATGTGTTTGGCACTTTTTATTTCCTTCCATAGCTGATTAGGTTGTTTAGCATCACTAAGGAAGAAGAAGGAGTAATGCAATTTGATGGGAGAGGTATGCCAAAAGCATCCCGATGAGTACATCGGTCGGATAATGGAACCCAAGGATGACCCTGGATAGTCCGACGAAAAAAGCGATGAACATCAGTGGAAGAGTGAGCGAAGGGATGCTTGCGGCATACGATAAGGCTATGGTGAAAGCACACGCAGTATGTCCTGATGGGAACGAATACTGGCATGCCGGGGGCTGCGTAACATTGGCGATAGAGATGCTTTTATAGGGGCGTGGGCGATTGACGATCCTTTTTATGGATTGTACGAGGACTTGAGAGATGATCAGTGTCAGTAGCATCGTCTCTCCCACGGGTATGAAAAACATCTGGTCGAGAATCAGAGCCAGGAGTGAAAAGAAAATAGCAGTCTCTGTGTCGCCAAGATGTGTTACCAATCGCATGATTTTTGCAAACCATGGATTTTTGGAGCTCGAATTTAGTTTAAGATAGATCAGTCTATCATTCTGAAGCAATAGTTGTTTGATTGTGTCCATAGGTTCCTCCTGGGATTCACCAATTCAGATGCGTGTCATCTTTTATCTTATGCGAAAGTTGTTGTTCTTTGTATACAGGATAAACCATCAGTGTGAAGTTCATATTATGGGGATGTTAGGTTTAGATTAATTAACAAACTTTAACACAAATTTCAATACTTTTCTCGAAAATGTGCGCGTGGTCACATAACAATATTGAAACCTAAGTTATAATGAGTACAAAGAGAAAGTATTTTGTATACAAAGAGAAGCTGTTTGGCGAATTTTACATTGAGGACAAGAGATAAACGATAAAGAAACACTCTATTAAGGAGGAATTGAAATGAAAAAAGATTTCATTAAAGGGACATGGAATGAAGCGATAGATGTTAGAGACTTTATACAGAAAAATTATAAACCCTATGAAGGCGATGATAGCTTTTTAGTAGGAATGAGTAAAAAGACAGAGACGATTTGGGGTAAAGCCAAATCTTTGATAGAAGAAGAGATTGAAAAGGGAATTATCGATATTGAGACAAAGGTGTTTTCAGCGATCGATGCATTTGAGCCTGGTTATATCAGTAAAGAAGATGAAGTCATCGTGGGTTTCCAAACGGATGCACCGCTTAAACGCATTATGAACCCTTACGGTGGTTTCAGAATGCTTGAAAATTCTTTAGAGGCTTATGGCTATACCATCGAAGATCAAATGGCTGATGATTTTAAGGCTTATAGAAAAACGCACAATGCAGGTGTGTTTGATGCCTATACCACAGATATGAAAACAGCGAGAACTGTGAGTTTGATGACGGGTCTTCCCGATGCTTACGGTAGAGGTAGAATCATCGGCGATTATAGAAGAATCTCACTTTATGGTACAGATTATTTGATCGCTGAAAAGAAAAAAGACTTAAAAGCACTAGAATCAAAAGTTGCAAATGAATACTATATCAGACTGAGAGAAGAAATCTCTATGCAGATCGCTGCACTTAAAGAAATCACTGCGATGGCAAAAAGCTATGGCGATGATATCACTAAAGCGGCAACTGATGCGAGAGAAGCCGTTCAGTTTTTCTACTATGGGTACTTAGCTGCAGTTAAAGAAAATAACGGCGCTGCAATGTCTCTAGGACGCAATACTGCGTTTTTAGATATTTATATAGAGCGTGATATCGAGGCAGGACTTCTAACAGAAGAAACAGCCCAAGAACTCATCGACCAACTTGTTATCAAGCTCAGAATGGTTCGCCACCTTAGGACACCAGACTATAACGTATTGTTTGCAGGTGATCCAACGTGGGTGACGGAATCTATCGGCGGTATAGGTGAAGACGGCAGATCACTGGTAACTAAGACTGCTTATCGTTTCTTGCACACGCTTACTAACCTTGATCCAGCGCCAGAGCCAAACATGACTGTGCTTTGGTCTGAGGCGCTTCCTAAGAATTTCAAACGCTACTGTTCAAAGATGTCTATCGAAACAGGTGCGATTCAATATGAAAATGACGATTTGATGCGTCCAATTTACGGCGACGATTATGGTATCGCATGCTGTGTCTCTCCGATGCGTATCGGGAAGGACATGCAGTTCTTTGGCGCAAGATCAAACCTTGCGAAGGCTTTACTTTATGCCATCAACGAAGGACAAGACGAGTTTAGAAGAAACAAAGATGGTAGCTTAATTGAAGTTATCAGAGATATCCCAAAACTTCCTGAAGCGGGTAGTGCTGGTGAAGTGCTCAAGTATGAAGAAGTGTTACCTAGATTTGAAAAAGTGATGGCGGAGCTTGCAGCGCTTTATGTGAACACGATGAATACCATCCACTACATGCATGACAAATACGCTTATGAAAAAGGTCAGATGGCGCTTCATGACTCTGAAGTACATCGCATCATGGCATTTGGCGTAGCTGGACTTTCTATCGTAGCAGACTCACTAAGTGCTATCAAATATGCAAAAGTATCACCAGTGAGAGACGAGGCTGGCATCGCGATTGACTTTAACATCGAAGGTGAATTCCCGATGTTTGGTAACGATGACGACAGAGTGGATACACTGGCTAGTGAAACTGTAAAATTCTTCATGGCAGAACTTAAAAAACATGAAACTTATAGAGAAGCACAACAAACTTTATCGGTATTAACCATCACTTCTAACGTGGTGTATGGTAAAAAAACGGGTGCAACGCCAGATGGTAGAGCAAAAGGAGAAGCTTTTGCACCAGGTGCTAACCCGATGCATGGTAGAGATAAGATGGGTGCACTTGCATCGCTTAACTCAGTGGCAAAGATACCTTTTGAAGGCGTTTGCCAAGATGGAATCTCAAATACGTTTTCTATCGTACCGACTGCACTTGGCCGTGCGGAAAACGATAGACTGGTTAATCTATCTGGATTACTTGATGGTTACTTTGCAAAAGGTGCTTTCCACCTTAACGTCAACGTCCTCTCAAGAGCACTACTGGTAGATGCCATGGAAAACCCAGCGAAGTATCCAACACTTACGATTCGTGTATCAGGCTATGCGGTTCACTTTAACCGATTAACAAGAGAACAAAAGGAAGAAGTCATCATGCGTACGTTCCATGAACGTGTATAGAACTTCGGATTAAGTATTCTACAAAAGATGAGTTGTGAATTAAACACTGTGAAAGGAGCGTGGCAATATGTCAGCATTAAAAGGAAAGTTACATTCTATTGAAACCATGGGGCTAGTTGATGGTCCTGGAATTAGAACCGTATTCTTCTTCCAAGGGTGTCCATTGAGATGTCAGTATTGCCATAATCCGGATTCTCAAAGTTTCAGCGGCGTGGCTGAGATCACAGCGGAAGAAATCGTCACAACAGCACTTCGCTACAAATCGTACTATGATGCAACTGGCGGCGGCGTCACCTTCTCAGGTGGCGAACCCCTGATGCAAAGTGCATTTATACTAGAAGCTTTAAAAGCATTAAAAGAGAAAGGCATCGCTACATGTATCGATACGTCGGGCTATGGGCAGATGACCTACTATGAGGAAATCTTTAAATATACAGACCATATCTTGCTTGACATCAAGCACACTAGAAACGACGTGCATCAAACGTTGACAGGTTTAGATATGGGCGGCATCAAGAACTTTTTACATGCACTTGAAGGCTTCAGCGGTACTGTCACTATCAGACACGTGATGGTACCGGGGCTTTCAGATGATCAAAAAATCATGGATGAAATTTTACAGTTGATAACACCTATCAAAAAAATCGTTGATAAAATCGACATTTTGCCGTATCATAAAGCTGGAACTGAAAAATATTCTCAATTAAATATTCCGTATCAGCTTGAGACTGTACCGGCGATGAACCAAGACCGTGCGGCAGTGTTTGAAAAGGAAATCAACGAGAAACTTCAGGCTCTAAAAAAAAGCGCGCTTTCGATGACAGCGTAGGAAGGTGATCTTATCATTTCAGCAAAGTGTAACCATGAACAATGTATCAAATGTGGTAAATTATTATGCATCAACAATATCCCCTTACTGTCAGGTCTAGACGAAGTCGAAGTTGAAAAGATCTCGGAAGGGGTTTCTTCGCATGTCTATAAAAAGGGCGATGTAGTATTTTCACAAGGCGAACGCGCCAATAAACTCTACATCATCTGTTCTGGTAAAATCAAGATCTTCAAAAACCTATTAGAAGGTAAAGAACAGATCCTGTACATCCTATCAGAGGGTGACTTTATAGGGGCTTTTAACTTACTAAAAGCAGACGAGTTTGATTTCAGTGCTGTCGCACTTGAAAATACACAGATTAGCACACTAGAAAAAAGTGCCTTCGATAAAGTAATGATCAGCAACCCAGAGATCACGCTTAAGATCTTCGAAAAGGCATATGAGCGCATCATCAAGGCTGAAAGCCTCGTTGAACGCCTATCAAGTAGTACGCCAGATGCCAAAGTCATCGGACTACTCATCGACCTTGCATCTGATTTTGGTTCGCCTGCATCAGAAGGCGGCATCATGCTAGACCTCACCATTAGCCGTGAAGAGATGGGAAGCTACGCAGGCATCGCAAGAGAAACCATGTCCCGTAAACTTCAACTTTTTGATGAGATGGGACTAATCAAGCTTCTTGGTACTAAAAAGATCTTGATCCATGATCTTGCTAAGCTTAAAGCGATGATCTGATACCTTTAAAATTCATTTTAAATTAAATATATAAATCAATATGAAAACTCCGCTAAATCGCGGAGTTTTTTTAATGAAATTCTAAGAATTGAAAGTATTGCATGGGTTGTTAGAAAATGGTATATATAGAATATTGATAAAATTATATCAAAATAAATAGATACATGAGGGTAAGATGAAACTAAATAAAGCTAAGGTGATATCGAGTCTGTTTTTAAGTTTTGTAATGGTGATAACGCAGGTTCCTGCATACGCTTTGAGTACAGACGCTGAATATAATGAGACATCACTGATACATAGTTTTCAACCAAGTATTATAGAAAATGAGATAGTTAGAACCAATACCCATTTAGGCACTCATCCTGCTAATATTTTTGAGAGTAAAACCGCGACACGAGTTGATAATCAAAATGATATTCAAAATGATGTTCAACCTCAAAATCAACTTAAGGTAATGTCTTCATCTGATCCACTTTCGGCGTCAGAGAACGACCGTGTGCTCGTAGATGTATTAAACGATTCAAGTAACCAACCTATAAGTATTTCAAGTGAATCGATAAACTCATTTGAAATGTCTTCAGAAGGTGAAATAGAAGTAGTCTACACGCTAAACGGAAAACAAGGTGTGGCTACTTATTTAGAAAAAGATATATTGAGACACCTGAATGCGTCTGATTTTGAAAACGATATTGCCTATAGACCAGCTGATGAAGTTGCTGAAGTTTTAGGACTGACGCGATTAAAAGAAGCCGTAAAGGATAATGGACAAGAAATCATCGTTGCCGTGGTAGATACTGGTATCGACAAAGATCACCCTATTTTTAAGGATCGTTTAGTTCAGGGATATGACGTCCTTGAAGATGATCATACGGTAACAGACGATGATGGTCACGGGACACATGTTGCTGGTATCATAGCCCTTTCAACATCTGACAATGTCAAGATCATGCCGATCGATGTCTTTGGCGAGGATGGCGCACTAGATTCATCTGTTGTAAGTGGTATTTATTATGCCGTTAAAAACGGCGCAAAAGTCATCAATTTATCACTTGGAGGCTATGGCAAAACCAGTTATTTAGAAAAAGGGATTCAGTATGCGCGGAACAATGGCGTCATCGTTATAGCTGCAGCAGGAAACGATGCACATGATGTCAAACATGATTATCCAGCTGCTTTTAAAGAAGTCATCACTGTAGGTGCAACAAACAATACAGGTTCACTGCTTTATTATTCGAACTTTGGCGATGCAGTTGATATATGTGCACCTGGTGAGAAAATCGTAAGTGCTTTTCCAGATGAGAGTGCCGAAGCATTATCCGGTACATCTATGGCTTCACCTTTTGTAGCTGCAGCTGCTGCGATGCTTTGGTTAGATCATAAAGGTATGAAACTTGCCGATGTTGAAAATCTTTTACTGGCAAATACAAAAGACCTAGGTGCAAAAGGTAAAGATATCGCCTTTGGTAATGGCGAAATTAACTATGAAAATTATAAAAGTGATGATAATTTTTATCTTATTGGCTATACTGATACAACACCAAATATGGAATTCAAATACGATATGCCACTGAACTACTATGTGGGATCAAAAGTAAAATCAGTTGAATTTCTAGTAGATGACAGCTCAGTCTATACGAGTACTAATAAAAATGGGATTTATAGCGCACCTATTAACATTAGAGCTAAAAGTGTTGGAACACATACACTAAAGGTGAAAGTAACTTTAAGTGATGGCACTCAAACAACGGCGTTTGAACAGCCCTTTAATATTCCAAAATACAATGTAAGGATCAAGTTATATGACCTTTATGGCGATAATAGAAGCTCAGATGGTAGTGTCAAGGACAGTGTTGATTCACTAATGTACAATTTTACAGCTGGAATCTATGCAGAGGAAGATGGCTTTACCTTTGAAGGGGGCACCATTAATAGAAATATAGATTTTTCAGGTGAAGCAAGTAAAAAACTATATCACTATTTCATCTTTAATCGCAATGTGGAAATGATGCCATTGTATTTTAGAGGTCTTTACACTGGAGGCGAATATTTAATTGAGCCTACTGAGAGTCAGAAAACTGAATTTGAGATGGATTTACCTTACATGGATTCGTATTATTGTAGTGTCGACTTACCACTATCAACTTATAGATATGATGACAAGAGTATTGTGCGGTGGGATTATTTTGAACTTAACGAAGTCGCTTTTACAGAACTTTATGGGATAGAAAAACAAGGTGAAGATAAATATCTTGAGGCTGTTTATCATGATCAAGCTGATTTTGTCATAAATATAAGTTCAGATGAAGTTGTTGAGAACATAGATGCCCCTGGAAATTCAATTAGTAATTTTAGTATATATAGTGATTATATTACTAATTTACAATCAGATCCTTTCGTGTCATATAAAAATTTAAGTACTTTTTATTTTGAACATGATAAAAAGGCTTCATTTACTTCACTGAGGTTATTTGATTATGAAAAGAAAAATTTTAAGGAATATCATAATTACACTACCGATTTTCAAAGTGTTGTAACAGCAGGAATTTATAATGTCAGGGGTACCACATTCTACGAATTGAAAAATAAAGATCATGTAATTTACAGATATGCTAATGATGTTGATTTAAGTAGTGATAGACAGCATACGATTAAGTTAGGTAATAAGCTAAATAATATGATATGGTCGAATCTCACAAATAACAGTATATTTTACCATACATGGACAGATGATTTAGGAAATGTTGTAGAAATGCTCTTAGAAGAGACAAATGGTAATACCAATTATTTGATTCCAAGCATGATTCTAACAAATACAATAACGGGTAACAAGATTACACTAACAGGTATACAAAGTGCTCACTTTTCACATGGTGTTAATGTTTATACTACAACTCATAATTATGATTTAAGTAAAGTGCCAAATGGTAGTTACGAAATCGAATTTGAACTTGATCATAAATACGAAATATTACCAATCGAAAAATCATTTTCAGTAATTGAGGTTAATAAAGGTAAATTGGTAAGTGAGGGTAATACTAATCCGAGAACAATAGGACAACTAACTCTTTCGATAATGCCTCATGAAACTATTGCAATTGATATGTCAGAACTATTTTGGGATTCAGAACAAGACCGATTAAATTTTGTCTTTAATCAAGGATATATATATGACAACATATATTATTATCAAGATCTATTAGGTAAGGATAAATATATAAGTATAATGGCTCTTGACGGTATGGGGGGCATTGAATATTGTGAATTAAATATAAAAATCGGAGATGGCTTTAAAGTACCAAACGACTTTATGCCGGTAGATGATGTGATTATGATGGGAGCTTCAGCATGGGCAAAAGATTCTATTTCACAAGCAATTACAGAGAAGCTTGTAAACAATGATTTTTTATATGACTTTCAAACAGATCTTACACGTATAGAAGCTTGCGAGCTAGCAGTTAAAATGATTGAATCAAAACGAGGAAAAATCACAGTATCAAAGGGAAGGACTTTCAAAGATACTTCAAGTGAAGCTGTACTTAAAGCTGCAACTATAGGACTGTTATCGGGAACAGATAAGGGTGAATTTTTACCTTATGAAAAGGTCACTAGAGAAGAATTGTGTCATATTTTGTTTAAAGTACTTCAAAAAATTTCTAGCAAATCATATAATACCAAGACTGTTAATATTAAATTTAAAGATTGGGATCAAGTTCAAATTTGGGCATATCCAGCTACTGTATTTTGTGTGAATAATGGAATAATAAATGGTGCAGACGGAATGTTATTACCAGATAATAAAGTCACAAAAGAGCAAGCTATAACGATGATCATGAAACTTTGGAATGGAGTTAAAAACAACAGCTTAAAATAACCGACACAGTATGAAATAAAATGATTTTGCATGATGCAGATCGTTTTATTTCATATTTTTTTGAATTGGTATAAAGCGTAAGTTAATGTGTGAATAAATAGGGTGTGGGAGATGATACGTATGAAGGTATTTATATCAATTGCACTAGTAATAGTTTTAATTGTAGTTGCGGTATCGATTTACGATTATATACAAGAATCAAAATTAGTTGGTTTTTTAGAATTTAGAAAGAACATGAAAGCAGAATTCCCTGAAATATGGTTTCTAAGTGTTGCAAATTCAACCAATCCAACCATGTGGATTAATATTAGGTTGAAGAAACCATACGAGAAAGAAGAAGTTGATGCAATGTTTTTGAAAGTTCTTGAGTTTCTGAGTAATGAAGCATCATATAATTCACTACAGAACCTTCATAAAGACAGATTTAAGTATAGTGCAATTCGAATTATTATCAACTTTAAATATGATAAAGGTGATAATAGTATTATCTCTTATTACAAATCTTCAACAGAAACGGGTGGAAATGATTTTCCTTTTGAAAGCTTTAAATATTGGGGACTATTCTATCAAGGTGAGTATATAAAAACTTACGAATTACCAGAAAAATAACAAGTTAAAGTAAAAAAACATGTAAAAAGGACTTAAATCTGCCATAGGATTTAAGTCCTTTCTGTAAATCATACGATCAACCCACTGAAAATTCACACGTTCAACGAATCATCACGTGCATTTAAAGCTAAGACTTTTCTCCACTAAAAAAGTTCACTTAAGCATAGTGATGACGGCATAAATAAAATCACATATGCCTACAATGGATTCGGACTTCGCACCGAGAAATCCGCCAAAGCAAATGGTAACCAGACTGCCACCGTCACGAAGTACCTCTACGAAGGTGACAAGATTATCCTTGAGCTAGATGGCTCAGGCAATAAGATTGCCAAAAATACCTTTGGCACCAACCTTCTATCTAGAGAAATGGCAGAAACTAAGGTATACTACATGTATAATGGTCATGGCGATGTAACTGCTCTATTAAGTGAGACAGGCGCCATCGTAGGCACATACTATTATGACGTATGGGGTAACATCTTAGAGAAAAACGAAAGTGAACAAATCAGTAACCCATACCGCTATGCGGGTTATCAGTATGACGATGAAACAGGACTTTATTATCTCAATGCAAGGTATTATGATGCGAAGATAGCAAGGTTCTTGACCGAAGATACAGTGACTGGGGATCGGAATGATCCGTTATCGCTTAATAGGTATTCGTACTGTTATAATAACCCGATTGTGTATGATGATCCAACTGGGAATGTGGCATCGAACCTTTATGAAGCAGATGGAAATGTAAGAGTCAACACACAAACCGGAAGTGCAAAAAACAGCAGTGTAACAGGAAAAAATGATAAAAACAATCTAATAACTGCTGACAGTACAAAGAATAAAAATGAGGCTGCCAAAGAAAAAGCGGCAAAAGAACAAGCAGCAAGAGATAAAGCGGCAAAAGAATTATCAGCTAAATATAATGCCGCAAAAGCTCAAGCGCAAAAGGAAAAGAATACGGATAAAGTAGACTTAAAATCCTCAACAGTCAAAGCCGCAAAAGAAATAGGTGGCGGATTCGTCAAAGGATTTGATATCACTCTAAAGGTATTAGCAGCACCAGGAAATGTTGCTAGAAGTATATGTTATGATATAGACAAAGGAAACTTTGATAACATTGTAGATAATACTTTGAAAAGTGTCACAGGAGAACGACAAGTATCAACACTTGACTTGATAATATCTAAAAAAACGCAAGCAGATCTTTTCGAGAAAAGTGAAATAGCATATTATTTTGTAAATTATGCTGCAGGAACATTTGACCCTATGCTTTTAGCACCAGCAGGCAAAGTAGGTTCAATGCTGGATGATGTAGCCTTAGGAGCTAAAAATATTGGCGTTAAGGTTGAGTCAACTATTGCTAATGGGACGGGTAATACTGGATTTCATGCAGTAGGAAATGCTAAGCAAGCGCAGAGTGTTTTAGATGGAATAAATCCCAAGTATTTCAATCCGGACAGTAGATTTGGTGGAGCTTTCTATATTGGTGATGATGGTGCGACTATTGTTGCTGAACTTGCTGAGCATGGCAATGTAGCAGAGTATGCAATTAGATATGATGTTAATTTTACAGGACAAAATGTCTTAGACTTAACAGATGTAAATGTTGCAAGAACATGGGGATTTGAATCAGGTGTTACATCAACAGAAGCTTGTCAACAGATTGGTAATATTGCACAATCAAATGGATATAGTTCAATAATATTCCAGTCATATCGAGGCACAGGTACAAACTATGCCATCTTTGATAATTTTAATGAAATACTCAATCCGATGATGGTTACCCCAATAAAATAGAGGTGAGAAATGAGCAAAATAATAAAATTGAAAGTACGAACATCTACTGGAACATGTAGAAATTGTGGTGCCAAGAGAAAGGTTTGTTACCTAAGTAATTATTCATATGGAGAACGTCTAGTTATGACATCGGATACAAGGTATTATGGATATGTGAATTTGATAAAAGATGAAGTGTTTGATGAAGTTGAATCAATAATGAAGGATATTCTGTTAAAGTCGAATATATCCATTTCCGCAAAACAGAATGCAGACTACCTCAATTCAATCTTTGGTATCGCATGTGATAATATTGAGAACACAAGGATAGATGCATCAAATAATACAAAATATTGTTTGGAATGTTCGTCAAACGATATTGATTTTGAAACAAGTGGTGGAGAGGTAATTGAAGAAGTTGCTTTTCCAGTTATATCACATACAATTTGGTGCAAATTGGATGAAAATGAAAAAAGACGTTTAATTGCCAATGAGCTGTATAATAAAGGGTGCATTAAAAAGTAACTGCATAATCAAAAAAATCTAGCAACATAACTCTAAATCAAAGAGGTGGAAACGACAAACCAAGTCATTCCATCTCTTTTCCTAATTTTACAAAACCTAATAACACTGCATAATCATAATTCTGTTGTCAGAGTAAAGTAAATAGATGGTATAATTGTAGCAACAGTTTTCTACATAAGGGGGCGGGTGAAGATGAACGATCCTTTCAAGAAAAACTTGATGATATTAACAATAATCCGGATGACTGGATACAAACCGATGAATCAATAATTGACTCGACAAAGAAGGGGAATAAAGGCGGACAGAGTATTGAACAAGAGTATATGAATACTGATACAGGTGAAAAAATATATAAGCACATTCTGGAGGATTCGAATGGAAGGCAAATCGAGTCTCCACATTATCGACCTTATCCAAAACAATTAAAATAAGGAGGCGCTAATGAATATTAGAGAAGGAATATTGGATTCCCTAGTAGATGGTGGGGAAAGTATAGTGCAAATAACAGAGTATTTGGAGTATTTAAAAATACAATCTAGCAGAAGTGTAGTAGTAAACGAAATTAAGCAACTATTACGTCAAAAAAAAATTTATATTGAATATCCTTCTATTGCAAAAGGTATGGTTGAAATTGAAGTGGATAAAATTGAAGATTATTGGTTTGAATTAACTGAAAGTGGTCGATTAGAGTGGGATAGGATTAGAGAATAAACGAACGTAATTCACTAAATTCATTTTATAACTGTCGTTGCATATATTAAGTGACGACAGTTTTTTCCCTGAGGGGACGGATAATATTAATGAAGGCGTTGAATCGAATGACTCAAATTCAAAGATAAATACACCAGACCAGCAAGCAGAAATTGATCTCGCAAAAGAAGCAAAAAAAACTGGAGGAATCTCAGAGGAAGATGCAGAGACCCTTTTAGAATGGGCAAAGCATTATAATGTCCCAAATCATGGTTCGGAAGTTCATCCTAATAGACCTGGAGTGGGTAGTAATGTACCTCACATTCATATTGGTCCGGTCGGTCATATAATTATTAAATAGAAATTTGAAGTGAAAAGGGGTTTATTATACTATAAGGACGGTGTTGAAATGTTAGTAAATATTTTTTTTGATGAAGAATTAACTGAATTAGATGTTATTGATATACCACAATTTGTGCTTCAAGATATTAATAACATACAACAAATGTTTTTTGATTGGTTATTTAATAAGAATAATAATCACGACTATTGGGTACGCATCGGAGATGTAAAAAAATACTGTTCATATCGTTCAGAAGCATTTATAGAATGGCTTAACAGCTATTACCTTGTAGAATCTAAAGAAAAAGCATTGTGTGTGTCTCAATATGAAAAAAATATTGAGTTGAGTAGACCTCATATTAGTTTTTAACATAATTGGGTTAAGATGAAAATCTCGCTCCCGCGCAGTTTTCAGGAAGTTCAGCATAACAAAATTCTGAAACAAAGTGATCTGAACAGGCGCAGAACTTGAGATGTCCTAATTACCAAAAAATAACTAGGCTATAAAAAGTGAAGTTGGAAGTTCAAAAAACGAAGCGTCAAAGTCTTAGAAACATCAAGCCCAATTTAATTTATAGCAGAAGAAAAAAAGTTTTAATACTTTTCTTCTTCTGCTTTTATTTTTTTGTTAATGAAAGTCGTACAATGTATTTCGCTTTATGTATTACTTAATTTAAGTATTCAAAATCAAGCCTCTACATAAATTCTCTAATATTTCAAGAAGTAATTCAAGAAAATGAAAAGCAATATTTATCAGTCACAATATCTAACATTAAAGCTATGACTTACTCCCACAAATAAAGCTCTTAAAAAACATACCAGCTATGCATACGACCTAACCTCAGGGATAGATTCACTTGAGCCAGGTTACTGTGCAGAGCAAACAACCGATCCACTAGGTGGCATCACCCTAAAAGTCTATGACAAGGTAGATCGCCTTGCGCAGGTAACTGATGCGGGTGAAACCACACAGTTTGAATACTATGCGAATGGTAACCGTAAAAGTGTGACCTACCCAGATGGCTCAAAAGAAGTATACGCCTATAACAAAATAGGTCAAAACATATCACTGATCAACCTAAAAGCAGATGGCACAGTTATAGATACGTACAGCTATACCTATGATGCAGCAGGTAACCAGACGACAAAGACAGATGCAAAAGGCACCACAACGTTCACTTACGATAAACTAAACCGCCTTGCTGAAGTAACAGAGCCAAGTGGTATCAAAACCACCTACAGTTTTGACAAAGCAGGCAATCGACTAAGTGAAAAGAAATACGCAGGCGCATCACTGTTACAAGACACAAGCTATAGCTATGACATTGCAAACAGACTCACACAAACCGAAACCAAAATGAACACCACCAGTGAGACAGAAAAGTCGCTCTATAGCTACGATGCAGCAGGTAACATGATCAGTCAATCAAAGACCACCATCAAACTAGCAGCGATCGGCGGTCAAGCGACATTTGTCCTAGAAAAGGGCAAAGCAAGCGCAGACCTAGTGACCCTGTACGCCTATGACGGATTTAATCAGCTCAAGCAAAGTGATGATGGCATAAATAAAATCACATACGCTTACAATGGCTTCGGACTTCGCACCGAGAAATCCACCAAAGAAATGGTAACCCATCTGCCACCGTCACAAAGTACCTCTACAAAGGTGACAAGATCATCCTTGAGCTAGATGGATCAGGTAACAAGATCGCCAAAAACACCTTTGGCACCAACCTTCTCTCTAGAGAAATGGCAGAAACTAAGGTATACTACATGTATAATGGTCATGGTGACGTAACTGCTCTATTAAGTGAGGCAGGCGCTATCGTAGGCACATACTATTATGACGTATGGGGTAACATCTTAGAGAAAAACGAAAGCGAACAAATCACTAACCCATACCGCTACGCAGGTTATCAGTACGATGATGATACAGGGCTTTATTATCTCAATGCAAGGTATTATGATGCTAAGATCGCAAGGTTCTTGACAGAAGATACAGTGACTGGGGATCGGAACGATCCACTATCGCTCAATAGGTACGCTTATTGTCATAACGACCCAATAAGATACACAGATCCAACAGGTCATAGAGAAGCGTTAGATCAGTATATTGAAGAATCGGATTCAGAAGCGGCTCGAATTGCAAGGCAGAAGTTAGAAGAAGCCAATAATAATTGGGCATTTTATAATGCGCAACTATCCAGTATTCCTGATAAGAAGTCTGATTGGTATAAAACAGTAAAGAGTATTAGAGATTATGAACATGATAAAGCTGAGGCAGCAAGAGCAGAGTATGCAGCCAATAGTGGCGATGTACAATACGTTAATTTAAAATATACTAATCAAAAAAATCAATCCACGAATAATCAGCAATTACCTAAGAATACAAATGACCCTTTGAGCAATATAACTGAGACAAGACTAACAGAAGCTAGATTTTTACCTATTATGGGTAAAGACGCTAATGGCAATGATATTTTGTTTTATGGTGGGGATCAATCGTGGTATCCTAGGGCAACTCAAGTTGATGGTGGGTGTGGACCAACGACAGCAGCGAATATATTAACTTATTTGGCGTCAACCGTACCTGGACTTGAAAGATTATATACAGGTAACTTAAATGAACTAAACAAAGACGAGTTTGCAGAATTCATGGAAGATGTTTATGAAATTGTTACACCGTTTGAAATTCCAATTTTAAGTTCTAAAAAGGATAAAGATCCTAAAAATTACAAATCCAAAATCACACCAACTTTAGGTGTTAAGTCTATTAAAGATTTTATTGATGGAATGGAATCTTATGCATTTCTTGGTAAACTTTTAAAAATTAAAGCAGTTGAATTTAATCAAAAACCAACACTTGAAAACTATGTAGATTATATTCGAACAGGTTTATCAGAGAACAAACCGGTGGCGTTACTTAATCTAGAAAACAGTGTTAATATAGGGTATTTTAATCCTAAAACAGGTGGTGTAAGTGAACAAGAATCTAATTTCCACTGGGTTACAATAACTGGTATGTTAGAAAACAATCAAAGCGGAGAAGTCGTGCTTGAAGTATCTACATGGGGTGGTAAAGCAATTTTAAATTTTAATGATTTATTTGATCAATGGCAAAAATTCAGTATGCTTGATCTCATTACAAAACCCGGAATGGTTTATTTTGAGAAAAAATAGTTTGATTACAAATGGAGGGAGTATGTTAAAAAAGCGAGTTTTAATGATAACAATTCCTATAGCACTGTTATTCATATTTTATTTTTCTATAAGAGATAACCATCCTCCTGAAGTGATTGGATGGGGTGGTTTTGAAAGTGACATGAAGAAAGAGTTTGCAAATATTGAGGGAATAGGTTGGGTGAACCTAACAAATCCAACTATATCGATTTATGTAAGCTTATATAAACGATATGAAAAAGATGAAATAGAAGCTGTTTTTTTAAGAATTCTTGAGTTTCTTGACAATGAAGAATCATACAATTCACTACAAGATCGACACAAAGACAGGTTTAAGTATGCTGCAGTTAATATCAAAATAAATTTTGAGATTAGTAAAATTGATAATAATATTGTGTGCTATTACGAAGCTTCTACAGAAACTAGTGGAAATGATTTTAATTTTGACAGCTTTAAATACTGGGGACTATTCTATCAAGGTGAGTATATAAAAACTTACGAATTACCAGAAAAATAACAAGTTAAAGTAGAAAAACATGTTGAAAGGACATAAATCTGATATAGGGTTTAAGTCCTTTCTGTAAATAATGCGATTAACCCACTGAAAATTCACACGTTCAACCCACTGAAAATTCACACGTTCAACGAACCATCCAGTCCATTAAAAGCTAAGACTTTTCGCCCCCACAAAAAATGTTTACGAACTCAAATCATACATTACTACGTTCAAAACCACCTACAGTTTTGACAAAGCAGGCAATCGCATAAGCGAAAAGAAATACGCAGGCGCCACGCTTCTACAAGATACAAGCTACACCTATGACCTTGCAAACAGACTCACACAAACCGAAACCAAAATGAACACCACCAGTGAGACAGAAAAGACGCTCTACAGCTACGATGCAGCAGGTAACTTAAATATACGTAATGCATCCATCACAACTTAAAAAACAAAACAACAGCTAAACAGAGGATACTGAAAGAAAGCATCCCTACAAGGATCTTGTTGTTTTTGTGCTTTTCACGCATCATTTTCTCATCGTGTTCAATCCGTATCATCTCTAGTTCGAGTGCTGTTTCGATTTGGGACTCAGCAGTTTTTTTAGCGGATTGATCCATATAGATGAGAAGATCGTCTGCTAGTTTTTTGAAAGCATAGATCACCAAACTTGCATCATCAGCTAGTCCTGCAACGGGTATGAAATCTGGCATAGCATCAAGTGGAGAGATCACATAGATCAAAGTTCCGATAGCGATGGCTTTAGAAGACCATGCTGCCTTAGGGTCTTTAATCATACGAAAAAGCGCATCGACCATTTCCCAAACTTCAGATAGTTTACCTCTGTTCATGTGTTTTAAGTTTTTCTCAATCTTCCTTACATCATTTTCGGATGCTTCTTCGATGTTGCGATTAAGTATAAGTTGTGGTTTATTCATCTATGTCCTCCTGTTTCAATATGAAGAAAGGTCCGGCGTCATATTCGCAGCGGACCTTTTATAGTCAAGATTAACTTGTGACAGAATCTGTAGGCTCAATGTATAAAGCGTTAAATTATTTCTAAACACGTTTAGTATACTTTTTTCATCAGCTCTACCACTTCATCGAAAGTAAGTCCCAGTGATTTGTAGTAAGCGACGTCTTCTGTCATCTGGACCAATATCATCTCATTGCGTTTTTCAAGCATGTTGTGTGTAGAAATATCAGCAACAAAACAACCCTTACCAGTGACGGTATTGATGAGACCGTTACGTTCAAGTTCTTCCCAAGCTTTCTTTACGGTGATGATGCTCACACGTAGTTCCTTGGCAGCTTGTCTAATAGGTGGTAAACTAAATCCCACCTCAATTTCACCCTTTAGGATCTGAGCGCTGATCTGCTCAAAAATCTGCTGATAGATAGGTTTATCTGATGTATTGGAAATTGCTACATTCATTATACATTCACTTTCTCAAATCGTTTTGTACCCATATTATAAGCAATAAATGAGACGATTGCAAATAATACTATGCCACCTAAAAACAGACCACTTTGAAGCAGTGCATTATCTGTGCCAGCGCCTTTGAATATATTATAAACAGTGGTATTTACGATACCGAGCCATTCGGCACCAGCGGCAAATACAAGTGTCGCAAGGACACCGTAAATCAGTGGCAAACCGTACTTTTGAGCGGTTTTAAAATACAGTGGGATAAAGATAATGTTAAAGAGTCCCATCATCACAAAGCAAAGTCCCCAGAAACCTAAAGTAGGTGAGAAGAATATATAGTACATATCTAGGTACAGATGCGTACTGATAAGACCAAAGATAAATGCGATCATCAAATGCAATAATTCAAGAAGTACAAGAACAGCGACTTTTGACTTCACAATATCTTTTTTTGTAACTGGCATCAATACAGAAAAAACGATGTCGTTTTGCGTGTTATAAGCACCATATACATTTGGAATCGTGATCCACAAAAAATACATTGGTACGATAAAATACAGCCATCCAGGGATGAGCATCAGTGCGCCTGTTAGAAAAGGCAGAAGATAAAAAAATGGGCTGACTGTTAACTTTAGTTCCTTTATCAGTAAATTATACATATGTGTTCTCCTTCTTTGAATAATAAATCATAATCTCTTCTAAATTTGGCGCTGTGGTTTGAAGCCCTGTCGATGAATCGTAGTCTTTTGCTAACATCAACCCAGTGAAGCCAAAAGAGTTTGTTTTAAAAGAGATCAATTTATTTATGACTGTCTCAAGTTGACTCTCGCTTCCATTTATTAAAAGGTACGTATCGATAAAAGCATCTTTCTCATCACTATTGATAATTTCACCTTCGTGGATATAGGTGATATAATCAGCGCATTTTTCTAAATCAGAAGTGATGTGAGTAGAGAAAAGGATACTCATCTCGCTATCTTCAACTAGTTCTTGAAATATATCTAAGAGGTTATCTCTCGCAATAGGATCAAGTCCACTCGTCGGTTCATCTAAAATCAATAACTTTGCACCATGTGAAAGTGCAATGGCAAGGTTGTACTTGACGCGCATCCCGGCAGATAATTCGATGATTTTTTTATTTTCGTTTATCTCGAATTTTTTGAGGTAACTCTTATAAGTCTCATCATCCCAGTTTGTATAGAAATTCTTAATGACGCTAGTTACTTTTTTAACTCGGCTACGGGTGTAAAAGTCAGTACCACCAAAGGCATAGCCAATTTTTTGTTTCATTTCAATTTCATTTGCAATGAAATCTTGCTCAAAAACCTTTACGATGCCACTTTCTAAGTGGATCATATTCAAAATTGATTTTAAAGTTGTAGTTTTTCCAGCGCCGTTGGCACCGATGAATCCCATTATATAGCCTTGTTTGAGTTCAAAAGAAACATCTTTCAACTGAAAATGTTCATATTTTTTATTGATTCCCTTTACTTCTAATGCAAACATATTAAACTTCCTTTCAAAATTGTGTCTACCGTATATGCACAATATATCAAACTAAAAATGGTCTGTCAACCCTATATAAGAAAAATCTTTTACGTGAAGAATGTTTATTATAGGTAGATGTTGCGCGTTTTTTAAGTAAATCTTAATAAGTTCATGCTAACATAAGTACAATCTGAGGAGTGGAGAGCAGAAAAAAATAAGAGGAGAATGTTATGAATACATCGAAATTGAAACGCATATTTTCAGCCATACTTATACTTATGGTGCTTTTGAGTGCCACCGCATGTTCAAATGGTTCGGGTACTGGATCTGGTGGCAGTAAAAAACTTGATGTGATCTTATGGAACACAAATGGTGATAAATTCCCTGAAGCATCTGGTGTCAGTTTAGTAGTTTATGCAGCTAAAGAGTTTGAAAGTAAAACTGGAATTAAAGTGAACTTGGTTCCAATTTCAGCAGAGAATCAAAAGGAATATTTTGAAAAACGTAGTGCTGTCTTATCTTCAAAAGATCAACCAGAGATGATTTTGTTTAGTACTAGAAATCTAGATGAACTACTTGAAGTTGAATCTATGAAAAATGATTTGTTACATATTGACGGAATTATTGAAAATGTAAATGATGTGTATGAAGGGATGAAAGGGGAACATTATTGTGCTTTTGCTACACTTGTGTACGGGAATTTACTGAATAATGCTTTGGTGAGCGAACTAGGGTACGATGCAAATGCAGCTTTTATGACAGCTGAAGAAGTGGAAACACTGTATTTGAATTGGGCCAAAACAGAAGGTGCTGAATTAAACTTATTTGATTATCGCAATTTTTCAGAGCTTGGCATGTCGAGTATGATGCACATAAGCAGTGAAGAAGTTAGTTTAGATAAAAATGAAATCTTAGATAAAATAAAAAGAAACCAAGCTTTTGTAGAGACTCTTCCTGAACGTAGCTTAAGCGAAATGGACGTTATCGAATTTTATAGTGGAAAAAATAAAGCGTTTTATAATCAAGAACGTGATACGATGACAGCAACTGTTCGTTTTAAACCAGTCAATTTCTTAACAAAAGTATCCTTTAATGCATTTGATCTTATGGACTTTTCGAGTAATATTAGCACCGTTGCATCGGGAGTCGCTATAGGTGATTATAGTTTAACAGCATCAGTGGGATTTGGCATATTAGACAATCAGTCAAGTGAACAAACAGATGCGATAGCGTTTGCAAATTTCTTGTTAAGTGATGAATTTCAAAAAAACATGCAGGGTTATACAAAAAAATCACCTAAAATGTCTGGATCAGTACTTAGGTCTGTTAATGCAAATAATAGTGAACTAGCGCATTCGCAATCACTTCTTCAAAATGGAAAGCCCATACAAAAAGCTGTCATAACAGCGCACGACTTAATGGCTAATGGATTTGATCAACAGGGAGCAATGACGCTTAGTGCAATCTCTAGTATCTCAATTGTAACGTTTGAGGAGTTATATAATTTATCAACTTTACAAATTTGGGGAGTAGCAAAAACGGATGAGGAATTACTTGACCAACTTGATAGACTTGAAGACCGTTTGAATCAAATGATTAGCATTTATGACTAATGTTTAATGTGATAAGGAGGCAATAACTTGATATATTTTGAAGATAAATATTTAGCAGGCGAAGAGAAATTACCGGATATTGAAGCATTTACCAAAGTGCGCTCACCATGGCGACGATTTTTTGCAAGAAGTTTTGACTTATATTTGTATGGCGTTTTATTGTCGATTTTACAATCACTAGTTTTTAATATCAACATCCTCAATCGTACATCTGGGGGGAATATACTTGATTCGCTAATTGCGCTTCTGTTTATGATTATTTTTGAGCCCATACTGCTTATGATTTTTGGTACAACACCAGGAAAGTGGCTTTTAGGTATTCGGGTAACAGATCCTTTTGGTGATAAATTGTCATATAAAGTTGGTCTTGAGAGAGTCTTGACTGTTTTTTGGAGAGGATATGGCTTCTCTATTCCCTTCTATAATTTAGTACGTCTGTTCAAATCCTACAAAGAGTGTGATGCAGGCGAAACACTGGATTGGGAACTTGACTCAGTGATCCATTTAAAAGATCAAAAAAAATGGCGCATCGCCACATATCTTATAGCACATATCGTTTTGTTTGGGGTATTGTTTTTAACCTTTAGTCTAGCAGCACTTCCAAAAAATCGTGGTGAGATCTCAGTTGCTGAATTTAGTGAAAACTACAATGAATTTGCTGCGTTTTATGATCTAGCGAGCTCAAAAGTTCTTGATGATAAAGGGCAGTGGATAGGCAGAGAAATGGATAGCTCTACCATCTATATTGACCTATATAGCGAACCACCAGTGTTTAAATTTACTGAAACAGGTGGCATAATGACTGGACTTTCATTTGAAGTAGAACTCGAAAATAACGAGGGTTGGCAATCAAGCTACAATAACGAGATCATGCTATCTATATTGTCATATGTACGTGCACAGCCCGGGAACAGTTTAATTACAAACGATCTCGAGGACATCATTGATCAAATTATTAAAACACCTTTTGAAGATTTTCAGTATAAATCACATGGCGTCATCATTACATGCGATTATACTTACTCAGGGTATATTGGTCAGACGGGTTATGGCACGCTTTTCCCAGATGAAGGAAAGGAAAAGTACTTTAAAGTTGAATTTAAAATGTACAAAGAATAGTGATATATTGCAAATTTAAAGGACTCATTATATGAATGAGTCCTTTCTTTGCTTCTGTTAAGTTAGACTGTAAAAGTCATCTGCTTCACCTGTACTGATTCAAGCAGAGAAAGTTCATCGCTAATCTGTTTAACTTCCTCGTCTTTACCTTTGATGAATTCAAGTAAGATCAAGCCGTTTGAGGCGCACTGACCATCGTTTGCTTCGTGTAGTCCAA
Source organism: uncultured Fusibacter sp. (assembly GCA_963676315.1). Lineage (GTDB taxonomy): Bacteria > Bacillota > Clostridia > Peptostreptococcales > Acidaminobacteraceae > Fusibacter_C. The sequence goes on from OY781056.1 coordinate 2,891,899, forward strand.
GTCTCGTCTTGATGATACAACCGTGTTTTGAGAGTACTTCTTGAACGCGTAGTGCTTCTTGCTCACGATCACCTACTTGTATCCCCATAATGTATCTCATCATCCATCACATCCTTTATTATGGGTAATATATATCCCGTATAAGTATATTTAATCACAATAAGATGAAAACTTTACACAGAAAGCTTGGTATAGTATAATCACAGTCGGTTGTAAATTAACGATGATTGTTACATTGATATAATTAGTTAAAAAGATAAAAGGAGTTGTCATGAGTGAAAGCATAATGGGCAGTGGGTGTGAGCTTATATTAACTACATCGCCACTTAAACCAGTTGAGGAAATAGAAAGAAGCTTGATAAAAAAGTTTAGAAAAACAGTTTGGACTAAGTTTATCAAAGCCGTTAAAGAATTTCGCCTCGTTGAAGAAGGGGATAAAATTGCCATTGGCGTATCTGGTGGAAAAGATAGTCTAATCCTTTGTAAACTTTTGCAGGAACTTCAAAAACATGGCGATGTCAATTTTGAGATTGAATATCTTGCCATGAATCCAGGGTATCATCCTGTTAATGAAAAATTATTAAAAGAAAATTGTGAGCACCTCAACATCCCCATTAACTATTTTGACTCAGGGATTTTTGAAGTGATCGATAAAATATCAGGGGATTACCCATGTTATCTCTGTGCAAAGATGCGAAGAGGGACTTTGTATGCAAAGGCTAGAGAACTTGGTTGTAATAAGCTTGCCCTTGGTCATCATTTTGATGATGTCATCGAGACGCAACTATTGAATATTTTCTACGCGGGGATGACTAAAACCATGATGCCAAGACTTAAATCAGATAATTTTGAGGGGCTTGAACTGATCAGACCGCTTTATTATGTGAGAGAGGAACACATCATTCATTTTGTACAGTCAAACGGCATATCGCCTATGAACTGTGGTTGTATGGTTGCAGCGAAGAAGACTTCAAGTAAAAGACTTGAGATGAAAGAACTCATTGCGACGCTTAAAAAGATTCATCCAGAGGTAGATAAATGTATTCTGAAATCAGCACACAATGTTCAGATGGACTGTGTTGTCGGTTGGCACAAAGATGGTAAATCATATAATTTCTTAGATGCTTTTTATCCGGATGAAACGTGATCAATCTTTGTATTTTGTTTTAGAATGATCAATGGTGAAAGAGAGTTTCTTGACATATTACCCGGTTTTATGTTATGAATATAGTAACGCAAAGACCGAGAAGAGTACTTGTATTTAGCCATGATAGAGAGAGCTTGGGTGGTGAAAAAGCTTATGGATAATATGACGAATGCCCTCGCGAGTGCATACCGAAAGTAAAACGAGTAGGCTATGCCGGATGATCCCGTTAAAGGTCCTTGAGAAGTAAACAAAGTGGAACCGCGATTTTCCTCGCCTTTGTAAAAGGGCGGGGAATTTTTATGTTATTGTAAGCAGTTGAGTCGAATCAAAGTGATCATTTCACTAAGATTTGTAAAATAACTAGGTAGTATAATTGAATGGAGAGTCAACAAAAAAATTAAAGGAGGCGCTGTATGATGAAGCTTTATAACTCAATGTCACGAAGTATCGAAACTTTTGTCCCATACCACGAAAAGGAAGTGAAACTTTATACTTGTGGTCCTACGGTTTATAATTTTGCTCATATAGGCAACTTGAGAACTTATATTCACGAAGACATACTTGAAAAAGCACTAGGATTTGTTGGGTATGAGGTTAAACGCGTAATGAATATCACAGATGTCGGTCATCTAGAGTCTGATGCGGATGACGGTGAAGATAAGATGCTCAAAGGTGCGTTAAGAGAAAATAAAACAGTGTGGCAGGTGGCTGAGTTTTATACAGATGCTTTTTTTATGGACTGCCAGAAACTTAACATCAAAAAACCGGAAGTCGTAGCAAAGGCGACGGATTATATAGCGCAGTATATTGATTTTATCAAGACTTTAGAGGCGAAGGGCTATACGTATTTTACAAACGGAAATGTGTATTTTGATATCTCGAAGTTCGACCGTTACACTGCCCTTTCAAAGTTAAATCTAGATGAACTTAGAATAGCGCATAGAGAAGGTGTAGAAGAAGATACCTTTAAAAAGAATCCGCAAGATTTCGTACTTTGGTTTACTAAGTCAAAGTTTGATAATCAAGCGATGAAATGGGAATCGCCATGGGGTGTAGGATATCCGGGCTGGCATATTGAGTGTTCTGTAATCTCACTTAGCAATCTAGGGGAGCAACTGGATATTCACTGTGGTGGTGTGGATCATATACCGGTACACCATACCAACGAAATTGCACAAACTGAAAGTTACACAGGAAAACAGTGGACAAAATACTGGTGGCATGCAGAATTTTTAATTGAATCCGATGGGAAAATGAGTAAATCTTCAGGAGAGTTTCTAACGGTTTCTCTACTTGAGAAAAAAGGATATAATCCACTAAGTTACCGTTATTTTGTACTGGGCTCACATTATCGAAAACAATTAACTTTTTCATATGATAGTTTGGAAATGGCTGAAAATGCTTACTTCAAACTAAGAAAAAGGACCAGTACGATTGCATTAGAGGCTAAACTTTCAAAAGAAGATCTGTTAAATTCAGTCGAGAGTTTATCACAAGATGCGCAAAGTTTATATGGTAAATTCGTTGATTGCTTAGAAGATGATCTTAACACTGCAAATGCAGTAACCATTCTATATGATGTTCTAAAGTCGGATGTAAGTGTGAATGAAAAAGCTACTTTAATTGCTTATCTTGATCAGGTTTTATCTCTTGATTTATTAACTGCAATTGAGGAAAAGCAAAGTGATGCTTCAGATGATGAAGTGGCATGGATAGAAGCCAAACTGATCGCTAGAACGGCTGCTAAAAAGAACAAAGACTGGGCAACTGCTGACCTTATTCGCGATGAATTAAAGGCAAAAGGGATTACTATAGTGGATACAGCGGAAGGCGCTAAGTGGACAAAAGAATAACAATGCAATTTGTTTCAGTAAAAAGGCTATACTTTCACTTATTAAAGTGAGCGTATAGCCTTTTTTACAAAGTTTAAATTCACATCTAGTTTTTCATATTGCCATTGATGTGTTTTGCTACTTCGACATCCATCTTTTGAATGTGATTCATAAACCAACCTGAAATCAAGCGGTTAAGTTCGATCACGTTGACAGTTGAAGTAGGGTCTTGTGCGATTTTTGCTGAGAGTTTATCAAGTTCGTTGATAAAATAAGTATGATTTTTTTTATGCATTTCTATGTCACTGAAGTTCGCTTTTTGTTGCATAATTTCTTCTTCTGCAAAATGAGTCTTTACATATTTTTGCAAGAATCCTAAAGTTTCAACGATTTGCTGCTTACCTTTGCCTTGTGACATGGCATCTGCCAATTCTTGAGCTTTAGAGATGATCAGTTTATGATCATTGTCAATTTTCTCGATATTGGTCTTTAGACTATCAGTCCATTTATACACTTGCATAATTTCACCTCCTGATTATGAGATACCCACATATCATATATGAAAACATACGAAATAGTATAAAATGACAGAAAATAAATCTTATGAAATGCAATAAGTGTATCAAATTGGCTACTTAATTATGAAAGTAGTGTATCAAAATAGATACGTTTTCATAATTAGTATAATTAATTGTTAATTCCAAGACAATATTGTAGCCCTATGGATACACTTTTCATAAAAATGATAAATTTCTAGACAAATGTAAGGAATATATACAGCAAACGAAGAGATGTTTAGCAAAGGCTGCGATAGTAATAAAAAAATCATCGTATCACTTTGTTGGAAATGCTTATTTGTGCGATATTTTCATTTGCGAGATGTCAAGTTGGCATGGATATTGCTTATTAGATTGATAGGGAAATAGGGATTTTCATTATGTTTCAAACATAATCACAATTTCGGAGGATATGGATGAAAAAAGTCATCACCATGGAACAAGCACTTGATCATATCAAAGATGGCATGACCATTATGATCGGTGGGTTTCTCGCTTGCGGTAGTCCACATAAGATTATCGATGCACTCATTGAAAAAGGCGTAAAGGATTTGACGATAATTGGCAATGATACTGGTTTTGTCGATAGAGGGATTGGCAAACTCGTGGTCAGTGGTCAAGCAAAGAAAGTCATCGTTTCGCACATTGGCACAAATAAGGAAACTGGCAGACTCATGAACGAAGGCAAGTTAGAAGTGGTTTTAGTACCTCAAGGTACACTTGCTGAACAAGTTCGCTCTGGTGGAGCAGGACTTGGTGGGGTATTGACACCGATAGGTATTGGTACGCCTGTAGCTGAAGGTAAAGATCATCTGATTATTGATGGCAAAACTTTCTTGCTTGAAAAAGCATTGAAGGCAGATGTGGCTTTGATTTTCGGCTCAAAAGTAGATGAAAAAGGCAATGTTTATTATCATGAATCAACACGTAACTTTAACCCACTTATGGCAACTGCAGCTGAAGTGGTCATCGTTGAAGCAGAAGAGCTCGTCAAAGTAGGCGAACTTGATCCGCATTTAATTATGACACCGAGCCTTTTTGTCAATTACATTGTGAAGGCATAGGAGGGCATATGGACGCAAAAGAAATTATTGCAAGACGTGTTGCAAAAGAGTTTAAAGATGGCGATGTAGTCAACTTAGGAATCGGTCTCCCAACTTTAGTTCCTAACTATATAGACGAAGGGGTAGAAATTATCCTGCATTCAGAAAATGGCTTTACGGGTATTGGTCCTGCGCCAGAAGATGATCAAATTGATCTTAATCTGGTAAATGCCGGCGGGATGCCAGTAACTATAATGCCAGGCGGCGTTTTCTTCGACAGCGCAATGTCTTTCACGATCATACGTGGTGGACATTTGGATGCCACCGTACTCGGGGCGTTACAAGTAGACGAAGAGGGAAACCTTGCAAACTGGATGATTCCTGGTAAACTTGTTCCAGGGATGGGCGGTGCGATGGACCTTGTTGGCGGTGCCAAAAAGGTCATCGTGGCCATGACCCACACTGCAAAGGGAGAAATTAAGATTTTACAGAAATGTACCCTTCCTTTAACAGGCGCTAAAAAAGTAAGTAAAATCATCACTGAGATGGGTGTGATGGATGTAACGCCACAGGGCTTGGTGCTGGTGGAATACAACACAGACTACACGCTGGATGAAATTCAACTTGCAACAGAAGCAAAACTAATTATTTCTGATCAAATTAAAGCGATGATCTAGAGGTAAATTGTACTTCAGAAGTTCACAGGCACCCCTTTGGGGTGCTTTTTTATAACCTAAAAGGATATTTCAAACGGATATTTCAAACGGATATTTCAAACGGATATTTCGAACTTATATTTCGAACTGTTATTTAAAATGATATCTCATGGAATTTTAATACTTTTCTAATACATATAATAGGTCTGGTTTGATAATATTGTAACATGATGAAATACAAAAAAAGCATGGGCATACGAAGGAGAGAAGTATGAAAAAAACAAAAAAAATTCTAGCGATTATCATGACGGTTGCAATCCTCATTTCGACGATTACGCCAGTATTTGCAGAAGAACAACAAACGATGGATATCAGTAGTTGGGCGATTTCTAAACTCAACGAAGGTGAGAAATACGGCATCTATCCAATGACATGGTACTATGAAAATTTCAAGGATACGATTTCACAAGAAAAATTAACAATGCTTCTTAATCAAGTAGATTCAAAACTTGATGCAGTAGCTGATAAAATTGATTTTAAACCGCTTGCAGTTACGGATCAATTAACAAGAGGCAATATCCTCACACAATATTATAACCTTTTGGGTTCGTATGGTCTGGTAACAAAAGGTGATGCAATGACATTTTTACAGTCAAATGGTATCGTAAGTGGTACATCAAGCGGCCTTAATTTGGATCGTCTTTGTAATACTGAACAAGCTATTTTGTTTGGAATCAATACCGTTAGTTTTGCTTATGATCAATTAGATGCTGGCGGAAAAGGTGTTTTTTGGAAAGTTGAAAAAGGTGGTAATACTGTTTATCTTCTAGGTTCAGTCCATGTAGGTAGCACGGATCAATATCCTTTAAATACGATGCTAACAGATGCTTTTGATGCTTCAGATGCACTTCTAGTTGAAGCTGATCTTTTAAATCAGGCTGGTGGTATGGATTACTTTAGAAGTAAGGCGTTTTATACTGATGGGACAACTATAGATTCTCATATTTCTAAAGAATTATATGATAAACTAAAAAAAGTATTTGAAAAATATAGTCTTGATCCAAGTGTGTATGGCACACTTAAACCTTGGAGTTTATCCAACGAATTAAACGTTGTTTCTATGTCAAATACAGATGAGACAGCTGGCGCAACTGAAGGTGCAAATCTAGGAATCGACTTATACTTTACAGTGAAATCTTATTTGACGGGAAAACCTGTCTATGAACTTGAGGGTATTCCTTATCAAACAGACCTTTTTGATGGTTTATCTCCAGAGTTTCAAGAAAAGTATCTGACATCAATAGTAGATGGTATACTTGCACCTGCAACTGGTGATACAACTGACAGTGCTAAATTACTTGATGAATGGTTAAATTACTGGATTAAAGGTGATCTAGCTGAATTTACAACAAGCTTCAACGCTTCATCTGAAGAAGAAAGTAATGAACTCACAGATATGTTATTTGGTAAAAGAGATCAAGATATGTCAACTAAAATTGAAAACATACTTGAACAAGAGGGTAGCACAACTTATTTTATAGTAGTAGGTGCTGGACACTTTATCAATCCAACCAATATTATCAAAACTTTAGAAAAAGATGGATACACTGTGGATTGGATGTACTAAATAATGGATTGAGTGTATTAAATTAAGAATTTGCTGTACTAATTAATGAATGAGATGATGGCAATTAAAACAGTTGGCTTAAATATAGGCCAGCTTTTTTTTAACCCTTTTGAAATGTGAAGCGTTATTATATAATGAAATAAATAAAATGGAATAATAAAAAATTATACATGGAATAATGTTGTATGAAATTGATGGAGGAAGAATGGCTATAAAATATGTTCTTTTTGATTTTGACGGAACACTGATTGATTCAAACGAGGCAGTGATTTCATCGCTGAACCATGTTGCCGTTGATTATAGAGGTTATGCATTTGAACCACATGAACTAGAAGAGGTATTAGGTAAACCCATCGTAGATCAGATGTCTTTTTTGTCGGTGGAAGAGTATCCGAGATTAGTTGAAATGTATCGCATAGAGTATAGACGTGTACAAGATGCACTAACAAAGATTTACGATGGTGTTGTTGAACTGTTAACTGCAATTAAAGATAGAGGCATAAAAACTGCAGTAGTTTCCAATAAAGGTCGAAATGGTATTAATCATGGGATTGAGCAGTTTGATTTGCACGACTTAATTGGGGCGACCATTTCACTAGATGATGTTGTCAATCCAAAACCAAATCGTGAAGGTGTATTGACTGCACTCTCGCAGTTAGGTGTTACTAAGGAGAAGATGGCTGATGCCCTTAAGGAAAGCTTATTTGTTGGGGATAGTGGACATGATATTGAGACTGCAAAAAACGCTGGTTGCCAGTCGGTGCTAGTCGGCTGGACGCTACTTAATAGAGAACGACTGATTGAACTTATGCCAGATTATATCATAGAATCACCAGAGGAGTTGCTAAAAGTAATTGATCAAATTCTGTAAATTGAGGTGAAGGTGTGGAAAGAAGCTACGAGCAACTTAAATGGGAGATGGAAATTTTAGATGAGTTTATTGAGAAGGCTTACGAGGGGCTGATTATCATCGATAAGGATGGTCTAATTATCAAGTTCAAGTATGAACGGTTCCTCGATGTCAAAGAAGAAGAAGTCATCGGAAAACATGTTACCGAAGTCGTAGAGAATACGCGCCTTCATATCGTCCTAAAAACGGGGATGCCTGAGATTGGGGATATACAGATCATCAAAGGACATAACTGTGTGACTTCACGTATCCCTATCATTAGAAATGGTGAAGTGGTTGGTGCGGTAGGCACGATTCTGTTTAAAGACATATTAGAAGTGAAGCACTTATCAGATCATCTAGAGCAGATGAAACAACATGTTAAAAAATACAAGCAAGAGCTCAAGCGGCTTAACCTTGCAAAATATTCCTTTGAATCAATACTAACTGCCGACCCGCAAATGCTGTCACTGATAGACAGTGCTAAAAAAGCTGCTGAGGGAAATGTCAGTGTTTATATAGAAGGCGCAAGTGGTACAGGAAAAGAGTATTTTGCCCATGCGATTCATGAAGCAAGCTTAAGAAGATACGGGCCTTTTGTGAGAATTAACTGCGCCAGTATACCGAAAGATTTATTTGAATCAGAACTCTTTGGCTACGAACCTGGTGCATTTACAGGGGCATCTACTCATGGAAGAATAGGTAAATTCGAGCTTGCAAATGGCGGTACGATATTTTTAGACGAATTGAGTTCCATGCCTTTTGAGATGCAAGCAAAATTACTTAGAGTTATAGAAGAAAGAGAAATGGAACGTGTTGGCGGTAACCAACGCATCAACATAGACGTTCGATTTATATCTGCGTCAAACGAAGAGCTACACGAGCTTGTCAATCAAGGGAGATTTAGAAGCGATCTCTATTACCGTTTGAAGGTAGTTCACCTTCAATTGCCGCCTCTTAAAGACCGAAAACGTGATATTATGCTTTTGGCTTCACACTTTGTAACACTGTTTGCGAAGGAAAATAACAGCTTACTTGAAGGTTTCTCAAAAGAGGCGAAACATTGTTTAGAGCATTATTCTTGGCCGGGAAATGTTAGAGAGCTTAGAAACGTAGTAGAAAGCGCAGTCAATTTATCAAAAACCAAGCAAATTATCATTTCTGACTTACCTGAATACATTGCACATGAAAAGATAATAAAAGAAACTCAGAGTTTAGTACTTCAATCTGTGCTAACAGATATGAAAGATGCAGATCTGTACACGATGATGGATCATGTAGAAAAAACTTTGATAGAAAAAGCGATTGCCGATGCAAATGGCAGTAGAACAAAAGCGGCTCAGATATTGGGGATTCATAGAACCGCACTTTATAAAAAGATGACGAAACTCGGGATAGAATCCAGATAAAGAACCAAATTTATGGATTTTAGACCGTTTTTCTTAGGGAGGCTTTATGCGTATTTTTATTGGGATTGATTTAGATTTGAATTTAAAAAATCAAATTTATCAATTACAAGAGAAAATTAAACCTTATGTCGTTAAAGGAAATTGGAAATATGAAGATAATTTTCATCTAACCCTTAGATTCCTAGGTGAAGTTGAAGAATCACAGTTAAGTGTAATCGAAGATGCGATCCTGAGTATGGCGCACAAGGTCAACCCTTTTGAGCTTCATTTAAAAGGCGGTGGTGTGTTTGGCCTTAAACCTTCTACCGATGAAACCAAGGGACCACTTGTCAACGTTCTGTGGCTTGGTGTAGATGGCAATATGAAAGCTTTAAGTGAACTCTATTTTGAACTCGAATATGCACTTTCAGTGAAGGGGTTTTCAAAGGACTATAGAGATTACGCGCCACATATCACACTTGGACAGGACCTTAGATTCTCAACGGATATAAATGTCGTGAAGCCGTATTTTAAAGCGATAGAAGGAAGTTTCTCTGCTCGAGCAATTACAGTATTTTTGTCAGAATCTGAAGGCGGAAGACGGGTGTACCGTCCTATTCGTTCTTATGAACTTGGAAAAACAATGTAATTTAGATTCACGTAAACTGTTTAATGGAGGATCGTATGACAAAGACAATGATGTTACCTTTAAAGTTTGAAAACAATGGAATGATTATGAGAGTGTGCCCTACTCTAATTGAAAGTGGAGAAGACTTGATTTTAGTAGATTGCGGTAATCCTGGACTCTTACAGTTACTTGAAGAAGCAATTCAAAATGCAGGTTATTTACCTGAAGCACTTACGAAAGTCGTGATTACGCATCATGATCACGATCATTTTGGGTCACTTGCAGCATTAAAACGGAAATACCCACATGTAGAGATTTGTGCTTCAGAAATAGAAGCTTCATATATAAGTGGCGACAAAAAATCACTTAGGCTGACGCAAGCAGAATCTATATACGATACACTTCCAGAAGAAAGAAAAGAATGGGCTAGAGGATTTCATGCCTATCTGGCGAGTATTGAAAAAGTAAATGTCGATATGATGTTAAATGATGGCGACAAGATAGATGCTTTAGGAAAAGTGGTTGCTGTTGCAACACCTGGTCATATGCCTGGACACATGTCAGTCGTTATCACTGATGATAAAACTTTAGTATCGGGTGATGCATTAGTAGCTGAAGACGGAGTTTTAATGATGGCAAATCCGCAGTATTCACTGGATTTGGTAGAAGCGCGAAAGTCTGCAATTAAGTTGAGTCAGTACGATCTGGAGCGTGTGATATGCTATCACGGTGGAGAAGTTAAAGGCGATATCTCAGAATTATTAAAATCAATAAGTGGTGATTGCCATGTCGATTGAAGCGGTAAGAAAACATCTGAGCAAATGGGACAAAGATAAAGATATTTTAGAGTTTGAAACGTCGAGTGCAACGGTTGAACTTGCGGCATTGGCTGTAGGGGTAGAACCTGCGGAAATCGCGAAAAGTCTTTCTTTTAGAGATGGTGAAAATGCAATGCTAATTGTCGTAGCTGGTGATGCCAAAATTGACAACGCAAAGTTTAAAAATACTTTTGGTTTTAAAGCAAGGATGCTAACGCCTGAGGACGTTTTTCATTTTACGGGTCACGCCATTGGCGGCGTATGTCCTTTCGGTATTGTCTCTGAAATGCGTGTTTTTTTAGATGAATCTATGAAACGATTTGAACATGTATATCCAGCTTGTGGGAGTAGTAATTCTGCCATCAAAGTTAGATTAGATGAGCTTGAAATCTATGCTGAAACAGACAAATGGGTAGATGTCTGTCGGTGGGAATCATGCTGAAGGGCATAAAAAATCTCTCGTTACAACTTAAAATTATGGCGATTTTTTTAGCCATGTCAATCCTATTAACCTTGACTTTAGGCTTAATGTTTTATAATAATACGGCGCAAAATGTAAAGCAAAACAAGGAAAATGAGATCACGACACTTGCTGACGAAACTGCAAATAAGATTGAGCGTTTTCTCTTTGAAAGAGAAGCAGATATACAAGTTATGGCCCAGTCTCAGATATTGACTACGGATCAGATTGATCGTGAAACTAAACGTCAATATCTTGAGAATGTCATCAACAATTATAAAACCTACGATGAAATCTTCGTTCTCGATCAATTGGGTGAGACGGTGTTAAGTGCTACTTTTCAAGGGAGTAGTTTGCACATGGAAAGTAATGAACTTTTTGCACAAAAGCCAGAGATTTTAAGTCAAATTTTATCTGGAAAGCCATATATTTCAGATGTGCTTTCTGAGTTTGGAAGTGATCAGTGGTTTATAATTTTTTCGGAGCCTTTAGTAGATGAAAAGGGTGAGTTGGCTGGTGCCGTGGTAGAGCGGATGAATTTTGATGCGATTGATGAGATTATAGCCAACGTTAAGCTAGGGGAAGCGGGATATGCAAAGCTGATGCCATCAGATAACCACTATGGTGTAAGTTATGAGCTACTCGATGCCCAAAATCATCTCTCAGTTCGAGTCCCAATTATAAAATATGAAACGCAGTCTAAACAATGGATGCTTTTTTTGAGTGAGCCGACAGAAGAAGCTTTTGCGCTAATTCATGATATTAGGATTTACTTTGGTCTCGTGTTTATCATCACTTTAATTATCCTTTTTTTAGTGTCAAATTATCTATCAAAGCGGATCACTCAACCTATTCGTACGTTGAAACTCCATATGGGAGAATTGCTTGAAACGCATAAGCTCAAAATGGCGTTGGCTTATGAGGGAACCAGTGATGAAGTAAAGCAATTAACTCACACATTTGATTTTTTACTTGAGGAACTCAGCTTTATGGTTCAAAAGACCATGGAAAAAACTGGCGAAGCTGAATCTGTTAAATCAGTAAAATCATCACTGGATGCGATGATAGAACATGCTGTGACGGGGATTGTGACCATAGATGGTAAAGGTGTGATTACTTCTGTTAACCCACGTGTGAGGGAAATCTTAAAAGATGATTCTGATGAAAATTTCTTAGTGGGACTTTCAATAATCAAAGAAGGGCATCAACGATTTGATGATTTTTTTACAATTTTAAGGGAGAGCATCGCAGAAGAAAAACAACTGGTGGATATTAGATGTATGATCAAACAACCAGATGTTCAACTTATCGTCAGCACCTTAATCCAAAAGGATATTTACCATACGCCTATTGGGGTAACGGTGATGTTACAAAGTGCGGAGGCGCAAGAACGTTTTGAGCACAGTGTAATCCGTGCGAAAAAGTTATCTGAGCTAGGGGAGCTTAGTGCAGGTGTAGCCCATGAGATTCGAAATCCTCTTGCTTCGATAAAGGGATACACACAGATGGCGGTTAGGGAGCTTGATAGTCAAAGTGATGCACACCATGATCTTGGCATTGTGTTAAAAGAAGTCGATCGATTAGATCGTTTAGTGGAAAGATTTTTGAGCTTTGCTAGTCCTAACACGCCCAATTATACGCATGGTGATATGAACCATTTGATTTTAGAGTCAATTAAAGTACTCAAACAGCAAATACATGCTAAGAAGATTGAAGTTATACATGACCTAGATATGAACTCTAGTTTTGAATATGATGCAGATCAGGTGAAACAGGTTCTACTAAACCTGTTAATCAATGCGATTCAAGCGAGTGAGGAAGGTGGTGTTATCAATATCCACACCGCACAATTTGAGAGTGAAGGCAAGTTTTCGCTTTCTATAACAAACTATGGCGATTTGATAGATGAAGAACTCAAGGAAAGGATTTTCACGCCATTTTTTACGACGAGAGCCAGTGGATCGGGACTTGGACTTGCTATATGTGCGAGGATTGTAGAAAACCATCATGGAACGCTTGAACTCATGAGCGCTAAAGAAACGGGGACCACTTTCGTTTTAATTCTACCTACTAAGAAAGGGTTGTTACTATGAAAAAAGCTAGTATATTGATCGCTGAAGATGAAATCAACTTAGCCCTACTTCTTGAACGTATCTTGAAAAAGGAGGGTTATTTAGTCTATGTTGCGAACGATGGTAGTACAGCAAAATCTATTTTAGAAGCAAAGCAGATAGACTTGGTACTGACAGATATCAAGATGCCTGATATAGATGGTATAGAATTACTCAAGTATATTAAAAAGATTGATCCAAGTATCGAAGTGATTGTAATGACTGCTTTTGCTACCATAGATACCGCTATAAATGCATTAAAGCTTGGCGCGAAAGACTACATCAAAAAACCGTTTGACCTAGATGAAGTGATCAGTTCTGTTAAAAAAGTGATGCTACAAGATACGCTAGATGAATTGGTCACCTATGATTTTAACAGCATGCTTGTGACCAATAGCCAAAAGATGCAAGAACTGGTCAAACTAATTCACAAGGTTGCCAATAGTAATGCAAATATCTACATCAACGGCGAGACCGGTGTAGGTAAAGAGTTAGTCGCACATGCTATCCATGAGATCAGTGACAGAAGAGCTAAGCCCTTCATAAAGGTGAATTGCTCTGCGTTACCTGAAACTTTACTTGAAAGTGAGCTCTTTGGTTATGAAAAAGGTGCTTTTACAGGTGCTTTTAACAGAAAACTAGGTAGGTTTGAACTTGCAAATGGGGGGACGATCTTTTTAGATGAAATTGGAGACATTTCACCACTTATTCAACTTAAATTGCTTAGGATTATACAGCAAAAGGAATTGGAACGTCTAGGTGGAACTCAGACGATTTCTTTGGACGTAAGAATTATCACAGCTACAAATAAAAGCTTAGATGCTTTAGTACAAAGTGGGCAGTTTAGAGAAGATTTGTATTATCGCCTTAATGTGATTCCGTTATCAGTGCCACCTCTTAGAGAGCGTCGGGAAGATATGACCAGTCTGATAGAAAATTTTATAAAAATCTCTTCTGATATATACCATACGCCATATAAGAGTATTGAACCTGAGGCTATGGAAGTGTTGTGGGCTTATCATTGGCCTGGTAACGTAAGAGAACTTGAGAATATTATCGAACGCCTTTTACTTATCACTGAGGGGACTTTGATTAAACGCGAGGATCTTCCGCCTTATTTTTTACATCCTGAAAATGAGCGTATAGATGAACTTGGAGTTTATAAAGACACTGCAGAAGAAAAAATTATTCGTAAAGCTTTAGAAGATACGGAAGGTAATATCACAAGGGCTGCTGAGAAGTTAGGCATAAGCAGGAGATCTCTACACCGAAAAATCAATAAATACAATATCAGCAGTTAATGAAGTTTTCAGGTTAGTTTTATATGTACTTTGCTAAAAATGAAATACTATTATCAATAAGTGTGACAAATATGACGCTGTGCGCCAAAATTGTCACACTTATTTTTTTTGAATGTTTCAAAATCTGTTGCAAACCTGTATTTGTTATCATAATAATTGTTGGCATGAGAATTGCTGTGTATAAGTTGTCAGATTATAAGCACCGCGTAAAATTACGGCGCTAAGAATTTAGGAGGGAACTAATGAGTTTTGACACAGGGAATACGGGATTTATGTTGTTAGCTACGAGTTTAGTAATGCTTATGACACCGGGATTAGCTTTTTTTTACGGGGGTTTGGTAAGTAAAAAAGGTGTATTAACTATTATGATGCAAAGCTTTGTTTCGCTAGGCGTTACTACGGTACTTTGGTTTACTGTAGGTTATTCACTTTGTTTTAGTGGGGATGTATTCGGAATTATAGGCAATTTAGATTATGCTTTTTTACATGGTGTTACAATGATGGATACATTATCTCCAACTAATAATATTCCATTAATCGTCTTTATTTCTTATCAGATGATGTTTGCAGTTATTACACCTGCACTAATCACTGGTGCATTTGCAGAACGTGTTAGATTTAAAGCGTATGTTGTTTTTCAAATTTTGTGGTTATTGTTAGTTTACTTCCCATTTACGCATATGGTATGGGGCGGTGGCTTATTTGCACAGTGGGGTGTATTAGACTTTGCTGGTGGTATCGTAGTACATGCAACAGCTGGTATGGCTGCTCTTGCTTCAGTATTTTTCGTTGGGAAACGTGCAGAACGGGTAAACGAACCACATAGTATACCGCTTATTGCTCTTGGCACAGCACTTTTATGGTTTGGATGGTATGGTTTTAACGCAGGTAGTGAACTCAGAGTTGATGGTGTTACTGCACTTGCTTTTTTAAACACTGACGTTGCTGCTTCATTTGCCGCAGTTGTATGGCTTGCTATCGACTGGAAAATAACAGGTAAACCCAAATTCGTAGGTATGCTTACAGGTGCAGTTGCTGGTCTTGCAACAATTACCCCTGCAGCTGGTTATGTAGGTACTGGTACAGCAGCGATTATTGGCTGTATTGCATCAGTAGTATGTTTCCTTGCAATTAGTCTTAAAAATAAATTTGGATGGGACGATGCACTTGATGTGTGGGGCGTACACGGTATGGGTGGTATCACTGGCGTAATTCTATTGGGAATTTTTGCGAGTACTAAGGTAAACCCAGGTGGTGCCGATGGTCTGATCAATGGGGGGACTCACTTTTTCTTAGTAGAAGTAGCTGCTGTTGTCATCGCTGCCGCATATGCTTTTGTCATCTCTTATGGCATGTTATATATTATTGATAAATTTACACCAGTTCGTATCGATGCAAAAGAACAGTTAACAGGGGTTGATGCAGCTGTTCATGGTGAAACTGCTTATCTAATGTAATTAAAAGGTTTAACCTCTTAGAAATAACGTATATAACTAATATATTTTATAATCTGGAGGTTACCAATGGATAGAAAATTTTTAACAGCCTTTATCACTTTGCCTGGCACATCAAAAAAGGCAATTGACTTATATCAAGATGTTTTTAGTGACACTGAGCTTGTCAGTATCGATCTTTACAAAGATTCACCTTATGGCGCTGATGGAATGGTTATCAATGCACAGTTGAGAATCAAAGACACCGTGTTGATGTTCATGGATATGTCTGAGGAACAGGCTGCTGTAGCGTCTTGGATGATTTCTCTCTTTGTTGATTGTACATCAGAATCAGAATTTGATGAAATCTTCAATGGACTTTCCAAAGAAGGGGTAGTTGTCATGGGTCCTGAACCAATAATGGGGCTACGTAAAGTTGCTTGGATAACTGATGTTGTCGGTGTAACATGGCAGTTGGTTTGGTCATGAAAAAAGTATTTTTGATAAATAGTTAAAAATAAATTAGCAAAGTAAAATAAACTAGCATGTTAAAAAGAACTGCAAGTCACTTGTTTTTACAACAAATGGCGTGCAGTTCTTTTTTTACATGCTAGTTTTAGTTTTCAATAAATCTGCGATTTGTCTAAGTATTTTTTCTTTTTTCGAGTATGAAATCTGCTAGTTTTTTATCCTCTACACCTATATGTTTGAGTAGCCAATCCATCGTCATCTGACTGATTTCAATTTTTCTTGAAGTCGTTAATCCGTTTTTCGTGACATCTTCAAGTAATTTTGTAACAGTGACTTTAAATTCTGAGTGAATTTGTTTATGCCGTATGATATCCGGATAATTGTATTTTGACTGTAATTTTTCTTCTGAATTAAAATGCTTTATAACATAATCTGCAAGAAAATTCATATGTTTGATAATTTCTTCGGTACTGTTTCCACTTTTAAGTGCAGTGAGCATGATATTTGTTTTTTTTACCAATTCTTCATGTTCTTTGTCGATTTCTGGCACACCAAGCATTAGTTTCTTTTCCCAATGAAGCATATCTTCCTCCGTTTCTAGTAGTTTAGTATATATTTGGATTATTTAAATACCCAAAAATATACAGAAAAACCATAGATAAAAGAAATATGAGTTTTAATGAATAATTTAATCATTATGTACTAAGTCGTTTTATAAGCAATAGATTAAGATAGATGATGAATTGAATTATACTGAATTAATCTCAGTATAGGTCACCTGGGATTTCCATTATTTCTAAAATTTTCTAAATACTTTTGAACGGTATCAGCTAAGGCAAATTTTTCTTGTATTTTTAGCAAGTTAATGGCTTGTTCAATATAAGTATCATAAGTTTTATCATTTAAGTAATATAGTGCAACACCTTTACGAAAAAGCACAAAGTGAAGATTTGATAATATGGAATGATCGATACAAAATTTGATGCCTAAGTCAGAATATTTTATGGCCAGCTTATGGTTATCAAGTCTATGATAATTATATGCAAGTATACAATAACATTTTACAATTAATACTTTCTCATAAAATTTCGAATGTGGCGAGGGATCTAAATATTTCAATATATAATTTATAATTGAGGTGCTTAATTCACAGTTACGTAAATTTCCTTGAACAGATGCCAAAGATAAAAGAATTCTGATTTCGAGAAAATTATACTTGAAATGATTCCAGTCTTCCAGTTTGAAATGTGTAATGGTTATTTTTAATGCTTTTTCAAACAATGCAGTAGAAGAGATATCGTTGGCATTATAGCTTAACTCCAAACCTTTAAAAAAACATTTGAGTTGTTCTACTTCTCTAGCATCCACCATTTTTAAACCGTCTTGTTTAATATATAAATCAAATGTTGTTATAGAATTACGTAAAGATTCAAAGTCTTCGTTTGCCATGTGATAATCAACAAGGTCGTAGAAATAGGATAATTCTGTAGACATTTTATATGAATCGAGTAGCAGAATTAAGTTTTCTTTATAAAAGCGTGAAAGAACTTCTAACGTGTCAAAACGAGGTACGGACATACCATTTTCAAGACGTCTTAAAGTATCGCTATTTACACCAGTTTCATCGGCAACATCATTCTGTGAATATCCAAGAGATTTGCGAATAGTCTTCAAACGCTTGGAAAAACTTGTCAAATCATAACTACTTAACATTGTCAACCTCAAAAATCCCGTATATATACGGGTATTATGTTTCTATTTTTTATTATATCATTTAAGTATAAATTAAAGAATAGGTGAGGGCAGGTTTATGAATAAGGTAAAAAGAATTTTGGCTTTGAGTTTGGTAATAGCATCTTTGTTTGCAAGTACTGCGCTTAGTTATGCAGCAGATGATGATTTACATTGTCCAAGAATCGTTATTATGTCAGTTGTTGAAGAATAATAATTAGACTATCGGTTAGCCGATATCCTAAGACATTCCATCATTAATTATTATTCTAGAAATAAAGCCAAATCCACCTAAAGGGTGGATTTTGTCTTTCTGTAGCTAGTTTGGAGTATAATATGGATCATAGAGAACAACAAGAGTTATTTGAACTTAAAACACTTGATAAACGTGCAAAGAAATCCATGCTTTCATTAAGGTCACACGATGAAAGTAAAGATGCCTTTAGAACGGAATATCAGAGAGATATTGACAGAATTTTGTACTCAGAAGCTTTTAGAAGATTGAGGTTGAAAACACAGACATTTCTATCAAAAAATGGAGAGTCGCTTAATCGTACAAGGCTATCTCATACATTAGAAGTAAATCAAATCGCAAAGACAATTGCTAAACCACTTTATCTTAATTGTGATTTGATTGAGTCGATTTCATTTGGCCACGATTTAGGTCAAACGCCTTTTGGGCACGCTGGTGGGAAGGCCCTAGATAAAATATTGCAAAGAAAAGGATTGGGGTTTCAACACAATTCTCAAAGTTTATGGCTCGTAGAACAACTTGACTTAAAGAGAAACGATATTGAAGGAAAACCCTACTTAGGGATGAATTTAACATTTGATACACTTGAAGGTATTTTGAAACATGCTAAATATGAAGGGTTAAAAAATATGACAAGTTCCGTTGTTGATAGATTTAATCCTTATGAACCGGGAAGTTTGGAAGCGCAAATCGTAAGATATGCTGATCGTTTTTCATATGCACTTCACGATTTGTATGACGCTGATGCAAATGATATAGTAAGTTATACCGAATTTGAACATGATGTCTGGAATAAATATTTTGATAAACCGTTTGATAAAAATAGATGGCACTATCTCTTTATCAATGACTTAATCGATCACTATGGAAAAAGCTCAGATATAGCTTTTAGTGATTATTTTCAAAGCGCATTTGATGGTGTGCAAAAATATATAGAAGAAAAGATCATAAATTCGAGACAGTTGATTGAATACGATGCGATGACGTTTCATATTATAGATGAAATATATGATTTTTATGATAATCACATAGAACTATTAATTGAGCAAGACGAATCAATGGTTTATAAAGTCGATAAACAGGGTGTTGATCGTGTGATAACAGATTATATTCAGTGGTTTGGAGATTCAAAAGCAATCACAGAATATGAAAAAATTAAGAATTTGAAATCTTTAGTAGCAGGTTGATATTTGTCTTGCATAATTGCTTCCTGAGGTGTTAAATTGTAGAGTGAACAGAAAATGTTCATAGCAATAAACAGCAAATAGTTAAATGGAAGAGGGCAATATGTCAGTATCGATAAAAAAAGAGAAAGATATGAAAGTCACAACAACTCTATCTTATATTTTTATGTTGAGTATCAATATTTTAGCAAATATCGTACCCTTTAACGGCATAACAACAGGTGCGGTTTCAGATAAATACGCTAATTTATTTGCGCCAACGGGATTTACATTTATCATTTGGGGTGTAATTTATATAGCATTAGGTGGGTTTATATTGTTTCAGTGGCGAGATGCATTTTATTCTCCTGAGACTAGCGTCATGGTAATCCAACTTCGCAAATGGTTTTCTTTGTCTTCATTAGCCAACGGATTATGGCTTGTCATGTGGCATTATGATGAAATTGGAATTTCAGTGGTCATGATGCTTGTGATACTAGTGTGTCTTGCGAAATCGATGAACTTAATCCATTCTGCAAAGTTAACATCGAGCGAACGCATTTGGATACACAAACCTTTCAGCCTCTATTTTGGATGGATTACAATTGCTACGATTGCAAATATAACAACATTTTTAACAAAAGAACATTTTGTGTTGTTTTCTTTTTCAGAAGAGATTACAACTTGTATTATACTAGCCATAGGTCTGATAGTGACCTCATTGGTTTTACTGGCATTTAAAGATCTTACTTATGGTATGGTTGCACTATGGTCTTACTTTGGCATTCTATTTAAACACATTGATGTGACTGAGTTTAACGGACAATATAGCAAAATTATCATTATGGTTTCAATCAACTTAATCGTTACAGCATTTGTGATGACCTTTATAAGTTATAAAAAATATGTACGGATGAAAAAGAAATACTCATATTAGCAAAAATAACCGGGAATCTATTTTCTCGGTTTTTTTATTTAATTTCAAATCATTTGTCCAAAATCTAATTAAATTACATAATAAAATTAAATTACATAATAAAATTAAATTACATAATAAAATTAAATTACATATTAAAATTTTGCCACAAATTGCCGATAATAATTTATAGGGTTTTACGCTTGAGTTGACTACATGGAGGTAGAATATGCGTATCAACAATAATCTTAGTGCGATGAACACCCAAAGGATTGGGAGCCTAGCAGTAAAAGCCCAAGCAAACTCCATAGAAAAATTGTCATCTGGTCTTAGAATTAATAAATCTGCAGATGACGCCGCGGGTCTTTCTATTTCTGAAAAGATGCGGGGACAAATTAGAGGATTACGGCAAGCCTCTAGAAACACACAAGATGCAATCTCTATGATCCAAACTGCTGAAGGAGCAGCATCAGGCGTCCATGACATGCTTCAAAGGATGCGAGAGCTTGCTATCCAAAGTTCAAATGGAACTTTAACGGATAGCGACAGAGATAAAATCGATATTGAAGTAAAACAGTTGTTAAAGCAGGTAGATTTCACTGCCAATACAACTGAATTCAATACGATTAAACTCTTGAATTCCCAAAATGCATCAGCATTTGCAGGGATTTCACAAGCAGGCCTCGATTCTTTAACTGCGAAGTTGCCAGGATGGATTAATGATGCTTTAGTCAGTATTAGGGATCAATTAGGTATTGCGCTACCAGACAGTCCAATTAATAGACCAATGAGTGTGAATTATTATTATGATTCTGGCTCAACAACTGGTGCTTCAATGGGAACTGCGGATGGCGGTGCAACTTTGACACTTAGTGTCAATTTGTTCGCATTTTTTGATGCTTCTGGGAACTTAAAGCAGGAGGGTGTCTTAGACACTTTGATTGCGCATGAAGTTGTGCATGCTTTAGAATTTTCTGAGATGTCTTATGCATTAACAGGTGGTGGAGAGGCCAATGAAAACTGGTTTACTGAGGGTCTTGCAATGACAATCCAAGGAGGAAACTTCTTTGGTGTCACAGACCATAATGTAAATCTGATTGATCCTTTTGATGGGGATTATCGTTCTGCTTACGAAGCTGTAAAAGTGCTGCATGAAATCACAAATGGTGGTATAAGTGCTTTTATTGATCGACTGGAGGCGGGGGATACCCTTGATCAAGCTTTTGCCAATACAACGCAAAATATCGCTGGTACAGAATTAGCTGCCGCAACAGGTTCAGCTGATTTTAACTCAGTTGCGGGATTTATCGCGTGGTATAACGGAAATGGCGCTAATGGTGTTTTGAACTATCTAAACACAAGCACAGATTTTGACAATGCTGTGTCTGGCGCAATAACTAATGGCAATATAAAAGGATCTTCTAGTGCTTTGTCACTGGATCAAACAATTCTAAATGGTACAGGTACTTCAGAATTAGGAACGCATTATGCTTTGACATTCGATAACGCTGGTGGTGGAAGCGCTGATTTTTATTATCAAATCGGTGCGAACAGTGGTCAGTTTACTGTAATGTCAAAGGCCAATTTGACTGCAAAGGGCTTAGGAATTGATCAAATGGATTATACCACCATTGATGGATCTCAAAGTGCTATTGGAGCAGTTGATGCAGCAATTACTGTTGTATCTCAGATTAGAACCGGCTATGGAGCGATGCAAAACAGGCTTGAACACACCATGAAAAACTTGGATAATGCTGAAGAAAACTTACAATCTTCAGAGTCTAGAATCAGGGATTTAGATGTGGCTAAAGAGATGATGAAATTTACAACACAAAATATTCTCGCTAGTTCATATCAGGCTATGTTATCACAGGCTAATCAATTGCCTCAAGGCATATTACAACTTATGAGATAACTACCAAAGAGGAGAAAATTTTTCTCCTCTTTGTACATATTGACTTAGAATATTAGTTTTTCAACTAAGTTTAATAAAAAGGTAATTTGAAAGGTGGTCGTAAATCGGCACACTTGGCGTTATACAAGTTACAAAATGAGTTAAGCCATAGAGTAATCTATGGCCTTTTTATTTGAGAAATACGATGGGAATCAATCAGATACAAAAGCGTGGTCGTTACAAAAGAATGATTAATGTTTTTAAAGTTTAGCAGGATATTATAAAGTTTTGTTGAATACTAAAGCAAGATAATAAACATAAAATTGACCTCGGAGGTGTCATTTGCCCAACCATTTAAACCACAAAGGAACGCGTATTATCAAAACAGAAAGACTTACACTTAGACCCTTTAAACCAACCGATGCTGAAGATATGTTTAACAATTGGGCGAATGATACAGAGGTAACTCGGTTTTTAACATGGCCAGCGCATGAAAATATAAGCATCACAAAAGAGATTCTATCAATTTGGTGTGGACAGTACGAATACGATAACGTCTATAATTGGGCGATTGAATTAGATTCAGAAAAACAAGCTATAGGAGGAATCTCAGTTGTTGTAATGAGTGAAAATCATCTTTCATGTGAGATTGGATATTGTATTTCAAGGCGGCTTTGGGGACAGGGTATTGTTACAGAGGCATTTAAAGCAATTATAGATTTCTTGTTTAGTGAAGTAGGAATGAACCGAATCGTTGCCAAACACGACACAAATAATCCTGCATCAGGTAAAGTGATGCAAAAAAGCGGATTGAATTTCGAAGGGATCTCGTATGCCGTCAACCTTAGAGGGGAAGAATTTTATGACTTATCAAATTATGCAATTATTAGAAAAGAATATTATAAAGCAAAAGTTGAAACTTCTTCTGGAGCAGTCGACATAAGTAATGCACATAAATTAGGTTATATTAAAAACCTGAGAAAGTATGTAGGGAATACTCCTTTAATCATGGCAGGAGCTTGCGTGCTGATTTTTAATGAATCAAGGGAACTACTTCTTCAAAGGCGTACAGATAGTGGTGATTGGGGCACTATCGGTGGTGCAATGGAACCTTGTGAGAGCTTTGAAGATAACGCAAAAAGAGAACTATTTGAAGAAGCAGGTATCACAGCAAATCGATATGAACTATTAACCGTATTGTCTGGATCTGACATGTATTATCGTTATCCAAATGGTGATGAAATATATAATGTAATGGCAGTATTTGTTGCTCACGACATTATAGGTACCCCTTTTGTGAACGATGATGAAAGTTTTGAACTTGCATATTTTAAAATTGATCAACCTATTAGTGGACTCAATCCTTTTAATGCACATATCCTAAGAAAAGTTGGGATAATTAACTGGTAGATCAAGAGTCTGACGTAAACAATATGAATGTATTAATGAAATCAAGCTAATTTAAATCAAGCAATTTAATAATGATAAAGTCAATAATCAGAGGTTGAATATAATGTTACATTTAAAAAAAGATGAAATTGAAATTGAACGTCCTAAAAAGGAAGATATCGCTTCAATAGAAGCACTCTTTATATCTGTTCTAAAAGATAACTGGGAGAAAAACGGTCTCTGGGATCTACAAGAAGATTTAGAGGATGAGATTAGGGTAAAAAAAGAATTTATTGCGAAGGATTTTGCTACGAATGGTAAAGACAAATATTTTCTTATAGCAAAAGTAGCAGGGCAAGTGGTTGGTACGATTGAGATTGGTGAAGCAAATGAGACTATCAAGGCTTGCGGTGATGAAATGTTAAGTTCTCTTCCCGAGATAGGCACGGTGTTTGTTTTACCTGCATATCAAGGTCAAGGGATTGGTTCGAAAATGTTAGAAAAAATGGTCCAATATTTAAGAAATGAAAGTTATAAGGGATTTTGCATCGACAGTGGGTATAAGACTGCACAGGTGATATGGATTCATAAATATGGTGAACCGACATTTACACTTAAGGATCATTGGGGTCCAGATCTAGATCATATGGTCTGGCAAGTTTTATTCTAGGGTTCACGCACATAAAAACAGAGAGGAAGTATGTGATGAAGAACAATAAGACATCAATTGAAGGATTTGAAATTAGATTTGCAGTAAAAGCGGATGTACCATTGATTCTAGGTTATATTAAAGAACTTGCAGAGTATGAGCAACTTTTACATGAAGTTGTTGCCACTGAAGCCATTTTAGAGGCCTCACTTTTTGAAAAGAAGCAAGCAGAAGTAATCATTGCAGAGTACATGGGCGAACCAGTTGGCTTTGCATTGTTCTTTCACAATTTTTCTACATTTTTAGGTAAGGCCAATCTTTATCTTGAGGACTTATATGTCACGCCAAGTATGAGGGGCAAAGGATTTGGGAAAATCATTCTTGCATATCTTGGGAAAATAGCTGTTGAAAGAGGTTGTGGTAGATTGGATTGGTGGTGCCTTGACTGGAATAAAACTTCAATAGCGTTTTACAAAGAAATGGGTGCTATACCTATGGATGAATGGACTGTTTTCAGGGTCGAAGGAGAAAAATTAACTGCTTTAGCAAAAAAAATATGAGCTTTAATTTAAACAGTGCGCGCATAAGCATGTAGAACGCAGGTTGAGTCTGTATAATCCATAATATAATTAATAAGACTAGGAATTGGTGCTGATCTATTTTAGATTTGCTTCAATTCCTTTTTATTTTACATAATTGTGCCACATTTTAAGTGCATAATGACGTAAAGAAAGGAGGTGCAGCTTATGATGATTATTGGTCTTGCAATTATTATTTTTGTAATATACTACAGTTCAGGCAAGAAACTTCCTGGAACAAATAAAGCAGAAGACATCTTAAAAGAAAGATTTGTTAACGGTGAAATAGATGAAGAAACTTATTTGAAAATGAAAAAAACACTTAAAGATTAAATTTGAAATTTTGAATAGGAGGTAATTATATGATGTTTGGTAGAGGTTTTTATGGTAGCAACCCGATGGGTTATGGATTTGAACACTTTGGTTCTTACGGTCTGTGGCATATTGGCATGATGGCTGTACTTTTAGTTGGGGTCATCGCTCTAGTATGGTGGCTGCTTAAAAGAAGTAAAAATCATGACGGGGATCAAGCTTTGAATATTTTAAGAGAACGTTATGCAAAGGGAGAAATCAACGAAGAAGAATATAATACTAAAAGAATTGTACTTAAAAAGTGAGTATAAAGTAATATAACCGCGCTCTTACATGGCCTCCCCTTGTAGAGTCGCGGTTTTTATTATGTCCATTAATTGCATTCGAATAGTATTAAAATTTCAATTGACGTATAATTAAGATAAGTCTAATTAGATTTATTTAGTGGATGCAACATTTAATAGTGCTTGCGAAAGAGGTTTCTATGAAACAGAAAATATTGGTTGTAGAAGATCAAAAAGATATTAGAACAGTTGTTGAAAAATATTTGTCGAAGGAGGACTATAGTGTTCAAACTGCAGAAAATGGGTTTATTGCGCTGGAAAAGTTCTCGCAAAGCGAATTTCAATTAGTGATATTAGATGTCATGATGCCAGGAATAGATGGATTTGAAGTATTACAGCAAATTCGGAGTAATTCTGAAGTACCCATATTGATGTTAACAGCGAGAGAACAAGAAGTCGATCGGATAAAAGGATTCGATCTCGGCGCTGATGATTATGTTGTTAAACCATTTAGCCCGAGAGAACTAGTAAAGAGAGTAAAGGCAATTTTAAAGAGAACCTATGGAGAGCGCTTGGAGGATGATTGTCTTGTTTACGATCGTTTAAAATTATGTGTGCATAACATGAAGCTTTATAAGGATGATCAAGAAATTGCTATAACCGCAACTGAATATCATATGATGAGGGTTTTTATGCACAATAAAGGCGTAATTCTTTCAAGAGATCAATTGATTCGCCTCGCGTTTGGTACAGATTATGATGGATTTGATAGAAATATTGATAGCTACATCAAACGCCTTAGACAGAAAATTGAAAATGATTCTAAACAGCCTATCTATTTGATTACAAAGTATGGCGTAGGTTATATGTTTGGGGGTGAACGATAATGTCCATCCGAAAAATTATGCTTTTTGTACTTGTGGTAGTCGCTGTTATATCGGTAGCAATTAATGCGTTGGTACTTACTTCATTGACAGATCGTTATTTTAAGAGCTATTTATCAGATAATTATGAAGGGCATATCCAACAAATCAAAGAATATACCCAAAATGCAATAGAAAGCGACTCGGTTTCATATAATCAAATGGCGCTTGAGCTTGAAACGCACCTAGATGAACCGATTATTAGAATTAAACTATACGATAAAGCAGGGAATTTGCTGGTTGATGTTCAAAAAACTGATATTGAAACTGGTGACAGCAAACGATATAGAGGCATGATGGGAAATATGATGGGCAAAAGTACTGAAGAAGTAGAGCAGATTAAAATTACTTCTGATGGCAACTTGTTAGGCTATATCAATATAACGCGCAATAGTACTGCTGAAAACTCAGTTGTCGCTAAATTATTTAAAGCGTCACTCATCAGAAACAGTGCTTTTTCAACTGGAATTGCGCTTACTTTTGCAATTGTTTTAGGATTTTTTGTAAGTCGAAAAATGAGTAGAGCTTTAAAAGATACGGCAGAATATGCCAATGATTTGCAAGTGGGAGAAATCAGGCAATATTCAAAATCAGGTATAATTGAAATAAAACAGATTAGAGAGCGTTTATTTGAACTAGGAACGAGACTTAAGTTAAAACAAAAGAGTAGAAAAAAACTACTTGATCAGATGATCCATCAAACAAGAACGCCACTTACGATTATGAAAACGCATCTTGAAGGCATAGAAGACGGAGTGATTGATACCAATCAAGAGACGCTCACTATACTTTTAAATCAGATTGAATCTCTTACTGCCATTATTTCCAATATGAGTGGAATGATAGATGCTGAAAGTGAATTTGACGAATTAAATATTGTAACTTTTGATTTGAATGTAATGATTGAGCAAATCGTTCAAGGGTTATTGGCTTCTTTTCAGAAAAAGAAAATCAGCATCCAGCTCACAGGAAAATTAAATAAAGGGTGTGAAACGGATCAATTTAGATTAAGTCAGGCATTATATAATGTATTGACAAATGCTTATAAATACAGCTTGGAAGATGGTCATGTTGATGT
Organism: uncultured Fusibacter sp.; assembly: GCA_963676315.1. Classification (GTDB taxonomy): domain Bacteria; phylum Bacillota; class Clostridia; order Peptostreptococcales; family Acidaminobacteraceae; genus Fusibacter_C. The sequence continues at coordinate 2,919,430 of OY781056.1, forward strand.
AAACATCAGTTTTGATAAACTACTTCAAAATGTGGTGATAACTGTCACAGATGATGGTATAGGAATTGACGATGAAACTAAGGAACGTATTTTTGATGCTTATTTTAGAGGTATCACAGAGACAAGTTTCAGTGGCGACGGTCTTGGGCTTTATGTCGCAAGTGAGAATATGCATAGAATTGGTGGAAAAATAGAATGTGTTTCTGAAAAAGGAACAGGTAGCCAGTTTATCTTAACATTTCCTCATAAATATATTGAATAATAAAAATAGTAATTATAATATAATAGAGTCATCGTTTGTAATATTGCAAATAAGGAGTATATTTAATGGGAAATTATATGGGAGAAATTGCAGCGTTATTAACAGCGTTTTGCTGGGCAATTACAGCAACTGCTTTTGAAACAACGGGGAAGAAAATAGGCTCGATGAACTTGAATTTATTGAGACTTTTAATTGGAATGGTTTTTTTATCGATATTTACCTTACTAACGAGGGGGTATTTGTTCCCTGTAGATGCGACAGCCTCGGAGTGGTTTTGGTTACTACTTTCAGGGCTCGTGGGAATCGTCATAGGAGATTTGCTATTATTTGAAGCTTTTGTACAGATTGGTTCAAGAATATCTATGCTTATATATGCCAGTGTGCCACCATTAAGCGGCATCTTAGCTTTTGTTTTCTTAGGTGAATCAATGAAGATGATGCAAATAGTGGGTATGCTCGTAACACTTGCGGGGATTGCTTCTGTTATACTCGTAGGTGGAAAAGACAATAAAAAAGTTTCGTTTTCGCATCCAATAAAAGGTATTTTACTTGCATTTGGAGGGGCCTTTGGTCAAGCAGCAGGATATATTATAGGTAAATTTGGGATGGCAAGTTATGACCCATTTGCTTCCACTCAAATAAGGCTTCTAGCAGGGATGCTAGGGTTTGCCTTCCTTTTCTTTATACGAAATAACTGGAAATCATTTTTTCAATCTCTTAAAAGAACAGACGCACTAAAAACCGCAACGATTGGCTCGTTCTTTGGCCCTTTTTTAGGGATTTCGTTGTCTTTATACGCAGTTCAAAAAATCAACCCAGGTGTAGCATCTACTTTGACTTCTATTACACCTGTGCTTTTGATTCCGTTTGCTTTTTTTATAAAAAAAGAAAATGTAACTTTAAAAGAAATCATTGGCACCCTTATAACTTTAACGGGCGTAGGCATTATGTTTATTTAGTTAAATATAGAATCCCTTGGTCAATCTCAGGTTTAACCAATTCTAAATCAAGCAAATACTTTACGTGTGCATGTATAACAGAACGATTTAACAGATTTTGGCTCAAATTTTCGGTGAGCTTATAAGTAAATGCAATTTTTTTGTGGAGCTCATCAAAAGTGAGCTTCTCATTTTTTATAGCGCTTATGATAATTTCTTGTGTACGCATAAGTGCATCAAGATTTGAATCAATCATATCGTTAATTTGAGTAAAATATCCACCATGAGCGATGACATATCCTTTAGCATCGATGGTTCTAAGTTTATTCAAAGACTTAATATGCTCCCCTACATCAAATGTAAAAATGAGCGGATGTTTTTCAATCATCTCCGTAGAAATTAAAGCATCACCTAAATAGGCTATGAGATCTGGTGTAATATAGGCAAATTGATTGGGAGAATGCCCTTTTAAACAAATAGGTTGAATTTTAATGACTTCATCTTTAAACTCAATAACTATTGGTGTCTCATCGTAAATCGCATTTGTAACCATAGAGGGTTTAGCCATTAAAAACTTGTTCTGTAAACTTGATGGTGGAAAAGCACTGAACAAATAAGTTGGTTCTAAAATAGGATTTTCTATAAAAGATTTTTCTAGTTCTGGCGCAAAAATTGGCATACCAAATTGCTTTGATAGATAAGCATTTCCACCACAATGATCCGCATGAGAATGGGTATTAAACACACCGATGACGCTAACATGCTCAAATTCTCTTATGGCTTTTCTGATGCTAGAATCATCATTTCCTGTATCAAAGAGGATAAGTTCGTTCCCAATTTTGTATGCTCCGATTGTACTCTGAGAATGAAAGTAAAAACTGTTACCAATTAAATGCTGCATATAGATTACCTCCTTTTGTCCTTGTACATCCTTAAATCCGCAATTTGAAATAGTTTTGATCTGTTGTCCGAGTCGGCTGGGAAATTTGAAACACCAAAACTAAAGCTTCCAAAATAGACGTGTGGCAATTCAACGATGGGGATAATTTCAAATGTTTTTCGTAAACTCTTAATCTTTTCAGTTAATTCTTCTGTAGTTATATTATAAAACAAACCCACAAATTCGTCACCACCCAGACGCGCATAGCAATCACCATCAATTAACGCTGCCTTAAGCCAGTTTGCAAAAGCAATTAAATATGCATCGCCAGCTTGATGACCATATAGATCGTTTACGTGTTTTAACCCATCTAAATCAAATAAGACTAGAGAATAATTTGTGTCTTCTTGCATGGATTTATGATAACAATCTTCGTGAAGTGTGTCAAAATATTGCCTATTAATAAGCTTAGTTAAATCATCATATCTAGAAAGACGAAGTGTTTTAAGGTAGAGCTCGTGTATCCTATATACCAGAGGTAACTGTTCTCTGATGTAATCTGCCACATTGCGGTCTGTTTCAGTGTAGGCATGGTTTTCAGAACTATCCAGTGCAAAAATCCATTTCAAGTCATCATTTATCCAGATGGGGACAACCAAAGAGGATTGAACAGGAATTTTTGAAAGTGGTAGAGCAACTTTCTTATGTCCTTGATTTGTAAATTCGATGATATTATTGATGATATGTGCTGCTATAATTTTATCTTCGAAATCTCTGAGTATAAAACTTTCCTTTAAAGGTATTGTAAAGTTTAGCATATCTTCATCTTCATAACCAATCTGAGCAATAACTGTTAAAGTATCGCAATTATTTGATTGTAATACAGTTGCTTGCGTACACTTTGCAAAAATCGACTGGACTTGAATCAACAGAGCATTAAGTAATTCTTGTTCACTTTCATATTGCATCATGGCTTGACTTAAATAAAGAAATGCATCTTTTAATTTGTGTAGCATATCCACTTCTCTTTGAGCTTCTTTTTTCTCAGTAACATCTTGCATAATGCCAACTATTCCAATTGCTTCGTGGTGTTGGTCAAAATGAACAGCTTTACTAAAGATTACATCATGTAAAGTACCATCTGCATGTTTAATTTTTGATTCATAGATTTGAACATTATCTTGATTATAGACCTCTTGATCTGCTTTATCATAAATTTCTGCAAGTTCAGGAGGGGCTATTTCGTATACATTTTTATCGATGATTTCAGACATTTCTAAGCCTAGAAATTTTATAAATGCAGAATTACAAAAGCGGTAATAACCAGATCTATCTTTATAAAAAATAGGGTTAGGTAACGCTTCAAGTAGAGCTTTAAAGAAATCAAAATTTTTGATATTATATTGATCCATTAAAATTCCCCCCCCTCTTCTTACAATGATTATACCCTTGTATAGTCAGGTAAACATAAAATTGATTATTTATACATAAGGGACAAAAAAACGGCGGAAATATTAATTCCACGCCGTTTAGCAATTACATAGTGATGGCTTTTTTTATAGTGTGCTTTCTTACGCCTAACATCTCATATTCTAACATTAAATAATAGTCATGTGTTCTTTTGCACTCGAATTTTGGTTTAACATGTAAAACTAAAGCAAAAGTTTGAGAAACTAATGGATGGTTTTCAATTTGCTTTTTAACAATCCCAGCGAGTTCCTGTGCAGTAACATGTAAAGCACCATATGAGGGGCGTTCAGCTACCCAAATATCCCAGTCAAAAGGAAGTTTACTAGACTCTATGCATTGTCCATTTTTATCAACAAAATATGCTTTCTTAAGAACTGCTGGAACTGCACCTTCTCTTATGTAATTCTGACCGATTAAGTAGTCTTCTTGTATTTTAAAATCCATTATGTTTGAATTGTTTGCTTGATTTAAACAGGTAACACGTGGTTGCATAAATAATATATAGAATAGACTAGAAATGGCAAACAAAACTATTATAATTCGATAATGGTTACGTTTCATAAGAACCTCCAGTTCTTAAAATGTTTCGACAATAATTTAACGAAATTTACTATTACCATTATAGCCTATATTTCTGAAAAATGAATAAACATAATCTAAAAAAGAAAGTTTTTTTAGTCCTATTTTGTTATACTTTAGATAGGAAAGAGGTAAACCTGTATGTTTAGAAAAAAGGCTAGATTTAAAGTTATAATTAAGGGAATAATACTAGTGATTGCCCTTTTCATTACAATTTGGGCTTTCCTTAGTTTTACACAAACGCTCATCAAAGCATCCTTTATCATTTTTGATCTCTTAATAATCACTTTAATTGCAAATTATAACGGCATGCAACTTATTAACAAACGATTAAAACTAATTTCTATGAGTTTGATCATCACAGTGTTGATTTCAGTGACCATACTTTCATTGTTCATTATAAGCGATTTTAATGGATCATTTCAAGAAGAGGTGAAATATGATTTTATCCTCATAATGGGTGATGCAGTTCAAGGCACAAAAATTCCACATAGATTGAGCAATCGACTTGATAAAGGCATCGAAATCTATTTAAAGCAAAAAGCAGTGATCATAGTATCAGGTGGAAAAGGTCCGGGAGAAGATGTTGCTGAAGCAGATGCGATGAAACAGTATCTCGTTGATAGGGGTATACCTTCTAGTGATATAATCGTAGAAAATCAGTCTGATTCTACAAAACAAAATCTTCTGAATACAAAACATTTGCTAGTCAATGATATGACTGGGTTACCTATACCGGCACTATTAATAGTATCGAGTGATTACCACCTTTTTAGGATTAGTTTTTTGGCTAAACATGATGATTTAAAATTTGATACGATACCTTCAGCAACACCAAACAATGTATTTATCAAAGCATTTGTAAGAGAATGGTTTGCAATTGTTAATGATTTACAGTATGTGTTATTTAATTGATGTGGAAAATAAATGTTGAATAAAGGAGCATTATGAAAATTAAGCAGATAGGCAATAGAAACTTTATTTTTACTTATTTTGATTCACCGGATTGGGATTTGAACTTACACGTCATCATCGCTGAAAAAAACAATTACATCGTTGACCCAGGAATTGGGTCGCATACTTTAAACCCCATGATAAACTTCATAAGGGTGAGAAATAACAATCCAATCATAGTGATTAATACCCACTATCACTGGGATCATATTTGGGCGAATTGTCTGTTAGTCGATGTGCCAATAATTGCACATGCAAGCTGCCTTAGTGCAATTGAAAAAGATTGGGAGACGTCAATTGAACACAATAAAACCTACATAAAGGACGACCTTGTGATGAAATTACCAACAATGACGTTTGAACGCCAGTTAATTTTCACAGAAGACCAAATCATTTTATTTCATACACCAGGTCATACCCCCGATTCTATCAGTGTTTTCGATGCAATTGAAAGTGTCTTAAATGTAGGTGACAACATTGGGGATACACTTGACGTCATCGTTCCAGATTTACAATGTGATATAGACATATATTCACAAAGTTTGACGAAATATAAGGCGCTCGAACCCAAAATAGTCATCTCAGGTCACAACCAATTGTTGAAAAAGGATGTTTTCGATCAAATTTCAAAAGAAATTTCACTTAGGTAAAAAGGAGAGGTAATGGTTATTGTTAGCGCATGTTTTTTAGGTGTAAACTGTAGATACAATGGCATATCTGAAACCAATAAATGGGTGGAAGAATGGACTAAAAATGGTATGGCTGTTGCAATTTGTCCAGAAGTATTAGGTGGCCTGCCAATACCTAGACCACCATGTGAAATTCAAAGGATGGAAAACCATAAGATAAGAATTATGGACCAATGTGGCGATGAACAAACGAGTGCTTTTTTGATAGGTGCTCAGAAGACTTTGGAAATAGCGAAGATCATAGACGCAAAAGCTGCAATTTTAAAAGAAAGAAGCCCATCATGTGGTTTTGGAAAGGTTTATGATGGTAGTTTTTCTAAGCGCCTCATAATTGGTAATGGCTTAACGGCTGATCTACTCTCTCAAAATGGAATAGAAATATTTAATGAAAATCAAGAGGTGGCATTCAAAGCATTTTACAAAAAAATAACCGCAAAATGAAAGGATAAGTTATTAGTATGAATGAAATAGATAACTATATCGGCACTTTTCCAATTGAGATTCAAGAAAAATTAATTGAAATCAATAATATCATTCGTAATTTACTGCCAATGGCAAGTGAGAAAATGAGTTATTCTATACCAACTTATTATTATCATGAAAACGTGGTGCATTTTGCCGGATACAAAAAACATGTCGGTTTTTATCCGACGCCAAGTGCAATCGCTGCTTTTGAAAATGAAATAAGTAAATATAAGTATGCCAAGGGCTCAGTTCAGTTTCCACATGATATGCCTTTGCCTGAAGATTTAATTGCACGTATGGTAACGTATCGTTTAGATGAAATTGAAAAAAAGTATAAAATCAAATAAGACATGAAAATAATTAATTTTTTAAGAGAGAAATATTTAGAAGATTCAAAATTACAGGAGGCGTTATGATTAACAAAGAAGAAAAGGCACAAATCACACTATTGGTTCAAGCTTATTTGAAAGATGAGATGTTAGAAGAAATTGGTAATCTTGCAACAGAACAACTTATTGATTATATTTCAAGTTTAGTAGAGCCTCATATCTACAATCAAGCCATATTTGATGTTAATAAAACGATAAAATCTTATCAGAGTCAACTTGAGGATGCCTTATTTATTTTAGAAAAACCAACAAGAAGGTAACGGATAAAATTAGAGCGTACGAAACAAAAAAGTGTGAAAGCTTTTGTAACGTACGCTCTATTGTTATGCTAAATGATATCATAGGTAAGTTTTTGTAAATTTACCAATCTTTTTTTATTATTAAGCCTAAATGTTTCCATAACTGAACAGTATTTATCAACAAAAACAACCACAAAGGTTTCAATATAGCGTGGCATTGATAGCGTCAAAGGCCACATATGTTTCAATATAATATCCCGCTCTAGAAGATTGAGTTTAAAGTAACTTACTGCATTGTCGTGTGCTCTTTTAGGATGACTAAAACCATGTAAACCTTCAGAATTTCCTGGAACATGCCAATCGTATAAAAAGAAATCATGAAGTAAGGCCCCTCTTGCAGCACTTTTATAATCTAGTTTTAATCGTTTGCAAACGCGATAGCTGATATAAGAAACATATAAAGAGTGGTCATAACAGTTAGTCGTACCATGTTGAATATAAGCTGACATGGACTTTACTTTTTCGTGTTTTAACAAATCTTCAGTGATATTAATGTATTCATTTAGCCGATCCCAATGGATTGGCAATAACTTTAAGTCTTGTTTTTTATTGAACATCTTTACACTCCATATTAGAATTTCATTAAAACTAGATTAACCTTAAATTGACGACTAGCAGGTAATTTTTTTCATGATATAATGAAAATAGATGAAAGTTACAGTATAATTATACCCCTATTTTAGCGAGATAATGGCATAAATTGAAGAGGCAAAATTTAGAATTGGAGTAAATCATGGAAAGAATTGCTATCATTTCAGATATTCATGGTAACATAACTGCTTTAAATGCAGTTTTAGAAGATATTAGGGCAAAAGGGATTGAAAGAATTATTTGCTTAGGGGATTTGGCAGGAAAAGGGCCTCGCTCAGCAGAAGCCATTGACTCTATCATCGAAAATTGTGAAGCGGTGGTGAAGGGCAATTGGGATTTCTTTATGACTGATATTTATGATTCAGATGTTATAAATTGGCACAGGGCGAAAATTGGGAAAGAAAGAGAAAACTATCTTAAACAATTACCCATATATGTTGAATTTTACTTGAGTGGTAAACTTATCAGATTGTGTCATGCTTCGCCTAATGATATTTTTAATAGAGTGCATTTATCAACTCAAAATGAAAAAAGAATGACTCTTTTTGAACCAACACCTACTTTTAATCAAGAATCAGACATTGTTGGGTATGGCGATATTCATGGTTCTTATATCGATTCGATCGATGATAAAATTCTCTTCAATGTAGGAAGTGTTGGTAACCCACTTGATTTTACTTTGGCTGCTTACGGTATTATCGAAGGTGAGATTACAGAAATTAATAGTCCAAGGTCAGTTGATAATATGGAAGCATCAAAATCACCTTCCTTTGGGATAACGATCGTAAGGGTCCCTTATGATATAGAGCAAGAAATCCATTTTGCTATGACGATTGACATGCCAGAGCGTGAAGATTACATTAACGAGTTAAGAACAGCAATTTATAGAGGGAGAAAGTAATGAATATAAAATATGAGTTATCACAAGAAGATTATATAGGTTTCAATCTTAATTTTATTGAGACTTCTCCAGTTATGAAAAGATCACTTATAGTACAGAGATTTCTCTTTCCAATTATTTATCTGGTATTACCCAATTTCCTTAGCTCAATTATGGAGATTCCCTTCACACTTTTGATGGTTGTATTTTCAATTGTAGCCATTGTATGGATGATATTTTACGGAAAATGGTATAAAAATCGAATTGCTAAAAAGATTAGAAAGTTGTTAAGTGCTGGTAGGGTGCCAGGTATTGTTGGAGAACATGAAATTTTCGTGGATGACCAGCAAATTTCAGATAGGACTTTAGAGAGCTTTACCAATTATAATGTGGTTGAAAAAGTAAATGAGACAAAGACTTTTTTATATGTGTATGTTAGTGAAGTAATGGCCTATATCATACCCAAAAGTGCTTTCGAAAATGAAGCCCAATTAGATCAGTTTAAATTATTAATTGCCAAGCTTACTCATAAGAAGAATTAATAGGAGGTAAAAAATGAAACTCGGACTTTTAATCATTGACTTACAAAAAGCTTATTACAACGGTTATGCAAAAGAGAGCATGGATCAAGCATGCGAGTATATCAATGCAGTTTTACCGATGTTCAGAGAGACTAATTTGCCGATTGCATGGATTCAAGATGTTTCTGAGTTTGATGGTGTAGTTCCAGGTACAGAAGGGTTTGAGTTTATAGATGCTCTAAAGCCTAATGATGATTTGGAAAATTCTAGTTCTGTTGAAAAAAGGTTTCATAAATATTATGGAAATAGTTTCAATAAGACGGGCCTTGATCTTTTTCTTAAGGAAAATGGCGTTGATACTATCATCGTCACAGGTTATAGAGCCGAGTTTTGTGTCCTCTCAACCTATAGAGGTGCATTGGACTTAGACTATACGCCGATTTTACTTCGTGGCGCGGTAGCTGGTGGCATTGAAGAACGTATAAGGTTTGTATATGACATCAATGATGTTATAAGCTTTAGCGCATTGAACAAGCTTATGAAAGGATAAAATAATGAAAATCAACTATGACATCCGCCCACTAGACCTCATATATCTAGATGATTTAACAAGTATGGGAATTGATTTATGGCCAGAGAACGAATACCATGAGTTGAGAGCAGAATTCGAAGAACTATCAAATCAAGAGGATCAAATTATCTTTTTAGCTATGATGGATGATTTGCCTATTGGTTTTATTCATATGTCGCTCAGGAAAGATTATGTAGAAGGTGCTACAAGTAGTCCTGTCGGATACGTTGAAGGCATCTATGTAATCCCAGAATTTAGACGTAAGAATGTATCGAAGAGCCTAGTCGCTTATGCACAAGATTGGGCTGCTAAAAAAGGTTGTACTCAAATTGCATCAGACATTGAGGATGATAATCAACTTAGCCAAGCTTTTCACCTATCTATAGGCTTTAGGGAAGTTAATCGCGTTATATGTTTTATCAAGGAAATAGAGGAGTGATATTATGAAAATCAAGCAGCGAAGTGTGGCGACGTTTAAGAACATTATCCAAGTTTTCGTGACATTCTTTTTGTTGCTGTCTTTTGTTTTTTTAGCCATTGTGACTGGTTTAAATTTGTTGTCTAATAGTGCGTATAAGAAATTCGTGAAAGGAAACAAAATCTATGCAAGAAGAAATAATGCAAACAAAAACTAGCAAGCCAATTAAGCTTGAAACTGAAAGGTTAGTTATAAGAGATCATGTTGCAAGTGATTTTGAAGGACTTAGTTCGCTCATAACTTCTGAAAAAGAAATGTATTTTTTAATGGATATTTTTGCACCTGATCTTGAAGCAGTTAAGACAAATCTCAATACAGCTATGGCGGAGATCGACTCTCCTCTACGTGATAAGTATTTTTTTGCAATCGTAGAAAAAGCATCAGGCGAATATATAGGTGAAATAGGATTTACAGTTTTGCAAAGACGTCATGCTGACAGCAATGTATCAAGTCTTGTAGAACTAGGGTATTTTATAAAGTCAGATTTTTGGGGTAAAGGTTTTGTAACTGAAGCAGGGGAAGCCGTTATTGAGTATATTTTTCTGTCGGTAGGTATTCATAAGATTACCACTGGTTGTGCGAAAGACAACAAAGCCTCTGAGCGCGTAATGGAAAAACTTGGTTTTGTAAAGGAAGCTGATTTAAGTTTACATCAGCTCATTCATGGCACTTGGAGTGATCGTGTAATCTATGGCATGACAAGTCAACAATTTCAATTAAAACTACTTTGATTACAACTAAGCCCCTAATTATTTCAACAAAATTAACAAGACAAAAAATATAGTCAGAATTTTCTAAAAACTTATTGACAAGGTATTCTTATCCTGTTAGAATCGACTACAATATATAAAAACTTAATATCAATGTGTTGAAAGAGAAATGTATCTTTGCATACTTCTTTAGAGAATCGATGGTTGGTGAAAATCGATGTAGTATATAGATATGAATCACTCTGGAGCATTCATTCTGAACAAAGTAAGAGTGAACGGGACGTCCCGTTATAGACGCTGAACTTGATAGAGTTCGATGAGAGGCCTAATGGCAAAAAAGGGTGGTACCGCGAGATAAACCTCGTCCCTACAGCTTAGTTTTAAGCGTAGTGACGGGGTTTTTTATTGTTTTCAATCTGAGGTACTTATATTGTAGTGATTTAAGGAGGAAATATTATGAAAATGGAAAATCAAAACAGTGCGGAACAAACAGTAAAAGCTGAAATGTTTCCAAAAGGCGAAGAACATGTAAAAGGCAATTTTGTAAAAACGAGTTTTCAAAAAAATCAAGAAAATGCACCTTTTCAAGGCTATAACTATTTTGGAACAAAACCTAAATGGGATTAATATTAGTTTGGAAAAGTTACCTCGATTATTTCGAGGTTTTTTTTGAGTCTAGTTGAGAATTTTGTTATAATGTAGTGAGGCAAAATCAAGTGTTTTTAAAGGAGTCAGTCATGGACACGCTTAAACATAAACATCATGAAAACAGACAAGACATCTTGGCGTCGTATCAGGTGCTGATCGAAAAAATACAATCGATTCAGGAAGATAGAACCCATAGTGGGAATTCTTTGAAATTTGAAATTGATGAATTTATAAATTCTCATTGGCAAGTATACCATACAGAAGCGCTATTAACTGGGGACTTTGATTTTACGCCAATAGTAAGATTGCATCAAATTCTAATCGAGCATTTAAACTTGGTGCTTAAAAGTGAAGTGTCAATTGTCAATCAAATCTTACTTGAGAATCAAACTGACTTGAACCTAATATTGGATCAAGTCGAAGATGAAAAATTGGCATATGGGATATACCTTTTTTCAAAACAGAATCATGAACGGGAATACGTCATAATTGGGGATGTACATTCTGATGACCTTTCAGTGCAAAAGTTGCTCAACTCTGTTGATTTTTATTCGAAAGTCTCAAAAAAAGTCCCGATTAAGCTCATCTTTATGGGCGATTACGTCGATCGAGGTAAAGCTCATTTGAAAACGCTAGAAAGGATTATGCTGTTAAAAATCTTATTTCCAGACCATGTGTTTTTGTTAAGGGGAAACCATGATGGCGGTAAATTTAATAAAGAGGGTACTTTAATACTCCCTTACAGAATTCCCGACGAAGATTGTCTCACAGACTATTTCCCCAAATATCTCGAACATCTAATGTTAAATAACCGCGGGGTTGATAAAACATTTATCACAGCTTACTTTGATTTATTTGAAGCTTTGCCATATCTTGCATTTATCCAAACAAAACAAGGTATCATACAGTGTGTACATGGTGGAATACCGAAACCATATTTTGGTAATGAAATTATAAATGGAGCAAAGCCATATGATTTTATCAAGTCACTAAGCATGTTAACAAGATATACAGATCTTGATAATGCAAACGCGACGATACTAGAAAATCAAATGTGGAGTGATCCATATACTGGTAATGGCGAATATAAAATGGCCTTTAAGAGGTTTAAATTTGACGCTGATCATTTTGACGCGTACGCTAGTCGATTCGGTGTTTGGAAACTTTTGAGAGGGCATGAAGCAAGAACCAAAGGATTTGAAATCAATCATTATGGACGCGTCTATACAATTTTTTCATCAGGGGATACGGATGATTCATATTATAATTCTGTAAATGCGTGTTACGCGTTAGTTTCGACGGATGGAGAGATCATAATCAGACATTTCCTTTGATCCGTATAAAAAAATAATTATGATAAATTAAAAAAAAATAAAAAAAGGGTGTTGACAGGATAATGACACCTATGTATAATTAACCACAAGTTCATATAAAAATGCGTTAGAGAAAAAGCAAATATAGTGGTGCCTGTCCAGCGATACAGGGAAGGTGAGAGCCTGTACGAAAGCTAAACTATTGAGAACTTTTTTAAGCATCTTGCAAGAAGTTGAAGTAATGTAAGGCAAGACGGAAGTCCTCCGTTAGAAGGGATAGGTATCGGCAACCATTGCCTGTACTGAACTAAAGAGAGCTTTAAGCTAATTTGGGTGGTACCGCGGAGAAATTCGTCCCAAGATCAGGAATTGTATTTTGGGTGCTAGCTCTATAGCAATTAAGTGCTAAATACATAATCCTAATGGGTTATTTTTTTTATGCCTAATATGCATAATAATCCATAAAATTGCATATAAATGCAAAAAAATAATGCAGATGAATATTCGAAAGCTGTTTGATTAGGAGGTTGTTATGAATAAGAAAGTGGTGTTAGCGTATTCCGGAGGTTTAGATACTTCAGTCATTTTAAAATGGTTACAAGTGGAACATGATTTTGAGGTAATTGCGGCATGTATCGATGTCGGTCAAAAAGAGGATTACAATCAAGTTTGGAAAAAGGCACTAAATGCAGGCGCATCAAAAGTATATATCGCTGATGTAAAGGAACAATTTGTAACAGATTATCTTTATCCAGGCATCAAATCGGGTGCGATTTATGAAGACGATTATCTACTTGGCACTGCATATGCTAGACCTTTAATTGCCAAAGTCCTTGTTGAGATTGCAAAACAAGAAGGCGCAGTAGCTATAGCACATGGCGCTACTGGAAAAGGGAACGACCAAGTTAGGTTTGAAGCCGGCATAAAGGGATTAGCGCCAGAGATGGAGATCATTGCACCATGGCGAATATGGTCTTTAAAGTCAAGAGAAGATTGTATCGACTATGCACAAAAACACCATATTCCTTTAAGTGTCACCAAAAAAGATATTTATTCAAGAGATGAAAACTTATGGCATATCAGTCATGAGGGTGGTGATTTAGAAAATCCGTGGAACGAACATCCACATAACGTCTATAAATGGTGCACCCCTCCAGAGCTTGCGCCAGATGTACCACAGTCTATTACGATAGAATTTGTCAAAGGTGTACCTGTCTCAATTGATGGTCAAGAGGTGTCTCCAGTTGAACTAATTGAACATTTGAATGCGATTGGAGGATTACACGGGGTAGGCATAAAGGATATTGTTGAAAATCGTCTAGTGGGAATGAAGTCGAGAGGCGTCTATGAAACCCCAGCAGGAACTATCCTGTATGAAGCACATAAAGCGATTGAGAAACTTGTCTTAGATCGTCAGACGATGGGTTATAAAAAACAAATTAGTCTTAAATATAGTGAACTTATCTATGATGGACAGTGGTTTACACCGCTTAAAGATGCACTTGAAGCTTTTGTAGATTCAACGCAGGAAAAAGTAACTGGGATGGTTAAAGTCAAATTATTTAAAGGAAACTGTGCAGTTGTGGCAACCAGTTCGCCTTATTCACTTTATAGTGAAGAGTATGTAACCTTTGGCGAAGACGATGTCTATAACCAAAAAGATGCTGAAGGTTTTATCAATTTATTTACCTTACCAATCAAACTCAAAGCAATTATGGAGCAAAATCATCCTGAACTAGCTACAAATGGCATTAAAACACAAATACTTCATATTGAAAATGGCATGACAAAAGTTTATATGGAAGAGGATGTGGCAGTATGAAAGCTTGGCAAGGACGATTTGTAACAGCTTCAAGTGACTTACTTGAGAAATTCAATGCATCTATTGGGTTTGATTATAAATTGTTTGTTCAAGACATAAAGGGCTCAATGGCACATAGTAGTATGCTTTGTAAAATTGGGATTATAACCGAGACAGAATGTGAAACGATACAAAATGGATTGATAGCTATTGAAAGTGAACTGAAACATCACATTGCAAAAGGAAACGTAAATTTTGATACTAAGTATGAAGACATTCATATGATGGTTGAGTCACTGCTAATTGAAAAAGTGGGCGAAGTAGGGAAAAAACTGCATACCGCTAGAAGCCGTAATGATCAAGTGGCAGTGGATTTAAGGTTATATACCCTAACTAAGATTTCTCAGATCCAGAAACTGACGATTGAACTTATGAAACTCTTACTTGAACTTAGTGAGGCTTACGTGGATGATATTTTACCTGGTTATACACATCTTCAAAGAGCTCAACCTGTAAGACTGGGATTTCACTTTATGACGTATTTTCAGATGTTTAAACGTGATTCTGAAAGACTATCTGATGTTTATAAACGTACATCAGTGATGCCTTTGGGATCTGGTGCGCTAGCCGGTGTCAATTATGAGACTGATCGAGAACTTATGAAAAATTTGTTGGATTTTAATGAAATTAGTGACCATGCCATGGATGCTGTTTCTGACAGAGATTTCGTTATCGAATTTAACAGTGCAGCTGCGATTTTGATGATGCACCTTAGTCGATTTTCAGAAGAACTGATTATATGGAGTAGTTCGGAATTTTCATTTGTTGAAATAAGTGATGCCTTCACAACGGGGAGCAGCATAATGCCACAAAAGAAAAATCCAGATGTGGCAGAACTTGTTAGAGGTAAAACAGGACGCGTCTATGGCAATCTTATGGGAATCCTAACCGTTATGAAAGGTTTGCCACTGGCTTACAACAAGGATATGCAAGAGGATAAAGAAGGCTTATTTGATACCGCAGAAACACTTGAGATGTGTTTGGAAGTTTTTACAGCCATGCTAAAAGATACAAAATTTAACACAGATAGAATGAATAAATCAGCTAAACTAGGTTACTTAAATGCAACCGATTTAGCGGATTATCTGGTATTAAAAGGATTGCCATTTAGAGAATGCCATCATATTACTGGCAGTATCGTAAAAACTTGCATTCAGACAGGGTGTGCAATTGAAGAGTTGAGTATAGTGCAGTTAAAGCAGTTCAGTGCGGTTATAGAAAAAGACGTTTATCAATTTCTAGAATTAGATGCAGTTGTTGAAGGGAAAAAATCACAAGGGTCAACATCGAAAAAATCGATGCTAGAGATGATTGAAACTGCAAAATCTTATATTAAGGAACTAGGTAAATAGTAAAGTAACAAAATTGATAGGCCATAAAATGAATCAAGAAAATCTAAAAAAATCTAAAAAAATATAAAAAATATAAAAAACGGAGGAAATATAAAATGATGAAATCAAAATTTGCACTAATAATTACTTTGGCGATGGTGATGATCTTTACACTATCAGGATGTGGCACATCAGATGCAAAAACAGAAACGACGGTAGCTGAAACGACACTTGCAGCAACAGAAACAGTTGCAACTACAGAAGCGGTAGCGAGTAAACTACAAGACATAAAAGATAAAGGCACACTTGTACTCGGAACTTCTGCGGATTATCCACCTTTTGAATTTCACTTAGAAGTAGATGGCAAAGATACAATTGTTGGTTTTGATATCGATATCGCTCAAAAAATCGCGGACAGTATTGGTGTAAAACTAGAAATTATCGATATGAAATTTGATGGATTATTACCCGCTTTAACTGCAGGTAAAATTGACCTTATTGTATCTGGAATGACGCCTACTGATGAACGTAAACAATCGGTTGACTTCTCAGTTGTATACTATGAAGCGCGTCAGACAATGCTTGTATTAAGTAAAGATGCCGCTACTTTAAATACAATAGAAGCTTTTGATGGTAAAACAATTGGCGTTCAAAAAGCAACTATTCAAGAAGAACTTGCTAAAACAATGTTTACTAAAACAGAAGCAAAAGCTATCGATAAAATTCCTAATTTAATTATGGAACTCAAAACGGGTAAAGTTGATGGACTAATCATAGCTGAACCAGTTGGCAAACAATATGCAAGTGCAAACCCAGATTTAGCACTTAATGGATTAGACCTTGGCAGTGAAGGTGGATCTGCTGTTGCAGTTCAAAAAGATTCAGGTGACTTCTTAGATGCAATCAACTCAGCAATCCAAGGTATGTTAGATTCTGGTGAGATGGATCAAGTTATTTCAGACGCAATGTTATTGAGTGAAGGTGAATAATGAATTTTAGCTTTTTACCGAAGTATTACAAATTTTTCTTATCAGGAACTGGTTATACTTTACTATTGTCAGCTCTCACAGTAGTCTTCGGACTATTTGGGGGGCTGGCGCTTGCCTTGATGAAGACATCAAAAAATAAAGTATTAAAGAGTATCGCAGTTGCTTATATTGAATTTATCAGAGGCACGCCTTTGTTGATCCAGCTGTATATCGTCTATTATGGTATAAGTAATTTGCCCATGTTAACCGCTGGTGTTATCGCCATGAGTGTGAATAGTGCAGCCTATATTGCTGAGATTATAAGAGCGGGTATAGGGGCTGTAGATAAAGGCCAGATGGAAGCCGCCAGATCGCTAGGGATGCCTGTATTCTTAACTTATAAGGAAATTATTATCCCGCAAGCACTTAAGAATATCCTGCCTGCACTTGGCAATGAATTTATCGTATTGATTAAAGAGTCTGCTATTGTTTCTGTGATAGGGATTCACGATTTAATGTATAATACGGATACGATTAGAGGGATAACTTTTATTGCCTTTGAACCTCTTGTGATCGCTGCTGCAGTTTACTTTTGCTTGACTTTCACACTTTCAAAAGTGATGCAAAGATTTGAAAGGAGGATGCACGTAGGTGATTGAGATAAAGAAATTATGTAAATCCTTTGGCGAATTAGAAGTATTAACAGAGATAGACCAAGTGATTAATCAGGGTGAAGTTGTCGTTATCATTGGACCAAGTGGTTCTGGTAAAAGTACATTGTTAAGGTGCATCAATTTGCTCGAAAAACCAACAAAAGGTGCGGTGATATTTGAGGGGTTCAACTTGACAGAGCCATCGGTAAACATTGATCTGCACAGACAAAGAATAGGGATGGTTTTTCAACAGTTCAACTTATTTCCGCACAAGTCTGTCATTGAAAATATCACACTGGCACCAACGAAACTTTTAGGATTAACGAAGGAACAAGCGATGATAGAGGGCGAACAACTCCTCAAGAGTGTTGGACTGAGTGATAAAAAGGAAGCGTATCCTAACCAGCTATCAGGTGGTCAAAAGCAAAGGATTGCAATCGCTAGGGCGCTTGCGATGAAACCGGATGTGATGCTCTTTGACGAACCAACATCGGCGCTCGATCCTGAGATGGTTGGTGAAGTACTTGAAATTATGAAAGAACTCGCTCAAAAGGGGATGACCATGGTCATTGTCACTCATGAGATGGGATTTGCAAGAGAAGTGGCAGATCGCGTTATCTTTATGGATGAGGGTCAGATTGTTGAGATGGGGAAACCAGAAGATTTATTTGGTGCGCCAACAGAAGCTCGAACAAAGGCGTTCTTATCAAAAGTTTTGTAAATTTTAATTTATTATTATGATCTAGATGAACAGTTTAGTATATATTATAATTGCCACATGATTGCCACCATTTTTCGTTGAATTAAAGGTATAAATGAGACGATGAATTCATTGACTAAATCAATGAAGGGAGGTAATTATGAGAATTACTAACAATTTTGCGGGAAACTACACAAGTGCTTATCAATCACTTGCTCAGACTGCGAGTGCCGATACAAGCGAAAGTAGTAGCTACAGCATTAGTTCTGCGTTGTTGGGAAATAGTCTATTTAACAAAATAAACTATTCTACAAGTGATTCAACAACAATTTCTGCAAAGGACGCTACAGATCAAATGAACAGCGATCCTAAAGCTATTGAGATGCGGTTGCGTATGAACTCAAGTGACGAAGCTTCATCGGCAAATCATGAACAGATGAAATCGTTAATGGAGACTATTGCAAACACTGATCTAGAAAGTATGAGTGAGGAAGATAAACGCGCGCTGCTGGAAGATGTAACTAACACCATGGCATCACTGCACGGTGACAGCGAAAATTCTGTAAAGGTGAGTGAATTATCATCAGATGAAGTGAATTCAATGTTAAGCGAGATTCAAACTAAGGCTATCGAAGGCCCGATGGGTAAAGGAGGTCCAGGAGGTCCAGGAGGTCCGGGAGGTCCAGGCGGTCCTCCTCCAGGTGGAAAACCAGGGGCTGTGAGTGAAAGCAGCGATACTGAAAGCAATACTTTACAAGCTTTATTAGATGCATTGACATCAGAAGAAACAGATGAAACTACAGCTGATGATGAAACTTCTGAGAATAGTTTGCTAACCTCACAACAAAATGCATTTAAAACGGCTATTAATGAGTATATGAAGTCTCAAAACTGGGATATTGAAGATTTAAAGAGCATGTTTGAATTATAAGTAGTAATTAATGGAGCTTCAAAGCCAAGTAACCAATTAACAGTGAGTAAGCTGTACATCTGGTGACTTGGTTTTGTCGCTCTATTTGTTTATAAACAAAAAAACAAACGTGTAATTCACAATCTTGGGCAAATTGTGGAATGCACGTTCATCTATAAGGGGAGATTATCTATATGAAATCGGAAATTGCATCATTATGCTTTGATGATAAAGCCAAACCCTCTAACGGTATCAACTTGTAAATTCGCTTTATAATCTTTTAGTTTTTTTCTGAGTCTTTTAACCGTATCATCAGTTGCTCTAGTTTCTATTTGACAAGGGAGCTGCCAAATTACTTTTAATAGTTCATCTCTACTGATCGCAGTGTTACTTCGTTCCAGTAAATAAACAAGGGTTTTATATTCTAAGCGCGTTAGGCGTATGTTTTTGCCGTTAACTTCAGCACATTGTGCTGGATAGTTGATGGTGAGATTGTAGAGTTCTTTTGAATCTCTTTTTTTTATACCTGCCGATAAATTTGTGTTGTAATCAGTAACTTCTAATTTCATGGGTTACACCTCTATTTTCCGAATAGGTTTTCTTTGTTTCTTATATACTAGCATGCCAACCTTAAATGAAACTTAAGTATAAAAACAATTTCAATAATAGAAAAACAATTTCAATATAGAAAATTAATTTCAATGTAGAAAAACCATAATAATCGGAGTAGAATAGATTAGTAGTGTACCGAAATAATTATAGCAGATGATAAGCAGGAAGGATTTTGGCATGGATAGATGGAAAATCAACTTATATATATTATGGATATCTCAAGTAATCTCATTAACTAGTTTTGGTTTCGGGTTGCCTTTTATACCGTTTTTCATACAGGAATTAGGAGTAACAGATCCAGAACAACTTAAAATTTTTACTGGGATACTAAGTGCTGCACCAGCGATAACGATGGCAATTATGTCTCCAATTTGGGGAATTCTTTCAGATCGATTTGGGCAAAAGTTGATGATTCAGCGGGCTATGTTTGCAGCAGTTATAATTATAGGGGGAATGGGTTTTTCTACAACTGTTTGGCATTTGTTGATACTTAGGTTCATGCAAGGTCTATTCACTGGCACCATCACAGCATCATCAGCTTTTGTTGCGGTGAACACGCCAAATCATAAGTTATCTTATGCTTTAGGTTTTTTATCCTCATCTACCTTTGTGGGGTATTCACTTGGACCTTACCTCGGTGGCAAAGTAGCAGATGCATTTGGATATAGAGTAAGTTTTTATGTAGGTGCAATTCTGATGCTTGTAGGCTTTGCGCTTGTGACCTTCTTCCTTAAAGGTGATAAAATGCCAGAACGAAGGAAAACATCTGTAATTAAAGGTACAAATAAATGGAAAGAACTATTTGCTGTAGGGATCATGTTGCTAATGGGAATGCTATTTTTACAAAGGGTTATTAGAACTGTATTTGCGCCTTTTGTTCCGCTCTATGTACAAGAACTTACCCATACAACTGTGGGTGCAGCTTCAACAACTGGTAGTATCAATGGATTGATTGGCTTAGTTACCGCAGTTGCAGCTATCTTAATTAGTCGTTTAGGAGATAAATACGATAAGATGCGCTTAATCCGGATCATGTTAATACTCGGTTTTATAGATGTACTCATCTTAAATTTAACAAGTGGCATGACTAATTTTGTAATATTTTATACAGTGCTATTTTTTATCATTGGGGGAATTGAACCACTTATCACTTCGCAAACAGCAGAGATGACAAGCCCTGAGAAAAGGGGAACTTTATTTGGGATTCAAGGTTTAGTGGGATCACTTGGATGGATGGTATCGCCTGTACTTGGAACATATGTATCGATCCAATTTGGCATTAAACAGATTTTCTGGGTTCTATTAGCATTTGTATTTTTAAACCTTTGTATGGCATTTATCGTTAGAAATTATCGAAAAAAACAGGAGGTAGCTACAGATGATTCAATATAGACTAGGCAACGACGATGATCTAATCGCAGTCTATCCAAGTTACGCTGAGGAATTTCCGGTATCGGAGAGGAAAAGTATAGATCAACTTGCAGTTTTGATGCATAGAGGGGATTATAAATTAGTGATTGCTGAAGATGTGTACATGACACACCTCAATAGATTAGGCTTTGCAATGATTTATCGTCCTAAAGATGAATCCTTTATATGGCTTGATTATTTAGTGATGGAAAAAAATTTTCAAGGTAAAGGTTATGGCTCTTTATTTTTCGATTATATTCTTCAATGCTTTGAAAACGTTAAGGGGATGTATATTGAAGTCGAAATTCCAGATGGCATTGATATTAACCAAGTAAGAAGAATTAACTATTATGAAAAGTTAGGCGCTGTGAGATTACCGATGCATTATTATCTTCCTACACCTAAAGGTAAAATGCCAATGTATCTTTACTATTGTAGTACAACTAACGATGTACCAGAATATGGTTCAACTGAAAGATCAATTGAGATGTCATTGTCGTATATCCATTTTGATCATCCCTGTTTAAGTGCGGTTCTAGATGCTATTAGTGAAATATAAGTAAAAAAACACCTTAGATAGGTGTTTTTTTAGTAGATTATGGTTTAATATTTTTTTTGTAATATTGTTGTTTACTTAAGGAGTTTAATTCCGCCAATTAAAGGGAGTTCTTTTTGTTCTCCGTTTAATGCATTAATAATACCGATGATAGCGAGTACAAGCACTAGCAATCCACCAATTGGAGCGATGATAAACCAACCTAGAAATGGTATAATTGAACCAATAACACTCACTGCAATTGACAATAGCAGTAGGACCAAACCTTGGTTAGCATGGAATTTGCCAAATTCCGAATCTTTATCGACTATTAAGGGAATAAAGAATAAGATATAAGCAACTGCACCAATAAGATTATTATTTTTATTTTCCATAGTTTTTACCTCCAAAATGTTTATAATTGTTATATACCACAAATTAAATTGCTGAAACTATAAATAAAACAAAAATTACTTCTTGAAATACAAATAACAAGGAGGCTATTATGATTAAACTGAAGAAAGCTCAAATTGATGATGCTGATGCATTAACCCAATTAGCAGTTGCTTCTGAGGCAACCTGGGGGTTTGATGATGAGTTTATGAATCTATTTGAACTGCTTTATGCGGTTACACCTGATTTCATTGCTTCGCAGTTAGTTTATGAACTTTATGACGATGAGAAATTAATCGGTTTTTTTGGAATTGTGAAAGAAGACTTCGTCAGCATATTAGAATTCTTTTATATTTCTGCAGATTTTATCGGTAGGGGTTTCGGTAAAAAATTGTGGCTTGAACTTATAAATATTTGTAAGGAAAATAAGATTTCTGTACTTGAATTTGTGACAAGCCCTGAAGCAATGCCATTTTATGTTAAACAAGGTGCTGTTATGATGGAAAATGTTGTCTCCTTGGTCATGCCAAAGAGAAAGATTCCAAAACTTAGGTTTGAAGTGAAATAAGGAGGGATCATTATTAAGCGTATTTTAAAGATTGCTATACCTTATACGATTCCTGTTATGTTAGGATATATCTCGGTGGGTATGGCTTATGGATTATTAATTGTAAAATCTGGATTATCAATATGGATTGGGCTAGCGATGAGTCTATTTTTATATGCAGGTGCTATGCAGTTTGTTGCGATACAAATTTTACTTGGCCCAATTAATCTAATTCAAGTTGCATTGATGACACTTTTTGTAAACATTAGACATTTATTCTACGGATTATCATTTATAGAGACTTTCAAAAATTATGGCTGGAAAAAGCAGTACTTAATTTTTGGAATGACAGATGAAACATATTCACTTTTATGTGGTATGGCCAAAGAGAGTGAAGTTAATCAGGAAACTTTATTTTTTACAATCTCTATCTTAAATCAGTCCTATTGGATCATAGGAACAGCAATAGGTGCCTTAATTGGAAATATGATACACTTTGATACGACGGGTATTGATTTTGCGATGACAGCTCTTTTTGTCGTGATTTTTATAGAACAATGGTTAGCTACGAATAAACATCTGCCTGCAATTACAGGTCTACTTTCAGCAGTTATTGCACTTAAAATCTTTGGTCCTTCACAGATGGTATTGCCAGCAATGGTAATTATGTTTTCTTTTTTACTTTTAGTGAGAAGAAGAATGGGTGGAGGTGATGCGCATGACTAAGTGGTATGCAATCATCGTTATGTCACTCGTTACTTATTTGATCCGACTTGCACCATTTATTTTGTTTAGAAAAGGGAAAACGACACCAAGATGGGTTGCTTATATCGGTAGTGTTCTTCCCCCAGCTGTTATGGGGATGCTTATCATATATAGCCTAAAATCAGTAGATATAGACGCTTTAAATCAAGTTCTACCAGTTGTAGTAGCCATCACAGTAACCGCGGTTTTACATTTATGGAAGCGCAATAACCTTATAAGTATATTAAGTGGTACAATCGTATATATGATTTTAATTCAAATCTAAATCTAAAACTAAACTAAATCTAAAACTAAATTAAAATTTTAAAGGAGTTATACTATATAGATTCTAACCACAGGGATGAGGTGATGATCTATAAGCGTAACTCCTTTTTGTATGTAGCCGTGGGGACGACTACATATTTTTTCATCTTTCGATGAACGCTATATTAATGAGATATTAGAGGTATCAAAGATGCGAAGTGCATCATCCGGTGTTGCTTCATAGGCTAATTTTGCATAATTTTCGATAGACTTTATGTCTTTGGGTCCATGGTGCATCGTTACTGGCCCTTTGATACAGCCACCTTTACAGGCCATGCCTTCTATGAAATCTACCGTGTGCTTTTTGAATTTGAGTAATTTCAAAGATTTAGAACAGGCATCGATCCCATCACAGGTTTCAATCTGTAGGTCAACGCAACCTTGTTCAGATAAATGGTTAAGTACAGATGAAGACACGCCGCCCGATGATGCAAACTTTCTTCCATAGTAAGAAGCGTTGTTGAGGGGTTGTGGGGTTAAAGAGTTCAAATCGATAGATTTTGCATCGATCATGGCGGCTATCTCTTCAAATGTTAGAACAAATTCGGTATCTAGCGCTCTTTGTTTTTCAAGCTTTTTACCGATGCAAGGTCCAATGAATACAACTTGTGCAGTGGGATCAATACTTTTGATCAAACGTGCAGTTGCAGTCATAGGGGATACAGTATGTGAAATGTTGCCTATTAGCTCAGGGAATTTTTTGTGGATGAATTCCACAAAGCTAGGACAACAAGAACTGGTGAGTGTTTCGCCTTTTATTTTCATCTGAACAAGCTCGGTTGCTTCATGTCTCGTTACTAGATCAGCACCGAGTGCTACCTCAATTACATCTCTAAAGCCTAAAAGTTTAAGTCCGGTTATGACCTGTCCTAAATCGACGTAGTCAAACTGAGAAGCAAAAGCAGGTGCTAGCATGGCATATATATTGGTTTCTTTATCGCCGAGGGCTTTGATAACGCTTGTGATTTCAGATTTATCTTGTATAGCGCCAAACGGACAATTATAGACACAGGCACCACATGAGATGCATTCATCGTAATTTATAACCGCTTTTTTTCTACTATCTATGTGAATTGCATCTACAGGGCAATCTCGTCTACAAGGTCTCATGACATCTGCTATTGCGTTATAGGGACAGCTCTCTTTGCATTTACCACATTCGATACACTTTTGCTGATTAATCTCAGCTCTACCTTTGTTGATACTAATGGCATCAACTGGGCATGCACCTTGGCAGCGATGAGCTAGACAGCCACGACAGGTTTCAGTAACCACATAACGGTCAACAGGACATTGATCACAGGCAGATTCTAAGACTTCTACAACACCTGGTAAAAATGTATTGCCACCCATTGCGAGTTTTACACGATCTGCAGTAATCGCACGCTCGTGAAAGATACAACAGCGGTACTTCTCGTCTGGACCTGGATTTACATTGAAAGGTATCAGAGCGATATTTTCATCCAAAGTACCTTCAAAAGCATACTTTGAGACTTCTTTCAAAACTTCGTGCTTAATCAATTGAACTTGATTTTCAAACTTTCTCATAAAATCACCTTTTGTTCACACTAATCGGTATAAAATATTTGAACAAATTTCCCCATTTTTTTTAGTTCTTTCTCTATCTCTCTTATAATGTTTATTTTTATGCTTAAATCCTTTGGAAAATCAGGATTTTGGTGTGCTGGATTTATAGCTCTTCCCACCCAAAAGTGTACATGTGTACTTTCTTCTATTAATAGCTTAAGTAGCTTGTTCACGCCATCTTTTTTATTGAAAATAGGTTCCTCACAGCAATCGTTGATTGCCTGTAATTTAGTCAGTGACATCTTTAAGGTAAGTACACCTTCAGTGACGAGATCAATTCCTTTAATCTTTGCCGTAGGCGGGATAAAGGGATCGATATATTCAATATCAGTTATGATTTCCCGTCCAAGTTCACGTGAGAGTATATTCGCAGCAGTTCCTCCACATATGATTTTACGACCGGATTGATTCATGAAATTCTTGATGGTGATGGTATCCTTTGCTTTTTGATCAGGTGGTCCAGTTAAAATTTGAGCGATTTCAGGTTTTCTAACCCTCATCGTTACTACAGTTGCATCATCACCTGGTTTGCCATCATAGAGCCGGTTACAAGTCTCTAAAAGCCGTCTATTGAGTTTATCAGCCGAACTAATATCTTGTTCAGCGATAAAACTACCAACGTGTTCCCATTCCCAGCCGTGGTTGAGCATAACACCAACCCCAGCATGTATGACGCCATCAGAACAAAGCGTAATCTCATCATTTAACTTAAGTTCGAATTCCGTCACCCAAACGTTTTTTTCACCTGAACGAATTAGTTTTTTTTCAGGTGAAATTAGTTTCTTATCGCGTACAATAAATGCCGGAGGATTATCGTATTCTATGATGCGTGCATTGAGGCAATCGTCAATATCGAGTATTGAAAAGGTAGAGTAGCCAATTTTTCTTACGTTGCAGATGGGCAAAGTATTGGTAATCGTATCAATAGTCTCTTTTAAGTCAGCGCCTTGCTCAAGCATAGTAATCATAATCTTACTGGTTAAAGTCGCCAGTATGTTAGCTTTAACGCCACTTCCAAGGCCATCGGCTAAAACTACAATGGTTCTTTTACTCCCTTTGATCACTTCGACTTTGTCTCCGCAGAGCTCTTCGCCATACTTGTTTAAAGAGTGTGATGAGATATCAATATAATGAGGTACGCCTTCCACATCAATCACCCCCACTTAAATCACTCGCATTAGTGATGACTAATTTCTTCAATTTATTAAGACCTACCTTTGTCTCGGCAGTAGTTTCGCCAAGTAGACTTGCAATTTCTTGCGCTATACGCATCTGCTTGTCAATGACTTGCTGACAAGTGATTAAAGTCTCGGCTTTGACGCGTTCAAATTCTTCTCGGCTGTTCTCATATTCTGTAATGTCAGTGAATATACCAACGTAAATCTTTCCGTTTTGAATTTTAACGACGTTAGCATAAAACGTTCTTTCGATACTTTCGAGATATATTTTTTTCCCTATATGCTCATGGATCGAGTCCTTAATATCATCAAATATTGAGTCTTCAATAAGTGCTGCGATTGGCCAATGCTTCAATCTGATTTTCGAAGCATTGAGCAATCGGTTGAAGGAAGGATTAACTTCTTGAATTCTAAATTCTCCATCTAAGATACAGATAGCGTTTGGGCTGTTTTCAAAAATAATACTTTGCAAACTTTCTGCTTTTTTCCTCAGACTATCTAAGCACATATTGATATCAGAAAGTCCTCTAGAGATAGCAATTGCTTTATCGTAACAAGATGAATAGCCACATGCACCGCAATTAAGTTGATCAGTTTCACTGTATTTTTCCATCTTGATTAAAATTTCTGAAATTTGGTTGTCATTAACAGGTGGAAACAGGTTGTGTTTAGGGATAAATGTTCGCATAAGACTTTCTTGTGTCACATCACAAGGCGCATAGGCGCTCATAGAACATTTATTATTAATATGCTTATTCATCATACTCATTCTTTTATATAAGTTTGGAGATTCTTCGGGCATATCAGGTCCATTTAAACAACTTCCGGAACATATATTGAGCTCAGCACAGTAACCAGATATTTCTCCCATTACAACGGCAGTTAAGAAGCTTTTGCAATCGTCAATGCCATCGATATGGAGGTATTTATAATTGGGATTAATTCGAGATTCTAAATCGCCTTTCCATAGACTTCCACCCATTGGATATGCACGTCCACGTTGTGTAACTGGAGTATCAAAATCAATTGCCTCCAAATGTGAGGGGATGATATGTTCATGCGCTAACCACTGAGAAAGTTCCTTAAAAGTAATAACTGCATCGATATTACCAGGAAGATCTACGGCTTCTGCTTTCTTTGCTAGACATGGACCTATAAATACGACAAAAGAATCACTACCATATCTTGATTTAAGGTCTTTACCATGTGCAATCATGGGAGAAACTACCGGTATAACTGATGGTAATGCGGCCTGAAAATAGTGTTCAATCAAATAATTACTTGAAGGACAGCAACTCGTTATGAGATTCTCGCTTTTACCTTCACGAATAAAGCGTTCATACTCAAGTGAAGTAATCTCAGCACCTCTTGCTGTTTCTTCAACTACAGTAAATCCGAGACGCTTTAAAGCAGTTGCCATTTGTCCCGCTTCTTCAAGCTTAAAAGCACCAGCAAAGGAAGGCGCCAGAGAGGCAACAACTTTCTCACCGCTATATATAGCACTTTGAACAGAACGAAGGTCGAGTTGTATTTTTAATGCGCCAGTAGCACAGTGCATTTGGCAAAGGCCGCATTTTATACAAAGTTCATCTATGATATGGCGACTATGATTCGTAAATGCGATTGCTTTTGTAGGACAAACGCGAAGGCATTTGAAACATTCGTCACATTTATTATGATCAAATTCTATAAATTTCATAACTGGGACCTTTGATGCATTAATTTCATAAAGCCATCGGCAGTATCAGGTGAAATTGAAAATATTTCTGTCGCATCAACTTGAACTGAAACCGCTTCAGAACAGCGGCCGAGACAAAATGCAGACTTCAATTCGATTTTTTCAGCTAAATTATTTTCTTTGATGTAGTTTTGACATTTTCTTATAACATCGTATGAACCTTTAAGGTGACATGCACTACCAATACAAATTTTAATCTCCATAGATTCGTCCTCCATTTATGTGTTAATATTATCACAATAAACATAAAAATACAATTCGATTAAGCTTATATTTGTAATATAAAAATGTATTAAATTAAGCCTATATGTTAATAAAACGTAATAAACGCTTTGTTCTAGTTGGTATAACAACACAAAAAAAGAATATAATGGATATAATTTGTCAATTTAGTAATAATTATTACGCAAATGACACATAATTCGTTTTGAAGAAACGACTTATAGACTGAATTTTGTTACATGTGATGGTTAAATAATTAACCAATTTTGAATGTTTATTCGATTTAAGTTTTATTTAAGGTTGTCAAATTACAATGATTAAGAAATTAAAGTATATGACGTCAAATGCGTAGTAAAATGTGGAGGAAAAATGAATAAATTTAAGGACATCGGGGTTGCAAAAAAGATAGGTGCACTTGCACTAATTATGTTTATTATGCTCTTGACCATTGGGGTTACAGCAGTTGTTAAAGTTTCTGATATGAATGGATTACTTGTCAATATCTATCAAGGTGATTTAAAACCGATCGTCAATTTAGAAACTGTTAAGAGTGATATTGAATTTATCCGTGCAAAATCAAATGATTTGCTAGATGCGGGAAATGATGATGTCTTAAAAGCACCTATTATACAAGAAATTGATGAACGTACGGATCTGTTGAAAGCTGATATGGAAGTTGTAACCGAAGTCCCTAATTATCAGTTGATATCAGACGCTGTAGATAGTTTCTTAGCAAATAAAGACGCGTTTATTGAAAGTCATGGCGTAGGTACGGTTTCGAATATGGGACCTGAAGTAGCTACAACAACTGATAGTGGTGCAAATACTGAAATGTCACTTTACGACGATGCAAGAGAATCAGTGATCAATTTGTTAGAGGGCTCAATCCAATTGATGGTGGAAGAAGCAAAAACGACTTTCCAAAGTAGTGAATCTAATTTCAAGGAAATTGTAATTTCTACTACAGCTTTGGTTTTAACGAGTTTGTTAATGATGATCTTTTTAACCATAATCATCGGGAGAAGCATTGTTAAACCCCTTAATGCAGTGACAAAAAAATTGCGCGAAATAGCAGAAAGCGAAGGCGATTTGACACAGCGCATAGAAGTGAATTCAAAAGATGAACTTGGTAAGTTAAGTCATAGCTTCAATGCATTTATTGAGCGATTAAATAATATCATTAAAGAGACTAAAGTTGCTTCAAAATCAATAGATATCTCTAGCGATGTCGTGAAAACGGTCACCAGTAATACCTCACAGTCTATGGAGATCCTTGCATCAACTATAGTAGAAATTGCAGCCTCAAGTGCCAATAATGCTAAAACTTTGGAACTGATGAGCACACATATAGAAGAAAGTACAAAATTTACGAGCGATACGGCAATTATTAGTTTAGAAGCGGTTTCACAAGCAACTAAAACCAAAGAAAGGGCAATTGAGGGCTCAAAAAATATAAATGAAGTCGTTTCGGCGATGAGTGATATTGCTTTATCCTCAAAAGGTGTTACCAATCTAGTAGGGGAACTTGAGACTTCGTCAAAACAGATAGGTGACATCATCGTCATGATCTCAAATATTTCAGATCAGACTAATTTGCTAGCGCTCAATGCTTCTATAGAAGCTGCAAGAGCGGGTGAAGCGGGTAGAGGCTTCAATGTCGTAGCAACTGAGATTAAAAAGTTAGCTGATGAGAGCAAAAAAGCGTCCATAGAGATCGCTACTCTTGTAAAAGATAATCAAAAGAAATCAAGTGATGTCGTTGGATCAGTGGAAAATGTATCAACAAAAATTAAGACGGGCGAAAAAATTGCAAAACTCGTAGATGAGAGCATCATTAAAATAATTGATGGCATAGAAGAACTGGCAATTAAGATTGATCTCATTAAAACTGCAAACACAAAGATCGCTGAGAATTCAGTAGAGGTGGAAGAATCCATGACACAAATGGTGATTGCTTCTAATCAGATAGCACAAGGAACAGAGACGATAAGTGGCGGCATCGAGGAACAACTTTCTGCAATGATAGAGCTTGATGAAGCATCTCTGAAATTAAACCAATTGTCAAAATCTTTAAATGATATTATTGGTGGGTTTAAGATTTAGACAAGATTGCATAGTTGTAATTACCTCGCATGAAAGGTAATATAATAGTATCTTTCTTACAAGGTAGGTTGACATGAAGTCGAAATTTCTATTAGTTCAAGTATGTCTTTATATCGTTTTTCTAATCTTAGATATTACGACTCCTTATGTAAAATTAAGTAGTACACTTAAGTTATTATCAATAGGACTTTGTCTCATCTGGTTGATTCTCAATTTTATAAGTGTAAATAAAAGTGGTAAGAGCGAGAGTTTAATCCATAGTTATAAATGGATGGCGATTATTATGACGTTTACTTTTACTTCAGATATTTTTCTATTATTCACGACTAAATATACAGTTGGAATCGCAACTTTTATACTGGTGCAGCTGTTGTATGCCTTTAGACTGAGAAACATCAAACTTAAAAAGGCACTTGGTTTAGTACTCCTTTGTTCAGTGGTTTTGGTATTTATGATTCTGATATGTCTAAAGTCGGGGTTATCCTACGCAGATAATTTAATGCTTGTCGAAGCAATCGTGTATACTTTGCTTTTCGTGAGTAATCTCTTTTCATATGGCAAACGGCGCAAAGAGAGCGTGCAATATAGATGGATGTTTATTGGACTTTGCCTATATGCGATCTGTGATCTTCAAGTTATGATATATAATATGCCATCAAGCTTCGCTCTTCCTAGTGTGTTAACCGAAATTTCTGCGGTAGGGATGTGGTTATTTTATCTGCCAGGTCAAGTTATCTTAACTTTAAGTGCAGATAAAGTCGAGACGTGATTAAAAAAGAGCCACACCTTTAACGGTTGCAAAAGAACGAATTTGCTTTAGTGAAAGGAGTGGCTCTTATTGTGTTTGATTTATTTTAAAAGATAATTTGCTATGTTTGCATTAGGGTCAATCTTGCCTTCAATTAAACCTTCACTTGAAGTCATAATGATAGTGACCCCTGGCCCGTGACCTGACTTGATGCAGTCTGAATGGATGATGACACCAATAGAAGTAGCACCCTTCCTCATCGCACCTAAGCCATAAGAATTATCGCTGTCTTCGAGCAAGACAATATCGCCAAACTTGAGTTTATCAATACCAAGTGCTTTAACCGCTTCAAGGTCTGATGTGAGAATATCATAATCGCCCTTTTGACTAAAAGGAGCCCCAACACCTGAACCCATAAATCTCTGTGGAATTTTATGTGTGACAGGTACAACAAGCTTTTGATCTTTTTCAGTCACACCTAATTTTAGGAAGAGATCTGGATCAAGACTCATCATTTTTACATTTTTATAATCTTCTAAGGCAAGCCCTTGCCCATGACATTTGATCATGATTTTGTCGTCCAGTGATAAAAGATCTAATGTTTCATCATCAAAATACACAAGCACATGTTCAACGCCACCATGTGTCCCAGTTACAAAACCTTTTCTGCCTTTTGCATCGCCAGTGATTACTCTTGCCTCATTACCGATGCAACTGAAAACATTTAATCCACCTGATGTGCCTGATTCAGAATGATAAAGTGAAACCCCTGGTTCCACGTGATCGCCAACCCAACCAAATGCAGGATCTCCAACTTTTACGTTGTAAGTGATGCCACCAGTGGCTGGTATGACATGGACATTACCTTCAGTATCGACACGATAACCAGAAAACTGTGGATGTCTAATTTGTCCTTGAACGGATTGTTTAACGAGTTTGTTTACGTTGGTTTTCATATGTAACCTCCTAAAATTTCATCTATTTTAGTATAACATATAAACTTTAATTTTCTATTTTCGTTTTAAGTTTAACTTCAAATTAAAAGTGTAAATATAACTATATGGACGAAAATATAGATAAAGTTATATTTGCGCGTAAAGTCAAAATATTTTAAGGATGTGCATATGGAAAAGGCAAAATTACTTATTGTAGATGATGAAATAGAGATTATAAGTGCACTAAAACGTGTTATAAAACGTCATAACTTGTGGCTAGAAGTTTTTATAGCAAATACACCGCAAAAGGCAATTGAAATCTTAAAATCAAATGAAATTGATATATTAATTACAGACCAAAGGATGCCTGTAACATCAGGTCTCGAACTTATTGACGAGTTCAAGAAACATCACAATGATGTTCAATGCGTATTGATGTCTGGATTTAATGATTTTGATGTGGTCATCTCTGCTATTAATGAGGAACATATCGTTGGATTTATTACAAAACCTTGGAATGAAACAAAAGTAATTGAGATTATTGAACGTGCGCTCATCTTAAGAGAGGAGCGTTATATTATAAACGTATTTAAAGGATTATCTCTTGCAAATAAAGAAGACTGGATCAAAGCTTTTGAACTCATAAAACAAGAATTTATAAATCGAGATGAAATACAGATCACCGCTTTGACAAAATTAATCAAAGCTAAAGACCCTGAATTATATGAACATAGTGTTCGAATTTCAGAGCTTGCAGTAAAAATAGGGACAGTTTATAATCTTTCTGATGAGAAAATACATGATCTGAAAATGGCAGCGATTATACACGATTTAGGAAAGATAGCAATCCGCGATAGTATCCATTATAAAGCAGGAAAACTAGACGAAATGGAATTTTTTGAAATGAAACGTCACCCTGAGATAGGCGCTGAAATCCTTGAAGCTTTAGGAATTGATGTACAAATAGTAAAAATCGTAATGCAGCACCACGAACGTGTAGACGGCAACGGATATCCCAATAAACTAAAAGCTAATGAGATTTTACTTGAAGCAAAAATTTTGTCCGTTGCAGATGCTTATGATGCGATGACTTCAGACCGTGTTTATCGAAAGGGATTAACAAAGGAAGCGGCACTTGAGATAATCAAAGGTAATGTTGGGATACTGTACGACAAAGAGGTGTATGATATCTTAAATAGAATCGTTTAGAGTCTTTTTTTAGTCTTTTTTGGGTCACTAAAAAAATTGATTGTTCGTGTATAGTTGAAAACCATACTCAAATAGCTTATAATTAATTTGTCATAAAGCATGATCATGACAAAATAAAGATGTAAATTTTAGGAGACGAAATGAATAAAAGCTATCTTACACCAAAAGAGGTAGCGCAGTCTTGGATAGACATTGGAAGGAACAAGGTTGGGTATTCCTTTAAAAATGTCTTTTTTCTTGCGCTACTGGGCGGTTTTTTTATCGGTTTAGGCGGTCATGGGTACTTAGTTGTATCACAAACGCTATCTAGTATTGATGTTGGACTTGCTAAGTTTATGGGGGCAGCAGTTTTCCCAGTAGGCATCATGTTAGTCGTATTTGCAGGAGGTGAACTCTATACAGGAAATGCACTGATTGCAAGTGCATGGGCGAATGGAGATGTAAAACTTTCAGCATTTATCAAAAATTTAATTATAGTATATGTTGCCAATTTAGTAGGCGCTTTATTGCTTGTATTTATACTTTATAAATCAGGACTTTACACTGGACATTTAGCAGAGAAAACAGTAGCGATTGCTGAAGCAAAAAGTTCATTGACCTTTACTGCTGCATTTATGAGAGGCATTTTGTGTAATGTCCTCGTGGCAATAGCGGTGTATATATCAGTTGCTTCTACTGATGTTATCGGCAAAATTTTTGCACTTTGGTTCCCAGTTATGTTGTTTGTCTTATCAGGATATGAGCATAGTGTTGCAAACATGTTTTTCATCCCAATGGGAGCACTACTTGGTGCTGACTTAGACTGGACCAAGGTTCTACTTAACAATGTCATCCCAGTTACTTTAGGAAACTTAGTAGGTGGAGGCGGCTTTGTAGGCTTAATTTACTGGCTTGTATATGTGAAAGGAAATAAAAAATAATGATCATTGGATGCCATCTTTCAGTAGCAAAGGGGTATCATCATATGGGAAAAGAAGCCCTTTCAATAGGTGCTAATACTTTTCAATTTTTTACACGTAATCCTAGAGGTGGTAGTTCAAAGGCAATTGAGCCTTTGGATGCCACCTCTTTAAAACATTTGATGATGACTCATAATTTCGGTGCGATACTTGCGCATGCACCTTATACCCTTAATCCTTGTTCAACAGATGAAAGGATTAGAAGTTTTGCCTTCCAAGTATTTGAAGAAGACCTCAAAAAACTTGAAATGATTCCGGGAACGTACTACAATTTTCATCCAGGAAGCCATGTTGGACTAGGTGTTGATCAAGGCATAAACCAAATTGTAACGCTATTAAATCAAACGATGTCACCTGAACAATCAACCACTGTGCTGTTAGAAACTATGGCTGGGAAAGGAACAGAAATAGGCAGTAAATTTGAAGAATTAAAAGCGATTATTGATGGTGTTAAGTTTAAAGAAAAGATAGGCATATGCCTTGATACGTGTCATGTTTATGATGCTGGTTACGATATTGTAAACGATTTAGAGGGTGTTTTAGCTGAATTTGATCATATCATTGGCTTAGATAATCTCAAAGCAATACACTTAAATGATAGTAAAAACCCTTTTGAAAGCCATAAAGACCGTCACGAAAAAATAGGAGAGGGTTTTATAGGGCGCGAGGCGTTACTACGGATTATCAATCACCCTCACCTTCGTCACTTACCTTTTTACCTAGAAACGCCTAACGATCTTAGTGGTTATCAAGCGGAAATTAAATTCCTAAAAGAAAATGCCATTCCTTTTTAGCGCTATTTATGAGACAATGAGAGTAATAATTTATCATTGAAAGGACAAATATGTCTAATTTTTCAAACATGCAAATCGAAGGTTGGCTTTTAGAAGCATTGCAAAAGCAACATATTACTAAACCCACTGAGATTCAAGAAAGCACGATTCCTTTGATCTTAGAAGGCAGAGATATAATCGCGCAAGCACCAACTGGGACGGGTAAAACACTGGCATATCTTTTATCAACACTAGGCAAGATAGATAAAGATGCAAGTAAAGTTCAAATGTTGGTTCTATCACCAACACGTGAACTTGCGATACAGATAGCAGATGAAGTAAACAAGCTTATTAAAAATACTGATTTTGTGATGCTTCCTATTTATGGCGGCGTTGATACACATAATCAAATTAAAAAAATAGATAAAGGTGTCCATATCATCGTGGCAACACCAGGTCGTTTGATAGATCTTATGAAACAGGGGATTATCTTGCTGGATGACCTCAAAATTATGGTAATTGATGAAGCGGATCAAATGCTCTTACTTGGTTTTAAGAATGAAGTTGAATTTATATTAGGGGCCACAAAAGAACGCAAACAGACGCTTTGTTTTTCTGCTACACTCGATAGAAGTGTAAAAAAACTGGCTTATAAACATTTAAAGGATCCAATTGAAGTCATGGCTTCAGGTGAAGCTATCGTCCTTGACAATATCGATCAAAAACTAATTGTTACAACGGATCGCTGGAAAACGGAAGCGCTAATCGATGTATTTACACATACCAATCCCTATCTCGGCGTTATCTTCTGTAGAACCATAAGACGTGTGGACAAACTTGAGATGGAGTTAGCTCAAAGAGGGTTTGACTGTGAAAAACTTCATGGTGATTTATCGCAAAATGTAAGGCAGCGAATTATGAAGGCATTCAAAGAAGGAAAATTTCAATATTTAATCACAACCGATCTAGCTTCTAGAGGTCTTGATATCTCAGGTGTAAGTCACATCTATAATTACGATGTACCTGAAACAGCTGAGACGTATATACATCGCATTGGTAGAACGGGTAGAATGGGAGCAAAAGGCGTTGCGGTAACAATTATTGCGCCAAAAGATGAAATATTGATCACCGAAATTGAATCGCGAATTGGGATGAAAATTCAAAGGGAAAGTTTTGAAAGACCTGAAGGATTCATCGATAGAACACATCAACATAGCGATAGAAAATAACTACAAATAACTACAAATAACTAAAAATTACTACAAAATGATTTAAAGGGTGGATAAGATGAAAGTAATCATCGCGGAAAAACCCTCTGTTGCGAAAAACATCGCTGAAGCCATCGACGCAAAACAAAGGCGTGATGGCTTTTTTGAGGGAAAAGACTACTTCGTTACTTGGGCATTTGGACATTTATTAGAGTTATATGATTCTAAGGATTATGACGAAAAAATGGGAAGCTGGCGTATGGAAAACTTCCCATTCATACCTGAGGTCTTTAAATATAAAGTTAAACAGGATTCAAATAACCGATCTCAGGTGGACCAAGGTGCTTACAAACAAATAGAAACCATTAAAGGATTGATCAACAAGCCCGAAGTTACTGGTGTAATAAGTGCATGCGATTATGACCGAGAAGGTCAGATCATTGGCGATATTATACTGGAGTATCTCTTAGTGGATAAGCCTATTGAAAGGTTGTTACTCAACGAATGGACTGCCGATGAAGTGAAGCAAGGCATGCAAAAGTTAGTTGATAATAAGACGATGCGCCCCTTAAGCGATGCAGGTATAGGCAGGCAATGGGCGGACTGGATCATCGGGATTAATCTCACTTCAGTTGCAACTTTAAAATACAAACGCGGTGGTACGAAAGCCTTGAATATCGGAAGGGTTTTGTTACCTACGCTCAAAATAATATACGATAGAGACATAGAAATCGAACAGTTTGTCAAAGAAGAATTTCACAAACTTATCGGAAATTTCATCGGATCAGCCGAAGGAACCGAAGCTTACGAAGGTGTTTATTTTGAAGAGGGCAAAGATAAATTTGAGAACAAAGAATCGCTTGAACTGATTAAATCCCTAATTGGTAAACAAGATTTTGAGATTACAGAAAAGATTGTAGAGCAAAAGAAAGAATATCCTCCAAGTTTGTTTAATTTATCAGGTTTGCAAGGTCATGTTACCGGTAAATATAAAGGATGGACTTCTGATAAAGTCCTTAAAGTCGCTCAGGACTTATATGAAAAAAAACTCATTACTTATCCTAGAACCGCCAGTTTGGCACTTGAAGAATCACTTTTCGAAAAAGCACAAAAGGTTTTATCTGTCCATAAAAAAGGACTTCCCTATGAAGATGAAATCAAATTTCATAAAGGAAAGCGTGTTTTTGATAATACTAAGGTTGAAAGCCATAGTGCCATCATCCCGACATATATGTTGGCAAAAGGACTATCTCCTGATGAAAAAGTGGTTTATGAATCGGTAAAGAACAGATTCATCATGCAGTTTATGCCAATCGCGGAACATGAAGAAGTAACACTTCATACTAAACCCAAAGAGCTAGGGGATCAATTTCCGGCTGATGGCGTATTTATCTCTAAGGGAAGAACACAAAAGGTCGAAGGTTGGCGAAAAGTTGAGAAGATTCAAAGCAAAGAAAAATTGCTTCCACCCCTTGAGATTGGGGCTGTAGTTAAGCTTCTAAAGCTTAAAATAGAGACAAAAGGAACACTTCCACCTAAACACCATACTGAAAAGACGCTCTTACGTGTAATGGAAACGTGCGGAAAAAAATTAAAAGTCACTAAGGAAAGTGCAGTAGACTCAGATTCTGATGAGGACTTAGACGATGAAGGAGATGGAATAGACGAAGGACTTGATACAGTTGCCGTTGATGCTTCCACAGAAGATGATGCACCTAGTCCATCCTCAGATGAAGAAGTTGAACTGCTTAAAGCGATTTTAAGTGGTTTTAGTATAGGAACGCCAGCTACGCGTGCAGAAACCATCACTAAACTTAAAAGAGTGGGTTATATTGTCACTAAAGGTAAATCACTTATTTGCTCTGAGATGGGAAGAAAACTAGTTGAAACATTACCTGTAAAGACACTCTTTGACCTTGAATATACCGGTAAACTTGAAAAAACACTTTCAGATATCAGCAAAGGTGAAGTTCCTAAAAGTGCATTTTTAGATTTAATTGTGAAATTCACTGAGGATGCAGTAGAACAGATCAAACAAGATGCCTTTCATATTATCTCCGAAGAGGGTGGTAAACAAAAGAACTTGGCCGAATCTCTTGGCAAATGTCCTGGATGTGGCTCAGATGTCGTCGAAGGAGAAAAAGGCTTTGGTTGTACTAATTGGAAGGGTGGTTGCAAGTTTGTGGTATGGAAGGAAGACCGCTTTTTAAGCAGTTTAAAAGTAAGTCCAAGCAAACAAACAGTCATGCGGCTTCTTGAAAATGGCGAACTCTATAGTAGCAGTTTTATCAATAAAAAAGGCACTAAATTTTCTGCATATCTAAAATACGAAATCAATAAAGAAACAGGATATTATAGTTGGAAGATGCATTTTTGAAGAAGCATTTTGAAGAAGCATTTTGAAGAAAGCAGTTGGTACACATTATTTATTAACTTGAAAAGTACCCATACCCATGCTAGAATGTTGGTATAATCGTTTAATGGAGCATATTTATGAATATTACAAATGGTTTTTTTGCAGAATTGGAGAGATTTTCAGGAGTGATTGGACAAGACGGGAGAGGTCTGTCCAAAATTCATATTTTCTGATACACATCTTGATGATGCTCAAATTCATAATATTGATTTGATGAACTCACCTCAAGCATGTGCTTGGGGTTTTTTTATATGAAAAATTGGTAAGCCCTCGGTGGTTAGTTGTTTAAAAAGACCGTAGTAAAAAGTACAAGTACTTATAAACTACACCAAATGATACTAAAAAACACTAAAAAACGAGGAGAAATAAAATGAAACTTAAGATTGATAATGAAAAACAATATAACATAAATATTAGAAAAAACGTCAATAGAAATTATGCCTTTACATTTTTACAGAGTATAGATTTAACAAGGGGGATCTGGATGATCTACCTTGCAACAAAAGGGATGTCACTGACACAACTTGGATTGCTGGAGATGATTTTTCACATCACTTCTTTTTCCATGGAGGTCCCAACCGGAGCGGTAGCAGATCTTTATGGTAGAAAAGTAAGCCGTATCCTAGGACGGGCTTTGTCAGTTATAAGCGTCATAATCTTGCTTTCGGCAAACTCTTTCTTATGGTTTGCAATATCTTTTATAATAGTTGCGCTGTCATATAATATGGAATCTGGTGCAGGTGATGCACTTGTGTATGACTCGATGAAAACCATAGGCGAAGAAAATGAATACATGCGCGTTTCTG
Source organism: uncultured Fusibacter sp. (assembly GCA_963676315.1). GTDB lineage: Bacteria > Bacillota > Clostridia > Peptostreptococcales > Acidaminobacteraceae > Fusibacter_C. The sequence goes on from OY781056.1 coordinate 2,958,937, forward strand.
GAAACAAGGAGATGGTATTTCAAATTGCCGGTGTTTTCTCGTTCCTTTTAGGAGGGTATCTTGCAACCAAAAGTTACAAATGGGCTTTTGGCGTAACTATAATCATGGGTATGCTGTCTTTTGTCTATGCTTTTAAATTTGTGGAACCTCAAATAGGTAAGAAAAACTTAGTTGGTAAAAAACGCCATCATTTTATCCAGCAATTGAAAGAAAGCTACAGCATATTAAAAGATCATAAGCGGCTGGGGTTTCTAATACTCTTTTCGCAATTTATCATGAGTTTTACAACCACTATTTTCTTTTATCTTCAAAATTATATGAAATTAGATGGTTATAATGAAGCCTTTATCGGTGGTGTATATGCAGTTTCATCACTTGGAGGCGCACTCCTAGCGACACAAGTTTTTAAAATTGAAGCGATGATTAAAGAAAAGGGCATACTGATCTCGATGCCTATTGTAACAGCTCTTAGTACTTGGGGAATTGCACTAAGTCACTATCATTATGCATTTTATATCCCAATTTCACTTGCAGAAGGGATGATCTTTGTGGCGATAGGTGATTATATCAACAAAGTAATTCCAAGTGAAAATAGAGCGACTATATTGTCCATGTCGAGTATGATTTTCAGCTTCTTTATGATTACATTGTTTCCTTTAATCGGGTGGCTTGGAGATCATTTCACTTTGAAAGGCGCTTTTTTGTTTATGGCTGCCTTGGGATCAGTTTTAACTTTAATCAATACCGTTGTCATCCTATCGAGAAAATCAAAGTAAGTATGATAAGCCAGACTTTCCTAAACCAAAATTTAGGAAAGTTTGTTTGTTTTGAAATACTTACTTCAAAATTATTAATAAAATATAAATTATAAGTGCATATCTTAACACTCAAGCGTATAATAAGAGAGATGGCTGTAGGCGAATAACAGTTCATAAAGGGTGAGTATGTCAACAAAAAAAGTAAATGGGGTATTAAAAGGAGTTAAAAATGAAATTAGTAGATAACATGAAAACCAGGTCTAAAATTTTGGTGGCATTCTTAATTTTAGCAATACTAACTGGCGTTTTGGGTGGCGCAAGTTTGTATACTTTAAGTCAAACGACTGACAACTTGAAAGAAATGTATGAGCAGAGGCTAGTTGCCAATGTTTATCTTTCAAAGATTCAGAGCAATATCTTAGAAACAAAATCACTGATGCTACAAATCGTATGGCAATATGGTTATACGCAAGACCGTGCAGTTATAACGAATGCGAGCAATGTATTGTCTCAATTAAGTACATCAACAAACGAATTTATCATTAAGGTAGAGGCGCTTAATCTTACAGCAGAAGAAAAATTAATGTTGGATGAATTAAAGAAATCACTAACAGCTTATAGACCAATGCGTCAAAATGTAATTTCTTTAGCTTATATGAATAAAATGGATGACGCACTTAAGGCAAATGATGATTCAGAAGCAGAACGAATCTCAACGGAGCAAAACATCTTATTGATGATGGATTATAATAAAGAAGCGTCAAAGACCTTGTATGATCAAAGTATAGAAGCTGAAAATACATCTTCTATGATTACGATGAGTCTTGCAGCGGCAATATTTTTAATTTCTATAATGGCTGGATTATTTATCTCTAGTAATATAGTAAAAGGAATTAACAAAGCGGTTTCGTTTGCTGAGGGATTGGCAGAAGGCGATTTTAGTACGCAAATTGAACCAAGATGGGTTAAACGTAAAGATGAAATTGGCAAGTTAAGTAAAGCGTTTGATGGCATGAGCAATAGTTTAAAGAGCCTACTCATCTCTATCGGCAAGGACAGCAAGGAAGTAAGTACATCAAGTGAGGTTTTAAACGCAAATGTACAAGAAATCAATGCTCAGATCGAAGCGGTAAGTGCTTCTGCACAAGAGATTTCAGCTGGGATGCAAGAAACAGCAGCTGCCGTTGAGCAGGTCAATATATCAGGGCATGAGATTATGAATTTTACTTCAGTTTTGGCAAAAAATGCTGAAGAAGGCAGTCAAAATGCTGGCAAAATAGCAATAAGAGCTAAACAGATGAGAGCAGATGCTGAAAAATCTAAAGTTGATGCGAACCTAGTCTATCACGAAAAACAATCAGATATTAAACGTTCGATTGAAAAAGGAAAAGTCGTCAATCAGATTAAAGATATGTCTGAATCTATCCAAAGCATCGCAGAGCAAACCAATCTTTTAGCATTAAACGCTGCAATAGAAGCTGCAAGAGCAGGTGAACATGGAAGAGGTTTTGCGGTTGTAGCTGATGAGGTAAGAAAACTAGCAGAAGCCTCAACACAAACTGCTGGTCAGATTTCGACTCTGGTTTCTGAAGTAAATGGAGCATTCCATCAGTTGTCTGATAGTGCCACAGGTGTACTGGAATTTATAGATGTGAAAGTCATCGGTGACTATGATAAATTAGTAGAGACGGGCATTCAATATTTAACAGATGCGGAATATGTTCAAGACGCGATGACTAAGTTTAATCAACAAGCGAATGAGATTAACTTAGGAATCGTTCAAATTAATCAAGCGATAGGATCAGTTGCTTCAGCTGTAGACCAAGCTTCTGCAAATACTGAAGAAATCTCAAATAATGTGGATGATGTAACGCGTGCAATAGAAGAAGTTGCAAGGGTAGCAGGTAGTCAGTCTGAACTTGCTGAAAATCTTGATTCTAATGTAAGACGATTTAGATTATAATAAATATATAGAATTAAATTATAGGAGGCGAAAGTCTCCTTATTTATTTAGGAGAATAAAATGAGTGAACTTAGGGTATTGACTAAACTAGAAAGAACTTGTCCGATTTGTGGCATGGATAATCAATGTCAGCATGGTGAAGCCACATGTTGGTGTACAACTGCTGTGATTCCAAAGCATGTATTAGATATGGTTCCAGATGAACTTAAAGGGAAAGCGTGTGTTTGTAAAAGCTGTGTTGAAAAATATAGCTAAATTTAGAAGGTGAGGAAAAATGAATAAAAATAAAATACTGACAACCATAGTGATGATGCTTTTATGTATTGTCTTATTGTTTAGTCTTTCTGCGTGTAGTGCAAAAAAAGTGGATGAAAGTCAAACAACATTACAAATAGAGAGCACACAGCCAGAAGGGTCAACCTCTGTTTTTGAAAAAATCGATTCAGAAGCGGCTCTTAAATTGATGTCTGAAGTATCGGATTACAGATTAATTGATGTCCGTACAAAAGAAGAGTTTGATGATGGACATATTAAAGGTGCTGAGTTGATGCCACTTGATGAACTTGAAAGTTTAGCGAAGGACAAACTTACCGATCTTGATCAAACAATTATCCTATATTGCAGAAGTGGCAATAGAAGTGGGCAAGCAAGTGAACTCCTTAAAAACTTAGGATATACTAAGATTTACGATCTAGGTGGTATCATCGATTGGACAGGGGACATAGAAAAATAAAATTAAAAACAAAACAAAGAAGGTGAAAAAATGGAAAAAACAGTAGTTTTATATACAACAGCTTATTGTCCTTATTGCCATAGAGCACTCAAAAAACTCGACGAAAAAAAAGTGAAATATCAAAATATTGATGCAAACAAAAACAAAGAAGCATTCAATCAAATAATGGCTGAAACCGGCTGGGACACGGTGCCACAGATATTTATCGATGGCAAGTTTATCGGTGGTTGCGACGACTTACATGCACTTGATGCAAATGGTAAGTTAGACGAAATGCTAGGTATTTAATATGAACGCTAACCCTCATAGTATTACCAAAACTTATGAAGTGCGTTTTTTGAAACATAGTGGTGTAATGATTGAGACTAAAGGTTATCAGCTTTTTTTCGATGTGATATCAGATGTTTCTGAATATGTTGTGTCGGTGAAAAAACAATTTTTCTTTATTTCCCATGGACATCATGATCATTTCGATTTAAGTTTGTCAAAATATAAAGATGAAGATAGTCGTTATATTGTTTCTGATGATATAAAAGGTGAAGCGGTACATGATTTTGGTGCTAATGTATCCTTCATTAAACCTGGAGAAAGCATACACTTGGATGATCTTATCATCCAAGCCTATGAAAGTACAGATTTAGGGGTTTCTTTTTATGTAAAGACTCCAAACTGCAATGTTTTTCACAGTGGAGATCTTAATTGGTGGCACTGGGTAAATTCCCCAAAATCCACTCAACTTGAAGAAGAAAGTGCTTTTAAAGCCATAATGGACAAAGTGATGGAAAATCCAATTGACGTTGCTTTTATTCCGATGGACCCAAGGCTAGGCGTAGCTGCAACTTGGGCGATAAGATATTTTCTTGATAACAGTAACACAAAAAAAGTCATTCCGATACATTTTGGCGACCAGTTTGAAGCCATAAAAAACATGGCTGCTATTCTAAAAGCTGATGTTCGATTGTATTTACCAAGTGCGGAAGGTGAAGTGCTTATATAATCAGTTCAAAATAGCATGCGATTAAAGATTTTTTATCATTTCATATTGATATAAAGATTCCCGCTTAAATCCACAAGCGTGTAAAAATGTAGCAATTGAGGAATTGCCAGGGGTGCTATAGACAAGTTTCTCTAACCTATGCTCAGTAAAGATGTGATCAAGTAAGGATTTACCAAGTGAATTACCTCGATGTTTAGGATGGGTGAACACTTTATAAATTTTTCCTTGATCATTTATGATTACAAATGAAACTAAGTTTCGAGGGTTGTGTTCGGAACCCTGGTAAATACCATAAATAAACGTATTACCAAGTTTTTCTATATAGTGAAAGTCATTTTGCCAATTGATATGGATATCGTTCATATACGTTTTAATTTCCGATAAATCATCATTTTTAATGATTTTAGGTTGACTATAGGTGCTGTACGATTTGAGCTGATTCTGTTTGATCAATGACATGCTTTCTCTTTTTTCTAAAAATGTAGTTCTAGATAACGCATAATAATATAAAATATAAGTTTTTAGATATCCAAGTTTTTCATAAAAATGAATGCCACGATGATTATCACCTAGAACTTCAAGCATCATCTGGCTACATTCTTCTGTCTTAGCAACAGTTTCATGTTCAAGCATTAATGCTTGACTAACGCCTTTCCCTCTATAATCTGGTGCAATAGCTAATGCGCCACAACGTAAAGTCTTTAAACCATCATAGTGATTTATACCTCCAAGAACAACACCAATCGGTTTTTCTTCATCGAATGCAACATAACTGTGTGCTCTTTGGTTCCCTTCTAAATTGAAAAAGCGTTCTATAAAAAATTCGATTTCCATATCGAATTTAATACTATAATCTGAAAATCCCAGTTTAAAAGCTTCAAAGATTTGTCGATCGTCAGTTTCCATACAATTTACAATTTTCATAGAGTCCTCCTATAAGTCATGAATAAATTAATGACAGATTATTTTAAATAATAAATTTCATTAAATTGCAAAAAAGATTATGGTTCGAAATTACTCAAATACTAAACGAATAAGATAGCCATGATAGCCTCTATATAGTGGTCTATCGCACTAGCAGGAAGTGGGATCCCCATAATTACATGAGTATGCATCATGCCGTCAAGCGTAGATAATAGGATATAGGCAATTGCCTCCAAATTGATATTTTTCTTAAAAAAGCCAGCATGAATCCCTTCTTCTATTTGAAGCGTTAAATCGCTATAAAAATCATTATAGCGCGCATTTGCAAGCTGTTTGAGCGCGGGGTCCCGAGTTACGATAGACCAAAATTCAAAAGAGAATTTTGCAGTATTTAGAACTTCTGGTTCAGATAAACTGTTCAAGACTGATTTAAGATAATCGCGAATGAGATGTGTATAGTTGATGATGCCATTTTGATTGAGATGCTCTTGTTTGATAACTGAAAATAATTGAGACCGCTTTTTAAAACGCAGAGCCGCAATTTCTAAAAAAATCTCCTCTTTACTTGCATAATAGGTGTAGATGCCACCTTTGCTAACGCCGGATTCAAAGGCAATATGATCTATAGTTGTGCTCGTATAACCTTGTGCTGAAAAAACTACAAAAGCCGCATCTAAGATCTTAGTTTTTCGCTTAGCTTTAACTTCATCAGATAATTTTGGCATATCATTACTCCTTAATAATAAAAGACTGCTCAGTCTCTTTTATTATTGTACCAAAAAAAAGATATTAGTCAAATGTCTTGGGTATAATCCTAACTATAAATTTGATAGACTTATCATTATTTTAGAGGTTAAGAGTTGATAGAGAAAGAGTTGATAAAAAAAGCGTTGATAGAGAAAGGGGTTGCTTATGTCACATCGTATTTTAAGAATGCAAAAAATTGATTTTCAGTGGGAAATGGAAAATCCATTCCTTTTTTGCGCTCATCATAAAGATGCTTATCCTAAGGGCAATGAAAATCAAGAGCCAATGGTATCACTGACAGGTAGACAGCTGGGAGAAGATTTTGCAATTAAAGATGGATTTAGAATGTATCATGGTACTAAAGTGCCTGGTTTTCCGATGCATCCACATAGAGGTTTTGAAACAATAACGATTGTAACTGAAGGGTTTGTGGATCATTTTGATTCGAACGGTGCGAGTGGCCGATATGGAAACGGCGATGTCCAATGGCTCACGACTGGATCGGGATGTCAACATGCTGAGATGTTTCCTCTCGTTTCTACTGTGGACGAAAATCCTCTTGAACTATTTCAAATATGGCTGAACTTGCCATCAAAAGATAAATTTACTAAACCGGATTATAAGATGTTGTGGTCAGAAGATATTCCTGAGATCGTGGTAGGTCCTGAATATGGTGCAAATTCTAAAGTGAGAATTATTGCAGGTGAATTTAATGCTCACACTGCCTTAACGCCTTGTGAAGCTTCTTATGCTAAAAATCCTAAAGGGCATGTTGGTATATTCTTAATCGAGATGACACCATATGCTGAAATTATGTTAAAAGAGATTTCTCCAACACTTAATAGAAATTTGTATTTTTATCAAGGTGACGGGAAAATCACAATTGCAAACAGTAATATCCCTTCGAGCACACGGGTAAAATTGGATGGCAATACTGCTATAAGTATCGTCAACGGTGCGCATAAGAGTTATATGATTTTATTAGAAGGTGAACCGATAAATGAGCCAGTGGTTAGCTATGGACCTTTTGTTATGAACACGGAACAAGAAATCAGACAAGCTTTTAGCGATTATCAACATACACATTTTGGTGGTTGGCCATGGAATAGACCAGATCCTATAAATGTAAGAGATGCTGGAAGATATGCCAAATATATCGATGGTAGAATAGAAAAAAAATAGAAAAAATAGAAAAGAAATAGAAAAATGATTAAAGATGAACACCTATTTTTGCATTAAATTAAAGGGGAGTGGATAATATGCTTAACTTTAAAAACAGATCAGTCAAAGTATCCACTAAACTTTGGATTTGGACCATGGGACTTGTAATTTCTGCTATGTTAATTACGGGTTTGGTCAGTTATAATCGAGCTGTATATGAACTAAATCAGAAAAATGAAATTATCCTTAAGAATGCTGTAAATATGGCCGTACAAATCTTGAAATTACAAGAAAAGGATGTTTTGGAAAAAGAATCGACTTTGATTGAAGCTCAAGGAGATGCAATCGCAATTTTCCGAGACAATAAGGACATAGACCTTGGTTTAAATGGGTACTTCATCATATTAGATTCAGCGGGAAATTTTATATTTCATCCTAAGTTAACAGGTGAAAATGGATTTAATTACCAAGACGGCAGCGACAACTTTTTTGTTCAAGATTCAATAAACATTGCCAAAGCAGGTGGAGGATTCGTATTTTATAATTGGATCAATGATTTAACAGGAAAAGAAGATAAAAAAATGAGCTATGCAGTCTATTTTGAACCTTGGGACTGGGTAGTAGAATCGTCTACATATCTTAGTGATTACAATCAAGTGATGCTAAGTATGTTAGATGATATGATCAGAACTTTTATACTTGTAATCGTATTGGTTTTCTTTGTGATTCATCTTTTCGTATCTGAATTAATCGTACCATTAAATGAGACCGTTTTGGCTATGGAAGGTGTAAAGCAAGGCAACTTTACTATGTTGAAATTTAACGATAGGAAAGATGAACTCGGTAAACTGGTTTCAGGTTATAACAATATGGTTATGGCTATCCAGTCGAGTCAAGAAAATCTGTTGACTCATAATGAGGAACTTGAAGAAGCGAATAAAGAAATTCAAGCACTATATGAAGAGATGATCGCCTCTGAAGAAATGCTCCGCTACAACTATGATGAACTTGAACGATTTAGGGTCGAGCTCGAAGAAGAAAAAGAAAATTATCGAAGAATCCTTATGGCAAGTAATGAGGCCTACTGGCGATATGACGCAACCAATAATCTAATGTCAGTAACAAATTACACAAGGGATGGCTTAACTTCTGTAGTTGAAATTGATCAGTTTATGACCTCTGTTTTTATTGAAGATATGTCATCCTTATTAAATGTATTAAAGAATGAGAATGCGTCCAATACGGATTTGTTTGAACTTAAGATTCGACTACTTGTAGATGAGGAAGACGGAGTGTATCACTGGTTTCAGATGCTGGGCATCAGAGAGAATCAAACCGTATTTGGTTCTTTAACTGACGTTCATCAGGAAGTGATCAACAGAGAACGAATCGAGTTTTATGCGTTTCACGATCCAGTCCTTGGACTTTACAACATGGACTTTTTAAGTGACATCGTTAAAAATACGATCAGTAAGAATTTGGACCATACACAGTATGTATTATTAGTTATTGGTGTTGTTGGGTATGCAAGGATACTCAACGCATACGGTAAAAATATAACTGATATTATGTCTTTTCAGCTGAGCGCAGAAATCAACAATGTTTTTGATATAGCTGAATATATATCTGTACTACACAGCGGAAGATTTGCAATTTGGATGAAATGTACTGAAAGAAAAGATTGTGCGATGAATCAAATCTCTAAACTTGAACTCGCAATGTTAGAACGCGTAGGAAAATTCTCCAATATTGAAATGCCAATCAATATTGCTTATGGAGCGACACTGATAGACGGCAGTCATAGAGATAGTTCTAGTGCTATTTCAGAAGCTGAAACAGCTTTTGAATATGCAATTCAGAAAGGTATATTACATGAAATTCAGTGGTATGATGCATCACTGAAAGTGAAAAAGGAACGCTCGCTATCTTTGGAACAACATCTTTTTAAATCCCTTGAACGCGGTGAACTTTATGTGGTTTATCAGCCGCAATATCACTCCATCGCCAATAAAGACATCATAGGTTATGAAGCACTTTTGAGATGGCAAAGTGAAGAACTTGGCAATATTAGTCCAGATGAATTTATCCCAATTGCTGAGGCTGTGGATTTTATTAATTCACTCGGTAGATTTGTCATAGAAGAGTCGATGAAATTTATTAAGAGTAGGAAGGAAGTTGGAGAAAACATCAGTGTTTCCATCAATGCTTCTTATAAAGAACTTTTGCAAAATGACTATGTAAGTTACCTTATGGAGAAAATTGAGCATTATAAAATTGAAGTGGAACAAATTCATATCGAAATTACAGAAACAACTATTTCTGAATATATTGATATTGTAAGAGAAAAACTAGATGAACTGGTCGAGCATGGATTTGAAGTTCATATGGATGATTTTGGCACGGGTTATTCATCATTATATCAACTTGGTAGGATGCCAATTAAAGTACTTAAAATAGACAAAAGCTTCGTATGGGCTATTGAATTTGATGGGAAAATGGAAGCACTCACAAAACTGATCATTGATTTAGCGCATCGTATGAATATGAAAATCATCGCTGAAGGTGTAGAAACTAACGAACAATATGAGATGCTACATGAGATGGGATGCGACTACTATCAAGGGTATCTATTTTCAAAACCATTACTGGTTTCGGAAATTAATCATCAGGATTCAGAGCGGTCATAACATTTAATTGACTTTAAAATGAGGTTAACCAAGTATGGTATGCGCTGACCCAGTTGTTTGAACTATCTACAGTAGGATTTCCATGTTTTTTAGAGGATACTAACAAGACTTTGTTTGGTATCCTTTTTTCGTTCAAAATAGCCACATAGCTTTCTAAGGATTCAGAGCTGCAGTATGCATCGTCTAGGTAGGAACAGATAAAAGTTGGAGGTGTGGATTCATCGATGAACTGAGTAGAATTCCATAATAACATTTGATCTTTTAGTGGTTTTGATTTTCCTACAATTGCAGAGAACATTAATTCAAGCGTAGCATTCTCTTGTTTTAATTTAAGTTCAAGGAGAGCGGTTAAACTCAAAACAGGATAAATTAGGCCTTTTGATTTTATTTTGTAGTTCGTTTTATGTTTTAAATTTGATCTTATAGTGCTTACTAGATGCCCACCAGTTGAAAGCCCTAGTAAAGAAATGTTATTTTGATCAATCGCATATAAGCTGGCATTTTCATAAACATAATCGATTGCTTGCTCGAGGTCTCTCATAGGCGAAGGAAAGTAAGCATAAGGCGCACCCACTGAATAGTGTAAAACAAAAACCATATATCCAAGTGAGACGAATTTCATTGCGACATACTCTGCTTCATCGTCATGTATGGTAAGATAGCCACCTCCTGGACAGATAATTATAGCCGGTCTGACGGTCTGGAAATTATCTGTGTATTTAAGCTGTGATTGTCCTATTGCCACGAGTTTAATATCTGCTAATATAGGATGAAGTTGAATCGTCTGATTGATCATATTTGACCTCTTTATATTAAAATATCAAGTCTATTTTTTATTTGTTTTGCTGAGATATCTATAGATAGTTGCCTCAGAGCTTTCAAGCACACTTGCAGTTTGACTAACAGCGCCTTTCATTAAGAAGAAATTTTCTTTATTTAAAAGTGCAACAACTTCTTGTTTTTCCTTCGAAGTTAGTCTGTTTGCCTCTACAGTTGATGCGTGCGTTACTTCGGTAACAAATTTTAAAATAATCTCTCTAGGTGTAGATTGAAGCTGTTCAAGGTCGACATATTCGCTGTTTGCCGTTTCGTATTCCGGAAGTTTACCAAGTTCTTTTAGCAAATCGGCAACCTTTTGAAACTTGCTCACATCTGTATTAACCGTTAGCATGCCCCTAGGATTGCCACTTTTATCTAAGATAAAAAAACTATTGGATCTCAGTGGAAGATGTTCCTTTGTAAGGCTGACTTGATTGAGATAATATGGTGGACTGTCGTTGCCTTTGTCTTTTAATTTAGCTATAGCAAAGCCTGAAAGTGGATCACCTATCTGCTTACCACTTATATGTCCATTGTGAATTGCGATGATGGAACTGTCGATATTATCTAAGCTATAGAGTATGATTTCAGTTTGTGTATCAAAACAGCCACCAAGGAAATGCACCAAGTGGATGTAGGGCGAAAAATCAAATTCAGAAATAAGGATCACCTCTTTATATTTTCTCATGATAAGAAAAAGTTATCATAAGCTTATTTTAGCATCTAGAAGACAGTTGTCAACGTAAGCATGGCTATTCAATGCAAGTAGGCTTATTTCAACATAAGTACAATAAATTTAAAGTAAGCCTGTAAGTATAAGGTAATTAACTACAACTTGAATATTAGCGTGGAGTGTAGTATATTTTAAGTATAATAAAAAATTATCACTGTGATAAAAAATTTGTATACGGAGGGTATTATGTCTCAGATTAAACATCCAGCGGAACCATTTAAGATCAAAATGGTGGAACCACTTTACATGACAACACGCGAACACAGAGAAGAAGCACTTAAGGAAGCCGGTTATAATCCTTTCTTACTTAAATCGAACGATGTGTATATCGACTTGTTGACAGATAGTGGTACAGGTGCAATGAGTGACAACCAATGGGCAGGGATTATGTTAGGTGATGAAGCATATGCCGGTAGCCGTAATTACTATAATATCGTCAATGCTGTTCATGATATTTTTCAGTATGAGTATATCGTACCAACTCACCAAGGAAGAGGTGCTGAGCAAGTTTTATTCCCAATCCTTTTAAAAGCTGGACAATATGTTCTTAGCAATCATCACTTTGATACGACAAAAGGTCACGTGGAGCTTGCTGGTGGAAAAGCTAGAAACTTTTTAATCCCTGAAGCAACTGATACGACGACTTACTATGACTTTAAAGGAAACTTCAATATCGCTGCAGCTGAAGCTTTTATAGAGGAAGTTGGCGCAGAGAATGTCGCATTTTTAATCATGACAGTGACAAACAACTCAGCTGGTGGACAACCTGTATCTATGGCAAATATGAAAGAACTCAAAAAACTTGCTGATAAATATGGGAAACTGATTGTTATGGACTCTGCAAGATTTGCAGAGAATGCAATGTTTATCAAACAACGTGAAAAAGGATATGAAAATGCGACTATAAAAGAAATTATCAGAGAAATGTTTTCATATGCGGATATACTCACTATGAGTGCTAAGAAAGATGCAATCGTTAACATGGGTGGTATGATCGCTATCAAAAATGACATAGAAATTTTCAAAGCTGCTCAAGTGAGATGTGTTCCTATGGAAGGTTTTGCAACATATGGCGGACTTTCAGGTAGAGACATGGAAGCCCTTGCGAGAGGTTTATATGAAGGCATCGAAGAAAGCTTCCTCGAATATAGACTGGGTCAAGTGAAATATCTTGGTGATAAATTGATGGAGATTGGCGTTCCAATCCAGTACCCAACAGGTGGCCATGCGGTATTTGTTGATGCTAGAAAGATATTGCCTCATATCCCTGGTGATCAGTTCCCAGCACAAGCCCTTTGCAACGCGCTTTACCTAGAATCAGGTGTACGCCCTGTTGAGATCGGATCGTTTTTGCTTGGTAGAAACCCTGAGACCGGTGTGCAGGAAGAAGCAGCACTTGAACTTGTAAGATTGACGATTCCTAGACGTGTTTATACACAAAGTCATATGGATCAAATCGTAGAAGGCTTCAAAATGGTAATGGATAATAAAGATAAATTGGTTGGTTTGACATTTGATTATGAGCCACCAGTATTAAGACATTTCCTCGCAAGACTAAGACCACTTGATAAATAAAAATTAAACGTAAGTATAACAAAAGAGTTGATATCACCATTAAAGTATTAAGGTGATACCAACTCTTTAATTTTTTATGGCTCAATTGTTTTCATCGTTTTAAAGAGAGCGACAGCTGCAGTGACCACTTCAGGATGAAATTGTTTGCCGATCTCCTTTTGAAGTATATCGAGCGCCTGCATATGCGTAAGCGCTTTCCTATATGAACGTTCTGAAGTCATTGCATCAAAGGCATCAGCTACTTGGATAATATGGGCACCTATGGGAATCTCATTTTCTCTTAGCCCTTGCGGATATCCAGAACCATCAAAATGTTCGTGATGCATATATGCCATAGTGACAATTTCATTAAAATCAGTGATATTTTCTAGGATGCGTTTGGAATTTTCAGGGTGTTTCTTAATTTCTTCGTATTCATCAATTGTTAACTTACCGGGTTTGTTTAAGATTTCATCGGCAACGCCAAGTTTACCCACATCGTGGAGTAGTGCCGCTATTTTAATCTGTTCTACCTCGACAGTAGGTAATTGAAGTACAGTTGCAATCCAATCGCTATACTGCATCACGCGCCTTGCATGACCGACAGTATAGCTGTCTTTGATCTCTATAGCGGTGACCAGTGCCATGATCGTTTCGTCATATAGTTTCTTTTCTAGGTCGTTCTTAATCTTAAGTGTATAGTAGTTAGAAATGGATTGTGCGTAAAACCTAAGAATTTCTTGAGAAGCAAGTGCAAATGGTTCATCTTTAAAACGTTCTAGACTGATAAGACCTATAAGCGTGTGATCGTATAATAATGGCGCATACATCGTTGTAAAATGCTCATAAGTGCCAAGTTGTTTAAATATTTCAAGGTTATCAGCTGTAAATTGGCGGTCATCTCGACGTGCAATGTAGTTTTGATAGGACTGTATTTCCGACATTTCTTTACACTCAAAACCAATAAAAAGGTCATCAGCACTAAAGAAAAGCTTGCTGAGCAGTTCCATATCATATCCTTTTGCACATATAGGTCTATATAACCCATTATTTTCGATATAAATTGAGCCTTTTTCAGCTTCTGGGATTAACTCAAAAGCAGAATGAAGAACTTTTGCTAAAAATGCTTCTTTACTTAAACGATGTGTATCAGTAAAAGCATTGACGAGTAAAGAAATCTTATCGCAAAGCGCTATTTCATCAGTGTTCTGACCATTCATCTTTTTCCTCCAAAGCCGTCTTTAAACAAAGTATAACACGTATTAATCAGACCTAATATAAGAAATAATTCCTATTTATATATATTCTAAAGCAAATTTGAGATTTATCAAAATTCTATTGGGTAATAGTGCGAATATACATTGAATCCAGTTGTAACTAGTAGGATATAAGGGAGGCATTTATGAATTTAAAATCAATTTCTAGTAAATTGCTGTTGGCATTTTCAGTCATCATACTAATCGTTTTAGTGGTACTTGTCACTATTACCTTTATCAATGCATCGGAATTAAAAGTAAATGCCCATAAGGAGCTATTAAACTCGACCAATTTATTAACAGAATTAATCAATAAAAAAGCTGAAGATGCACAAGGATTAGCAAATACATATGCTCATGACCAACGGTTAATCAGTGCACTTAAAACTAACGATAGAAATGCTATGGCGCAACTTGTTACACCTATATTTACTGAATTACAAAAAGGTCTTGGATTATCCGTATTCGAAATTGGTGATCAAAAGGGGACTGTCTTTTTTAGGGGTCACAATCCAGAGAAATTTGGTGATGATAAAAGTAACCATGAAACTATAACTAAGGCTTTAGCTGGGGAGCCAAGTCATGGAACTGAAACGGGTTCATCGGGAATTGCCATCAGAGCTTTTGCGCCTATAATGGATGGCAGTAAAGTGATTGGAACACTTCAGACAGGTTTTTCAGACGATTTTTTTGAAAGCTATAAACGTGTTTCTAATTTAAAAGTAGAATTATTTGATACAGAAAAGTTACTTTATACGACGGATACTTCAAATGTAGTACCTGTTGGTACTCAAATTTCAAATATTGATCCTCAGGATATTGAAAATTTAAAGCTAGCTTTTTCAGGTAAAGAACAAGACATCTCACAATCCAAAGAATTACATTACTATATTCCAATTTATAATCCAACTCAAACTGAAGTGATTGGAGCATTTAAGCTCACTTTTGAATTAACTGCCATCAATCAAATGATACAAAGAACACTTATCATAAACGGCATTTTGTTGGTAGTGATCTTAACGATCATCTTGTTTATCTTATCCACTTTTAATAAAAGCTTATCTAAGCCAATCAAAGAATTTACAGGGATTATCAACCAAATGGCAAGTAATGATTTTACTGAAAGAAACATTATCAATCAATTTGCTTTAAAACAAAAAGATGAAACAGGTCAATTAGGACGGGCTATTACTGATTTATCGATTTCAATTAGAGAAATGATTTTCTCTTTGGTACAAACATCCTCAATGCTAGCTGAAAAAGCTGAATCACTTGGAGAAAATGCTGAAGTTGGATCATCTTCAATAAATGATGTCAATATTGGATTTGCTGAATTTACAACAGGTATACAAGAGCAAGCAAAAGATGTAGGACTTAGTGTAGATGCGCTGTATCATTTATCAAAATTTCTTATAGAGAATCAAGAAATATCTAAACAAATTTTTGAAAACACAAAAATTGTGGATCAAAATAAAGACGCATCTGAGAGAAGTGTTAGGGATATGACTGACCGCTTTAATAGTTCGATAGAAGCAACTCAACAACTCATGGGAACTGTGGATAAACTTATGGTTCAGTCTCAGGAAATTGGTGGTATTTTAAGCGTCATTACAAGTATTGCAGAACAAACTAATTTGCTAGCACTAAATGCTTCAATAGAGGCAGCACGTGCAGGCGAACATGGTAGAGGATTTGCTGTTGTTGCTGATGAAATACGTAAACTTGCAGAACAAACCTCAAAATCTACTGGTAATATTTATACCATTACAACATCAATTATCGATAGCATCAGCCAGGTTAAAGGGGGGATGGATTTATCCTCTGAAAAACTTGGGGAAGCTAATTTAAAATTGAATGATGTCAATGATGCTTTAGTGGCAATAGCGAAGAGTGTAAAAGTAACTTACAACGATGTGGATAAACTCATACACTTAAACGAAAGAATAAGTGAAGCAGAGAGTAAGACTTCGGGATCACTTGAAGCTATATCTGCTGTCATAGAAGAAAGTGCAGCTGCTGCAGAAGAAATATCTGCACGTCTCGATGTGCAAGACGACATGATCAAAGTAATCGCAACGGAAGCCAATGCCTTAGAAGAAATTGCGAAACAATTGGACGAGAGAACTAAATTATTTAAAATTTAACTAAGAGTGTTATAAAAACAGACTGATAAAACGAAAGTTGATACTTTTATTGAGGCAGTCTGTTTTATAGTGCAATCAACTATATTGTTCAGCCATTTTAAGTAAGTATTTGTCTATCTCCATCTGATGCTGGAAAATTTCATAGAGTTTTTCAGGTGTTTCCTGACGATTGGTTTTAACCCATTGAGAGAGGAGCGCAATAGAAACTGCCGCGCGCATCTCGATAAAGTAGTCATAATGAGCGATATCGACGTCTGGATATTCTCCGCGTAGATCATCAACCATTTTTACAAAGGCGTGTTTTAATATATCTTCTCGCTTTGCTCTGATTAGCAGTTCGATAATTTCGAAATTATAGTACCAATACCTAAAGAATGGCAAGAAAAACAATCGCTGTGCGCTTTTATTTCCTTCGGCTGCTCTTGCTTGTTCGAAAATCGTCTTTATAAGGTGTTTGCCACAGCTTGCATAGGATTCATCTGCTTTGTAGTGTAAAACATCTTCTAAAGTATCAAAGTTACGATAGAATGTTGAACGTCCTAATTTTGCTCTTGTAACCACTTCGGTGACGTTAATTTCAGAAAACTTTTTTTCATTCATAAGATGCTTAAGTGCGTCATAAATCCATTCGCTAGACTGCAAAGACCTTTTATCATTTTTGATATGATACATATATCCCCCTAGTGTTTCAGATGCTTTCATTGCATTGACACCAATATGTAACTAGTATATATTATGGAGAGATTCGGCACAAGTGTAATGTAAAAATGTTTTTATGGTACACATGACATGAAAGGAGAACGACAATTGGAAAGATTGGCACAATGGATTGTAAAACAAAGGCATAAACTCCTCATCACCTTTGTCATCTTGAGCATCATCTCACTTATCGCAAAACAATACGTAGGAACAAATTACGAGTTATCACATTATCTTTCAAGTGACATGGATTCGGTAAATGCACTTGATATTATGAAAGATGAGTTTGGCTTACCAACAAGTGTAAGAGCTATGGTAAATAATATAACCCTTTCTGAAGCAGCAGCACTTAAGCAAAAAATAGCTAAAATAGATGGCGTTGAAAATATAGTTTGGCTTGACGATGTTGCAGATATTTATCAACCGATGACTATGATTCCTGAGAAAGCAATAAATGAGTATTATAGAGATGGTCATGCACTCTTTTATATCTACTTTACAGAAAGCGATTTTACAGAAAGGACAGGGGCTGCCATTAGAGAAATAGAAAACGTTATTGGGTCCGATGCATATGTGTTTGGAACCGCTTCAAGTAGTCAAGACGTTGTAGGCGCAACAGAAAACAGTGTTGCTTCGCTGACTTTTTTGTTTATCCCGATATTACTCATCATTTTACTTTGGTCAACCACATCGTGGATTGAACCAGTGCTTTTTTTAATCACTTTGGGTGTAGCAATTTTACTCAACGGTGGCACAAATCTTTTGATTGGTAAAGTTTCATTTATCACTCAAAGTATGTCTACTGCCCTTCAACTTGCAATCTCTATGGATTATTCGATTTTCCTTTTACACCGATTTGCAGAGGAAAGAGAAGAAGGCCATACCGTTGAATTATCGATGAAAAATGCGATTAGCAAATCTTTCGGCTCTATATTAGCGAGTTCGGTGACGACAATCGCTGGTTTTATGGCACTTCTTTTAATGCAGTTTAAAATAGGTACTGATATGGGACTAGTCTTTGCTAAGGGAATTTCCTTTAGTTTGATTACGACCCTTTTCCTATTGCCTGCCCTAACCATTTTGTTTTCAAAAGTAATCGATAAAACACATCACCGCAACTTGATCCCATCGTTTAAAGGCCTTGGAAAGTTTATCTATAAAGTGAGGTATTTTAGTTTTGCGATGGTATTAATCATTGTAATACCAGCCTTTTTAGGACAGCAAGCAAATACATTTTCCTATGGTGGTTCTTCAATTTCAGAAGAAGTTGGTTCTAAATCATATATTGCTAAGCAAGCAATCGAATCAGTTTATGAACCTTTTAATCCTGTAATTTTGATGATCCCATCGGGTGAACCAGTAAAAGAGCGAGAGTTGATGAAACAAATTGAGGCACTTCCTGAGGTAGATTCAATACAAAGTTTGGGGGCTATGGTAGATGATAAATTACCGATAGAGATACTTCCCGATAAAGTACGTGAATCATTTGCAAGCAAGGATTATCATCGTATGATCATTGCACTTAACACACCTGATGAAGGCAATATTACTTTCGGTGTGATTGAGACAATCAAGCAAATGTCAAACGATATGTTTCCAGAAAAAGTAGCACTCGCTGGATCCAGTGTCAGTCTTTATGATATAAAAAGAGTTGCTTCAACTGACAATTTAACGGTAAATTTAGTGGCAATCATAGCAGTTGCATTGATTATATTTTTCACTTTCAGGTCTAAGCTATTGCCATTTCTTTTGGTATTAACCATTGAAACAGCGGTATTCTTAAATATGTCAATTCCTTATTTTACAGGCTATAAGATGAGTTTTATTGGGATGCTAGTGGTTTCATCGTTACAGCTAGGGGCGACGATAGACTATGCTATTTTGATGACATCACGTTATCTTGAGAGAAGACATAACCACACACCAAAAGACAGTATGATATTAGCGGTTGATGATGCAGGTGCTTCAGTGTTAACATCTGGCGTTGTCCTAACAGTAGCTGGATATGCTATAGCTATGTCTTCAAGTGTTCAAACCATCAGTGAAATGGGAGAATTAATTGGTAGAGGTGCTTTTCTCAGTATCATAATGGTATTTATGCTATTGCCAGCGTTACTCGTTATGTTTGACAAATTTTATATTAAAAGACAGTTAGAAAAAGGAGGCACGACACATGAATAAAAGATTAACTAAACAAATTATATCGCTTGGCTTGGCTATTTTATTAGCAGGGAGTGGGCTTTTTACTATAGAGTTCGCACAAGAAGTAAAGGGGACAAAAGATGAAACCGTCTATTTTGATCTAGATTCAAATGGCAGAATGGGCAAAGCAATTGTGGTAAATGCTTTTGATTTAGATGGAAATGAAGTGAAAGACTACGGTGCATACACTGAAATTATCAATTTATCAACAGTTGACGTACCTGTTATATCTGATGACATGATTTCATTTAATTTGGAAGGAAGTTCTGACCTTAAGCGATTTTATTACCAAGGAACGCTTGTGAACCCAGTTAATCCCTGGGTGATAGATATCTCTTATCAGTTAGATGGAAAATCAATCGAAGCATCTCAGTTATCAGGCGCGACTGGTGCACTAGAAATCAAAATTCACGTTAAGCCTAATCCTATAGCTGTGAACAAATTTGCCCAGCAATATACGCTTCAGATGATTACAACTTTAAATACAGAGGTTGCTTCAGATATAAAAGTTGAAGGTGCTTCAGTAGTTACAGTGGGTAGCGATAAGCAAATCGCCATGACAGTATTACCCAAACAAGAAAACGAATGTGTCATCAGTGCCAATATAACCGCGTTTAAAATGGATGGCATAACAGCAACAGGGACTCAAATGTCACTTGGCATCAAAATAGATACAAAAGCGATCACAGAGGGCATGGATGAAATGGTTGCAGGTTCACAAGCATTGGTTTCTGGGGTAAAACAACTAAACAGTGGCATAGCAGATAGTGCCGATGCAGTTGCTTCACTGGATTCTAACTTAAAGCTGATAAAAGCAAATGGTGAGCCACTTGTAGCGGGTAGCGATGCGATGTCAAGTGGACTAACTGATTTGTCAACAGGCGTAGGTGCTATAGAATCTGGGTTATATGGTCTTAACCAACAATTATCTGGTGCGGTAAGCGAAAGTGCTGGCTTGACAGAAATCGCTACACAAATGTTACAAAATCCAGACCCAGCTATACAGGCTCTCGCAAAAGGTGTACTTAGTCAACAGATGCTAATAAATGGTACTCAAGGAGCGGTAGCTGAAATGTTACAAGGAGCAACTACAGTTAATGCTGGTCTAGACGCGTTTATAGCTTCACAGACGAAATTTCATATGGGACTTGTGGAGTGGATGAATGCGCTTGGGAATTATAGCCAAGCAATGTCACGTTTCAACTCTTCTTTTTCCGAACTACCTAGCCATACGGCATCGCTCGTAGATGGACAGAGCAAGCTCAATACAGGGATAACAGATGCTAGAGACCAATTGACCTCTATGCTAGATAGTCTTCCTATTCCTTTAGATGCTGATCCATCTGCTGTCAACTCATATGTAGATGAACGCAATACGCCAAACAGTGTGCAATTTATCATGAAAACACCAGCAATAGAATACGAAGTAGTGAAAAATGTTGCACCAGTGAAAGAAGAAAAGAAAACTTTTTGGGATCGCATAAAAGCTTTATTTTAGAAGGATCTTAATAAATCAATCTATTTCATACGATTTTTGATGTTTAAAACGTACAAGTATAAATGCTTGTACGTTTTTTATTTGTCCTTTTTTTGACAGAAAATGGTTATTTTCTGTCAAGAGGGGTATTGATAGTCCCAGAAGGAAAAAATATATCTTGACAACGTGAAACCGGTTTCCTAAAATAAAGATAGCACAAGGGGGTGGTTGTACGAGCAAATTAACGAAAAGGGAAATAGCGATTCGCTTAGAAGCATCTTTTGAGGATATCTCATCGGATTATTATACTTTGTATCCAGGAGAAAATGCTGCATTTAATGGTTTGAAAGACATTATGACTACAGCTATTTATAAGAGAAATAAACTACTTAAGCAGCAAGATGTCGATGGCATAAGCTGGGTAAATGATGGCAACACTGTGGGGATGATGCTCTATGTGGATTTGTTTTCTGATGATTTAAAAGGGCTCATGGACAAAGTTTGGTATTTTAAAAATTTAGGGATTACGTTGATCCATTTGATGCCAATTTTAGAAAAGCGTGTAGGTGAGAATGATGGTGGATATGCTGTAAAGAGTTATCGCGAGATTGACCCTCAGTTAGGTGATATGCAGCTATTTGAAAAGTTAGTTGAACACTATCATAAAAACGGCATTAAAGTTTGTATTGATTATGTGATCAATCATACTTCTAACGACCATGAATGGGCAACAAATGCTCTTTCTGGTGATATAAAGTATCAAAACTATTATTATATGTACGACACAGATGAGATCCCAAAAAATTTTGAAAAAACCATGAATCAAGTTTTTCCGAGTATCGCTCCAGGCAATTTTACTTTTGTCCCACAGATTCAAAAGTGGGTAATGACTACTTTTTATCCTTTTCAATGGGACCTTAATTATAATAACCCGTGGGTCCTAAATGAGTTGATCGATGTACTTTTATTCCTTGCGAACAAAGGTGTAGACATGATCCGCCTCGACGCTATTCCTTATATTTGGAAGTCGCTGGGGACACTTTGTAGGAACCTTCCAGAAGTGCATACGGTACTTACAATTTTCAGAAAAGTGATAAGTGCTTGTGCACCTTCGGTTGCACTTTTAGGTGAAGCAATCGTACAGCCAGAAACCATAGTTACTTATTTTGGAACGGCGTCTTCTTTAGAATGTCATACGCTCTACAATGCGAGTTATATGGTTGAAATTTGGAACGCTATAGCGACACGCGATGCTAGACATATTGCACATATGCCTAGATATGCTATCCCTTCAAGTAGTGTTTGGATTAACTATGCCAGATGCCATGATGACATAGGTTGGGGGTTAGATGAAGGACGCATTCGAAATTTGGGATTTGATCCTCATGCGCATAAAATGTACTTGATTGACTTTTATCTAGGGAGTTTAAAAGATAGTTTTTCTAAAGGTGAACTTTATGAATACAATCCGATTACTTTAGATGCACGTAATTCGGGAACACTTGCAAGTCTATCAGGACTTGAAAACGCAATTATAAAAAAAGACCGGTACCAACTGGAACTCGCTCTGAAACGGATTGAGCTTATTCATGCGATGTTTATCTTAAAGTCAGGTATACCTATGATTTATGCTGGCGACGAAATCGGAACGCTTAATGATTACGCCTACAAACTAGATGTGCATAAAAGCCATGATTCAAGATGGCTTCACCGAAGCAAATTCGATTGGACGGAAGTGGAAAAGCTCGGTGATGTGAAAAATCCCAAAACGCTCGTCTATAAAGGTGTCAAAGAACTCATAGATATTCGCAAAGAAATATATGGCCATCATAAAGTCGTGCATGAGGAAACGCTGCACTTTAGCAATCAACATATTTTAGGATTTATGCAACATCTTGAAAGTGAAGCTACTAAAGTAGTGCTTATATATAATCTGTCAGAAGATAGGCAATGGATTTTTTCATCAGATCTTAAACGCCATGGTTTAACAGGTAAATGGTTGGAAATGCTACAAGGTAAACAGGTTGATCTTGCAGAAGATACAATTATTTTAGGTCCTTATGAATTTTTTTTACTAAAGTACAAAAAATAGTGTTGCAATTGTGAAACCGGTTTCCTATAATAGAATTAACAGATTACTCAGATAATTTTCTGGGTATATGAACAAAAGGTGAACTTAATAAAATCCAAAGGGGGATTAAAATGAGAAAGAATTTAGCTTTATTATTGGTAATGGTGCTAGTTGTTTCAATGTTCGCAGGATGTGCAAAAAAAGAGGATCCACAAGAAGTCGTAATTTATCAAAACAAAGTTGAGATCAACGATCAACTTACTGCTTTTGCAGCTGCTTATACTGCAGAGACAGGTGTTAAAGTAACTGTAAAAACTGCAGGTGGTGATTCGCCGTATGCAGAAGCTTTAAAAGCTGAGTTTCAGTCAGATCGTCAACCAGATATCTTCGTAATCGAAGGTATGGGCGGCTATAAAATCTGGGAATCAAAACTCACACCATTTGATGGTGATGCTTGGATTGATTTAACTGATCTTGAATTTAAAGTTGATGGAAAAGTATATGGCTTCCCAGTAGCTGTTGAAGCTTGGGGTATGGCATATAATGCTGATTTATTAGCACAAGCTGGTGTTGATCCTGCTACACTCAATTCTCAAGAAGGCTATAAAGCTGCTTTTGAAAAAATTGATAGCATGAAAGCTGAGCTAGGTATTGATTCTGTAGTTGCTATGGCAGCTGGTCCTGATATGAGATGGGTAACTGGTCTTCATAACTTTAACGGCTATTTATCTGCTGGCCTTCCTTATGGCGATACAACTGTACTTGATAAGTTACTTAAAGGTGAAGCAGACATGCAAAGATTAACTGAGTACGCTGATTGGGTAGAAATGTTATTCCAGTATTCAGATAAATCGGTTCTCTTAACAGGTAACTACGATGCACAAGTTGGTCAATTTGCAACTAAGAAATCTGTATTTATTCATCAAGGAAACTGGATAGATCCATGGTTAGTTTCAAATGGCGTAGATTTCCCAATGGCATTTGCACCTCATGCATCTGTAAAAGGAACAATGGATAGTATCTTTATCGGCGCTCCTTCGTTCTATGTTATCAATAAAGACAGCAAGTACCAAAAAGCTGCAAAAGATTTCTTAAACTACATGGCGACAAACGTTAAAGGCCATGAGTACATGGTTAACGAAGCGAAAATGGTGCCTGCATTTACAAACGTTACATTAAAACCTAGCACACCACTTTCGGCAAATGTAGCTGAATGGCTTGCAAAAGGAAAAGCATATACTTGGTTACAAAATGACATGCCTGATGGTTTTGGTATGGGTACAATTGCACCGCTTTATGAAAGCTTCGCTAAAGGCGATCTTACTAAGCAAGAGTTCATAGATCAATTAGCGGCTAAAATAGCTGAACTTAAATAAGTATTGATGATGTTCAATTAAAAAGGGTGTTACTTAACACCCTTTTTTTATAAAACATTACTATGTTTATAAAGCACTACTTTGTTTATATAGCACTATGATGCAATTGGATCTTATTTAGACATGAGAAGGAGAAGCCATGAAAAAACAAGCTAAAGATAAACTCGTTTTTTGGTTGTTTCTAGCGCCAGCTCTCATTTCGTTTCTCGTCGTAGTAATCTTGCCTTTTTTTATGGGGTTATATTATTCGATGACAGACTGGACTGCTGTTGAAGGGGTTAAACCAAATTGGGTTGGACTCGACAATTACAAATCGATGTTTTCCAACTTAGCATTTCAATATTCATTCATAAGGACTTTTATTTTTACATTAATCAGCGTGATCTCTATTAATCTCGTTTCACTTACCTTTGCTTTTTTAGTAACACGTGAGATTAAGTTTAAGAATTTTTATAGAGCTGGATTCTTTATTCCCAATTTAATAGGTGGATTGGTGCTTGGATATATCTGGCAATTTATTTTCAAGAGCGTTATACCGGCAATTGGAAGTTTATTAGGAATCAATTTTCTCGAAAACTTATTGTTACTTGCAGATCCAACCTTGACACTTTTTGGGTTAATACTTGCCTTCACATGGCAATATGCTGGATATATTATGATGATTTATGTGGCAGCTTTGCTCAACGTGCCACAAGAACTTTTAGAAGCAAGTGAGATTGACGGGGCAAATTTCTGGCAAAAACTTTGGAACATCACGATTCCGATGATTGCACAAGCGTTTACCATCACCTCATTCTTGACACTCGTTAACTCTTTTAAACAATATGATATCATCGTTGCACTTACCAATGGTGGTCCAACTGATTTGTATCAAGGATCAGTTGTCAACTCCACAGAGCTATTGGCGATGCATATCTACAATGTCGCTTTTAAATATAACAAGATGGCTGAAGGACAGGCAAGGGCTATTATCTTTTTCTTAGTCTTGTCAGTGGTATCCATCGGTCAAGTTTATTATAACAAGAAGAAGGAGGTGGAGATGTAATGGGATCTAGAAAGAAAATTGTTAAATGGTCATTAACTTTCATAACATTGATTCTTTTTTTAATAACAATATTTCCATTTTTCATCGTTATTATCAACTCTGCAAAGTCTTCACTCGAGATTATCACAGATCCAATATCATTTCCTCAAAAATGGTCGCAGCTTTTTGTCAACATAAAGACCATTTGGACAAGCCCTAGTGTAAAATATGCTTCAAGTGTTTATAACTCGGCGATCGTTACTGTTTTTTCTTTAATTACGATTTCAGTATTTTCAGCGATGGCTGCATGGGTACTCGTCAGACGAAAATCAAGAAGCTCAACTATAATTTTACTTTTGTTTATCAGTGGTCTTATCATTCCATTTCAAGTCGTAATGTTTCCACTTGTTTCTCTCTTTAGAACTATATATGAGGCGACTGGAATCAAGATGTTACGGACTTTACACGGCATGATATTCGCCTATATAGGATTTGGAGCCCCACTTGCAGTCTTCATGTTTCACGGGTTTATAAAATCCATTCCATTTGAACTTGAAGAAGCAGCACTTATAGATGGGTGTACTAAGCCACAAATCTTTTTCAAAATCATATTGCCGATTCTAAAACCAATATTTGTAACTATCAGTATTTTAAATGCAATTTGGATTTGGAATGATTTCTTGTTACCTTCTCTGATTTTGGGAATTGGTCAAGATGTTCAAACGATTCCTCTGGCCATTGCTGGATTTGCTGGTTCCTTTGTCAAGAAGTGGGACTTGATCATGACCGCAGTACTTATGGCAGCTGCACCTATTGTCGTAGGTTTCATCATAGGACAAAAACACATCATCAAAGGTATGGTATCAGGCTCCATCAAGTGATATAGTCTATATTAGAATGCTAAATTAGACGAAAGTTGTTATGGAGGTAAATGTGAAAGTCACTATCAATGAGATTGCAAGAAGAGCCGGGGTTTCAAAGGCAACGGTATCAAGGGTTTTAAATAATTCTAAACCCGTAAGTGAAGAGATAAAGAAAAGAGTACTTGAAGTGATAGAGGATACAAATTTCAAACCCAATCAAGTCGCTAGAAGTCTGTCACTCAAAAAATCTCATTTGATCGGTATTATCATCCCTGATTTATCCAACCCTGTTTTTTCAAGGATTATCGCAGGGATTGAATCCTATATTAGAAGTTTAGATTATTCACTGCTCATCACTGCGACAGATTTTGATATTGAGATGAAGATACAACATATACACATACTCAAAGATAAAGGTGTTGATGGATTAATTCTAGTTACCGATCATGGTAATACTGAATTTTATGAAGCGATGCTAGCGTTCGAAAAACCCATTATTATGATTGGTTCAGACAGTTATACAGATAAAATACCTTTTGTAAGGATAGATAATTACAAAGCTGCTTGTGAAGCGACGCAATATTTGATTGACTTAGGTCATGAAAAGATCGGCATGATCAGAGGTCCACTGACAGATCCACAGTCAGGTAAGGAGCGCTATGATGGCTATAAAGATACCATGATAAAAGCAGGTTTGTTTGAAGAAAATCTTATAGCTGAAGGATGGTACTCATTTGATGATGGCTATCGTGGGATGGAGATGCTCTTATCTAAAGCACAAAGGGTGACAGCAGTATTCTGTGCATGTGATTTAATGGCAGTTGGTGCTATGAAATACGCGAGTGAACAAGGGCTGAGTGTACCAAGTGAACTTTCAGTATTGGGATTTGATGATGTGGAAATCGCAAGGATGTATTCACCTTCACTGACGACTATCAAACAACCATTTGAAGAAAATGGACGTTTGGCAATTGAGACGCTCGTACAGATGATGGAGGATCCGGAACATCACGCACCCTTTAAACATCAAATTTTAAAACATCAACTGGTAGTAAGAGAAAGCACCATCATTAAAAAACGTGAGGCGTAACTATGGAAAAAGTTTTGTGTATCGGAGAACTACTGATTGATTTTATAGGCGAGACAAAAGACACAGGCATAGAGGGACAAAACCATTTTTTAATGAAGGCAGGAGGTGCCCCAGCCAATGTAGCGTGTACCATCGCTGCTCTGGGTGGTCAAAGTGTATTTTGTGGTAGCGTTGGAAAAGATGGATTTGGTGATTTTTTAGAAAACACATTAAAGAAATACCATGTAAATACGCAGTTCTTAAAACGTTCTGATAAAGCGACAACACTTGCATTTGTTTCTATTGAAGCAAATGGCCAGCGGGATTTTATATTTATGAGAGGCGCAGATGCCGATTTTAAAAGCTCAGATTTACCGATATATGATAAAACCAAAGAACAGAGAATTGTTCATTTTGGAGCGGCTACGAGTTTCTTAGAAGGTGAACTAAATAGCACATATGAAGAGCTTTTAGATCAAAGCATCGAAGGTGAAAACTGTATATGCTTCGATCCCAATTATAGGAGTGCATTTTGGCAAGACAATAAAGCGGAATTCGTGCTGAAAACACACCGGTTTATGGAAAAAGCAGATCTCATAAAATTAAGTGATGAAGAAGCTTTTTTAATCACCAAACAAAGCAGTATTGAAGAAATGGCAGTTCATCTAAAAGATAAATATAAAGCGACTATAGCCATTACACTTGGCGCAAATGGCGCATTGATTTTCAACCGTGAATGGCAAATTCACGTACCGGCAGTTAAAACCGAAGTGTTGGACACGACTGGTGCAGGGGATGCTTTTATAGGAGCACTATTATACAAACTGAGTTTAACAAATTCACCTAAAATTGACGTGAAAAATGAAAACTTTATGGAAGATGCGGCTACTTTTGCTGCTGGAATAGCGGCTAAAGTTTGTTCAAAGTACGGTGCTTTGTCTGCACTGGAAGATTTATAACAGATTTTTGGAGGGTTGAAAATGGCTAACGTAAAAATTAGTAACTTAAACAAAAAATACCCCAATGGATTTCATGCAGTTAAAGATGTCAACCTTGAGATAATAGATAAAGAGTTTATGATCTTGGTTGGACCGTCAGGATGTGGAAAAACGACAACACTTCGGATGATAGCCGGACTAGAAGAGATTACCAGTGGTGAGATGCAGATAGGTGACGAAATCGTCAATGATGTCTCGCCTAAGGACAGAAATATAGCGATGGTGTTTCAGAATTATGCACTTTACCCACATATGACCGTTTATGATAACATGGCTTTTGGATTAAAACTTAAAAAGACGCCAAAAGCTGAGATAGAAGAGCGCATCACGAAAGCTGCTCGTATCCTTGATATTGAACCCTTATTAAAACGCAAACCGAAACAACTTTCTGGTGGACAAAGACAGCGTGTTGCTTTGGGAAGAGCAATCGTTAGAAAACCAGAAGTATTTCTTATGGATGAACCACTGTCTAACCTAGATGCAAAACTTAGGGTTCAGATGCGTGCTGAACTGATAAAGCTTCACAACGACCTCCAAACCACTTTTATCTATGTGACACATGACCAGACTGAAGCGATGACCATGGGCACAAGAATATGCGTTATGAATAACGGGATTGTACAACAAGTTGCAGACCCAAGAACGATCTATAATGCACCAGCTAATTTATTTGTGGCAGGGTTTATCGGCGCACCTCAGATGAATTTCTTCCCTGGTAAGATTGTGGAGGGTAAATTTGTTGAGGTTGAAGAACACCGATTTGCACTCAGTGAACAAATGATAAATGCTGTGAAAGCAAAAGGTAAAAATGAAGCTTTAGTAACAGTAGGTATTCGCCCTGAAAATATTAAACTAAGCACTAGTGCTGACGGTATTGCTGCTAAAGTTGAAGTGACTGAACTTTTGGGAAGTGACTTAAATGTTTATTTCAAAATTGGTCAAAGAAGCTATATTTTAAAAACAGAAGCTGCTAGTGGTATAAAACTAGGTGATGATATCTATACAGTATTTGATTCTGAAAAATTACATCTATTTGATCTAGAAAATGAAGAATCTCTGCTTTATTAGGTCACGCCTTGATCCAAGCTAGCAATTAATTTAGGAGAACCAAATGTGGAAATTGAAATCCAATATCTATAATTTTTCGAAGCAAGAACTGGAAGAAAGTCTATACATGATTGGCAATGGTTATCTTGGTGTAAGAGGTAGCTTTGAAGAAGGGTATGCGACTGGTGCAAGTGTCAGAGGTACATATATCAATGGCCTTTACGATCGCATACCTATGGTTCATGCTGAAATGGCTCATGGCTTTCCTACAGAACAGGATAGGCAACCTAGAGTTCTTGATACACAAACCTGTGAGATATGGCTGGATGGTGAACAAGTTCACTTGGCTGATGGTAAGTTTACAGACTATCATAGAACGCTAGATTTTCAAACCGGTGAAACCACTCGAACTTATCGCTACTTTACCAGTACGGGTAAAATTGCAGCAATAAGTTTTAGAAGATTGGCCTCGTTTGAACATGTTAACTTTTTACTTTATAAAATAGAAGTAGAGTTTGATGGAGAAATTGAACTGGTCAGTCTATGTGATACGGATATAGAAAACTATAGTAACCCCAATGATCCGAGGATTGGTCAAGGGCATACAAAATTAATGACGCTATTATCACTCGTGGGATATGATCAAGTTGTTTATGCTTCAATGAGAACTGCTACTACACAAATCGAACAGGCAGTTGCAATCTCGCATAAAGTTTTACACACCTTGTATGCGACTATGGAACATGATAAACACGAAGGTAAATTATACACGAGAGTTAAGGCGTACGGACATGTTGGACTTGAAAAGAAATGCGTCTTTACAGACGGTCTAAGATTTTCTTCACCACTTGAGCGTGCAAGAGAGCTGTTACAAAAATATGATTCCTTTGATTATGATGCTTTTTTAGAACTTCAGATAGAATTTTTAGACGAATTCTGGTATCAATCTGGCATCGATATCCAAGGAGATCCAGAGGCGCAACTCGCATTAAGAATGATGCAGTTTCACCTTTTACAATCTGTAGGGGTCGATCGATTTTCAAATGTTGCTGCTAAAGGTCTCTCAGGTGAAGGATATGAAGGTCATTATTTTTGGGATACAGAAATCTATATTTTGCCTGTGCTACAGATGAATCAGCCTGACAAGGCCAAAGCACTTTTAAGTTATAGACACAGTATTTTACCCTTTGCAAGAGAAAGGGCAAAACAACTTGGACATCTTCAAGGTGCAGCATATGCATGGCGAACGATATCCGGGATTGAGTGCTCAGGCTATTTTCCTGCTGGTACAGCGCAATATCATATCAATGCTGATATCGCCTATGCCTTTGTACAGTACTTTCTCTATACAGATGATGAACTTTTTATGGCAGAAAAGGGCTTCGAAGTAATACTTGAAACTGCAAGGCTTTGGATGGATCTCGGAAATTATCACAATGGCACTTTCCAAATTCATACAGTGACGGGTCCAGATGAGTATACTGCAATTGTAAACAACAATTATTACACAAACGCGATGGCGAAGTACCATCTTTATTGGGCCTATAAATTATATAAGTTACTTGAAAATAGTAAACATGAATCCGTAAAGCATCTTTTCGAAGATATGGTAAACAGACTCAATATCAATCAAGGTGAACTAATTGCCATGAAAACTGCATCAGAAAAAATGTTTTTCTTGTACGATGACAAATTAAGGTTGTATGCTCAAGACGATACTTTTTTAACAAAACCACATTGGCCGATGGATGAGCCTGAGTACGCTCATAGACCACTTCTACTGAATTATCACCCACTAACCATTTATCGCCATCAGATTATAAAGCAAGCGGATACCCTTCTTGCACATATGCTTTTGGAACAGTATGTCACAGAGGAAGATATCAAAAATGCTTTTAATTATTATGAAGCGATTACTACACATGATAGCTCACTTTCAACGTGTATCTATGGAATCATGGCTTCAAGATGTGGCTTTAATGACAAGGCGTTCGAGTATTTCAATGAATCTCTGATGCTTGACTTAAAAGATACCCATAAAAATACAAAAGATGGACTTCATATGGCAAATATGGCAGGTTCAATCTTAAGTGTGACTGCTGGTTTTGCAGGGCTTAGGATTACTGAAGAGGGCATCTTATTAAGACCACAAAAGCCGATGAGCTGGGATGAATTTAGTTTCAAACTCAATTACCAAGGAAGACTTCTCAGAGTTATTATTGGAAGTGACATTCGTTTTGAACTACTAGAGGGTGAGGGCATATACGTGAAGGTTTGGGACAGAATGCACTTTGTAGAAAAAAGCAAACCGCCAGTAAAAGCAGTGGTTTTTGATCTTGATGGCGTACTCACTGAAACGAGTAAAGCACATTTTGAAGCGTGGAAGATGCTAGCATCTGAACTCGGGTTTGAAGTACCAGCTAAACTTGAAGACGAAGTTAGAGGGATATCTCGATTGGATTCACTTGAAATTGTACTGGAACACGGTGGTCTTAATGACCGGTATACACTAGAGGAAAAGAACGATCTTGCAAATCACAAAAACGACCTCTATCTAGAACTTATTAAAGGTTATACACCTGACAATCTATCACCTGGCGCGGTTTCTTTACTATCGTATTTAAGAGAATCAGGAATCAAAATTGCTTTAGCATCAGCAAGTAAAAATGCGCCTTTTTTATTAAAAGCAATGGGCATCACAGATTATTTCGACGCAATAGTAGATCCCGCTAGTATAGAAAACGGTAAACCTGAACCTGATATATTTTTAAAAGCAAGTGAACTACTTGGCATCACACCTGGGTACTGTATAGGCGTTGAAGATGCTTATGCTGGGATTGAAAGTATCATAGCAGCCGGTATGAAGCCTATAGGAATCGGTTCAAAGGCGATTTTAAACAACTGCGGGACAGTGTTTAGTGGATTAGAATCATTTCACAATTTCCTACTCAACCATTTAATATAATTCGTTACTCCCATGAAGAAGAGATATTTCATAATCCGGTTAATGGATTTGAGATGTCTCTTTTTTCTATAAACTTGTGGCAATTCATAGGGAAATTGCATAGGCAACCAAAGATTGTGGTATGATAATTCTAAAGGGATGACTTCTAAACAAGGAGGAGATATGGGCGGGGACACATTACAAAAGAAAATCTATATCGCTGATGATGAATACAATATTAGAGAATTGATCAAGTCATTTTTAAAGAATGCAGGATTTATAGTAGAGGCTTTTTCTAATGGAGATAGTTTATATGAGGCCTTTTTAATAGAGCCACCTGATTTAATTGTACTTGATATTATGATGCCAGGTACAGATGGTCTGATGCTTTGTACCAAGATCAGAGAAACCTCGGGGATACCCATCATCATCGTATCTGCCAGGGATAGCGAACTAGATCGAATCACTGGGATTACTATAGGAAGTGACGATTATTTGGTGAAACCTTTTTCTCCAATTGAACTAGTTGCAAGGATTAACGCTCTTTTTAGAAGGATGAACTTTGACCAGTCTTCGAGAAAACTTGCACAGGAACAGGTTGTGTTTGGCGAAATGACGATTTTACCTAAAACAAGGGAAGTTCAATATAGAGGGAAACCTGTGGACATCTCACCAACTGAATATGCGTTTTTACTGTATCTGTTTCAACATCAAGACCGTGCGGTTTCAAGGGATGAACTGCTTAAAAATGTGTGGCAGTTTGAAACACAGGTCGATACCAGAGCGACAGATGATGTTGTAAAACGACTTAGAAAAAAGCTTACTAAAACCAATGTAAGAATAGAAGCCGTTTGGGGATTTGGTTTTAAACTTGAGGAGGCACCCGAACATGACATCTAACCAGTTAAAAACAAACCACTCAAAATCAAATCGCAAAAGAAAAACGTTGAGAAGGCAGATCTTGATGCCCTATATAGTGTTAATTATCGTCATGTCACTGGTTGTTCTAGTAGGCTTCAATGTCGCTATGCGCGCGTATGTCAGAAAAGTGTCAAGTCAACAGATCCAAGAGAGTAGAGATACTGTAATTGCTTTATTGAAGAAGGACTTAAGTGAACTTTTAGTGGGACAAGATGCTACATCAGAAACACTTGCGACAAAAGCTAAAACGGTGATTGCCGCTCTCAATTCTTCGATAAAATTAACACAAAAAACTTCGGATACAGAAATCTCAATTCTAGGTGCAAATGGGAATACATTGATCCCTAAAAACACTGATCTGTCAGCTGAGATGTTACTCGCAACAGAAAAAGCGAGGGAGAAGATCGCATCTGGTATTTCCACTGATACATTTACAACGCGGGTGAATGGCAGTAACTATCTAGTGAGTTATGAGAAGTTAAATGAAACCAAAACGGTAACCCGAAAACAGTTCTTGTTGATTGTTGCATCACAAGCAGGAACTGAAGCTTTGATTCGAAGAATTAATTTTTTGCTTATAGGGATTATGGCAGTGGTGACACTGATAGGTTCTTTTCTTGCTAGCAGGGTTGCTCTAGGCGTAACAAAGCCCATACAAGGAATTTCACATTATTCAAGGAAAATCACTGAAGGTAACTTCAGTCCGATAAAGATTGAGACGACTGCAATAGAGCTTGAAGCACTTTGCGAAGATCTCAATAAGATGAGTCAATCCTTGCAAGAACGGGAACAATCAAAAGTAGATTTCCTTCAGAATTTTTCTCATGATTTAAGAACACCCCTGATGTCCATCCAAGGGTATGCAGAAGGGATCGTAACCGGTGTTTTTGAAGAAGCGACTAAACCAGCCGCTATAATTGCAAGTGAAAGTATAAGATTAAAACATCTTGTTGACCAATTGATTACTTTGTCAAGACTAGAATCAACACAGGTTAACCTACGTAAAGATGCTTTAAACCTATATGATTTTCTTAATCTTTTGATAGAACGCTATGAAGGATTGGCGACAAAAGAGCACAAACACATTGCTCTCAATTGTTCTAAAACCCTTTTGATCCAAACAAATGAAGATCACCTAGAAAAAATCATAAGTAACCTTCTGAGCAATGCGATTCGGTATGCTAAAACACATGTGGTTGTTGATGTAACAATTCATCAAGAAAATGTCACCGTGTTGATTCAAGATGATGGCCCCGGAATTCCCCAAGACCTACTCCCTCACATTTTTGACCGGTTTTACAAAGGGGAAGATGGCAACTTTGGACTTGGAACGGCGATTGCATACACTGCCGCTGAAAAAATAGGTGGAACCATCAGTGCAGAGAATCACGTTAACGGCGCGCTATTTAAAGTGACATTATATAAAGTGCATACTAATTTGAACAACAAGTGAGACGACTGCTACGACAAACCAACAACAAAGCCCCAAAAATATGGGTTTAAAGCCGTTTGAGATGAGTCTTTTGAGATGTGTATTGAGACCAATAGCAGTCATCGCCATTATGATCAAGAATTTACCTAATTGTCCTAGAGCAGTTAAGATAGCGGGTGAAATACCTAGAAAAGTACCCATGATCGCGGTGCCGATAAACCCGATAATAAACCATGGAAATATTTTAACGAAACTATAGTGATTGAGAGCGTCTTCTTTCTGGGAGCGCTTTTTCTTTTTTGAAGTATAGATGGCAAGTACAAGTGTGATAGGCACGATCATAAGTGTTCTTGTCAATTTAACGATGGTTGCAAACGTTAGGGCGGTGTTGTTACCTGCGGCACTCGACCATGAAGATGCGGCAGCTACAACAGAGGATGTATCGTTGATGGCAGTGCCAGCCCACATACCAAAACCGAGATCTGACATACCAAGTAATCTGCCTAAAAAAGGAAATATAAAAACTGCGATAATATTGAATAAGAAAATCGTCGAAATAGCGTGTGCGACTTCGTCATCTTCTGCCTGAATAACCGGTGCTGTAGCAGCGATCGCTGAGCCGCCACAGATAGAAGTCCCCACACCTATAAGGACGGTCGTGTTTGGTTTTATACCAAGTTTTTTACCGATAAAGTAAGCTGTTAAAAAGGCTGCACTTAGGGTGAAAACCATCACTAAAAGTGACTGCCCTCCTACTTTGATGATGTTAAATAAATTCATCTCAAATCCCAAAAGGATAATTGCATACTGTAAAAGTTTTTTTGAAGTGTATTTAATACCTAATCCAAGGGGCTTAAAGAATTTTTTTTGCGCAATGTCGGGAATAATCACAGTAAGTATCATCCCAAAAATAATTCCGAATACTGGACCTCCAATAATAGGGAATTGTTTACCTAAAAGCCACGCGGGTAGAGCAATTATTAAACACAATAATATGCCCGGAAAAGTCTGTTGTATTTTCTGAAAAAATGTACTCATCATCAATGTCCTTTCTAAATCATACTTTTATGAACTAATTCAAATAAAATAAGTTACAAAAGTGTATAAGAGGTATAATGGGGTATTATATGCGATAACCTTTATCAGTTTATAATGTTTCTAGGTTAAAGTAAATTATCATATAAGTATATTACATAAAAGTTGTGATTTGTATTGGAGGATCGGATGAAAAAAGCAGTACTTAAATCAATTACTTTAATAGTGTTAATGATATTAGTTATAGGACTAAACAGTCTATCCTATTCAGCGCAGATGAATGTTATTCGCGATGGAACTGTGCCTTCATTTGAGGTCCTTGATCGCAGTACCGGTTTGTCAAATTTATCTGTATCAAGCATCGTCCAAGATAAAGATGGCTTTTTATGGTTTGGCACTCAAGGTGGGCTAAATCGTTATGATGGCAGAAGTTTCAAGGTTTATACCAACGATCCTTATGCGACCAATGGACTCGTTCACAATTTGATTCAAACCATGTTTTATGATGAAGCAAAAAATCAATTGTGGATTGGAACTTACCAAGGTATTTCAAGGTTAGACATAGACACGGATCAGTTTACCAATTATACAGTTGAAAAAAATGGCATCTCCAATCCGGTAATAGTAGCTTTAGATATGGACAAAGATGGTTTTATTTGGGCTGGCACTTTAGATGGACTCAACAAATTAAACCCAGATACAGGTGAAGTTTCGGTATATGATGTACCTGGAAAAGTTATTCGCGATATTTTTTGGGATGTTGATGGCACAATGTGGCTAGGCAGTTATCAAGGACTGCTTTATTTTGATGTCACAAAAAAAGAAGTGATGGCTTCAGGGTATAAATTACCAAGTGAGTCTGTTATGACAGTTGCAGAATATACACCGCATATTCTTACTCTAGGTGTTTGGGATGGCGGCATCGTCAAGATAGATTTACAAACTAAAGAAGTTAAAACAGAACCATACGAGGATAATCGTGTTTATACATTTACCAAAACCTCAGATGAAACTGAATGGATTGGTACTTGGGGAGGTGGTCTTTTTGCCACCACAAAGGAGGGTAAAACATACCATTTCACAAGTGATGGTAAAGCCGGAACTTTATCTCATTCCATCGTGTATTCGCTCTTTCAAGATAGTACAGGTATCTTATGGGTAGGCACAAATGGTGGCGGTATATGCAAGGTCAACCCACTCAAACGAAATTATGTGGTGTTTTCTCATGACAACGATAACCCAAACTCACTTGATGCGGGAAAAATCAACGCGATTTTACGAGATGATGAAGGGTTTTTATGGATTGCAATTTATAATGAAGGATTAAATAAAATTTCACCTGATAACAAAACGATTACAAAGTATAAACCAGATCCAAACGGAGTCGGCACACTTACAGATGCTAACGTGGTAGATATCCATAAAAGTTCAGATGGGAAATTATATTTTACAGTAGGCAATGAGATCATGACGTATGAGCCAAGTACCGATACTTTCTCAACTGTAGTTGCGCTTGCTGATAACGTGATTACCTATGCACTTGAATCAGATGAAGGCAATATACTGTGGGCAGGGACGCATAGTGATGGTCTATATAAGCTCGATTTAAATTCTGGTGAAATTGTACACTATAAATATACAGATAGTGCATATAAAATCTCAGACGATTTGATATACGACATCAAATACGATCACTTAGGCAGGCTTTGGGTCGCATCTAACAACGGTCTCAATCTCATGGAGAAGGATTCAAGTACGTTTAAAGTGTTTAAATCTATACAAGGTGATATGTCACAGCTAGCGGCCAATACCATCCATGTAATTTTTGAAGATTCAAAGGGTAACATGTGGTTTGGTTTAGTAGGCGGAGGACTTGCTAAGTATGATGAAGATGGTACCTTTACCAGTTATCTAGAACGAGATGGCATGCCGAGTAATGTCGTACTTGGGATTTTAGAAGGCGATGATGGCAGAATATGGCTTTCAACTCAGAACGGTCTTGCAATTGTCACACCTAAAACAGGCGATATCTTTGTGTTGACACCGGATGATGGTATCGGTGGATACGAGTTTAACTCAGGACACTTTGCAGATAAAGATGGGACGATGTATTTTGGTGGCATGCATGGCATCACGGCAATACCTGGTAATATCAATGAAGGCGTACTCCAGCCACCTAAAGTTTATATCTCGGGTGTCGATGTTTTTCAAAAGCCATATGAAAGCAATAGAAACTATTTTAACAATCTCGATTTAAAACTAAAACAAGATGAAACATTTTTGGGTTTTAAATTTGTGGCACTTGACTATGATTCACCTGAAAAGGTGAGGTTTACTTATAGGCTTAAAGGATTTGATACAGGTTGGATCTATTCTGGTACAGTGGATTACGTGACATATTCAAAATTACCTTCTGGTAATTATACACTTGAAGTATTTGCCGAAACAGCGAGAGGGGTCAGCTCGGATGTTGTATCACTACGGGTAGAAATTGCCAAGCCTTGGTATAAAACGATCTTTGCCTATATCGGTTATGTGGTAGTTCTGTGTCTTGTTGTATTTGCAGTCTATAAGATATGGCAAGGGACTGTGATCAAAAGACGAAACGATGAACTTGGCATTTTAAATGTCAAATTGGAAGAAGCCAATAAATCACTTGAGGCGTTATCTACAAAAGATCCATTAACTGGTGTTTATAATCGTAGGTATTTTAGTACGCGTCTAGATGAAGAACTTCAGTTAGCGGTAAGGAGTGAAATCGAAATAAGTCTTTTAATGATTGATTTAGATGATTTTAAAGTCATAAACGACCACTATGGTCATCACTATGGCGACCGTTACCTGGAACTTCTGGGGCAAGTTTTAGTAAATGCAATGAGACGAAGCACAGACTTTGTTGTTAGATATGGTGGCGATGAATTCTTGATTGTACTATTTGATACGGATGCTGCAGGAGCAAAGCAATTGGCACAGATCATTAAAGATAACGTAGAAGCAGCAAAAGTACATGATTCAAAATTGGATATTACGATCAATACCACTTGTAGCATAGGTATCTTTAGTTTTATACCGACGCCTGGTACGATGACCAATCAAGTGACGAAGTTAGTCGACGATGCATTATATATTGCCAAAAAAGAAGGGAAAAATAGAATTGTTGCCTACGAAGGAACAGATAAAATAATTGAAAATAATTAGGAGGTTTTTATGAGTCGTAAGACGCTCGGTATGGAACTTGGAAATATTAATCCTCTCTCATCAAATGAGGATCGTATCAAATATATAAATTTCAAACTTGCTGCTCTGGGTTTACCTATCTATAAAACACCTAATTCCGATACTGCAGATAAGACCACAGGCGCTTATTTCATCAATTTATTTGGCGATATCATACAAGACTACAAAGAAAAGACGAGAATGGTTGATGTGAATGAAATCGGTATTCATAAAAGGATCAACTCCTTCTTTCAAAATTACTTTAAAGAAGATGTAAACTTTCCAAGGGTTGTAACGGATTATTTTAATTTAGACCATTATGGGCTCGCAAGAGAATTATCGCTTCCACCTGGTGGAGATGTATTTTCAAATGAGTACATCCATAGTTATCGGATCAAACAAGGGATTCTCAATAACCCCAAAAACGATCGGAGAACAACAAAAGGTTCCTTTCATATCGTAGAAGGAGGACTTGCTATCCCTTATGATAAAAAGGAAGTTCCTAAAGAGGCTTTTGTTAAATTATATGATGCGGCGATACATCCGCCTGAATCGCTACAAATATTGCCATTTACCAGCATGCAAGTGAACCAAGACGAACAAGCAAAAACCTTTGTCGCTCTATCTGTTAAACCAGTAGTCTCTCCAGAAGTAAAAGGAATTTCTAGTGAAAAAACCATGGAAGTTCTTTTTGTTGCGCCAGGAAGTTTGGTTTCAAACCTCGATTTTCTCGAATCAGTCTTTGGAAATTCTGGGGATCCTAGTTATCATGCCAACGATTCTGGACTTGATGTGGAGGGTTGGTCAGGACATACGGGCTACATCTTATTGGCACCACATCTTTCAAAGATTCGAAAAATTGACCTTGGTTTGCCAAGCTATGAAAATGCTACTGAAAGACAACAAAGAGATGGCATGTGCTATAAATCGGAAGATGAACTTTATAATGATGGGCAAGCGTTTAAGCTCACTTGTCGTGATCATACTGGTGTAGCGGTGACACTTATCGCGGACAACTACTTTGGTTATTCAAAGAAAGAAATCAAAACACAGATTAGTTTTGCTTCTAATCTCTTCGGTGGCGTTGAGGAAGAGCATGCAGGTGGTACCATCGCTTTTCCAAGGCGTAATGTCGGTGAGAATTTCAATGCTTGTGAGGATAAGCGAATAGGTGATTATACGTTCGAAGGTGTAAAAGAAATTTTTGCTTCAACTATGCACCTTCAAAAGATGAACTATGGCATCGATAAAAACTATCCACAAATATACTATCTGCCTGAAAATATAGAAGTAGACTTGAATAAAACCGAAATTAAATGGCTTTATGAAGGTCAGAACCAAACACTTAAACTTAGGCCAGGTAATGTCTACATCTTGCCAAATGGAGAGAAACTGCACATGGAACAACATCCTGCTGCTCCAGCTTGGAAACTCATCAGCACTGATGCTGAGGGGACTTTTTGTCATAAACCATGTACCGTATCTGGTGGTGGAAAGTCTGAGATTTCCAAGCCGATTAGCAATGCGATCATCTATGGCACTTATTATGTGAACAACTTAGAATCTGACTTGGATCAAGTTGAGCAGATTCTTAACTATGATTATAGAAGCCGATGGAAAGAATATCCCAATAGAACGCGAGAATCTAGACCGATTTTGTCAAAGGATCGTTCACTTGGCTCTGTCATCAAGCTACTCTCACCATCACCTGCTTATTCTGACGAATTTAATCATTATTTAAATGCGATTCCAAACTATATCAAATCACTTGTATTTATGGTGAAGCGATTCTATAGACAGGATTGGGATGGTAACTGGCGCAGTCATTTTACAGTAGACGTCATTGATGGTAAACCAGGTAATGAGATCAAATTCAACGGTCGCAAAATCAGACCAAGTTTCTTACGCGTGGGTTTTGAAACTGATCAAGCTTGGCGAATCTTTAAACTTAGAATGGACTTTATGCCAAGTGAAAAGCTTCAGATGGAAGATGATGTAACGGCTTCTATCTTGATTCCATCTTCTAAACTAGCATACCTTAATCCGCTTTATAGTAATTCTAGTTATAAGTTTGTCACTAACTGTGAATTTAGATTTTTCCAAAGGCCAGATGATGCGATATATAAAGGTTATGATAAGCGAGCAGAGCTAGATTTGTCTAGCAATAACCTTTTTGCAACTAATTTTCAGCCCCTCACGAAGGAAGACGTACTTACTATTCGTGAAGATGTCATGGGGTATGTTGCCTACTCAGAACCTGTAAAAAAACTTATTGATGAATTTCTATTAAGTGACGATAACTATTGTGTGATATCCTCTGAACCGAGACTCGTATCCGGAGAACCAAGTAAAAATCCGAGATATCTAGAGCATCGCTCGGACTTTATTAGTCCAGTCAAAAGTTATATTGCAGAAGTTGGGATCAGACTTTCACGCCGTATCCCGCTGGATGTACCAGTACTCACACCTGTAAATGCCGTGCTTCCGGGAAGAAGAAACAATCCACCTAGCGTAGAAAATGGCAAAAAAGTCTTACCATTAAGCGTATATAACCCAATTCATTATCAGGAATTACCTGAGCTTTTTATGGACTATATTAGCAGTTTAACCGGAAAATCACCATCGACGACAGGCGCAGGTTCTGAAGGTGCGCTTACAAAAGGTCCTTTTAATATGCTTTTGCCAATCTATGATCTGAACAACGCACTCATCTCGTATGCACTTGGGGATTACCAAGCGTTTACAACTCCTGCCGGGCATATTGGTGCCGACTTAAGAGTGGATCATGATATCTCTATATTGGTACCTGAGCTGTGGTCGAGACTGTCACCTTCTGATCGCAATCCTCAAAAGCTAATACAAGAGGGATCGTTTGAGAAAATTGATGATTTCTATTATGAGGGCAAGTTGATTCCAGCAAGTCGTCTAGGCTATCGGATGACAAATGTGTTTTCATATAAATATCTAGGCAAGATTTTCGACGAACCTCAGACTATTTTTGACGAGAGAATCTTAAAACCTGAAAAACAAAGTATGGAAGCTTTTGTTGATGGCATTTTAAATATAGCCCAAGGTCAGCAAAAAGCAGCACTTGATTATTTTAAAGACGGTAGTATCGAACATGCAATTCCACCGCTTAAAGCTTTACTTTATATCATGGCATATGGGCATTACAATGACAAAACTTTAGCTTCTTCAGAAATTAGAGAATTGTTTAACAAGGAGTTGATCTTAAAAAGCGATTGGTATCAAAAGCGTTTACTGAGAAAACAGCAAGCAGATATTGCTTTAATAAAAAGAAAAATTGAATATTTAATCAAATTTACGAGCGATAAAACAAACTATGCGATTACGCAAGAATTCGGATATGAAGAGAGGCTTTTAAGTGCTAAAAGAGAACTTGAGTATTTTGAATCACAGATGTACTTAGACGATTTAAAGGGAACGATAGGTCTCGATGAAAATCTTGAAAATTTTTAAATAGGTTGTGATTTTGTAACTTTAAATGGGTATAAAACAACTTATTAAAACATAAAATTTTGAAACTCAATAATATTTTGGAGGTTTTTATGAAAAATTTGAAGTTGAAGACTAAAATCATAATTTTAGCAGTTCTGATATTAGTGGTCTTCACAAGCTTCATACTGGCTTTTGTTTTACCAAAAGCAAACAATCTTATGAGGGAAAAAACTGTTGAAAAGCTGGAACAACTTGTTGATTTACCATTGTCAGAGATTAACCGACAGTATGCACTGTTCACGAGTGGTGCAATTTCAGAAG
Organism: uncultured Fusibacter sp.; assembly: GCA_963676315.1. Classification (GTDB taxonomy): domain Bacteria; phylum Bacillota; class Clostridia; order Peptostreptococcales; family Acidaminobacteraceae; genus Fusibacter_C. The sequence goes on from OY781056.1 coordinate 3,001,567, forward strand.
ATGAAGCTAAGGCAAATGCATTAGCTGCAATTGAAAATTTCCGCTATGATGAAGTGGAATATTTTTGGGTAAACAATATTGAGGGCATCATGTTGATGCATCCAATTAAACCCGAACTGGACAATACAAACATCTTAAGTATGCAAGATCCAGATGGAAAGTACATTTTCCAAGAAATGATTGATGTCGTAAAGAAAAACTTACAAGGTACAGTAGATTATCAGTGGCCCAAACCAGGAAGTGAGAAACCACAACCTAAAATATCTTTTGTAAAAGAATTTGAGCCTTGGGGCTGGGTTATCGGGTCGGGTGTCTACGTAGATGATCTAAAAGTAATTGAGAGAGGCTTATTGATCCAAGTGGGCTTTTCATCAATGGGGATTATCGTATTAGCAATCGTTATTATGCTACTGATTATCATCCCGCTTAACAAAAGTTTAAAACATATTACCGAAGGGACTCAAAAGTATGCCGAGCTTGATTTCTCGGAAGATATATCTTTACTTTCAAAAGATGAACTTGGCGGTATCGCAAATTCTTTTGAGAAAGTAAGAAGTGAATTGATTCATATGATCCAAAATCTGAAACAGATCTCAGGACAGCTCGATCAACGCGCTGGCATCATTAACATGAGTGTCTCAAAACTTGAAGCAGCAACTGAAACCACCTCACAGTCTGTGGAAGACATCTCAGCGGTGATACAAGAAACGAGCGCTTCTATGTTCCAAGTCAATCAGACGGTGGATGAAGCAAAGGACGCCATAGAAGTGGTGGCGACTAAAGCATCTGATGGCGCACTTAAAGCTTCATCTGTAAGTGACCGTGCACTAACCTTAAAACGCGATGCGGAAAAATCGAGTCTCGATGCTAAAACCATCTATGAAACCGTTAAAGAAAGGCTTCAAGATGCTATCGAAAAAGCAAAAGCAGTAGAAAAAATCAATGAGTTCCTAGTGGGTATTCTCAATATATCTTCACAGACTCATCTACTTGCACTTAACGCCTCTATAGAAGCAGCAAGAGCAGGTGAGGCCGGAAGAGGTTTCTCAGTTGTTGCAACTGAGATTGGAAAACTTGCGGATGAATCGACTGGGATGGTCAGCAATATTCAAGTGACTGTGAACTTTATCAAAGAAGCGGTGGGGAATTTAGTCGAGGATTCGACGGAGATCCTTAATTTCGTAGAAGGTACAGTGCTTGGCGATTACCAAAAACTCATAGAGATAGGTGAACAATATAATCTGGATGCAGCGGCGTTTAATGATATCATGCTTGAACTCAGTGCTATTTCAGAAGAGTTAAGTAGTTCTATGGCGACGATTGCAACAAGTGTAAGTGAAGTTTCACTTGCAACTGAACAAGAAGCAGAACAAATCGATCGTGTCCAAACGATGACTGCTACAGTAAGTGAAAGTGCTAGTGAAGTAAGTGCAAGTACGATTGCAAATAACGAAGTTGTCAAATCACTTAACGAGATGATTTCTAAGTTTAAAGTTTAAATGAATGCATAAAAATAAGATTCATCACAAACATATCATTTTGTGATGAATCTTTTTTATTTTGATGGGAATAAGCCGTAATGACTCGGTTTATACCGCTCAAGCGAATCTATTGATCTTAAACGACAGGTTTTTCTTCAGTAGAAGACGCTTCATCTTCTGATATTGCTTTTGAATGAATCAGTGCAAACAGAGTCGTATCAGGCGCTGTGAAAACTCTGAAATTCTTGTCATTCATAATTGGAAGATCAGAAATTTTAACCGTGTCGCCAAACTGTAAGTTTGCTACATCTACACTTAAAGTATCGATCATCTGATCAGGAAAAGTCTCTATCTCAATCTCTGAAGTGAGTTCTTGCGAAATTGCGCCAAGTGGCAATTTGTCTTTACCCACAAAGTTTAGACGAACAAACATCTTTACTTTGTCAGTTTTAGTCAGGGCTTGAAGGTCAAAATTTAAAAGGTTGAGACCAAACACATCCTTTTGAATCGACTTTACAAAGGCCATAATCTCTTTGCCTTCAAGGTTTACATATACCTTTGAACCTACATTATTTTCAGTTAGAAACTTATCCATCTCTAGTTTGCTAACTGATATCGCAGTTGGGTCCATGTGGCTACCATACAAAATACCTGGTACTTGGCCATTGGTTCTTAATTTTTTTAATCTATTTGTGCCGAGAGCATCTCTTAAAGATGCGTTTAAAAATAATTTAGACATATAGTCCTCCTTTTGAAAGTGATTTATGTAAACCACGTTCATAGTTAATCATACCACTATTTCAAAAAAATAGCAAAATTCCTTAAAATGGTAATTTTGAAAAAGATCATGCCTATAGATTTCGTTATAAGGTAGTTGTCAATTAAAAAAAACTTCCCATATGCCGTAGAGAATATGGGAAGTAAAAATTCCTTCGATTTACTTTAATCAAGAGGACTTTATGCATGCGTTACTTAACGATGGTCTGACCCATCATGACGCCCATGGCACTTGCCATCATCAGTCCTCTGGTCCAGCCACTTGAGTCACCAAGTGCATGCAAGCCTTTGATACTCGTCTCGAAGTTTTCATCGATGGTCACGAGGTTGGAGTAGAACTTGATCTCAGGTCCATAAAGGAGTGTCTCACTTGATGCAAACCCTGGAACGACTTTATCAAGTGCAGCGATAAAGTTGAGGATGTTGGTCATGGTACGGTATGGGAGTGCAGAAGTTAAATCGCCTGCTACTGCATCTTTAAGCGTAGGGACGACGTTCGAACGATTGAGTTCATGTTCCCATGTGCGCTTGCCATCTAAGATATCTCCGTATCGCTGTACGAGGATAGAACCATTGCCAAGCATGTTAACGAGTTGCGCGGTCATCTTGCCATATCGCGTCGGTTCATTAAACGGTTCGGAAAAATGATGTGAACTAAGGATGGCAAGGTTGGTATTGTTCGACTTTTTATCTTTATAGGAGTGTCCGTTTACGATGGCGATGTTTTCATCATAATTTTCTTGAGACACAAAACCACCAGGATTTTGGCAAAATGTTCGGACTTTGTTGCCAAACGGCGCTGGATATCCGATAAGTTTTGACTCATAAAGGACGTTGTTAACGGACTCCATGACTTCGTTGCGCACTTCCACGCGCACCCCGATATCGATGGTGCCCGATTTTTGAGCGATACCGTGTTTTTGGCACATATTGAAGAGCCAGTCAGAGCCTTTTCTGCCTGCTGCGACGACGACGAGGTCACTGTACAAAGTTTCAAATTGATCCTTTGTTTTTGAATTTGCGATAGTGACGCCTTTGATATGCCCCTCTTCTATGATAAAGTCCTCTGCAACGGTAGAAAATCTTACCTCTATACCGTTTGCCATGAGGTGTTCTTGTAGTTTAAGATAGATTTCTTGTGCCTTCTCAGTGCCGAGATGGCGGATCGGACAGTCTACCAGTTTGAGATTTGCAGAGATGGCTTTTCTACGGATCTCTTTGATCTGCTCGTTGTTTTCCACACCTTCGATCTTAGAGTCTGCGCCAAACTTAAGGTAGATTTTGTCAGTGTAGTCGATAAAAGACTGCACTTTTTTAGCGCCTGAGAGTTCAGGTAGGTCACCACCGACATCCGTACAAAGTGACAGCTTGCCATCTGAAAAGGCACCAGCACCAGAGAATCCTGTGGTGATATGGCAGTAGGGCTTACAGTTTACACAGACATCAGTCTTATCTTTTGGACAGTGTCTTTTGTCGATAGAGACCCCTTTTTCAAGTAACACCACGCGTCCTTTATACCCTTTTTCAAGAAGTTCATATGCCGTGAAGATCCCGGCAGGGCCTGCACCGATGATGATTAAATCGTAAGTATTTTTTTTCATTTATAGCCTCCGCATAATTATAGTCAAGTTAAATGGTCACTTTCCAAATGAAGCGCTTCATCATTACCAAGAAAATGACAATAAAAAAGTTGCACCTATTGTGCAACATCTATAGTCTAACATTTACGGCGTTAGGTAGAAACTTTTGACCCATATCGTCAAATTATATAAATGAAAAATCGTGTTAATATGTTTTCGAACTTTAAGTTGTATAAATAGTTTATTGTGAAAAAATGTGAACAATTAAATATCAAATACAAATATCGTTCGTTATTTCGTTTTTATTTTACCGTACTTTGTGGTGAGAATCAAGTAAAAAATATATATTTTACTGAAGCTGTGGTAAACTATTTGTAGTGAGAGATATTACATATATGAGAAACTTCAAATTAAAGAGAACTTGTTTAATGGAGGTTAGCATGAACCAAGCGAGACTGATTAGAGTGAGCGGCATTTTTCCGTACATATTGTTCATTTTACTTGTGATAGTGGTGGCAAATTTAACAGGCTTAACGAGTGGTATAACTTTTGCCAACTCAGCAGAGCCCCCTGCGCTGATCATCGTAGTGCCCGGTGCAACTGATGACCTAACGGTATATATCGAAGGGATCTCAGGACTTTTAGAAGGGAGAAAAGTTCATTACTTTACAGAAACACAGTTTATGTTCTATAAAAATGAAATTCCAAGTACTGACACTCATAAAATCACAGTTAAATCAAAGGATCAACAATTTGAACTCTTTATCGAAGAGGGTATGAACCGATACAGATCCGTCTATACCATAGATACTTATAGGCAAACCATTATCAAGGGCACAACTACAGGTCGTGAAGCGATACTTGTAGGCGCAAGAGTTGGACTTACTTTGATCATCGAAGGCGCAATCTTTTGGCTATTTGGATTTAGAAACAGGCGCTCTTGGCTGATGTTTCTACTCATCAACCTTTTTACGCAAGGTATCCTCAACTTATGGCTTGGTCTTCAACCCATGGCACAAACTTACTTGATTTTTAGTCTTGTTTTTGCTGAAGCGTTTGTCTTAATCGGAGAGTTATTCCTGTTCAATGCATTTGTAAAAGAGCATACAGTTGCAAGGCGGAATATATATGTTGCCTTAGCGAACTTTGCTAGCCTCATCCTTGGGGGCTATTTGATCACATGGCTACCAATCTAGAAAAATACTTATAATAATATTATAAAATTAAAGGATTTTCAAACTAAAGTGTCGAATGAAGCATAAGCATAGTAAGTCTAAATCGCAATCTAATAATTAAAATACAGCAAAAAGAGGTGTCCCATGATCAATTCAAAGGAGATAATCATCATTATCTATGTCGAGGATCAAAAACGCTCAAGAGACTTTTACACAGCACTTTTAGATAACGCACCATCACTTGATGTAGACGGTATGACAGAGATTCCATTTAACGAAACCACAAGGCTAGGTCTTTTACCAGGAGATGGCATCGTCAAAATATTAGATGGCAACGTGGATAACCCTAACCAAAATACAGCTTATCCAAGATGTGAACTTTATTTATATGTAGATTCACCAGAGCTTTATTATGAGCGCGCCTTGTCACTTGGTGCGAGAGGGATTAGCGAGATGAAACCAAGAAACTGGGGCGATAACACAGCTTATTGTTCTGATTTTGATGGCAATATCATCGCATTTGCAAAGCGAAAAAGTGAAAAATAAAAGAACTGAGCATTCATTTTAAGTTTAAAAATGGATGCCAGTTCTTTTTTACTTTCATAAGTTAATCAAAATCCCGTATGAATACGGGGTAAATTCCACTATTAAAAATGGTAAAATATACTGATATGTGCCTAGTTCTAGTTACATAGGTTTTGAAAAGAGAAACCCCTGAACAAAATCGACTGGGAGAGACTTGATATAGTCATAATCTGCTTGATGCTCCACCCCTTCAGCGATGATCTTGACCCCCGTTTTGGTTTTCAGATCAAGTAAGTGATCGAGATAGAGCTGTTTGTCTTTCGAGTTATGGATTCCATTGATCATGTTCATGTCTATCTTGATGTAGTTGGTTCTTAATCGATCAAACTGTGTAAGTGTTGAGTACCCAGAACCGATATCATCGAGCGCTGTTTGATATCCTTTATCCCTATAGTGGTCAAGGATCGTGACAAGATGTTTATAATCAGCGACAAAATCACTCTCAACCACTTCGAAAACGATGTTTTCAGGCTTTAGTTTAGTATCCTTAACGATCTGGTGTGTCGTTTGCAGGCAGACGTTTGGGTCATAGATCGCAGTGGGAAGAAAGTTGATAAAGAGTATTCCTTCTAGGCTTCGATCACTTGCGGTTTGTATCGCAGAGTGACGGCAGAGCTTATCAAGGTTAAAAAGTAGATCGAGTCGGTTAGCAACATCGAAGAGTTTACCAGCTGAGATGAGGTTTCCCTCTTCGTCAACTGCCCTAGAGAGCGCTTCGTGTCCGTAGACTTCAAGTGTCTGAGTGTGATAGATAGGATGAAACAACGTCTTGATGCGTTTACCTGCGATGGCGCTTACCACATCAGCATGTTCTCTCAAAGTGATCCAGTAAGATAGCGGTCTGGTCTCTTTAAAGTTTTGAAAACCAACCCTTTTGTCACCTGACATCGGCAGAAGAAAGAGCTCTTGCTTTTCCATATCAGTAAAAAGCTCAGAAACAGCGAACTGATCAACTATCGTTTCAAAGTCACAATTTTCAAGGATGTAATAAAAAACATCAGTATCCTGATGATGCACTTTATAACTGTAACCAAGCGGCATTAAAAAAGAAGAAAGCTTCCCCTTCAGATGGTCTGCGTATGTATCTATATAGAGTGTGACTTTTCCATAATTCGTAATAGGTGTAGCAGTACATTTATTGCAGTTCATAGTCAGGCCTCCTTATCATCGTATTTGTGAATCATTACCCTCTTTAAAGTAATATTATCATATTATTTTGAGAGTGTCAGATAATTTTATTCAAAAAAAATAGACTTGTATTCCGCCTATAGACTTATTTAGTTGTCATTTAAACATTAATATATATATTAATTTACCCCTTACCTTATGGAGGTTATATGCGTATAGAACACATCGCACTTTGGACCGCACAGCTCGAAGTCATGAAAGACTTTTACGAAACATACTTTGGCGCAACATCAAATACCAAATACACCAACGACAAAAAACAGTTTGGCTCATACTTTCTAACCTTTGAAAGCGGTGCAAGACTTGAACTCATGGAAAGCGCCACCACCATAGAAAAATCTGACGATGCCAATATCAAACGCATAGGCTTTATCCATATCGCTATTTCCACTGGGAGCGAAGAAGCCGTCACAGCGCTAACCGCAACCCTAAGAGCGCATGGCATTACCATCCACAGCGAGCCCCGACGAACAGGAGACGGCTACTACGAGAGCAGTGTCCTCGACCCCGATGGAAATATCGTGGAGATAACGGTTTAGAGGATAAGGGCAGTGAAGGGCGAAGGGCAAAGTGACAGAAAATATATAGTAAGAAAAAGTAAGAAAAGTATATGAGTGAAAGAAGAGGTAAATGTAAGATTATGGCGAATAGTGAAGTATTAACGATTGTAACTACTGATCGAGAAGAAGATGTAGAATTCATAGAAAAAGCACTAAGGCAACAAAACAGACTTGAAGCACCAAGTACACAGTCCAAAGAGCCTGTGAAGTATAACCTTGTGCTTAAGGATAGCAGAGGTGATGTAGTGGGAGGCGTGATCACTACGATCTATCGCTACTCCATGTATGTGGAAACCCTGTGGATTGATGAAAAGTATCGTAAAGGTGGCTATGGCACGCAGCTTATGAAGCAAGCTGAAGAAACTGCGAGAGCACATGGCTGTACCATGATGCAACTGGATACTTTTAACTATCAAGCACCAGAGTTTTATAAGAAACTCGGGTTTGTGCAGTTTGGGGAGCTTGGGTATAAGGAAGGATTTGTTAGGTATTATTTTAGTAAGGTATTGTGAGGAAATAGGAACAATAGTTGATAAATATGAACTTTATCATACTTTCTGTAACAGGCATATATAATAGTAGAGGATTTTTAATATTATAAAATATTTTATTGGGAGGAATAATATGGAAAAAGGAATTATCATAAGAAAAATTGATGAAAAAGGATACGGATTTATTAAATCATTTAATACTGGAAGTGTATTTTTTCATATCTCAACTATTGGGAAAGACTTATTTGATACCCTTAAGAAAGGAGATGAGGTATCATTTGAAAGTATAATATCGGCAAAAGGAAAACAAGCCAAAAGTATCGCGATTAATTCTAATACAATTGATACAGAGTCGCTATTTAATAAGAAAATAGATTTTTCAGAAGAGCAGATTCGAGAATTATTTGGTGATTTAGCTGCAGAAGATGAATCAATTGATAGATTTGAATCATATTTTGTAAAAACTGACACATATGATAAAATTCATAATTCTTTACCAATTAGAATACTTGTAGCGCATAAAGGAATTGGTAAATCAGCAATATTTAGAATGTCTTATATTGAAAATCAAAAAAATAATGTCCTCAGTTTATGGGTTAAACCAGATGATATAGCTAATTTAGGAAAAACTGAAGGTGATATTGAAATTGATCCTTTAGAATTAATTAGACAATGGAAATTTGGTCTTGAAGATTTGATTGTAAAAAAAGTAATTAGTAATCTGAATATAAGTAATGAGGAAAGTATTCAAAGTCAAGTTATCAATAAAGGCGTGAAAATAGCAGAAAAGATAACAAACATTGTAAAAAAAATTAATGAAATTACCGATGTAGATGAAATAAAAAAGATGGTTGCAGAAAAATATCTTAAAGACAAAAAAGTCATTATATATATTGATGATTTAGATAGAGCATGGAATGGTACTAGGCAAAATATTTATCGAATATCAGCGCTATTAAATGCAATTAGAGATATGAGTAGTGAATCGAGTGAATTATGTTTTAGAGTAAGTTTAAGAAGTGATGTTTATTATTTAGTTAGAACGGCTGACGAATCTACTGATAAAATTGATGGAAATGTTTTATGGCTTAGATGGACTGAACATGAATTACTTGCATTACTCACTAAAAGAATACAGAGTTTTTTTGAGATAAATGAAAATGAAAATTTATTAATAATGAGTCAAAATGAAATGTCTATTTACTTGGATGGCGTAATGGAAAGTAAATTTAAAGGAGACGGTAAGTGGAATAATAGACCTATTAGGTATATTTTACTATCGTTAATTAGAAGAAGACCTCGTGACCTTGTAAATTTATGTACTTTAGCTGCAAGAAATGCTAGCTCAAATTACAGAAATCTAATTACAACTAATGATTGGGAGGATATTTTTGATCAGTATTCTTTGAGTAGATTGCAAGATACAATTAATGAGCATAGATATGAATTACCTGATATTGAGAGACTACTTTTAGGTATGAAACCAAGTCACAGTAATAAAAAAGAAGATCGGCCATATGTTTATAATACTGAAAAGTTAATTAGAAAAGTTGAAGGAATAATTCAAAATGGAAATTTTTACTTCTCGAATAAAGAAACTTCTAGTGTTAAAGATTTAATATCATTCATGTACAAAATCAACTTTATTGTTGCCAGAAAAGATCTTAAAGATGGGTATATTGATAGGAAATATTTTGAAGATAATAAATATATAACTTCAACTTTTGTTGATTTCGGCTATGAATGGGAGATACATCCTGCTTTTAGATGGGCACTATACCCAGAAGCAAAAAGTGTACTTTCATACACAGATTTTGCTGAGTTTTCCTAGGTAATACTCAATGCAATATACAATGTTAAAAAGTATCTTTGATACTAAAACTTAACTGAGACTTTGGAATTAAGATTTATAATTAATGAAGTTTAATATTAAAAGTAAATGATTTATTTTGAAACACTGTACACATTAATACTAATTGGTCTATTTTTAAAATCGCAGATTACATTAAAGGAGGAAAAAATGGCACATTGCACAGCACCAGTAAGAGGACATCGCACGGCTAGTGCCGCTGCGGCTTGTCCAGCATGTGGTGGTCGCTATAGTAGTAGAGGATACAACTATAGTAGCTACAACTACGGTAACAGTAATCAGTCAACTTCGTATCAGTCGGCATCTACTAATAGTGGTAGTAAAGTGAGTAGTCCCAGACCAAGATGGTCACCATCTAGTTCAACTTTATTATACTCTGACGCAGAGGTACGTGCACTTACCCCCATTCGAGACAGTGTTGAAAAACGAGAATCATTAAATGATAACAGAGATGTTTTTCTTTGTCATGCATGGGACGATCGAAAAACAGTTGCCAAAGAGTTGCATGATCAACTTGAATCAGTAGGTGTTTCTGTATGGTTTAGTGAAAAGGATGTAGCATTAGGTTCATCATTACTTCGTGAGATTGATAAGGGACTAGCAAAATCTAAAGTAGGAATAGTACTTGTTACACCTGCGCTACTAAAGCGTCTTAAAGGAGAGGGAATAGCAGATAAAGAACTATCAGCACTTCTTGCACGGGAACTTCTTGTTCCTGTTGTTCACAACACAACTTACGACGCATTACGTGAAGTAAGCCCTTTACTTGGTTCGAGAAGTGGTCTTAATACTTTTGAAGATTCAATGGAGACTGTTGCTGCAAAGCTTTCGGAATTAGTTGCACTTTAATTAGTATTCTTTGCTTAAAAGATTTTATTGAGAGGTAATAGTTAATGTTAAACTTACTTTTCGGAACAGATGGAAGTTTGTATCGAAAGCGAAAGTCATTCTGACGTATATTTGGGGTCGAAAATCAACAACTTATAACAAGTCTATTACTAAAATGCCCTCCTAGGAATAAAGGAGGGCTACTATTTATATTTATGGTGATTTATAACTAAAAAGTAAGAAAGAATTTGTGATGACTAGAAAAATAGAAATGATATAATAAATATCTTTACAAGGAGACCCCATGGAAAAAGTAAATGCAAGAGCACTTTCACTACAAAGCTACATGAGATTATTTCTATACCTCGGTATTTTCGGTTGCATCGTCAACTGGATATTACTACTATTTTCATTTACACCATTTTTTAATTTAAATCTTTTTCTGGGCAGAGGATATTTACCAAGAGGCTGGATCATACTATTTTATGGTTTAATTATGCCAGTGTTTACCATCATTAGCTCACAAGTATCTTCATTTATCAGTTATTGGCCTTATCGACTAATCTCAAGGATTTTCAAACATAATACTTTAACTTACATACCACTTGAAGCGAAAGAAGGATATAATAGTTTCAGTGAATCCAATCAATATGAAGTTAAGAGAGAAAACCTTCAGAAAAACACATTCGAAGAAAAAGAAAGAACAAAACGTGTTGAAAACTTGAAAAGCAAGAATTACCTGATCAGCGCCAATGATCCCAAATATCAAGAGATGAAAAATAATAGAGATTAGCTAGAGTTATTAAATAGAGTTATTACTCGTGAGAGGAGTATCAATATGGATCAACTATCAATCACGGATAAAAAAATCATCAAAAAAGCCACTTTATCCCTCAGTGTTGATGAAGTTTGGAAACTTTGGTCAACAAACGAAGGCACTCAGAAATTGTTTGGAACTGAAACACTTATTGAGCTGACGCCATTTGGTAAATATGAAATCTATTTTGATTCTAGTGCGCCAGAGGGACTGAGAGGCAGTGAGACTTGCCAAGTGCTTTCATTTATTCCTTATGAGATGATCTCATTTACCTGGAATGCACCGCCTTTTTATGAAGAGGTTCGTAATCATGCGTATAAAACTTGGGTCGTGATCAATATGAAACCACTCGATGAACAATCAACCGATGTGGAACTAATTCATCTAGGTTGGCCAGAAGGTGAAAAATGGGATGCAGTATATGCCTATTTTGAGCGTGCTTGGTCAAGTGTGTTTGATGGTATGATGATAATTTAGATCAATCTTTCTATTCTAAGGGCTAATTAATGAAAGAGAGGTATGAAATATTGGCTGATGTAAAAATCAAGAAAAAGCTTATTCACAATAATTATCAATTTTATGAACAGCGCGCTTTAGCTAATTTTTTAGATCAACAAAATGAAGCTGGAAATCAGTTTGTTGGTGCAGTTGGACAATTTTTAAACATCTTAAAATTTCAAGCTTCTAAGAATCATAGTAAAAGCAAATATCGAATATTTAAAAAGCATTTAGATGTAAATATAAACGAAGTACTTAAAAGTAGAGTTGATAAAATTAAATATCAAAATAATCTATATGTAATTTACGAAGACGAAGTTGAAACTAATGAGACACATCAGAACTTAGAATTAATTGAAGCAAGGCAAAATAGTCTGATGAGCTTATCTGTAAAAAAAGCGATGTATAGTGTGATGGGTTTAGTATTTCTATCAATCATACTTCTAGTACTTCGAATTTTACTGATAAACATTGGAAGTGTATCTATGAAGGTTTTAAATATCGGGATTTCACTTGCGCTTTTAATCACATTTCTTGTTTATTTTCTAGGTGATTTTAATGATTATATAAAAGGATATGGCGTTATTGAAAAAGGAAAGCTATTATTTAATAATCGTTCTTCATTTAAAAACCGTATGTTTTGTCTAGGAGACGTACTATTAATTAGTGTTTTCTTACTGATTATAATCACATCAATATTACTTGCAATAAGGTCAGAAAACATTGTATTTCATCTAGAAATTTTTAGAGTTTGGTTTATCATATTTGCGGTCGGATTTATTTCATACATAAAATATCATAGATCATACTTCGGTTTACTTTTAATTGAGACAGTTCTTTTAATAACCTGTTTTGGGAATGGCATTTTTCTTTGATCCAGTTATAGTATTGGATGAACTTGGTTATATTTCGATTGATGGAGTGGGGGGCGGACGTTTTTTGTTTACCATAGTAGAACTCCATTTCGTATTTGGCTTATATCAAACTATAACATGGTGTTTCAACTTTAGTTTTTCAGGACAATAAAAGTAATCGAACTTGAAATCTTAAACTAGATGAAATAGTAATTAAAAAGATAACTAATTTTAAAGGGTGGAAATATGATAATCATCATCAACTGCTTTTTAGCGATGCTCTGCTACAATTACATAAAGGACAAAGCTTTGCTTTCTGAAACGACACTTAAGCAGAATCTAAAACAGTTTTTTATTGGAACGTTAATGGCGACCTCTGTGATGGGAATAATCTATAGCTTGTATTTTACAGTTAATGGACAGTTAGAGGTGGAACAATTATTTAGAATACAACTACTGGAAATTATCCTTGCATTTACTCATTATTTTTTCGTTGCTTTATTTGAAGAGGCTTTTTTTAGAGGCATAATTCTATTGAAGTTAGCCAAGAAAATACCTGCAGTATTTGCTGTGGTTATAAGTGCTTTAATTTTTGCGCTGCCACATCTGGTCTATCAACAGTCAATTATGTCTATAACAAGTGTCTTTTTAGGCGGCATATTACTTGGGAGCATGGTGATCAGGGATCGTTCACTTTGGTCTGCGGTTGGATTTCATCTATTTTGGAATCTACTTGGAGTAGATCTGTCCAATAAATTCCTTTGGGATAAGATTTCTTTAATGATACTGCTACTAACTATTGGTATTTTTGTTATATATCATGTGTATAAGGATAAAAAGAGAAAACCAATCGTTATTTAGTCATGATTATGCCATATTTGTAGCGGATACTGGTTTCAAAAATAAGTAAATGGAAGCGAGACGATGATGTTTTACCACTGCTACTTATTGGTGGTGTCGATTATTATATGTCCGCATCCCCCAGGTTTCTACATGACCAGAGGTAATAAAAGAACCCAGTAATTTTATTGGGATCTTAATTTAAGTATAATGTCTAGAATTTAAAATAATAAAACGAAGAGGGAACCTATGACTCATCACTCATTACAGAATATAATAATCTTACCCATGAACGCAGATACGACAAGTCACATCAACAGCTTTGACAGTGAGTTCACGGTGTATGGCTACTTAGATTTACAGATCAAAGATAACGCGATCTCATATAAGCTCATCAAAATCGAGCCTTGGCAGAAAAAATATGAAGAACAAGAAATTGATGTTTCAAAGTATGTTGATTCTGAAAAGCGCATCGTATTTTTCGCTTATCGTGAGGGTGAAGTTGTAGGTCAAATCATACTCAAGGAAAATTGGAACAAGTATGGTTTTATAGAAGATATTCGCATCAAAACGCAGTACAAAGGATATGGGATTGGAAAAGCATTGATGGACAAAGCGAAAGCGTGGGTGACTGAAAAAGGTTTAGGTGGATTAACCCTAGAAACGCAAAATATCAACGTAGACGCTTGCCTATTTTACGAAAAGTGCGGTTTCATCATCGGCGGAATGGACCACTGTTTTTACAAACAATTTCCCACCGTACAAAACGAAGTCGCACTGTACTGGTATTGGTTAAATGATACAATTTAATATGTACTAAGGTAGCGTTTATAGCTAAAGAAGCCAATATTTCATAATATTGGCTTCTTTTTTTGACCAACTTTTCATTTTTTCTAGTTCGATTAAAAATGAGCATTCACATGGATGATATGCGTACAATTTGAATGAAATCTGTTACCGGTATTCAATTCATACAGATAAGAGCAGCCTTTAGTTGGCATGCGTTTCTTATCGAGTGATCCTCATATGCCATTTAGAGTTATAACCTAAGAGTTATGAATATAATATGTGTTTAGGAAGAAATTCGGGCTATTTGAGAAATACAAAATATTACTTATATTCTTCAGGTTATATTTAGATTGTTGCATTAACATTTTCTCAACGATAATTTAACATACTTTGCACATTTTGAAACTATTGGAGGAAATACATATCATGGTCGAATTAAATAATATTACAAAGATTTACAAAGTCGAAAAGGTGCTTTCAGACCTAAGTTATGTTTTTGAGCAAGGAAAATTTTATGCATTGATGGGAAAATCAGGGGTGGGTAAGACAACGCTGATCAATATAATTTCTACTTTGGCAGATCCAACGATAGGAGAGGTTTTGATCGAGGGGAAAAATGTAAATGAAATGAAAAACCAAGAAAAAGCAATCATTAGAAACCAAAAAATTGGATTTGTTTTTCAATCTTTTTTACTTTTACCGCAGCTAAATGCAGTTGAAAATATTATGTTACCTATGTTTTTGGATAAGAAAATTGATATTGAAACGATGGAAAATAAAGCTAAAAACTTGATGATTCGATTTGATCTGGGGGACAAGTTTATGTGCTATCCACATGAGCTTTCGTCTGGTCAACAACAACGTGTAGCTATCGCACGGGCATTAGTAAATGATCCCAGCATTATTATAGCGGATGAACCTACTGGGAATTTAGATGAAGAAAATGAAGCTTTTGTATTTCAAACTTTAAAAGCGTTAAGCGTTGAAGGTAAACTTGTAATAGTTGTTTCGCATAACAAGGCGATTATGAATTATTCTGATATCAATTTAAGTATTATTTCTGGCAAACTGGGTGAAATTAATGGATAAGTTGAGAATTTACAAATTGATATATAAAAATATGAGACTGAGAAGAAAAGATTTGATAGTTACAACCCTCTTATTGACTTTATCACTAATGATTTTTTTAATCGGGATAACATTTAATATAGGTATGAATCATTTTATTAAGGACAGTTTAAATCAGGTACCTAAAAATAAAATGCTTGTTTTTCAGGAAAAATGGTTAGAAAACCCTTTAGTTTCTGAATATATCGAAAGAATTACAAAAGAAGGTCTGTTACTAGAAAGTGGAAAAATGTATTATGGCATTGGTGGAAAATTCAATAAGGATCAATTGGTACAACCAAAAGAGAATATAGAAAGTGTAGAAAAGCAAGCCTTCCTAATCTTTGAATTTTACAATTTAGCACATAACAAATTTCTCGTTTCAGGTAGAGGAATTGCTAAAGATGATACTGGGAAAATTGTGTTACCGCTTTATTTTGATACTGAAAATAATCAAAAAAATTATGATAATTATTTTTTTGAACATTCAACTTTAGATTCAGGTACTGATTATCTTGGAAAAAAAATAATAATTGAATTTATGGATTCAAATGAAAGTGTTTTTAAAAAAGAATTTGAAGTGGTTGGTGTTTATGACAACTCTAAAACTCAAAATGAGACTATTGATGTACTGCTTTCTTATAATGATTTAAAAACAATTACTGAGAAAATAAGTCCCCCCGAGATTTTATCAAATAAAAATTACTACATGTTAACAAGTTCATTTGAGGATAATGAAAATATAAAGGATTCCATACGTTCTATAATAAATCGAAAAATTGAAATCAATGAAATAGTCCATTTTGACCCATTATTTGAATTTGTAATGATAAGCAGTCTAATTGCCTATATGGTCAGTGCTCTTTTGATTGCTGTGACTATAATCTATATTTCGATTATTACCTCTCGCAATGTATCGACAAGAAAAAGTGAAATAGGATTGATGTATTCAATTGGTTACTCTTTTAAAAACATTAAGCAAATTTTTTTACTTGAGAATCTGTGGATATCATTTATTGGATATATGATTACTTTTGTTTTATATACAATCACCATTCTATATGTTAATTCAAAAATTGCACAAGAAGGGGTAATTGATATAGTAAATCTACAGTTCATGATACAGTTACCTATCTGTATACTTATATTATTTGCTGGAATGGGATTAATAATTATTGCAACACTTTGGCAATTAAAAAAAGTTAATCAACTAGAAATAACTGAAATTATAAAGGTAAAATAATGGTTAATAAATATAGGAAAATCCAATATTATTTCAAACTGAATATCATAGGCATGTTTAAAAGTAAGATAACACTACTTAGCATATTAATGATAGTGTTTGTTTACTTTACTGTAATAGATCTACATACTTATACATCTGATTACAAAGTTTATCAAATAGATAGAGAGATAACTAATAGAACGATATCAATTGACTTAAAGCAAACGATGGTTTCAATGGAACAAATTGAAGATCCAAATAGTTATATTTATAAATTAATAAATTTGCCATTTGTGGAAAATTATAATATCGCTGATTTTGAAGACATGGGTAAGTATCTTAATGTTCAACTATCCAGCTACTTAGAAATTGATAGATTTGAAAGTTATTTATTGAAATATAGAATTTCTAGTAGTTATGATCATCATTTTTCAAGCAGATATGAACAAATCAGTCAGTTTAACTTACTTGTATTGATTTTATATTCGCTTGTAATTATATTGTGTTTTGGATTGTTAGGGTATATTGAATATAAGGAATACAAAGCAGTTCTTAACACTTTAAAAGTTATGAATTATACTGGTTTTAAAAATACGCATCTCTTGGTTTTTCTATACTTTAGAATTATGTGCGCTTTAACTGTAGCGGGTGGATTTGCTTTATTCTTAGAAAGAATATTAATTAGAAATATAGTCATCAAAGAGATATCAGATAAGTTTGGTTTTATCGCAGCTGATTATTCAGGTATGTCCTATTATGCTGCTCTATTTATTTTTTTCACATTTATGACGGGTTTATATTATTTAAAAGGAGTCAATCGTGATTTTAAAACCCTCTAGGATGAACTACTTAAGCAAGATTATGCTAAATCGCGAACAAATATGGATGCAGGCAATTTTAATGATAGTAACCGCCATCGTCTTATCATTTGGTTATTTTTTTGTGCTTGGCGTTGATGTCTCGATAAACAGGCATAACTATGGCGCTGAAAGAACCTTAACACTTAATAATTTAGTGTTAAATGAAGTATCTACTGAACAGTTAATTAAAGATGTTGAAAATATCCCTACTGTGGACAATGTAGTATTTAATACACTTGAAGAACAAAATATTATCATTATTAAGATGAAAGACTACAGGCAGCGAGCAGAAACAATAGCTCAACTGCCAGAATACATCATCAGTGCAGGAATAGTTTTCCATCAAATTGAGACCCAATTTGACCTAATTACTAAATTTAAGTTTGCTGGAATATCAGCAGTTGTTTTTCTAGGAATAGTTTTGATGTTTTTTTACTTTGGTTTAATGCATCATATCCGAAAAAGCTGTGAAATCACCAACTCTTTACTCAATATACTTGGGTATAGCAGAAAATCACGATTGATAATGACACTTTTTCCTTTTTTTGAATCTTCATTAATAGCAATTTTCTTATTTATTATTTTATTAAAATTTATCTTTATACCAGTTTTGAATGTTTGCATTGCTCAGATTAGCAGATTAACAAACCTGGGTGTTGATTTTAAATTATCTTTTTTAGAGTATATGGTAATCATATTTGTAGTAATCATCATCTATGGAATTATGTTTTTGAAAAGTACCACAAAAAACAAATCTTTAAAAATTGGGAAGTAGTTATTTTATTATTTTCCTACAGCGCCTTCAATATCCCAACAAGCCCATGTTTCGACGCATCATAAGGCGTATCCACATGGACGCTAAAGAGTGTTTTAAAACCGGCACTGTGCCAGAACTTAAGCCCAGTCCAGTTCTTAAGACTTACGCCGATGCCCATAAACTTAAGGTGATAGTTTGATGCAAGCAGCGAAAGTACCTCGATAGCAGTCTTGCCGTATCCATGCCTTCTAACATCAGCATCTATGACAAACATACCGATCCAAAGTGTATCCTCATCAGGATAACCGTGATAGAGTTCGATATACCCTACTGGGCGATCAAACGCAACGGATTCGATGATAAGGGTAACTTGTCGATCTACAGTCGCAGTGGGGATGGGCGGTAGATCCGTTCCTTCTATACTTGCGATATAACCTTCTTCAGTAAAGGGTTCACCTTCGGTGAGCTCTTTTTGTGTCCAGCTTTTAGAGATGTGTCTTAGTGTATCGATATCACCGTGTGTCGCTCTGCGAAAGCGAAGTGTCTCAGTGATATAAGGTTGCTGCTTTAAATGTGGGATAAAATCTTCTAACCTTTCCATAATTCCTCCAATTATATGATCCAATACGACATCCCATCTTTCGACCTAGCCATAAACTTGTATTCGATAAGGTAGCGTCTGATGGTGGCAAAATCCGTATAGATTTCTTTTAGATGTTCGTTGACTTCCATCTCTGTATAAGTCCGCCCATGCGTGAAACTTTCGGCGATTTTCTTTAAGATGACGAGTTTTTTCTTTTCTTTCGACGAGAACACCTTTAGCTTAAGCGGCTCTAGTGACACAAACAGGTTTTTAAGGATCTTTTCCTGTTCATCTTCTGTGGTCACATAGCGATCATCCACCATGGTGGCGTGGGCGTGCACCGGCACGAAAGTCTGCGGCTCAAGAAAAGTCAACTCATACAGCGCGAGAAACGCCTTGGCTTGGCGCGCCTTTTCCTTCATGGTGAACCTAAAATGCCTAACAGTATTTGGCGATATGCTAAGCTGCTCAGCTACTTCTTTATCAGCCATACCAGATTGGATGCTCATAAGCATCTTCTTCTGATGATCAGTGAGTCCAGTGACTTTCTTATCAAGCCCCAGTAGATAGTGATGTACACTTTCATGTTTGTCTCTGATATGATGCTGCATCATGCCCTGAGCATCAAAGAAACGTTCATCAATCTTAAAAATCTCATGCTTCTCAAAGGTTTGGTCACAGATTAAGCAGTGAAACATCTCAGTTTCAGCGTCATAAGTATAGCCTTTTTTTAAATGCTCTATATCGTAAGTTATAAAATCCATCATTTCCTCCTTATAAAACCAAGTTACTGTTTATAAACCAAGTCATCGATTTGGTACGTTCATGTGGTGACACCTTCATTATATAAAAACCAAAACCTAGCGTCAACAAAAAAACGAATAAAAATGATGAATTTTACAAACTAAATAAAATTAAGTTTGCTAAATTAACAAACTATATACATTTATGTTTTGGCTGTAAAGTTTGGAGTACACCGAAAAAACGCTCCCCATAGGCTAAATCAGCAAAGTATGATATAATTCTTGCTTAAAGACACAAATTAACCGTGGTAAAACAATGCACATATGGTGCATCGATAATTGATAAAGGCCATATAAGAAAAGAGAAGAGATGAATAAGATGAAGTTTGCACAACTTGGACTAGAAGAGACGCTGCTAAAGTCCATAGAATTACTTGGCTACCAGTATCCGACGATGGTACAAGCAAAAGTGATTCCCGAGTTACTTAAAAACCAAGATTTAGTGATCAAATCCCAAACGGGGAGTGGCAAGACGGCTGCGTTTGGGATCCCTATACTGCATCAAGTGAACTGGGAGGACAACGCACCTCAAGTGCTTGTACTGACACCGACACGTGAACTTGCAGAGCAAGTCAAAGAAGAACTGTTTAATATCGGTAGATTTAAGCGGATGAAAGTCGTGGCGGTCTATGGCAAGACCCCGATCAGGTCGCAGATCAAGACATTAAAAGAAAAGGTACATGTTGTGGTGGGAACACCGGGACGTGTGCAGGATCATATTGATAGAGGGACGCTTAACCTTTCTAACATCAAGTATTTTGTACTGGATGAAGCAGATGAGATGTTGAACATGGGCTTTGTTGAGCAGATCGAAGACATCATCAGAGAACTGCCAAAAGATCACGTCACCACACTTTTATCAGCAACCATGCCTGAGAAAATCGCTGGCATATGCGAGCGCTACATGAAAGATCCAGTGTTTATCGAGATGGAACAAGACGTGAAAAAACCTATGATTGATCAGTCGATCTACGAAGTGACAAAAGGTCAGAAGTTAAGCCTACTCTTTGACATCACTACGATAGTGAACCCAGATACTTGTATCATCTTCTGTAACACGCGAAACGAAGTGGATACAGTAAGTGATGCCTTAAGAGCGAAAGGCTATCCAAGTGATAAACTGCATGGTGGCATGGAGCAAGATGACCGTACCAAGGTGATGAACCGCTTTAGAAAAGGCCAGTTTAGATACCTTGTCGCTACTGATGTCGCTGCAAGAGGCATCGATATCGACAACATCTCACTGGTGGTGAATTACGAGTTGCCTGAAGAACCTGAGATCTATGTCCACCGTATCGGAAGAACTGGTCGTAAGGGCGATGAAGGTTTGGCGATAGCGTTTGTATCACCTAGCGAAACTGGCCTTTTAAAGTCCATAGAATCCTTAATAGAGGAAAAAATCACTTTAAAAACGGCACCGACAGTTGAAGAAGTCATGGCGAAAAAGCCACATTTAGAGGAAAAACTCGATCGTGAGCACGTGGTGAAAGAAGACAAAAGCGCTGCACTAGATGCGGGGATCCTCAAGCTACACATCAACGCAGGTAAGAAAACCAAGATGCGTGCAGGTGATGTGGTCGGGGCACTCTGTAGCATAGAGGGCATGACGGCGGACGATATCGGGATTATCAATATCGTAGATGTATCAACCTTTGTAGAGATTCTCAACCATAAGGGTGAGGGCGTATACAAGGCGCTACAAAACACCATGATTAAAGGGCGCCTTAGAAAAGTGAGTAAGGCAAACGAGTAGGCAAGCAAAAGCATATTATAGATAAGTAGGTATATACATGAGTTCAGGAAAAAACAGAAGTGATGTCAAACCCGGTTTAAGGGTCAAAATCATCCTTAAAAAAGATCAAAGAACAGGCGCTTTAACAGAAGGTGTGGTCAAAGATCTACTCACCAATTCGTCTACGCACCCACATGGCATCAAGGTAAGACTTGAAGATGGTCAAGTGGGCAGGGTGCAACACATTATATCGTAATCAAACCCCAGGTTTTTACCTGGGGTTTTGTTATGTAGACAATAAGGTTTTCGATGCGTAGGTTGCTGACGTGTATGTTTGATACTTTTGAACGATGAATAGCAAGGCTGTGATATAATCTTAGTATGTGTGATGTCAAATCAAATGGAGATGCATATGGAAATTAGAAAAATAGAAATAAGCGATTTTGAAGATATTTATAAACTCAATTTAGAGCTGAATCCTAAACTATCAGAGTTTTCACCAGAGCAAGTAAAAGAGAGAATCCGCTTTCTTGTCACAAAGACTGAAGATATCGTATTTGTTGCAGTGGATGAGGGGGCGGTTGTTGGTTATATCCACGGCAGTCCGTATGTATCTTTATTTTCTGAGACGGTGACCTTGATCAAACTCTTTATCGTTAGCGCATCTGCGCGTGGACAGGGGATTGGTGGCAGG
Source organism: uncultured Fusibacter sp. (assembly GCA_963676315.1). Lineage (GTDB taxonomy): Bacteria > Bacillota > Clostridia > Peptostreptococcales > Acidaminobacteraceae > Fusibacter_C. The sequence continues at coordinate 3,023,661 of OY781056.1, forward strand.
TTGCTCGAATCGCTTGAAGCTTGGAGCAAGGAACGAGGCTACACGGGAATGCGCCTTAACTGTAGAGCAGATCGTCTTGACACCCATCGCTTTTATTTAAAACATGGCTATGTGGTTAAAAAAGATCAAAAGAACTTTGTGAAAGACTATTAAGAAATTTAATATAACTTATACAAAAGACAAGGCTGTTCATCTGTAATTCTATGAACAGCCTTGTCAATTATATGGGGTTATACAACGAATTTTTTGATTTCTAATTGTAAATCAAAAGCCATTTGTGATAAATCACCACTTGCATTTGATATTTCTTCTGCTGTTGCAGTTTGCTCTTCTATTGCTGCTGATATTTCTTGGGTTGAAGTAGCATTTTGACTTGCGACGTTAGACAAATTCTTAATATTTAACATTACTTCATTTCTACTGGTTTCCATTTCCCCGCTCGCTTTGTAAATTTGATCAACAATTTCACCAGAATCTTTAATTGCTGTAGCGATATCTTGGAAGGCTTTAAGGGTTAGCGTCACACTCTTATCTTGTTCTTGAACTATTTTATGAGCCTCATTCATTTTAGACACTGCCTTTTTTGCGTCGTTTGATAGTTGGACCACCATCTCGTCTATTATTAGAGTCGAAGCTTTAGATTGTTCAGCGAGTTTTCGAATTTCATCGGCGACAACTGCAAAACCTCTACCATGCTCTCCAGCTCTCGCGGCCTCAATAGAAGCGTTAAGTGCAAGGAGATTTGTTTGTTCAGAAATAGCATTTATGAGCTGACTTGCTTCAGCGATACTTTTTGAACTTTCTTCAGTTTTATTGATACTCTCAGCTACATCTTTTGAAACTTGTTTGTTTTCATGGTTTTTTCCTATTAGTTGGTTGATTACTTCTAAACCTAAAGTGACATTTGTGGCAATTTTTTTTGAAGCTAGCTCTAGTGTGTTTGAACTTGAACGATTCTCTTGGATAATTTTACTAAGGAGATCCAACACTTTAAAGCTTTCATTTGTATTTTCAGCTTGTTGATTAGCCCCGTTTGCAATTAATTCTATGGTTGCAGCTATTTCTTCGGAGGATGATGCAGACTCAGTTGCAGTAGCCGTTAATTCTTGAGAGGTAGCAGATACACGCTCTGAGGTTGCAGCAACATTTCGAACGAACATACAAACACTCTTTGACATTTGAAGCAGTGATCTGGTAATCACACCAATTTCATCTTCACGCTGTTCAAATAAATGAATACTTTCATCGTTAGATTCTGAAAAATTAAGTTGTGATTGACGATCGACAATTGATACCAGTTTAATAATGGGTTTTGCAATTGACCTACCGATCAAAAGAGACAACACGATAGCAATAAATACCGCAACGACGACAACCAAACTTAAAAGTTTAAAGAGTGTTTGCCCGCCTTTTAAAACTTCAGATTTAAGTGCTGTGTTGATTAGTATCCACGGTGTACCTTCTACAGTCTGATAAGCATTATACATATTGTTGTTGTTAAAATTATACTGACTTATACCCGACTTTTCATTGAGTATCTTTTTGAATACAGTAGACAAAGATTCGTATTCTTTATCTGTTTTTGCTTTTTCTATGGGGGTTAATTGCTGGAGAACATACTCCCTATTCTTATGGGCTACTATGGTACCTTTGTTGTTGATCAAATAAGCATAGCCGTGTTCGCCAGACCCCATGTCATCAGTAATTGCAAAAAGAGCATTTGCATCTCGTTTTGCTATCAATACACCAACTACAGAGGCGTTATCATAAATTGGAACTGCATATAAAATAACGGCCGTACCTTCTTCTGTGTTTACGATTACATCAGAAACATTTGAAGTACCCAATAGTGCGTTTTTAATAAATTCCTCATGTGACAAATTGATACTTTCATTATTAAGAATATATTTTGCTTCACTTTCTTTTGACATGATTGCCATATCTAAATAACCTAAACGTTCTATGTCTTTTTTTAAATTATTCTTTTGGATATCAAAATCCATTGATTGAACTTCTGATCGATTTGAAATTTCTTGAAGTATTAGTAATCGGTCTTTTACAGAGATACTAATTTTTTCTGATCCAAGTTCTGTGATACTTTTTAATGATTCTTCAGCATCAGCAATCATGAATTTATTACTTGTGTAGATGGATACACTGCCAATTAACAAGCAAAGTAACAATGAGAACACTCCGAAACGAAGTGCAACTTGATTTGAAAGCCCTTTTTTAAACATATCTTACCTCTTTTTAGTGTGTATAGATTATGATTTATATTGTAAATATTTCTCGACATCATCTAACGTCCATTCTTCAAGCAAAGATAGTTTGATACATGCTTCTACAACATCAATATCAAAAAGTTTACCACTTTCGTCTCTTAGGTATTTTATCGCGAAATCAATACCTAATGAAGGTCTATAAGGACGATGTGAAATAATTGCCTCGAAAACATCTGCAACTGACACAATTTTGGATGCCATAAGCATTTGAGAGCCTTTAATACCATTTGGATAGCCACTTCCATCTATTTTCTCATGATGTTGATTGATAATATCAGCAACAGGAAGTTCAAAGTCAATTTTTTTGAGTATTTCATAACCACTGTTTACATGCGTTTTTATAAGTTCGTATTCAATAGGTGTCAACTTATCTGGTTTTGTGAGTATTTCTGAAGGAATGCTTATTTTACCGATATCATGTAATAGAGATGCAATATATATACTTTCGATTTCATTGCGACTTAATTGGAGTTCAATTGCTATTCTAGTCGCTATGATTGCAACACGCTTTTGATGATCGGCAGTGTAAAGATCCCTTTTTTCCACTAATTTTCCCATAGTGCTGATTAGATCCCACATCTGTTTTTTTTGAAATTCTAATTTTCTGTGTGTTGCAGTTGCATCGGTAACCCACACATGAATTTCATTTGATATTACCATTTCACTAGTGATGTCTAAATAAGTATTTTGTGGTGCATGATAATATGTCGATTTAAAAATTGGCGTAATTTTTATCATGTCGCTAATATATGTCACAAGAGGACTCGCTTTGACATGTTCAAAAGTTAATTGATTGCTAGGACAATCAAAATGTCTCTCTATTGCAGTGTTGTATTCGATAAGTGAGTACTGGACAGGAGATGATGTACTATCAGATTCAAGATATCTTAATACACCTTGACTCATATTATTAAATAGAACTGAGTATTTTTTTTCGCTTTTATAGAGCTCTTCCATATTTAGCGTCAAGTTATTGTTAAGAATGTTTAATTGATCATTTAAGGATGATATATCTTGATAGGAGGCTTCTAACTCTTCATAACTTTGTGTAACTTCTTCTTCAAGTGTTTGCGATATGAGTTGCTTTTCTATAAGGTTATGAACGATTACGATGAATTCATCAACAAAATCCATAATCTGTTGTAGTTTTTTGAGGGGGATGATAGGAACTTCTTCAATTGCTTTCATAAATGACTTGGAGTCATAAGACATTTTTGTGGCTATATTCAAGAAAAAATCTAAATCGGGCTGGTGTTCTAAAAATTGACTTATTACAAGATGAGCAATGATAGTATCGCCTATACAAATTGGAGATTTTCTCATTTTCAATCCATTGGGGCATGTGAATAATTGCTGACTTTGATGATTTATATGTGAACATGTTTCTAGACATTTTCTCTCTGTTTCGGGATGTGAACGAAAAAAATCATCACAAATAGTTGTCCATTTGGATGCAATTAGTATATTTCCCTGTGCATCTAGTAAGGTAATAGGAACCTGAATAATATCAAATAACTTAATTATATAATTTTCTAACAGCCTTAAATTAAGTGACGCATGCTTCGAATAATGCTCTGAAATCCAATCACTCATATTTTCACCATGTCCTTATTTGAACAATTTATCTAAATGGTAGTTTTTTAACAAATTCCATGACAAATTTAACTCTTCCTCTGTGCTGATGATTCCGCCTATTAACATCTCATTTATATGTGTATCTTCAAAACGTTTATACTCCAAATAAATTAATCGAAGTGCTCCAGTATGAAATACATTATTTTCTCTAAGAAATCCAGAAAGCAAAGTTTTCATTATTTCAAATTCTTCATGGGCTTGTTCTTTGTAGAGTTCCTTAAGGATTCCTTGTAACTCAGAACTTGGGAATAATTTGTATCTCAATAAAAATTTGAATCGAGAACTGTTATTTATACAACAAGTGATAACACTTCTGAAATGGTTATAAAATTGACGTTCATAAGTTAGTTTTGAATCTGTCTGTTTTATGTATCGAATTTCACTAAAGATGTCTGAGACAACAGATTTGTAGACATAGATAAATAGGTCTTCTTTTGATTTAAAGTAAAAGTAAATGGACGCTGCCTTAATATTAACTTCAGATGCAATCTCTCGTAAATTGGTATTTTCGTAGCCATTTTCAAGAAATTTATAAAATGCGACTTCAAAAATCAAGTCTTTTGTATGTATTGTTTTCTCCATTTCACACCACCTAACAATTGTTAGGCTCATTATAACTCGTTTTTGAGGCTGAATCAACATTATTTTGAGATAAGTAAAAAAAAAGAAATGTATTGCGCTAGGGCAATACATTTCTTATTTATCTAGATAACTAACGATTAAAGATGTGAATTTATCCACATCAAATGGTTTTGTGATATATTCATTCATTCCAGAACTGAGACATTTATCTCGATCTTCTCGTCTAGCAAAAGCTGTCATAGCAATAATAGGGATATCATGCCAAAGGGGGTTTTCTCTTATGAGCTGTGTAATCATGTACCCGTTATTAACTGGAAGATGTATATCCATCAAAATCAGGTCAATTGAATTGTCAGTTAGTGCCTCGATTGCTTCATCTTGATGATAGGCTGAAATTAAACGGTGTCCTAACTTTTCAGTTATAAATTCTATGACATTTTGGGTGATGATATTATCTTCAACACAAAGAATAGTTCGAGGTATAAGAATTTTTGGCTTTATTTGATTTAGAGTTTCAAGTTCGTTTTGAGGAAGTCTTATTGAGGGAGGCACATTAGGTACAGTATCAAAAGGACAACGCAATATAAAACTTGATCCTTTACCTATTACACTTTCGCAAATTAAATCTCCTCCAAGAATTTGTGCATAGTGTTTAGAAATGGATAGCCCAAGTCCTAATCCACCAGTAATGTGAGCAGCAGATTTATCTTCTTGTGAAAACTCCTCATACAACTTAGGTAAAAATTTGTCATCGATACCAATACCAGTGTCAACTACTTCAAATTCCAAGATAGCTTTATTATTCTTGTGTTCAATGGCTCTGGTTTTAAGTGTGATTTTTCCTTCTGAGGTATATTTGAGTGCATTGCTCGTTAAATTATTCAGTATTTGCTTAAGCATTTGTACATCACTAATGATGTCATAATCGATATTTGGATCAAAGTAATATCCAATTTCAAGTCCTTTTTTGTTGCCGTTAATTTGTAGCTCGCTAAATAAAATCAACGTTAAGTCATGAACGGACAATGGTGCTAAGTTCACTTCTATTTGTTTGCGTTCAATTTTAGAAATATCCAATATATCTGAAATAACACCCTTTAATGTAAGTGAAGAGTTTTCCAATAATGTAATAAGTCTTTTTTGTTCATGATCCAGGTTCGTATCTTTTAATAATTGAACAAGTGTAATAACACCATTTAATGGCGTTCTTATTTCATGACTAACGTTAGTTAAAAAACGCGTTTTGGCTTCGTTTGCTTCTTTGGCTTCTTCACTGATTTTTTTGAGCAATAAATTTTTTTTGATAAGTCTTGCTTCATAATTTTTACTATTGGTGATGTCTTCATTTGTGCCGACTAAGGTTTTTACTATGCCATTTTCGTCTCTAAAGATAACCGTTCCTTTTGAACGAATCCATGAATATTGGCCTTGCGAAGTTTTTATCCGATATTCTACTAAAAATGAATCGGTAGTAGCAAGTTGTGTAGTTATTTGAGCAACTATTTTTTTGAAGTCATTGGGTTCAATCATTGAAACATAAGCGTCGTATGGGACAAGATCACCCGTATATTTATAACCCAATATTTCTACGATATTGTTATAAATTTTAAACTGTTTTGAAGCTACCACTATCTCCCAAATACTGAAAGAGCAACCTGAAATAGCGATGGCAGCTCTTTGCTGAAAGTCTATAAGTCTTTGAGTCTTAAGCTTCTTTTCAAAATTATCATTATAAATCGCGAGGTAACCGATTAATTTTTTTTCTTTTTTAAAAATCGGGGTATAAGATACAGATACTTCAACCAGATGCCCTTCTTTATGTCGACGAGTTGTTTCTAATTTTTCGATGGGTTGCCCAATTTGCAGCATATCTTTTATGACGGCAAATTCATCTTTTTTTGCCTCTGGTATAAGCACATCCACAGACTGACCAATAAGTTCGCCTTCTTGATACCCTAGACGCAGAGTAGCGGCTTTATTCCATGTCACAATTTTATAGTTGTTATCGACAACAATAATTGATTCTGCAGAGATATCTAAGGAAACATCAAATAAATTTGCTTTTTCAATATAATTTATGTAAGCTGTTAAATCTTGGATAACGCTACATAAGTACTTACTTTCACCAATGTAAAATGAAAACGATCGTACTTTAACTGGGAAAGTATCGCCATTCTTCTTTTGGTGTACGGTTTCAAATTCGATTCCAGAGTTAAATGCTTCTTTCAGTTGAGTGGCAATTGAATCATTATTGTCCTCAATTCTGAGGTCGAACACACTTTTGGTTTTAATTTCTTCAGAATCATAACCGTAGAAGGCTAGCAGAGTAGGATTTGCATATTGAATTTTTCCATCATACGTCAAGAGCAAAATCATATCAAGCATTCTATCCAAAATAGATCCATAACTTTGTAAACTCTTAAACATGTATATCCTCACTTAGGTTTGACTATATTTATTATACTATTTTTTGATTAAATATTGATCATGATATTCTTTAATTGCCATTTGAACACCTTCATTGATAATGCGAACAATATTTTCTGAATCATGCCCCTCATTTTTAAATATTGGGTGGAGTAGTCCGATTAACCCTTGAACTACCATTTTCACTTGGTTCATGTGATTGTTTAACTGAGCAGAAGTATCAAAATAAGAATTTACAGACTCGCTGATAATGTTGAGTTCTTCTTTACAATTTTCTAACTCTTGACCTAATAAAAAATCAGTTGTTACTCTAAAATATGTCGCCAACTTGGAAAGCGTTATAGCATCTGGAATACTCTTGTTTCTCTCGTATGCGCTATATGTTTGACGCTTAACGTTTAAGAACTGAGCAACAGTATTTTGAGTAAGCATCATTTCTTCGCGAACTAACTTCAGTCTATCACCTAGCATATTAGCACCTCACTTCCTAATTATAGCAAATTAGATTTGCTATTACCATTATGCTAATATAAATTGCTTTTAACTTGATTGTGCAATTTGTTTTTGCTATCATTAAATAAATTGTCATACAAAAAGGAGTGATTTTGTGCGATATTGGTTCAAGCAAGCAAGAGAACTAAAAAATCTTTCTCAAGGGAAATTAGCTAAACAAATAGGGGTATCTAGACAATTTATCGGGATGATTGAGAATGGCAAAGCAACCCCAAGACCAGAAAAAGCAAAGGCGTTAGCTTTAATTTTGGACCTAGATTGGACCTTTTTTTATGAGACAAATAAATAACACTAATTAATAATTTCCATATAAATCACGTTACATAATGAAACACCGGTTGTTACAAACAAAGTGCACTTTTGGTTACTAAGCGCGCAATGCAGAAAAAATGCGTTTATATAGATAAAAAAAAAGTGTGAGGTAAATATGAATATAAAGACGAAGATAACGGGGTCATTTATTATTTTATTAGTTTTGATAATAGCACTGGGGATATTATCAATATTTTCTCTAAACATTGTCAATGATGCATCAACTGAAATTGCAACGTATAAAATCCCATCTTTACTGGATTCCGATGAAATCAAATATACATTAGCAAGAATAAGATCATTGGAATTTCAACATGTTATTTTAACCAGTACTTCTGATATGGACGAGTTGGAAGTGCGTATTACGAATTTGTTTTCTGATTTAGATGGATTTATCGCGTCTTTTGAAGAAATCAACAAGGTCACCTTAACTGAAGTCAGGGCAAAGATTGACGCTTATAAAGTTGCCGATGGACAATTGATTGAAGCCAGTAGAGCACTTGATTCTGAAAAATCACTGAAAATCATGCAAGGTGATAGTAGGACTGCTTACAATGCCTTAGAAACTGATATTCGCGACATGAGTCAAAGAGCAATTGATGAAGCAAAAAAGGCAAGTGATGATGGTGATATCATGTATGCGAATATCAGTAAAATACTGATACTCACCATAATTATAACTGTGGTTTTGGGAATTACTTTAGCGGTAATCAATATTTTAAGTATCTTAAGGCCACTTAGTAAACTTCAAACTTCTTTAAAAACACTCGCTGAAAAAGGTGGCGATTTAACACAAAAGATTGAGATTGTGAGAAAAGATGAAATTGGCGAACTAGCTGATTCTGTCAATCAATTCATCGCCAATATTCGTACCATAATAGTCGAAGTTAACAAAAGAACTGATGCAATAGAGCAATCAGCGATTATCGTTTCTGGAGAAGTAGATCGTTTATCTAAGAACTTAGAGGAATCCTCAGCAACAGTAGAAGAACTTTCTGCTGGTATGGAAGAAACAGCTGCTGCAACTGAAGAAGTCAATGCGTCCTCAGTAGATATCGAAACCGCAGTGATATCCATCGCAGGGCGTGCACAACAAGGCGCATCGGCTGCAAAAGAAATAAGTGAAAGAGCGATGAAACTAAAACTTCAAGCAAGTGAAGCTGTAAAAACTTCAAATAGCTCTTATAATAACAGCAAAAATGTACTAGATGAATCTCTTGAAAAAGCAACTGCCATTCATAAAATTTCAGTATTATCTGAATCAATTTTAAGTATCTCTGATCAAACAAATTTACTGGCTTTAAACGCAGCAATTGAAGCTGCACGTGCAGGTGAAGCTGGAAGGGGATTCGCAGTTGTAGCGGATGAGATTCGTAAACTTGCTGAAACTTCTAAAACGACAGTAACAGAGATTCAGTCAATTACTACTGAGGTTGTTAGTTCAGTAGGTAATCTATCTGACCAAGTACGTGAGTTTTTAAGATACTTTGATACAGTGGTCACAAAAGATTATACAAGTTTTGTTGAAACTGGTGAAGTATATGGAACTGATGCAGAGTATGTTGACGAGCTAGTCACGGATTTTAGTGCAACATCTGAAGAACTTACAGCCTCAATTGAAGGCATAATCAAAGCAATTGGAGAAGTAGCTATAACTGTTAATGAAGGTGCACAAGGGACGAGCAATATAGCTGAAAGAATTGCTGATATTGTCGTTTTAAGTGAGAAAATTCAAAACCAAATGGTGTCTAGTCTAGAAAATGCTAACCTACTAAAAGAAACGGTTGGAAAATTCATCGTGTAAAGTTTGTTGTTTGTGTCAAAAAGGAGGACTTTCTCCTTTTTGACACTTGTTATAATAAGGAAAGTAGAAGAGAAGAGTGAAAATGGAGCCTTATAAAAAAAACATGTATTATGCGCTTTATGAAAAAATAAAGTTGATTGGGGAACATAACTATATTGGAACAATCGTCATGGATAATCAGTATAGAATTGTACATATGAACGAAAAAATAATTGATTATTTCAGTAATGATGTTGATAATGCTGGACAATTTTTTGGTAATATTTTTGGTTGTTATAATGTAAAACTAAACGAAAATACTTGTGGAACTACTGAACAATGTGATAATTGCAAGATTAGAAAACACATGATTAAAGCGTTTAAAACATTATATATCAGTGAAAGTCTATTGGTGAGTAAGTACTTTATAATCAATAATGAATTAGTACTAAAATGGTTTGAAATGACATATATGCCGATTTATGAAACTGATAGTATATTATTAATGGTATCAATCATTGATCTGACTGAACTTATGGTGTATAAAATTGACGAAAATATTTACCCTATGCTAAGTGATGAAGGATTTATCACATTAAAAGAAGAGTTTCACACAAATATTTGTAAAGAATTACAAAAACTAAAAAATCAGAACAATTTCATATATTTTTTACAGGTGTCGCTTAATGTTGAAAAATTAAAAAAGATAAATTTAGGAACTGTTTGGCGAAGTGAATTGTTAGCTAAATTATACCTTTTTCTCAAAGAAATAACTTTTGATGAGGATTTAGTTTGTCGATTTTCTGAAGAGCATTTTATCGTGTTTTTAAGCAATAAGTCAATTGAGCAACTTAATCAGATTGAATTCAAATTAGATCAATTTAAAATTAAAGAATTAAATTTAAGAGATCCTCTTAATTATATAAGACTAAAGATTGCACCTAGAGAAGCTTTGGTTTGTTTAGAACAAAAGAACAAATCATTAGATGTGCTATATACAGAGTTGTTCAAATAAAATTGATTTTTTCAATTATTTAAGCTAAACGATTTGAACCTAGCATCAATTAGAGGTATAATCTGATAAAACAGATACTTAGAACAGGACGAAACTAAATTTGGACTAGGAGGCTTTATATGACTAGAAACGAAGCATGGGAACTTTTAACCGAATTTAACGATGACCCGTTTCACCTTGAACATGCTCAGATTGTTGAAGAGACGATGAAGTATTTTGCTAGGAAATTGGGTTATGGTGAAGAAGAGGATTTTTGGGGAACGGTAGGCTTATTACACGATCTTGATTTTGGTAAGTTTCCCGATCAACACTGTATCAAGTCACAAGAGATCATGAGAGAAAGAGGACTTGATGAACGCCTCATCCATGCAACTGCCAGTCATGGTTATGGCATATGCGTGGACATCAAACCTGAACATGAGATGGAAAAAGTACTTTATGCAGTCGACGAACTTACTGGGCTTATCGGCGCAGCTGTGATCATGCGGCCTTCAAAGAGCGTACAGGATTTGGAACTCAAGTCAGTGATGAAAAAGTTTAAGAGCAAGTCTTTTGCAGCGGGTTGTTCAAGAGATGTTATCGAAAACGGCGCTGCAATGCTAAGCTTAGAGTTAGAAGATCTCGTACAGCAAACGCTTGATGCACTTAAAACATTTAGAGCATAAAATGAATCCCTTTAGTGAAGAACTGAAGGGATTTTTATCGATATAAGCTGTTTTTATGTTAACCTAATAATGCTGGATTTGAGGTCTAAAAACTAGTATAATTAAATTTGTCGAAAAAGACAGTAATTCAGGTTAGCTGGAAATTGGGAGCAAATATGGTATTCAAAGATGAAGAAAAACAGGAAATTTTAAAAGTCTTCACCAATTTTATCAAATCTATTAAAGGAAAAGGACCGAGAAATATTTATATCAAATTATTTGAAGATGAATTCCATGTTGTGATGCAAGGGGTAGTATCAGATTACGAAAAACACTTTATCAAAAATTTTGGTGATGAAATAATAGGTATTCTCACAGATTTTTATGAAAGAGACGCTTTTTTTAACGAAGAACAAATACTTGAAAATCTAAATTATAAATATAACCTTAAGTTTTATAAGCTGGAATCAGATTTTATAAACGATTTATTTGTATATAAGATGAAAATTATTTAATGCAAATGCTTGTATAATTACAAGCTTATATGTATAATATGTTATGAGAAATTGAGTTAATTATATAGACTAAAAGAGTTGGTTGGGCATAAAAGAGAAGATATTCTTGGCTTTATTGTAGAACTGGTCTTAAAAACGTAGTGTTTTTAGGAGCAGTTTTTGTTTTTTTTGTTTTAAAATATTCTCTTTTGATGAAGAGAAAGTAGAATCATCAAATTTCATAAACAATGGATTTCAATTAAAGTGGAGGAAAGAGAACATGGGGAAATTTTTTTTGAACATGAAAACAGGTACAAAGATATTAACAGGCTTTATAATTGTCGCAGTGATTACCTCAATAGTAGGTGGTGTTGGAATGATGATTTCTAACGGAATCGATGCCAATATGGAAGAGATGTATAATAAACGCTTATTGCCTAACGTAATCTTGGGTAAGATGCAAGTCAATCAAGCAGAGGCAAGATATGAAATGAGTGAATTACTATATAAATCTCAGCTCAGTGATGTCAAAGCTGTTATCGGTGATGTTCGTGCAAAATTGGCTACGATAGCACAGGAAAATAATGATTTATTAGCTGAACTTGAAAAGGGTGGACTTGCAACAGAGGAGAAAATTCTTCTGGATGCTTTTAAAAATTCAAATAATGCATATAGAGATAAAAGAGAAGAAATTATAACTTTAGTTGAAGATGGTCAATATTCTGAAGCGCTTAAACTTAACGAAGTGGCAGCAGAATTAAGGTGCCAGACGGAAGACGATTTGGCTGCTATTAAAGAGTTAAATAAAGATAATGCAACTGCACTTAAAGACAAAAGTGATGTCTATATCCTAAAGGGTAGAAAAATCACTTTAAGTTTAACGGCAATTAGTGTTTTATATGCAATTGCGATTGGGATCATCATTACAAGAAGCATCGTAAGAGGTTTAGAAGCTGGGGTGAGACAAGCCCAATTTTTAGCAGAAGGTGATTTTTCCAATGCATTTGATGCAAAATATGTCGCAAGAAATGATGAAATTGGAACACTAGGCAAGGCTTTTGAAGGAATGACGGTTAAACTCAAGGAGCTACTTTATGTAATTGGCAACAATAGCAACGAAGTGAGTGCTTCAAGTGAAGAGTTAAGTGCAACTGTAGAAGAAATCAACGCAACGGTGCAAAACGTGAATACAGGCACGCAAGAAATTGCCGCGGGTATGGAGGAAACTTCTGCAGCAATCGAACAAATTAGTTCATCGGGTCATGTGATTTTAAGCATTGCGAGTGCGCTACTAAGTGAAGCGTGTCAAGGCGATAGCAATGCTATCGAAATTGCTAAACGCGCTGAGCACATGAAACTTGGCGCTGTAAAATCAAAAGAAGAAGCCAATGAAATGTACTTTAAACGACAAACTCAGATTAAACTTTCTATCGAAAAAGGTAAAGTTGTCGGAGAAATCAAAGTTATGTCTGATTCCATCCAGAAGATATCGGAACAAATTAACCTTTTAGCACTGAATGCTGCGATTGAGGCTGCAAGGGCGGGAGAGCATGGTAGAGGATTCGCTGTAGTTGCAGATGAAGTTCGAAAGTTAGCTGAAGCATCCAAACAAACAGTCGATCAAATCAATAAAATGGTTGGAGAAGTCTATATTGCCTTTGATGACCTTTCTAATAACGCACAGGAATTACTGGAATTTATAGACCAAAAGGTCATCTCAGACTATGAGACTTTGGTAAAAACAGGTGAACAATATCTTGTAGATTCTGAGTATGTGAAGCTAACAATGGGCAAATTCAATACTCGCGCTACTGAAATAAATGACTCAATCACGCAAGTCAATTCTGCGATAGAGAATGTTGCAAGTGCTATACAAGAAGCAACAGCAAGTAGTTTGGAGATCTCTAATAATATTGATGAAGTTACAAAGGCAATTGATGAAGTATCAAAGGTGGCAATTTCACAAGCAGAACTCTCAGAAAATCTCAATCTCAATATAAGCAAATTCAAAATGTAGTCGCAGGATAACAAAATTTGTTATATAATTATAGCAATATATAGTGAAAGGTGACAAAATGAACGAGATTAACCTATTTGAAAATCTGGCAGATGATGCATTAAAGATATTTAATGATTTTATTGAAATCAACCCATTAGGCTCAATCGTTTTAAATGATCAATTTGAGGTGATACACATCAACGCTCAAATGAAGCAGTATTTTGAAAACGATGTTAATCTTTCAGATAATTTTTTTGGCAACATCTTTAGCTGTAACCAAATAGAAGGAACAAAATCTTTTTGTGGTACAACCAATCAATGTAAGAATTGTAACTTAAGGAATAAAGTAATCGAGAGCATGGAAACGAAAAATACCATTCGAAATATTCTTTGGAGTAATAAGTTTATCCTTCACAATAAAATAATTACAAAGTGGTTTGACATCACTTTAGTGCCATTGATGATCGGAAAAATGTCAGTTCTCTGGGTTTCTATGATGGACCTAACTGAGTTGATGTCTTACAAGATTGAACATGAAATGACACATATAATGACAGATGAGGAAAGAACCATAGAAAAAAGCAACTTCAATGAGCATGTAATGGACTATATCAAAACCAATTGTCATAGTGGTGGCATTGCTTATATGGTATTGATTGATCTTAAAACTGTGAGTTTGATTCAAGAAAAGTTTGGTTCATTATGGAAAAGCGACTATGTGACGACGGTTTTTCAATATATGAAAGAAGTTTTAGGTGATGAAGACCTTATTTGTCAATATTCAGTGGAACAGTTCTTATTGTTCTTACCTCATAAAGGACATGACACATTGAGCAAAATAGTAAGTTCAATCAACGATTATAAAAGTAGTATATTTAGCACAGACGAACTAATTGTTACCCGGACGTTGAAGGTGGAAATAGCATCTGATTACGTACAAAAAATTGTGAAAGAAGATATATTGTATTTAGATTACTTTAAAGCAATTTCCAAATTAGAACAACTTAAAGAAAATGAAATTTACGATGTTGTCGTCTGAAGTTTGAAATATATATAAAGTTGAAACTAAAAATAAAGCAAGAGTGACTCACACTGAAAAACTATTTCAGATTGTAGTCACTCTTTTTTTGAAATGTTATCTATTCAGGAATAAAATTGCATCGTTTAGGAATTTTATCATTGATTGAGCTTGTTCTGTTTTATAATTATGTTATAAATTTTATCGATTATGTATTATAAGCAAAATTACCAAATATGTATTATAAGTAAAATTATCAAATATGTATATAAGTAGTAAATAATACCCAGTTATGATTATCAAAAAACCTGCACAGATGTGAAGGCGTTTTGATGTACTTGCTATCTTCCCACGTATACAGGGATGTCCTCTTCTCCAGCAACATAATAAGCGTTTACCGCTGTAGATTGAGTGATAGTACCTAGTGTGATGACCGCAAGTGTAAGCAGTGTTATTAATCCTACGATTCTTGACTTCATTGATAACCTCCTTGGAATTTAGATGCAAATAGGTTACAATGAAATCGAAGTCAAAAACTGCTAATGCATTAGGAGTGTTATGAACCTTATAGAATTTGGTAAAAAAGCATATGAAATCAGAGAAAATTGTGGGTTTACAAGAGAAGATGTGAAGGAATATACAGGTATTTCAGTTGAGACGTTAAGACGTCTTGAGAGAGGTATTCCTGAACCTAAGCTATCTACACTTGAAAAGCTCTCGAATCTTTATCGCTATGATTTAATAGAGCTTTTTTCTAATAATAGGAACCCTTTGTCTTTGTTCTCAGAATCACTGATGAGACAGGTCAATGAAAAATTGAATACATTAGATTATGAGGGACTGATTGATGTCATCAATCATGCGTTTGATGAGGTGGCTAATTTAGATCCTGATGAACAGGCGAACCATGATTACTATTCGCAATTTCTCTTGGCTTTTAAAAGCCTTAGGCTTAAAGAAACCAGAGATTTGCCTACGAATGTTATGAATGTGGAAAACATCTTGCTCGCACTTGCTAAAAATCAAGCACAGATGCTCAGTACGCCATACCTATATCCTTTTGAAGTCTCAGTGGCGATCTACCTAGCATCGATCTATAGACGAAAAAAAGAACCTGAAAAGTCGATTCTGTTTTGTGATGAACTACTTAAGAAACTAGATGCCTATCCATCACATAACGATAGAACGACTGATCAGATTGGCGCTTTATATCAAGCTATAGCTTACGCTTATCATATTTTAGATGCGCACGAGAAAGTGGTTGAAACCATTGACAAAGCACTCATGGACCGTCGACTAGCGTTTACGAACACGCTTTTTACGGATATGTTGATGAGAAAGGCTATCGCTTTTCACAACATGGGAAAAAGAGAAAGCTATGATCTCTTCACTGTAGCGATTCTCAATTCGCAAGGAGAGCGGCGTAAATCCATCATTGATGTCGTGAAGCAACAGTATAAAATCGACCATCATATTGACGCGTAAATGCTAGTGAATTAGATAAAACTAATTCATTAGCATTTTTTTATTTATTTGATACGTTACGATGTATATATCAAATGAATAGGAGGCGTTTTATGATATTCGGAGTTGAACGATGCGACCTTGAAAGATTGATTGAAGTGGCCAAGCACCATGACGCAGCAAAAGCAAAGCTTGATGAAAAGACATCTATACATATGTTCGATCAGTTTAAACTTTTGACGGACAATGAGGATATAAAAACCTATGGAAAAGTATTGTTTGATTATATGAGGGGCTTTAACTATGAACAAATCCAGACTATTCAAACCATCGTTCATTTAGGAAAAGAAAGTAATCCTATAATTTCAGATCCAGAAGATCTATTTGATGAAAAATTAGTTTCCATCAGATGGTCAGGAGATATTAGTACTGAAATTTTGAAATTAATGGCGACATCTGATATTTCTTCTAACTTAGAATCAGGGCTAAAGCGCTTAGCAGTAGATGGAAAAGATGACACACATTAGTCCTTTAAGGGCTTTAATGATTAGCGAAAGTTTGGTGAATGAGATGAATGAGATGTATGAATTTGAATTTGATCAAAAGATGAACGAAAGTAAACTCATAGAAGAGTTATCCTTAATAGCCGCTAACATCGATATCAAATGCTTTAGATGTAAAGCAGTGAAATCCTACAAGATTAGCGAACGGTTTACGTTTGAAGCGATGTATCAGTTTGCATTTGGTGAATCTAGTTACGAAAAGGAAAACCACATCGATATCGGTATCTATATCTAATTAAAGGAATTTGAGACCTCATTGTTGAATATACTCACAATAAGGTCTTTTCTTTATCTAGGAAATTAGAGTAAGGTAACATTAAGTGAGGTTACATGTGAATTATTATTTGTCAAAAAATGAAAGAGATCGAATTTTTAGCATGATGAGTTCAGCCCAGCAGACTTTCTTGATGGATGAGCTTAAAAGAGGCAAACGAACTACTTTTGCCAATATCCTTGCAAGAGACAAAGGGGATGTTATTACTGAAAATATGACGCTAAACGAGGTTGAATCTTTACTTGGAGAGTGGCGTCTGCTAGATGTTATAGATGCAGGACCCGGGTATAAGCATATAAAACCGCCTTATAAGTGTCAGTGTGGAAAAGTTTTAAGATACCAATATATTATTGAACATCTTTCGACTAAGGAGATTCGCAAGTTTGGTATCGTACACTTTGAAGAACATACAGGATTTCCCCCTCATGTGATCAAAGAGATCACTCAAGGATTCGAAAAAATTGACTATGAACTAGATGAAATCTTGACCAAGTATGTACAAAACTGGACATTGCAATTGGATTTGCCTGAGGGGTTTATGGTGCCTGAGGAGATTTTGAAGGTGATTGGGTTAAGACTACCACTGCTTGATCGGCAGGTGGCTAAATTGAGTGTGAAAATTAGAGAATACAAAATGTCACTTCGTTCTATTAGAGGTACCTATGATAAAGCTACTTCAGATAGAGCAATTGCGTTGCGACCGAGTAAAAGGATAGAAATTGATCAAGCTTTTGTGAAGGCGATGACCCCTTACTTAAAATCGGGAACGATAAGTGCTAGAGACTTAAGTAAAAAACTGTTAGATTTGCTAGGAAATTCTGAAGATTCGTTTGAACGGCAAAATGAAAGGCAAAATGAACAGCAACACGAATTATACGCTAACATTGTCATCTATATGGATGGACTTTGTGCCAAAGGGGATTTTATATGTGTGAGCCACACTAGTAAAGACGTGCGCTATAGGAGAAAACAAAAATTAGAGTAAACAATAAATAGAGTAAATAGTATAAATAGTATAAATAGAACATCAAAAAATAAGAGAATGGAGAACCGATGATGAATAAGGTTAATATTGCGGATAAAATGAGCTTATTTACAGAGATATGGAGCCCTAAAATAGTAGGGGAAGTTAATGATGCATACGTAAAATTAGCTAAACTAAAAGGAGAATTTGTATGGCATTCACATACTGAAGAAGATGAGCTATTTATGGTGATCAAAGGACAATTACGTATTTTATATAAAGATAAAACGGATGAAAATACATTAGTTCATGAACTAGAAATCATTCTAAACGAAGGCGAGTTTATCGTTATTCCCAAAGGTGTTGAGCATATGCCAGTTGCCACTGAAGAAGTTGAAGTGCTTTTATTTGAAGCAAAAACAACGCGAAACACGGGTGAAGTAACAAACGAAAAAACTGTGGAAACATTGGAGAGAATATAGCAATTTTTCCAACCTAATATATAATTTACAATGGAAAACAATTACTAAAGTTGGAGGATATTATGAGTACTGATATAAGTAAAAAAGAGAAAGCTGAATCAAGTGCAGCTTTTAAATCAGACAACGTGATCTTGAACTTTGATGAGAAGGATTGGAAAGAAAAAAGAGCAAAAGGCTTTGTAAAATATGTATTTCTATTTCCCTTCGCACTTTTAGTCGCTTGGGTGGGTTTGAATTTAGCCTTTAAAAGAAATGTACTGTTTCTTTCAAATAATACGGTTGCTCTGGTTTCTTTAGTTATGTTACTTTCGAATTTAAGGATGTGGCTATGGCGAGAGTACCAATACAGTCAAAAGTTGAAAAACAAGGCGATCTCTATGCTTAAAGGCATTGTTTTTGGCTATATTGTGCCTATATTTGCTTTTTTAGCTGTAGTTGTGACATTTGAAAAGTTTTTTAATGTTTTTTAAATGATGAGAACCACAAATGGATACATTTGTGGTGGTTATTGGAGGCTATATGCATAAGAAGTTTTTAGACGAAGAAATTGCAAAACTGAGTATAGAAGAGCTGTTAGGCAATTCCAATTTACCAGGTCCAAGAGGTAATTTGGAGTTGCTTTATCAGTTTATGTATTTTGGGACACCTGAACAAGTAACCAGCTGCTTGAACTTGGATAATCAAGAAGATTCTATCCAAAATTCACCTGAAGAGTTTGGTGTGATGTGTGGCGTGGCAAGGACTTGTGTGGTGGAGAAGGAGCGGCTTCAGGAACTCGTAATTGAACTGAAAAGCTATGCCAATCATTCCAGTTGGAGGGTGAGAGAAGCGGTCTGTATCGGCCTTCAAGAAGTTGCCAAGGATGTTGGTACAGCCCCGGTACTAGATGCCATAAAGCGTTGGTCCAGTGGAAGCGACTTTGAAAAACGTGCATTTGTTGCGACGCTGTGTGAGCCTGCTCTTTTAAAAGACGGCAGCACTAACACGAAGATACTGGACGCACTTGTTGAGATGACGCATGGTTTTGAAGGCATAACCACTAAACTTGATGAGGGGCAAACATCTCTTCGCAAAGCGCTAGGTTACTGCTGGAGTGTGGCGATCGTCCATGAAACAGAGTATGGTAAGTTGGTTTTTGAACAAATAGTAAAGGACACACTTGATAAAAGTACGAACAAGCATGTCCTTTGGATCATTAAAGAAAATTTGAAGAAAAATAGATTGGTAAAAATGGAGTCTCAGTGGGTGGAAGACTTAAGTGAGAAAATATAAATCAAGTGAATGAAAAAAGCTAAGAACATCTTATAAATTTGATGTTCTTAGCTTTTTTTAGCTTACGAGTCTACTTTATTTAACACTTTATTTGATACTTGTATTCTCAAAGTCTAGTGCATCGATTTTCTCGGCTGCATCATCTTTAAGGTACGAGATTTTTACATAATCGCCTTCGCTGCTAAGCGAAATCAATGGGAATTGTTCTGAGTTGACAACGTATAAAGTATCATCGCCTACGAGTTTAACGATGAAATAGCCATCGGTAAGAATCCCGATACGAGAAATTGTGCCTTTTGCGGTGCTAAGTGCGGACGATTGCGCCGTCAATGCATTGTTACCACCTTCTCTTAGTAGTACACGGCTATACTCAGTTTGTGCTTCGCGAAGTGTTTTACCCCACGCAACCGCTTTATAGTTTTGAACAGAAGCAAAAGCATAACCCACTACGTTACCACTATTCCCTTTTAATGTTGAGAAGTAAGTGGCTTCGCCATTGATGTTAATGAGATAAGGGAAGTTTGCTTTATAGCCTGCATTTTGAACAAGCTCTTCCATAAGGCCAACTGCTTTTGTCTCTATAGAACCCGAGATACGGTTGTATTTTGCTTCACCATTTTTAGGGTTATAGATAACGAAACCTGTAGTCGCACTATCTTTACCGACGCTTGTCATGCCTGTATAGAAGTAAAGTGTATTGTCTTTAAAGACATAACCTTTACCTTGAGTATCTACTAATTTACCTTCGTCAGATGGATTCCACCAGCCGTTGATGTAACGACCGTACCAGCCAAGTTGCTTGTCAAAAGTATCCATTGAGAAGACGCGATCAACCCAAGTAGGTTGTTCGCCAACTTTATAAAACTGCATGTCTTTATTGACTGGATTGACGATAACTGTGCCAACAACTTTCATCGTTGAAGTCCATGTTTCATTCGTAAATGCTGTAACGACCCAATAACCGCTACCTTCATCATCTACTTCAAAGGAATAGTCTGTTAGACCATAATTAGGGTATTTTAAATAGATTGTTCTCTTTAAATCATCTGATAGATAACCACTTGGTGAGACGCCAAATTGATAGTCAACAAACTGAGAGTCGTTAAAATCAGTGGCACTGACCTGAAGGTAACCTGGGATTTCACCGCTATTTGAGAGCCATTTGAAAAACCCTCTGTATTCAAGTGGAAAGATCCAGTATGGTTTATCCTTTACAACACTTAAAGTGCCTTCGCCTATCTGGTATAAACTACCAAGGCTAGGGTCTTTCTCAGTAATGAGTTTCTCTGAAGTTCTACGTGCATCTTCTTCATCTAAGATGATAAGATTTGCCATATCTACGTTTGGAACGGATTCATCGAAGGAAGCAACTTCCACGAGATTGAGTTGTGCTTGCTTAGTTTTCCAAGTGAATATCGCTGATGATGCAACGATACTAACGATGAAATATAGGATTAAGATGCCTAAGATTCCACCGGTTAACTTTTGTTTAAATCCAAAATCCGCTTTACTTTTAACCGTTGCAAGTGATGCCACGAAAATGACTGTTGCAATACAGATGAGAATGATTGGTAACTGTAAAAAGTTAAATGACAATATAGGTAAAGTCACATAAAGTATTGCCCCAAGTATAATAATACCAATTATGATCCCAATAGGGATAAGTTTTTTCATGATAAATCCTCCTTCTATCTGTTATCAAGATACCACTGAGAGATTAAAAAAATATTAAGTGCTTATTAAAGTAAAAAAATCCAGTGCACACAGCATTATGCTCACCATGTGATGACTGGATTTTGAATTAATCAGTGCTTAATGTGCATGTGTATGATGGAGGTCTGGCGTATGTGTATGACGATGCTCAGTGGGTTCATGTACATGTAGATGTGAGTGTTCACCTTCAACATGGTAATCGTGAGAGTGCGTATGATGATCATCATCGTGACTGTGTTTATGTTCATGTGCAAGTTCATGATGATGATGGACGTGTTTGTGTTTTTCTGTGATTGCAAAATAATTACCGACTAACATGATCCCTAGTGCGATGAGAAACAAGGTATTGATACTTTCCTTTAAAACTAACCATGAGACTAGAACGCCTATAAAAGGAGCTGCAGCATAGTAGGCACTCGTTCTTGCTGCACCAAGGGTACGTTGTGCTTTGATATAAAAATAGATACTTAAACCATACGCGACAAATCCTAGGCATAATGCCAAGATGACATAAGTGGTTTGGAAACTCATCCCCTTCGTAAAATAGGCGATGATCAATGCCCCTAAACCAGATCCAAACCCCTTTATAACAACGATTTGTAAGGGGTCTTTTAACGATAACATCCGGGTACAATTGTTTTCAAATCCCCAGGAGATACAAGCTAGAATAACAAAAATTGAACCGATTGAAAAGGACAAACTACCTGTTTCAGAAAGAGAAAGTACAAGACTTGACAGTGTAATAAGTGCAATTGCAAGCCACATGCGTTTGCCAACAGATTCTCTAAAGATGACCATAGCGATTACTGCTGTTGCTACGATTTCGAAGTTGTTTAAAAGCGAAGCGTTGGCAGAATGTGTGGTTTTAAGTCCCATCATCAGTAGGATTGGCGCAGCTATATCAAGTAAAATCATGCCAATGATAAAGGGCATTTCTTTTTTTGTCATCTGAGCTTCGTTACTTTCTCTTCTTCCAACTGTAAGAAAAATATTTATACAGAGCATTCCTAACCCAGCGCCAAGATAAAGTAGTGCGGCCATCATCGTTGGAGAGAGTTCGTCGAGCAATAGTTTAGAAGCAGGTGCACTTATACCATATAACAAGGCGGCGAGAATTGCGAAGCCCACTGCAGTAAAAGGTCTATTCTTTTCCATGAAGCGCTCACTTTCTTTGTTTTATTATTTTAAGTTCGATTCATAAGCATATTATATCATGACTTAATAGAAATAAATGAAACATATAGCGTTAACAATACTGCTAAAAAAAGTAAATTGAGTTTATGAAAATACGAGAGATAGTGATGTTGCTCTTTTCTTGACTTAAATTGATTCGCATAATATTTATAGGAAATTAGATTTGCAAGTGAAGCAATCGTCGTTCCAAAACCACCGATTGAAACACCGATAACGAGTGCAAAAGCATGTTGTGAAAAAGGTGCAATCAAGATAGCGGAGGGGACATTGCTTATAAATTGTGAAAAAATTGAAGCGGAAACAAGAGTGCTCGTTTCTGAATTTACAAATGAATTGGCAATATCTTTAATATATGAAATTGAACTAATTTGATCGATTATTATAAAAAACAAAATGAACGTGCCAAGTAGAAAGTAGTCGATTTGTTTAAATAAATTTCTGTCAACAAATACAAATAATACAATTGCAATTACAAAAACATATAAAAGAGGAATAATATGAAACATGGCAAACAGAACTAATAACAATATAAACAAATAGATAGCTATGTTTATTTTATTCGCCAAATTAACCTGTTGCCTTTCAAAAGGAATTTTGTTTTGATCTAATTTCTGAGCCAGTATCAATGAAAGTGATAAGCATATTGAAAAAAATGGGATCATATTTATCATAAAATCAGCGAAACTCAAATGATAATAATTATAAAGAAAGATATTTTGAGGATTTCCCATCGGCGTAAAACTTCCGCCAAAATTTGCCGCTATTGTTTCTAAAACTATTATTTTTAGAGGGTTAAAATTGCCCTTTTGAGAAATAATAAGTGTAATTGGAACGACGGTTATGAGTGCGACGTCATTTGTAAAGAACATTGCGATAATCATGGTTGTCAGAATCATGGAAATAGCAATTTTTTTTTCGGTATGGTTTCGTTCTATCATGGTAGTGGCTATTTTTTCTAGAAACTTCTCTTTTTCTAAGCCCGCTGAGATTAACATCAATACGCTTAAAAAGGCTAGAACTTTAAAGTCAATTGAAGCGAATGAGGGGAGCTTGACAGAGGCACTGAGTAGGATCGTGATAATCAAAGCGATCAGGAAAAGTGTCTGCTCAAATAAAAGATTAACGATAGGTTTTAGCATAAGTTCCCACTTTCAATTTATTAGTTTTAACCTTTATATTTTAATGTAATCAGTATAATTTGTCATGAAAATTCATAAGATTTTTAACCGATTATTAAGGAATAATACAGATTTACTTACTATTTATAAACTAAAATTGTATTATCTAACAGGCTATTAAACTATAAGGAGCAAAGAAAGGTGGAAAAGATGAAGACACATGAAGCGTCTCAAAACAAAAAGAGTAGTATAAAGGAGTTTGCGAAAGATCTTGCGTTATTTTTTGGCAAAGTGATATTAAGAATTGTGATGGTGGTGCTTATAGGTTTAGTGATTAGTTTTGCAGTGTATTACATAAAAGGTTACTCACTGGGTACAGTGATGCGTATTGTTGGTGTGATTATAGCCCTTATAGGACTAGGTTCTCAGCTCGGAGAAGCAGGCCTCAGAACTGATTATAACTACAACATGGCTAAGATGAGAGATCCGAAAATGCTTGAAAATGAACACAATGGGTTCATGACTGCAAGTAGTTTGTCCTTTCTCTTGTGGATGGGAAGCTCGGGTATTATATTATTCCTTATCGGAGATGCGCTTTTAAGAGCATAAGAAAAGCGGTATGAATATACCGCTTGGACAGTTAAGATGCATTAAATTTATATTTGAAAAGTGGGAATCACTAAAGGTCAACGACAAAAGTGGTCCCCACTTTTTCTATGCTGTTAACATGAATCGTTCCCTTATGCTGATCGACGATTTCTTTAGCGATCGCAAGTCCTAGTCCATAACCACCAGTCTCTTTAGAACGTGAGGATTCGAGGCGGTAGAATCTTTCAAAGATATGTTTTAATTCCGCTTCCGGCATACCGATACCGGTATCCTTTACAGTTAAACGCACCCCTTGTTTTTTTAAGTCGCTGTGCTTTTCTAGCGTAACATAGACTTGACCGTTTTCTTTAGAATACTTGATTGCATTATCAATGAGTATAGAGAAAACGGAAACAAGTTGTTTATGATCGCCATTTATTTTCAGTCCAGGTGTAATGACATGCGTGAGAGCAACTCCTTTAGCATTTGCTATTTTTTCGTATGAAATAAGTTCCTTCGAAAGGGCTTCGGAAACATTAAAATGTTCATATTTTGCTGTAGCAGTACGACTATCTGTCCTTGATAAAAATAGTAGTTGTGAGACGAGTTGATTCATCTTTTGAGCTTCATCTTCTATACCTGAAACGACCTGTCTTTGAAAAGTTAAGGCAGGATCAATTTCTCCTTCTAAAGTTTCAGTCGATAATAAGATGACACTAAGGGGTGTTTTTAGTTCGTGAGATGCATTGGCTAAAAATTCCTGTTTTGAGGTATAAGCTTCTCTTATTGGACGTAAGCTCTTTCCTGCGATAAGGTAACCAAGTCCTGCAGAGATAAAAATACCGGCAATTAAACTGAAAATAAGTATTTTAGATAAATTTTCAAGTGTTTGATAAGCGATAGTGACATCTCTAGCGATGACATAATAGCCTAAAGTTTGGTTATTAATTGTAATTGGCATCTTTGCCATCAAGTAAATGGATTTTAACTGATCATCCAAAGTGACCATGCTTGGAGTATCTGAGATTTTTATCTGTGTGCTTTTGGAAAGTAATTTATCAAAAAGGATGTCATTGTCTGATTTCCAAGTTACCAATTGACCCGCATTATCATAAATCATATAAACGGGAAAAGTATTTAATGTTTGAGGTATGATTAGATCTTTTACTTCTGGAAGTGTAACTTCAGATGGGTTGACGGGTGAATTATTTTCCGATGTTAATGGTTTCTCTTCGGAGGTTGTAGCATGGTTATCATCATCCGATTCGTCATCGTTTGATTTTGAATTATCAGATGCACTTGCAACTAATGTAGTCGGTAAACCTATGATGCTACTATCTTTTTTTGTTTCTTCTGTATTTTCATATAGCCATTCTGATCCCTGGATACTATCAAGCATACGGCTAATCTCAGTGGACATCTGATAGTTGTTATAGTTCACCATTACAAAGTAGATACTTAAGTTAGTGGCAGTTAATATGGCGATTAAAATTAAGGTATAGTACATTGTCATTTTGAATTGCAGGCGTTTGAACATCTATACCTCCACCTTGTAGCCAATACCACGTACATTAAGAATGATATTGTCTTTCGTTGATTTTTCGATTTTTTTACGCAAAAGCTTTATAAAGGCATCTAGATTATTTTGAGTAATCTCTTGATCCAATCCCCAAACTCTGTCGATGATAACATCTCTAGGTACTACTTGTCGGTTATTTTCAATCAAAAGACTAAGAAGCTGAAATTCCCTATTTGAAAGCGATAAATCCTTACTTTCATAAAGCACCGTTTTGCGGATGCGGTCGAGGGTGTATTTACCTATAACTAGTAGATCATCATTTAATTTTTGAGTACTACGACGGGAGAGTGCTTTAACCCTTGCAAGGAGTTCTTTGTATTCAAAAGGTTTTACAAGATAATCATCAGCACCATTTCCAAGCCCGATAATTTTATCATCCAAAGTATCTTTTGCCGTCAACATCAGAATACCGCCATGATAATGGCGGTTTCTAAGTGTTTCGCAAACTTCTAATCCTGATTTTTCTGGCATCATCCAATCCAATAGTACGATATCGTAATGATTGTTTTCGGTATATAAAAGTGCTTCGACGCCATCCTTTGCGTGATCTATCTGGTAACCATCTTTTTTAAAGAGATGAATAAGTAGTTCTGCAATTTTCGGATCATCTTCAGCCAGTAATATCAACATATAAGTCTCCTATAAATTTAGTGTTTAGTGATCAATCATCACCATCTTCATGTTCATGTTCATCATCGTGATCGCCTTTATGGCCATCATTTTCATGTTCATCATCATATTCATTATTGTTACTATAACCGTTTGAATTTGAATTTCCAAGTGTTGTTGCACTTGTAGTAGTGTCGACGGCTGGGCTTTGAGTGGTGTTATTTGAAGCAATTGTACCGCCTATTTTACCGACCACCGGGAGTTGCTTAAGGAGTGAAGTAGAGTGCGGTGAGTTCGCAAAGAAATTTGTGACATCTTGTCCAGCGTGTATACCATGATGTACGCCGCTTGTCCAAGAACCAATATTCGTAACATCGTAGATCGTGCCACTAACTGCGATATATGCAGGATTACCATTCATGCCATTGTATTTGGAAAGTGCATCTAAAGTCCAAGTTTTTGGTACAGCAACTGTAGTTGTTTGTGCAAGAGTGATAAGTCCGTTATTGTTGTTATTGCCGTTATTAGTTGAACCTGTAGTGCTTCCGACTACTGGTGCTGAAGAACTTGGTACAGTAGCAGTTGTGGTGCTATCTACTACAGTAACTGGTGTTTTGGTAGTGACAAATTTACCTACGATTGGCGATTGATTGAGTATATTTTTACTATGAGGTGAACCGGCAAATGCGGCTGAAAGATCTTGACCAGCTGATAGACCTTGATGCTGTCCATTTTTCCATGCGCCAATTTTAGTCATGTCATAAACGATACCATCCACGGCTACATATGCAGGATTGCCATTCATTCCATTATACTGCGCAAGTTCCTCTGCTGTAAAAGTAATTTCACCATTTGAGGTAGCTGAAGTTTGTACTAAATTAGAACCTGTTTGAACGACTGCAGATGAATGATTTGATTTTGAGTTTTGATCTGATTGAAATAATAGTCCACCACCAAAGGTAGATGCAAATGCAAATTGATAAAGTCCTATAAATAATATACCTAAACTTGCGATGCTTATCGCTATTTTTAATCCGTGTTTGTTTTTCATAAACTTTCCTCCTTCAAAATAAGTAACTTTGAGTTATGAGTTAAGTTTAAACGGTTAATCTGAAAATAAAATGAAAGCACAAAATAATGTGAATTTATTTTATTTATACCGTAAACTGCTCAAAATGAATCTGATTTTTTGAAATTCCCAATTGTTTAAGACTTGCTAATGTCATTTGCATCAAATTTTCTGGACCACAAACAAAGTACCCAGTGCTTTGATTTTTAAAATGAGGTTCTTCAGTCCAAGTTTTCATACGGTTATAATCAAGTCTGCCATGTTCCCCTGTCCATGTGTCATCACTTGAGACAACTGGGATAAAAGTGAAGTTAGGCATAAGGTTTTTAACTTCTTGTAGTTCGTTAAGTTTTATTAAATCTTCTTTTTTTCTAACTGACCAAATCAGCAATACATGTCTTTGTGAATCCATATGTTTCATATGATGTACCATACTTAAAACGGGGGTAATCCCGACGCCGCCTGCGACAAATACAGTTGATTTTTCATGCTCAAAATCTAGATAACTAAATTTCCCATAAGGACCATCAACTGTGACGGTATCGCCAATTTTTAGGTGTTTGATTTTTTTTGTAAAGTCACCAAGTGCTTTGACCGTAATGGCGATGTGTGATCGGTCTATGGGTGAAGATGAGATTGTAAAAGGATGTTCCTCCGCTTTGATGCCTTCACTAGAAATTCTGAAAAATCCAAACTGTCCAGGAGAATATTGAAAAGCCTCACCTGTTTTAGGGGATAATTCAATGGTCCAAGTATCATTTGTTTCTTGATATACTGCTGAAACAGCATACTTTTTATCTTCTAGGAACCAAGGTTTTAACACTTTGTGGTAGAGATAGAAAGCACTAGCGATGAAAAAATAGAGCATGTAGGTTGTAAATATAAGTGCGCTTTGCCTTGCTGAACTTGTTAAAAGTACATGAACTTGCATAAAAAGAAGTCCGATAAAAGTCAAGTTATGAATAAGTTTGATGCGTTCGTATGAAAAAG
The DNA here is from genome assembly GCA_963676315.1 of uncultured Fusibacter sp. GTDB lineage: Bacteria > Bacillota > Clostridia > Peptostreptococcales > Acidaminobacteraceae > Fusibacter_C. Next base: position 3,052,244 of record OY781056.1, read on the forward strand.
TTTTGATCGTTCCTAAAATCTTGACGATTTCTGAGAAAATCGGTAATTTTTTTAAAAGACGAGTGGACATAAATAGTAATGAAAGTGCACTGATACTTATAAATAGAAACAATGCAATACTTCCAAGTTGAGTCACCATTGTTTCTGAGAAGATCATTTCAAATAAACTTTTGTGTATAACGATCATTCCCACTGCAATTAAGGCGATAATACCGTGAAAACGATACATTTTATCAAGTCCAAATTGTCTTTCTATAAATTTGGGTCTTGCACTTAAAACAAACTGCCATAACATCCAAGTATAACTAAACACCCCGAACAACATTGGGAGTAAATAATTTAGATTCGTATATTTCGCTGTATTGTTCATCATGATCATGGTCACGAGGATAAGTGGGCTTAAAAAATAGGTTGCTTTCATTAATAATTTCATAAATAATACCTCCATTTCATTTCGTACTTGATGCTTATACTATAGCAAGTAAAACTGAAAATACTCTGAAAGATATAAACTGGTTAGAGAAAATTTTATATTGACATTTCACGTCTACAAGCGTAGACTTGAATCAAATATTAAGGAGGTCATCGTGAGTATGACAAAAGATATTTCTGAAGCAGAATGGGAGATTATGCGTATTGTATGGACTCAATCACCAGTTACTTCAACTGTGATTATAAAAGAACTTGAAGGAATTAAGGGTTGGATGCCAACGACAGTCAAGACATTGCTCTCACGTCTAGTAAATAAAGAGATCATTAGATTTGAAACTAAAGGCAGAACTTTTTATTATTCTCCAATTGTGACTGAAGAACAGTGTATTAGAAATGAGATGCGAAATGTAGTTGAGAAAGTATATGGCGGCACAATAAACCATGAGACGTCCCATTTTTATTTTAAAGGCCATTCAGATGAGGTTTTCATCAAACAATTGGCAATAGAACTTGAAAGTAAATACAGTAAAATAACATCTGATCTTAATTATATAAATAGTGAGAAGGTGCTAATCTATCAGCATAACTCACAGAGGCGTTTGCATTCAGCACTTGGGCTATTAGAAGGACCAAAGTGGCTGCGTGCGGGTCACCTTTGGAATATTATCCATGTTGCACCAGCGATATGCTTTGATGATTTATCCGCAGAGAAAGCTGTGGTACACACGTTTACACAACTTTTGATCGAACAAATAAATCCTATGGCACCTTATTGGCTGCAACAAGCTGTAGCTGCTTATGAGAGCAAGTGGTTAAGTGAGGAAAAAATAACAGAGGCAATCATGGCCGATGAGTTTAAACTTTCTCAGTCTAAATCTAAGGAAACGATTCAGTTACAGAATCTTCGGGAAGATTTTTTAACGTTTAAAGAGATGAATGGATATGAATTAGGCTATACTGTCATTGAATATGTAGACATAACATTTGGAATCGGTAAAATTGCCGCATGGGTTCGTAAACCTAATGATTATTTAGAAATATTCGGTTTAGAGGAAAATCAGTTTTGGAATGATTGGAGAAAATTTTTGAAGCTGAGATAAGGAGGGCATGTAATGCAACTAAAACAAAAGAAAATAATTATTTTTTTTATTTGTCTATTTATGATGACGGTCATAATGGGTTGCGGTAAGGATGTCCCTGTTGAAAGGGCTACTGGTAATCAACCAGAGTCAAATATTGAGACGACGCAAGAGATCAATCAGATGATCACTGAGACCAATAATACACTTGAAGTTGTTTTAGATTCTAAGGCGTATACTAAAGAAGAACTGCTATCGGACTTTGATCAGTTTAAAAGAATAATTGAAAGTTCACATCCAAAACTCTATACAGACAAAGACAAATTAGAAGCTTTAATAGAAGAGAAAAAGAATCAAATCAGAGATGGCATGACAGAACTTGATTTTTACAGGTTGTTGTCACCCATTGCAACGGTATTAAATTGTGGTCATACAAACGTTTCACTCTCTCAAGCAACTGAAAGCACACTTTTTCAAGAACAGGTTATGTTTCCATTATATCTCCACTGGATTGGTGAAAAGGCTTATGTGACACAAAATACACTATCAGATGATCTACCCATCGGTGCTGAAATTCTAAGTATAAATGGCAAAACTATGAGTGAAATCAAAGCGATATTGTTAGATAATTTTCCTGCTGATGGTGAAAATTTATCGAGAAAGACTTTTTTACTAAACCATATTTTTAATTATTTTTATGCATTGATCATTGAGGCTAATTCTTCTTTTGATGTGGTTTACAGACCAACTCCTGAAGGCGATACAGATACTGCCACTTTGACAGGTGTAAGTAGTTCTCAGTTCAATGATAAAATAGTTTCGGATTGGATTGATTATGAAATGCCCTTTAAAGGCGAGTTTGAAAATGGATATGCAACCCTTACCTTTTACTCTTTTTATCCAGAAGGTAAATTCACAATAACTGACTATAATACTTTTATAGATCACTTTTTTACAGAAATAAAAGAACAGAATATCAATAAATTGATTTTAGATGTTCGCGAAAATAGTGGTGGAGATCCCAATATAACAAGTCATCTCTTCAGCTACCTAGCGAATTTTGAACAGCCCTATTTTGTGGATCATGGTGTAGGGTATTACCGAACACTATATAATAATGTGCCATTAGCAGAAAATCATTTTTCTGGAAAATTAGCTATTTTAATGGATGGGATGAGTTTTTCTTCAACAGGACATTTACTTGCACTTCTCAAATATCAAGATATCGGCACTTATTTCGGTGAAGAGTCTGGTGGTTCTTTTGCATGTACTGACTCCTCACAAAATTTCGTTTTAACCAATACGAGATTACAGTTTCATAGTTCAACTTCAGTTTGGGAAGTAATGGTAGATGGATTGACACCAGGCAGAGGTATTCTTCCAGATTTTCAACTTCAGCAATCTTTATCAGAGTATTTGACCAAAGATGATATCGTCAAAGAAGCGGCTGTTAAATGGCTAAAGGAGGAGCAATAATACGATAGAACCTCATCTTACTTCTGATGGAAAGACACTTTATTTTGGTGCGCAGTTAACACCTGATGGCATGGGCTCAACTGAAGCAGAATTTGGGATCTGGCGCTTGAGTAGAATCGATGAGGAATGGACAAACCTCACTTATATCAATGATGGTATGTTTGTATCAACTACACTTGATGGATCAATCTATATGACAGATATCGTGAGAAATAAAGGGATTGTTAAAGTTCCGTTTGATGGCATAGGATTTCAAAAGTTTGATAGATTAGAAGGCGGTCCCAATCAGCCCATAAATGGCATTCATCCATGTATCTCTCCAGATGAAAGTTTTTTGATCTACGACTGTGATCGAGCAGATGGATATGGCGGCGAGGGCGACCTTTATGTTAGTTTTAGAAACGAAGAGGGGAGTTGGGGCGAAGGTTTTAACCTTGGACCAGATGTTAACTCAGAAGGTGTAGAATTTGCAGCATCCTTATCTCCAGATGGCAAGTATCTTTTTTTTATGAAGGATTTTCACCTTTATTGGGTGAGTATTGATATAATTGAACCGTTTATATCCAAATAATAATTAAAAAAACACCTAGTAACGATTAAATTACTAGGTGCTTTCAATTGGTGGAAACAATGGGACTCGAACCCACAACACCCAGACTGCCAGCCTGGTACTCTCCCATTGAGCTATGTCCCCACGTATATGTTTATATTGTAATAGTTATACACTCTATAAGCAAGTGAAAGCTTTACTTCATATTGCATGCTTTGATAAGGTATAATCAGGTATATATAGATGAAATGTGAAAAACTAGTATTTGACTTAACATGATATGTTAAAACCGATTTGAAAAGTATGTTTTTAATGGTTTGAAAAATCAGTAAAACGGATGAATCAGTAAAGTTTGTTTAATTTATTTGTTCCAAGGAGAATAATAATGGAAATCAGAATTCAAAAGATTGATTTAGAGGATGTTGCAATATTTGAATATTTAGCAAAGTGGTCAAATGATCCTGAGATAAGACCATTTGCAACACCAAGGTTTTCAGAAGATGAATATAGGGATATTACTGCAGTTGAAATAATGGCTTCTTTTATGGAACATCCATCTAAAAATGTATATGTTGTTTTAGATGATAATAAACCCATTGGAGAATTAAGTATTGATATGAATTTTGGTCAGAGAATATATAAAGAAGATCAAACCGCATGGATTAGCCTTTTGATAGGTGACAAGGAATACCGGGGTAAGGGTATTAGTAAAATGATGATGCAATTTATTGACCAAGAATGCAGACGTTTAGGTGCTAAAGCTATTGAACTTGGGGTATTTGAATATAATAAAAAAGCTCAAAGTCTCTATCTAAACTCAGGCTATGTAAAAATAGGTGAAATTGAGTCATTTGTCTATAACTTTGGGAAGTGGCATAGTGATATTAGGATGCTAAGAAAAATATAAAATACTTATATAGAGTTAAGTATATTAGTGTTATTAAACATTGTTTTAATAGTATTGTAAACTGGCATAAAAGCCTGCTTTCATACTTTTTCGCAATGTTTATTTTTTTGAACATAAATAAAGTCATATAAAGAAATTTATGTGGATTAAATGATTTGACAAATATGTTACACAAATGATACAATTCATTTAAATATTTGTAACTATTAAAATATTTTAAAGATTACAAAAAAAATGGAGGGAAAATTTAATATGGAGAGTTTATTGAACTTGTCAGCAACACTTGACGGCTTCTTCTGGGGACAAATTATGATTTATCTGTGCCTAGCAGCTGGTGTCTATTTTTCAATTTTGATGCGTTTCCCGCAACTAAGATTAATCAAAGACATGGTAAAACAGTTGGTTGGTGGAAAAGCGTCGGCGAGTGGTGTATCTTCGTTCCAAGGATTTGCAATGGCTTTGGGTGGCCGTGTAGGAACAGGTAACATAACTGGTGTTGCATCAGCAATTTTCTTTGGGGGTCCAGGAGCAGTATTTTGGATGTGGTTGATTGCATTTTTAGGTGCAGGTTCAGCTTATATTGAATCCGCTCTAGCACAAGTATGGAAAGAAGAGATCCATGGCGAATACCGTGGTGGTCCAGCATATTATATAGAAAAAGGATTAAAATCTAGACCATTAGGTATAGCTTTCGCAATTTTAACTATTATTTCATGTGGTATTATGTTACCAGGTATTCAAACTAACGCATTTGCTCAAGCAGGAAATTTATCATTTGGTCTTCCAACTTGGGTTATCGGTTTAATCTACACAGCGATTACTGCTTTCGTAATTTTTGGCGGTGGTAAAAGGATTGCAAAAGCTGCAGAAACGATCGTTCCGTTCATGGCTATTGCATATATTATCTTAGCACTTGTAATTTTAGCAGTTAACTTCACTAAGATTGGCGAAGTATTTGGATTAATCTTCTCTTCAGCATTTAATATGAACGCTGTATACGGTGCAGTATTTGGCCAAGCAGTTGCATGGGGTGTTAAAAGAGGTATCTTCTCAAACGAAGCTGGTCAAGGTACTGGTGCTCAAGCAGCTGGCGCTGCAGAAGTTTCTCACCCTGCAAAACAAGGTCTAGTTCAAGCGTTTTCAGTATATGTTGATACATTATTTGTATGTACTGCAACTGCAGTTATGATCTTAGCAACTGGCGCTTATAACGTAGTTAACGCAGATGGTGGTTTTATCACTCAGTTGTTACCAGGCATAGAAAAAAGTAACTTTACACAAGAGGCAGTAAATTCATTTATCCCAGGAATCGGTGGCGGCTTCGTTGCTGTTGCATTATTCTTCTTTACATTAACAACAGTATTTGCTTATGCATTCTATACTGATTCAAGTATTGGATATATCTTTAAGAAAAACTTTAATGGCAATGGCTATAAATACACAATTCTAGGTTCAAGATTGTTATTAACTGTAATGGTATTTATTGGTGCAGTTTCATCAGTTGACGTTGTTTGGAATTTAGGTTCTGCAGCGGTTGGCGCAATGGCATGGTTCAACGTTATCGTTATTTTACTTTTAACTAAACCAGGACTTGCAACACTTAAAGACTATGAACAACAGAAAAAAGCTGGCCTTGATCCTATCTTTGTTCCTGAGAGAATCGGCGTTCAAGGAGCAGATTTATGGAATAAGATTAACAAATCAAATTACTCAGACCAACTTGATGCTTTTAACAAAGCTGTCAAAGATGGAAAATTAACTAAAAAAATCTAATCTGTGATGCTTTAAAAGCTCAAAATAAATGAAAATTTATTTTGAGCTTTTTATTTATCTTACTAACCAAATTTTAACTTTACCGATGAATCTAACTGGCTTATAATTCTGTTTATAGAAGTAGCAAATGAAGGGGGAAAATAATGAGAACTTTGATTTTGTACGGAAGCAAAACAGGGACGACTGAACTTTGTGCCAATAAAATAAAGAAAATGTTAACGGATCAAGAGGTTGATGTATCAGATGTGAAAAAAAGCAAGAATTTTGATCTTAGTCAATATGAAACTATTGTAATTGGAACACCTCTTTATATGGGACAAATAACTGGGTCTGTTAAAAAATATTTGGATAATCACAAAAGTGAACTTATGAATAAAAAACTACATTTTTTTGTCTGTGGACTTGCTGTTGGTCAAGAAGGTGTAGACTTATTTCAAAAGCAAATCGAAGCGCCTTTATTTGCACATGCAAACCAAATTAAACAACTAGGGGGTGACATCCATTTAGATAGATTAAATCCTCTCTATAAATGGATGATGAAGAAGATATTAGCAAAGGATAAACCTCAGTTGGGACTTTTAGACGATGAAATAATGGCCTTTGCAAAGGGGATTATATAAAAAAATTATTGAAAAAGATTAAAGAAAAGACTTTAAAAAAGATAAGTTCAATTGATCCTATTTGAACTTATCTTTTATTTGATTTTATGCTAAAAAATTATTTTTCATATAAAGCTAAAAAAACATCTACAATAACAGGATCGAAATGCTTTCCTCTTCCTTCTTTGATGATTTTAATCGCTTCGGATAGGGGGAAAGGTTCTTTATAAGGTCTTTTTGATAATAAAGCATCAAAAACATCTGCCACTGCGACGATACGAGCACTTAAAGGAATCGCTTCGCCAACAACACCATTTGGATAGCCTGTACCATCAAATTTTTCATGATGATTGAGTGCAATTTCGATGCCCATGGAAAAAAGACTTCTTCCTTTTTTGTTAATGTTCTTTTCGGCTTCGTCTAAGACATTTGCACCATATAAGGTATGTGTTTTCATAATTTCAAATTCTGGTGGTGATAATTTTCCTGGTTTTAATAGGATATTATCAGGGATACCCACTTTACCAATGTCGTGCATCGGACTAAATTTTACTAAACTTTCAATATATTCACGTGTGATAATTTCTTTATACTGAGGCACTTTTTTCAGTTCGTTAGCGATGAGTTCTACATAGTGACTCATACGTACTAAGTGGTCGCCAGTATCTTCATCTCTCGCTTCACTCAATTTTGCCAAAGCAAGTACACTGGAATAAACGAGCTCATCCATAAAAATATTTTTTTGAAAGGAAAGGGCAATCGATGTACTCAGAATCTTTAAATATTCTATATGCTGAGATTCGTAGATTTTTGATTGATCACTTGAGAAAAATATAAAACCAAGTGGTACGCCGTTGGCTTCAAGCGGTAAAGTAACAGATGATTTAATTCCAAAATCCATGACCATTTGACTGTAGGGATTGATAGGTCTGGTCTTGAAATATTCGCCCATATCATTGATAATACGTGGTTCTTTGAGCATCATTATTTGTCCTAAACTTGTATCCGATACGAGTGCCTCATATCCCACTAAGCTCTCTGCAAGACCGTTGTGTTGATCCTCGGCAATACCATAAGTCGCAATGACCTTTTGAGGGGCTTGATCTGTTAATAAAGCGATTCCTATATACGTATAAGGTAAGATCGTTTTAAAAGATTTGAATATATATTTTAAAGTATCTAAAAAAGATTGGTTTTCGTTAATTTTTTCAGTAAGTTCTAATGTGTCTCTAAAACCATCAATCATCAATTTTACTTCATCAGAAAAAGTAATCGATAGTTTTTCTGAATTGCTTTTACGAATTCTTCTTAGTCCGAGCTTCTCAAAGCCCACGTAAAATATATTGAGTGCTTTAAATAAATCGTCGTACATCTGATACATGAGAAGTGCGGCAACTGATATCATTATGAAAATTAGCATTAGATTCACAAATTGATAAACTTCATATTGTTCAAGCATATTGTTATCAAATGAGTTTAAAATTTCTTCAGAGGCATTTAAGAGATCCAAATTATTTTCATTAATATAAATTAATGCTTCTCTAAACTCTTTGGTTGTAGTTGAACTTGAAATAATAACTTTAATGGAATCATTAAAATAATGCCATTTATCGTTTAGCTTTAGAATTTTTTGATCAATTTGACGAAACGCATTTTTGGAAATATGAATTGTTTTCCCAGAAGGTGTAACAACAAATCCATTTGATAAATCTGCATAGACAGATTCGTATGTAGAGGCATCAAGTTGAAGTTGATTTGTAATACTTTGAAGTTTGGATTCTAAAACTTCTTTAGGTTGAATGGTATCATGGGATTGTAATGTGTCTTTTATTATATAAATTCGACTGGCATTTTTAGATATTGATTGAGTGAGCATTCGTTGTTTTGCCAAAACGGTTATAATCTGAGAATTGTTTTTTAATGTATTACCGGAAAAATAAGAGATACCTATAATTGAAAATAATCCAATTCCAATAATGATTAAATAGATTAAAAAACGTAATTTTATTTTAGCAAAGATAGGCTTATTGCGACGCATATCAATTGGCCTCCTAATAAGTTGTTGTTTTAAAATTATCTTATCACAATCTTATTTCAAAATAAAATTAAAAATTTACAATAAAGTGTCAAATTGTATGAAAATGTATGCATAACTATGAAATGAATAGACAACTCACACAAGTATTCATTAAGTAGTTATCAAATCTTAACACAATTCTTACCTTAATTGGGCTTCACAATAGTAAGAATTTTGGTATAATAAAGTATAAGCAAGAAACGTGCCAAAACAATTCAAAAATAGATTTGAAATTGAACAACCACAAAAATATTTTAATTGGGTACAGCTTATAATACTTTAAAGGAGGAAACACTATGAAAAAGGCAATGAATTTCTTATCATTTTTTGTTTTATCTGCAACAACATTATCTCATCCATCGATTGTGACAGCACAAAAGGATGTAGAGGCAATATGCAAAACGATCAGATAAAGATTATCTATAGGTTGTTCACTCAGAGGAGGGCTTTTTCACACTAGAATAGTGGAATTAGCCCTTTTGATTTTCCAAATAGCGCTTAAGATAAATTGCATCTTCAATTTCAAGTCCTTTAAGCCCGGCGCGTCCTTCTAAATGGTGTACAAATTCATGGATAAGCGTTTTTTTTAGTAGCTCAGTCAACTTTTCTGTTGATATCGGGTCATGTACTTTCTTAAATGAACCATAATATATTTTTATTTGGCGTCCTAATCGATCAATTACATACTCCCCCATGATATAAAGTGGTCTACTGGGTTTACTATCAGGATGTAGTTTAGCCTGATCAAGTAAAACGATGCCACCATTTAATTCATCAAAAAAGGCTTTTGGAATATCATCGATAATTTCACTTAGAATTATCTCTGTTTCACTAATTGTTGGAAACGCTTGCATGTAACCCTCCAATGGTTAGGTAATAAGATTTAAGTTTAAGAATGCAGCAATTAAAGTATAATATAATTAATCATAATATAATGAATCAATAAATTAGTAATCGTGATTGATAATATACCCAATATTATCAGCATAGCACGGTAAATGAAATAATACTTATTTGAATTGTAAATAACTTTTAGAAAAGAGGCGAAACCATGCTAGATAAGGTAAGACTTGACGCATATGATATCTTTTGTAAATCGATTGAAGAGGTCAAGCCGGAAAAATCAGTTTGTAAAGCTTTGAACAATATACAATGTCTTGACTATTTAGACCGAATCACTGTAATAGCAATTGGCAAAGCTGCATGGCGTATGGCAAAATCGGCGAGTGATGTTTTAGGTGCCAAAATTAAACAAGGGGTTGTAATTACAAAGTATGGTCATGCTCTTGGCCATATACCCAAAATGACTATCTATGAAGCTGGACATCCTCTGAGTGATGCTAATACATTAAAGGCGACCCTAGACGCAATTAAAAAAGCTAAAGAGCTAACAAGTGAAGATACTATATTGATGTTGATTTCTGGCGGTGGTTCAGCTTTGTTTGAATACCCAATAAACGATATTTCTCTCGAAGATTTAAAAGATGTTTCAAACCAACTTATAAAAGTTGGTGCAAATATAATTGAGATCAATACGATTCGAAAGAGACTTTCAGCAGTAAAGGCAGGTAGATTTACAGAAATATGTGCACCTGCATCTGTTATCTCTTTGGTTTTATCAGATGTTTTAGGAGATAGGCTCGATACGATAGCATCTGGACCAATTTATAATGATGAAACAACGTGTGAGGATGTACAAGGTATCTTACAAAAGTATAACTTAAAATTTAATGATAGCATATCAGAAGCATTGAAAATAGAGACGCCAAAGTCAGTAGCAGAAGTTAATACTGTTATCATATCAAGTGTTGTAAAACTGTGTGAGGCGGCTAAGAATCATGCGGCTGAACTAGGTTACGATGCAGAAATTATATCCGATAATATAACTGAAAATGCTGAAGTAATGGCGCAAAACATTGTAAAAGAAACAAGAAAATGGGTTGAAGATCATCCAAATCACGGCACAAAAAAATGTTTTATATATGGTGGTGAGATGGTGGTTGAAGTAAAAGGCAAAGGACTTGGAGGTAGATGTCAACATTTTGCTTTGAAAGTTGCTGAGCTTATGCAGGCAGATGACTGCTTCGTAGTATTAGCAGCAGGTTCTGATGGCACCGATGGGCCTACAGATGCAGCTGGCGCTATCGTCGATAGTGGAACTCGCAAGAACATTAAAGCGTCTGGGCATGACATTGTAGAGGTCCTAAAGGCGTTTAATGCTTATCATGCACTAAAAGCGAGTGGTGATTTATTATTCACTGGTCCAACTGGTACAAATGTAAACGATTTGATCATGGTTTTAATTGATAATACTTAGCAATTGTGACAAGATTTTACGAGATGTAAATGTAAAACACAAACTTGAAATGAATGAAAAATGAATTAGAAATGAATAAAATGTTAAACTATCAAAATGACGAACTAAGGGATTGACGAAGATACTAGTTAGTGATATATTCGATATAAGGAATAACTTAGTGATAAAAGTGCTTAAAGCACTTTTTTTAAAAACAGATGTCACTAATTAAAGATAAAATATTATATTAAATTAAGGAGACAATATTATGAAAAAATCATTTGATCAATTAGTTGAAGAAAGAAGATCATATTATGCAATTGGAAAAAATGTTACAATAAGTGACGAAACAATTAAAGAGGTTGTGGAGCATGCAGTGAAGTATGTACCTTCAGCTTTTAACTCGCAAACTGCAAGAGCTGTTGTTTTATTAGAGGATGAACACGACAAGCTTTGGGAATTAACAAGAGAATCCTTGAGAAAAATAGTGCCTGAGGAAGCATTTGCACCTACTAATGAAAAAATGGATGCATTTAAATCAGGCTATGGTACAGTTTTATTTTTCGAAGATCAAGCCATCGTTGAAGGGTTGCAACAACAATTTGCGCTTTACAAAGATAATTTCCCAGTTTGGTCACAACAATCAAGCGGTATGTTACAATTTACGATTTGGGCAGCTTTAGAGGGAGAAGGCTTAGGCGCTTCGCTTCAACATTATAATGAAATCATTGAAAGTAGTGTAAAAGATGCTTGGAAGATTCCAGCTAACTGGAAACTCATTGCACAAATGCCATTTGGTCAACCTTTAGCACCAGTTGGTGAGAAAGCGTTTGGTCCAATTGAAGACAGAGTAAAATTCTACAAATAATCGATAAATTTACTTTTAAAATAAAATAACTAGAGAGATAAAAAACAGCCAATTTAACTAAATTTAGTTAAATTGGCTGTTTTTATATGTGAAAAATGCGTTTGTTATGCTTTAAGTTTTGCTTTATTGAGATACATATTTTTATCTGCTTCTCTGAATAATGTTTCAAATGGTGTGTGATCTGAATTTCTTGTTGAAAAGCCAATTGCAACTTCTAAAGTGTTTAAAAAAGTAACTTCATGATCGTGAAGTGTCGTAGTTGCAAATTCCATTTCAAGCTGAGCAGAAATTTGAATTGATTTTTCAACAGAGACACCTGAAAACAATAAGACAAATTCATCTCCACCCATTCGAATAGCGATTCCATCGTTTTCAGAAGCAATTCGCAGTAGTATTTTGGAAACTTTATCAATTAGCAAATCACCTATTAAGTGCCCAAATTGGTCGTTGACAATTTTCAAGTTATTTATATCTAGCACAAATAGGATTTGAGGATACCCAAAAGAATCAACTTGTTTTTCGATAGAATTGAAATAACTTCTATTGTAAATTCCAGTCAAAGAATCAATATAGATTAAACGTTCTCTTTCTTTGGTTAAAAAAAGATCTCTTTGAAATTTGAGCAACACGATGATCAAAGCAATGAGTATAACGCCTGCTCCAGTTAACATGAAAATTAGTCTTTTATTCGCGACATTAGCAATCTCAGGCACTTCTTGTACGCCAAGATACTTAGAATTTTCATAGCTTAATAGCACCATGGCCTTGTTAAAAATCGAAGCAAGTGGCGCGTCATAGTTTTGCATCCCAAAGTATAGGAATGAATCAGAAGAGGTTTCACCTTTTTCGATAATATCATTATAGCCTAGTCCAGAGATATAATATTCTGCGACAGCAGGTGTCTCAATAAAATATTCTGCACGATGATTTACAACCGCTTCAATTGCTTCTCTGATATCTTTAACGATTACGAGTTGTGGTGATTGCAAATTGATTTTTAGATGATCAATATGCCAAAAACCCTCGATAACCGCAACTTTTTTTCCTTCTAAGCCATAAATATCATGAACGTAGGTGCTTTCTTTAAGACCATATATTTCATCTCTCTCATTACTAAAAGCATTTGTAAATGTAAATTGTGAAAGTCGCTCATCGGTTTTAGCCATGTTGAGTAAATCGAGTTCTCCTGAGAGCATTTTATTGTAAGCGTCGTCAAACGTGCTCGGTATAGCAATAACTTCTATACCAATAAGCTCAGCGAAACTATTGAGATAATGGCCGGCGATTCCTAAGTATTTTCCATCACTATAGTAATCAATGGGCAGATAATCATCAGCAACACCAACTTTTATTGTAGGGTTTTCTTTAAGCCATTTAATTTCTTGATCGGTTAAATGTAAAATTTTTCTGACGTAAAGCGTTCGGGCTTTTTTTATTGAGGCATCAAAATCAGATTTGCAGTATTCAAAAGTTTTGGTTAATATCTGTATTAATTGCTGATTTTCCTTTAGTGATGCAAACGTCATCAGCGAGCGAATATCTTCAAGATTTGCCACAATTTGAATTTGAGGATATCTAAATAGATAATCGTAAACAACGTCTCCACCGGATGTGATAAAAGCGTCAATCTTACGCATGTTTAGCGCTTGAAGTGCCTCTTCTTGATTCGCAAATATTTGTGTGTCAAAATGCAAATTGGTGTATGCCTTGCTAAATAATTCATTGACTACATCCCCTTCGATGAAACCGATAAGCTTTCCGTTGATATCGCCAATATTTTTGACGTCACCTTCTTGAATACTTAATATTGTATAGGGAACACTATATATTTCATCTGTAAAGTCCATTGTTTTTAGTCTTTCAGGTGTCGGGTTGGCACCAAAAAGAAGCTTAATTTCACTTGATGCAAGTGCATCTACTGCTTCACCCCAGTTAAGATCAGGTCGAATAACAAAGTTGAGATTAAGTTTTTCGGAGAGTTGTTTGAGGATGTCATTTAAGTAACCCTCAGTGCCGTCAGCATCTATAAAATACTCCATACCGCCAGCAGGATCAAAACCGACATCTATAGTTTCGTTTTGATGTTGTTTCAGCCAAAGTTGTTCATCTGGAGTTAACTTATCAGTTAAATCAGACGATTGAGAAGCTGAAAATCCGGGCAAACTTATCATTAAGCAATTGATCAAAAGGATTATAAATAGGATTGTAATTGAATTCAATATTGTAAGTTTATATTTTTTCACTGGGAACCATTCCTATGTTTTGTATTCCTTATATTTTAGCATATTACAGATACTATTACATATAATTAACACAATTTAGTCCGAAATATTTCGCACTTTAGTCAAACAATGTGTATTAACTGTAAGGTTGAAATTGTGAGTGGTGAGTTGTATAATCAGTACATAACTTGAAAAGATGTGGAGAAATGATGACAAAAAAAGATAAATTCAGTAATAAGGAATATATTATGAATTGTGATATGCCTTCAGAACTTTTTACAGTTAAAGGCATAAAAAGGGAATACCGAACACTTGCAAAGATGTGGCATCCTGATGTTTCTAATCTAAAGGAAGCTTTATTTATTATGAGCAAAATTAATGCACTTTACAATGAAGGGCAAATACTTATAACGCAAAATAAGTTTTATGAGAAAGAAAGACTTATCTATAGAAATCATAAGAAAGAACCAGAAAAAAGTTATAGTACCACATCAACTGGTTCATCATCAACTACAGCCTATACGCATCATAGTTTCTATAATGCGGATGAAATGGGTTCCCAAGAAACAAATGAAAATTATTCAGCAGAAGAACCTATTAAACGAAGCAAGAAAAAACGCAGTATTGAGCTCATAAATCTAAATGGTAAATGTATCAGATTTAAATATTTAAAACGCGTAATGATTGAACTTGGCTATATGTATGTTTCTGAAGAATATGTCATGCTAGAGATTACCAAACTAAAGCGAAAAATATTTATGGATTCTGTTGAATTATTAAGAAATAATGATGAGGGCTTTTTTAGAATAGAAATTCCTGAAATAGTGGATAGTTTTGATACCTCAACACATGGCTATATTGTGTTTAAAAAAGAAAAGGGAATTGAGCCAATTGTGATTTTAGAGTCTGTACTCGGTTACCTTAAGCCTTTGGGATCAAGAAAAATATGTGAAGGTATATTTTACGATTTGACAGCACTTAAATATAAGGGATATACTTCAACCGCTTTTGACAAAGACCTATGGTTTATCGATGTAAATACGGGTAAACTTCACAATTATGGAACATTCTTTTACTTACATGAATTTAGTTCGAAGCTTAACCGTGCACCAAAGACAGTAAATGAAGTCTTAAAAATGATTCACCCAAAGGATAATGAATCACTTTTGATAGACTTAGTGAAGCGCGCAATGATCGTATTAAACAACAATTACGGACTAAAAGTAGACGATTTTCACAAGTGGTTAGAAGCCCTCAGTACGAATTCACTTGAGACTTCACTTGCTGAGAGTCAAGTATTTAACCGTTCTATAGCTTCTGTTACAACACATGGATTTGATTTGGAAAGTTATTACGCATCAATTTCGTATCAATAAAACGAAATGTTAAGAAAATGTAATATTTTAAAGCTTGAAGTATTTTGAAAAGTCTGTATAATTAAGAATAATTAAAAAAGTCAGTAAAGTCTTTGATTAGGATGAGTAGTTTTTCGTATGATATCACAGAGAGTCTTCGTTGGTGGGAGAAGATATATCAACATTAAATGAATGGACCTATGAGATGCGCGGCGAAATTTTTCAGTAGCCGTTGCCGTGTCCTCACGTTATAGAGGCAGGATATGATTGTATCCTAAGCTGAGATGAAGCGTTTGCTTCAAAAAGGATGGTACCGCGAACTTAACCGTTTGCTCCTTTAACATAGGAGCAAGCGGTTTTTTATTGTTTGCACAGCTGATTTGTGGCAGAATCGGAGGCTCGATGCCTGAGATTGTATATTATTTTACTGATAAATAAAGGAGGTGATCACATGGTATGAACGACACTTGATTTGGCAGTAGCAAAGAAACTGACGGTGAATAAAAAAATAATAAAAAAATTAGAGGAGAACAAAATTATGAAAATTAAGAATATGATTTTAACATCTGTATTGCTAGCAATGGGATTTGTACTACATGCGATTGTCCCTGGATTTTTTGGAATGAAATTTGATTTAATGTTAACATTTATGTTTATTGCAATTATGATCAATCCGTCTATTAAAAATGCTTTACTTGCTGGACTTTTAAGTGGCATATTAACTGCTATGACGACAACATTTCCCGGTGGACAGTTACCTAATTTAATTGATAAATTAGTGACAGCTTTTGTCGTTTTGGCACTTATAAAAATTTTGTCTCATGTAAAAGTTGATGCTATAAGATCTGGTGTAATTGGATTTATTGGTACAGTTACAAGTGGACTAATATTTTTAACATCAGCTTTAGTAATTGTCGGATTACCTGCACCACTTGGAATCCTCATTACATCAATAGTGATTCCAACCGCTATAGCGAACACATTGATAACTGTTGTCGTTTATAAAACAGCTAATGTAGCACTGGGTACTAGAAAAGCAGTGATGGAGTAGGTATATTCCTCAATTTCGTATCGTATTGTTTCTGAAAAATATATTTCTATTAAGACGTTATCAAGCCTTCCAAACATTAAAACTGATGCAGTTGGTTTGATCTATGGATATATTCTATAGATAAAGCCGATGTTAAGCTAGAACTTAGCTTGATTCTAGATTGACGTAATGATAGAATGAGTATATAAAAAGTTTCATTCGGAGGGTTCTATGAACTATAAATATACGATATTGGCAGTTGCATACAAAGAAGTATCTGAAGAAGTTGAAAAGAAAATTAACGAATTTAGCATTAGAACAATTGATGAAACCGATGATTTAGTTTCTTATTGCACTTATGGTAGACAATTTGACCAAGATTCAAGGGTCTGTATATACCTTGAGTGGTATCAAAATAATATATTAAAATACCTTGCGGACGGTTATAAAATAGTACTTATGGAAGTTCCTTTTAATTCAAATGAGCCTATTGTTAGCGCACTGGAGCAACTTGATATTGAACTTGGAGAAAAAGTACTTGTAATTGAGCATGATGATATTTGATTAATGGCCCGTCTTTTTGGCGGGTTTTTGTTTGACAAGATGTGAGGTATCCCATGAAAATTAACTTTTGGAAAGTGATAAGAAGATTACTGTTAATAGTGGTCCTGATTGGCATCGTTGTGACTGTTCCTATCGTATATACTGGCTATCAGATGTATAAAGCAGCTGTTGAAGAAGTGCCAATAGCGACCAAAATTGAGGAAATAAAAAACGATGAAAGCTTTGTGACTTTTGATGAGATCTCAAGCAGTTTTTTAGCACAAGTTGTGGCATCTGAAGATCGAAAATTTTATGATCACTTTGGGATCAACATATCTTCAACTGCAAGGGCATTTATCAACAATATTGTTGCAGGTGCAAAAGTTGAAGGTGGTAGCAGTATCACACAACAGTTGGCGAAGAATATGTATTTTACATTTGAAAAAAGATATGAAAGAAAAGTAGCTGAACTTTTTGTTGCTTTTGAGCTAGAAAAAGAGTATTCGAAGGAAGAAATTTTAGACTATTATTGCAATATTGCTTACTTCGGTGAAGGCGCATATGGTATAAAAGAAGCGACGCTTCACTATTATAATAAGAATCCGCTCGATATAACGGATGAAGAAGCGGCTGCTTTAGTAATTACGTTAAAGAGTCCCAATAATTACAACCCCAATGCATTAAACAAATAGTTTTTTATTATCAAGCGATGCACTTAAACGCATCGTTTTTTTTATTCATAAATGGGCATATTTAAAACATACACAATGTTGAGGAGCAAAAATGTTAAAAACAATCTTGAAATTTACAATGATGTGCATCTTTATAGTCTTAATTAGTATGATTTCTTTGCCCAATATAGCGTTCGCTTTAGAAGATGTTGTAACTTTCGAAAAAGGATATACTGCAAATTCTAGTGATCTTTATCAGATGGCGAAAGATCTTGTAAACCGTTACGCTTTTTTACTTGAACTTGAGGATTTAGGTGTGACTCAGGATGGAAGGCAAATCTACGTGATTCGTATGACCTATAATATTTACAAATATGATGCTTATGATTATGTAGATAAAACACATCTCCTAATAGATGGCGGTGTTCATGCCAGAGAAACATACAACCCAGTGGTTGTATTAAAAATGATTGAAGATTACGTAAAGGACTATTATAACGATGCCTATTTACCCAATAAAAATGTGAGAGAGTTGCTAAAAACGAGTGTGATACACTTTGTTCCTATTCTTAATCCGGATGGGTTTGATGTTGCTAAGTTTGGCACCGAAAGTATTCAAAATCCTTTAGTTAAAGCTAATTTTATATCGCTTATTCCAAAACTACAGAATAATAGATTAAAAGCGAATTTAAGTGGTGTGGATCTAAATCGAAACTTTGAGGATATTTATTATAATACAGATCTTTCAACTTGGTATGACCTATGGGGTACTTCTGGTTTATATAGAGATACAGATCTACCTGATATGGATTATTTCAAGGGATTTAAAGTTGCCTCGGAGCTGGAAACAAAATCTTTAATGGCTTATATGCAAAAATATGATTTTAGAGCTTATTTGTCCTATCACAGCATGGGACAAGTTATTTACTACCAGATAGACCATCTGGGATCAGAATTTTATAACCTAAATAAAAACTTTGCGCTAAAAATAGCAGATGTAACTGGATATAAATTAAACTCCCCAGATAAATATATTGAATATGGTTTTTCGACGGATTATTTTGCAAATAATACAACTAAACCAGCATTTACTTTAGAAACAACAAATTCTTTTACATTTCCAACACCTTTAGAAGTTTATGCACATGAGTACATAGAGCATAAGCTATGGGAAGTACCACTTGAAATTCTAGAACAAGTAAAAATTACAGGTTATTATAAATATAAAATATATGTTGAAGATAGATATGTTCAAGATGTAATCGATTATAATTATGCTGTTGCAAAAGCGAAGGAGCTTGGCGGTACAGTACATGTCTACCCAGGATCTCCTAGTTTGACAATTTCTAAAAAAATCAAATTGGATTTAGGTGAGAACTACCATTTTGAGAATGCTGTTCAATCAGAAGCTTTAAATATATATGTTCCTTTTATTGATGTCTTTCGTCAAATGGGATACGAAATAGGTTATGACAGTAACTTCAATCAGGCAAGTGCAACTTTGGAATCGAAGCAGTATATCGTACATTTAAAGACGATGGAAATGTTTGATAGTGAAGGAAAGTCAATTTCGCTCAGTAAAAAGCCTTTTATTTTAGATAAGAGAATAATGGTGCCGCTTGATTTTGCAGCGGCACTCATGGATACATCAGTTGATGTTATTGAGATAGAAGAGCTTGGAGAAAATATATATATGGATTTAGATCAATAAAATTCACATCAATAAAATTCACATCAATAAAATTCACATCAATAAAATTCATATCATGTTAGAATCTTTCAACATAATAACCCGTAACACTTTGTTCTTTAAAACCAATTTTTTTATAGAGATGATAAGCGTTTAAATTTGTGTTATCCACATCTATGAAAATATCGTGTTGGTTTTGGGATAAATTATAAATGACTTCCTGTAAAAATTCTTTTCCATACCCTTTTCCTTGATGTGATTTTAAAACAGCTACGCCATTGATAGAGTAAGCATCATTTTCAAAACCAACGATAAGACAACATACAGGTTCATATTTTAGCTGTCCTACGTATACAGTCCTCGTAGGATTTTTAAAACATGCTTCTATATAAGGGTATGCAATCTCATATTCATCACCAAAAGCATCAACACTGATTTGAGTAATTTTATGCGCATCACTTTCATTTGCTCTTGAAACGAGTAGTCTGGATGCTCTTGCAGGGGTGTTAACTTTATCATATACGAGTGTATATTCTGTATGGTGAAATGGAATCTCCAAATGTTTAATGAATTCTTTACCGGAGAGGGAGCTTTCATTGTTTACAAAAAGCATTTGTTTATAATCATATTGACTGAGGATTTGTTTTGCTTGATTGACTAAAGCAGTGGCAAGTCCTTGGTTTCTTTTTTTTGGTGAGACAGCAAGTGCAATTTCTCCTTCAAAAGCATTTATCGCCATTATGCTACAAAATGCAATTGGTGTGCTATCTTCCATCACAATTAAATAACAGGGCATATCTTTTTTAAGATTAATTTTTATATCAGTTTGTGTACACGTAGAAGCTTGGTCGTAGGTTTCACATTCTTCTATCAGTTGAATTAGCTGATGGGTTAATTCTTGAGAAAGTGTATTTGTAATGATCATCTGTACCCCCAAATAATATGTCTTTATGCAATATCATAACATTTATTCATAGTTAGGTACAAGCGGAATTAGCTGATTTCTATCGTTAAGCTCTCATTCGGGCAGACTTCAACACATTCTAGACATTTTGAACAATTAAATTGAGTTGAAGCGGGTAATTTATCAGTTTTATAATTTGATGTGTTTGAATTTAAAGTTGCAATATAACAGCTTTTATCGCATAAGCCACAAGATAAACATGTTGATTCATTTCTTTTGATTTTAAAAACAGAATATTTGTTCAGAAAACCCTGAATCCATGAAATAGGACACCCTAGCTTATAATAGTTATACATTTGGACTTTTGCTTGTTCAGAGGACATATTTCGTGTCATAAATTCCATAAAAAGTCCTAATGGACACATCCATTTACAAAAGAACTTACCAAATATAATGCCAAATAAGAATGAAAATCCCAGAATAATAGCGAGTCCGCTGTTAAATGCAAAAATCACATATAAAACAATACCCCCAAAAAGAAATTGTGATGCTTTACGATATTTTGGATTAATTTTAAGTTTCATGTCTAAACCTCCTTCAACAACCCCCCCTACACAGGGGGTGCAAATGGAGTATAACATATTTATTTTTATTTTGAAAGACATTACTGAAGGTGAATAACATTGACAAATAACCTAAGAGATGATAATTTGAATTAAAGATTAGTAAATTAGTAAATTACTAAATTACTAAATATTGAGGAGGTCAAAATGAATATACCAATGCAATTAAAACATAAACCCGTTATTGTAGTGGAAAATTATGATCAAATAGACGGCAGAAGTGCCTATAATTCTGAAGCAAAAGGTATATCACTGGGGTTGGCACAATGGAATGACCGTGGGAAAGTGGATATATCTGCAAAAATATGGAGGTATACAGGTGAAAAATGGTCTAGACAGTCTGAAGAAATGCCAATGCATAGAGTACTGGATTTAGCAATACTGATCTGTAGAAGCAAACAACATTTTATGGAGGCATATAAATTCGAAAAATTATATAATCCTTCAGAAGCTATTATTGATCGTGTTGGAATTCAAGGTGACGCGATGACTGTAGCTGTTGCCATAGGCAATGAGAAGATAGACGAGGATATTAAACTGTTTGCACAAGCACTTAGCAATGATGATGAATTGATATCTGAACGACTTAAAACACTGTCACGAATTTTAAAGGAGATGGGTTACTAATGGAACGAAGTGAAAAAAAAAGACTAATTGAAGACTATAAAAATACCCAGCATCCAATGGGGGTATTTTGTATCATAAAGAAAGAGCCAATTGCAAATGATCCCAGGGTGCATATACAAACTGCAAAGAATTTTAAGGCGATTCTAAATAGTACTTTGATGAAACTCAATTCGAATTTTTATCCAATCAAAGAATTACAAAATGATTGGAACCTATATGGAGAAGATGCTTTTGAAATAAAAGTACTAGAAGAATTAGAATATAGTAAGGATGATCCTTTCGCAGATTATAGTGAAGAATTAGAAATTCTCAAGTTACTTTGGGAAGATAAATATAAGCTAGATGGGATTAGGACTTATGAAAAAAAACTAAAAAAATAATGAAATAAACTAAATTGGGTGTGAATGCATTTGATTTAGTTTTTTTTTGTCTTTTATGTTCTATTTCGTTTATTAAACGTATGAAATGGTAATATTAAAATAGGCGTTATGGAGGTAAATATGCAAAAGGACAACCGCAATTACAATTTGCTTATATTATCAGTGATCATTTTTATGTGCTTAATAATCGGGAGTACATATATTCTTACTATTCATGAAATTGAGGGGATTTATAAAGAAGCGGGTCAAGAGGGCTTATTAGATATAAAAAAAGTCTATCTAAAAGACACTGTTGATAATTTGATTATTCGAATGGATGCACTAAAACAACATGAATTTAAGAACTATGAAAAAGTTGTGAATGAAGTCGAATCATATATCAGTCAAATTCAGTCAAGTGATAATTTTATCAGTTTGCTTTCGCTATATTTTAATTCGGAGTCACAGGTTCATCTGTTTGATGCAATCGTTGTTGATAATGTCACCAACGAGATCGTTTACTCAAATAAAGCTGAACTAGCAAAGTCATTAGATTTATCTAATTTAGAGAGAAGCATATACAAAACGTATAGTATATATAGTGTAAAAACCAATGAAAAATATCGAATTTTTTTTGGAATTAAAAATAGTGAACTTGAGAAAATTGTAAAAGAGCAAATAACAAATGAAATTCATTCGGCAGTCTATTCAGACAATTCGTATATATGGGTAAATGAAATACTAGACTTTTCAGGTGGTGATGGCTATGCGATTAGATTAATTCATCCCAATCTCATCGATACTGAAGGCGCTCTCTTATCTACCAATACGACAGATATAAAAGGAAATTATCCTTATAAAATGGAACTCGAAGGTGTTAAATTAAATGGCTCAGTCTATTATTCATATTACTTCAAAAAACTTAATTCAAATCAGATTTCTGAAAAGTTAACCTACTCCAAGCTATATGCTGATTACAATTGGATTATCTCAATGGGTGTGCATCTTGATGATGTGGACACGTATTTAACATTTACAAAGGAACAAAGCGATAGACACATGAAGCAGTTAATTTTCAATATCGCAATTTTAGTAATTCTATTAACAATGATTTCAACATTTTTTTTAGTATATGTAGATAAAAGGCACAATTTGAGAGCACGCAAAGCTTTGGAAGAGGAAATCCTTTTTGATGGATTAACACTAGCTTATTCTAGAAAAGCGGGAATTAAAGACTTAAGAATTTGTTTTGATCAAATGGGTAAAAATGATGATCCTGTAGCAATTATTCTCATCGATGTCGATGATTTTAAGAGCATCAACGATAAATTTGGACACGACAATGGGGATGCAGTTTTAAAATTAATGGTAGAGAGTTTAAAATCAAGAATAAGACATTCTGACAAATTATACCGTTGGGGAGGTGAAGAGTTCCTTTTAGTCTGCCAGGGTATTGATCGGGATTATATCGCCACATATTGTGAAAAAATCTTAAACTACGTCTCGGAGCTAAATTATAGTCTTAACTCGGTTCTGATAAAGACTTCTGTTAGCATCGGCGTAACTTTCTTAGAGCGAACGGATATTGATTATAATGAAGCCTTAAAAAGAGCTGATATTGCGATGTATCATTCTAAAGAGAATGGAAAAAATCAAGCGACGTATTATTATAAAGATGATAATTAAAGTAATAAAAAAGACTCCCATTTTGAAGCACGGGAGTCTTTTTATGTGAGGGTGAAAATACATGTGTTAAATATCAAAATACTAACTCATATATTTCCATGGATGATTTTATCGTAATTTTGGATAAATAAATCCACTAAATTTGGATCGAAATGTGACCCCTTATTAGACAAAAGATATTCTATTGCACTTTCTTCTGGTTCAGCAACTTTGTAGACTCTCCTATGTGTAATTGCATCAAAAACGTCTATTATCGCTAGCATTCTTGCGCTAAGAGGTATAGATTTTCCTATAAGCCCATCTGGATAACCAGACCCATCGAACTTTTCATGGTGGTTAAGTGCAATCTCAGCAGCTAACTTTAAGATATTTAGGTTTGATTTACTTAAAATCTGATAACCTACTACAGGATGTTCTTTAATAATCTCAAATTCTTCTGGGGTTAGTTTTCCTGGTTTCTTTAAAATAGCATCTGGTATTGCAATTTTACCAATATCATGCATTGTACTTGCAACTTTTAAAAGCTCACTTTCTTGATATGAAAAGCCAGAGATTAATGAGAATTCATACATCATATTAGAAATCCTGAGTATATGAGCATTTGTATCATCAAAATGTTTTTCTATAACTTCGCCAAAGGTGATTATGATTTCACGTTGTGTATCTGCAACCATGGTATTAAGAATGAAATTATCAAGTGCTATGGCGTAATTCGTCATAAATAAACCGATGAGTTCCGTATCAAATACATCCTTATGTCCTTCAATATAGATATAGTTATTTAAACTGTTTTTACTACTTTTTTTAATGATTATACCATCATTTAGTTGATTGATTTCCTGGAAGCTAGAATTGTGTTTCATCCAGTGGTAGATTTCTTTAAGTTCAGGAATCTCTTTTATAGATTTTCCTGAATATTGTTCATACTTTCCAGTAGCAACAACAATGCTAGGTGCATCATCTTGATTGATGGTTACAAAACCATGCGCCTCAATAGTGTCATCTCTCAAATAAATGATGTTGGCATCTTCATTATAAAAAGTCCCAAGTTGCTGCAATATAGTTGCAAAGAATTCATTCATAGAGTTATGGCGGAATAATTTTGAACTTGCTTTAACAATTTTTTCTAGTCCTTGTTTGTTTTTCTCTATTTTAACTAAATCTCTATAATTTCTAAGTGCGGTATAAAGGGAAGTATTGAGCCTTGATACCGTCATCTCTGTTTTTAAGCGATAATCGTTAATATCATATTCTCTGATCACCTTGGCTTCAGGCGCTTCTCCAGGCTGACCTGTACGGAGAATGATTCGTGTAAGCTCATTTTTAAGTGTTTGTCTAAGATAAGTGACTACATCTAAGCCCGATTGAACATCTTCCATAACCACATCTAAAAAAAGAACTGCAATATCATTTTCTAAGCTGAGTCTATGTTTAGCTTCTGCACCCGTGTAACAGTCAATAAATTCAATCCCTTTGCCTTCAAAAGTAAAATCCCTTAGCATCATCTTTGTGACCGCATGTACTTCTTCATCATCATCAGCAATTACAACCTTATAATGTTTAGAGGTTTTTACTTCTTGCCTGATTTCATCTTCTGCTAAAAAATCGAGTCCATTGTTTTGTCTATGGCTCATAGTGACCTCCTATAAAATTGGGATATCAATTTCAAATGTCGTTCCAATACCAACTGCACTTTTACATACAATTTTTCCAAGAAGCTTACTCGTCACGATATTATAAACGATGTTCAAACCTAGACCACTTCCGCCATTTCCACGTTTTGTAGTGAAAAAAGGTTCAAAAATATGTTGTAAGTTATCATCACTAATACCATGTCCGTTATCATGGTAGTGGATGTTAATATGATTTGAATGACGTGTGATATCTATAAGAATTTCACCTTCTTCATCATAAGAATAACCATGAATCATAGAGTTCATAATTAAATTTGTGAAAACTTGAGAGAGTGCGCCTTGATAAGTTTTGATGACAAGTGCTTCATCACAATTTATTACAATATTGATTTTTCGGATCTTAATTTCGTGTTTTAGACTCATCAATATTGTTTCTAGATATTCCTTAAGTTTAAAGTTACTTAATTCCTCATAGGTTTGGTTTACTGATATTTGTTTAAAACTATTTACAAGCGTTGCGGCACGGGCAAGATTTGAATTCATAATATCTAGACCCTCAGCGATATTTTTCATGAATATAATTAATCCATTTTTTGTAAGCGTGCCGTCGTTGATTCTTTGGGTGTTTTCGTTTGTAATGGTATCAAGATATGAAGCAGCAGATACCGCTACACCGAGAGGCGTATTGATTTCATGCGCAATACCAGAAACCAAACTTCCAAGAGAAGCTAATTTTTCTTTTTCTAAAAGTTCTTTCATAGCAGTTTCTAATTCGCGCGTTCTTTCAGATACTAGATTTTCTAAGGAAACTTTTTCTTGTAGATGTAACTGATCAATTTGTTTTTGAGCGTTGATGAGTGCTGTTACATCCGAAAAAGTGCAAAGTACAGTTTCATCACTATTGGGCAGAAGAATCATCGTAACTATAAAATAGATGGTATGCCCCTGTGTACTCGTAATCGTAAATGTATTTTCCGATTTCTCTTTAGATTGAACGGCATGGTCTAACCATTCAAGCCATTGTTTTTTTTCGCTTGAAGTGGTCAACAACTCAGTGATATGTGTTCCAATCAAAACGTCTCTTGATTTCCCAACATTTTCCTCAAACTTAGAATTGACAGATTTAAGCGTTGCATCTTTTGAGATCGTAACAATCATTTCATCAGAGTTCTCCACTAAAGAACGGTATTTACCTTCACTAATACTAATTTGTTTGAAAGAATCATTAAGTCTTTGTGCCATCAAATTAAATGAATGTATAAATAGATCAGTTTCTTCAACGATACTATCTATTTCTGATAATGTACTTAAGTTAAGCTGATCAACATCAAATGATTTGGTAACTTCTGCAAGTGTCAAAATTGGCTTCATGACTCTATTGAGTAGTCTATAGACTAAAAAAGTAAAGGATAATGAAGCAATAAGTGTAAGTAAGATAATGATTAACTGTCTCGTAACAACTGCACCCATAAGGTCTTTTTCAGGTATAACAGAAACGATGTGCCAATTTAAATTAGCTGGCTGTGTGATTGATGACATGGACAGATAATATTTTTTGCCCGAGATTGACATGTGATGAATCGAATCGGTTGGGCGACTTAAATCCATCAACAATTTTGCGCTTTTTGAAATTACATCTTGATTCATGGCATTTGCCAAGACTAAACTGACAGAACTATCAGCTGTAGTATTTTCAGAAAAGTTAGAGGCATCAGTAGAATGTGCTATAACATGCCATTGATCATCTATAATATAGATCACGCCAGTTCCTTTAGTCTGGTCAAGTTTAAGAAAATCTGAAATTCTGCTTAGTTTTATATCGAGTGTTGCTACGCCAGCAACTTGTCTATTAGTGTTAAGGATGGGTGCAATGGAGGATATTGTAATCTCTCTTTTTTCATCTTGATTGACGTACATTTCAGACCACTGAATAGTAGGATTATCATATATGGGAGCATACCAAGGCCTCGTTCGTGGATCATAAGCCTCGTATGAAGCTATGATAGATGAATTAACAGTATTTCCTTCGTATATATTAAGGAGACCATCAGTTCTTGAGTCTTTAAGCATTAGACTTTGACTACCATCATCGTTTAGCCTGATGCCAACAAAATTTTGATTTTCACCGCCATACCCAATTACACTGATTTGTGGTAAATCCGTGTAATAATCTTTTGAGATATTGAGCAGGATGCTTTCAATTTCTGATGAGTCAGTGGATCGATATAACGATTGATAGGCAATGATATCTGCAAGCATTTGATTGATTCTTAAGGGTTCGTTCAGATAACTATCTAGTTTGATTTGGATATTTTCATTGAGCGCGTTAAGCACCTTTTGACTATGCTCATTGGATAACCAACTATAGTCAAACTGCCATAAAACTGAAAACGTAAGAATAATCATTAAAATGATTGATATGATCGGTAGAAGTAAAGCTTTTTTAAGTGTGCTCTTTTTTTTGCGCATAACAAACCCCTCCAACTTCATTTGTCACTATAGATATTCCCCAAATTTGATTTTAAAAACAAAAGTATTGGGACAAAGATGCATAAATTTGGTTTGTTGTTTAAGTTTGTGTTAGAATAGATACATCAATCCCATTTGGAGGTAAATATGATTAAGTTAGTAGCAGATTCTACATGCGATCTAAGTCAAGAAATCATTGAGAAATATAACATTGGCATAGCGCCTTTAAGTATAAATATAGATGGGAAAACCTATCGTGACCGATTAGACATAACAGCGGATATGTTTTTCTCAAAAATTGCAGATTATAAAACCCATCCGACTACTGCGATGCCCTCACCAGCGGTTTTTATAGAGATTTTTGAAGAAGCATATGCAGCTGGTTGCGATGAAATTCTTTGTATCTGTATGTCGAGTAAAACCAGTGGCTCATATCAGTCTGCCATGATTGCTAAAGAATACTTTTCGGAAGAACATAAAGGCGAAGTCTACAAAATTCATATCGTTGATAGTACATGTATGAGCCATGGGAGTGGCTGGCTAATAATTAAGAGCGCGCGTTTAATTGAAAAAGGTGCAACTTTTGAAGAGTTAGTTGATTATAATGAAATACACAAACGCAATGTAAAACATTTTCTCTCTGTGGATGATTTAGACAATCTTGTGAGAAGTGGACGGTTGAGATATGGTAGTGCGCTAATCGGTAAAATCATGAAAGTTAAACCAATTATGACGATGAAACAAGGTGAAGGAGCAATTGTCAGCAAAGAACGCGGTCGAAAGGCGGTTTTAAATCATTATATTAATGCGTTTAAAACAAGAGTGGACCTATTTGAAACGGATTTTGTGATAGTTGGTTATACTTCCGATAAGTTATATGCTGAGAATTTAGTGAATTTGATTGAACATGAAACAGGATATAAAGGTGAAATCATAGTGATGCAAATGGGTGTAGCAGTAGGGACACACGTTGGATTGGGCGGATTATCATTTTATTTCATGGAGAAACCACATATCAAAGATGGTTTATTGATTAATAATATTCAAAAAATCAAGGAAACATTTGATGGTAAATAGTATTGTTCTTACTAAAATAAACCGAAAATAAAAACTTACAACAGAGATCTAACTAAAGAAATGCAAAACGCCTACCTTGCTTTAAATATAAGCGGGTAGGCGTTTCAGTTTAAAATATAAATTACAATTTATGCTTTAATACGCTTTATTCTTCAATTATTATTGGATGTTCATTTATAACTTGATTCTCATTTAAAAATTGTTTTTCATTAACAATGCTTTTTTCAACAATAGCATCAGTCGGTTCGAGGATGCTTTTTTCTTTTCCAAGATAACTTGGCATATCAAGACCAGCAAGGTTGAAAAGTTCGTTAAGTGGAGGAACTGATTGCATCATCCCTGAGAGAAATTTTGCAGTATTTGTTTTACCATCATCTCCACCAAGGTTATCCCAAACAGTAACTTTATCAATTTTGATATTTTTAATGGCTTCAACTTGTGTTGCGATGAGCTCAGGTAACTTATCGACGATCATCAGCTGCATAGCTGCATTAGAACTACCTGTTGCTTCGACAATTGCTCTGAAACCTTCAGCTTGTTTCATGAGCATTTCATTGATTCCTCTTGCTTCAGCTTCAAGTTTTAAGAAAATTGCATCAGCCTCACCGCGTGCACGACGTCTAATTTGTTCTGCTTCTGCTTCTGCAGAAATCTCTGCCATCTGCTTATCAATATGCGCTTGCACCAATTGGTCGGCCTCTCTTGTTGCTTTTTCAAGCTCTGCACGAGCAATTTCAGCAGCTTTCTCTGCTATATAAGATTCCTCAAGTGCTTTTGCTTGTTGTATTTTTTCTGCAGCAACTGCTCTTTTTGTTGCAATTGCTTCCATCTCGCGTCTTTGGGCATCTGACTCAGCAATTTTGATGCGCGATTGGTTTTCCCCATCGACTGCAGTAGCATTTGCTTCAGCAACTTTTACCCTTTGATCCATAACCGCTTGTGATTCACCTATGGAACCATCTCTTGTTTTTTGAGCAACAGAGATTTTAGCGTCATTGACTGCTTTAGAAGCAGCTTCTTTACCAAGTGCATCGATATAACCCGATTCATCACTGATATCTGTGATGTTTACGTTGATCAGTCTAAGACCGATTTTTTTAAGCTCAGATTCAACATTTCGCGTTACTTCTTCTAGGAACTTATCGCGGTCGGTGTTGATTTCTTCGATATCCATCGTTGCAACTACGAGTCTTAGCTGTCCAAAAATAATGTCTTTTGCAAGTTCTTGGATTTCAACTAATTTGAGACCAAGTAGTCTTTCGGCAGCATTTTGCATGATTTCTGCTTCAGTACTGACACCAACAGTGAATCTTGATGGTACGTCAATACGGATATTTTGCTTTGAAAGTGCATTTTGAAGATTAACTTCGATGGAGATTGGTGTCAAATCTAAATATTCGTAAGCTTGGAATATAGGCCATACAAGCGTAGCCCCACCGTGTATACATTTTGCACTTTTAATCCCTTGATCGTTTGAACCGACAAGGCCGTACTTGACAAGGATTTTGTCCGACGGACATTTTTTATACCTAGAGAGTAGGGCGACGATTATGACGAAAACAAACAAGACTGCAAGTGAAACAAAAATTAAACCAGATGAATTTTCTAAAAACATGTTTTCCTCCATTTACTAATTTTTTTTGACAAGTAACTTTGATTGACCGATAACTTCGACAGCGATGACTTGAGTGCCTGTTTTTAAAGGCGCATCTTCATCCGTGATAGCTTCAATCTCACACAAAGTACCCTGTATGACAATCATGATTTTGCCATAGTTTTGGCGATGAGATGGAATGGGTATGTAGACTTCACCAGTTTTACCAACGGCATTTTGTAAGTTGATGGTACCGTTCCTCTGCAGCTTACTTACTAAAAAGAACAACCCCATGGAGATTACCATAAAAATAACACCAATTAAGAAAGAAAAAATTGCTGTCATCAAAGGACTGGTGCCTCGATTCAAAAGCCATAAACCGCTCCACCCGAAAAACGTGAAGAATGCGATAATATTTCTTATTGAAAAAAGTGTTAAACCAGTTTCTCCAATCATATCGACATCACCGTCACCATCGAAATCTACATCAATTTCACCGGAGAGTCCTAGTAAAGTCATAATTGATTGAACTATCAAAATAAGCGATGCAGGCACAGCAACATAAAGATAGAATTTTTCCATGCATTTCACCTCCTGCAATTTAAGATTACCATATAATTCGTTAAGTTTTCTTAAATCCACATTAAAATTCAATAAAAGTAAGCTTGCATTTTATGGTATAATATATTGATTCGAGTACCGAAGTAAAGGAGACTGAGATGATAAATAAGTTAAACGCAGGTGAATACCTTATTGTACTGAACAAAGACGAAGATAGTATTTCTTTAGTTTCTCTTAAGGAGTCAAAAGTCATTAAGACGATAACCTCAGATCACAATCCACATGAAGTGGTCGTATCACCAGATGGACTTAAAACATATGTTACATGTTCACTAGGTAATACAATAGATGTAATAGATAATGCGAGTTTTGAAATCGTCAATAGAATTCAAGATCATGATTTTGATTTTCCACATGGCCTGGGTATCGATAGACATGGCATGCTCTATATGGCATCGACATATAGCTCAAAAGTGTTCTTCATTGATACTAAAACAGATCAAATCGTCGATCGAATTGACACCGGAGAAGAACACTCTCATATGATTTCTTTGACACCAGATGAACAAACCGTATATGTACCGAATATCGGGAGCGATAGCATCTCAATCGTGTCATCCGCTACGCGGAAGATTATTGGTGTAATACCAGTTGGAAAAGGACCCGAAGGTGTCGCTGTACATCCAAATGGGAAATGGCTCTATGTTGCCAATCAACATGAGAATAATCTCTACATCATGGATACCATTAAGCATGAGATTGCTTGGAAAAGAAGAATTGGTGCTTGTCCAATAAGAATTGTATTTTCGCCAGATGGTAAATATGCACTTATTCCAAACAGAGAGTCTGATGACTTAAGTGTGATTTTAACTGCACAAGAAATTGCTGATACGACTCGGCCTTGGGAAATCAAGAGAATTCCCGTGGGTAAATGGCCAGGTGGAACTGTATTTGGAAAAGATGGCTCACATGCATATGTTGCCAACAATAAAACAAATGATATTTCAGTGATTCATATGCGATCCTTAAAAGAAATTGAAAGAATAGACGTAGGTATTCATCCAGATGGGATGGCACTTTTGTGTGTTGAATAGTCAAAAAATAAAAAAGGAAGGTTTGGGCCTTCCTTTTTTGCGCGCTTCTGAACCAGGAGAGAATTTCAGAAGTTTCTATATTTAAAGGTGATAAATAATAGAAGAATTAAACGTTTGCAACTTCTGAGTCTTTTATAAACATAGCTGTGATAATAAAGCCAAAGACATATGCAACTACAAGTCCTATAAAATAGTTAAGCATTGAATTCGGCTGCATAAGCGGAATTGCTGTCAATCCAGATGGTCCCCATGCTGTAGACATAACCTTTTGAAGCATGACATAGGCACCACCAAAACCAGCACCTAAACCAGCAGTGATAAAAGGTTTACCTAGTGGTAATGTTACGCCGTAGATAAGAGGTTCACCTATCCCAAGGAAACCAGCAGGTAAAGCTCCTGAGATAACTTTCATAAGGCGCATATTTTTAACTTTTTTAGCTTTCATATAAATGGCAATCGCCGCACCAACTTGGCCAGCACCTGCCATTGCAAGAACAGGGAATAAAGATACCCCACCCATAGCTTCAAGTTGAACCGCATATATCGGGATTAAACCATGGTGCAGTCCAAGTAGTACCATCGGTAAGAATAGTGCAGAAAGAACATATCCAGAGATGATGCTGATAACTGGGTTTGTAGAATTAACGAGTAATTCTAAGCCATTAACTAACCAATCGGATAAAATACCTGTAACAGGCATGATAATTACAAGCAAAAGTGCTGCAGTTACAAATAGTGTAATCATAGGTGTTAACATCAAATCGAGTACATCGGGAACTCTTTTCCTGACCGCTTTTTCTACTTTCGAAAGGATATAAACGCCGACGATGACACCAATGACGCCACCTTTTCCGTTTCTCAAGATAGAATTAAGCGGTGAATCTTCATTGAATAAACCAATAAGTTTAGAAATATCATCGATCTGAGCCATAATAGTCATGGCGCCGACCATTCCGCCTAAAGCTTCGGTCGCACCAAATACTCTAGCTGCACTGACACCTGTAAAGATTGTGAAGTAGCTAAGGAAAGCGCCACCCATAAGTGAAAGTACTAACCTAATGATGTTCCAAGTTTCAGATAATGGTAAACTTCCTGTGTTTTGTAAGTTCGTGACTAAACCAGCTAAGCCGTTAAAAATACCGGCTGCTATAATTGCGGGTAATAATGGTATAAAAATTTCACCGATGGTTCTTAAACCTTGTTTGAAAGAATTTTTTTTGTTTTTACTTTGGACTTTTTCTTTGTTTGTTTTCCAGTCTTCTTGCACAGTAGAAGTCGGGATGTTATAACTTGCTTTAAAAAGATCCATTAACTTTTGTGCCTTACCAGGACCGACGATGATCTGAAAAGTGTCATCTTCGACAATTCCCATGACACCTTCTAACTGTTGAATTGCTTCTTTTTGAATCAAAGCAGGATTTTTTACTTTGACTCTTAACCTTGTCATGCAATTGGCAATGGAATCAATGTTATTTTCAGTGCCAAGTAAAGAGATAATTTCTTTTAACAATTCTTGGTTGCTCATAATTTTCCCCCTTGAACAAACTTTATTAGATTAAAGCTTTGAGAGCTTCTCTCACGTTTCCATGTGATATCATTAGTGCAGATTTTGCCTTATCGATGTTTGCTTCGCTTAGTAACATGACGATGGAGAGTTTGACATTGCCTTCAGTAACATCTAAGGTTTTTTGGACGGTTTCGCGATCAGCGCCAGTTGCATCCATAACGATTATTTTTTTTCTTTCGATTAATTTATTGTTAGTAGCTTGGACATCAACCATTAGATTTTTAAATACTTTACCGTTTTTAATCATAGTAGCAGTCGTCAACATATTAAGCACTAACTTTTGAGCGGTGCCCGCTTTTAGTCTTGTGGAACCAGTAACTACTTCAGGTCCTACAACCACCGTGATTGGGATGTGAACAGCGTCTTTTAATGGCGCGATATCATTGCACATCACACCGATTGTCTGACAACCAATTTCTTTAGCATATGCCATGGCGCCTAGTACATAAGGCGTTCTTCCACTTGCAGCGATCCCCACTACGACATCGTTCTTACATAGATTGATTGCAGATAGGTCTTCTTTTCCTTGAAGAAAATTATCTTCTACATCTTCTATGGCATTGCGCAGTGCAAAGTCACCACCAGCGATTAACCCTACAATTTGGTTTGGGTCTGTACCAAACGTAGGTGGACATTCTGAAGCATCTAAAACACCAAGTCTTCCACTGGTACCTGCACCAATATAGATGAGTCTCGCGCCTGATTTTAATGCAGGTGCAATAACTTCAACAGCTTCAGAAATTGCACTCAACTGATTTTCTATTGCACTAAGGACCTTATAATCTTCTTGATTCATAAGCTTAAGGATCGATAATGTATCAAGTGCATCTATATTTTCTGTTAATGGATTCCTTTGTTCTGTTTTTAATTCTTTTAAATTCATGCTTGCCTCCGTGTATATCATGTCATCAATATATAATAAAATATTCCTAATGTCAATAATAAATATAATAAAATATTCCGTTTGTTTGTGATAAAATATTCTATATTGGGAGGTAACATTATGTCATGTTTTACAAGAATTGATAATATGAGATCTGAATTAACCGGAAGTGAAAATCAAATATCCGATTATATCATCAACAATATAGAAATAGCTAAAACTTATACATCTGTTGAACTTGCAGGTGCATCTGGTGTGAGTCAATCAGCAATTGTTAAGTTTTGCCAAAAGCTTGGTTATAAGGGTTATTCTGAATTTAGAATAGCCATGAATGAAGCTGCAACGAAACGTTCACAAGGCAGATATATCCATGATCAAATTGGCATTGAAGATGCTGCAGAGACCATTATGCTCAAAATTGCTCAAAATAGCAAAAATGCGATAGATTCTACGATGGAAGTCAATAATCCAAGTATTTTGAAAGAAGCGGCTGAAGTTATGGCAAAAGCAAATAAGATCATATTGCTTGGAATAGGTGCATCAGCGCTCGTAGCAATGGATTTTTTTCATAAACTGTTGAAGATTGACAAACACGTGATTTTTGATCTTTCAAGTCATGTCCAGTTAGCCTCTATCGCGACACTGAAACCGGATGATGTAGTATTTGCTGTATCTTATTCTGGTGAAAGCAAAGAAATACTCGTTGCAGCTGAGCAGGCAAGGCGAAAAGGCGCTAAATTGATCTCTTTAACGCGATACACGAAGAATAGTTTAGTTGAAATTTCAGATATGAATCTTTATGCCATTGCTGAAGAAAATACGGTTAGATCGTCAGCGATTGCTTCAAGAATTGCTCAGTTAACCATAGTTGATATATTATTTATCATGATGGTATTACAAAATCCTGAATACGCGATGCAACGCATTGAAGAAAGTGGCGATATTGTTAAAGCCTTTAAAACAGGGAGATAATGTGTGAAAGTATTTTATTTTAGTCCCACGGGTAACACAAAACACGTAAGTGAGTATGTTGCTAATCATGTGAATTCAAATTTAGTGATAAGAAATCAGAAGCATTCAAGTATCGAGATCATAGATTTTACAAGTGATAATATACGTTCCTCTTCTACACATAAACAGTGCATTAGCGAAAAATTTACCAAAGACGATATCGTTATAATGGGGTTGCCTGTCTATGCTGGAAGATTGCCTAATATACTATTAAAGTATCTAAGCCTTTATGAAGGTAATCAGGCGTCTATGATAATCGTACTCAGTTATGGTAATAGAAATTATGATGATGCAGCTAAAGAAGCCTATTTACTATTTACAAAACAAGGGTTTCGTGTTATTGCTGTTCTTTGTGCTGTTGGAGAACATTCTTTTTCCAATATACTTGGTAAAAATAGACCTTCTGCTGAAGATTTTACAACTTTTAATATTGTGTCGGATTTGTTAGTGGAAAAGTTGATAAATCCAACAAATGATGAAATTAGCTTGGATTCAAATATTCAAAATCAGTTGCGCCTCTACGCGATGATAAATCTAGAGACACTAGTGCCTCTGAAACCCTATTATAGACCAGTAGATTATGAGGGAACTCCTTTTAATTTTAAGGATATTAAACCTGTGACACATAAGTCCTGTACTCTCTGTGGTATATGCGCGCTTAAATGTCCCATGGGTTCAATCTCAGGTAGTGACTTTGCTACAATCATTGGTCCATGTATTAAGTGCTGTGCATGCGTCAAGGCATGCCCGATTGGAGCTAAAGCTTTTGATGATCCGAACTTTATAAAACATCGACTTGAGCTTGAAGAAGCATATACAGACTTCTACCGGGAACTAGAATTATTTATTTAAGGGTAAAGAGTGATAAACATCGGTTTAGTCTAAATACAAAGTTAGAGAAAAAGTATAACAATTTTATTAATTGGTATTAAAACACTTTTGTAATGAATACAATCGTGATATACTATGAAATGTGGCTAGTTTATAATCTGCTCACTAAGCCACTAAACATTATATATCAGGAGGCTCACATGGAAAGAATCGTTGGCGTTAAGGCGCCTAGCTTTAATATGGCAACAGCAAAAGGTGACGGATCAGGGTTTGATCGCGTGTCACTAGAAGACTACAAAGGTAAATGGTTAGTGATGTTTTTCTATCCACTTGATTTTACGTTTGTATGCCCGACTGAAATTACAGGTTATTCAAAGAAAAATGATGCGTTTAAAGCGCTTGGTGCTGAAGTTTTAGGCATAAGTATCGATAGTGAACATTCGCATAAAGCATGGATCAATTCAGATTTAGGCAAACTCAATTTTCCACTTGCATCGGATATTACAAAAAAAGTTGCTGGGGATTATGGTGTTTTAATAGAGGAAGAGGGAATTGCTTTAAGAGGACTTTTTATCATCGATCCTGATGGCATAGTGAGATACAGCGTAGTGCATGATCTCAATGTAGGTAGAAGTGTAGATGAAACGTTAAGAGTGCTTACAGCGCTTAAAACAGGTGGGCTTTGTCCTGTAGATTGGTCCGAAGGAGATGAACTGCTTTAAAAATTAAGCTTAAATATCATAAGTAATTTCAATCAGAATAAGTTGTTTTATCAACTTATTCTGTTTTTTTTTATGATCTGCGATAACACATGATAGAATAGGGTAAATAGTACAAATCTAAAGTTAGAAGAAAATGAAATTTAATAATAGTAATTGGAGGCAATAGATGAAATCGTTAGCAAGATGCGGATGGGTAAATATTCAAAATGAGCGCTATGTTGATTACCATGATCATGAATGGGGAGTACCCGTTCACGATGACCAAAAACTTTTTGAAATGCTAATACTTGAAGGGGCTCAAGCTGGATTATCATGGGAGACAATCCTTAAAAAAAGAACGAATTATCAAGAAGCATTTGATCATTTTGATGTTGATACAGTGTCAAAATATGATGATGAAAAGATTGCAGCTTTGTTGTTGAATGAGGGAATTGTTAGGAATCGACTAAAAGTATCTTCTGTGGTAACGAATGCTAAAGTTTTCAAGCTGATTCAAGCTGAATTTGGTTCGTTTGATCAATATTTATGGAGCTATGTAAATGGTATGCCAATTAACAATAAATTTAAAGCTTTATCTGAAGTCCCAGCGAAGACGGAGCTATCTGATCGGATCTCTAAAGATTTGAAAAAAAGAGGGATGAAGTTTGTAGGTTCAACAATTATTTATGCTTATATGCAAGCGATTGGTATGGTAAATGACCATACAACCAATTGTTTTAGACATGAGGAAGTGAAATTGTGAATAAATCTGTGCTTTATTTAAAGGGCTTAATTGAAGGTTTTACTATAAATTCTGAAGACAGCGAATTTGAATGGCAGCATTTTAAAGATGTTAATTACCACGCGCAAATATTGGCCTATGATCGACGCCTGGATGAAAACTTGACGTTACTTATCGCAATAGGACATGATCTAGGTAGATTAAAGGGTGGCATAAGTGGAAAGGGTCACGCTAAAGAGAGTACAAAAATACTTAAAAAGCTGTTAGTAGAGAATGACTTTTTAGGGCTATTTCATGAAGATGATATTAACATAGTTCGAAGAGCCATCAAAAATCATAGTCATAAGCACCGTTTGGATGATGAATACAGTGAACTCATAAAAGATGCAGATACTTTAGCACACATGGATGAAAAACTACTCATTGAGAAAGATGATCCTGAATTTTTCAGATATCGCGCTTTAAAAAGTTCAATAAAGATAGATCAAGTTGCGCCTGTTCATAATTGGATAAGGGCTTTTGAAAAATTAAGTGGAGATTTGGCACATTCTTGGCAGTATGGATTTGTAGCTGGGCATGAAACCGAATGGGTCCATCATATGAGAACGACTACGAGAAAGCTCCGCAGTATACTAATGGTGCTAAGAGAGTTGGGGGATTTATTTAGCGACCCAACGGTCGCACAAAAATTATACGAATATGAAGTGAACTTAGTCAAAATACTGAAACGTCTTGAAGAAGCAAGGCGTCTTGCCGTGCTTATGGCCATAGATGGCTATGACAAAGGCCAAAATATGCTTAAGCCACTATATAATGAAGAACTCATAAAATTGAAAAATCTAATTGAAAGCGAGAGAGAGTTAGTAAGATGTCCAATGATTTCTTATGAATTAACAGAAAGCGAAAACTGGCAAGATAATTGCCAGAATACAATTAATATAATATTAAGAAAATATCTATTCTCAGCTTCTAAGCTAGATCTCGCTAATGTTAAGAAAATACACAAATTAAGGGTTTTAGGAAAGCAACTAAAGTATTTATTTGAGCTTGGTTTAATTGAAAATTCAAATGCACATTTAAGTGAAATGGTCTATGAATATCATGATGTAGCAGGAGAAATTCACGATTTAGAAGATGCAATTGAATTTAAACATGCAAAACTATATTTTGATTTGTCCAAATTAAAGGCGAATCGAAAAAAATGTCAAAAGCAGTTAGAAAATTTTTTATTGTTTTTCAATGTTTTAATTAAGAATTCTCAATAAAAGAAAGTACTGATTTTGTTGATGACTGTATGGTTAAGTAAGATGCATAAGGGTATATCTGTGAATAGCCTGACAGGTAAATTATGGTTGAATCAATAGGAGTTGCTATGAGTTGGTTAAAAAATAAATCTTTAAGAAGACGCATGTTAATCGTTGCATTGATTAATTGTTTTTTAATCTTTGGTAGTGTTTACACCCTTTCTGAAGCAATTGAAAAGCAAAACTATGACGCCCTATTAGTAAATCTTGCGGGTAGGCAAAGGATGCTATCACAAAGAATGTCAAAAGCTAGTATCGCACTTAGTTTATCAAGTCTTGATGAAGTAGAACGGGAAGAAATGCGCTCAGTGCTTTCTGAATCAAAACATCTATATGGAGAAACGTTAAGTATGTTCATGTACGGTGGAAAAACTGAAATCGGAGGAAATCAAGTATCTACCCCCCCGATAACTGTTCATATTTTGACTTTTAAAGCTTTATATGATAGATGGCATAATTTTGAAAATGCAATTGATATTGTCTTAGAATCACCTAGACAAACAAAGGCTGAACAAGATGAATTTGGAAAGGCAATAAGTTATATTATTAGTGAAAATGAAACTTTATTGTGGCAGACCGATGAAATAGTAACTATATTACAAGTTGATGCCGAAGCACATGTTAAACGAGTGAAAAAAATTATGGCTGCTATCGTGGTGCTTGAAATAGTTGTTTTGTTATATTTTATTAGAAGCATTAATATTGGTATTATTCGGCCATTTAAAAAATTATTACAAATCATTGAGTCGGTAG
The DNA here is from genome assembly GCA_963676315.1 of uncultured Fusibacter sp. Taxonomy (GTDB): domain Bacteria; phylum Bacillota; class Clostridia; order Peptostreptococcales; family Acidaminobacteraceae; genus Fusibacter_C. Next base: position 3,092,232 of record OY781056.1, read on the forward strand.
GAAGAGGTGAGCGATATTTACCTATTCATCAAGAATTATATTTAGAATGGATTCAAGCGTTTCAGCATATCTCAGATATGAATGAGAAACTCTATTTAGCAAAAGAAGATTTAAATAGTTTAAATCAAGTGCTTGAAGATAAAGTGATTAGTAGAACTATAGATCTAGAAGATACATTACATAAACTTGAGAAAACATATAAAAAACTATTGGAATCTGAAAAACAAGCATCACTGGGGGCTCTTGTAGCTGGTGTTGCACATGAAGTCAACACTCCGCTTGGCGTTTGTCTTACTGGAAGTACACAATTAAGCGATGAAAGTGAGTTGTTGTTAAAAAAAATAAAAGAGAACCAGATGACAAAAGGTGATCTGATCGATTACTTGTCGGTAAGTTCCGAATTAATAAAGATCCTCGTTTTTAACATTAACCGTGCATCTGAAATCATCAGAAGTTTTAAGAAAATTGCAATTCATCAGAGTACAGAAATAGTCGAAAGTTTTTATTTGGATGAATATATAAATGAACTTTGGATCAGTTTGAGTCATGTAACTAAAAAGTATAAAACCACATTTAAAAATCAATTATTGCATCGATTAATATATGGAGATCCTGGAGATTATTCTCAAATATTTACAAATTTGATTATGAATACTTTTGTGCATGGATATGAAGTGGGTGAAGACGTTATTATAGAAATTAACTCAATTGAAAATGATGAATGTCTAGAAATATCATACAAAGATTATGGAAAAGGTATTAAGGCTGAGAACATAGATAAAATATTCGATCCTTTTTATACGACAAATAGAACCGGTGGTGGTAGTGGCTTAGGATTAAATGTAATTTATCAAATTGTTGCTACAAAGCTTGGAGGTGAAATTATTTGTATCAGTGAACTTGGCGTTTCAACTGAGTTTATAATTAAAATTAACAAATATATGGAGGCTTATTATGAGCAATGATAGAGAACTATTTTCTATGGATTTAGATAATTTAAATATAGATTTTTTACAGCAATCAGAAAAAAGGGAACATTTATCAAAAGATAATAGAAATAAAAAAAAATATAAGATTTTAATAGTTGATGATGATGATGAAATTCATAAAATCACGAGGATTAACCTTAGAAATTTAAAATTTGATGGAAACGATGTAGAGTTAATTGATACGTATTCTATGCAGGAAACCACAAAATACCTATCATTCAATAAAGATGTGGCAGTTGTTTTGCTTGATGTTGTTATGGAATCGGATGATGCTGGCCTTAATATTGTGAAATACATAAGAGAAACCATGAACAATGATCAAACGAGAATCATATTGAGAACAGGGCAGCCGGGTATAGCACCAGAAGCAAAAGTTATGCTTGAATATGATATAAACGACTATCGAAACAAAACAGACCTTACAGCGGTAAACCTTACTAGTGCAGTAATGGGATGTCTAAGGAACTATAGAGATATCATGAAAATAAATTCATATAAAATAGGATTAGAAAAAGTAATCAGCTCAACGAGTTTACTATTCAACTATGAGAGTTTGGGACTATCTAAGTTTTTAAATGGCATTTTAGAGCAGCTGTCTGCACTTATTGATTCTGACAACTCTTTAGTACTTGTCAACAGACATTTTGAGAGAGGAAGATTAATTACGCACGACGGGAGTTTTAAAGTAATTGCAGCAACAGGTAGTTTTTCACAGTATATTAATTACGACTATTTACAGATCGAAAAAATATTGGGATTAGAATCCTTATTTACTCGAAGCAATCAACTAAAAAAAGAGAGCAATGTCGACGAGGAAAGAAAATACTACTTAGGTGTACATCGACCAACATTTAAAAGTCACACAGAGAGTTATATCTATGTCATTAATGGAGACATAACACCTGAAAATCAAAGTTTCATTGAACTTTTCTTGAAAAATTTATCACTATCATTAGATAACTTTCTTTTAGAACAAGATACAGATGAAGCTTTATATGAGATGTTGAGCAGAATAAGTAGCATCGTAGAAGCGCGCGACGGGGAAACGGGTAGCCATGTCTATCGGGTTTCGGATATTTCGGGTATTATGGCAAGCGCTGCTGGATTCGATAAAAGCGAAATTAGAGATTTTAAAGTAGCGTGTATGATGCACGATGTTGGAAAAATTGGCATTAGAGATTCAATTCTATTGAAACCCGATATTTTAACTGAAAAAGAATTTGAATCTATAAAGAAACATACAGTTATAGGGAGTAACCTTTTTAAAACTTCAAATCACCAATTGCTTAAGATGGCAGAAAATATATCCCATTATCATCATGAAAGATGGAATGGTGAAGGTTATCCCGAAGGATTAAAAGAAAATCAAATTCCTATATATGCAAGAATAGTTTCAATAGTAGATGTGTTTGATGCCTTATCTCATGATAGAATATATAAAAAGGCTTGGAGTATAGAGGATACGAAAAAATATATTTTAAATGAAAGTGGTAAGATGTTTGATCCAGAGCTGGTTAAGATATTCTTTGATAATTTTGATGAAGTCATGAAAATTCATGAGATGTATTCAAATAAGGAAAGAGAGAACCCAAAAGCTTTTGATCCAGTAAGTTAGACCACGAGGAGGATTATGAAAACGATTTTAGGACTTGATATTGGCGGCACAAAAATCCTGGGGATTTTATACGATGAAAAAGGAAGAGAGCTTGCAAGAGAAAAGAAGAAAACTAAAGCAAATGAAGGACTAGAAGTCGTTATCAATCAGGTTTATAAAGTAATCGATAATTTAATGGCATATGAAAAGTCAGAGCTAACTGCAATAGGTGCAGGTGTTCCAGGACTAGTGAGTGATGAAGGGACGATTGCATTTTCTCCAAATATTCCTTTTAGAGATTTTGCACTGGGAAAAAAACTTTCTGAAAAATATACTGTCCCAGTCTATGTGGGCAATGACGTCAACGTCGCCATGTTTGGAGAATACAAACATTTAGAGCATAGAGCGAGTAAACATGTACTTGGAATTTTTATAGGGACAGGTGTCGGAGGTGCTATTATCATAGATGGCAAACTCTACACGGGACAAGGAAGTGCAGGAGAATTTGGTCATATGGTAGTAAGTGCTGATGGTGCTTATTGTGGATGCGGTGCACAGGGCTGTTTAGAGGCGTATGCTTCAAAAACTGCAATCCAAAAGTACATTTCCAAACAGCTTGTTAAAGGTAGAAAATCAATGTTCAAAGAACTTCTTGAAGAGGATGGCGCAGTGCTTAAAAGCTCTTCTATTAGAAAAGCTTTTGATGAAGAGGATGAGCTGGCAAAGGAAGTTGTTGACCGTCTTTCAAGATATATGGGGATTGCTGTAGGCAATTTAATTAATCTGTACCATCCAGAATTGATCATCATTGGTGGTGGGATAACTGAAGCGCTTGGAGATATATTGCTTGATAAAATCATAAGTGAATCTAGACAACATGCGATGCCTGGACTACTTGGAACCGTTAAATTTAATGTGTCGGAATTAGCGGATGAAGCAGGCGTGTTTGGCGCATACCATTTAGCAAAAAATATGTTATAATAATTGATGCATCACTAAACTATCATTATGTAAGAAGTGAGGTTTCAATGACAGACTATCAAAAGAAAAAATTAATAGATTTATCCCTTATACTTGTAGGCATCGTTTTAGTTGGGCTGTTTTTAAGGACTCAGTTAAAAAATCCAGTCATTATTAATGTGGATAGTACTGAAGCGACAACAGAAAGTTCCTATTTTACGGGTGGTTATGCAGTAGACGATCAAGATCCAGATTTACCAGTAAGCATGGACATCAAAACAGTTGAAGTAAAAATGGATAATTCCTATATAGATATAAAAATTGGGTTTGATGAAATTCCTAGTGCTTTAGAAGGCAATGTCTCTAAATTAGACTTTGAGATCTTATTTGATGTAAATCAAGATGACGACAAAGCGGGGGACATCATCGTAAGACACACCTATAAAGGCAATGGTGAATTTCAAGGCTATGCTGGCGATATGTTTGAATCAACTTTATTAAGAAATTCAAAAGAGGGTGAAAAGATATTAAGTGCGGTTACCGTGGCTCAAGTTGATAATTCTTTATTGATCCAAGTCCCTTATAGTTCATCTCTTGGAATTGATTCAAAAACACCTGTAAAAGTCGTCTTTGAAGGTGAATATAACCAAATGAGTTATATGGACATTGCACCATAATGAAAAGTACAAAAGCGATATCCTGCACAACGATTAGAATCAGTTTCTAATACTAGCGTAGTATATCGCTTTTTTAAGTTATTTTACGATGCGGTAGTATGCCCTAGCTGTGAGCAGGTATACGAGAAGGTAAATGAGTCCAAATGCTAAAATCGTACCCAATGTACATAAGATAAAAAGTGGAACATTTGTGAAACTAAATAAAAATAAAAGTTTAGTGATGACGTTAAATGCAAATGCAATATGAATGATCGCAAACAGCAAAGGCAAGAAAAATACCATGACAATTTGAGATTTGATGGTACGTTTGATTTCTGCCATGCTCATCCCAACTTTTTGCATAATTTCAAATCTTGTTTTATCGTCATACCCTTCGGAAACTTGTTTGTAGTAGATGATCATTACCGTTGCCATAAGGAAAAGCGCTCCTAAGAAAATACCGATGAAGAAAAAGCCACCATAAACTGAGAAGAAATCACTTTTTGTAAGGAGCTTACTTTGTATATAAGTTCCGTTATCACTATCATTGCTATATGAGACGAGTGCTTGATTAAATGTATAGAGGTTATTTTGATCGCCAATAGTATCGAAAGTAAGTTGATACATCAATGTGGTATCAGATTTTCTTGTATAGGTTTTGGTGATTGAATCCATAGTTGAAAGGTCTTTGACAACAAAATAGTAATCTGTTGACAATGCCTGCTTTACTTTTTTCATCCCTGCAAAAGTATCCAGTTCTTTAACGATATTATAGGTTAAACCATCTAATGAAATTTGATCGTATCCGTAAGTTCCTAAATTTGTAAAAATTAATATCTCGTTATCATCCAGTGTTATTGATTCTCCCGTCATTTGGTTATAGTCTTGTATATTAACGAGGTTTACAAGAATATTATAATCATTTCTGTCATATTGCGGGCTATAATTTAAGTATGTGTTATCTTTCGTTACTGAGAAAGACTTCGAGTAATAACTGTATTTATCTTTAATTTCAATGCTGTTTTTTGCAGACAGAAGATCAACTTGATGGTTGATGTCACTTACAACTTGCTCATCGGCATCATAATTACTTATTGTAATGTCATAAGGGTATTGAGTACTTAATACATCTTCCATACCGATGTATAAAGAAACCGTTGTCGATAACGTGACTAAAACTGCTGTACTTAGGATACAGATATTGGCGAGTCCAACGGCATTTTGCTTCATGCGGTAAATCATACCTGAAATAGAAGTGAAGTGATTGGACTGGTAATAAAATGATTTGTTTTTCTTAAGCAATTTCAGTGCAGCGATACTGCCTGCGATGAATAAAAAATAAGTGCCGATCATAACAAGGACTACTGCAATGAAAAAAATAAAAAGTGCTTGAAGAGGTGCTTTTACTGTGAGCGCAAGTACATACCCTGCAACAAGTGCGATTAGTCCAATTGCTGTCATAATCCATTTTGTTCTAGGTTCTTTTTCTCCAACAGCGGAACCTTTTAGAAGTTGTATAGGGTTCGATAGATGAATATGTCCAAGATTATAGAGCAAAGTAACAAAAAATATACAAGAAAAAAATATTAGACTCAACGATGCAGAAGCGATTGAAACTGTGAAATTCAGTGTAACAGAAAAACTTAGAATTTTTAACAGAATTAAAAACATTAATTTACTCAGTATCATCCCTGAAAGTAGACCGGTTCCGATACAGATCGCTGCTATGATAATGGATTCTAACAAAAGCATAATGCCTATATGTCTTTTACCCATACCTAAAATACTATAAAGACCAATTTCCTTTTTCCTTCTCTTGATCAGAAAACTGTTTGTATAAAACATAAAAATCGCTGAAAATATAGCGATGACATATGTGCCAAAAAGTAACATAAATTTAAGTGCATCAGACCCAGGCATTGAATTAAGTCCGTCGTTAGTAGCAATGGCATGCATGATATAAAACATCGTGATAATCCCTATGTTCATGAGAATATACGGTGCAAACAAGCGTGCATTTTTACGAATATTTGAGAAGGCAAGCTTGATATAAAATGTCTTAGTCAAGGCGTTTACCTCCTGTAGCAAGCAGTGTTAAAGTGTCTGTGATTTTTTGATACATGGATTCATTTGTCATGCTGCCTTTATAGATTTGATGAAAAACTTCACCATCTTTGATAAAAAGAACACGTTTAGCATGACTAGCAGCTTTTACACTATGTGTTACCATAAGTACCGTTTGACCTTCATCATTGATTTCTGAAAACATACTGAGAAGATGATCCGTAGCCTTTGAATCAAGTGCACCAGTCGGTTCATCAGCTAAAATGATATCAGGATTTGTAATGATGGCCCTTGCTACAGCTGCACGTTGCTTTTGTCCACCTGAAACTTCATATGGGAATTTATAGAGTAATTCCTCAATCTCAAGCTTTTTAGCAATAGGTTTCAATCTTTTTTCCATTTCTCTAAAGGAAGTACCTGCAAGTACAAGTGGTAAAAAAATGTTATCTTGAATGTTGAAATTGTCTAGTAAATTAAAGTCCTGAAAAACAAAACCTAAATGATCTCGTCTAAATGCAGAGAGTTTACCATCTTTTATACCCGAAAAAGGATTACCATTGAGCAGTACCTCACCACTAGTAGGTTTATCTAAAGAAGCAAGAATGTTTAAGAGCGTTGTCTTACCTGAACCAGACTCTCCCATAATTGCGACGTATTCTCCTTTTTCGATAGAAAAAGTGACATTTGATAGTGCAACCACTTGGTTTCCACCGAACCTAGTGGTATATACTTTTTTTAAATTGTTGATTTCCATTAATGACATTGAAGCCTCCCAGATTAGTGAGCGGAAGTACTCACCTAGTTTATGTATTTATTATATGAAAAAGAGAAATGTCAAACCATAAGTCTGGCTTACATTTCTCCTTACAAACTTACACTTTTGTAAGTTACAACTACATATATTACACCTGAATTTTTGCACCAAGATGTGTTACTCTAAAACTATTAAATCTCTTTCAACAAGGATAGAGACAGTTGTTCCAACACCTATTTCTGAGTTAACTTCGATTTGATGAGAAAGTTTTTTGAGTGCTTTTTTACATAAGTAAAGGCCAATCCCAGTTGATTTTTTATCCATTCTGCCATTAAAACCAGTAAAACCTTTGTCGAAAATTCGGGGTAAATCTTCCTTTTGAATCCCGATACCAGTGTCCTTTATCACAAGTCGTGTAGGTGAATGTTCTAGAAAAATGTTGATCTCGCCTGTGTGTGTATACTTAAGTGCGTTGGAAAGTATTTGTTCAAAGGCAAAACAAAACCATTTTTCATCAGTCAAGACATCGCATTCGACGGCATCTAAATTAAGCTTGATGCCTTTTTCAATAAACAGAGTTCTATATTTTCTAAGCGAACTTTTGACCATTTTATCAAGAGAGATGGATTCAATTTGAAGATCAGAGCTTTCACTTTCAAGTCTCAGATAATGTAGTACCATTTCTACATATTGTTCTATTTTAAAAAGTTCAGATTTAATGGTTAAGTTGCGTTCGTTTGGTTCACTTTCGATGATTAAGTAGAGCGCCGATATTGGTGTTTTTATTTGATGTACCCAAAGGGTATAATAGTCGACCATTGACATACGCTTAAAATCTGATTCTGTTTCTAGTCGGTGATAAGCATCAAACAAGTCTTTAATATGTTGCTGATAATCAGCGATCAATAAATCTTTTGGTTCGGGCAAGCCTTGTAGCGATAAAGTGATGTGTTGCGATACTTCCAACAATTGCTGATGGGTTTTGCAGTATTTTGTGAAACCATAAGAGAAAAAAATAAGCGTAAAAAACAGTGATAATATAAAAGCATAACCAACGGCTTCAATTGGTAAGCCGTATAGGTAAAAAACAATAATGAAAATGAAAGTATATAAAGAAAAAAGCAACCCGAATTTTATATGGCGCCTGAGATAGGCCAGCAAGATTTTTATACTACTCAATCCAATACCCCATTCCTTTTTTTGTTGCAATCCATTCATATAACTCAATTTCCTCAAGTTTCTTTCGAAGTCGAGTCATGTTTACTGTAAGTGTATTATCATCAACAAATTCATCACTTTCCCATAATCGTGTCATTAAATCATTTCGCGTGACTACTTTTCCTGCATTTTCCATGAGCATCTGTAAGAGTTTAAAATCGTTTTTGGTAAGTTCTATCTTTTGCTCTTTGTAGCTCACAGTTGTGTCGTTGAGGTTGAGAATCACACCTCGATGTTCAATAGCACGTGTCTGTCCGGTAAAAGAATAAGCGCGTCTAAGTACCGCTTGAATTTTTGCAACTAGAACAGTAAAATCAAACGGTTTCGCTATAAAATCATCTGCTCCCATATTCATAGCCATCACGATGTTGAGATTATCAGAAGCAGAGGAGACAAATAAAATAGGGACTTTAGAGACAGCACGTATCATTGTACACCAATGATAGCCATTATAATAAGGTAGCGAAATATCTAAAAGAACAAGATGTGGTTCGAAATTTATAAAATCAGACATAATGTCTTTAAAATTCTTGCTACATAATACTTCATAATCCCAGTTTTCAAGTAACGTTTGCAAAGCTTTCGAAATGGTTGGATCATCTTCTACAATTAGAATTTTGTACATATAACCATCCTTTCGCTAATAGGTTATATTTATTTTAACAAATTTATAGTTAGAATACACTTAAATCTAAATTAAATCGTTTGATTAATGTTTATTTGGAGATAAATATAAATATAAAAAGCAAAATAAAAGGTATAATAAATATAAAAGATTATAAGGAGGCGCATCATGTCAAATACAAGTTTATTACTTCCATTTAGAAAAAAAGGGAATACAATGCAGTTTTTAGTTAAAAATGAATATGTTCCTGGTTGGGATGTACACCCAGATATTTGCGGCATATTAAATAATGTAACCGATGATTTGTATGAGAAAAAGATGATTGACCAGTTAAAACATGATACGGGTATTATCGTTGACCCTGATGAATTGATAAGATTAGGTGTCTGCGCCATAAAACGAAGCAGCGATCTGATTTGCTACCTTTATTCAGTGGATTTAAGTAAAAGAAATGATGCCATAGAAAAAGAACTAGAAAATTATCTTTGGATTAGTGAAGATAGATTGATGGAAAGTATTGATGCTCAGTTATTATCAACCTATGCAAGATTGAAATTTTTACTATTTTAATATTTTTGTTGATTCCCATTGTGAACGATGTTATAATGAACAATGTTCATAACGGGAGGAAGCATGCCGAAATTAATTGAAAATCTTACACCTACAATTCTCAGCGCTGCAAAAGAGATCCTCTTGTCAGATGGATATGAAGGGCTTAACATGAGAAATGTTGCACTTAAGTGTAATATTGCTACAGGTACAGTTTATAATTATTTTTCAAATAAAGACAGCTTGATCATCCAATTGATGATGGAATTTTGGAATCAATATTTTTCGGTAATCGATCAAATTGATAACACTGAAGAAGATTTTTATGAAAAACTGTCTTTGATGTATAGGCATTTTAAGCACTTCACAGATGATTTTCACACTATATTTTTAACACAAAGCTTTAAAATGGGATATACGGGAGAAGCACATGCTAACAAAATGGATTTTATGATCAAGCTTCAAAATCGATTAGCGACGTTAGTTAAAGCAAAAACAGCTAACCAAGATAAGAACGTTGAAGATGAAGATCTTGCTGAATTCATTTTAGCAAATTTTGTAGCAATCTCATATGTTCCGAATTATTCTTATCAAAGTTTTCATAAAATATTATTCGCTATCTTAGGGTAGCGATTTTTATGAATGAAAATGAACAATGTTCATAAAAATTAAATTTGCGAGGTAACTATGAAAAAGAAGAATGGACTTGTACTTGTTTTATTTTTATTAGGAATTTTTTTAGGTGCAATTGACAGTGGAATTGTATCGCCAGCAAGGGAAATTATACAACATGGTTTCAATATTTCAGCAACATCTGGTATATGGATGATTACCATCTATACTTTAACTTATGCGGTTTCAATGCCAATTACAAGTAAGATGGCAGATCGAATTGGTCACAAAAAAGTTTATACCATTAGTATCGCAATATTTGCGATTGGGTCTTTATTAAGTGGCCTTACAAATTATTTTGATAGTTATCCTTTGTTTCTTGCAGCAAGAGTTATACAGGCCCTTGGTGCAGGTGGAATACTACCAATTGCTACGACTGTAATAGGACAAAGTTTTCCAGAAGAAAAAAGAGGAACTGCACTAGGATTTGTTGGGATGATCTATGGCGTTGCGACGATAATAGGACCTACACTTGGCAGTGCAATTATTAGCTGGGTAGGTCAAGAAAACTGGGGTGCAATATTTTTAATCAATGTCCCAATTGCCCTACTGATTCTCGTTTTATCTAGAGGAATACCAAACACTCAAAATAAAACAGATAAACCAATTGATATTTTAGGCTCAGTTGTAATCGCAGGATTTATCGGAAGTTTGATGTATGCACTTACAAATTTAGACTTCTTTAGTTTAGGAGATTCTCTAGTTTCTACTAACGTGTATCCTTTTTTAATCGTTGCGGCTTTACTTTTGCCAGTGCTGGTTAAAGTAGAGAAAAATGCAAAAGACCCAATTATTAATTTAGCTTTTTTTACTGAAAAACAAATGTTAACGACTATGATGATCGCCTTCATATCAGGCGTTGGTCTTATGGGGATGGTTTTTGTACCTCAATTTGCAGAGAACACTCTAAAGATTAGCGCAGGTAAAGGGGGATACTTAGTCACTTTACTGGCAGTATTTTCTGGAATTGCAGCTCCAATTAGCGGAAAGTTACTTGATAAAAAAGGTGGCGCTTTTGTACTTCGCATTGGCTTTTTCTCAAGTGTCTTAGGTACACTTTTCCTTGCACTTGTTGCCGCAAAGACATTTTCTTTTTTACATGTGTTTATAGGACTTGCTTTAATGGGGATCGGCGTTGGTTTTACCATGGGTGCACCTTTAAATTATTTGGTACTTAACCGTGCAACAAAGGAAAATGGTGCAAGTGCACTTGCAACTATGTCACTGGTTAGGTCTATAGGCGTTGCAGTTTCGCCAAATATAATGATCGGATTTATTGTAAATGCGGGTCAAAATGTCGTTGGGAATATCACAACCGCTATTATGCCAGCAGGCATGTCACTTCCCACATCTGGTGGTGCAGAAGTACCTAAAGAAATTATGTTACAATTACAATCCGCAGATGTTACCAATATTGCCGAAAGACTCATGCAGTTCTTTACGTATGTAGTGCCGGAAGATGTGAAAAAATTTGCATTACCTGCCCTTGAAAAATCACAAGACATCATGACAAGTGTTTACCAAAGCACGATTAATGAAGGCTATTCTCAAATGTTTATTACAACCGCAATTGTTGCAACTGTGGGTTTATTGTTTACTTTGCTACTTAAAACTAAAAAACAACAAAGTTTATAATACAGTAATTTATAACACAGTAATTTATAATAAATTTAAGTTATTATTGATCAAAATAGAATCACCATAAGTAGTTTAGTAACTATTTATGGTGATTTTTACTTTGTTTTGTTATATTTCGTGGGTGTTTAATCTTGTACAGTTGATGTGTAAAGTTTATTAATCGTGCAAATCTAAGATAATTAAGATAAAATTAGGGTAATATTAATGTAGAAGAGTCTATTTATCCCCATTTGCTGATATAGGAGAAAAGATGAATATACAAGATAAAGCATCAGAAATCATAAACCTTATGACAGTAGAAGAAAAAGCCAAATTATGCGTAGGTAAAAACTTTTGGGAAATTGAAGGTGTTCCTAAACTGGGTATAAATGCAATAAAAGTTGCAGATGGTCCACATGGTTTAAGAAAACAGTCTAATGACGAAGATCATCTCGGTATAAATGAGAGTTTACCAGCGACTTGTTTTCCAACAGCAAGTTTATTGGCAAGCACATGGAACCGCAGTTTAATTCATAAAATGGGAAATGCACTTGCTAAAGAGTGCATCGCTGAGGATGTGTCGATATTACTCGGACCTGGTGTTAATATCAAAAGGTCACCGCTTGGCGGCAGGAATTTTGAGTATTTTTCTGAGGATCCGTTTGTCTCAAGTGAGATCGCCATCGCATGGATAAATGGGGTTCAAGAGTTTGGCGTGGGTACCTCGCTTAAACATTTTGCGGTTAATAATCAAGAACACAGGCGGATGATTATCGATGCAATTGTAGATGAGAGAACTCTCAGAGAACTTTATTTATCCAGTTTTGAAAAGGTCATAAAACAAGCAAAACCCACTACCGTAATGTGTGCTTATAATAAAGTTAATGGGGACTACTGTAGTGAGAATACTTGGTTGTTAAAGGATGTTCTAAGAGAAGAATGGGCTTATGAAGGGGTACTTTTAACGGATTGGGGTGCTACAAACGATCGTATAAAAGGTCTTATAGCAGGACAAGATGTTGAAATGCCAGGTGTAAATGAAGAAAATGTCAAAAAAATAATCAGTGCCATAGCGCTTGGAAGCATTTCCATGGAGCAATTAGATCAGGCGGTTTTAAGGATAATTTCAGCGATTCTAGCAAGTGATCAAAGTCTTAAGATAGCCGGTGGTAAAGTAACGAAAGATTTTGTGGAAATACATCATCAATTGGCGAAAGAAATTGCTGGCGAAGGAATCGTTTTACTTAAGAATGACGGAATATTGCCACTCTCTAAAAATGATAAAATTGCTATAATAGGTAATATGGCAAAAGTACCAAGATACCAAGGTAGTGGAAGTTCCTTTATGAATCCCACTAAGTTAGACACTGTTTACAATTCATTAATAATGCAAATCGAAAATACTAAAACGATTTCTTATAGTACTGGCTATATAGAGGATGACGTAATTCAGCAGACGTTAATTGATGACGCAGTTCGTACCGCTTTGAAGTCAGATATTACGGTTATTTTTGTTGGGCTTTCTGAAGGATATGAATCAGAAGGTTTTGACCGAACAGAGCTCAATTTACCCAAGTCACATGAGAAACTAATAGAAGAAATTCTGAAGGTAACACAAAATGTGGTTGTCGTTTTAAGCAATGGTGCACCAGTCAGTATGCCGTGGAAGGATCAAGTTCCAGCAATTATAGAAGGATACTTAAGTGGACAAGCTGGCGCAAGTGCAATGGTGGATATTCTCTTCGGAAAGATTAATCCTAGTGGAAAAATTGCTGAGACGTTTCCAGCAGATACAAAAGCCTCAAGGTATTTTACGAAGACGAAAAAATCTGCTTTATACAAAGAGAGTTTTTATGTAGGTTATCGTTATTTCGATCGCTTTCAAGGTGATGTTGCTTTTCCTTTCGGTCATGGATTGAGCTATACTACTTTTGATTTATGGGATGGTGAAGTGACTTTGCAAACTTCCGATAACAAATTTAGTGGTTGTACAGCAGTCGTTAAGGTTGGTAATATAGGGCATAGAAGTGGTAAGACAATTGTGCAGGCATATGTTTCCGCTTTAGATTCAAGTTGTCATCGTCCATTGAAAGTACTTGGACAATTTGATAAAGTTGACTTAGAAGCAGGGAAGCATAAACCCGTGAAACTAGAAATACCGAGGAGAGCATTTGAAACCTATAATATAAAAACGAAAGAATGGCATGTTGAACCCGGTAATTATGAAGTTAGAATTGGTTTTTCTTCTGTGGATTTACCTATAGTTTTGAAAGTTGTAATCCCTGAGTCAATTTCAGATGGAATGCTTGAAACGACGGAAGCTGATCGGCTTTATATATCAGAATATGGCAAGGTGCTCCAGATTGAAGATGAAAAGTATTTATCAATATTTGAACTGAATGGCATGCTTGATGAAAAATATGAAAAAAGTGAATTTGATCTTAACACGCCAATCTATGAAATGCGAAAAACTTTAGTGGGTCGCATGTTGATGTTGATGATAAGGACTGGCGTCAAGGTTACTGTGAAAAAGCAAAAAAACGAAGGCATGAAAAACATGGTAAAGAGTATAACTGAAGAAATGACACTTAGAAATTTAGTCATGATGACCGGTGGTGCTGTAACACAAAAAATGTCAGAGGCGTTTTTGATAATGGCTAAAGGGCAATATATTAAAGGTATAACGCTATTAATAAAGAGAGCAAGTTAAAAAAGCGAGTTATAAAAAAGAGGTGAAGTATGTATAAAAAAGTTAGTCTTAGTATTATCTTAGTATTGATCATGACACTTTCAATAAGTTTTGCTGATCCAAGTTCATGGTCAAAGGAGACCATTGATCAAGGGATCAGTGCTGGCTTGATTCCAGAGACCTTGTTGAGTCAATATCAAGATTTCATAACAAGAGAGCAATTTGCAGGGATGGTTTTGAACTTATATGAACAACTAAGTGGGGAGAGTGTCGTACTCACGATACCAAACCCTTTTGTAGATACTACCAATACTACAGTATTAAAAGCCTATCAACTAGGAATAATAACGGGTACGGATGTTGGTAAATTCTCACCAAATGCCAAAATAACAAGAGAACAAATCGCGGTTATGTTTTATAAATGCCTACAGCTTACATTGCCTAATATGACAGGTCAGGTATATCCTGCAAATTTCTCTGACAAGGCAACTATATCACCTTGGGCAACTGAGGCGATAGGGTTTATGAGTAATAATGGTTTATTGTCTGGTACTGGCGATAACAAAGTATCTCCAAAAGGGAATACCACACGTGAGCAAGCAATGGCACTTGTGACAAACACTTTTTTGAAATACGAAGGTGCAAATCAAGTAAAAACTGAGTTAAAGCCATCAGAAATTTCTAAACTGGTAAGTCCGGCGATTGTGTATATAGAAACTTTTGATGAAGCTGGTGATTTAATAGGTACAGGCAGTGGGATAAACGTCAATTCAACGGGTAAAATATTCACCAATTATCACGTAATAGAAGGCGCAAGTGCCGTAAAAGTGAAATTTATCAGTAACCAAGTTTATAATGTGACTTCAGTGCTTGGGTATGATGTAGATCGGGATATCGCCGTTTTAAAAATCACTGGGACAAATCTACCGGTAGCTTCATTTGGCAATTCAAGTTTACTGGAAAATGGTGAAGAAATATTAACGATTGGAAGTCCAATCGGCCTAGAGAATACGATTTCAAATGGATTAGTTAGCAATCGTTCTAGAATCCTAGATGGACAAAGTTATTTACAGATTTCTGCGCCGATTTCTCCGGGGAGCAGTGGGGGAGCTTTAGTCAATCTTTATGGTGAAATAGTGGGGATAACTTCCGCACAATTTATAAGTGGTCAAAATATCAATTTGGCGATACCGATAAATGAAGTTAAAAAATTTTTAACAAGTAATGAAAGTACTTCACTTAAAGCTTTAAAAGATACAAAGATCACTAAAAGAATAGACTATGATGATGGCAGCTATTATATTGGCGAAGTCGTAGGCGGAGTACCACAAGGCTTAGGGACCACTGTATACTCAAATGGTGATCAGTATACAGGTGAATTTGTCGATGGTTTAAAAGAAGGAAAAGGAATTTACAAATGGACGAATGGCGATAGCTATACGGGTTCGTTTTATTATGATTATATGCATGGAGAAGGCGTTTACACTTATGCTGATAACCTTACTTTTACTGGCGAATGGTACTATGATGAAGTTGTAGACAATAAGATGATTCCAACACCATATGCAAGGGCTATTTCTAGTACTGAACTAGAAATTGGTTGGAAAGACAATGGCTTAGGATGGTACTATCATGTTTATTATGCCTATACAAAAGATGGCCCTTGGTATTCATTTGACGATCAATATGGCGACATAAGTGACTTGGTTTGGAAAGGTACTTATTCGGCAAATCTGTATGATTTAGAACCAGGAACTACAGTCTATATTGCAATGACCTCTTTCATATTTGATATTGAGTCTGATTTAAGCAATGTTATACAGGTAAAATTACCATTACAATAAATAGAGTCACTATCATCTGATCATGATAGGACTCTCATAAATAGTTTTTATAGCGTAACAGCGTAAGCTATTACGCTATTATTTTTGATGTCACAACTAACTTGAGTCTGGATTCGAGGGGTTGCTACCCGCAACTTTTATTTTTGTGGCATTATAAAATTTAAGGATTGTTCTAATAAATCCATATCAACAAGCTTTTGGTTGATGTAAATATCGGAAAGTTCTTTTGGTGATAAATCTTTACCAGATTTAATCCATTCTATGAGTACGGCAGTAGCCAGTGCAGAACGCATGGCGATAAAATAATTGTAATTTGGTATTTCTACTTGAGGGTACACAGACCTAATCGAGTCAATCATGCCCACAAAAGCGGTATTGATGATATTCTCTTTTCCGCTTTTAATGATGAGTTCGATTACTTCTGAATTTTGGTCCCAATAATTTAAAAATGGGAGTATAAAAGTAGAATCAATGCTGTGAATTTGTTCGGTAAGAAGAACGCCAAGGAGATATTCGCCACACTGGATATAGACTTTGTCGCACCGATATTTTAATATGTCATCGATGGCATCAAAGCATCTATAAAAAGTTGCTCGGCCAATTTTTGCTGCCTTCACAATATCTGTGACACTTATCTCCTTAAAATCTTTACATTTCAACAACTCTTTTAATGCGTCGTAAGCTAATTCGGCGGAATTAATGGCGCGTTTATCAGCACTGATGTGATACATATGTGCCTCCTTATTTGCTGAACTTTTGATTCAACTCATCAAGTTCAGTTGGGCTGAAAAATAATGCTTTTAGATGATGCCAGATTTGAAAACCCGCTGCAATAGCAACAGCTATAACAGAGATATCAAGAGTAATCTGCAAAGTTGATTTTAGACGATCAAAACTTGTAATATTGTTTAATACCGAATAATTTATTAAACCAGGTTTAAATACGATGTAGGCAAAAATAGCTAATCCAACAAAAGTGATAAAGATATCCAAACATCTACTGACCAACTGCCACTCTCCTTTTACAAGTAAATACAGATTTAATAAGATGTTTAGGCCACCTATTAAATTGATGTAGATTAGTATACTTTTAAACATCTGAAAATCTAATAGTTGTAAATATCCAGAATCTCCTGATATTGAATAGTATACACCCAATTTAAAATAATTTATCCAAATTAAACCAAGCGTAGTAAAAACTATAGTAGCGACACTTTCAACTATTTTTACACGATGCTTTTCAGGTGCATATTTTGAAAGTGATTTGATAGACCAATTTTCATCGTCATCAACTGGTGTCATTTTTTTGCTAATTAACATAAATATAATGGTGATCATACCAAAAGATGAAAGACCTGCATCCCAAATATTTGCAAAAAGTTGAATAGCTGTTTTTAAGTAATCTGAGGTAGCAAGCTGAGCGGTTTCAAGTATACCAGTGATGGCTAGGGCTATTGCAAGTGCTAAAAGTGTAAACTTAACAACCATCCAGTAAATAGGAATTAATTGGCTATTGATCAGTGTATACGGTTTACCCATGTAAGCTTCTGCTACTTTTTTTGGTGAGCCCAATGCATAGATCACCTTTTCGATTTGTTCATCAGTATAGTCAGCTTTACCATATTCGGCTGACAGCTGTTCATAGATGGTTGTCTCAACTTCTAATGCGATATCCTCCCTAAGATTTGTAGGTAAAAACTTTCCAATTGAATACGTATAATCTTTTATTAACATATTAAATCTCCTTTCCAATAAGCTTTGAAATAGAGTGATCAATAGATGCCCACTCTATTTTAAGTGCATTTCTGATTCTAATACCTTCTTCACTAATCTTATAGTACCGTCTTGGTCTATTGTCCTCTAATTGCCAGATAGATTCTAAAAGACCTTGTTTCTCTAAACGTCTAAGCAAAGGGTAAAGTGTATTTTGGTCAATCTCTAATTGATGGTTTGAAAGTGCTTGTATCAGTGAATAACCATACTGTGGTTCATCCATCTGCGTTAAAACGGCTAATACCAATGTTCCTCTGCGCATTTCTTGTACTGTATTTGCTAGTAATTTATCAAAATCGCTCATCACATCACCTCTTGATCACATTATACTGTGCATCGTACAGTATTGTCAATATAAAATAATGTTTAATATGATAATTGTTGTTTTACGCATATGCCGAATTATTTATTACACAAAAAAAAAGTAAGAAAACCACATGGACTTATAAACGAACCATGTGGTTTTCTACTATTTGTTTAGGAGTGCTTCATCTGATTCATAGTTAGGTAAGATGCTTCCTAATAATCTCCAAAAAGAGCGATCATGATTAAGATGAACCATATGGCACATCTCGTGAACGATGACATAATCGATGGCCTGTGGCGCTTTTGTTACTAATAAATAGTTAAAGGTAAGCTCTCTTGAGTGATTGCAAGAACCCCATTTTTTTATACTGCGCTCTATGGTTATCTTTCTCGGTTTAGTCTTGAAATTGTCTTGAAAATGTTTAATTCTTTTATCAATGATGCGTTTACTCTGTTTAAATAGAAAAGAGTCAATTGCTTTTTCAAGGACTTCAGGTGTAATTTCTAATATCGCCGAGGGCATATTAAGTACCAATTTATCTTGCACTGCTATAAGTTCAACTTTTTCGGAGGCACTATCAGATAGATAAATTGGATAGCCTTTACCAAGAAACTTGCAACTTAGTTCAAGTGATTTTAAAGTCATTTCTTAGTTTTCCTCAAATGGTTTTATTTCAATAGCAGCTGTGTCAACATTAAATAAACCATAACCATTGTACCCCGTTTTACTAAGTTGGATCAATTGCTTGCCAAGTTTTTTCTTTTGTTTGTAAAGTGACACAACAGCATATGACTTTCTAAGCGTTACAGCAGTTTTGATAACCTCACTAAGCGGTTGATCATCTGTAAATAAAAGTGCAATCTTTTGATCATCAGAGGAAATTTTGTCTTCAGATAAGAGAAGATCAACGATACGCTCGAAACCGATAGAAAATCCAACTGCGGGAACATCATTTCCAGAAATTTTTCCAATCATTTTATCATAACGACCACCACCAGCGATTGCATACCCTAAGTCGCCATACGTAATTTCGAAAATTGTACTCGTATAATAGCCCATTCCTCTTACAAGCGTAAAATCAAATTCGATTTTATACTCATCTTCAATGGATTGAATGACATCGATAATTTGTTTAAGGTTATCATAGCCATCAGGACATGCGCTTCTGATGCCTTCAATGCCTTCTTTAGCAAGCGTTGCAGTCATTTCTAAAAGATTGTCTATAGATACTTGAGCATATTCTTTTGAGAGAAGTTCATTTTTAACGCCTTCAATACCAATTTTATCAAGTTTGTCTAAAGTGATCGCAATATCGCCAAAAACTTCCTCTTCAAAACCTGCATTCATAACGATTGCTTTTAATATTCTTCGATCGTTTATTTTGATGGTGAAATTGTTAAATGAAAGTCTTTTTAATGTGCTTGAGATGGTTTGAATGATCTCAATTTCTGCTAGGTTGCTTTCATCTCCAATAACATCGATGTCACATTGCGTAAATGCACGGTATCTCCCTTTTTGAGGACGTTCTGCTCTAAATACTGGCCCCATTTGCAGTGCCTTGAAAATAGTAGGTAATTCATTTCTATTATTGGAGTAAAATCTAACAAGTGGTAAGGTTAAGTCAAAGCGCATGCCATAATCAGCTAAATTTTCTAAATTTGATAAATCTGCATTTTTAAGTTTGTCGCCACGCATCATGATCTTAAAAATCAGTTTTGAATTCTCACCACCATCGCCACCAGTTAAGTTGCCTATGTTTTCAATATAAGATGTTTCTATCTCTGTAAATCCACTGCTTTTATATTCTTCTCTTATTTCACGCATGACATATTCTCTAATTTCTTTTTCACGAGGTAAGAAATCTCTCATGCCAGTTGGGGGTAAAGTTGTATACATAGTGCCTCCTATTCGTTATTGTATATTTAAGTGTTTTATTGTATCTCAATTTTGTTTATTATATCATGAATACCGTATTCGGTTAAATCAAAATGTGGCGTAATGAAAAAGAGACACGTATCAGATAGAGAAATTATATTCCCCTATTTGAGCGTGTCTTTTTAGTAAGCTAAAGGATTAACAATTTAGAAATAAAGTAAAACCACTAATTACCAAGGAGTGTTTTAGTTATTTCTTCAATGGCATGATCGGCATCATCATAGACCACTTGACAAGTCCCTACCATTTTGTGTCCACCACCGCCAAATTTCAACATGAGGCTGCCAATATCTACATGACAGCTGCGGTTTAAAATACTATAACCACACGCGATAGAGACGTTTTGTTTTTGCTTGCCATCCACAATCCATAGAGATACATTTTGCTCCGGATAAAGACTATAGATTAAAAAACGATTACCAGTATAGATTGGTGAAACATCTCTCAAATCAGTGATGATGACATTGTTATCTATTTTAGTATGCTTTTTAACCATTTCCTTAAACAGTGCATCTTGTTCAAAGTATAGCTGGACACGTTCTTTTACATCTTCAAGTTCAAGTATTGCTTCAATCGTCATATTTCTACAATGGTTAATCAGTTCTTCCATTAATTGATAATTGCTAATTTTAAACTCTCTAAATCTGCCAAGTCCAGTCCTTGGATCAGAGATGAAGCCTAGTAAAATCCAACCCGTTGGATTTAGAATTTCTTCTTTAGTGAGTTGACCAGAGTCAACCTTATCAACAGCTTCTATCATAGAAGCATAATTAGAAAATTTTGAAGCACCACCAAAGTATTCGTAAATGATGCGAGCTGCAGAAGGTGCAAGTCTACTTTCACCTTTAACTTCTTGTGTCCATCCAAGGCGATCTTTTTCAGAAGTATGGTGGTCAAACCACATACCACATCCAGAGACATAAGGTACATTAGCTAGAACATCATCGCTTGTAGGTTGAAAAAGCCCATCTTGTAAATCCTTTGGATGTACAAACACCCATGAATCTATAATACCAGCTTCTTTAAGAAGCATGCCACAAATTAAGCCGTCAAAATCAGAGCGGGTAACTAAACGCATAAAAGCCTCCTTTTAGTTTTTCTACTTTTAAGTATAATAGATATATAGTCACATTCCAATTAAAACATCATAAAATTAGTAGGAGAATCTATGTTTTTTAATAAGTCTAAAAGTGTTATAGATTACACTGTAACTAAAAGCAACCGAAAAACCATGAGCATTATTATAGAGAAGAACGGAGAAGTTAGGGTTTTAGCGCCGAAACGTCTTAATCATAAAAGTATACATGCCTTTGTTCAAGAGAAAGAACCCTGGATCCTTGAAAAACTAAAGGCAATACATCTTTATAGAAAAGACAAGCCAATGATTGGTAATGGTGCTTCATTTGAAATCTTAGGTGAAATTTATACACTAGTCTTTAGTGACGTTAAGAATAAAAGGAGTGAAGGTGTTTATATCGACAATCGAAATTTGATATTTGCATTCACAAGTCAAGAAAAAACCAGCATGGCGAGTGTTTTTGAAAAAGGATTAAGAGGGATAATCACAGCGTTAATTGAGGAGAGAGTTTTATTATATAGCAAAATGATGGGTGTTAAACCAACTAAAATAAGTATTAAAGACCAAAAAAAGCGCTGGGGAACGTGTACTTCTAAAGGACATGTGCTATTTAATTGGCGTTTGATTTTTGCACCCATTCCAATAATTGACTATGTTATAATCCATGAATTAGCGCATCTTAAGCACATGGATCACTCTGAAAATTTTTGGGCTTTTGTGTCTATTTTTGATAAAAATTTCAAAAAGAAAAGAGAATGGTTGAAGAATCACGGTGGATTTATTGACTGGTCTTTTGACGCTGAGGACATCGACTAAATCTATCAAAGGTTGTATTTTATTTACTATTTACATGGCGCCTATGTATTTGATACTATATAAACAATACACAAACATGTGGGGGATTTATGAATCTTGATGTCTTAAGAACAAAAATTCAAAATCAAGAGCAAAACGATGAAGATATCAGACAAATTTATGAAGAATTAGAAGCATCGTATCAACAATTGCTCGCCATGGAAGATCAATTAAACCAATACGAGCAAAAGTATGCATTGTTAATCAAAAACATGAGTGATATTGTATGGATAACAGATACTGAAGGAAAAATCCTGTTTATTAATGATGTCGTTATAGATGTCTTAGGGTATCAAAGTAGTGAAATGATTGGTAGAAAGTTATTTGAGTATATGTGTCCACTTCATAACTATAATATTGGCTCATGCAAAGAAGTTGTCGCTAAAATGAATGACTTAGAATTTTTGCGTCAAGAGATGTGGATGTTACATAAAGATGGAAAAACAAGAAAAGTACTAGAAGTTAATACGAAACACTACATGATTGATCGCACATTAATCGAAATTCAGGGCGTTGGAAGAGATATAACTGATAGAATTCAAACAGATAGAAAAATCAAACAAAAAAACATGCAATTAGA
Source organism: uncultured Fusibacter sp. (assembly GCA_963676315.1). Taxonomy (GTDB): domain Bacteria; phylum Bacillota; class Clostridia; order Peptostreptococcales; family Acidaminobacteraceae; genus Fusibacter_C. The sequence continues at coordinate 3,114,991 of OY781056.1, forward strand.
ATTTGTAAATGAGATAAGTGCTAGTATAACGAGCAATTTATCTTTAGATAATATAGATGTGACTAATCAAAATAACTGACAAAAACAAGGACAACATAATTTTACGCGAGAAACATCGGGATACACTGATATAACTGGGGATAAGACGAATTTGCGCGCGAAGTTGTTGACAACTATAATGAGAATTGAATTTTGATCACAAATTGAACTTAATTTTTAAAAAAAGAGCAGCGATAGCGCCGAAAACCTTGCAGCATAAGGAATAAGGCACATAATCGACTGCTCTTTTAAATTATATCAGTTAACTTTGAATTTTGAAATAGTTTGAGCGTGCGCACGGGGCGTTACTTCGTGCTAAAAATGTTATTTTTAGTTCGTTATGAAATTTGATAAACATAGTAATTTCAATAGTTTAGAGGTCTAAAATTTTGACTAACGTTTTCGCACGGTAGCCGTTACTTTTTCGTTAAATAGAGCCTTTTTTAGTCAAAAAGCAAAGGGACATTTTTGCACTTTTTTTAGAGGTTGTCCCTTTGGCAGAATTTCAACGTTTATAACTGTTTTGGGCATGAAAAATAGTTGAAAAGCAAAGGGACAAAATATGATAAACAAGTATATCATTATAATTTAAAATAAAACGGCTAAGTTTCAACGCTTTCCGCTTGTTTTTATCCAATCTTCGATTCGTATGATATTTTTTTCTGGTGCTCTCTTTCGTACCGCCAGCAAAGATTATCATACACATCTTCTTGCTCTCTAGGATCAATTTTTCTGTACTTTAAAATCAGATCCATTTCTAATTCATTCAGCTCTCCAACTTCCCCTTTTAGTAAATGATGAACTTTATCTACTATTATAAGATCACCTTCACGATGTTTCAATATCATTAGTTTTTCATCGCTGGTTAATAATAGTTCACTTGCTGAATATTGTTTTTCAACTTCCATTAATAACATTTCATTATAATTATTAATTTTATATCTATCTTTGTGTGGTAAATCATTACCAAAAATTAGTCTGTCAGATGAAATATCGAGTAATGTGCAAATATTAAAAATTACTTCAGCGCTAGGATATGACTTTTCTTTTACATAATTAGTTATTGTGTCTTGATTAATCTGAAGTAATTCGGATAATTTTTTTTGACTCATCTTTTTTTCTTTAAGTAAAGCTTTAAATCGTTCTCCAAAACCGGAAAAATTCACAACAACACCTCCAAATATGAATTATTTCGGATTTTTCTATTTACAAAATCCGAATAATTTCGTATAATTAGTTTGGATAAACAAATATATCACATTCATGATACCACAAATTAACAAAATGGTCATAATATATTGACGCTATTTCACTAAAACGATATACCATGTAAATCATTTCTGACATACAAAGTATATCTTTTAGAACCAAGAACCAGCTCAAATATTGTGATACTAAGCTAAGGGAGGTGTTCATTGAGACACGGCAAACGTCCAACCAGGGCGCAAAAAATAAGACTAACCAAAGCCGGATTAAATCCAGACAATTGGTTAGTCATTACGGATCACAACAAGATCCTAACGGTAGTTAATAGAGAGTCAAAGAAGACTCGTGAGATTGGAGGTGTAATCTAATTGACAAGAGATGAATTGTTAGAAGAACTCTTTACCCAAATTCAGAAAGATTTAAAACTCTTAGAAGACGAAAATGGAAAAGTTAAAACTGATTGTATTAATCAAGCAACAATTATGCGTGAAAAATATGATCTCATGATTTCTGTAATGAAGATAGTTCAAAACTATGAAGATACTCCTGTTGTAACAGAACAAGAAAGACTCATATCAATTGTTAATAAAATCATCACAGGTTTCAGTCGAATTTTAATTAAAGAAAAAGATAAAGATGTATTTGAGGTTTCTATTTTCGATTCGATTGAAAGAAAACTTGCTCTTAACGTTACTATTAAATTTGATCAAGCTAGAACTGGTTGTTATTTGAAAGACTATCAAATATTTCAGTAACGCTACAAGAGTAATTTCTTGGGTTATATAGAACTTGGATCTTAACGGTTCTTTTAGTAGTTTGACACTTATACTCGACATGATACAAATTGCTGTCGTCATGATCAGTCCTAACCATTTCAATAGTTAATTTTTCACCGTTTCTATTCTTGTTTTCCATATAACTTTCTACGAAATAATAAATAGGTGTTTTTTCAAATTGTTTTTCAGTAAAAAATGTATTTTTCATTATTTCACCTCCATTCATATAAGACTGTCGCAAACTAATTATATCACGGAGGTAGAAAATTCAAAGAACGAAGGAGGTCAAAGTTGTCAAAAATAAAAGTACTAGATAAGAACATTCACCTGGTGCAAGACTATTTAAGATCATGCTCAGTGGATGAAAAAATGCTAGAAGCAAAGGCAGGTTTTGAAGAAGACTTTTGCGAGGCAGCTGAAGAGTTAAAAGAACTTTGTGAAATCAAAAGCATGATAGTTAAGTCACTGATTCCATCAAAAAAAGGTTTAGATGATTCTACGAACAAAACAATTTATCTGAGGGTTCTAAATATTGGTATTAAGTATCAAGGTAAAGTATGGCGCCACCAAAAACTAGCAACCTATATTAATTGCAAAGTTGGTGTAATCCCTTTTGATGGCGCAATACAAGTTTTTTCAAGAAAAGGTGAGTTTATTTGTGAGATTTTAAAGGCTTCGGATTAATGTCGATGATTTCTGGTTCATATAGTTCATTGTAACCCTCGGTATTATCCAAAATGAACTTCTTAACTTGATCTTTAAAAGCATCAGACCATTCATCAAATGTAATCAACTTTTTCTCAAATAGTATTTGTAATAAAGCATTAGCAACTAGTTCTTTTTTAGCCATTGATGCAGTTAGTTCATCTACAAATGTTGTTTTAAAAAGATTCTCAATATATTGTTCATGTTTATTCAATTACACCACTCCTTTCTATTAAATTAAATCGCAACTTAATTATATCACTGGAAAGGAAAAAATAAATACAAGGAGGTCACAATGAAATCAAGTAAACGCAAGCTCACACCTTTTGGCGTAACCGTCAAGAAAAGACTCATCGATATTGGCATGACGCAAGCTGAGTTGGCGGAAAGAGTCGGTACAACAAGGATATATATGAATCTTATCCTTCACGGCGAGCGATCGGGCGAAAAGTATCGTGACAAGATAGTGAAAGTGCTAGATATTAGCACATTTGAAAGAAAAATAAGTGCATAAGGAGGCATCATGGGAAGATTAGAAGGATTTGAAATCATTGCGAAGCAGCACTGCAAGATGAGCGAACTCGACAACATGAGGCGAACTGCTCTACTCAAAAGGCGTGAAAAAGAGATCAAAAGTAAACTGGAGCAGATCGGTAAAGAAATTGAGGGTGAACTAGATGATTTTTATGATTATCTATTCATAAAAAATGCCAGTATCGAAACACTGGGCGCAATGAAAGACTATTTAAGTGATCAGTTAGGAAATATACAGATGCAGCTCACTGAAGAAAAAGGTGAAGCTTCATGAATGGATTAAAACAGCGTTTTGGCAAAAAGAAAAAGAGCCCAAACAGTCGCATGCGAAGCTCTTTTTCTACCAAAGCGATAAAGAAAATCTTATCCTTTATAGTTTATCAGATAACAGATCACCTTGTAAAGAGATATAGAGGGGGGAGAAATTTGCCAGAGGTATACATCACATTAGATGAAGCAGCTGAGTTGGAATCTTTAGGATATGATGCAATGAAAAAAAGAATTCAACGCAATCAATCTAACTACAAAATAAAAACTGAAAAACGAGAAGGTGGAAAAGACAGAGTACTCGTTGGACTCTCTTCCCTCTCAAAAAAGGCAAGACGTACTTACAAAGAAAAGCAAAGTATCCATACCACTGACATGGTCCTTGAACAAGTTAAAGAGGATGCACCATGGTATGTGAATACTGATCTAAATTGGTTTATAGAAAATTACAAAACTTATTATTACGCAGCGGTGGAAACAGCCAATAAAATTGCTGAGTACCTAAGTTATGACGATGGCGACCGAACACAGTTTGCACAGGAGTTTTCTGAAGAACTTGGCGTGAGTCAACGAACACTTTACAGGCAAGCACAAAATTATATAGAAGCTGGTGTCTGGGCACTGAAGCTTGAAAAGGAAGATGGTCACAACTACGATTTTTTCAAAGTGCTCTCGCTCTGTAGAAAGCCCAAAGAGAAAGGCAACTTCCCTTCACTTTCAAACGATATGAAAGTCTTTATTGAGGGTGTTTGGTTTAACAAAGCTTTTGCTAGCAATATCGGCACTGTAGAAATGCTTTATTCAAAGCTAGAAGATTTTGCAAATCAAACAGGAGTTGATTATCCTAGTTACCCAACTGTAGTGAGGTATATCAACTATCTCATGGAAAACAAGAGTTTAAGCAGCGTTCATTATCTTGCTGCTAAAGGTACTAGAGAGTGGAAAAATCAAATGATGGTCAAAGGTTCACGTGATGTTAAGTCACTTGATGTCTTGGAACTACTTCAAGGTGACGAGCACACCTTTGACTGCTGGGTGGCATACAAACATCCAAACGGTAAAGTGACCGCTGTCAAACCTAAACTAGTAGCTTGGATTGATACCAGAAGCAAAGCCATACTCGGTGATGTTATATGTCTTAATCCAAACTCTCAGATTTTAAAACTATCACTGCTCAAAGCCATTTATGGATCACCAATTGGTGGCGTTCCAAAGTATCTACTTATTGATAATGGTAGAGACTATAAAAGCGAAACTATGACCGGAATTAAGAAAAGTGAACGTAAAGAAGTTCAAAGAAAGCGCATTGAAAATCCTGATCTATATTTTGATGAAGAAACCAAAGGGTTTTATAAATCGATTGGAGTTCAAGACTTTATGCATAGTAAACCCTATCAGCCTTGGTCAAAAGCACAAATGGAACGATTCTTTGGCGGTGTATGTGAGAGATTTACTAAGTGGTTTTCTTCTTATACAGGTACACTTACAGGCTCTCAAACATCAGGAAAAGTCAAAAAAGATATTGAGGGTATGCTAGAACGTGGTGAACTGATCACGATTGATAAATTTTATGATCTTTGGGCATTATGGCTAAGCACAAAATACCATATGAAAGCTCATTCCACCTTGAAAAAAGAAAAAGAACCCTATCAAACACCTCTTGAAATGTTTGAAAAATGTGAGGATAAGTACTATAAAGCAGCACCACCAAAATCATATGCAACAGTACTCATGATGAAGTCAGAAAGTGTTCTTGTCAGAAATATTGGGATTAAGCGTTTTGGTTATGAATATCGCCATGATGATCTGTGCTACTGGATCAATAAAAAAGTAGATATCAAATATGATCCAGAAGATATCACCAAGTTATATGTGTATTCACCTACTGGTGAAAAAATATGCGAAGCACTTTCTCAAGAGTTGCTAGCATTTGGACCAAAGGTTTCACAAGAAGCGCTGATTGAACATAATAAGATGCAAAAGAGACAATTATCGAGTGCTAATGAGTATTTACATGATTCACAGACAGCATTTACAGAACTTATTGAGCAATATAATGCGTTTGGTAGTGGTGTCGTAGGGTTTGACGAACTTACAATTTTAGCAAAACCAAATAGAGTGCAAAATGTAGTCTCTCTTCCACAAGACAGACACTACACATCAGAAGTTAAGGATAAATCGAATAAGAAAAAGCATGAAGAAAATGAATATTTCAACAAAAAAGCACAAGAAGCACTTACTAAACTAAGAGCATTAGGATGATGAAAGGAAGGTATAAGACATGGGAGCAGCAGCAGTTTACACGTCTGAATTAGAAACATTGGCTCAAAAGGTTAACACTTATCTTGCAAGTTCAAATAAATCAATTACGGAGCTAGCAAAGGAAACAAATTATTCAAGAACGACATTATCACGTTATCTTTCAGGAAAATACGACAGTAATCCTGAGCAAATCGAAGAAATCTTGACAAGTTACCTTGAACAAATTGGAAATGGAACAAGTGATTTAAAAAGTAATGTGATCAAAATTGCTAAAAGAAAGACATTCTTCGAAAACAGAGACGCATCAAGTGTTATTGGTGTATGCAGCTCATGCCAAGAAAATGGTGGCTTAGGGATCGTAGTTGGTAGATCTGGATTTGGTAAGACACACGCACTTAAGTATTACAGCAAAATGAATAGAGTTGCTTATATTGAATGTGACGATACGATGTCTAGTCGGGACCTTGTAGAATCAATCGAAAGAACACTGGGCATACCACAGTCATACGGAACGATCTGGAAAAGAGTAAACGGCATTAGAGAATTCTTTAATGTAAATCATGGTTACCTACTCATCATTGATGAAGCTGACAAACTGATCAGTAAATACACTCAAAAGAAAATGGAAATCCTAAGAGCGATATTTGATCAATCAGCAGTGGGTCTTGTGATCGCTGGTGAACCTAAACTTGAAGCGCAGATTAAGAGCTACTTAAATCGTTTTGCAAACAGAGTTGACTTTTATACGTCACTTAAAGGTTTAAATCAAACAGAGGTTGAAAAATATCTTGTTGGTTTTGATATTGAAGCAGATGCTATGCATGAATTAGTCGCTAGAGCATGTAATCAGCAAACGGGTTGTTTCAGGTTATTAGACAGAACACTTAACAACGTTCTTAGACTTATGGAAGAAAGTAGTCAGCTGACAATCACTTTAAAACTCATCTCACAGGCAAGTAACATGATGATGCTTTAATCAATTTAGTTGGCAAAAAGGAGGTTTTAAAATGGTAGAAGCAGTTAAATCGTTAGATGATGTTTTGCTAAGAGCGATCAATGGCATCGAAATTGGTGAATGCAAGAAAGAAGCTGTTAAAGAGGTTTCAAATTTCGTTGATAAGAACTATATTAAAAAAGTTTCGCTTAGTGATATCAATATCATACCAGCGAAAGATGCAGATACGCTTTATAAGCAGTTTGGTATTGAGTTTCAAATCAAAGATGGTAAGTTTGCTGGTTTAAGAATAGAGCGTGTTAAAACTAAATTAGATGCCGTAAGGGAGGCGTAAAAATGAATAGAGTCAGAATTAAGGATGAGTCAAAGCTTAAAACATGGGAAGATGTTGACAATGCACTTAAGGAAATTGCAGAAAATGAACTAGATATCATTGATCTTGAGGGTGAAATGAACAAACAGATTCAAGGTATTAAGCAAATAGCTGCACTTGAGGTGAAACCTTATCATGATCGCATCGATGCACTTGGTAAGGAAATCAAATTATTCGTTGAAGATCATCGCGCAGAACTTGATGGAAAAACAAAATTTATGAATTTTGGCAAAACAGGCTATCGCTTTTCAACAAGTGTTTCACTTCCAAAAGCAAAAGATAAATTAGCTTCCATTATCAAGATGCTTAAGTCTAAAAAAATGAATGATTGCATCATTGTAACTGAAACTGTCAACAAAGATGTTTTAAGAAAATATCCTGAAGATGAAATCGTGAAGATTGGCGCATCACTCAAAAAGGGAGATACTTTTTGGTATGAAACGGACAAAGAAAAGCTTCAGCGTGTTTAGGAGGTTATAATGACTAACTCAAATGGAGGGCGCAAGCCCTCTTACTCTATAAAAACCATTTGGGGACTAGCGAGATCCCCTGAGATTAATCTTGATGATGAAAACCTATATGCGCTGGTATATAGAGAGACAAAAAAAGAAAGTCTGAAAGCACTTGATCAAAACGAAATTAATAAAGTATGTTATGCCTTAATGAAATATAAGGATCAACAAACCAAACGATCACGAACTGATCAAGGTGGAAATGAAGATACTGTCCAAATGCGTAAGAAGATATACAAGCTTACTGGTGAATTAGGTTGGAACAATAATCCAACTAGGATAAAAGGTTTTATTAAGCGTATGTTTAAGACTGAACGACTTGAATGGCTCACAAGAGCGCAGTGTTACAAACTAATAGAAGCTCTTAAAGAGATGGTTGAGCGTGAAAGTCTAAAAAAAGCTGGTGAATCTAATGGCAACTAAGACTTATACAATTCTAATAAATAAAAAGAGACAGCTTACCAAAAAGGAAAAAAGAGAAAACGAAGAAATCATGACTTACCTAAGACAGCTTGAAAGCCAAAATAAAGCAGGTGAATCAAATGGCAGCTAAAAAAAGAAACATGACCAATAAAGAAAAGCAACATGCTAAAGCGTTCAGAGAGGAGTTGAGAAAAGAAGGTATTCTCCCTCCAATTAAGCCAAAACTAAACCGCAGCAAATTTGCTAAAGAAGTTCACGAACAGTGGCAAGAGCATGGTGATATATTTTATCTTTCAGAGGCTCTAGCTTGGATGATTCCAAGTGGCAATTTTAAATCCAATATTACTTTAGAGCAAGTCGGCGCACTTAAAGTAATGAAACTTGCAGTTGCTCTTAAGCAATTTGAGGGAGAACTTAAAGCTGAAGGTAAAACAAACTACAATGCAATGGATATGTATAAAAATGTCGTTGAACCTATTGTCAAGCTATAAGTGAGGTTATTTATGAATGCTAATGTCGAAATTCTGAGTAACATTGAAAAAATGTTGAGGGAGATGATTATTCATGAAGCGGTACGTATTTGTAAATTGACTGGTTTTATGAATGAAGCCTCGTTTAGAGAAGAAATCAACTTGATGAGCAATCAAGCGATTAGTAAGTTGCATTTTGAAATAATCTCATGGTATACAATGCGTGAGTGTGCTAACACATTTGAGGAAACAATTAATGAGGTTAAGCTTAATAAGACTAAGGAGAGTAAGAAATATGGGAATCATTAAAGTAAAAGTTGAAATTTCTATTAATGTTAAAGATGTCAAAGAAGCTTTAGAAATAAGAGGCATTACTGTTAACAAAACAAATATTAGACGTATGGTTGATTTGATCAAAAAAGGAACGTTTGATGTAAGGTCGGAACTTTATGACGAACTCCCAAAGGATCACGAGACACTTGAGCTCTTTGGATTCTCATTTGAAAAAAAGGAGGAACAAAAATGATTAAGATAGTTATTGATCCAGGTCATGGTGGATCAGACAGAGCAAACAGAGGTCCAACTGGCTACATAGAAGCCGATGGTGTTTTAGATATTAGCCTTAAGGTAAAAGATAAATTAGCGAGTAAAGGCTATAATATCATTCTAACTAGAGATAAAGATGTGACTGTTCCCCTTTATAATCGCCCAGAGAAAGCAAATCAGGAAAAAGCTGACCTGTTCCTCAGCTTTCATACAAACGCAGCTGGTGATACAACTGCTGGTGGTGTCGAAGTCATTTGTACTCAGGTGAATGAATGGAACAATAAAGAGCATGCTGCTGAAGCTCAAAGAGTTTCAAAGATTATTCAAGAGAAGCTTGTCAAAGCAACTGGACTTAAAGATCGTGGCGTTAAAACTAGGCTTGTTGATTATCCTACTAGCGCTATCGATGGAAAAGACTACTACGCAGTTACAAGACGTGCAAATATGCCATCACTGATTATAGAGTCTGGCTTTCACTCAAACCCTAAGGAAGAAGCACTCTTAAAACAAGAGTCCTTCAGAGAAAAGATAGCTCAAGCAGTTTCTGATGGCATCCTTTTAGCCTATCCACTTAGCAATACACTTACCCCAATCATGGGTAAAACATTAGCCGATGTCAGTCAAATGGTGTCATATGCGCTGAAAGGAAACTCAGAACCTAAGCTGCCAAACTGCACAGTTGAGGATTTAGCGCATATGTTCATCGAAGAAGCTACACTCGAGGGTATCAAAGCTGATGGAGCATGGGCGCAGACACTTAAAGAAACTGGTTACTTCAAATATGGCGGTATTGTTCTTCCAGAGCAAAACAATTATGGAGGCATTGGAGCGCTGAATGATAATAAAAAAGGTGAAGCTGCTTCATTTGAAACTCCAAGAATTGGTGTGAGAGCACAAATTCAGCACCTTAAAGCATACGCTTCAAAAGAAAATTTAATTGATGAGTGTGTGGATCCACGCTTCCATTTGGTAAAAAGAGGTTCAGCAGCATACTTTGAATGGCTTGGCTATTCTGATAATCCTAACGGTACTGGTTGGGCATGGTTAGGTAAAGGTTACGGCTACGACATCGTAAAAATACTAAATGCTATCTTACAAGAACCAATTGCACAAAAAGAAGATTATCGCGTGGCAGCCTTTAAAAAATTAGTTTCAAAAAATATAATCACTACACCAAGTTACTGGGAAAGTAAACTTGGCGAACCTATAACTGTTGGAGATGCAATGGCACTAATAGCAAATCTAATCTAGTTTGTTTTTGGAGGTGATCATCATGGACGACTTTATAAATGAATTGACACCTGATCTGATTCCTGAAGGCATCATGAGAGAAATAGCAGAAGAAATTGGTATTAGACACTTTCTTAAACTAGCAGAACTAATTGGTGGGACAACTTTTTATATTCCTAAAGCAGATACATTTTTAAGACCGATACGTGATCAAAGGATAAAGCAAGAATTTAATGGATATAATCATAATGAGCTTGCTAAAAAGTATAATCTGAGTGAACGTTGGATAAGAAGTATTTGTGGTGAGGGATTTGCTGAAGGACAATGTTCCATGTTTGAGTTATTAGAAGAACAAGAGAAATCAACGGCTTGAACTAGATTTCAGAAGTACTTTGCTAGAGACTAAAAAAATATACTGATAAGATAAGTATTAAGAACATAGTTCTTAATACTTATTTTTTTTTGAGGAGGATCATATGGACACCCAAGTATTAACTGAACTAATAACAAACGTTGCAACTGCCGTGTTTGGTTTGCTTGCTGCTTATGCAATCAATGCAATACATAGGTGGACAGCAAAAGTTATTGCAGAGACATCTAAAGTTCAAAGTGATGAGCAGCGTAAGTTGATTCAAAATGCAATAAATGATGTTGAAATGCTTGCAACAAAAACTGTTGCGAAAATTGAACAAACGACTGCTAAAGCACTACGCGAATCTGTAAAAGATGGTTTAGTGAGTCCAGATGAGCTAAAGAAACTTTCCGAGCAAGCTTACTGGGACATAAAGAATCAACTTTCAAATGATACATGCAGGCTAATAAACGATCAGTTTGGCAGTTACTCTAAGTTTATTCAAGATACAATCGAACAAAAAGTGCTTGAACTTAAAAGAAATGTGGGGAGTATATCATGAGCCTAGACCCAAATTGGATTATGCAAACAATCACTCTACTTGCTTTGGGAGCAATTAGTTATTTCATCAAAGGTGCAATGTCAGATATCAAAAAAGGCATTGCAGCAAATGATCTCAGAGTAAAAGAACTGGACCTAAAACACACTCAAAATTATTCAGCGCTTAAAGATGAGCTTAATGATCTCAAATCTGATTTGCCTCTTATCTTTGTGCTGAAGGAAGATTTTATTCGTACACTTAATAATGTCGAAGGTAAAATTGGTAACATTGATACAAAAATAGATCAACTTATTAGGATGAACTTGCAAAGGGGTGATAAGAATGGATGAAAAAATGGAAGCAGAAATTAAGCAAAACAAAGCAATTAGAGGCTATATCATTAGAGCACTGGTAAAAGGACACCAAAATACTCTACTCGTTAGACAAATCTCTAATGCACTTATCGCTGATGGTCTTATCGTATCCCCTGATTTATCAAAACACCTAGACTATCTCATGGAAGCTGGATACATGGTCATGACTGATAAAACGGCAAATGCATATAACGCTTACCGTAAAGATACAACCATTAAATTAACAAAAGCTGGCGTTGATTTAGTAGAAGGCACAATTGACGATGCAGGAGTTGATATTTAATGGGGAAAAAAAGATCTAGAACGAGAATCGTTTCAAAGATTGATACTTTGCCTGAAGATATTAAGTTTGTCATAGATGAAATGATCGTTGACACAAGTAACACCTATCAAAATATATCAGATTGGGCTTTAGAAAAAGGCTACGAGATAAGCAAAAGTAGTGTTGGAAGATATGCAATGAGAACTACTGGTGTTACTCAAAGACTTCTGGAAGCCCAAGAAAGAACTAAAGCACTTGTAAATGTAATCAAGAAAAATCCTGATGTTGATTATACGGATGCTGGTCTTATGATGCTTATGGATGGTCTCATCCAAAAGTTAGCAACAGCTGAAGAAGAATTTGACAACATGCCACTAGATAAAGCTGGACGATTAATCAACCAGATCAGCAGGACAAAAGTCTATAAAGACAAGCTTAGATTAGATATGGAAAAGAAAATTGAACTAGCATTTAAGGGCATGGAGAAAGAGCTGCTTAATGTTATCAAAGCAGATTCAGAACTTACAAAAGCATTATCACTCATACTATCAAAAGCTAAAGAAAAGATGTTAACCGATGATTAAAATTGATGATTACCTAAGACAACTGAATGAATTTGACAAAGAGCTTGAAGATGACAAGGTGTACCAGAAAGAACTATTTGAAAAATATGTCTTTCAAAATCAGGATCATCCTGAAATCAGAGAGTCACTTTATAGTGACTTCTTATCAGGAAAGACTTTGTTTGGACCAGATGGTCTTAGAAAAAAGCTCGCAGCTATCGACTTAAGTTACTTTGGACGTGCTTATCTTCCCCACTACTTCATAAGAGAGTCACCAAAGTTTCATAACGAACTTGATCAAATCTGGTCAACAGGTGTTCTTAAAGGTCTTAATCCATTAAAGGATAAGAAAATTATTGAAAGAGCAAAAGGAAATCATAGAGCCATCGCTGCACCTCGTGGTCATGCGAAGTCAACAAACTTTACTTTCAAGGACACGCTACATGCCATTGTTTATGAGTATAAGCATTATCCAATCATCTTATCGGATAGTTCTGAACAAGCTGAAGGATTTCTAACAGATATTAAAAGTGAGTTTGAAACAAACACAAGAATCATTGAGGACTTTGGTCGACTTCAAGGAAATGTATGGAAGAGCAGCGTACTACTCACCTCTACAGATATCAAAGTTGAAGCAATTGGATCAGGTAAGAAAATTCGTGGTAGAAGACATCGAAACTGGAGACCAGATTTATTTATACTGGATGATGTTGAAAATGATGAGAATATTAATACACCTGAGCAGCGTAAGAAGCTTGAAAACTGGTTTTACAAAGCCGTGTCTAAAGCTGGTGATACTTACACAGATATCGTTTATATTGGGACGATCCTGCACTATGATTCTTTACTTTCAAAAGTACTTGCTAATGCGCAGTACCACAGTGTTAAGTATCGTGGAGTTATCAGTTTCTCTCAAAATCACACGTTGTGGAGTGCTTGGGAAGTTATCTATAATGACCTAACAAATCCAAATCGTCAAGAAGATGCTAAAGAGTTCTTTGAAGCAAACAAGGAAGAAATGCTCGAAGGCACTGAAGTACTCTGGGAAGAAAAATTACCATACTATGAACTCATGATTATGCGACTTTCTGAAGGTGAAGCATCATTTAATTCAGAGATTCAAAACGATCCAATTGACCCAAGTAATTGTAGCTTTAACGAAGAATGGTTTGATTATTATGACGATGATCCACCCGACTTTTCAAGTTCTGATTTTATATTCATAGGTTCAAACGATCCATCACTTGGTAAGAACAAAAAGTCAGATACAAGCTCAATTATAGGCTTAGCACTTAACCTAAAAACTGGTTACATGTATATCGCTGAAGCATCTATCGAAAAAAGGCATCCGGATGTGATCATCGAGGACGCAATAGAAATGTCAAAGCGGTTAAAGCGAGATGTCAAAAAGGGCTTTTATGTTTTTGGAGTTGAGACGGTACAGTTTCAACATTACTTTAAAGACATCATGGTAAAAAAATCACTTGAAGCTGGTGAGTACTTACCTATTGAAGAAATCAATAGTGTTCAGAAAAAAGAAGTACGCATTGAGTCTCTTCAGCCATTCATTAAAAACAAGTACCTCAAATTCAATTCAAAGCATAAAACGCTGCTACAACAATTTAAAGAGTATCCAATGGGCAAAAACGATGATGGACCTGATGGTGTTGAAATGGCGGTTAGAATTGCATTGTCTATCAAGTTAAATAAACAAAAGGCTTATAAATCGATCATGAATAGAAGATCAAAATTCAAAAATGGCGCTTACTAGGAGGTGTTGATTTTGCCAAGAAAGCTTACTCCAAGAATAAAAGTTCAAAGACCAAATCTCTTAGAAGTTGCAGTTGCACAGGTAAATGACAAATTTTCAACTTACCCTTCGAATGGTCTTACACCAGTAAGATTAGCTGAAATTTTTAGAGAAGCAGATGCTGGTGAAGTTATGAGACAAATGGAGTTGTTTGAGGAAATGGAAGAAAAAGACCCACATCTTTTTAGTCAACTCCAAACTCGTAAAAACGCCGTGACAGGTATGGACTTTGAAGTAATACCTTTTTCAGATGATGAAGCAGATAAAGAAATTGCAGAATTTGTTAGAAGTGAAATTGATAGTCTTGAAAATTTTGAAGATGTGTTAATGGATCTACTCGATGCAATTGGAAAAGGTGTCGCTTTTAGTGAAATTCTTTGGAAATATGAAGATGAAAAAGTGACTATCGAAGATATTAAGTGGCGACATCAGAAAAAGTTCTTCTGGGATCATGAAGACAAACTGAAAATAATTACAAGAGAATTTCCTTCAGGTATAGAACTACCTGAAAATAAATTTATTTATCATAGATACAAAGCCAAGTCAGGACATCCGTCTAGAGCTGGTGTAATAAGAATTGTTGCTTGGATGTATCTTTTCAAAAATTATGATTTAAAAGACTGGGTAAGCTTTTGTGAAGTGTTTGGTTTACCACTAAGACTTGGTAAGTATAATCCTGGATCTTCAGAAGATGATAAAGATGCTTTGATGAGGGCGCTCATACAAATTGGATCTGATGCAGCTGGTATTATTCCTGAAGGAGCTGAAATTGAATTTAAAGAAATTGGCAAAACAGGAAGTACAGATATTTATGAAAAACTTGCTAGGTACTGTGATGAACAAGTCAGCAAGGCAGTACTTGGTCAAACCCTTACTTCAGATTCAGGTGGCAGTTTCGCACAGAGCAAAACACACAACGATGTTAGACATGATTTGACTGTGGCAGATTGTAAAGCAATAGCATCTACAATAAGACGAGACTTAATAAGACCCCTTGTACTCTTCAATTTTGGCGAAGAAAAAAGGATCCCTTATTTAAGATTTGACTTTGAAATTGCAGATGATCAAAAAGAAATGGCTGATATTTATGAGACTTTAATTACTAAGATTGGTTTACCCGTACCAACTAACCACCTTTACAAAAAATTCTCTATTCCAAAACCTGAAGAAGGTGATGAAGTTGTAAATGGTAATAGCTCAGCGAAGCTACCACTTAAATGGTCCGTCAACAAAGACTTAAGTGTAAGAGATAATTTAAGGACAGAAAGTTTAAAATATCAATCTCAAGTTGATGATCTGATCGATGCCGTTAAGTTACAGAGTGAAGGTGTTTTTGCCAAAATGGTTGAGCCTATAATGAACTTGCTTGATCAGTCAAATCTCGAAGAAATAAGAACTAAGTTTGAAGATGAGAAATTCATTAAAGCTTTAATGGATAAAATGGATTCAGAAGATTTTGAGCAGCTTCTTCAAAAGGCTATGTTTTTAGCTGATTTGACAGGAAGGATAAAAGAAAATGAAAGATCTATTTAACCTTTCAAACAAAGAAATCAGTTTTGATGAAGCAAAGAAGTATTTTGGAGAGAAGATTCCAATAAGTTTAGAAGATTTTTCTAAGCTAAGCGCAAAGTATAAAACTTTTACATTCACTGTCTCTGGATACACCAAAGCTCAGATACTAAACAAATTCCATCAGGAACTGCTTAAAGCAATTGAAGATGGTAGCACAATGAAAACCTTTAAGGATAATATGAACCAGTTCTTAGAAACAACTGGATATGAGGGTATAACAAATTTTCAAGCTGATAACATTTACAGGACCAATATACAAACTGCCTTTCAATCTGGACATTACGAACAGATGGTTAAGCCTGATGTAATGAAAGCGCGTCCATACTGGATGTATGATGCTATGAATGACCAACGAACTAGAAGATCTCACCTTGCAATGGATGGTAGAGTTTTTAAAGCGGACGATCCTATTTGGGATACCTGGTATCCACCAAATGGTTTTAGGTGTAGATGCTCTGTTATTACTCTTTCTGAAAGGCAAGTAAAAGAGCGAAACTTAGTAGTTGAAACTGGTGCTCCAGTTGCTGGCGAAATAGATGGTAGATTTGTGAGTATTCTTCCTGATCCAAATTTTTCTACAAATGCAGCTAAAGATCGTTTTATTCCTAAACTAAAAGACGTGCATAAGCCTATAAAAGATGCTTTTGAACTTCAAAAAAACTCGAAATAGAAATAAAGCCGATTATAGGCGATTTAAGCGTATTTATTTTAATATCAAAGCGAAGTAGCAGAAAAACAAAATACCCCCGTGCGCACGGCGACTAACGGCGTTACTCGAGGTGATTAATAACAAACTGGAGTTGTGGCGATGAAACAATACATTTTAAGCACAAGTCAAACTGAAATTGTAGATGTACCAAATGTAATTAAGCTATTACCTCTAGGACTCGTGAAAAGCGAAAAAGGCAATTTCAACGTAGATAAAGAGAGCTTCGTTGAAATTAACAAACACATTGCAAAAAGAGGATTAGATATAGTAATAGACTAT
This sequence comes from uncultured Fusibacter sp., assembly GCA_963676315.1. GTDB lineage: Bacteria > Bacillota > Clostridia > Peptostreptococcales > Acidaminobacteraceae > Fusibacter_C. The sequence continues at coordinate 3,131,751 of OY781056.1, forward strand.
GAGCATCAAACACTTGATGGTGTTCAAGCTCCAGCAGCAGGATGGATTAAAGAACTTATTTTGTCTGATCAAGCAATTGAAGCTGTTGTTGAGTGGACACCAAAAGCAATTGAGTACTTAAAGAATAAAGAATACAAGTACCTATCACCTGTTATCTTAGTCAGAAACAAAGATAAAAAGGCAGTAGTACTTCATTCAGCGGCTCTTACAAACACACCAGCAATTTCTGGGATGTTTGCAATTGTAAATTCAATGAATATTGAAGGAGGATTTGAAGAAATGGATTATATGAAAGAAATTAGAGTTTTACTTGGAGTTGATGATTCAACAACTGATGAACAAGTACTCGAACTGATCAAAGGGCTACAAGAAAAATCAAAAGCAGAAGGTGAAGTAGTCGCAAACAAAACAATCTTAGGGCTATTGAAATTGGAGTCAACTGCTAAAACAGAAGATGCAGCAGCGGCAATCATGGCGCTTAAACAACCTTCAAATTACGTTCCAGTTGCAGATTTTGAAAGTATGAAAAGAAGACTTGATGAAAAAGATGCAAATGAACTTGTTGAAAAGGCACTTAAGGAAGGTAAAATTTCAGCAGCTCAAAAGTCATGGGCAACAGAATATGCATTAAAAGACAAATCAGGATTTGAAAAGTTCACTGAAAAAGCGCCAAAAACAGTACCAATGGGAAGTGTTGGTGATGATGAAGATGTTAAGAAGAAAAAAGATTTAGATGATACTACTCTAGCTGTTTGTAAACAGATCGGAGTAAGCAAAGAAGATATTGAAAAATATTCGGAGGTGAAATAATGCTAACGGCGGGCAGAAATACGATTGAAGTTACTGGAGGTAAAAGAATAGATTTACCTATGAAAGGAAACTCGAAAATTTACGAAGGTTCACTTGTTGTACTTGAAGCTGGACTTGCAATTCCAGGAAAAAAAGCAACTGCTTTAACTGCTGCTGGTAGAGCTGAAGCATTTGTAGATAACACTGGTGGCGCTGATGGTGCAAGTACGGTTCCTGTTAAAAGAGGGGTTTTTAGATTTAACAATGATACAACTAACCCAGTGACAAGTGCTGAAGTTATGAAAAATTGTTATGTCTTTGATGATGAAACTGTAACAGCACTCGCAACTGGCGCTTCAATTGCTGGTAAAGTGCTTGGGTTTGAAAACGACGAAGTTATCGTCGAAATATTATAAAGAAAATTTCAAGGAGGATAAAGCATGTTAGTTAATCAAGCAGCACTTGCAGGGATCAAAACCAGTTTCAATACGCTTTTTAATAAAGCGTTTACTGAATCAAAACCACTATGGGATAAGATTGCCATGAAGGTAACCTCAACAAGTAGTGAAGAGTCTTACAAATGGCTTGGGAGCTTTCCTAAGATACGTGAATGGCTTGGAGATAGACAAATCCAAAATCTAACCGCAGCGGACTATACCCTTAAGAATAAGGATTATGAACTTACTGTTGGAGTGGATCGAAATGATATCAAGGATGATAAACTTGGAATCTATGGACCTATGATTGAATCAATTGGTCAAGAAGCTGCAATGCTTCCTGATGATTTAATATTTGGTTTATTAAAAAAAGGTTTCACTGAAAAATGTTATGATGGTAAACAATTTTTTTCAACTACTCATCCAGTTGGTAAAAAGACAATCAGCAATATGGGAACTGCTAAATTATCACCTGAAAGTTACAAGGCAGGTAGAAAAGCAATTATGTCTATGACAAATGAAAGTGGCAAAAGTTTAAAACTTGTGCCAAACCTATTAGTAGTTTCACCAGCTAATGAAGACATGGGTAGACAAATATTGTTGGCAGATCAGATAGACGGAACAACCAATACACTTAAAGGTACGGCTGAACTTTTAGTTGTTCCTGATTTAGCTGGTGAAGGTGAAGAAGGATGGTACTTATTATGTACCGACAAACCAATTAAGCCATTGGTTTATCAAGAAAGAGAAGCGTTAAAATTTCAAGCATTCGATAAAGATACTGATGAAAATGTGTTCATGAACAAACAGTTTCTTTACGGTGTAGATGGTAGATTAAATGTAGGCTTTACTTTATGGCAATTGGCATATGGTTCAGATGGAACAACAGTGTAAAGGACGGGCTAAATGTATAGCACGGTAGAAGAAGTAAGAGCGATGATTAAACAAGATGCACTTAATCAAATTATTGGCGATACCTACATTGAAGATGAAGCCGAGAGAGAGGCAAAAATATTGCCTCTCATCGAGGCTGCCATACTAGATGCAGATGGTGAAATTGATGGTTATCTTGCTAAACGTTATAAATTACCATTAGGATCTGTACCAAAAGTGATCAACAAGTTTTCTAAGGATTTAGCAGTCTATAACCTCTTTTCACGAATTGGACTTGCAAGTGATGATCGTGAGACTAATTATAGTAACCGCTATAAAGCAGCTATTAAATTCTTTGAAAATGTTGCAAAAGGATTAGTCGATATCGGGATTCAAACAAATGACAAACCAGTATCAACTGATTTCAATATCAATTCAAATGTGAGACTGTTTTCACGCGATAGCATGAAAGGAATGTAGATGCAAAGCATTAGACTCGAGGGCGATGTTAAAAAACTAATGAGGCGACTTGGCAAACTTGAAACTTTAGATATTAAGTCAAAGAATCGTGTACTTGCTGAAACTATTAGAAGTTCTACTCTTGAAAGATTTAATACAGAAAAATCACCTGACGATAAGAGCTGGGAAAAATCAATAAGAGCTAAAGCTGAAGGTGGTAAGACGCTTCAAGATTCACGGGATTTACGTGGCTCAATCAGGTCTAAAATTACATCTCAAGGATTTGCAGTTGGTACAAATAAAATATATGGTCCAACCCATCAATACGGTGAAAAAGGCAGAACAATTCGGGCAAAGACTTCAAAAGGTTTGAAGTTTCGATTGGGTGGTACTTGGATCTCAAAACGAGAAGTCACAATCAAGATTCCAGCAAGACCTTATCTTGGCATTTCTGAAGAGGATATGAAAGAAATAAAAAGCACTTTAGAGTTAATGCTTACGGAGGATTAAAATGATTGCTATATGTAAAAAGTACCTTATAGAAAAATTAACCGCTGCTGGCATTAAAACTAATATTCACACATCAGAAAAAACACTTAGAACCACTAAAGAAAGCCATCTTGGCGCAGTAATAGTTAACGGTGATGCTTTTGTCAGAAGCGGCTCGAAAAAAAAATACACGGATATTGCGGGCGACAAGCAAAGAAGACTTAAGACTCATGAAAGAACTACAACATTCAGAGTGGTTATAGGTGAATACGAAGATGAAAAATGTGAACAGATCTTTGAAAAATTCATTGAAAGTTTAGAAACTGGAATTGTGATTAATGGCAATTATACAAGTATTGAAATTGAGGATGCGGATTGGGTTGATAAAGAAGATTCAATCCTCTCTTCAAAACTAGCAGTACAAATAAACATTAAATTTAAAGGCGGTATCTATGTAGATCAACCTCTTTATAAGTTTGGTGGTGAAATTGAGCAAACTGTTGAAGGAGGCTTATAATGGGCAATGAAAATCAAAAAAATATAAGCACAATTGAAGTACTTCAGGAAAAATTTAAAACGCCCCACAGAGTGTTTATAGGATTAAAGGCACATCAAAACTGGCGATCCGGAAAAATGGTTACTGAAGAAGAATATCAAAAGGGACTCTCGCAATTTTTAAGTGCAAGAGCAGATGGAAAAGCAGAAAGGCAGGTGAAGAAAGATGTTAAGGGACGTTAATACGACTGTAACTGACGGTGGACTTGGTATATCTGTTACTTCTGGGATTGGATCACATGTCAAAATTGGCGCTTCACATGTGACTGATGCTATGGTTACAATCGTTGCTGGTATGAGTGCAAAGCGTATTAAGTATTTACTTGGCGAATCCCCACTTGCTGATGCTTGTATGGACTCACTAGAAAATGGTGCAGCGGTTATTTACTGTTTGCCTGTTGACGCTTCTACTGCTGGTACAAGTTCAGCTATAGAAAAGCTAGGAACTGGTCTTAGTACTGCTACTATTTCAGGTTCACCATATAATGATTTTGAAATAGATTTAGTAGTGACTGTTTCAGGAAGATTGAATGAAGCAGCATTAAAGTATTCAATAAATGGTAGTTTGAGTTACTCAGATGAAGTGACAATTCCACTAAATGGTGAAGTTGTGCTCGCTGGAACAGGACTTAAAGTTACTTTTACTGAAGATGTCGGAACTCCAGCAAATTCATTCTTAGTTGGTGATAAATATAGTTTTAGTACGACTACACCAATCATGACAAATCAAGATGTTTTAGACAAACTTGATGTACTTAAAACGCTTGATCTAGTTTATGAATATGTGCATATTGTTGGTGGAACAACAAAAGCGCTCTGGGCATCTATCGCAGCAGAGGCGGATACTTTTACAAATGTTTTAAAAAAACCGACCATGTTCATTTTAGAAGCAAGAGCAAAAAACACTGAAGAGACACTTGAAGAATATGTAGATGCATTAATTGATGAGCAAAAGACAGTTACACATACTGACTTGCAAGTTGTTACAGCTAGATCTATCTACAAAAAAATGGATGGTGTTGTAAAAGAAATCAATAATGCAAGTATTGTATGCGGACTATATTCAGCTGCAACCGTTAGCCAATCTATTGGTGAAGTAAAAAGTTTTAGTATAAGTGACACTAAAATGATCAGTTTAATGCCTTTAGGAATTGGTGAATATCTTGATTTGCTAGATCAAGCAAGATACTTAACTTTCAGGAAATATGAAGGTATCGCAGGCTGTTACGTTACAAACGCTAAAATGCTTGCTGCTGATGATAGTGATTACAAGTATGCAGAACGTGTTAGGGTTAAAAATAAAATGCTTAAAGAAACAAGAAAACAAGCGCTTTATGAACTCCAAAGTGAAATTGATATGGTGGATCCACAAGGCAGTTTAGATGTGATAGCCAAATTTGTACAAATTCCACTTGATGAGATGGTCAGAAATAAAGAAGTATCTTCAGCTCGAATTTTTGTTCCTGAAGGTCAAGATATACTAAGCACGGAAAAACTCAACATGGTGATAAGGTTTATTCCTAAAGGTCATGTTAGAGAAATGGAACTAGATTTGGGTATGGAAAACCCATTCAACGTTTAGGAGGCTGGCATGATTGTTAATGGTAAGAATTATGACTGGGCTGATGTCACAGTTAAGATACCTGGTTTAGAGCTTGAAGTTCAAGAAATCAGCTATGATGATGAACTTGAAAAAGAACTTAGTTACGGCAAAGGTTCAAAGCCAAGAGGTTATGGAACTGGAAACTACAAGTCTGAAGGAAAACTTTCGCTTTTAAAAGACGATTTTGATGAATTGGTGGCACACTGTAAAAAAACAGGCACACCACTTTACAAATTGGTAATCCCCAAAATTACAGTTTCATATGCTAATGGAACGCAAAAGACTAAAACCGATGAACTAAACACTGTTACTTTTACAAAAACAGGACAGAAAAATGCTCAAGGTGATAAGAGCTTAAAAATCGACCTCGACTTCATCATTGTAAATGGCATAGTAAGAGATGGGTTAAGTGCAATTTAGAATCAAAATAACTGGCAAAAATGGAGGGTATCATGGATAATGCAATCGATTTAAAAAGTAAAAAAGAAAAGCTTTATGAAATAAAAGCTGAACTTACACCGTGTGAAGATGAAACAAGTATAGAACTGGTTTTTAAGTTTAAGAAACCTTCTGTTTCAAGCTTTGACAGATATATCAAAAATGTATCTAAGAACAGCATGAAAGCAATGAAGACTTTTATTCAAGATAATATCATTGAAGAGCAACAAGCTGAGCTTGAAGAGAATCTTGATAAATACCCTGCTCTTGCTCTTGGCATTGGCGAAAAATTACTCACGATGCTTGGATTACCTAAAGATACAAATTTCAAAATGCTTTAGAAGAAGCCATTGCTTCACTAGAAAGTAATTTTGTTGAAGCAGGTACAATTGAGATCTTAAAGTATGTTCCCAGTTCTCTTCTAAAGCAAGAAATTGAGGATGTAACAATTGATGAATTCATAGAACTATTAGCAAAAGCTAAGTTTGTTCAAAGATTAGAAGCAGATGTTTTTGCTAGAGGGATAGCCGAAGTTTTTTCAGAATAAAAAACCGACCCTCAAAAGGTCGGTTTTTCGTGTTTAATCCAGCACTTGTACAAATATGTAGCACTCTGAAGAGTATTTAACATAGACTCGTTTTGTCGGTCTTTTCTGTTTCCTATATGCATTAAATATGGAAAAACGTATATGGTCATAATAACGAGTGAAACTACACCAATGACTATGCCAAGAACAAATGCTATTGCTAATATTTTTATGAATAAAAAGATTAGATACATCATAAGAAAACCTCCTTTTTTTATTTATATTACCACGCTTTAGCATATCCAACAAGGAGGTGATTTGGTGGGGCTAGATTCAATTTTCAAATTAAGTGTTATCGTCAATATGATAGATAATCTATCTGGTCCATTTGGTAGAATGAACAACTCCATGAACGAGTCTGTTAGTAGCATTGATAAGTTAAATCAATCTTATACCAATATGATAAAAGGTGGTGCGCTTGTTGCTGGAGCTGGTGCAATGATGACTGATGCAATCTTATCACCGGTTGAAGCGACTTTCGAAACGCAAAAAGCTCTAGGTGAGTTAGCTTCAGTAGGTATTGAAAACTTTAGTTACTTAGAAGATGCAGCTAGTTCGTTTTCAAACTCATGGGCAGGTACTTCAAAATCAGATTTTATAACTGCTGCATATGATATTAAGTCAGGGATTGCATCATTGACAGATGAATCAGTTGCAAAGTTTACTGAGATTGCAGGTATAACTGCAAAAGGTACAAAATCATCCATTGAAGAGATGACAGGGCTCTTCGCGACAGGATACGACATTTATAAGGGATTTTATAATGATCTTACTGACTTAGAATTTGCTGAAGTTTTCAGTGCTGGTATTGCAAAAGCGGTACAACAATTTAAAACAAATGGTTCTGAAATGGCAAGTTCAATTGAAATGTTAGGTGCTTCAGCTACTAATGCAAACGTGCCACTTGAAGAACAATTATCAATTCTTGGAATGCTTCAAGGTTCAATGAGTGGCTCTGAAGCAGGAACAAAATATAAAGCGTTTTTAAGAACTGCTGCAAAAGCTGGCGAAGAGCTAGAACTTTCTTTCCTAGATGCAAACAACCAACTGTTATCAATGCCTGAAATTTTAGGTCAGCTTCGCGGAAAATTTGGAGAAACACTTGATGCAGCTGAAAAGATGGACTTACAAAAAGCGTTCGGTTCTGATGAAGCAACTGCACTCATTGACCTTCTTTATAACAAAACCTCGAATTTACAAGATAACATTGTTGGGATGCATGGATCAATGAGCGATGGTATAAATGTTGCAACTGGCATGGCTGATGCAATTAATAAAACCAGAGGTGATAAATATGAGGTTATAAAACAAAAGGTTAAAAACCTCAAAGAACAAATAGGTAACCAACTTGCTCCAACGGTTGATAGTATTATGACTAAAGTTGATGGTTACTTAAATAAAGCAAGTGAATGGGTAGATCAGAATGGAGAACTTGTTAAAACCATAATGATGGTTGCTTTATTCCTAGGTGGATTTATTACAGCTATAGGTGTAACTGGAGCAACAATTGGTGTCCTTGGATTTTCGATTACTAAAATCATTATGACTGGAAAAAGTCTATGGGGAATGTTAAAGCTACTTAAAGGTGGATTTGAAACCTTCAGGATATTTGCAATGTATGGTGGTGATGCTCTCAAACTCTTTGGTGGAAAAATGCTTTCTGGTGTAGGAGCTGCTAAACAATTTGCTATTAGTTTATTTGGAATGGCAAAGCAGGCAGTTGTTACAGCCATACAAGCTATGCCCGGTCTTATTGCATCGGTATGGTCATTCACAGCTGCACTTTTAGCAAATCCTGTTACATGGATTATAATTGGTATTATTGCTTTGATCGCTACAATCATATTACTCTGGAAAAATTGGGATGCTGTTTCCGCTTGGATTAGCACTGCATGGAATGGCTTCTTAACAAAAATTACAACAGGATTCACTAATGTAAAACTTGTTTTTAAAAATGCAATTCAATGGATTAAAGATTTAATTGGAGGCGCAATTGGTTGGTTTGGTGAATCAGGTAAAAAGATTCTAACAACATTTACTGAAGGTATTAAATCGGCAATAAGCGCACCAGTAGACGCTGTCAAAGGTGCACTAACTAAAATAAGAAAGCTATTACCTTTTAGTGATGCCAAAGAAGGACCACTCTCTACTCTAACCTTATCTGGGCGCAGAGTATTTGAAACAATTAATACTGGTATGAATCAAACGATGCATTTACCAGCTGAAACAACTGAGAATGCCTTTAGTGAAATTGGATTAGATGATGGTACTGAAGGTACTAAAACTAAACCTTTTGCATATAAAAGACAAGACGTTAAAAAAATTAGCCTTCAGAGTATTAAAACTGAAAAGGCTGAATCAAAAGAAACTTCAATGACAAAAAATGAAAAAGCAACAATCATTCAAAAATTGATTGTTCAAGCTGACATAACTAAACTTAAAGATCTAAACGCCTTGTTTGCTCTAATTGATGAAATTAAAGAAATAACAAATGGTGAAGAGGATCCAGATGAATTTGTATTTGCTTAATTGGCTTGGGAGGTTAACATGATTTACATCGATGACAATCATATAAAAGTTGGTGGAATTGTCCTCCCTGGCTTAATTAAAAATTTTGAAATAAAGGCAAATGCATTAATTGAAGAACAAACTGTCGAAGGAAGTAATTCAAAACCAAAACAAGCAGTTGGCTATGAAGACTGCAAAGTCAATATTGAACTAGTTCTAGAAGATAGTGAAAAAATGACGAAAGAACAAAAGCTTCAGCAAATTCAAAACTTGTTCAAGAAAAAAAATCAGACTGTTCCCCAAATTCACAAATTAGTTAATGAACACGCTGCTATCAGGGGAATAGAAAATGTTGTCTTTAAGCAAATGGATACTAAAGAACAAAGTAAGACTTCTGAAATTACTGTCACAATTGAGTTTTGGGAGTATGTTCCAGTCAAAATCACTACCATTAAAAAGACAAATGTAGAAAGTTACACACCAGTTTTCAATTCAAACTTGACAGATCAATATAGCCTTTATCTAAATGAAAGAGGCACAGCGCCAAAGCTAAATTCAAAGATGAGTTTAACGCCTGCAATAGATGATACAAAAACGGCTACACTTATAAATAAAGTGAAATTATTGCCCTATTAGGAGGCTAGAATGAGTTACTTTTCAATAGATAAAGAGGTGATCGTTGGAAATTATATTCTCAAAAAAGGCATTTCCTTAGAAATCTGTTCTTCAGCTCTTCTAAGCACCGATTGGTGCATTGTATTATTGACTGATCAGATGAATGATAAAATCAGTTTTGAAAGACTTGCAAAATCAAAAGTTTTTATTGGGTATGAAAATGAACCTGAAGAAGTCTTTAATGGTTACTTATCAAAGCAAAATGCAAATTCTTTGACGCTTAAAGATGACACAGTTTTTCTAGAAGAAACCATGATTTCAAAGTCATTTGTAAATGCCACTTTTCAGGAAGCAGTTAGCTATTGTTTAGGAAAATCAGGAATCGTTAATTTTAAGATAACTGGCAAACGCATGACTTCAAAAAGTTTTACAATTTCAAAGAAAAATGCGCTTTCAGCGATTAAAGAAATTAAGCAAATTTGGCATGTTGATGATCCTCATTTTTTCATTAAAAACACTTTTTATTTAGGTGTTGAGGTGAAACAAAATAAGGTATATAAGTTTACTTATGGTATTAATATATTGAGTCTTGAGAGGTATGAAAACGTATGGAAGATGATTCTTCCTGCTCTACCCTACTTAAGGCATACAAATCGATTTGTGCTTGATCATCCAAAAATAAGTGGTACTTTTGTAACTTTAAAAGTCGTTCATAAAGTTGATGAGACGGGTTTTACTAGAACGGTTGTTGAATTTAAGGAGTGACTATGTCAATTGAAAAAACAATTAAAATGGTGTTAGATAAACAAATTCGAAAAAAATATAGTCATATTTTAGAACCTTCAATTCAGTTTGCCAGAATTACTAAAGTGGTTGAATCAGAATTAAATGATCTCTACAATGTCAAATTAGTTGATGCCATGCGAAATGATCTAGAAGATTATTCTGAAATACCTAATCTGAGAGCATTAAAAGGAATGATCAAAGGTGATATCGTTGTAATCGCAAATATATCGTCGACATATCAAATCATTGGAAAGGTGGTCTAGTGATGACAAGTGAAACTGATATTTTTCTGAATGACAATTATCAAATGGACATAGACCAGGTTGGTAACTGTAAGTTGATTGACGGTGTGGATTTATTTATACAAAACATCAAATTAGAAGCTTTAACTCAAGAAGATGATTTGTTTTATGATTTGTCATATGGATGGTCATTGCTTGATTTTATTCATAGTGAATATAGCGATATCTTGAAATTAGAAATCATTCAGAGAATTAAAGCAAAGCTGGCATCAAATATTTTGATAGATGCCGATTCAATTAAGATCACTACTGATTTTGTCGAAGATCAAATTCAAATTGTAGCTAAATTCAAACAAATTGATAGTGATTTTGAATTTATATTGAACATCGGTTTAGATAGAATTAACGTGGAGGTAATACTAAATGATTGATGATAAAGTGATGAATACAATATTACCACTGCAAAGTTTAGAAGATTCAATAGATGAGTTAAAAAGTGATTTAGCAGCGCAAAATTTTCCAATTACAAATTTTTCTTCAGGAGGTGTATTTTATACTCTTTTAGCAATCGTAGTTAACATTAAGCTTGAATTAATAGCATTGCTTAGAAAAGTTGTAAACAATTGTTTTGTTACGCATGCTGAAGATGATTGGATAGAGCTTAAAGCAGCTGACTATTCTAAAAAACGGAAATTACCTACTAAAGCTAGAGGCTATGTCACTTTATCTAGGGCTTTATCTGGTGAAGCAATTGTAATATCAAAGTATGATGTGTTTAAAACCACACCAGACATTAATGGACGTGATTTAAAATTTATCGTTTTAGAAGATACGATTTTACAGCAGGATTCATTGAGCGTACAAGTACTAGCTGAAGCGGAAAAAACAGGCGTTGAATATAATGTACCTGAAAATTCTATAACTAAGTCATTGACTCATATAGAAGGTATTGATTTGATTACAAATGATTCAAATTGGCTTGTGTCCGAAGGAAGCGATTTAGAGTCGCTTGAGAGTCTAAAAAATAGATGCTTAAATGCTTGGTCCGAACTATCAACTTATGCAATCAGAGATAAATATAAAAGTGTTTGTGAAGCGGTAGATGGCGTTTTATACGTGACGGTTGATGATATGCACCCTAGAGGTCAAGCTACTGTAGATATTATTGTAACAAGTACTGCTGGTACTGCAACCGAAACTTTGATCTCTAAAGTGTATGATGCAGCCAATACTGTAAAAGGACCTGATGATGATTTGCTTGTAAAATCGTCTGAAATTGTAGTTCAAGATTTTGAAATAGTAATTTATATACCTACAAGTGCAAGCGATGCTGGCGTAATTTCGGCAGCTGAAAGTGCAATCATCAAACTTATGCAATTCGATAAAAACAGAGAATTAAATAAGTTGTATAAAGATGAAATTGTCTATAGTTTGAGAAATGAAATTGCAGTATATAAAAAATCTGATATTAGCATTCCAAGCGAAGACGTTATTTTGACAAACGACAAAGTGCTAGTCCTCGGATCGATAAATATAACCGTTGAAAGGATTTAATATGTACAATACTTTTGCAGAATATATGTATTATCTTCTTACAAGTCCATATAAAAAGGTTAAAAAATCTGCAAATCAATTTTATGCGTTATGCCTAGTAATTGGTAAAGTATTTGATGATCTGAAAAGCAGCATTAACAGTTCACGAGAATCCACTATCATAATTAGTGCTAATGAGTCGTTTTTAGATGAACATGGAAAAGATAGAAATATGCCAAGGCTAGCAGATGAAGAAGTTGAGACTTACAGAACAAGACTTAGCATGAAAGCAATAATTGCTGAAAGTGCTGGTACTAAGCAAGGTATTCAAATCGCTTTAAATTCACTTGGATTTATAAATGCTGATATATTTGCTGTAAGACTATATGATCCACTAAGATGGGCTGAATTTTATGTTTTTATTGAAGCAGATGAGATTGATTTGATTAGGAATTTCGCAATTGTAAAGACGGTTGTTCGTGATGTAAAACCAGCTAGATCATTACCCAATTATTGGTTTAGAGTTTCAAAAGATTTAGTTGAAAACAATCTAGTTTCTGATCAATTTAAACTATTGATAAACGATTCAATTAACAATTTGTCTTTTGCTGAAACAGCTATTGTAATCAAAATAGATGTCAAAAACGAATTTGATTTTAATAATTCAAAACTCAAATATGGTGAGAATATGAAGTTCATAGATGGATCGTGGAATTTGGATGGAAGCGTCACATTGAACGCAATAATTAATGAGGAGGTTTTATAGTGGCTGATACCGTAGTAACATTGATTGGACGAGAAAAACTTGCTAAAGCAAGAGCTGGTGTTGCAGCATTGCCACCAATAACAAAGATTGCTTTTGGTACTGGTGGTGTAGATGGCTCAAATATCCCTATAGTACACAGCAATCTTGTAACAGGACTAACGACGGAAGTGCTTAGAAAAGACGTAACAATAGCCAACCCTGTAGCAACTACTAACAGGTATAGTGGCAGCTTAGGAAAAACTGAATTAACTGATGCTGAAATATCTGAAATTGGACTCTTTGATGCTGAAGATGATCTAATTGCAATCAGGACTTTTACAAAGAAAAAAAAGGATTTAGGAATTGAAATGATATTTGAAATGGATGACGCATTTTAGGAGGTGATCACGTGGCAAATCAAGATATTAAAACTCCCAAAGAGTATGATCAAGCAATTAGAAAACTAGAAACAAGTGATCCTGCTCATGCAGACACCTTTAATCCTTTATTTGAAAAACTCATCAACAATGATGCTTATTTGAAGGAACAACAAGATAAACTTATAGAATATACTGGACCATTAAGCACCGAAAGACTTAGCAAAGATTCAAATGATATCTATGTTGAAGTAAGATACAAAAGAGCAAATGGATCTCTTCTAAAAAAGTCTGTGCTTAGTGATGGCGTAAGCCCAAAATATACGACTAGAACTGAAACTTATTATGCAGCTGATGGTATTGCGGTTTTATTTACAAAGGTATACTCTTTAACTTATACCGGTGATGACCTTACAAGTGAGGTGATCGTTTAATGGATGATTTAAGGCTTCATGGATTAATCGGTGGCGGTACCAAAAGAAACGGTGACAATGCTGCGCTCTCTTCAGAGGTAGCAGGAACAACTTTAAAACTTGTACCGCCTAAAGGAACTTATGATGGTGTTACCTCTAAAGTTACAATTACAGATGCTGATTTTCTAGCAATATACATTAAAAAAAATATTAATCTATTTGGTATTCTCGGCAGTTTGAATACTTTTACCAATATTGCTACTGGTCAATCAAATGCGGTTGCACAAAATCAAAAAATAACAGTTTCTGGATTAGCATTTAAACCCGATATTGTAGTATTTTATGTAGATGATTCATCATACCCATACTATTCACATGCTGGAGTATTATTGGAGCCAGCATATAGGGGTTATGGTGCAGGCTATAAAGGATTTAAACAAGGTGCTGGTAATGGTTATACACCATCGTCAATATCTTCTCTAATTAGTACTTCGTCAACCGCAGATAGAATAAATACAGATGGATTTGAAACAACAGTAACTGTAGATTTAACTGCTAATTCATCTCAAAATCGATTATTAAAATGGATTGCAATTAAGATTTAGGAGGGTAAAATGCAAAGAGGAAATTTAGTTATTTATGACCTTAATGGTAAAGTATGGAGTCAAACTGGTGAAGCAGAAGGAGACATTATTCCTCATGATTATCCAGTTGGAATACCTTATATGGAAATTCCCTATGGAATAATGAACACGAAGCGACTAATTGAAATTGATGTATCTCAAGTACCGAATGTACCAATATTTATAGAAATAGTTGCTGAAAAATCCGAAGAACAACTTAAAATTGAAGAACTCGAAAATCAACTTCTTTTTTCAGAGGGGGTTATATAATGATTAATCCATTAATTGTAGATATTCTTATCAAAAGAATAGAATTAGGTTGGATAAATCCTAAAACCAACTTACCATTAACGGTAGACGATATTTTGATTGATGAATATAAGAATGCTGTTTATGAAAAAAATGTAAATAAAGGTGTTATAAAATAGTATTAAAGAACCACTTCTGAAATTGAAGTGGTTTTTGCCAATTATTTTGATAAATTTTGCCAAAAATTTTGCCAAGCTACAATAGACCAATTATTAGATGAGACTTGTGAAAATATAGTTAGTACACTTGGCGTGCCACTTTGTTCTATTAGGTTTAGGGAAGCGGATTTACTTTCTTTAAATGCCGTAAGTGGTAAATATAAAGAATTAGTTTCTAAAAGACCTCTGTCTATATCCGATCCCGTTTTAGCATCGATTTTAACCAACAAAAAATCGACGACGCTCACGCGCGATTTAGTCACGACATCTCACGCAGACATACAAGGCGTATTCAAGGATGACAAAATTAAGGAAATTTTGGTCTTGCCAATTATTTCTAATGATGAATCAGTCGGAATTATGTCCATTGGTGTTGATAAGCGTTATGATGCAGACTTTACATCCTTGTTTTCTTCACTGGCCAATAACATCGCACTTGCAGCTGAAAAATCAAACCTATACCAAAGTTTGAAATCTTTTTACTTTGACGTCATTTTGACCTTAGTAGCTGCAATTGAAGTTAAAGATACTTATACTCAAGGTCATTCGCTACGTGTTTCACAATATTCAGTCGAGATTGCAAAGCAACTTGGCCTTTCAAATGAACAGATTGAAGAAATAAAAATTGCGGGAATACTCCACGATATAGGTAAAATTGGTGTAAGTGATGCAATTTTGTCAAAACCAGGTTTACTTACAACAGAAGAATTTGAGAGTATAAAACAACATCCAACAATTGGGCTTCATATTCTTGAAAAAATCAACCTCTCGGAGAACATCAAATCGGCAATTATGTATCATCATTTAAGATATGATTTAACTGGATATCCAGAAAATGATTTGCTTACTCAGCTGCCTTTATTTGCAAGAATTGTTGGTGTTGCGGATGCTTTTGATGCAATGACATCTCAACGTTCTTATAAAAATAGTATGACTTATGAAGACGTATTGGAGGAACTGACAAGTTGTGCCAGCACTCAGTTTTGTCCAATTGTTGTGGATGCATTACTTGAGCTCTTAACCAATCACAAATTAATAATTCCAAGCATAGATACTATAAGAACATATTCTTAAAAATGAATAAAACGTTAAATATCTATCATTGACAATGCGTTGACAATTGATAACGATTATGATAATCTTTATCAATAAGGCGTGTTATTTCTTAAGCGCATTTTACGTTTTTTTAAGAAGTGGGTGATATATATGTTATTGTCAAAAGCTAAAATCGGCCAAAAAAGTGAAATTGTGAAAGTTGAAGGTAAAGAGAAGACAAAAAAATTTCTATTTAGCCTTGGATGTAGTGAGGGTGAAGAAATTACCTTGATCTCAATACTTGCTGGAAATTATGTTGTTAATATTAGAGACAGTCGTTATGCGATAGATGAAACTATGGCTAAGGCAATTGTTCTCGCAGATTAAATCTATACCGCTTAGGCGGTATAAAAAATGCCCTATCTTTGATAATGATTATCATTGCCAACAAACTACAAAAAATAGACTTATGCTGAATCAAAACTAGATTCGCTATTTTAATGAAACCAAATTCAGGGGGTTTAAATGAAAATTGCATTAGCGGGAAATCCAAATTCAGGGAAAACAACGTTATTTAATGCCATCACTGGTAAATCAGAGTACGTTGGTAACTGGGCTGGAGTAACTGTAGAAAAAAAAGAAGCTGATTTAAAACCAAAATACAGCGGTGGAACGCGTGCTGTAAAAATCATCGATTTGCCAGGTGCTTATTCTATTTCTCCGTTTACTGGTGAGGAGGCGATTACAAGAGATTTCGTTTTAGAAGATGCCCCAAATGTAATCATCAATATTGTAGATGGCGCAAATTTTGAAAGGAGTCTATTTTTTACGACTCAACTCTTAGAACTTAATATCCCCTTAGTTGTAGCGATTAACAAGGAGGATATCATTAAAAAACGCGGCAATATAGTTGACATCGATCAACTAAGTCGAGGCTTAAATTGTCCAGTGGTTTCAACAACGGCAAATTTTGGTCATGGCCTAAAAAAATTAATGCAAATTGCGATTCTTCAAGGTGAAAAGGGCATGGGTCAAGAACCCATAAATTTAAGTCAAATTGAAGACGAGAATACAAAAGACGAAATCAAAAATGATGAAAATAACGATATAGCAAGGCAAAAATATATCAGTGATCTTATGAAGACGGTTCTCGTCAAAAACCATGATACTAGTAAAATAAGTATTTCTGATAAAGTAGATCGAATTGTTGCACACAAATATATTGGACTTCCGATTTTCTTTTTAGTCATGTGGGCGGTTTATGCCTTCTCTATAGAAGGACTTGGAGGTTATGTATCAGGGTATTTAAACGATACTTTATTTGGTGAAATAGTACCAAATGCGTTAAATACTTTCTTTGAGAGTGTTCATTTAAATCCACTTTTACAAGCGCTAATTGTAGATGGAGCAATTGGTGGTGTTGGTGCGGTAATTGGTTTCCTTCCACTTATTATGGTATTGTTCTTTTGTCTTGCGCTACTTGAGGACAGTGGTTATATGTCAAGAGTTGCAGTTCTTATGGATCGATACTTCAAAAGAATTGGATTATCAGGTAAATCCATTATTCCTATGATTGTTGGATCAGGCTGTGCAATTCCAGGAGTTATGGCAACAAGAACAATTGAAGATGACAATGAAAGAAGGATTACGACGATTTTAACACCTTTTGTACCTTGTGGTGCAAAGCTTCCAATCATCACTTTATTTTCAATTGTATTTTTCCCAAATTCCAGTTGGGTAGGACCAAGTGTGTATTTGTTAGCTTTTGCACTAATCATAATTGGTGGAATTTTACTTAAGAAGCTATTTGTATGGGAAAGTTCAACTAATTTTATTTTAGAATTACCAGAATATAAAATTCCAAGTCTTAAACATGCTTTTTCTCAGATGCTAGACAAGGCAAAAGGATTTATCATTAAAGCATCTACCATTATTCTAGTGATGAATACACTGGTTTGGTTTATGCAAGCTTATGGATTCAATCTACAACCAGCTGTTATGCAAGATTCTAGTATTTTAGCTGTGTTAGGTGGGTTTATTGCACCAATTTTCATCCCACTTGGATTAGTGGGGTGGCAATTAGCGGCTGCTTCAATCACTGGTTTTATCGCTAAAGAAAATGTCGTAGCCACTTTTGCTATTTTACTTGCTGCAGCATCGCAAGATGCACTTAGCATGCCAGGAGGCGTTCTGTCATCGTTTTTCAACCCAGTGACAGCGTATGCATTCTTAGCCTTCAATTTATTCACACCGCCTTGTTTTGCTGCGATAGGGGCAATGCGAAGCGAAATGGGTGATAGAAAGTGGCTATTTAGAGGACTTAGTTTCCAACTAAGTGTAGGATTCTTAGTGGCAATGTTGATTACCCAAATTGGCACCCCATTATTTTATGGAAAATTAGCGATTGGTTTTATACCATCAATATTTGTTTTAATATTTTACTTTGTATTGTTAGTTTATCTATTTAAGCGTGCAGACAAAAAACGTGAGTTAATCGAGGAGTGATCATATGTTAGCGAGTGTTATCATTGGTGCTGGATTTGCAGTAATTATTTTCTTTGCAGGCAAAAAAGCTTTTTCAGATATGAGAAAAGGCAAATGCACAGGTTGTTCTAGTTGTTCAGGTGCAAGCACTTGTTCGGTTAAAAATGATGTAACGCAGATTAAGTTATAATGTAAATAATTAAAGTGGAAATTGTGATTATAAAAGACTGAGTTCTTTATTGACGCAATTTCCACTTTTTATATTTAAGATGCAATTAGCGAATCATAAGTGTTATGATAAGAAGAGATGGCATGGAGGAATATTGATGATAAGACAGTTGACGGATTTTACAAAAAACATTTGGAAACTTTATTTGGTTGAGGGGATGCATGTACTTGATGCAACGCTGGGAAATGGAGAAGATGCCGCATTTTTATGCGGAAGAATTGGTAAAGAGGGCATATTTGATGGGATTGATATACAGGAGGAAGCGGTAAGTCAATCCAATTTCAAGTTAAATCAACTGGGATACGAAAATTTCAAACTCACGTTGGGCAATCATAAATATATTGATTCTATTTATGCAGATAAAAATTACGATTTAATTGTATATAACTTAGGCTATCTACCCAAGTCCAATAAATCTTGTACAACATTACTAGATTCAACAGCAGAAAGTATACAAAAGGCTTTAAAATTAGTAAAAGTAGGAGGGTTTATAAGTATAACAACTTATAGAGGACATGATGAAGGTGTCAAAGAGTACCAGTGGCTAAATCTATTTACAAAACAATTAGACACTAAGAAATATCATGTTATGAAATTAGAGTATATGAATCAGGGTGATCAAACGCCTTCGGTAATTTTGATTGAAAGAAAGATTTAGTTAAAAAAAAGCTGATGTAATCGATTGATACACATCAGCTTTTTTTATATTTTTGATTTATTATGACTCTAATTTTTCTTGAATTTCTTCTAATACATCTTCTTTTAAAGCTTCTACTTCAGATTCAATTACTTCTGAGGCTGCCTCAATATTCTCTTTTGCATCGTTTTCTACTGATGCTAACTGATTTTTTTTGTCATTCACTGTTTTTGTGATGTCAGATTTAACTTTTTCAAATTTAGAAACTGCTTTTTCTTTGATTTCTTGCCCTTTTATCATAGCATCTTGAGCAACATCAGAGGTTTTTTGTGCCAATTTTGTGGCATTTTCTTTGACGATATCAGCACCTTCTTCAACTTTATTTACGACATCACTTCGTAGCTCTTTACCAGATTTTGGTGCTGTAAATAGGGTAACTACTGTAGATACGACACTACCTATAACCAGTGCAGCACCAACCTTTTTGAGTGTATCACGTTTTTGTCGTTTTAATTCGGCTTCTCTGCGCTCTCTCATTTTTTTAAATAACATATGGGGCTCCTTTCAAATATAATGTTGATATCATTATACCCCAATTGCCAAGTTATAACACGCTTTTAATGGAATTTTAACTATCTTATCCCGCGCGTATCTGATAAAATTTCATTATAAAGGTTTAGAAATATAAGTGAGGTCTATATGAAAAAGTTAAATGTTGGCATTTTCAATGATTCATTCCCACCTATTTTAGATGGAGTAGCTAATGCTGCAGTGAATTATGCTAAGTCAATTCAAAAAATATATGGTAAATCGGTGGTTGCTACACCTTGGTACCCAAAAGTAAAGGATAATTATGCCTTTAAAGTTATAAGGTATTCAAGTACAAATGTAAGTAAAAGAGTTGGATATAGAATGGGAAACCCGTTTAATCCTTTGTTGATTAGGAAACTGGAAAAAGAAGCATTAGATATTATCCATATTCACAGCCCATTCACTTCTGCATTATTAGCTAGAGTATTAAGAAGATATTCAGGAGCACCTATTGTCTTCACTTATCATACAAAATTCGATGTTGATATTGAAAAAAGGGTAGCATTTAACCCACTTAGAAAAGTATCAATTAAGTTTTTGATGAGCAATATCAATGCTTGTGATGAGGTATGGGTTGTTTCAGAAGGTGCGGGTGATAACTTAAGAAAGCTTGGATATGAAGGTGATTATTTAATCATGGAAAATGGTACCGATTTTCAAAAGGGACGTGCTAGTGATGAAATGATCACTTCCATTAATAAATTACATCAGATTTCTGAAAATGAAACGGTGTTTCTATTTGTGGGTAGAATGATGTGGTATAAAAATCTTAAATTTACAATAGATGGATTAAAAGAAGCTAAAGCACGTGGCATGAAATTCAAGATGATTTTTGTTGGTGAAGGTGTTGATCGACCTGGCATTACAGAATATATTGCTACTCAAGGTTTGAATAACGAATGTATTTTTACAGGGGCAATATATGATCGAGAAGTGCTACGCGGTTATTTTAGTAGAGCTAATCTTTTCCTTTTTCCATCGACTTATGACACCAATGGGATTGTTGTAAAAGAAGCTGCAGCCTGTGGATGTCCTTCTTTATTAATCAAAGGAAGCTGTGCAGCAGAAAACATCATACATGAAGATACAGGAATCTTGATTGAAGAAACCGTTGATAGCATTGCAAATGAAATTGTTAAAGCTTGTCTTGATTTAGAACGATTGAGCGTAATAGGAGAAAATGCATCTGAGAAAATCTATTTATCTTGGGATGATGCGGTCGGTATCGCTTTTAAGAGATATCATGTTATTATCAATGAACATGCTTTGGAAAAATTGAATGCGTAGCTAAGCAGCTATTAAAAGTAAAAATAAGAGCTATACTAACCTTTAATCATCCATCCAGTTTTAAAATAGGACGGATCAATGAAAGATTAGCATAGCTCTTTTTTAATCTTAAAAATGCGCACAAAAAAACTTTTCTCGGTAACTGGCTGCCATACTTAAAACCAAGTAAGTACAATCTAGAATTAAAGTTAAAACTTAAATATCTAGTTGCTTTTTAAGGTTAGGCCCTTCTAGTTTTGCGTCGCACGTTTTCGCGTGTTTAGCTATGTTTCCGAAAAGTTTTTTGGTAACTGGCGATCATGCTAATGTTAGTATCTAGAAGTCATATAGGCATGTTCTTATAAGAACAATTATTCTAAATACGTCAACTATTAGTTTAGACCCTTTAGCTTTGCGCCTCATAGTTTTCTATGATTTGCTACTAAATTGATACCCCACTTAACTGAAATTAAACAAGTTTACATAATATTTTTTAATTTTTTATGGCTTCTCTGAAACATTTATAAACGAAAACTGAGTCACATCAAAGTAGCCTCTATCAGTGATTTTCAGTTCGGGAATAACTGGAAGTGCAAGAAAACTCAAAGTCATAAAAGGTTCTAATGAACTCGGAATTGAAAGTGTCTGAGCAGCAATTTTCCTTAGTACACTTAGATTTTCTGAAACATATTCCATGCTTTCTGTAGACATAAGGCCAGCGATAGGTAGAGCTAAAGATCCTTTAATTTCACCCCTTGAAGCGATCGTTATTCCACCTTGCAATCTTACAATTTCATTAACTGCTAACGCCATATCATCATCATTGTCACCGATTACGATAATATTATGAGAATCATGAGCAATAGTGGTTGCAATAGCGCCATTCTTGATATGAAAATTTTCTACAAGCCCTATTCCAATATTTTTAGTTTTTCCGTGCCTTTCGATTACTGCAATTTTAGAGATATCTAAGTGCTTATTAGTTTCAAAATAGCCGTTTGCATCAACGTAAATTCTTCTGACAACATGCTCAGTGACAATTGAACCAGAAGAAATCCGTATAACATGTGCCACATCACTTTCTAGTGATAGTTTTAATTGCTCTGGGAGAATAGGAGAAATTTTAACCGTACCTTGAACATGTTCACTTGCAATTTTTTGAGTATCAAATAATGCCTTTTTGTTTTTAGCGACAAGATATCCTTTTTTGTAAACCTCAAGAATTTCAAAATTTTCAAAATTATCAAAGACAATTAGATCGGCATCGTAACCAGGGGCAATTGCACCAATATCGCGTAAATTATAACATCTTGCAGGATTGATTGTCGCCATTTGAATCGCGGTTATTGGATCAGTTCCAAGAGCAATAGCGCGTCTTACGTTATAATCGATATGGCCATTACTAAGGATATCTTCTGGGTGTTTATCGTCAGTACAGAACATACATTGATATTTCGTATGGTTATTAACGCCTTTTATCAAAGTATCCAAATTTTTAGCGGCAGTTCCTTCACGGATCGCGACATACATGCCAAGTCCGATTCTCTCTTCCATTTCTTCTATAGTTGTACATTCATGATCAGTTCTTATACCATTGATCATGTATGCATTTAATTGTTTACCGCTGAGATTTGGTCCATGACCATCGACGATCATTCGGTCTGCCATTTCTAGTTTTTCAAGTATATCGGTTTGACCTTCTATGACACTGGGATAATCCATTACTTCACCGAGTCCAAGTACCATTGGATGGTTTTGTAAAACAGATAATGCATCTTTATCAAGTCGATAACCAGAATTTTCAAATGGTGTGGCTGGTACACATGAAGGTAACATAAAAAAACCGTTTAACTGAGCATCGTCAACAGAATCAATCATATATTGTATGCCTGCGATGCCAGAGACGTTCGCAATCTCATGCGGGTCAGCAATAACTGTAGTTGTTCCTCTTGGAACAATTATTCTGGCCATTTGATCAGGTGTTACAAGTGTGGATTCCATATGCATATGGGCATCAATAAGCCCAGGTGCAACGTATTTCCAGTTTAGATCAATAATTGTATCACCTTCATAATTGCCAATACCTATGATTTTACCATTATCAATAGCAAGATTGGATTCAATGATTTTACCATTAAATACGTTGATGATTTTACAATTTTTTAAGACTAACGAGCAAGTTCGTTTTCCAGCTGCGAGTTCTGCTCTTTTTTTCATTCTTAATATTTTTTCCATGCTATTACTTGATGCCATATTGACCTCGTTTCTAAATATTGATGCGCCTAATTTATAATCATGCTTAATACTAAATAATTATTAATATTATAGCATCTAAATGTCAAAACAAAACAAAAGATTTTGAAGTTTACATTGCATATGCATGTCAACTTTCATAAGAGACAAATTATTTCCTTCTATTATAAGTAAATAATATTGAGATATATTTTTGATATAGATAAATAGAATTCATGCACAAGTGGGACATTTCATTCCCCAAACCACAATAAATGCAGGATTGTGATGTTTAACTTTCATTTAGAAAAAGTGAATTTATTTGCATGATTCAACAAATTTTGCAAAATAAATAGGAATCCATTTTGTGAATATAAAAGAAGTGGATAAATAATTATAAACAAGTAACAATTCTGTGAACCAAATGTTATAGATCAAACGTTCCAGGCATGTAGTGTTGTATAAAAAGTTGATGATTTCAACGTTTTGAAGGGATATGTTTCATATGGAAAAATGTGAATTTTTTGCGAACGAATTGTTACGCGTCTGTAACAAAAAACGCATATGTTTCTAAAAGTTAATCGTATAAATTAATTCATACGATGTTAACTGTCTGAAATTTATTGCAAAATTCACACAATAGGATTATTATTATATATATTGTTGCACTAATGGAATAGCAGAATAAATTTAAGGGGTGAATGAATTGGGGAGATTTTTAATTAAAAGGATCCTGACAATGGTTGTAACGATATTTGTAATTATAGCGATTACTTTTATCATGATGCACTCAATCCCAGGTGGACCATTTACTAGGGAAAAAGCATTACCAGATGCAGTGTTACAGGCACTAAATCAAAAGTATCACCTAGATGATCCATTATGGAAGCAGTTTGTGGACTATGTTAAAGGTGTAGTTACTTTTAACCTTGGACCTTCATTTCAACGTGCAGGTGTTACCGTTAATGATTTAATCAGAGAAGGTTTCCCAGCAACGCTGAAAATCGGTCTTGCGTCAGTTGTAGTGATTATACTTGTGGGTATACCACTAGGCATTTTATCGGCGCTGAAACAAAACAAGTGGCAAGATGGTTTAGTAATGTTTATAGCGACACTAGGTGTCACAATTCCATCATTTGTTATGGCAACTGGAATTATATATATTTTCAGTGCTAAGCTCGGCTGGTTACCGTCCAATGGACTTACCAGTTGGAAGCATATGATTGGACCAGTAATAGCGCTCTCGGGCTTCTCCTTATCATTTGTTGCGAGACTCACGCGTTCAAGTATGCTTGAGGTATTACAGCAGGATTATATAAGAACTGCAAGAGCAAAAGGTTTATCAAACAACAAAGTTATCTACAAACATGCACTTAAAAATGCGCTTATCCCAGTAGTTACTTATTTGGGACCAATGATAGCGGCTCTTCTTACAGGTTCTTTCGTTATTGAGAAAGTTTTTGCAATCCCTGGTATGGGTAAGCATTTCGTAGAAAGTGTCGGCAACAGAGACTATACCGTACTTATGGGTATCACGATATTTTATGCGTTGTTCCTCGTAGTAATGGTACTTATCGTCGATATTTTATACAGCTTAATCGATCCAAGAATTAAAATGGAAGACTAGGGGGCTATCATGTCAGAGCAAAAAATTAGTAATGATTTATGGGAAGCGATTCCCAAAGCGAATAAAGATGCTGAAGTTATATCCAGACCAAGTATGACCTATTGGCAAGACGCTTGGAGAAGACTTAAGAAAAACAAATTATCTATGATTGGTTTACTCTTTATCTTTTTCATGGTGCTTACAGCAATCGTTGGACCATATGTTATTTCACATGACTACTCAACTCAGGAATTGACATTAGCAAATATTCCACCGAGTATACAAATATATAAAGTAGACGATAACTCTTACTTCTATATGCATAGTGAATATAAACTTTTTAATGTTACTAAAGATGGTGTTTTATTAGATAAAATCAAAGAAACGCAAAATGATATGACAAATAGAACACGCGTTTATAATATTGATGGCAATGAAGTCGTATTAGATTACAGCTATGCTGTTAAAAAAGCAGAAGATAATCCTGAAGGGATTAAATTCAAGTTATTATTAAATGGCGTTGAAATGAAACCTTTTGATAAAGTTCACAATAAAACTTATGTATTTGGAACTGATGCACTAGGTAGAGATATGTTAGCTAGAGTTATATTTGGCGCAAGAATTTCTCTATTAATTGCATTGATTGCAACTATTGTTAACTTTTTTATTGGTGTTTTATATGGTGGTATCTCAGGATACTTTGGTGGTCAGGTAGACAACCTTATGATGCGTATCGTCGATATTATCAATGTAATTCCTTTGTTATTATATGTAATCTTACTTTCTGTAATTATCGGATCAGGACTTAAGTCAATTATCATTGCACTTGGTTCAGTTTACTGGGTAGGTATGGCGCGTATCGTGCGTGGTCAAGTACTAAGTTTAAAAGAGCAAGAGTATGTACTTTCAGCTAGAACGCTTGGTGCTAGCTCAATGCGTATTATGATTAGACACTTGATTCCAAATGCAATGGGACCAATTATCGTTTCTATGACGATGTTGATTCCTAGTGCAATCTTTACAGAAGCGTTCCTAAGCTTTATTGGACTTGGTGTTAATGCGCCACTCGCTTCTTGGGGAACACTTGCAAATGATGCTTTAGGCGGACTTAGATCGTATCCATATCAACTCTTCTGGCCTTCTTTAGCAATCTCGTTGACAATGCTGGCATTTAACTTTTTAGGTGACGGACTTAGAGATGCATTAGATCCAAGATTAAGAAAATAAGAGAGGTGTAGACTGTGGCTGATAAATTATTGGAAGTTAAAAATCTAAAGACCTCTTTTTTCACTCACGTTGGTGAAGTGCAAGCAGTAAGAGGAGTAAGTTTTGAACTAGGAGCAGGTGAGGCTTTAGGAATCGTTGGTGAATCGGGAAGTGGTAAAAGTGTTACTTCGATGTCACTTATGAAGCTTTTACAATACCCAGGCGTTATCAAAGAAGGAGAAATTCTATTTGAAGGTGTCGATGTAGTTCCTAAAACAGAAAAAGAAATGAGAAAAATTAGGGGAAATGATATCGCAATGATCTTCCAAGATCCTATGACATCGTTAAATCCTGTTTATACAATCGGTAATCAAATTATCGAAGCAATTCTTGAACATCAAAATGTATCAAAAGAGCAAGCGAGACAAAAAGCGATTAAAATGCTTGAGCTTGTAGGTATTCCTTCACCAGATACGCGTATCGATAATTATCCTCACGAGTTTAGTGGTGGTATGAGACAACGTGCGATGATTGCGATAGCATTATCTTGTGAACCGAAACTCCTTATTGCTGATGAGCCAACGACTGCACTAGATGTAACCATTCAAGCGCAAATCCTTGAACTCATGAAGGATTTAAAAGAAAAAATTAATACTTCTATCATACTCATTACGCATGATTTAGGTGTTGTTGCTGACCTTTGTTCTAGAATCATCGTTATGTACGGTGGTTTGATCATGGAAGAAGGAACAGCAAGTCAAGTATTCTATTCACCTAGACATCCATATACGATGGGACTTTTAAAATCAATACCAAAGCTTCATAAAAAGGATAAGGACAGATTGATTCCAATCGATGGTACCCCTCCTGATTTGGTAAAACCACCAACAGGATGTCCTTTCTATGCAAGATGTGACTATGCAATGAAGATTTGTAAAGAACAACAACCTCCTTATTTCAGTGTTGAACCTGGACACAGATCAATGTGCTGGAGAATGCATCCTGATGCGCCCGCACATGAGGATT
This sequence comes from uncultured Fusibacter sp., assembly GCA_963676315.1. Classification (GTDB taxonomy): domain Bacteria; phylum Bacillota; class Clostridia; order Peptostreptococcales; family Acidaminobacteraceae; genus Fusibacter_C. Next base: position 3,158,601 of record OY781056.1, read on the forward strand.
TCATAAAAGAATCAAATAGGGGGGCAACTCATGGCTAAACAACTTAATCAAAACGATGTGCTTTTAGAGGTCAAAAACCTTAAGAAACACTTTATTAGTAGACATGGTCTTATGGGACAAAACGTGACAACTGTACAAGCAGTTGATGGCGTAAGTTTCAAAATTTTAAGAGGTGAAACACTTGGTTTGGTTGGTGAATCTGGATGTGGTAAATCTACAACTGGAAGAACCATCATCAGATTATATGATGTTACTGCTGGAGAAGTTATCTTTGACGGTGTTGACATTAGTAAAATCAAACAAAGTGAAATGCGACAATACCGCAAGAAAATTCAGATGATTTTCCAAGATCCTTATGCATCTCTTAACTCGAGAATGACAGTAGGAGATATCATTGGAGAACCACTTGATATTCACCATATTGCTAAAGGTGAAGAAAGACAAAAAATCATTTGGAACTTACTTGAAAGAGTAGGTCTTAATAAAGAACATGCAAACCGTTATCCGCATGAATTCTCAGGCGGCCAACGTCAACGTATCGGAATTGCAAGAGCACTTGCTGTAAATCCAGATTTTATCATCTGTGATGAGCCAATTTCTGCTCTTGACGTATCAATTCAAGCACAAGTTGTCAACATGCTTCAAGATTTACAAAACGAGTTGGGATTAACATATCTGTTTATCGCGCATGACCTTTCAATGGTTAAGCATATTTCAGATAGAATTGGCGTTATGTACTTGGGTAAATTGGTAGAACTTGCGGGCTCTGATGAGCTTTATGATAGTCCTAACCATCCTTATACACAAGCACTATTGTCTGCTATTCCCGTTCCAGATCCAGATGTTACACGACAAGGTCAAAGAATTGTACTAGAAGGCGATGTACCATCTCCAATCAATCCGCCATCGGGATGTCGTTTTAGAACACGTTGTCGATATGTAATGGATATTTGTAAAGAAGTAGAACCAGAGTTTTTAGAAATTTCACCGAATCATTTTTCAGCATGTCATCTAAATACAATTAAAAAATAGATAAAGTATTTAGTTGTTGACAGATGCAAGTCAACAGATTAAAATGTAACAAATATATCGGTACTAAGCCTTTGGGCTGAAGTATAAATGCTTAAAAGCAAAAGACATTCAAAATTAAAGGGGGTTTTTGATTAATGAAAAAATTATTAGCTTTATTGTTAGTATTAATGCTAACTTTCTCTTTAGCTGCTTGTGCTAAAGACGAACCAGTTGCTGAAACTCAAGAGACAACTGCGGCTCCAACTACAGAAGTAGCTAAAACTTACACTGCTGAAGAAGTTGTGAAAATCAAAGAAGTAAGAAGAGCACTTACACTTGCAATTGACAGAACATTACTTGTTGAGCAAATCACAAGAGCTGGACAATTACCTGCTACAGGTTTTGTACCAACTGGATTAAAAGATTCTACAGGTGCTGATTTTAGAGCTACTGCTGGTGATTATGGTATCGCTACAGATGGATCTGCTATCGATGAAGCAAAACAACTTCTTGCTGATGCAGGCTTCCCAAATGGCGAGAACTTCCCTACTTTAACAATCCTTTACAACACAAGCGAAGGTCATAAAGCGATTGCTGAAGCTATCCAAGAAATGTGGAAACAAAACCTTAATATCAACGTAGAAATAGCTAACCAAGAGTGGGCTGTATTCCAAGACACTAGACACCAAGGTAACTTCCAAGTTGCTCGTGCTGGTTGGATTGGTGACTATGAAGATCCTATGACATTCCTTGACTTATGGACTTCTTATTCTGGTAACAACGACGCTCAATGGAAAGTTAAAAAATATGATGATATAATTGAAGCTTCTAAACTTGCTACTGGCGCTGATAGAGATGCTTTATTATATGAAGCAGAAAACATGATTATGGATGACCTAATCGTTCTTCCAATCTACTACTATACACATACAGTTGCAGTTAAAGAAGATGTAAAAGATTGGTATACATCAACACTTGGTCATTTCTATTTCGGAAATGTTTCAACTACTGATGGAACACTTCAATGGAACCTTGGTTCTGAACCAAAAACTATCGATCCAGCGCTTAACAGTGCGGTTGACGGTGGAAACTTAATCAACAATACTTTTGAAGGCTTAATGAGAAAAGATAACGAAGGTATTAAACCAGCTATGGCAGAAAGCTACACAGTTTCTGATGATGGTACAGTTTATACTTTCACTTTAAGAGATGCTAAATGGTCTGATGGACAACCAGTTAAAGCACAAGATTTCGAATATGCTTGGAAACGTGCTCTTGATCCAGCTGTTGCTGCTGAATACGGATTCCAAATGTTCTACATCAAAGGTGCTCAAGAGTACTATGAAGGAACTGGTAAACTTGAAGATGTTATGATCAAAGCTCTTGATGACAAAACATTTGAAGTTACACTTAATGCACCAACACCTTACTTCTTAGATCTTACTACATTCTACACATTCATGCCTGTAAGACAAGATATGGTAGAAAAAGATCCTGAAGGTTGGGCATCAAATCCAGAACTTGCAGTTGGTAATGGTCCTTTCAAATTATCAGAATACAAAACTGGTGATAGAATCGTTCTTGTACCAAATACAAACTACTGGCAAGCAGAAAAAACTAAGTTAACAAGAATTGATGCTATGATGATCGTTGATCAATCTACTGCATTAACAGCTTATGAAGCTGGTGAACTTGATATTATCGATAGTTTCCCAGTATCTGAAATTCCAAGATTAATCGCTGAAGATCCTACATTCCAAATTATGCCTTATGTTGGAACATACTACTACATCTTCAACGTAGGAATCAATGAAATGAACTAGTTTTTACAAAAACCGCTCTTTTGAGCGGTTTTTTTTTATGCATATAGACCTAGTGATTTATAAGTCTACCTTCTTATCTTTTAATATTTTATCTTTTTAGTATGAATTATTGTGAACTAATGTGACTAAAGAGGGTACAATAGTAGTAGGGGGATTTAAGATGGAAAAAGGATTGGATATAGAGAAGGTTCATGCGATTATGAAGGAAATCATAGGCGCAATTGATAATAGCAAAGGGCAACTCATAGATATAGTTGAAAATGCAAGAGAAGAACATGAGCTTTTAAAAAATGAACTGAATTATATAAAAGAGCAAATTGAGCATGTCATTAATGAAGTGGATCGCTTAACTATTAAAGATAAGATGGTAAGGAACAAACTTGCTGAAGTTTCAAAGGCATTTAAACAGCATAATGAAGAGGATATTAAAAAGGCATATAACACTGCTGCAGAAGTTAAAGTAGAGTTAATGTCTGCCACAAGAGAAGAACAACTTTTAAAAGTCCGTAGAACTGCACTTGAAATGTCATTAAAAAGGGCAATTAAGAACATTCAAAATGCAGAGCATATTGTACATCAAGTGACTATTGCAGTTACCTATTTACGTGGTGAAATTATGTCTGCGATAGACGAAATAGGCAATGATAGTATGGCCATGGGAATAAAGGTACTTGAGGCTCAAGAAAACGAACGCATGAGAATTTCAAGAGATATCCATGATGGTCCTGCACAACAAATTGCTTCAATTGTAATGAAAGCTGACTTTTGTGAGAGAATTGCAAAGCAAGATATGGATAAAGGACTGAAGGAGCTAGCTGAACTTAAGGAACAGTCTAAAAAAGCACTTAAAGAAGTAAGGGCAATTATCCATGATTTAAGACCAATGTCTTTAGATGATCTTGGACTTAACGAAACGATAGAAACTTATGCGCTTAGTTTCAGTGAAGATTCACTTATAAATGTAAATGTAAAAACAGGACGAATAATTGTCGCAATTGAACCAATCATAAAAGTTGCAGTATATAGGTTGGTTCAAGAGTTACTTAATAATATTAAGAAACATTCAAAAGCAACTGATATCAGTATATTACTTGAATATGGATCAAAATATTTAAGATTAACAGTTGTTGATAATGGCATCGGATTTGACGTGGAAGCGACTCTTGAAAAATTAAAAAAGAAGCATATATCCTATGGTCTTCTTGGGATTCATGAACGTGTCAAGCAATTTAATGGTGAAATACATTTTCATTCAAAACCAAATGAAGGCACATCCGTAATGATAAAACTTCCTGTTAATAGAGAGGTGATTTTAAATGAGTAATCAAAGTATACACGATAAAAATGCAGAGACATCTGAAGATAAAGCGATGCATACTATTAAAGTACTCATTGCAGATGATCACGATTTAATAAGACAAGGTTTGAAATCATTTATTGCTTATGAAAAAGATATGTTGGTTTCTGGTGAAGCAGCTAATGGTGAAGAAGTATTTGCCATGCTTGATTTATATAAACCAGATGTATTATTGATGGATATAAATATGCCTATGATGAGTGGTATTGAAGTGCTGAAAAAACTTAAAGCGGCTAATTATCCGGTTAAAGTACTGTTGCTAACAGTTGAAAGTGATAAAAAAACCATTTTACAGGCAATTGAAATCGGTGCAGATGGGTATATATTAAAAGGATCGAGTACTGAAGAACTTATTGAGGGTATAAGAAGGGTTTATCATGACGAGAATTATATCGATAAGTCTCTTGTGACGCTTCTATTTAAACGTGTGACACATAGCGATACAGAAGATAAACGTTTAAAGGAATTAAGTACTCGTGATATAGAAATTCTGATGTATATATCAAAAGGTTTAAGCAATAAAGAGATAGGAAATCAGTTGTTTTTATCAGAAAAAACGATTAAAAACAATGCAACTAGGATATTTAGGATTTTGGAGGTGAGAGATCGCGTACAAGCCACCATCTATGCTATTGAAAACAGAGTTGAAGATTTATTTCTAAAAAATAACGAATAATTATAGGTGTGTTGGGACCTTAGTCCTTAGATTCTGTGCCATATGTTAGAATCAAAGGGCCTTGAGTAGCTTTAAGTTAGATGTTGAAAGACATATAATAAGAACAACAAAACACAAACGACTTACATTTAGAGCGGTACAGAATGATGTCAAATATAATGGTTATTTATTAGGAGGTTAATTTATGTTAAGAACAGCTTATGCTTGGATGCAAGCACAACTAGGAACAATCAAAAAAGAAGATGGACAAGGTATGGTAGAATACGCACTTATAATCGCATTTATCGCTATAGTCGTAATTGCTGGTTTGGTAGTTTTAGGACCAATCATTAAAGATATGTTTATCAATGTTGGAGATCAAATAACAACATCAACAACTGCAGCACCATGATGAATATTTGCAGAATTTAAGCTCTAATCTTATGGTTAGAGCTTGTTTTTTTTACAAAGAATTCTAAAAGTATATTTGTGATTGGAGTGAATATCATGAATCTAAAATTGAAAGATGAAAAGGCTCAATCAATGGTTGAATTTGCAATAATATTTCCTATATTATTACTTATTCTCGTTGGTATTATCGAATTTGGATTCATGTTTAGTGGTTACTTAACACTTTCGAACGCTTCAAGAGAAGCTGCAAGGTCAATCAGCCTTGGCGCAGGTGATGTAGCAGCAGTACAAAAGGTAAAGGATTCAGCGGCGAACTTAGATAAAACACATATTGTTGTCACGATAAATCCAGTTGAAGCAATTAGAAAACAAGGAGATTTGGTAACACTAACCATTACTTATGATTATGATTTTTTAACACCATTTATGGAAAAAATATTTGGGAACAATTTCATATTGAAAACTGAAACAACCATGCGCGTCGAATAAAGTGAATTGAAGGAGCAAATTATGAGAAAATCAAATAAAGGGATATTTTTGGTGGCATTTTTGCTTGCTTTATTGGGAGCAGGTGCTTTATATGTTTATTTAAGGTCTATTGAACCTCCTAAAGTTGCAGAAATAAAAACAACTGGAATTGTGGTTGCAGCCGTTGATATTCAATCTAGAACACAAATCACTTCAAATATGCTTCAAGTGATTCAAGTACCCGAACAAGGGATTGTTGGCACACCATTTAAGAACATTGATGAAGTTGTTGGTAAATACGCAAAAGAAAACATATATACTGATCAACAAATTCACCCAAGCATAATTATAGAAAATATATCAGATGAACTTACATTAAATATAAACGGAAATAACAGGGCAATTACCATCAATGTAAATGAACTCACAGGTGTAAATGGTTTAATTAAACCTGGTGATTTTGTTGATATTATTTTATTCTTACCTCAAACAACAGAAAACAATAGAATCAGACCTGACATTGCAAAATTATTTTTACAAAATGTCGAAGTTCTAGCGATAAATAAAAACTCAATAAGAGAAAATATACAATCAACAGAATCGGCTAATCCGGATACTGGTACTTACTATGTTACACTTTCTGTTCCTGTAATGGATGTGGAAATGCTAGTGCTAGCAAAAGATATCGGTTCAATTGAACTGGCACTTAGACCACTCGAAGGTGATTACATCTACGTCACTGAAGGGGCTATCTGGCAAGAACTACTTTTAAATGATATGAATCAAATGAAGGACATGGCGCCGGAGTATGGCATTATAGGATCAGATCCTTCACAAGATGTAGCTGGTTCTTATGAATATGATAAATATATATATTATGTTGTTGAATTTGGAGATACGCTTAAGAGTATTAGTACAAAATTTTATGGAGATGAAACCTATTATACATTACTTCAACAAGTCAATAGGATAGATGATGTAGACATGATTTTGACTGGTACAGGAATCAAAATTCCTGTTTTAAAAGAGGCAGGTACAACAAATGGCAATTAAAATTATTATCGTCGATGATGTACTGGAAATGCGCGAAATGATAGTAAAAATGCTTGCAACAAGCAGCTTAGACTATGAACTCGTAGGATTATGTGAAAATGGAGAAGAAGCCATAGGGCTTATGAAAAAGACTAGAGCTGATATTATCCTTATGGATATCAATATGCCTGTAATGAACGGTCTTGAAGCAACGCAGATGATTGTAGAGCAATTTCCTCAAGCGCGTGTGATCATGATGAGTGTACAACATGAGAGTGAATACCTTAAAAAAGCTATGTTAGCAGGGGCTAAAGCATATATTATGAAACCAGTTGATATGGATGAGTTAATTGAAACGATTACCACAACGTATGAACGCCATCAATATTTGGAAAAAGCACCAGTGAGTGAAAACCAAACGCATGATGCCCAAGTCATTAGCTTCTTTAGCGCAAAAGGCGGTGTAGGAAAATCTGTTTTAGCCTTAAATTCAAGTGTGATAATACATGAAAAATTCAATAAAAAAATACTTTTAATAGATCTGGATCTACAATTTGGTGATATTGCTTTGATGGTCAATAAGCAAAATGAACTGACAATTAAAGAAATGTTTGATGACAGCCCAATTACTACTTTTGACGATATGAAACCATATTTGTATAAATTTAAAGATAATTTCGATATGCTATTTGCACCTAAAGATCCTGAATCTGCTGAATATATCTCGAATGAACAGATTAAATCAATACTGGAAATATTGAAAAAGCACTATGACATCATCCTCATTGATACAGGTGTGAATTACAATGAAGTAACTTTAAATGCACTAGATTTATCGGATCTTATTTTGATTGTTACCAATCTTGAAGTAACCGGCCTAAAAAATACAAAATTGAGTTTGCGTGTGATGCAATCATTAAATTATGATGAGGACAAGGTCAAATTGGTTGTCAATATGGCACATGATAAATTTGGTGTAACTAAGACAAATGTTCAAAAGGCATTTACATTTGAGGTGCTAGGTTATATACCAGAAGACATCAAATTGGTGAGAAATTCAATAAATACAGGTATTCCAATGATTGCATCAAAAAATAGCAGTCTGTTTAAGCCATTACTTGGCGTGTGTCAGTCTATTATAAACCGTCGATAAGGAGTGAGTCTTTTGTCATTAAAAAAGAGATTAGAAGATACCGTTATAGATAAGAAAGTGACACGTAATGTAGAAAAAGAGAAGGATCCTTACGTTGAATTAAAAATGAAAATTCAGTCACAAGTGATTCAAGAGCTAGATATTGATTTTAACGATATTTCTGAGCAAAATGAAGAACTTAAACAAGATTTGAAAGTGATTATTTTAAAAAACATTGAAAAGGAATCTCTTAACATAACGCCTCCACAAAAAAAACGCATCCTTGATGAACTTCTGGATGAAATTATAGGGTTTGGACCAATTACTACTTTACTTCAGGACAATGGTGTAACTGAAATTATGGTGAATGGACCAGACCAAGTCTACATTGAAGTAAAAGGCAAGCTGGTCATGACGAACATTCATTTTAAAGATGATAACCATGTTATGCACGTGATTAAAAAGATTGTATCAACTATTGGTAGGAGAATAGATGAAAGTTCACCTATGGTGGACGCGAGACTTCCAAATGGTTCAAGGGTAAATGCCATTATTCCACCACTTGCCATCGATGGGCCATCGATAACAATTCGTAAATTTGCGGAGGACCCATTTCGAATTGAAGATTTAGTAAGGTTTGGAACTTTAAATTCTAAGATGGCAGAATTCTTAAAAGCATGTGTTGAAGGCAGAATGAACATCGTCGTTTCCGGAGGAACTGGAAGTGGAAAAACAACAACTTTAAATGTTCTTTCATCTTTTATACCAGAAGATGAAAGAATTGTGACAATTGAAGATGCAGCTGAGCTTCAATTACCGCAACCACATGTAGTGAGACTTGAAACGAAACCTGCTAATGTCGAGGGCAGAGGCGAAGTGACAATTCGCGATTTAGTTAAAAATAGTTTGCGTATGCGCCCTGATCGCATCGTTGTCGGAGAAGTGCGTTCTGGAGAAGCGTTAGATATGCTTCAAGCGATGAATACGGGACACGATGGCTCTTTAACTACAGGTCATGCAAATTCTCCAAGAGATATGCTCTCAAGACTTGAGACTATGGTACTGATGTCAGGTATGAATTTACCGATAAAAGCCATTAGAGATCAAATATCATCAGCAGTCAACTTAATCGTTCAGCAATCAAGACTTATAAATGGGAGTAGAAAAATTACTTATATTACGGAAGTTCTTGGTATGGAAGGCGATGTCATTATCCTTCAAGATATATTTAGATTTGAACAAAAAGGTGTAGATTCAAAAGGTCAAGTAATTGGAGAATTTCAGTTTACAGGAATTATGCCGGTGTGTTTAAAAGATTTAAAAGAGCAAGGCATTCATATTTCTCCACAGATTTTTAGTAATTATTAATAGATTAAATGAAAAATGAAAAATGAAAAATAAACCGATTTAATTAATTGGAGTAGGTGATTTTATGATTTATTTTGCAACAGGTGCTATTTTCTTAAGTTTACTTGTTTTTCTTATAGGTTTTTTTAAATCAGCTCAGCGTCCGGAAAAGGCGATAAACAAATTGGCTTCTTATGATGAGAACCAAATACGAGTGAATGATAATAAAACAAAGACAATCGAAAAAAATGGACCAATTCAAAAAATTGCAAAAATGATAGAGAATCTACCGACAAATGAGATCCGGAAAAAGAAAAATGCATTGCTAGTTAAACAAGCTGACTTGCCGATCACCTTAGAGGAACTATTCGTTATAAAAGTGATGGCAGCATCTAGTTTTGGTGTTTTGTTACTCGCATTAACAAAAAATGTCGTTTATGTAACCATGACAGTCCTCTTCGTATGGATCCTGCCCAGTTTAATCATATCAAGTCGGAAGAAGAAAAAAATTAAGATGTTTGACGAACAGCTCAATGAAGGATTAGGAATGATTTCAAATGCACTTAAAGCTGGTTATTCTTTTTTGCAATCTCTTGCTGTTGCAGCTGACGAAACACAAAATCCATTTTCTCAAGAATTTAAGGGACTTTTAAAGGAATTAAGTTTAGGAATTCCGATGGAAGATGGACTCAGTAATTTATCTGATCGTGTACCTTCAGAAGATCTTAAACTAATAATTAATGCGATTTTGATCCAAAAGGATGTAGGTGGTAATTTATCTGAAATCCTTGAAAACATTGCAGAAACCATAAGAGAAAGACAACGAATCAAAAACGAAGTCAATTCTTTAACTGCCCAAGGAAAACTTTCAGGGATGATTATCATGGCAATGCCTTTCTTCCTAGGTTTTATTATTTATTTATTTGATAATGCTTATATTTTGTTGCTATTTCAAACCTTAATAGGGAGAATACTCATCGGATTTGCACTAATAAGTCAAACCATAGGTTGGTTTTTTATACGTAAAATTATCAAAATTGAATTTTAGGAGGTAAAACATGTTATCTGTTGTGATAATTTCATTTTTCATGGTTGTTTTGCTCTTATTATTTGCAATTTTGAGGACAATTTTCGATAACAAGATTAAAGTAGACAAACGACTTGAGTATATTGAAAATATTGAAAAGCAATACATTGAAGAAGAATTATCGTTTGGAGAACGGATTATCATTCCGTTATTTAACGCACTTGGAAAAAGATTTTTATCTTTCTCCCCTGAATATTCAACAAAGAAAAAACGTGCAGTGCTGGAACGGGCTGGATTTTTAAAAAATATCTCTTATGAAAGATTCATAGCTAAACGGTTGATGATAGCAGTTGTAGTGACTTCATTAACCGGGCTAATTATGACTTTAATACACGCTCAAATAATAATATCTTTTTTATTAATGATTTGGATGTTTGCTTTTGTACAGATTGTTTTTAGATTTGCAACTAAAGCAACTATTACAAAACGTAGTAATCAGATGGTTAAGGATTTACCTTATACACTAGACTTGATAACCGTCAGCGTAGAAGCTGGATTGTCTTTGGATGGCGCGATTGCACGTATCATTTCTAATGTACCAGGGGTACTGTCAGATGAGTTTTCGAAAACCCTTAAAGAAATGAGAATGGGGATCGATAAAAAACAGGCCCTGCGGAATATGTCTGATCGCTGTGATGTACGTGATGTTTCCATACTGATAAATGCACTTATACAAGCAGATGAATTAGGAGTGAGTCTCGGAAAAGTACTTAGAATTGAAAGTGCTCAGTTGCGAGAAAAAAGAAGACAAGCGGCAAAAGAAAAAGCAATGAAAGCACCAGTAAAAATGTTATTTCCAATGATTATCTTTATTTTTCCAGGAATATTTATAATCATCTTAGGTCCAGCGGTGATAAAAATGATAGAAATGTTTAGGTGAATGAATATGAAAATTATTAAAGTAGATCAAGTAAAATATGCAGACACTTTTTTTTCAAGATTAATAGGCTATATGTTTCAATCACTTCCAGATCATACCGAGGTGAAAATATTCGAAAATTGTAACAGTATTCACACGTTTAACATGAAGTTTAAATTAGATGTTTTATTTTTAGATTCACAGAACAAAGTCCTAAAGTGTGCTTTAGGAGTGCCTAAAAGACGCGTTTTGCCCTCGGTTAAAGGAGCAAGTAAAGTAGTTGAAGCCCCAGAAGGTCTTTTTCATGCTATTAGGGAAGATGAAGTAGTCGTTTTTGAGGCGCTAAATAAATAGCAAGATATGTAAAACCCGAATTTGTGATTGGAGGTGCTGTATGAGAAGACTGTTGAAAAAAATAGAGATAGAAGAAGAAGGGCAAGTATTCATATTATTTGTACTAGTTGTTACTGTTCTTCTGGGTTTCGCAGCACTAACAATTGATGTGGGATCCGTTTATGCCACAAAAGCAAATTTACAAAATGCAGTGGATGCGGCTGCTATGGCGGGGGCTCAAGATTTAGACATACCCAATAATGCATTATTAGGAGCTGTAATATGCGCTGGAGAAAACGGCATTGATATTCCCGACCCTTTAACCGCCATTACAAGTAGTCCATACACATATACCGACCCGGTTTCTGGAGATAAGATTACTGTAACAACGCCGTATATGAACGACCCGACTAAGATTGAGGTCATTTGCGAGAGAAAAGTGACATTCTCTTTTGCAAAGATTTTAGGTGTAAACGATGGGCAAGTTTCAGCACGTGCTGTTGCCCAGTATGGGATTGCAGCCAGTGTTCCGTGGATTGTACCTTTTGTTATTCCACAGCCAATAGAGTTCAATTATGATAATGTCTATGTTATGCGTATGTACGGCGGAGGGCCCTATCCATATGGATATGCTTATCCAAACGATTATAAAACAGACCCAGTTTATAAGAATTATCCAATTACGGGGACACCTACAAACATATATACTACTATAAGGCAAGTAAACTTAAAAAAAGACGCAAGCAACTATAGCAATACAGTGACGACAATACCGATAAATAAAACAGTCACTTATAATTTTGCTAAAAGAGTGGGAACATATGAAAATTATGTCACATGGTATAATATTACTTATAGTGGATACACAGGGTATATTAAAGAAGAAGATGTCAATGAAAAAACATTAGATTCACCTGGTAATATTTACCCATACCATTTTGACTATATGAATGTGCATATTAAAAATGAATCAAATTTTAATGATTATATCAAGTGGTTGGAGTTTGGATATCATGACACATTTTCTATTAATGAAGTGATGTATTACTATGCACCATCAAGTGGTGGTAAAACCTCTGTTGATGCATTTAATAAAAGAATTGCGAAAGATCCAAATACTGATTACACAAAGGCTAAAATTGGGGATGCTAGGGTAATCTTGATTCCAGTTGTCAATGAAATGTTAAGTAGAACAACTCGAGATGGTACCCCTATGGAAATTATAGGTTTTACAGCATTTTTTATTGAAGAAGTGCATAAAAACACTTACGGAACAAGTTTTTGGTTTGAAGGTAGATTTTTAAAAGATCTCCAAATCGAATCAAGTAATATTACTGCAGATCCTAATTCAGATTTTGGTTTAAGGATCATGAAACTCTTAGAGTAATGACGAATAATTTTCTCCTTGATGTTCTTTCAAAGTTTTGATTATTATGATAAAATAAACAGGTACGAGCTAAACTTTAAAAGTGGAGGACATTATGGAAAATTATGATGTTGTACTTGACTATTTTAAGAAACTTAAAGAACCAGTGAATGCTGGAACAATTGCCGAAGAGACTGGTGTAGATCGAAAATCAGTTGATAAAATCATGAAAAAACTTAAAGATGATGAGTTAATTGTTTCACCTAAACGCTGCTACTGGGAATTTAAAAAATAATCTGCATAGAAAAGACATGTGTATCATACACGTCTTTTATCACAACAGCGTTGTGACGTAATAAAAAAAGCAGGTATCAACCAGATACGTGCTTTTCTTATTAAGTGGGGGATTTATATAAATGAGTCAGTTTGCATATTGTGGCTGCAGATGCAGTCATGGTTTTTAAGATTCGCTATCCTTTTCATGTGTTTAGTATAACCTGAGAATGTTAAATAGACATCAACAGAATGTTATGAGTTGAAAAGAAACTGTGAAGAAATAGTGAAGGTATTGCCTGAGTTCATTTAAGGTTATTTTAAGGTTTAAGCGTTATAGTATTGTAACAGATGTGCAAAAAGAATCTTACTTGAAGGGAAAAGACAAATATGAAAAAAGCATTGGCAATTTTGCTATCATTGATCATGGTGTTAAGTTTAGCAGCATGTTCAAATAATGGCAGTTCAACGACAACAACGACAGATAATGGTACGAAGTACGTTTATACAGACAATTATAGTTTTTCAAAAGGTGAAATGGCGTATCTTTACAATTACGTATATAGTCAAAGTGCATCATACCTTTCATACCTCGGCGTTGATACGACAAAATCTTTAAAAGATCAACAGTATTCAGAAGATACAACTTGGTTTGATTACATGATGCAACAAGCTGTTAATTACGCAAAAGATTTTTTACTTTTCTGTGAGGATGCAAAAGCAAGAGGCATCGCATTAACGGATGAAGACACTGCTAAAATTAACGAAGAGTTAACAGCGGTAGATAAAGCTGCAAAAGATGGCGGATTTGATAGTGTTGAAGCATACTTCCAAGCTAGCTTTGGCGCAACACTTACAAGAGCTGAGTATGAAAACTTTTTACAAAAAAGTACACTCGCTTACAAAGTTTACGCAGATATAACTGGAAGCTATTCATTCACTGATGCTCAAATTCAAGAGCATTATGATGGTAATATGAACGATTTCAAAAGTGTAGATTTCTTGACATATAGCTTTAGCAAAAATGAAGCAAACAATATCACAGATGAAGATGCAATAAAATATGCTAAAGAATTATCAGCTACTACTTCAGCAGATGCTTTCAATGCATATGTAAAAAACTACATTGAAACAACAACAAGCGAAGAAGCTAAAGCTACTTTGGATATAGATGCTGAGATGGCAAAACTACAATCACTAAATGTAAAATATACACAAGGTGATGCAGTGAGTGAATGGGCATTTGCAGATGGTACTGCAGTAAACCAAACTTTTGTATCTGATGATGCAGAATCAGGTGTTCATACAGTATATCTCTTAACTAAAGCGCCAACTAGAAATGATAATATAACTGTAAATGTAAGACATATCCTATTAACTGCAACAACTTATAAAACAGATGAAGCTACAAAAGCATTTGCTGATGATTTAGTGTCACAGTGGAAAGCTGGCGATGCAACTGAAGATTCATTTGCAGCTTTAGCAACACAATATACTGAAGATACAGGTTCAAAAGCTAATGGTGGTTTATATGAAAATGTAGCACCAGGTGAAATGGTTGCTCAGTTTAATGATTGGATCTTTGATGCAAACAGAAAAGCTGGAGATGTGGATGTTGTTAAAACAGACTACGGTTACCATGTAATGTACTTCGTAAGTGGTGGTTCTCCTGTTTGGAAAAATGATGTTGTTGCTAGCATGAAACAAATTGCTTATAGCGCAGATTACTCTAAACTTACAGAAACATACCCAATTACAATTGAAAATGACTTATTAAATACAATTGTTGAATAAGTTAATCAAAGTTAGAAATTAAAGACAAAATTAAAAGATCAGATTTTCATATTATTGAAAATCTGATCTTTTCACGTTAAACCTAAATTAAATTGTCCATTGATTATGAATGATACCTACGAGTTTCCAGTCCCCGCCAACATTATCAAATACTAAAATTAAACTTGTCCAATCGATACCTTGATACTGTGTGTCAAATCCCGTAAAATGAAATTCTACAAAAGTAGAGCCACTGTAAACCGTTGAGATGTTGTTGATTGAATTACCAGTGCCTATAATGGTATTGACTCCAATGATATGCGGTGAAACATAGTCTTCATCATAGATAAATTCATCATAATAATCGTTGAAGTTAAGTGCAATAGGATCACCTGAACCATCATATGCGCCCCAAGTGTAAATCGTAGGATCGCCAAGTAGTGATGCAAGTGAACCCGCTGAAAAATTAAGATTATTAGCTGTATCTACGTAACCATAAGGTGTAAACCTGACACCTAAAGTGGGATGAACATAACTCGACAAGATCGACATATCTTTGTCTTTTAGGGCCTGAACAACATCTAATGCAGATAGTAATACATTTGAACTTAAAGCAGACGGTGCTGGTCCTGAGTTTAATTGTGTGGTGAGAACTTCAACTTGGTCTTCTAACTGTGAAATTTGATCATTTGCTAAATCTAATTCATTTTGAAGAGAAGCATTTTCTTCAAGGAGTGGATTTGCTGTGGTTTCAGTTGTAATTGCTTCGGTTGTTGAAGTTGGAGAAGCACTACAACTAGCTAAAATCATGATAGTCATTAAAGCTAAAATCACTATAAAAAATCTTTTTATCAATATTTTTTTATTTTTCATATTTAATCACCTCATTATAATTATACCACTATCAAAGAATCCTAATATTATAATTAAATGACAATGCCTACTTGTCTGAATAAAAAAAATATGTCATAATAATGATGCAAACTTACATGCGAGATTAACTCAGAGGTAGAGTGCTTCCTTGACGTGGAAGAAGTCACGGGTTCGAATCCCCTATCTCGCACCATGCAGCTAAGAACATTTTGTTCTTAGCTTTTTATTTAAGTTGCGACGGATTTTAATTTATTTTCAGTGTATGATAGTATTGTATTGGGTAATAGATACATGTGACTAAAAAAGAGGTGGTATGAAATGAAAAAAGAGGATTTATATAAGCATATTCAATTTGGAGAACTTGGATTAATCGTCATGGACAATTGTGACACCATTGGTAAATGTGTAAATGATCATTTAATAGAGATGAGAAGAGCGAACTTCGAAGATGAGCATATATTGCCAGAGTCTTACATTATCAAAAAAAATGAAGTTAGATTTTCAAATGGAGAAGGAAAGATCTTTCTTGAAGAGTCAGTGAGAGGAAAAGATATCTATATCATTACAGATATTGGTAACTATGACGTTACTTATACGATGTATGGTTTTGAGAATCGGAAAAGTCCTGACGACCACATACAAGACATCAAGCGCGTCTTGTCTGCAATGGCGGGTAAAGCAAGAAGAATAACGCTTATGATGCCACTTCTTTATGCATCTAGACAACATAGCAGGAAGGGAAGAGAATCGCTTGACTGTGCCATGGCACTTCAAGAACTTGAAAAACTTGGAGTTAATGATATTCTTACCTTTGACGCCCATGACCCTACCATTCAAAATGCAGTGCCACTTATTTCTTTTGAAAACTTATACCCTACTCTAGATATCGTCAAAAGATTTATAACAGATGAAAAAGAACTTTTTAAAGATCCTTCAAAGATGTTATTAATCAGCCCGGACACAGGTGCAATGGATAGAGCGGTTTACTATTCGGGTGTTCTTGGATTTGACATAGGTCTCTTTTACAAAAGACGTGATCATAGTCGCGTTGTGAAAGGAAAAAACCCTATTGTCCAACATGAATATATCGGGAAAGACGTTAAAGATTGTAACATTTTAATCGTAGACGATATGATTGCTTCTGGAGAATCGGTCTTTGATATTGCTTTAGAACTTAAAAAAAGACAAGCAGGAAAGATTTTTGTTGCGACGACTTACGCATTGTTTACTGAAGGCATCGAAAAATTTAACAGCTTTTATGAGCAAGGTCTAATTAATAGACTCTATACCACAAATTTATCATATGTCCCTGAAGCCGCAAGACAAGCGCCTTGGTTTGCTGAAGTGGATATGTCGGAGTTTATGGCTAGAATTATCAATCGATTAAATTTTGACCAATCTATAAGTGATTTGATAGATACTAAAAAGAGTATTAATGATTTATTGAAATTTGCAAAATCATTTAAATAAGATAAAAAGACATATTTTACTTGATCAATTGAAATCAGGTATAATATGTCTTTTATTTAATTGAATTTAATTAAACAGACTGTAGCGTCATCTTTTAAATTGTTAAAATCACCAAACAATGAAGCCGCATCAGATGCTTTTTCCACAGGGTCTATCCCCTTTAATAAGATATCCAAAGTATTGTCAAAATTCAGGTCGTGATTCTCATAAAGCCCATCGGTATAAGTCAATATTTTCGTCATGTTTTCAAGGCTAACAGTCATTGAGTTTATATCTTTGCTTTCAAGAATACCTAAAATCATGTTGTTTGAGGTTAGTGTTAATACGCTGTGATCGAGATATGAAAATAAAGCATCAGGATGCCCAGCATTAACGTAAGTGAGCTCATTTTCATCAAAATTAATATCCATGAATATACCAGTTACAAACTTGCTGCTATCAGGATCCTCATTGTTTAAATTACATAGTGCGTTATTGATCTCAAAGATGGTTTTTTCGATTGGCAAATAGGCCATTAAATCATCGTACATCTGAGTGACTATTAAAGCGACTAATGCAGAAGAAACCCCATGCCCCATAACATCAATAATTGCAAAGAGATATCGTGAGTCAGTAACTTTCTTAAAATAAATAAAATCGCCACCAATTTCATTAAAATCAATGAGTTCAAAGTCGAAATTGATACGTCTATCACTTATTTTATTTGGTAAGAATGAATTTAGTACTCTTTTTGCAACTTTAATTTCTTTTGATAGTTCAGCCAGTAACATTTTTTCACGCGTTATATTTTTTCCGATTTTAAGGTATTTTTCAATTGCACCATGAGAATTTAAAATAGGTGTTATAGTAGCCTCTTCATAAAATATCAAACCATTTTTACTTTTATTGATAAATATACCTTCCCATACATCACCTTTAGTGATCGTTTCCCAAAGGTTTTTATAAAAATCATCTGAGTGTTGACCTGTTTTGATAAGCCTCGGAGAATTTGTAATTAGTGCTTCCTTAGGAAATTCGGAAAGTTCCTCAAAGTATGGATTTGCATATTGTATATCGCCTTTTTTATCAGTAATTACAATCGAATTTTGAGCGCTATTAAATAAGTTATCTAGAAGTGTATTTTCATTAATCAACAATTCCGTTTTCATGTAGTCTTTTAGAATTGAAATTAATTCACTGGTATAAAATCCTTCTCGCAAAGTTTTATAAATTGAATGCTCATAAAGGTCTGCATAACATTTCTCGTCATTTGGTACATTGATAACGATAACGTGTGCATATGATTGTTTAAGCATTCTAAGTTGATCAACTTCTTTGCCAATTTTATTAAATTCTATAATTAATAAATTATAGATGAAATTTGGCTTTTCAAACTGTTTTGATACGTTTGTTATAGGTTCGCAAACGGTTGTATAGGATTCAATTATATTTAAAATTGGTGCAAAGTAATGACTCGCTGTAACTATATCAATATATAGAGAAAATCGTCTGAACATGTTGCCTCCTATGTCTTTTCTCAATTCTATTTTTTGCTTTGATTCTTTTTCAATTGCGTTTTCTTTTTCATAATGGAGTAGCCGAAAGTACCTAGTGGGTTACCAATATCATAATAAGTACCATGTGCGTAAGTAATAAGCTGAGCAAGATCTAATCGAAACTTTCCAGTGGCATCAATAAAGTCATCCTCAATGGTGACACCTAAAACTTTGGCTAAAAACATATCGTGGCTGCCGAGTTCAATGATTTGAGTGACTTCACATTCGATGTTTACTGGAGATTCAGCAATCATTGGCAAACCAGTTAATGTTCCTTGAATAGAAGTAAGGCTGCAGTGTTTAAACTTATCAAAATCTCTTCCGGATTTAACACCACAAAAATCCGTCGCTTTTACGAGAGATTTTGTCGTTAGATTGATAACAAATTTACCGGATTCCTTGATAATGTTATAGGAATGACGTTCTTTTCTTATCGATATATAAGTCATCGCAGGATCAGTGCAAACTGTTCCGGTCCATGCTATGGTGATGATATTAGGTGATTCCATAGTGCCGCATGACACCATTACAGCTGGAACTGGATAAACCATCGTGCCTGGTTTCCATAAAATTTTGCTCATACCTAACTCCTTTAAAGAGGTCTTGTTTGTTAAATTATAGCAAAAAACGAGATTTTTATAAAGTAAACAAAAAGTTAATATTGAAGTAAAGTAATTTTTGTATTAAAATGAAGAAGAAATCCGATATAGTTTGTTCTATTTCGGTAAAAGGAGATATTTATGAGTGGAGTCGTTCTAAACTAGTAAACTTAAAGAGTAAAGTACAAATGCCTGAAAAGGTTTATTTGTGTTGTCTTTACTCGAGTTTGGTTTGGAACACTGTGATGATATATTTGGATATTTTTTTTGACATCCAACAGCAGACGGTGCGTCTGCTGTTTTTTTGATTTTTTGACTCTCTTGTTACATGCCAAACACAACTTATCGAAATAATGTAATTAAAAGAAATGTAGACAACAAACAAATGATACTTGTTGAAGAAGGGAAAATTTAAATGATTAAACAAGAGAAAAAAGAAATTGGAGAATATGATATGAATCAAGCCTTAAAATTATTGGACTTTGATGAGATAAAAAAGGACTTGATTGAATATGCAGTTTCAGAAGAAGTTAAAGCAAAAATGGTAAACCTCGAAATTTACACAGATAATTATCTAATTGCTAGACATCTAGGTGAAACGACTGAAGCAAGGGCGATATTAGACCACGCCGGTGCAGTACCACTTCATAGCTTAAACGGCGTTAAGCAGGTTATTGAGAAACTAAATAGACACGAAGTATTACGAGTCATGGAGATCAGTAACTTGGCACTGTTTATAAAAGACACGAGCAAAATGCGATATTTCATGTTAGAACGCGTGGCAATTGCAACAAATGTGACTAACTATGCTTTAAGCATCGATTTATTGACAGCGGTATACGATGAAATTACCAGATGTGTAAATACTGATCGCATAGATGATAATGCAAGTTCAAACTTGAGTAAGTTAAGAAAACGCATAGATATTACTGAACAAAAAGTTAAATCAAAACTTCAAGATTTTCTAGTGAATACAAAGTATCAAACTATGCTGACCGATCCTATTATCAGTCAAAGAGATGGTCGCTATGTTGTGCCTGTAAAAAGTGAACATAAACGCAATATTGAAGGACTTGTACTAGACAGATCAAGAAGTGGTGGTACAGTTTTTGTTGAACCCGCAGCAGTAAAGAAACTTTCAGATGAACTCTCCCAACTTAAAATTGATGAAGAAAATGAAGTCTATAAAATACTATCAGAACTAACAAATTTACTTGCTGATCATAAATCAGAACTATATAGAAACTATGAAGTGATGATCACATATGATTTTTTGTTTGCAAAGGCAAGATTATCACGTAAACACCAAGCGGTTGCTGCACAGGTGAGCTTAAATGGGGTGCTGAATATAGTGGAGGGCAGGCATCCGCTGCTTGGCGCTAAAGCTGTACCACTTAATTTGAGCTTAAATCCGTCAAGTCGTAATTTAGTCATAACGGGTCCTAATACTGGTGGAAAAACGGTAGCTATGAAAACGGTGGGATTGTTTTGCCTTATGAACCAAGCTGGTCTACACGTACCTTGTGATAAGGAAACGACCTTACCTATTTTTGATAAAATCCTCTGTGACATAGGTGATGGACAAAATGTACAACAAAATTTAAGTACATTCTCTTCGCATATCACTAACATCATAAGGATACTCAATCATGCAGATCAACATTCGCTCATTATTTTAGATGAGATTGGTGCTGGGACTGATCCAAGTGAAGGCATGGGAATCGGGATTGCAGTTTTAGAAAAGCTTAATAGCTTAGGATCCTACATCCTCACGTCAACACACTATAACGAGATTAAGGCATTTGCAGAAGGTCACAGGGACTTTAAAAATGGGAGTATGGCATTTGATTTGAAGACACTAAGTCCGCTATATAAGCTCAATGTAGGACAATCCGGTGATAGTAATGCCCTTCATATTGCACTTAGAATTGGTATGCCTGAGGCGTTAATCAATAGGGCGCACGAAATCGCCTACAAGGAAAAAAAGGATTATTGTGATTTTAATGAAACCTATGAGCAAGCCTTAACTCGTTCAGAAAACGAAGTATATGCACTTAACCATAAAATGGAATTGAATTCTGAGACCTCGCGTAATTTCAGGACTGAAAGTGCTATAAACGAAACCAATAATTCACATATGAATAAAAAAGATTCCCCGTTTGCACCTCGAAAAATATCCCCCTTTAAAGAGGGCGATGCTGTCTATGTATCGACAATGAATAAGAGTGGCATTGTCTTTGAACGAGAAAACGCTAAGGGTGAAGTCGGTGTCATCGTGCTTGGCAAGCGGATAAAAGTTAACTACAAACGTTTGAAACCTTATATTGATAGCGCTGAGCTCTATCCTGGGGAATATGATCTGAACATCGTTTTTGAAACCAAAGAAAATCGTAAAAAAGATAAACTGATTACAAAAGGAAAGGGAAATGGCTTAGTAATCGAAAAAAAGGGTAATTAATAACTAGAAGTAAGACAAAGTGGGGATGCTTTGTTAAACTTATGAAAATTCGAATACGAATAGAAGGAGGCGTGTATGAAAATCGCAATCCAATCAGGTCTAGGAGAATTGACGGAAATACTGAAATCAAAAGGGTATGATGTTGTGCCATTTAGAGATGGCGGAAGTGATATCAGAATCACAATTATCAATGATATTGATGAAGAGTATGAAGAAATTGATCCAGTGACTTTCATGGGTCAGGGAGAAAATGAAATGGTACTCCTCGATGCTTCAAAACTAAATCAAGTAGAAGTGATTGCCTTTGTTGAAAAATATATGCACTAGTTTACTTGTTTCAATATTCTAGTGTTGAAAAGTTAATCAAGCTATATTATAATACTGACATTAGGATATTTAAGCAATGATAAGAAATAGTACGTTAAGTGATACTTGTAGAGAGCCACTGTTTGGTGAAAAGTGGTAGTAGAGCTAACTGAACTCGTCTTTGAGCTGTCTTGGTGATATTAGCCAAGACCGGTTAGCTCCGTTATAAGCTTTGAGTGGATCGCCACGGCGATCAAATAGAGTGGTAACGCGAGCCCTTCGTCTCTAAACGAAGGGCTCTTATTTTTTTTGAAAGGGGTTTGAAAATGCGCGAATACAAACATCAGGAAATCGAGAAAAAGTGGCAAGACATCTGGGATGAAAAGCAAAGCTTTAAAGCTTACAATGATTATTCTAAACCTAAATACTATCCATTGGTAGAATTCCCTTATCCATCTGGTCAAGGCTTACACGTAGGTCATCCAAGACCTTATACTGCGCTTGATATCGTCGCGAGAAAAAGACGTATGGAAGGTTATAATGTACTTTATACCATGGGTTGGGATGCATTTGGTTTACCAACAGAAAACTATGCCATCAAAAACAAAATTCATCCAGCAATCGTAACAGAAGACAATGTACGTCGCTTTAAAGAGCAACTTAAAAGTCTTGGCCTTTCATTTGACTGGTCAAGAGAAATCAACACGACAGATCCAAATTACTACAAATGGACACAGTGGATATTTATTAAACTTTTTGAAAATGGCCTTGCATATAAAAGAGAAATGGACATCAACTGGTGTACATCTTGTAAAGTTGGTCTTGCAAATGAAGAAGTTGTCGGTGGCGTATGTGAAAGATGTGGCAGCCCAGTTGTAAAAAGAGCTAAATCTCAATGGATGCTTAAGATTACAGAATATGCGGAACGATTAATTGATGATTTAGACGATCTAGATTATATAGAGCGTGTAAAAGCTCAGCAAAAAAACTGGATTGGAAAATCCATAGGTATAGAAGTTGATTTTACAACGACTGCTGGCGATGCTTTAAAAGTATATACGACACGTCCTGACACCATTTATGGTGCAACTTATATGGTTGTCAGTCCAGATCATCCTATGTTAGACGAGCGAAAAGACATTATCGATAATTATGAAGCACTTATGGCTTATAGGGATGAAGCCAAACTTAAATCTGACTTTGAAAGAACTGAGCTTAACAAAGACAAAACAGGTGTTGAGATCAAAGGCATTAAAGCCATCAATCCAGCTTCTGAAAAAGAAATTCCTATTTTCATCTCGGATTATGTCCTTATGACATATGGAACCGGTGCTATAATGGCGGTCCCTGGTCATGATACAAGAGACTGGGAATTTGCCAAAGCATTTAACTTACCGATTATCGAAGTAGTCGCTGGCGGTAATGTCGAAGAAGCAGCTTATACAGATACTGATGAAGGTATCATCGTCAATTCTCCTGTCATTAATGGGCTTCAAGTTGCTGAGGCAAAAGAAGTGATCGCGAAATTCTTAGAAGGTAAAGGCATCGGGACAAAGAAAGTCAACTTTAAACTAAGAGACTGGGTATTCTCTAGACAAAGATATTGGGGAGAACCTATACCGCTTGTAAGTTGTCCGGACTGTGGCTGGGTTGCTATACCTGAGTCTGAATTACCACTGACTTTACCAGAAGTTGATAGTTACGAACCGACAGATAACGGAGAATCTCCGCTTGCGACCATGACAGATTGGATAGAAACAACTTGTCCAAAATGTGGTGGACATGCGCATAGAGAAACTGACACCATGCCGCAATGGGCAGGATCAAGTTGGTACTTCCTTAGATACTGTGATGTGGATAATGATCAAGAGTTCGCAAGCATGGATGCCCTTAATTACTGGATGCCAGTAGACTGGTACAACGGCGGCATGGAGCATACAACGCTTCACCTTCTTTACTCACGTTTTTGGCATAAATTCTTATTTGATATTGGCAAAGTTAACACGAAAGAGCCTTATCTCAAAAGAACATCGCATGGTATGATCATGGGTGAAAATAACGAAAAAATGTCTAAATCAAGAGGGAATGTCGTCAATCCAGATGATATTATCAAAGAATCAGGTGCAGATACTTTAAGGCTTTATGAGATGTTTATCGGCGACTTTGAGAAGAGTGTACCTTGGTCAGATAATAGTGTAAAGGGTTGTCGTAGATTTTTAGATAGAATTTGGAATCTTTTTGAGGATGTTGTTGAAGGTGATGTCTATTCTAAGGAACTAGAAATCATCATCAATAAAACGATTAAGAAAGTTTCTGAAGATTATGAAACACTTAAATTTAACACTGCTATTGCAGCCATGATGAGCTTGATCAATGACTTTAAACGGGCAGGTCAAGTAAATAAAGCTGAATATAAAACTTTATTACTTCTTCTTAACCCAGTTGCTCCCCATGTTTCAGAAGAACTTTGGGAGATGATGGGCTTTGACGGTATGATTACAGAACAAACTTGGCCGACATTTAACCCAGATAAAGTGGTAGATGATGTCATCGAAATGGCAGTTCAAATCAATGGTAAAGTGAGAGGCACTATCTCGATTCCTGTTGATGCTACTGCTGAGTACGCGAGAGAACTTGCACTTGCTGATGAGAAAGTCAAATTGTTTACAGATGGTAAAATGATTGTAAAAGAAATTTTTGTCCCTGGCAAAATTTTCAATATCGTTGTAAAATAAAGTTAGAAAGTGAGAACCAATCTCACAATTGGAGGCTATATGAAGAAAGTAATGAAAATAGAGGGCATGAGCTGTAACCACTGCAAAATGAGAGTTGAAAACGCTTTAAGCGCACTTGATGGCGTAGAAAAGGTTGAAGTGAATTTAGAATTGAAGCAAGCAGTGCTTGAAATGACAAATGATATTGAGAATTCTATTTTGACTGAAGTTGTGGATGATGCTGGCTATGAAGTAGTGGAAATTCAATAATTGAACAAAATTAAGGAGCACTTCATATGAAATGAAGCGCTCCTTATTATTTGTGTTTCAATTTCATAATGAAGGGAATAAATGGATTAAATGTATTAAATGTATCAACCGTACACTTGCTATAAATACATATTTTTGACATCTTCTGCAGGTGTTATTCCCTTGTGTGCATTAAATTTATAACCACGATTTCTCACGGTCACTATATAATGGTGAGATGGGTCAATTAGCGCTAGTTTTTTTCGAAGACGACTGACATGTGTCATGAGTGCATTATAATCTCCTAGGCTCTTTTGCCCCGTGATTAATTGAAAAAGATATTCCATGCTAAACACCTCATTCGGTTTTTTAGCGAGTGTGTAAAGTATATTGAATTCGGACTGTGTTAAATCCATTCTTTCGCCATTCATGTAGATTTGCTTAGAAAAGGGATCAATTGTCATGTTATTATGAACAAGCGTATTTTGCTCGGTTGAAAAAATGGCCTCTAGAAATACAAGTCTTTTTAGGTGGGACCGTATTTTTAAAAACAAAAGCTCATAATGAATTGGGAATATAATATAATCATCTGCACCATGAAGCATTGCTTCTTTTAATGTATCATGAGAGTTATTTTTTTCATAAGCGATGAGGTATGTACAATTGTATAGTTTTAAATAATTTTTATCACTCTCATTTTCGTCAATTGGAAACATAGAAAGGATATCCTTTGAATCAGCTATAAGTATATGACCATTTAAATCGTGGTTTGCAAGATATGTTTCAAATGATGTATATTGCTGGTAGTCAATATCGTGTACTGATAAGTAAGTGTGCAAAGCATCGAAATGATTCATTTCATGATCGACAACAATGACTTTAAGGTTGGGCATAAATGGAATCTCCTTATATAGTATTCATTTGTTAAGCAATTATTTTAAAAACAACTATTTTAAAATGATATAAAAATATTTTTACTATAAAAATTGAGAATTTATCAATTCAAAGTGTGTAAACTGAATTATCTCATCAAAATATTATATATCATTAAGACATAAAAAGTGTATTCAAATAAAAAATGTAAGGAATTGCAAGATTGACATTATTGAAGATGATTTTAGAATTTTACTGAAAAACGATTGTAAAATTAGTACTTGCAGTCTATAATGAATGAATCAATGTGACTATATTTAATTCATTTGGAATTATGAAGTTATATATATACAACCTTTGTTCGACTACACTGGAGGCAGTCATGCTCGATGATTTAAACTATTACAAGGAATTTATTGATTTATATACAGAAGCTGTAGTAATTATACAGGATGACCAAATAATTCTCAGTAATAAAAGTGCAGAGAAATTAATCCCTTTTATTCACAAAAAATCTTTACAATCTATTCTTAAAACATTTGAACCACTTGCATCTCATAGAATAGAATATATGAAGAAAAACAAACGTTCACTTGGTAGTATGGTTTACCCAATACATATAACTGAAGATCAGACAATATGGTTTGAACTTACCTCAAACTATATCGAAGTAAATGGTAGACCGGCGACGCTAACGATTGCTAAGATAAAAAACAAAGAAGTCTCGACGCTTTCGGAAGCAATTTTATTACAAAGACATTTGGCGCTAAATCAAAATTGGGTACAAAGTGGCTGTTATATTAAACCACTTCATTATGTGACTTCAAGTAATCCGAGGTCATTTTATTTCACTTTGTCTGTTGGCGACCATCATTTTGGGTGGGTTGGGGAGTTGCAAAATGAAATGATTTTATCTTCTGTCTTTATCATAGCCATGGAGCAGTACTTTCAGCGTGTTTTTACAAATTATGATTGGGATGGTGTGCAAAGTTCACTCCTTGATGTTACAGATAAACTATTGAGTAAGGTAAATAAATCACTAAATATAAGTGACTTTATGTATCATATATGGCATCTTAACACAAAAAAAGGAACATTAGTTATAACCAATAACGGTGGACCTGGAATTGTTTATACAAATGATGGGGATTTTGTAAATCTACTTGATCAATGTTTTGTAGAGGAGGCTTTAATAGAGTTTTCCATCAATGACGTAAAATGGGTTTCTTTAAGTAACATTGAATTTAATATAGAATTGATTGAAAAGTACAAAACAGACGTCTTCCTTATAGCAGAAGAGCTTTCAAATCAGCTGTACGTTAGTGGACAAGAAATGCATAGGGATTTATGTTCGGTCTTTATGGATTTCACTTTTCAAGGTAGTGTTTTTGAAGAAAAGTTTTATGGGATTATGGATGCTCAAAACAGAATCGATTTACTCTTAAAAAAATTGCCTTATGCAGTAAATGCATTTACATTTCGTTTAGTACTTATGGAACTTTTGACCAACGCCTATAAACATGGCAGTGAATTTGATGACACAGTTCCAATTAAAGCAATTATAAATATCAATGCAAATGAACTCTTCATAGAAGTCTTTGATTTACAATCTAGGAGGGAACGGATAAAAATTAAACAAACGCTATCTTCTGAGAATTTATTAGATGAAAGTGGTAGGGGCTTGTTTTTGGTAAATAGTTTTGCAGATAACTTGTATTTAACTGGAAATAGCATCATTGCAAAAATAAAGAATGGGGTGGTATTAGATGTTTAAAAGTTTAAAACTAAAAATTATGTTCATTATGTTTATTGTTATATTAGTACCTTTAGCAACGCTTGGGATTATTTCACTTTTGCAATTTACCAGTTCAACTGAGTCTTCAGTTTATAATAAGTTAGATGATTTGGTTACGTTAACAGGCGATGCGATTAACAGTGAGATTGACGCTGCTAAATTAATAGGTTCGCTCATGAGTGAAGACGAGCGTATCGTCAAATTTGCATCTGGAGATTCTACACTTAAATCGGATGTCTATAATCAACTTTTAAGTACGGTCGATGCACATAGTGATGTAGTCGAAATGATATTGATCACAAACAATAAAGGTAAAACGATTACCGCGAGCAATGATATGAATTCCTCTGTAGATGTCAGTGATCGACAATACTATCAGGATGCACTTGCTGGTGGCGTCGGCCAAAGTGCAGCCATTATATCAAGGGTAACTAATCTTCCAGTAATTGCAATTTGTCAACCACTGAAACAAGGGAACACGGTAGTGGGTACCATTATCACTACAATTAAGTTTGATGTAATATCAGCACATTCAAAATCAATTAAGGTTTTTGAAGGTGGTTATAGTTTCATGTTTGATAAAGATGGATTGATTTTGTCACACATTAACAAAGACTTTGAATTTGTTAAGTACTTAAATGAGTTTAATATTCCTGCTCTTAATGAAATGTTATCGGATATACAAGCAGGAAAAGACAATAGCAAGATCTATACTTATAACGGGGTAAAGAAATACGTTAAGTATACGAGAGTTGGCGATTTTGGATTAGCAATAACAGCAAATTACGACGATTATATGGCAACCACTTTAAAAATTAGAAATTTATTAATGATAATAATGGTATCAGCACTTGTCATTGCAATGGTAATAAGTTATGTATTTGTGACACGTAATGTGACAACGCCTCTATCAAAACTCGCCAATTTGATGATGTTGGCTGGGGATGGGGATTTAACTGTTTCTTCAGAAATAAAAACGGGTGATGAAATTGAAAAAATAGGTAATTCTTTTAATAAGATGATTGAACATCAAAATGGCATTGTTTATAAAGTGAAAATTGGTGCAAATGAAGTTGCTAAATCATCTGATGACATCGCAAGTTCAACAAATGAAGTGAGTGATGCATCACAAAATGTAGCTAAAGCTATTCAAGATGTTGCCAATAATTCTTCAGTGCAAAGTAAATCTATCTTGGAAACAACAGAAACAATCCTTCAACTAAGCAGTTTGATTCAACTGGCGAAGGTAAACGCTATTGAATCAGACAAAAATACTACATCAACCCTTCAAAGTGTTGGAACTGGAAGGGAAAGTATAGAGAATACACTTAAGTCAATTTCAGAGATCAAATCATTAACAGATTTAACCAGTGAAAATTTAAAAGCAATAGAAGCGTTATCTTCAGAAATAAAGGGTATTATAGGAACTATAAATTCAATTTCAGATCAAACAAACTTATTGGCACTTAACGCTTCAATTGAAGCTGCAAGAGCCGGAGAACATGGAAGAGGGTTTGCAGTTGTCGCTGATGAGGTTAGAAAGTTAGCAGAGCAAACAGGTGATGAAGCCAATGGAATAACTAAAGTTGTTGGAGAAATGATTCGAAAAATCGATCTTGCTGTTAAGTCGATGAATGATGGAAATGTAGCAGTTGCAACAGGAGTTGAAAAAGCAGAAGCAACAGATCGCGCTTTTGTGAAAATTTTTGAATCAGTTGGTGCCGTATCAAATGATGTTAAGAAAATAGTAGAGATTACGGATAGTGAAGTAAGTAGTTCGGAAGTGATATTAAATTTAATTGATACCGTGTCATCTCTTTCGGAACTTAACTCAGCAAATGCGCAAGAAGTTGCTGCCGCTGTTGAAGAGCAAACAGCACTTTTAGAAAGTATTGCAGCAGGTAGTGAAGAGTTAACTGCGATGGCAACGGAGTTAAACACATTAGTAGAAAAATTCAAAGTTAAGGAGTAAATCATGAAAATGGAGATTATTAAAATGCCGGAGCAGTTTTCTGTGCAAGAAGCAGCAAAATTTAGAGATATGACTTACAATTTATTAGCAGGGTCACCTACCTCCTTTGAACTTGATTTTACTGCGTGCTACTTTATTGATAGCACGGGTTTAGGTGTATTAGTGGGACTATATAAAAAATGCAAAGAGATGAATTGTAATGTCATTTTAAAACATCTGCATAAGGATGTAGCGCGCGTTTTTAGCATGACGAGATTAGATCAAATCTTTACCATTTTGTAATTTAAGGGTATAATCATTTTAGAGGTTAAAATTAAGTAATTGGTTATATTTAAAAATAATTCAAGAACGCAAAAGCATTTGCTTTTGCGTTTTTAATGAAATGACAAAGAGGATAATTCATGGCAAAAGTGATTGTGAAAGGTATTAAAAAAAAGAAAGAGTACGGTGCTTTATATTTTTTTGTGGTTTTAATTTCAATTTTATTAATTATCATTGGTAATAAAGTTGCAAGTAAGAACATAACAGAAATCAGTTCAGAAAATCAAATGAACGTGGGAAGGGCTGTCGTCACAGAAATTGTGGATGTAATTGAAGATACATCAGATCCAAATGAAGGTATAAATTTTGTCTCAAAAGATATCCTTTTTAAAGCAAAAGTTACTTCTGGCAACTTAAAAGGTAATCAAGTTGAAGCTTTGCAGAGTTTAAACAATTACCTAAGAGTATTACCAAAAGAAGTTGAAATTGGTGATAAAATTTTACTTTATGAAACAGGCAATGATTATTATGGAACAGACTGGACTTTTGGAGAATATTATCGAACTGACGTACTGATTGTCTTAGGTGCGATATTCGCACTATTACTTTTGATTTTTGGTAGAGCCAAAGGCTTACAAACGCTATTTTCACTTATTTTAACTATATTGGTTATTTTCTTCGTTTTTATACCCGCTATTTTATCTGGATATAACATTTATATTTGGTCAGTGATTATATGCTTGTTCGTAACCGTAATGACGCTTATAGTCGTTAGCGGTATTAACCCAAAAACTTTAGCAGCAATCATTGGATGTATGAGCGGCATCTTTTTATCAGCAATTTTAGTTTTAATTACGGATCTGTTCCTTAAATTAACAGGTGTAGTTGATGAATCTTCGGTTTATCTACTTTTGATGAATCCAGACCACCCTGTGGATTTAAAAGGCGTTATATTTGGTGCGATAATTATCGGTGCAATGGGTGCTATCATGGACGTTTCAATGTCAATTTCTTCTTCGCTCTATGAAATGAAGGAAAAATATGCGGCACATTCTTTTTATCAATTGTTTTCATCTGGAATGACTATTGGCAGAGATATTATGGGAACGATGGCGAATACGCTGGTACTTGCGTACATCGGAAGTTCTTTATCGACAGTGTTATTGTTAATCACATACAACCCATCTTTATTAGATCTGATGAACCGCGAGATGGTTGTCATTGAAATTTTGCAAGCGATAATTGGTAGTTTAGGAATTCTGCTGACATTGCCGTTAACCGCTTTGGTGTCGGGTTTTCTGTATTCACGTGGAAACAATAGAAATCATTTAAAAAGAAGAGTTTAATCTCTTCTTTTTTTATAGTCCTATTTCTATGTGGTATAAATCTTTCTGATGATGGAATAAAACCCTTTTATTTTGAGATTTATAGAATTATGTGGGTAATAATCTATTACTGACTGATAGGAGAATACATATGAAAAAAAGTAAATCCCTTAAATGGTATCAATTTAAATCTATAAGGACAGCATTTATCATTCCATTTGTAGTGCCGTTAATGGTTATCGTAGTGATTCTTACGTGTTTACTCTTAAATGGTGCCAAAAACGTTTCCAATATAACGGTAGAAACGATTTCAGAGCAGGCATTAATTCAAGTAAACGACTTGTTAGAACATCACTTCAGTGAAACGCTTCAATTGAATGAGTTAAATGTTAAAAACTTTGAATCAGGCATTTTAAATGTGGAAGATTCAAAAAATAGGGAAAGCTATTTTTCTGGAATTATTTCTCAGTTTCCCGAAGTTACGATGACCTATGTGGGTTTTCCAGACAAGCGGTTTTATGGGGCAAGAAGGTCTGTTGATGATTCTTTGCAGGTTATGAAAAATGATGGCAGTACCAGCGGCGCATCAGAATATTACAATGTAGGTGCTAAAGGGGAAGCGACTGACTTTGTTGAGAAATTTGATGCATATGATCCTACAATCCGCCCTTGGTATACTAAGTCCGTGAAAGAACAAAAAGCCGTTTTCAGCGATGTATATAATCATTTTGTATTTAAACTACCTACAATTACAGCGAGTTATCCTGTTTATAAAGAGGGGCAACTTGTTTGTGTATTTGGAACAGATTATTTATTAACCTGGCTAGGTGAAGCACTTGCAGATATACCAACTCGTGAGAATGGGATGGTGTTTATAACAGATGCTACTGGCCAGTTAATAGCATCTTCCAAGTCGTCCGATGAGATTTTTCAAATGATTGACGGTGAATCGAAACTTATAAATGCGATAGACAGTAAGAATGTATTAATAAAAGCTGCAATTCTAAGTACAACTAAATCTAGTCTACATGATATTACAGTGACTAATAAAAAATATTATATCGTTTCAGATGATTATGTAAATGGAAATTTGAACTGGAAAATTTATGTGATGCTTTCAAAAGATGCTATTTTAGGTAAAATGGATGAAGCAACTAAGCAAACAGTGATTCTTGTAATCTTTAGTAGTACAGTTTTCATCGGTTTAGCATGGTTATTATCACGTTGGATCACTAAACCAATTCTCAATCTTAATAGTGCGTCAAAAAGACTCGCAGAAGGAAAATTTGATTTTGTAATAGATGAGATAAGAAGTGATGAACTAGGAGAACTTAGCCGATCTTTCAACGAAATGGCCATTAAGTTAACAAATATTGTTTCTAGCCTTGAAACTCAAGTAACTGAGCGAACGAAAGCTTTACAAGAAATGAATGAATCTTTGAGTCGATTATCTTTTAGCGATGGACTAACTGGACTACCAAATCGTAGAAAGTTTGATGATTTTTATAGTAAAGCATTTTTGAAGAATAAAGAGCGTAAACGTCCGATGACTGTCATGATGATGGATTTAGATAATTTTAAATTATTTAATGATACTTACGGACATTTAGCAGGAGATGATTGTCTCAGACTCGTAAGTACAATATTTCACCATCAAATTCCCCAGAGAAAGGATTTAATTGCTAGATATGGTGGTGAAGAATTTTCCGCAGTATTACAAGGATACTCAGAAGAAGAATCCTATAAAGTATGTGAAGTATTGCGACAAGAAGTTGAAGCAATTAA
Organism: uncultured Fusibacter sp.; assembly: GCA_963676315.1. Taxonomy (GTDB): domain Bacteria; phylum Bacillota; class Clostridia; order Peptostreptococcales; family Acidaminobacteraceae; genus Fusibacter_C. Next base: position 3,191,743 of record OY781056.1, read on the forward strand.
TATTCCTTTATTTGATGGAACAACAACACATATTACAGTTAGTATTGGTATGGTGAATTTTGTTCCTTCAGATGAATTCTCAATGGAGGAATGGGTGAAGTGTGCTGACCAAGCACTTTATATCGCAAAAAGTAGAGGAAAAAATCAAACAGCTATTAGCTGCTAATATTACAAAATGATTACAATGCAAATGATAATGATTATCACTTGGTCGCCTTGGATATATATCAGATGGAACAAACAATTCCAGATGACATATATAAATTGACTTAGGAGGTCTTTATGAAATTTGTATTACCAGAATTAAAATTTAATTATAGTGCATTAGAACCATATATAGATGAAAAGACTATGGAAATTCATTATCAAAAACATCACGGTGCATATGTTTCTAACTTAAACAATGCCTTGGAAGGAAAATCCGAATTTGAAAGTTGGACAATTGAAGAAGTGCTTAAAAATTTGGATAAATTGCCAGAGGAGATTAGACAAGTCGTAAAAAACAATGGGGGTGGACATTACAACCATTCATTATTTTGGGAAAGTTTAGCACCAGGCGGAAAACCTATGAGCTCAAATTTTGAAGAAAGAATCATCAGTGCATTTGGTTCAGTTGAAGAATTTAAAAGTAAGTTTAAAGATGCTGCATTAAAGCGTTTTGGAAGTGGTTGGGCATGGCTTGTTTCTGATAAAGGATCATTAAAAGTTGTTAGTACTTCTAATCAGGATGCTCCAGTTTCAGATGGATTAATTGAACTTTTGGGTCTAGATGTTTGGGAACATGCTTACTATTTAAATTATCAAAACAGAAGAGCTGATTATATTGATGCTTTTTGGAATGTTGTAGACTGGCAGATTGTTGAAAGTAGATTATAAGAATTGAGGTGAGTGGATGTCGATGATGAGAAATTTTCTCATAACGTTTATTGTTTTTCTCGTGATTGATATGATATGGCTTGGCTTAATAGCCAAAAGAGTATATGCAAAATATCTAGGTTACTTAATGACGGATAAAATTAATTGGATAGCTGCTATTGTTTTCTATGTTTTGTTTGTTATTGGTCTATTGTACTTTGTAATATATCCATCAAAAGACATTACACACCTTGTCACATCAGCAGCACTTTTCGGATTAATCACTTATGCGACATATGATTTAACTAACCTAGCAACTGTAAAGTCTTGGCCACTTACGATTACGCTTATCGATTTAGTTTGGGGAACAGTTTTATCGACACTTACAGCAGTCATCAGCTATTTGGTAATCCAATTTTTTAATTAATTATTAATTTACCCCTTTTACTTACTTCTTGATTTTATTTTACAAGAAAAGTCGAAAGGGGTATTCTTATGTAAAGATTTACCTTGCAGCTTTGTGTTAGGGCGAAATTTTGTTATAATGAAAGAAAAATAGATATTAATGAATGATAAAATAGTCATATTAGGAGGCGCTATGAAATTTGTAAATTGGAATGTCAATGGTATTAGAGCATGTGTCAATAAGGGTTTTATTGAATATTTCAAAGAGGCGGATGCTGATTTCTTTTGCCTCCAAGAGACAAAGCTGCAAGAAGGTCAAATTGAACTTGATTTGGAAGGATATCATCAATTTTGGAATTACGCATTTAAAAAAGGCTATTCAGGAACTGCTATATTTTCTAAGCACATGCCTTTAAATGTAATTAATGGCATAGGGATTGAAGAACATGATCAAGAGGGGAGAGTCATTGCTTTAGAACTCGATACCTTTTATCTTGTAACAGTATATACACCAAACTCTAAATCAGCTCTTGAACGCCTTGAATATAGAATGAGATGGGAAGATGATTTTAGAATTTTCCTTAAAAAACTAGAAGCACATAAACCTGTGATTGTATGTGGGGATTTAAATGTTGCCCACAAAGAAATTGATATAAAAAACGCAAAATCAAATCTAAGAAGTGCGGGATTTACGATTGAAGAACGTAGTAAAATGACAGACTTGTTGGATGCGGGTTTCATTGATACGTTTAGATATTTTTATCCTGAGCAGAAAGATGCTTACACTTGGTGGTCATATTTTGGTTCAGCGAGAGAGAAAAACGTTGGATGGAGAATTGATTATTTTCTTGCTTCGGAGTCCCTAAAAACACGTTTTAAGTCAGCGAGTATCGAACCTCAAATTATGGGCAGCGATCATTGTCCAGTGACATTTGAAATCGAGTAGTTTTGGTATCATTATTGCATGAGTTAAGTGTAATAACTAAAAAGGAGTGAACCTATTTGGAAAAAATATTTAATTGCCTAGATGAAAACCAAATGGTATTTGAAGAACTCACTAATGCAATAGTTGTTATCAATACAGCTGGGATTGTGACGCATATTAATTCAAGAGCGCTTGAATTGCTAGGGGTGAAACTCGAAAATGCTATTGGTAAGCCGATGCTTACGGTTTATCCGGAGTCAAAGTTAAATGAAACAATGGTCACTCAAAAAATTGAGAGGAACATAAGATTAAATGTTCACAGTCGTGCTTGTATAGCTTCTAGAGTGCCACTTTTTGAAGAGGGTAAAGTGATTGGCGCGATCTCGATTTTTGATGATATAACGCGTATAGAGCAACTTAGTAGTCGAATTGAGGCAGATCGTAGTGAAATGTCCGTATTGAAAACTGTACTTGAAATTGCCTATGATGGGATATTGGTAGTGGATTCAAATGGCTATATCACTATGATTTCAAATGCATACATGAAGTTTCTTGGCATTGAAGGAGACGAAGTTATCGGCAAACACGTTACTGAAGTCATTGAAAATACAAGGATGCATATCGTTGCTCAGACTGGGATACCTGAAGTGAATGATTTTCAAGAAATTCATGGTGATTATATGGTTGCAACTAGAATTCCCTATTATGTGGACGGAAAGCTAGCGGGTGCCATAGGTAAAGTTATCTTTAGGAATGTATCAGAACTTCAAAATATTAACAAGAAATTCAGCAGGGTTGAAAAAGAACTTAAAAACCTTAAGTCAGAAATCAGTAGTTTGCACAGAGCGAAGTATAGTTTGAGCCAAATCATTACAAGTGATGATGAAATCAATAAACTGAAAAATTACGTCAATAAACTAGCGCATTCTAAGTCAAGTGTACTCATACAAGGTGAAAGTGGAACAGGAAAAGAATTATTTGCACATGCGATTCATCTTTCAAGTCATAGAAGAGAAATGCCGTTTATAAAAGTGAACTGTGCAGCGATTCCAGAACATCTACTAGAGTCTGAACTCTTTGGTTACGAAAAAGGTTCCTTTACCGGGGCGGATAAAAATGGAAGAATCGGAAAATTCGAACTTGCTGATCAAGGTACAATTTTCCTAGATGAAATTGGCGATATGCCACTTCAGATGCAAGCCAAAATACTCAGAGTTCTGCAAGAAGGCGAAGTAGAACGAATAGGTTCAAACTCACCTAAACAAGTTGACGTGCGTATCATCGCTGCAACCAATAGAAATTTAAAAGCAATGGTGGAAGAAAAAACGTTTAGAGAAGATTTATACTATCGCCTAAATGTCATTAATTTGATGATTCCGCCATTAAGAGAAAGAAAAGAAGATATTATCTTACTTTCAAATCATTTTATAAACCAGTTAAATCAAGAAAATCACGGTAATTTAAAAGGTTTATCTGAGAAAACACAGATGCAACTGTTCTCTTATGATTGGAAAGGAAATATACGTGAGCTTAAAAACGTGATCGAACGTGCTTACAATATTATGGAAGGTGAGGAATTTATTCAGCCTTGGCATTTGCCAGCACATATCAATAATGGCAAGCTTGTTTCAACAGGTGAGCCACTTAAAGAACTTGTTGATGCTGCAGAAAAGAAAATAATTCTCGAAAGACTAATCTCATTTAAAGGAAATAAAAGCAGAACTGCAACTGATTTGGGGATTTCTAGAATGGCACTTCATAAAAAACTAGAGAAATTTGATATGAAATAAAATATTTATTGTAAATTTCTTAGATTTTTAGTGCTATGTTTTGATTGCAAGACTATTTGTGTAATGATTTTTTTACAAACGTATCGCAAATTGGATAAGTGTAAACAAATGTTGACGATGTACAAATTTACGACAAACAAGTGTAATTATTATTTTACACTTGTTTTCTTTTTATCAATATTTTGTTGCTTTTATGATATAACTTATTAAAAATAAACTCATTTTCACTCTTTTGGGAGTAAAACTATTGGCATGAGAATTGCTTTTATATTGGTGAAGGTAAAAATGACGTAAGAAAGGATGTACTTTATGGTTAAAGCACTAAGGAACCCAAGATATTTCAATTTGATCTATCAGGTATTGCTCGTACTAGTATTTACTCAACAGATTTATTATCCTCAGGAGTATAAGTATGTACACTTGGCATTGGTGTTTATACGGATGATTATTTCAGAGGCATATGATCAAAAGCATCGTTATTTTAAGTTTGATGAATATTTTGTATTTGCAATCTTGGTTACCTCGTTTGTTTCAGTCATTGAAGTCGTCTATTCGATTCAACTAGGATTGGTATATCTTTTAAGCTTGGCAGTTGCAGTTGTCATAATGAGTACTTTTTTAAAGACTATGATTGACGATTCGAGAAACGGACTAGGCTCAGAGAAATTCCATCCGAAACACATCGAGATGCTAGAAAAAGGTAGACTTTTTACCAATGGACTTTTGGTGGGGCTGATCGGAATTAACGTCTTGATACTTTTCTATGTATTATATGAAATCATCAAACTATTAAGTTAGGGGGACAAAAAAATGTTAGGTGTATTGGCAATTATTTTGACACTTTTCGCTCTTATGTATTTGGCATATCGCGGAATTACAGTGTTGGTACTCGCACCACTTTTAGCTATGCTTGCTGCAATTATGTCTGGTGAAATTCCAGCGCTTTACGCATTATCAAGTATTTTTATGCCTGCAGCAGCTGGTTATATCAAATCTTACTTCCCTGTATTCCTTGCTGGGGCAGTATTTGGTAAACTTATGGGCGTTACTGGCGCAGCAACTTCTATCGCACACTTTATTTCTCAAAAGTTCGGTAAGAAACATGCTATCGCTGCAGTAGTTATTGCAACAAGCTTACTCACATACGGTGGTGTATCACTATTCGTTGTAGTTTTCGCTATGTATCCAATCGGCGCTATGCTTTATAGAGAAGCAGACATTCCTAAACGTCTACTTCCAGCGGCAATCGCTTTAGGTGCATTTACCTTTACTATGACTGCAATGCCAGGTTCACCTCAATACCTCAATACAATGCCAACAAAATATTTTGGAACTACGATTTATGCAGGCTTCTGGTTAGGAATTATTGGATCAGCTTGTATGTTCTTTGGTGGTTTATGGTGGTTAAATCGTCGTGCTAAGAAACTTAACGCAGCAGGCGAAGGTTATGGCATCCATGAAAATGAAGGTTTAGTAGAAACTTTTGATAATATCCCAAATTTCTGGATTTCAATTACACCGATCATCATCGTATTTGTAATGAACTTTATTTTAACAAACTGGTATTTTACACAAGAATCAGTTCTTGCTAAACTTCATGCTTACAACCCAGATGCTACTGTAGACGGCACTTGGCCAGTAATTATCGGTTTAGGTACTGCAATCGTATTTGTATTAATCGTATTAAGAAAATACCTTAAAGATACAAATAAACAAATCTTTGATGGTGCAGTTGGATCATTACTTCCTATCTTTAATACAGGTTCTGAAGTTGGTTACGGTGGTGTTATCAAAGCGCTTGCAGCTTTTGGTACAGTAAAAGGTGCAATTGTTGCAATGACAATTCCATCAATCTTTAAAGTCGCATTTTCAACAACTTTACTTGCTGGTATCGTTGGTTCATCTTCAGGTGGTACGGCAATTGCGCTTGAAGTACTTGCACCAGAATTCTTGCAAATGGGTATTGACCCAGGCGCACTTCATAGAATTATGCTTATAGCAGCTGGTGGCTTAGATTCATTACCACACTGTGGCGCTGTAATCACATTACTCTCTGTATGTAAAGTTAACCACAAGCAAGCTTATCTTGATATTGCTGCTTTAACAGTTGTTATACCACTAATCACAGTAGTAATCGTTTGTTTAGCTTATTTAGTATTTGGTATCGTTTGATTTAATTTGTTTTTAAATAATTGGAGGGGTCGAATTTTGGCCCCACCCTTTTGTTAATGTCACAGCTGATTTGTGACAGAGCCGAGGACTAAAAGTCCAAAGGTTTTTGATCTATATAAGTGAGAATATAAAGTTGGGATTAAAATAGACTAGATAACAGTCGGCACTGTTATCAGATTTCGGAGGGACTAACATGAATAAGGTGATGACGCTAGCAGATGCGATTGCACTTATAAAAGATGGTAGTACCGTTGCAACTGGTGGTTTCGTAGGTAACATGCATCCTGAGGCACTTAGCAGAGGTGTCGAAGATGCATTTATAAGTACGGGACATCCTAAGGATTTGACGCTTGTTTATGCAGCAGGTCAAGGTGACGGTAAAAATAGAGGCTTGAACCATTTTGGTCAAGAAGGAATTGTAAAGCGCGTAGTAGGTGGACACTGGGGACTTGCGCCAAAACTTGGCAAATTAGCACTAGATGAGAAACTAGAAGCATACAATTTTCCTCAAGGTGTAATTTCACATCTTTTTAGAGAGATCGCTGGAAAAAAACCAGGAGTAGTAACAAAAGTTGGCTTGAAAACCTTTGTCGACCCAAGACTAGAAGGTGGAAAAATCAACAATTCAGCAAAAGAAGATTTAGTTGAACTGATGCATATCGGTGGCGAAGAGTGGCTATTTTACAAATCATTTCCGATAGATGTGGCGTTTATTAGAGGCACCTACGCCGATCCATTTGGCAATTGTACTTTTGAGAAAGAAGCACTTAGTCTTGAAATGTTATCAATAGCGCAAGCTGCAAAAAACTCAGGTGGAATCGTAATACTACAAGTAGAAAAAGTTGTTTCAGAGGGCACTTTAAATCATAAACTTGTGAAAATACCTGGAATCTATGTTGATGCAATTGTTGAAGCATCTCAAGAAGAACATATGCAAACATTTGCTGAACAATATAATCCATCATACAGTCAAGATATTAGAGTACCAGTCAAGAGTATTCCACCTATGGAATTATCTGAAAGAAAGTTAATTGCAAGACGTGCCGCGATGGAACTCAAGGCAAATGCAATCACAAACCTCGGAATAGGGATGCCAGAAGGTGTATCAATCGTAGCAAATGAAGAAGGTATTGAAGGGTTAATTCTTACAACTGAAGCTGGTACAATCGGTGGTATTCCTGCTGGTGGACAAAGTTTTGGCGCTGCTACTAACCCAGATATGATCATCGATCAACCTTATCAATTTGATTTTTATGATGGTGGTGGACTAGATGTAACATTCCTTGGACTGGCACAATGTGATAGTCGTGGTAATGTTAACGTTTCGAAATTTGGACCTAAGGTTCCAGGTTGTGGGGGGTTCATCAATATTTCACAAAATGCTAAAAAATGTGTATACTGTGGAACGTTTACCGCTGGTGGGCTTGAAATTGCTATTGCAGAGGGTAAACTCCAAATCATCAACGAAGGTAAATCAAAAAAATTCATCAAAGAAGTTGAGCAAGTTACTTTTTCAGGTGATTACGCTTACGAAATTCATCAACCAGTAATCTACGTAACGGAGAGGGCTGTTTTTGAGATTACTGAAAAAGGATTAACACTTACTGAAATTGCACCAGGAGTAGATCTTCAAAGAGATATTTTAGATCAAATGGAATTTAAGCCAGCGATTGCTGACCCGTTAAAAGAGATGGATGCTAGAATATTTAAAGACGAGAAGATGGGACTTAAACTATAAAGACTGGCAAAACTAAATATAAGGAGTGACAAAATGAGATTACAAGATAAAGTTGCTGTTGTAACTGGCGGCGCACAAGGAATAGGTAGATCAATCTGTGAAACATTTGAAAAACAAGGTGCAAAAGTTATCGCAGTAGATATGAATGCAGCTGAATTTGAACAAGCAAATATCAAAGGCTATGCACTTAATGTAACAGATCGTGCTGCAATTGAAGTATTTGTTGAAACAATTGTTAAAGAATACGGCACAATCGATATATTGGTAAACAATGCTGGTATTACTAAAGATGCGCTTATCAATAAAATGACTGAAGATATGTGGGATGCAGTTATCAATGTAAACCTTAAAGGTGTGTTTAACATGACGCAATTTATCAGTCCAGTGATGATGGAAAAAGGCAAAGGAAGCATAATCAACATTGCTTCAGTTGTTGGAGAATACGGCAATGTTGGTCAGTCTAACTATGCTGCTACAAAAGCAGGCGTAATTGGTCTTATGAAAACTTGGGCTAAAGAATTCTCAAGAAAAGGCGCAGCAGTTAGAGTAAATAGTGTTGCACCTGGCTATGTAAACACTGAGATGATGAAGACTGTACCTGATAAGGTTCTTGATCCAATTAGAGAGAAAACTATGCTTGGTAGACTTGGCGAACCACAAGAAATTGCAAATGCAGTGTTGTTCTTAGCAAGTGATGAATCTTCATTTGTGACTGGCCATAACTTATCTGTTAATGGTGGTTTAAGATTATAGGAGGATTGTCATGAGAGAAGTTGCAATAGTAGCTGCTGTTAGAACGCCAGTAGGTTCTTTCGGTGGTGCACTTAAAGATGTATCTGTAGTTGATTTAGGCGTTGTGGCTGCAAAAGAAGCTATAAAGCGTGCAAATATTTCTGAAAGCGTTATAGATGAAGTGATTATTGGCAATATTTTAAGTGCAGGTCAAGGTCAAAATATAGCAAGACAAATTGCAGTCAATGCTGGTATTCCAGTTGAAGTACCTGCAATGTCACTCAACATTCTTTGTGGTTCTGGGCTTAGAGCTATTAGCTTAGCTGCACAAATTATAGGAAGTGGTGGAGCTGACACAATTCTTTGTGGTGGTGCTGAAAGTATGTCTAATGCGCCTTACCTTGCAATGCAAAATCGCTGGGGAAGTAAAATGGGGCATGTTCAAATGGTCGACCATATGATTAAGGATGCTTTAACAGACGCGTTTAATGATTATCATATGGGCATCACTGCTGAAAACATTGCAGAGCAATGGCATTTATCTAGAGAAGATCAAGATGCATTTGCCTTAACTAGCCAAAATAGAGCCGAAAAAGCACAAAAAGAGGGTAGATTTGTAGATGAAATCGTACCTGTAGTGATTAAAACTCGAAAAGGCGACGTTGTTGTCGATCAAGACGAATTCATCAAATATGGTACTACAATTGAATCTTTACAAAAATTAAAGCCTGCATTTAAAAAAGATGGAACAGTTACTGCTGGTAATGCATCAGGTATCAATGACGGTGCTGCTATGGTAGTTGTTATGAGTCTTGAAAAAGCTAAATCTCTTGGTCTTGAAGTGCTTGCGATTGTAAAGGGATTTGGTACAAAAGGTGTTGATCCATCAATTATGGGTTATGGACCAGTTCCAGCTTCAAAAGCAGCACTAGCAAGTGCTGGATGGAAAATAGAAGATTTAGATTTAGTTGAAGCTAATGAAGCTTTTGCTGCGCAATCATTGGCAGTTGTAAGAGACTTAGGATTAAACCCTGAAATCGTTAACGTAAATGGTGGCGCTATTGCAATCGGCCATCCAGTTGGCGCTAGTGGTACACGAATTTTTGTCACATTACTTCATGAGATGCAAAAACGTGATGCTAAAAAGGGACTTGCAACACTTTGTATAGGTGGCGGAATGGGTACTACGTTACTCATTGAAAGACCATAAATGAGGAAATTTTGAAACTTAAAAAAGACACTTCTTGTCGCCCATCCCCATGGGCAAGAAGTGTCTTTTTTTTTTAGATTTGGTGAAATTGGTTGGTTGCAAAATCGTATTTAAATCCAGCATTTAAGAGCGTTTGAGTGATTTCTATAATGTCAAATCCAAGGTCTTCACATAAAGATTCAATATTTGGATAGAAATCACGGAGTTTCATGTTGATCATACCTAGCAAAATGATAGGATCATTTGGTAAATTAAAATCCATACTTGCCTCCTTCTCAGAATAGTCTAATGTATTTTTAATATTCAGTAACGCCTAATATGTTATAATGTTAAAAGATATGTATGTGTTTGACAATGTTTAATCAAAATGTTTTTAAAAATTTATTTGATATGGGGGAAAAGATATGAATAAGAAAAGCATAATTGCAATTGCAGTCATTCTTTGTGTTGTAATTGTTGGTGCTGTTGGTTTTACAGTGGCAAAGGGGATTATCATCAAAAGTAATCCAGTGAATTATTTGTTATATAGTGCAACTCAAAACAAGCATACAGCTGTAGATTCATCGATCAAAGCTAGTTTTGCGATTGATGAAACAGCAATGACAGAATCTCTTGGGTATTTTTCTGCTGATCCGGAAGCAATGGCAAAATTCGTCACTTCACTTGTCAATAAAGTAGCAATAAGTGGTAATGTCGTGATGAAATCAGACATGGATAAAAAAGAATTTTATCTAAAAGAAAATTTAAGCTTTGATTATGCTGATAAATCAATGTTAAACTTAGGTATGGGCTTAACTCAAGAACAACTAGCTATTGATAGTAAAACGCTGTATAACAAAAGTTTTACCATGAGCAAAGCAGAATTGTTTCAATTGATTAAAGACGAAAGTGGTATAGATTTATCAGAGTTACATTTTAATAAATATATTGATTTGTTAAAAATGGAAAAAGATCCTTTATATAAAGCATTGGTAAAAAACTATAAAGGGTATGAAAAAATCCTTCGTGAGGGTTTAGTTAACCTAGAAAAAGGCGATAAAGTTAATGTTACATTGTCAGATGGAAAAACAATTAAGTGCGATGAACTAAAGGTTTCATTGACAATGGATGAAATGCTAAAGCTCTATATTGATTTATTAAACGAAGCTAAAACAGATGAAAATTTAAAAGCACTTATAAAAAGTAAAACTATTGAAGTGTTAAATTTAGTGATTTCTTCAGAGGATTATGTTTTACTACAACTTGAAAAATCTGATATTGAAGCAGCCATTGAAGAAATTGATACTAATTTTGATATTGAATGGAATAAAGCAATAGAAGAAATGGTTACAACATACCAAGATGCGCAATATCAACTTAGCCAAGCGTTGGTAGACACAGGTGCTTATGATATCAAAATAGCAATTGATGGAAAATACAACATCCGTCAGATGAGTTATTCATTTGATATGATGGGTTTTAAAATGGCGCAAAGTATTGTTTATAATGCTTATGATGCTGATGTTAAAACAGAGGCTTTGGTAGCGCCACAAGATAGCATCTCAATCATGTCTTTAGTTGAAGATGAAGCTTTAGCAACTGAAATCGGATATGACATCGTCGATCAAGGTTTGACCAACGTTATTGAAGGTGAGGCATTAAATCAACTTATGACAGATTTAAAAGCGAATTCTGAAATGCTTCCTGCTGATGAACGTGATAGTATCTTAGGGATCGTTGATTATTTCTTTGAAAATAAAGATATGCTAAAAGATATGATCCTTTCCAATATGGGAATATAAATATGAACGCACCAGTTGAACGTCAAAAAAGGGTCATTGAAATGGATATTATCCGTGGCTTTGCGCTATTTGGTGTTTTACTTGTAAACTTAACCATGATAGACGCGACTATGTATTCATATGTCGCGTCTCCTTTATTACAAGTAAGCAAAATTAATCAAGCTGCATCATGGTTCATCCATCTCTTTGCGGTTGGTAAGTTTTACACACTTTTTTCTTTGCTATTTGGACTAGGATTTTATTTCTTTCTCAATAAACCCGGTGAAAGAGTAGAAAATGAGAAATACTTTAAACGCCGTCTCTGGATATTAATGGCGATGGGCGCATTGCATTTAATCTTTGTTTGGTATGGTGATATCCTGCATGTATATGCAGTTACGGGATTGTTTCTATTTAGCACGAGAAACAAGGACTATAAGGCATTGCTAAAACAAGCGGCTATTTTACTGTTTATTTCAACGGTTTTGTTTACTATGGCACAAAGTAGTAGCGATGCAACGTATCAATCTGATATTATCCAAAAATCGATTGCAGCATATAAACAACCAGGTTATTTCACAATGGTATCTTATCGATTCCAAAATGAAGTTCCCTTGATACTGTTGAATCTAATATTCGTAATTGTAAAAATCCTAGCATTGTTTTCAATTGGTTATGCAATTGGAAAAATGAATTTTTTTAATGATATTAAAGAGAAATTAAATCAGATTAAAAGCTTTTTTATGATTACAGGTACACTTTCCATTGTGTTGATGATTGGATATGTTATTTGCCTTACAAAGTTGGGGAATCCTCAGCTTGCAGTAGTGTTTGACGAAGCTTTGACGCTAACTGGGGCGCTCAGTTATGCCTCGGCACTGATTCTATTATATAATAGCAAGTATCTATATATAATTGTAAAACCGCTTGCTGCAACGGGTCAGATGGCACTTACAAATTATCTTGCTCAAACTATATTTTTTACAACATTTTTTTATGGATATGGTTTTGGACAATTTGGAAAACATCATCAAATTGACTATATTATCCTTGCATTTGTTTTTTTCATGGTACAAATAGTACTTAGCAATCTATGGCTAAAACGATTTAAGTTTGGACCGTGTGAATGGCTCTGGCGAAAACTCACTTACTTGCAAAGTCGCTAAGTGGTCTTGGACCGCGTACGACGCGTCTTATAATCTGAAGTGTCCCATTATCACTCGGTGAGATTCTCCATTCGATTAGAGCAATATGGTTATTTTCTATTTCTATACCCGTAATATTTCTTGGATGAATGCAACACCCTGTGTTAAAGTATGGAAGTTCATCTTGTTTTGGAAATTTTGGCCTATGTGTATGACCTACAATCAATGTTTTGTGATAAGCGGCAATAAATTTCGAATAGTTTTTTTCGATTTTGTGTCGCTTATGTGCATTTTTTGCTGGGCTAGCAGGATTTTTCAAACCAACAATATGAAAAAAACGCCAAAAATAGCGGTTTAAAGATCTCATAATTGGCCAGATTTGATCGTTTATAAAATCACCTTGATGTCCATGAACAACAAAAATCTCAAGAGGTATATTTTTGTTTTCTAGCACAACAGCTTCCCTAACCTCAATATTGGGGAAAAGTGCGGTAAAAGACTCTTCATATTCGTCGTAAAAATTAAAAAGATGCTTTTGAATATACTTTGAATTCTTAAAGGCCATGTTGTGATTGCCATATAGCATAATAAATCGATCTAAATCATAAAACTGTCTTAATAACATAAAAACATCGCTATGTGCGTATCGAATCACTTGAAAGTTACTTTGTTCCCAAAGTTCGTCTCCGTCGCCAACTTCTACATATGTGAAACCTGCTTCTAAATAATGTTGTAGTGCAAAATTATAGATATTTTGATTGTGAGCAAATTCGTCTGAAAGACTGTTATCACCTCGATGCACATCGCTAAAAAAAATGAATTTAGAATGTTCATCAAACGGGATTTTAGTTGCCTTTTTATATGCAGAAAGTAGTTTTTTAGATGTGTTCATATAATCGCCTCCAGATAAAATTATACCCCGTATATGAGATAAACTTCCAAAAAAAAAATAAAAGTTTGAAATTCTAAAGCAATTTCAAACTTTTATTAAAAGAATGATTAAATTAATTTATGCTCCGTAAATCCGTTGATTAAATCATAAGCATTTAAAGAATGACACCACTCAGTTGGAATTTTAGAATATCCGAGTGATGCACCGAGAATCATACCGAGAACCATTCCGCGGCCTGCGGTATCACCTCCAGAGAGTACATTTTGCTTCATGGCCTCAACAAAGTTATCCTGGTATTTGAGAATGAGATAAAGTGTGGCAGGGATGGCAAATTGACTTGAACAACTTTGTCCGATGTCTTTAATAACGCTTACAGTATCTTCATCCAATCTAGATTTTAAGGATTTAACCCATTCTTGTATGGTTGGGTAGTTGAGAGCCGTTTTATCAATAGATTCAATAAGGGGTTTACCAATAACTAATTCTAAAATTAAATCAGTTGTAAAATTTCCAAAATTGATAACCGTGTCGTTGTTATGTGTGAGTCGCGTTTGTTTTTCAATATATTTTTTAAGCATTGGATCGTCAAAATGGTAATAAATAAGAGGGGCAACACGGGCAAAACCGCCTAGTTCATCTGAAGATGAGCCAAAATGCGTTTTTTCATCAAGCATATTTAATGTTTCTCGAGTAGCGTGATCGATATAACCTTCATATTTTGACATGTAGGTTAGCCAATGCATTTTAAAAACTTCTGGTGAAAAACCACCATTTGAAGAAATGCTTTTGAGGAGCAATAGGCTTTGATCTCCATAATGGGTAAAGTCACCTTTTCTTTTTCCAAAGTGAAAACTCCCTTTTGAAGGTGTAATGAACCCGCCAAGCTTATCTGACTCTTGACTCAATTTTTCTGTATCGTAAATCCAATGTAACCCAAGTGCATACGCATCACCAACAAAAGCCCCAAATAGCATGCCTTTTAAACGTTCCATATAAACCTCCTCTCAAGGGAATTTCAAATGAATATAGTTACTTTTTAAATTCAACTCTGACGAGCTCTGTTTCAGAATAACGTGCAATTGCATATAGCGTATCAGAGAGGCGATTGACATATTTCATAAGCTCAGGTCTAACTTGTGATTCTTCGTGTAAGGACAGAATTCTTCTTTCTGCTCTTCGGCAGATAGTTCTAGCAACATGCAAAGAAGCACTTAGTAAATTACTACCAGGAATAATAAATTGAAAAATTTCATTACGGTCCATTAAATCTAAATAATGATCAATAATATCTTCTAGCCATTTAACATCACCATCTGAGACTTTTTCAGGGAAGTTTTCACCAACTGTTGTTGCCAACTCGCCAGCTACATTAAAAAGTGATCGCTGCATCTTAAGTAGTATGTCTGTGATTTCAGTATCAGTTGTATACTGTCTAGCGAGTCCGAGCATAGAGTTAAGTTCATCAATTGTGCCATAGCTTTCAACTCTAACAGAATCTTTAGGTACTCTTGCTCCGTCGTACAAGCTTGTCTCACCACTGTCGCCAGTCCTTGTGTAAATTTTTAGCATAATTTCCTCCCGTTAATATTTCGTTATTTCATTATGTACCCTGTTTTTTTATAAAAACACTTTTTGATTTTTTTATACTATAATTTACAAAAGCACGTGATATAATGATAATGAGGGAGAATTGGTTATTTCTTCTATCAATTTCAATTGGAGGTCAAAATGGGACAATATCAGTGTACAGTATGTAGCTATTTATATAAGCCAGAGCGAGGCGACTGGATGCATGACATACCTAAGGGAACTGCCTTTGAAGACTTGCCAGATGATTGGCGCTGTCCAACATGTAACCAACCAAAGATGGCATTTGTACCAGTTGATCAAGAAAAATAGGAGGCTGACATGATAAACAAATACGATCATATTACTGAATACTTTGAAAGTACTTTCGAACTTAGCAGAATAAAAAAACTACCAATCACTGATAAATTTAGACTCATCAATTATATTAAACTCGTTGCAAAAGCAAATGATGTCGCTAAAGAAAAAAATATTGATGCAATTACAAGTTCGCCACTTTACAAAGTGGACCACACTTTTCATTTGTTTGTCTCACTTTTAGCTTCTGAACTTTCAACTGAAGTCATCTCAGATATTATCGAATGTTATGCGTTTAATTTTGATGAAAGTGATGTTTACTTTTCAAAAATAGTTATGTTAGGGTCTGGTGCTCTAATGATTCAAAAGGGAATTGAGTCAAATGCAATTATTAGCTACTTGATTTCTCTTCTTGGCGAAGATTTCTTAAAAAATAATTATCAAAGAATTTTCAATGAGAGAGATACACTCAATATTACTGATGAAAACGAAATTAATATTAAGTACAAAAATTTTGACATGACCTATAGAAAACTAAAATATGACATGCTTGCACTTAGACAAATTAAAAAAGATCAAGGTCATGCAAGAGTAAGAGAAGTGATATTTAAATACTATAATAATAGTGACTTAAAACTTTATTTTTCACTATTGGATGTTCATGATAAAAAAATATCCGAATACCTTTATAGAAAATTAATGAAAGATGCTCCTAAAATGGATCGTTTCTTACTAACGGCAAGTAGATGTATGATAAGAGATACAGATATTATTGATATGCATTATTTGCTTAACTCTGTCATTGGAAAATATACTAACTTCCTGAAACCTTATAATGAAGTCGTGGAAGAAATTAAAATGAGAGAGAATGAAATCTTAAGCTTAATCCCATGAATAAGATTACAAAATTAGTTTTCTTCTTTTTTCTATTTGTAATTGCGATCACTAGGTTGTTTAATGAAGAATGGATGCTTTCAATTGGTTTGATTGGCTTACTTTCTTTTTCGGTGCCCTTCTTTGATTTTAGAGAAAATAAAAGACAGTTTTACAGGGGGATGCGAAAACTTTATATATGCGTTGACCTTCAGGGCTTTATAGCATCTAGGGAGTCACTGTTAAGAAATGCTTTGTTTAAACAGACTGCGTTCGTTCCATATAAACTTTTAGAAGCAATTGAAGCTTATTATAAGGGCAATATTGAACAAGCAAAAGAACAGTTGTCTGAAACACATGCAAAAGGCGATTATCTATATTGGAGAAATGTCTATTTAACGATGATTGAGATAAGACTCTCTAGTCAATCTATTCTTGAGCGGAATATAGAAAGTTTGGACTTATTAGTGAAAAAAGTACCAAGACATTTCAATGAGCTAGCGATGGCTCGCTTGGAATTGCTTCGTTTAACTACTAAAGGTGCTACAATCGATAAGCTTGAGATACTAAGGGAAAGCTTTAATTCCAATCTTTTAGTTGCTGAATCTACACAGTTAATAGCAGCGCTATATCAAGATCAACGCCTAAAAGAATATTATTTAAAGTCCGCCTTAAACATAGGTAAAGGTTTAATCTTGAGCTGAAAAATAATTATAAGATGAATAGTTTTGAACCGTTGACTTGCACATCGTGTTAAGTTTACGGTTTTTTTATTGAAGGCATAAACATAATAGAAAACACTAATATAAACGAAAATAAGATTAGTGTGATTAAACCGTCTTAATTCAGTATATATATTGAAATAAACATTTGAGGGGGAGAATCATGGAAAAAACACTCGTAATAATAAAACCTGATGCTGTAAAACGCGGTTTAATTGGGACAATTATCGAAATGTATGAGAAAAAAGGATTGAAAATAACGGCTATGAAACTTCAAAATGCTACGGATGAAATATTAGACCTGCATTACCAAGAGCATATTGGTAAACCCTTCTATGAATCTTTAACAACATTTATGAAATCTGGTCCCCTTGTTGTAATGGTGATAGAGGGTGATGAAGCGGTTGAAAAAGTACGCAAGATAAATGGTGCCACAAATCCTATTAAAGCTGAATTTGGGACTATAAGAGCACTCTATGCTGAGTCGACGACATATAACTGTGTTCATGGTTCTGATTCAATTGAAAATGGACTTAAAGAGTGTGCTATTTGGTTTAATTAAGGTAAGTGAATCTTTGATTTCGAAAGAATATTGTATACTTGCTCAACTATTATTGTATCCTTTCAACAAAAGTGATATTTTAAATATATAACTGATATATCACAGATATTTTAATAGGAGCAATAGCAAATATATGTTTCTTGGTTTCGCTGAAAGATTCGTGTATAATGAGGGAAGAATTTATTAAGCAATGAGGATGGCTATGTTAAAACAATCGAAGCCCTTAATTTATGAAGAAATAAAGCGAAGAATAATTGAACTTGAGATGAAACCTGGAGACCCAATAAGCGAAAAAGAATTGAGCGCTGAGTTTGGTGTGAGTAGAACGCCAATCCGTGAAGCATTGATTAAATTGACTCAGATTGATTTGGTTGAATTTAGACCTAGAGTGGGTACATTTGTAACTCAAATCGACATAGCAACTGTAAAAAGTGCCTATGAAGTCAAAAAAAATCTTGAGGCCTTTGCAGCTGAATTAGCAGCGAAGAGAGCTACAGATGACGAGATCGAAATTCTTTTTCAAATTATTGAACGCTTTTCTACTTATGATCTAATAAAGGATTATAAACTTTGTATTCAAGATGATCAACTTTTTCACGAAATTATTAGGAAGGCATCAAAAAATGATATTTTAATTGATACACTGGATATGCTAAATACCAAAACAGCAAGATTCCTCCAGTCAATTCATTATGTTATTCAGCAATACGATGGACTTATCTCATCATTTAACAGTATTGCAACTGCCATTAGAAATAGAGATTGTGATGAAGCACGAATACAAACAGAATTGCATACGCGCTTGTTCCTAGAAGAGATGTCAAAAAACTTTTTTGCATAGTTTTTTAATCTTAGGAGGGTGAAGCATGGAACATCTTTATTCAAATCGAGTGAGACAATTAAAAGCATCAGAGATCAGAGAAATACTTAAGCTTACACAGCAACCTGATATTATCTCCTTCGCAGGTGGATTACCAGCACCTGAATTATTTCCAATAGAGGAGATGAAGCTTGTCACGCAAAAAGTGTTATCTGAAATGGGTCAAGAAGCACTTCAGTATAGTACAACTGAGGGTTACGATCCACTACGACAAAAAATTGCTCAGAGACTAGTAAATATAGGTATTAAAGCGAATAAAGATGACATATTAATCACAAACGGCTCACAACAAGGTTTGGATTTCACAGGTAAAATATTTTTAAATACGGATGATATTGTACTTTGTGAAAGCCCAAGTTATTTAGGTGCAATTAATGCTTTTAAAGCGTATGAGTGTGGATTTAAAGAGATTGAAACAGATAGCGAAGGAATGGTACTATCGCATTTAGAGGAAGTAATCAAGAACACGCCAAATGCGAAATTCATATATGTAATCCCAGACTTTCAAAATCCATCAGGACGTACTTGGTCAGAGGAGCGCCGTAAAGGATTGGTGAAAATTGCGAATCAATACAATTTAGCAATTGTTGAAGATAATCCCTATGGTGAATTGAGATTCGAAGGAAAAATGATTGGTTCAATAAAATCATATGATACAGAGGGACGCGTTATCTATCTTGGAACTTTCTCAAAGACTTTTTCACCAGGAATCAGAATTGGTTGGGTACTAGCTTCTCCTGAAGTTTTAAATAAATATATAATGGTAAAACAAGGCGCTGATTTACAATCTAGTTCCATTAGCCAAAGAGAGTTAAATCAATTTTTGGAAATGTATGATTTTGATGCACATATTGCCAAAATAAAAAGTGTCTATAAATTTAGAAGAGATCTTATGATAAAAACAATAAAAGCAGAATTCCCTGTACAAGCGGAATGTGAAATTCCAACAGGTGGGTTATTTGCTTGGGTTAAATTACCTAAAGGCATTGATACTCGAGAAATTTTAGTGAAAGCTGTTGAAAACAAAGTTGCTTTTGTACCAGGTGGATCGTTTTTCCCAAATGGGGGACAAGAAAACTTTATGAGATTGAATTTTTCAAATATGCCTGAAGAAAAAATTGTTGAAGGTATCACGAGATTGGGTAAAATATTAAAAGAGGTTATATAGTTACGTTTCCGTAAGCTGTATAACTGAAAAATTTAAAGGGGTTTTTATGGTTCAGAGGCTTCAGCAATTTGCAGTTTATGGAATGATAATGGATTCAAATAGAATTTTACTTGTTCAAAAATCTAAAGGACCATTTAAAGGTTTGTGGGATTTACCAGGTGGAAGAATTGAATATGGTGAATCGCCTGAAACGACATTGATCAGAGAGATTTTAGAAGAAACAGGTCTCGAGATTCAAGAACAAAGTTATATCAAATCAGATTCGGTCGTCGTTAATTATACAGATGAACAAATGGGTAAAGTAACACTTCATTTAGTGGGTTTTATATTTAAAATAAAGCTAAAAGACATGAAATCGCTTGTCCCAAAACATGATGACGAGGAACTGATATGTACTAAATGGTGTGATTTGCAAGAAATTGATATTGATCAACTTACTCCGTTTTTACAAGAGTTATTGATGGATAACAATGTATATTAACAGGCAAAGGCTTTTGCTCGGTGACGTGCAAAGGCTTTTATTTTATATGATGAGGTAGAAATGAGAAAATACAAAGATGAGTTAATAGCGTTGCTCCGTCAATATAAGCCTTATAATCAAGACGATGCGCAAAGCCTTTTTTTGACATTAGAGTTCTTAAATAATAATGATGATGTTTTTGGAAATAGCAATGAAAAAGGTCATATTACTGCTTCTGTATGGCTTTTGGATTTTGAGTATAAAAATGTTTTATTGACCCATCATAAAAAACTAAATCGTTGGCTTCAACTTGGTGGGCATACTGAGAGCAATGAGAACATTCACGAAGCAGCACTTCGAGAAGCTATGGAAGAATCAGGTCTTAAAGAATTGGAATTCCTAACGATTCAGGTTTTTGATGTAGATGTACATGAGATACCTGCTCGGAGTAATTTACCAGCACATTTTCATTATGATATTAGGTTTATAATTCACCAAAAGATAAGAGAAGAAATAAGTATTAGTGATGAATCGATTGATTTAAAGTGGATAAAGATAGAAGAAGTACCTCTTTATTCAGACAGTCCATCAATTACGAGAATGGTAGACAAAATGATTAAAGACAAATTTGTGATATAAATATTTAAAGTACAGTTATTATAGTATTGTGAATTGGGTATAATGAAGTTGTCAAGTAAGTTGAATAGGTGGTAGCAATGAGAAGACTATATGAACGCTATAAATCAAGTTTGAATTTCAAAATCACGTTGAGTACGATATTGATCGTAATAATCGGAATTGTGACTATAATTTTATATACCCAATTGAGTGTTTCTAAGCTTTCAAGCCAAACACTAGAAACTATGGATCAAGAATTAAACCAATTGGTGATTGATTTTTATGCGGATCATTTAAAAGAAATTGCTTCGAATTTGCAATCTGAATATGACAAATATTTTGATGAGTTAGATATACTTGGACATACTGCTCAAGCTTATTTTGATAATTACAGTGCGATGTCACCTGAAATTACAAATATAATTAATGCGCCTTATTTTCAAGATCACCTCATAAACAACGGAAATTGGATTCAAAATCAGTCGGATGAACCCTCAACTGTTTTTTTAGGAAGATATTTATTAGATGAAAACAATCAAATTCTGCCTAAAGTTGATCAACTAATTAAACAAACATCAATCTTTGATTTATATTTTCCTAGTTTTGCTAAGTATGGCGCTAATAAAATTCAGATTTATTTTACCGGTGGTGAAAATATGGATTTTACCCGTATGTCGCCTTGGGTAAATATTGGAAAGAGTGTTTACGATGTCTATCCTGAATTATATGATCTTCCTGTTTGGCAGACGTTTAATCCTGGTTTAATTGAGAAGTGGACTGAACTTAAAGACAAAGTAGGTGTAGGCAGCGATAAATTAGTACGAACTGGAAAACCTGTTCAAGATGGAATTACAGGTGAAATCAATATAGGGATGACATACCCAATTTGGTCTCCTGATGACGGCAGTTTTCTAGGTCAGATTGCATATGACATTCCATTGTCTCACTTTATCGAATATACCGAAGGATTACAGTTAGGCCAAAATGGATTTGCTATGTTGATGCAGTCCAATGGCAATGTATTTGCAATTAATGAGTATGGTCAATTAAAATTAGGGTTTAACAGTGCAGATGATAGTATAAAAGTGAGTGAAAAGGGATTTAATACGCTAGAAAGAAATTTGAGTGATAGTACATCAGAGGCGGTTAGAAAACTAAATTTTGATGATTATAATCAGTTAACTGAGGTTTCAATAGAGGGTGAATTTTATTATATCAATGCCATGAAAATTCAAGATTTCCAGACATGGGATACTGAGAGAGGTTTCATCTCTGATAATTGGACGATTGCCATAGTACTTCCTAAAAGCGAAGTCTATAGCATGTATTATAATTCTGAAAAACAAATAAACAATCAATCAAAAGTGGCATTAAAAGAACAATTATATATTGCAATTATTATTACATTTTTTGTTCTTGCATTTATTATGTTATATAACTCTAAACTTACACGTAAACTCAATGTCTTAACAGGTGCTGTCAAAGAGATGCGCTATAATCATTATTCCACTCAAATAGAAATTTCATCTAGTGATGAAATAGGAAAATTATCAAGTGCCTTTAATGAAATGCAGACAGAAATTCGTGAGACAATCGATAAATTAAATGTGCAAAATGAACGGTTGAAAGATGAAATTGACGAAAGAATTAAAAAGGATAGAATTATTGATTATCTTGAAAATTTTGATGCACATACGGATTTATTAAACAAAAAGGCACTACTCAATATTTTAAGGGATATTGAAAGTGATGAAGAGACACCTTTTGTATCTTTGATTTCAATAGGTATAGATGAACTAAGAAAAATCAATGATGCTTATTCGTTTAAAATAGGCGATGAAGTTATCCAAATTATCGCGTCTCGTTTGAATCAACTTGTAAACGATAAGGACCTGCTTTTCAGAATCGGTGGTGATGAATTTGGAATTATCTTTAAAGCACAAGACATGGATAGTTTAATTCTTAAATGCGATGATATTCTAGATTTATTTAAAATGCCAGTGCTGACATCTTTTCATGAAGTATCGGTGAGCTGTTCAATTGGCGCAAGCACTTATCCGAACGACACAAGTGATCCTATTGACTTATTTAAATACGCTAATGTTGCTCTTAACCATGCAAAAGAGGGGAATAGAGGGGGATATGCGTTCTATAGTTCTCACATGAATGAGCAAGTAAGAACTCGAATGGAACTTATCAACGAACTGACTCATGCAGTAGAAAGAAATGAGTTCTATTTAACTTACCAACCGATTGTGGAACTTAATTCTAAAAAGGTAGTGGCTGTAGAAGCTCTCATTAGGTGGCAATCAGATAAACTTGGATTGATTTCACCTGTTGATTTTATACCAGTTGCTGAAGAAACGAAATTAATAGTCAACATAGGTAAATGGGTTTTGAATGAATCAATGGAAGCGCTTAATATTCTAACTAAAAAAGGGTTTAACAAATTAAATATGGCAATTAATATTTCGGTTGTTCAATTCTATCAACCAAGCTTTGTTGAGGATGTTAAATTATTAATTGACAAACATCAAGTGGATACTCGTAGGTTAACGTTTGAAGTGACCGAAGGTTTATTCTTAAATGATATCCATAAAGCACAAAATGTTATCAAACAATTGAGAAGTCTAGGCATTAGTATCGCTGTTGATGATTTTGGTACGGGGTATTCTTCACTTTCATACTTGAGAAACTTACAGGTCAATCATTTGAAAATTGATAGGTCGTTTATTGCAGAATCACTTGACGAAACGAGTGTAGAGATTATAAATGCTATATTGGCACTTGCGAATAGTTTGAAACTCTCTGTGGTTGCTGAAGGTATTGAAACAATTGAACAGATGAAATATCTTGTAGATAACGGTTGTGGCTATGGTCAAGGGTATTTATTCTCTAAACCGATGAAACTTGATGATTTTGAAAAGTGGCACAGTAGAGAGCAAAACTGAAATTAATAACGAAGAAAGTTAAATGAAGAGGCGCCTAGGCATCTCTTTCTTTAGTTGCTTTGAATTATATATATTCTTTTAATTAACACTATTTGTAATATGAAGGTAGCTCCATTATAATATAAAGGAAACCTGAGACTATATGAAAAGTGGTATATAAATGAAATACATTATCCAAGCGCTTGAATTTGCCATTGTTATGGCATTGATTATACTGAGTGTAATCACATTTAATAAAATAAACCAAGCTGCATTATTTGAAAAAGAAACTTTTTCAGAAGAAAAATATCATTTTGCAATTATTACAGATGATATGAGTTCTTATGCCTATGAAAGCTTTATTTCAGGTGTTGAAGTTGCTATTAAAGAACTCGATTCTGTTTACGAAGTCTATGAAGTTGGAAATAGCTCTCTTCAAGATGTGATAGATATGGTAATCATTACGCAGGTCGATGGCGTAATTTTAAGACTCAGTAACAATGAGGTTGCAAGTGAAGCTATTGATAAATGCAAGAATGAAGGCATCGGAGTTATCACAGTTGGTAATGATGCACCTGATTCACTAAGAGATGTTTATATCGGCACAAATAAATATAATCTGGGCAGACATGCGGCGACACTTGCTGTTAAGTCTGTTGAAGGACCAGTAAATATAGGTGTTATATTAGGTAGTGAATACATCGATGAAGAAACAATTGCGACTAACAATTTCATCAATGGCATACAAGATATTGTCACCAAAAATGAAAAAGTGAATTTATCTGTTATAAAATATTCCAATTCCATTCGAGCTGAGTTATTGATGGATGATATCTTAAATGATGAGACGCCGATTAATGTTCTGATCTGTACTGATCCTGTTGATGTAAATCGCATCATAAGGGTTTTAGTAGATCGTAATAAAGTTGGCGATATTAAGATCATTGCCAGTGGGGACACGGCTGAAATAAAAGATGGCATCGAAAAGAGACTGATAACAGCGAGCATAGTAGAAGACTATTCTGAGATAGGAAATCTATCGGTATATTTTCTAAATCGTGTAATTCAAGGTGAAGGTGTTTCCACTTACGTTAATGTTCCATTTGAAACACTAGAACAACGTAATTTGGGAATTGAATAGGTGATGCGATGAATCGAATTAAAAACCTACTGCTTCATAATACTTTGAAAAGAAAAGTATTTATATTTATGTTAGTTATCTTATTATGTTTTTTAACAGGTTTTGTATACACATTTTATGTTACGTTTAAAGTCAATAAGCAGATCAATCAAATGTTCACAACTAGTATCATGCTCAATCAGATGAATTCTGAGATGGATCAATTTGAAACTTATCTCGAATCTTATTTAGCATCGAAAAATTCAGATAGTTTTGTACAATATCTAAATTACTATAATCTTTTGGCGGATAGAGCAACTAAAATTCAAAATTCAGAAAGTATCTATGCTTCAAGTTTGCAGATGCAAAACATTGGAAAGTTATTGAGCGCTTACTTAGACACATCTGAAAATGCAATTGAATATAAACGTGGTAGAAATACAGAGGCATATTTAGCTTCTTATTCAAAATTGTTGAAAATAAGTAGTTATATAGATTTAAAAGTGTCTAGTCTTGAACAAAAGGATTTTAAATTAAACCTTCAAAATTATATGATCTTAACAGAGAAGTTTAACGATATTCAGATCAGTTTAATTGTGATTGTTGCGTTATTAATTATATTAAGCGTTTTGTTTGTATTTACTTTTTCAAAAAACGTCACTGGCCCAATTGAAGCGCTTAGTAAACAAGCAGAAGATATTGCCAAAGGCAAGTATCATTTTGAACGGGAAAAAGGAAATCACTTTAGGGAAGCAGAGCTTTTACGAGATACGTTTTATGATATGGCATCTCATATACAAGAATATATTTCCGAATTAAGAGACAAAGTTGAAACAGAAAACAAATTGAGGTTATCTGAAACTGAAAAGTTGAAGATGCAAAACTCATTAAATCAAGCGGAACTTATGGCACTACAATCACAAATCAATCCACATTTTCTGTTTAATACGCTTAATGCAGGTGTACAACTCGCTATAATCGAAGATGCAGAAAGAACGGGTAATTTCTTAGAAGTACTGTCTACTTTGTTTAGGTATAATATTCAATCGTTACAAAATAAAGTTAGATTGGTTGATGAATTTAGCAATGCCGAAAAGTATTATGCCCTTATGCAAGTGCGGTTTGGAACACAGTTTAAATTTACATTTGATTTAGAAACGTGTGTTTCAGACATAGAGATGCCGCCACTTATTCTTCAGCCTTTACTTGAAAATGCCTTGATACATGGGTTTAGAAATAAAACGGAAGCAGGGATCATCGAGATTAGAGCTTATCAGGTACCTGAATATGTAATGATAGAAATTACGGATAATGGTGAGGGAATTTCACAAACAGATTTGGAAAAATTAAATAGAGGTGATTTTAGAAAAATGTCAGAAAGAGGCGGACATACCACTGGACTTGGTCTTGGAAATGTATATGACAGACTCAAACATTTTTTTGAAACCGATGGAATAATGACGTTTGAAAGCGTGATAAATGAATACACACGGGTAATCATAAAGCTCCCTAGAAAGGATGACATAACATGCTAAGAGTGTTAATTGTCGATGATGAAGCAATTGTTTTAGAATCTGTATCTCAAGTACTTAAAGGACAATTTCAGGAGATAGCAATTGAAACCGCTAAAAATAGTCGAGAAGGATTAATTAAACTTGAACATTTTAGGCCTAACGTTATCATGACGGATATCAAAATGCCAGGGATGAATGGACTTGAATTTATCGAAAGAATACGAAAAGTGAATCAAATTGTTAAAATAATTATTGTTTCAGCTTATGATCATTTTGAATATGCAAAGGAAGCTGTGAAATTTGATGTTGAGGATTATATTTTAAAACCTCTTTCAAAAAGCAAATTGATTGAAGTCATCAGTTCAATCGAAGTTAAAGTTGAACGCGAGGAAGAGCTTAGAAACAAAGAGTTAGACAATATAGAAAAATATTACCAATCTATTCAACTTGTTGAAAGTAACTTTTTTAATTCAATTTTGCTAAATAGAAATATCCTTAAATACATGCCACATTATCGTGAGTTATTGGAGTTACCTTTTTTACAAGGGTCACTTATTACAATAGAATTTGATAAATTACCGCTCGATACTGACTCAGGAGATTTAAACAATTACAACCAAAAACTTTATGACTGTGCAGATTATTTAAAAACACATATCAAATACAATAAATCTGCCATTGTAAGTAATCCCTTTTTAAATCGAATATTTGTTTATGTTGAAGAGGATAATGAGCGTAATTTTTGGAATGATTTAGCGCACTTAATTATGGAAAGGTTTAAACTAAGGATAAGAATAGGCATTGGCACAAAAAAACCAATCGAACAGCTCAGCGATTCATATACGGAATCTTTATTAGCAATGCGCGTCTCAGATAAAGCAGTTAGCGATATGCAAGACTTGAAAGAAACTGAGGCTACCTATGACACTTTCGAAAAAATTAAGAATCAACTATTCAATGATTTTGTTAACAGAAACAAGGTGTTCAAAACGACTTTAAAGTATTTTGAAGGTGAGTATATTCAGATGCTTAATCACAAAAGAACTACTGAATATGCCGAAGCAATACTAATTGAGTTAATGGTGCTACTAAGTGATAGAAGTCATCGTATTACGAATAAATTGAAGGAAGAAGAAATGGGGCAACATTATCTAATAGAAATTTCAGGAAAATCTTCAATGGCAAAACTTCAGTATTTTGAAAAAAAAGTATCGGAATGGTTTTCAATTTATGCTAAGATGCAAAGCGATTCTTTTAATGCCATTACTGTTAGTGCTATTGAAGTGTTAAAACAAAATTATACAGGTGAAATTTCGTTGGAAGATTTAGCGATTAAGCTTAATGTAACGCCGCAGTATCTTTCGAAAGTATTTAAAGAAGATACGGGTGTAACCTTTAAAGAATATCTGACGGAATTGCGTATTGAGATGAGTAAAGATATGCTTAGAAGTGGCGAATATAGCATTAAAGATATTTGTTATGAAGTGGGTTATAATGATACGAGTTATTTTATTAGGGCTTTTAAGAAGTTTGAGGGCTTGACACCGAAGGATTATCAGAAAATCTACCGTTAGCATTGGGGGATCGGCATGAGTCAAAACAATAAATTTAAATTGAAAATGATGAGATTGATTTCACTGATTTGTTTAACCTCAATTATTTTCACTACAACTGGATGTTCAATTGGAGATAAAAAAGAGAAGGATGAAAAAATACTTATTGGATTATCCCTTGATAGCATCGTTGTTGAACGCTGGCAGAGAGAACTTGAAATTCTAGTTGCAACCGTCAATGAGCTTGGTGCTGAAATTGATGTACAAATTGCAAATGAGAGCATAGATAAACAAACAGAACAAATTCAGTATTTAATTGATAAAAATGTAGATGTGTTAATTATCGTTCCAAATGATGCAAATGCTTTTTATGATGTAATAAGTGAAGCGGAGCGAAGTGGTATTGATGTAATCGCATATGATCGCTTAATCATGCATCCAGATGTTGATTTATATGTTTCGTTTGACAATGTTGAAATTGGCAGAGGAATATCGCAAAGGCTCATTGACGAACTCAAAAAGAAAGCAATTGATTTACCTGAAGAGGAAGTGAGACCTTTTAATCTTCTAATTATCAATGGCGATCCTAAAGACAATAATTCAAAGCTATTAAATGAAGGCGTATATGCGTCAATTCAAGAATATATTGATGCTGGATTCATAAACGTAGTAGACGAAACATGGGCAAATGAATGGCGTGAACAAGTTGCCAAGGATTTGGTTGAGAAACACTTATCAAATGGTGAACAAATAGATGGTATAATTGCAGCCAATGATGTGCTTGCTACAGGTGCAATTGAGACACTATCAAAATGGAGAAAAGCTGGTGAAGTTCTAGTTGTAAGCCAAGATGCAGAACTATCCGCTTGCCAAAGAATCGTTGAGAAAACGCAGCTCGCAACTGCTTATAAACCAATATATGATCTTGCTTCAACAACTGCAAAGATCGCAGTAAGTATGGCAAAAGGCGAAAAAGTGATTGCAAATGATTCGATTTATAATGGTTATGATAATATACCATATTTAAAATTAGATGCTTATGTTGTCGATCTTGAAAATATGGATAATGTGATTGTAAAAAGTGGATTTCATAGAAAAGAAGATATCTATAGAAATATAGATAATGGGAATTGATACTTTTCATTTTACAACTAACACGGAAAAATTTAATCTTAAATTTTTCCGTGTTTTATTTTGTATACATCAAAGTTAAAATAATTGATTAAATCAACAAAAAAGTGGTTAAATTAGTGAAGTGACATTGATGTTAATTTTGTGTAAACTTTTATTATGATTTGGTGTGAACGATTTTTTTGCTTTTTTCACAAATATTGTGACAATTACCTATGAAACGATTAAAATAGTAAGGGATGTTGCTAAAACTCTATTTTGGAGTTATGATGATATCAGTAAAACTTTACTAAAATTTAACCGAAAGGTTTTTTGACTAAATTGTGAAAGAGGTAAAAAAGATGGCAACGATTAAGGACATAGCAAAAAAGGCGGAGGTATCCTCAGCGACTGTATCTAGAGTTTTAAATTATGATGAAACACTATCTGTTTCAGATGAAAAAAGAAAACTCATCTTAGAGATTGCAGAGTCTTTGGAATATATGCCGCCGAGAAAAAGGAACGTCAGTAAACTTCCTAAAAAGCTTAAAATTGGCCTTGTTCATTGGTACACGATGTCTCAAGAGCTTGACGATCCTTACTATATGTCTATTCGGTTAGGCATTGAGAAAATGTGCTATGAAAATAATATTGAAATCGTGAAAATCTTCAAGCCAGATGAATATGATTTTCAGAAATTGGAGTCTGTGGATGGGTTTATCGCCATTGGTAAATTTACTGATGGGCAGATTTCTAAGATTTACGAAAGGTCACCAAATATCGTATTTGTAGATTCTTCCCCACAGGAAGATCGATTTGACAGCGTCGTTATTAATTTTGAGAAAGCAGTAACTGGAGCGTTAGACTATTTGTGGCAAATAGGCCATCGAAACATAGGTTACATCGGTGGAAGGGAATACATTGGGCCAGATCAAATCGCACTTGGTGAAAGACGCGAAAGCGTTTTTAAACAACATATGATTGATTTAGGTGTATTCGATGAAAAGAACGTACTGATAGGTGCGTTTTTAGCAGAGTCAGGTTATAGACTTATGAAGCAAGCGATTCATGAACTGGATCCTTTGCCAACCGCCTTTTTTGTGGCGAGTGATTCTATAGCAATTGGCGTCCTAAGGGCTGTACATGAATGTGGATTAAAAGTTCCTAAAGATGTGAGTATCGTTGGTTTTAATGATATTCCTACATCTAAATACACAGTTCCACCACTTACATCAATAAGAGTTCATAAGGAATTTATGGGTGAAACCGCTGTAGAATTGCTGCTTGAAAGGATATTGAGAAAGAGGACGATCGCTAAGAAAGTAATCGTTCCAACGGCACTCCAAATAAGAGAAAGTATTTGTAAAGTTTAAGTAAATTATTCTTGACAGTTTCGTAAATATTTACTAAGATGAAAATGTAGTACACAATTATAACTTGGGGAGATGAATTTTATGAAAAAGTTTACAGCAATTTTATTGATTTTGGTAATGATGCTTTCATTATCTGCATGTGGCGCTAAAGCTGACGATAAAGCTAGCACTGCATTACCAACTATCGGCGTTACAATCTACAAATACGATGACAACTTCATGTCTTTCGTAAGAAGAGCAATTGAAACAAAAGCTACTGATAAAGCAGTATTAGAAATGAATGACTCACAAAATTCTCAAGCTACACAAAATGACCAAGTAGATACAATGATTTCTAAAGGCGCTAAAGCACTTGCAATCAACTTAGTTGATCCACAAGCTGCTAGCACAATCATTGAAAAAGCTAAAAAAGCTAATTTACCTGTAATCTTCTTTAACAAAGAACCAGAAGCTACTGTTTTAGCTAGCTACGATAAAGCTTGGTATGTTGGTACTGCATCTGCAGAAGCTGGCGTTATCCAAGGTGAAGTAATCGTAAATGCTTGGAAAGCTCATCCAGAATGGGATAGAAATGGCGATGGCGTTATGTCTTACGTTCTTCTTAAAGGCGAACCAGGACATCCAGATGCTGAAGCAAGAACTAAATACGCTGTAGAAACAGTTACTGCTGCTGGTATCAAAGTTGAAGAATTAGAACTTCAAACTGGTATGTGGGATTCTGTAAAAGCTAAAGAATTAATGGACGCTTGGATTGCTAAACATGGCGATGCTATTGAAATGGTAATTGCAAATAACGATGGTATGGCACTTGGTGCTATTCAATCATTAAACGCTACTGGATACTTTGATAATGGTAAATTTATGCCTGTAGTTGGCGTAGATGCTATCCCAGATGCTCTTGAGCAAATCAAAGCTGGTAAAATGGTTGGTACAGTATTAAATGATGCTAAAAACCAAGGTGGCGCAACATTTGATTTAGCACTTAACGTTGCTAATGGTAAAGATCCTCTTGATGGTACTGAATGGACATTAGATGATACTAAAGCTGTACGTGTTCCTTATGTAGCTGTTACAATTGACAATATCGCGTTTGCTGAAGAAGCATACAAATAAGTCATTATGATAGAAACTGTTCGAGATGCAGCTACTGCATCTCGAATTTTTTAAGTCACCATTTCCTTGTGACAGAATCTTTAGACGATTAGTCTTAAGATTTTTTATGGAGAAATAATAATCTAATTCATAAATATTAACAAAGAAAAAATTACACATTGTCAAAATGGGTATTCAATATATAGTTTGAAAGGAGGCGTAATCCATGCAAGAAAATTCATTAAAAGAAAATACAACGTATTTGCTTGAAATGAACGAAGTATCTAAGGAATTTCCTGGAGTTAAAGCATTAGATGGCGTCACTTTGAAGGTTGGTAAGGGGAGTGTTCATGCTTTAATGGGCGAGAATGGCGCGGGTAAATCCACTTTGATGAAATGTTTATTCGGCATTTATCATATGGATTCAGGTGTAATCCGTCTTAATGGAAGCGATGTTAATTTTACTTCTTCAAAGAACGCGTTAGATAATGGCGTTTCAATGGTACACCAGGAGTTAAACCAAGTTAGAAGTACGAGAATTATGGATAATATTTGGCTTGGTCGTTTTCCTAAAAAAGGTCTCTTCGTAGATGAAGAAAAAATGTACAACGACACTTTAGAAATTTTTAAGGATCTTGACATTAAACTTGATCCAAGAACAACCGTAAGTACACTTCAGGTTTCTGAATGTCAAATGGTTGAGATTGCAAAAGCAGTTTCGTATAATTCTAAATTAATTGTTATGGACGAACCGACGTCATCGTTAACTGAAAAAGAAGTAGGGCATTTATTTAAGATTATTAGAGCAATTAAAGCAAAAGGCGTTTCTGTTATTTATATTTCTCATAAAATGGAAGAGCTAGAACAAATCTGCGATGAAGTTACAATTATGAGAGATGGAAAATGGATAGCGACAAAAAAAGTAAGTGAGATTACAACGGATGAGATTATTAGTTTGATGGTAGGTCGAGATTTAACACATCGTTTCCCACCTAAAACGAATACACCTAAAGATGTTATTTTAAAAGTTGAAAACCTTACTGCAGTATTTCAGCCTTCTATTTCGGATATTTCTT
The DNA here is from genome assembly GCA_963676315.1 of uncultured Fusibacter sp. Taxonomy (GTDB): domain Bacteria; phylum Bacillota; class Clostridia; order Peptostreptococcales; family Acidaminobacteraceae; genus Fusibacter_C. The sequence continues at coordinate 3,224,302 of OY781056.1, forward strand.
TTGAACTTAGAAAAGGTGAAATCTTAGGAATCGCTGGTCTTGTTGGCGCGAAAAGAACAGATGTCGTCGAATCGATTTTTTCAGAAAGACAAGCCACTGGGAAGATAACTTTAAATGGTAAAGAGATGAATAATAAATCACCTCGTGATGCAATCAAAAATGGTTTTGCTCTCGTTACTGAAGAGAGAAGAGCAACAGGCATTTTCGCTAATCAAGATATTTATTTTAATTCAATCATTGCAAATATAGATCGCTATGTAAAATCATTTTCGATTTTAGATGAAAACAAAATTATTGAAGATACAAAATGGGTAGTTAGTAGCATGAATGTTAAGACCCCTAATAATAAAACAAGGATTATGTCACTTTCGGGTGGAAATCAACAGAAAGTAATTATTGGTAGATGGCTATTAACTGAACCAGAAGTTCTATTATTAGATGAACCAACAAGAGGAATTGACGTTGGTGCAAAATACGATATTTATCAATTGATGATCGATTTAGCTGCAAAAGGTAAAGGGATTATCATGGTATCTTCTGAAATGCCAGAACTTTTAGGTATTACAGATCGAATTCTCGTTATGAGTAATGGTAGACTAGCAGGTATTGTCAATACAAATGAAACATCGCAGGAAGAGATTTTAAGATTGTCTTCTAAATATTTATAGTGGGGAGATGGCGATATGTCAGAAAAAGTAAATAAGCACGGGAAAAAACGTGTAAGTTTCTCAAACATGACCAAAAGAGACGTTTTGGACTTTTTAATGAATAATGCTATCATAATAGTTCTTTTTGCTCTTATGGTTGTCATTATCATGATTGAACCTAGATTTATATCATTAACAAACTTTACAAATATCTTGACACAGGCATCAACAAGAACAATTTTTGCACTTGGTGTCGGTACGATAATTGTCGCTAAAGGAACGGACCTTTCGCTAGGTCGTCAAGTAGGACTTGCAGCAGTAATTTCTGCTTCACTCTTACAAGCGCCTGATTATTTATACAAAATGTATCCAGATATGCCTACATTATGGGTAATCGCACCAATTCTACTCGTAATGCTTGTAACTGCATTTTTTAGTGGTATAAACGGATTTGTTGTAGCAAAATTTAAAGTAGATCCTTTCATTGCAACGCTAGGTATGATGGTAGTTGTATATGGCGTAACTTCTATCTATTATGATAGACCACCATATGGCGCTCAGCCTATTGGCGGTTTAGATGAAAGATTCGCCAAAGTTGCACAAGGTTACTTTAAACTTGGCGATGTAATTATCCCTTATCTTGTTTTATATGCAATTGTAGCAGTTGTCTTTATGTGGTTTTTATGGAACAAAACGCGTTTTGGGAAAAATTTATTTGCTGTTGGTGGTAATGCAGAAGCTGCCGCTGTATCAGGGGTAAATGTAGCTAAAATGATCATTTTGGTTTATGTATTAGCTGGATTACTTTATGGTTTAGGTGGTGCACTGGAAGCAGCCCGAATTGGGTCCGCAACCAATAACACCGGTAACGGCTATGAACTTGATGCCATATCTGCCTGTATCGTAGGGGGGTTATCCTTCTCTGGTGGTATCGGAAGTATAGCGGGTATTGTAACTGGGGTTTTAATATTCCAAGTTATCGCATATGGTTTATCATTTATTGGGGTCAATCCTTATCTTCAATTCATCATTAAAGGTTTGATCATCGTAACTGCAGTAGCAATCGATAATCGTAAATATATAAAGAGAAAGTAAAATCCTCCTCTTGGGTCATTTCGTTTCATAAAAACAGCGCCCCTTCAATATGCCGTTTTTATAAAGGTGATGACCTTTATTTTTTAATCATGCGAAATTACAAAGAGACAGTTAAGTATATATAATTTGAAAAACAATTAATAGGATATTTAAGAAGTATGATATTTAAGAAGTATGATATTTAAGAAGTATGATATTTAAGAAGTATGAAATAACTAAAATGAAAAAATAAAGAGGTTAACATGATATTAGGTGTTGATTATTACCCTGAGCATTGGCCAGAAAATATGCTGGAACAGGATGTAGAGAGAATTCGTAAACTTGGTGCAAACACCGTTCGTATCGGTGAATTTGCTTGGCATTTAATGGAGAAAAATGAAAGTGAATTTGATTTTTCTTACTTTGATAAGGTAATTGATGTACTTAAAAGAAACAACTTAAAGGTAATATTTGGAACGCCTACGGCTACTTTTCCAGCGTGGATTGCCAAAAAGTATCCAGATGTTATAGCAGTTAATGAACAGGGACATGCTCATGCCTTTGGTGGACGTAGACTTTACTGTTATAATTCTGAGCGGTACAGAGATTTAACGACAAAAATAGTGACAGAATTGCTGTCACACTACAAAGATGAAGAAGCGATAATATCGTGGCAGATAGACAATGAATTAGGGCATGAGGGATCTGATCAGTGTTATTGTTCGCAGTGTGAAAGTGCTTTCCATCGATTTTTGGAAGAAAAATATAAAAAAATTGACAGTCTAAACAAAGCATATGGCACTATCTTTTGGGGACAAACTTATAATGATTTTCAAGAAGTACCAGTACCTAAACCAACGATAACAGCGCATAATCCTAGTCTTTTACTAGACTGGGCAAGGTTCAGATCGGATAGCATCAACGACTATGCAAAATTACAAATCGATATCGTCAATCAATATAAACGAAGTGATCAAAAAATCATCCACAATTTGTATGGTGGATTCTTTAATCGAGCTTATGATCAAAACGTTTTAGCTCAAAATATTGATGTTGTAGCATATGATAATTATCCAGTTTGGGGTGGCCTTGAGAAACCACTTGAACCTGCACATATTGCTATGACTTTAGACTATATAAGGGGTCTAAAACAAGAGAATTTTTGGATAGTTGAAGAACTTATGGGGGCTCAAGGTCATACCGTTATTGGTTATTTACCACGACCAAATCAAGCTAAACTTTGGTCTAAGCAAGCTATGGCAAGAGGCTGTGAAGCTTTACTCTATTTTAGATGGCGTGGTATGGATAAAGGTGCTGAGCAATTTTGCCAAGGCATCTTAGACTGCGATAATCTTGAAAATGAAAAATATAGGGAAGTCGAGTCCTTCTTTTCAGAAATGAAAGAAAATGAACAGTATTATCAAACGAAGATTACGAGTGAAGTGGCAATTTTATATGATTATGATAATAGATGGTCATGGGCAGCTCAGCCTCAAAGTCATGCCTTTGATTTTACGGAAGAATTTGTACGCCTTTATAAAGGGTTCCATAGTTTAAATGTCATGACAGATGTTATATCGGTAGACAAAAATATCGATCAGTATAAGATTATTGTATTGCCAGTCATGCAAATAGTAGATGATTCATTGAGACAAAGGATAGAATCTTTTGTTAAAAATGGTGGCATCGTAATATTTGGTTTTAGAAGTGGAATAAAGAACAAAGAAAACAATCTTAATTTTGGTGAAAACCTATTGCATAAACTATGTGGCATGACAGTTGAGAAATATGAGTCTTTAGGGAAAAATCAAGCTGAAGTTATCGTCGCTGATGATGGACAAAATGGTGAAGTAACGGTTTGGAGAGACATGATTAAACCTACTACTGCAAATGTATTGTACCGTTATGTTGACTCATTTTATAGTGAATATGCAGCTGTTGTAGAAAACACCATAGGTGAAGGTAGAATTTACTATATTGGTGGTAGCGTGGATGATAGTACTATGAAATCAATAGCACGTAGGGCTTTAATTAAGCAAAAGATTGATACTGTAGAGCTTCCAGAAGGTTTGGAGCTGGTGAGAAGATCAGGTGCAGAGATATTGCTAAATCATACTGATCATCTATTAAAGTACAAAGAGATAGAGATTGCGCCATATGAGGGAAAATTGATTAAAATATAAGTGAAAAAAGAGGATACTCACCTACGATGTAGTTTGAGGTATCCTCTTTGCTTTATTAATGTTTTTACACTACTGGTTTTCACCGATAGAATTGAGTGACAGATAAGATTCTGCTTCTTCCACTAACTCTTTCATAAGGGCTGCAACGGGTATAATCTTATCTACTTTATAAACGTTTTCACCTGCAAAAATAAGTCCATTTTCGACATCGCCTTGAACTGAAGCTACGAGTGCTTGTGAGATACAGTAAGGTGTTGTTTTGGGATCACAAGTGGCTAGACAATTGACACATCGCTCAATCCTTGGTCTATCTCCAGCATCGATGCGCTGAATAAAAGCATTGTTAAGTGCTCTACCTGGCATACCTACAGGACTAATAATGATCTGTGCATTCGTTTCGTTGGCTGAAATATAAGCCTCTTTAAAATTTTGATGTGCATCACATTCCTCAGTTGCAACAAACCTTGTTGCCATTTGTACGCCATCTGCCCCAAAAGAAAGCATCTGTGCGATATCCTCACCGTCAAATACACCACCTGCAAATATCACTGGGATTGCTTTTTCATATTTAATTTCATAAGGTTTAAGTGCGGTTTTAACTGCTTTGATAACATCTTTGGCATCAAAAGTTGGATTAAGAAGTTCTTCTTTTGAAAAACCAAGATGGCCACCTGCTTTTATGCCTTCGATTACCACTGCGTCAGGTGCTGTTTGATGGTTTCTATCCCAAAGTTTTGCAATGACTTGAGCAGCTTTGGCAGAAGAAACTATAGGAACTATCTTTGTTCTAGAGCCTTTTACAAGTCCAGGAAGTTCAGCAGGAAGTCCTGCACCAGAGATGATGAAGTCTATCCCTTCTTTGACCGCTTCTGCTACGTGTTCTTTGTAATTGTTCATTGCTACCATAAAGTTAACACCAATTAGGCCGTTTTTTGTATTTATTTTTGCCGTTTGAATTTCTCGTCTTAATGCGCGTAAATTTGCTTCAAGTCTATTAGTATAAAAGTCAGATTCTTTAAAACCAAGGTTAACGCCTGAGATCACCCCAAGGCCTCCTGCTGAAGTAACAGCGGATGCAAGGCCAGATCTTGTTACGCCGACGCCCATTGCACCTAAAATGATAGGAATTTTGATTGTAAATTGACCAATTTTCAATTCAGGAAGTTTCATATTGCCTCCAATTATATTAGTAATCGTTTTCATCATACAGTAACCCAGATATAGGTACAATGACCTTGGAATAAATGCTATAAATCGTTTATAAACTGTTATGCCTTTGTTATTAATTTTAAGGGGACAGAATATTTTTTATTTTATTATTTTCACTTTTAACGTATAATAGATAGAAATTTAGCTGTAATCATATTATAATAATCTTGGGTAACCTTTTTCCAAGAACAATTATTCTGAAAGGGGCTTGGAAGATGAGTAAAAATGTATCAATTGATTGGTCTAATTTAAGTTTTAGTTACACGAAAACAGATTTGCGTTATGTGTCAATTTGGAAAGATGGTAACTGGGATGAGGGGAAACTAATAGAAGATAATATGATCACTATTAGCGAAGCTTCTACTGCTATCCATTATGGACAACAGTGTTTTGAAGGTTTAAAAGCGTATAGAACTCCAAATGGAGATGTGCAGCTATTTAGACCTGATGAAAATGCAAAGAGAATGATTCAAAGTTGTAATCGTGTAATGATGCCTGAAGTACCTGTTGATAAGTTTATCGATGCATGTATGCAGGTAGTAAAAGCAAATCTTCACTGGGTACCACCATATGGCACAGGTGCTACACTTTACCTTCGTCCTTATGTGATCGGAATTGGTCACAATTTAGGCGTTAAATCAGCACCAGAATTTATGTTTGGCGTGTTTGCAGTACCAGTTGGCCCATATTTTAAAGGCGGAATGGCACCTGTTAACTTTACCATCGCGGACATGGATAGAGCTGCGCCACATGGCACAGGAGCGGCTAAAGTAGGTGGTAACTACGCAGGTAGTATGCTTCCAAACTATGAAGCTAAGAAAAGAGGATTTGCAGACTGTATCTATCTTGATCCAATGACACATACTAAAATTGAGGAAGTTGGTGCTGCTAACTTTTTCGGAATTACCGCAGATGGGAAATTTATTACACCAGATTCACCATCAATCTTACCAAGTATAACTAAATATTCATTGATGCATTTAGCAAAAGAGTATTTGAAGTTAACAGTGGAAGAGCGTGATTGCTACATCGATAATCTAGATGAGTTTACTGAAGCTGGTGCATGTGGTACAGCTGCTGTAATTACACCTATCGGTGGCATCGAGTACAAAGGACAACTACATGTATTCCATAGTGAAACAGAAGTAGGCCCTGTAACAAAGAAACTCTACGATACACTTGTAGGTATTCAATTTGGGGAAATTGAGGCACCTAAGGGTTGGATTTACAAAGTAGAGTAGTCAACAAATATTTAAGGACGTTTCTCTTTAAAAGTGAGAAGCGTCCTTTTTTCATACTTATATAGTGTTGTAATAAAAACTGAGCATATTCATTATAATATTTTCCAATTACCTTCTAAAGGAGGCATAGAGTGAAACTCATACTTAATACCAAATGCCTTAAAGCTTAAATCCGTTGACCAAAGTGTCATAGAATTTTTATAAGTTCTTTCCCAAATGGAGCCATATTTTTCATCGCCTAAAATAGGGTGACCGATGGCTGAAAGCTGTACTCGAATTTGATGTTGACGTCCAGTGTGCAAGGTTATGGAAACATCACTCAAATCACCTTCGGCAAGGTGATAAACTGAAACTACTGTGAGATCTAAAAGTGCTTCTTTTGCGCCAGTTATATTGCGATTGACGACTTTAACGCTATTTTGATTGGCATCAGTTAAGAGATAATGTTTTAAATTGGTGTAATTTTTCTTTACTTCTCCTTCTACACGTGCGATATATTTCTTATTGACCATATGTGAGGCAAATAATGCGCTTAAAGTACGAGTGGCCTGCAGGTGTTTGGCAAAAACAACGAGTCCACCAGTATGACGATCTAATCTGTGAACAAGGCCCAGATAGGGATCGGCTTTACCGCAACTAAACTCGAGATAATCAAGTGCTTGATCTAATAAATTCTTACTTCCAGATCGATCTCTTTGTATAGGTAGATTTTGAGGTTTTTCTAATACTAATATATGTTTGTCTTCAAAGATGACTTTCATATTTACTCCATTCTAAAAAAGATTTGGTTAACATAATATAATTGGCATCTGTCGCTAAATATTGGGTATATATGATGCATATTATTGGACTTCTACTTTGGAATTGGTGGTGGAATCATGGGGATTAATCCTTTATCTGCTTTGGTAATTAAACCGAATAGTGAACAAGGCAATTCAATAACGCCGATTAAAAATACAGCTACTGGTAATTCAACCTTTCAATATGATAACAATAATACATTAAATAAGCAACTACCCGTATCAAACTTAGGGCAGGTTAAGTTTGTTGCGCCTGGAGACCGATTATCGCGATTAGTTGATATCTTTGGTGAAAAAAGACTTAAACAAATGGGGATCGTAGAATGTGCAACTTGTAGTGCGAGAACGTATGTTGATGGTTCAAACGATCCAGGCGTATCTTTTAAATCACCTAGCCATGTTTCACCAGAAGCATCGTTTGGTGCAGTGATGTCCCACGAACAGGAGCATGTTGCCAACGAACAAGCAAATGCAATTAATAATGATGCTGAGGTTGTATCGCAAAGTGTACGTATTTTCACTAGCATATGTCCAGAATGCGGAAAAGCATATGCATCAGGTGGGGTTACAAAAACCACCATTGCAAGCAAAGGTGGTTATGAGGATAAATCTAAAATGTACTCTGGGAATCTAGTAGATGCTAAATTTTAATTTAAGATAACATTATATCTGTTTTCGAATTTCGATCATAACATCCGGTGTATCTGTGATTATTGCATTGATTTCCTGTTTGAATAACTGTTTTGCTACATTGATGTCATTTACTGTATAGGCGTTAATGTTGAAATCCAAACCTTGTATCTCTGACATAAATCTGGAAGTTAAACTTTGATATGCTGGGTGATAATAATTAGCACCTAGCTTTTTCACGTATTCCCATGGCGCAACCATAGCTGAAGCAGTGAGTACACCTGTTAATGCTTGTGCATCTAAACTTCTAATTGATTTAAGCGCAAAATGGTCAAAGGATGAGAAAATTACTTGGTCTTTAGGCAAACGGCTATAACATAAGTCCAATACTTTTTTTTCAATGCCAGGATAAAAATCACTGCCAGCTTTAAGCTCTACATTTAGCAGTATTTTCCGACCTAATTTTTCCTGCATATTAAGAATTAAATTGAGTACTTCATCTAAAGTGGGGATTTCCTGGTATTGATTGCGAAACTGCACTTTAAATGACTTTAGTTGCTCTAACGTATAATCATAAATTGAACCATTTACGCCACACATTCTATTTAATGTGAAATCGTGAAAAACCATTATTTCACCATCTTTAGAATAATGAATATCAAGTTCAATGCCATCCGCTCCCATCTCTAATGCATGTTCAAAAGATAGAAGTGTGTTCTCGGCATCGTAAGCTTTCGCACCGCGATGTCCAAAAATTAATGTCATTTTGTCCTCCTTAAGATTTATTACTTTTATTATAACGCTAAATAAGGATTACAAGAAGGATTAAATCAAACAACGCCAATGCCAGCTTCTTCAAAAGTAATCATATCATTATTCATAGAACAAGCTGCTTCCAATAAATTAAAAGCTAAAACAGCACCACTTCCTTCTCCAAGTCTCATGTTGAGGTTTAGGTAGGGTTTTAATCCCAACAAAGAGGATGCAAGTGCAGCACTTTTTTCTTCAGAAGCATGTGAAGCAAATAAATAATCTGTTACGTTTGGTAAAAGTTTAGATGCAAGAAGTGCCGAAACAGTAGAGATGTAACCATCCACAATTACGGGGACTTTATACAAAGCACCGCCTAGCATGATGCCTGTCATACCTGCTATATCAAAACCACCGACTGAAGCGATGATATCTATCGAGTCATCTAAATTTATTTTCTTATTCTCTAGTGAACTTGTTATGATTGAGGCCTTATGATCTAGTTTATCAACAGGGAAATTTGCACCTACGCCTGTTATTTCAAAAGGTGATTTCCCCGATAGTAGAGATAAAATGGCAGTTGATGGCGTTGTATTGCCAATACCCATTTCGCCAGTTGCAATAAGATTATGTCCTTCATCAACCGCTTGTTTAACCATGTCTATCCCAACTTGAACAGCCGCAAGTGCTTGTTGGTAAGTCATGGCATCATAAACTGCTATGTTGGCACTGCCGTTTGCTATCCTTTTATCAATAAGTGTAGGGTGCTTTTCAGGATAATTAATTCCAATATCTACAGTATAAACGGTAGCATCATTTGCTTTGGCGAGAGCACCTACACCGGATACACCTTTCGCAATGTTAAGTGACTGAATCCATGTAACAATCTGTGGTGCCGAGGCGATTCCTTCTTCACATACACCATGGTCAGCACACATGACAATAACAGCTTTTTTAGCTATTTTGGGATGCGTTGTACCATAAATTCCAGATAACTTTACTACGATTTCTTCAAGTGCGCCAAGTGAACCTTGTGGTTTTACAAGTGAATCAACGCGATTCCTAGTTTGATTCATAATTTCTTTGTTAAGGGGTGTGACAGTTGACAATTGACTTTTCATAACGCCTCCAAATAAATTTAATTTTATAGAGAGCGATAAATTAGAGCTTCTGTTTAGACAAGTATAAATAAAAAAGTTCATTACCAAAAAAGAGAACAATCCCTTGTTGGTAATGAACTTTACCGTCGTTCATACGAATCTATTACAGGCAGGTCTCCTGGCTCGACTTCTTTGCTTAAACGCGCCTTCCCAGTTGCCCAGTGGCATTTGCGTTTGCTCAGTCATACAGTGATGGGTTCGCTTAGGACTTACACCTAATTCCCTATTCTCCATTTTATTGGCACCTATATCGTATTTATTGTATAGTAAAAAAGGAATAGCGTCAATTCACTTTGGTGTTTATAAAAAAATTTTAATCTTTGCTAAAAAATTGCAAACCGCATATTTCGTGATATAATAGTATAGGAGTATATTAAAGGAGGCGTCATAATGATTTCAAAAGAAGTGAGTGAGAACTTGAAAAATGCTTCTTGGATAAGAAGAATGTTTGTTGAAGGTGGAAAACTTAAAGCTGAATTTGGAGCAGATAATGTCTATGATTTCAGTTTAGGGAATCCTTATTTCGAACCACCAAAATCAGTAACAGAAAAGCTTAAATCCCTTGTAAACAGTGATGTAGAAGGAGCACATCGCTATATGGACAACGCTGGTTTCACTGAGGTTAGACAAAAAGTTGCAGACTCTATAAATAGAGATATTGTAAATCCAATTGGATATGAACATGTATTGATGACTGTAGGTGCAGCTGGTGGTATCAATGTACTTCTTAGAACTGTTTTAGATGCTGGTGATGAGGTCATTATCTTTGCACCTTATTTTGCTGAATATATTTTTTATATAAAGAATCATAATGGTGTTCCTGTGATCATTAAGACAAACGAAGCTGATTTTGAACCAGATATGATTGCTTTTGAAAACAGCATCACTGCAAAAACACGTTGTGTTATGATTAACTCTCCTAACAATCCAACAGGCGTTATCTATGCAGATGAAACGCTTAAACAATTGGGCGAGATTTTAGTAAAAAAAGAAGCTGAATTCGGAAGAGAAATCTACTTGATATCAGATGAACCTTATAAAGCCCTGGTATATGATGATATAAAAGTTCCAAATATTCACAACTTTTTTAGACATTCAATTATGGTGAATTCATATTCAAAATCTTTAGGATTAGCTGGTGAACGCATTGGTTATATCGCTATTAATAGCGCTTTTGAGGATTCAGATCTTTTCATGAGCGGTTTAGCATTTTGTAATAGAACACTTGGTTTTGTAAATGCACCTGCATTATGGCAAAAGGTGATTTCGGATTCACTAGAAGAATCTGTAGATATTTCTCAGTATCAAGTCAGAAGAGATATCCTTTTTACTAAATTATCAGAGCTAGGTTTTGAAATGGTAAAACCCAAAGGTGCTTTTTACTTTTTCCCTAAAGCACTTGAAGAAGATGATGTAGCTTTTGTAATGGAAGCCAAGAAGTTTAACCTGTTATTAGTTCCTGGTAGTGGATTTGGTTATCCAGGTTATTTCAGAATATCTTATTGTGTTGATTTGGCTATGATTGAAAGATCTTTACCTGCATTCGAAAAGTTAGTTGATTACTATAAAAACAAAAAATAGGAAATCAAAAGACATAATCATTTAAAAAATAAAATGAGAACTACATTTAATGTGGCTCTCATTTCTATTTTTTCATGATATTTCTAATTATTTGTTTTTCTTTGGAATAAATAGCGATACTTTAGTCCCTTTACCTAGTTCACTTTCGATTCTCATATGTCCACCATGTGCTTTGATTAATGCATCTACGATGGACAGTCCTAAACCTGTACCACCTGTTTTACGATTGCGATCTTCATTTAATCTATAAAATCGATTGGTTAGATTTGAGATACTTTCTTTTGCAATGCCACGCCCTTCGTCAGATAAAGCTATTTCAATATATTGGTTTCTTAGTTCGCTATGAAAAGTAATCGTCGTATTTTTTTGAGAATATTTCACAGCATTTTCCACAAGGGCTCTAAAAATCTGTGTCATTATTTCCAAATCGATATAGAGGTTCTCAGTATATTTTAGGTCCAATTTAAAATGATATTCTGGATAAAGTCTTTCGCATTCCATCAACCCTTTTTCCATAAAATCAACTACACTGATCCATTCGTAAACGACCTTTATGCGATTGTTTTCAAGTCGAGCTAGAATTAAAAGTTTTTCTACCATGTTTTTCATATGCGTTGCTTCTGATTCAATAGAATCCAAAGACTCATGAAGGAGTTCTTTATTTTCCGTCCCCATATTTTTGAGTAGATCAATATAACCAAGCACGATTGTGAGTGGAATTCTCAGTTCATGGGACGCATCTGAGACAAATTTCTTTTGATTGTCAAATGCTTCTTCAAGATTTTGAAGCATCATATTTAAACTTTTAATAAGTGTGTCTATCTCATCATTGCTATCAGTGGGTGGAATCCGATAGTTTAATACTTCTTTATTAACACTTTGAGCGACATAAGAAAGGTCTACTAAAGGTTTAAGTGCGCGCCTTGTAAAAAAATTACCAAAAATCGATAGAAAGAGGATGCCTATAATAGCTGACACTAAAAGTGCTGAGTTTAAGCTAAATAGAAAATCGCTATCAAGTTCAGGATATAAAAACACAGAAACAAAAATACTATTCCCATCTTCTGAATCAAACCGAAGGGTTGTATACATAACTTTAAAGTCAAGAAACTTTGAATCGGTAATAAAAGGAAGCCCACCTTTAGTCGGTACATTGAGTGAAAGATCTACAAACTTAACGTTTTCACTTGCGTTGATACTCTTAAATAGTTCAAAAGTCAAAGTTTCAGTACCGGACAAGATATTTTTCTCTAACATGACATTGATATCCACGTTTTGAGGATTAACTTTTAATTGGTCAAGTATGAGCATATCATATACATCTTTATTAAGTCCGTATGAAGTGCGTCCAGAAGAGTCAAAAATCATCATAATCTTTTTATAATTATCAAAGATATAGTAATTTTCAAACATTTTATAGATAAAAGGAATACGGTCCTCAGGATTCATCTCTTCAATGGTTACACTTTCTGTTTGGAGAAGTTCTTCAATTTTATGTTGTGAAGTTGTCAAATCCTCTCTGTTTTTAAAATATAAAAACTGATTGGTCAAAAGTGTAACAAAATACATTGAAAGCGATATCAAAATGGAGAATAGGATTACATTTGAAAGTGTTATACGAGTTGTAAGTTTAATTCGTCTAACCCTATTTTTGAGTTTTTGCAACCTGTTCTTAACGTACAACGTATCCACGTCCCCTTATGGTTTGTATTAGTTTACGCTCATAATCACGATCTATTTTATCTCTAAGATACTTGATGTAGACATCTACAATGTTTAAACTGCCATAATAATCGTAGCCCCAGACCTTGTTTAAGATTTGTTCTCTTGTAAGTACGATTCCTTTGTTGATAATCAAATGACGTAACAGATCAAATTCCGTCTTAGAAAGTTCAATTTTTTTACCTGACCGCATGACTTCAAAAGTAACAGAGTTGATGATGACATCTTCAAACACCAGCAGATCAGATGACAGTGAAGGTTGTGCTTTTTTTCGCATATTAGCCCTGATTCTTGCAAGTAACTCATCAAAAACAAAGGGTTTGGTAACATAGTCGTCCGCGCCGGAGTCGAGTCCATTGATGATGTCTTGAATATCATCTTTAGCGGTCAACATGATAATCTTGATTTCTGGGTTTAGCTTTTTGATTGCATTACAAGCTGTAATACCATCTGTTTTGGGCATCATTACATCCATAAGAATCAATTGATACTTATTCATACTCGCTTTAACAATTGCCTCAGAGCCATCAAAAGCAGTATCCGTTTCATAACCAGCATATTTTAGTTGAAGATCAATAATCCTCGATATTTTAAGTTCATCCTCTACGATGAGTATTCGTTCCATTAGTAGCTCCTTTTTAGTCCATGCATTAAATATAACAAAAAAGAACACACCGTACAACCTTACGCGGTGTGTTCTAAGATTTATTTAATTAAATAATGTCTCGTGGGTAATTTTTGCCTTTTCTAGAGCGGCTACAACCATAAAAGCTAAAACTGCTCCAACGCCGAATTGTACGATATTCCAAGGAATACTAAAAATTGGTGCGATAAAACTGCCATACATCAAACTAGAAGCGAGATAATACCCTAGAACCATCCATATCCCTGCTATAACCATGCTCACCAACTGGTTCGTGGTTACTTGATAACGGCGTTTGAGATAACCTAATAAGATCACTAGAACAGGTATGCCAATAGATACAACCAATAATTGCACTTTTAATTGACTCACAACTCGAAGCGCTTGATCGATGGTTCCTAAATCGTCGACTTGCAAGGCAAGTGCACTAATAGATGTATTCCAAATCGTGTATAAAAATGTGAGTAGAGAAGAAATCCAGATAATCATTGCCAAAACGATAAAAGGTTTAACATTTTTGTCGGATTTAGCGAAATAGCCGATCATCATCCCCATGATAGTTTTAATAATCAGTGTTGGCAGTACCCATTGGCCATATCCACCGAGGAAATCAGCCATAGCAGAACCTACACCAGCAGCAAAACCACCATAAAACGGTCCAAGTAGAATCCCTGCGATAAAAATACACATATCGCCAGCATGGATATAACCATCTGTAAATGGAATAGGTATTTTTATGATCGAAGTGGTGATAAAAACAAAGGCTGTCATCAAGGCAGTATATACAAGTGCCCGTAAATTACTTTTCATAGTGCTCCTCCCCAAATAGCTTGCTTACATGATAATAATAATATATAATTGACTCTGTTAATAGATGCAGAATCTAATAAAACGATAGGGTCAGATGAGGTGTGCTATGATAGGTGTCATGATAGATTTTAATCAATCCCATGCTCCAAAATACAAACAACTATACGATCATATTAAACATGAGATTGAACTAGGTAATTTGAAAAATAATGAGAAACTTCCCTCAGTAAGGTTATTGGCACAAACCCTTAAAATTAGTAAAGCAACAATAGAAAATGCTTATAATCAGTTGCTACTTGAAGGGTATATTGAAAGTAGAAACAAAAGTGGTTATTATGTGATTGCTTTTGATGTACAAGAGCGAGAACAACTGAGGAGTAGTATAACAAGGGATAATAATATAAAAGGGAGTAGAAAGATCTCTAAGCCTTATAACAGTGATGGAACTGAAGAAAGTGCATTTAGTTTTTTAGAATGGAAAAAAGCACTCAATAGAGTGATGGAGTATGAGACGCAATCGCTTTTAAGCTATGGGGATGTAAAAGGTGAGTTCGAACTAAGAGAAGAGATTGCAAGATTTGTTAGGCAATCCCGAGGTGTGATTTGTAAACCGGAACAGATTGTTATAGGTGCTGGGATACAATATTTGTTTGGACTTATTGCAGCAGGATTTAGATCGATTGAAAATAGTATTGCCTTTGAATACCCAGGATTTTCAAAAGGAATGTACATTTTTGAAGATTATGGCTATCAGATGAAAAAAATTCCATTAAAAGATGATGGAATTGATATAAAATTGTTAGATTCCTCTAGGTCAAAATTAGTTTATGTCTCGCCGTCACATCAGTATCCAACCGGTAGTGTCATGGGGATCAAAAAACGTCTTCAATTATTGGATTGGGCAAATAAAAATAGCGGTTATATTATTGAAGACGATTATGACAGTTTGCTTAGATATGAAGGAATTCCAGTACCAGCATTACAAGGCCTTAAAGGTGGAGAACACGTTATATATGTAGGTTCTTTTTCAAAGTTATTGATACCAGCTCTTAGAATTAGTTTCATGATCGTACCTGAATCACTTTTGCAAATTTTTGATCAACTATTGCCTAGGTATTCACAGTCTGTTTCTAAGATAGAGCAGCTAGCCCTTTCAAATTATATGGCTGAAGGCGCATTTGAAAGGCATATTAGAAGAATTCGCAAAATTTATGGTAAAAAAAATCAGTTGTTGATAGAAGCTTTTAAAAATAGCGAATACAAAGAAGTGTCCTTAATTGGTAAAGGTTCTGGATTACATGTGACGTTATCGCTAGCGAAAGGCGTGGATGTGAATGCCTTAATTACCGCGTGTGTAGAAATTGGTATCTCACTTGAATCTATTGCAGGATATAAGGATGGTAATATCGTCGTATTCTCATATAGCGGTGTGCCTGATCGAGATATGAGCAAGGTCGTACAAACGATAGGTGCATATGCACACAAATTAAAATTGGGATTTTAAATTCAATTGAATTTGATAAATTAACTTGAGCTATGATACTTAAAAAAGGAGATTCTCAATTATGCTATGGCATAGTTGGAATCTCCTTAATAATAGGATATATAAAATTGGTCCGTAGATTAATTTGAACTAAGCTTCTTTAGAAAATAATCTGATGATTGCGTTAAGAATAACACCTACCAAAGCTGCTAAGCTAAGTCCAGATAATGCAACGCTTGTACCAGGTACTGGTAATGCAATGTGTAAGCTTGGTAAATAAGAAGGTGCAAGACCAATAAATAAGATTGCTAACATGACAATCACGTGTGGTACATTCATTTTTACGTTGTTATCTTTGATGTTTTTTACGCCAATATAGGCAATCATGGAGAACAACATGACGCTGATACCGCCCATTACGGATGTAGGGATTGAAGATAAAGTTGCGCCGAGTTTACCAACAAGTGCGAGTACGATTGCGAAAACTGCAGTAATACGAAGGATTGCTGGATTATAATTCTTAGTTAATGCAAGTACACCAGTATTCTCTCCATAAGTTGTATTTGCTGGACCACCGACAAAACCTGCGAACATCGTAGCAAGTCCATCGCCAAGAAGTGTTCTATTTAAACCTGGATCTTCAATGAAGTTTTTACCAACTACTGCACCATTTGTTGTCACATCACCAACGTGCTCCATGAATACTGCTAGTACAACTGGTGCGATGATCAAGATTGCTTCAGCAGTAAATTTAGGAAAAGTAAATGCAGGGATTGCAAGATATGCAGCACTCTGGATACCAGAAACATCTAAAATACCCATCATTGCAGAAACGGTATAACCTGTTACGACACCGATTAATATTGCAAGTTGTTTGACAAAGCCTTTGCCAAGTAAATTCAATGAAAGTGCAACTCCCAATGTAACTGCTGCAATTAAATAGTTAGTTGAAGCCATATTTACAGCTACTGGCAATAAGTTGAGGCCGATTACTATAATCATTGGTCCAACAACATGAGAAGGTAAGAAGTTTTTAATTTTTGCTACGCCAATTGCTTTTACTAAAAATGATAAGAGCACATAAATAAATCCCGCAACGACTATACCACCTTGAGCATATGCCAAATCACCGGAATACATATCTTTTACTTGAATTATAAGTGGAATAAATGCAAATGATGAACCTAAGAAAACAGGAACTTTAAAGTTTGTACAGAAGTGAAAAATAAGAGTACCTACGCCAGCACTGAAAAGTGCCACAGAAGGATTAAGACCTGTAAGAATTGGAACTAGAACGGTTGCACCGAACATAGCGATAAGATGTTGAAATCCTAATACAAAACTTTTAACATCTTTAAGTGTTGAAACGTTAGCTGCATAGCTATTTGTAGACATAAAAAAACCTCCCTTTATTTGTTTTCTTGGGAGAAGATCGCAATCTTCTCTTCTTAGCCTCTCTGGACCAAATTAAAAAGCTTTATTTAGTTCTTAAAGATGATAACATATATAGTCCCCGAAAGCAACTTTATTTGCTTAAATATAATCAACTTTTATTCGCGGATTTAATAATATATAATGTATACATCATACAATGATTAGGAGGCATATTCATGGGCGGATTATTTGACAGAAGGTATCAACTTAACTATTTTGATTTTGATAAAAACTATAAACTCAAACCTACGACGATGATGAACTTCTTACAAGATATATCAACAATTCACTTTCAAACGATGACAGAGACAATTTCAAAAGATGTTTTACCAGGGTTGTGGGTGATTGTAGAATGGCAAATTACATTTGAGCAAATGCCTAAAAATACTGGAGATGTAATCGTAAGAACTGAACCAACCTATTTTAGGAAGTTTATAGCATATAGAAGATATGAAATATTTGATAATGAAGGTCAAAAAATAGGGAGTGGTGTAAGTAAATGGGCTTACATTGATCCAGAGAGTAGAAAACAAGTGAATATTCCTAAAGTCTTAAATGAGGTATTTGGTGTCGATGAACATGCTGATAAGCCAAGTAAGTTGGCTTTTCAAAATATTGAAACGGATGTATTAGAAAAGTTAAAAAGAACAGCTGTTTATACAGATATCGATATCAATAAGCATGTTAATAATGTGACGTATATCAGGTGGGCACTTGATGCACTAGATAGTGAATTTCTAGATCCACTTCAGTTAGTAGAATTAAAAGTTGCCTTTAAAAAGGAAGTTTTTGAAAAACAAATGGTCATCATTGAAACCATAAAAAAAGAAACTGCATTTGGCGCAGTTTCTCAACATAATATATTAAGTGAAGAAGAACAAAGTTGTGTACAAGTGGAGTTTACATGGACAAAAGTTGACTAAACCAATCTTTTAGCCCATTTATTTGATAAGAGTCTTGGTAAACCAAAGAATAACTTAGCAATTTCTTCGATATTGACAAGTGCAACAACATAGTAGACTGGAAGCTTTAAGACAAAAGCACCAATAAAAGCTAAAGGGACTCCAATAAGCCATACACATGAAATTTCAAGAAGCATAGAGTATAGTGTATCGCCGCCACTTCTAAGCGTGCCAATGATGATAATTGTATTGTAAAACTTGAAGGACATAAACATTGCCAATATCTTGAGGGTGTGAATCGTGACCACATAGGATTCGTCAGTCAAATGATACAGATTTTTAACGAGAAAGGGTGCGGTTAAATTGATTGCGATTCCTATGAAAATCCCACATAAAATACTTAAAGTGAGAAAGCGCTTATTATACTCTATGGCTTTCTCTATTTCGTTAGCTCCAAGTGTGTTTCCAAGCATGACAGATGACGCATTACCCAGACCAAAACCAACAACCATAAAAATACTGTTTACAGTATTGGTTATCATCACAGCCGCTACTGCTTCCGTTCCAATTCTAGCGTAAACTAATGCATAAACAGTCATACCTAAAGACCAAAACGCTTCATTGAAGATTACAGGTAGAGCTGTCTTACCAACTTTTATGATAATTTCTTTTTCGATTGTTAAAAAGTTCTTAAGTTTAATTGAGAGAACAGGTATGGTTTTATAGATGCCTATTAGGATGATAACGAGTTCCACAACTCTTGCAATTAAAGTTGCAAGAGCAGCACCTCTTATCCCCATAGGATCAAATCCCATGTGTCCAAATATTAAGATATAGTTAAGACCTGTATTGATGAGAAGTGAAACTACACTTGCTTTCATCGGGAGCTTAGGGTGTCCAACGCTTCTTGAAGAAAAGCCAAATGTGAAACTGATTGCTGTGATAATATAGCTAATGCTAACGATTTGCATATATTGTGTTCCATATTTCACAACTTCAGGGTCTTTCGACATTAATCCCAGCACTTGCGAGGGAAAGAAAAAACCAAGGATAAAAAACAATGTTGAAGTAAACAATGCAAATATTAAACCCAGCGATAAAACAGATTTAATTTTATCCGTTTCTTTTTTACCCCAATACTGAGCAATGTATATACTAATCCCGCTATTACCACCAAAGAGGATAAGGGTCATAATAAAGAAGATTTGATTGGCTAAACCTGTAGAAGCAATTAGTGTTTCTCCCAGTTGACCTATCATGACATTATCAACTAAATTCAGCGATGATGAAATTAAGTTTTGAATCACAATCGGGATTGAGATTGTAAAGAGCATTTTATAAAATGCAGTATTTTTTTTATAGCTTAAAGAAACCACGGATCCTCCAAATATAATATGAACGTAATTCGCATATGATTATCATATGTAATTTTAAGTTGTCTATCATATTATGTAGGCAATCGAAATAAAAATCAATCATTTATGTAGGATATGACAAAAAAATAAACAGAGTCAAAATGGCTCTGTTTCAGTATATACAGGCGAATAGTCAGCTTGAAATAAGCGTATTTTAAACCAAATGTTTCTTTACTTCATCGACACTTAATAATTTACCAACAGATTTCACTTTTTCATCAATGACTAGAGCTGGCGTTTGCATGACGCCATAAGTCATAATTAGTTTGAAATCTTCAATTTTCTCTACTGTGGCTTCAATACCTAAAGAAGAGATTGCTTCTTTTACATTTGCTTCTAATTTCTTGCATTTGTCACATCCTGAGCCTAAAACTTTAATATTCATATGATCCTCCATTTTTATAGAATTGTTTTTATTACTATCAATTGTTATGATGTTATAGTTTGGCTAAACGAAATTGAAGTGTATGATTTTAATCGTATATGATTACATTAGTAAATAGCCAAAAATATTGAAAAGATACCCAATGATTAATATGCCAAATGTGACGATCCCCGCAAAGATGAAAAGGAGTTTAGTCTTGACCACTTTCTTTAGCAAAATCATAGAAGGCAAAGAAAGTGCAGTTACAGCCATCATAAAGGCAAGTGCTGTACCTATGCCGACACCTTTTTGAACCAGTGCTTCAGCAATTGGAAGTGTGCCAAAGATATCTGCATACATAGGTACACCGACGATTGTTGCAAGCGGTACGGAGTACCATTTATCACTTCCTAAGAGCGTCGTGATGACATTTTCAGGAATCCAATTGTGGATTAAAGCGCCAATGCCAACCCCTATTAAGATATAGAGCCAAACTTTTCTAACAATGTCCAATACTTGGCTTTTTGCGAAGTTGATGCGATCTTTTGATGTAAGTGTTTCTGGGACGTAGTCCATGCTACCAGCACCATAAACAAAAGATTCAACGTATTTTTCGAGTTTCGCTTTACTGATGATTGTTCCGGCGGTAACTGCTAAGATCAAACCAACGATGACATACGCAATTGCGATCTTCCAATTGAAGATACTAGCCAAGAGTATAACTGATGCCAAATCCACAAGTGGGGAAGAAATTAAAAAAGAAAATGTAACGCCAATGGGCAAGCCAGCACTTGTGAAACCGATAAAAAGTGGGATTGAAGAACATGAACAAAAAGGTGTAATTGTGCCTAGTAGGGCACCAAATATATTCGCTGTGATGCCATTCATATTTCCAAGCAGTTTACGTGTACGCTCTGGTGGAAAATAACTTTGTATATAAGATACTGTAAAAATGAGGATTGATAGTAAAATAAATATCTTGATGACATCATACATAAAAAAATGAATACTGCCACCCAAACGACTTGTAATATCAAGACCAAATAGTTTTTCCACAATCCATTTAACGCCATCAGAAAGCCAAAGCATTTTAAGGAGTTGATCGTTCATCCAACTAAAAATAATCATAAATTCTCACCACCTTCAACAGGCTCAAGTGACAAAGTACACAGTGTCAAGAATTGATCTTTTTGGCTAAGCCTTAATGCATCCTCTCTTAGATCGGGATACTTTTCAATTTGACTTGAGATTTCACTTAAGATATTTTGAAGCATTATGTGATCGTTACAAAGCGAATAAAAAACAAATTTTTCTTTTCTCTCATCGGACACAATTTTTAAGTCTCTTAGTTTTGAGAGGTTTTTAGAAATCTTAGGTTGAGATGTCTGTAGTACGCCGCTCAGTTCACAGACACAGAGTGGTTCTTTGTATAAGAGCATGAGAATTCTAAGTCTAGTTTCATCAGACAAGAGTTTAAAAAGATCAGTAAGTGACGTCATAATACCTCCGAATATACATATGCTTATATGTGCATATGTGCAATTATCGACCTAATTATAATCCTGTAACACAAATCTGTCAAGGTTTAAAAGGAATAGTGCATAATTTTATTGTCTTTTTACTTCAATTTCATATACAATGAAGGAGATAAGAATCCACCGCTAAAATTAATTACAATAAATTCTCATGATTGAAGAGGTGTGAAATGTCGAAAAATAAACTATTAATTGTAGACGATGAAGTCCATATTTTAGAATTACTAAGTTACAATTTAGAGAGCAATGGGTTTGAAGTGATTGCTGCTGAAAATGGCGAGGATGCACTTGCTATACTAAAATCAACACGTATCAACGGCATGATTCTTGATTTGATGTTGCCTGGAATTGATGGACTAGAAGTCCTTAGGCAAATAAGACAATCTGAACAAAAAGATTTACCAGTTATTATGCTCACTGCAAAAAATGAGGAAATTGATGCTGTAATAGGTCTTGAAATGGGTGCTGACGATTATATTGGAAAACCATTTAGGACGAGAGAGCTAATTTCTAGAGTTAAATCCGTACTTAGAAGAGCACAGCTTAGAGAGGAATCTTTTGATCATCATACAGAGATCCCGACTACTGGGTTGTTTGTCAATCCTGAAACGCATCAGATTTTCAACAATGGACAAGAACTCTTTTTAACGCTAAAGGAGTTCGAACTCTTAGAAAAATTGATTAAATCACCAGGGAGAGTATTTACAAGAGATGAATTATTAGAATCCATTTGGGGTTATGACTATGTAGGTGAAACACGTACAGTTGATGTTCATATTAGACAACTTAGAAAAAAAGTTGAAAGAGATGACAGAAACCCTGAAAAGATCCTTACCGTAAGAGGTATTGGATATAAATTTAAACCATAAACAAGGGGGAGCACATGCGTAAGAAAATTGTCTCTTCCTATTTTGTCATCATATTAGTTTTAACAACCACGTTTGCACTGATTATGATGAATAGCACCAATACCATGATGACACTACAATTAAAAGATCGATTTATCAACGAATGCGAATTGGTAAAAAAGTTGTTCATCAACGAATTTGAGCTTCAAAATACCACGAATTTTGATTATATGGCTTTTGTAAACGAGATACATCAAGACATTGATACTAGAATCACGATTATCGCTGAAGATGGTACGGTAAAGGCGGATACACACGAAGATCCAGCCGTCATGAACAATCACTTGAACCGAGCTGAAGTAATTGAAGCGATAAGAACCGATAAAGTAGGCACATCGATTCGATATAGCAATACTGTAAAAGCTGATTTTCTCTATGTTGCAATTCCTGTTCACATCAACGGGCAAACTTGGATTGTAAGGGTTTCAAAACAACTGGTTGAAATCAAAGAACTTAACCAGCATATATTGAATGTTGCTGTTTTATCTATTATCTGTGCAGCTATTTTTGCGATGTTGATGTCAATATTTGTATCAAAAAGGATAACACGTCCTATTGATGCGTTAACAGAAATAGCCAATGAAATTGCTGATGGCGACTTTGGTAGGAAAATATATGTCAGTGCCAATGATCAAATCGGCGAACTGGCACAGTCCTTTAACAAAATGAGTCATACGCTTAATTTATCTATGAGTGAGCTTAAGCAAAGAAACAGTGAACTTGAAGCGATATTAAATAGTATGATCAACGGAATAATCGCAGTTGATCAAAACAAAAATATAATTCTCATCAACAAGTTTTGCTTTGAAATATTGGATTTGCCTCAGAACTATGTGGTTGAAAATGAATCCATGTATAAAATCATCCGCAATGAAGAAATAGCGCAAATGGTTGAAGTTTCAATGAATGAAGGCGTGCCACAGATGAAAGAACTTAAGTATGTGCATAGCGAGAAAACACTGCGCATCTACGTCAATCCAATTTTCACAAGTTCTAGAGAAATCATCGGTAGTATAGTCGTTATACAAGATGTCACTCAGATCAGAAAACTTGAACAGGTAAGAAGTGATTTTGTTTCAAATGTTTCTCATGAACTAAAAACGCCACTAACTTCAATTAGAGGTTTTGTAGATACACTTAAAAATGGCGCGATTCATAAACCAGACACTGCGATGCGTTTTCTTGACATTATAGATATAGAATCAGATAGGCTTTATCGCTTAATCAATGATATATTGTTGTTGTCTGAAATTGAAAGTATGGATCGTGAGCCAGAACAAACGCAAGTCGAACTTAAAAGTGTCACTGAAGAAGTGATTGATTTCCTAGAGCTTAAAGCGCATGATAAAGGACTAAAGTTAAGTGCAGTTTATGAAAGCGAACTATTTATTAAGGCAAATCGGGATCGTATCAAGCAGATGCTTATCAACCTTATAGACAATGGCATCAAGTACACTGAAAAAGGTGAAGTAAAAGTAGACATTCATACTCAGGGGTCTTGGGTGATGATACGCGTTACTGATACTGGTATCGGATTTAGCGAGGATCACAAAGAACGGTTATTTGAAAGGTTCTATCGTGTAGATAAAGGTAGGAGTAGAAATCAAGGTGGTACAGGACTTGGTCTTTCTATTGTAAAACATATTGTTTTACTCTATAAAGGAAAAATCTCTGTTGAAAGCGTACCGGGTAAAGGTACAACCTTTGAGATCCTTTTACCAAATGATGACCTTTAACTTAGAATTAATCATGTAAAGAACTGATTGTATAACAATCAGTTCTTTTTTATGTCAAAAATCAATATTTCTTATGAAATATATCAAAAAACTGCATTACTTTACATAGACTTAACACGCGACATATTTTGTCATAACATTGCCGTGTTAAATTAAGTTTGTAATTAATTTTAGCAACTACAAATAAGACGCGACACAATAAAGTTGTAAATTGGAGGAATTTTAGTAATGAAGAATTTAAAAATTGTCGGAATGTTAATGTTAGTTTTAGCGATGGTATTTACTGCGACGGCATGTGGCGCTACTAAAGAAGAAACAACTGAAGCTACTACAGTGGCAACAGCAGCACAAGGCGAAACGCAAGCTGCAACTGAAGCAATGGCAAAATTAGATGGTCAAGTTATCGTAGATGGTTCTGGTACAGTATATCCACTTATGGCACATATCGCAGAAGAGTATATGACAAATGTTCAACCTGATGTAAGTGTACAAGTAGGTAGAGCGGGTTCAAGTGCTGGATTTAAAAAATTCATCCCAGGCGAAACTGATTTATCAGATGCATCAAGAAAAATTAAAGACGAAGAAGTTACACAACTTGCAGATAATGGTTTGAAAATGGATGAAAACGTAATGGAAATTCAACTTGCTTATGATGGATTAACAATCGTTATCAATAAAGATAACACATGGGCAACTGAAATGACAAAAGATGAAATTATCAACATGTTCTTATCAGGAAAATATAAAGAAAATGACGTTGTTCTTTGGTCAGATATTAGACCAGAATGGCCAGCTGAAGAAATTAAATTCTACGGTCCAAACGAAAACCACGGAACATATGAATTCTTTGCTGAATCAATTTTAGCAAAAGAGCCAATGGTTACAACAGCAAATCTTCAACAAGAGTATTCAACACTTGTAGACCTTGTATCTAAAGATAAAAATGCAATTGCTTACTTTGGATATGGTTACTATGAAAGCAACAAAGACAAATTAACAGCAGTAAAAGTTGACTTTGGAAATGGCCCAGTTGCTCCAGAACTTAGCACAATCGGTTCAGACTTAGCATACGCACCATTTACAAGATTAGTATACACTTACCTCAACCTCAACTATGCTAAAGAAAAACCACAAGTTCTTGATTTTGCAAAATATATTGTTTCATCAGAAGGCGCGGAAAGATTAGCAAGTGAAAATGGATTTGCACCACTTCCAGAATCAGTTTACAAAGGATACCAAGAAAAATTAAACGCATTAAAATAATAAATCTATGAGAATAAGATGAAAAGAGTAATCTTTTCATCTTATCTCTATGTTTTTCAGAAATGGTTTGATAAGAGCGAATCAAACAGAAAAAGGTGAGGCCATGGAAAATAAGATTAATGTTAGAAATCAAATTAGAAATAACATTGGAAAGAGAAAGAACAATGTTGATAAAATCATGCCAAGGTTTTTCCTAATCATGGCAAGTGTTTCTGTCATTACGACGATAGGTATAGTTATGACACTGATCACAGATGCCTATCACTTTTTTAAAGAAGTATCGATCTTTGATTTTTTTAGTACAAAACTTGCACCACTCGGTGCAAATCCTTCCTTCGGAATTTTGCCATTGATTAATGGTACCATACTCTCTTCACTTATAGCCATGCTTGTTGCAATCCCAATTGGGTTAACTTCGGCGATGTATTTAAGTGAGTTTTCTTCGAAAAGAACTAGAAATTTTGTTAAACCAATATTGGAAGTTTTAGCAGGAATTCCAACTATTGTTTATGGTTTCTTTGCGTATTCTTTTGTAACACCAATTTTGATGAAGTTGATTCCAACACTTGAGGCGAAAAATGTTCTTAGCCCAGGGATTGTTATGGGAATCATGATTATTCCTATGGTGGCGTCGTTATCAGAGGATGCGATGAAATCTGTACCAAATGCCCTGAGAGAAGGCGCGTATGGACTTGGAAGTACAAAACTTGAAGTGACGACAAAAGTGGTATTACCTGCAGCGATATCTGGCATAATGGCATCATTTGTACTGGCGATTTCTCGTGCAATAGGCGAGACCATGATCGTAGCAATAGCAAGTGGTAGTTCAAAGAACTTTACTTTTGATATTACTCACTCTATGCAGACGATGACGGGTTATATCGTAGAGTTTACAAGTGGTGATGCTGGAAGTGGAACAACGGGATACTATAGCTTATATGCAGTGGGCTTGTTGTTATTCATCTTTACTTTCATTATGAATATAATCGCTCAATATATCTCTAAGAAGTTTAGAGAGGAGTACTAATATGAGTGGAAACGAAAAAGTATATGAATTGGACTATCATAAAATGAAAACTAACAATGAAAAAAATGAACGTAAGAGCATTCAAATAGATCAAAAGAGAATTGACCGTAGAATATTGACAAATCGAGTAGCAGGAAAATTATTTTTCTCATCGACATTGGTAGCTTTATTAGTGCTGAGCATACTACTATATAGAATTTTTTCGCAAAGTATAGGATGGTTAGATTTTCACTTTCTGACCAGTAAGTTGTCAATTTTTCCTGAGAAAGCGGGGATATATGGCGTTATCATAGGTTCTTTAGGCTTGATGGTTGTCGTGATTCCAGTGACGCTGATCTTAGGGGTATCAACTGCAATTTACCTTGAAGAATACGCGGGGAAAAGTGTTATCTCAAACTTAATTAAAGTAAATATTTCTAACTTAGCCAGCGTTCCATCCGTAATCTTTGGTTTGCTGGGATTGGCTTTATTTGGCAGGTTTTTTAAATTGGGTTCGAGTATACTTGCCGGTGGATTAACTTTGTCTTTATTGGTTCTTCCGATAGTCGTTGTTTCAAGTCAAGAAGCGCTTAAAGCAGTTCCGGGATTCTTAAGAGAAGCTTCCTATGCAATGGGTGCTAGTAAATGGACGACGATCAGAAAAGTTGTACTCCCGGTAGCGATACCTGGTATCTTAACAGGAGCAATTTTATCTATTTCAAGGGCTATAGGAGAAACCGCACCGCTTGTTGTTCTGGGGATACCAGCATTACTTTTAAAAGTACCAACGAGTTTAATGGATGACTTTACTGCACTTCCGATTCAGATCTATTACTGGACACTTGATACAGTGCTTACGCCAGAATATGCGAATCTTGCTGCGGCAACCATCGTTGTACTTCTCATTACACTTTTTTTAATGAATTCAGTCGCAATAGTTATTCGAAATAAATCACAAAAAGGATTTTAAACTACTGGAGGAATAAACGTGACAAACTACGAAAACAAAGTTGTGTATGATGTCAAAGGCTTGGATTTATGGTATGGTAACGACCAAGCACTTAAAGACATCAATATTAAGATAAATAAAAATGAAGTGACTGCCATTATAGGACCTTCTGGCTGCGGTAAATCGACGTTTATAAAGACGTTAAATCGCATGATTGAAAATATCCCAGGCGTTAGAACTTCTGGTGAAATACTTTATCATGGCATCAATATTTTTGACAAAACCATGCGTGTTGAAGAACTTAGAACTCGTGTTGGGATGGTGTTTCAAAAGCCAAATCCATTTCCAAAATCCATCTATGAAAATGTACTCTATGGACCGAAAATTCACGGTATAAAAGATAAACAAATGCTTCATGAAATTCTTGAAACCAGTTTAAAAAGTGCTGCACTTTGGGATGAAGTAAAAGACCGTTTACATGATAATGCATATGGTTTATCTGGTGGACAGCAACAACGTCTTTGTATCGCTAGAGCGCTCGCTGTTCAACCTGATGTAATCCTTATGGATGAACCTACATCTGCACTTGACCCAATTGCAACGGCGAAAATAGAGGAACTGATCGATAGCCTCAAAGCCAATTATTCAATAAGCATAGTAACACATTCAATGCAACAAGCGGGTAGAATTTCTGATAAAACTGCCTTTTTCTTAATGGGCGAGCTTGTAGAGTTTGGTAACACAGAGATGATTTTTTCGAATCCAAGGGATAAACGAACAGAAGATTATATCACTGGCAGGTTTGGTTGATTTAGTGGTCTTTACGACATAATATATTTCATCGGAGTGTGTTCATGAAACTTGATATTCAAAAGAAACTCATACTCATGGCGCTATTTATTGGCCTAGTACCTATCTTAGTTCTCAGCGGAATCAGCATTCAAAAATCGTCATATGAACTCAATCAAGAAGTTATAAAAAGCACTGAGCTTTTTACGACATTGACAAAAGATAGAATAGAAAATTATTTTAGTGCAAGACAAGGTGATGCTACACTATTATCAAGTTCCAGAATTGTAAGAGATGGCGTTGAACAACTTAATACTTTTAATACAACTGATGATCAAGAAAAGACAATATTTAATGATTTCAAATCATTTTTATCAAGTGCACAAAGTTATTATGGCTATACAGATATATTCTTAACCAATGCGTATAACGAAGTTATATTTTCGATTAATTATAATCCTCTAGATATGGCACCGCTTGCAACGGTAGGAGATTATTGTTTAACTGCGTTAGAAGGCGAGCAAAATTGGTCAAAACTCTTTAGGAATTCATTTATTGATGATAATATCATGATATTATCTACGCCTATCTATGGCTATGCGGATACAGCTAGTAAGGCGATAGGTACACTTAATATCGTGCTAAATCAATCTGATCTCGATAACCTTATCTCATCGGGAGAGGAAAAATTGGGTCATTCAGCAGAGGCTTATTTGGTAGATGAAAAAGGCATCTTACTCACAAAAACGTCAAAAACACCGTATAATGAGAAGGTGACCTTAGAACAGCAACTTGAAGGAGATGCCGCAATTTCAATTTCAAAGATGCTTCAAGAAGGGAATGTTGATTTTAATCAATCGGTTTCGGCGGTTAATTATAGTGGAATAGAGACCATTGCTACAATTTCAGGTGTGAAAATCGGTGCTACAAACGCTGGAATGATCATAGAAGTTGCTGAGGATGAAGCGCTAACACGACTCAATAGTCTAAGAACGATATTGATAATTTTTGGTATCATAATGGGACTACTCAGTATTATCATGAGTTTTATCATGGCTCAGAGTTTAAAACGACCGATTACGAAAGTGATGCATATTGCAAGTAAGATAGCAGATTATGATTTGACGGTTAGTGAAGATGTGACCCTCACAAAAAGAAAAGATGAATTTGGTGCACTCTATCAAAGCATATTTTTAATTGTTGAACGGCTTAGGGAAATCGTCGATAAAGTTGAATTGGCGTCAACAGGCGTTAAGGACTCTGCAAAATCCCTAAATATCGATTCATCAAAGACTTTACTCAATATCGATATAGTCAACCATGCAATCTTAAACATCGCACAGGGTTCACAGATGCAAGCTGAAAATGCGATAGAAGGTTATCAAGAAACACAAGAATTGAGTGAAAAGTTACTCTTGGATTCTAAGGCACAAAGTCAAATGCAAGATAATATTGCTTCAATAAGAGAGATAATTCAACTTGGACTTGAAAAGGTGAATGAATTATCTCATGTCAACTCACAGTCAGAAACTGCAAATATAAGTGTAAAACAAAGTGTTTATAAGAGTATAAGTGATTCTAAACAAGTTGAAGAAGCAAGTCGATTGATCTTAGAGATCGCCAATCGAACTAATCTACTCGCTTTAAACGCGTCAATAGAAGCTGCAAGAGCGGGTGAACATGGTAGAGGCTTTTCAGTTGTTGCAGAAGAGATTCGCATTTTAGCTGAACAATCAAAACAAGCTACAGTCCGGATCAATTCAATCATTGATCATATCAGTGAAGATCACAAACAGGTACTTCAAACGATAGATGAATTGCTGATAATATCAGACAAACAAAAACAAACAGTCGTCAGTACAAAAGATCAGTATATTGATATTGAGCAGTCAGTAGAGGACTTAGATATCTTAGTGAATCAGATGTCGAGTTCGCGAGAGATAATAGATGAATTAAGAATAAAATTATCAGATCGTATTCAGAAATTGGCGTCCATTAGTCAGGAAAACTCTGCAAGTACGGAAGAAGTTGTTTCATCTATCGAGATACAAGCAACGGCAATGTCTCATATAGATGAATCTTGTGGTAAGTTAGAAGATTTATCATTGACACTGGATGGTCATGTGCGTATATTTAAGCTATTAAACAATAAGGAGAATTATAATGAGAGCAACACTGGACAATGAGTTACGTTCAATTCATGTGGATATTATTAAGATGGGTACGCTAATCGAAAAAACAATAGAAGAAACCATTACAGCACTAGTTCAGCAAGATGTTGAATTAGCTAAAAAGATCGTTGACGGAGACGATCGATTTGATCAAATGGAGATTGACATTGAAAGACAATGTATATATCTGATCGCGAGGCAGCAACCAGTAGCTTCAGATTTAAGACGAATTTTTTCAATTGTCAAAATCGTTACTGATTTAGAAAGAATTGCAGACCATTGTCAAGATATCTCTAAGCTCACATTAGATTTAGCACACAAAAAATATGTAAAACCATTAATTGATATTCCTAATATGGCAAAACAAGTTAAAGAAATGGTTAAAATGACAATTGATTGTTATATCGACCAAGATGTTGAAAAAAGCAAAATTGTCTGTGCGAATGATGACATCGTAGACAAGTACTTTTATATAATAATGAATGATCTTGAGCTTGTAATGAAAGATAAGCCAGATGAGATTAAACAGTGTATGGATTTTATGATGATTGCGAAATATCTTGAGAGAATGGCGGATCATGCGACGAATGTAGCCGAATGGGTTATCTATTCTGTTGAAGGTGTTCATTTTGAAGGAAATGCATAAGATATATAGGACTAATAGTGGAATTTCATATTAAAAATCAAAGTGAAATACAGACAGTAAAATGTCTGTATTTTTTTTGAAGTGACACGGTGGGGAGACAAAATGGTTGAAAAAGGGGTATAAGATTTTTTTATATGGATTTTCAAGAGCTGTGATATAATGTAAATAATAGATACAATATAAGTAAATAGTAACAACATACTTAAGACTTTATCAGTAGAGGGATGCCTATGAGTATATATTTAGACAACAGTGCAACTTCATATCCAAAGCCCATAAAAGTAGAAGAAGCAATAGTGGATGCATTGAGAGCTCATCCGGGTAATGCAGGAAGAACAACGTCATCTGATGCACACAAACTCGAAAGACAAATCTATGATACTCGAGCTAGTATTGCAAACTTCTTCGGGTTTAAATGGATGGATCACGTTGTTTTTACTAAAAATATAACTGAAGCCATCAACCTCTTTTTAAATGGGTATTTGGAAATAAATGATATGGTTTTATACAGTGGCATTGAACACAATGCGGTCGCTAGACCATTAGAACATTTACGTACAAGCCGAGGGATTAAACTTAAAAAAATCGCATGTAATTTACATGGACAGATCGACCTGACAGAACTTGAAAATGAACTGATCAAAAGCCCCAAACTCTTAATTGTCAATCATGCTTCAAATGTCTCAGGTGACATTCAAAATTTAGAGGCAATCGGCATTTTAACAAAGCGATATAATGTCACATTATTTGTAGATGCAGCTCAGACAGCAGGTGTGGTTGATATCAATATGGAGGCATTAAATATTGATGTTTTGGGGTTCACTGGCCATAAATCGCTACTAGGTCCTCAAGGAATTGGTGGACTTTTGATAAAGCCACAAATTGCCAAGGAGACCGATCCCTTTTGTTTTGGTGGAACAGGGAGTATGTCAGAGCGACTAGAACAACCTGAACTCATGCCGGATAAATTTGAATCAGGAACGGCGAATACTTTAGGGATTTTAGGACTTAAAGCGGGAATTGAGTACCTTGAATCCGTAGATCGTACAGCACTTTTAAAACATGAAAGAAGACTCATCAAAAAAATACAAGATTATTTGGATCAAAAGGAGCATGTTATCATTATTGGTAACCCTGATGTGAACTTAAGAACACCTGTCATATCATTTTATACCCACAAAAAGGATATTTCAGAAATAGCTTTTAATCTTTCCAAAGACTACAATATCGTTTCAAGGGTTGGGCTCCACTGTGCACCTCTTGCACATGAAACCTATCAGAGTTTTCCATATGGTACAATAAGGTTTAGTACATCGATTTTCACTACTGAAGCAGATATAGAATACGTTATAGCATCACTTGAAAAGTTATTATAACTAAGATTCAATTGGGAGGGAAAATGGCTGATAGTCTGACACAATCATTGTCAATTGACCTAAAAGAAGCTTATGACATAATCAATCAAAGTAACTTGGTAATTTTTAAATGGACGTTGTCTGAAGATATACCTACAGATTTTGTTTCTGATAGTATTTCAATTTTTGGTTATAATCCAGAGGACTTTTATACTGGTGAATTAAAGGACTATTGGGAATTTGTCTACGCTGAGGATCGTGAGCGAGTAAAATCTGAACTATATCATGCTAGAGCTCACGGTAAATCAAATTATCGGAATCAATATCGTGTGATTTGCAAAAATGGCGAAATTAAATGGATTGAAGAATGGGTGCTTCATGAGAGAAGTAAAGATGGTAAACTCATCACTGAAAAGGGTATCATACGAGATATAACGGAAAGTGTGATCGTTTCTGAGAAACTTAAAGAGAGTGAAGCAAGGTACAAAGAACTTTTTGAAAATGCTTCAGCTTTAATTTTTACTTTTGATCCAAAGGGTAGCATTACTTCTTATAATCATTCCTTCGCAGATTTATTATCGCTTCCTTACAATCGTAATGATTTGAAAATTGAAGATTATCTGTCCACTCAGACAAAGGATCAACTCGCCAATAGGGTTTTTTTTGACTATTGCATTAACCACATTGAGTCTCGTTTAGAAGTTAAATTTGTCGATAGTTTAGGCAAAGAAATTCATGTTGAACTTAACAATCGTGTTATTTTCCATCAAGGAAAAATAAATGAACTTCAAGCAATTGGCAATGATATTTCCGACAAAAAAATGGCTGAAGCTCAGATCAGATACCTTACAGAACACGATCCGCTTACTGGGTTAAATAACCGGTTGTTTTTTGATGAAAAATTGGCTGAACTAGAAAAAAATGATGAGAAAAGTGTAGGCATCATTATGGGAGATGTGAATGGTCTAAAAATGGTGAATGATGCCTTTGGTCATAAAACAGGTGATCAAATGCTAGTTGCCATTTCTGGTGTGCTTAAAGAAATATTTATTTCTCCCAAAGATACGATTTCCAGATTAAGTGGAGATGAATTCGCAATTATTACGCATGAGCGCAATATCCCTGAATTAATAGACGGTATTCAAGCAGCATGTCAAAAGTTAACACAGTTTCCTTTCGTTGTAGATATTTCTTTAGGATATTCAATCAGAAAGAAAGTGACACAAAGTTTAGATAGCGTATTTAGAGAAGCCGATCATTTGATGTATCGCAATAAATTGAGACGGTCTAAAAGAATAAAACTGGGTATGATTGATTCGTTAAAGAATCAATTAGAAGTAAAGTCTATGGAAACTTCACGACATTCTCAGCGTATGGGAATTATCGCTCAAGCATTTGGTGCTTTTATTGAACTAAACGACACTGTATTAGAAGAACTTCTACTGGCTGTTTCGGTGCATGATATCGGGATGGTATCCGTAGATAAGAAGATTATTGATAAAAAGGGTAATTTGTCAATTGCAGAATACAAAGAAGTGATGAAACATTCTGAGATTGGCTATCATTTATTAATAGCTACCCCTTCTTTAGCAGGCGTTGGTGAAGATGTCTTATCTCATCATGAAAACTATGATGGTTCGGGATATCCACAAGGGCTAAAGGCACACGAAATACCATTTGTATCAAGAATAATTGCAATTATTGATTCATACGAAACTTTAACAGGCAATAAAACATATCGTACAGCTATGTCATCAGAGGAAGCTTTAACTGAACTGCTAAATTATAAAGGTTCAAAATATGATCCTGAAATTATAGATGACTTTGTAGCTTATATAAGATATTCAGAAAAAAGCAAAAGTGTATTAGTTTAAATTAATTAAGAAAGGAGGACGAGATGGATAGAAGGCGCGAGAGGCGGATAAGTAACTTAGGGGTTATAGAATCTTTTAATTTTCATGCTAACAATCAAGAGGTTGTCATCAACGCTCCTTTAGAGATTTCATTAGTAGATATATCGGCAGGTGGTTTGGGGATTAAATCCAATACGATGCTAGAAGAAGACACAACTTTAAGTATTGCAATTCAATATGAGGATGTGAATTATGTTGTTATCGGAAGAATTGTTTGGTGTAGAAGAGAAGATCAAATTTATAATTGTGGTTTGAAACTGATTTATATGCCAAGTGAACTAAGTGAGTTACTGGAACAAGCTGAGGATCAAGAAAATAAATATATTAACTAATCTAATGGAGGCGCTATGAAACGAGAAGAAATTAGTGAAAAGTACAAATGGGATCTTTCTGATTTATATGTGGATGATGCCCAGTGGGAAAAAGATTTTATTGCGGTTAAAGTTCTAGCAGATGAATTTAAGAATTACAAAGGAAAACTTACTGAAAGCTCTGAAACATTATTAAATTCAATCAAACTGCAAGAGAAAATATCCAGAATGCTCACCAATGTCGTAACTTATTCTAGACTTAAGTTAGATGAAAACACTAAAAATTCAACTTATCAAGGATTAGTTGCAAGGGCAGAAGGTCTTATGACTGAAATTGGTGAGATGATGTCTTTTGTTACACCAGAAATCCTAAGTGTCGACTATCAGGAAGTTTCGAATCTTTTAAAACATGAGGAATTAAAAATCTACGAAAAACATTTTGAGGATGTCTTTAGAGCAAAACCACATATTTTATCTGAAGAAGTTGAATCGTTATTAGCGCAAACAGAAGAGATGGGGGCAGCACCAAGTAATACTTATGGTATGCTTCTAAATGCAGATATGACCTTTGAAGATGCAATTGATAGTGAAGGTAAGCCACATAAACTATCTAATGGTAGTTATGTGTCAATCTTGATGGGAAATGATCGCGTTTTGAGAGAAGATGCATTTAATAAATATTATAAAGTGTATGAAGCACATAATAATACCATTGCTTCCCTCTTGCAAGCTGAAGTTAAAAAGAATATCTTTTATAGCAAAGTAAGAAAGCACCCTTCTGCTAGAGAAGCTGCACTATTTGAAAATAACATTCCAATGTCTGTTCCAGATAAATTGATACAAGCAGTTAATGATAATTTAGATACTTTTTACAAATATATGAAACTCAGAAAACGTGTACTTGGTGTAGAAGAACTTCATTTGTATGACATCTATACACCGATTATTGCCAATGTTGACTTCAAAATCGAGTACGATGAAGCGAAAGAGATGGTAACAGAGGCACTGGGTGTTTTAGGCACTAAATATCAAGATGTGATCAAATCAGCTTTTGAGAATCAATGGATTGATGTATATGAAACTGAAGGCAAAAGAAGTGGTGCTTATTCTTGGGGAACTTATGATTCAAAGCCATATGTGCTATTAAATCATAAGAACAATTTAGATAGCATGTTCACTTTGGCGCACGAGCTTGGTCACTCAATGCATAGTTATCTCACTAGAGAAAACCAGCCATATGTATATGGAAATTACTCAATCTTTGTAGCTGAAGTTGCATCAACGACCAATGAGGCGTTGCTCAATGATTATTTACTCAAAACTATCAAAGAAGATGATAAAAAGAAATATATTTTGAACCATTATTTAGAACAGTTTAGAGGAACGATCTTTAGACAGACTATGTTTGCTGAATTTGAAAGAGATATTCATAAACATGTTGAAAATGGTGGCGCTCTAACAGCTGATTTCATGAACAATCATTATTTAGAACTTAATAAAAAATACTTTGGCCCAGATGTAATCATAGATGACGCTATCAAGTATGAGTGGTCTAGAATTCCTCATATGTATTACAATTTCTATGTTTATCAATATGCAACTGGTTTTTCAGCAGCTATTTCTCTTGCTAGCCAGATCTTGAATGAAGGCCAAACTGCCCTAGAAAGATACCTTGGTTTCCTTTCAAGTGGTTCAAAAGATTACCCAATCAATATATTAAGAGATGCTGGTGCCGACATGGAAACTGAGCATCCAGTTTCTAATGCTTTGAAAGTGTTCAAAACAGTTGTTGACGAACTAGATAGCTTGCTTTAAAATGAATATGCTACGGTAACAGAGTAGGTAAAATGCGTTAAGTGTTAGGGAATGGGAAGTTGACCTTAAACGAAAGACGAAAGTCTGCGATATTTTACCGCGTCCGCTGTTGCATTATTATGTGACCTTAATAGTAATGTAATGGTAGGAATTTACATTTGAAAGGAGCACATAAGATGCGAGAAAACAAACAAAATTCAACTCAGAAAAGAACTATTGGTACATCGGTAATTGTAAAGGCAGCACTTTTAGCAACCATTAGTATTGTATTAACGAGGTTTCTATCGTTGATGCTTATGCTTGGTGGACTACCTGCTTTAAGGGTAGGATTTGGTAGTATACCGCTTATCATGGCGGGTATGATGTTTGGTCCAGTTGTAGGTGGAATAACGGGCGTTGTTGCTGACCTCGTGGGCTATATGATTAACCCAATGGGTGGTACTTTCTTTCCAGGATTCACATTAACTGCGGCTCTTTATGGGATCATCGCAGGAATTCTCTTTAAGAATTTAAAAATTCAAAATATGAAAATTAATTTCAACCTTGTCAATGCCGTAGTAATGGTGCTTTTTGGTATTGGTCTTTTCATTACGATGCTTTCAACGAATACTTTGACATTTGTTGGTGGAAAGCCGACGATGAATGATACGAGTGCACTTCCTGTGATCGTGTTAATGCTTCTTGTAACTGCGTTATTTATCGCAATCCCTTTTGCAATGTCATCACGACTTAAAGACAAAGCAGGAAAATTGGGTTTCGATAAAATTGCTTTTGCTGTAAGCATCACTTATGTCATCAATGCGCTTTTACTCAATACTTTATGGTTATCAATCATGTTTGACAAAGGTTTTATGGTATTTTTACCAGGGAGAATTATAGCAGCTGTTGTAACGATTCCTGTATATACTTTAATCATATTTACGCTTGGTAAATTTGTAGATTTATTAGAACAGTAAAAATCAAATTTTAAATTATGAATTAGGTGGATTATTCCACCTAATTTTTTTTATAATATGTTATAATAGTGCTTGAATAGTGAGGTACAAATGACTAAAAAAAATGTAAAACTAGTGATTGATGCACTCGAAAAACTGTATCCAGATGCTAAAGCTGAACTTGATTATAACTCTCCTTTTGAGCTTTTAATTGCGGTAATTCTAAGTGCGCAGTGTACTGATGTAAGAGTTAATCAAGTGACGAAAATTTTATTTGAAGTTGCAGGCGAGGCACATTTACTAGCCAATTTACCTATTGAAGAAATTGAAAAAATTATTAAGCCATGTGGACTTTATAAAACTAAGGCAAAAAATATATTGATGACCGCTCAGATCTTAGTGCAAAAATATAACGGATCAGTCCCAGCGATACATGATGAATTAACTGCGCTACCTGGCGTCGGAAGAAAAACGGCGAATGTCGTGGTGAGCAATGCATTTGGTATACCTGCGATTGCTGTGGATACACATGTTTTTAGAGTTTCTAATCGAATTGGTCTCGCCAAGGCGAAAACGGTTGAAGCAACTGAAGAACAGCTTATGAAATGTATCGACCGTGAGATGTGGACGTTAACCCATCATATGCTTATCTTCCATGGCAGAAGAGTCTGCAAAGCAAGATCACCAATGTGTAGTGAGTGTACTTTAACTCCTTATTGTGAATATTACAAAAAAAGTGCTAAGGAGAAGGATCAAAAATGACAAAGAAATTAAGTCCAATGCCCAAAAACCTTATGTTTGCACTTGATATAGGTACGAGAAGTGTCGTAGGTATTCTATCAAAAAAAGTGGATAAGAATTATGTAGTAGTAGATTATGAAATCATGGAGCATCCTGATCGCGCTATGTTTGATGGTCAAATTCACGATATTGCAAAAGTAACAGAAGTGGTAAAAACTGTTGTTGAAGCGATTGAAGTTCGCAATGGATTTAGACTTGAACAAGCAGCCATAGCCGCTGCTGGTAGAGCGCTTAAAACAGAGAGATCAGTTTATGAACTTGAAATAGATATAACAAAAGAAGTAGATAAATCCGTTACTGATAACATAGAGATGCAAGCGATTCAGTTGGCACAAAAAAAACTGATGGAACTTCAGGAACTACAATCTAGTTATTATTGTGTTGGTTACAGCGTCATCAATTATTATCTGGATAATAGCATGATCTTAAATCCGGTTGGTCACAGGGGACAGAAACTAAGTGTCGATATCATAGCGACATTTTTACCACATATAGTTGTAGATAGTTTATATTCAGTGATCAATAAAGCAGGGCTTGAAGTGATGAATTTAACACTTGAACCGATTGCTTCTATCAATGTTGCCATCCCGCAAAACCTGAGGTTGTTAAACCTTGCACTTGTGGATGTTGGTGCTGGTACTTCGGATATTGCGATTTCAAAAGATGGTTCAGTTATTTCCTATGGCATGGTTGCCCTTGCTGGAGATGAAATAACTGAAAAATTAGCACAGACTTATTTGTTAGATTTTAATAAAGCAGAAAAGTTGAAAATAGGTCTATGCAAAAACGAAACGAATTCATTTACAGACGTTCTAGGGATGACACACCAATTAACAACGGTTGAAA
This sequence comes from uncultured Fusibacter sp., assembly GCA_963676315.1. Classification (GTDB taxonomy): domain Bacteria; phylum Bacillota; class Clostridia; order Peptostreptococcales; family Acidaminobacteraceae; genus Fusibacter_C. Next base: position 3,263,329 of record OY781056.1, read on the forward strand.
TTATGTCACAGCTAGAAGACGTCATTCAAAATATAACTAAAGAAGTAGCTGAAAATATCATACAACTCAATAAAAAATCACCGAGCGCAGTATTTTGTATTGGTGGAGGTGCTCAGATTCCAGGATTTACAAAATCATTGGCTGGTCACTTGAATTTACCACTTGAAAGAGTGGTAATTAAAAGCGTAGAAAATCTGGAGATGATTAGTTTTGAAACCGAGCCTTTGATTGGACCAGAGTTTATTACTCCAATGGGGATAGGTGTAACTGCATTTGAAGAACGCGATCAGGATTTCATCCAAGTAAATGTAAACGAAACGGCTATTAGGTTGTTTAATTCAAAGCCATTACAGGTTTCGGATGCATTGATCTTAACGGGATATAATGCACGTAGCCTTATTTCAGAAAGAGGAGAAAGTTATACGATCTTTATAGATGGCGTGCAACGTGAAATAAAAGGAGAGTATGGTGAACCTGCGAGGATCTATATCAATGGAGTACAAGCACATCTTGATTCAAGGATAAGTCATAAAGATCAGATTACGATTATTTCTGCTGAAAAAGGTAAGCCACGTCGCATGACTTTAAAAGAGGCTGTTAAACTCGACAGCTATGTGACACTTAATGGAGAGAAAATTAAAACAATTGAGTTTGTGAGTGTCAATGGCGTTAACCGTACAGGTGATTATATATTGATTGAAGGGGATGAACTCGTTACTAAAGGGATAAAAACCTTAAAACAGCTTGCTGAAGCTGTAGAACTAGATTTGAACAATTTTGCGATATATTTAGGCGACCTGAAGCTCGATTTAGAAGCGAGTCTCCGAACAGGTGATGCTTATATATATATAAAGCGAGAAAATCCAATTGATAAATTTGAGGATTCTATCCTTACAAAAGAGGATAAATTTAATAAAATATCTGGCGATAAAGAATCAGATGCAAAATCGGATTCTATTTCTGAAGATGACCAATATAAAGAAGAAGATACAAAAATGAGCCTTGATGTTATCGTTAATGGCAGCGTTATACAAATCCCAAATCATAAGAAAGAAGTTGTATTTGTGGATATTTTCAATCATATTGAGTTCGATTTAACAAAGCCTCAAGGTATTTTGGTATTAAAGTTAAATGGTGAAAGAGCAAAATATACAGACTTACTCAAAACAGGTGATGTAATAGATGTTTTCTGGAATAATTAATGGAGGCGTAGATGAGCGCGTTGTTTGATAGAAGCTACACTTGTCAAATTTGTGGAAATGAGTTCACATCAATGCAAGTGAAAACCTCTGCCATCAGAGCAAAGGAAAGAAAAAAAGACTTTCACACTATTTTTAATGGAGAAAATCCAACTTTTTATGGTGTGATTTGTTGCCCTAATTGTGGTTATACAAAATTTGAAAATGATTTTAAACAAGAAGTTACTTCGAAGTGCAGGGAACTTGTTAAAAATACAATTACAAAAAGTTGGAAACCTCAGGATTTTACTCACGAAAGAGATCTTGATGCAGCAATTAAAGTTCATCTGATTGCGCTTGTGAATTACAATATATTAAAAGAAAAACAGGCTATTATTGCTAAGTTATTGCTTAGACTTGCATGGTTTTACGAGGAAGCAGGCAATGAAGCTGAAAACAAAAAGTATATAAAGCTTGCACTTGAAGCCTTTATTAGAAGTTTTGAACTGGAAAAACAAGAAGATGCTGAAGAAAAAGAGTTAGAAGTTATCTACCTGATAGGTGAACTGAACAGACAGATGGGCAATTACAAAGAAGCAATCAGGTGGTATGAAATGGTTGTAAGGCATGAATTTGCATATAAAAATAGACTGATTAAAGGATATGCAAAAGATCAGTGGGCATTAGCAGCTGAACAATATGCGATGAATAAAAAGAGTGAACCAACTACCGCTTAGCCAATTTACGACTTGTAACCTATAAATCAAGCACACGATCAAGGAGTTTATAATGGAAATTTATCTAATTAGACATGGAGAAACAACTGCAAACGTAGAAAAGAGGTTTGCTGGCGTACTAGATGTCTCATTAACAGAAAAGGGAATTGGTCAAGCGATTCTTGCAGGTGAAAAATTAAAAGATGTTGCATTTGATGCTTTTTATTGTTCAAATTTAAGTAGAGCACATGAAACTGCTAAATTGATTGGTAAACATCAAGCTATTCCACCGGTTACATCGCATGAATTGCAAGAGATGAACTTTGGCATTTGGGAAGGTATGAAAATGAAAGAAATTCAAACTGAAAGTGGCGATCTTCTGAATCAATGGTTTGTTGATTTTGAAAATTTCAAAGTGCCTGAAGGCGAAAGTGTCAAAGAAATGTTTGAGCGCGTTACAAATGCGTATAAAAAAATAATAGAACCTTTTTCTCTAGATTCTGATACTAAAATAGCAATTGTTGCGCATGGTGGTGTCATACAGACGCTTCTTAGTTTCCTTTGTTTTGGCGATAATACTGGATATTGGAAATTCAGAGTTGAGAATTGTGGAATCAGCAGAATTGAATATGTAATGGGCTATCCCGTAATTAGAGGTATTAATCAATAGGCTTAGTTTTTCAACTAAAGCAAATGCAAAAAAAGTATAAAGAAAACTGTAAAATGTGTTATCATAGGTGTATAAATTATTTTGGTAAGGAGGGAAAATCGGTGAAAGTAGAATATATCAATGCATTTATAAAGGCATCGACTGAAGTGTTGAACAATTTTGTGACTGAAAAATTCAGCGTTGGTAAGCCTTACGTTCGAAATAACCCGTTTCCTACAAGGGAACTTGTTATCATATTAGGTATAACAGGAGATATAAAAGGCCAAGCTGTTTTTAGTTTATCGGAAGATATGGCAAAAGCGATTGCATCAGGGATGATGATGGGGATGCCTGTTGATGAGATTGATGAAATGGCAAAAAGTGCCCTATCTGAACTTGGTAATATGATTATGGGTAACTCGGCTACCTTACTCTTTAACCATGGCGCGCAAATTGATATTACACCTCCTTCTCTAGTAAAAGGAACTGCTATTGAAATTTCTTCTGCTGGTATGGAAACAATCTGTGTTCCTTTGATTTCAACTATGGGTGAAGTCGAATTTGATATTGGCATAAAAAAATAACGGAGAAAATAATGATAAATATAGTATTGTATCAACCAGAAATACCACCCAATACTGGGAATATTGCAAGAAGTTGTGCCATCACCGGAGCAAAACTTCATTTGATAAAGCCACTTGGGTTTTCGCTGGAAGATAAACATCTAAAGCGTGCCGGACTTGATTATTGGGAGTATCTTGATCTCGAAATTCATGAAGACGAACATGCTTTTTTTGCGAAGTACGGTGATCAAAAGTTGTATTTTGCAACGACTAAAGCAACTAAGTATTATGATGAAACTCACTTTGATGAGAATGCATTTATAGTATTCGGCAGGGAAACATCAGGTTTGCCAGCGTATGTTCATGAAAATTACAAAGAATCTCGTTTTAAGATTCCTATGAAAAAAAATGAACATTTAAGAAGTTTAAATCTATCCAATTCAGTTGCAATCATACTATATGAAGCACTTCGGCAAAATGATTTTTTTGATTTAAAATAGTGTAAAACTAAACACTGCACCGAATTCGATGTGGTGTTTTTTTGCGATATAAAACATGATGTGATAAAAAATGTAGTAGATAGAGTTAGAGATAGCGATAGAGATAAAAAAAAGCATATTAAGGAGAGTAATATGGGTTTATCAACAGATGCAATATTGGCGATTGTCATGCCATTATTAGGTGGTCTGGGTTTGTTTCTTTATGGTATGACTGTAATGAGCGAAGGTCTAGAAAAATCAGCGGGAAATAAGCTGGAAAAAATCATTGAGAAACTGTCAGGTAATGTATTTAAAGGTGTATTGATGGGCGCCTTAGTCACTGTGGTTATACAAAGTTCTTCAGCAACAACTGTGATGGTAGTTGGATTTGTCAATGCTGGTATTATGAATTTGACACAGGCCATAGGTGTAATCATGGGTGCAAATATTGGTACAACGATTACAGCTCAACTTGTATCGATAAATTTAACTATGCTTGCCCCAATTGCGATTGCAATAGGTGTTGGTATAAAATTATTTTCAAAGAAAAACAAAACGATTATATTAGGTGAAATCATCTTAGGATTTGGTATACTATTTCTAGGGATGGAACTTATGAAAGATGCACTTAAACCTCTTCGCGAATATGAAGGATTTGTAACGATGATTCAATCAATTGGTGCAGGCACTTTGTTAGGCGCTATTAAAGGGTTTTTACTAGGTTTACTTGTAACGGCAGTGGTTCAGAGTTCATCAGCAACAACTGGAATTATGGTTGCATTAGCAAGTACTGGTGCGCTCCCTATTGAAGCTGCATTCCCAATGCTTTTAGGTACAAATGTAGGAACCTGTGTGACTGCGCTACTTTCGTCTATAAGTGCCAACAGAACAGCCAAACGTGCAGCTGTGATGCATTTAATGTTCAATTTGCTTGGAACTTTGATATTTTTTGCGTTTTTCTCTAAGCTTACAATTTACATCGTCACTTCACTTGGGGATGATCCTGCTAGACAACTTGCAAACGCACATACTTTTTTTAATGTCGTCAATACAATTATTTTGTTACCATTTGCTAGTTTGATTGTCAAAAGTGTTAATATTATTATTCCTATTACACAAGAAGAAAAAGAAGCGACCACATTTGGCATTAAGTATCTTGATGAAAGGATACTAGAGACACCTACAATTGCACTTGGTCAAGTCGTTAAAGAAGTGCTTCATATGGGTAATCTTGCTAAAATGTCACTTGATAGTGCCGTTAGTGCACTTAAAAACAACGATCAAAAGGGCATAGAGAAGACTTTTAAGATTGAAAAAACGATAAACAGCTTAGAAAGAGAGATTAGTGAATATCTAATTAAACTTTCAAATACTGCAATTGACAATGATGATCGAAAAGTGTTAGATGGTTTATTTAGTACCATCAATGATCTCGAACGGGTTGGAGATCATGCAGAAAACATAGCTGAACTTGCGTTATATAAAATAGATAATAACGTTCACTTTTCAGATAAAGCAGTATTAGAACTAGATGATATGGTATCAAAAGTTTTTGAAGCTTATGATTTGTCACTAGAAGCAATGAAGGAAGAAAATCGTTACAAAGCACAAAAGGTAATTGAAATTGAAGGCGTTGTTGATGAAATGGAAAAAACTTTGCGTAAAAAGCATATTGCCAGACTGAATGAAGGCAGATGTGAGACGAGTTCGGGCATTATATTTTTAGATATGTTAAGCAACCTAGAGAGAATTTCAGATCATTCATCAAATATTGCGTTAGCTGTACTTGATGTATCAGAACATTAGGAGGTTTGTATGGAAAAAATTTATGACGTAATAATCGTAGGATCAGGTCCCGCAGGATTATCAGCAGGCCTATACGCTGCAAGAGCTAAAATGTCGACACTTATACTTGAGAAAGATAAGACAGGTGGACAGATCTCTGGTACTGAAGAGGTTGCAAACTATCCAGGTTCAATAAAAGATGCAACTGGACCCTCTCTCGTTGCACGTATGGTTGAACAAGCTGAATCTTTTGGTGCACAGCGCATGAGAGCAGAAGTAACTGAACTAAAATTAGAAGGTGATATTAAAACTATCATTACCAATAAAGGTGAACTTAAAGCAAGAGCAATCATTCTTGCAATGGGGGCTAGACCTAGGCTGTTAAATGTACCAAATGAAAAAGAATTGACTGGAAAAGGCGTCTCTTATTGTGCCACTTGTGATGCTGAATTTTTTACAGACTTAGAAGTGTACGTATTTGGCGGTGGTGATACAGCACTTGAAGAAGCAATGTTCATTACCAAATTTGCTAAGAAAGTTACAATTGTTCATAGAAGAGATGAATTTAGAGCAGCTAAATCTATTGTAGAAAAAGCCGAAAACAATGCTAAAATTGAATTTATATATAATTCTGGCGTAAAGAGAATTATTGGCGAAGGCATGGTTCAAGGATTGGAGCTTGAAAACTATTTGACAGGTGAAACGACAGAAATCATGGCGGATCCAAATGACGGATTAATGGGTATTTTTGTGTTCGTCGGTTATATTCCCGAAACAGGACTGGTTAAAGATCTTGTTAAGATTGATAAAATGGGCTATATCATAACGGATGATCTAATGCAAACGGGTATTCCTGGTGTTTTTGCAGCAGGGGATATAAGGGTAAAATCATTAAGACAAGTAGTGACTGCAACAGCTGATGGTGCAATTGCAGCAGTTCAAGCAGAAAAATATGTGGACGCTTTAGCGGATTAGGAGGAAAAATGTTAATTTTAGACAAAGATAACTTTGAAGCAGAAGTCCTTAAATCATCAGGACTAGTACTTGTGGATTTTTGGGGAGAAGGATGTGAGCCATGCAAAGCGCTTATGCCTGAGTTTGAAGCATTAGCAAGTGAATTTTCTGGAAAAGTAACTTTTGGCAAACTCAATACAACGCAAGAGCGACGTTTATCTATTAGCCAAAGAGTACTTGGTCTACCTACTGTTGTTCTTTATAAAGATGGTGCAAGAATGGGTGAGTGCACAAAAGATTCGGCAAATGTTGAGGGTATTAAAAATTTATTGGACCAACACCTATAAAATGAAATGTTTTTTAGTTGAATTTAATATTTAAGCATATAGATAAATTTATATATTCTCAACAACATGAATATGCTTTGGTTGAATGTTCAGACACACTTACAATTCTTTTTGTATATTTGCTACATAAGTGTTGCAAGATTGTGACAGAATGATTCGATAAATTGGTGCTTTATTAACATAGTAATTTCATAATAATTTATAGAAATTTTTATTAAATAATTGTTAATATAGTTTATACAAAAGCGAGTAACCTTGTATTTGTAAAAGTCTTGAAAATTGTTGATTTTTAAATTGATGCAATAAGAATTGTTGTTGTAATTTGAAGTAGATAACGATATAATTATTTCGAAGACGCAAGTCGACTGAATTTATTAGTGGAGGTTTTACAATGAAAAAAGTATTATTGATTGTACTATCACTCATTCTTGTATTGGGTATGGTAGGTTGTGGTGCAAAAGCTGATGACGGTAAATATGAAATCGCTTTAATCACTGACAAAGGAAATATTGATGACAAATCATTTAACCAAGGCGCATGGGAAGGCGTTAAAGCTTATGCTGAAGAAAACAAAATTTCTCATACGTACATCAAACCAGAAGAAGCATCAGATGCTGGCTATTTAGCTGCAATTGATTTAGCTGTAACTGGTGGCGCTAAAATCGTAGTAACTCCTGGCTTCTTATTTGAAGTTCCAATCTACGAAGCACAAACAAAATACCCAGATGTAAAATTCATCTTACTTGATGGCGCACCACATACTGCTGACTATTCTACTTTTGAAACTAAAGGTAACGTAGCTAGCGTTATGTACGCTGAAGAGCAATCAGGTTACCTTGCTGGTTATGCTGCAGTAACTGATGGCATGAAAAACTTAGGCTTCATGGGTGGTATGGCTGTTCCTGCTGTTCAAGCATTTGGATACGGATTCCTTCAAGGCGCTGAAGCTGCTGCATCAGATTTAGGTTATGCTGATGGAGAAGTTAAAGTAACTTACCACTATACTGGTAACTTTGAAGAAAACGATACAAACAAAGCTACTGCTAGAACTATGTACCAAGAAGGCGTAGAAGTAATCTTCGCTGCTGGTGGTTCTGTTGGTAAATCTGTTATGTCTGCTGCTACTGAATCAAACACAAAAGTAATCGGCGTTGACGTTGACCAAAGATATGATAGTGAAACAGTGATCACTTCTGCAACTAAAGGTCTTGCTGCATCTGTTATAAGTGTTTTAGATTCAATCTACAAAGATGGTTGGGCTAACTATGCTGGTAAAACTACAGTATTTAACGCTTCTAACGATGGTGTAGGTCTTCCTACAAAAGTTATCGGCGATGACAAAGCTAACGCATTTGACAGATTTGCTAAATTTGACAAAGCAGCTTATGATGCAATCTATGCTAAATTAGCTGATGGAAGCATTCAACCACTTAGAACAATCACTGTTGCTGATGCTAGTGGTGTTGCAACTGCAGAAGAATTAACTTCAGCTTTAAAACTTGTTAAAGTTGCTGTAACTACAAGATAGTATTTTTTAGGATCTAACATAAAGCTTTAAGCCTTATGGTATGTATAAGTAATTGATGGGGGAGGCTTATGTTTCCCCCTGTTTTTTTATTAAGCCACAATTTCACTTGTGGCTGAAACTGAGGACTCGATGTCCGAAGTTTCTTATTGACGACACAAATTGTTTGTGACTGAAACAGAGGGCTCGATGCCCGAAGTTTCTTATTACCGAGTTAATTCCAAATATTATTGTTAATTTTCAACATATACAAATTCATCAACTTTGTATATTATTGACAATGTAACATCGGTTGTGAGAATTCTATAAGAAAAGAAGAGGTCAAAGTGGAAAATTATATTGTTGAAATGCTAAATATAACTAAAGAGTTCCCTGGTATTATTGCAAACGACAATATTACCTTGAATCTGAAAAAAGGTGAAGTACATGCGTTATTAGGCGAGAATGGTGCTGGAAAATCAACGCTCATGAGTGTGCTTTTTGGACTTTATCAAGCTGAGAAAGGTGAAATTAGAAAAAATGGAGAAGTTGTCAAAATAAATAATCCTAATGATGCTAATACACTTGGAATTGGTATGGTACATCAACACTTTAAGCTAGTAGAGATCTTTACTGTTCTCGAAAACATTATTCTTGGTGTTGAACCTAATACTATGGGCTTTATACAAAAAAGTGAAGCTAGAGAAAAGGTAGTAGAACTCAGTGAGAAATATGGACTTTCGATCAATCCTGATGCATTGATTGAAAATATCTCTGTAGGAATGCAACAAAGAGTTGAAATCCTTAAAATGCTCTATAGAGAAAATGAAATCCTCATCTTTGACGAGCCAACAGCTGTATTAACACCACAGGAAATCAAGGAACTTCTAAAAATCATGAGAGGATTTGCGGAAGAAGGAAAATCTATTTTGTTTATAACTCACAAACTGAACGAAATAATGGAAGTAGCAGATCGCTGTACAGTACTAAGAAAAGGAAAATATATAGGTACCGTTAACGTTAAAGATACTGATAAAGAGGAACTATCAAAGATGATGGTTGGTCGTGACATCAGCTTTAATGTTGATAAAAAACCTATGAAAGAAGGAAAAGTTGTTCTTTCTGTTAGAAATGTTACAGTTCCATCGAAACTTCACAAAAACAATGCGGTTAAAAATGTATCCTTTGACGTTAAAGCAGGGGAAATAGTTTGTCTTGCAGGTATAGATGGCAATGGTCAAACTGAATTTGTCTCAGCATTAACTGGACTTGAAAAAATGAGTGAAGGTTCAATTATATTATGTGATAAAGATATAACAAAATCTTCTATACGAGAAAGATCGATTGCTGGTATGAGTCATATTCCTGAGGATAGACATAAACATGGCCTTGTACTCGAATATTCTTTAGAAGAAAACATGATCCTTCAACGTTATTGGGAACCTGAGTTCCAAAAAAACGGATTTATCAAATTTGATGCCGTTAGAAAATATGCTGAGGGCTTAATCAAACGATTTGATGTAAGAAGTGGACAAGGTCCGGTTTCGGTTGTCAGAAGTATGTCAGGTGGTAATCAACAAAAAGCGATTATTGCGAGAGAAATCGATAAAAAACATGAAATTCTTGTTGCCGTACAACCTACAAGGGGACTCGATGTAGGTGCTATTGAATATATACACAAGCAACTTGTTGAACGTCGCGATGCAGGCAAAGGCGTATTACTTGTATCACTTGAGCTTGATGAAGTCATGAACGTCAGTGACCGTATACTGGTGATGTATGAAGGTGAAATAGTAGGTGAACTCGATCCAAAGACAACAACAGTTCAAGAATTGGGACTTTATATGTCTGGTGCAAAACGTAACACAGTAAAGGAGACTAACCATGCAGGATAATAACAAATCATCTCAAAAAAAGGGATTTGATTTGAAGACAATTACTAAAACAAAGGGATTTTCAGCTTTTACAGCAGCCTTACTAGCGATTGTACTCGGTCTAATCTTCGGCTTTCTCGTTATGATCTTTGCAAATCCGGATAAAGCCATGGCTGGATTCAGATATGTAATTTTTGGAGGACTTGGACGTTTCGGCGATGTTCTATATTTTGCTACACCGATTATGATGACTGGTCTTGCTGTTGGATTTGCATTTAAAATGGGACTTTTTAACATTGGGGCTTCAGGACAATATACAATGGGGATGTTCTTCGCGATGTATGTTGGCTTTATGTGGGATTTACCTTCGGGTATACACTGGATCGTTGCTATCTTTGCAGGTATGGTAGGTGGTATGATTTGGGGCTTTATACCGGGGATCTTTAAGGCTGTCCTAAATGTTAATGAAGTAATTACTTCAATTATGTTTAACTATATTGGCATGTACTTTGTCGATATGTGGGTACAAGGAAATGCAACTATGTATATAGCAAGTAAGTCACGTACCAATTATCTTCCTTCAAATGTTCAAATTCCTTCGCTTGGAATTGCTGGATCAAATGTAAATTTTGGAATTGTCTTTGCGATTATTACAGCTATTATTCTTTTTATCGTCCTTCAAAAGACTACATTTGGTTATGAACTTAAAGCAACAGGCTATAACAAATATGCTAGTGATTATGCTGGCATGAAAGGTAAGAGAAATATTGTTGTAACGATGATGATCGCCGGTGGACTTGCTGGCCTTGGCGGTGCGTTTGCTATATTAGCGCCATCAGCGATAGCTGGAAGCAGTATGACTTACGAACCGATCAATATCATCGCAGCAAATGGATTTAACGGTATTGCAGTTGCTTTACTTGGTAGCTCAAATCCAATTGGCATTATCTTCTCTGCTACGTTTATCTCTCATATTCAACGTGGTGGTACGCTTGCGAACCTCGTTGGGTTTAAACCAGAGATTATCGATGTTGTAATCGCTGTAATTATTTATTTCTCAGCATTTGCTATGATTATGAACTCAACATTAGCAAAATTTATCAAAACACGTTTTGGGAAAAAAGGTACAACTCAGCCAAATGCAAATAGTGAAATTAAGGAGGCAAAATAATGGATACAGTATTTTATTTAATTCAAAATATGCTTCCTGTTGCTATTCCTTTGTTGCTTGTAGCACTAGGTGGTATGTTTAGTGAAAGAAGTGGAGTCATAAACATTGCACTTGAAGGAATTATGCTCTTTGGTGCATTCTTTGGTGCACTCTTTGTGGTTAACATTCAGTCAACGGGTATTAATCCACAGTTAATTTTATTACTAGGCATGGTAGTTGCTGCTGTAGCTGGTTTGATCTATTCTTTGTTATTATCTTTCGCTGCAGTTACCATGAAAGCAGATCAGACGATTACAGGTACTTCACTTAATATGATGATTCCAGCTGCTGTGTTACTTTTCTCTAAGATGTTTTTTAACAGTGATGGTATCACTACTAATGTTGCATTTTTTATTCGCAAAATGCCAATTTTAGGCGATATCCCTGTAATTGGACAAATGTTTTTTCAAAAGACTTATTTAACTGTAATCATAGGATTTGTGTTATTGATTGTATCAGTTATTGTATTTTATAAAACGAAATTTGGACTTAGATTAAGAGCGTGTGGAGAGCATCCTCAAGCGGCTGATTCAGTGGGTATAAACGTGTATGTGATGCGCTATGCTGGCGTTAGTTTATCGGGAATCTTAGGTGGTATTGGTGGTTTCTTCTACTCAGTAGGTATACTTGATGGTAATATAAGTGGACATACAGGCGTTGCTGGTTTCGGTTTCTTAGCACTAGCTGTTATGATCTTTGGTCAATGGAAACCTATGAAAATACTTTTTGCAGCACTATTCTTTGCATTTTTAAGAACGCTTGCTTATTCGATTGCGCTTATTCCGTTTTTAAATGATCTGGGTATCAATCAAACGTATTATAAAATGTTGCCTTATGTTGCTACAATGGTTGTTCTAGCATTTACTTCTAAGAAATCTAGAGCACCTAAAGCAGAAGGAATACCATACGATAAAGCAAAAAGATAAAATTGAATTATTTTGTTTAGTACAGCTGGCGCATGTGAAAATTATGCGTCAGCTTTTTTAAATGATTTTATTCGTACTTAAAGTAAGAAATACCTTTAGTGCTATCATTTTAGTGGACAATTTGGTATAATTATAACGTTATTATGTCATGTTACATTTATAAAATGGTATCAGTATTGGCTTTCACTCAGAATAATAAATAGGTTAGGATGTGACGGTATCTGCTATGAAGATGAACTTTAATTTAAACTTAATTCAAACTCAGAAACTGATTATGACGCCTGAGTTGAAACAAGCGATAGAAATTCTTCAATTTAATGCAATTGAACTCAATGAGTTTATCAATGAAGAACTCCTCAATAATCCTATACTTGAAAAATTAACAACTGACGTTGATGAAGAACCTCTTTCAGATAAGGTTGAACAAGAATTTGAGTACGATCTTGATAAAGGTGATAAAGCCGAAATCGACTGGGAAGACATGGTCAATTACTTTGATGATGCAAGACCAATAAACGGAACAACGTATACTGGAGATTCAGATATAAATTATGATAACTTTGTAGCTGATGAAGAAAATCTCAGGGATTATTTATTAACTCAACTTAAGTTTTCAAAACTTGAAGATGAAGTCGTTAAAATTGGTGAATACATCATTGAGAACATCGATGACAATGGATACTTGGAAATGAAAAATGAAGAGGCGATGGTATTATTTAATCGTACTCATGATGAAATAGAGCAAATTATACGTTTAATTCAAACTTTTGATCCTGCGGGTGTAGGTGCAAGAACGATTAAAGAATGTTTACTTATACAAATGTATCAACAAGGTTTTGAAGAGAGTCTAGAAGAAATATTAGTCAAAGAACATTTAGAAGAACTAGGCGAAAAGAAATTTGCTGTTATTGCAAAGAAGCTTGGTGAAAGTGCTGAGAGAATTCAGATGGCATATGACTATATTAAAACGTTAGAGCCAAAACCAGGTAGATCTTTTAGTTCTATGAGAGATGTCCGATATGTGATTCCTGATGTTTTTGTTGAGAAAGTGAAAGATGAGTATATCGTCAATGTAAACGAAAGTGCGTCTCCTCGTCTTCAGATAAATGGCTTTTACAAAAGCATGTTGAGTCAATTTTCTCGTGATTCACTGACAAATGAATATTTGTCTAAAAATCTACAGTCAGCGCTTAGGATTATCAAGAGTATTGAACAAAGACGCAACACAATTTACCGGGTTTGTACTGCAATCGTTGAATATCAATATGATTTTTTTGAAAAAGGACTCTTATATCTAAGACCACTAAACTTGAAAGATATTGCTGATGAGATAGAAGTACATGAATCAACCGTTTCAAGGGCTGTAAATGGCAAATATATGCAGTGCCCCAATGGTCTCTTTGAAATAAAATACTTTTTCCAAAGTGGCGTAAAAGGTGCTAGCGGTGAAGGAGTGTCATCGGAGAGTGTAAAACTTGTCATGAAAGAGATGATTGATAGAGAGGATACAAAAAAACCGCTGAGTGATCAATACTTAGCAGATGAACTCATAAAAACGGGAATTAATATATCTAGAAGAACCGTTGCAAAATACCGAGATGAGCTCAATATTCCACCTTCATCAAAGCGAAAACGATTTTAATTACAAAGACTTATTGCATCATAACTGATGACGATAGGTCTTTTTTTTTATGGCATTTGTGGCATGATGTTGAACGTCAATCGAATCTTTTTTTAATCAGATAGTATGTCAAATTTATCACAAAGATTATTTTAACAATTGTGTTTTTGCAATAAATGTAGGGTATTGTTAAATGCAAGGGACGTTTTTAGACCAAGCGGGACAAAAATATTTTTTTTTTATCAAAAACACCTTGTAATTCATTTTGCGAGTGGTATAATAAATTTGTAAGTGAGTATTTTTTTTAGTCCAAATGGGACAAAAAAATTAATACTGGCTAAAAAACATCCCGAATAGATGGTGAGAAATGGAAACTAAAAAAAATACAGACCAAGACAATTTAATATTTGTTCTTAAGTATGCGTTTCCAGAGATGGAAGAACTGTTACCATTAAGGTTTAATTTACTTAATAGCATCAAGTTCAATCAACCTGTCGGCAGAAGGATGCTCTCTGGTACTATGGGATATACAGAGCGCGTCGTTAGACGTGAATGCGATATTCTCAAGGATAACAACTTAATTGATTATTATCCTGATGGTATGAGATTGACACAAAAGGGTTTAGAAGTTCTTGAAGCTTTAACAAGCGTATTTTATAAGATCAATGGCATCAACGTTCTTGAAAAAGAGCTAGCTGAAAAACTTGCAATCAGAAAAGTAATTGTTGGGTCAGTAGGCATTCAAGATGAACAAGTATCGCTTAACGAAATTGGTTATGAAGCTGCGAAGTATCTAAGTACATTAATTGAAGAAAAAATGATTATTGGATTAACTGGTGGTTCTTCGATAGAAAAAGTAATTAATGGGTATAAAAGTGATTGGGTGCATTTTGACGGTCAAGATATTATGGTTGTACCGGCCCGAGGTGGACTCGGCAACAAAAATGAGTATCAAGCCAACACTTTGGCTGAGCGCCTAGCAAATAAACTCGGCGCAAAATACCAAATGTTATATACGCAAGACAATTTATCTAAAGCCTCGATTGAAGAGCTTAAAAACGAACCAAATATCAAACGCATTTTAGATAATATCACCAAATTAGATGTTCTTTTATTCGGAATTGGACAAGCGAGTGTTATGGCCAATCGTAGAGTACTTGAACAAGATGAAATCGACAATATTCTTGGAAAAGGTGCAGTAGCTGAATCTTTTGGTTATTACTTCAACAAGGATGGCGAAATCGTTTACGAAATCAGTACCATTGGTATTGATTTGGATATATTTAAAAAACTAAATCATGTTATCGCTGTTGCAGGTGGTGTTGAGAAGACTGAAGCGATTATCGCGATCAGTAAACTCAACCCAAATCTGGTTTTAGTTACAGATGAACTGACAGCTAAAAAAATCCAAGAGGTTTTATAAATTTTAAGGAGGAATTAAGAGATGAAAAGAATCGCAATTAATGGTTTTGGTAGAATTGGTAGACTTGTATTTAACGCTATGGCTGAGCAAGGTTTACTAGGAACAGAGTTTGATGTAGTAGCAGTAGTAGATATGGCAACTGATGCTGATTATTTTGCTTATCAGTTAAAATATGATTCTACACAAGGTAAATTCCAAGGCGAAATCACAACTAAAAAAAGCAGCCCAGAAGTTGCTGAAGAAGATATTTTAGTTGTTAACGGTAGAGAAACAAAATGTATCCAAGCAGTGAGAAACCTTGCTGATCTTCCTTGGAAAGAATTAGGCGTAGAATACGTTATCGAATCAACAGGTCTTTTCACTGATTCGGAAGCAGCAAAAGGCCACTTAGCTGCTGGCGCTAAAAAAGTTATTATTTCAGCTCCTGGTAAAGGCGATGTTAAAACAATCGTTATGGGCGTTAATGAGCATGAATATGTTGCTGAAGAGCATCATGTAGTATCAAATGCTTCTTGTACTACTAACTGCCTTGCGCCACTTGTACACGTACTTCTTAAAGAAGGCGTTGGTATCGAAACTGGTCTTATGACTACTATCCACTCATATACTGCAACTCAAAAAACGGTTGACGGTCCTTCTAAGAAAGACTGGAGAGGCGGAAGAGCTGCTGCAATCAATATCATCCCATCATCAACTGGCGCTGCTAAAGCAGTAGGTGAAGTTTTACCAGCTACAAAAGGTAAATTAACTGGTATGTCTTTCCGTGTACCTACTCCTACAGTTTCTGTAGTTGACCTTACTTTCACAGCTGCAAGAGATACTTCAATCGAAGAAATCGATGCATTACTCAAAAAAGCATCTGAAACTTATTTACAAGGTATTCTTGGTTATGCTAATGAAGAACTTGTATCAACAGATTTTATCCATGATAACAGATCTTCTATCTACGATTCACTTGCTACACTTCAAAACAACCTTAAAGGCGAGAAGAGATTCTTCAAAGTTGTATCTTGGTATGACAATGAGTGGGGCTACTCAAACAGAGTTGTTGATTTATTAAAATTCATGGCTAGCAAATAAGCAATATTTTCGGACTATGTCTGATTGTGGACCCTGACCTAGTCAGGGTTCACTTCATGTATGAATTGGAGGCCTATCATGTTTAACAAGAAAACGATAGAAGATATCAATGTAAAAGGTAAACGCGTACTCGTTCGCGTAGATTTTAATGTTCCTTTAAAAGACAGTGTTATTACTGATGAAAACAGAATCATAGGTGCTTTGCCTACAATTAAATATTTAATCGCTAATGGTGCAAAAGTGATACTTTGTTCACACCTTGGCAAACCAAAAGCAGATAACTTAGAAAAATATACTTTAGCACCTGTAGCAAAAAGACTTTCAGAAATTCTTGATCAAGAAGTAGTATTTCCTGCCGAAGTAGAGGTAGTTGGCGATAAAGCGAGAGCTGCTGTTGCTGCTATGAAAGATGGAGATGTTGTACTTCTTGAAAATACAAGATACAGAGCAGAAGAAACTAAAAACGGTGAAGCCTTCTCTAAAGATTTAGCATCAATAGCAGATGTTTTTGTTAACGACGCTTTTGGTACAGCTCATAGAGCGCACTCATCGACTGTAGGCGTGACTGAGTTTGTAGAGACTTCAGTATGCGGTTATCTTATCCAAAAGGAATTAAAATTCCTTGGTGAAGCTGTTGAGAGCCCTGAAAGACCTTTCTGTGCTATCCTAGGTGGTGCAAAGGTTTCTGATAAAATAAAAGTAATTGAAAACCTTCTTACAAAAGTGGATTCGCTAATCATCGGCGGTGGAATGGCTTATACATTCTTAAAAGCGCAAGGTTACACCATTGGGTCATCACTAGTTGAAGAAGACAAATTAGATTATGCACTACAAATGATTGAAAGTGCCAAAGCTAAAGGCGTTTCATTATTATTACCGGTAGATCACGTAGTCGCAGATTCATTTAGTAATGATGTAGAAGTTGTTGTAACTGAAGGCGTAGATATTCCTGAAGGTTATATGGGACTTGATATTGGTCCTAAGACAGCAGCGATGTATGCAGAAGTTGCTTCTAAAGCAAAAACAATTATTTGGAATGGTCCTATGGGCGTGTTTGAATTTTCAAATTTCGCTGCTGGTACAATTGCAGTAGCTAAAGCACTTGCTGATTCATCAGCAACAACCATTATCGGTGGTGGTGATAGTGCGGCGGCTGTAAATATCTTAGGTTTTGGCGATAAAATGACGCATATCTCTACTGGCGGAGGCGCTTCTTTAGAATTCTTAGAAGGCATCGCGTTACCAGGTATAGAAGCTCTTAACGATAAGTAGGAGGAAATTATGAGAAAACCAATCATCGCTGGTAACTGGAAAATGCATAAAACAGTTGCTGAAGGCGTAGCATTTATAAACGCAGTAAAAAACGAAGTAGAAGGAACTGATGTCGAAGCTTTAGTATGTGCACCTTTTACAATGCTTTCAAGTTTAGTAGAAGCTGCAAAAGGCACATCAGTAAAAATCGGTGCACAAAATATGCATTATGAAGACAAAGGTGCTTTCACAGGCGAAGTTAGTGCAGATATGCTACTTGATATCGGCGTAACACATGTGATCATCGGTCACTCTGAAAGACGTCAGTATTTTGGAGAAACTAACGAAACAGTTAACAAAAAAGCACACAAAGCTTTACAAAAAGGACTTACACCGATCGTTTGCTGTGGTGAAACACTAGAGCAACGTGAAGCTGGAGAAACTAAATCACATTGTAAAGTTCAAATAGAAGAGGCATTTAATGGCATTACTGCTGCAGATGCACCTAAAGTTGTTATTGCTTATGAGCCAATCTGGGCAATTGGAACGGGTAAAACTGCTAGCAGCCAAGATGCAAATGACGTAATTTCATTTATCAGAGAAGTCCTTGAAGGTCTTTACGGTGATGAAGTATCTGAAGAAGTAAGAATTCAATACGGCGGAAGTGTTAAACCATCTAACGTAGAAGAAATTATGAACGAATCGGATATAGATGGTGCTTTGGTTGGTGGCGCAAGCTTAGAACCAGGCGATTTTGTACAATTGGTTAACTTTTAAGGAGATTTACATGAAAAAACCAACAGCGTTGATCATTATGGACGGTTGGGGCCAAAGCAGCAGTACCGTAGGTAACGCTGTTGAGTTAGCTCAAACGCCTATATATGATAACTTAATCAAAAAATATCCACACACATTGATCGCTGCTAGCGGATTAGATGTAGGTTTACCAGAAGGACAAATGGGTAATTCTGAAGTAGGCCATCTGAACATCGGCGCAGGTCGCGTAATCTATCAGGAACTTACAAGAATTACAAAGTCAATTAAAGATGGAGATTTCTTTGAAAACCCAGAACTGATTGCTGCAATGAAGCATGCAAAAGATCACGGTACAAAACTTCATACTTGGGGACTTTTATCAGATGGTGGGGTACACAGCCATATCGATCATATAAAAGCACTTATTAAGATGGCTAAAGAACAAGGTCTTGATAACATCTATGTACATGGTTTTATGGATGGCCGCGATACATCGCCAACAAGCGGAATGGGTTATGTTAAAGAACTCGAAGCTTATATGAAAGAGATCAATTTTGGTGTGATTGCTACTATTTCTGGTCGCTACTATTCGATGGATAGAGACAAGAGATGGGAAAGAATAGAAAAGTCATATAACATGCTTGTAAAAGGTGTTGGTGAAACTTCTGATTCTGCTGTTGCAGTATTCGAAAAATCATATGAACAAGGCGTAACAGATGAATTTATCTTGCCAACAGTGATTGTCAAAGAAGGCAAACCGATTGCAACTGTAAGTGAAAATGATGCAATTATCTTCTTTAATTTTAGACCTGATAGAGCGAGAGAAATTACAAGAGCAATCGTAGATGTTGATTTTGATGGCTTTGAACGTACTTACTTCCCAACAAAATACGTAGGGTTTACACAGTATGACAAAACGATCGAAAACATAGAGATTGCCTATAAGCAACAATCAATCGACAATACACTTGGCGAATATCTTTCTAAACTTGGCAAAAAGCAACTTAGAATTGCTGAGACTGAAAAATATGCACATGTAACTTTCTTCTTTAACGGTGGCGTAGAAGCGCCAAATGCTGGTGAAGATAGAGCTTTAATCAACTCACCAAAGGTTGCAACTTATGACCTTAAACCTGAAATGTCAGCTTATGAAATGACAGATAAACTTCTAAGTGAACTCGATAGAGACTACTATGATTTAATCGTGATCAATTATGCTAACCCAGATATGGTTGGACATACTGGTATTATACCAGCAGCTATTAAAGCCGTTGAAACAGTTGATGAGTGTGTAGGCAAAATCGTAGCAAAACTTGAAGAAAAAGGTGGCGCATTTATCATCACTGCGGACCATGGAAATGCTGAGCAGATGTTAACCGATAACGGCGAACCAATGACAGCACACTCGATTAACAAGGTTCCATGTATCGTAGGTGGCGCTGGTCATGTAACTTTATCTGATGAGGGTAAACTCAGTGATTTAACACCAACGCTTTTAGATTTAATGCACCTTGATGTGCCTAGTGAAATGACTGGAACTTCAATTATCGTCAGATCATAAAGCGCTAAGTAATGTTATTCAATAACATAGTTAATACAATTAATAATTGATTCAACACTGGATGAAAATCCATAAGCATATGCCCTATAGGGCAATCCAAATTATAAAACGGAGGTAATGGAAATGTCAGTAATTACAGATGTTTTTGCAAGAGAAATACTTGATTCAAGAGGAAATCCTACAGTAGAAGTTGACGTTTATTTAGAAGATGGTTCAATGGGTAGAGCTGCAGTTCCATCAGGTGCATCAACAGGCGCATTTGAAGCAGTAGAATTAAGAGATGGTGACAAAGGAAGATACCTTGGAAAAGGTACTCAAAAAGCAGTTGACAACGTAAATGATATCATCGCTCCTGAACTTGAAGGTTGGGATGTATTTGATCAAGTTGGTATCGATAAAATGATGAAAGAATTAGATGGCACACATAACAAAGCTAAACTTGGTGCTAATGCTATTCTTGGTGTTTCAATTGCTGTAGCTAAGGCTGCTGCAGATTCTACTGGTCTTACACTTTATGAGTATATCGGTGGTACAAACGCTAAAACGCTTCCAGTTCCTATGATGAATATCATGAACGGTGGCGCGCATGCTGATAACAACGTGGATATCCAAGAATTTATGGTTATGCCAGTTGGCGCACCAACATTTAAAGAAGCATTAAGATGGGGTGCTGAAATTTACCACTCACTTAAAGCAGTTCTTAAAGCAAAAGGTTTAGCAACTGGAGTAGGCGATGAAGGTGGTTTTGCACCAAATCTTCCTACAAATGAAGATGCTTTAAAAGTTATCATGGAAGCAATTGAAAAAGCAGGTTACAAACCTGGTGAGCAAATCAAGTTAGCACTTGATGTTGCTGCAAATGAATTGTTTGATGAAAAAACTGGTAAATATACACTTGCTAGTGAAGGTAGAGAATTTACAGCTGCTGAATTAGTGGATTACTATGCAGGACTTGTAGAAAAATACCCAATCATCTCTATCGAAGATGGTCTTGCAGAAGAAGATTGGTCTGCTTGGCAGTTAATGGTAGAAAAATTAGGTAGCAAAATCCAAATCGTTGGTGATGACTTATATGTTACTAACACTGAAAGATTAGCAAGAGGTATCAAAGAAAGATCTTCTAATTCAATTCTTATCAAATTAAACCAAATCGGTTCAATCACAGAAACACTTGATGCAATCGAAATGGCAAAAAGAGCTGGATTTACTACAATTTCTTCACACAGATCTGGTGAAACAGCTGATTCAACAATCGCTGATTTAGCAGTTGCACTTAATACTGGACAAATCAAAACTGGTGCGCCAGCTAGAACTGACCGTGTTGAAAAATACAACCAATTATTAAGAATTGAAGAGCAACTTGGCGACAATGCAATCTATGCAGGTATGTCAGCGTTCTACAACTTAAGATAATAACATCCCCCACAACTTGCACCACCCACAACAATTAGCACCACCCACAACTTTCAACACCCACAACAATTAGCATCAACATTGAGCATGCTCAATTAGATAATTAGCAAATCTTGTAACAAACCTATGCAAGGTCCTTGGCTTGGTGGACAGCAACCACCAAGCCTTTGGCTTTTTTGAAAATAAAAATGATTTAATTGTAATTTATAAATGGGTATGGTAAAATACCTATGTTAAGCATGTCTTACATGCATATGTACGAAAAAATTTGCAATGTTGATCCATGTAGACAACAATTGCCGTTCATAGGAGGTGGAGAAATGTTATATACCATAGCAACTGTATTATTGATCATATCATCGTTGATACTAATTGCGAGTATTTTACTACAGTCTGGTAAATCTGCGGGATTATCAGGTTCAATCGGCGGGGGCGCTGAGCAAATCTGGGGTAAAAACAAAGCAAGGGATTACGATGCAAAATTTGACAAGGTTACGAAAGTAGCAGCAGTATTTTTTATAATATCATCATTGATGATGGCTTATATACAATAATTAGTTTAGGCTAATTGTTGTATATTTTTTTCTGCTCATGTATTTTTATAAGTACATGAGAAGCTTAAAGTTGTGGGGAGGATTTATTCAATGAATTATGCATTATTGTCGGCAGGCGCTGGTATCCTTGCGCTCATTTTTGCGGCTTTTTTAGTCGTGAAAAAAATTAATCCAGTAATTGTGAAGCACGATCGTATGAACGAGATTGCTTCGTATATTCACGAAGGTTCTATGGCATTTTTAAGACGTGAATATAAAGTCCTTGTTGTTTTTGCAATTGTATTAGCACTTGCAATAACTTTTGGTCTTCAAAGTTATCAAACTGCAATATCATTCTTATTTGGTGCGCTTTTCTCAGCATTAGCGGGCTTTTTTGGTATGCAAGTTGCAACCAAAGCAAACGTAAGAACGGCATATGCAGCGAAAGAAAGTGGTATGAACCGTGCTTTATCAGTTGCCTTTTCAGGCGGCGCTGTAATGGGTATGTCTGTTGTGGGACTTGGCTTATTAGGCGTAAGTATTTTATACTTTATTTTTAAAGATGCTCAAATTATCACAGGGTTTGGACTTGGTGCTTCTTCAATCGCACTTTTTGCCCGTGTTGGCGGTGGTATTTATACGAAAGCTGCTGACGTTGGTGCTGACCTTGTTGGTAAAGTAGAAGCAGGTATACCAGAGGATGATCCAAGAAATCCTGCAGTAATCGCTGATAACGTTGGAGATAACGTTGGTGACGTTGCAGGTATGGGTGCTGACCTTTTTGAATCTTATGTTGGTTCTATTATCGCAGCAATTACACTAGGTGTTTTAACTTATAACGTAGAAGGGGCTATTTTCCCACTTATGTTATCTGCAATCGGTATAATCGCTTCAATTATCGGTACTTTCTTTGTTAGAGGAGATGAGAAATCAGATCCACATAAAGCACTTAAAAAAGCGACTTATGTCAGTGGTATCATCGTTATTGTTGCTTCATACTTTTTAAGTAACCAATTCTTTGGCAACTCAGATGCATTTTTTGCAATAACTGCTGGTCTGATTTGTGGTATCTTGATAGGTGTGGTAACAGAGATCTATACTTCTGGTGATTATAAATCTGTTAAAAAAATTGCTGAACAATCTTTGACTGGACCTGCAACGACTATTATTTCTGGCCTTGCTGTTGGTATGATGTCGACGATGTTCCCAATTTTATTTATCTGTGCAGCAACTTTAATTGCTTATCAATTTGCTGGTCTTTACGGTATCGCATTAGCTGCTGTTGGTATGCTTTCTACTGCAGGAATAACAGTTGCTGTAGATGCTTATGGCCCTATCGCTGACAATGCTGGCGGTATTGCTGAGATGAGTGAACTTCCTAAAGAAGTTAGAAAAATTACAGATAAATTAGACGCTGTTGGTAACACAACTGCTGCCATCGGTAAAGGCTTTGCTATTGGCTCCGCAGCGCTTACTGCACTTTCTCTTTTCGCATCTTATTCTGAAGCAATCGGTATTACGACGATCAACATCTTAAATCCTAAGGTTGTTGTGGGTCTGTTTATCGGTGGTATGCTTCCGTTTATATTCTCAGCACTTACGATGGAATCTGTTGGACGTGCTGCTTATCAAATGATCGAAGAAGTTAGAAGACAATTTAAAACTATCCCAGGCATCATGGAAGGTACTGGCAAACCTGATTATGCACGTTGTGTTGACATCAGTACAGGGGCAGCACTTAAAGAGATGATGTTACCAGGTATCATGGCTGTATCAGTGCCAATCATCGTTGGTTTGGTACTAGGCGGTGAAGCACTTGGTGGTATGCTTGCCGGTGCACTTGTAACAGGTGTGCTTATGGCGATCTTCATGGCAAACGCTGGCGGCGCTTGGGATAATGCTAAGAAATATGTAGAAGAAGGCAATTACGGCGGCAAAGGTTCAGAAGCGCACAAAGCGAGCGTTGTTGGCGATACTGTAGGTGACCCGTTTAAAGATACATCAGGTCCATCTATCAATATCCTTATCAAACTGATGACCATTGTATCACTTGTATTTGCACCACTTTTCTTACAATTTGGTTCTTTGTTGAAATAAATATTTTGATGACTTTATAAATTGTAGTCATAAACAGAACTTAAGAGGATAGTCTTGGCAGTTGCCGGACTATCCTTTTTTTTATATGGCATAGTTGTCTTGAGATAAAATCAGAGGGGTTCCTGTACACAGATTATTTATATTTTTATGGTATAATAAGTATAATTGGTGAATTTAATGATAAATGATGTTAAATCGGGTATAAGCATAGTGGAAATGGTTAAGTAATCTGAGAAAATGAGCAATTGCAAATGAGTAATTATTATTGTGAGAGAGAAAGCGCAAGCGACAGTAAAATCAATATTAAATTTATTGAATGAAAACTATATAAATAAAGCAACATCAAATTAGGAGGCAACATGATGAAAGAAGACATTTTAAGCTTTTTGAAAGAACATGATGAAAAACCGTTTTTAGAAATGGATCTATTTATGGCGATGGGCATCGATCCAATTGATCGCTCAACATTTATCGCAAATCTTGAGGCTTTAGCGGATGAGTCAAAGATCATCAAAACTAAAAAAGGCAAATATGCATTACCCGAATTTTTCCAGATCTATGTAGGTAAGGTACAGATCGCTATGAAGGGTTTTGGTTTTGTCATCGTTGAAAATGTTACTATGAAGGATATATTTATCCCTGCAAGTGCACTTGGTGGCGCGATGAATGGCGACCTCGTTCAAGCGAAACTAACAAGAGTGGGCGGAGACGATCAAAAGAGCGAAGGCGAGATCATCAAAATCGTGACACGTGCCAATACAGAGATCGTTGGAACCTATGAAGAAAATAAAAATTTTGGTTTCGTCGTGCCTGATGATCAAAAGTTAAGAAAAGACATCTATGTTTCAAAAAGCCATACACTTGGCGCAAAACAAGGCGATAAGGTAGTCGTAGAAATTAGCAAATGGCCAGAAGATAGAAGAAATCCAGAAGGTAAAATCGTAGAAATTCTCGGACAAACAGGTGAACCGGGTGTGGATATCTTATCGATTATCAGAACATTTAAACTGCCTGAGGAGTTTAACCATAAGGTACTTGAAGAAGCTGAGAACATCCCACTTGAAGTAGATGAATCTGTTGTTGCAAAGCGTGAAGACTTTAGAAACTACAGAGTCATCACCATCGACGGCAAAGATGCCAAAGACTTAGATGATGCTGTACACGTGGTCAAACTCGACAATGGCAACTTTGAACTCGGGGTGCATATCGCAGATGTTACCAACTATGTGAAGGAAAACTCTAAATTGGATAAAGAAGCTCTTAAACGTGGAACAAGTGTCTATCTGCTTAACCGCGTGATTCCGATGCTTCCTGAGAGACTCTCTAACGGCATCTGCAGCCTTAACCCACAAGTCAACCGTCTTACGTTATCTTGCATCATGGAGATCGATGGTAATGGCGACGTTGTAAAGCACCGTATCTGTGAGAGTGTGATTAACACTGTAGAGCGTATGAACTATGACGATGTTTCTGATATGCTAGAAGATGCTTTGACACCGGAACTGAAGTCACGCTATGCAGCTATATTAGATGACCTTGAAAATATGAAAGTACTTGCTGCAAAACTTCGCGCGAAACGTCAAAGACGTGGCTCGATAGATTTTGATTTTGCAGAGACAAAAATACAACTCGATGGCACTGGTAAACCGATCTTTATCGGTAAAGCAGAGCGCCGCATCGGTCATAAAATCATAGAAGATTTTATGCTCGCTGCCAATGAAACCGTTGCAGAGCATATGTTTTGGCTTGAACTCCCATTTGTCTACCGTATCCATGAGATGCCAAGTCCAGAGAAGATAGAAGCACTTAACAAATTCCTCAATCACTTTGGCTATAAAGTAAAAGGCAATGTGGAAGAAGTACATCCGATGGCCATCAAGGCATTGATCGACGAAGTGACTGGTAAAAAAGAAGAACACGTCATTAGCAAGATGACTTTACGCTCGCTTAAACAAGCGAAATATTCACCGAACAACGATGGTCACTTTGGACTTGCTGCGAAGTATTATTGCCACTTCACTTCACCTATTCGCCGTTATCCAGACCTTCAAATCCACAGGATTATCAAAGAGATGTTAGCGGGTAAACTTAATCCTGCGAGAATACAAGCCCTTAAGAAAATCGTAGATGAAGTATCGATCCAAAGTTCAGAACGTGAACGTAACGCAGAACTTGCTGAACGTGAAGTAGACGATATGAAAATGGCAGAATACATGGTATCTCATGTTGGCGAGACCTTTACAGGTATCATCTCATCTGTTACGACATTTGGCCTCTTTATAGAGCTTGAGAACACAGTAGAAGGCCTCATCCGTCTCACTGAATTAGACGATGATTACTATGTCTACGATGAGCAAAGACTTCAACTTGTAGGCGAGAGAACGCGTAAGATCTATGCACTTGGTGATGAGATCGAAGTAATCTGTTCTAAGGCAGATCCTGTGCTTAGAGAGATTGATTTTGAACTTGCTTAAAGGTAAAGGTAAATTATGTCGAACATAAAATTAATCGTAAGTGATATAGACGGTACACTTTTGATGAGCAACAAACATATCTCAGAAGTGACGAAAAAGCGCATCTTTGACCTGATCGATGCGGGGCATATATTTGCCATAGCAACAGGTCGGATGCATGGTGCTGGTAAGATCATCACACAAGAACTGGATTATGATGGCTTCTTGATCTCTTGTAATGGTGCAGTAGTTAAGCATCTTAAAACAGGTGAAGTCATACAGGCGATTGAACTTAAACCGGAATTTGCACTAAAAGTGAGTGAAGTATGTGAGCAGTATGGTGCTTATTATCATCTATATGATATAGATACGATATACGCCAATAGTAACCGCAACCTCGCAAAGAAATTTAGTGAGGGGATGGCAGCACTTCCTGATGCTTTTAAATTTAATGTGGTATTTCCAGAAAGTTTGCCTGCGTTAATCGGCAAGATGCCCATCTACAAAATCGGATTATACCATGAAGAACCTGAAGTATTTGAAGCCATCATGGCACATCTGAAACTAGTAGATGGCCTTGAAACATGTAAATCACTAGAGACTTCTTTCGATGTAATGGCGAAAGGCGTTTCCAAAGCCACTGGTATAGAAGCGATACAAAAGTATTTTGACATTCCAATTGAAGATGTCATCGCATTTGGCGACAACGAAAACGATATGGATATGATCACTTATGCAGGCGTTGGGGTTGCCATGTCAAACGCTATGGAAGCCTTAAAAGAAGCAGCTGATTTTGTAACCGTTTCAAATGATGAAGATGGTTTGGTCTATGCGCTGGACCGACTACTATAAGTAATCTGATACTTTGATGCGAATCTGCTCCATTAAATTTACATTACGGATACAGATTCGCATTGAAGCGTTCATAAACCTATGTTAGAATAATAAAGCAGCATAAAGAACACTTTGAAAGGAGGCATGTTATGGCCGAAATGAAGTTAATTGCACAAAACAAAAAAGCCTGGCATGATTTTTTCATAGAAGAAACTTATGAGGCAGGCATGGAACTGTTTGGAACAGAGGTAAAATCCATCAGAGGTGGTAAAGCCAGTATCAAGGAATCTTATGCAGAGATCAAGAACGGCGAAGTCTTCGTAACGGGTATGAACATCACCCCTTATGATTTTGGCAATCGCTACAATCAAGATCCACTGAGAGTAAGGAAACTCTTGCTTCACAGACGTGAGATTGCAAAGCTACTTAACTATACAACCCGAGAAGGTTATACACTTGTGCCACTAAAAGTCTACATCAACGAACGTGGACTTGTAAAAATGAGCATCGCAGTTGCTAAGGGTAAAAAGCTGTATGATAAGCGCGATACCTTAGCGAAAAAAGATGCTGACAGACACATCCAAAAGACGCTTAAAGCGTACAATCAGTAACCCGTCTAAGCAAGTAGAATGTCAGGACATGGTAGTGGTGCCATACCTGAAATCAAACGCTTAATAGGGGGATGTACTGGTTTCGACAGGGATGAGGATCTAAGATAAGCGAGCCGTGTTTCTTGATCTGGGGTACACGTAAAAGAACTGGATCAAAAATATAAACGCAAACAATAATTACGCACTAGCTGCTTAATTGCAGCGTCACCCCAAAGCCTTATCTCAGCCGCTTTGGATGCTGACCTAAACCCTGCTGAGGTCCCCATCAAAGATGCTTTTCTAATCTAAATTGGCGGTACAATAGAAATAGCCTAGCCTTTAGGGTGTCGTTTCTCAGAAGGAAAGGCGAAATCTAAATAAACGACTGCGCTCGGAGAAAGTGTTAGTGAATTGTTTTTGGACGAGGGTTCGACTCCCTCCATCTCCACCAATTGAAAAAGGACTACGGGATTTTTATCCCGTAGTCCTTTTTCAGTTG
Source organism: uncultured Fusibacter sp. (assembly GCA_963676315.1). Taxonomy (GTDB): domain Bacteria; phylum Bacillota; class Clostridia; order Peptostreptococcales; family Acidaminobacteraceae; genus Fusibacter_C. The sequence goes on from OY781056.1 coordinate 3,291,625, forward strand.
ATGAAGCTGGGAGTCGAATCCCCATAGCTGAGAGATTCGAAGAATCTCCAAGGGCGAAGGTGAGGCACAAAGAAGTTGCGTAAGCAATTTCGATTGCCGAACTCGAGCGTAGCGAGAGGTGCAGACACGTAGTGGCTGCTCGACTCCCGTGTAAATGCTGGGATAATGTAGGAAACTTTTCATATGTTGGTGGAGATGGAGGGAGTCGAACGGGCCGTAAAGAAAAACGTCCGATGGACGTTTTTTAGGCCCTGGCGGGATAGCACCTGAGCCGCGCCAAAAGGCGGCGACGGTGCGGAGCGACTCCCGTGTGTAAGTGCTGGGTTAGTGTAGGAAACTTATATATATTCGTGGAGATGGAGGGAGTGACGAGATGTTATATAGGTGGAAGTATTCAAATGATTCTAGATTAATTGTGACTCATCCAAGGCAACGAAGTTTGCAAGCATTATTTTATTTTATACCGATATCGGAATAGTGTTTACAATATACCGATATCGGTATATTATATTTATAAGGGCGGTGACTTTATGAAGTATATGAGCGTAACTGAAGCAAGTATAAAATGGCAAATTAGCGATCGAAGGATACGCGTCCTGTGTTCAGAGGGGCGCATAGAAGGCGCTGTGAAGTTCGGCAGAAACTGGTCCATTCCACATGATGCAGTAAAACCAACTGATGCCAGAGTGATTCATATAAAATCATATAAAGGTATTGCATATGATTTTAGTAAAATAGATGAAATGAAAGCGAAGATTGATGATTATAGACCATTTTCAAAGCGATTGGCGGATTCTCTACATGAAAAACTAATTATTGAATGGACTTATAATAGCAATGCCATCGAAGGCAATACATTGACCCTATCCGAGACAAAAGTTGTGTTAGAAGGCATAACAATTGGGGGTAAAAGTGTTGTTGAACATTTAGAGGCAATCAATCACCGAGATGCAATTTTTTTTCTTGAAGAAATGATTGGGAATCATGAACAATTATCGGAATGGAAGATAAAAAATATCCATGGGCTCATATTAAAAGAAATCGATAATCAGAATGCTGGCAAATATAGAATGGAAAATGTAGTAATTGGTGGTGCTACTCACATTCCACCAAAGCACTATGAAGTTGATTTGTTGATGCAAAATTTAGTGATGGAATACAAAAACGATTGGAAGTCATTTCATCCAGTATTAAGAGCAACTTTACTTCATGGAGAGTTTGTAAAAATACACCCTTTTATTGATGGAAATGGAAGAACTTCAAGGTTACTTCTAAACTTCGAATTGATGCGAAGTGGTTATACACCGATTATCATAAGAAAAGAAAATAGAGCGCAGTATTATGAAGTGTTAGATCATGCACATACCACAATGGATTATCACCCATTTCTTGAGTTTGTTGCTAAATTGGTGGTTGAATCTGAAAAGTTATGGTTGTCACTCTTATAGGGTAACTTTAGTACTTGAATCGATACCAAATAACTACGCCAAATATGTGATTAAATTTTTGTACGGTTGAGTCAAAGACAACTATTGCGTCATTGGCTTTTTAAGTGCTCGTGTTATGATTTAAATAGAATAAATCATAAGGAGGATGTTATGCTACATTTATCGGAGAATTTAAAAAAACATCGTATATTAAAGAATCTTACACAAGAAGAGGTGGCGGAATATTTGAGAATTACGCCACAGAGTGTTTCTAAATGGGAACGTGGAGAGTCGTATCCAGATATAACGCTTCTACCTGCACTGGCAAATATTTTTGAAACGAGTATAGATTTGTTAGTGGGCATGGATACAATTCGTGCTGAGAAAACGCGGTTTAATATTCATAAAAAAGCTGTTGAGTACCAAAGAAATGAAGATTATGATTCTGCTGAAAAAACATATCGCGATGCATTGTTGATCTATCCAAATAAACCAGGGATGATTTTAGGACTTGCAAGTACACTTGCATTGAAGGGAAATACAGATGAAGCGATTGAGCTTATGGAAAGAGGATTACCAATTTCTATTAATGAAAAACAGAAAGCTACTATGCGTGCAACATTGTGTTTCTTATATTTGAAAGCGGGATCTATTGATAAAGCAAATAGATTGGCTTCTGAACTGCCTCATACAAGAGAAAGTCGAGAAGTAATTCAACCACTGGTTCAGCAAGATTTGTCGATAAGCGAGATTAATGAGAACATCAAACTTATTTTGCTTGGTGATGGAAAAGGTATTTGGTGATGGAAAAGGTATTTGATGAATGTTTAAAATTTCAGGTTGTATATAGGATTTTACGAACGGTGAAATCAATACCACCATTGCAAATGAAGCAATAATGCTAGCCTCAATTCCATAGTCGAAAAAAATTTTAAATTTAAATGGCATATAATTCGCATCTATTTAAGTTCAAAACATGATATAATTATATCAACAGCAATAAATACATCTTTGATCGGAGAAAAATGACCTTACAAACACAGCGATTAACACTTATAGCACTTTCAAGATTGGAACTTGAAACATTACTTGAAGACATTGAAAAATTCACAAACTTAACTGGGATTGGTGTAGGCGACACCATAATTGATGAACATTTGCAATATGCTTTTGGCGTACGACTAAAAAAAGTATTGGAAAACGAAATGAATTATCTATGGAATACAGTATGGATTGTTGCGTTGAAAGAACAAAAAACAATGATTGGGACATTGATGATTAAAGGCGTTCCCGATGCAAAAGGTGACGTAATCGTTGGATATGGCATCAACAGTTCTTATCAGCGAAAAGGGTATGCTTCTGAAGGACTTAACGGGCTTAAAGATTGGATATTTAGTGACTCGAGCGTAAATTCCATTTTTGGTGATACGGATATCGATAATTACGCATCGCATAAAGTCCTCATCAATGCTGGAGCAGTTAACTTTTTAGAAAAAAATGACACGATTTGGTGGAAAATCAGTAGATAGTATTTAAAAAGCCCGCAAACCAAAATTGACTTTCAAAATTGGCGTGCGGGCTTTATATATGCTCAATCAGCTTGATTATTTGTATTGCCTATAGTCTGTAGAATGCGCTTGTCAAATTTCGACTTGAAATACCAACTTAAAAGAATCATACCGACACCTATTACCATCACTGCTGTGTGTCTGATCGTGTCAGGGGAGTAAAAGGACGAGACCAAAAGACCTGTTCCAGAACCACTTAAAAAATCAAAGAGTTTTTTCTGAGCTGAACTATAAATCGTCCGATATGTGAAAATTATAATACAATGCGTGAATTTTGTATTCTCCATAAAAAGCGAATTGAATTAATTGACTGTAAAATTGAATAAAAAGCCTGAAAACGGTTATAATTGAACTATCAGATTAAATCAATTTAAACGCGTAAATGACTATAATTGATCAAGGAGGAAACCATGAAAGCAATCCCTTATATTTCGTTCAACGGCAAATGTGAAGAAGCTGTAACATTTTACCAATCCATCATAGGTGGTACAATCAGCATCATGAAATACAATGATCTTCCAGCAAGTGAAGACATGCCTGTCAGTGATACTTGGCAAGACAAAATTATGCATAGCACTTTAACGTTTGAAGATGGCAATGTAATTTACTTTAGTGATACATGGGAACAATCACCTGTTAAATTTGGTAACTACTCAACGATCCACTTGGTTGTAACGTCTGCTAAAGACGTCTATGATTTTGTTGAAAAACTAGCAGAAGGTGGGGAGATTACTATGCCTGCAGATAAAACTTTCTGGAACTCAGTCTATGGTAGTCTTGTTGACAAATTCGGCATCAGCTGGGGAATCGAATTCGAAATATCACAAGAAGCTTAAAAAAGTCGCTTCACAAAATACACGAAAGAATCGAGTCGCACAATGGATAATATACCAATAATGCCAAAAAAGCCAAAAGCACCAAAAGCAAAAAAATTCGACATCATCGATGGCTTTACGATCAAATACCACGCAAACGGTGAGACGGTTTGGTCAAAAGGCAAAATCGTAGATGGCGAACCCGACGGCTACTGGGAATGGTATCGACCAGATGGCACTTTGAAGCGCTCAGGTAACTTCAATCGTGGCAAACAGGCCGGCGAGTGGACAACATATGATCAAAAGGGCAAAGTTTATAAGGTTACACAGGTTAAAGAACAATAATAGATATAAGCTTTACGATTTAAAAGTAATGAAAGTCCATGAATGAAGGCACAGCTGCCATCGTTTCATGGACTTTTTTATACTCATTTAAAACATTTTATTGATTGTCATTTGAAGTGACTCAGTTAGGCGCTGTTTTTTAATTTTTTAAAGGCAATCACATGATAACGAGTAGATTTATTAAGTGTAAAATGAAAAGAACTTATTTATGGGAAAGGTTTCTTTTTAAAGATTCATATGTCCCAGTGCAAATCCAGGAGTCGTGATCCGATTGGCGGATGGGTTTTAGGCCCATAGCTTTTGAAAATTTCAGCCCAGATTCTGTAATATTATCCGTGATAATTTTATCAAATATGCAACCGTCCTGTTCATAACTGTTATATATTTCTAAATAAGTACGAAGTAGTTTGCGCGCGATACCTCTGTTTAAGTGGTGTTTGTCGATGGCGAAACAACTTAAAAATAAGGTGTAAACAGGATGAGGTCCTGCTTCTTGTGTTATAGGGATACGTATATCGTGCTTTGTCAAATAAGCATCGTTGAAAGTACCATCAAGGATTTGCATATAAAGTGCTTCGCAAATGGGAAAGAGGTTCATAAATCCGACGAGTTGATCTGATTCGTATGCTGCGACGACACTATTTGGCCAGTGTAAATACCAAGTAAAGGCGATGTCTGCAGGTGCTATGAAATCGGTGGAATAATATTGCCGTTCAATGGCTTCCATGGCTTGAAAATCAATTAGTGAAAGATTTGCTTTAAAATACACGCTACACTCCTAATTAATGTTTAAATTAAACTACGACTACATTTTAACATTACTCATATCCTTCCTCAACATTTACCGCATAGTTTGCTTTTTATTTACGAAGAAGTATATTCATAAATTAAGTGATGAGCAGTATTAGACTGAAGTTGATGTTTGGAATAATTTATGAGTAATTAAATCTTCTTTTAAAGCCTATACCATTTTCAAATATAGCTTAAAAAAAGTGATAGCGGTGTTACATAAAATAAAATCATCAAATGCTTTTCGATATAGAGAAAGGTATAAGAGTAATTTTGTTTACCTTTCGGTATAAAGTATTAACAATGATGTGGATTTTGTTGCATTAATTGGAAAATCAAGAATATGCATTCAGGTCTCTTATTTACTAGCCTCTGATGAAACGATCGAAAATGAGTCATAAAAAACATACTTAAGTAGGTATCATGCCTTGTTCAATCTATGTATGCTGTAAATAAGTTATAAGAAATCTATTCAAAATTGGAAAGTAAAAAACCATTGATAGAGAAAGGAAGGAAAAATGAAAAAAGTAAAACAATTTGGGGAAACCGTGGATGGTTACAACATCCCTGTTTTAAATGAGAGGGAGATAAGGGCGGCGGCAGGAATACTATATTTACTTATGTTCTGGTCATGGATACTGGTTATTTTTAAAGATAATTACCTCCTGCTAAAGTATGCCAACATGATCTTCCTTGCAGACTTTAGCATACGCATATTTATTAGTCCTAAATATTCCCCTTTTTTAATAATTGGGCGTTTAATTGTAAAAAATCAAACGCCTGAATATGTGGGGGCTGCTCAAAAAAAATTTGCGTGGATAATCGGCTTGGTTTTATCAGCAACCATCTTTCTTTTATTGGTTGTACTGAATTCAGATAGCTTCATTAATTTTTTAGTTTGTCATACCTGCATGATCTTCTTATTCTTTGAATCTGTGTTTGGCATTTGTTTCGGGTGTAAGTTTTATTCGATGTTCTATAAAGAAAAAGCGCAATACTGCCCTGGCGAAATTTGCGATATAAAGGAAAAACAAGAGATTCAGAAAACGTCGTCACTACAACATGCTGTTGTTATTGTTTTTTTTGCATTAGTGATAATGGCGGCTATCCTGATCAATGATGGATTTGGTGCAACACCAACTTCTCTGTGGCTTATCTTAAAATCTGCTTTTTCAAAATAAATATTTTTTCTCAAAAAAAGTTATGGATACAAGCAATATTACTGACTTTACAAATCTTGGTTGATTAATTTTTCATGGTGTATAATATAATTAAGCAATTTATAAATCTGTTTTTTAGTAAAGATTATAAGAGCTACATATTATTTTTTAGTTTCTTAATATTTTTAGCTTCTTATACTACTTGGCATGTATTCATGAGAGCTTTAATGAATAAAGGAGGTATTTATGTTACCAGAACTAAAAACTATTAAAATTGGAAAGCCTGCACAAAGAGCTCTTGAGTTAGCTGGAATTAATTCTTTTTTGCAATTGTGTGATTATTCAAAAGAAGAAATACTTGCATTTCATGGTGTTGGTCCTAAGGCAGTTGGTATTTTGGATGAGATACTAATCAAAGAAGGATATTCTTTTAAAAAGTAAGAAAAGTGCTTAATAAAATAGTCAAATATTAGTTGAGGAGGAAGAAGACATGTCATTTCAAGCATATATAGACAACATTACGATAAAAACCGGAAAGACACCAGATCAGATTAGGGAGCAGGCCCTTAGCCAAGGAATTATCACTGTTGATATGAAAGCGGCAGCATTTACTGACTGGCTAAAGAAAGAGTATCAGCTTGGCCATGGTCATGCGATGGCATTATGGAAGTATTTTATCGAACATGAGTGGATCGTCACTAAATATTCTTCGATGTAATCAAATCAATCAAAAAATGATATACACTCAGGATCACATTACCCGTATTTTTTGTCATCAATAATAGCCATTTCGGATAGAAAATTAGGTAATATTGCGAGTACAACAAATTAGGGGGAATATAATGGGGAAATCGAAGCTATATAAGGGGATTATACGTCTATTTAAACTCATCTTTACACTTATAGGCATTGGCATATTAGGATTTGTAGGACTAATCGTGTATTTGATGATCACAGATTATAGACCCGATGAAATAACATCTGTAGAAACATTGGGAGCATCAGATGTGAAACTGTCAATAAATGAACCCGTGAGTGTTATAACATGGAACATCGGATATGCTGGACTGGGAAAAAATGAAGATTTCTTTATGGATGGTGGCACAAAACCCAAACCAGATAGTGAAGAGATTGTAAAGCAATACTTGGATGGCATTCAATCAACATTGCGTGAGCATACAACAGATATCGTCATGATTCAGGAAATTGATAGGAATTCATCTCGAACGTACTATTTAGATGAGTATGATGTAATTAATAACGACTTCGTGGATCAAGATTACGCTTTTGCCTACAATTATAAAGTTAAGTTCGTGCCAGTCCCGATCCCTCCACTTGGGAAAGTTGAGGCAGGGCAAGCAACTTATAGTAAATATAATATAAAGTCATCTTCAAGATACTCTCTACCAGGACAATACGCATTTCCAAAATACTTAGTTATGTTGGATCGATGTCTTTTAGTGAACAGAATTGAGATTGAAGGGACTGATGGCGAACTGGTATTAATCAATGCGCATTTTTCAGCGTATGATGATGGGTCTATCCGTTCGCAACAGATGGCTTATGTGAAAGAACTAATTCAAAAAGAGTATGCCAAGGGTAATTATGTTGTTTTAGGGGGAGACTGGAATCAAACCTTTGATTATGTGGACGATTCTAAATATCCTCTTTTTGAGAACGGCGACATGTACACACCCTACAAGATTTCTAGTGATTGGCTATTGCCTGATTGGAAATGGGGTGGGAATACAAATGCACCAACCTATCGATTGCTAAATGCACCTTATGAAGAAGGGGTAACACAAATCGGAATCATCGATGGTTTTCTTGTTTCGCCAAATGTGAATATAATTAAAGCTGAGATTTTAGATTTAGGCTTTGAAAATTCAGATCATAATCCTGTTGTCATGTCATTTGAATTGAAAAAATAGAGGGTCATATCAGTGAAGATTTGTAGTCCTATCGTACATGTCTACAAGAGGTGATACTCAATTTTCCCCAACTTAAAGATGCTGCTGCAAATCTTATTCTTAGATTTGCAACAGCATCTTTTTTTTTTGAGATTTGGAAATAACCCTAGTCTTTTATCTTTGTTCCTTCAACGACTACTTCGAACCCGCCATATGCCATTTTTGTCATATCAACTGGCATCGGAATGTCAGTTTGATCCTTATAAGTCTCAAACATTTCATCCATTACTTTTTTATTGACTTCATCGCGATGCGCTTTAGAATTAAAAACGATAAAAGAAAACCATACGTTTTCGTCTTTATCTGTGCCAGCAATTTCTGGGAAAGACCTTGATTTTTCTTCTCCCATTTCTTGCGGTTTGAGATCCTCACCTTTACATTCATAATATTCAAGTGCGCCGTGTTTCATCCATGCATCGCGCCCTTCCTCTGCCATTTTTTTATATTCTTCTTCTTTACCCTTCGGTACTACAAGTACAAATCCGTCAATGTATTTTGCCATGTTGTTTGCCTCCTTTTTAATCCAACCACTTATTTTAATTCCAAAAATGTCTTTAGAAATGAAAGTATATTATTTAGATAGTACCCAAATCATGTGTTATTTATTCATTAATTACCAATAGTAATAAAATCGAAATATCGTGTTTTAAAGGTAATATTACCTTGTTTCAACCATCCACAAGCTAACTTCATAAGAAACCAACTTAAGTTGGTAGCAGAGTACATTTATTCTAAGTAAACTAGAGTAAATGGCGTATTCTTTTAGAAAAACAAGTGATGAAAAAGGGGGGATAAAATTAAATAATTAGTACACACGTAAAATAATCTGGTATTAAAAATTAATCTTACAATTAAGATTGGAGAAAACAATTATGAAAAAACAAAATCAATCAGAGGATAAAGGTATAAGTATGAGTAAAACAACTATAGAAACAGTAGGAAAAGACAATCGGGAATCAGTCATGAAAAGAGCTGGTTTTATAGCAATCTTGTATGCACTGTCTATGCTCATTCAAAATGCTGTATTTGCAGTTACTGGAGCACCAGGTTATGGCGACCCTATTAATTTAGTGTATACTTACCATGCTAAGAATCAAGGTGCTTTATCTATTGCATTTGGTTTAGAAATGACGAATATGGTGCTATTATTATTTTTTATCGCCACACTTCATAGTCTTGTGAAAAGAAGAAATGGCCTTGGTGAAGATTGGTCAAGACTTGCAATGATAGCTGGGTCAGCCTTATCAGTTTTATTTGCACTTACTATTGCATCACATATCGCAGTTGTACTTGCAGCAGCTGTTTTAAGCGAACCCAATACAGCATTTCAGATGATATGGCAGTTACATGCAGCAACTTTTGCACTTTCACTTCCTGCACTTGGATTAACGTTCATCGGTACTGCACTAGCAGCTCATGCAAGCGGTTTGATAAAACAATGGCAAAAACTGTTTGGTATATTAGGCGGTATTTTTCCAATCCTTGCAGGGATAGGTAACCTTGCTATTGCTGGGGGATCTTCAATAATTTATCTAGGGGTAATGGGTTTATTCATGTGGATTTTATGGCTATTAATAATTGGAGTTCGATTTATTCGTGGATAGTAACTAAACTTTGGAAAAGTTGATTTAATTGGATCCTATTTATTTTGAAATAGAACGAGTTATATAACAAAGCCACCTATTTGTGGCATCATGGAGGTAAAATATGATAAAAACAATGACAAAGCATCCGCTCGTTTCATTTTTTGTTTTGGCGTATGCTATAACGTGGATCTTTTGGGTTCCTATGGTATTCTTGAAGGATTTGAGTCATGATTTAGTGTGGTTAGCCTTGCTAATTGGCTCTTTTGGACCAATGTTTTCAGGAATAATACTAAGTATAATGACTAAAACATCTAAACAATTTTGGAAATCAAATTTAAAATTCAATAATTCACTAACGGACTACATCGCTGCCTTAGGAATACCACTTGCAATCTTATTTATTGTTCTAGCTTTGAAAAAATTATTTGGTGTAGAAGATTCTGCAAATGCAATAGAATCCGCCAACACATATGAGTGGTATGTATATCCAGTACTTTTATTGTTTATGATAGCTGTAGGTGGTGGTAACGAAGAGCCTGGTTGGAGAGGCTTTGCACTTATTAGGCTTTTATCTCGATTTAATCCGTTGACAGCAAGTTTAATAATCGGTATTATTTGGACATTTTGGCATACACCACTCATGTTTATTCCAGGAACGGCACAAGAAGGCATCAATATTGGGTCATATGCCATCAATGTAACGGCACTTTCTATTATACTCACTTGGATCTATATCAAGAGTAAAGGCAGTGCGTTATTAGCGATATTTTTTCATTCAGGTGTCAATGCCATAAACAACTGGATTCCATCTCAGCTAATCAAGATTGGTGGATTTGAAATTAATCTGTGGACCGTTACTGATCTTTTATATGTGTTTGTCGCACTGAGCATAATTATTATTAATCACAAGGTATTTTTCAATAAAATAAAACAGGAATCCTTTCAATAAACCTCATAAAATGACTTATGCATCCGCATAAGTTTTTTTTTGAAATATGAAATAAATTAAGTACAAGTTAGCACTTAATTTAATCATGACACATAAAAAAAGGACCACAGAAAGTAAATTCTGTAGTCCTTCTTTATGGGGGGCGTGTTTGCTTAAAGTGGTAATTTCCTTGCATATTTGATAATTAATATTAGCTGAATGACTTCTACTGCTGCTGCAAAATACATGTGAGGCCAAGCTACGCCTACTAAATTAAATAACATATAGGGAATATACACTGCAGCAATGATAGGATTTACCAAGCGATTTACACTATTTGGTAGGGCAACTGAAAGAAAAATCATTAAAGCCGGAATTGCAACTAGTACCATCACAATTAGTAAAAATACCTGTGAAATGTCAAATGTAAACACCTTCCCATCTAGAAGATCTTGTAACATACCAGGCATGTATAAGTGGAAATAATCAACATAAATATAAAGAAACATAAAACTCGCCCATAGCGCAGCAAGTTTCAATTTTAAATTGATGGTGATAAATTCCAGAGTGTTTTGTGGTTCTTTTTGTGTATTCATATTTTCCTCCATTCATAAGTTAAAAGTTTAGTTCCTAAGTGTTACTTGATTTAACAATAAACATCATAAATTGCATTTTGTTACCTGTGTTACTGGATATGTTTTAAGTTTACTCAGAATAAGGAATACTTGATACCAACTTTAGTTGGTAATATCAAAAGCAGTCTCATGCTATGATAAAAGAAAAAAACAGGAGGTGGCTTATGAAAGCGGCAGTATGTTTAGGCTATGGTGCACCGGAACAAGTGAAAGTAATGGAAGTTCCGATGCCAAAGGTTGGAAAGACTGATGTTTTGATAAAAGTGATGGCAAGTGCATTGAATTCTGGGGATGTGCGTTTGAGAGGGTTAAAAGTGAACCCTGCTATGCGTATCGCACTTAGGTTGGTACTTGGCATAACAAAACCTAGAAAACCGATTCTTGGTATCGCTTTGGCTGGTGAAATAGTTGAGGTTGGCGAAGCTGTTCGGATGTTTAACGTAGGTGACCAAGTTTATGCCATGACGGGCATGCGCTTTGGCGGACATGGACAGTTTGCTACACTTAGTGAAAAAAGCTGTATAGGACTCAAGCCTGCAAATGCAACTTATGAAGAAGCGGCAGTACTGCCATTTGGTGGTACGACAGCAATTCATTTTTTAAAAAAGGCGGGTATAAAAAGTGATCAAGAGATCATGATCTATGGTGCTTCTGGCGCTGTGGGATCTTCAGCTGTACAAGTTGCCTCATATCTCGGAGCTAAGGTGACTGCAGTTTGCAGTGGAAGAAATGCTGCGAAGATGTTCGAATTAGGAACGTCTAAGATTATTGACTATAAGACCATGGATATAAAAGCCATATACAACAAAGCACTGTCAAAAAAGTTTGATATCGTCTTCGATGCCGTTGGTAAAGTAAAAAAGACAGAGGTAAAACACCTACTTAAAGAAAATGGCAAGTTTATCTCAGTGGCAGGCTATGGAACAGCATTAGCACGTAAGGAAAACCTAAACCTCCTGTCGAAGATGTTTGAGGAAGGAAAACTAGACGCAGTTATCGACAGGACCTATCAACTCGATGAGATTGTTGAGGCGCATAGCTATGTTGATCAAGGTATAAAGACAGGCAATGTCGCCATTACCATATCACATAATGCATAGAAAACGAGGCAATGGGTATATTAAAAGAAAATCCTAAAAGGTGAAACATAATCATTAACTAGGAGGGCCCATGCCACAGATGATACTAAAAGTAAAACTACAAAAACCGTCATTGCCAGTTAATTTGATTGTCAAAGCTGAAACCACAGCAGTGATCAAAGATTCAAAAATAATTATCATATCAGCAGGGGCAGGGGCTGGAAAATCCACACTTGTGAGTTGCTGGCTTGATACTCAGGATATGCCATTTATTTGGTATTCCATCGATGAATGGGACAATGCACTATCACAATTTCTCATGTACATCGCAACTGCTTTGGCAGAGATCGATCAGCATGTATCTAATCAAATGCTACAATTAATAGAATCAAGACAAAACGTAGATGATGACTCACTAATTAGGGCATTTATTTCCATCCTTCAAACCTTATCACGTCCATTGATCATTGTTTTAGATGACTATCATTACATTGACGAACAAAAGATTCACATATTTATGAGAGCTTTAATCGAGCATTTACCGCATTCTATCAAACTATGCATTATTTCAAGAGAAGATCCTCCGCTACCCCTTGGGCGACTTCGGCTTCAAAGAAATATCGCAGAACTGCGTATGGCGGACTTGCGATTTACAAGGGGAGATGCAGAGAAACTCTTGACATCATATCTTAAGAAACCATTGACTCAAAACCAACTTGACCTAGTATATGCACGAACCGAGGGATGGGTATCCGGGATTCTGTTTACGGCATTTGCAATGCAAGACATTGATGATATCGATCAGTTTGTACAAGTATTTAGTAGAAGTCAACGTTATGTCATGGACTATCTTATGGAGGAAGTACTTGAGCGTCAAAGTGAAGAGATGAAAACTTTTTTATTAGCTACTTCAATTTTTGAATATTTTTCTACTCAGATGTGTGATGACATCCTTATGCTCAGTTCAGGATCAGCAATTAAAATGATTGAATCCCTCGTGAAATCCAATAGTTTTATGATTGTGATTGAAGGTGATGAATATGTCTATAGATATCACCATTTGTTTAGGGCATTGCTTTTGAAACGGTTTGAGATGACATCTTCGGTTGAACGGCGACAACTTTATAAGCGGGCAGGTGATTGGTACCATCGTTTAGGTCGAACCGAAGAAGCAATTGAAAAATACTTGATTGGAGAAATTTATACAGAGGCAGCGGATTTGATTGAGCGATCATGGTCTGAGATGGATTTGAGTTTACAATCGACCAGATGGTTTGAAAAAGCAAAAAGATTACCAGTGGAGTTGATGGGTAAAAGTCCGGTACTTTCTATGGGATGTGGATGGGCAATTCTTAACACGGGTGATATTTATAATTGTCTGCCCTGGTTTGAAGCTGCAAATGCGCTCTATACACGCTGGACCGCAGATCACTCGGATGATGAGATCGTGTTCTACGATCAGGACGAAATGAAACAGATGCCAGCTACCCTTATGAGTGCTGAAGCATACATTGCAGCGCTGAAAGGGGATTACGAAGAGCTGATTGTGAAGACCGAAGCATTGCAACAACTAGCAGAAACTTATGCCTATAATCGACAATGGCAAGTAAATACTTTCTTGACCAGCGCATACTGGGGAAATGGTGACGTCTCTAACGCCCTTGAAGTGATGATTCAGGTGTCAGATGAAACACGTGGGCTCTTAAATCCATTGTTTCACAATTCGTTTAAGTTAATAATGGGTGATTTATTGATTCAGATGGGTCAACTCACTAAGGCTGAACTTAAAATTAAGGAAGCCATAGAGGAGATGCATCGTGAAGAGATTTTGCCACTAATGCTTGGAAATTTCTATATTTATTTAGCACTGATAGAAGCCTACCGTGGAAAACTCGATAGGGCATTTGACCTTTTAGAAACCAGTAAAAACTATAGCCATCAGTTTGAGTTTATGGATTGGCGGCATAAATATAACGCACTTTTAGCTAGGATTTATATCGCTGAAGGCTTATGGAATTCTGCTAAACTTTGCGTGGAAGAAGGAAAGCTCCATGTCTTTAACGATCCGATTCCTGAAAGCTTTATTGTCGATGATATGGAGTTGTGGCTAAGTCTATCTCAAGAATCAGACAGTCATGCGCTTGAGGTACGGATTGAGGCGTTCTTGGAAGCTAATAAAAATAATGAAAAAACTAGTTTAAAAATACCAGCTTATACAGATGAGATGAAATGGAAGATTGTGATGCGATATGCACCTGTTGAGAAATATGCCAAGAATTTTGGTGCTTTATGTGGTAAATTGATTGCACGTGCAACTGTTCAGAAACGCCTTTTAGCCGTAATCGAGTTTACACTTTTAAAGATGCGTTTTGAAAGTGGAAAGGCTGAACGTGAAGCGCTTATGTCATCTGCAGTTAGGCTTTCTGAGAGAGAAGGCATAAAGCTCCCCTTTATAGAGTTTGGTGAAGTTTCTTATGATATACAAAGTACTTCATTTCTTAGAAAAAGCGCTCTCGCAAATCAGTCACTAACAGAACCTTTAACGACACGTGAGCTAGAAATATTGGCACTTATTGCAAAGGGATATTCGAATCAAGCGATAGCAGACACTCTGTTTATTGCGCTCAGTACTGTTAAAAGCTATAACAATAATTTGTTCGGAAAACTCGAAGTAAGCCGTCGTACCGAGGCTGTCGCAAAGGCGAATGCGCTTGGTCTCGTTTGAATCTTTTGGATCGTGAGGTAGAATATGTATTATGAGATAATCGTCAAAGGTCATATCGGTGAAATGTTATTCAAAGGACTTGTAGTGGAATGGCAAGAAGATGCTACGACAAAGTTGTGCGGAGAATTAGTTGATCAAGCGGCGCTATACGGTCTACTGCGAGAAATACGTGATTTGGGAATTGAACTGATTGCTATCAAGTCGTCATGACGCTTGCTAGATAAAGATGTTATCGTTTTGCAACTTTTCTTGTGTTATATTGTGCGAATTGTTATAATTCTACTGTGACAAATTCAGAAGATTTTATTGACGTAAACATTATAATAGAAAATAATATGTATTTTAACAGTTAGAAACACCAAGCGCGACCTAGCGTGAAGAAAGGAAAAAGAATGACTGAATTATTAGCGCCAGCAGGAAATATGGAAGCTTTAAAAGCGGCAATTTCTAATGGTTGTGATGCAATATACTTAGGCATGCAAAAATTTGGTGCACGTGCATACTCCTCTAATTTTGATTTAGAATCTTTAAAAGAGGCGGTGAGTTACGCTCACCTGAGGAATGTAAAAATCTATGTTACTATGAACACCATCGTTTTCGAAAATGAAATCCAAGAGATGCAAGAACAGATGCGTGAGTTAAATGATATAGGTGTGGATGGTATCATTGTTCAAGACCTAGCTGCACTTGATTATATAGTCAATAACTTTATTGATTTAGAGGCACATTGCTCCACTCAGATGGGAATAGACGATTTAGACGGTACGCTTTTATTTAAAGAACTCGGTGCCAAGAGAGTTGTACTTTCTCGTGAGGTTGAGATAGAAAAAGTAAAAGAGATCAAAAGAGTCGCTAAAATACCACTGGAGATTTTTGTACATGGTGCTTTATGTGTTTCTTATTCTGGCAATTGCTTGATGTCAGGATTAATTGGCTATCGAAGTGGAAATCGCGGAAGATGTGTTGGTTCATGTCGTAAGGAATACGAACTCATTGATACGACAACAAACTCGGTGATAGATAAAAACTATATTCTGTCTACAAAGGACTTAAACACCATTGAACAGATTGAAGCGCTTAAGGAAATAGATTCTTTAAAAATTGAAGGCCGAATGAAAGAACCTGCTTATGTTGCAAATGTCGTATCAAAATATCGAAAAGCGCTTGATCATAAAATTACTGAAGAAGATAAAGATGATTTGAGCAAAACGTTTAATAGAACTTTTACGAAAGGCTATTTATTTAACGAAGATCCAAAAGAGATTACAAATATCTCAAGACCTAACAACGTTGGCTATGAAATTGGAAGAATTAGCAAGATTCTTAAAGACACATACGAAATAACACTTTCACGTCCTCTAAATCAGAACGATATCATTAGAATAAGTCATAACGATGAAGATGTCATTTTAAATGTTGTAAAGCTTTATGACAAAGATGACAACTTGATCAACAAAGCTGAGGATATTTGCTATATCAAAGTCAAAGAAAAATTATCCAAAGGTGATTTAGTTTATATCACAAAAGATTTTGCTTATTATAAAACGTTAGATGCATCACTTGATAAAGAGTTTAGGCGTTTTGACATGGATATCAAAGTATATGCTTATCCTGAATCTAAACTAATCGTTGAAGCAAAAGGATTAGGCGTAGAATATGTATATGAAGACGAAGAGATATTAAGCGAAGCCATTAATAATCCAACTACAAAAGAGCAGGTCATTAAGCAGTTTGCAAGACTAGGTGATACGATATTCGAGCTAAATCATGTTGAGTATGAGGAATTTGGTGCATATATCCCGGCTAAACTTTTAAATGCAGCAAGAAGAGATGTTGTACAGGGGTTGTATGATTTAAAGATAAACAGTCAAAAGAAAAGAACCAAGGCTTTGAAACCTAAAGAGAAAATAAGTTTTGTTCCTCAAAAACCGCGCTTTACAGCCACCGTAACGACTCCGGAGCAATATGATGCTTGTGTAAGTGCTGGTATAAAGGAAATCTACTTTGATAACATCATTAGAAGAAATCAAATTGAATATCAAGATAAAGAAGGCGAACTTCTCATTGGAGGTTATGGTGGTATCCATCATTATAATGAGTCGAATCCATTTGTTACGGACTACTCATTAAATGTTGTCAATTCGACGAGCTGTTATGAACTCTATCGATTAGGGGCAAAACGCGTCACTTTGTCTTATGAACTCAACAAAGGACAAATTGATGATTTGATAAATGCCTATCAGAAAGAGAACGACGGTTACCCTGCACTTGAAATGATCGTATATGGTAGAGCGCCAATGATGTTTACTAAGTACTGTCCACTGAAAAAAATGAACCAATGTGGCCATTGTAAAACCAATAGTTACGAGCTTAAAGATGAACACGGATCATTTCCAATTATGACACATGAGGATTGTACGGTAACCATCCTCAACGGAAAAACGCTTAATCTTTTAGATGAGATTGAAAGCATAAAAGGCATCGAGGCGTTTAGATTAAACTTCACAGTGGAATCAAAAGACCAAGTCACAAAAATTATCAACAATGCCTTAGGTAAATTAGAGGGTGAAATAAACAGATCTGTCTTTAATCAGGACACAGACACAAGAGGACACTTTAATAAGGAAATAATCTAAGGAAATATTCTTAGGGTAATCTCAACACAATCATCAACTCCTTAAATCTATTGAAAGTAATAGGTTTAGGGAGTTTTTTTACGAGTTGATGATAAGTTGTATATCAGAGCGCCAAAATTACACGAAATAAAAAAACGCTATGATATAATAATAGTAATGTATCATTCTTCTAATTAATAAGTGAGGCAATAAAATGAAAAAAAGCCCAGAAAAGGTTATTAAACAATATTCAGTCATTAACTTAATTTATACAATTACACAAGTGTCAGTCTATACGATATTACCAATACTGAGTATTTTTTATTTAGTTTTAGAGGAGGTTAATTTCTTAAAGCAGATTATAATGTACACCTTGTTGATATACGGCGGAGTCGTTCTATTTGTAATGTTTGTTCTACGAAGATGTCCCAATTGCTATAGGAGTTTTTCTAAGTATGTTTTTGATCCAAAATATTGTCCCTACTGCAATGTAAAACTAAAAGAATAAATTCTTAAAGCAACTAAAACAAATACTAATTGTAAACTTTTTTCTTTATCATTGACAATATAAAGGTTACCCTCTAAAATAAACATAGACCCCCTAGGCAGGGGGGTAAATAAAAACAAAAGGAACTTCAGAGTGAGTTACCTTTGATTTCCCTAAAAATATATTTATGAGGTGAATGACATGGAAAAAATAGTTATCATTGGCGGCGTTGCTGCAGGAGCAACAGCTGCTGCAAAAGTGAGAAGACTTTCATCAGATGCACAAATTACGATACTTGAAGCAGGAGCAGATATATCATTTGCAAATTGTGGACTACCTTACTATATAGGTGGAGACATTAAAAGCCGTTCGAAATTAATCTTACAAAGCCCTGAGAGCTTTAAGGATGAGTATCAAACAAATGTGCATATCCATACAGCGGCAACTGAAATTGATCGCGTTAACAAAGTTGTACACACTGTGGACGCAAGAACAGGTGAAAAAAAGCAATTTGAATATACTAAGCTTATCTTAGCACAAGGTGGTAAGCCAATTGCACCACCACTTCCAGGCGCTGATCAAGATCATGTTTTCCAACTTTGGACTCTTGATGACATGGATAAAATTAATTCATTCATCGTGGATCATCAACCTAAGACAGCAGTTGTTGTTGGGGGTGGTTTCATCGGACTTGAAATGACAGAAGCGCTTGCTAAAAGAGGCATGAAAGTATCTGTGGTTGAGATGATGCCACATGTTATGGCGATTATGGAAGCTGAAATAGCTGGTTTTATACAAGAAGAGTTAATCGCATATGGCGTTGATTTATATACAAACAAAGCACTTTCTGAAATTCACAAAAATACCGTATTACTCAAAGATGGTACAAAAGTTGAAGCAGATATGGTGTTATTATCAATCGGTGTTCGCCCTACACTAAAACTTGCACAGGAATCTGGTCTTGAACTAGGCGCTGCAGGTGGCTTGCTTGTAGATTCAACACTTAAAACAAGTGATGATAGTATCTATGCTGCTGGCGATATGATCGAACTTGAGCACCGCGTGTTGGGTAAAAAAGTGCGTATCCCACTTGCTGGTCCAGCAAACCGTCAAGGCAGAATCGCAGCAGAAAATGCGATGGGTCAAAGACATGAATACAAAGGCTCAATAGGAACATCAATTGTTAGAGTCTTTGAAGCAGTTGCTGGTACCACAGGACTTTCGCTAAAAGCAGCAAGAGCTGAAGGTATCAATGCAGATGCAATCGTGATCCATAAAGAGCACCATACTTCTTACTATCCAGGTGCAGAGCTTGTGACAGTACTTGTCGTATATGATAAAGAAACAGGCACAGTACTTGGTGGACAAACTGCAGGTTATAAGGGCGCAGACAGAAGATTAGATGTAATTGCAACTGCTGTTGCAGCAAAACTTACAGTTTCAGATTTAACGGATGTGGACTTTGCATATTCTCCACCACTTGGTAATGCAAATGATGCCATCAATATGGCGGCTTATGTGGCAGAAAACAGAATTTCTGGTTTCTCTCCATCACTTACAATCAGTGAGCTTGATGCATATTTAGCGGATAATAAAGCGCTTTGGATTGACTTAAGAGATGTCTTTTCATTTGAAAAAGCACATGTTGAAGGCGCAGTAAATTTACCATTTGAAATGCTTTCATCGAATCTTGATAAATTACCAAAAAACCAATTGATTTTGTTATATGATAAAACAGGTAAAAAAGGGCACCAAGCACTTCGTACATTAGTTGGCGCTGGATTCACAAACGTTTTAAACGTAAGTGGTGGATTTATGAGTCTTTCAAACTACGCTAGAGCTGTTAAACCTCAAAACTTTATTTTAGTCTTACCAGCTCCAGAACAGAAAAAACTTGGAGAAACTGAAAAAGAAGAAAAAGAAGTAACGGTCAAAGAAGAAGTGAAAAAAGAAGTACCAACGGGTCCACTTGTGATTGATGTGAGAACACCAGAAGAATATGCATATGGTGCATATCCAGGTGCGATCAATATTCCACTTGATGAATTAGAAGATAGAGTTTCTGAGATAGAAAATAAGGAAAGACAAATTATCCTTTACTGTGCTTCAGGGGCTAGAAGTGCTTATGCTTTGCAAATACTAAAAGCATACGGCTTCGTTAATTCTGAAAATGGCGGCGGACTTGCTAAAATGATGGCGAGATCTAGAAGATAGATAAGTAGCTAACTAACCAATCATCCGTGTAGTGAAGCAATCACGTGAATAATGTGGTTATCAAAAAAATATATATGTAAATATCAATGCCACTGGACATCTAACCTGATGCACAGTGGCATTTTATTTTGTAATTTTAAAGTCAAAATAAGCGAAAGCACTTCGCATCCGTTCGAGGTTGTATGTTATAATTAAGCAGTAGTATTTTTGCAATATTGTCATCTAATGACAAATCTAAGAGACTATAATAGTGTCAACATGAGAGGATAAAATAATATGAATTATATTGAAAGTAGAGATGGAAAATTATATTGTGGCGATATGCCATTTCTGTTAAAAGGGTTTGGTCTAGGCGGTTGGCTTTTACCAGAAGGTTATATGTGGGGACTTTATGATCTATGTGATCGACCAAGACGTATGGAGAAAATGATTGAGACACTTTGTGGTGAAGCATATGCAAGTATTTTCTGGGAAAAGTACTTTGATACATACATTACAAGGTGGGACATCGAGACCATTGCAGGGCAAGGTTACAATTCCGTGAGGTTACCTATAAATGCAAGACATCTTTACAAAATAGAGAATGGTCAGATGCATTTTAATCAAAAGACAATAGAAAATATCGATCAATTAATCAGATGGTGTAGTGAGCTGGATATCTATGTGATACTAGATATGCATGGGGCAAATGGTGGGCAAACAGGCGCAAATATCGACGATTGCATAGATGATCAACCGAGACTCTTCATGGAAGAGCACTATGAAAACGAACTAATTGAAATTTGGGGCATGCTGGCAATGCGTTATAAAGATGAGCCAGCGGTGGCGGGTTATGATTTGCTCAATGAACCTCTTCCGAATTGGTTTAGTGCGTATAACCATAAGCTAATGCCGCTTTATAGAAAATTGATAAGTAAGATTAGACAAATAGATAAAAAACACCTTATTATCTTGGAGGGGCTTCACTGGGCAACTGACTTTACTATGTTTGACACAATTGAAGCTGAAGCGTTAAGCGATGGCATTGTGCTTGAATTTCATAAGTATTGGAGCAATCCTGATTATGAAAGTATCGCCAAATATATAGAGGTAAGCAAACGCTTGAATGTCCCTCTTTTCATGGGGGAAAGTGGCGAAAATAATCTCGATTGGTATACCACGATGTTCCCACTCTTTGACCGAATTAATCTGAGTTGGTCGTTTTGGAGTTATAAGAAAATGTCATGTGACAATTCACCTATAACTTTTAATCGACCAAATGATTGGGACAAGATTGTTTTGTGGGCGGAGCAAAACAAGGGCTACTTAAAAAATGAAAGTGATGTCCATAGGAAGACAATCACATCATCTGAAGCACATGTAATTTTTGATGAACTTTTACACAATATTTCAAACGCAAAAATAAACTCTGGCGTTTTTAATGCCCTTAAAAGAACAGCGCCAGTGACGATACCCGCAGAGTCTTACGATGAATATCAAGTGGATGTTGATAAAAAACGTAGCCCTGGTGCTGATATTCGATCGAATGATCCAGTAGAAATTATTTTTGAAAATGGAAATGTAGGCGCTGTTAACTATACACATCGTAATGGCTCACCTCAGCTAGCAGAAGAAAATTTACTCGTAAAATTAAACGAGAAAGAAGCATTAACTTATTATTTCAACATGGAAGATGATGCGAATGAAATAGTTGTCCATCTTGGCAAAAACCAAGGGATGAACAATAAAACGATAATGACCTGTTCAGTTGATGACCAAAGTGAGACTTTTACAGTGGATGATCAAATTGAATTTCATTTTATTTTTCATAGACAAACTGATGCGATTGCTGGAAAATTTCATCCATCTGCTCATAAATTAAAGATAGAGTGTGTAACAGGTATTCTTTTACTAGATGACATCGAAATTAGAAAGATAGAAAAGTAATCGTTTAGAGTGAAATCAGCGAGAACAGAGAGAGCAGAGAGAGTAAAATCATCAGATTAGCTAAAAGAATTAAACGGGGTAGGAGGCATACATGAAGCTGATGCATATTTCCGATTTACATATCGGAAAACGCTTAAACGAAGTGAATTTATTGGATGATCAAGCTTATATACTGGGTGAAATTATCAGTATGGCAGTAAGGATAAAACCGGAGGGGATACTCATAGCCGGAGACGTCTATGACAAAGCCATGCCCTCAGCAGAAGCAGTGAGATTATTTGATATATTTTTAAGCCAGATCGCTGAGCTGGGCATCCCTTGTTTCGTAATCAGCGGAAACCATGATTCAGCGGAGAGAATTGCATTTGGCGCATCTATTATGTCGAAAAAAGGGATCCATATGTCAAAGGTATTTGATGGGCAGATCGATCCGGTTGTGTTAACAGATGTTTATGGTGACGTAAATGTGTTTATGCTCCCCTTTATAAAACCAGTTCATGTAAAACAGTTATACCAAGATATAGAAATCGAGTCTTATCAAGATGCACTTGATTGTGTTGTTAAGCATATAGAAATAGACACCACTAGGCGCAATATCTTGGTGATGCACCAATTTATTACCGCTATGAATACTGAAGTGGAAAGAAGTGATTCTGAAAGTATATCCGTAGGTGGATCGGATAATATCGATGTATCTGTCTTTGAAGCTTTTGACTATGTGGCACTGGGTCACATCCATAAACCACAAAGGATTGGTAGAGATACAGTAAGGTATTGTGGTTCACCGCTTAAGTATTCCTTCTCTGAAGTGCAGCACGTGAAGTCGGTTACCGTGATTGAACTTAAGGAAAAAGGAAATATCGTCATCGAAACCTTACCTCTTATTCCTAAAAGGGACCTGAGAAAGATCAAGGGCACTATTGAGGCGCTTCTAACTTATGAAAACTATAAAGACACACAATTAGATGATTATATCCATGTGACTTTAACAGATGAGGAAGAGATCATAGATGCCATCGGTAGAATGCGTCAAATCTACCCCAACATCATGATGATCGAATTTGAAAATAATAGAAATCAAACGGTGAATAGTAAATCAGGCGCAGAGAGTCTAGACGATAAAACGGACCTTGAACTTTTTGCTGAGTTTTATGCCCTTCAAAACAATGAAGCACTTAGTGCTGAGAAGTTAGCGATCGTCAGTGAACTACTTGAGAAAATTGGAGGTGTTCTGAGATGAAACCGATAAAAATGATCATGAGTGCTTTTGGCCCTTATGCGGATCAAGTGGAGATCGCATTTGATAAGTTCGGTGAGAGTGGACTATTCCTTGTCACAGGTGACACAGGAGCTGGCAAGACGACAATCTTTGATGCGATTTGCTTTGCACTTTTTGGAGAAAATAGCGGTACAACAAGAGATGGCAGTATGATGCGAAGCGATTTTGCAAAACCTGACACGAAAACCTTTGTTATTCTGGAATTTATGTATAAAGACAAATGCTATAAGGTAGAGAGAAATCCATCTTATGAAAGGCCAAAACTTAGAAGTGAAGGATTAACCAAAGAACTGGCAAATGCATCTTTGATCTTTCCAGATGGGAGAGTCGTTACTGGTGTTGCTGCAGTGACTGCCGAAATAGAAAGCATCCTTGGCATTAATAAAAACCAGTTTTCTCAGATAGCAATGATTGCACAAGGGGATTTTCTAAGGTTGCTACTTGCAAACAATGCAGAGAGAAGCGCTATTTTTAGAAAAGTTTTTGGTACAGATCTCTATGAGCGATTTCAATCTGAGTTAAAGCAACTGACCAGTCAATTTAAAACAGAATACGATACACATGTGCGCACAATTGTTCAAATCTCAAGTGGGATTGAATGTGATGAAAAAAGCGAGGATTTTTCAGAGCTTGTAGACTTAAAAGCAAATAAAAGTATACACGATTATGAGGCTTTCATAAAACTTTTAATTTCAATTATTGAAACTGATAAACTCCAGTACAAACATACAGGTGATGAACTAGAGTTGCTTCTCAAAGTGATAGAAGATTTACTGCTTAAAATTGAAAAGACAAAAAGTGACAACGAAAAGCTTGCTACACTTCAAAAGGTAGAGCAAGCGGTTCAAGATTTACTTTGTTTAGAGGATGAGATAAAAATAAAAGAAACCACTGTTATAGAAGCAGAAAAGGCACTTCATAATGTAAAACCAGTTGTAGATCGTATGAATAGCGCTGATGAGAAGGTACAGGAGACATCAGCGCGTATAGAGAAACTTAAAGCAGATATTGACAGAAAGACGCTTGAAACCAAAGCGCTTGAGACTCTTTTTAATGAGGCAAAGGACAAAGAACCTGAGAGACAAAAGCTTCATATAGAAATCAAACGCATAGAAGAGGATTTTTCAAAATATGAATCCTTAATGCAGGTTAAGCGAGAGTTAGAAAAATTAGCCATTGAAAAAAATAGACTTTCAAATGCGATAGAGAAAAATAATCTTACTAAAATCACATTGGAGCAAGAAAAGCTCGTACTTCAAAGTGAAAATGAGACACTTGTAACTGCCGATAAAGATTTGAGCGAGAAAAAGCACGCTTTAGAGCGTGAGGATTTAGTAAAGGAAAGTTTGCAGCGACTTGAAGTAAAAAACATGAAAGTCGTGGATTTAAAATCACAGCATCAAGCATTACAGTCGAAGTTTGAAAACATCAATAAAATATATTTACAAAAACTAGAGCAGTATAGAGATTTAGAACAACTATACTTCAACGAACAAGCGGGCATACTAGCTGAACAGCTTAAAGCGAATGAACCTTGTCAGGTGTGTGGTTCTACTGTACATCCGAAACTGGCTATAAAAGCCAAAGATGCGCCAACACGCTCTGAACTTGACGAGACAAAGAATGCGCTTGAAAGTGAAAATGAAAAAGTGCATCAAACCACTACAGAAATCAGTAAAATAGCCAGTGTCCTAGAGACACTTCAAAGTGATTTTGAATATGAAGCTGTGGCAATGTTTGGTCAAGATCAATTAGAGAAATTAGTGGCTCGAATAGAAACCGAGAAGCTATCAAATTTTATAAAGGTTGAAAACCTAACCCAGCAAATCAGTCTTTTAGAAACTCAAGTTTTAAAGTTTAATCAAAATAAAGAACAAGTTGCTAAATTAACTTCAGAAGTTGAAACCCTATCGGCTACGATTTTGAGTGCGGAAGCGACACTTAACAAAATGAACATCGATTTGACTGGTCTTACAACTCAGATCAAAACCATGGAATCTACACTTAAATATAGCACGCTTGAGGAAGCAAAAAAGGAACGTGATCTTAAAGCGGCTACACTTAAAGCATCAATTGACGATTATGAAAAAACAGAAAGAAGATTTATCGACAGTAAAAGTTCACTCGATAAAGATAAAGCAGCAAGTGAAGAACTTGAAAAGAGTAAAGCAAGTGAAATGAAAGCTTTGGATGAGTTGCATCGCTTATGTAATGAAACACTTGTAAGAAATGGCTTCGGTACTTTGGCTGATTATCAAAGTAAATTGATGAATGAAAATTCAATCAAAAATTTAAAAGTAGAAATCACCAATTACCATGAACAACTAAAAGAAAAAAATGCTGAACAAAATAGGTTGAAGCAAGAAACAAAAGATATTCACTATCTTGAGACCTCGTTACTGGAAGACGATATGACCATGCTGAAAGATAAGCGAAGTCACTTTGAAAAGCTTAAAATGGCGCTGAATAGCCGTATCACAGCTAACTTAAGAATTGAAAAAGAATTAACCAAAGAAAAGCGTGAAATGGAAAAAGTAGAATCAAACTATTTGATCCATAAAAACTTATCTGAGACAGCAAATGGAGATTTGTTAGGTAAGCAAAAACTCGCATTCGAAAGGTATATACAGGCATTTTATTTTTCACGCGTATTAACCGAAGCCAACAAACGCTTTTCATATATGACAAATAGTAGATTTGAACTGATAAGAAAAGAAACTGCCGGTGACATGAGAAGTCAAACTGGACTAGAGATCGATGTGCTAGATAATTATACTGGCAAGATGAGGAGTGTTAAGTCACTCTCAGGTGGGGAGTCATTTAAAGCTTCACTGGCTCTTGCACTTGGACTATCTGATTTGATTCAAACCCATGCAGGTGGTGTACAGATGGACACCATGTTTGTGGATGAAGGCTTTGGCTCATTGGACTCGGAATCACTCGAACAGGCTATAGAAGTGCTCAATGCACTGACGCATAGTAACAGGCTAGTAGGCATTATTTCTCATGTCTCTGAACTTAAAGAGCGCATTGACAGAAAAATCATCGTAAAAAAAGGGATTACTGGAAGTGAGATAGAGCTTGTGTAAATTTAATAATCATAACAATATTTTCTTATGGAAACCCCGTGCAGATGCTAGGGGTTTCTTTTATGTATAAGAGAGTATTTAGATAGCGATCTTAAATATTCAACTTAAATAAAGAAAACTCTAAATCTTGAAAACAATACTGAGCACTTAGCAATGAATTAAAATTGTATGTTATAATGAACACAAATTAAAAACAAATATACTTAATACAAATTATCAACATAAACTATTGGGGGATACAGATGATAAAAAAAAGGCTGCAGAAGATGTCAATCAGAAGAAAATTTTTCATAAGCATGCTACTGTTTACACTTTTGTCGGTAATTATCGTAACTACTGTGGCGATTGTCATTACTTATGGGACTATGAAACAACAAGTTATCGAGACACACAGGATGAGTGCTGGGTGGCTTCAAAATAGACTCGAACTAGTTACCAAAAAATATTCTGAAAAATATTATGATTTTGAAGTGGATGAATCTTTTAAAAGTGATATATTATCATGGTTTAGTGTGGGTGAAAGTGTAAACTATAGTGTTAAACTTAGATTAATCTCAGAACTTAACAAAACCATTAGTATGGATAATACCATAAACTCAATTGAACTGCACAATTTAAACGACAATACAGTTTTGAGAGCAGAACGTTCGAAAGCTCTGTTTCTTGGTGATACAGGTTATATAGATCAGTGGCAGTCTCGCGATGCTTCAAAACAAACGAATCTAGTATTCAACCGTGAAGATAAGGAAATCGCAATTACGCATCAAATGAATCGTTTTAGTGACAACATATCATTAGCACTTGTAGTTATCAGAATTAGGCCTTACGAAATTCAGGAAATCCTTGATGATATCAAAACAAATAAGGATGAAACGATACTCGTTTTCAATGAAGAAAACGAGTATATTGAGCGTGTATCAGGTGCAACGACATTAGAAGATGAAGATATTGCTAAAGTTTTAGCTCAAGCTGGAGATAAGACAGCTTTTGAAACAACTATGGCAAATGCTTTTTGGTTTTACCGTTCTGTGAACGGTGGTAAGCTTAAAATTCTTCAATCTGTGCCAAATAAAACGATTGTTTCTGCGTTAAATACAACATTATTTGGCGGGGTATTTGCTGCGGGATTATCTATTTTGATTTCCTTGATATTTTCTTTAGTATTATCACATGTCATTAGTAAACCGATTATCTCACTGGCAACAGAAATTCAGACCATAAACCTTGACAATCCAGTACCGCAGATTCTAACACAAAGGCAAGATGAGATTGGCTATTTACATGAGAGTTTTAATATCATGGTGACGAGAAATCAAAATTTGATTCTAAAAGAATATCAAAGTGAAATCAAGAAGAAAGAAGCACAACTTAGGGCTTTGCAAGCGCAGATTAATCCTCATTTTATGTACAATACGTTACAAGTAATTGGAGGCATGGCTTTAAAGAAGGATGCAAAAGAAATCTATATGGTTACAATTGCACTTAGCGACATAATGAGGTATTCACTTAATTATGCAAAAGAGATGGTCACTTTAAAAGAGGAAATTACTTTCCTAAACAGCTATTTAAAAATTCAAAATGAGCGGTTTGCAAATCGTATTCAATTTCAACTATTAATTAGCGATGAGGCGATGAAAGCAATGGTGCCAAAACTTATTTTACAACCTTTAGTGGAAAATTGTTTTGAGCATGGATTATTTAACAAAAGTGGCGAGTGGATGATTACTTTGGAAGGATTGATAACGGAAACGAGTGATCTTAAATTGATAGTAAAGGATAATGGAATTGGTGTTGACGAGGAAAAATTAAACGAAATCAATATTGCACTTCAAAAAAGCGCAGAAAATGCTATGAAGTTAGGCAACCATATAGGTCTTTGTAATGTTGCTTCGAGAATCAAACTTCAAAGCAATAGCGAAAATTATGGTGTGGTTATGGAAAGTGTACCTGATTACGGAACGAAAATAACGGTTTTGATGAAATATATAACTCAAGAAAGCTAATTTAAAGCCAATGCGAGAATGATAAAACTTAGAATATACAAGGAGGAACTATGCCTTACAGAACTGTCATTATAGATGATGAGGCTTGGACAAGAGACGTTATTAGGAGTTTAGGAGACTGGGATACACTAGATATTGAAATTGTTGGAGAAGCTTCCGATGGTGACTTCGGGTTAGAACTCATAAGACAATTAAAGCCTGAAATAGTGATTACTGATATAAATATGCCCAAAATGAATGGACTTCAGTTGATTTCTATGTTAAAAAATTCGGGAAGCAAAGCAAAATTCATCATCATCAGTGGCCATGATGATTTTGAGTATATCCATAGCGCTCTTAAGCTTGGTGTTTCTGATTATTTGCTCAAACCCATCAAGCCTGATGAATTAAACAAGCAACTAGCCCAGTGCGTGTCGATGCTCGATGAAGAAAATTTAAAAGTTAAGCTGGAAGGTGAATCTATATTGCACTTTGAGTTAACAACATATGAGTTCATGGAAGCGACTTGGGCTGAAGCATTTAGTCAATATAAAAAAACTGCGTATGAAGCCCTTTTTATAGACGATGAAAAGATCATTAATGGTATCTTTTCGAATATTCAAAGGTTATTTGATTCGGAGATTGATCATCTTTCTATGAAGAGTGACTTAATTTATACCTACTATGCCCTCATGTCACAACTTAAAGATTTTATTTCTGAAAATGAGTTTAGTATAAGTGAACTTTTTAATTTGAGTGAATTCTCATTTGTTTTTAGTCAAGAGTGTACCAGTAATGAAATGTTAGCATTTATCAAATCTCTTTATATAAAAACGGCACAATCCGTCAAACAGATTCGTTTAAGCCGTAATAAACTTGATATCAAGAAAATAAAGCACTACATTGACGAAAACTACCAAAAACAAGTAACACTGGAGCAAACTGCGATACGCTTTTACATTAGCAAGGAGCATCTGAGTAAAATCTTCAAAAAAGAATATGGCGAAGGTTTTAATGAATACCTCAACTCTGTACGTCTTGAAAAAGCCAAGCAACTTATTCTTGGAAATAGAATGCCCATTAAGGATGTAGGATTTTTAGTAGGTTATGTTGAACAAGCACATTTTTATAAAAAATTTAAGAAATACTTTGGGATCACACCTGGAGAGATGAGAGAGACATTAAAAATAGACAATAAATAAGCACAATAATAGATAATGTCAAATGGCCTCAAAAAAGAGAATATAGTATTAGGTTTAGTCATAAACTATATTTGGGAGGGGAAAATTATGAAAAAATTTCTAGTATTATCTCTAATAATTTGTTTGGTTTTATCTCTATCAGCATGTTCGAGTGTGGAAACAACTGATCAAACTCAAACAAATGAAGTTGGGAGTACAGAAAGTCCAAGAGTTGCAGAACTTAATATTATGATGAGCATCCCGCAGTATATGGATCAATGGGATACTTATGTAAAACAATTTGAAGCTAAAATGTTGGCAGAAGAAAATATCAAAGTTAAAGTTAATTTAGAAATGCCAAGTTCTGATCAATACGAAAGTGTACTTCAAGCGCGTTTAACAGGTGGAGATGCACCAGATCTTTATACACTTCACAGTAACAATATTTCAATTTATGATAAAGCAGGAAATTTGACAGATTTATCAGCAGAACCACTAGCATCAAAAATATATGAAAATGTAAAAGCAACAGTTTCTGTTGATGGTCGTTTACTTGGTGTTCCTCTTGAGAGCCAAGCTTGGGGTGTTTTATATAACAAAGAAATTTTCGAATCAGCTGGACTTGAAATTCCTAAGACACTTGATGATCTGAAAAATATAACTGAAGTACTTAAGGAAAAGGGATATACACCTTTTATGCTGGCTTATCAAGAGCAGTGGGTACCTCAACTTATGACGGCGCTTACACTAGGGGGTAAAGTTTCTGGGGAACTTCCTGATTGGGTAGATCGCATGTATGAAGATAACGGCTCGTATGAAGAAGTTTTAGATATATTTGGTCCGATTGATTTAATTATGGCAAATGGAAATGATAGAGCTATGGAGATGGGTTCAGAATCAGGTGCAGCAGAATTTGCCATGGGAAAAGCAGCGATGTTTGTCCAAGGAACATGGGCATCAGGAACAATTATGACTACAAATCCAGATATGAAATTAGGTGTATTTGCACTACCAATAAACAATAATGAAGCTTGTACACTTGTAAACCTTTCTACTTCAACAACACTTGCAGTACATCCAGATGCTAAAGAAATGGATTTAGCGCTTAAATTTGCAAATTATGTTCTTGATGACAAAGATTCAGCAGCACTTTTCCAAGCGTGTTCATTTAATCCCCTTGCGTCTGTTCACAATTATGAACCAGCATCATGGGTAGCAGACGCTTCAGCATTTGTTGCTGAGGGAAAAGCATATAAAGACTTAGTGTTACCATCTGCAGTTACAGATGAACAAGGCAAGTTGCTCCAAGAATACTATGTAAAAACCATCACTAAAGAAGATTTTGTAAAACGTATGGATGAAGTTTTTAAAAGTAGCAATAAATAATTCAGATAAAATAGGGCGAGCGTAAGCTCGCCATTTTTTTAAATACATGGAGGAGCAAATTTTGAAAAAATTTAAAGCAAATGCAAATTTGATGCTGTTCGTCGCGCCTGCTTTAATCGTCTATATAATTTTTAAATTATTGCCAGCTGTATCGGGTTTTTACTATGCTATGACAAATTGGAATGGCATCAATAAGACTTATATTTTTGTTGGCCTATCAAATTTCATAGAGGTTTTAGGGGATTCATATTTTTGGAATTCAGTGTTATTTACATTAAAATATGTGATTGTGATGGTGATTATTACAAATATCATTGCATTGCTATTGGCTGTATTAATTGAAAACTTAAATCGAGCAAAAGGGCTCTTTAGAACCCTGTTTTATATGCCCAACATGATCAGCATGATTATCGGTGGCTACATGTGGATGTTTATTTTTACAAAAGTAATGTACTATTTAGCAGATAATTGGGGCTGGAGTTTTTTAGATAAATCATGGATTGGTGATCCCAAATATGCTTTTATTGCAATTATAGTCGTCTCAACTTGGGGAGCGGTGGGTTATCTTATGATTATTTATATGGCTGCGCTTCAGGGTGTACCGTCTTCTTTAAAAGAAGCTGCTTACTTAGATGGTGCAAATGAGTGGCAGACTTTTTGGAGTGTTATTTTCCCCATGATTAGACATGCGGTAACCATCTGTGTCTTTTGGACATTGAATTCTGGTTTTCAAGTGTTTGATGTAATATATTCACTTACTGGTGGCGGTCCGGGAAGAGCAACGCAATCGACAGCCATGAATATATTTGAAGAAGCTTTTAAGGGGAACGTAAGATATGGGTATGCAACAGCAAAATCCACGGTACTTTTTGCAATTGTATTAGTCATCACGGTTGTTCAAATAAGGGCAATGCAAAAGAAAGAAGAAGAAGCTTAATTTGACAGAAAGGATCGTGAACTATATGAAAAAAAGATTTCGATTGACTCAGTTTTTAGTATATTTATTTTTAACAATTGCCGCGTTTTTTTGTTTACTCCCCATCTTTATGGCAATATTAAACTCTTTTAAGACGAATGGTGAACTTTTAACGAATGTGATATCGCTACCTAAAACCTTGAATTTTGATAATTATACTAGAACTTTTGAAAAAATGCATTATATGAGAAGCCTCATTAACACCGTTATACTTTCTGGACTCAGTGTGACAATAATGGTTCTTTTTTCGGCACTAGCAGGCTGGAAGTTATGCCGGACTAAAACAAAATTATCCTCTTTTTTATTAGCACTTTTTATCTTTTCAATGCTCATCCCATTTAGTTCTATTATGATCCCATTATATAAAGTAGTATTGACATTGGGAATTAAGAATTCATTGATAGGATTATCTTTTATATATGCCGGTTTAGGTGTAAGTATGGCGATTTTTCTTTATCACGGTTTTGTGAAAGGGATACCTATTGAACTTGAAGAAGCAGCAGCAATTGATGGATGTAATGCGTTTCAAACCTTTTTTTTGGTGGTGCTACCAATGCTAAAACCAGTGACCATCACCATTGTAATTACAAATGTCCTTTGGATTTGGAACGATTTTTTACTGCCATTAATTGTTATATCTGATAATAAAAAATATACGCTACTTTTATCGACGAACACACTGTTCGGGCAATACAGCAGTGATTGGACCGCGATATTAAGTGCTCTAATTCTAGCGGCTCTCCCAGTTATCGTTTTCTACTCAGTTTTTCAAAAGCAAATCTTAGAAGGGATTTCAGAGGGTTCTTTGAAAGGATAAAATAAAATGATGTACTTAGAAGCTAAAAATGGGAAAATATACCGTGAAAATAAACCTTATCTCTTGAAAGGATTTGGACTAGGTGGGTGGCTTTTGCCAGAAGGTTATATGTGGGGGCTCTTTGATAAATGTGATAGACCATGGCGAATGGAAAAGATGATTGAAAAACTATGTGGACAAGATTATGCAGAGTATTTTTGGAATAACTACTATGAATCATATATCACAAAAGAAGATATCAAATTAATTGCTGATCATGGATTTAACTCTGTAAGGCTGCCACTAAATGCCAGACATCTCTATTTTCATGAGGGTGATAAGATTTCTTTTAATCTGAAGACAATTGCGTATATCGACCAGTTGATAAAATGGTGTAAAGGATTGGATATTTATGTGATCTTAGATATGCATGGTGCACCAGGTGGTCAGACTGGAACTAATATTGATGATAGCCTTGAAGATGAGCCAAGACTTTTTATAGAGGCTCATTATGAGCATGACTTAGTTGAACTTTGGGCGATGCTGGCAACTCGATATAAGGATGAACCAACAGTAGCGGGATATGATTTACTCAATGAACCGTTACCAAACTGGTTTAGTAAATACAACCACAAGCTTATGCCACTTTATAAAAGGATTATCCATAAAATTAGAAGCATTGATACTAAGCACATGATAATTTTAGAAGGGCTTCATTGGGCAACTGATTTTTCAGTATTTGATCAAATAAGTTTGGAAGAGGCGAAAGACGGTATTGTACTTGAATTTCACAAGTATTGGAGTAATCCAGATAAGGAAAGCATAGAGCCCTTTATCAAAGCGAGTAAGCGACTGAATGTCCCTCTTTTTATGGGGGAAGGTGGAGAGAACAATCTAGAATGGTATACGACCATATTTCCACTTTACGAGCGACTTGATATCAGTTGGTCGTTTTGGAGTTATAAAAAGATGTCTTGTGAGAATTCACCTGTTTCTTTTGACAAACCGCGTGACTGGGAACGGATTGTGACTTGGGCAGAAGAAAATGAGGATTACTTACAAAATGCCGGTAAAGTTAAATCCCCTGGGATTACAGATTTAGAGGCACAGACTATTTTTGATAACTTCCTTTTCAATATTTCGCATTCAAAAGTTAATGCAGGTGTTTTCAATGCACTAAAAAGAATAGCGCCTATAATTTTACCAGCAGAATCATATGATGCATATGGTGTAGAGGATGGGAAGATACGTAGTACTGGTGCAGACTTTCGGCTGACTGATCATATCAATATCTTATTTGAAAGTGGAAAAACTGGAGAAGTCGATTACAAAAGATACGATGGTGCCATGCAGCCACAAGAAGAAAATTTAGTCGTTGAACTGTTAGAAAATGAAACTTTGACTTACAATTTTAGTACAGTAGATGATGATGTTGAAATTGTCATGAAATTTGCAACAAATCGTAATATTGATTTTGAAATAGAAAACGTGATGGCCTGTACCATAGATGGTCAGAAGATAAATTGTACTTCAAATGAGAAAGATAAGTATAAGTTTACTTTTAAAAGAAAGCTATTTGATTCAAAAGACAAGAAAAACTTCTCGTGTCATCAATTAACTATAAAATGTGAGTCGGGCATTCTTTTCTTAGATCATATTGAGTTGAAAAGAGGTGAATAATATGAAATTCATTCAGACAAGTTTTACTGGCAATAAAAAAGAGATTGTTATAAGAGAACTACAATTTACAGAAGATGAGAACAATCAAGAACTAAACATTATCAATTTGTATTCATCAGAAACTTTCCAAACCTTTCTAGGATTTGGTGGTGCATTTACTGAATCTGCTGGTTATATATATTCGAAGATGTCGGATTCAAGCAAAAAACAGCTAATAGATGACTATTTTAGTGAGGGTGGTTTGGGTTATGTCCTTGGACGTTGTGCAATTGACAGTTGTGATTTTGCACTTGGAAATTATAGCGCAATGAATGATCCTGCTGATATTTCTCTTTCATCATTTTCACTTGAAAGAGATGAAAAATACATTTTCCCGCTACTTGATGATGCTTTAAAAGTAGCCAAATCGATAAAGCTAACACTCTCACCATGGAGTCCACCTTCTTTTATGAAATCAAATGGTGAAAAGAATAATGGAGGAAGTTTGTTACCCCAGTATAGAAAAATGTGGGCGAATTACCTTTGTAAATATATTATTTCCTATAAAGAGCGGGGGTATGACATCTTTGCTTTATCGGTTCAAAATGAACCAAATGCTAAACAAAGATGGGATTCGTGTCTATATACTCCGGATGAAGAACAACTTTTTATAAGAGACTATCTGACAGACAGTTTGAAAGAAAATAAATGCGAGGACATCAACATCATTATTTGGGACCATAACAAAGAAAGAGTGTTTGATCGCACGGCACTAATTTGTAGTGATGAAGTAGCTAACAATGCAGTTCAGGCAGTGGGATTTCACTGGTACAGTGGTGATCATTTTGAAGCACTAGAATTGGTAAGAAGAAAATACCCTGATAAATTGCTGATATTTACTGAAGGGTGTATTGAATACTCAAAATTTTCTTCTGAGAGTCAACTAAAGAACGCACAAATGTATGCCCATGAAATAATTGGAAGTCTGAACGCTGGAATGAATGCTTTTCTAGACTGGAACTTATTCTTAGACCTAGAAGGCGGACCTAATCATGTGAATAATCTATGTGATGCACCGATAATGCTAGATGATAAGCTGGATCATATTCGCTATAATCTCAGCTATGAATATATCGGTCATTTTAGTAGATATATCAAACCTGGCGCTGTGCGAATTGGTTTTTCAAGGTATACCAATCAACTTGAAGTCACTGCATTTCAAAATCCGGATGGAAAAATAGTAACAGTGATATTAAACACGACAAAATATAATCAATCTTTTTATCTAAGGTATAAGGATAGCCTTTGCTCAATCGAAGCGCCTGCTGAAACGATTAGTACTTTAATCATTGAAGCAGATGAAAATTGTAATTAGTTGAACTAATAAATAAATCCCCCAATAATAAAAGTGTCTCAACAGAGGCACTTTTATTATTCTCACAATATATATTGAAATGAAACCATTATCGATATAAAATATAACATGGATGTCAATGACTGTTTTAAATGAGTCGACTTAAAAAGTATCAGTGTTTCTAATGAACAAAGTGGTATTAATTGATTTTCAAAACAATAAATTTGAAATTTATGATTGAATATTTTAGCATTAGGTATATAAACATAAGTAAAGCATGCAAACGTAGGTGTTCTGCATGCTTTTATTAAATTGAACATTTGACAAAGAAAGTTTAGATAATCACTTTCTAAAATTTTAAAGTATGACCAAATAGATCGATTATGGAGGGCATGTTTATGAAAACTATCCGAGGGAAATTGGTATTGATTTTTATGCTTGTTTTTGTAGCGCTCTTTGTTACAACTGCAAGTGCCTATGTTGCTGTAGAAACGCAAAAACAACACTTGATATTGACAGAACTATTATCAAAACAAAAATTACTCGTTGAACGTGTTACGTTTACAGCGATAAACATGGGCGAGATAGCAATTTATGATAAAGATAGATTTCAAAAGTTAAAAAGTGATAATGAAGCACAGTTAAAAGAATATGAAGGTGCTGTGGATTTTATGTTGAATGCATTTTCTATAAGAGAGTATCCAATAGATGGGAAAATCGTAAAACTTAAGTTTAGTCAAGATTTTAGTAAGATATTAGATGATGCATTGGCTGTCTCCCTTTCAAAATGGAGCGATGCTAAAGCGCAAATTAATTGGTTACTTGATGTATCTAATTTAAGTGATATCGCTCTATATACAGAAAAGCTAGATACTTTTAAAGTCACAAATGTCAATTTGATTGAGAGCGCTGACTATATCACACAGATTTGTAGGTCGGAAGCAAATGCAAAGAAACAGCTAAGTGAAATACTTCAACTAGTCTCTCTATTATCTGCGGGATTTATTTTTATCGCTTTGATATTTATCATTAGAAAATCTATTCATGCACCGATAAAAAAAATTCAAAGTGCTTTGTTTGCGATCGGCAATGGTGATTATAACGAACGTTTAAATAGAACGCAGGAAGACGAATTTAAAGCACTTTACGAAGATTTTAATCGAGCGATGGATAGCATTGAAGCCGTAAAAGATATTGAAAACCGTATCTTAGGTGAAAATGACATATTAGAAATACTAGACTTTATGCAATCTGCATTCAAACCGTTTGTTGAAATCCAGGAAATTACACTTTTTTATGAAAATATAACAGATGGCGCAATCAAACTCAGTAACCTCTTTAGAGAATTTGAAATGCTTGAAAAAATATCAATTCCGGATCAAGTAAAGCAAGAAAATGAATATACACTTATTATGCCAATAGTAGTAAATAAAGCGATTATAGGGTACGCAAAGTTTGAAAGTAGCAACAAGCTCACAGAAAGACATGTGAATTTCCTTATGGGATTAAAAGAAAAAATAAGCTTTGCACTCTTTAAAACAATTCTCTTTAAAGACCTTTTAGGGATAGTAACTGGTAGTTTGGCTGATCTTGCAGAAGGCAGAGATCCTGAGACTAGAAGACACCTCACACGGATGAGTATGTATGCGCAGATCATATCGAAAACGCTTCAAAAGAAAGAAAAATACAAGGATGAGATTGATAAAGAGTTTGTGAATAATATCGTATTAACTTCTCCAATGCATGATATTGGCAAGATATCGGTTCCAGACAGTATTTTACTTAAGCCTGGCAAGCTAACAGATGAAGAATTTATGGAAATGAAAAAACACGCCTTTTATGGTGCGAAATTTCTTTCAAAGATTCATGAACGTTTCAGTAAATATGGCTTTGATTATTTCCTAATGGCAGAACACATTGCCCATTATCATCAAGAAAAATACAATGGCTCTGGCTATCCAGATGGCATCACTGGCAATGAAATCCCATTAAGCGCTCGCATCAGTGCACTTGCGGATGTATTTGATGCTTTAACTTCCAAAAGACCGTATAAAGAGGCATTTAGTCTTGAGAAGAGCTATGAAATCATCAATGAGAGCATAGGTTCACATTTTGATCCTGAGATTGTTGCAGCATTTTTTGAAGCGCAAGAAGAAATTGAAGCTGTGTATGAGGCATATAAGGAAATTTAAAGATAGCAAAATTTTGCGCAATAGGTGGTGGTATTTTGAAGAAAATTGTATGGATAGTTTGTTTTATCATCGTATTTTTGACTGGTAGAGCGATTGCATTTACAACAGATCAAGTAAAAGTTTCACTAACAGATAAAGAACAAGAGTACATTTCTTCACATGGTCCCATCAAGATGGTAGTTGACCCAGATTGGTATCCCTATGAACAGATAGATAAAGATGGATCTTATAACGGCATCGCAGCAGACCTGATTGATTTGATCGCTATTCGAACTGGACTTGAGTTTCAAATTGTAAACACAACTGACTGGAACCAATCAATCGAAATTGCGAAAAGTGGCGAAGCGGATGTTGTTAGTTTTTTAAATAAAACGGATGAAAGAAGCCGGTGGCTCATTTTTACAGAGCCGTATTTTCTAGATGCAAATGTATTAATTACTAGAGAAGAACATGATTATATATCGAATCTTGCAAGGCTATCTGGAGAGACGGTAGTACTTCCGGAAGGTACCAGTATTGAAGAGCGAATTAGGATCGATTATCCGAATCTTAATATAATTACAGTTAAGAGTGAAGAAGACGCAATTTTATATGTTGAGGAAAAAAAGGCGGATATTACCCTTCGTTCTATGACACTTGCAGCGTACATCATTAAAAATGATGGACATTTTAATCTGAAAATTGCTGGAGAAGTACCGGATTATGCTAACAAATTACGTATGGGGATTACAAATCAAGATGAAATTTTAAGAGGAATTCTCAACAAAGGGATTGCATCTATCACTGAACAAGATGTTCAAGATGCGATTAACCATCATATCTCAATTAACATCACCAAGGGATATGATTATAAACTCATTATGGCTATAACGGTAGTTTTTTCTTTTATCCTCTTGAGTACACTTTATTGGCTTCGTAGAATTCAACGTTTGAATAAAAATTTGAAGGAAAGACAAGAAGAATTGCTTTTGATTAGTGAAAAGTTAAAAGAAAGTGAAGCACAGTATCGGAAAGTTGCTGAAGAAGTAGTACTGAAAAATGAACTTCTTCAGGAAACCGCTATAACGGATGCGTTAACTGGATTAAGGAATCGCAATTTTTTTAACCTAAGTGTAAGTGAGGATTTTGAGAGAGCGAAGCGATATGGGACAAAACTATCAATCATGATTATTGATCTTGACCATTTTAAGCGAATCAATGATACTTATGGCCATATTGCAGGAGATGAAGTTATCAAAGATTTGTCTATAGCCTTACAAAAGAGTTTAAGAAAAGCTGATCACCTTGCGAGGTGGGGCGGAGAAGAATTTGTGGTATTATTATCCGATACTCAACTTTATGATGCAGTAGAAGTTGCAGAAAAGCTAAGGAGAGCTGCAGAGTCTTTAATCCATTTTGAGAAGGAAATAGTAACTATCAGTATCGGTGTATCAACACTTACAGAAGAAGATACCTTAGAGTCTTGGTTCGAGCGAACTGACCGCGCTTTATATCATGCAAAACAACAGGGACGAAATCGCTTCTGCATCAGTGAAGGTGTTGAAACTTTGACATCAGAGATTGTAATTTGGAATTCATCATGGGAGTCTGGACATCACGGTATAGATAGACAACACAAAGAGCTTGTAAACGATTGCAATGCTCTATTTAATAACAATATGCAAAGCGACTTAAGAGTATCAATACTTCCTGAACTGGAAACCATCATTCATCATATTCAGTTGCACTTTACGTATGAAGAATCTGTTTTAAGTGAATTGAATTACACAGAATTTGAGAATCATCATAAGTTACATCAAGAGTTACTATTTATAGCTGAGCAGTTGCTTAAAAAATCAGCGGATGGAAATCTTTTACCTTCTGATGTTGTTCGCTTTATTGTTGAAGACGTAGTAACACATCATTTGATACAAGAAGATATGAAGTTTTTTAGTTTATTCAGCGCTTAAACACCAGTTTAAGCGCTTTTTATTACCTTTTCTAGAAGTCCCATAAGTTTAGTGACTATATAACCTATAATCTCTTGATTTATTCATAATACTGATAAAGAGCATGCAATTAAACGCTATTATCGAGATTTAAGTGGAAATAATGGCGTAGTAGATTTTGCAACAACTCTTAACGTGTCAATATCTGCGTCATTTAGGTTAAGTCCATCCTCAAATATTTTCAAGGCCCATCTAAATTGATCCATATTCCCAGGTGGTATAATGATATCAACGCCACGATAAAGCGAGTAATTTACTGCTTTTTTAGCAAGTTCAAAATCTTCTATTGGGTGATACCAAGCTTTGGGATATTTTTCTTTATCGCTTTCTTGATGACTTGTGAGTACCATTGATTTGATTCCTAAAATTGTCATGTTTTTTTCTTTTGCTAGTTTGAGCACCTCTTCGCCGTATCCGTTCTTGATGAGTGAAACAAAATTAAAAGGAAACATGATAGAATCAAAGTCATATCTTTCCATAAGTGCTAAGGCAGCTTCTGTCGAATGTGCTGAAAAGCCGATGTGATTGATGAGGCCTTCCTCTTTTGCTTTTAAATAAGTCTTAAAAGAACCATCAGCACTAAATGTTTTTTTAACATCATCTAAGTCGTAAACTGCATGCAATTGGTATAGATCAAAATAATCGGTTTCCAATTTTTTCAACGATTCTTCCAGTAGTCTTCTTGAGCCAGAGGCAGTTCTATCTTCAGTTTTGCAGGCTAAAAAAACTTCTTTACGCTTACCTCTAAGTGCTGGACCTAGTTTCGATTCTGCGTCAAAATAAGTTGGTGCAACATCAAAATAATTAATCCCACTTTCTATAGCTTCTTCAACGTAGCTATTTGCAACATCTTGCACTTCATTTGCAACAATAATTCCACCGAAAGCAACTCGAGAGAGATTTCTTTTAAATTTTTCACTATAAGTTTGTAACATCTCACACCTCCTTTATAATTTGTTTGCAATGAAGATAATTATGATTTATCACATATAAGGTTTATAAAGCTATAGTTGACATTGATT
Organism: uncultured Fusibacter sp.; assembly: GCA_963676315.1. Classification (GTDB taxonomy): domain Bacteria; phylum Bacillota; class Clostridia; order Peptostreptococcales; family Acidaminobacteraceae; genus Fusibacter_C. The sequence continues at coordinate 3,332,798 of OY781056.1, forward strand.
CCATTTTAACAATTGTACCACAAATATTCAAACGTCCCACAAATATCTAAAGCTCAACTCTCAACTCAGTTATATATTTCATCCCTAGTGTAGCTGTGTTGCTGATCTAATTTATTCTCCTCTTGCTAATTTTAGCTTTAATTTTTACGCCATGATTGAACAGTTTTGATGAGATTGTCGTATTCAAGTGGTTTGCTGACATAATCGTTCATCCCACAGGCTAAACATTTTTCTTTGTCGCCAGAGAGTGCAAATGCGGTCATGGCAATAATAGGTATATTTTCTTTCCCGATAACGACACCATCTCGAATAGCTGTTGTAGTGTCATAGCCATTCATTATCGGCATTTGAACATCCATTAAAATCATATCAAAATCTGCACTTGATAACTTCATTAAAACTTCTTCGCCATTTTCTGCAAATTCAACATGCCAGTTTTGTAGTTCAGCAAGCTTTTGAACTAAAATTCTACCTACAGCATCATCTTCAGCAACCAGTAAATGAATACTTCTTAATGGCAATTCTATTTGTTCATCAATAGCACCCTGTGATTTTCCCATTGAATGATCCTCAATTATTTCTTCGAAAGGTGCAGTAAATGTAAAAGTTGTTCCAACACCTATTTTACTTTCAACTTGTAAAGTACCCGCCATTTGCTCAGCAATACTCTTACTAATAGACAATCCAAGTCCAGTGCCTCCAACTACGTTTATTTTTGTATATTCACCTTGATTAAAGCTGTCAAATATGTGTTCTAAATCTGATGGAGTCATACCAATACCTGTATCTTTTACTTCAAATGAAAGTTTGCAAATACCAGAATCTAGGGTTTCGAGCCGTTTAACGTTAATTGAAATTTCACCTTGCGAGGTGAATTTTATTGAATTACCAACTAAATTAGATAAGATTTGTCTTAATCTAAATGGATCACAAAGGTACAATCCCTTAATATCATCCGCTACATTAAAAATTAGCCTCAGTCCTTTTTCATCTGCTGCATGTGTGAAAAGTAAGATGACTTCTTCCACTTCTTGAGAGATATCAGTAGGTTGTAGGTTAAATGAAAATTTGTTGGCCTCAATTTTTGAATAATCGAGAATATCATTGATCACATGTAAAAGTAATTCTGATGACCGTTTGGCAATTGTCAAATAAGTATCTTTTTTAATTTTTGGAGAAGATTTTTCCATTAGTTGTAATGTCCCCATTAGACCATTCAAAGGCGTTCGTATTTCATGAGACATATTTGCTAAAAACTGACTTTTGGTAAGATTAGCCAGTTCAGCTTTTTCTTTTTCTAGATTTAAAGCAAAATTAGCATTTTCAAGTTCAATTGTTTTACGTTTGACTTCATTTTTGATTAAGAAAAATGAAATTAAAAGCATAATAGTTGCACCAATTGTTAGTCCAATTGTGATAAACAATAAAACGTTCCAAACAGAAATTTCGCGTTCTATCAAAAATGGAAACCATTTTTCATAGATTTCTTGGAATTGTCCATTTGCTGAAACGATGGCAAGTCCTTCGTTTAGCTTGCTAAGTAGCTCTTTGTTTCCATCTTGAACTGCAAAACAAAATTGTTGTTCAAAGTCACTCAAACTCACTGTAGTTGGTCTTTGTCCATCTTTTTCAATGCGAGTAACGGCCTTGACATTCGTAATCCCTAAATCGCTGATCAACTTTTGACCGACAATGCTTTGCGCAATTATGGCATCGTATTTTCCTTCGCTTAGTAATTTGAAAGCATCAGTATAAGTTTTAACGACTATAAATTTATCAGTTAGATTATTTTTCTGGGCATATTCAAGTGTATTATCACCCTCCATAACTAAAACTTCGAGCCCATAAAGATCTTCTTGTGAATGGATGCGTTGATCATCCGTCCTAATAAAGATATTCCCGCGCATGGTTAAGTATGGCGTAGAAAAATCAAATAGAATATCTCTTTCTGCAGTTTTACCAACAAGTGGGAGGACGTCGAGTTCACCTAGCTCAAGTTCGGTTTTAATGATTTGCCATTGATCAATTTTAAAATCGATTTGTAAATCCATAACATCTGCAACCGCTTTTAAAAGTTCAACTGAAAAACCATCGGGAATACCACCTGTTGTAACTGAAAAGGGAGGATAATCGTATTCAGTTGCACTTCGAAGTACTGAATTATCAGCTCCATATACGGGAAGCATCGTTATAATAAAAAAAAGCAACCCTAAAAATAAGAATCGTTTTAGCATTTGTATCCCCCAAATTTATGACTAAGATATGCATTTGATTTTTTACTCATAAGAACATTATATCCAATAATATACACTTTAGACAAAAAGGTTTATGAAATTTTCAGGTGCACTAAAAAAAGGGAATGTTTATAAAAATTATAGTTTCTCAAATACAACTAAATACGTGTGAGCACTGCAATTATTAGTTATACAATATTAATTTCCCCCTTTTTTTTTTTGTAAAAACAAATAAAAAATGTTTGACTTAATAAAAAATGGTAATAAAATAAGAGTATAAATAGGGGTGAGTAACAACTCACTCACCTAAATTTGTTAAAGATAGAATTGAAAGGTGAATACTATGACTAACTTAATCCACAGAAAAGAAAAAATTATTTTTACTGCAATAGATGTCATCAATGAATCAGGTGTACAATCGCTTTCAACTAAAAAGATTGCGCAAAAGCAAGCTATCGCTGAAAGTACTATTTTTAAACACTTTGAAAACAAACAAAGTCTATTAATTGCGGTTTTAGATTTTTATAGTCAATATGACCATGACATTATACAAACTATTAAGCTCAATAATTTAAAGGGGATACAGGCTATCAAATTCTATCATGATTCGTACATAAGATATTATGAAAATTATCCTGCAATCACCTCAATTACTCAAGGCATCGATGAAATGAGATATATTGAGGGGCTTTCCGATAGAGTCAAAGAAATTATTCTTCAAAGGCGAGTCTGTTTAAATGAAATTATACTTGAAGCTCAAAATTTGGGTGAGGTTTCAAGCCAGTATCAGTCTCAAACTTTTGTAGATGTAATTATGGGAACTTTGGATGGCATTATTAGAAGATGGAGAATGGCAGATTTTAGTTTTTCACTGAATGAAAGCACCATGAAAGCTTTGGGACTTATTTTGGGAAATGATATATCAGACTAAGGGGGAGGGAAGTTTAATGTCAAAGAATTATGAAAATGAGCCAATGCTTGAGATTTATATATTTGAAACGACGATGTTTTTAGACCAACTTGAACAAGTGATTATCAATAGTGAAAAAAGTGGGAATTTCACGGATGAATCAGTCAATGAAATATTTAGATTTATGCATACCATTAAAGGCTCATCATCAATGATGCTCTTTAATCAGATTGCTAGCTTAGCACATCAATTAGAAGATATTTTCTATTTCATACGTGAAAAAAAACCGGCACAATTAAATTATTCAATTTTATCAGATATTGTCTTAAGCGGTGTGGATTTTATCAAAGTCGAAGTAAATAAGATTAAAAATGCAGATGAAGCTGATGGCAATCCAACCTCAATTATTGAAACTTGTAAAAATTATTTATCGGAGATTAAAAAAGTAAATAATGTAAAAGAAGAAGTGACTAAGCCCGTTAGCGTGTCAAAGCAACAATATTATATTCCACAAGAAAAGAAGCCCAAAGATGTCATATTTAACTGGTATCAAGCAACGGTTTATTTTGAGTTAGGCTGTGAAATGGAAAATATAAGGGCTTATACAGTTGTGTTTGGGTTAACAGAACTTGTAGAAGAACTGAGTTATAATCCTTCAGATATTGCTGAAAACGAGTTGACCTCAAAATGGATACAAGAAAATGGTTTTGAAATGCTGATTAAAACGAAGATGTCTTTTGAAGAGTTGGAGCATCATCTTAGTGAAACACTGTTTCTTAATAATTTGAAAATCGAAGAAATATCTGAAGATCAATATATTGAGCTTTTAAAACCGGTAGCTGATGAACCTTCACCTGAAATGGTGGCAATAAAGGTACCAAGTATTGAAGAACCCGTAAAAGAACAAATTACCAATATGGCGCAATCAATGATCAGTGTCCACGTGGAAAAACTTGACAATCTCATGAATATGGTTGGTGAGCTTGTAATATCAGAAGCAATGGTGACTCAAAACCCAATTGTGTCTTCAATTGATTCGGAATCATTTCAAAAGGCTTCTAGGCTATTGCATAAGATTACTGGTGAGCTGCAAGATATGGTAATGTCTATCAGGATGGTGCCACTTTCAACAACTTTTGTGAAAATGCATCGTATTGTTAGGGACATGTGTAAAAAATTAGACAAAGAAGTAACTTTGGAGTTATATGGTGAAGAAACAGAAGTAGATAAAAACATCATTGAGCATATATCAGATCCACTAATGCATCTCATTAGAAACGCAATAGACCATGGAATAGAAGATGAAAATGAGAGAATTGCAAAGGGAAAACAAAAAGGTGGTAGCATTTCTTTAGGCGCAAAAAACTCGGGTGGCGATGTATTAATCGTCATCAAAGATGATGGTAGAGGCCTAAGTAAAGATAAAATCTACAAAAAAGCGGTTGAACATGGACTCATATTCAAGCAACAGTCTGAAATGTCTGATCGCGAGATTTTCAACCTGATTTTATTGCCAGGGTTTTCAACAAAAGACAGTGTTACTGAATTTTCTGGGAGAGGCGTTGGCATGGATGTCGTTTCTAAAAATCTTGAAGCAGTTGGCGGAATCGTCATCGTCGAAAGTGAAGAAGGAACAGGAACAACAATTACCCTAAAAATTCCACTTACTTTAGCGATTATAGAAGGTATGAATATTAAAGTAGGTGAATCAAGATATACCATCCCAATTACCTCAATTAAAGAATCTTTTAGACCAAATCTAAAAGAGTGTATAATGGATCCGAATCAAAATGAAATGGTAATGGTTAGAGGTGAATGTTATCCGATTTTGAGACTTCATGAGCGGTACAGCGTTAAAAATGCGATTACTAAATTAAATGAAGGTATCTTGGTAATGGTTGAGCAAGAAGAAAAAATCATTTGTATTTTTGCAGATGAGTTACTGGGTCAGCAACAAGTAGTGGTTAAATCACTCCCACAATATATCAATAACATAAAAAAAATAGTAGGACTTGCAGGATGTACATTGTTAGGCGATGGCAATATAAGCTTGATACTTGATATTAGTGGCTTGACAGGTCTAAGAATAAGATAAACGCTGAAAGGAGAAAAATATGGCTAAAGAGTTGGATGATGTTTTTTATGAAGAAGACACTCAAAAGGGAAAATATTTGACCTTTGTCTTAGGCAATGAATCTTATGGCATAGGTATTGAATATGTCACCGAGATTATAGGGATTTTACCTATAACACAAGTACCTGAACTGCCAGTTTTTATCAAAGGTATTGTCAATCTAAGGGGGCGAATTATTCCAGTGATGGATATGCGACTGCGATTTAAAAAAGAATATTTTGAATATAATGAACGGACCTGTATCATCGTAGTGGATATCAAAGAGAATTCAGTGGGACTTATCGTAGATAGTGTTTCTGAAGTAACAAATATTTCAGATGGTGATATCGTGGACCAACCAATGCTAAGTTCTGGAGCAACAAATCAATATATCAAAAGCATCGGAAAAGTGGGCACAGATGTAAAATTACTTCTAGACTGTGAAAAATTACTGACACATCATGAACTTGAAACCTTAACGGAAATATCAAATTAGTGGAGGATATTTATGAACTTATATAGAAATTTGAAAATTGGAACCAAAATGATCCTTGGGTTTGTAATCGTTGCTCTAATAGCTGGTGGAATTGGCATAATGGGTGTTATAAATATTAAATCAATAAGTGATAAAGATACTTTTTTATATGAACAAATGACAGTTCCATTAGGTCAAATGATAGTGATTACTGAATCCTTTCAGAGGATGAGAGGCAATATCAAAGATATGTTACTCTCAACAACACCTGAGCAATATGCTGATTATTCAGCCAGAATAGTTGATCGAAATAAAACATTTGATGAGAATTTGGCTTTGTTTGAAACGACTTTAGTGACCGAAGAAGGGAAAGCAATTGTCAATAATATCAAAGCCAATAAGGTCAAATACGATGCGGTTGCAAACCAAATCATAGATTTAGCAAAAAACGGTGAGAAAGACAAAGCCTATACCCTTATGTCGGGTGAAGGCAATGATTTAAGAACTTTGATAGAAAAAGACATCGAAACACTGAAAGATATGAAAGTTGATATTGCCCTACAAACATCAAATGATAATACAGCAACTGCTAATACTTCAACGACTTTTACTATTATACTTTTAATCGGCGCGATGGTAATCTCTTTATTACTAGGTTTGTTTATCTCTTCATCAATTAGAAAACCAATTAATAAGATGGTAGAAGCCTCTAAAAAAATGGCTGATGGCGACTTAGATATCCAAATCGATATTAATTCTAAGGATGAGGTTGGTATTTTGGCTGAGTCATTTGCAAGAATGGCCAATAATATGAACGAAGTTATGACAAACATCAATGCCGCATCAGAGCAAGTCGCATCAGGTGCACGTCAAGTATCAGATTCAAGTATGGCACTTTCACAAGGTGCAACTGAACAAGCAAGTTCTATAGAAGAACTAACGGCTTCAGTAGAAGAAATTGCATCACAAACACGCTTAAATGCACAAAATGCAACACAAGCCAATGACTTAGCCGACAATGCAAAACTCAACGCGGTTCAGGGCAACGATCAGATGAAACTCATGTTAAAATCAATGGATGAAATTAATGATTCATCAAATAATATCTCTAAAATCATAAAAGTTATCGATGAAATTGCATTCCAAACCAATATTCTAGCTTTAAATGCCGCAGTTGAAGCAGCGAGAGCTGGACAACATGGTAAAGGATTTGCAGTAGTTGCAGAAGAAGTTAGAAACCTTGCTGCAAGATCTGCCAATGCTGCCAAAGAAACTACGGATTTAATCGAAGGATCAATTAAAAAAGTAGAAGGTGGAACTAAAATTGCCAATGAAACGGCTTCAGCTTTGGTTAAAATCGTAGAGGGTATTGAAAAAGTTTCTAATCTGGTGGGCGATATTGCCGTTGCTTCAAATGAACAAGCACTAGGTGTAGACCAAATCAATCAAGGTATAGGACAGATTGCAGATGTTGTACAAACTACTTCTGCTACATCTGAAGAGACTGCCGCTGCAAGTGAAGAGTTATCAAGTCAAGCAGAAATGCTTAAACATCAAGTATCTCGTTTTAAACTTAGAAGAATGAATCAAATGAATTTTTCAGGTGGCATGGATGACCTAAATCCAGAAGTCTTAAAAATGCTTGAAATGATGAAGAACAATAAGCAGCTTGAGTCATCTCCGAAGAAAGCAGACTCAAATTCAAAAAAAATAGTATTAAGTGAAAAAGAATTTGGTAAATATTAGAATTTAAATTTAATTGAGGAGGGGTGGAATCCCCTCCTCATAAAGGTTGTGACAGAATGATTAGTATCTCTGATAAAGAATTTAGATTGCTTTCAGAATTTATACAAAAAAATTATGGGATACACCTAAAAAAAGAAAAACAAACGCTTTTGACTGGCAGACTACATAAGGTGCTTAGTGAACTCGGATTCAATAATTTCACAGACTATTATAATTATCTAATAACAGATAAAAGTGGCAAAGCAATTGCCGAATTTGTTGATAAGATAACTACAAATCATACTTTTTTTATGAGAGAACCAGATCATTTTGTGTATTTTAGAGACCAAGTTTTGCCCTATTTAAAGTCTACGATCAAAGGAAATGATCTAAGAATCTGGTGTGCTGCAAGTTCTACTGGTGAAGAACCTTATACACTTGCGATGATTATTAAAGATTTTTTTGAAAGAGACTTCATGGCATGGGACACAAAATTACTAGCAACAGATATTTCACAGGCAGCACTTGAAACTGCCAAAAAAGGAATCTACCCTAATGAAAGAACTATTGATTTGCCCAATATTTGGAAAACAAAATATTTTAATAAAATCGATGCGAATAATATGGTCGTTAAAGAGCAAATCAAAAATGAAGTTATATACAGACGTTTTAATTTAGTGGATGATGTTTTCCCTTTTAGGAAAAAATTTCATGTAATTTTTTGTAGAAATGTTATGATTTATTTTGACAACAAAACAAAAGAGACATTGATCAATAAAATGTATGATTTGTTAGAAGATGGTGGCTACTTATTCATCGGACATTCAGAGTCTCTTAACCGAGAGACAACACCTTTTAAGTATATTAGACCTGCAGTTTATAGAAAAATTTAAGGAGGGTACAGATTTGGGAAGAAAGATTAAAGTTCTAATACTAGATGATAGTTTAGTTTTCCGAGAAGTATTATCCAGAGGATTAGCTATAGATGAGGATCTATCGGTTGTTGCTAAAGCGGAGAATCCTTTTGATGCAATTGATAAGATTGAGAAATTCCAACCTGATGTCATCACGTGTGACGTTCATATGCCTAAAATGGATGGGATTGAATTTATCAGGCAACTTATGCCACAGCATCCAGTTCCGATTATAGTTGTAAGTGCGGTTAATGAAGCCGTATTTGATGCTATGAATGCTGGGGCAGTGGATTTTGTCAATAAACCCAACATTCAATCACCCAAAAGTGTAGAAACTTTTATTGTGGATTTAATCTCGAAAATCAAAGAAGTTTCGAAAGCAAAGATTGTAAAAAACACTTCTAGTTTAACAGGGACCGATGTTTCCACTGATTTCTCGGATTCCAAAAGAATAATTGCGATTGGTGCATCTACTGGTGGTACGGAAGCAATTTTTCAAGTTCTTAAAAATCTACCACTTAAAATACCTGGAATTGTGATTGTACAGCATATTCCCCCACAGTTTTCAAAGATGTTTGCTGAAAGATTAAATAGTCAAACATACTTTGAAGTCGTAGAAGGAAAAACAGGTGACTATGTCGAAAATGGGAAGGTAATTATAGCACCAGGAGATCAGCATATATTTATCAACCGAATTGGAGATCGATATAAAATTGAAGCCTTTAGGGGCGATAAAGTAAATGGTCACTGTCCATCGGTTGATGTTTTGTTTGAGTCTGTTGCGAAAGAATGTGGTAATAAAGCAGTGGGGGTAATCTTAACAGGAATGGGCTATGATGGTGCTAAAGGTCTTTTGTCTATGCGACGTAAAGGTGCCAGGACGATTGGCCAAGATGAGGGATCATCTGTTGTATACGGGATGCCAAAAGCTGCTTTTGAAGTTGGTGCTGTGGAAAGGCAATATCCTTTAAATCAAATAGCAAAGGGAATTTGTAATATGTTGAGGTAGTATATGGATTATATAATAGGGATTGGGGAGTATGCAATTGTATCCGGGTTTGATGATAGAATTGTGACACATGCGCTCGGTTCATGTGTCGCAGTAACTTTTTATTGCCAAACGACTAAAGTTGGTGCGATGATCCACATCGCCTTACCCAAACATAGTGGAAATCATATTGATTCTAAACCAGGATATTATGCTGATTTGGGTCTACCGATGCTTATCAATCAACTAAAGCTAAAAAATAATTTTGATTTTGATCATGCAAAAATAAATGTATTTGGAGGTGCAAATTCTAAGCGACAAGTCGATACATTTATGATTGGCCCTAGAAATCTAGAAGAAGTAAACAGAATTTTATTTGAGCACAAATTAACTTTTGATGCTACTAAAACAGGTGGTTATGTAAGTAGAACGATTGAACTAAATCTAAGTTCTGGAATTGTGAATATAAAGCAACAGCCGTTGATCATATAATTGGAGGGATAAAAATGGCATTAATTACAAATCCCCTTTATGAATATAGCAAAAATCACTTAGTTGAGATAATATCTAGTGTAGGAGATGGGATCATCACTACGAATTCAGAAGGCAGAATAGAATTTGTTAACAGTATGGCTTGCGAAATACTTGAAAAACCGCTAGAGAAACTATATGGCAATGTTTTAGATGATGTATTCAGATTCTTAAACGATGATTTGCTCAAGCCAATTCGCCTATTAGATTTAAAATTAGATAATGACAGTGTAAACACTGGACTTTCAAAAAATACTTACATTTTGACCTCATCTGGTAAAAAAAAATATATATCGGCTCATCTTTCAAACGTTAAGTCTTCAAATATTGAAAATAAAGGTTTTGTTTTAGTATTCAGAGATATTTCACAGATTATTGAATCTGAAAAACGGATTTTACATGAAAAAGATAGTATTTATCAGATGTTCAAAGAACTACCAATAGGTATGATTATTATTGATGCAAACCTTAAAATAACGGATGCGAACCAATATTTTCTCAATACGTTTGACCTTAATTATGATTCAGTGATTAACCATGCTTTTGGTGATGCATTTCTATGTATATGGAGTTTTGAAAACGGATGTGGTAACTCAAAACATTGTCTGTTTTGCAAGTTTAGAACTGAAGTTACTAAAATGATTTTAAATAAAGATACAGTTAAGGATTTTTTAGTTGAACTAACTTATCTTTCAAATGGAATCGAAAAATCTAGTTGGCTAAATATTGGTTTTATGCCAAAACGTCAAGACCGTAAAACCTATTATTTGCTAACTATTGAAGATTTCACTGAACGTATAAATTATGAAACCTATTTAGAGGAAGCTAGAAAATCAAGTTTGTCTATATTGGATAGTTTACCTGTAATGATATTTAGAATGAACAAGTCCAATAAATGTGATTTTATAAACGAAACATTTAAAAGTCAAATCAACATCAGAGAAAATAGCTTTCTATTTGATCTCAAAAATCACATGGATACCGAGTCGTTTGCAGAATTTAGTAAAAACATCGTAATAAGCCATACACAAAAAATACCCTTTAATTTTGAAGGTCAACTTATAACATCTGAATATAACTCAAGATATATGCTGTGTGTAGGCAAACCATTGTTTAGTCCAAGTAAAGATTTCGTGGGGATTATTGGTATTTTTTTAGATATACATGATAAGAAAATATCTGAATTATTATACAGACAAAGTCAATCAAAGTATTATTCATTGTTCCAAAATTTAGACAACAGTATTCTTTACTTTAATATGATCTATGATGTTTCCAATAACTTAGTGGATGCATTAATTGTTGAGATGAATTTTGCGAGTAAAGTTCTTTTTAGTGCCAAAATTGATCAGAGTATTGGCAAAAAATTATCTGAAAGCCCTCTTCTTTCTTCTCAAGAAAAAAAAGAGCTACTATCTTATTTTCAAACAGTACTTAAGACAGGAGAAAGTCTTCATTTTGACTCATTTTATCTCTCAAGTTTAGACAAATGGATTCAAGTTTCAATATATAGCCCAGAGAAAGACTATATTGTAATGTTGATATCAGATATTGATTACAAAGAAAAAGCGCAATTAGAACTGTTAATGGAAAAAGAACATTCCGAAGAAGCAAATAGGGCTAAAAGCGAGTTTTTAGCCAATATGAGCCATGAGATAAGAACACCACTTAACGGTATTGTTGGGATGATAGATTTAAGCTTATTAGATCCATTGAATGAGGAGCAAACCGATAATTTAAACACAGCAAAGGAGTGTGTATCGTCACTTATAGATATTATCAATGATGTTCTTGATTTTTCTAAAATTGAAGCAGGGAAGCTAAGAATTGAAAATCATGAATTTGATTTAATTGATTTGTTGGAGTCAACCATAAAAGTACATTTGCCTCATATAAATGAAAAGTCTTTAAACTTAGTGACTGACTTTCAACAGGTAAATGCACCTAAACTTATGGGGGATAGTAAAAGGATTAAGCAAGTTTTAAATAATTTAATTAGTAATGCTATAAAGTTCACTGACCACGGACAAATCACCATTCGAGCTGTTCAAAATACCGAAATTGACGATACATTAAATAGTAATATATTAATATCAATTTCAGATACAGGAGTGGGTATTCCAGAAACTAAAAAAGCATTGCTTTTTAATAGCTTCACCCAAATAGATGGCTCTTACACAAGAAAATATGGTGGGACTGGACTTGGTCTTGTCATATCAAAACAATTAGTTGAAATGATGCAGGGAACTATAGGATTTGTTAGCAGTGAAAATAAAGGCAGTGAGTTTCATTTTAATTTACCTTTGGTAATATCAGCTTCTCATACAGGGGATACTAATAAACATGCTTTTAATAAAACAAATACGACAAATAAAAGTATACTTCTAGTTGAAGATGATAAAGTTAATCAAATAGTTATCATGAAAATGTTAGAATCTGATGGATTATCCGTAATGACTGCCAATAATGGGATTGAAGCAATCGCTTTAGTTGACATACATCAATTTGATCTGATCTTGATGGATATTCAGATGCCAGAAATGGATGGTATTGAAGCGACTAGGCAGATAAGAGCTGGAAGCTCCACCAATAAAAACGTACCAATTATTGCTTTAACGGCCTTTGCTTTAAAAGGAGATGAAGAGATCTTTAGAGCAAGTGGTATGGATGATTATATATCTAAACCAGTTGACCGAATACAGCTGATTGGTATTCTAAATCAAAATTTTGAAAATAAAAGTTTTATCAAAACGATAGACTTAAATTTAACTGGGGATGAGTCTAATTTGATTAGAGAGCATATTTCTTATAGTGATGATATAACTAGTCTGAAAAATTTAGAAGTCTTAAATGAACTGAAAATAAAAATCAAGCATCTTCGACTAGCTTTGGAACAAGAAAACTATATTTTGCTTGAAATTTCAGCACATCAACTTAAGTTAAAATTTGAACAATTACGGGCGGAAGAACTCAAAAATATTGCATTTAAAATTGAACTTGAAATAAGGAAAGAAAGATTTGAAAATGTGCATAGTTTATTAGGTCAAATCGAAAACATAATTTCGATATTATATGATGCAACCTAAAAATCACAGAATGCGGAGGAAAATATGAAAAAAATTTTAATTGTTGAAGATGATATGGTGAGTAGAAAGTTTTTAAATCGTCTTTTAAAGCAGTATGGAGAATGCGACATGGTGGTTGATGGTTTGGAAGCAATCGATGCTTACCTCATCTCTATAAAAGAGGAAAAACCTTATGATTTAATTTGTTTAGATATTATGATGCCAAAAGTAGATGGTGTGAAAGTTTTAAAGGCCATTAGAGATTTAGAATCACAAAACAAAATTCAACCTGAAAACAAAGCGAAAATCATTATGACCACAGCTTTGGGTGAAACTCAAATTGTTAAAACGGCATTTGATTATGGTTGTGATGCCTATGCTTCAAAGCCAATTGATATTGCAAAATTTAATGAAGTTCTCGGTAAATTAGGGATAATATAATCCTAATTTACAAAATAAGGTGGTGATTGAATGTCTTTCAATGTATTGATCGTTGATGATTCTGATGTTGATAGAAGCATAATGAGTAGAATTATCAGCAAAAATATGGATGATGTAGCTTTTTATGAGTCTTCTGATGGGAAAGGTATTTCAGATATAGTCAAAAATAACAATATTATGGTCTGCATTCTCGATTTAAAGATGCCTGAAGTTGATGGTATTGAAATTTTGACAGAATTAAAATCAAACCCCGAAACTCAGGATGTTCCGATAATTGTATGTTCTGGAGTTGTTGAAACAGATACTCTTGAAAAAGTTTTAAGGCTTGGTGCGTATGATTATTTTAATAAACCTTTATCTGAAGAAGCCATGAAAATATCGCTTCCTTTGAAAGTTAGAAATGCGATAGAATTTATGCGTAGAACGCATGATATTGTAAATTTGAGTAAAATAGACACACTTACAAACCTATATAATAGAAATTATTTTAAGAAATATATTGAAACACTATCAATTGAAAAGATTGAGTTTCCAATATCGATTTTAATGGCAGATATCAATGGTCTTAAAGTATTAAATGATGCCTATGGTAATCATTACGGAGACCAAATGCTTATTCAAGTGGGAGAAATTTTTAAAAAAAATTGTCCGGAAGATGCGATTTGTTGTCGTTGGGGTGGAGATGAGTTCGCCATCTTACTTCAAAACGTCACCAAAAATGAAGTTGATCAAATAATTATTAAAATTAAGAAAGCAGTTATCTTAATAGAACATGAGGGACTGCATTTAAGTATTGCTTTTGGTAGCGAAACGACGCAAGGCAAAAATCTCGACATTTCAAAACTGCTCGTTAATGCTGAAGATGCAATGTTTAGAGATAAGATATTAGAAGACATCAGTATCCGTAGTAACATGATTGCAACTATTATACACACCTTAAATGAGAAAAATCCCAGAGAAGAGGCGCATTCAAGACGTGTCAGTGAACTTTGCGAAAAGATGGGAGAGGCTTTAAATTTAGACGAGAAAGAAATTCGAGACCTAAGGGTTATTGGTCTTTTACATGATATTGGTAAAATTGCGATTGATGAACACGTTTTAAATAAACCTGGGAAATTGACGGAAGAAGAGTGGCTAGAAATGAAAAGACATCCAGAAATAGGGTGTAGGTTGCTCTCCGCTTCAAAAGAAATGAGTGGGTATACAAAAATTATCTTAGCACACCATGAAAGATATGATGGCACTGGATACCCTAACGGACTAGCAGGTAATAATATTCCTTTTTTCTCTAGAATATTATCAATAATGGATAGTTTTGATGCGATGACGTGTGAGCGTCCTTACAAAAAAACCATCACAACTATTGAAGCCGCGAAAGAATTACTGAGATATTCAGACATACAGTTTGATAGTGGTTTAGTACAAGTATTTGTTTCTAAAGTTTTAGACCTTGAAATCGACAAGATACGTTAAGGAGGTTGTCATGTCTAGAAAAACTATAAAAGTAATCGTATTAACCATGCTTCTTTTAGCGTTGGTTTTACTTAGTGCTTGTGAAAAGAATACGACTATTAAAATCGGTGTTGTCGGAACCATGAGTGGAAAGGAATCTGATTTATCAGTTTCTGGCAGACGTGGGATTGAACTTGCTGTAAGTGAAATTAATGCATCTGGGGGGATAAACGGACAATTAATAGAGCTCGTGGTTAAGGATGATTTAAATTCTACTGAACAAGCTCTAAAGGTTGATCAAGAATTTGTACAAGAAGGTATTCAGTTTGTAATTGGTCACTTTACAAGTGGTATGACACTTAGTGTGATTGATTATGTAAATTCAGAAAATCTATTAATGCTTGGACCGACAATTAGTGCAGATCAGTTATCACAAATGGATGACCATTTTATCAGATTCATCGCTTCAACGAGAGAACAAGCTGATGTTTTATCCAATATAGTAAAGCAATATCAACACAAAAGCACCATGGTAATATTTGATACGCGAAATAAAGGTTTTACAGATAAATTAGTGGAAAATTTTCAAATTTTGGTTAAAGAAAAAACAGGGTTTAAACCTGAAGCGATGGCATATGATCCTAGCAATAAAGAAACGAGGGACGAAGTAATAAAAAAAATCGTCAATGCATCTCCAGATGGTTTATTTATCGTTGCAAGTGCTGAAGAATGTGCACTTCTTGCGCAAAGCATAAAAAAAGAACTACCTCAAATACAACTCTATGGTCCTCTATGGGCAAACACTCAAGAACTTTTGAGGAAAGGTGGGAATGCTGTAGAAGATATGATTTTGGTAGGTGGTATTGATTATGAGGATCAAAATACAGCGTTTGTAACTTTTTCAGAAAACTTCAAATTACGTTATGGAGATGATCCAACTTTTGCTTCTATGTATGGATTTGAGACGTTGAGGGCACTTGCTCAAAGCATAGAAGCATCAAAATCCCTTAATATTGATACAGTTAAAGCAAAGTTGATTGAAATTGGGAGTTTTGAAGGCGTTCAAGAATCATTTTCAATTGATGAATATGGAGATTCTACTAGAAATTATCATGCCTATCAAGTCAAATCTGGAAAACTACGAAAGGTAGATTGATATGAATCGGAGAAATAGTCTTAAGTGGCAAATTGTAATAGGTGTTTTATTTGTATTCTTGTTAGTACAAGGAACTTTTGGATTCATAACTTATCGAAATTTAAAGTTAAAATTTGAGGCAGATGTTCGAATTAGTTCAGAATCTCTTATTAGTTTTGTCAATCAAAATCTAGATAATTTTATTGATACGCCAGTTTCTTTACTTGCCCAAATGAGAACTATGATCCCTCAAAATAGACAAGCTGAAAATGATAAAATCTTAAAGACTTATATTGCGACTATTGAACAAGTTTATCCTGTTATTGATCATATCAAAATAATTGATCAAAATGGGAATTTAGTCATGCAATCAACCGATTTAGAAGAGTTGACTACCTATAATTACAAAAACGAATCTTTTTTCATCAACAAACCAAAAGGAGATGAAATTATATGGTCAAACTTGTATATATCTGCTGTTACTAATAAGCCCACGATTACTATGAGCGAGAATGTTGGTGAGTTGCTTTTAGTGGCAGATATAAATCTCAGTCAATTAGGTACAATTGTTCATAGAGAATCTTTTGATGTGCTAAAGTCAATCTCTCTTTTAGATAAATATGGCAACTATATGTACAACGATGATCCATTAAAAGTAGAACAGCGTCAAAGGTGTAAAATCTTTGATATCGTGAAAGAAATTACACAAGATAACACGAGGTATATTACAAAAGAAGATACAGGAAATTCATTAATTATCGCTGAAAATTATGGCTTTCAAGAGGATGGTTATTTAGTCATAGAGCTCGATTACGATTTGCTGGTTAAACCGCTAAATGACTTTAAACGAAATTTTGTGGTTTCTATAATCGGATTATTTATTTTAAGTTTGGTGAGTATCTCATTTTTTATGAAAAAAATTATGATGGACTTCGATCACTTATCCGCTCAAACAAGAGCTATTTCAAATGGTAATTACAATTTTAGTGCAGAACCTTGTCGATATCAAGAAACGCAAGAGATCTCGATGGATTTCCTCAAGATGCGAGAAATTATTGAAAGTAGAGAAAACAAAATATTAGAAATTAATGAAGGGCTTGAGGATACCATCAAAGAACGAACAGCATCACTGATATCAGAAATTGATGAGCGCAAAAAAATTGAAACTGAACTTGAAATGCTAAATGCAGATCTTGAAAATCGTGTTTTTGATAGAACTGTGGCACTTGAAAGATCAAATATAATACTTGAAGAAACAAATGCTCAGCTTGAAGAAGAGATACAAGAACATACCAATACACTAATTATGCTTAGAGAAAAAGAAAATGATCTCGAGCGCGCGCTTAATATTGCTAGAGAAGCCAATATGGCTAAAACCCAGTTTTTAGCTAATATGAGTCATGAGATCCGAACACCAATGAACGGAATTTTGGGAATGATTAATATATTGATTATGACCTCACTAACTGAAGAGCAAAGCAATTATTTGCAAACAATCCAATCATCAACGCATACTTTGATGAGCATTTTAAACGATATTTTAGATTTCTCCAAAATAGAAGCGGGTAAGGTCAGTTTAAGACATGAAAAATTTAGCCTTCTTAATACTTTAAATGATTTGAATAATTTATTTTCTTCTAGTGCGGTTCATAAGGGGATTGAACTTAATTTTTCAGTTGAGCAAAGTTTTTCCGATCTAGTATATGGTGATGAAATTAGGTTGAGACAAATATTGTCCAACTTGATTGCAAATGCAATTAAATTTACAAATGATGGTAGCATCAATGTGAGTTGCGATAAAATACATGAAGAAAATAATAAAATAGATGTTCGTTTTAAAATAACAGATACAGGAATTGGTATATCAAAAGGAGAGATTGATCATATATTTGATCGATTTGTTCAGGGGAGTAATACAGAAGCTTCAAAGACAAAAGGTACTGGCCTAGGTCTGGCTATCAGTCGAATGTTAGTAGAACTAATGGGTGGAAAAATTTACCTAAACAGTCAACTGAATATCGGAAGTGAATTTATAGTTGAAATTCCGTTTGAAGTATGCTTTGATGACGCTCAAATACCTTTACAAAATAGGAAGAATTTATTTGATGGAGACCATTTAGTAGAAGGTCTTGATATTCTTATTGTAGAAGACGATCTGACCAGTGCTTTTGTCATGCAAATGATGATGTCTAAAGCAGGGGCAAAGGTAGATTTAGCTGAAAATGGTGAGCTTGCAGTTGAAAAGTCCAGCCAAAAAGTATATGACTTGATACTTATGGATGTCAATATGCCTATATTAGATGGACTTAATGCAACTCGAAAAATCAGATTATCTGGAAATTTGGATAACAAAGGACATCCAGTTCCGATAATTGCCATTACAGCATATGCAAATGAGGAAGATGAAAAACGTTGCTTAAGTTATGGTGTGAATGATTATGTTAGTAAACCAGTTGATTTTGAAACTTTATTTGAGAAAATCAATAAATTATGTGAGATGGAGGTATCCCAAATGGAGAAAAACAAAGGTGAATATGCGTCAAACGCATCAGAAAGTATTCTTGAAGATAATACTAAAAAAAAGCATGATTTAAACACTGTAATTGAAACGCTTACTAAGGAGTCTGGTTTTGATCTAGAGACAACCTATTTTGTAATAGAAACTTACTTGAATCAAACCAAAGAAATTTTAGAGAGTATTAAGTCATTAATTGACTCAGATATTACACCTTCAAAGTTCATCGAGATCGGGAAACTTTTGCATAAACTAAAAGGCTCTTCTGGAAATGTCCGTGCAAATGAAGTGATGGAACTCGCAAAAGAATCAGAATTATTATGTAATGAAAATTCAATGGATGAAATGAGTGAAAACGTTGATTTTATCAATGAGATTGTCACTTCATACGTACAGGATTTTAGCCAAATACAGAGAAGTCAATGATCCTGTATTTAAACTTCAAGATGTAGAATGAACCCATAAAGTGAGTTGCTAATGCTAACTTTATGGGTTCATTCTATTTATTAAAAGGTTTATAATCTTGTCAATCCAAAATAAATTAAGCAAAAGCACTATCTAAGTAACTGAAGAACACTTTGCGGTGATTGATTTGCTTGTGCCATCCTAGCGTTACTTGCTTGTTTCGTAATCATTTCGTTTACAGATTTTAGCGCATCTGCAGCTTTTTGAGGGCTATCTATTGCAGCTTGATCTGCTTTTTGCTGTATTTTATTTGCACTTAGATTATTTTGAGATGTTGAAATTTGAGGCTTTTGTGGTGAATAGTTTGTACTCACTGGCTTACCAGCAGATGTCACAGTTTTAACATTACTTTGAGCTGGAGCAGCGTTTAATGCAACAGGCGTTGTTTGAGCATTACTAAGTGCTTGGCCTTCTTTTGAAATTGTTAAACTAACTGCCTTTCCAGATGCACTGCCATTGCTTATAGTTTTTTGTGGATCGAGTTGTTTCGTATCCGATTTTACGATACTTTTATCAATGGCATTGTTAACATTTGCATTAAGTTGTCTATACGTGTTTAAGGCTTGAGAATTTGGATTTATTTTCATAAAGTTGATAACCTCCTTATTAGTTATAACTGAACTATTTAATCAATAGTTATATCATACCCTTTTTTTTGATAGATAATATGAATATTATGAAAACAATAAAAACAATAAAAACAATAAAACAATTTATAGAAGACAATTTACGATTCGTGTGTTAACGCTGCCGCCATCATGGTAGTTGCAATTGGTATAATGAGTAAAATACCAATACCACCACACAAAATATGGAAAACCTCAGCTGCAAATAGTTTGGAATTAATGGTATTTATAAATGAATAATTGAGTGTTGAAAACCATATTAAGATCGAGAAAAAGCTTCCAAGAAATGCAAAAAGCAGTGTATGGGTCATAGTGCCAAGGATATCACGTCCGATTTTCATACCTGATTTGAATAAATTATTATATGATATTGAAGGCTCAAGCGTGTAAATCTCATTCATTGCTGAAGTGATAGAAATCGCAACATCAACTACAGCACCTAATAAACCAATTAATATCTCAATAAAAACAATATCTGATAAATTAATGTTGATGTAAGCTGTCATAGCCGAAAGTTGTTCAACTTGTTCAAAACTAAATCCTTGAATTTTGGCATTACTTACAAAAGGCAATGAAATAAGGAGTGTCAATAAAATTGCGATGAGTACAGAAAAACTTGAAACAACTGTCATCTTATTATAGCCATTTATATTAAATAGTAGAATGGTACTGATCAGTAAACTTGCGACGATAGAAGTTTTAATAGGGTTAAATCCCATTGCAATAAAGATGAGCAAAACTATGAAAACAGTCACCGTATAAATTATAGAAAAAAAAGAACGAATGCCTCTTTTACCGCCAATGATAGCCATCAATATAAACAAAATTCCTGTAAGTACAAATAATGAGATATTCATTGTTCCTCCTGTACGACTTTTTTTGAAAGCAGCGCAATAGAGATGAAAAGTGTCAACGGGATAGTTAAAACGATGCCGATACTGCCAATTATGCCTCTTAATAATTCCAAAGATAATGAGACATTCATAATATAGCCAAGTGAAATTCCACTTTTCATCATCAAAAGAATTACTGGAATACTGCCACTTAGATAGGCAAGTAGCAATGTGTTGGTCATAGTTCCCATGATGTCGTTTCCAATTTTTTGTCCAGAGAGCATCAAAGTTTTGCGAGTAACTAAAGGTGATGTTTCAATCATTTCAGCCATAGAGGAGGCAATAGATACTGCGATGTCCATAATAGCACCAAGTGTTCCAATTACAAGTTGAAAGTAGAATAGCTCAACAGGCGAACTGATGGCAATATCCATCTCTTGGTAGTTTACACCGTGAGAACCTGTTAATTTAAACGTAATATAAGCGATAGATATGGCACTAAGAAGCCCAAGTGCCGTTCCTAGTGATGCAGCGAGTGTTTTTTTATTTACCCCCGTAACAAGTGTCATAGAAGTAAAGATGAAAATTACTACAGAAATGGGTGAAAGTATATAGATACTTATTTTATTTTGGTACAAATACATGATTAAAAATACAACTGCAAAATTCAACAAAACACTAGCAAGTGATTTAGCACCTTGTTTGCCACCAATTGATACTGCAAGAAAAGCAAAGATAAGTAAAAGTGAAATCATTTGCGTATCGCGTTTTAAAGTTACGATATCGTATTCGTTATTAGAACCCTTGGTGGTTTTTCGTAGTATTAAAGTTTGACCGACTTTATACCTATTTGTAAATGCTTGAGAGTATGAAAATTTATTTTCAATACGGATTGTTTTATTAGGTGAATTTTCATATGAGTATTCGTCATCTAGCAATTTAATGGTAAGGATTTGTTTGTAGTCCACATATGGGGACAAATCTTTAATCGGTATACTAGACTCATCAATGGAAATGATTTTACCAATTGGTTGTTGATAAGAAGGTAAAATATCAGATATATTCACAAGTATAATTACCAAAATTATTAATGATAAAAAGCTGTATTTATGTGATGGTTTTAGTGTTGAAACGATAGGTATAAGTTTCAATTTTGCCTCCAAATTTTCGAATAAATCCAGTATAACATGTGCCTTTAATGAAGTCACTACTAGAGCAGTGAGACTTTATGTAAATTGCTCAAAATTGACTTATGGTGATAATAAGCGTATGCTTGATTAAGGGACATTACGGGTGACGGATGTTCGGAACTAAAAATTGAGCTTCAAAGCCACTTATTTATAAGTGGCTTTATTTTTTGTAGGTACTACTTGATATCACATCATCTAATGGCGGAATGCCTTAAGATCTTTAATAAAGTAACAAGTGTGCATCAATATGAAAGTTACTCATATATACAAAAACACCAATAGGAAAGTAGGGATTTTATTGAACTATACTACATGGATTCAATTTATTGTTTTGGCAATTGTATTATTAGCAGGGGTTATCTTTTTCTTACGACTCCGAAGAAATAGGGATTTAAATATTCGCTACGCATCATTGACAGTAGAAGAACTAGAAAAAAGAGCAAAGCGGATGGCACAAGATCATGCCATTTCTGTAAAGAGAAACGTACTCAACTGGCCGATTACTAGAATGAATGAAAATTATGAATTGATATTGGCACTTTACAAGAGTTTAAATGAAGACATCAATTTAAAACGGTCAATTCCACCAGCTGCTGAATGGCTACTAGATAATTTTTATGTCATTGAAGAGCAAGCAAAAGGTGTTAGTACAGCACTTACTAAAAAAAATTACTATCAACTACCAGTGCTAAAAAAAGGACCATTTAAAGGCTATACGCGTGTTTTTGCAATCGCAGTAGAATTTATCTCCGTGGTAGATGGGCAAATAGAAGAAAGTACGCTTTTAAAATATTTGGAAGCTTATCAATCTCATAGCATTCTCTTTGATAGAGAGATCCGCGTTTTACCGATAATGATGCGAATCGCTTTAATTGAACATGTGCGTATGATTTGTGAGAAAATAAAGGACACGCAACGGGAATGGAATAAAGCAGATACGCTCATCGAGAAATATTGGTCAGAGGATACGATAGACCTCGATAAATTAGTGATGCAATTTAAAAATGTCATAGAAAAAGACGGAGAAGTAAATCCTTCATATGTTGAACATCTTTTTTATCGGTTAAGAAGAGCGGGAAGAAGTTATTCTGGTGT
Organism: uncultured Fusibacter sp.; assembly: GCA_963676315.1. Taxonomy (GTDB): domain Bacteria; phylum Bacillota; class Clostridia; order Peptostreptococcales; family Acidaminobacteraceae; genus Fusibacter_C. The sequence goes on from OY781056.1 coordinate 3,355,505, forward strand.
GCTTAGAAGCATCGATGAAGTGCTGGATAAGTTTAGCATGACCACTGAACTCGTTGCTCAAAAAGAACATAATGCACAAGCAGTAAGTACAGTTTCATTTGGAAACTGTATTATGAGTCTCAAATACGTATCTAGTTTAAATTGGAGTTATTTTTTTGATGCAGCAAGCTATGTTGAACGTATTTTACAAAATGATCCAGATGGCACATATCTGGCGATGGATGAAATATCACGTGGGTACTATGTTCGGAAAATCGAGACGCTTGCCCGCAGATATAGTATATCAGAAATTCATATTGCAAGAGAAGCTGTTGAGATGGCAAACTCAGTTTTTATAAAAGGAAATTCTGAAAATGAAGATGAAAATATATATAGTCGAAAAATACATGTTGGTTATTATCTACTTGGAGAGGGTGTAAAACAACTGGAAGAACACCAACTTGAAACAGAGCACTATACTGTTAAAACTGTTAAAAAAGCGAGAGAACACCCTGGAATTTTATACACAAGTGCCATTTTATTAGTGATGATTTTGCTGATAAGCTCTGCCATAATATATGGCTATTCAACTACCATTATCATCAATATCGGTCTGATGTTTGGTATAATTGTAGCGATGTTAATCCCTAGTTCAGAAGTCGCAATTACACTTGTTAATTGGCTTGTTACACTCATTGTTAAACCCGCTATATTTCCAAAATTAGAATTTAAAGAAGGGATACCTGAAGTCTATAGCACCATGGTTGTAATTCCCACACTATTAAACAATGAATCTCGCGTTCTTGAATTACTTAGCAACTTAGAAAATCATTATCTTTCAAATACAGAAAAAAATCTATACTTCGCTTTGATTGGTGCTTTTAAAGATTCAAAAGGTCCTAATACTGAAGAGGATAATAAAATTCTATTTCAAGCTGAGAAAGGTATTGAAGCACTCAATAAAAAGTATTCTAAGGGAAGAGAATCCTTGTTTTACTTCTATCATAGGTTAAGTGTGCATAATAAAAACGACAATACTTGGACGGGATGGGAAAGAAAAAGAGGTGCCCTTATGGAGTTCAACGAACTCCTATTAGGATCAACTGAAACGAGTTTTTCTGGATATTCCGAAAATGAGGTGCCAAGTTCAAAAATCAAATATATTATCACTTTAGATGCAGATACGATATTGCCACTTGGGATGGCAAAGAAGATGATAGGTACCATGGCACATCCGCTGAATAGGCCAATTGTTGATCCTAGTAGAGGTGTCGTCACTGAAGGGTACGGTTTGATGCAGCCGAGAATCTCTTTTGATGTAGAAAGCTCAAACCGCTCAATATTTTCAAGAATTTTTACTGGTCAAGAGGGAATGGACCCTTATGCCAGTGCTATTTCTGATGTGTATCAAGATTTATTTGGAGAAGGTGTATTCACAGGAAAAGGGATCTATGATTTGAGTGTTTTCAACGATGTCTTAAAAGATATAGTCCCTGAAAATGTAGTACTTAGCCATGATTTGCTTGAAGGCTCATACGTGAGAGCAGCGCTTGTTTCGGATCTTGAACTTGTAGATGCCTATCCCACCAAATATAATGCCTATATGACAAGGCTCCATAGGTGGATTAGAGGGGATTGGCAGTTAATTCCTTGGCTAGGAAATACAATTACCAACAGAAAATTACAAACTGTTCGCAACCCACTTTCTAAGATATCAAGATGGAAAATCGCAGATAATTTAAGAAGAAGTCTTGTTGCGCCATCTATTTTAACCTTATTTATTCTAGGTTTTAGTATATTACCTGGTGATGCATTGGTTTGGATTGGATATGGTTTAGCTGCTTTAGGACTTCCATTTTTAATTCATGTTTATAGTGAAATTGTTTCTAATGCGCCATTGTTTAGCCGAGTAAAAAGGCATATTAAAGGTTTTTTTGGCATTAAATCTTCACTATTTCAGTTTATGTTAGCGATAACTTTCTTGCCATATCATGCTTTAATGGTTATAAAAGCTGTTGGAATCACACTGTTTCGTGTGTTTTTTTCTAAGAAAAAAATGCTTGAATGGGTGACCTCAGATGATGCTGAAAGGTTCCAAAGTAATTCACTTAAAAGCTATTTATATTCAATGGCACCAAGCTATATTTTTGGATTAGCAATTGTGAGTATGGTCTATTTAATCAAACCCACTAATTTTAATCTGAGTATTGTATTGGCGATAACGTGGTTTTCTTCGCCGTTTGTTGCATATTTGATTAGTAAAAATAGAGATATTGAAAAAGAACAATTGAACCAAGAGGCATTAATGGAACTCAGAATAGTAACACGAAAAACCTGGCGTTATTTTGAAGAGTTCGCAAACGAAAAAAACAATTGGCTTGCACCAGATAATTTTCAAGAAGAGCCTCACAGAGGAATCGCTTATAGAACTTCCCCTACAAATATTGGCTTAGGATTATTGGCAACCTTGTCAGCGCGAGATATGGGTTATATTGGCACCATTGATATGGTTGAAATGCTTGTAAGATCAATCTCAGTCATTGAAAAAATGGACAAATGGAATGGTCATTTATATAACTGGTATGATACGCGTTCTCTTGAGCCCCTTAAACCACGCTATGTCTCTACCGTTGATAGCGGAAATTTTGTAAGTTACCTCATTACTTTAGAACAAGGGTTAAAAGCTTTAATTGATCAAACAATTGTCGACCCAGTTTATCTAAGGGGAATTGAAGATACTTTGAAATGTGCGTCTAGTGCATCTGCTGCCGATCTCACAGTGACTATAGGATTATATTCTCAAGCGTTTAGAAAAGAACCTAGGCTTGATGTTTGGCTCACTATTTTAAACCATTTACTAGACAGTGAAACACTTATTGATATTAAAGATAAACTATGGCGCGTAAAAACCACAAAATTGTTACAAACGCTGAAGAACGATGTTCTTTACTTTGCACCTTGGCTTGATCACTTAGTACAAATGCCAGCTGTATTACTAGAAGATAAAACGAAATTACAAATGCAGTTACTTGAGCATATTCTAGTTGAGAATAGTATAATTTCTGATTTGCCAGAGCAAAAAATGATAATCTTAAAGCTTATTTTAGAAATTGTAGATATTATTAAAAGTTCAGAAGACTTAGAAATTGACGAGAACTTAAGTGGTATCACTTGGCTAAAAATGTTAGAACAACTGGTTGGTTCTTCACAGGTTTTAGAGCATAGCTTTACAACAGAATACAAACTGCTCATAGAGAGAATCAATAAGTTATCATTAGAGACAAAGTTTGCCGTGTTGTTTGAAAACAGAAGACAACTTTTTTCTATTGGTTTTAATATTGAAGATAACAGAATGACGAATTCATACTATGATTTATTGGCTTCTGAAGCCAGACAAGCTAGTTATATCGCAATTGCAAGAGGTGAAGTCCCAGTTAAACACTGGTTTATGTTGGGACGCGCACTTACGGTTGTCGATCACTATAAGGGATTGGTTTCATGGAGTGGCACAATGTTTGAATATTTGATGCCTTTATTAATCATGAAAAGTTATAGTAATACGCTTTTAGATGAAACTTACTCCTTTGTGATCAAATGCCAAAAAAAATACGCAAATGAAAGACATATGCCATGGGGAATTTCTGAGTCTGCATTTAATTCCATGGATATTCACCTCGATTATCAATACAAAGCGATTGGTGTGCCTTGGCTTGGGTTAAAAAGAGGGCTAATAGAAGATGCTGTAGCTGCACCCTATGCGACTTTCTTAGCATTAATGGTTGCGCCAGCAGAAGCTTACGAAAATTTACAAACTTTAAAATTAAATGGTGCTGAAGGTTCATATGGCTATTATGAAGCAATTGATTATACGCCTGAAAGGTTGAACTTTGATAATAAGCCAGTAGTAATTAAAAGCTATATGGCACATCACCAGGGTATGACTTTATTGGCACTGACAAATTACCTCAATGAGAATGTGATGCAAACACGATTTTCAAATGAACCGTATGTCAATGCAGCAAGGTTATTGCTACAAGAAAGAATACCGACAAATACGGTCTTAAGCAAAGAAAACAAAGAAAAAATAATGCCTTTTAAGGGTACAGTATACAGAGATAAAGGCTCGTATAGACGATTTACGAAGATGAATCATCCTCTACCAATGGCACACGTGCTTTCTAGTGATAGTTATTTTGTAATGTTGACGGACAGAGGTACTGGATATAGTAAGTCAAAATCTTTTGCAATCAACAGATGGCGTGAAGATCCGATAGTCGATAACTTTGGCATGTTCTTTTATATTAAGAATAAAAATACCAATAAAATCTGGTCTTCAACTTACTGTCCTATAAAAACCATTCCACAATCTTATGAAGTTGTTTTTACAGCGGACAAAGCGGTTTACAAAAGGACAGATGAGCATATAGAAACAACCACTGAAGTCATAGTGACATCAGCGGATAATGCAGAAATAAGAAGAATCAAACTTAAAAATAATGGAAATGAAGCCTGTGTGTTAGAATTAACCAGTTATTTAGAGGTTGTACTAGCATCTCAAAATAGTGATATTGCCCATCCTGCTTTTGGTAATTTATTTGTTGAAACGGAGTACAACAGTGAATTTAGAGCACTTTTAGCCAAAAGACGTCCAAGGAGTGCTGAAGATAAATCTATCTGGATGGCACACATGGCTGTTATTGAGGGAGAAACTATTGCTGAGACACAATATGAAACTGATCGCGCACAATTTATTGGTCGCGGAAGAACTGTAAAAAATCCAATCATGATTGAACGTGACAAACCACTTTCGAACACAGTTGGAACAGTGCTTGATCCTGTATTAAGCATGAGACTTAAATTAAAAGTTGAAAGTGGAAATGCAACTAGAATCTCATTTGTAACGATGTTTGCAGAGAGCAGAGAAGCAATTTTGGAACTTATTGAAAAATATGCGAGTTTAGAAACTTGTGATGCTTCATTTTGGCTTGCACTTGCAAGAAGTGAAGTGGAAGCTAAGTATCTCAACATTAAAGCAGCGGATATGGAGTTGTACCAAAACATGATTAAAGACATCTTATATTTGAGTCCTTTAAGGCGGATGAATCAACAAATGATCGCTTCCAATAGTAAAGGTCAATCCTCACTATGGGCATATGGGATTTCTGGTGATGCACCTATCGTACTTGTCATCTTGGAGAAAACGGATGAAGTTGAGATCCTCTTTGAACTTTTAAAAGCACAAGAGTTTTGGAGAATTAAAGCATTAAATGTCAATTTAGTAGTCCTCATTCAAGAAGAAAATAGTTACACGAATCCTTTGTCATCTTTAGTAAAGGAAATCGTGTATGACAATCAAACCAGTGGGGTTCTAAACAAACTGGGTGATATATTTGTATTGATTAACAACAACATGGCTGATGGGGATGCCGATCTTTTAAAAACAATTGCTAGGCTTATTTTCAAAGGCAATGGAGAGACGATGTCACAACAACTTGCCATGAGTTTACCTGTTGATGCGATCCAATTTGTTGAACCATTATTGCTTGAACCATTAATACTCGGCGAAGGAGAAAATCAACTCTATTCAGACGAGGATTTGGAGAAAGCACAAAACAGTCTTCAGATATTCAATGGCTTAGGTGGCTTTAGCGAAAGTGGAGATAGTTATATTATCAAACTTGATAATGGACAAACGACACCAGCGCCTTGGTCAAATATCATCTCAAATCCTAACTTTGGTTTTATGGTGACAGAATCTGGTGGCGGGTACACCTGGCGAGGCAATAGCCGTGAAAATAAACTGACACCATGGAGCAATGATGCGGTAAGTGATCCACCGGGAGAGGTCTTTTATATAAGAGATGAATATCTAAATATCTGGTCTATGACTACACAGCCTATACGTGAAGAAGAACCTTACAGGATTGAACATGGTTTTGGCTATAGTGAATTTAGACATAATAGTCATGGTATTAAACAAAAACTGACTCAATTTGTACCTATAGAGGATCCAGTAAAAATCAACTTAATAGAACTTAAAAATGAAAGTAGCCACGAAAGAAACCTAGCGATCACATACTATGTAACCCCTGTTTTAGGCGTTGAACCAAGCGTGACAGGGCTACATCTTAAAAGTAATCTGTCAGAACAAGGTACACTGTTAGTAGAGAATCCTTACAATCAAGATTTTAAAGGGGAACTGATGTACATGGATGTATCGGTTCCTGAAAGAACTGTTACAACAGATCGTCATGAATTCTATGGTCAAGATTGTACGACTACGCTGGATGCTTTAAAACGTCTGAACTTATCAGGAGTTGTTGGTGCAGGATATAATACTTGTATGGCAATGCAGGCTAACGTGACGTTACAACCAGGAGAGACACTTAAACTCGTTTATGTCCTTGGCGCAAGCCAGTCAAATGAGGCTGTTGTGCATGAAGCTAAGAAATATCTGAATTATGAAATAGCGCAAAAGGCACTTGACGAAGTTCAACTATTTTGGAGAGAAAAGCTCCAAGTTATAAAAGTTGAAACACCCGAACCTGCGATGAATCTCATGCTTAACGGTTGGTTGCTTTACCAAGTGATTTCATGTCGCTTGTGGAGTCGATCTGCCTTCTATCAATCTGGTGGTGCATTCGGCTTCCGCGATCAGCTACAAGATAGTTTATCAATTTTGGCGATATGGCCTGAAATAGCCAGAAAACAGATAATCAAACATGCGAGTCATCAATTTAGAGAGGGTGATGTCCTTCACTGGTGGCATGAACCCTCAAATAAAGGGATGAGAACGCGAATCTCTGATGATTATTTGTGGTTACCTTTTGTTACAGCAGAATATGTGAAAGTGACAGGAGATGCCTCAATTTTAGATCAACAAGCACCTTATTTGATGGATGAGGTTTTGAAAGATTTCGAAGAAGAAAGATATTGTACACCAAGTGTCTCTGAAGACACTGAAACACTCTATGCACATTGTATTCGGTCTTTTGAACATAGCTTAGTATTCGGTAAAAATGGGTTGCCACTCATGGGAACTGGAGACTGGAACGATGGCATGAATACCGTTGGTAATCAAATGATAGGAGAAAGTGTGTGGTTAGGATGGTTTTTATATGTAACCCTTCAAAAATTCATACCAATATGTATCGAAAGAGGCGATAGCGATAAGGCTAAGGACTATCAAAAAGTATCGGAGAACCTCATAAGTGCTATTGAAAGCGTTGCATGGGATGGCGATTGGTACAAGCGTGCATTCTTTGACAGTGGCGATGTGCTAGGAACTGTTCAAAACAATGAATGCAAAATAGACTCATTGGCGCAAACATGGGCAGTTTTTTCTGGAGCAGCTGATCAAGAGCGCGTCGAAAGAGCGATGCATTCTCTGGAGGACTTTTTAGTACTTCGGGAAGAAGGGTTGATTAAACTCTTGACACCACCTTTTTATGACAGTGAACTAGAGCCAGGTTATATTAAAGGCTATGTTCCTGGTGTAAGAGAAAATGGTGGTCAGTACACACATGCAGCTGCTTGGGTAGTGTCTGCTTTTGCTAAGCTTGGTTATGGAGATAAAGCGCATGAGTTGTTTGAATTAATTAACCCAATCAATCACACGCGTACAAATCATGAGGTATCCATCTATAAAGTAGAACCATACACCATGGCAGCTGACGTTTATAGTAGTTATCCGCATGTTGGCAGAGGCGGTTGGTCGTGGTATACAGGCTCAGCAAGTTGGATGCATAAGGTTGGTATTGAGGATATTCTTGGTTTAAATAAAGAAGGAAATATTCTTATAATCAATCCATGCATACCGAAAAAATGGAGTAACTATCATATGAGATATCAGTTTCTTGATACCGCATATGAAATCGAGATTTTAAACCCAAGTCATGTGAGCGATGGCGTTAAAAAGACAAAATTTGATGGTGGTTTATTGCTGGAAAACAAAGTAGCCATGATCAACGATGGTGGAACGCATCACGTTGAAATCACAATGGGATAACCAAAACGAAATAAAATAAAATAGGAGCTATTACAAGTCTAGTTATTAAGTAATTAAGCAATTAATTAATAAGACTAGATGCGTAATAGCTCCTTGTTTTTCTAGTGATAATTCTCAACCTTTGGATCAAAAGCAATCCGCAATCCTTCGCTGATAAATTTTAGACTAATCGTAGTTGTTGCAACCGTAAGAATCGGGAATAACCAAACCCAGTAGAATTCTTTAAAAGTATTGGGTCCATCTAGATTTGGAATAAGACTACCCCAAGTAGGTGCTTTTTCGGGTGAAAAAGAAAGACCGAAAAAGAATAATACCAGCTCTATAATCAATAGTTGCGTGACAAATTGTATGGATGCCACAACTATTTGACCTATAACATTTGGCATAAGATGTTTGAAAATACGTCTGATCCTTCCAATACCTAATATTTCAGCAGCTCTCATATATTCCTCAGAATTGATGCGTATGGTTTCCGCTCTAACGATTTTGTAAAGGGTAGGTGCACTAAATAAACTATAGATACCAATTGAAGCATAAACCACTTGCGATTGTGACAATCCCATATACCTAAATAAGAAACTGAGCATTAAGAGCAATGGTAATAAGGGGAGTGCATAAAGAAAAGTCATGAATTGGGAGATTAAAAAACCTATACGTTTGCCAAAAAAACCATCTAAGATACCTGTAAGACTGCCAAATAAAGTATAAGGCAATGTACCTAAGATGGCTACCATAAGTGATGTTCTACCACCTATCCATATACCCGTAAATATATCTTGTCCGGATAGATTTGTGCCATATAAATGTGCTTTTGAAGGTGCCTCAAAAGGCTTTGCGCCGTACAATGTTGCCCAGTTGTAGGAGGAAATCATTGGGATGAAAATCGTTCCAAGTACAATTAAGCTAAACACAACAAACCCTATAAAAAAAAGTGGATTTTTCTTTGTTAATAATCTATTAATCACGATAACCCCTCCTTTAGTCTTGCATCGGATTTAACATAGAGGGCATCAGATAGGAAGTTTCCAGCAATAACAATTAAAGCATAAAATAATGTGATTGCAATGACCATATCACGTTCACCGCCATATAGACTTTCTATAAAGAGCATTCCCATCCCTGGCCAACTAAATACTTTTTCAACTAATATGTTGCTGATGATCAGAGTGGGTAATAGCATAGAGGCTACAGAAATAAGAGGGAGCAATGCATTTCTAAAGGTGTGCTTAAAGAAAACTGTAAAATTAGTTAACCCTTTAGATTTTGCAGTTCTTACATAATCCTGATGAATCACATCAAGCATCGCATTTCGCACAAAAGGTACCAAAGTGCCAATCCAGACTAAAGAAATTGAAAGTACAGGTAGAACAAGGTGATGTGCAAGATCTATAAGCTGTACCCATATGTTAGGATAGCCGCGTGCCCTCAAAAGCACATCTCCAATGCCACTGACAGGAAGTGTGCCTGGAAAGTACCTCACAAAATAAAGGACCAATAAAAGTCCAAAATAAAAACTAGGAATAGAAGTAAAAATCATTGTTAAAATGAGAATGATCGTGTCACCTGCCTTCCTTGCTTTCATCGCAGCCAAAATCCCCATGGGGATAGAAACAACTAGGGATACAATAAAAGCAACGGCGTTAAGTAAAATTGATCGGCTCATAAAAGTAAACAGGTAACTATTCACTGTGTTATTGCGATCATAGTAAAAACCTAAATCACCTTTAAAAACTTTACCTAACCATCTAAAATACCTAATATGTATTGGATCGTTGTAACCAAGTTCTTCCATCTGTGCTTCAATTTCTGCGAGGGTAACGCCTACTTTCTCTAGCGCTCTTACTTCTGCTTTTACAGGTCGCATGTCCATTAGAACAAAGGTAATTAAAGTGACAGTAAAAAGAATTAATAGGGCAAATATGAATTTCATAATGAAGTTTTTCATGCCTTCCTCCTTCTATTAAGTTATATGGGTGCATTTTCTTTATACTAACATACAATGTTTGGGAATTGTCTGAATTTTCTGTAATAAAAGGATTAAATAATTCTTATGAAGTAAGCAAAATTTTATAAAATGTGATAAAATAAATCATGCATAAAATAACGATGAAAGGCTATTCCATCTTTGGATAGCCTTTTATTTAGCGAAATATTGTTCAAAGGGAGTGTCTAAATGCAACTATTTAGTATGGAAGGCAAATTGTATCAGTACATGGAAAGGTTTTGGGATTTAGTTAAATTGAATTTTATTTGGATTATTTTTAGTTTACCAATAGTGACCATTGGGGCATCCACCGTTGCTGCTTATACAGTGACGCTTAAGATGGTAGAAAATAGAGAAGAATCAGTTATTAGAGATTTCATCAAGAGTTTTCGTGAAAATTGGAAACAAGGGATTCCTTTAGGATTGATTCATCTTGTGATACTCTATTCATTTTATATAAATTTAGAATTTCTAAGTAAAATGGATGAAGCACCTATTTTGTTTTTATTTGCAGTAATATTTGTTGGGATTTTAGGCATTTTATATCTTACTTTTTCATTGCCTTTATGTGCACGTTATAATAATACAATTTTGGGAACACTTAAAAATTCAATCTCGATTGCGATGAAGTACTTTGCAACCACCGTTTTACTTTGGATCGTTTTGGTTCTTTTAGCATTTTTATTTATGTACAATAGTATGTTTATGCTATTGGGAATATTTGTCGGACCAGCTTTGATGTTTTTAACCGTGAGTTTATTCGCAATGAGACTATTTAAAAAAATTGAAAAAGCGAATGGCTAAGAATTAGTATAAACTTAAAACACCTCCAAGATGAATAAACTGACCCCAATAAGTTAGACCTAAAAATTTAACTTATTGGGGTTGGTTTTTTATTGTTTAGGATCAATTAAATATAAAACGAATTAAAATATAAAATATAAGATTAGTGCAACGATAAACATCATCATAAACGCCGTAATAGTAGTTCCCAATTGTTTAGAATATCCCTTTGGCGTTATTTTTCCTTTGGCATCTAGTTTTTTGATGAGTGGGTGTAATTTCCAAAAATAAGTTGCAATGGATAAAATCATTGCGACTACAGCATAGAGCTTGGTTGTTTCAGTGCCTGTAAAAAGGATAACTAAAAGCAAAACGATAAAGATAAGTTTTGTGCCTGCAACCCAGTTTTTCATATATTGTGCAAAATCGTGTAAATCTACATCAACTTTGGTATCCTCCCAAGTGTCAAAGATCGCAACTCCATTACCCAATTTTGAATCTGGTTTAAAATATAATATCAGAACGTTGAGTGTTTCTAAAAAGATGAAAATTGAAATAGCGATTGTAAGTATGATCATTTATTCACCTCGTGATGATTTTCAGTTTGTTGATCTAAAAGTTTCTTAAGAGAATAGCCGCCCTTGATGGGGATAAACTTAGAAATTCTAGGTGTTATTGCATTTACAGGACAGTTGTAAATGCAACGCATACACATGATACATTTAAACCCAAATTTGATGTTTCCAGCCTCAGTCATTTGGATGTTTTTTTCAGGGCACTCTAGGCTGCAAAGGCCACACTTCGTACAGTTTTTTTTAGCATGGAGTTCCAAACCAAACAACCGCGAAGCAAAAGGTTCAGCATGCCCCAAAGTAGTGACAATTTTAGATTTGAAAGGAATAATATTTTGACTTATGGCTGAATCAGTGAGCTGCAAACTAATATTTTTTACAGTATCCAATATTTCACTAAGTTGAAGTTTAATCATATCATCAGGGAATTTCATGATAAAAGTAAGGGGCATAGCAACGACTGTATCTGTATAGATTTTGTAAGATTTATCTTCTAAAGTTTTTCGAATGGCTTTAGAAGAAGCACTATTCGCCCAACTGGTGTTACAACCGACACCAATCAAGCTCACTTTTTCATAAAGACCTCTGGGTAAATTTGATATAAAGCGATTAACCGTTCTAGGTGCGTTAAACGCATGTATGGCATAAACTAATAAAAGATGTTCATCTTTTTCAAGCTTTTTTGGATCTGTATGTTCAAGTGCAAGTGGTGCCTTACTGACTGAAAGTGCTTCTTTAAAAAGTGATGCAACATAGGCCGCGTTGCCAGTGGGGCTGAACTGAATGATTGTAAACATCATATCCTCCATGACTCTTATTTAATATATCTAGCTAATCATTGAGACTCTTTTTTTCAAAAGATTACTTTCCTCGGCAGCCGCTATGATTCTTAAGACATCTACAGCTTGTTCAGGTTTGACATATAGTGTGTTTCGATCTGATAATGCTTCATAAATATTTGTATAGTAATTGCCATAGTCACCTTTAAATGAAGGGATCCTTTTTTCAAGTATTTGATCTCCTACTGGATAATATAAAGTACCATAGTTTTCTATAGACTCTACCCCCCAGTGTTCACTTGGTGGTCGTTCACCAGCAATCAAAGCAGCTTCTTGAACATCAAGACCATATTTCACAAATGCACCTTTACTGCCACCAATTTTATAACGTGGTCCTTGGTAGATGACGGATTCACCAGCAGTTAGGGTTACTTTTTTTTGACCATAATATAGAGTGACTTCAAAATTATCAAATTCAAAAGTATCAGATCTTTGTTTTCTAAAGTCAGCATAAACTTCTTCTGGCATACCGAATAAAGTATAAACTTGGTCAATGATATGAACGCCTAGGTCAAAAAGGATGTTAATGCCCTTGCCGCCTTCAGCTTTCCATTTCTTTGTACTTGGCTTAGTCACATAGCGGTCATAATGAACTTCGTAGTCATAAATCTCACCGAGTTGATCTGTTTCTATGATGTTTTTTACCGTTAAAAAATCACTATCAAACCGTCTACTTTGGTAGACAGAAAGGAGCAATCCTTTTTCTTTTGCGAGTTGACAGAGTGTTTCACCCTCGCTGACGCTCACTCCAATTGGTTTTTCAACGATGACATTTTTACCTGCTTCAAGGGCTTGTTTGGCCATGGGAAAGTGGAAGTTGTTAGGTGTAGAAATGACGATTAAATCTATATCTTCAGTAAGTAATGCTTCAAAAGTTCTTACAACTTCAGCTTCTGGATATTCTAGTTTTGAATTTTCAGTACTACGTTCGAAAACCTTCTTCAGATTAAAATGTTCATGCGCCTGAATAAAGGGGGCATGAAAAATTTGACCTGACATGCCGAAACCAGCGAGACCAACTTGTATTGTTTTATTTGACATAATTACCTCCTTATGGATGTTGTAATTTTAAACACTAAATCACAACAAAGATCTATCCTGCATATTTGCAGTTCAACAACTTTTCTATATAATATCATAATAATTAAACATTGAGATGTTATAATGTTGATGAGGTATAAAAAAAGATGAAACAAGTGTTTAACATAACAGAAGTACTGCTTTATTAGGAGGGACTTGACATGAAACTTGAAAACAACATAAAGAATACAGCCCTTATATTTGAAGGTGGAGGCATGCGCGGTAGCTATACTGCAGGTATGCTAAATGTAATGCTTGAAAACGAACTTTACTTTGATTATGTAGCGGGGATTTCAGCGGGTTCAAGCCATAGCGTCAATTATCTTTCAAGAGATCAGATTCGAGCGAAAAGCGCCTTTGTAGATTTTGTATTAGACCCTAATTTTGGAGGCTGGAGATCCTTTTTTAAAGGTGAAGGCTATTTCAAATCTAAATATTTATATGAAGTCACACCACTACCTGATGCAAAATTTCCGTTTGATTTTGTTACCTTCATGGCCAATCCAGCTACGCTTAAAGTCGGTGCATTTGATAGAGATACTGGCGAAATGAGATATCACTCAAAAGAGGATGTAAAATCTTTAAAAGATTTAATGTTAATCGTCCGTTCTTCATCATCCATGCCGATCTTTATGCCAGAGACTGAGTTTCAAAATCACGTCTATGTAGATGGTGGTCTTGGCGGTGGGGTTGCGCTGGATATTGCAAAAAAAGATGGCATGGAGAAGTTCTTCGTGATGCTTACACGTCCAAGAGGTTATCGCAAAAGCCCTATGAAATATTCACACGTGATTAAGATGTATTATAGAAAGTATCCCCATGTGATAGAGGCGATGATGAAGCGACACATCCTTTATAATCAAACTTTGGAAGAGCTCGAAGCGCTAGAACGCGAAGGAAAAGCCTTCTTAGTTTACCCTGATAGCATGCCAGTTTCAAATAGAGAAACAAACTATCAAAAATTAAATGAAAGTTATAATTTAGGATATGCGCAAGGACTTAGAGACTTGCCTAAATGGATAGAATTCTTAAAATAAAAAAATCCGCATAATCACATCAGTGATCGTGCGGATTTTTGTGTTTTTATGTTTTTGCTTACTGACCTTCAACGACATTTCGATAACCGCGAGAGTCTTTAATTATCTCATGTTCTGCAAATAAAGTGGCTATAATCAGATCGTATTCACTCAACCGTTCACACTTCTTAATTTTCTTAGCTATTTTACTACTATCAGAAAATATATGAATCATGTAAAACCAGAGTTCCTTCATCTTATAGAGGACATTTTTTTCACCATGCATCACTTCTTTATAACTTTGATAAAGTGAATCATGAAAGCTTCTATAAGTTGCTTTACTTGGCAGTGAATCATTTTTAATAAGTCCCACAAGTGCAGGATTGCCAATAATTCCCCTGCCTAGCATCATATGATCGATGGTAGGAAATTTTGAAGTGATTGCGTTAAAATCTTCGGTAGTGAATAAATCACCATTGTAGCAAATTGGAGATTTTATGGTGCCTATTGTTTGTTCAAAAACGTCTAGACGTGGTGTGTTTTTATACATATCTTTTTGGATTCTTGGATGGATGATCAGTTCTTCAACTGGGTACTTGTTATATATTTTTGCGATTTCATAAAACTCATCAGGATCATACTTTCCAAGTCTAGTCTTGATAGATATTTTCATGGTAGCATGCTTATAGATTTCATCTAAAAAGCGATCAAGTGCATCAGGATGAAATAAAAACCCAGATCCCTTATTTTTAGCAACAACTGTATTTGAAGGACATCCTAGATTTAGATTGATTTCATGGTATCCATATTCACAGATTGAATTTGCCGCTTTGATGAAATCTTCAGAATTGTTGCTTAAAATTTGAGGCACTACATAAAGCCCCTTGTTATGATCAGGGTTTATTTCTTTTAAATCTTTTGTACTAAAACTATTATTTTGATTCGTTGAGATAAATGGCGTGAAGTATTTATCTAACTTTTCAAAATGCGTATGGTATGCATTGCGGTAAATATAGTTGGTAACACCTTCAAGTGGTGCTAAATAATATTTCATGGATTGAACTCCTTAACTTTTTGTGATTCATTTCATTATAGAGTAAAAAAACAAGATAAGAAAGCCAGAAAAAAATTATAGGGATTTTATACTTTAAAATGGGTATTAATATCACAAGGTGGTGAGTATAATGGTAACTTGTTTTATTGAATCAAAAGAGACTGGGGAATCAAATGATTTGGAAAAACAGAAACTATTAGACCTTAAAAAGCGTCAAGATGAATTCTTAATTCGCATAGAGACCAACATAAAAAGAAGTGAGAAGGATATATGGTTTATTAAAAATGATGACCACCCTCAAAAAGAGAGTTTAAGTAAAAAATCCCTCAAATAGAACTGATTCAGTCACTATTTGAGGGATTTTTTTAAGCAAGTTACAAAATTTGACTAAAATCTTGCGCCAAAAGGTACTAAAGCCAGTCCAGCAAGTTTAAGGTGTTGTTTTGCAAACGGTAGGCCTACAATTGTGATGCCAAGAACCACTGCAGCCGTTAAGTGCACAAGACAAAGTTCCCACCCGAGAAATATGATCCATAAAATATTACCAAGAAATCCGAATGCACCAAAATCTCCTAGTTCAACATTTTTGCCAAATGGTGCAAGTGTTAGCCCAGCAATTTTAAAGCATTGCATACCAAAAGGGATACCTATAACAGTAATACATAGTAATATTCCTGCAATTGCCCAACCAATAGTGGATAATAAACCACCAAAAATAATCCAGATTAAATTGCCAAGTAAAGACATAAATATTCCTCCATTGAATAATTTCAAATAATAATATCGATTATGTTTCACGTAATAATCATATTATAACATATCAATTATTTGATTTAGGTTAGAGTTCCTTTAGAACTCATTCATTTGCGATAATTTTCAGTCTATGTTACTATATAAAACGATGTATAAAATGATAAAGATCTGTTGGAGGAAATAATAATTATGCCCAATTTACCCAAATGTCCTAAATGTAATTCAGAATATACTTATGAAGATGGAACGATGTATATTTGCCCTGAATGTGCAAATGAATGGTCCATCGAAATTAATAAAGGTGAAGTCATAAGCGATCAATTTATAGTTAGAGATTCAAATGGCAACATATTACAAGATGGAGATACAGTAACAATTATAAAGGATTTAAAAGTTAAAGGAAGCTCTTCTGCACTTAAGATGGGCACAAGAGTTAAAAACATCAAATTAGTGGATGGCGATCACAACATTGATTGCAAAATTGACGGATTCGGTGCGATGTCTCTTAAATCTGAGTACGTCAAGAAAATATAATGAGAATGCATCTGGGATGATCTAGATGCATTTTTTTTATGCATTGTTGAGCGTTATGAATAGTGCTATACTTGGATTGTCATCTTTATTGAAGATATTTCATATATTTAGAGGAGTCTTATATGTGGGTAATATATGCATTTGGATCAGCTGTATTTGCAGGCTTAACTGCAATTTTATCAAAACAAGGTATACGAAATTTGGATTCAAATGTGGCGACTGCCCTTAGGACGATTATTGTGCTTATATTTTCTTGGCTTATGGTGTTTATCATGGGTTCCCAGAAGGGAATAAGCGATATCAGCTCACGGACCCTTTTATTTTTGATATTATCTGGTTTAGCAACTGGTGGATCGTGGTTATGTTACTTTAAAGCTCTGCAACTAGGCGATGTAAACAAAGTAACGCCTATTGATAAGTCGAGTACAATTTTAACCATGGTTTTAGCGTTTGTATTCTTAGGTGAAACAATTACATTCCTCAAATTTATTGCGATGGTTTTAATCGGTATTGGTACCTATTGGATGATAGAGAAAAAAGAAGGCAAGAAGAAAACGAATGTAGATCAAAGTAATACTCATCTTTGGATTGTCTATGCCTTTGGAGCCGCAATTTTTGCTAGTCTTACATCCATCCTTGGCAAAGTTGGTATTGAAGGAATTGATTCAAGTCTTGGAACTGCAATTAGAACTGTGGTTGTTCTTATCATGTCGTGGATCGTTGTATTTGTAACTAAGAAACAAAGTTCAGTTAAACGCATAGATCAAAGAAGTGCCATTTTCTTAACCCTATCGGGGTTTGCAACTGGTGGTTCATGGCTACTCTATTATCGAGCACTTCAGGAAGGTCCCGCAAGCGTAGTTGTCCCGATTGATAAATTAAGTATACTCATAACAATTTCATTTTCTTTTATATTTCTTAAGGAGAAACTATCACGGAAAGCTATTCTGGGATTGGCACTGATTGTTACTGGAACGATGCTATTACTTATTTAGAATGCTATGCATTTGTCCAATTAAAAAGTATATGAAGTAAAAATATTAATTTTTTATAATTAAAAAGGTTCAATCTTACATGAGAGCTCAAAAAAATGCTATAATGAAATATAACGTGTTGCTTTACGGCGTAATTCCAGTTGTAAATGCACACGTTTTTTATTGTTCTTTACTAAGCAATTATCATTTTGAAAGGATGGCGTGAAAGTGTATCAAAAGGGCGAAATAATCGTGTATGGCAATACAGGTGTATGTAAAGTAGAAGATATAGGTGTTCCAGCAATTAGTGGTGTAGATCAATCGAAAAAGTACTATACATTGGATCCCGTTTTTGAATCCGGAAAAATATACATCCCAATAGACAGCAAGGCTTTTATGAGATCAATAATAACAAAAGAAGAGGCGCTTAAGCTCATTCATCGAATTCCAGATATCCGTGAAGAAATTATTGATAACAGAAACCTAAATTTGCTTAAAGAGCATTATAAAACATCACTAGAAAATTATAATTGTGATGATTTAATTCAAATTATAAAAACCGTATCTGTTAAAGACCAAATGGCGCAAGATAAAGGCAAGAAGTTGGGGCAAGTGGACAAATTCTACATGAAGAAAGCTGAAGAGATGCTTTATGGAGAGTTTTCAATTGCATTTGATATGCCTAAAGATGATGTTAAAGCATTTATTGCTAAAAAAGTATTTAACAATAGCAACCACCTTAGTGCCATCAATTAATTATTTTTATCGTTGAAGTATAAATATTTCTATTCGTGATAATCAGGCATGTAAATATAAGTTTAATAAAATTGTCAAAATAAATATCACAATATGAGATATTTATTTTTTTTTGGGTATATAGTTTTCATAAGTAACTTATAACTGGAGGCCATATATGAAAGAAAAAAGTTTGGATAAACTATCATTTGGAAAATTAAGAAGATTTAATATGATTATGGGCGGGCTACATTTGATTCAAGGTATTATGATGCTCTTTTTAGCAACAACAGTGATTCAAAATATTGGCGAATTTAAACCGAGTATCACACAATTTTATCTTGCATTTAATACACAAACGATGTCCCTTGAATCTGCATCAAAAGTGCTTTTTCAACTCCCATTTGGCATATTGGTTGCTAGCTTTCTACTATTATCAGCAGGCGCACATGCACTTATCTCTATCCCTAAAAAATTAAACGATAAATACAATTCAGATTTACAAAAGGGCATCAATCAATTTAGATGGTTTGAATATGCACTGAGTTCTTCAATTATGATCGTATTGATCGCCACTTTATTTGGTATTTATGATATCGCATCGCTGATCCTTATTTTTACTGTCAATGCAGTGATGAACCTTTTTGGTCTAGTAATGGAACAGCTGAATTCTGGTAAAGATAAAGACCATGTGAACTGGGGACCATTTGTTTGGGGCTCAATTGCAGGTATAGCACCTTGGATTGCAATTTTGCTTTATATGTTTGGTAACGGCAATTTTGATCAAGTACCGTGGTTTGTTTGGGCGATTGTTGGTACTTACTTTGTAGCATTTAACACATTCCCAATCAATATGGTGCTCCAATATAAAAAAGTTGGCAAGTGGAAAAACTATATTTATGGTGAAAGAGTTTACATTACACTTAGCTTAGTTGCCAAATCTATACTTGCGTGGCTTGTATTATTTGGTGCGATGCAACCATAATCAACTTGATCAAATAGAATTAATAAAATTCTTAAAAAGTCCGTTGACAAAGAAAAAAAAATAGATTATCATCAAAGTAAGCAAATGATTAAACGATAAACATTTGCTTACTTTTTTCTTTTTCTGTCACAACATGTCTATTATAAAATCAAACTTGATTTTTACTAAGGAGAACCTATGACCAACAGAGAACAAGAGATTTTAGAAATTTTAAAACAGAATCCGTTGATTTCTCAAAACGAGTTAGCGGATCAACTGGGGATCACAAGATCATCAGCTGCTGTTCATATTACAAATCTTATGAAAAAAGGTCACATTCTAGGCAAGGGCTATATCGTCAGAGACGGTGCTTATGTTTGTGTGATTGGCGGATCAAACATCGATATACAAGGTGTTCCCAATAACACGTTAATCTTTCGCGATTCAAACATTGGTTCCGTTAAAAGCACACTTGGTGGTGTAGGCAGAAACATCGCTGAAAACATGGTGAAACTTGGACTGAAAACGAAGCTAATCAGTGTCATCGGAGACGACCTTTATGGACAAAAGATTTTAGAAGAAGCGAGACAGATTGGACTCGATATGCAAGATACCTTGGTTTTAAAGGGCGAACAGACGTCTACCTATCTATCTATTTTAGATGAAACAAAGGATATGGCAGTTGCAATCTCTCATATGGATATCTGTGATCGCATGACCGTTGAATTCATCAAAAGTAAAAAGCATATCATTGAAAATGCTGAATTTTGTGTCATTGATACTAACTTATCCCCAGACGTACTCAAATATATATTAACCACACACAAAGAACAGAAATTCCTACTTGATACAGTCTCAACAGCAAAAGCCATGAAGATTAAGGAAGTGATAGGCCTTTGTCACACCATTAAACCCAATTTAATCGAAGCACAGTCACTCAGTGGCATCGAGATTAAAGACGAAAAAGACATGCTTAGTGCAGCAATTTACTTTCATGGACTTGGTGTTTCAAATGTATTTATCAGCATGGGAAAAGCAGGTGTATTTTATAGTGACGGCAAAGTATCAGGTATATTAAAACCACCAATTGTAAAAGTTGTAAGTGCTACTGGCGCAGGAGATGCTTTCCTAGCAGGTATTGCCCTTGGTTATACACAGGGAGAGGATATAAAAGCAGCCACACTGATGGGGATGGCCGCTTCATTTATAGCACTTGAACACGAAGATACCATCAACCCATATATGTCGGAAGAACGACTACTTGAAAAATTAAAGGAGATCAGTCATGTTAAATAAGTATTTAGACATTAAACCAGAAGTCGCTAGAGCGATAGCGGAAGGTAGAGCAGTTGTAGCACTTGAATCAACCATCATTTCACATGGTATGCCTTACCCACAAAATGTAAAAACAGCACTTGAAGTTGAAGCACTTGTAAGAGCAAACGGGGCAGTTCCTGCTACGATAGCGATTCTTGGTGGTAGACTTAAAGTAGGTTTAACTGAAGCAGAAGTTGAATACCTTGGAAAAGCACCTTCAGTTGTGAAAACTTCTAGAAGAGATATCCCATTTATCGTTGCTAAAGGCATCGATGGCGCGACAACAGTTGCTTCAACTATGATCTTAGCGGCTATGGCTGGTATCAAAGTGTTTGCTACTGGTGGTATCGGTGGTGTCCATAGAGGCGCACAAGAGACCTATGATGTTTCAGCGGATTTACAAGAACTTGCGCAAACTAACGTTGCAGTCGTATGTGCCGGTGCTAAATCAATATTAGATATCGGTTTAACACTTGAATACCTCGAAACACATGGCGTCCCAGTTGTGGGTTACCAAACAGATGAACTTCCTGCATTCTACACGAGAAAAAGTGGTTTTGGTGTAGACTATAGAGTTGATACACCCGTTGAACTTGCTACCGCACTTAAGGCTAAATGGGACCTTGGTTTAAACGGTGGTATGATCGTGGCAAACCCAATTCCAGAAGCATACGAGATGAACCCAGAACTTATCAATAAAGCGATTGAAACGGCTGTAAAAGAAGCAGCTGAAAAAGGTATTAAAGGTAAAGAATCTACACCATTCTTACTTGCTAAAGTAAAAGAATTGACTGGTGGAGAAAGCTTAGATTCTAACATCCAGTTGGTATTTAATAACGCAAAAGTGGCTGCACAGCTCGCTGTTGAGTTAGAAAAATTATAAGCAAAAGATATGACTAAGCATTAACAGGTCAAAAAAATATTCTCCCAATAGAGCGTCAAGCATTGAGCTGTAATTAGCATCAATTGTCTTGACGCTTTTTAATTTGCAAATAATTATAAAAAAATTTGATAATTTAAAATTATTTAGCAAATCGTGTTGACACGTCTCCTAAATTCCATTATTCTTTAAATATACTTCTGATATATCAGAAGAGTTGCTCAAGTCAAATATGATTAAGGGGTATGAGATGATAGAAGTAAGATGGCATGGAAGAGGTGGACAAGGTAGCTTTACAGTAGCGCGGTTACTTGGCCTTGCAGCATCTGTATATGATGGCAAATACGCACAGGCATTTCCTTCGTTTGGACCAGAGAGAAGAGGCGCACCAGTACTTGGCTTCACCCGAATAGATGATTATAAAATTACAGATCGCAGTGAACTAGACGTATGCGATTATGTGATTATTTTAGATGAAACACTATGGGGCGACGATGTCAAAGTTGGATTAAAAGAGAATTCTATCGTGCTCATCAACACTAAAAATCCACAAAGGTATCAAGCAGAGTTATCACAAAGAGTGGTGGGATTAGATGCGACTCAGATGGCACTTGATTATCTAGGGATTCCAATCACAAATACCGCGATGCTAGCTGCACTTGTAGCTATAGCTGGTGTCGTTGAGATAGATAGTTGCAAATCTGCTATTGTAGATAGTATGAACCCGAAAATTGCAGGTAAAAATATAGCTTTATTCGACTATGTTGTAAAGGAGGTAGCAGCACATGAATAGACCTAAAATGGTAAATTTTAAAGACCCAGAAACGGTCAGAGACTATCCTATGGGTGCTACATGTGATAGCGATCACCTTACCAGTATCAATGCAGGCTGGAGAACCTTTAGACCCGTCATCGATCAAGAAAAATGTATCAAGTGTATGCGTTGCTTTTTAGTATGCCCAGATGGCGTCATCGACAAATCTGGCGAACAGCTTGAGATAGATTATGATTTTTGTAAAGGCTGCGGCGTTTGCGCCTATGAATGCAAACCTAAAGCCATCAACATGGTGAAGGAGGCAATCAATGGCTAGAAGATTTGTCAGTGGAAACGACGCAGTAGCAGAGGGTGTGAGACTTGCAAGACCGCATGTTATTTCAGCCTATCCTATTACACCTCAAACCATCGTTGTGGAAAGATTATCTGAATTTGTGGAGGACGGTTCATTACAGTCCATCTATATGCATGTAGAATCAGAACACAGTGCCCTTGCAGCGGCAATGGGTGTAAGTTCCGTAGGCGCAAGAGCATTTACGGCGACTTCATCACAGGGCTTACTATATATGGCAGAGAATTTGCCTTATGCAAGTGGTGCAAGGATGCCAATCGTGATGATGAATGCCAACAGAGCACTTGCAACGCCTTGGAACATCTATGGCGACCAAATGGACTCTATGTTCATGCTCAATTCAGGTTGGATACAAGTTTATGTTGAAGATGCCCAAGAAGCGCTTGATATGATGATTCAAGCCTATAAAATAGCAGAAGATCCAAAAGTATTGACACCATTTATGGTCAACTTAGATGGTTTTGTTTTGACACATACCTATGAAGTAGTGGATATTCCTTCGCAAGAAGAGGTCGATGCTTTTTTACCACCTATCAATTTATCTGAAAATATCATGAGTATGGAAGCGCCAAAGAGTTTATGTATCACAGCAGGAAACAATTACAACATGGAATTTAAAATCAAGCAAAATGAAGAAATGATTGAGTCCATCAGTGTGATTGAGCAAGTAGACGCAGCTTTTGAAAAACAGTTTGGCAGAGGCTATAATGGGCTCCTTGAGACGATTGACTGTGAAGACGCAGATGTCATCCTCGTATCGACAGGTAGTATCACTGGTACGGCACGTATGGTTCAAAAGGCGCTTCGAGCTGAAGGTAAAAAAGTAGGTCTTTTAAAACTGAGATACCTTAGACCCTTTCCAACCAAGGCACTTACTGAGGCACTAAAAAATGCTAAAGTGGTTGGCGTCGTTGATAAAAACATCTCATTTGGTTATGAAGGGACGATCTTTACCAATGTGAATTCTGCACTTATGCAAGAAGGCGCATCACAAAAGGTAGATAATTTTATCTGTGGACTTGGTGGAAGAGATGTGACAAAGGAAAATATCCGCGAGATGTATGAGAAGATGTTAGTTCATCTTGAAGCTTCTGAGGAGATTGATGGTAACAAATTGATCAATTCGTCACAAGATCGAATTCACTATATGAATGTGAGGTGTGCATTATAATGGAGAGGATAACAGCGAGAAATTTAACGAACGAAGAGCTCTTTTATGGACATAAAGCATGTGGCGGTTGCGGAGAGAGTTTAGCCGTCCGTCTTGCAATGAAAATATTAGGTGAGCGAACTTTTGCATCATTACCAGCAGGATGTATGTCTGCGGTTTCATTTATATATCCCAACATGGCGTTTAGAACCAATGCCATCATCACACCATTTGCTTCAACTGGTGCAGTTGCAGCTGGCGTGGCAGCAGGTTTAAAGGCACTTGGTATAAAAGACACTCATTCTGTTGGGTTTGCTGGCGATGGAGGAACAGCTGATATCGGTCTTCAAGCACTATCTGGTGCAATTGATAGAGGCGATCAGATCATTTATTTCTGTAATGATAATGAAGCTTATATGAACACGGGCATCCAGAAAAGTGGCTTGACACCATTTGGTACAAAAACCACAACTTCACCTGCAGGTGCTAACTTACCAGGTTCTACAACGATGAAAAAAAATATGTTCGAGATCGTCGCAGCACATGATATTGCTTATGCAGCTACGGCAAGTGTTGGCTACCTAGAAGACTATATGATGAAAGTAGAAAAGGCGAAGTCCGTTAAAGGAACATCTTATATCCATGTACTTGCACCATGCCCTACAGGTTGGGGTACTTCTAGTGAAATCACTATCTCGCTTGCAAAAGAAGCCGTAGACTGTGGTCTTTGGTACTTAGCAGAGTATGAAGATGGTGAGTTTAAACTCAACAAAAATCCAAAAGAATTCACACCGGTAGAAAACTATGTGAAACAGCAAGGCAGATTCAAACACCTTAAAGACGCTGAGATCAAGCAACTTGAAGCAGCGAGAGATAAGAAGTGGGAGAAGATGAGGCGTAATTGGGTTAAGTAGTCCTGTATGTTGGGTAGAGTATATATATATCAAAGGGTAGCAAATTAGTTGCCGAAAGCACATGCGTCCTCGTTCCTGCGGAATGCACTTTCGACAACTAATTTGCTACCCTTTTTTCGATTTATATATAAGTTCTACAGCAACAAAATGGACTACTTATATATGATGGCGCATGAGTCCTCGTTCCAGCAAAGTGCACTTTCGGCAACTAATTTGCTACCCTTTTTTCGATTTATACATAAGCTCTACCTCAACAAAATGGACTACTTATATGTGATGGCGCATGAGTCCTTGTTCCTGCAAAGTGCACTTTCGGCAACTAATTTGCTACCTTTTTTTCGATTTATACATAAGCTCTACCTCAACAAAATGGACTACTTAGATAAAGTGTTTTGTACAAAAATCAGTTTTGAATAAAAAAATAATTGACGAAGTAAAAAAAAATGATATAATTTAGGTAAACGTTTAACCATGAGAGTGATTATGAAAATTACAATAAAAGAAATTGCTAAAATGGCAGATGTGTCTATTGCCACTGTTTCAAAAGTGGTAAATCATAAAGATAAAAACATCAGTGAGGCAACGAGACAACGCATTCTCGATTTAATCGAAGAACACAATTATGTGCCGAACAGGGTCGCTTCTTCCATGATAACTAAAAAGACGAATTCAATAGGATTGATTATTCCTGACATTACAAATCCGTTCTTTCCAGAAGTAGCAAGAGGGGTAGAAGATTATGCTAACCTTGCTGGTTATCATGTAGTGCTTTGTAATTCTGATAACAACCCAATCAAAGAAGTCTCTTACATCGCCATGCTTCAAGAAAAAATGGTTGATGGGATTATATTTACTTCTTCGAGTTTAAGAAAAAATATTTCTAAAGAATTTTTGAAATTTCAAATTCCGGTGATTACTGTTGACAGGGATATTGAAGATTTAAAAACACAGGGTAAAATTACAGTTGATAACATAACCGGTGCCTATAATGGCGTATCTTATATGATTGAAAGAGGTTATAAGCACATTTTACATTTAGCTGGTCCGCTTACTTCTAAACCGTCATTAGATCGACATGAAGGATATAAAAAGGCATTAAATGATCATAACCTCCCATATGATGCTGCATTATTTCGTGAAGGCAATTATACTGCTGACTGGGGATATAATGGTGCAAAAGCGGCCTTAGAATCTGAAACTACATTTGATAGTATATTTTGTGGAAATGATATGATTGCAATAGGTGCAATAAAAGCACTATATGAAAAGGGACTTAAAGTACCTGACGATATAGGCATCGTTGGATTTGACGATATCTATATGGCAACTGTAGTTTCCCCAAACCTCACAACGATATGCCAGCCGAACTACATGATGGGATACAAAGCAGCAGAGATGCTAATTGAACTTATAAAACATCCTCAAAGTGTACTTGAAGATGTTGTGCTTAAAACTGAATTAATCATCAGAGAATCAACAAAGTGATTCTCTGAAATTTATAATAGGTAAACGTTTAACTCGTTGTAAAAGGAGTCTTTCATGAGCATGAAAAACATTGTCGTCATAGGAAGTTTAAATATGGATCAGGTAACAAGGGTTCATAAAACACCAAAAGTAGGTGAAACTGTTTCTGGAAATGGTCTTCATTACAATCCAGGTGGAAAAGGTGCCAATCAAGCGGTAGCACTTGGCAAGCTTAGTGCAAATGTTACGATGATAGGAAAAGTGGGGAATGATAGTTTTGGTCACCAGTTAAAGACTAATTTATCAGAGATGAACGTTAAGGATCAAGTCAAAGTCTCAGAGGACGCTTCAACGGGTTTAGCCATTATCATGGTTAATGATAATGCGGATAATTCAATCGTCGTAATTGAGGGGGCAAATGGTGAGCTTAAACCTGAAGAAGTCAACACCGGATGGTTTAATGAGATGGATTATGTAGTTGTACAGCTTGAAATACCCGTTGAGACAGTGTATGAAGTGTTAAAACAGGCCAAGCAATTAGGCAAAACTACTTTTCTCAACCCTGCCCCAGCCAAAACATTAAGCCATGAATTATTGATTCTAGTCGATTATCTCGTTGTAAACGAAACTGAATTTGAGCAAATTTCAGGAATTGAATTTCAAGCACCTCAAGATTTAATAGAAGGCTATAAAAAAATAGGTGTGAAAAATATCATCTTAACGTTAGGAACTAAGGGCGCATGGTTCTACGATGGAAATGATATGTTCCACATGCCAGCTAAAGTTGTTAAAGCCATTGATACGACTGCAGCAGGCGATAGTTTCATAGGTGGGTTTATCTATGAACTTTCAAAAGGGAGTACTGTAGAGCAAGCGATGTCATTTGCCACTGAGGTAGCGGCGTTTACAGTTACAAAACTAGGTGCACAAAGTGCATTGCCTTTTTTATCAGATTTAAGCAGGGGGCAGATGTTATGAAAAAAGGAAAATTATTAAATTCAGAACTAATTTCAACCATGGTAAAAATGGGCCATACTGATCAGATTACCATCGCAGATGCAGGACTCCCTATACCAGATCATGTGAAGCGCATTGACTTAGCAGTAAAAAAAGGATTACCAAGTTTTCTTGAGGTAATTGAGATTGTAGCAACTGAGATGGTCATTGAAAGAGTGATTCTTGCGGATGAAATTTTGAAGGAAAATCCTAATGTTTACGAAGAAGTAAAGCAAATATTTGCAAATATTAAAATTGACTTTGTAAGCCATGAGCGCTTTAAAAAACTCACTGGTGAAAGTAAAGCAGTTGTGAGAACGGGTGAATGCACACCTTTTGCGAATATTATTTTGCAATCAGGTGTAGATTTTGAAGGTGACGCACATGAGTAAAGTACTTTTGCACATGGAAGGAATTACAAAAGAGTTTCCTGGTGTAATGGCACTTGGTGGTGTGAATTTAAACGTGTACGAGCAAAAAGTGATGGCTTTGCTCGGTGAAAATGGTGCGGGTAAATCAACCCTCATGAAGATTCTATCAGGCGTTTATCAAAAAACTTCAGGGGAGTTGTTTTTTAAAGGTGAAAAGTTAACTGTAACTGGACCTAAAGATGCCATGCAAAAGGGCATAGCGATTATACATCAAGAATTAAATCTAATTGAAGAGCTTTCCATCGCTGAGAACATCTTTATGGGGAGATTTCCACAAACTGCTGGTAAAATTAATTGGAAAAAACTCTATTTAGATTCTGAAGCGTTGCTTAAGAGATTGAATTTAACATTAAATCCTAAGACGCTTGTTAAAACTTTGAGTATCGGACAAAAGCAAATGGTGGAAATAGCCAAAGCGTTATCCTTCAAAACAGATTTGATCATCATGGATGAACCAACAGATGCATTAACTGATCAAGAAGCAGACAGCTTGTTTGCAGTTATAAAAGAACTCATCAAAGATAGTAAGAGTGTAATCTATATTTCACATCGGCTTCCTGAGATCTTTGAGATATGTGACGATGTAACCATATTAAGAGATGGTAAATTCATTGCTGAGAAAAAGGTCGCTGAAATAGATGAAAATGAGTTAATAGAGTTAATGGTAGGACGGAAATTAGAAGAACAGTATCCCTATATTGATTGCAAAACGAATGAAGTTATTTTCAAAGTGAGCGAACTTGAAAATAAATATGTACACGATATCTCTTTTGAACTTAAAAAAGGTGAAATTTTAGGCATAGCAGGTCTTATGGGCGCAGGTAGAACTGAACTTTCAAAATCAATCTATGGCAATATTCACTGTGATAAAAAGGAAATGCTGATTGAGGGAATATCTGTAAAAGTTAGGTCTGAAAGAGAAGCGCTTAAAAGTGGCATTGCCTATGTCTCTGAAGATCGTAAAAAAGATGGGTTGGTTTTGAGTTTATCAGTGAGCAAAAATGTTACCTTGTCATCACTTGAAAAATACTCGACTGCTTCAGTAATCAATAAAAAAAAGGAACGTGAAAGTGTTAACTATTATAAAGAATCCATGAGTATAAAGACGCCTTCTTTAAACCAACATGTGAAACTTCTAAGTGGAGGCAACCAACAAAAGGTATCTATCGCCAAGTCATTGTCAATCAACCCTCGTGTTTTAATTCTTGATGAACCAACTAGAGGGGTTGACGTTGGTGCAAAGAAAGAAATCTATGAACTAATGAATCAATTTAAAAGTGATGGTTTAGGCGTTTTGATGGTCTCTTCTGAAATACCAGAATTATTGGGTGTATGTGATCGAATTATGGTAATGAAAGACGGCTATATCTCAGGTATTTTAGATAGAGCCGAAGCCACACAAGAAAAAATTATGCGTTTGGCAATTGGTGCAGGGGAGCGTAAAAATGAAAAAAATTAATTTAGCTAAATTTCAATCGATTATTGGATTGGTTATATTTTCCATCATTGTGTCTCTGATCAATGATCGGTTTATGACAGGGTCTAATATACTCAATATTTTAAGACAGACGTCAATCAATTCAATTATAGCAGCAGGTATGACTTTTGTAATTATCACTGGGGGAATAGATTTATCAGTTGGTTCTACGCTTGCAATTTCAGGCGCTATGGTAGCAACTCTTATAGCATTAGGTTTTAGTCCTATTATCGCAATTATAGGTGCTTTGTTAAC
Source organism: uncultured Fusibacter sp. (assembly GCA_963676315.1). GTDB lineage: Bacteria > Bacillota > Clostridia > Peptostreptococcales > Acidaminobacteraceae > Fusibacter_C. Next base: position 3,384,791 of record OY781056.1, read on the forward strand.
AGGCGCTTTCATTGGACTTTTAAATGGCGTGATCATAGCAAAAGGGAAATTACAGCCTTTTATAGTGACCTTAGCAACGATGACAATCTTTAGAGGTGTTACTTTAGTATTCACCGATGGAAAACCTGTAAGTGCAGGTTACGAGAAAAATGCTGAATTCTTATCTAATATAGGAAACGGTTATATTCTAGGAATTCCAATTCCAATTATCATCATGATTGTCATTTTTATAATAGGTTATTTTATTCTTACACAAACGACACTTGGTAGGTATGTTTATTCTCTAGGTGGGAACGAAGATGCAACTAAATTATCTGGTGTCAATACTGATAAAATCAAAATTATGGTTTATGGAATTAGTGGACTTTTGGCAGCTCTTGCAGGAATCATCATTACAGCGAGGTTATCTTCAGCTCAGCCAACGGCAGGTAGTGGTTATGAACTAGACGCAATTGCAGCAGTGGTATTAGGGGGAACATCACTTGCAGGTGGTGTAGGCACTATTCTTGGAACAGTAACAGGGGCTTTAATTATTGGTGTCCTTAACAATGCACTTAATTTAATGAATGTTAGCTCATATTATCAATTATTAGCTAAAGGTGTTGTTATCTTAATTGCAGTGTTGATTGATAGGAAAAACAAATAGTGATTTAAAGGGGAGGCACATTATGAAAAGAGTTTTAATTTTGATGTTAATCGTGGCATTAACAGCAATGGGATTTGCTGGATGTTCTGGTAAAGATGACTCAGCAGCAGCGGGGAAAGTAGGCTTAATCATTTCAACTTTAAACAATCCTTTCTTTGTTTCTTTAAAAGAAGGTGCAGAAGCGCAAGCTGCAAGTTTAGGTCTTGAGTTGATCGTCCTTGATTCACAAAACGATCCTGCAAAAGAACTTGCAAATATGGAAGATTTACTCACAAAAGGTGTTAGTGTAATTTTGATTAATCCAACGGATTCGGATGCTGTTGGCAATGCTATAAAAGCAGCAAATGACAAAAATATACCTGTTATAACACTTGATAGAGGTGCAAATCAAGGCACAGTAGTAACTCACATCGCTTCAGACAACTTAGCCGGTGGTGTAATGGCGGGTGAATATATCGTTGAACAATTAGGTGGAAAAGGAAAAGTAGTTGAACTAGAAGGTATAGCTGGAACTTCAGCAGCTAGAGATAGAGGACAGGGTTTCAACGAAGCGATCGCCAAATCAGATATCGAGGTAGTTGCTAAACAGGTTGCTGATTTTGATAGAACAAAAGGATTATCTGTAATGGAAAATATCTTGCAAGCACAGCCGGAAATTAACGCTGTATTTGCACACAATGACGAAATGGCACTTGGCGCTTTAAAGGCAATAGAAGCATCAGGTAGAGATATCATGGTAGTGGGATTCGATGCAACTGACGACGCTGTTATGGCAGTAAACGAAGGGAAAATGGCTGCAACTGTTGCACAACAACCAAACCTTATCGGTTCTTTAGGCGTAGATGCAGCTAAAAAAGTAATCGATGGTGAAAAACTAGATGCATTTATACCAGTTGCACTTAAATTAATTACCAATGAAGCTGTAGCAACGACTAATGATATGTCAGGTAAAAAAATTGGTTTAGTGATTTCAACTTTAAACAATCCTTTCTTTGTAACTTTAAAAGAAGGTGCTGAAGAAAAAGCCAATGAAGTAGGAGCAGAACTTATAGTACTTGATTCACAAAACGATCCAGCTAAAGAACTTTCAAATGTTGAAGATTTAATCACTCAAGGTGTTGATATGATCTTAATCAATCCTACAGATTCAGACGCTGTCGTAAATGCAATTAAATCAGCAAATGCAGCTTCAATTCCAGTGATCACTTTAGACCGTGGCGCAAATGCTGGCGATGTTGTGACACACATCGCATCCGATAACGTCGCGGGTGGTAAAATGGCAGGCCAATTTATCATCGATACACTTGGTGGAAAAGGCAATGTAGTAGAACTTGAAGGTATTGCAGGTACTTCTGCAGCAAGAGATAGAGGACAAGGTTTTAACGATGCAATCGCTACTTCTGAAATTAAAGTGGTAGCGAATCAAGTTGCAGATTTTGATAGAACAAAAGGTTTATCTGTAATGGAAAACATCTTACAAGCACAGCCTGAAATCAACGCTGTTTTTGCACACAATGATGAAATGGCACTTGGTGCGCTTAAAGCAATTCAAGCATCTGGTAGAGATATAATCGTTGTTGGCTTTGATGCAACTGATGATGCTGTAAAAGCCGTTCAAGATGGTGACATGGCTGCTACTGTAGCACAACAACCAGCACTTATCGGTAGTTTAGGTATAGAATCGGCAATGAAGTATCTTAATGGTGAAACTTTAGATGCCTATATACCAGTAGAACTCATGTTAGTTACAAAATAATATTGCGCATCAGAACCCTTGTAATATAAAAAAGCGCACAATCTCAGTTTTGAGATTGTGCGCTTTTACCTTTATTCTGTGATTTCTTCTCTTAATTTCTCAAGGTAATCGCGATTGATGATATGATAATCTCGTCCTCGCTTGTCTAAAATACTGCGAGCACATAAATCCTGTAAAGTGAAGAGTAAATGTCTATAGCTGACGTTCAAGTACTCGGCGACTTCTGTATGCATTTCATTGTAAATGCCATCACAAGCACTGAGTAATATAAACGCTGCAAAGCGATTTTCGAACGGGTAAGCATAGCTTCTAGCCAAATCATTTGACCGATTTCGGGCTTTATCTCCAAGAATAATCGCTAGATTTTTTAAGAATTTAGCATCTTCAAGTAACATGCTGCTACAACTAGAGAGTGGTAAAGCGAGACAAGTACACATTTCCATGGCTATTACACCTTTTGCATAAGGTTCGATTTCTAAAAGTCCCATTTCTCCTATGATACAAGGTGCTTCTGCGAATAATACAAGTGTACGTTGTCCATTCTTATGCGTCATGTAAATTTTAGCTTTTCCCTTTACAAGATAGTAAAGGTAAGGAAATTGCTCACCCTCAGTACAAATAACTTCTTTGTTTGAAAATGTATGTATTTCTAAAAATGGCATCACATCAAAAGAAAATAAATCTTTGAAGTTATGATGATTACAAAGTAATTCAATACTTGTAGGGTTGGTGCTAATTTGCATGTTTGCCTCCAATTAAATAATATGATAAAAATGTGAGATATCTCATATTTTATCATACTTTATTAGGGTATACTCTTATTGTTATTAAAGTTAATAAATAAGTAATATGGATATTTTCAATGTTGAATTTAAGGATAGGTGAGAAAAATGGTAAAAAGTTTATCTAATAAAACACTTTCAGATAGAAGCAATGGTGCTATCACAATTGCTGTACAAATACTATATTGGATGATATTTTGTACAGTATATAGTTATTCAACGTTCTATTTAAAACAAGCTGGACACAAAAGTGGAAGCATAGGGCTCATTATAGCGATAGCAAGTGTGTTATCGATTACCATTCAACCTATACTGGGGGCATTGGCAGATAACGGTGGCGTAAAACGGCTCAAACAAATCATTATCAGTGTTCTAATTTTCGGAGCAGCTTTGATGTTAATTACGATGTTGTTTAACCAAATTTTATGGCTAATGACAGTGCTTTATTTATTGACGATCACACTTGTGGTGACACTTCAACCATTGATCAATGCATTTGTCATGAGCCGTATAGTTCAAAGCAAACATTTGAATTTTGGAATTACCAGAGCTTTCGGTTCTCTGTCATTTGCAGTGCAATCGAGTTTGTTAGGTGTATTAATCGGACTTTTTTCAGCTCAAATGGTGCCCTTTATGGGCGTGTTGCTATTTATACTTTGTGCTTTTTCAGTCTTTATCTTGCCAGTAGATATGCGTAATCAAGCAGCACATATTCACGCACAAGTAAACAAACCCAAAGAACATCATTTCTTTAAAAAATATCCTACATTTATCATGATTTTACTTGGTGTTTCTCTCTTTTACGCCTTTCACACTATGGTCAATATCTACTTAATTCAAATCGTTCAAAATGTAAATGGCAATGAGCTTCAATTTGGGAAAGCACTTACAATAGCCGCTATGTCAGAACTACCAACCATGTTAGCGTTTGGTTTTCTGTTACGTAAGTTTGATTGCGGTAAATTATTTATTGCTTCAGCCGTTTTCTTTTTCATCAAGAGTATTTTGATGGTATTAGCAACGAATGTTTCGATGCTTTATATCGCTCAGGGATTTCAACTTTTATCTTTTGCGTTATATGTGCCTGCTTCAGTTTCGTATATACATGATCGAATGACTGAATTTGATAAGGTAAAAGGACAAAGTTATTTGATTGCCTCAACTACCTTTGGTGGCATTATAGGGAGTATCGGTGGTGGCTGGATGATAGAACTGCTTGGCGTTCATGAGATGCTCCTATCTGGAGTTGTACTCTCTGGACTTGGTATGCTTTTGCTTGGTTTTGGTATTCTGAGGGATGCGAAGAAGGGTTCAAGCCCAATAGGTGAATGATAATATCATTACATTTTGAGTAATTTAAAATTTATACTTGAATTAATTTAATTCTAAGGTAAAATAGTACTAACATATAAATTTAGCAGTGATTAAAGCTAAGGTATTGAAAACGTTTAAGAGAGCTAGCGGTAGGTGAGAGTTAGTACGTGATTATATCTGTCCACTTTAGGAGCTATCGGCGACGAGTCGAAGGGTAAGCCCTTTATAGCAGTTTTGAGTTGGCAACAGTTTTCTGTTGCAATTTGGGTGGCAACGCGGATATACTTCCGTCCCATTGTATGATGGGACAGGGAGTTTTTTTATTTATTATAAATTTTCTGACTTTCTGACCATCAACTGAGGCACAACTGATGATAACTGTGGAAATTTCTAAACGAATCATAAGGACTATTGCCTAAGACAAAATGAGATTGGTTATTAATTATGAACATTGAATAAGGAGGAAGAAAAATGCTAGATATTAAAATGATTAGAAGTAATCCAGAGCTTGTAAAAGAAAACATCAAAAAGAAATTCCAGGATCATAAACTTGTGATGGTGGATGAAGTTATTGAGATGGATACAGAATTTAGAGCCGCAAAAACAAGGGGCGATGACCTAAGAGGACAACGCAATGCCATCAGCAAAGAAATCGGTGGTTACATGGCAAAAGGCATGAAAGAAGAAGCAGAAAAAACAAAAGAAAAAGTGGCTGCAATTGGAAAAGAACTTGATGAACTTGAAGTAAAAGAACAAGAACTCGCTGATAAAATTCGTGAGAGAATGCTTGTAATTCCAAATATTATTGACGATTCTGTACCAATTGGTAGAGATGATAGTGAAAATGTTGAAGTAGAAAAATTTGGCGAACCATTCGTGCCTGCTTTTGAAGTGCCTTATCATGTGGAAATCATGGAAAAATTGAAGGGGATTGATCTTGAAAGTGCAAGAAAAACAAGTGGAAATGGTTTTTACTACCTTAAAGGCGATATCGCAAGACTTCACTCAGGGATCTTATCTTATGCACGCGATTTTATGATTGATAGAGGATTTGAATATTATATCCCTCCATTTATGATTCGTTCAGAAGTGGTTACAGGCGTTATGAGTTTTACTGAGATGGAAAACATGATGTACAAAATCGAAGGGGAAGATCTTTACCTTATCGGTACTAGTGAGCACTCTATGATTGGTAAATTCATCGATACACTTATGGATGAAGAAGAATTACCACAAGCAATGACGAGCTATTCTCCTTGTTTTAGAAAAGAAGTTGGCGCACATGGTATTGAGGAACGTGGTGTATATCGCATCCATCAATTTGAAAAACAAGAGATGATTGTCGTTTGTAACCCTGAAGAGAGTCCGGTTTGGTTTGAAAAACTATATAACAATACCATTGATTTTTTTAGAACACTTGATATTCCAGTACGCGCACTTGAATGTTGTTCTGGAGATTTAGCGGACCTTAAAGTAAAAAGTATCGATGTTGAAGCATGGTCACCACGTCAACAAAAATATTTTGAAGTCGGAAGCTGTTCTAACTTAGGGGATGCACAGTCAAGACGATTAGGCATCAGAGTGAGAAATAAAGAGCAAGGCAATTACTATGCACATACACTTAACAACACCGTAGTTGCACCACCAAGAATGCTAATTGCTTTCCTTGAAAACAACTTACAAGAAGATGGTTCAATCAAAATTCCTAAACCACTTCAGATGTATATGGGTGGCAAAGAAGTTATTAGGTAGTAAAATGTATTAAACCTAAAAATCATTTAAACCTAAAAATCAATTAAACCGAAAACTCAATAAAATAGCCGTTGCACATCGTTTGATTAGATGTGCAACGGCTATTTTTAAAGTAAATCTTTTATTTGTTAAAATTGGCAGCTTGTTCGCCAGCGATTCTACCCATGGTTAAACTCACTTGTAATGAGGTTCCATCAGCTGGGTAAACTTTGTTATAAAAGTCACCACTTGCGATTTCACCCGCTGCATAAAGTCCTGATATTACATTTCCATTAGCATCAAGTACTTGAGCTTGCAAATCAGTTTTAAGTCCCGTAAGTGTGCCAAGTAATGCAGGAACAACTTTTACAGCGTAGTATTTTGGTGAAACAATAGGTGTAATTCCTAGAATCGTTTTTCCAAATTGTGTATCTTTTCCATCGGCAATCATATTATTATAGTAATCGACTGTAGCACTTAATTTAGTGGGATCAATGCCTATAAGTCCAGCAAGTGCTTCGATGCTATCCGCTGAAACTACAGATGCTTTATCGATGGCTGTATCAACCACAGGTGCATAACTTGTCTGATCAAATATGAGGTATGCAACTTGTTGGTCTTGTTTTACCAAATCTTCGTATACCAATGCATGAGTTCCTGATTCATCAACAAATCGCTCACCACTTAAGTTAACGAGTAAAAATGGATTTGTAATAAATGAATTTATCTCTGAATTGTACTCAGTTTCACCAGCGACGATAGTATGACCAATTTCAGCATCTTTTGATACGATACCTGCATTCAAAGAAAGAGCCATGTTAAAACCATCTCCTGTATTGCCTTTATTAGCAAACGATTGAAGATTCTTTGCATCATGATGATAGGTTGTCATGAGTTCTGAACTGAAGTCAAGACCTCCAGTTGTAAGGACAACCGCAGCAGTATTGTAGATGACTTCTTTACCTTTAGAATCAGTTGCTTTTACGCCTGTGATGACATTTGAACTATCTACGAGAATCTCAGTTGCAGTTGTTTCAGTCAAAATCGTAACTTTTTTCTTTTTAGCATATGCCTGAAGTTTATCGATTAAACCAGCACCTTTACCAGTTGGTGGGTGTGCACGTAGAACTGGACTTGCTCCTGTGGCAATAGGTTTATCAAAAGTAACGCCTAGTTTTTCAAGCCAAGAGATTGTACCTGCTGAGTTCCCTGACACAAGTTGAAGAAAAGGGACATCTGCTTTTCCTTCCGCTTTATCAATCCAAAAATTGACGAGGGTTTCGTTTGAATCGTTAATTGCATTATTGGCCTGTATATCAGTACCAGTTGCATAAATTAAACCTTCAGTAAAAAGTGTACTTCCGCCTACTACTGGCATTTTTTCAAGTAGCGCTACCTTTGCACCTGCTTCAGAAGCTTCAATCGCTGCTGCTAATCCGGCTGCCCCTGCGCCAACAACGATAACATCGTAGTTCGTTGAGGTGCTACTTCCAAGTTGACAACCTGTCAAAGTGCTTAAAATTAGGGTGAGTACTAACGTGATAACAAAAAACTTTCTGCGCATCATATAATGTCTTCCTCCGTTTTATGGTTTGATCATTTATTTTGGTCTTGCAATACCATTTTGTATTAGACCCATCACTTTTTCAAGTTGATGGATTAAATTTTCTGACCAAGTGTCTGTTGTTTCATCAGTTGACGATTCTACTAGTTCAGCGCTTATTTTAAAGATAATCCTAGCGGTGAGTTTCACATCAATGTCGCTTCTTACTTCCCCTTTATCAATTGCTTGCTTGAGCAATTGTTCGTAGATAGTATAAGCTTGATCTTGATTTTGTGTCATCAATTCTTTGTAAATTTCACTATTTGTATTTTTCATCAATCTGGTTCCAATTTTCATGTATTGAGGATTCTCTTTAGCAAACATTAAACCAGACTGATTCATGTCTCTTATAACGTCAAAGAATCCATGTTCAAACGGATTTGCCATAGTTGGCGTAATATATTCTATTTTTTTTGCAATAATCAAACCCATAATGTAGATGAATAGATCCTTTTTATCCTGAAAGTATTGATAAAAACTTCCCTTGGATATTTCTGAATTAATGACGATTTGATTGATGCTTGCGATTTCATAATCATTTTGTTCAAACTCATGAAGAGAAGCTTCAATGATCTTTTGTTTTTTTTCATCTGACAAATTAAAGAAAGTATCTTTAGGCATATTTTTTCCTTTCATTCAATTTAGTTTTCCACGATTCTAAAGTAAAAGCAAGAGGCAATAATATGAATAAAATCATCATAAAAGCAGAGAATGCCCTCAATGAAATTGAAATTACACCCAGAGTATTCATAAGATGCTCACTTAGTAGTATAAATAATGGATGGGCATAATATATAAACTGTGTGCTAGCACTTGCTTGAGTGATGAGTTTGATTGAATTTTTTGAACTGAGTGGATGAACTTGATCAAAAGATTCCAGTCCGATTATCAAGACTAAAATTGCTGACAGGCTTAAGTCCACATAAATAAGTGAATCCCAAATACTTGCGATTTCAAACCAATTGTTTTGATGCACTAAAAAGACAACAGCATTTAAAACCCCAAATACAATAAAAAGACCAAGCATAACAATTGATGAAATAGATTTAAAGTTAATTTTTTTATAAAGTGATTGAAGTAGTATACCAAATGTAAAATAACTCATATAAGTGATGAAGATTCGATCTCTATGATCAAAAGGGACTTTGATCAATAAAAGTTGAATCGCCAAGACGCCAATAAAGACTTTGATTTCGCCCCATCTGTTAGTAAAAACTCTTAGCAAAGGATAGATGATGTACATCTGTATGATAATCACCATAAAGTAAAGATGATATATAAAGGTTCCCCAAAGGAGTCCAGATAGCGCAAATTTAAGATCAATTGGATAAAAACCAAGTTTTACGTAAAGCAAGTAATAACCCAACGACCAGATAATATATGGGAAAATCAAAGAAGGTAATCTTTTCTTATAATAAGTGACTAAACTTAGTTGTATTTCACCATAAATGTGATGTAACAGAAACCCGCTAATAAAGATAAAAATTGGCACTGCAGGCTTCGAAATTTGATTGATGAGCAAAAAGAACAGTTGTGTAATTGAGTTTTTATCAAGTGAAACCACTGGCGCTGCGGTGATATGTATGGCGATAACCATCAAGCAGGCAGCAATCCGCATATAATGAATACTGATATAATTTTTTTTAGTCATGTAGCCTCCCAATAATTGATTCCAGTACATTATATCAATTGAGCCACTTCTGTACAACCAAAAGAAATAAAGCTTAAATTCAATTTACATTTTGTGGATGCAAGGTGTATAATTACATTTGAAATAACTATTTGCGAGTGTGCTGGAATGGCAGACAGGTACGACTCAGAATCGTATGATAGTACTATCGTGTGGGTTCAAGTCCCATCACTCGCACCAAAAGACTAAGTTATATAGTAATCTATATAGCTTTTTTTTTATGGAATTGTAAATATTAGATGTCAATGACAAATCTTCCATTTGCATAGCTCAATTGGTTTAACTCAGTTATGATGAAAGTGGAGGTGAATGCTATGAGAAAAAAGATGTTAGTGTTTATGTGCATATGTATGATGTTTGTCCTTATAATAGGCTGTTCTAAGTCTGAAACAAATGGTGAAACTACTCAAAAAAACAAAATTGTTACGAACGATACTAGCGATACTAATGATGAGGAAACTATATCAGAATCCGAATCGGAAATAACTGAGGAAGTCGTCCAAATCGCCGACCCTGTTCTTGAAAAAATGATTCGTGAACAAATTGAGAAACCTGAGGGGGATATAACGACAAGTGATATGGAAATGGTTTATTCAATTAGTATCAACTATGAAGAAGAGCCAGTTAACGATATCTCAGGTTTAGAATATGCTGTGAATTTACGAGACTTTTCTTTTTCGAGAGGAACGTTAAAATCACTTGATCCTGTTGCAAAACTGCAAAGTATTTTTTATTTAAACGTTAGTTATGCTGATATTACTGATCCTATAATAGAGTTTGATACACCTGCCTTAGAACGCATTGGTTTCATTGATACCAATGTGTCGGATTTTGATTTCTTAAAGAATGTTGTAACAGCCAATGACGTCTCTTTTACAGGGTGTAATATAACGGATCTCACATTTATGCAAAATTGGGATGCGTTAATCGATGCTAATTTATCTAGTAATAGTATCACAGACATTGAACCACTTAGAAATAAGATAGACATTATAAATCTCAATCTGCATCAAAACAGTGTCGTTGTGATTGATGCCCTATCAACCTTGACAAATTTAGAAACACTCAATATTTCTTACAATCATGTAGCAGATATTACACCAATTATGAATTTGATGAATTTAACAGAATTGACAGCATATGAAGAACTTGATCAAAAGATAATTGATCGAGGGTTACTTGAATCTCTTAGTACCAGAGGTGTAATGGTTGATTATCACAAATAAGTAGTGCAAGGGTTTTAACTTGTAAAGCGTTTAGTTGTGTAGTAGAATCAAATTATAGTTAAAGGAACAAATGTTCTTTTTTTATAGTCGCAATTCGACACATTACTCATTAAGGAGATATTACATGACTATTCTTTCTAAACAAGAAGCGAGACGATTTATGCTTATGAAACATGGCCTTATAGGAGAACATCGTTTTAAAGGTAAAGAAGGGATTATAGATTTTGTAAAACAGGTAGGCTGTATTCAGTTTGATCCTATCGACGTTTGTGGTAAAAATGCTGAGCTTGTACTTCAATCCAGAATTAAGAATTTTGATAAAGAGTGGTTGTTTAAACTCTTATATGAAGATAGAGTACTCATAGATTATTTTGATAAGAACTTAGCTATAATGCCAGTTTCTGATTGGCCTTATTTTCAGCGTTATCGCGATGGTTACAAAAGTGGTGGAAGAAGTCGGTTAGAAATTGACGAGATATGTGAAGATGTGCTAGCGATTATTGCTGAAAAAGGGCCACTTTCTTCTAAGGATATTGGATATGATCACAAAGTAGATTGGTACTGGAGTGATACGAAACTATCGCGTGCTGTACTTGAGATGCTTTATTTTAGAGGCGAACTTGTGGTACATCATAAAAAAGGAACCTTTAAGTATTATGATTTAGCAAAGAATTGTATCGATCAAAATATATTGGATACGAGTGACCCTTTTGCTGAAGACATAGAACATATTAAATGGCGTATTTTAAGACGAATTGGGGCAGTTGGTATGCTTTGGAATAAACCTTCTGATGCTTGGCTCAATATTTGGGAACTAAAGGCAGCAAAAAGAAATCAAGCATTTGATGCACTCATCGCAGAAAATAAAATTTTAGAGGTTCAAGTTGACGACATTAAAGAGCCTCTTTATATATTAAATGAAGATCAAGTGATTATAGAAAAGGTGAGAGTAGATTTTAATGAAAAACCAAGATGTGAGCTTTTAGCGCCACTTGACAACTTTCTTTGGGATCGAAAACTCATTCAAAGCATTTTTGATTACTACTATAAATGGGAAATCTATACACCAGAACCTCAAAGACAATATGGGTATTATGTTCTCCCAATTTTATATGGAGATCAGTTAATTGGGAGGGCAGAAATTGTCAACCAAAGAAAAACAAAAGAATTGATTGTTAAAAAGATTTGGCTTGAAGAGGGTGTGAAGAGTACTAAGAAAATTAAAAGTGCACTTGAAAAGTGTATTGATAATTTTTCTAAATTTAACAATTGTGAGAAAACGGTCTATTTAGAACCATTTGGAAGTTGAAATATTTACAAATCATTTACCCAAACTTCTAACTGATGTGATAAAATATGATAAATGGATTTAAAAATATTTAGAATAATTTGAGGGTATAAATGAAAATTATTATTGCTGATGACTCATCATTTGTGAGAAGTATTATATCAAGAGCGATTACTCAGGCATTACCAGACGCTGAGCTTATATTTTGTACAAATGGTAAAGAGGCTTATGAAACTTATCTAAACATTAAAAGCGATTGGCTAATTACAGATTTACTAATGCCTGAGATGACGGGACAAGAACTTCTCGCGAAACTAAACCAAGAGGGCATGGCGGTGAAAACTATTGTTATTTCAGCAGATGTACAAAAAGGTACGAAAGTTGAACTAGAAGCATTTAATATTATTAACTTTATAAACAAACCATTAACACCAGATAAAATCAGTGAATTAATAGGAATTTTAAAGGGTGATGCAAAATGATGACTGACCTACAAAAGGATCTATTAAAAGAATATGTCAATGTATTCATTGGACAAGCTGCGAGTATGCTATCTGATATGGCAAATCAACGGGTCCTTTTAAGTGTGCCTGAAGTTGAGATCATCAATATGTCAGATGAAAAAAAAGCGCTTGAGAGACCTTTATTTACACATGGTCATATCGTATCGTCTTCCATGAAATTTGGACATGAATTTTCAGGTAGAGCACTTTTGATTTTTCCAGCACAAAAGGCTAAACTGTTAGTGGATGCATGCATGGGAATTGAAGCGACTTCATTTGAAGAGAGCAGTTTTGATTTGATTGATACAGATTTTGATGTATTAAAGGAGATTAGTAATGTAATCCTTAATTCAGTAATTGGAGAATTTAGCAATTTAATTGGTACAACCGTTGAATTTTCAATACCTGATGTAGAAGTTGTTTTCGTTTCTGAGGACGAGCAAAAGATGTATCTCAAAAACAATGTTTATATGATGATGCTGTATACGAGCTTTGAACTTGCAAAAGCACAAGTTGAAGGTGTGGTCATCGTCGCGCTTGGATTAAATTCATTAAATAAGCTTTTAGGCAAGATCGATGAGGTCCTTGGAGAATTATCATGAACAATTTCTTTTTTGAAGTCTTAAACAAACTTAATAGTGGAATCATCTTGCTAGATCAACAAAAGAGAATTGTTTTTTGGAACAGCTGGATGGAGATTAAAACGGAATTAAAGACCGAAACAGTTTTTAATTATTCCATAGGTGAAGTAGCACCCAAATTTCTTAGACCTAAATATAGCAAGATATTGGATTTGGTGATAGAAACGGGTCAATCTAGATTCTTGGCTGGTGCGGTACATGGTGGATTTTTTTCGAATATTGATTTAGAACTTAACCCCAATATGCAGCAAAACCTTCAAATTGAGAGAGTCGACAATAATTTCATACTCATTCAAGTGGAAGACCACACAGGACATTATCAAAAGGTACAAAAAATGAAGCACTTTATCAGGCATCTTGAAAAAGAGAACGATGAAATCAGGCAAAATGAAGAGCAATCTCGACAGATGGCGATGCATGATGTGCTTACTGGATTACCGAACAGACTATTCTTAATGGGAAAGCTTAGAAAGGGTCTTGAGGAATTTACACTTGAAAATTCAACACAGAGTATAGCTGTTTTTTTTATAGATTTGGATAATCTAAAGGAAGTTAACGATCAATATGGTCACCGTTATGGTGATTCAATTCTTATGGAGATGTCTAAAAGACTTAAAAATGCCATAAGAAGTTCTGATACAGTTGCCAGATTGTCAGGTGATGAATTTGTGATTGTTATGGAAGGACTCATTGACAAGAAAGACATCGAACGCGTTTCAAAACACATTCTTGATCAATTTTCAAAGCCATTTATCATTGAGGATCAAAGTCTATCCGTGACGTGTTCAATGGGTATCAGCGTCTATCCAGAAGATGGAAATGATGCGGATGATCTACTAGATAAGGCTGATCAAGCACTCTATAAAGTGAAAAACTCAGGAAAAGCAGGGTTTGCTTTTTTTAATAAATAATGGGTATAAACCTCTCTGAAAAAGAGGTTTTTTAAAAAAGGAGTTTAATATGGCTTTGATTGAAGTGAAGTTTCCTGGTGGCGTTCGAGTGGATGCCCATATGAAAGGGCATGTTATATCAACTGATCAACCAGTACATGCTGGTGGAGAAGGCAGTGCACCAGCACCCTTTGATCTTTTTTTATCATCAATTGCCACCTGTGCAGGCATCTATGCCTTAAGCTTTTGTCAACACAAAGGGATTAGTTCAGAGGGATTAGCGCTTACTATGGATACTGTTAAAAACCCAGAAACTAAAATGATAGAGAAAGTTAACTTAAACTTGACTTTACCAGATGGTTTTCCTGAAAAATACAAAACTGCAATTATGAGATCAATGGATTTGTGCTCTGTTAAAAAGCATATGTTCAATCCACCTGAGTTCGAAATTTTTGCAGAATAGGGTAAAGGCATAATTAGAGAAGTGTTCAAAGAGACCGTATAAAAAAAATTATACGTTCTCTTTTTTTTATGATAAACTTAAGTTATGTTATAGTAAAGTAATGTATAAATTAGGAGGCATTATGAAATTTAAAGATTTTAAATATGAACGTCCAGATATGAATCAGTTCCAAAAAGATTTTGATGAGCTAATTCTTAGATTTAATGATGCAAGTAGCGCAGAGGACCAATTGGCTATTATCAAAGAAATTAATACCATGAGAAATCATATAGAATCACTTTCACAAATCGTGCAAGTAAGACACACGATAGATACAACAGATGCTTTTTATGACGCAGAAAACGACTTTATAGATGAGACGATGCCACTTTATATGGAGATGGTTGATAAATACTACCGTGCACTGGATCAATCGCGATTTAAGGATGCGCTTCGCAAAGAGCTAGGCGATCACATTTTCAATATCGTTGAAGTAAAGCTTAAAACTTTTCACCCAGATATTATAGAAGATTTAAAAAATGAGAACATGCTCATGTCAAAATATACCAAACTTAGAACATCAGCAAAAATTATGTTCGATGGCGAAGAGCGCAACCTTGCTCAGATGGTGCCATATTATGAGTCTAAGGATAGACTCGTAAGAAAAGAAGCACAGGAAGCTGCAACCAAGTTCTTTGAGGAAAACGAAGCAGCTTTTGATGATTTATACCAAGACCTTGTGGAAGTAAGACATAAAATTGCAAGAAAACTTGGATTTGAAAACTTTATTAAATTGGGTTATATGAGACTATCTAGAACAGATTATGACGATCAAATGGTGGCAACCTATAGAAAACAAGTCCTAGATGAACTTGTCCCGCTTTCACTTGAGCTTCGTAAACGACAAGAAGAGCGCCTACGTATTGACACACTTAAGTATTATGATGAGCAAATCGCTTTCACAAGCGGGAATGCAACCCCTAAAGGTGATTCTGCTTGGATCATCGAAAATGGCAAAAAAATGTATGAGGAACTTTCTGCTGAAACGGGTGAATTTATCAATTTTATGCTAGATAGTGAACTGATGGACCTTGAAGCCAAAAAAGGCAAATCAGGTGGTGGATATTGTACTTATATCAGCGATTATAGAGCGCCATTTATTTTCTCAAACTTCAATGGCACATCAGGAGATATAGATGTTTTAACACATGAAGCGGGTCATGCCTTCCAGTGTTTCCAAAGTAGAGATTATGAACTGCCTGAGTATCAATTCCCTACACTCGAAGCTTGTGAAATTCACTCGATGAGTATGGAGTTTTTAACCTATCCTTGGATGGAGAGTTTCTTTAAAGACGATGTGACAAAATACAAATTTAACCATGTAAGTGAAGCACTACTTTTTATTCCTTATGGCGTTTTAGTGGATGAATTCCAACATTATGTGTATGGTAACCCAGAAGCAACCCCAGCTGACCGTAAGTCAAAATGGCGTGAACTTGAGAAAAAATATCTTCCTTATAAAGATTATGAAGATAATGATTTCTTAGAAAGAGGCGGTTTTTGGTTTAGACAAGGACATATCTTTAGCGATCCTTTTTACTATATTGATTATACACTTGCACAAGTATGCGCATTCCAGTTTTTCCTTAAATCAACAGAAGATAGAAAAGCAGCTTGGGAACAGTATATTAAATTATGCAATATGGGTGGTAGTTTACCATTCACTGGTCTTTTAAAAGTGGCAGGATTGGATAGCCCATTTGAACAAGGATCTATCAAAAAAGTAATCCCAGCACTTCGAAATGTACTAGAGAGTATTGACGATAGAAACCTTTAATTAGAACAGCTTGAGCCAGGTTTAGCTTTGCGGGTTCAAAAAAAACCTTAGTGGTTAAAAAAATATCATAACTCCATCAAAAAAATGAGTTGAAAAACGTATTCGTTTCGCATAAAATGTAGTAGACGAAGGATGTTTATTCGATCTAAACTTAATAAAGTACCAAGTGAGGATAATGCGAGATACCGTAAGGTAGCCGAAGGAGCAATGTGAGTGTTTGCCGACACCACAGAATCTCTCAGGCAAAAGTAGTGTTATCTGATGGAACTCTGGAGAGCCCTTTAAGTAGGCACCGAAGGCGGAAGTGCAAAGTCAAAACTTTGCGAAACACTCTCAGGTAAAAATACAGAGGTATATAATGGCGGCTAGCATTGCTATACCATTGTATACCTCTTTTTCTTTATCTATCCGTTGTTAATAGCATTACCAAATATAAGGAGGTTGCATTATGGATTCAGTTAAAAAAACCGCACTCTATGACGAACATGTATTAGCTGGTGGTAAAATCATTGATTTTGCTGGTTGGGCTTTACCGGTTCAGTACGAGGGTATCATTGAAGAACATGAAGCGGTAAGAAACGCAGCTGGCATGTTTGATGTTTCACACATGGGAGAAGTTGATGTAATAGGTAAAGATGCATTTGCATTTGTTCAAAACCTTGTTACAAATGATGTATCTACTCTTGAAGACAATCAAATTCTCTATGCGATGATGTGTTATGAGCATGGTGGTGTTGTAGATGATTTATTGGTTTACAAATTTAACCAAGAACACTTCTACTTAGTAATCAATGCAAGTAATGTAGAAAAAGATTATGCATGGATGGTAGAACAATCAAAAGGATACGATCTTAAACTTGAAAACTTATCTGATGGTGTTTCTGAGATTGCATTACAAGGTCCAAATGCACAAGAGATCCTCCAAAAAATTGCTGACGTTGATTTATCAACTGTTAAATTCTTCTATTGTAACCGCAATGTTACCATCGAAGGTGTAAAATGCTTGGTTTCAAGAACGGGTTATACTGGTGAAGATGGATTCGAAATCTACGCTGATCATGAAGGCATCGTAAAAGTATGGCGTAAACTCCTTGAAGTGGGTAAAGAGCTTGGTCTTAAACCAACTGGTCTTGGCTGTAGAGATACGCTTAGATTTGAAGCAACATTACCACTTTATGGACATGAAATTGATCAAAGTATCACTCCACTTGAAGCTGGACTCGGTTTCTTTGTTAAACTTGGTAAAGACAACTTTATTGGTAAAGATGCATTAGTAGAGCAAAAAGAAAAAGGTTTACCAAGAAAAACAATTGGTCTTGAAATGGTAAAAGGAATCCCAAGACAAGGTTATGAAGTGCTTGCTGATGGCGAAGTTATAGGCGTTATAACAACTGGGTATTTTTCTCCTACACTTAAGAAAAACATTGCACTTGCACTTGTTGATTCTAAGTACGGCGAAATGGGTTCAGAGCTTGGTGTACAAGTTCGTAAGAACGTATTCCCAGCAACTGTAGTAAGCAAAAGATTTTATCAAAAAAACTATAAAAAATAATCAGAGTTTGCGGTATACTGATTTTAAGGGACAAAAGGTTTCCCATAAATATGAAAAATTATCAGGAGGGTATTAAGATGAAAATAGTTAGCGGATTATATTATACAAAAGATCATGAGTGGGTTAAAGTTGAAGGTAAAGAAGCATTAGTTGGAATTACTGATTTTGCACAACATGCACTTGGCGCAATTGTTTATGTAGAATTACCAGAATTAGACGAAGAAATCGAAGGCGAAGAGAGCTTTGGTACTATTGAATCAGTTAAAGCTGCGTCTGATATGCTTATGCCTGTAACTGGTACTGTATTAGAAGTAAATGAAGATCTTGAAAATGATCCTTCTCTTGTAAATTCAGATCCATATGAAAATTGGATTATGAAAATCAGTCTTTCAAACCCAGCAGATCTTGATGAATTAATGAACGCTGAAGAGTACGAAGCATTTTGTAACGAGGAGGCATAGAATGTTTCCATACATCCCAAATACTAAGCAAGATGAGCAAAAGATGCTTGAAGTACTTGGTATAGATTCGATTGATAGATTGTTCGATGATATTCCAGAGGCTATCAAGCTTGGTAGAAGATTAGATCTCGGAAAGCCTTTATCAGAAATTGAGGTTTCCAAAAAGATTAAAAGTATCGCGAATAAAAATATAGGCACTGACGAACTCGTTTGCTTTAGAGGCGCTGGCGCATATGATCACTCTGTTCCATCTGTGATTCATCACTTGATTTCAAGATCAGAGTTTTATACAGCATATACACCTTATCAACCAGAGATCAGTCAAGGGACTTTACAAGCAATTTTTGAATACCAAACCATGATTGCTAACTTAACAGGTCTTGAAGTTTCAAATGCTTCTATGTATGATGGTGCATCTGCAACTGCTGAGGCAGCTATGCTTGCTGCAGCTAACCAAAAAGGCGATACAATCGTCATTTCAGAAACTGTTCACCCACAAACGAGAGAAGTTGTTAAAACATATATGCGTTTTTACGGTGTAAAAGTGGTTGAAGTACCTGCTAAAGATGGTATTACAGATATGGAAGCGCTCAAAGGTTTAGTGAACGCTGATACAGTAGGCGTGATCGTTCAAACACCTAACTTCTTTGGTAATATTGAAGATTGTACCGTTGCTGTAGAAATCGCGCATGATAATAAAGCACTTTTTATCATGAATGTTGATCCAATTTCACTTGGTATGTTAAAAACACCAGGAGAATACGGTGCGGATCTTGCAGTAGGTGAAGGTCAAGTACTAGGTAATTCACTTAACTTCGGTGGCCCATACCTCGGCTTTATCGCAGCATCAACTAAACAGATGAGAAAATTGCCAGGACGAATAGTTGGTCAAACAGTTGATTTAGATGGTAAACGTGCATTTACTTTAACACTTCAAGCACGTGAGCAACACATCAGAAGAGACAAAGCAACTTCAAATATTTGTTCAAACCAAGCTCTTAACGCACTTGCTGCGACTATTTATTTAGGTGCACTTGGAAAAGTGGGTCTTGCAGAAGTTGCTGAAGAATCAGCAAAAAAAGCTTACTACACTTATAATAAATTGATCGCAACTGGTAAATTTAAGCCAGTATATAATCAACCTTTCTTTAGAGAATTTGTCCTTGAAACATCGATGGATGTAGAAGCGCTTAATGCTGAACTTGCATCTAAAGGATTCTTAGGTGGTTATAATGTTGGAAAAGATTATAAATCGGACAAAAACCTTATCATGTTCTGTGTCACTGAAAAACGCACAATTGAAGAAATCGATTGTCTCGTAAAAGCAATGGAGGAAATCTCATGGTAAAATACGATCAACTTATATTTGAAATCTCGCAAGAGGGCAGAAGAGCTTATAAACTCCCAACTTGCAAAGTTGAAACAGTAAATCTTGACGATGTAATTCCAGCTGGTTTACGTAGAAATCAAGAGTTGGTATTACCTGAGGTAAGTGAACCTCAACTCGTAAGACATTACACGTTATTAAGTAACAAGAACTTTGGCGTAGACACAGGTTTCTACCCACTTGGTTCATGTACAATGAAATATAACCCTAAGATCAATGAAGATATGGCGAACCTTGGTAAATTTTCACACCTACACCCACAACAAGAAGAATCACAAGTTCAGGGTGCACTTGAACTCATGTATGATCTTTCTGGTATGCTCGGTGAAATCGGTGGTATGGATGCGTTCTCTCTTCAACCAGCAGCTGGTGCACAAGGTGAACTTGCTGGTCTGATGATCATCAAAGCTTACCATGAAAAACGTGGCGATATGAAAAGAACTAAGATTATCGTTCCAGATTCAGCGCATGGAACTAACCCAGCGAGTGCTAATGTAGCAGGATTTGATATCGTTGAAATCAAATCTACTCGTGATGGCGCCGTAGATCTAGAAAACTTAAAAGCAGTTTTAAGTGACGAAATCGCAGGATTAATGCTTACGAACCCAAGTACACTTGGATTGTTCGAGCAAAACATCGTTGAAATTGCAAAGCTCGTTCATGAATGTGGCGGACTTTTATACTATGATGGTGCTAACTTAAATGCAATCATGGGACAAACAAGACCTGGCGACATGGGATTTGACGTGGTTCACTATAACCTTCATAAAACGTTTACAACACCTCACGGCGGTGGTGGTCCTGGTTCAGGTCCAGTTGGCGTTAAGAGTCACTTAGAAGCATTTTTACCTTCACCGGTTGTAAGCAAAGGTTCTGATCGTTATTACCTTGATTATGATAGACCAGACTCTATCGGTAAAGTTAAAGCATTTTTCGGAAACTTTGGCATCATGGTGAGAGCGTACACTTATATTTTGACGATGGGTGCTGAAGGCTTAAAACGTGCATCTGAAGTTGCAGTATTAAATGCGAATTATATTCAAGAAAAACTTAAACCATATTATAACCTTCCTGTTGATACAATTTGCAAACATGAATGTGTATTTGCTGGACTAAAAAATGAACTTAACCACTGCAGTACGTTAGACGTGGCGAAGCGATTACTTGATATGGGATATCATCCACCTACGATTTATTTCCCACTAATTGTTCCAAACGCTTTGATGATAGAGCCAACTGAAACTGAAAGCTTAGAAACACTTGATGCTTTTATAGACGTTATGATTCAAATCAGCAAAGAAGCTGATGAGACACCAGAACTTCTTAAAAATGCACCAACAACTACGCAAATCAGAAGAGTTGATGAAGTTTTAGCTGCAAGATCACCAATCTTAAAATGGGAAAAGAATTAATCTAGGAGGCAGCAATGCAAAAGAGAATCGTCGTAATAGGTGGCGGACCGGGCGGTTATGTTGCCGCTATAAGAGGCGCTCAACTAGGTGCTAAAGTCACTTTAATCGAACGACACAAAATCGGCGGAACGTGTCTGAATTACGGATGTATTCCCACAAAAACACTGTATAAAAATGCTGAATTACTCCATACCTTGAAACATATCGAAGATTTTGGGATCAAGGTAGATAATTATAGTATCGATGTCGATAAAATTCAAAGCCGTAAAGACGAAGTTGTGCATACACTTGTCAGCGGGATTGAGCAAGTTGTTAAAGCCAACGGTGTAGAGATCATCGGTGGTTCAGCAAGTTTTATCGATGCAAAAACATTAAAAGTAGTTAAAGCTGATGGCGAAACAATAGAGATAAGTGGCGATGATATCATCATTGCCACTGGTTCTACATCCGCGGTACCTCCTTTTGAAGGTGTAAAACTACCAGGTGTTGTCACTTCAAAAGAACTTTTAGAGTTCAAGAGTGTTCCAGAAAAACTCGTCATTATCGGTGGCGGTGTTATCAGTATGGAATTTGCAGGTATTTTTGCTGCACTTGGTTCAGAAGTTTCAGTGTTAATTAGAAGTGATAAATTCCTTAAAGAAGTAGACTCTGAAATTACAAAACGCTTTGGTGCGATGCTTAAGAAAAAAGGAATTGATCTCAATAAATCGATTGAAAACATGGCAATCGTTCAAACTGAAACGGGTTTAAAAGTTACTGGGGATACCAAGAAAGGACCTGTGGAATTTCCTGCAGATACAGTTCTTTTATCCACAGGCCGTGTCCCGGTTTATAAGGATCTTAACCTTGATGCTGCTGGCGTAGAAGTGACTAAAAAAGGAATCTCAGTAGATCACCATACATTTAAAACAAATGTCGACAATGTTTATGCAATTGGTGATGTCAACGGGATTATCATGTTAGCACACGCGGCTTCACATCAGGGAATTGCTGCTGTTGAAGCGATTATGGGCATTGAACATAAAGGCAACCACGATGCAATTCCGAACTGTATTTTCGTATTCCCAGAAATTGCCGGTGTCGGTATCACTGAAGATGAAGCAATTGAAAAGGGAATCGAGATCAAAAAAAGTAAATTTATGTTTGGTGCCAATGGTAAAGCGCTTTCAATTGGAGAACCAGAAGGCTTTATCAAAGTGATTTCAGATATGAACGACGTTGTACTTGGTGTGCACATCATGGGTCCTCATGCATCAGATTTGATTGCAGAAGGTACACTTGCTGTAGCGAACCGTATGACTGTTGATCAAATTGCAAATACCGTTCATGCGCATCCAACTTTAGCAGAGTCATTTGCTGAAGCGACATTAGGTCTGAGAGGTGAAGCGATTCACATGGCACCACCTAAACTTAAGAAGTAGAGGATTGAGGAGAATATGATGAATTTTGATTTAATTAAGAAAAATGATCCAGAGCTTTATGAATCTATGGAGCTTGAGCTTAAAAGACAATCAAGTAATATCGAATTAATTGCTTCAGAAAACTTCACAAGTCTTACCGTGATGGAAGCGATGGGTTCTCACTTAACCAACAAATATGCTGAAGGTTATCCAAGCAAACGCTACTATGGTGGTTGTGAGTTTGTTGACATCAGTGAAAATCTTGCTAGAGATAGAATGAAAGCTTTATTTGGTGCAGAACATGCCAATGTTCAGCCACATTCAGGCTCTCAAGCAAATATGGGTGTTTACATGGCAGTGCTTCAACCAGGTGCTAAAATCCTTGGTATGAATTTATCTGATGGTGGTCACTTAACGCATGGTAGCCCAGTTAACTTTTCTGGTAAACTTTATAACTTCGTTTCATATGGTGTAAACGAAGAAGGTTTTATCGATTATGATGCTTTAAGAGCACAAGCAATTGCAGAAAAACCTGAGATGATCGTTTCAGGCGCAAGTGCTTATTCAAGAACGATTGATTTTCCAAGAATCAGAGAGATTTGTGATGAAGTAGGCGCTTTAATGATGGTTGATATGGCACATATCGCTGGTCTTGTAGCTGCTGGAATTCACCCAAGTCCAGTTCCATATGCTGATTTTGTAACAACAACTACGCATAAGACACTAAGAGGCCCTAGAGGTGGCGCAATTCTTTGCAAAGAGCAATATGCAAAAGATATTGATAAAGCAATCTTCCCTGGTATCCAAGGTGGTCCACTGATGCACATCATCGCGGCAAAAGCAGTTTGTTTTAAAGAAGCAATGTCTGAAGAATTTAAAACTTATCAAAAGAACGTTGTTGAAAATGCTGCAACATTGGCAGCAGCGCTTCATGATAGAGGATTTAAGATCGTTTCTGGTGGAACAGACAATCACTTGATGCTTGTTGACCTTAGAAACAAAGACATCACTGGTAAAGCAGCTGAAAAATTACTCGATGAAATCGGTATTACAACTAACAAAAATACCGTACCAAACGAAACTGCTAGTCCATTTGTCACTAGTGGTATCCGTATCGGTACGCCAGCATCTACAACAAGAGGCTTTGGAAAAGCAGAAATGCTTGAAATCGCTGACATCATCAGCTGGACGATTGATAACCGCGATGCAGATTTAGACCCTGCACGTGCAAGAGTAAAAGCACTTTGTGATAAATTCCCTTTATATAGGGATTAATCAATACGGTGTCAAGCACAACCTTGACACTACCGACCCCACTGAAAAGCAGCTCTTCTGACGAAGGGCTGTTTTTCTTTTTTGACTTGATTGATTACTGCGAAACCGCTATTCTCAGTAGTACGTTATCTGTGCCATTGATATGAGTTATGTGTTTGAAAGTCAATGACGCGCATATTTTACATTAATTTACATAAATAACTTTTAAATGGGACAAATTTCAGTTATACTTATACAATAAGAACGATTAGCACTCAGCTAAATGGTTCAGTTTGATCAAAAATAAAATTATAGCGGGGATTAAGAATATGGGGTTAAAAGTAACAGACAAATTGTTAAATTCTGTGAACAATGTTGAAAATACAAAGAGTGACTGTCATTACATAAAGATCGGCTACACAGATAGCTTCGTAAGGGAAGAAGCGGCAATAAACTGCTCAGGATATTTCACAAATAAGAAAGTGTTTGATGAATATGAAGTATTTAAGAAGCTTATCATTACGAGTTTGTCACTACTGTTATTATATATGACAGCTCGTTTTGGTCTTTTTATATTGAGTGATGTTGCCTTTGCAGGTAATAATGACGTAAATAGTTCGGTGAATATCCAAATAAACCAATTAGGAAGTTCATTTAATGATGTCACATCAAATCACTGGGCTTACAAATTCATTGATTCACTTAAATCGAGCAACATCGTTAATGGTTATCCAGATGGTTCGTTTAGACCCAATAATGATGTGAAAATCAATGAATACATTGCAATGGCAGTGAAATCACAAGGGTATTGGTTTGAACCAGTAGGCGGTGATTGGGCGAAGCCTTATATCGACAAAGCATTAGAACTCAACATTATTGTTGATGGACAGTTTAAAGATTATAACGCAAGCATCACACGCCAAAGCATGACAGTGATCACCATGAATACAATTTACCTTACAGAAGAAAGACCCTCCACTGAATATGATCAATTTGTAGCCAATCAAATTAAGGATTACTCCACTATCTGTGGACTTTGCGCTCAGAGTGTCCTTGATGCCTATAAAACAGGGATCACCACTGGTTTTACTGATAAAACTTTTAAACCATCCAATTTTTCAACACGTGCAGAAGCAACTACTTTTATTAGCAAGATTATTAATCCTGAGTTAAGAGATAAACCAAACTATGAGTTTAAATCTATTGTAGGTGTGTACTATTGGGTGAAAGAAAATGGTGAACGAGTTTTCGCTGAAACGAACATCTATAAAACTGGTACTTTTAAGCTCGTTGATGAATCATTTTATATGCCAGTTTACAAAGGTATAAATGTAGCTGAAATGTTTGAACTAGGCAAGTACTTAAATAAAGTGACGCTTGAAATGGGAGATCAACCGTTCTACCTATTCAGCGTTGGTCAAGATGGTTTCAGTGTGGATGGTTTTAAGAGTAAAAATGATTATATTAATATTTTTAAAAATTATCCTCAATATGGAGACCAAACAGTCATGCTTCCAACAGAAGTTGAATTGATTATCGGTGCATATGCTTATATGTATGCTGATTATCCATATTTTATCTCTCTTGATAAATCTAATTACGAAAAATACCGTGGCTTTATAGAAAAGATGATTCAGTATTCTTTTAAAGCAGATGCACAAAAGGTTATTGATGAAATAAATTTAGCGATGTTGACTGATAATCGAGAATTAGTTAGATTTGGAATTGGTGGTAGAAATGTTTATATTAACAATACCTCTGATGGAATTGAAATTAAATACTCTGTCAAATTTCAGTAAGGAGTGATAGCGTGAATTTAACATTAAAAAGAATTGTTTGCCTTTTCTTAATACTGGCAATGATTGTACCCTTTGTCGATAGTCCGACAACCTATGCAGTCAACTCTAGTCCATCCATTTATGATGAATCAAAGGATTACTTTACTTCAGACACTAAAAATGGTCAAACATGGGAAGCCTTTAAAACTTATTATGGCGTACCACTTGATTTACCTTATAAGAGTGATAACGGTTGGTTTTTTAATATAGAGCTTTGGATGGATCAGCATATAGCGGTTTATGGCGATCATAGTAGTTTAAGTAACAATGATTTTAAAAACGCAACCTTAAAAAACTATACAGGCGATTTAACAGTAGGAAATAAAAACAAAGGATATTATCAATCCAATGGACTTTTGGGTGAATACCGTTATCATGGTTTTGACTCAAAGGGCAATAAGTACGTTAACTTAGATTTTCCTGCTGATTCAGATTCAGGACGTAAGCCCGAAAGTAAAAAGTGGATTTATCAGATATGGGAAAAGACTAGCCCTTATTATAAAGACACTCGAATTGAAAGAGGGAGTCAATACTATCAAACTGCGAAAAGAGATGATTCTAAAGCACAATCTGTCCGCAACTGGATCTCTGAAACCTTACCCTTTAAAATAAACACTTCAACAGATGCAAACAAAGAAGCTTATAATTACGCACATGTTTTGACTGCACCGACAACACGTTTTCCCGGTCAAACGCTTATGTACCATCAATCAGATGTCGTTTATTATCAAATGTTCTCACTCATAAAATGACTCAAGATAAATCTAAACTTGAACTTGCACCCTTTATTGCCGTTAACAAAACAGGCGAAGGTGTGAGTGCAACAAAAGAAATTGACCTCAATTATGAAGTAAAATTAACAGGGATCTACAGAGACAATTATCTATGGTCACCTTATACAGTTTATGAAGGTGTACCAGTGGATGTAGCTAGATCCATTTACTATACAAGAGATGAAATCAAATCGTGGACTTTGAAACTTCAAGATACCGTAACGGAAGAAATAACAACGATTACTAACATTAAACCTAATGGCAATAAAGGCTCAAATACCTTTAGTGTGAAAATTCCTTATAGTAAGTACAAGAGCAAGTTAAAAGGCATAGGAACAAAAAAAGAATTAGAGATTGCCTTCAATGGTACAATTACGCTTTATTTTTATAACGGTGATTCTATAACGCAGACGATAAGTAGTTTAGACAGTCAACCTGCACCCGATCCGATTATAGATGAAGATGGCTCAAAAGAAACGTCACCGACTAAACCAATGGTTCAAAAGATAAAACTAGATATTTCTGCACCTAAATATATGCTCGATACAGAAACCTTTAAAGTTTTAGATAATACTGAACTTCCAGTTGACGCAAGTCGCAAAGTGATTTTGGATGAAGCTGAGCTTTCAGAAGCCGATTCAGAAAATTTTATCGCAGGACAATATTTGTTTCCGCTAATAGGTAAAGATAAAATTTACACCTATTCCATCGTATATACAGATGGAGAAGGAACGGATGTAAAATACAGCAGTTATATTGTCGTCTATACGACCAAACCAAGGGCACAGTTTAAAACCGAAGGTACATTTAAAGAAAATAGAAAGATTACAGTCAATACTGACTTTGCCTCGGTTAATAGTGCTTATCTACTAAGCAACGTAAGTATAAACAATCTAGTTTTTGATGCAACCAGTGACAGTGTTGGTAGTTTGAAGTTTAAGACGAAAGACGCTAATCAAATGGTGTTTTTAGTAAAAGATGAATCTGAACTAGACATCAATATTAAAGCAGAGTCTATTGTACCACCAAGTCTAATTGAACGTTCAGACATACCATACGGTTATTTTGTTTCGGATAACTACAATCAAAGCTATCACATTGATTATGATTATGACCCTGCAATTATCGCTAATATTTGGTCTAGCGTGATGATCCGTGGGGAAACTTTAGATTTTACCTATGATGGATCAAGTTATGATGATGATTTAATTAGTGTCAACAAATATGTCATTTACTACGATGCGAATGGTGATGGTGAAGCAGAGCAAATTGTTAAACAAGGACTTTGGGAAAATTACGATGGTTATACACCTACCAAGCTAGGTACTTATAAAATCGTCTTTGATATAGAGGAAAGCTTTGGACAAGAGACGATATCCGAATTTATAACCACGGCTGATACGAGAAAAGCGACTGCTGAACGTGTCTTTTACGTTGATAATGTTGCGCCTGTTACTGCCATTGAATCCAACATCGATGTTAACATCCCTAAAGTAGATGTTTTGGTCTTAAATGACCAAGGCATTACAAGAGAACTAAACGATGAAATTAAGATGAAGAGAGTTGACTGGATCAATGCGCTTGGACAAACAAAAGGCCTTAACGCCAATCTTCAAATATGGGATTTGTACACCTATATTGATACGAAATATGTAACCCCATCTCAAAATACAGGCGGTTCATATCCGTCGGCGACATGGGTTTATTCATCGGGTGGATACACTGGTACGCTGAATAGGACAATTGTAAGGGACAATGGTAGTTATCATGATTATGGCTATTCGCAGTCGTATACTACATGTGTAGATGAACCAATAATGAAATGGATCTGGAATGGAAATATATGCGGTTGGAGTCCGGATGATGCAACTATTGGGCTATCGTGTTGGTATCAGGATGGTACTAAAACTGTCTGTACAACTGATTATGAATGGATTTCAGATTACCAGTGGGTAAGCAATTACTACGGAGATTATCAAGGCACGATAAGTAAAGCTACAAAGCAAACCTTTAATCCCACACTAGACATTGATTCAGAAAAGTATATCGTCTACTTTGCAAGGGACAAAATTAATAATCCAAGTGACCTTGATACCATTCTCAAAAAAGCGACTTCAAAAGTTATTTTAGTGGGTCATCCGGCTCTTAAAGGAACCATAAGTCATTATGCATTTGTGGATGTAAACCAGCCTTTAGCTGATATTATGGCAGAAGTTAACGACATCATTGGAAATGATAACGCACTTGATAATAAGAAACTTTTACTTGTTGATGAAACCTTTGAGACATACTTCATGGACTATGACGAAGAAAAAGATAGTTTATATAATACAGGAATTCAGTATGTACATGAAGCAAACTATTATGACAATTCTACAGGCTTAGAAGCAGATTCGATCGCTTTATATTCCGAAAGTGCATATCAGATTCAAACGATAAAAACCAGTTTTTCAAAGCCAGGGAAATATACAATTTATAGAAGACTGAAAGACACCATTCCAAGCTATACAGGATATGAAAAATATTCAAACGCTGCACAAATGGAAATTTACGTTCATCGTAAACCAATTGCAGATTTTAGCTTAGATTGGGATTATGACGCATCAAAAAGCGTCTATAAAACAACGTGGGTTGATTTAAGTTATGATTTAGATCATCAATATTCAGACGCAAATAAAGGCATCGTAGACCGGAAATTGATGTATAGAAAGACGAATGGAGATAATGTTTGGTATTATGCTATTCCTACAGAACTTACATCGGGAAACTATGAAATGAAATATGTTGTTAAAGACCTTGAAGGCGTTTGGAGTGATGAAAACACAAAGTTATTTACTTTATCAGCAGACCCCCCTATACAGTTAAAAGCAAAACTCAAGTCAATTACACCACCTTATGAAACAAGTAACATACCTGCTTCAGAAAAACTTCAAGTTTATGAAATTATCACGAACTACCACCAAGCGCACAATCTTAAAGTTAGCATCTATGATGATCATGGCGTAAAACTAAAAGATGAAGCGTTATTATTAAGCACTGATATTCCATATAATAACATTAAAGGAAATGTATACAATTGGCAAACATGTAACATTACACTGCCACCAACGTATCAAGATGGAAATTATAGTGTGAAAATCGAAGCGTATTCGGTGATAAACCCAGCGATTAAAACCATAATTGATTTGCCTTTTCACGTACAAACGCCAATTGATATTGTTGGAAATGTAGATGCTATGATCATTGGAGAGATTTCACATTTCACTGCAAAGACCAATAAATATGCAAACACTGCCAATGTAATTTTATATAAAGGAACAACTTGTCAAACAAAGGTTGCACTTAAAAAATCTACATTTCAACCTGATTCGGATACTATTTCATGGGAAAATGATGTGTTAATCAGTGAGAGTATACCTGAAGGCAACTATATTTTAGAATTTGAAGCGCTGACGCCAAGTAACAATCGTGCAACTTATGAACTTAACAAGGAGGTTATGGCTTTAAAAGTGAAAAATGTGTCCATAACCGGTTATTGGAACCACTGGCGAGGTCAAATTGATGTTTTTGGTGAAAGAATGTCATTTGAACCACATCGCTTTTTGTCATATGAAAAAGTCATAATAAGAGCAGAAGTGATCGGTGATCCAGATGAAGTCTGTGTTTCTTTTTCACCTGAACTAGAAGCCATGAGCTATACAAATTCACTTGGTCAAGTCTATTTATATCAAACAGAAGTTGGATTTATTCATATTTTTCCCATAAAACTCGTTAAGAAAAGTGGAGATAGTAAATCTTCTATTTGGGAAGGCGAATATGTTTTACCCCTTGCGAAAGAAACCATAAGTTGGCAAAATTTGAGACTAAGACCCTCATATCTATGCGCAATAACAGCTAAAAAGGCATTAAGCAAATGTGAAATTGTAATTAATGATTTGGAGATAACTGGGAATATATACGATTTACTTTATCATCAGCCCAAATATAAGAATTAAATACTTGATAAATTTAGTATACTTTAAGAAAGTTTTAACAATTGTAGGGTATAACTAAATTAAATCGTTTTTTATGAGAATTATATGGAGGGTTTCATGCTAGGGTTAGTATTTTTCGGATGCAATGTGATTACCTTTTTACTAATGGCAGCTATTCTCATGGGGGCTTATAAACCAAATCGAGGTAAAATATTTGGTATATTTATACCCAGTGAAAGGATATCGGATGACCGTTTAACGGAAGTGATACAAAGATACAAAACAAGAAATAGAATATGGTTTTGGCTTTCCTTTTTGACAATGTTTCTACAGCTTTATCAAACGGATTATTTTTCAATTGTTTTTTCGTACTTTATGATGTGGACATTTTTAATTATTTTTATCAAAATGTTGATTATCTCAAAAGCGAATTCAGAACTTAAAAAGTTAAAACGTGATGCTGGATGGTATGATGCAATACGAGATTCAGAAGAAGATTGCTGGTACGGTGGAATATTTTATTTCAATCCAAATTCAAAAAAGGTTTTTGTGAATAGTTCATTAGTTGGTGGGAGTTCTTCCATGAACCTCGCGACAAAAGCGGGCAGAAACACGATGATTTTGTCTACAATACTAATTGTTGTTTTATTAGTGCCACCATGGTTTCTTATAGTGAAAGATGACTTTGTTATGCCGGTAATTCAATTGAGTGATACTCAATTGACAGTGAAAAGCGCATTCCATAAAGTAAGTGTAAATCTGACAGACATTGAAAAGATAGTCGTTACAGAAATTTCTGGTGGCGTTAAAGTCAATGGATCTGGAACTGAAAGATATGAAAGAGGTGTATTTTACTATAGTGATTATGGCGATTGTGATGTTTTTAAGTATCAATCCTTGAAAGAGGTACTGTTGATTCAAATAGCTCATCACAGACCTTTGATTATAAATATGCCAACATACGATGAGACGATGCAACTTTATCACGAGATATCAAATGCTGCAAAGTAAAAAAAGTTCTTGATTTATAATGTTTATCGCGGGTAAAATATAAGAAATGTTTTAGGGAGGCTGCGATGAAATTATATTTAGTGAGACACGGTGAACCAAGCTATTCACCATGTACTGCAAGAAATCTTAAAGGGCAGGGACGTGACTTAGCAGCTTTAAATGAAGAGGGCATTAACCAGATAATTACGATAACAATGCCAAGACTTGTAGGTATCGATGCTCAGATCATATTATCATCTCCCTATACAAGAGCCCTTCAATCAGCTGCTATAATTGCAGCGAAATCAGGTTTAGTTACTAAAGTTGTTCATGATCTCCATGAGTGGATTCCAGATTTGTCATTTGAATATTCTTCTTATAAAACACTAAAATCAATTTATCAGGATTTTTATGACAACAGAGGAGTAAGACCAGTTGCAGATCAAAATAAAGAGTTTTCTAATTGGGAAGACATTGAAAGTTTTAGGAATAGAGTCAATGCATCGTTGAAACCTTATTTGGGGATCTATACAAGTGTAATAGTTGTCGCACATGGCATGGTGATCCAATCTTTGACGGGAAGACATATTGGATATGGCGAATTGATTCAGATGGAATACACAGCAGATATGGAATTCCCAGATTGGGAATTTACCCCGCCTAAAAATGAAAGCAAAGAATAAGTTTTCAGGATATAAAAATGAGAGCTATCATATCAAATTTCTTAAGGACTCAGCTACGAAGCTGAGGAGTTGTCCTTAAAAAATGATTATGATAGCTCTCATTCTATTTAATTGCTTGGTTTATAGTTTACTAAATCCATAACTATTCAAACTTATCGTAGTAAATTTGTTCCTCTGGCATCCCCTTTTCTTTAAGGATAGGGATGACGGAATCTATCATAACTGGACTACCGCATAGATAAGCTTCTGCATCTGAACCATCCACAAGGTATTTTTTAAGCATATCCGTTACGCGACCAACTTCTCCGGTCCAATTATCCTTTTCAGCTGGTTTTGACAAACAAGTGATTAGTTTGAAATTTGGTAAGTCTTTAAGTAGTTGTTCGAGTGTATCCATTTCAAAGAGGTCTTCAGCCGATCTTGCACCAAAATAAAAAGTTACCTTTCTTTGTATGCTTTTAGATCGCATGTACTTTAAGATGGACATGATAGGGGCCATACCAGTTCCGATAGCAACCATTACCATCTCTCTATCAGTATCATGATAGTAAAAATCACCATAAGGTCCGACAACCGTTAGTTTCATACTTGGTTTCAAGAAATTATGCACATAAGTGGTTGCTTTTCCATCTTTTACATAACCGATATAAAGCTCGACTGCTTTACTATCAAGTGGCGAAGAGGCGATGGAGTAAGCTCTATAAACCTCTTCATCACTTCCTTTGTACTTAGGTGCAAGGATTTGAACGTATTGCCCAGCCGTAAAATCAATTTCTTCTGATTCCGGAAGTGCTAATCTTAAGTGTTTTATGGTAGGTGTAAGGTCTTTCACAAATTCAACGTGATAATCATATTGCTTCACGCTGAAAAGCTCTTCAGGAATTTCGATTTGCATGTCATTTCTAACTTTACATTGGCATGAGAGCCTAACACCTTCTTCGCGTTCTTTTGGCGTAACATAGCCGAGTTCGGTAGCTAGAATCTCTCCACCGCCTTCAGTTACAGTAACTTTGCAGTAGCCACAGCTACCTTTTCCACCACACGCTGAAGGGATAAAAACCTTTTGATCTATAAGGGCAGAAAGCAATGTATCTCCACCCTCAACTGTAAGTTCTTTCTTATTATTGATCAGTATTTTTTTCTCGCCATAGTTGGCAATCGTCTTATTCGCAATTGAAAGAAGTAATGCGAGTAATCCAGTTATGCCGCTAATCGTTAATACGGTTACACCAATTGTCTCCATTCTTACCTCCTACTGAATTTGTACGATGCCTGAAAAGCCTAAGAAGGCAAGTGCCATTATACCGGTGATGATCAGTGTGATACCAGCGCCTTCAAGTCCTTTTGGAATTTTAGCACCCATTATTTTTTTGCGAATACCTGCCATAGCTACGATGGCTAGCGTCCAACCAAGACCAGATCCTACACCAAATGCAAAGGATTGAATCAAATCGTAGTCTCTAATAATCATGAAAAGTGAAACCCCGAGGATCGCGCAGTTTACTGTAATTAGAGGTAAGAATATACCTAGAGAGTAATAAAGTGATTCAAAATAGCGTTCTATAATCATCTCTACAAGTTGTACAAATGCGGCGATGACGATGATAAAGACGATAAATCGCAAGTATTCAAGCCCTAATGGAACTAAGACCATATGGTAAACGAGATAATTAAGCACTGATGTAGTCGCAAGTACAAAAGTAACTGCTTGTCCAAGGCTTAAAGATGTTTTAATTTCGCTTGAAACTGCTATAAAAGAACACATGCCAAGGAAATTCGAAAGAATCATATTATTAGTAAAAATTGATGCAAAGAATATTATAATTGGGTTTATATCTGTCATACCTTAGCACCTCCTTTTTCTTGATCTTCTTTAGGGAATAATCGTGATGTCACCCAGATGACGATGCCTATCATGAAAAATGCGCCAGGTGGCATAATCATTAGTGTCCAGTTTACCCAACCGTCGCCTAAGATTTGGATGCCAAATAGTGATCCAAAACCAAGTAACTCTCTCACAAATGCAACGGACATGAGCACGATTGTGTATCCAAGTCCCATCATTAATCCATCAATGAAAGATATAAATGGTTTATTGTTTTGAGCAAATGCCTCTGCACGCCCCATGATGATACAGTTTGTAATAATCAAACCGACATAAGGTCCAAGTGCCTTTGACATCGATGGGAAATATGCTTTAAGGAAAATATCAAGAATGATGACATAAGCGGATATAATAAGCGTTTGAACCATCATACGAATATGTTTCGGTGTAAAGACGCGAATAAGAGATACAGTAAAACTTGAAAATGCGGTAACAAACATCAAACCAACTCCCATTACAAAAGAGTTTGTGAGAAGATTAGTAACAGCGAGTGAAGAACAAATACCTAAAATCTGTCTAAATACAGGATTGTCTTTGTAAATACCTGCTTTTAGAACGCGAATGACCTCCTTCATAGATTAGCCTCCTTTGCAAAGGTGAGTGTATCTTTGATAAATGCATTAACCATTTTTTTAACTGAATCTGTGGTTAATGAAGCACCCGTTATACCGTCAATATTGCCACCCGTCGCCGGTTTAACGATAATTGTCTGATCATTGTTAAGTGAGATGCCCCTAAATTGTTCTTTAAACCATGGTTCATCTATACGTCCACCAAGTCCAGGTGTTTCAGAGTGAGAAATGAAATCTATCCCAAGTACTTTTGTGAAATCAGGATTAAAAGCGATGTAACCAGTGATACTCCCCCAAAGTCCTGTTCCTGAAAAGATGAAAGCATAACCTTGAGTAGTTCCGTCGCTGGTATATACAAAATAATCTCGACCATTATTTGTGGCTTTAGTAATTTTACCATCATAAAGTGCATTTACTTCAGCATCAACATTGGACACTGGTAAATCCAGAACATATAAAACGGAACGTTTCACACGAAGTTCTTCTTGAGCCCTTATGATAGAGGTGGTACTTTCGTTGATAAATGCAAGTACGGAGGTATATAAAACGGTGACAAGGAGCATAAAGAGAACAGGATAAAGAATTTGTTTTTTCTTAGCCATTGTTTACCTCCTTAGCAGTTTTTGCTTTACGAGATTTTTTGATGGAGTTAACAGCTTCATCCATAATAGGGGCAAACGTATTTCCTATTAATATAGCAAACATGATGCCTCCTGCAAATAAGGCAAAGCTCCTTATAATAACGGTAACAGCACCTATTAATAAGCCATAAACGATGCGTGCTTCAAAAGTTTTAGGTGAAGAGATTGGATCAGTTGCCATAAATACAGCACCAAATAAAAGACCACCTGAAAACAGACCGTAAATAGGATTTAAAACTTGTTCAAAACCTGCAAAGAAAAATACACTACTCATAACAAGAAAACCCGTAATCACCGAAAAGATCGTTTCTTTTGCGGCTGTTTTTGTATAGATCAAGTAAATCGCTGCAAGGATGATCAATACGGCGCTCGTTTCACCAATTGAGCCACCAATATTGCCTAATATCAGGTCTTTTAGAGGTAATTGATCGCCAGATGCTCTGAAAATAAGCATTGGTGTAGATTGTGTAACTGCGTCGATGTTTTCTCCTAAATAAGAAGTAAAACCCCCTAATAAGCCACCCACAGGTTTAGTCCAGTGCAATGTTAAAAATTCTGGAAAGTTAACATAGATAAAGGCACGACCAACCAATGCTGGATTAAATGGATTTTTACCAAACCCACCAAATACCATTTTCCCAAATAAAACACCAAAAATAATCCCGATAATAGCGATCCAATAGGGTGTACTAGGTGGAAGGGTTAGTGTAAAAAGCACGTTAGTAACAAATACAGCCTCTGTTATTTTTTTTGTTGTTTTTCGAACAAAAACCCATTCTGTTGCTAAGCCAAAAAAATTAACGACGATTAATAGTGCAAGTACACGCCACCCAAAAAAATAGATGCCTGCAATTACAATAGGTATAAGTGAATATACCACTTTTCTCATCATCATCTGTTTCATAAATTTTATATTCTTAAGCGATAGATTCAATTGTGTTCCCTCCTATTTAGATTTTGTCTTAAAGATTGTAAACTGATGTTGTATATAGTATATATCCAAAACTTATAGTAACATATCAAAAAAGTTTACATTTTATTTCAAATTTATTACATTATTAAAAAAACGATGATTTTGTCACCTAAAAAATTGAAACATGCCGTATATTATAGCGAAGATTAATACACTAAATTAAAAGGAGTGAACAAAATGAGAAAAAATATTAAATCAAGTTTATTGATTCTGCTTGCAGTAGTATTGGTATTTTCACAATTATCAGTACTTTCGTTTGCAGACAACAACAAAAATAACAATAATGGAAATGGAAACAGTTCAAGAGATAATAAATACGATAAAGACTACGACCACGATTACAACTTTTTTAACAAAATCAGTGAAACAGACAGAGCTGAACTTAGAGAAAGACTGAACCTAATGGTTAGTTTTGGTGATGGAAACTGGTTAGGATTACCTAGTGGCATGGAGAAAAAAGGATACCTTCCTTTCGGACTTTCAAAAAGATATTCACATGGTGATTTTCCATATGGTATTGCTAAAAGAATTAAAGATTTCCACTATGGTGACCATGACTCAAGCCAAACACTTGATACACTTAAAAATTTAATCGTAACAGCACAAACTAAACTTGCGGTAGAAAACACTAAGGTATATCTTTCAGATGCCAAAGTTAAACTTCAAGCAGCATTAGTGATCACTCAAAATTTCGTGACAAATTATAACGCGAATCAGGCAAATGCAATCAAAACCGAATACGACAAATTAAAAGCTGCTATTTTATTATTTGACAATAGTGAAATCGTAGCAGGCGATTATATCACAAGCTTGAAATCAATTTTATCAGACTTAACAATTTATAAAGCAAATTATTATAGTAAATTATTACCAGCTAAAAAAGTTGAACTCGACAATTTAATTGCATCAATTACTAGCTACACAGTTGTTAATTCAACATTGGTACTTACTTTAGGAACCTATAACGATTTAGTAAAGCAATCTGATGCTTTTAAAGATCACTTAAGTAAATTACAAGGGCTCGTAAATGAAACAGAAGCATTATTATATGTAGATCCAAGTGCAGCTGTGAAAGTATTTAAAAACACTGAAGGCACTGTTGCAGGCAATTATTTATCAGGATCTAATCTTACTTTCCAAGCAGCTATAAAAGTTGCAAAAGATTTCATAGCTGCTTATAAAAATGAAAGTGTTACAGTAATAGAAAACAATTATTATACACTCAATATGGCAATGGGCACTTTTAATAACAGCATTATCTTAGGTGCAGACGATTTAGCAACAATAGCTATGGTAAAAGTAGAACTAAAAGCTTACTATGACACATACTATGTAGCCGTTACAAATCCTTTAACTGCCTTAAATGCATTGATGAATGATATGCAGACCTATATTGATAAAACTAATCCTTTAACACAAACGAAATTAAACTACTTCCTTGATGCCTCAAAAGTCTATATTAAAGACCTCTATGATGCAATCAAAGCAGAGTTACAAGTTCAAATAAATCTTGCAAATGATGCACTATTAGACGCTACACACACTTATGGCGATGTTGAAAGAGCTTCACTGCTTAACAAAGTGACTTTAGCAGATGCTTATTTAAAAGGGACATCACATAACTATGAAACTTTGAAAAGTTATATTGTTGATCTAGGTGCATTGATCGATGCATTTGAAGCGACAGCAGTTTTGGTTGTTACACCTTAAATTATTAATTTTCAAAAGGCGATTTCCTAAAGTTAGGGAATCGCCTTTTATTCGTGAATATGCTATAATGGTGCGGGAAATGAATTATGAGGAATGTAGGGGGTAATTATGAAAATCGCTATAGTTGGAGCGGGTGCTGGAGGCAGCAAGCTTATTGAACTTTTTAGTGAGATACCTGAAATAGAAATAGTGACTGTAATAGATAAAAATCTACAGTCTCCAGGTATAGAAATTGCGAAACGTCTCGGCATCATGTGCTCATCAAATATTGCAGATATTGATCATCGTGCGGACATGATCGTAGAAGCAACAGGTAACCACCGTGTATTTGAAATGATAAGAGATGCGCATGGAGAAAATAAAAAAATAATTGATTCTGATGCGGCACAGCTCATGATGTTTATTGTCGACAGACAAATAGATATTAGAGATAGGCTAAATTTACAACTTGAGGGAATTAACAAATCAAGTTCTAAATTGCATATTGAAATGAATAAAATAGTTGATATTACAGGGGACTTGAATAAAATTAACTTCGATCTTGCAGCATCTGCTGAACAGTCCAATAAATTTATCGAACAAACTGATGAGATGACAAGAGCAGTCAATAAAATCACACAACAAATTAAAATTTTGGGTTTAAATGCAAATATAGAAGCAGCAAGAGCAGGGGAACACGGAAGAGGTTTTTCCGTAGTTGCAACTGAAGTTCAAAAGATGTCTGATTCAACAAGTGATTTTGCACAGCAGATTTCTGAACTGCTTAAATCACTTAAATATGAAAACGAAAGAATTTCGTTAGAAATTACTAAATTAAATGCCATTTCAGAAAGTCAAAAATACATTACAAGCAAAGCAAAAGACATTGTAGATGAGTTGAAAAACATATAAGATTAAGTGAGGGGTTACTATTTATTTGTAACTCCTTTTAATTTGTTTATTGTATACTTTCTATAAAAAAATTGATTCGTCTAATGGAGTGAGGTACAATTCAACTATCGGATATACTAGATACATAATGCAAAGAGGATATTAACGTTTTATGTAGGATAATTTGATTTAGAGGAGTATTTTTTTATGGGTATTATTTGGAATAAGATTAAACTTGGACGTCAGGCTACGTTGTTTGATTCTTATTTATATGTATTAAAAGGTTTTTTGAGCATATTGACGGGTTATATTTTATTTCACACCAATTCAATTATTGGAAAAGATATGATTTCTCTATTGTTTGGTATGATGCTGACGCTTGAACCGGTAAACATCATTGGCATCAAAAGTGGATTTGATCAAATTAAAGCAAGTATTTTAGGTGGTGTTGTTACCGCTCTACTTGTGAGTATATTTGGTGTAAATGCGCTCACTGTTCCGCTAGGCGTTGCACTTACAATGTATATCTCACTAAAATTCAATTGGCGTTTTGTTTCACCAGTTGCTATATTTACAGCAATTTACATGACGCAGTATATACAGCTTAACGCTTTTGGCGAACCAAGCATGTTGATAACACTAAGGCTTAGATTACTAGCTCTTGGATCAGGTATCGCAATTGCAATTTTTTATAATTTTTTATTTTCTAAGTTTTTCTATCACAGTATGCTTAGGAAGAGAATCGTATATATCGTAGAAAGTTTGATTACTTATCTGCAGACTTATATTGACGAAGAAGAAAAAGGCGATTTAAAAGGGCTCAAAAAAGATATCACCGGCTTGTTTGCAGATATAGATCTGGTAATCGGACAAATTGGTGATATAAAAAAGTTCGATGCCAATGGACTTCCTTTTGATCAGTATAAGTGTGCACTTATGGAGTTAAGAGACTTCACACATTATTTATTAGATGTCATCATGTTTAGAATTAAACATGAAAAAGGAGCAGCGGATTTAATTAAACTAAAACAATTTTCAGAACTTCTGATTGAAATTCAAAATATCGTTGAGCATAAAAATAGTGATAAACACAAGCTGAACGAAATTTATCAGCGTAATTTATCACTAGATATTCAAGATGAAAGTTATTTATCTGCAATGCATCAATCGGGACTTGGAGCGGCAAAGTGCTTATTATAATGATAATAGCACTTTTTCTCTTTTTTGAAGTAAATTATTAATTTGTTCGTCATTGTTAATGCTAAGTTCCTCAAGTAAGAGCAAAAGTGCTTCTGCATGTGAATGGTTATTACATATCGTGAGATAAGCCTTATCAATTTGTTCCTGAATATTGAGATCAGATAAGACACTATCGAAAAATGTGTCAAAAGTATGCATCAAAGAATCGACTTGTAAACCATCAATGCTGAAATATATCTTTAGATCTAGTAGTTCACGTGTTAGTGTAGCTGCCTTATCACTAGAATCTTTAATGTATTGTGAAGCCCGTTTGATATAATCATGTTTAATTGCGGCTGGTATTAAACCACCTCCAAGTATATCAAATAACCCCCAACTTTGGGCAGAGGATAGATCTTCACGTGCATTTTCGAGACTCAGGACTAATTGTTTACAGGCATTACTTGCTTCTTCAATTTCCTTTTGCTTACCTTTTAGCATGATTAATTCGCTCTCATAGCTATCG
Organism: uncultured Fusibacter sp.; assembly: GCA_963676315.1. Classification (GTDB taxonomy): domain Bacteria; phylum Bacillota; class Clostridia; order Peptostreptococcales; family Acidaminobacteraceae; genus Fusibacter_C. The sequence continues at coordinate 3,425,220 of OY781056.1, forward strand.
ATTTCAAGATGACCATTGGCTGCAGCCCAGATACGCTTTGAGTTTAGAAGGGTAGTATATTCTTGTTCGATGTTTTGATAATTTTTTAGTAAATCTGTAATACCGGCTATCTCATCCTGAGCAATTTGCATCTTTTCAAGTAAAGAAGCATGTTTATATTCGGCAATTTTCATCTCTCTATATTCTTTATCCATCATTTCTTCATAATGTTCAGAATATAATCTTAGTAATTGTTTAACTGATAAATTCTCGATGCTTTTATAATCATGGGTTTCTTTTTTTAGTTGAGATTGCAACCGAATTTCTTCGAGAGACAGTTGATTCAGTTCTTCAGCGATATGTTTTCTTTTACGAATAAGGTAATCCCTTTGAGCCATCTCTTTTGCGAGATCATCTAATCTAATAAATTCTTGCATAATTCCTCCCATGTATGATGGTGACTCATATGCTATTATTATACCCAATATTGTCAAAATAGATACTTTTTATCCATTAAAAATAGATTAAGGAAGCATAAACACTGTTGACGTGTTAATATGACAATGATAGAGTTTTATATTATAGATAGAGAGGAAACGACCATGACATTTATAGAAATATATTTATTAGTATTAACATTTATCTTAGGAGCTGTAATAGGGTCTTTTTTAAATGTTTGTATCTACAGAATTCCTGCTAGAATTAGCATCGTGAAACCTAGATCGAGATGCGGGAACTGTGGTCATACTTTATCTAGCTACGAGTTAATCCCCATAATAAGTTGGCTTTTTTTAAGAGGAAAATGTAAAAGCTGTCACACAAAAATTTCATTTAGGTATACTTTTGTAGAATTTCTTCAAGGTATTATTTTTGTATTTACTTATTTGAGATTTGGGTTTAGCCCTTTAACGTTGATACTTTGGCTATTATTTTCAATCCTTACAGTTGTGTTTTTTATCGATCTTGATTATAAAATCATCCCCAATAAAGTGGTCATTTTTGGGTTGATTACTGGTTTGATTCCAGCTTTATATCATTTGTTTGGGTCATATCCTTTATATGAATCAAGCTCAAAATTTGCTCCTATTGTGGGGGTAGTCGTTCCAACTTTGTTGATGTTTTCGTTTTTATTTGGTTCAATCCTTATTCTTAAGAAAAGTGGATTAGGAATGGGAGATGTTAAAATATATGCGGTAATCGGTTTATTTATTGGATGGAAATTATCCTTGTTAAGCATATGGATTGCTTTTTTTCTTGGCGGTTTATTTGGACTCATATGGATATTCGTTTTTAAGAAAAGCAGTAAGGACTATATACCCTTTGCACCTTTTATTGTAATTGGCACTTTTGTCTCAGTATTCTTTGGGAACTCAATTTTTACAATTTTATACAAATAGTCAAATATTATTGGATATTGTTCTAAATTATGAACACGATTTGTTGTGTTAAATCTATAAAAAAATGTTGTAAAATACCTATATCTAGCATTTACAAGAAAATATGATTGGTGTATAATCTTAATTAATATAAATGAATATTTGGCAAACTGTATGAAAGTGCAGGACGCAAAGTGTGAAGTCTAAGGCCTAGTGCTACGATTGTTCAACTGCAGTTTTATAAACTGCAGTTTTTTCTATTTTATGACATTTATTATCATAAAATATATGTTATGTATAGGATTGAGATTTATTTGTCAATGACAAATGACGAATGGCACTGGTTTAATGACTGGTAATTGGTTAATCTATTACTAGTGTAGACTATAGGCCGTTTCGTCATTTATAGTGAGGTAATAATTCATAAGTATAAATGGGGAAATAATAAAATATGATCAGGTATAAGATGCGACTCGGTGATATACTCGTAAACAACGGCATAATTGTAGAAGACCAACTTATGAAAGCATTGGAGCTTCAAAAGGGAACAGGGCAAAAATTAGGTAGCGTTTTGATTACTCAGGGATGGTTGACTGAAGAACAACTCTTTCACGTTCTTGAAGAACAATATCAAATTCCTTACCTTGATATCAATAATATCTATATTGACCCCAAAGTGCCTAAGCTGATTAGCGAGTCACTTGCTAGAAAGCATATGGCAATTCCTATAAAACTCGAAAAAAATAGATTGACTGTGGCAATGGTCGATCCTCTCGATATGATAGCTAAAGATGATATTCGCATAATCACAGGGATTGAACTCGATATCGTCATCAGCGCCCAGCAAGATATCGCTAGGGCAATTAATCGCTATTACGATGCATCTGAACGTGCTGAAAAGGCTGTTGAGGATTTTAGAACACAGTCTGGGCTTATAGAAGAAGATGTTGCCGAAGAAGATGCAGATGTTGTGAATTCCCCAATGGTAAGGCTTGTAAATACAATTATAACTCAAGCTGTAAAAAGCAAAGCCAGTGATATCCATATTGAACCTTATGAAAAGCACTTGCGGATTAGATATAGAATTGATGGAGAGCTTAGAGAAGTAATGACCCCAGCAAAATCAACACACTCTGCGATTACAACGCGGATTAAGATCATGGGTAAACTCAATATCTCAGAAAAAAGATTGCCTCAAGATGGTCGTGTTGAAACAGTGATAGAAGGTATGCCTATCGATATGCGTATTTCCATCTTGCCAACTGTCTATGGTGAAAAAATAGTTATAAGGTTACTTGATCGTTCAAGTTTAGTCGTCACAAAAGATGAGCTTGGATTTAGTAAACATAACTTAGAGCTTGTTAATAAGATTATGAAAGTACCTGAAGGAATCATCCTTGTTACAGGACCAACCGGTAGTGGTAAAACGACGACTTTGTATACACTCTTAAAAGAACTCAACAGGGAATCTAAAAACATTATCACAGTTGAAGATCCAGTTGAATATAGGCTCGAAGGGATTAACCAAGTTCAGGTAAATATCAAAGCGGGCTTAACCTTTGCAAATGGATTAAGATCCATCTTAAGACAGGATCCAGATATCGTCATGGTAGGTGAAATTCGTGATGCTGAAACTGCTGAAATCGCAGTAAGAGCCGCAATTACAGGTCATATCGTTCTGTCGACAATTCATACCAACGATACAGTGAGCACTATTTCACGACTTGAAGATATGGGAATTGAAAATTATTTGGTAAGTTCTGCAACGGTTGGCGTTATTGCTCAGCGTTTGGTAAAAAAAATCTGCCTTAAATGTAAAACAGCACATCAAGCCACTATCTCTGAACTTAAAATGCTAGGTTTACCTGCTGATGTTCCATTTGAACTACACCAAGGTGCTGGATGTAATTCTTGTAATCACACCGGATACTCAGGTAGAACCGCTATCCATGAAGTACTTGTCGTTGATAGAGATATTCGCAATATGATTAGTACAGGTAAACAAGCGGATATGATTAAACAAACAGCGATTAGCAAGGGTATGACAACTTTAAATGAAACGTGTAAAACACTGGTGAAAGAAGGCATCACGACTATAGATGAAATGCTGCGTATGACTTTTAGTTTTGATGATTAATTACTGATTATTGCCGATATATAAAGTAGATATAGCAATATTAAAACTAGACGAGGTTTTTATGGAAATTTTAGAGTTACTAAGAATTGCAACCGAAGCAGGGGCATCTGATGTACACATAACCGTAGCTTCTCCACCAATTATGCGGGTGAATGGTAAATTAATTAGGATGAATGACGCTAGATTAATGCCTGAGGACACACACCGCATCATCAGAGAGATGTTAACCGATGCGCAGCGTCTTGAGTTTGAAAAAAGAGGAGAACTCGATTTTTCATATTCTTACCCTAGCTTAGGTAGATTTAGAGTCAATATCTATAAGCAAAGAGGCAGTACGAGCATGGCGCTTCGTGTGGTTGCTTTATCGATCCCTACGATGGAGGAATTAAAACTACCGGCTGTTCTTAAAGACCTTGCTGCAAAGCAAAGAGGACTGATCTTAGTGACGGGACCAACCGGTAGTGGTAAATCTACGACTTTGGCATCTATGATTGATTATATGAACCATACGCGAAATGAACACATTATGACCATTGAAGATCCTATCGAGTATTTGCATAAACACGATTTGAGTATTATCAACCAAAGAGAGATTGGCAATGATTCACATAGTTTTGCCAATGCCCTAAGAGCGGCGTTAAGACAAGATCCTGATGTTATTCAAGTAGGTGAGATGCGCGACCTTGAAACCATATCAACTGCCATTACAGCAGCTGAAACTGGACATCTCGTACTTTCAACGCTGCATACAATTGGTGCTGCAAAAACTGTAGATAGAATTATCGATGTCTTTCCACCACATCAACAGCAGCAGATTAGAGTTCAGCTTGCATCTGTCCTAGAAGCGGTTATATCTCAACAGATTTTACCAAAAGTTGATGGGACGGGACGTGTTGCTGCATTTGAAATCATGATTGCCAACACCGCCATTAGAAACCTCATTCGTGAAGGTAAAACCCATCAGATGCAGACAGTGATTCAAACAGGTTCAAACCAAGGCATGCAGACCATGGATGCATCGCTTCTCGATTTATATAGAAAGAGAATTATCGATCAAGCAACACTCAGAAAATACGCTGTAGATAGTGATGCTGTGATGAAACAAATTGGGTATCTATAAACTGAGACAAGAGGGGGAGAAAGATGGTTAACGTTTACAGATGTAAAGAAATCGACCTCAAAGGTCGAGTGATAGAGACTGTTTATAGAGCTGAATCAAAAGGTGAAGTTATCAACTTGATCCGTTCAAAGGGGCATAAACCAGTTGCTGTAAATATTGAGGCTGAAAAGGGAAATGATATTGCTCAGTTTGAACTCTTTCAAAAGAAAGTAAAAGTAAATGACATCTCTATCTTTTGTAAGCAGATGCACACCATGCTCAATGCTGGTATGCCTTTACTCACATCGCTTGATGTCCTAGGTGCTCAAACTGAAAATACAACGCTTGCCAAAACTGTTAAACAGATGGCGACACAAGTTCAAAAGGGTGACATCCTCTCAGTGAGTATGAAGCAACATCCGAAAGTGTTTCCTTCGCTACTCATTAGCATGGTTGAAGCAGGAGAACTTACTGGTAATTTAGATAATGTACTACTTAAAATGTCTGAACATTATACGAAAGAAAATAGGATCAATTCTAAGATCAAAGGGGCGATGATGTATCCTACGATCTTGAGTGTGCTTGTCGTGGTTGTTGTAGTATTTATGTTAACTTTTGTACTGCCGACATTTGTGACGATGTTCAATCAAACCGGTGATGCCCTTCCGCTTCCTACTCGGATCGTGATGGGGATAAGTGCAGCTTTAAAGACATATTGGTATTTGTTTTTAGGAGGCGTAGCAATTCTTGTTTATACGTTTAGACGTATAGGGAAATCTGTTGAAGGGAAAAGGGCTTTTGATAAAATCAAATTAAAAATGCCTATTCTTAAAACTTCAATCGCTAAAATTGCGACTTCGAGGTTTACGCGTACACTCTCTACACTACTTGCTAGTGGTATCCCAATTATACAAGCACTTGAAACTTCGGCTCAAGTCACTGGTAACCAAGTTGTGATCGATGGGATACAGGTGGTTTCAGAAGATATTAAAAAGGGAATCGTGCTTAGTACGCTGCTTAAAAAAGTAGGTGTATTTCCACCGATGGTCATCAGTATGGTAAACATCGGAGAAGAATCAGGTGCGCTTGAAGAGATGTTGGCAAAAACAGCGGATTATTATGATGAAGAACTTGATGCAGCCATTAGCAAGATGATCAGTTTCATCGAACCGATGATGATTATCATTATGGCACTAGTAGTTGGTTTTATTGTTGTTGCTATGTTACTTCCGATGTTTGATATGTATTCAAATATGTCGACGTGATAAAGCAAAAACATTGAAATATAAAGGCACATGATGCCAAAGATACTTACTAATGTTAAGGAGGAAGAAACAAATGATGAAAATGTTAAACAAAAAAAGAAAAAAAGGTTTTACTTTAATTGAATTAATCGTTGTTATCGCAATTTTGGGGATTTTAGCAGCGATTGCAATTCCAAGGTTTGCAAATGTTACTGCTAGTGCAAATACTGCTGCGGAAGAAGCTAACATCAGAACTATTGAGAGTGCAGCTCAACTTTACTTAGCTGCTCAAGCTAGTCCTTCTACTGTGAATGTGACTGCAAATAATAATACCAAAACTGCTGCGAGTAATTTTCTTGCTGCATATTTAGATTTGCCAATTACACAACCAGCAGCTACTACTAAAGGATATGTTGTTACAATTACAAATGGTGTTGTAGCGGTTGTACCAGAACCTTAAATTTGTATTGCTATATAAGTTAATTAGGGTGCTCTGCACCCTATACATATCCCACACGAGGTGTTCTCATGAATCTATTTAAAAGTCTCAAACTTAAAACTGAAGATGGCGCAGCACTTATATGGGTCTTGATCATGATGACAATCGTCGTCACACTCACTGCCTCTATGACTTACGTTGCACAACAAGACATACTTGAGACACGCCTTCATGAAGAACGCTTAAAAACATATTATGTAGCACTTGCTGGTGTCGATCTAGGCTATGCAGCGCTTATGGCTAATTCCGGGTCAGAGCCTTATATTAATCAGTTCTTAAATGATAGTTCAAAGACTGTATCCGATACGATCGATATATATGATGGCGCAACCAAAACAGGTGAAGCGGTTGTCACTTTAGAAAGTGTCACCGTGGACTCAAAAAGGTGGATTAGGGTTTATTCAGTAGGCACACTTGTAGATGGCACTCAGTCAGTCACGTCAATTCTCAGGATAAATCCAGACAACACACAGCACACCATTAGGGAAGCATTCACCCCTTAGTTAGGAGGCAACATATGAAACTCACAAAACTGAAAAGGGGCTTTACTTTAATTGAACTTATTGTCGCTATATCTCTGATGACAATGATAATATCGGTAAGTGTCAGTATGATTACTATGACAACTACTGCTCAAAGAAGAACCGTAGACGAATACGAGATCAACACCACCATCAGACAAGCTTCTCAACGAGCCAATGAAATCATCCGTTATTCGAAAGCGGTTTTTGCTGTGCCAATAGAGTTTGTTAGCGATCCAACTAAGATGGATCCAGGGTGGTCATATTTTACAGTTTCGCCTGATAAACGCCGTATAGTTCAGTATGTCTATGATGATACAACTGCCACACATTTAGAACAAATCTTAGTGGATGAAAGTCCCAATGTAGAATATGAAATAGAGTTTCTAAAGGATGCTGGGACTTCAAGTGATAATTTACTTAAATTTCAAATAGTTGGCTATGTGACAACTACTGATGCGGATGGCAACATCACCAGAACTGGCCAAAAGATTGCATTTGACTCTGAAGTTGAAGCGCAAAATGCACTGCAGATCGTCGATAAAGGGACAGTGTTGTCTCCTTCAGTTGCACTAGCATTTAGAAACGACAGCTCTGCACAAGGAACTGGTAGAACGCAAGTTGCAACGATAACGATCGTTCTTGATGTATCGGGTAGCATGGACACGAACCTCAATGGAGCAAGTAGACTTGATCGTGTTAAAAATGCGCTTCTTGGCTATACAAAAGATGATGGGACAGTCGTTGAAGGCATACTCAATACCTTTTCTAGAGAAAACAACATAGAGGTATGTATTGTACCATTTTCTCAGACTGCAAACTATCCAACACCAAATTCTAATTCAAATGCAGAACATCCTTTTTACAATGCAGAGTCTGATATAACAACACTTAAGACGCTTGTTAATGATATGGAAACGTATGGCAACACCAACACAGGTGATGGTTTAAGACGCGCATATTATCGACTTTTAGACTTTAATCCTGTAAATGAAGGCTACAATGCTGAAACTGAACAATACAATTATATGATTCTTCTTGTTGATGGAGAAACCAATCAGTCGTCTTGGACTGGATATGGCTATGTAGATTATTGGTGGTGGTTTTCAAGCAATGAATTTAGTTATAGTTCGCAATACACTGGACGCGGTGGGATCACACCAAGCATCACTTATGATAATGTAACCAGAGTTTATCCGTACAGTAGAAATAACAGCAACTACATCACAACCATTGGAAATATGATTGTATCTAATGATACAAAATCATATGTCATAGGATTTTCAAATGGGATTACCTCTGAAATCAGCAGCTTAGGAACCGCACTTTCAGCAGAACAAGTGTATAACTATAGTGACGACTTTGATTTAGATGAGGTTTTTGATAACATAGCTCAAGATATTTTAGCGGAACTCTGGCTAGTAACTGGACCTCAAATTATGAATTAGGAGTTGATGACATGAAGAATCGAGTGAAAGGATTTACTTTAATAGAAATTATCGTCGCAATCGGACTGATTGGGATTATTTCTGCTGGATTCTTGGGTGTTATAAGCAACAATTATAGATTCTTATTTGATACTAAAAAAATTACAGAACAAGCCTTTTTAGCTCAGCAAGATATGGAACTCGGCATTGAAAATGCGAAAGAACTGATAGCGAGCCCAAGTAATGGCGGTCTTACGATGCAATCCGTATCCTTGTTTGAAGGGATTACTGTTAACTACTATGAACTTGTCAATGAGTTCAATGGTAAAAAGTATTACACCTATGTCTCTGACCAGAGGTTACCTTCTATTGCGAAATTAAATGTTACAGGTGTATCCGCTTCACCAAGATATGATACGACTGCATCAAAGTATCTGTATCCATTGGCAAATGCGAATTTCAAAGCACTTTATACCAATGACCCTACTACAATAGATGACTTAATGGTCAATATCTATAGCTGGTATGTTTCAAAACCAGGCTTTAACATCCCTGTGCCAAAAGGAAATAGTAGTACTTTCTTTTATATGACAGATTTACCTGAGTCTGAAGTCATTTATCGATATCCTGTTTTCCCAAGTGACTTTTATTTAATTGCGTCTGAAACGACGACTGATCTCATAGATTTATCAGGTTATGCAGGAAGACAAATTGTAGTGACAGTTACACCAGCAGCTAAATCTGGTAAAATCGGTAACCCCAGTATAAGTTTACCAGTACACGTAAATGGCTTAACCCAGACGACTGGATTAGCACTTCATTTAGATGCATCTTATATAGACCCGTTTAATTCTTCTGAAGTGTTATCTTCAACCAATAGAACAGTTATAAAATGGAATGATATAGCATCAAGTATAGGTGTTGTAAATCCTACACAATATGCCGCATCAACTTCAACCACAAGAAGACCACTTGTAGTGGACACTGAATTATCAAACTCTTTTGTGGCAAGGTATTTGAATTTTGATGCTTCCAAAGATATGCAAATTGCCTCTCAAGCAACATCGGGTTTGCCAATCACTTATTTTGCAGTAGTTAAAGGCAAAGATATTGCAAGAGATGAAAACATCTTTGTGAACGGTTCATATACTGCCAAAGTAGTCGAAGTGCCTGAGAATATGTTGCAATCAGATGGATGGTATTTAGTAACTGGAACTTATACATCAAATAATAATACTTTTACAATAGGTAACGATAATATAGATTTGATTGAACTTGCAGTTTATACAGGTCCTGTTGATGTAGCTGCCATAACAGAATACTTCAAAACGAAGTATTTACCACTTGATTCTGATGCTGAAATCGTATCACTTTACGACCAAACAGATGAACTGTTCGTAGGAGATACATTTATTCTACCGAGCTCAGTATTAGCCGATATGACCACTGGCGCTGATAAAATGGTAGAAGTAGATTGGAATGGCACAGTTGTTACTGATGTCGCAAAAACAGTCGTTTTAACCGGAACAGCAAAATCTGATCCAACCAAAACCATGACTTTAACGGTAACTGTCAAACCTATCGTCATAGCAACTGCAGTGAATTTAAATCCAACAAATATGTCATTACTCGTTGGAGGAAGTCAAACTATAACTGGACAATTAGTGCCTGATAATACGAACAACACAGATATCGTTTGGAGTACAAGTAACGCTTCTGTAGCAACTGTAGCAGGTGGCGTAGTTACAGCACATGCACTAGGGAATGCAACTATCACAGCAACATCGGGAGATGGGGCAGCTTCAAATACTTGTAGTGTCCTTGTCAAAAAAGCATATTATTGGCCAAGTAGCATGGTGCTGCATCTAGATGCGACGCATGGAACCGTTCTATCTGGGACTTCTGTTACAAATTGGAACGATTTGTCTTCGGAAGGCAATAATTTCAGTCAAGGAACTACAGCAAATCAACCTATTTTAACGTCGAATATCCTAAATGGTATGCCTATTATCAGGTTTGACGGTACGGATTACTTGACGCGTGGTGGGAAATTATTAAATTCATCATCAGCGACAAATGAGGATTTATTTGCAAGTAATTCAAACAGTTTCACTGTTTTTGTTGTTGCAAAATCGACATCTATAAATCAAACTGATGTATTTATCAGCAAATCGGGAAATTGGAACACCAACTCGACTTATATACTTGGAAAATCAAGCACTAACTTTGCTCAAGTGTTAAGAGGCTCAACAAATGCTTCTGCTGGTAACACAAACTTCAATTTGCACGTATCAGGTTGGGATAGTTCAACACATAGATATTATCTTAATGGTAGTGAAGTAACTGGACAAAATAATGTTGGTTCAAAAACTATTCAAAATCAAAATATATTAATTGGGGCTGCAAACAATGGTGGCAACTCTCAGTTAAATGGTGATATAGCAGAAATAATGGTATTCAACGATTATTTATCTACTTCAGACCGTCAAATTGTTGAAAATTATTTGACTGAAAAATGGCTTAAGACAGTAGCAACTTCATGGTATTTTTCGACAGCCGCAAATACCGAGGGCTGGACTGCTGGAAACAATATATCGGGTTTAGCACAAGCAACTGGAGGCTATTTAAATGGAACTATTAATGGAAATGATGCCTATATTTCCTCAGCAAATAGTTTAGGTACAAACATAACATCGAATAAGTATATTGTTTTAAAACTTAAAAACACAACGAGCAGTGATCAAGCCCAAATAAGCTTCATAACGACAGGATCAACTGATTGGGGAGCAGACAAAACAGTATTTTTCCCAATTATTCCAAATAGTGATTATACTGACTATATTATTGATATGTCGACCACATCACTCTGGACGGGAAGTTTAAAACAAATAAGAGTTTACCCTGGAATCAATACAACAGGTACTTTTTCAATTGATTATATGAGAATTGTTCAATAAAATAAGCCAGTAATTTCATTCAGATGGAGACAGATATGACTATCACAGAGATACTAACCTCGGCAGTAGAAAAAAATGCATCAGATGTACACCTTGCTGTTGGTAACCCGCCAACTGTTAGAGTAGATGGAGAGCTAATTCCACTTGAAAAAAGAGTGTTAAATGAAATTGACACCCATGCATATGCAAAAGAGATGTTATCTGAACTGCAATTTGACACGTTAATGAATGAAGGGCAAGTGGATTTTGCCTATAGAATTCAAAATTTAAATGTGTTTCGTGTCAATGCGTTTAGATACTCCGATAAAATTGGCCTAGCATGTAGAGTGATAAGCGAACACATACCAACTGCAAAAGAACTGGAACTTCCTGAAGCGATTGAACGTGTTGCAGATTTTAACGCAGGTTTAGTATTGGTAACAGGACCGACAGGTTGCGGTAAATCTACTACCATTGCATCTATAATCGATGCCATTAACAAGAAAAAAAGTTGTCATATATTAACCATTGAAGATCCCATAGAGTACATTCATAAAAACAAGAAGTCCATTATCACTCAAAGAGAAGTTGGAAGAGATTGTAACAATTTTTCTGATGCACTCAGAGCGGGCTTAAGGCAAGATCCGGATGTCATCATGGTGGGTGAAATGAGGGATTTAGAAACTATTTCAACTGCGATTACTGCTGCTGAGACAGGTCATCTTGTATTAGCGACACTTCATACCAGAAATGCTTATCAGACAATTGAGAGAATTATAGATGTATTTCCTGGTCCACATCAACAACAAATTAGAGTACAGCTAGCGACATCACTTGTTGCAGTATTTTCTCAAAGGCTTTTACCTAGAAAGAGAAGCAATGGTCGTATTGCAGCCGTTGAGAGTTTAATTGTTACACCTGCTATTAGAAATCTAATTAGAGAAAATAAAGTTCATCAACTCTATTCGTTTATCCAAACAGGTCAAAAATCGGGGATGCAGACCATGGACGATTATCTTCTTGGACTTTATAAAAATAATATGATAGACAAAAACACCTTGTTAGAACATGTTACTGAAAGAGAGACCATACTAAAACTCATTGGTTAAGGGGGAACGGCATGAAAAAGAAAACGCCACGGATCAAATCCAATTTGTTATCGATTGATATTGGTAGTCACAGCTTAAAAGTTGTAGCAGGTCAGTTCAATGGTGGAAGGCTGAAAATTACAGCTATGACCAAGATAGCGATTGAAGAAGGTGTTATAAACAATGGTAGAATCGTCGATAGTATTGCCTTTAAAAATCATCTGATGCACACTTTAAAAGAAGAAAAAATCAAACAAAAAGAAGTTGTCATTACATGTGAAGGCCAAGATATCATAAAGCGTGAACTCATCGTTCAAAAGGTAGATATAGCAGATCAGATGGAACTCATCACGTATGAAGTTGGACAATACTTACCTATCGATATTGATGCCTACGTGCTTCAATACAAAGTCCTCGAGGAATTTGAAGAAGATAATGTGCAAAAAATCAAAGTATTATTAGGTGCGATGCCACGTGACATGGTGAAAGAGATGTTTGACCTAGTCATAGAATGCGGTCTTTTCCCAACGTATCTTGATATGCATAGTAACTCGCTTGATAAGTTTGTAAACTTTTCAATGGAATCGATTACGATTAGTAAAACCATTGCATTTGTTGATTTTGGACACCAACTCATTGATATTTCACTATTTGAAAAAGGTCAGTTTAAATTCAACAGATTGTTAAGGCTAGGTTCAAATGAAATTGATTCGATTTTAAAAAACCATTTTAATATTGATTCTATAGAAGCCGAAAACAGAAAAAAGAAGACAAGTATAACTTCGATCATCGAGGCTGTGGAAAAAGAAGGCTTTCAGGTTGTTGATGAGAAAGGTTTAGTTTTAAAAGAAACAGCAAGCTATATCAACGAATGTAGTGATGAAATTGAAAAGGTATTTAAGTATTTTACAAGCCGAAGTGCTGATAATAAAATTGACCAGATTTTCCTATTTGGCGGTGGCGCTCAGATGAAAGATTTTGGCATGTATTTTAAAGAGCGATTTGAAATCCCAACAGAAGTGTTATCAAATTTCAGAACGATTGAAATTGCAACAAAAAATCAAGTAGAGGAGCTACCAATTTACGTCAACGCAGTTGGTGCTCTAATAAGACAATAGGGGGCTCTACATGAGAGATTTTAACTTTTTCGATCCCTATTTGAAAACACAAGCAAAACCAAATACAAATAGGATCATACTAGTCGTACTAGCTGCTTTATTACTTTCACTTATGGTATATTATCAGTTTATGCTTTTGAATAAAGCAAAAGATATAAAGGACAATATAGCTGAACTACAAACTTATGTTCAATCTCCTGATACCACAACTAAACTTGCAATAGTAGACCAAAAACAGAAGGAGCTTGAAAGATTGCAAGGTATCTTTGCAAATGTTGGTATAGCAACAACTCAGATCGAACTAACTGACAATTTAGACGATATGTTGATAGAACAAATCAATGCTCAATTACCTGAAAATGCATTTTTAAGTGAGTTAACTATTAATGAGAACATTATTACTATTAGGGGTTACTCACTTGAATATCCAGTTATAGCACAATTTGCCTATAATTTAAGAGAGAGTGGCGGACTGAGTAATATATTAATTCCTTCAATTAACGAAAATAACGGTAACTTTGAATTTACAATCAATGCTAACGTTGGTATGGGGGTAAGTGATGCGAATTAGTCAGAGAGATAAATACCTTTTAATATTACTGGGTTTTGTATTAGTATTTGCGCTATATTATTTTTTATTGATGCAACCACAGGAAAATAAAATTAAGACATTAGAAGCAGATTATTCAAATTGGATTTCAACGAAGGCAGATGTTGACATGAAAGTTATGTCTGAGAGATCCTTAGATAAAAACATTGAAGACCTTACTGCTACTTTAAGTCAAGCAACTTCAAATTATTACGATCAAATTACGCAAGAAGAGATGCTTGCACTCCTCTCTGGATATGCAGAAGGTTCACCACTTCGCTTGACGGATATGACTTTTACCAGTAACTTAAGTCAAAATGCCGGCGCAGTTCAGTATGATGCAACCGTTGGTTTTAACGGTGATTATGATGCACTTCTTAGTTATATTAGAAGTATTAGAAATAATGATAAGAAGATAGTCGTTAAAGAAATTGCGATTTCAAACGCTATGGTTGACGGCTTAAACGGAAAACTTACTCTCGAATTTAATGCACTTCCTGAAGCGGCGGAATTTATAGCTTCCACTGGGAAATTGGTTATGGCAAGAGTCAATACAAGGGATGTTTTAAGTGGTCCGTTTGTACCGTTTGAATCATTTGAAGTTGAAGCGGTGCAAGAGCCAACAGATGTGATTGTTTATCCAGAATATCCGACAGATACAACAGAAATTAATTATGAAAATTATCGTCCAAAAACTCAAATTCATGGGTTTGAGGATGGTGATAATTTCTTTGTTGGAAACAATACTGATATAAGCGGAACCGTTACTCGAAGCAAAACAAAAATCGCTGGTGGTTACTCTGCAGAAATGAGTTTTGATTTTAAAACGGGAAGAGACTATAGTGAAGCAAGTTTGGTATTTGATACTAACCCAATCATGCTTACAAAGCAAGTAGAATATCTTGGTTTATGGGTCTATGCTTATGAAGCCTCAAATCATGCAATAGGTGTTGTCTTACTTGACTCAAAAGGAAAAGAATACAAGCTCGAGCTGGCACCGGATGTGAACTGGACACAATGGCAAGAATTAGAAGTTATGATGCCTGTGGAAATTACGTATCCTTGTATGATTCAAAGAATATATGTAGAAGGCGTTGGTTATGATCAAAAATTAACTGGTAAATATTTATTCGATCAGTTAGAAGTATCATATCCATTGCAATAGGGGGGCTTATGAAAACCAATATAGAGATATTCAAAAAAATAAATATTTTAGGATTAATACTCATTATGATTTTGGTGAGTTCTGTTTCAAGTTTAACTTTTGCAGCTACTCCTGGTGAAACGACACTTACTGAAGCTGCGAATTTTGGAAACCTTATGGGAACCTTAGATGGTGATTTAGCAGGTAGAGCGGATCGAAATGCTAACAAAGTAAGCAATTATCAAACAGCGATGTTAAAAGATACTGAAACTGTTGCAAGGTATCAACTCAATAAAGACAGTTCGATGTATCAAAATGCCTTTATTTCTGCTTATAGAGCAGCTTTTGAGATTGCTTATAATACAGCATATAGAACGGTTAATATCGACGAGTATGCTTCACCTTTTGAAATGGGATATGATCATGGTTCTCAGGCAGGTGCAGTCCAAGGTGAACTTTCCGCTATGATCGATTTTATACAGGGAAAATCGGATGATTGGTCAAAGGCATATAACAATTATCTCCTTGCTGGAAGCCTTAGTTCAAGATACTTTCTTGACCGTGAACCCGTAGCTTATAGAAATTATTTTACTTCTGGTTACAGAGAAGCATTTATGAACAAGTACATTGAAACTTTCCAGGTCAAGAACCTTGAGACAGAAATAAGAAATAAAAATGCACGCCAAATTAGCATGAACGAAGATACGCTTTATTTTGATGAAGAATATGTCCATTTCTCGCTTGGCGTTTCCGAAAGTGAAATGAGAACACCACTTTCACTTTATTTTCCAGCTGGTACTGTTTATCAACCTACTTATTTTGCAGCTTTTAAGACACAAAATTCCTTTAACTATGAAAATTCTAAGTATACGCCAGTCAGCAGTAAATATACTGTTTCTGTCATGAACTCTAGTGGTAGTATTTTAATCAATAAGCCAATCACGCTTACATTTGAGTATTATGGTTCAGAGAGAGCTGGCATTTATCAATGGATCGGCAGTAGATGGGTATATCAATATACCACACTTTCTGATAATTCGCTCTCAATTCAAATCCCAGCGGGTACTTTTGGCGGTGGAGAATACGCAATATTTATCGATGAAGATTACAAAACGGTAGATGATATAAACTTCAATTGGGCTTATAAAGAAATTTATACTTTGATGAGAAGAAATGTTGTATCTGATAATCAGATGTTTTCACCAAATGCAAAGATTACTCGTGCAGAACTTGCTGAATATATGTACAATACGTTGTCTGGTACGGACGCTTTAAAAACATCTGTTCCGACAATTAAAGATTCAGCATCACTTGGTACTGCAAAGAAAGCGGTTGAGTATATGGTTGGAAAAAGATATTTGATGCTTGACTCAAACGCTAATTTCAACCCAAATCAAACCATTACGTATAGTGAAATTGAAAATATGCTTAGCAAAATGTTCTTAAGAAATGTTTCGTGGAAAGAAATCTCCAATAAGATGTTGATGGATAAGTTTGCGAGATCTGCAGGTGCAACAAATACTTCTGCTTTCATAACAAAAGCTGAAGTGGCTTACATGATTACAGTGTTCTTTAGGTAATCAAGGGAAGTAAAAACAAATATGAAAGAGAGGGCTAAGAGTAATCTTAACCCTCTTTTAGAATTTGAGGTTAAAATGAATGCATTGTTGTTATCAATATTAAAAATTATTATATTTGCACTTATTGCGACAAGGATAGTCGTTTATATTTCAAATTACTTTTTAGAAGAAAAGAAACTTCATATCAGTGAAAATATTATTATAACAATAATGATGATTTTACTTGGGAGCATTACATTAAGATATTCAAATCATATCATACAAGATTTAATCGTGATTACGATATTAATGGTAGTGAGCGTCATCGACTATTATACGAAAACAATTGTCGATGGGATGATGTATTTATGTGGTATTTTATTTGTATTTCTTTCCTTGTTAAATGGTATGAGCCTTAAAATACTGCTCTTGGGTGGCTTGGCTGGATTAGTATCTTATTGTGCAATATATGTATTTGCAAAGATCATCTATAAGCGTGAAGCATTTGGTTTTGGAGATGTTATGTTTATGGGCGTAATTGGCATATATTTGGGATTTAAACTAACGCTAATTGCTGCGTTACTCACCTTTTATGTGGCATTAATTTGGATTGTAGTGAGTAAAGTGGTTGGTAGCGTATTAAAACGACAAATGGAGGTTGCTTTTGCACCTTTTATGGCGATAGCTTGTGTCATAACGATGTTGTTTGGAGATGAAATCATCAAGTTGTATATGACCCTTTTTATGATATAATGACTATAATAAGTCATAGGAGGTCCTCTTGAGACTAAGAAGTATGGAACAAGTTGAAATTGGTGATGTATTAGGTAAACCAGTTTATGATGATAAATGTCAATTGTTATTGGCAAAAGAAGTAAAATTAACACAAAATTATATCGACCGACTGAAAAAAGCCAATATTCATTGCATTTATATAGATGATGAATTGTCTGAAGGTTTAGAGGCTAATAATGTCGTCTCAGATGAACTGAAAATTAGGTCGGTTTCGGCTGTAAAGTCAGTATTTAAGGAGCTTTCTGAACGAAAAGGCAGTAACTATAATGTCAAAAATATAGATAGTATTAAAAATGTAGTTGAAGAGTTGATGCGTGTGGTTTATGACAACCCTGATACGCTTTATCATATGACTGAACTGATGGGTACCGATATGTATACCTACAACCATTCAGCTGAAGTCGCAGTTTTATCTATGCTTGTGGCTAAAAGTATGAAATTGAGTGAGAATTTTATTAAAAAGATTGGTATTGGGGCTATTTTACACGATATTGGTAAAATGCAAATTCCAGGAGAGGTTTTAAATAAAGTTTTGCCTTTAGAAGTGGATGAAGTAAAACTAGTAAAAGAACACGTTCAGTATGGATATGACATGTTAAAAGAGAATGATTTTATATCACCTATATCGAGACAGATTGTGTTGTTGCATCATGAGAAACTTAATGGAGAAGGATATCCTTATCACTTAGCAGGAGATCAAATTCCCATCCATGTTCGAATTGTAACCATGTGTGATATTTTTAATGCAATTTCATCGAATCGATCGTATAAAGACAGATTAAATGCTGATGAGGCGCTAGAAATTATAAGGACAGAAGCGGTATATGAGCTTGATCGTGATATATATTACCACCTATTAAAGGTTGTAAATATCTATCCAGTTGGTACTGTGGTACAGCTTTCAACTGGAGATCTTGCAATTGTAATTAGAGAAAATATAGATGCTCAGACGCGTCCGCTTGTTCAAATTATTAGAGATAAAAAAAGAGCGGAACAACTTGATTTAATGGACTATTTAACTATTTTTATAACAAAAACTGTAGAATTGTAAATAAACTAGAGGTGTTTATGGCCATTTTCGTTTTTTTTATCAAATTATCGGTAGCAATGTATATCCTTTATAAACTGATCATAAAAGCAATCTTTGATAAGCGTGAGAAAAACGCACTGCTTATTTTCGTGATTTCTTTTATTGTGATGATGGATTTGCGTAATTTGTTTATTGGAACAATACCTGAAAATTTGACAAGCGAACTGGCTACTTTGTTTTTTTTGCTTTATTTTTTATCAAAATTAATTGGAGACAGGTCTAGCTTGTCTTCTTTTATGAGAAATTTTGTCGATGTCAAGACGCTTTTTGAATCAGAAATCATCGAGAATTTAGAAGAAGGAATAGCACTTTTAAGAAGCGACACCTTGGATATACTTGCTTCAAATCAAGCTTTTCAAGATATTTTTGGTACGAATTATTCTTTTATTTCCTTGGCCGATATTGTTAGTGCGGTGTTAAGAAGTGAAGATCAGTTTGAAATAACAGATTATAACAATAATAAAAAAATACTAAAAGCCCGTTTGGTGGGTTATGGAAGAAGATATGCAATTCTCTATTTTAAGGATATTTCAGAGCGAATACATTATAAAGATTTAGCAGCAGAAGCTGTAAAAGAAATTGTCTACAATTGGGATAATTCTCATAGCTTGGTAATGGTTAGAAGTTTGACTGGAGAAATAGTATATATTAATGAGTCTATGGCAAATTTTCTACATAAATCGCTAAATAGCTTAAAGTATCATCATTTTAACAGCATCTATAATAATGAATATGAAAAGCAAAAGCATAATGCAATTAGCAAAGATTTGGCAGATGGCATTATTGGATCTTATAAAGGTATATTGAAATATACTTATCAACTTCAATCAGTTGGCTTTTTGCAATGTGAAGAACAGTTAATAACCTATCAAGGTGCAAAACATATTCTGACTACAGGAACGGATATTACACAAATTTATATTTTAGAGATGTTAACAAAGTCATTTCAAGTTATACATGGGAACCATAGAAATTTAGAACATGCAACATATGTTGTTGCTGATTTAATTCATTTTGATATTTTGTTTAAAGAAAGGTTATATAAATACATTCCTAATCAAATATCATCACTTAGTATGTTCATGAGTGGTTTAGATGAAGAAGACAAACTTTATTTTAATGATATTATCTATGAAAAACAAGATTTTGTTTCAAAGACAATCTGCTACAATGGTGTTTTTCACTTTAGTATTGAAGAGTGCATTAGATCTACAGGGGGATACTTAATTGGCGTAACTATGAAATATATGAATCCAGAGTATATTTCAAACAATCTTCCTGTAATAGGAACTATGATATTAAACCATATAAAAGAAGGCATTATAATCGTCAATAAACAAGGGACAATCGAATACGCCAATGAGATGATGCAACGTATTCTCAACTATGAGGATGATGTGTTAGTTGGTAAGTCAATCTTTAGTATTTCACTTGGACTTACAAAAGATATTCTTGAAAGAAATATGGAATTAACGAAAGCGCACAGTTCATTACATTTTGAACGTATTTATTTAACGCGTGACGGTTTAAGAGTACCTGCAGAAGTAATCGCGATGAATATGGAACATATTTTAGAAGATAAGATGCTGATGCTCATAAGAGATATAAGCGAAAAGTTCATTTACAAAAAAAGACTTGTCGATTCACAATCGAGGTATGCTCAGATTTTTGAATCATTACAAGATAGTGTCTTAGAAATTAAACTACCTGAGAAAATAGTTAGTTTTTATAGGGAATTTGATTCTGAAAAAGGTTTAATTGGACTTGAAATATCATTTTTACAGTGGTTAAACAGCATATCTGATCAAGATAGATCTATTGTATATGAAGCTATTGATATAATTACTTCAGAAAAAAGTGATCATTATGTATTTGAATACCGGTATTTTAAAAATAGTGGATGGGAGTGGTACCGCGCTACTGGAAAATACATTGTATCTGACGACGGCGCATCGGTCATTATCATCAACCAGAATATTAGTGAGATTAAAAATGTCATCCAAAAACTTGATGAAAGTAAGATAATATTAGAAGAATCAGAGAGAATTGCCAATATGTCACATTGGAAATTCAACGTTTCTAAAAATTTATTTTCTGTTTCTAAGACATTTGGTTCTATTTTTGCTTTGAAAGATGAGATTGATGAAATTTATTATGAGAGTTTTGTTGAGATTATTTATCCACTGGACACTGCTTATTTTGAATATAAATTTCAAAGGTTTATATGGAATAACGAACCGATTGACATCATTGTAAGATTTCATGCACATGGAAGAATTACATTTGTAAATATAATTGGTCAAGTATACTTTGATGATGAAAATGTACCTGTATATGCAATTGGCAGTATGGCAAATGTAACAGAGAAAATGATATCGAGACAGCGATTCGAAGAATCGAGGATGCTATTAGAGCATGTCGTGGAACAAGCTTCTTATGGAATAGTCATAATTAGAAATAACGGCTTTATAGAGAAAATTAATCAAGGTGCTGTTGAACTCTTAAAGTTAGATGCAGCTATAAGCGTTTGTGACACAATTGAGGGTTTAAGTGAGCATTTAAAAAATCAATTTTACAATTATGAAGTCGCTTTGATTGATAAATTAGCTGAAAAATATCAGATTGGTGACCAAGATCGGATCTCATTTATCATAACCGACACGACTGAACACTATCATCTCAAAGTGACAACATCGAATATGCATGATGCTGATAAGCGTTTTATTGGTAGAATTATGATTGTTAATAAAGTCTAAGAAAGTACTCAAATTTATTCTGAGTACTTTTTTTTTGAACCTAGCCTATTTATATTTGATTTAATTCGAAATAAGCAGTGTCGAGTATTCGAATTTTCTTTGGTGCTATAAACTCTAAAATATCTTCTTTTGCAAGCTGAGAGAGTTTACGACTAATCGTTTCTCTTGTTACACCTACAAAACTCGCCATATCCTCACGTGTTAGAGATAAAGTTAAAACATCATCGTGTCCACCTGATTGTTTATAAAGCTGTTTTATTAAGAACTTTAACCTTATATCTGCATCATTTGATGCAATAGCGCCAACTAATTTTTCAAGTGAAGTAATGCGTTCGTATGCAGCTGTTAAAATTGAAAACATTAAATCGGGATTGTTTTTAAGGAAGGCATCAAAACGCGATTTTGGAATTGTGCATACATGTGTTTCAGACGCAGCAACAAGATCATAAATAGCGGGTTCACTTTTTAGTAATGCAAGCTCCCCGATACTATCTCCTTCGCCAAGTAAATGTAGAATTTGCTCTTTTCCATCTTCCTGAGTGCTAATTGCTTTGATAAGTCCTTTATTAACGATAAAAAGTCTATCGAAAAGATCGCCAGCCTGTAAGATCATCTCACCTTTTTTATAATGTCGCCTTTCAATTAACGTGATAATCTCGCGAATATGCCCATCGTCTAGTGATGCAAATAAGGCGACTTTTTTTGCACATAAAGTATGACCACAAGTTGCACAGCCATTTATTTGAAAAGCATCTGATGCGGTTAGTGACATTTGAACCTCCTTTCAATACTTATAATTTGATTCATAAAAGCATTGACCTAATGTAATTATATCAAATAATGTTGTAAACTGTGAGGCAAATCACATGTTATCTTTTCCTTGTACGCTAAAATAAGGATGAAAGATAAAGTAAATATCACAAATGAAAAATCAAATCACTTTAGGAGGAATTCTTATGACAATTAATTATAATCACCTTTCCCAAAAAACTATTGGGCAGGTAGTAACTGAACATCCAGAACTTGTAAAAGTATTTATGCAATATGGAGTAGACTTTTGCTGTGGTGGTGATCGTACACTTGAAGATGCTATAGAGCGTGATACAGATGAAATTGAAGCGCTTAAGGAATCGGTTACGGTAACACTTGCTTCCGCTTTTCAGACGCCTCTGAATGGTAGAAACATTAAACTCTCAAATTTCAGTGACGCAGAACTTGTGGATAGAATTATAACAACTCACCATTCTTATCTAAAAGAAGCTTTACCAGAAATATCGACATTACTATTTAAACTATTAAGTGTACATGGTATAAGTCATCCTGAACTTTTTGAGGTTCATCGTATATTTGGGACGTTAAAAACCGAACTTGAAAGCCACTTGATAAAAGAAGAAAAAGTACTTTTTCCTGCAATACTAAACAAGCAGGACGACTTATTAGAACTAATTACTAGTCTTGAAGCTGAGCATGATAATGCAGGAGAGGCACTTCATAAACTCGCTGAGATAACGGATCATTTTAAAATACCAACAGATGGCTGCAAAACATATGCAGTTACCTATGACAAGTTAAAAGAGTTGGTGGCTGATATGTACATGCACGTGCATACAGAAAATAACATTTTATTTAAAAGGGTGTAGGAAAGGAGCAGGTTATGTTTGAAATCAATGAAAGAATCACTTGGGTTGGAAAAATCGATTGGGAACTAAAAAAATTTCATGGAGAAGAGTATTCAACACATCGTGGATCATCTTATAACTCATATTTGATTCGAGATGAGAAAGTAGCTTTAATAGACACAGTTTGGCAACCATTTGATGCTGAGTTTGTAAAAAGATTAAAAGAAGTCATTGACCTCAAGAAAATTGACTATATCATTGCTAATCATGCTGAGATAGACCACAGTGGAGGCTTACCAGAACTTTTGAGGGAGATTCCAAATGTACCAATATACTGTACAGCCAATGGCGTAAAGTCTTTAAAAGGACACTACCATCAAGACTGGAATTTTCACGTAGTAAAGACGGGGGATACACTTGATTTAGGCGAAGGAAAGCTCGTGTTTATAGAAGCGCCAATGCTACACTGGCCAGACAGTATGTTTGAATACTACACAAAAGATGCGATCCTTTTTTCAAACGATGCATTTGGTCAACATTACGCATCAGAACTGATGTACAATGACCTTGTAGATCAAGCTGAACTTCATCAAGAAGCGATTAAATACTATGCAAATATTTTGACGCCATTTAGTGCTTTGGTAGGTAAAAAGATTGAAGAAGTGCTAGGATTTAATTTGCCTGTAAACATGATTTGTCCATCACATGGAGTGATTTGGAGAGACAATCCCGTCCAGATCGTAGAGCAATATGTTACTTGGGCTAATAACTATCAAGAACATCAGGTCACTTTAATCTACGATACGATGTGGGATGCAACGAAGCATATGGCAGAAGCCATTGCCGAAGGCATTAAGTCTGTAGATCCAACACTAAACATCAAACTTTTTAACGTATCTAAAATAGATAAAAATGATGTAATCACAGAAGTTTTTAAAGCAAAATTAGTCGTTGCAGGTTCCTCTACGATTAATAAAGGAATACTCTCAGGTATGGCTTCCATCTTAGAAGTTATCAAAGGCTTAAAATTTAAAAACAAAAAAGCTGCCGGATTTGGCAGCTATGGTTGGAGTGGTGAATCACCAAAGATTATGACTGAAGCACTTAAAGAGTGTGGTCTTGAAGTAATTGCTGAAGGGCTAAGTGTTTTATGGCAGCCTGATGAAGATGCACTTCAAAATTGTTTTGATTATGGTGTCTTGTTGGCTAAACAATTGTAAAGATAAAGCTGCTGCTAATTAATATTACTTACTTAGCGGCAGTTTTTTTCTTTTAATTAAACTGCCACTGATGATTAAAAATGCAAAACAGCCTATAAACCTATAAATTCCAGTGATTATAAGTGACATATTGAGTGAAGTAGCATTCATAATCCAAACTGCAAGAAGTGGTGTGATAGTTGCAGACAGAGCAATGATCGTATTGTAAATTGCAATTATAGTTGTTCTATTTTGAGTAGGAGTAGTTTCAAGTAAAAGATTAAAAAGAACTAAGACAGTACCAGTAATTGAAAAGCCAATTAAAAGATTAAAAAGGACCAACATAAAAAGCGATTCACTTAAAACATATAAAAAAGGTGTAATACTCATCCCAAATGTTGCTATAAATGCTGTTAAAGTGTAGCCATATCGATCTGCAAATCTAGCCCAGTGTGTTGCGGTTAATATAGAGGCTAAACCTCCTGCAATTGAAATCGCACTTAACCATGCTTCATTTGCGCCAAGTTTTGTAATCGTATAAATATTGAAAAGTGGCCATCCCATTTGCCAACCAAATTGGAATAATAAGGATGCTAACATGAATTTTTTAAAATTCTTATTAGTCATCATAAATGCCATGCTATCAATAAGCGTTTTTTTAACATCGATAAGTTTACTATTACGAACAAATGAATTCCTTTTATTGAATTTAAACAATGAGAGAACTGAACCATCTGAAAACTGAGTAAAAGTATAAACTTCCACAAGACCAACAATAAAAGAAATCAAAAAGAAAAACTGATACATCCATATAATGTCTTGCGAGTTTTTGGGGATGGACAACATCAAACCAGACGAAAATGTTATAAGTAACCGAAATAAATCAGAGTACTTGTTTCTTAAACTCATCGCTTTACCACGCTCTGTTGGCGTAAATATATCGCCAATGCACGATTGGTAACCTATTGTATAGATAGAACCAGGTAAGTTCATAAGTGCAATCAAAACAATAAAGAGCCAAGGTTGCGAGACGTTTGTTATAAATGGCACTATAGCAATCAGTACATAAAAGATCTTATGAAATAGCATCAAAAGTGTTGTGTTCTTTTGCTTATTTCCAAGAACATCTAGAAAAATTGCGCCAGGGATTAGTGCAAACAAACTAAAAAAGGCGGGTAATGAATTTAAGGAAGCAATTTGATAAGCATTAGCGCCTAATCGCTCTGCAAATTTTGCAAAATAAGGATTAACAAGATTTGTAGAAATTGCCAGAGCAATACCATTATAAATGTTGATTGTGAATTTAGGGTTTAATTTCGATTCTGATTTATTCCTGACAAGTTGCTTCATTCTGCTTATCATTAATCGCACAATCTCCTAATGCTTCGACTTTCGAAATACATATTTATTATAATGCATCTACACGCGAAAACAAGTACCCACAAGATTAAATTATTGACAATATGGAAAATTATGGATAAAATAAAAATGTAAATAAATTCCATTTATAAGGAGGTAATGATGAATCAGGTAAGTTTAGTAGGTAGAATGGTACAAACCCCAGAATTGAAAGTACTACAAGATGGAAACTGTGTTACCAAATTTAGCATTGCAATCGATCGATACTATGCAAATTCACAAAAGGAGGAAAAAAAGAACGAGGGTAAAGCAACTGCGGATTTTCCTAGAGTAATCGTATGGGGAAAACAAGCTGAAAACTGTTGTAAATATCTTGTAAAAGGAGCAATGGTCAGTGTTGCTGGGAGAGTGGCAACATCAGTATTTGAAAATACAGAAGGAGAGAATGTCTATCTAACTGAAATCGTTGGAGAAAGAGTTCATTTTTTAGAACCTGTAAACTCTGAATTTAGAAAACATACAATGTCACAAGATGAAATTGAAGCTAGCTAATTTAGAATATGTGGTTCACTAGCATACGAAGAATATTAGTACTGGAGTTTTTGTCATTAAAATATTATAATAATTTTATAAGATAAAATAACCTAAAGGTGACTAAATGGCAAAGCTTAGAGTTTCAGAGGTTGTAGCTGGCATGATATTGCTTGATGATGTGTTTGATGAAAACGATTTGCTGTTAATTGGAGCAAATACCGAACTTACAAATAATCATATCGACTTTCTAAACAGAAAAATGATTTTTGAAGTGAATGCAGTATCAAAACTTGAAAATGATGAGATTCAGAAAAAAGAGAATAGAAAATATAAAATTCAGCCCGAAGATCCAAGCGATGTTGAAGAAAAGTACAAAAGCACGGTTGTTAAATTTAAATCAATTTATACTGAGTTTAAACTTGGACGCGTTCCAGTTTATCAAGAAATTGATGATGCGCTTGAACCTCTTTACGAAGCTATTTTAAACGATGACCATTTCACTAGAAAAATGTGGCAGATACATGCCTATGATGATTATACTTTTGATCATTCAGTCAGAGTATCAATGATTTCGGGACTCATTGCAAAATGGTGCGGACTTGATGATGACAAGATAAAAGAAGCAGCTTTAGCTGGGTTATTGCATGATATTGGAAAGTGTAATATCCCCGATCAGATACTTAATAAACCTTCTAGTTTAACTGCTGAAGAATTTAAAGTTATGAAAACACATGCGATATTAGGATATATTCTGATTAAAGACATACCCAATATCTCTTATGATGTCCTTCAAGGCGTTATGCAACACCATGAGCGTGTTGATGGAACTGGTTATCCTAATGGTCTAAAAGGAAACCAGATCAATTATTTGGCAAAGATTGTTGCAGTTGCTGATGTCTACTGTGCGATGACACAAGATCGTATTTATAAAAAAGCGATGCACACATTTGAAGCAATGAGCTTCATCTTAGAAAAATGTCACAGTTCTTTAGACTTTTCAATGTCTAAGACATTTTTGGCCAATATTTCTCATTTCTACATTGGACATAAAGTGATTTTAAACAATGATCAACAAGGTGAAATTATCATGACTTATAAAGATGATCCCGCAAGACCACTTGTTAGAGTTGGTGAGGATTATTTAGATCTAAGGAGACATATTGATTTAGAAATTGTATCGATGATAGAATGAGTAAGTAAAGCAAATTTATAAACCAGCTGGAGATTGCCATGTGTGATTTCACGCTGGTTTTATTTTTTTCTAGTAAAGAACGTTTGTTCTGATGAAATTCCTTGCAAAATCACCTGTTTGTTTGATATTATAAAGGATGATAGATAACATAAAGAGGTGACAAATGAGTAAAACCAATTATAACAATGAAAGTATTACGTCCTTAAAAGGTGCTGATAGGGTAAGAAAGAGACCTTCAGTCATTTTTGGATCTGATGGACTCGAAGGCTGTCAACACTCTTTTTTCGAGATATTGTCCAATTCAATCGATGAAGCTCGAGGTGGATATGGTAAAGAAATTACAGTTATTAGACATAGTGACTTGTCGATTTCTGTTATAGATCAAGCTAGAGGAATTCCTGTTGATTATAATAGCAAAGAAGAAAAATTTAACTGGGAGTTAGTTTTCACTGAGCTTTATGCAGGCGGAAAATATAATAATAACGATTCATCTGTCTACGAGTTTAGTTTAGGTTTAAACGGACTAGGATTATGTGCGACTCAATATAGTTCGGAGTTTATGGATGTAATTATCCATAGAGATGGATTCGAGTATGAATTGCACTTTTTAAAAGGTGAAATAGCAGAAGGCGGTTTTGAAAAAAAAGCCGCAAAATATAAAACGACTGGCACTAAGATTAGATGGCGTCCTGATTTAGAGGTATTCAAAGAAATAGAAATTCCTATAGAATATTTTCAAGATATTATGAAAAAGCAATCTATTGTAAATCCAGGTATCAATTTTGTATTTAAAGATGAAATAACAAATCTTGTAACAGAATACAAATACGAACGTGGTATAGAAGATTATATTGCTGAGGTAGGAATTGATAAGAATTTTACAGAAGTTGTATACTTCGAAGATGAGGGCAAAGGTCGTGACCGTGATGACATGCCAATTTATAAGGTAAAAGCACAGGTCGCTTTTGCATTTAACAACGAAGTTAACTTACTGGAATACTTTCATAATTCAAGTTTTCTTGAACATGGCGGTTCACCCGATAAAGCTGTAAAAAATGCATTTGTTTATGAATTAGATAAATTTATCAAACAGTTAAATAAATATACTAAAACTGAAAAGAAAATTTCGTTTATTGATATTCAAGATAGTTTGATATTGGTAACAACAAGTTTCTCTACTATTACAAGTTATGAAAATCAGACAAAAAAATCGATTACCAACAAGTTTGTCCAAGATTTCATGACAGATATGATTAAGAAGAATCTTGAAATTTACTTTATTGAAAACAAAGAATATGCCGAAAAAATAGTAGATCAAGTTTTAATAAACAAAAGATCACGTGAAAAAGCTGAAATTACTAGATTGAATCTCAAAAAAACATTAAGTTCAAAAATCGATGTCACCAATCGCGTTAAAAAGTTTGTCGACTGTAGAACTAAAGATACCAATAAAAGAGAAGTATATATATTGGAAGGTGATTCAGCACTCGGATCTTGTAAATTAGCTAGAGATAGTGAATTTCAAGCATTAATGCCAATAAGAGGCAAGATTCTAAATTGTTTAAAAGCCGACTATGAAAAAATATTTCAATCCGATATCATTATTGATTTAATTAAAGTACTTGGCTGTGGCGTTGAAATAAAAACACGCCATAACAAAGATTTGGATACATTTAGTTATGAGAATCTAAAATGGGATAAAATTATTATTTGTACAGATGCCGATGTAGATGGTTATCAAATTAGAACTCTTGTACTTACGATGATTTACAGACTGATTCCAACACTTATTGAAAAGGGAAATGTATTTATTGCAGAGTCTCCTCTATTTGAAATTGCGCATGATGGCAAAACCTACTTTGCCTATAATGAAAAAGAAAAAAATGATTATTTAAAAAAGTTAAATAAAAAATATACCATTCAACGTTCAAAAGGTCTAGGTGAAAATGATCCTGACATGATGTGGTTAACGACGATGTGCCCTGACACAAGAAGACTTATTCGTGTAACACCTAGTGATATAGAGGAAACGCAACACATGTTTGATGTGCTTTTGGGTGATGATTTAGATGGTCGTAAAGAATTTATCGAAGAAAATGGGGAGCAATATTTAGAGATGCTCGACTTAAGCTAATTCATAGAATAGAGGTGCAAGATGAAGAACCTGAACTATACAGATCAAGTGATTACAGATACACTTGAGAAGAACTACATGCCTTATGCTATGAGTGTAATAGTTTCAAGAGCAATTCCTGAAATTGATGGTTTTAAGCCATCCCACAGAAAAATTTTGTACACAATGTATAAAATGAAACTATTAAAAGGCAACCGAACTAAATCTGCAAATGTCGTAGGACAGACGATGAAGTTAAACCCACACGGGGATCAAGCGATTTATGCGACACTCGTTAGACTTGCAAAAGGCAATGAATCATTGTTATTGCCATTTATTGATTCAAAAGGAAACTTTGGTAAAGTTACTTCTCGAGATATGAAATATGCAGCACCACGATATACTGAAGTTAAATTGGATGCGATTTGTGAAGAAATATTTGGAGATATAGATAAGAATACGGTTGATTTTGTTGACAATTATGATGGAACAATGGAAGAACCAATATTGCTGCCAACTACATTCCCCAATATTTTAGCAAATCCAAACAAAGGAATTGCTGTAGGAATGGCAAGTAATTTTCCAAGTTTTAATTTGAAAGAGTTATGTGAAGCGACTATCGCCTTTATTCAAAATCCAGGGGTAGAATTGATAGATATTATGCCTGCACCTGATTTTTCAACTGGCGGTGAGTTGATTTACAATCAAACTGAAATGCATAAAATATATGATTCGGGTCTTGGTTCTTTTAAAATTAGAGGTAAGATCCAGTATTTGAAAAGTGAAAACATGCTTGAAATAACTGAAATACCTTATACAACTACGGTAGAACAGATTATCGAAAAAGTAGTAGAACTTATTAAAGCAGGAAGAATCAAAGAAATCAATGACATACGTGATGAAACAGATTTAAAAGGACTTAAGATAGCAATTGATCTCAAACGCGGAACTGATTATGAGAAATTAATAGCAAAACTATTTAAATTTACGCCACTTGAGGACAGTTTTTCTTGCAATATGAATTTACTGATTTCAGGTAGACCAATGGTACTAGGTGTAAAAAGTATTCTGATGGAATGGCTTATGTTTAGGCGTAACTGTATCAAAAGAAGCGCTCTATTCGACATTGATAAGATTAATGAAAAACTACATTTATTATATGGGTTACAAAAAGTTCTATTAGATATTGACGCAGCAATCAAGATTATAAGAGAAACTGAGCAAGATAAGTTGGTTATTCCTAATTTAATGTCATCATTTGTCATCGATGATATACAAGCGAATTTTGTCGCAGATATCAGGCTGAGAAACCTTAACAAAGAATACATTCTCAATAGAGTAAGTGAAATTGAAGGCTTAGAAGCCGAAATCAAAAGATTAATGGATTTAGTTAATAATGATAAAAAGATTGATAAGGTTATTATCAAAGAATTACAGGGGATTGTTAAGAAATTTGGAATTCCAAGAAAAACTACCCTTGTATCTGAATTAGATGTGGTTAAGCATGTTCCAGAAGAACACATTGAAGACTATAATTTGAAAGTGTTTTTTACAGCTCATAATTATCTTAAAAAGATTTCACTTGTTTCTTTAAGATCCAGCGGGGATCATAAAATTAAGGAAGAAGATGAAATTTTGCAGGAAATTGATGGCTCTAACAAAGACGAGATTATATTTTTTACAAATCAGCAAAATGCTTATAAAATGAAAGTACATGAAATTGAAGATCATAAAGTAAGTAGTTTAGGAGTTTATTTACCAAATATACTTGGACTTGATCCAAATGAAGAGGTTCTATATTGTGTGATAACGAGTGATTTTGCTGGTTTTATGATTTTTGGATTTGAAAATGGCAAAGTTGCTAGAGTTCCTCTAGATGCTTATAAGACAAAAACCAATAGAAAAAAACTGGTCAAAGCATTTTCAGATGAGTCTAAAGTAGTCAAAATAATGCATTTAACTGAAGAATGTGATATGACTGCAATTCGTGAATCAAGTAAAGAAATCCGAGCAATTGTATTCAATACTAGTATTATTACAGAAAAAGTAACTAAAAATACTAGAGGGATACAAACGTTTAGACTTAAAAAGGGTTCAGTTATGACAACTATGTTCCTAACAGAGAGTCATCCTTTTGAAAATATTGAAAGGTATCGCGTTATGGACATTCCTAAATCGGGTGAAGAAATTGATCCCTTAGAAAAATTAACGATAAATAAATGGATTAAGTTCTAACTATTAAGGGTATAACATAAAATGTCTTTCTGAGGAGGTCAGTATGTGCAAAATTAGTGAAAACACAAAAAAAGCCTTTCGCTATACGATTATGGTATTAGCAATTGGACTTATCGTTAAAGCAAGTTATGAGCTCAAGTACTTAGATGTGGCCACAGGGATTTTTAGACTAGAAACAAGAAGTAAAGGACAGATTCAACGTGTATCAATGAAGAGTTTGACTTTTATAGGTTATATTGATAGTGAAGAGGCTTTCATAAGTAAGATGCATAATATGGGCTGGAATTTTATCAAGCATTATGGACGAGGTATGATCTTTGAAAAAGATGGATATGAAATTCTTATAACGAAACGTAATTACTTCAACAGGTACTTAGTGTTTGAAGTGACTACAAGAGAAATCTTTGATTTAATTTAAAACTGAGCTTATTATAAATAATCTTGTAATTATTTATAGCATATGAGATTTATTGAACCATATTTGTAGAGGCTAATATTGACTGCGATTTATGTGAAGTTGAGGTCTAATTATTAGCTATATAATGTAGGTTATAAATGTGAATTAATTAAAGGAACTCAAAAAATGAGTTCCTTTTTTAACGCTGGAATTCGTCTGAAAATTAAGAATACACTTTCTTTTTTGATGTTGAATTTTCTTGTTAAAAGTTATTGACACCAACTAATTGAGATGGTATTATTATCAAGTCGCTTCACAACAGTAAAACAGATGTTAAAAGCAGCGACATAAAAGTTAAAAGCAAATTAAAAAAATACAAAGTTTTCTATTGACAATGAATTTTAAGTTTGCTATAATCAAATAGCTGTCGGCGTTGTTATTACTAAGTTTTAAAACTTATAACTTTACAACTAAGACACAAAACAGGACCTTGAAAATTGAATAGCGCAAATGAAAAAAACCAAAAACGTAATTCTTTTGAAGATGTCGATTTGAAAGCAATTTTAGATTGATGCTCCAAAGAAAAACAATAAAACAACTTAACAGTTGTTTCCGGATAAACTTTGCAAAAAGTTTATACAAAAGCAAGTTAGCTCATTTATGAGATAACAGGCAAACTTTAAAATTATATTTAAGAGTTTGATCCTGGCTCAGGATGAACGCTGGCGGCGTGCCTAACACATGCAAGTCGAGCGCGATTAAATGGAGTGAGAACTTCGGTTCAAGTGAAGTTTATGAAAGCGGCGGACGGGTGAGTAACGCGTGGGTAACCTGCCCCATACAAAGGGATAGCCACTGGAAACGGTGATTAATACCTTATAAGTCGGTAGTCTCGCATGAGACAGCCGACAAAGATTTATCGGTATGGGATGGACCCGCGTCTGATTAGCTAGTTGGTGAGGTAACGGCTCACCAAGGCGACGATCAGTAGCCGACCTGAGAGGGTGATCGGCCACACTGGAACTGAGACACGGTCCAGACTCCTACGGGAGGCAGCAGTGGGGAATATTGCACAATGGGCGCAAGCCTGATGCAGCAACGCCGCGTGAGTGATGAAGGCTTTCGGGTCGTAAAACTCTGTCCTATGGGAAGAAAAAAATGACGGTACCATAGGAGGAAGCCCCGGCTAACTACGTGCCAGCAGCCGCGGTAATACGTAGGGGGCAAGCGTTATCCGGAATCACTGGGCGTAAAGGGTGCGTAGGTGGCTTATCAAGCCAGAGGTGAAAGGCATTGGCTCAACCAATGTAAGCCTTTGGAACTGATAGGCTTGAGTGCAGGAGAGGTAAGTGGAATTCCTAGTGTAGAGGTGAAATTCGTAGATATTAGGAGGAACACCAGTGGCGAAGGCGACTTACTGGACTGTAACTGACACTGAGGCACGAAAGCGTGGGTAGCGAACAGGATTAGATACCCTGGTAGTCCACGCCGTAAACGATGAATACTAGGTGTCGGGCGTCAAAACTCGGTGCCGCAGCTAACGCATTAAGTATTCCGCCTGGGGAGTACGCACGCAAGTGTGAAACTCAAAGGAATTGACGGGGACCCGCACAAGCAGCGGAGCATGTGGTTTAATTCGAAGCAACGCGAAGAACCTTACCAGGTCTTGACATCTCTCTGACCGACTCTTAGCCGAGTCTTTCCTTCGGGACAGAGATGACAGGTGGTGCATGGTTGTCGTCAGCTCGTGTCGTGAGATGTTGGGTTAAGTCCCGCAACGAGCGCAACCCTTGTGTTTAGTTGAAAACAGGTTAAGCTGTTCACTCTAGACAGACTGCCGTGGATAACACGGAGGAAGGTGGGGATGACGTCAAATCATCATGCCCCTTATGATCTGGGCTACACACGTGCTACAATGGTCGGTACAACGGGCAGCGAAATCGTAAGATGGAGCGAATCCTAAAAAAGCCGATCCCAGTTCGGATTGTGGGCTGAAACTCGCCCACATGAAGTTGGAGTTGCTAGTAATCGCGAATCAGAATGTCGCGGTGAATGCGTTCCCGGGTCTTGTACACACCGCCCGTCACACCATGGAAGTTGGGGGCGCCCGAAGCCAGTGGTCCAACCCGTAAGGGAGGAAGCTGTCGAAGGTGAAATCAATGACTGGGGTGAAGTCGTAACAAGGTAGCCGTATCGGAAGGTGCGGCTGGATCACCTCCTTTCTAAGGAGAAATAGACATTTGCGCTGTTCAATTTTGAGGGTCTTGTGACCACGAGTGGTAAGTGATTATCGCAAGTGGAAATAAGAACTCAAAACTGAATATAAAGTATGATTCGCATAAAGAATCAGATGTGAATGGGCAATAGCCCTTATGGAAACTGTGTTTCCCACGTCGGCTTCGATAAAATGTGAAACGTTATATCTCATGGGGGTTTAGCTCAGTTGGGAGAGCACCTGCCTTGCACGCAGGGGGTCAAGAGTTCAAGTCTCTTAATCTCCACCATGACGTATTAGATGAAAGTCTGATGCGTACCAACGAAACAAAAGAATAAAGAAAGCATCAACTGAATTTTCTTCGAAAATCCAGTTGAGAGCGTGTTTGATTGAAAGATAGTCTAAAAATGAACAGCATCAAATGAATTTTCTTCGAAAATCCATTTGAGAGCAAGTTTGTTTGACGGCGTCAAACGAAAGCTGCGCTTTCTGAAATTTTGCCTTGCAAAATTTAAACTTGCACATTGAAAATTGCATATAGAATCGACATTTAAATTCCACAACGAAAGTTGTGACGCCAACGAGAAATTTATTTCTTGAAGGCAAAGTAAAAAAAGTATCTAAAGTAAGAAGAAGTGTCTAATCGAAAGAAAAGCATTTTGGATTACAATAGGTCAAGTTAATAAGAGCATAGGGCGGATGCCTTGGCACTAGGAGCCGAAGAAGGACGTGGTAAGCTGCGAAAAGCTACGGGGAGCTGCAAGCAAGTGTAGATCCGTAGATGTCCGAATGGGGAAACCCGGCTGGAGTAATGTCCAGTCATCCATAGCTGAATAAATAGGCTATGGAGGGGAACTCGGGGAACTGAAACATCTAAGTACCCGAAGGAAGAGAAAACAAAAGTGATTTCCAGAGTAGTGGCGAGCGAAATGGAAATAGCCCAAACCTGAGTCTTCGGACGAAGGGGTGTGGACAGTCGATAAAGCAAAGCTGTATCTTAGTAGAATCGTTTGGGAAAGCGAGCCAAAGAGTGTGAGAGCCACGTACACGAAAAGAGAAGGTATGCGAGACTGATCCGGAGTACCACGGAGCACGAGAAACTTTGTGGGAAGCAGGCAGGACCATCTGCCAAGGCTAAATACTACCTAGTGACCGATAGAGAATAGTACCGTGAGGGAAAGGTGAAAAGAACCCCGAAAGGGGAGTGAAAAGAACCTGAAACCCTATGTTTACAAGCAATGGAAGTTCGTTAAAGAACGACCATGTACTTTTTGTAGAACGGGCCAACGAGTTACGTTATGCAGCAAGGTTAAGTGCTTAAGGCACGGAGCCGTAGCGAAAGCGAGTCTGAAAAGGGCGACTAAGTTGTGTGGCGTAGACCCGAAACCGGGTGACCTATCCATGTGCAGGGTGAAGCTGAAGTAAAATTTAGTGGAGGCCCGAACCCATATCTGTTGAAAAAGGTTGGGATGACATGTGGATAGCGGAGAAATTCCAATCGAACCCGGAGATAGCTGGTTCTCCTCGAAATAGCTTTAGGGCTAGCCTTGAGGTAAAGAGATACGGGGGTAGAGCACTGAATGACCTAGGGGCTTTCACCGGCTACCGAAGTCTATCAAACTCCGAATACCGATATCTTATACTCAGGAGTCAGACTGTGTGTGATAAGATTCATAGTCAAAAGGGAAACAGCCCAGACCATCAGCTAAGGTCCCAAAATATAAGTTAAGTGGAAAAGGATGTGGAATTGCCCAGACAACTAGGATGTTGGCTTAGAAGCAGCCATACATTTAAAGAGTGCGTAATAGCTCACTAGTCGAGTGATTCTGCGCCGAAGATTACCGGGGCTCAAACTTATTACCGAAGCTATGGAATTGTA
Source organism: uncultured Fusibacter sp. (assembly GCA_963676315.1). Taxonomy (GTDB): domain Bacteria; phylum Bacillota; class Clostridia; order Peptostreptococcales; family Acidaminobacteraceae; genus Fusibacter_C. The sequence continues at coordinate 3,461,319 of OY781056.1, forward strand.
CACTGTACAATTGGTAGAGGAGCATTGTATACGGGGCGAAGCACGATCGTAAGGACGTGTGGACTGTATAGAAGAGAGAATGTTGGCATGAGTAACGAGAGATGGGTGAGAATCCCATCCGCCGAAAACCTAAGGTTTCCTGAGGAAGGTTCGTCCGCTCAGGGTAAGTCAGGGCCTAAGCCGAGGACGAAAGTCGTAGGCGATGGACAACAGGTAAAGATTCCTGTACCACCGAGAACCGTTTGAGAGAGGGAATGACACAGGAGGTTATGCTAAGCGCGTGATTGGTTGAACGCGTCCAAGCAACGAGTCTGAGAGGTAGGCAAATCCGCCTCTTGTAAGGGTGAGTTGTGATGGGGAGTGAAAATAGTAGCGAAGTAGCAGATATCACACTGTCAAGAAAAGTTTCTATCGAGGGAGCAGGTGCCTGTACCGTAAACCGACACAGGTAGGAGAGTAGAGAATACTAAGGCGAGCGAGAAAACTATTGTTAAGGAACTCGGCAAAATGACCCCGTAACTTCGGGAGAAGGGGTGCCATCACAGGTTCAGAGCTAGTGGTGGCCGCAGAGGATAGGTCCAAGCGACTGTTTACCAAAAACACAGGTCTCTGCTAAATCGAAAGATGATGTATAGGGGCTGACGCCTGCCCGGTGCTGGAAGGTTAAGGGGAAGTGTTAGAGCAATCGAAGCACAGAACTGAAGCCCCAGTAAACGGCGGCCGTAACTATAACGGTCCTAAGGTAGCGAAATTCCTTGTCGGGTAAGTTCCGACCCGCACGAAAGGCGTAACGATTTGGACGCTGTCTCAACAATAGACTCGGTGAAATTGTAGTACCGGTAAAGATGCCGGTTACCCGCAGCTAGACGGAAAGACCCCGTGGAGCTTTACTGCAGCTTGGCACTGGATAATGGTATATCATGTACAGGATAGGTGGGAGACAGAGAAGCTAGGACGCCAGTCTTAGTGGAGTCGCCGTTGGGATACCACTCTTGATATAACGTTATTCTAACTATGACCAGTAATCCTGGTTTAGGACAATGTCAGGTGGGCAGTTTGACTGGGGCGGTCGCCTCCCAAAGAGTAACGGAGGCGCCTAAAGGTTCCCTCAGCGCGGTTGGAAATCGCGCGAAGAGTGTAAAGGCAAAAGGGAGCTTGACTGCGAGAGAGACATTTCGAGCAGGTACGAAAGTAGAGCTTAGTGATCCGGTGGCACCGCATGGAAGGGCCATCGCTCAACGGATAAAAGCTACCCCGGGGATAACAGGCTTATCTCCCCCAAGAGTCCACATCGACGGGGAGGTTTGGCACCTCGATGTCGGCTCGTCTCATCCTGGGGCTGAAGTAGGTCCCAAGGGTTGGGCTGTTCGCCCATTAAAGAGGCACGCGAGCTGGGTTCAGAACGTCGTGAGACAGTTCGGTCCCTATCTGCTGTGGGCGTAGGAAATTTGAGAGGAGCTGTCCTTAGTACGAGAGGACCGGGATGGACGAACCGCTGGTGGATCAGTTGTCATGCCAATGGCACAGCTGAGTAGCTAAGTTCGGAAGGGATAAGCGCTGAAGGCATCTAAGCGCGAAGCCCCCCTCAAGATGAGATTTCCCATCCAGAAATGGAGTAAGACCCCATGAAGATAATGTGGTAATAGGCCTGAGGTGTAAGTGCAGTAATGTATTCAGCTGACAGGTACTAATAGGTCGAGGACTTGACCAAAGATACCCATTTTTACGAAGTAAAATGTCGAAGTTATATGCAATTTTGAGTGTGTAGAAACTATCGCGAAAGCGAAGTTAATATATACGAGTGAAATAAAGTTTTTTATAAGACAATTTCGAAGGCGCGATAGCGGCGTAGAACTCTTGTCTTAGAAAAAATCTTTATGACACGAGATCCAGTGATGATGGCGGAGGGGCCACACCTGTTCCCATACCGAACACAGAAGTAAAGTCCTCCAGCGTCGATGGTACTTGGCGGGTAGCTGCCTGGGAGAGTAGAACGTTGCTGGTTTGAAATTTATATGAAGAGTTTTAACACTCTTCATATAAATTAATTAAGATGTTCCAAGGTAGCTCAACAATCATGAAGCGCAGCGTAATGTTGTAACTATTGATTATATGAAATACAATGGAATAAGTAACAGGTTTCAATATGTTCCAAGGTAGCTCAACGGTGGAGCACTCGGCTGTTAACCGATAGGCTGAGGGTTCGAATCCCTCCCTTGGAGCCATTAGATTTTAGGCTGGCCGTGGTGGCGGAACTGGCAGACGCACAGGACTTAAAATCCTGCGGTGGCAACACCGTACCGGTTCGATTCCGGTCCTCGGCACCAACATAAAATCTAAGTAACACAATTGTTTTTATTATCGCGGAGTGGAGCAGTGGCAGCTCGTTGGGCTCATAACCCAAAGGCCGTAGGTTCGAATCCTGCCTCCGCAACCATGAATATTATGTTTTATCCTATATGGCGGCGTAGCTTAGTTGGCTAGAGCGTCCGGTTCATACCCGGAAGGTCGGTGGTTCGAATCCGCCCGCCGCTACCATTTTTATTCATGGCCCCTTGGTCAAGCGGTCAAGACACCGCCCTTTCACGGCGGTAACAGGGGTTCGATTCCCCTAGGGGTCACCACTTGGAAGTTTAGCTCAGCTGGGAGAGCATCTGCCTTACAAGCAGAGGGTCATAGGTTCGATCCCTATAACTTCCACCATTTATGATTTTGCTTCTCAAAGTCGCCTGGCATAAGCAATGTAGTTACTAGGAGGGCAGGAAACATAATCATGTAGAATTATTCTACGGTCCAGTAGTTCAGTTGGTTAGAACGCTAGCCTGTCACGCTAGAGGTCGACGGTTCGAGTCCGTTCTGGATCGCCATTAAATTTATTTTGCAAGGCAAAATAAACCCGAAAAGCAACGAAAGTTGCCTAGAAGGTGTAACACTTGCCGGTGTAGCTCAATTGGTAGAGCAACTGACTTGTAATCAGTAGGTCGCGGGTTCGAGTCCCATCACCGGCTCCATTTTCATTTATAAGCTGGAGGGGTTCCCGAGTGGCCAAAGGGGGCGGACTGTAAATCCGTTATCAGCGATTTCGAAGGTTCGAATCCTTCTCCCTCCACCATCAATTTTTTATTCAATTAATATTACCAAGCAGGATTAGCCAGACGTGAGCTACTTTGTAGCTTGAGGACATCCTTAATATGCGGGTGTAGCTCAATGGTAGAGCCCCAGCCTTCCAAGCTGGTTGTGAGAGTTCGATTCTCTTCACCCGCTCCAATTTAATTATTGGGGATTCGCCAAGCGGTAAGGCAACGGACTTTGACTCCGTCATTCACAGGTTCAAATCCTGTATCCCCAGCCAACATGGTCCAATAGCTCAGTCGGTAGAGCACCTGACTTTTAATCAGGGTGTCCCGCGTTCGAGTCGCGGTTGGATCACCATTTTCAATTTTAGACTCGCATCACAAAATACAAATTGAAATTTTTTAACCCGGAGAGGTACCGAAGCGGTCATAACGGGGCGGTCTTGAAAACCGTTAGGGTGTGAGCCCACGTGGGTTCGAATCCCACCCTCTCCGCCATTTACATTTTTTAATGCAAAAAAATTAGCGTTTCACACGGAGAAGTACTCAAGTGGCTGAAGAGGCTCCCCTGCTAAGGGAGTAGGTCTCGACGAGGGGCGCGAGGGTTCAAATCCCTCCTTCTCCGCCAATTTTTTTTCCAGGATGCTCAATTGGGGCCATTAGCTCAGTTGGTTAGAGCATCCGGCTCATAACCGGATGGTCCGGGGTTCGAGTCCCTGATGGCCCACCAACACAAATAGGAGTGTAGCTCAGCTGGTAGAGCATCGGTCTCCAAAACCGAGTGTCGCAGGTTCGAACCCTGTCTCTCCTGCCATTTTCTACAAAAATTAATAAATTTATTATCGGGGTGTAGCGCAGTTTGGTAGCGCATCTGGTTTGGGACCAGAGGGCCGCGGGTTCAAATCCTGCCACCCCGACCATTTTTTCAAAATAATCATGGGCGTATAGCTCAGCTGGTTAGAGCGCACGCCTGATAAGCGTGAGGCCGGTGGTTCGAGTCCACTTATGCCCACCATGATGAAACTTAGTGTTTCTAGAGAAACTAAAACAGTTTCTCTTTAATGCCCAGATAGCTCAGTCGGTAGAGCAGGGGACTGAAAATCCCCGTGTCGGTGGTTCGATTCCGCCTCTGGGCACCAAAAGAACATAAAAAAAAGAACAAACTTAATTGTTTGTTCTTTTTTTTATGTTCTTCCCTTATATTCTTTCCTTGGATGCTTTACACTATTATTGGGGATATGAAACTGATTTTGCTAAGTTATATATAAGTTTTATAAATCATAAAATCATAAAATCATAAATTTATATAGATTAATTTAAAGATTTTATGATTGATAATATAATGAATAGTTGGAATTAATTATTGGATTCAGTTAAATCAAGTAGATTCAATATTTTAATTACAGCGAACTTTACATAGTTTTTAATAGATAAATCATTGTAGGAACCATTATAAGTTGCCAAAATGCCATGTTTCTCCGCATCATCACAAAGGAGAAAATTTTTTTCATAAATTAAGTTTGAATTCATAAACATAAAAACATTACCTTTTGGGTCGGAGAAAGATTGTAGCTCAAGCCGGAGATTAAGTTCTAAACCTGAAAATTCGAAAGTTGCTCCTAAATGGTTATAATACAGATCCCTTAAACTGTAAAGGCAATTTACGTTCAATTTACAATGTAAGTAATTACCTTTCATTTTAAAAGAGGATAGATAAAATTTGAAACCATGGTATTCAAAATAGTATGGCGCTACAAAGTCAATTGAATCAAGTATTTTTATAAGAGGAATCATGTTAACGATATCATCATAATTATGAAGTAATATACTTTTTTTGAGTATCTCAGATTGAGATTCAAGATATGCTTCATAAAGAACGATACTATCTTTACCACTTATTGTGTCAGTTCTATCGATACCAACGAATTTTTCTACAGTTTTTAATTTTGAGTCAATCAAATTTAGAAACTTTTGGTTTTGTTTTACGAGGCGATATAAATCTATATTTGCTGCTTTTAAGAGTTCAAAGTTTATTTTATAGTGCGCAAGTCGTGCGTTAATGAAAGGAAAATCAAAGGAGTTTCCATTAAAACTAACGTAATAATCAATACTGTATTCTGAGATTAATTGGATTAATTCAACTAACATTTCTTTTTCAGATTGATAATCATCATTAAATAATTGAATAACTATCGGCTTATTCTTATGTTTCACATAAATTACTAGACCTAATATTACGATTTTATTTTTATGACTGAGCCCATCAGTTTCAATATCGATGAACATTACATTGAAATCACTAAAATGATCAAGTAGCTTTTGATCAGTATTATAAATTATTTTTTCCATAATAACCTCATTTGAATTTATATTATAAGTCTATAACAGATTATTTTTTTGGTCAACTCTACTTAATACTTGCAATTAGTTGTATTATAGTAATTATACTAGATTTAAGTATGAAATTATGTTAATATATAGGCGGTGTATTAATTTGTGAAATACAGTTAAAAGGAAGGCATTCTTTGATTACATTAGATACATTTAAAAGAGGTTTAATTAATGGTTTCAAAACACTTTGGTTACTTTCAAAAGTTTTGATTCCTGTTTATCTTTTGATTACCTTGATAAGGTTAACGCCATTGATTGATTGGATTTCTGTTGTTTTTAGACCATTAATGTTTCTATTTGGATTACCTGGAGAAGCTGCGATTGTTTTGGTTTTGGGTAATACGTTGAATTTGTATGCTGCCCTTGGTGCAATTGCATCATTGGCATTAACAGTTAAGCAGATTACAATACTGGCTGTTATGTTGGCTTTTTCGCACTCTTTGATTGTGGAAACTGCTATATTAAAAAAACTTAGAGTTTCAGGTACAAAAATTGTTGCTTTTAGGATAAGTCTTGGGTTATTAAGTGGGATTATATTGAATCTTATATTATAACTTTATACAACAAATATAGAGAGGTTAAGCAATATGAATTTTTTTACTGATTTTTTTAATCTCGGAATTATTGGTAGTTTAAAGTCAATTTGGAGTATAGCGATTATTGTAATTCCATTAATGATATTTATGGAAATTGCTAAAGATATTAAATTATTGGATTTTATTAGTAAATTATTTAAACCGATTACCAAGTTAATAAATGCTGACGAAGATTCTGCATTCCCACTTGCAGTAGGCATTATATTTGGCATATCATATGGTGCTGGTGTTTTAATTAAGACTTCGGATGAAGGTAGTATAGATCACAAAAGTTTGATTATCATTTCTGTTTTTCTCGCTGCATGTCATGCAATTGTTGAAGATACTCTTCTTTTTGTTGCGATAGGGGCAAAAGGTGCGGTTATTGTACTAACTCGTGTTCTCGTTGCTTTCATAGCAACAATTATAATTTCTAGATTTATAAAAAACAGTAGTCAAAATCTGGGGGAATAAATATGAAAGAAATTGCGATTGAAGATTTGAAGTTAGGTGAATGTTTATCAAAGGATATTTACAATGATTTAGGAAATATTATCTTGTCTCAAGGAACAGAACTACAAGCAAGACATTTAGAATATTTTCGCAACCACGGGATCTATTTTGTTTATGTAGATGAAGCAAATAATCAAACGCCGACTGTGGAAGTTTCAAGAACAATTACGAGTAATAAATTTCGAGAATTAAATAGTAATTATGCAATTGTATTAGAACGTTTTAAAAGAATGTATTATCAAGTTCAAAATAAAGACTTTCTATTTGATATAAAAACTATTGAAGATGATATTAAACCCCTAGTAGATATCTTGTTATCTGACAATGATATTTTAGGTAGTATGAGACTCGTTTCATTCAAGGAGAGTTATCATTTTACACATGCAGTGAACGTGTCAATGCTTGGAGCCATGCTTGGAAAGTGGCTAGGACTTGATAAACAAATGATATACACGATAGCCGTTGCAGGTTTGTTGCACGATATTGGAAAGACCCAAGTTCCTCAGGAAATTCTATTCAAAACAGATCGCCTAAGTTTTGTTGAACTTGATTTAGTAAGATCACATGTTAAACTTGGCTATGAAATGTTAAAAGAAAATCCTACAATTTCTAGAGATGTTCTTGCAGCGATATTATTTCATCACGAAAGAAGTGATGGAAGTGGTTATCCAAGTGGTCTGAAAGAAGAACAAACACCGTATATTGCTAGGATTATTGGTGTAGTTGACGTGTTTGATGCAATTACTTCTGATAGGATTTATAAAAAGGGCGTTTCATCATTTAGAGCTTTCAACATTTTGAAAGATGAGAGTTTTCGTGGTCTTGATCCATCAATATCAGATGTTTTTATGTCAAATATTGCCTCATTCTTTATCAATAACCGTGTTAAATTAAATGATGGGAGAATAGGTGAAGTCGTATATGTTAATAAATTCGCGCTGAATCGACCGTTAGTAAAGATCAAAGATAGCTTTATTGATTTATCATCAGATTATTCTTTAGATATTGAAGAGGTATTATCACATCAACATTAATATGCTATTAAATGATTAAAGACATCAAACCTTGAATTAGGATTGATGTCTTTATATTTGTTAAATGATAAATTTCAATTACTATTTATAAACGCCAATCTCAAATATGGATTTTATTTCTTCATAGTTTGAAGTCTTTCCCAATGCAAGCATTAATTTGATGCGTGCCTTTTGACCATTTAAATTACCGCCAAAAATCGCACCTAAGTTGCGAATGTTTTTACCGCCACCTGGGTAACCATATGAATCTAAAACACGACCCATAGGACATCTAGATACGATTACGACTGGTATATTTTTTTGTATAGCCTCCTCAATGCCAGAAACCATTTCTGGTGGGACATTACCGCGACCCATAGCTTCAATAACAAATCCTTTTACACCACTAGCAATTGCATATTTCATGAACTTAGAATCACATCCAACGCAAGCTTTAATCAAAGATACTTCATTTTCGAAATGATCAGTTTCAATATGGTCATGTTTAATAATATTTCTATAAAAGATAACTTCGTCATTATCTACAATTCCAAGAGGTCCAAATTCCATTGATTTGAAAGTATCAAGTGACAAAGTGTGCGTTTTGGTTGTTTCACGTGCAGAGTTAACTTCGTTGTTTAATACGATAAGTACCCCTTTATCTTTTGAATCTTCAGATGTTGCAGTACATATTGCTGAAGATAGATTACTTGGTCCATCATATCCGAGCTCTGAACTATTTCTCATTGCGGCTACAAAAATGATAGGTTTACTACAATTGATGTTTAAATCTAGAAAATAAGCTGTTTCTTCAAGCGAATCTGTACCGTGTGTGATCACGACACCGTCAATTTCTTGACGAGAAATTGTTTCTTTAACGAGATTTGATAATTGCCAAATTCGGTCTGGTGTCATATGTGGACCAGGAAAGCTACCAAATGTTATGATTTCAATATCTGCAATTCTGTCAATATTAGTGACCATGGACATAATTTCTTCACTTGATAATGCAGGGATGGCAGCAGCAAGTCTTTCATCTACTTTCATAGAAATTGTGCCACCAGTAAAAATTACGGCGATGCGTTTTTTCATGGGACCCTCCAAAAAAACATTTTATTTTTATAAAAAATTTTTATTTAATCCTAAATTATTATATAATAATGTGATGGATAATTAAAGAAGTATAACGGAAATGTAAAGGAGTATATAGTGTCTATTTATCTAGATTATGCGGCGACAACGCCACTTTCAAATAGTGTTAAGAATAGTATCTTAGAAAATTTGGAATGTTATGGGAATCCTTCTTCTATGCATTCTTTAGGAGTCGTATCAGAAAAAAAAATAAAACTAGCGAGAAAAGCAATCTCTGATGAAGTAAATGCAAAGGATTCAGAGGTTATTTTTACTTCTGGAGGGACTGAAGCTAATAATCTCGCAATTTTCGGTTTACTTGCAAACAAGCAAAAAGGTAGAGTTATTACTACAAAGATAGAGCATCCTTCCGTTTTAAACGCATTTGAGCAGTTAAAAAAGAAAGGTTTAGACGTTGTCTTTTTGGATGTTAATTGCGATGGTGTCATCAATGTGGATGAGTTTCATGAAGCACTTAATATGGAAACCCTTTTTGTCAGCATAATGTATGTAAATAATGAAACAGGTGTTATTCAACCTATTCAAGAGATTGGTTCAATTATTTCACAATATAACAAGTCACATAATACTTCAATTTATTTTCATGTAGACGCAGTACAAGCATTCGGAAAAATAAAAATTGATATGAATAAGCTTTATGTTGATGCTATAACTATAAGTGCACATAAGATTTATGCACTTAAAGGTGTTGGTGCATTGGTTTGTAAATACACAAGTACATTAAAACCTATGTTATTTGGGGGACAACAAGAATATACCTTTAGACCAGGTACAGAGAACCTTATGGGGATTATCGCCTTTGGTGAAGCTACTAGAGCCTTTAAGGGACAGTTAGAGACCAATAGTGAGTTTGTTTTGAGTCTTAAAAATAGAATGGTAGAGAAATTTGAAAGTGCTGAGGGGATAATCGTTAATGGAAAGGGTGAATCACCTTTTATTTTAAATGTAAGTTTTGTTGGTGTTAAAGGTGAAGTCATGTTACATTCTCTTGAGATGAAGGGCGTTTATGTTGCTACGGGTTCTGCATGTTCTTCTAAAAAAAAGAATTATTCACATGTCTTATTGGCTATGGGATGTTCCGAGGAAAGATTAGAAAGTGCCATTCGTATCAGTTTTGGCCTAAATTGCACGCTTGCAGATGTTGAGGAAGCTTCGGAAATTATGATTCAGATGGCGACTGAACTGAGAAGCATCATGAAAAGTGGTAAGAAGAGCAATAAAAGAAAGTGATAGTGTAATATTTTATATTTGAATAAATAATATAGTTAGAAAGATGGAGAAAATAATGAAAGAAATGCTATTGGTGAGATATGGAGAAATTGGTTTAAAAGGAAAAAATATAAGATCATTTGAAAAAAAACTAGTTAGCAACATAAAGAAGGCACTATCTGGTTTCCCAGATGCGGTCGTGCTTGATAAACATGGAAGAGTAGTTGTTGAATTTGAGCCGATTAATCAAGACGAGATTATTGAAGCCGTTACAAATGTATTTGGTGTTGTCTCAGTAAGCCCAGCTGTGAAAATGGATCGAGATATTGAGAATTTAAAAGTTGAATGTCTAAAACTTATGAAACAGTTAATTGAGGAACAAGATATTAAAACCTTTAAAGTAGAAACAAGAAGAGCAGATAAAAGTTATCCGTTAAAAACACCAGAAATCAATCAAATTGTGGGCGGTTATCTATATAAAAATTTACAACCAATTGGCGTTGATGTTCATAATCCCGATGTCATGCTGACAATGGAAATCAGAAATGTAGCCTATGTATTTAGTAAAAAAATACCTGCTTTAGGTGGTATGCCTTATGGTAGCGCTGGCAAAGGCATGTTATTGTTATCAGGTGGAATTGACAGTCCTGTTGCAGGCTATCTAATGGCAAAAAGGGGACTTGAACTAGAGGCTGTTCATTTTCATTCATATCCATTTACAAGTGAAAGAGCAATGGAAAAAGTAATTGATCTTGCGGCCAAACTCACAAAATATACTGGTAATTTAAAAATTCATAGTGTCAACATACTTGAAATTCAAAAGGCGATAAATGAAAACTGTCCCTCTGAAGAATCAACCATCCTTGCAAGAAGTTTCATGATGAAAATTGCTGAAAAGCTTGCTGAAAGATATAACTGTAAAGGACTTGTAACGGGTGAAAATTTAGGTCAAGTGGCTAGCCAGACAATTGAGGGGATGACAGTAACAAATAGCATGACGCAGATGCCCGTATTTAGACCACTTATAGCTTATGATAAAGTTGAAATCATAAATATAGCTAAGAAATTAGGAACATTTGAAACATCTATCTTGCCATTTGAAGATTGCTGTACAGTTTTTTTACCTGATCGAGTGGTAACGAAACCGAGACTTGAAAAAATTGAAGCATCTATGTCTTTGCTCGATGTGGATTCTCTTATAGAAGATGCTTTAGCTTCAAGAGAAACGATTATTCTCTCAAAGGGTGAAGTCTTAAAAAGATCGTAATGCGAAGTCTTAAAATGATCTTCATGTGAAGTGTATCATAATCGTTATTGATAGTGGATAAGTAGAAATTAATTAAAAACGCCTCTCAGTTCAAACTGAAAGGCGTTTTATTTTAGAGATACAATAGTTAAGGATTCAGAGCATCTAGTTCTTCAGTCGTATAATTTGGTATATTTTTAATACTATCGCCAAGAAGAACACTGCCATCTGCTAAAGTCACCGAACCATCGATATTAATTTTTGAACCCACTTGAAGGACTAAAGTTGAGCCATCCATTAAGTCAATTGGATATGGTCTTTGTACAAACAAAGTGCCATCGATCAATCGAACGGTTGGTTTTACGCCTATATATGAATCAGGTGTATTTGGATTAGGTGTTGAAGGCTCTACTGTTGTATTTTCAGCGGTATGAATATCACATACATCAATCGGTAAATCGTAAGCTGAGTCTCGAAGAATAATTGGATTACCTTTACCATCTAGGTTTTCAGCTGGATTATACGGTACCGGTCTCTTCACAAAGAGTTTGCTTTCTACAAGTGTAGTTGGACAATAAGGAGTAGCTAATTTTCCACTTTCTGTACAAATGTCAGCCATTACGTGAACATCATCAACTTCTGTTGGTTCTGTTCCTCTTAAGAATATTTCACTTCTCACTGTACCCCTTGGATCAAGTGCAGACAGTTCACTTGGCAACTTACCAGAGATAGTATCTATTGTAACTTTTACAATGCCAGAAGGGACATCAAATTGTTTTGATTCTAAATCCATGTGAATTTCTGACATAACTGTTTTCCAAAACTGTGCTGAAATTTTTGAACCTTGATCCAGCGGAATATTCACGTCATTACCAAACCAAACACCACCGACATAATAAGGAGTGTAGCCAATAAACCAAGCATCTATATTACTAGAAGTAGTTCCAGTTTTACCTGAAACCGGCATAATGTCATTGTTAGGTGATAGTTTTGCAGCAGTTGCAACCCCAGATTCTACAGAAGTTTTCATCATATCTTGTACAATATAAGCTACGTTTTCATCTACAACGTAAGTTTGTTTACTTTCGTTTTGAAGTAAAATTTCACCTTTACCGTTTTTAACTGTTTTATATGTGATAACTTCATTAAGAACGCCTTTGTTAGCAATTGCACCGTATGCCGCAGTTAAGTCAAGTGGCGTTATACCTCTCGTCATACCGCCAAGTGCTACAGCAGCAATGTTTAAATCGCTTGTTTCGCCAGAAGTAACTAAAGTTGAGATCCCAAACTTTTGTAGATAAGAGATAGATGTATCAACACCCAAATCCTGAGCGATGAGGGCTGCAGTTACGTTAATGGATTGTTGTACAGATTCTCTAAGCGTTACAAGACCGAAGTTCTTATTATAATTACTATAAGCCTCATACCAGTTAATTGGCCATCTAGTTGTTCCATCACCTAAAAGGTAGACAGGTCTATCATCTATAACTGTACCAGCCGTATATTTACCGGAGTCAATAGCTGGTGTAAATACTGAAAGTGGTTTGATTGCTGAACCAGGTTGTCTAGGATTAATAGCACGATTGAAAACACGTTGACCTGTGATATTCCTTCCACCAACGATTGATTTGAGTTCACCTGTGTGATAATCAATAATCACCATTGCTGATTGAGGTTGAATAGTCCCTTTTTCGTTGATGACATAATCACCTTTTGCAACTAAAATGTTTTGGTTGCCATCAATCTTAAAGAAGTCTGGATAATCAACTAGAAATTTCTTGTCAATAACAACATTGTTATTTTCATCAAAACTCTTATACTCATTTGGAATTAACACATCACGGCCTTCATAGGTATATAAGTCAGTAATATTATATTTACCACCAGAAAGCTTTTCATTTTCATCACTGTTTTCATTATAGGTGAATGTTTCTTTTACAACCACTTGAATGCTAACAAGTTGGTCATCTTGGTAATGAGGATAGAAATACATTCTTTGATTTTTAAAGAGTACAAGATTGCCATTGTCATCAAATTTATAATCAGATGCGGGAATGATGAAATTCCCGTTACTATCTATTAAATTCGATTGTTTGTAAATGATTAATCGCTTACTTTCTTCAGAGATAACATTACCATTTGAATCAAGTAATACGGTTACTTTTGGAAAGTTCTCGTTATTAACAAGATAGCCTAGTTCGAAAAGTGTACGTTTTAAAAGAACAACTTCATCACTATTGACGCCTTTTTTATACACATCTAAAGTAAATGCGGAAGTGTCCATGCCGGATAGTTCACGAATTTTAGCAATCGTATTTTGTCCTGCAACACCATCAACTGCCAAGCCATTGTCTTTTTGGAATGACCTCACTGCCACAGCTGTAGATTCACCAAAATATGGGGTGAAATTATCCTGTGCATAATTACTTTCAAGGATTTTCTGCATATCGAAGTCAATGGTTGATTCGATTGTTAAGCCACCAGTATAAAGCAAGTTAGTTGCATCTTCTTTTGTATAGCCATATTGAGCAACTAAATCATTTACGACGTCATCTTTTACCATATCTGCAAAGAATGAAGTAATTTCAGATTGTGCAGTTTTACCTGGGTGAATTAATGTTCTCAAATCTACTGTTTTTGCATATTCATATTCTGCATCAGAAATTTTGTTGTTTTCGTGCATCAAATAGATAGAAGTCAAAAATCTATCTTCACAGTTAGTATTAAATACTAAAGTATAAAGTGGATCAGTATCATCTATAACATAATCTTCAGCAGTTACATTAACTTTCTCTTTTGTAATTACTGGAGAATAAGCTGAAGGTGATTTAACGATACCAGCTAATAAAGCAGATTCAATATAATTTACTTCTGAGGCGCTCTTAGAAAAATAAGCTTGAGATGCAGCTTCTACACCATTAGAATTTGAGCCTAAATAAACGAGGTTCAAATAACCTTCAATAATTTGTTCTTTGGTGAGGTACTTTTCAAGTTCTATCGCATAATATGCTTCTTTAACTTTACGATCGAGTGCACGATCACTTCTGATTTCGTAAAGGTAAATATTACGAGCTAATTGCTGAGTAATAGTACTTGTTCCACCTAGACGTTTACCAGTGGTCAAAGTGTCTTTCATGGCACCAAATAACCTGATAAAGTTAAAACCATTATGTTCAAAAAATGTTTTATCTTCAACCGCTACAAAAGCATTTATTAAGTCTTTACTCATATCGTTGTAATGGACTACCGTTCTCAAACCAGTGTTTTGAATGTGTTCAAGTACTCTGCCTTCACTATCGACGATGACTGAGTTTTCAGTTAGAGAAGTGGCAATTAAATCTGGATCTATTGGATCTACATTTTTAAGAACAGACATAATGTAAATGTACACAACGCCTGCGCCAACGATTCCCACTACTATCATTGCGATGAGTGCTATTTTCATTATATTCATAAATGATTTTTTTTGCTTTTTCTCTTTGTTATTAGATTTAGTTGGACGAGTAGGCTTATGTCCAGGTGCTGCTTTCTTAGTACTTTCCATTAAAAACCTCCTGATGCTGTGATTGAGCTTTGTCGCAAAATCCTTCAAGGTATTATAACATATTTGTGTAATGACAATCTATTTTTTAATGCTTTATAATCAATTTTTAATATTATGACAAACTAAATTGACATTTTGAAATGTTCTGTCTTTGTAGTATAATAACTAATATTAAATCTATTGAAAGAGTGATCGAAAATGGAAGAAAATAAAGTAAATAAGCAAAGAGCTGTTCTTGTTGGAATGTTCCAAGGTTTGAAGGGTGAATTTAGTGTTGAAGAATCAATGAATGAGCTTGCTGAACTGACATTAGCGGCCGATGCCGAAGTTGTGGATATCATTATTCAAAATAAAGCTAAAATCGAAGCACCAACGTACATTGGATCAGGAAAAGTAGAAGAAGTACGTATAGCTGTTGAAGATACTGAAGCGGATATCGTTATTTTTAATGATGAACTTTCTGGTGCTCAAATGAGAAATCTTGAAGCAATAATAGGTGTTACTATTCTGGATCGTACGGCATTAATCTTAGATATTTTCGCGTTAAGAGCACAAACTAAAATTGCAAAGTTACAGGTGGAACTTGCTCAACTTAAATACAGATTACCGCGATTGATTGGGATGAATGGCAATCTATCAAGAACGGGTAGTGGCATCGGTACAAGGGGGCCTGGCGAACAGAAACTTGAGCTTGACAGAAGAAAAATTCAAGAAAGAATTGATGAGATCAAAAGACAAATAAGTGAAGCGGATAAGAATAAAATTGTTCAAAGACAACTAAGAGAAAAGAATGAAATTCCCATAGTGGCACTTGTTGGATACACAAATTCTGGAAAATCTACTCTTATGAATAGACTGATAGGTGAGGCATCAGAGTTTGATCTAGAAAGACATGTTTTTGAGAAAGATATGCTTTTTGCTACGCTTGATACTTATAGTAGAAGGATTATTTTGGATGATAAAAAAGAATTTATACTCACAGATACAGTCGGTTTTGTTTCAAAATTACCACATAGCTTGGTAAGTGCATTTAAAGCAACACTTGATGAAGCGCTTAATGCTGATTTACTTTTACACGTTGTAGATGCTTCAAATGATAATGCCGATATGCAAATGGCCGTTACGACACAAGTTTTAACAGAACTTAAAGCCAATGAAATACCAATGGTAGTCCTTTATAATAAAATTGATAAGGGCAATCAAGTAATTCATAAATTGGATGATTCAATATGTATTTCTGCTAAAACGGGTGAAAATATTGATGTATTACTTAACAAGATAAAAACAACTCTTTTTACAGATCATAGAAATGCAATATTTATCATTCCATACTCTGAAGGTCAAGTGGCATCTTATTTATGCGAAACCTATAAAGTAAAAAAAATGGAGTATTTGGAACAAGGCACTCAAATTGAAGCGGAAGTTTCAATTGCCGATTACAATAGATATGCCGAGTATTTGATGGAGGCATAATCAAGTTATGAAGAATTATAAAACCATTTTTAAAGAAGCAATACACGAAATATCAATCCAGAAATCAAGATTTATAGGCTATTCGAAACCTGTGCAAGACGAGGCTGAGGCCATTCAATTTATTGAGCAAATAAAAAAGAAGCACTGGGATGCAACACACAATGTACCTGTATATCTCATCGGTGAAAACTATTCCATTCAAAGGTATTCAGATGATGGAGAACCTTCTGGTACAGCAGGTATCCCAATTTTAGAGATGCTCAAAAAAGAAGGTGTTACAAATCTTTGTATTGTTGTTACACGATATTTCGGAGGGGTAAAGCTTGGAACCGGTGGTTTAGTAAGAGCATATACTGAAAGTGCTAAAGAAGTTTTATTTGCTTCTCAGGTCGTTGATAAAATGGTTAAAGTTTTACTGAAATGTAAAATCAGTTATCACCTACATGGGAAGATTCAAAATTATATATTAAACAATCCAGACATCATCTTGAAAGAAACTCAGTTTTTGGATGCAGTAACTTTACAGATATATGTTAATCCAGAAACTGAAATGCACGAAATTGATGGACTTGTGAATCTCACATCTGGAAATATTGAAGTTGAAAGATCAGGAGAATTTTATCTAACCATTCACGAAGGTGTCGTATTAGAAGATCATGTTTTTTAAAAGTATAATTTGGTATATATGAAATATAACAAATTAATTAAACGATATTTAAAAAATACTTTAAGAGGATGAAAGGAGATTTCCATGGATACTTTAATTAAATCAATGTTAGATCAAAAAAAATGGGCTGTGGTTGGTGCAACTGAAAATCCTTCAAAATTTGGAAATAAAATATATAAAAAATTAAAAAAATTTGGATATGAAGTTTATCCTGTAAATCCAATGTATCAGGAAATTGATGGTGACAAATGTTACAGTAACTTAAGTGAGTTGCCTGTTAAAGTTGATTGTGTAGACATTGTAGTTAGTCCAGAACGCGCAATGGATGCGCTAAAAGAAGTTATAGACCTGAAAATCGAAAACATTTGGTTTCAACCTGGGACGTTTACCCCTGAAATAGTTGAGACTTCAGAAGTGGCAGGTGTAAATACAGTTTATCTAAATTGTGTTTTAGTAGAACTTGACAAATTATAATTATAGTAGTAGCTTATTATCTAAATAATGTGCTTAGAAAGGATATTTTAATGGTTAAAACAGTTGAAGAAAAAATTGAACTAACGGTTGAGTGGATTAGGGAGCAGGTAAAGCTCTCTGGAACAAATGGCGTTTTAGTAGGACTATCAGGCGGAATTGATTCATCATTGGTTGGATCTTTAATCAAAAAAGCATTCCCAGAAAATTCATTAGGTGTTATTTTACCTTGTAAAAGCAATCCTAAGGATGCACAAGATGCAATCGCACTTGCTGAGGCAATAGGGATTGAGTATTTAACTATAGATTTATCAGAAGAGCACGATTTGCTGATTGGAAAAATCCAACGCAGATTAGAAGGTTTTGATGTAAAATATGAAAAATTAGCAGATGCAAATCTCCGTGCAAGATTGCGTATGACTACATTATACGGCGTTGCAAACTCATTGGGATATCTTGTTGCTGGTACAGATAATGCTGCTGAAGTCTTAACAGGTTATTTTACGAAGTATGGCGATGGTGGTGTAGACATAATTCCAATTGGAAACCTATTAAAAAGAGAGGTTTTTCAGTGGTCAAAATTGTTAAATGTGCCGCAACAAATTATAGATAGACAACCTTCAGCAGGTTTATGGGAAGGTCAAACCGATGAAGCTGAAATGGGTACAACATATGATATGATTGATGATTATATTTTAGGCTTAAACATTCCTGAAAATGATAAAAAAATAATTGAATTGCTTCACGAGAAAACGGCACATAAACGCTGTATGCCTCCTAGCCCACCAAAATTATAGCTTTGTATGATTTAATATGCTATAATGTTTTTGCACAAATTCAGAATCTGAATGGGACGGGAGATAAATCGTGGGTAGAATAGGTACAATTATAAATCGTAAAGGTAAGCAGGATGCCAAAAAGGCAAAGGAATTTACTAAACTAGGTCGTTATATAATGGTAGCAGCTAGAGAAGGTGGCGGAGATCCTACTTACAATGCAGCTCTTATGAGCGCAATTGAAAAAGCAAAAGCAGCAAATATGCCAAATGACAATATAGATAGAGCAGTAAAAAAAGGTGCTGGTGAAACCGATGGTGCTGTATTTACTGAATTAACTTATGAAGGTTATGGACCAGGCGGCGTTGCAGTATTAGTTGAATGTTTAACTGATAATACAAATAGAACTGCAGCAAATGTAAGAAGTTATTATTCAAAAGCTAAGGGTAATCTTGGTACAAATGGCTGCGTAAGTTTTATGTTTGACAGAAAAGGTGTACTTGTCATTGATAAAAAGGAAGGTATGAATGACGAAGAACTTGAAATGACATTTATCGAAGCAGGTGCTGAAGATATTTCAATTGAAGAGGATTACTACGAAGTAATTACTGATATTGGTGATTTCGCAGGTGTTAGAGATTCCTTATCATCACAAGGGTTTGAATTTAGTATGGCTGAACTTCGATATTTACCACAAACTATGACAAAACTTACTGACGAAGAAGATATCAAGTATATGCAAAAACTCATCGATCTTTTAGAAGATGATGATGACGTTCAAACCGTATACCATAACTGGGAAGAATAACAATTCTATAAGAAAACATTTAAAGAAGTAGAGCTACAAAATAAACTTACTTTGAAACACCTTGCATTTATTTGCTCGGTATCCAATGTAGTATTTGTAGCTCTTTTTTTATGAATGCTTTTATTACGTTGAAAAGTACAAAGTTAAGGCATTATGAGTTCAATGACATTTCCTTTGATTTTAGTGTCACCATACAGCGCTGTAATACTGAAATAGTACTTTTGACCACTTATAAATTCGCCATTAAAATCACCACCATTATAACTAGAAGACGTATCTAAAAAATAGGTGACCGTTTTACTATCTGTAATGTACGCAGCATAGCCATCATCTGGATAAGCGGGCTTTGGATTAAACTTGGAAGCTACTATCTTATACCCTGTAAATTTTGAAGAGGTGATTGCATCCCAAGAAAGTTTAATTTTTTGCTCTACAACACTTCCAGATATTTTAGGAACTGTTAATGTTTCAGTATGAGTGCTTGAATTGTCATTGACATCATTGTATGGGATCCCTAAGTTAGCATTATTTGTTTCTATTTTAACAGTTTTGGTAGACGAATCCCAATCGACAAAAACACCTAATGTATCTGCAAATGCCTTTAGTGGTAGGTAAGTACGTCCTTCGAATATAATGGGTTTAAGTTCTTTACCTTCATCATCAACAGGAATATATATTTCACCATTGAGTGTAAGTTTGAGTTCATAATTAAATGCAGCTATGATCTTTTGCACCGTTTCAGTACCTGAAGAAAGTTGATAAAATGTGACGAGCAGTAAGATCAAGACAAAGAGTAAAATCTTTTTAGACATAAAATCCTCCTTTAAGAAATAATAATAAAATCATTGAATTGGCTATGTTATAATGTAATGAGTCCAATTTATACATAAAATAAGGAAGTGAAGAATGAATAGACAAGTTATTAAAGTTATTATTTCTCTAATTATTGTAATGGCCATTTCAACTGGTTTTAAAGCAATTCAAATAAATAACAATCAAAAATCTGAACTTGATGATTATAAATCTCTAGTTGTTAATCAAGAAGAAAAAATAAATGAATTACAAAGTGTGGAATCCATAATTAAAGATAAAGATGAACAAATTAATGCATTAAAACAAGCTCAAAATGAAATGAGTCAAATGATCAATGATTTAAATGAAAGTAATGCTGTACTTAATCAACAAATCGTTTCATTGACTGACAAAGTGGTCTATTTGACTTTTGATGACGGTCCTTCAAAACAAACTACTCAAGAAATATTGAAAATATTAAAAACCTATAGCATCAAAGCAACCTTTTTCGTTCAAGGAAGAAATGTCATAAAAAATCCAGATATCCTAAAAGAAATATGGGAACAAGGTCATGCGATTGGAAACCATTCTTATTCCCATAATTATACGATGATTTATAAAGATGTAGATTCATTTTGGAGTGATTACAATAAATGCCAAGATGCGGTCTATTCTGTAATTGGTGTTTATCCAACATTGTTTAGATTTCCAGGTGGATCAAACACTGCAACGAATTTTAGAGGAGATGATTTTGTAACTGAGCTCAGAGTCAACCTGTTGGATCAAGGTGTGCAGTTTTTTGACTGGAATATAGACAGTGGCGATGCATCAGCTACGAATGCAGAAGTGGGGACAATAAAATCAAATGCCTATACGCAAATTTCTAAAAAGAAATATGCAATTGTTTTGTTTCATGATACAGATAATAAGAAATCAACTGTGGCAGCCTTGCCAGAAATTATAGAACATTACCTGGCGCTTGGATATCGTTTTGATGTATTAACGCCAAGTGGTTTTACAACTCAGTTCAAATAAAGTCAATTTGTTATTTTTTGACCTTTTATTTCAGCTGGAAGTGTTCCTTTATAATATATTGAACCATTTTCAATTCTGAGTTCTTCAATACTAAAACCATTTGATTCGCTGAGTAAGGTGTTAACAAAATTAACAACTTCAGTCTCAACCTTTGAAATTACATCGGCTCCAAGTGGAAGTTGACCAACTTTTAGGGATTCAATATGAACTGTAACTGAATGTTCAGAAGTTTTGGTCAAGGTTCCTTTTGCATAAACAGGTTTATTTGCGGCCACATTGGTAATAAATTTTATTACAGTGTCAGTGATACTATTACTTGATGATGCAATTGGAAATACACTTGAAAATGCAAGTGATTTAGAAGTCGGGATAAGAATCATGTTATGTTCCTGGATAAAATTCACAAATTGATCTGTTAATTTAAAACTGATTTCACCTGAGTTCCCACCTAGAAAAGCGACTCTAAAGTCCGAAACTGGTCCTCCTGATTGATTTGCCATATCAATAAGTGCACTCATTTCTTCATTAGATAACGTAATATCAACTGTGTTAGTACCAGAAACTGTGAAGTTTTTGTTCGCCAAAGTGATGAGATTAATTTCCTTAATATCTGCAATTTTAATTGAGGATTTTGAAATTGCACTGTTGAAATCCTCTGTTGAATAAGTGACGTCAACTTTTTTTCCTGTACTTAAAGTTACATACGCTCCAGCAATGATAATAACAATAATTATTAACAACCCCATTATTACTTTTTTCATAAAAATAAACCTCCTTTTCCCCGTTTGAAAAATTATACCCTGTTGATTAAAAAGTTAACATAATATCAGTTAGAAGGTGAAAAATGATAGTTCCTAAATATATGCTTACATTTAAATGTATCGGTGGCATTTGTGAAGATAATTGTTGCATTGGTTGGGATGTAGACATTGATAAAAAGACTTACCTTAAATATCAAAAGGTACAAGAACCTAATATGAGACGAGAATTAAAAAAATACATTCATATCAATAATAATTGCTATGACCCTATTGTTGATTTTGCGTATGCGTCGTTAGATGATACTAAAAGATGCCAATTCTTAAACTCTGAAAATTTATGTATGATTCATAAGTATTTGGGTGAAGCTTATCTTTCAAATGTTTGTTCTAATTTTCCGAGAATTTCAAATAAAATTGATGGACTTATAGAACAGTCAGCTACACCTTCATGCCCAGAAATAGCAAGGAAATTGGTAACCGAATCAGATTCAATGCAACTTATACAAATAGAAGAAACAAATGTGAATGAATTATTAACCTATAAAATCAAACAAAATGACAAACGGTTTAATGATACACTTATTTCTAAACTGAAGTTAATTAGAGATTTTACTTTAAGGTTAATTTCAAATGAAGCTTTTAGTATTGAAGATAACTTGAAAGTCGTATCATACTTTGTTGAAGAGTGCTATGTACTTGAAAAGAATCATAACTTAAAGGCACTCAACCAAATAATTAGTAAATATGAGTCGTATTTAGATAACCAATCCTCACTTTTGACATTTTTTAAATCTAGAGAGGTTCAGTTGAAAGAACCTATGTCTTTTGAGGGTTACACTGATTATTTATTGAATCAGCTTGAAATTATTGGCGCAAGTGATTCTAAACGATACATTAACTTGTCCCTTAAATCTTCAAAGGGTAAGTATGCATTGGGTGAATTTAACTACAATAATATGACAAATGAGTTTGCTCATATTTTGAAAAACTATTTTGCAAACCATGTTTTTAGAACGCTGTTTCCTTTTTCGGAAGGTGAAAACATAAGAGAGGCATTGTGGTTGATGTTGATTAGATTTGGAATCATCAAGCGACAGTTAATTGGGCTGCTCGGCGTAGAAGAGCCGTTTTCTTTACAGTCTGTTGCAGAATATTTACAAGTAGTTTCAAAAGTTATTGAGCATCACAAGCACTTTGAACTTTCTATGGCGGATCAATTGAGAAAGCAGAAAGGTCAAACCGATGTTTTAGTGATGACTTTGCTTTAATCTCGGGAGAATTAATATACATTGTTGAATGCAAAATATGAAATGGGGTATATTAACCTTGAATAAGGAGGGCTTTATGAAAATATTAATTGTTGAAGATAGCAGAATTAACCAATTCATTGCAAGAGATACTTTGATCAAATATGAAATTGATTGTGATATAGAGTTTGCAATGGATGGCGAAGAGGCATTACAACATATTTATGCGAGTACGATAGATTTAGTGCTTTTAGATATTATCATGCCCAAATTAACTGGCTTACAAGTACTAGAGCATTTACGTAGTGCTAAGAAGCTTGATATCCCTAAAATAATAATGTTAACGACAATTAGTGATTCAAAAATACTTAAAGCCTGCTTTGATTTAGGGGCATCAGACTATATCAAAAAACCTTTTGAAGAAATGGATTTTATCTCAAGAATCAATTCGACTTTTAGGGAAATTGAAAACGATCGGAAGTTAAAACAAAATACGCAATTATTGGAAGTTCAAAACTCGAAACTCATGCAAGCAAATGAATCGTTGAAAGAAGCTCAGTATCACTTAGTTCAGAAAGAAAAATTAGTGGCTATTGGGGAACTTGCAGCTGGAATTGCACACGAAATAAATAATCCACTTGCATTTGTTATCAGTAATTTTACAAATATTAGACAGTATGTGGATAGTTTTGAAAATTTTATTAAAACAATTATGAGTAAAGTAGATGATCCCAATTTATCCTTTGAGGAATTTAAAATTTTGGCTTCAGATATGTGGCAAAAATCTGACATGACATTTGTTTTTGAAGACTTTCCAGAACTAATTACTGATTCTCAAAAGGGCCTTGATCGCGTAGCTAAGATTGTGAATAGCATGCGAAATTTCGCGAGGCTTTCAGATGAAAATTATTTTGAATATGTTGACATCAATGAACTTTTAGAGGAAGTGTTTATAGTCGTAAATAACGAAGTGAAATATGTTGCAACACTTGAGAAAAATCTTTTACAATGTCCTCCAATTTACTGCAATAAAGGACAGATTGAACAAGTTTTTGTCAATTTAATTATCAATGCCGCTCACGCGATAAAAGGATTTACATATGCTGGAACAGGTGTAATCAAAGTTGAGACAATACCGGATAAAGAGCACTGTATTATCATGATTTGTGATAACGGTAGTGGAATTGATGTAGAAAATCTAAATAAAATATTTGACCCATTTTTTACGACAAAGCCAGTTGGTCAAGGCACTGGCCTTGGGCTAAGCATCTCACATAATATAATCGTGGACAAGCATCATGGGATGATTAGCGTAGAGAGTAAAGTTGGTGAAGGAACTTGTTTCAAAATAGCAATTCCATATTCACATGAGGACCAAACGCTCTAGGTTTAGTGGATAAGTATGGTATCTATATAAAATTTATAGTATGATATTTAGAAATAGACAAAAATACCCTCACATAATGTGAGGGTATTTTAAATATGAGGAGGCAACATGTTTCGCACAATATATTGGTTTATTTGTTTCTGGGTAAAATTAGTTCTCTTGTTACCAAGTTATTTCAAAGCAAAAAAAATTGAAGATTTAGAAGAAAGAAGTCAATTTGCAGATAAAAAAGCACGAGACTATATGGGATCACTGCTTAGAATTGCTGGTTGTGAAACCACAGTTATAGGTCTTGAGAATATACCTAAAGATCAATCTGTATTATTTGTATGTAACCATCAAAGCAATTTTGACATACCCCTAATGATTACGCAATTGCCAGGTAAAAAGGGATTCATAGCAAAAATCGAAACATTGAAACTCCCAATTATAAGAGACTGGATGAAATTTATGTATTGTGTATTTATGGATAGAGACGATATTAGACAGCAAGTTAAAGGTATAAGCGAAGGTGTTAAAACTCTAAAAAGCGGTCATTCTATGGTGTTGTTTCCTGAAGGAACAAGAAGTCCCAACGGTAATTTACTTAATTTCAAACCTGGTGGTCTTAAACTTGCAACCAAATCAGGTGCAGCAATAGTGCCAGTTACGATTAATAATTCGATGAGCCTTATGAAAAAGGGGTCGTTCAAGATAAAACCTGCTAAAGTAACAATCATAATTTCTAGCCCAATTGAGATTACAGAGGAAATGAATCGAGATACAATCAAGTTAACTGAAGAGATCAAAGCGATTATTCAAAATTCCTTAATGTGAGGTGTAACATGAAACTATTGGTTGAAAAAGTACAAATTCTCAGTATGGCAAATCATCAATTACCCTATGAAGGCAATATTGGAATTGAAGATGGAAACATCATTTTTTTAGGAGATATTCCTGAAAGCTTTAAACCTGATAGAACTTTAAATGGCAACAATTTATTAGCTATGCCCGGATTGATTAATGCACATACACACATGGGGATGTCGCTTCTCAGAAATTATGCAGATGATTTACCGCTTATGACCTGGTTAAGTGAGAAGATTTGGCCAGTTGAAGCTAAAATAAGTAAAGAAGATATCTATTATGGATCATTACTCAGTATGGCTGAACTTATAAAATCGGGTTGTACAACTTTTAGAGATATGTATTTTCAAATGGATGAAGTAGCTAAGGCAACAGAACTAGCAGGTCTAAGAGCAAATTTGGGTCAGGGATTGGTCGGTTTTTCAGATCCTTCACTTGTAGGATTTGATCAAGTCCGAGAACTGTATAATAAGTGGCATTCAAAAGCCGAGGGTCGAATCCGTATAGAAGTTGCACCACATGCACCTTATACCTGCTCGACGACATATCTTACAAAAGCTAGAGATTTGGCGATGGAGCTTAATGTGCCGCTTCACATACATCTTTCTGAAAGTGTACAAGAAATTAATGATTCTTTATCAAATCATGAAATGACGCCTATTGCGTTGATGGATTCAATTGGTTTATTTGATGCAAAAGTGAGTGCTGCACATTGTGTTCATTTGCAAGAACAAGATTTTGAAATATTAAAAAAGAACAATGTGAGTGTCCTTTATAATCCAAGTAGTAACTTGAAACTAGGAAATGGATTTGCACAAGTAACCAAGATGCTCAAATGTGGAATTAACGTTGCACTTGGTACAGATGGCGCATCCTCAAACAACAACCTCAATATGCTTGAAGAAATTCATTTAGGTGCATTAGTAAACAAAGGTGTAGAAGGTGATCCGACAGTCTTGCCAGCTTATCAAATGCTAGAAATTGCAACCATTAATGGTGCAAAAGCACTTGGGATAGAAAAAATGGTGGGTACATTGGAAGTAGGTAAAAAAGCAGATATAATTTTTATAGATCTTGATAAATCGCACTTAGTACCTCTTCATAATTTGGTGTCGATGGTTGTATATTCTGCCGCAGCTAGTGATATTAAACATGTGATTTGTAATGGCAAAATTATAATGGAAAATTATAAAATCACAACTTTTGACGAGCGTGAAGTCATTCAAAAAGTAAAACAATTATCAGAAGAACTTATCAAAAGAGTAAATGAATAATATTTTGGAGGCATTATGAGTGAATTTTTAGCGGTTGAATACAGTGACAATAAACTAAAACTGATTGATCAAAGATTATTGCCGATTGAAAAAAAATATATAACATGTGAGACATTGTCAGAAGTGATTTTTGCAATCAAAGATATGGTAGTTCGCGGTGCGCCTGCAATAGGGGCAACGGCAGCGTATGGAATGGCAATTGGGGCGATGACATATAAAGGTGACTTAAATTTTGATGCGATTAAGGAAATCAAAGCAGAACTTGATGCGAGTCGACCAACTGCCGTTAACTTAATGTGGGCGACATCAAGAATTTTGGATGCCGTCTATAAATTAACGAATCCTTCAAAACAGAACATAATTGCATGTATTGAAAATGAAGCGCATGCTATTTATCATGAAGATGCTGCCTTTTGTAAGTCTATGGCGATTCATGGCAATACCTTAATTGCAAATGGTGATACGATACTTACGCATTGTAATACAGGTGCGCTTGCTACCGTTGCCTATGGAACTGCACTTGGGGTCATCAGAGAAGCACATAAATCTGGGAAAGATATAAAAGTATATGCAGATGAAACTAGACCAAGATTACAGGGGGCAAAATTAACTGCATGGGAACTTGTTGAAGAGGGAATACCAGCGACACTAATCCCAGACAGTGTTGCAGCAACGTTAATTCGCGATGGTAAAATCGATAAAATTATCGTTGGCGCTGATCGAATTGCAAGCAATGGGGATACTGCCAATAAGATCGGTACTTTTATGCTTTCTGTACTTGCTAATGTGTATAAAGTGCCATTTTACATCGCAGCACCTACCACAACGATAGATTTTGATATGAAGTCTGGAGATGAAATTGAAATTGAAGAACGTGACGCAAGTGAAGTGACGCACATTGCAGGTGTTCAAGTAGCGCCTATAGGTATAAATGTTTATAATCCAGCCTTTGATGTAACGCCACATGAAAATATCACTGCTATTATTACTGAGAAGGGGATATTGTATCCTCCTTATGTAAAATCTATTCGAGAACTTAAATGCTAATTTTAAATAAGGAGAAATTAATGAGAAAAGCAATCATTGGTGGAACAGGGGTTTACTCTGCTTTTGGAGAGGCTAAAAACGAGGTTGTTTTAACTGCATATGGAGAAGTATCCTATGACCTAATTAAAACAGATGATGTAGAAATTGTTTTTTTAGCCAGACATGGCAGGTCTCATCATACCCCACCTCATATGATTAACTATCGTGCAAATATGATGGCACTTAAAATGCTTGAAGTGGATGAAATATATGCAACATGCGCCGTTGGATCCATGAATGATGCTTATGAACCGGGACAAGTGGTGCTGATCAATGATTTCATAGATTTTACTAAAAGCCGTGTTCAGACCTTTTTTGATGGAAATGATACGCGAGTTGCCCATGTGGAAATGACAGCCCCTTATTGTCCGAAATTGATGAATAGGTTTGAAGCCCATTATAGCTTATATGACATTGATTATAAAGGTAAAGCTGTTTATGTTTGTACAGAAGGACCTAGATTTGAAACTGCAGCAGAGATAAAGATGTATCATACTTTGGGTGGAGATGTTGTTGGGATGACTAATGTTCCTGAGAGTGTACTTGCAAAGGAATTAGGGATGTGTTATTCTGCTGTAGGTGTGATTACCAATTGGTGTACTGGAATTGAAGGAAAAAATATCAGTGGACACCTCATCAGTGAATCAATGGATAAAAATAAAGAGGCACTCACTAGGCTTTTTGTCACGTTACTTAGTCAAAAGGAAATTGGAGAGCCGTGTAAATGTAGCCAATCTTTAATTATACTGTAAAGGAGGTTTTGAAATGTCATTGAAACATCAAATTGCTAGAAAAGAAATTATTGATACGAGTTTAACGATACTCAAATCAGCACTAGTTATTGGAACGTGGGGAAATTTAAGTGTTCGTATAGCTGGTGAGGAACTTGTCGCAATTACACCTACTGGTGTGGATTATGAAAAATTAGTCCCAGAGAATATCCCGATTGTCGATATGGAAGGTAATTTGATTGATGGCAATATGAAACCCTCGATAGAATTACCAATGCATCTTGAAATATATAAAAATAGACCTGATATAAATGCAATTGTGCATACACATTCCGTTCACTGTACGGCTATGGCCATTGCCAGAAAACCTATTCCTGCATCCTGTGAGGATTTAGTTCAAATCGTCGGCGGTGAAGTGCGTGTTTCTGAGTATAGGTTACCAGGTTCAAACGATTTGGGACATGTCGTGGTAGAAGCACTTGAAGGTAGACAAGCTGTAATCCTCTCAAATCATGGGCTCTTGGCAGCGGGTAGCACACTGAAAGAGACAATCAAAATTGCTCTAATTTGTGAGAAATCAGCACAAGCGACTCTTTTAGCAGCAAATATCGGCGGTGCAATTGAACTTAGCCGAGAAGACTGTGAATTTATGAGGGATTTTTACCTTAATAAATACGGTCAAAGATAACCCAATATTACAAGCTTATGACAAATGTAAAAAAGTATTGCACATATAAAAAAATTATTATATTCTATTTCTAGGTTAGTGCTTCGATAGGCGAAGTACACCTAAATATTAAAGAAGGAGGTTATAAACGATGATGAACATTAATTTTAGACTTAACAACATGAACACCGGTTTATTATGCAGCAGCGCGATAGTTGCGCCCGTTTCAGATTTTAACAAGTTTATAGCCTGCGGAAGATTTCAAGACTAGATGATAGAATTTGATCAATCAACCACAGGCACAATGTCTGTGGTTTTTTATTTGCAATAAGATGAGGTACTGGGCTTTTTGTCCATACGTCCACCTTTATGAAAACCACGCTTGCGTGGTTTTTTTATTTTGTCATAACTTTATTTGCCAATAAAAAGACACAGACAGTATTTTAAGGAGGTAGTAATCACAATGAAAAACATATTCAAGTATTTGAAAGGATATAGAGGTGCATTTGGCATCGCTATCATTTCAATCATCATCGCAACAGCCATGCAGCTCGCTACGCCTATTTTAATTAAATACGCTGTGGATTCTATAATTGGAGAAGTTCCAGCTGGAAATTTACAATTTTTAATGGATGCATTTGGTAAGAATCTCATGGCAGTTGTTTGGCTGATAATAGGCATCAATTTTATTAGGGGGTTATTCCTTTTCTTAAAAGGGTACCTTTCAAGCTTTGCTGCAGAAAACATTGCACAAAATATAAGAAATTCACTCTATAAACAAATTCAATATATGACTTATGAGCATCATACAAAAAAAGAAACAGGTGACATGATCCAGCGTTGTACATCAGACGTTGAGACGATTAGAAGATTCTTAGGTGTTCAAATCGTCGACTTAGCTAGAATTATCTTTATGGTATTTTTATCAGTTGCAATTATGATGACACTCAATGTCAAATTAACGATTTATGCAGTTATTTTAATTCCAATCCTTTTTGTTTTCTCATATGTGTTTTTTACAAAGGTTCAAAAAACTTTCAAGAAATCAGATGAAGCAGAGGGAAAACTGACCACAGTACTTCAGGAAAACCTATCTGGCGTCCGAGTTGTACGTGCTTTTGGTAGAGAAAAATATGAAATAGACAAATTTGAAGAAGTAAACTCAAATTACAGAAAAACAACGTATCGATTAATTGAGATATTAGCAATGTTTTGGTCTTCTTCAGATCTACTAACACTTGCACAAAGTGGAATTGTTCTAATAGTTGGTTCAAAAATGGTAATCACAGGTGAAGTGACAATCGGTACACTGATTGCTTTCATCACTTACGAATCTATGCTTCTTTGGCCAGTGAAACAGTCAGGGAGACTTCTAAGTGAGCTTGGAAAGACAACAGTAGCGATCACAAGGGTAGAAGAAATTTTAAATGAAGTAATTGAACAAGATTTACCAACTGAAATTGAACCTGAGATTGAAGGGAGTATTACTTTTGAACATGTTAACTTTGCATATCCTGATGGGAAATTAGCACTTAAAGATATAAGTTTCAAATTAGAAAAGGGTAAAACATTAGGTATACTCGGTTCAACAGGATCTGGAAAATCGACACTTGTTCATTTGATTCAAAGACTTTATGAATATGAAGGTAGTATTAAAATTGATGATTATGAATTATCGTCAATTAAAAAACAATGGATTAGACGTAAAATAGGACTTATTCTTCAAGAACCTTATTTATATGCTAAAACTGTAAAAGAAAACATCGGCATAACTGATAAAGGTTATGAAGAAAATCAGATTTTTGAAGCAGCTAGAACAGCTTCAATTCACGATAATATTCTTGAATTTAAAGAGGGTTATGAAACGATTATCGGAGAAAAAGGCGTATCGTTATCTGGTGGACAAAAGCAACGTGTGGCAATTTCAAGAACCATTATCGATCCAGATAAAAGAATACTCATCTTTGATGATTCGTTGAGTGCAGTTGATACTGAAACAGACATGAAAATTCGAAGAGCCCTAAAAAAACGTAGCCAAGATGTAACAACATTAATTATAAGCCACAGAATTACAACCCTTTCAGAAGCAGATTATATTATCGTCCTTGACGAAGGTGAGATGATTCAAAGTGGGACACATAAAGAACTCATCAATGAAAATGGGTTATACAAAAGGATTTGGGATCTACAGCAAATGGTGGTTTAATCACCTTTTGCATATAATCCAAATCTACAGGAGGAATTAAAGTGGAAAACTCAAAAGAAATGAAACTAAAATATGATAAAACGGTATGGAAAGAAATGTTTATATATTTCCGTACTTTTAAGAAAGATTTCATGATTCTATGTTGTTTCATGATTTCACTTGCAGTAATTGATATATCCTTTCCACTATTGACGAAGTACGCAATTGACACCTATGTTGAGCCTAAAAACTTTGAAGGGCTCTGGATTGTTGCAGTAGGCTATGGCGTATTGACGATGGCGTTGTCTCTAATCGTTTTTAGCTTCATCAAACACGCTGGTAAAATAGAGATGGGATTACTTTACAAAATGAGAAAAGACAGTTTTGAAAAACTTCAAAAGTTGTCTTTTAGTTACTATGATAAAAACGCAATTGGTTGGATGATTGCAAGAGCGACTTCTGACTCAACAAAAATTTCTGAAACAGTGGCGTGGGGACTTGTTGACCTTATTTGGGGGATTGCCATGATGTTTGGCATCTCAGTCGTTATGCTTGTTCAAAACTGGAAATTAGCGCTGGTTACACTTGTAACGGTGCCATTACTTGCTGTTATTAGTATTTTCTTTGAAAAGAAGATGCTGGTATCTTATCGAAATGTCAGAAAAATCAATTCAAAAATCACAGGACTTTTCAATGATGGGATCGTAGGCGCAAGAACGACTAAAACTTTAGTGAGAGAAGAGCTTAACCGCGATGAATTTGGTGAAGTGACACAGGATATGAAAAGTACTTCTGTAAGAGCTGGGACACTATCAGCAGGGTACCTTCCAATGGCGCTCTTTGTCTCTGCTATCGGTATGGTATTGACGCTTTACTTTGGTAGCGTATACCTAGGAGGTGGCTTAATCACATATGGTACACTTGTTTTATTTATTACCTATGCGAGACAGTTTTTCGATCCAGTACTTGAACTTGCCCGTATCTATACTGAGATGATCAGTGCACAAGCAGCTGCTGAGAGAGTCATGTCACTCATCAATGAAAAAGAAGACATCACAGAGAACTCAGAAGTACTTGCACTATATGGTAACCACTACGAGCAAAAAATAGAAAACTGGGAACCATTAGTTGGTCATGTTGAGTTTGAACATGTAGACTTTTACTACAAAGAAGGCGAATACATCCTTCAAGATTTTAACTTAAAAGTCAATAAAGGACAGACAATCGCTTTAGTTGGAGAAACAGGCTCTGGTAAAAGTACAATCGTAAATCTTGCTTGTCGTTTTTATGAACCAACAGGTGGAAGAATCCTCATAGATGGTAAAGATTACAAAGAACGTTCGCAAAACTGGCTTCATGCAAATATTGGATATGTGTTACAATCTCCACACCTTTTCAGTGGATCAATCAAAGAGAACATTCGCTACGGCAAACTAGATGCATCAGAAGAAGAAATTATAAATGCAGCAAAAATAGTAAATGCACATGATTTCATCGTCAAGTTAGAACATGGCTATGATACTGAAGTAGGAGAAGGTGGTGGGATGCTGTCAACTGGAGAAAAACAATTGATCTCCTTTGCACGTGCGATTATCTCGAAACCAAAAATCTTCTTCCTCGATGAAGCGACTTCATCAATTGATACTGAGACTGAAGCTAAGATTCAATATGCGATAGATAATGTACTTGAAGACCGTACAAGTTTCATCATTGCACACCGACTCTCAACCATTAGAAATGCAGATGTCATCCTTGTAATTGAAAAAGGAAAAGTAATTGAACAAGGCAATCATCACGAACTGATGGAGAAAAAAGGACACTATTATGAACTTTATGCAAACCAGTTCATTGAAGAAGGCGAAAGAGAAATATTAAATCAACATGATCGAAAAAAAGATGGAAAAACTGATGGAAAAGTAGATGATACTTTGAGAAGTGCATAAAAAAAACATACTTAATTGTATAAATGCACTTGCTTGAACTGTTAAATTGTGTTAATATCACTATTAAATTAATCTTTTCACATCAATGACCGTGCGACTTGTTCGCAAAGACAATTGTATATCCCCTTATCCAGAGAGGCCGAGAGAACAGGCTCAACGACGCCCAGCAACCTGCATCCCATTCGATGCAAGGTGCCAATTCCTGCATTTCGCTTAGAAATGAGAGATGAGAGAGTGGAAACACTTTATTAACGTCGCTTTCTATGTGAAAGCGACGTTTTTTTTAGTCACAACTTGTTGTGATAAAAGATGAGCACTCGACGTGCGAGTATTTTAAATATAATAACAATTTCGAAAGGAGGGTTTTCGTGAGCATCATTGTACAGAAATACGGTGGTACATCAATGGCAAATTCAGAATGTGTTAAAAACGTAGCAGAAAAGGTGGTTAGTGCCAAACGGAAGGGACACGATGTTGTAGTTGTCGTGTCTGCACCAGCTGGGATGACAGACCAATTGGTAAGTCGTGCGAAAGAAATCACAGATAAACCTTCTGGCCGTGAACTTGATATGATTCTAGCAACCGGTGAGCAGATCTCGATTTCATTACTTGCTATGGCAATCAAAGCACTTGGTGAAGATGCAATCTCTTTTACAAGTGCACAAGTAGGCATCATCACAGATAACAATCATAACAAAGCTAAAATCGAAGAGATAAATACCGACAAACTATTAAAAGCGCTTGGCGATGGAAAAATTGTGATTATTGCAGGTTTTCAAGGTGTAACCAAGGATTTAGAGATAACAACACTTGGAAGAGGGGGTTCAGATACATCGGCAGTTGCAATTGGAGTTGCACTAAATGCTTCAGAAGTAGAAATCTATACAGATGTAGATGGTATCTATACAGCTGATCCTAGAATAGTTCCAAATGCACATAAGATTGACTATATAACCTTTGATGAAATGCTAGAAATGGCAGGTTCAGGTGCAAAAGTGCTTCATTTAAGAAGTGTTGAGCTCGCAGCAAAAAACAATTTACCTATACACTTGAGATCGTCTTTTAGTGAAGCGATTGGAACCTATGTACTTGATGAGGAGGATGAAATGGAACAAGTGCTCGTAAGAGGTGTTGCACACACCACCAACAATGCAAAAATCACTATTGCAAATATTGATAATACTTCAAAAAATATAGCGCTTATATTTAAAACAATTTCAGATGCAAATATAAATGTCGATGTAATTACTCAAAACTATATCAACAGTGATAGAATCACAATTTCATTTACTGTTGCTCAAGAGGAGTATGATAGAGCGCTTGAATTATCAAAAGACTTAGGACGAAAATTAAAAGCGGATGAAGTTTATGGTAATGAAAATGTTGCAAAAGTGTGTATTATAGGCGTCGGCATGAAATCAACTCCTGGTGTTGCGTCAAGAGTATTTGGATGCTTGGCGGATCACAATGTTGGCATAGATATGGTATCGACCTCTGATATCAACATAACATGTGTTGTGAATCAAGATGACTATGCAAAAGCAGTCATAGCAATCCACAACGAGTTTGAATTATAAAATATTGTAACTAAATTTATGTAGGAAGGTAGGCTTTGAGATGAAAATTCATGATATGTTCAAGAGTGGAAAACCCGTTTTATCATTTGAAATTTTTCCACCCAAAAGAGATGGAGATGTTGCAAGTGTCATTAGAACGATTGATGAATTGGCAGTATTAAAGCCTAATTATATCAGCGTCACATATGGTGCAGCTGGCAGTGAGCGTGGACTTGACACCGTTAGAATGGCATCAAAGATAAAAAACGAATATCAAATTGAAGCACTTGCGCATCTTACAAGTGTAGGCGCTAGTGAAGTAGATATTAAAAAGATTCTTACAATTTACAAAGAACACAATCTTGAGAATATCTTAGCACTTCGTGGAGACTTAGACCCGAGTGCGGCCGAGAGTAGTAGAGATTTTAAGTATGCTGCCGATTTAGTTTCATTTATTAAAAAAGAAGGCGATTTCAGCATAGCTGCTGCTTGTTATCCAGAAAGTCATATCGAAGCGAGAAGTAAAACGACTGATTTAATTTACCTAAAAGATAAAGTCGAAAATGGTGTGGACTTCTTAGTGACGCAGCTTTTCTTCGACAATGAACAGTTCTACTCATTTAGAAATGAAGTGAGGAGTTTGGACATCAATATCCCAATAACTGTCGGCATTATGCCTGTGCTCAATAGAAAACAAATTGAACGGATGGTAGCACTCAGCGGCGCAAGTTTACCAGATAAATTTAAGAAAATTTTGGTAAGATACGAAGATAAACCAAGTGCACTTCAAGATGCTGGAATCGCTTATGCATGTGAACAAATCGTGGATTTATTATCATCTGGAATCGATGGGATCCATCTATATGTTATGAATAAACCAGAAGTTGCACAGAGAATTGTCCGTAATATTTCAAGTATATTAGATACTATAAAATAAGTAGGTTGAAAGCATCTATAATGAGAAATATATAGTTATTGAAAAGAGGTAATCCGTGAAAAATATACTAAAATCATATATCTCTCAAAATGAAATATTAAGGTATTTGCATCATAAAGGACAACTGATTCCAAATGAAATGCAAAATTTAATGGATGACGTTTTAGCTGAAACTTTAGAGATCATAAAACCAAAGTATAGTTTAAATTACCTACCTATTCGGATTGAAGCACCAACGATTAAGGTTATATCACAAAATAGAATTGAACATACAAAAAGTCATGTTAACCTTAACGAAAGTCAAGATGACCTTAACGAAAGTCAAGTCGAGCTCTATCGTTTTATCTCAAGTGACCTTTGTGAGGCTATGGGCGAGTCAGCATATTTCGTATTTGGTGCAGTGACACTTGGTTATGAAATTGTGAGAAAGATCAATGCCTTGATGCTCAACAGTCCAACTAAAGCAATCATCATGGATGCTTGTGCATCTGTAATTGTAGATGCTTACTGTGATTATATACAAGATAACCTAAACACTCAATTTGTAAACTCTATGTTAGGAGATAGCTATTACGCATCACAAAGATTTAGCCCGGGATATGGCGATTTAAAACTCGAGACGCAGAGAATCATAGCAGACATCATTCAGGCTGAGAAAAATTTAGGGGTGCATTTAACAAATCATTTTCAATTACAACCTGAAAAATCCGTTTTTTTTATAATAGGGTTGTCCAAGATACCATTTAAGAGTAAAGTCAAAACATGTGGTAATAATTGTAGTGAATGTCTACTTAAAAACTGTCCATATAAGGAGGTCAAAGATGACCAAAAATGAATTTAGAGAATGGTTGCAATCAAAACCAAGACTTATGGATGGTGCAATGGGTTCGGCACTATTTGAGAAGGGATTACCATTAGGGGCACATCCTGAAAACTATAATCTAATCCAGCCAGATTGGATCAAAGAGATTCACAAGGAACATTTAAGAGCAGGCTCAGAAATAATAACTGCAAATACTTTTGGCGCGAATCCCCTTAAATTTGAAAATTGCACTGAACTTATAGAATCTGCAATTGCTATTGCACGAAAAGCTATAGAAGAATATCGCCTCGAATCAGACGAGATGAAAGCGATTTATGTAGCATTAGATATTGGTCCTTTAGGAACGCTTCTCGCACCACTTGGTGCACTTAGTTTTGACGATGCCTATGATGCCTTTAAAAAGGTTGTCAATATTGGCGTTCAAGCAGGTTGCGATTTGATTTTACTTGAAACTTTTACTGATCTTTATGAAGCTAAATGTGGTATTTTGGCTGCAGCAGAAAATAGTGAGTTACCAGTCGTTTGTACGATGAGTTTTGAGGAAAATGGTAGAACTTTCTTCGGTACAAGCGTAGAGAGTATGGCGACGACTTTAGAGGGACTGGGTGTTTCTGCAATTGGCTTTAATTGTTCATTTGGAAGCAAAGAGATGTTGCCTTTAGTAGAAAAACTTAAAAGTGTCACTACTATACCTGTGTTTTTACAACCAAATGCTGGTATGCCTAAAATTATACAGTCCATAACAGTTTATGATACGAATTTCGATGAATACTATGAAAATGCAGTGCAGTTTTTAGCAGCAGGGGTTTCAGCGATCGGTGGTTGCTGTGGTACAACTCGAACACATATATCAAAACTTAGAGATGCCATTGATTATTTTACTGAAAACAAAACGGTTGATGCTTTCAAGAGACGATATGAGAAAGAAATTTCATGGGCGACAAAATTCAATCTACAAACGCGCGTTTCTTCTTTTTCAGAAACAGTAATTGTTGGTGAAAACCCTGTGATTATTGGTGAACGCCTAAATCCAACAGGTAAGAAAAGATTGAGGGAAGCTTTAAAAAATGCTGAATATGACTATATTCTTAGGGAAGGATTACTTCAAGTTGAGCAAGGCGCGGCTATATTAGATGTCAACGTTGGCGTACCTGGAATTGACGAAGTAGAAGTAATGAAAGAAGTTATCTTGAGTTTACAAGCCATTCTCAATACACCACTTCAAATTGATTCTTCAAATGCCCAAGCCATCGAAGCAGGTGCAAGGTACTATAATGGTAAACCGTTAATTAATTCAGTGAGTGGTAAATTAAGTGTTTTAGAAGAAATATTGCCTATTGTAAAAAAATATGGGGCTTGTGTCATTGGACTAACACTTGATGATGAAGGAATACCAGCAAGCGCTGAAGGGCGATTTAAAATAGCTGAAAAAATAGTTAAAATGGCAGTTGCATATGGTATTCCAAAAGAAAATATCATCATTGATTGCCTTGCGCTTACGGCAAGTGCACAGCAAGCAGAAGTTTTTGAAACACTAAGGACAATTGAAAAGGTGAAAAAGGAACTGGGGGTATGCACTGCACTAGGTGTTAGTAATGTATCGTTTGGATTACCTTTAAGAGAAGTGATTAATCAGACCTTTTTAACCATGGCATTATACGCGGGGCTAGATGCGCCAATTATCAATCCAGCACATGAGCCTATGAAAGCAGCAATTGCTTCATACGAAGTTTTAAGTAACAAAGATATCGGTTCTGAACGTTTTATCAAGCGTTTTAACCAACAACAGGCAACTATTGAAGCAAATAGTGTGTCACAAAGCCCTGAGATAACGGCGACATCAGAGAGTGTTATTCGTGACGAAAAGGCGATTAAAGAAGAATTATCTCTTTCTATTCAATCGGGGAGAAAAACTTCAACAAGGGCGCTTACAAATGAACTACTTGTTCTGATTGAACCTTTAGCAATTGTCGATGATGTAATTATTCCTGCACTTAACATAGTAGGAAAACGTTATGAAGATGGCATCTTATTTTTACCTCAATTGATTCAATCTGCGGAATCTGTTCAAGGGGCATTTGAACTGATAAAAGAGACGATTAGCCGACAGGGAAAAGCCCCAATAGAGAAAGGTAAGATCGTACTTGCTACAGTACATCATGATATTCACGATATTGGAAAGAATATCATCAAAGTTGTACTTGAAAACTATGGCTATCAAATATTTGATCTAGGTAAAGATGTGCCTCCAGCCAAAGTCGTAGATACATGTATCAAAAATAATGTCAAATTGGTTGGACTAAGTGCTTTAATGACTACAACAGTTGCATCGATGGTAGAAACCATAAAGCAACTTAAAGCTTTTGATGAAAACATCATTACAGTTGTTGGTGGTGCGGTGTTATCAGTTGAAACAGCAAGTGAGATTGGTGCGGATTATTATGCAAAGGACGCCAGCGAGATGATCAAAATTGCTGAGAAGGTACTTGAAGGTTAGGAATAGATTAGAATGCGTTTAGAATCCGCTAGAACCCTTGAAAAAGAAATAAAAACAATTTATAGTAATAACTATAGAGAATCAATTTAAAGCTTACTTTCAAGGAGGATACACTATGAAAAAACTTTGCAAAATAGAATCAGAAGCTAAGGTTTCAGGCGTTTGCGCAGGACTTGCGTATTACTTCAATATAGACGTAACTGTAATTAGACTGATTTGGTTATTGGCAATTTTCTTTGGCGTTGGATCGCCTATTTTGATTTATTTTATTATGGCGATTGTGTTACCTAAATATGATCCAGATGCAGTTGATTATCAAGATGTAGAAGAAGATGAAGAGGATCGCTTTAATTCAGATGATCGATACTAATTTTATATCAAAATAAGTAAGCACACCTTTTGAAGGTGTGTTTTTTTGTGTTTTCAGTTATAATAATATAGGCATAAAACTGACTGAGAGGGCACTTAAATAGATGAATAGAAGAGATTTGACAAAAGGTTCTGTATATAGCAATTTAATTTATATGGCGTTACCAACAATGTTTGGTTTTTTTGCACAAATGCTTTTTAATGTTGTGGATATGTTTTATGTCGGGATGATTTCTCCAGAAGCTGTAGCAGGTGTAACTATTTACAGTACAATATCAGTAGTGGTTTATGTTTTTAACGACATTATAGGTACAAGCTCTATTTCGTTAATATCTCAGAGTTATGGTCAAAAAGATCTGGATAGAACTTCGAGAATAATCGAGCAAACCATAACCTTTAAAGGGTTGATTGCTCTTTTGGCAGGTGGGTTTATGCTTTTGTTTTTAAGCCCTTTAGTGTCATTTTTCACATCTGATCAGATGACATATAAAGCCGCTATGGATTACGGCTTTATCAGAACATTTTTCTTACCGATTATGTTTTCATCCTATACAGTTAATACAGCCATGAGATGCATTGGCGATTCAAAAAAACCCCTTTATATCATGATTATTGTTTCAATTTTAAATGTAGTTTTAGATCCCATTTTGATGTTTGAGACGATTCCAGGGATCTCAATTTTTGGACATGCTATTCATGGGTTTGGTTTAGGTGTATTTGGCGCTGCACTTGCAACTGTTATCAGCTCCGTCGTTGCATTCTTAATTGCATTTTGGATTTTACTTTCAGGTAAAACTTATATCAAAATAGAACTAAAAAAACTATTGCGTTTAGATAAAGAAATTGATAAAAAATTAATTAGAATAGGCTTACCTTCAGGCTTTGAAGGACTTAATAGAAATCTCGCTAACTTTATTCTTTTTAAAATGATTGCATTTTATGGTATGCCGTATCTTGCAGCTTATGGTATCGTTATAAGATTAATTGATCTTTGTTTTATGCCCTTAATGGGATTAAATATGGGCGGCAGTACCATTGTGGGGCAAAATCTAGGTGCTGGCGATATACACCGTGTTAAAAAGACTGTTAGAGCATCAGCTGTACTTGGCGTATTATCTTTAGTATTTATCAATTTAATAGCCATTGTTTTTGCCAAACCACTTGTAGGGATTTTTATCGATGATGTACAGGTCGTGAATATCGGTGTACAAATTATCAGATGGCTCGTACCAACCATGATTTTACTTGCAATAATGTTCGGCTATGGTACTGCCTTTTCGGGCTCAGGTTATAATACGCCATTCTTAATTGCCTCAGTTGTGTCCAGATGGGGCGTATTAATTCCACTTGGGTTATTATCGACTTATGTATTCAAACTTGGATTTGTTGGTCTACTTTACGCTTACGTTGCCAGTGAGACGATAGACATGCTGGTTATACTGATTAATTATAAAAAAGGGAAATGGCTTGAAAAGCGTGTTTAAAAGTCATTTGTCTGTAATGGAAATTAAACGTGTGAAAGCGTATAATAGAGGAATAAATAATTGAAAGAAATAGTCGGAGGAAGTATGATAGATTTCATTAAAGGGAAGTTAGTACACGTCATCGGCGATAGTGTTATCGTCGAAAATAACGGTATCGGATATAAAATTCATACATCTACTGGCTCAGCTTCGGATTTTTCTATGCCAGGAGAAGAAGTAATTGTCTATACAGAGATGATTGTTAGAGAAGATGCTATTTCTCTAGTGGGTTTTTCAACGCGTGAAGAGTTAAATATGTTTTTACTTTTAACGTCTGTGAGTGGAATAGGTACAAAAGTTGGCGTAGGGATATTATCTAGCATATCTTATGGGCAACTCGCTAGTGTTATAGCACTTCAAGACATCAAAATGCTTCAAACTGCGCAAGGTGTAGGTAAAAAGACAGCGGAAAGAATTGTTCTGGAACTAAAAGATAAAGTACCTCAGACTTTAACGCTTTCTTCACAGGATACACATAAGGGTTCTCAAATCATCTCAAGCTCTCAAAGCGATGCTATGGAAGCGTTGATGTCTTTAGGATATACAAGAAGTGAAGCACAAGGGGTCCTTAAACAAATTGATATCGAACAAATGTCAGTTGAAGAAATTATCAAAGCATCACTTAAAAAATTGATGCAATAGGTTATCTTTATATCAGATAGCGTCAAATAGGGGGATCCATGGAACGATTTATAACACCAAAGCTCACTGAGGAAGATCGCAGTAACGAGCAAGGTATAAGACCTAAATTAATCAGTGATTACGTTGGTCAAGAAAAAACCAAAGAAAAACTTAATATATTCATGAAGGCAGCAAAAATGAGATCTGAGCCTCTCGATCATGTACTTTTATATGGACCGCCAGGTCTTGGAAAGACCACTTTATCTCATATTATTGCCGAGGAGATGAATGTGGATATAAAGATCACTTCTGGTCCAGCAATTGAGAGACCAGGAGATTTGGCTGCAATACTCACAAGTTTAAAAGAGCATGATGTTCTATTTATTGATGAAATTCATCGGCTTAGTCGCCAAGTGGAAGAAGTGCTATATCCTGCAATGGAAGACTATGCCATCGATATTGTGATAGGAAAGGGACCAGGAGCACGTTCAGTAAGGTTAGAACTTCCTAAATTCACGCTTGTTGGCGCAACTACTAGAGCAGGACAACTCACTGCACCACTAAGAGACCGTTTTGGCGTTATTTGTAAACTTGATCTTTATAATGTAGAGGAGCTATCCGGAATCATCCGAAGATCTGCTGATGTTCTACATGTACCTATGGAGGATGAAGCAGTTGTAGAACTTGCAATGCGCAGTAGAGGAACACCTAGAATTGTCAATCGACTCTTAAAAAGAGTACGTGATTACGCCATGGTTAAAGCGGATGGATTTGTTACAAGGCAAATCGCTAAGCAAGCGCTTGATCTTTTGGAAATTGATGAACTGGGTCTTGATGCTGTAGACCGAAAAGTCCTTAGTTGCATAGTAGAAAACTTTGATGGTGGACCTGTTGGGATAGAGACTTTAGCTGCTGCGACAGGTGAAGAAGCTTCAACAATTGAAGATGTTTATGAGCCATATTTGATGCAAATAGGGTTTATTAACCGCACGCCAAGAGGACGCATGATTACAAATAAAGGTAGAAGTCACCTAGGGTATGAGATGGTGATTAATGCAGATCAACTTTATTTTGAATCTTTACCATCACAAGCGGAAGGGGAATAAGGTAATGAAGCATAAAAAATTCAAATTGTATTTTACTTTGGCATTATTATTGATGTTTGCTGGACTAAATACACCTAATTACGCTGCGAGTATGTCTCAAGTGGATGTGGGTATCTTATATGGTCAAAACAATCAATTTCCAATTGGGGTAACCAGTGAGGATGGGTTTGTTTTGACGTTTGAGTTGCCTAATTCAACAATTCAAACAATTGATTTTAGCGGTTATAAGAGCTTGTTGCTTTTCAAAGATGGCTATTATGAACCAAGTGGAAGAACTTTGATTACGACAAATGAATCCTATTATGCTAATGGACAAGTAAAAGGTGGTTTTCATTTACAAATTGGTGAATCTATCGCGACATATGATGAAGCGGTCGTTCTTTTAGCAGATCTTCAAGCTGTTATCAATGATGTGTATCTTGTATATGATGATTCATGGCGTATCTTCCAAGGCGCATACTTAAATGCTGATATGGCAAATGCTCAGATTATCGCTTTAAGTCCACTTGTAAAAGGTAAAAGCGTATCACTTGTTGAACCTATACCAACTAGAGTAATCGTTGCAACTAAGGATAAAATCTTATTTAGTTTTGACACTTCTGTACAAAAGTTTATTTTTCATACTTCTATATTTGATCTAAATGGTGTGAAGTATCGCAATAGTTTCTACGTAAATCGCCTTCCTGGAAGTGATTTCACATTTGTAAATCGCGTTACCATGAAAGAATATCTATATGGTG
Source organism: uncultured Fusibacter sp. (assembly GCA_963676315.1). GTDB lineage: Bacteria > Bacillota > Clostridia > Peptostreptococcales > Acidaminobacteraceae > Fusibacter_C. The sequence goes on from OY781056.1 coordinate 3,504,357, forward strand.
TTTTACCGAAAGAAGCGAGTAGCGACTGGCCAATTGAGGCTTTAAAAGCACAAGCAGTTGCTTCGAAGAACTTTGCTTTAACAATAGGCGCTAAGTATGCTGCTTATGGGTTCGATGTAGACACGACTGTAAACAGCCAAGTTTATGGTGGCTATTCTGTTGAAAAAGAGATCTGTAACAGAGCGGTTGATGAGACTGATGGCTTTGCACTCGCTTATGAAGGAAAACTTATTCCACTATATTTTCATTCTAGTAGTGGTGGCATCACTGACAATTCTGAAAACGTATGGTCAAGTGCTTTACCTTATTTGAAAAGTACATTTGATCCATACTCATTGGGAGCGCCTAACACGGATTGGAACGTTACCATGAACAAATTTGATGTTGAGAATAAACTTATACTTGCAGGTTATAACGTGGGTAGTTTAAAGACGATCAATATCTTAAATCGAGCAGAAAGTGGACGTGTCCTAACACTTGAATTTATTGGTACCTTGGGAAAAGCCACGCTTGCGAAAGATAAAATCAGGTCTGTTTTAGGTAGTTCTGTGATAAAGAGCACTTTGTTTAGCTTTGATAAAGGAACAGCCATAACCGACGTGGCTGGACTTAAAAATACATCAGGCACATCACAACCTGTCACTTCACAAGGGATGGCTGATATTGGTGGAAATATGCCAAAGACGCTTATAGCGGATGGTGCGATTTATGGGCAATTTGTTGATGCTGCGAAAATCGATGTTTATCATGCAGGCAGCAAAAGTGAGATTAAAGTGGATAAAGATGCTTTACTTAAAGCAACAGATATCTATACGGGTCAAACAACTGTTACGAAACCTTATTTGTATAATAGTACCGAATCATTTGACATAACCAGTGGAAATGTGATATTTTATGGTCACGGTTATGGTCACGGACTTGGAATGAGTCAATGGGGTGCTAAAGCTATGGCAGACATTGGAAAGTCTTATGAAGAAATTTTAAAATACTATTATCAAAATACAGAGCTAATCAAGCTCGATGAATAGCAAAGGATGAAACATGAAGACAAGTGATTTTTACTTTGATTTACCTGAATCTCTTATCGCACAGACCCCACTTGAGGATCGATCGAGTTCTAGACTGATGAAGATCGATAAAAGAACGGGTGAAATCTCGCATAAGAGATTTTATAACGTCTTAGATGACATTAAAAGTGGTGATTGCCTAGTGCTTAACAACACAAAAGTAATACCAGCAAGATTATTTGGATCGAAAGAAACAGGCGCTGTGGTAGAGTTTTTACTATTAAAGAGAATTACTTTAAATACTTGGGAAACGTTAGTTAAACCAGGTAAAAAAGCAAAAATTGGCACGCGTTTTACATTTGGTGATGGTAGACTAATGTGTGATATCATAGATATAGGTGATGAAGGGTCAAGAATTATTGAGTTCATCTATGAAGGTGTATTTGAACATATTTTAGAAGAACTTGGTACAATGCCACTTCCTCCCTATATCACTGAAAAATTAGAGGATCCAACTAGATACAATACAGTTTATGCTAAACATGAAGGTTCTGCTGCGGCACCCACTGCGGGGCTTCATTTTACAGATGAGCTTTTAAAAGCAGTGACTGATAAGGGGGCAACACTTGCATTTGTTACATTACATGTTGGTCTAGGCACTTTTAGACCAGTTAAAGTTGAAGATGTAAATAGCCATAAAATGCACTCTGAATACTACACTTTAGATGAAGAAAACGCTGAAATTATCAATAGAGCAAAAGAAGCAGGTGGTAGGGTTATCTCTGTTGGGACAACTTCTACAAGAACACTAGAAACAATTGCTGATGAAAATGGAAAACTAAAAGCACAAAGTGGTTGGACTGAAATTTTTATTTATCCTGGTTATCAGTTTAAAGTGGTAGATGGCTTGATAACAAACTTTCATCTTCCAGAATCTACATTGATTATGTTGGTCAGTGCATTTATTGACAAGCAAACCGTACTGAATGCCTATCAACTTGCAGTTGAAGAAGAATATAGGTTTTTTAGTTTTGGAGATGCGATGTTGATCATTTAGTGTTTACAAGTATTTAGCAACAAAAAAATAGGAGGCAATTTAATAAATGGCAATACGTTATGAATTAATTAAGGAATGTAAACAAACTGGTGCAAGACTTGGTCGACTCCATACACCTCACGGTATCATAGATACACCTATTTTTATGCCAGTTGGCACTCAAGCTACAGTAAAAGCCATGACACCAGAAGAACTCAAAGAAATGGAAGCTCAGATTATACTTTCTAACACATATCACCTATATCTTAGACCTGGTCATGAACTTGTTAAAGAAGCAGGTGGCCTTCATAAATTTATGAATTGGGATAGACCGATCTTAACGGATAGCGGTGGATTTCAAGTGTTTAGTCTAGGTGATTTAAGAAAAATCACTGAAGAAGGCGTAACTTTTCAATCGCATATCGATGGCAGCAAACACTTCCTTTCACCAGAAAAAGTGATGGAGATTGAAAATGCACTTGGTGCGGACATCATTATGGCATTTGATGAATGTGCCCCATATCCAGCAGATAGAGAATATGTAAAGAACTCATTAGAGCGTACCACTAGATGGGCTGTGAGATGTAAAGAAGCACATAAAAACACAGATAATCAAGCCCTTTTCGGAATTGTTCAAGGCGGTATGTATCAAGACTTAAGAGAGCAAAGTGCTAGTGAATTAGTCGCACTTGATTTTCCTGGTTATTCAATTGGAGGATTAAGTGTTGGTGAACCAAAAGAACTGATGTACGAAGTACTTGATTACACAACGCCACTTTTACCAAAAGATAAACCAAGGTATCTCATGGGGGTTGGTAGTCCAGATGCGTTGATTGAGGGTGCCATTCGTGGTATTGATATGTTTGATTGTGTATTACCTACACGTATTGCTAGAAATGGTACTGCAATGACTTCGATTGGTAAAGTGGTTATCAAAAATGCAAAATTCACGCATGATTTCACACCGCTTGATCCTAACTGTGATTGCTATTGCTGTAAAAACTATACAAGAGCCTATTTGAGACATTTATATAAAGCAGATGAAATTTTATCTTCCAGATTAATGTCTACGCATAATTTACATTTTTTAATTAATTTGATGAAGCAAGTACGTGAAGCGATTATGAATGACCGCCTTCTTGACTTCAGAAATGAATTTTTTGCTAAATATTATGGAGAAACTCAATTGTAATGATTCGAAATTCTGATATAATGGTAATTAAATGATGCTGTTTAAACGGCGAATAAAGAATTTTTAAAGGAGATAGTATATGAATAGCACAGTAGGTTTAATTCTTTATATGGGCTTTTTCTTTGGTTTAATGTATTTTTTAATTATCAGACCACAAAAGAAAAAGACAAAGCAGTTAACTGATTTAAGAGGCAGTGTCAAAGCTGGAGATCAAGTAGTTACAATTGGTGGATTAGTTGGCAATGTAATCAATGTTAAAGAAGACGATTTTACAATTGAAGTTGGCGCTGCTAGAACAAAATTGACATTTAAAAAATGGGCGATTTCTACGATTGAAAAATCAAGCACTGCTGCAATAGAAGTTGATTCAATTGAGACTGAAGAGTAGTTGACATTATGACGTACTAAGTACGTTGCAAAAACCAGTATTCTAAGGTGTATTATGACACACTTATGAGACTGGTTTTCTTTTTGTCTAGGATCAAACATCTAATATTGCATAGTGTCTTAAAAGCTCTTTTCTTATAAGTGAAAGCATGATATAATATCTTGTATTTTATTAATTAGGTATTTTTAAAATTTTGGGAGGGTATAACTATGAAACACATAAAAACTTTAAACACTGGAACACTTAAGAGTTCAGCAGAACACGGTGGCTGTGGCGAATGTCAAACATCTTGTCAATCGGCTTGCAAGACTTCTTGTACAGTAGGCAACCAAGAGTGTGAAAGAAAATAATTAAATCTTCATGATCATAAAAGAGCAGCCTAAAGCTGCTTTTCTTCTTGCAATGGAAATAGGAGGTAACAAATGATCCACAAATTTAAACAAAGTGATATGTTCTTTGTTTTGGATGTTAATAGCGGTGCCGTGCATGTCATAGATGAAATCGTATTCGATGCTTTGGAATATTATCCGCAAAACAACGCTATTTCAGTTATTCGTCAGCTTAAAGACAAATACCCAGAGGCGGCTATCAAGGAAACACTTGATGAAATCGATTATTTAATTGATAACGATATGCTTTTTACCGATGACACTTATGTAAATTCAATTGAATTTAACAATAGAAGTCCAATTATCAAAGCACTATGTTTACATGTGGCTCACGATTGTAATATCCGCTGCGCGTATTGTTTTGCTTCACAAGGGGATTTTAAAGGCGATCGTTCTTTAATGTCTTATGAAGTAGGTAAAAAAGCCCTTGACTTACTTGTTGCAAACTCAGGTAACAGACGCAACCTCGAAGTGGATTTCTTTGGTGGTGAACCATTGATGAATTTTGAAGTAGTAAAACAATTGGTAAATTATGGTAGAAGTTTAGAAGCAGAGCACAACAAAAACTTTAGATTTACACTTACAACAAATGGCGTACTTTTAAACGATGATAATATTGATTACATTAATGAAAATATGACCAATGTCGTTCTCAGTATTGATGGCCGTAAAGAAGTGAACGATAAAATGCGCTATACCATTTCAGGTGGTGGCACGTATGATATCATCGTTGAAAAATTTAAAAAATTAATCGATAAACGCGAAGGTAAATCATATTATGTAAGAGGTACTTTTACGAAAAATAACTTAGATTTTTCCAAAGATGTAATTCATTTAGCCGACTTAGGGTTTAAAAGTACTTCAGTTGAACCTGTAGTGGCAAAACCGACGGATAGCTATGCAATTACTGAAGAAGATATTCCTAAGTTAAACAGCGAATATGAAGCGCTTGCAGAAGAAATGGTAGCGCGACATAATACGGAAAAAGAATTTTCATTTTTCCATTTTGCAATTGATATGAGTCAAGGACCGTGTGTGGTTAAAAGACTTTCTGGTTGTGGGGCAGGATCTGAATACCTTGCAGTGACACCAGAAGGAGATATCTATCCTTGTCATCAATTTGTAGGGGATGAACACTTTAAAATGGGCAATGTTTTGGCTGGTATATTGGATTTTGGCCTCACTAACCAGTTTAAAAATGCACATGTTTATAACAAAGAAAAATGTAGAAGTTGTTGGGCTAAATTCTACTGTAGTGGAGGATGTCATGCCAATGCCTATAACTTCAATCACGATATATTTGTACCATATGATATTGGTTGTGAACTAGAAAAGAAACGCATTGAGAGCTCAATCTATATCTATGGAAAACTCAACCATTCTGAAGAATAGGGCGTGTGTTATGAAGGTTACAATTAAAGGTTTTACTCCGAATGTGGACGAAAGCTGTTTCGTTGCAGAATCTGCTGATTTAATTGGGCAAGTTCTTGTAGAAGAAGGCGCAAACATTTGGTATAATACAGTAGTTAGGGGTGACGTCGAGCTTATTACGATTGGAAAAGGTACGAATGTACAGGACTTAAGCGTCTTGCATACGAGCCATGGTTTTCCAACTGTCATAGGTCAAGGTGTTACCATAGGACATCGCGCCATCTGTCATGGGTGCACGATTGAAGATGATGTATTAATCGGTATGGGTTCTATAATTTTAGATGGCGCCTATATTGAAAAAAATGTTATCATTGGTGCCGGTTCTCTGGTGCCACCTAAAAAGAGAATTCCATCAGGGTCTTTGGTTATGGGTTCACCTGCGAAAGTGGTGAGAACTTTAACTGAAGAAGAGATTGAAGGCATAAAGCAATCTGCAAGAGGCTACGTGGAATTGTCGCAGCATTATAAATCAAAATAGGAGGCATTCAAAATGAAAGGAAAAAACACGTTATTGTTTTTCCTGATCGTCGCACTAATTGCAGGCCTTGCGTTTGTGGCAGTCAATGGAATAGCAATCGGTAAGTTTTCCATATCACCTGTTAAAGATGACCTTAAACTAGGTCTAGACATAAGAGGTGGTGTCAGTGTTGTTTATGAAGCGCAAACAGATCAAACTGGTGCTGAATTAACAAAGACGATGGAACAAACAAAACAAATCATTGGAAGACGTATCAATGAACTGGGCTTAACTGAGCCTGTCATTACATTACAAGGTGAAAAAAGATTACGTATTGAATTACCAGGCGTTGCAAATGCACAAGATGCAATCAACGTAATCGGTAAAACAGCACTCTTAGAATTTGATTTGGTCACTGGAACTGTAACAGCTCTTGAAGGCATGGATGTCTCAGAAGTAGAAACAGAACAAATCTTAACGGGTATCAATATCAAAGACGCATATGTTTCAAAAAACAGTTACAATCAGCCTGTAGTTGCACTTAAATTTGATGCTGTAGGAACAGATTTGTTCGCAGAAGGTACTAAAAAAGCATCCAATAATGGTACAAGTAAAGGACAAATTGCTGTTGTATTAGATGGTAAAATTATTTCTGCACCATATGCTTCGATTGTTATTTCAAATGGCGAAGCAATTATTCAAGGAAATTACACTTATGATTCAGCTAACGAGTTAGCGATGCTGATTCGTGGTGGTGCACTTCCCGTTCAACTTGCAGAAGTACAAACTTCAGTAATTGGACCAACACTTGGATTAAATTCATTTAATTCTGCAATTAAAGCTGCAATATACGGTATTATTATTGTTATGTTATTTATGATTGCTTTTTACAGAATCCCTGGACTTATTGCATCTATCGCTTTAACTTTATATGCTACTGTAGTAGTTTATGTAATGGTTGGTCTAGGTGCGACACTTACATTACCTGGTATCGCAGGTATCGTAATTTCACTAGGTATGGCTGTTGATGCAAACGTTATTATCTTTGAAAGATTAAAAGAAGAAATGAAGGTCGGCAAATCACTAAGAGCTTCAATTGACGGTGGTTTCCATAGAGCGATGAGTACAATTATCGATTCTAACGTTACAACCTTTATTGCGGCATTGATACTTTTTGCATTTGGCGAAGGTCCAATTAAGGGCTTTGCAGTTACTCTTATGATTGGTATCATTTCAAGTATGTTTACTGCGGTTATCGTGACGAAAACTTTACTTAAGCTTTCGCTTGCATTTACTGACCGTAAGAAACTATACGGATCAAGGGGGTAATGAAGATGAAAACGATTAATTTTATGAAGCATTATAAACTTTGGTTTGCTTTTTCAGGAGCAGTAATTCTTTTAGGCATAGTAATGATGCTTTTTAACGGTCTTAACCTTGGTATCGACTTTACTGGTGGTACTATGATGCAAATCGAAATCGGACAAGAAATTTCAGTTCAAGAAGTTACTGATTTAGTGGCTGAATTCAATTTAAATCCAGATGTTGTTCATTCTGGTGTTGACAAAACAGGCGTCATTATTAAGACGAAACAATCACTTGATAATGCAAAAAGAACAGAAATATTCAATGTATTTAAAACTAAGTATGGTATAGAAAGTAAAGATTTTAGTGCTGATCAATTTGGACCAGCAATGGGAAAAGAGATTAGAAATCGTGCAATAACAGCGGTTCTTATTGCTTCAGTCTTTATGTTGATCTATATTTCCATTAGATTTGAAACTGTATTTGGTGTTGCAGCAATTATATGCTTGTTACATGATGTCCTTTTCTTAATTGCAATCTATGCGATTACTGGAAAATCAATCAGCTCATCATTTATTGCAGCGGTACTCACTATTGTAGGTTACTCAATCAATGATACAATCGTAGTATTTGATAGAGTGAGAGAAAATGTGAAGCGCGATCGTTCAAAAGACTATTTTGCATTAATCAATACTTCAGTTACTCAAACAATGTCAAGAACAATTAATACTTCATTGACGACTTTACTTGTAATTGCAGCCCTCTATATATTTGGTGCAAGCTCGATTAAAGAATTTGCATTCCCATTATTAGTAGGTGTTTCTGTTGGAACTTACTCATCTATCTTTATAGCGAGTCCAATTTGGGCAGTTATAAGACGTTATGTGGGAAAAAATAGTCATTATGCAACAAAATAAGTAAGTTGTTTTAACTCTATAAGTTAGGGCTGTCACATAAGCTTAACCAATTGTAAAATGGGTTAACTTTATGGCAGCCCTTTGCTTTCCAAAGGATACATAACTAAAATAAATCGACAGAATATAAAATTTGGCATATAATTAATAAGGGTTATAAAATGAAATAACAGGGAGGAAGACATGCAAATTTACATTGTATTAATATTGATTTTCGCAATTTTGGTAACATTATTTGCAATTTTTAACGCATCTGTTGTTACTGTGAGTTTATTTTTTGTAGACATAGACATATCATTGGCTTTAGTAATAATAGGTTCAGTGTTAATTGGCGCGATCTCAGTTATTTTATTTGATTCAATCCGTAAAATCAAAGAAGTAAGATCTCAAAAAGAAATTTTGAAAAAAAATGAAGAACTTGAAAAACTAGTTGCAATAAAGGATGAAGCTTTAAAACAGCGAGATCAAATAATTGTACAAAGAGATGAGCTTATTGCCAAAAAAGATGAGTTGATTGTACAAAAAGATGAATTAATTAATCATCAAAAGGGATTGTTAGCAGCAATTCCTGAAAATAATAGTGAAGAAGTGGGGAATCAATGATATTTCAAAATTCTATTTGGTCATATCGGGAATCCGATAGTCAAAAGATTGAACAATTTAGTAAAGAGTGGGGTAAAGATACACTCATTACAAAACTGTTGCTTGATCGGGGACTAACGACCAAGGAAGAAGTTAATGATTTTTTAAATCCTAAAATTGAGGATCTTAAAGATCCTCTTTTATTATTAGATATGGATAAAGCGGTACAAAGAATCAATTATGCTATCGAAAAAAATGAATCAATTTGGCTCTATGGTGATTATGATGTGGATGGAATTACAAGTATTTCAATATTAATGAAGTATTTCCACAGTAAAGGTGTTAATTCCAAATTTTATATTCCTGATCGACAAGATGAAGGATATGGCATCAGCGAACAAGGCTTAGATGCAATCAAAGCTGATGGTGGGCAACTGGTAATAACCGTTGACTGCGGTATCACAGCATTGCCGCAAGCCGCGTATGCTAGAGAAATAGCGCTTGACTTAATTATAACGGATCACCATGAATTTCAAGGTGATTTACCTGATGCACTTGCCGTCATTAACCCTAAAAGGGGTGATTACTCATTTAAATCTTTAGCAGGGTGTGGCGTGGCGCTTAAGCTAGTTCAAGCATTAGCTGGAGAAAATTTTCTTGAATTTTACGAGGAAGTGATAGATATCGCTGCACTTGGAACTGTAGCTGACATCGTTCCCCTTCGTGATGAGAATAGAATTATCACAAGCATCGGTCTTGCTAAGATGCCAAATACTAAAAATCCAGGGATACAAGCACTGATCAGTGAAGCTGGACTTGTTGGCAAAGAAATAAATGCAGGACATATAGGATTTGTCATTGCACCGCGCATCAATGCATCTGGGAGAATTGGAAACCCAAGTATCGCTGTAAATATGTTGCTTGAAAAAGATTATTTTAAAGCGCTTGAAATTGCCAAACAATTGAGTACACTTAATACTGAGAGACAGCTTCAGGAACGAGAAATTATGGAAAGTGCTGAGAGATTTATTCAAACAAGAATAGATCTGGATGCTGAAAAAATATTACTCGTGGTTGGTAACAATTGGCATACCGGGATAATTGGCATTGTAGCGTCTAAATTATCGGACAAATATTCCAGACCAACTGTTATTTTAAATTCGGATGGCATAACGGCTAAAGGTTCCGCTAGAAGTATTGAAGGGATTAGCATTTATGATGTGCTTTATCAATTCAAACACTTATTTGATAAATTTGGCGGTCATGAGCAAGCAGCAGGACTATCGCTTAGCTCAGATAATATTGAGGCTTTAAGAATGGGGTTAAAGACATATAGTACAGCGCACCTTCACAATTATATGTTGATCTCAAAAGAGCGCGTCGATGGACTTTTAAAACCGCAAATGGTGACTCATCAGTTGGTTGAAACGATAGAACAACTCAAACCTTTTGGGATGGGAAATCCAAAACCGCAGTTTGTTTTTAACGATTTAGTCATTGAGGATTACAAAACCTTAGGTAAACTTCAAAATCATCTTAAACTTATAGTGAATGACACCAACAGGGTTTACGATGCGCTTGCATTTAACAAAGGAAGTTTTATTAAATTTCTTAAGAAATCAGATAAAATTCATTTGTTAATGACCCTTGAAAAAAACAATTTTATGGGTGTTGAAACCATACAATTTATGGTCAAAGATATGATCAAGGAAAGAATGCCTATAGTAGATCAATTAAGAACGCGATTTGATTTGGCGATAAAAAATTTCCTTATTCATGCAGAGGGTTATGGCAATTTAGATGAGTTTACAAATATTGATAGTTTTGATATAATATTTTCTGCTTCAAAGTGTAAACCGATATTGATATACTCTGAAGAAGGGTTAACCAAGTTTAAAGACAAAGTACTTGCAAATAATTATATCAATTATACGTTACATTTTAATCATTTCGATCCACTTGAAAGTCGTGAAGGATTTTGGGACATCATCATTATGCCTTTGTCACCAAACAATTTTAGCGAAGCGTACTATTTTATAAGTGCAACTAATGATATCGAACTATATAGTCATATCCCTGACCGTAACGATCTTGCTCTTTTTTATAAAAATGCACTTAATAAAGAAGAAAGCACATTGCAACTTTTATCCAATAAAGGGTTGTTCAGTATTGCTAAGTGTAGGATTTGTTTAGTTCTTTTAAGAGAAATGCTCTTGTTAGAATACGTAGAAAATGGGAGTTATGTCAAACTAAATTGGTTACCAAGACCCTCTGAAAAAATTGATATTGAGCAACTTGAGTTATATAAAAAATTAATCGCTAAATGGCGTAAATAAAGGTGCAAACCTTTTTATATGGAGGTTAAAATGGATTTCAAATCTAAAATTCGAGTAATAGAAGGTTTTCCTAAAGAAGGAATAAGCTTTAAAGATGTAACCACTTTATTGAGTGATGGAGAAGCATATCATGCCGCAATTAAAGCGTGCTTGGAGATGCTTGAAGGACTTGATTACGATGTGGTGGTAGGACCCGAAGCAAGAGGTTTTTTAATTGGTGCACCACTAGCTGTCATGTCACAAAAAGGATTTGTACCTATTCGTAAGCCAGGTAAATTGCCTTATGAAACTATTAAGCATGAGTACTTTTTAGAATATGGTTCTGATGTACTTGAAGTTCACAAAGATGCAATTAAACCAGGTGATAAAGTTTTAGTTGTTGATGATTTACTTGCTACAGGCGGAACAGCTAAAGCAGTCTGTGAATTGATTGAGAAACTTGGTGGCGAAGTTGTATGCCTCGCATTTTTAATGGAACTAGATTTCTTAGATGGTCGCAAGGTGCTTGAAGGCTACAAAGTACTTAGTGCAATCGAATATGAGTCATAAAAAAAGGTTGTAAATAACTAAATAACTCTGTAAAATATATATAAAATAGTTCGTTCAAGGATCTTGGACGGACTATTATTAGTAATTGAGGCGCATTTTTTGTACTTAAAACTATACTTCAGACGGTGTGAATATGAATTTAGATGGTTATTTGGCCAAGGTAAAAGGTTACGCTCCCTATCTTGACTTAGAACGTATTGCAAAAGCTTATAATTTTGGAGAAAAAGCACATACAGGTCAACTCAGGAAAGATGGTACTGCTTTTTTTAATCATCCAACCAGTGTTTCGTTAATTTTGGCTGAACTTGAAATGGATGAAGAGACGATCATATCTGCGCTCCTTCATGATACTGTAGAAGATACATCAGTAACCTTAGCGGAAGTTGAAAAACTATTTGGTAAGGAAGTTGCTGCGCTCGTTGATGGGGTAACTAAACTTGCAGTCATTAACTATGAAACGAAGCAAGAAAGACAAGTTGAAAATCTGCGTAAAATGTTTTTGGCGATGTCTAGTGATATAAGAGTAATTCTTATTAAACTTGCAGACAGACTTCACAATATAAGAACACTTGGCGCAATGACAGAAGAAAAACAAAAAGAAAAAGCAGAAGAAACCATTGATATATTTGCACCTATTGCACATCGTCTTGGTATATTTAGAATTAAATGGGAACTAGAAGATTTAAGTCTGAAATATCTTGATCCAGAAGGATACAAAGAGCTCGTAAAGAAAGTTGATAAGAAAAGAACTGAAAGAGAGTCTATTATTAATGACTACATCAGTCAGATTGATAACGCACTAACTGACTTAGGTCTTGATTTTGAAATATATGGACGACCTAAGAATTTTTATAGCATCTATAAAAAAATGAAATATCAACATAAGGAATTTGACGAAATATATGATTTAACTGCAATCCGTATTGTTTGTGAAGATGTTAAAGACTGTTATAGTGCGCTAGGTGCAGTGCACACACTTTGGAAACCAATTCCAGGTAGGTTTAAGGACTATATCGCTATGCCTAAACCCAATCTATATCAGTCGCTTCATACGACTTTGATGGGTAATGGTGAACCTTTTGAAATACAAATTAGAACGCGTGAGATGCACGAAATAGCAGAATATGGTATTGCGGCACACTGGAAATATAAAGAGGGTAATAAAGCGTCAAACAATGAAATGGAAAAGAAAATTTCATGGTTTAGACAAATGATGGAATGGCAAAGTGACTTAAAAGATCCAAGTGAATTTATGAGTTCGTTAAAATTGGACTTGTTTAATACTGAAGTTTTTGTATTTACACCAAATGGTCAAGTTGTTGACCTTCCAGTTGGAAGCTGTCCTGTTGACTTTGCCTACAAGATTCACTCTGAAGTTGGTAACAAGTGCGTCGGCGCAAAAGTAAATGGTAGGATTGTACCCTTAAATTATCAACTTCAAAATGGCCAACGTGTGGAAATCATGACGACAAAAAATGCACAAGGACCATCGCGTGATTGGCTTAAGTTTGTAAAAAGTACGCAAGCGAAACAGAAAATTAAGCAATGGTTTAAAAAGGAACGTCGTGAAGAGAATGTTGAAAAAGGTCAAGAAATTATCGTTGCTGAACTCAAGAGACAAAACTTACCACCTAAAATCGTTTTAAACGAGGAGTATTTGGATGCTATATTAAAAAGACTTAGCCTCAAATCTCTAGAAGATATGTACAATGCCATCGGTTATGGGGGAATACTCACAAATCAAGTGGTTCCTAAGATCAAAGAAAAATATTTCAAAGATCAAAAGGAAGAGACTGACAAGAAAAAAACTGACATTGAACGCATAGAAGAATTACCAAACAAGAAAAAGGAAATTAGAAAAAGCGATAACGGCATCTATGTTAAAGGTATTGATGATATTTTAGTTCGATTTGCTAAGTGCTGTACACCTGTTCCTGGAGATAATATAATTGGCTACATCACTAGAGGTAGAGGTGTAACGATTCATAGAAGTGACTGTGAGAACTTTGAAAAAACCGATGAGAGTAAAAATAGGTTTATTGAAGTTGCTTGGGCAAATAACAATAACACATCGTATACCGCAAGTGTCCAAGTTGTATCACATGATCGAAAAGGTTTATTATCTGAAATTACAATGATGATGCATGAACTCGATATGGCAATGTCTGGAATCAATGCTAAGATTGATAAAAATGGCATTGCTATCGTGAATATCACTATAGAAATATCCGATATTGAAGAACTGAATAAATTGATGAAGCGACTTAAAAACTTAGAAGATATAATTGAGGTAAAACGTATTACTTCATAATTGGAGGCAAAGTGAGAGCGGTAGTTCAACGTGTAAATTTCTCATCTGTAGAAGTTGATGGACAAGTAGTTGGCAAGATTAATAAAGGTATAAATGTTCTTCTTGGCGTTGAGGAAGGCGACTTGTCGCAAGATGTAAAATATATGGCTGACAAGATTGTCAATCTACGTATTTTTGAAGATGCTGATGATAAAATGAATTTGTCACTTTTAGATGTTAAAGGAGAAATGCTTTGTATTTCACAGTTTACTTTACTTGGTGACTGTCGTAAAGGCAGAAGACCAAGTTTTATAAGCGCTGCAAAACCAGATGTAGCCAATGAACTTTACAAACAGTTTTGTGAAGCGGTTAAGGAACTGGGTATACATGTAGAAACTGGTATTTTTCAAGCAGATATGAAAGTAGATATTCAAAATGATGGACCAGTAACTGTTTTGGTAGATAGTAAGAAGCAATTCTAATTTACCAATAAATGGAGGTATACATGATTATAGAAAAATTGGCTGTTGGTGCATATGCAGCAAACTGCTTTATCATTGGAGATGAGGCCACGCATATAGGAATCGTAGTTGACCCAGGTGGTGAAGCTGAACGTATATTTAAGAAAGTTGAAGATTTAGGTCTTAAACTGAAATATATCGTTGTGACTCATGGTCATGGGGATCATATCGGTGGCATTGAAAAGTTAAAAAAACTCACAGGCGCAGAAGTTTTGATACATCATGAAGAGGAAGCGATGCTAAGAGATCCAGCATTAAATTTAACCGATTCTATGAATGGTCCTAATGTTTCTTCTGTACCAGACAGAACGATCGGTGACAGAGATGTACTTTCAATTGGCGACTTAAAATGTGAAATCATACACACGCCTGGTCATACACGTGGTGGTATTTGTTTATATTTTGCAAAGGAAAAAGTTTTAATATCCGGTGACACCTTATTTTATGGCTCAATAGGTAGGACAGATCTCGCTGGTGGAAGTCATAAACAGTTAATTAGTTCAATTCTTGATAGATTAATGATATTAGATGATCAAGTGACCGTGTATCCAGGTCATGGCGCAAGTACAACTATTGGATTTGAAAGAAAAAGAAACCCATTTTTGCAAGGATAGAGGGATATTATGAAGGAACTCGTGATACTGCAAGAAGGTTTAGAAAGCACATACGAAATTGAAAACCTATATGAAGTTTTTGTCATCAGATCAAAGATTCATTTTGCAGAGAATGAAGCAGATTTCAATCAGAAATTATCTGAATGTGATTTTGGCTTAATCGTTCAATTTAAGTCACATGAAATTAAAATTGTACTCATGGAAAATCTACGGACGATGCGTCCTCAGATTTTAGAAGAAACAGTTAGTCGTATTAATAATGGTAAGGTTCTTGACTCAAGAACCTTATTTGTGCGTGATGACAATCAAAAGAAAGTAAAGAATCAGTTAAAAAGAGCAGTATATAAAATACTTGAACCTTATTTTACCCCAATGTCAAAATGGGGGATATTAGTAGGCATTAGACCTGTAAAAATAGTACATGAACTACTTGATGAAGGAGAAACCCTTGAACAAGTAAGAGAAACTTTGAAAGAGTTGTATCTTATCCAAGCGGATAAAGTTGAATTGTTGATAGAAATTGCACTTAGAGAAAGACCGCATCTCGTCCCCAATAATCCTAATGCAATCTCACTTTATATGTGTATACCATTTTGTCCAACAAGATGTGTTTATTGTTCGTTCCCATCAAATGATCTTAAACAAAAGGGGAAATTATTACCTGAGTACATGGATAAATTAGAACGTGAAGTGGTCTATGCAATCAATCACATTCATTCTGTTGGTAAATTTATAGATTGTATTTATATTGGTGGTGGAACACCGACAAGTATAGATGAAATACAGCTAAACTCGTTACTCCAGACGATTGGTAGTCATCTAGACTTAAAGATTGTAAAGGAATATACTGTAGAAGCGGGTAGACCAGACACGATTAACTTAGAAAAATTAGAAATTATGAAAAGACATGGTGTGAATAGAATTTGTATTAACCCGCAAACACTTAACGCAGAAACTTTGATTTCAATTGGAAGAGCACATACTTCGGAAGAAATTGTTTCAACAATGGCACTAGCGAAGTCCATTGGTTTTGAAACAATCAATATGGATTTAATTATGGGACTACCGGGTGAAACACCGGAAGATGCCATAAGAACAGTTAATAAGGTCATGGAATTAGACCCTGAAAATATAACCATTCATACCTTATCTGTAAAACGTGCTTCGAGGTTACATGAAGAGGCAGACCATTATGAACTTGCACATGACCAGGAGGTCTCTAAAATGCTTGATTTAAGTGATCAAGTTATTCGAAAAGGGAATTTAACGCCTTACTATATGTATAGACAAAAGAAAATGATTGGTCATCTTGAAAATGTAGGATATGCAAAACCTGGACATGAATCACTTTACAATATGCGCATCATGGAAGAAAAGCACACCATTGTTGCTTGTGGTGCAGGTGCCGTTTCAAAAATTTGTACACCTGAAGAAAATCGATTTGAAAGAGTTGCCAATATTAAAGGACTTGAAGCTTATCTTGATAGATTTGACGAAATTCTTTTGAAAAAGACACTTTTAAAATAAATTATATTATCATAAACATTAAAGATAGAACACGGAGGTTAACATGGGCGAAGCATTAAATGGATTAAAAAGATCATATTATGGTGGAGAGCTTAGAGAAAACCATATTGGTGAAACAGTGACTCTTATGGGGTGGGTTCAAAAAAGGAGAAACTTAGGCAGCTTGATATTTGTAGATTTAAGAGACAAATCAGGTATCTGCCAAATTGTATTTGATACAGCTGTTTCGGAAGAAGCTTTTGAAAAAGCAAATTCAATCAGAAATGAATATGTTATAGCTATTACAGGTAAAGTGACTAAGCGAGAGTCTGTTAATAACAATTTACCTTCAGGACAAATTGAAGTTTTTGCAGATTCCCTTAAAATTCTATGTGAATCAGACGTTCCACCTATTCATATTGATGATAACGATGAAGCCAATGAACGTACTAGACTTAAGTATAGATACCTCGATCTAAGAAAACCTAAGATGCAAAATTATCTTTTTACTAGACACAAAATTGCTTCTGCAGCGAGGAGATTTTTTGATGCAGAGGGTTTTGTGGATATTGAAACGCCAATGCTTACAAAGCCAACTCCTGAAGGTGCAAGAGATTATCTCGTACCAAGCAGAGTAAATTTAAACAAATTTTATGCATTGCCACAATCACCACAACTTTTCAAACAACTTCTTATGGTATCTGGATTTGATCGATACTATCAAATCACGAAGTGTTTTAGAGATGAAGATTTAAGAGCCGATCGTCAACCTGAATTCACTCAAATAGATGTCGAAATGTCGTTTGTGGATGAAGATGATGTGAGAGCAATTAATGAAAATTTACTCAAATACATTTTTAAAGAAGTAGCAAATTATGATGTACAGACGCCACTACTCAAATTACCTTATTCTGAAGCAATGGATCGCTTTGGTTCAGATAAACCGGATATTCGATTTGGGTTTGAACTTAAACAAATGAATCATTTGTTTGTTGGCACAGAGTTCAAAGTTTTTAGTGATACGCTTGCATCAAATGGGGATATTAGGGGTATAAATATAAATGGGTATAGTGATCGTTTTTCAAGAAAAGACATCACAAAACTCGAAGAATTTATCAAATCATATGGTGCAAAAGGCCTTGCTTGGATTAAATTCACAAATGGTGAGATGCAATCTTCAATCAATAAGTTTTTAGATGATTCTCAAGTAGAGGCAATAAAAGCTTTATTTGAAGTTGGCGATAATGATATGATTTTAATCGTTGCGGATAAACCTGCTGTTGTTTATGATTCATTAGGCGCACTTAGATGTGAAATTGCAAAACAACTTAATATTTTAGATCCTAAAGATTACAAATTCTTATGGGTAACTGACTTCCCACTCTTTGAATACGATGAAGAAGAAAACAGATATGTTGCAAAACATCATCCATTTACTTCTCCTAAAGATGAAGACGTAGACAAGTTAGAATCAGATCCAGGTAGCTGTAGAGCAAAAGCTTATGATATCGTTCTTAATGGATATGAAATTGGTGGTGGTTCTATAAGAATTCACAACTCTACTGTACAAGAGAGAATGTTTAAAGCACTAGGTTTTACAGAAGAAGAAGCGAGAGAAAAATTTGGTTTCTTCATCGATGCATTTAAATATGGTGCACCTCCTCATGGTGGTATAGCATATGGCTTAGATAGAGTGGTCATGTTGGTTACTGGAACTGACAATATTAGAGACGTTATTGCATTCCCTAAAACTCAAGATGCAAAATGTCTATTAACCAACGCACCAAGCGTTGCTGAGCAAAAACAACTCGACGAGTTGTATCTTAAACTTACGCCAGTAGAGAAAAGTAACGCTTAGTTAGGCGTGTTCAACGCTTTAGGCGTGATCAACGCTTAGTAAGGCGTAACAACGCTTAACGCGTATTAAAAATGAGGTGACGAAATGGATAGAGCAGGTATAGTTGTAAGCCAAATGGGTGAATACTCAAGAGTTAAATTAGTAAGGCACACAGCATGTGGTAATTGTGGGGCATGCCAATTAGGTGATGACCAGAAAGATATCATGTTAGTTGCTAAAAATGCTGTTAAAGCAAAAGATGGCGATTTAGTGGAAGTATCAATGGAAACTGGCGGTGTATTAAGTGCAGCTTTTATCATGTATATTTTGCCATTAGTGGGGTTGTTTATTGGTTTGTTAATTGGTCAAACGTTCTTCAAAAGTAGCGATGCGATTACAGCGCTTTTAGGTCTTGGATCTATGGCTGCAATTTATTTAGTAATCAAACTTAATGATAAGCGCTTTTTAAGAAATGAGAAATACACAGCAAAAATATTGAAAATATTACAATCAGAACATGACGGAATGGTGCCACTGGCATAAAGTACAAAATTGTGGAGGTCGCATGACGATTAACGAGGTGTTAAATCTTGCAACTTGGGAGATTTTTGATGCCATAGAAGAAGGAATTCACATAGTTGATCATTCTGGAAAGACCATACTTTATAATAAAGCCATAGAAGAAATTGAAGGTTTGTCTCAGAAACAAGTTGTTGGCAGGCATTTACTGGATTTATTTCCAGATTGGACGAAGGAAAACAGCACCTTATTAACGGTGCTGTCTTCTGGTGCGCCTATACTCAATAGGGAGCAAAGCTATCTTAATTTTAAGGGTAAAAATATACGTACCCTTAATTCTACTTTGCCTATTTTTGATGGTGATCAGATAGTCGGCGCGGTCGAAATTGCTAAAAATATGACAACAGTGAACGATATGTCAGAGCAAATTATCAATTTGCAACAAAAGCTAATTCGTCCTAATAAAAAAGAAACAGGGATAAGGCATTATCATTTTGACCAATTAATTGGAAGAAATGAGCGTTATCTTGAGGCAATTAAAATCGCTAAACGCGCATCTAAATCTATCTCAAGTGTTCTCATCTTTGGTGATACTGGAACAGGTAAAGAACTATTTGCACAGAGTATCCACTATGGCAGTGAAAGAAAGGAAGAGCCTTTTATTGCTCAAAACTGTGCCGCAATACCCGAGTCGCTGCTTGAAGGTCTCTTATTTGGGACTTCAAAGGGCTCTTTTACTGGGGCACAGGATCGTCCAGGTTTGTTTGAACAAGCGGATGGTGGGACTTTGTTTTTGGATGAAGTTAATAGTATGAGCTCTGCACTTCAAGCAAAGATTCTTAGGGTACTTCAAGAAAACTACGTCAGAAGAGTAGGCGGAAATAAGGATATACCAATTGATGTAAGGATTATTGCTGCAACTAACGAAGAACCTGAAGCGCTTATACATTCAGGGCAGTTTAGAAAAGATCTTTATTATCGCTTAAATGTTATCAATATCCGTATTCCGAGTCTCAATGAACGTGTGGATGATATCCCTTTACTCGTGGATTATTTTATAAGAGAATACAATGAGCAGCTTGGGAAGGATGTCTGGATGGTTTCATCTGAACTTCTAGAAGCTTTTAAAAACTATAACTGGGCAGGGAATATAAGAGAACTTAAAAACTTCATTGAATCTGCAATGAACTTGATTTCAGATGAACATGTGATTGGTAAAGAACATATGCCTTCACACGTTGCGGAGGTTTTGCTTAAAAAAAGTCATTACATTCCAAGTTCACCACAGTTAGTGGATGATCTAAATGCGCATTTAGCTGAAATTGAAAAACAGATTATAAAAGAAATTTTAATGTTATACAACTTCAATGTCAGTAAAGCAGCTAATCATCTCAAAATTTCACGTCAAAATTTACAATACAAAATAAAGCAGTTTAAACTATAAGTATAAATATAAATATAAATATAAATATAAATCATAAATATAAGAAGCATTAATTAAGGCGGCATATTTAATAGACAAAAGTCTGTTAGATATGCTTTTTTATTGCAGTTTTATAAGTTTTTACGCATGTATTATACAACCTTTACATGGTCTTAACCTGGCTGTGATATGGTTGACTTGGGTAAAGGAGTGCGAAAAATGGAGCAAATGACAAATCAAATTAATAATGGAAGCATCATCAGCATGGAAGACGTATTATTTGAAGACATTTTGAAAAACGAGAAAGTTACCAGTTATTATCAGCCAATAGTGAGCCTAAGAAATGGCGAAATCATAGGATATGAAGCTTTGTCTAGAGGACCAGAAAAGACGATGTTTTACTCACCACTGACACTAATCGAAAAAGCGCATGAGAAACAAAAGATATGGGAACTCGAAATGCTTTTTCGAAAAAAAGCACTTGAGCGTATACGTGAACTTGATACTGACAAACTTCTTTTTGTGAATGTAGATCCTGAAGTTATCAAAACGCCTGAATACAAGACAGGATTAACGAAAGAGTATTTAGAGGAAATAGGCGGTAAAGAAAGTAGTATTGTATTTGAAATTACTGAAAGAACTGCTATATTTGATTATACTGCATTTATGAATGTACTAGATAATTATAGAAATCAAGGATATCAAGTAGCGATTGACGATGTTGGCGCTGGATATTCAGGTCTTAAAACGATCAACGAGATTCGGCCAAATTTTATAAAGATTGACATGGATTTAATTAGAAACATTGATAAGGATGCCTTTAAACAGGCATTGATCAAAGCTTTTGTCGATACAGCGCTTACAACGAATATAAAGATCATCGCTGAGGGCATCGAAACAAAGGAAGAAATGAAAACCTTGATTTTACTTGGAGTACATGCTGGACAAGGATTTTATCTTAGAAAGCCATCTGCAAGTTTTGAGAATTTGGATGAAGATGTAATCACACGAATCAAGGACTATAATCAAATCTCAAGGAATCTAAATGAATATGCACAGGAATACCACTATATTTCTAATCTAATCAATAGCCATGCCAATCCAATCTATGAATCTATGGCGCCTTGTATAACGGTTAAAAATCATCTCGATAAAGTGGAAGCTAAAAGCGCTTGTATCTGTGAAAACGAAAGACCTGTTGGGATTATCATGAAACATAATTTGGATGCAAGTATGTCGGGCAAATATGGCTACTCACTATTTGCAAACAAACCTATATCTAGAATTATGAACACAACACCATTGGTTGTAGATTATTATATGCCAATTAGTGTTGTGGCAAAGAGTGCAATGGAAAGACCGGACGATCAACTTTTTGACGATGTGATCGTCACAAAAAGTGGTAAATATCAAGGGACTGTTTCTATGAAGAAAATATTTGAGTATACCTTGATGTATGAAAAAAACAGTGCAAAAGAGCGAAATCCTTTAACAGGTCTTCCAGGAAATCCTGTGATTACTAGGGTGATGACTGATGCAGTTAGTTTTAACAATAATTCTTGTATCTTGTATGTAGATATCAATGAATTTAAAATCTATAATGATGTTTATGGCTTTGAGAAAGGTGATATCATGATCAAATATTTAGCGGATATGATGAATATATCTGTTAAAAATAAATTCCCACATACCAGCTTTATCGGACATGTGGGAGGAGACGATTTTGTAATTGTAATTGAAGGGGAAATTAGTGATTATGAGGAAATGGCAAAGATAATTCTCAATCAATTTGAGGCTGACAAAGCCCATTTTTTCACTGAAGAACATTTTAAGTCAGGCACAATCAAAGCAGAAGACCGTTTTGGAATAGTGAGAGATTTAGCATTGACATCAATATCCATTGCTGGCTTATATGGCAACTTAAATGAGTTCCAAACATCAGATGCCTTAAGTGAGGCACTTGCCAAAATCAAAAAAACGGTCAAAAAACATGGCAAAAGCATGTATATGCTTAATCCAGCACACCTTTATTTGACTTAGCACCAGAACCGGAACGGTTATAAACGATAACAGCAGTGATAATCATCCCTGCACCTATGAGATGATAGTAGCGTATTTGTTCGTTTAAGAAAAGTACAGCTAGAATCGTGGAAATAATCGGTACCAAGTTGATAAAAAGTGAAGCCTTTGAAGGACCGATTTCAGCTATAGCATATTGTTGTATGGAGTATCCTATTACAGTGGGAAAAATTGCCATATAAAGTACTGCGATGTAAGGCCCTATGCCTACTGAAAATGCATTTGTTGTTGCAAAATCATAAGTTGCAAATGGCGCCATGATGATTGCACAAAAGAGAAAAGTATAAGTTGTTAATTTTAGCGGTCCCATAATTGGGACTGCTTTTTTTACGATGATGCCATAGATTGCCCAAAGAAGCGTACCACATAACATAATAAAATCACCTTTATTAAGTGTCATGTTGATAAGTGAGCTGATATTGCCAGCGAGTATAATATAGACCACACCGCAAAAGGCTAATAGCAACATGGCGATTTTTTTTCCTGTGATGCGCTCGCTTGCAAAAAGAGAGGCAAGAACTGCAGTAATCAATGGGTTCGTTGCATTAATCATCGAAGCATTTGATGCTGTGGTAAATTTCAAAGCAGTGAAAAAAAACATATGGTATCCAATCATGCCGATGATTGACGTTGCTAGAACTAACTTAAGTTCAGCTTTTTTTAACTGCCATCCTGATCCAAGTCGTTTGATCATAATTGGAAAGATTATTATAGCGGCTATACCCATGCGTAAAAATGTAAGTATTGTTGGGCTAAGTTCATATACACCGAGTTTTGCAGCAATAAAAGCGCCAGCCCAGAAAAAAGTAGCCATAATCATTAGCAAATAGATTCTTATATTGGTATATTTATGCGTCATATAGATCCTCTAATCTTTTTTATCAATTATAGCACTTTTATAAAGTGGAATCAGTAGCTATTTTGGATTAGGCATGCAAAATATTTTGCATTAATTAGAGAATGCAAAATATTTTGCACATTTAAGTGCAAAAATATTTGCTATTTCGATTAAATTAACAAACAATTCGGACAATTATCATTTTCTTTTATAACTAAAAATAAATTGAATAATTATTCATAGCCGTTTGCAACGGTTTCATGAGTAATGTTCAAAAAAATGAAACTTGGCATGACAATTGCGTAATATATTACCGGATGCCTATAAGGCAAATATTCGGAGGTGACAATTATGAGATCAGAAAATATTAAAGTTGCAATTTGGGGTTTTGGAGCCATGGGAAGTGGAATGGCAAAAATGTTAATGAATAAAAAAGGTGTAGAAATCGTTGGCGTTTGTGATAGAAATCCTGAGAGAGTTGGCAAAAGCATCTATGAGATCTTAGGCGTTGAGAGAGGCAATCGTCCTGACGTTATTATCAATCCAGAAATTGACGAAGTTATAAGTGAAAAATCTTGTGATATTTGCTTAACTGCAACAGATTCATTTACTTCAAAAGCTTTCCCAAGACTTAAACATGTATTAGAGAAAAAAATAAATGTTATTTCAACTGCAGAGGAAATGTCTTATCCAAAAGCACAAAATCCTGAACTTGCAGCTGAGCTTGATAAAATCGCTAAAGAAAATGGCGTTACTATACTTGGAACAGGTATTAACCCAGGACTCATCATGGACCTATTAGTAGTAGTTTTAACGGGCTGTATGACTGATGTCACTGAAATAGAAGCAAAACGCGTTAACAGTTTATCACCATTTGGACATGCCGTTATGGAAGAGCAAGGTGTGGGTATCACTGTTGAAGAATTTAATAATGGCGTAGCAGATGGATCTCTTGCAGGTCATGTTGGATTTGCTGAGTCAATTAACATGATCGGCGATGCAATTGGTTGGCCAGTTGAAAAAATAGAAACACAAATGAAACCAATCGTTACAACTGTAGATAGAAAATCTCCTCATGGGTTTGCTGCAGCTGGAAACGTAGCAGGCGTTAATATGACTGGACAAGGATATGTAGATGGTCAAGTTAAAATTAACATGATTCACCCTCAACAAATTGAACCTGAAATGGAAGGTACATTTACAGGCGATTATATTACACTTAAAGGTTCACCTGAAGTTAATATGAACATTAAACCAGAAGTTGAAGGTGGACTTGGTACGATTGCAATGTGTGTGAACATGATTCCTCAAGTAATTAACGCAGAACCTGGTTTAAAAACAATGCTTGATTTACCAGTGCCAAGAGCAATCATGGGAGACATGAGACAATTTATTAAATAGTTTGAAGTGAGGTGTTTTCATTGAAAGTTAAAAAAGGAGATTGGGTAAGAGTACATCGTATCATCTTTACACCTGATCAACGTGCACCACAAGTGCCAGAAGACACAAAGAAAGTACCACTTGAGATGTGGGTAAAAGGTTTTTGTCAATCTGATGCAGAAATTGGCGATGAAGTTGAAGTCATCACCATTACTGGTAGAAGAGAGCATGGCAAAATTGTTGAACTTGAGCCAACATATAGACACTCTTTTGGTAATTATGTTCCTGAAATTACGCAAATAGGAATTCAGCTTAAAGATATACTTTTCGGAGGTGATGACAATGAAAGATAATTCGTATTCAGCTGTCATGGGCCGAAAAAATGATATCATGAAAAAAGCAATTGGAATAGATTACTCTGAATTTGAATATGACGGTATAGGCTTTGATTATGAACGCATGATGCGTGAGACTGGTTATTCTCTTGAAGAGATGCAAGAAATTCAAGGACGTACTGGCGTAGGCAACACGCCACTGTTAGAACTTAGAAATTTAACAGCATTGGCACGTAAGTTAGCAGCTCCTGGTAAAGGCGCACGGATATTTATCAAAGATGAAGCGAGCAATCCATCAGGTAGCTTTAAAGCGAGAAGAGCTGCAAATGCGGTTTA
Source organism: uncultured Fusibacter sp. (assembly GCA_963676315.1). Classification (GTDB taxonomy): domain Bacteria; phylum Bacillota; class Clostridia; order Peptostreptococcales; family Acidaminobacteraceae; genus Fusibacter_C. Next base: position 3,529,621 of record OY781056.1, read on the forward strand.
TCATGCTAAAAAACTCGGTTATAAAGGCGTTATTGCTGCAACAAGTGGGAATTATGGCTCGGCTGTTGCCTCACAAGCTGCGATGCAAGGCTTAAAATGTATCATCGTGCAAGAAACTTATGATTCGAAGGGCGTAGGTCAACCTGAAATAGTTGAAAAAGCAAGAAGATGTGAAGCGTATGGTGCAGAAGTTATTCAACTTACTGTCGGACCGGAACTATTCTATGAATTCCTATTACTTTTAGAAGAAACAGGTTACTTCAATGCTTCACTTTACACCCCATTTGGTATCGCAGGTGTTGAAACGCTTGGTTACGAGCTATCTATGCAGTGTAGAGAAAAATATGGCAAAGATCCTGAAGTTGTTGTGTGCACTAACGCTGGTGGTGGTAACTTAACGGGTACTGCAAGAGGACTTGTTAAGGCAGGTGCTTTGGAAACTAAAATAGTTGGCGCATCAGTTGATTTAAGCGGTCTCCATATGGCAAGCGATGAACAGTTTAACAAAAAATCATTTACAACGGGACATACTGGCTTTGGCGTGCCATTTGCGACTGTACCAGACAGATCAGATGTACCAAGGTCTGCTGCAAGACCTATGCGTTATATGGACAGATACGTCACAGTGACACAAGGTGAAGTGTTCTATATGACGGAAGCTCTTGCTCAACTTGAAGGTTTAGAAAAAGGTCCAGCGGGAAATACAGCGCTTGTAGCTGCATTTAGTATCGCTCAAGAGATGGATGAAGATCAAATTATAGTTGTTCAAGAAACTGAATATACAGGTGCTGGCAAGCACATTCAGCCACAACTTTCGTTTGCAAGAGACAACGGTATTGAGCTTAAGTTTGGTAACCCAAGTGAACAAGTTCCTGGTAAAAACATCATATTTCCAAGTCATCCAAGTTTAATTAAAGCAGTTGATTTAGATTTGGACAAACTGAAAGCGTCTTTAATTAAAAATGCAGTTTCGACTGTTGAATCAAAGAAACTAAATGAAGTGGATTTACAATACCTTATAACAGAGACAAAGACTGACAAAGCATATGTTTTGAACGTTCTTAAGGAACTCGGTATAGAATTATAAAAGATGCGGCTAAAAATTAAATGGAGGGTCAAAAGATGAAAGGTTTTGTTAAAAGAGAAGACGATTATCTACAAAGAAATCAGCATCTCGTTGGGTTAACAGATGAACAGCTCAAAGAAAGATTCTGGAGTTTAGTAGAAGAAATTGTTGATCCGTTATTGGATCTTGCACAGAAGAATACTTCCCCTGCAATTGAAAGATCGGTATTACTCAGAATGGGATTTTCAAGTTTAGAGGCACAACCATTGGTTGATGGCGCAATTGATCGTGGCCTTATCGGTCATGGTGTAGGACATGTTGTTTATCGTATTGCTAAAGAGAAAAAGATGGATGTTAGAACAGCTGGACTTGAGCTTATTGAAGGTAAACATTGGGATGATGCAGTTCAAATCTTTAAAGGGGGTAACAAATAATGAATCAATTAGATATCAACACTAAATTAGATGTCAAAGAAATTCTAAAAGATCTTGAAAGTTACAGACCGAAAAGAAGAGGTTGGACTTGGAGAGAAAAAAGTGAGAAGCAAGTTTATGGTGCTTTTGAATATAGTGATATGTCTACACCGCTAAAAAACTATATTCCAATGCCTGCTGCTCAGTATTTTAACAATATCGATCCACAACCGAATAACACCATTACAACTGAAATCGCATCAGGAAGATTTGAAGATGATATCCGCAGAATGCGTATGGCTGCTTGGCATGGCGCTGACCATATCATGGTTATCCGTACAGCAGGTCAATCGCACTTTGACGGCTTAATCGAAGGTACACCACAAGGAATCGGTGGTGTTCCAATTTCTAGAAAGCAAGTTAGAGCACATAGAAAAGCACTTGATCTAATCGAAGAAGAAGTTGGAAGAGATATTAATTACCACTCATATGTATCGGGAGTTGCTGGTCCTGATGTTGCTGTTATGCTTGCTGAAGAAGGCGTAAATGGCGCACATCAAGATCCACAATACAATGTGCTTTATAGGAACATCAATATGGTGCGTTCATTTGTAGATGCTGCTGAATCTAAAAAAGTAATGGCTTGGGCAGATATGGTTCAAATCGATGGTGCACATAACGCTAACGCAACTGCTCGTGACGCTTGGAAAGTTATGCCTGAACTGATGGTACAACATGGTATCAATGCACTTTATTCATTTAAAGTAGGGATGCCCAAAGCAAATATTTCGTTATCAACAGTGCCACCAACTTCTTCGCCAGCACCATGTATGAAGCTTGACTTACCATATGCAGTAGCTTTAAGAGATCTTTTTACTGAGTATAAAATGAGAGCTCAGATGAATACAAAATATATCACGTCATCTTCAAGAGAAGCAACAGTAACACATGTTATGAACATGCTGATCTCAAGAATGACATCAGCTGATATTCAATCTACGATTACACCTGATGAAGGTAGAAATGTACCTTGGCATATGTACAACATCGAAGCATGTAACACTGCAAAACAAACATTTGCTGGCCTTGATGGTTTGATGGATATGGTAGAACTTAAAAATGATGGTTATCTTAGAGAAAAAGCGCGTGAACTTAAAGAAAGAGCAGTTTTATATGTTGAAGAAATCATCAAAGCGGGTGGCTATTTTAACGCAGTAGAGCAAGGTTTCTTTGTTGACTCAGGCATGTATCCGGAAAGAAATGGCGATGGTATCGGTAGAAAGATCGAAGGTGGCGTCGGCTCTGGTTCTGTTTATGAAAGAGCAGCAGATTATATGGCACCTGTTACAGCACATTATGGCTATAACAACGTTGCTCAATATGATGCAAATTTAGTTAATAATCCATCTGCACTAATTGATGGTTGTACTTTTGAAAATCCAGATAAGATCATCTACATCGATGAGCTGGATGAGACTGATAACGTTAACCAACGTATGGCTGAAACTGAAAAATACAGAGGGGAACATGGCGAATCAAACTTTATCAAACCTGAAGTTCAATGGTTAGGCGATGGCGTTGTTCAACTTGAAATTTTATTGCCTGTAGCACTTAGAACAGCTCAATATGCAGCAATCGAGTTCGCTAAAAAGATGAATCTCAAAGACGTTGAAGTAATTCATATCGAACAAATGCACCCAGTTGAAGGTACAAGAGTTCAACTTAAAGGTGTACTTGATATGGACCTTGATCTTAACACCCTTGTTATTCCACCAGAACCAGAGGTGATGAGTGATGATGAAATCAGAAGTGAATTTGACCAATATCCAGTGAAGATCGTTGCTGGAACCGTTGGACAAGATGAACACTCTGTAGGACTAAGAGAAGTTATCGATATTAAACACGGTGGTATTGAGAAATATGGCTGCGAAGTTGAGTACCTAGGTACTTCAGTTCCTATTGAGAAACTTGTAGATGCTGCAATTGAACTTAATGCTGATGTTATATTAGCGTCAACGATCATCTCACATGATGATGTTCACTATAAGAACATGAAGAGAATTCATGAGTATGCAGTAGAAAAAGGCGTACGTGATCGTTTTATCATCTGTGCTGGTGGTACGCAAGTAACTCCTGAAATAGCACGTATAAACGGAATGGATGAAGGCTTCGGTAGATATGATCGCGGTGTAAATGTTGCAACTTTCCTTGTTAAGAAAAAAAGAGCAATGCGCAATAAATAATGATTTGAAATGAAGTATTGTAAAAGCTTAGTGCAGCATAGATGCTAAATCTAGCTGTACTAAGCTTTTAATCTATGGAGGGTCACATGAAAATAGATTTATTGGTTGCAGAAATAGGTAGTACAACAACCGTCGTCAATGCTTTTAACGGTATAGATACAATCTCACCTGAATTCATTGGACAAGGTCAGGCCCCTACAAGTGTTGCAAAAGGTGATGTAACCATTGGACTTCACGAAGCAATAGCGCATCTAAAACTAGCCTTGAATTGTGAAACTTTGACGTATGGAAAATTATTAGCAACAAGCAGCGCTGCTGGTGGTCTTAAGATGACAGTTCATGGGCTTGTCTATGATATGACGGCTAAAGCTGCAAAAGAAGCTGCGCTTGGCGCAGGCGCCAATATACACATGGTGACTGCTGGTAAACTTAGACGCACAGATATTCAAAAGATAAAAGAGATCAATCCCAATATCATCATGATTGCAGGTGGTGTTGATTATGGTGAACTAGAAACAGCGATTTACAATGCAGAGATTATTGTGGGCTTAGATTTAAAAGTGCCTGTCCTTTATGCCGGGAACGTACAAAATCAAGAAGAAATCAAATTGATATTTGAAGAAGCTGGTAAGAGCGAATATCTCTATATTGTAGATAATGTTTACCCTAAAATAGATCTGCTTAATGTTGAACCCGCTAGGAAAGTGATACAAGATATTTTTGAAGAACATATCGTTCACGGACCAGGTATGGAACATATAAGAGAGATGGTAACAGGGAGTATCATCCCTACACCTGGAGCCGTTATGGAAGCTTCAAAGTTATTAAAAAGTGCCATTGGAGATTTGATAACTGTAGATGTAGGTGGGGCAACAACTGATATTCATTCTGTAACCGAAGGCAGTGAAGAAGTATCGCGTATATTGATTAGTCCTGAGCCCGTGGCCAAAAGAACTGTCGAAGGGGACTTAGGAGTCTATATTAACATGAGAAATATCGCAGAACTCATAGGTGTTAACCAACTTTGCAAGGATCTTCAAATGGATGAATCTAAAGTTAATCAGCTCATCGAGAATCATGTGCCAATTCCAAAAACGGCTGAACAAATTCAATTTGTAGAGCGGTTAACCAAAGAGGCGATTGTGATTTCTGCACAACGTCATGCTGGGGGATTCAGAACTCTATATGGCGGTGGAGGCAAAAAAACTTACGCTGAAGGCAAAGATTTAACGAGCGTAAAGTTTATTGTAGGAACAGGCGGTGCTTGTACTAGGCTTCCAAATAGGGTAGAATTACTTAAAGAAATTACAAATAACCTTATGGGTGATAAACTTTTGCCCAATAAGCAAGCGGAAATCCTCATTGACAATGACTATATTATGGCATCTCTAGGCGTACTTTCGAAAGAACATGAAACATCTGCTCTATTATTATTGAAAAAATCTTTAAAGATTGATTAGGAGGTAGTATGTATCCAAGAGTTGTTATTGATCAAAAGAAGCTATACGATAATGCTAAAATCATAGTGGATAAAGCAGCTACAAAAGGAATTAGTGTTCACGTTGTTACGAAAGTCCATTCTGCGGACTTAAAACTTGCCCAGATATGCTTAGATGCCGGTGCATATGGCGTAGCGGATTCTCGCATTCAAAATCTAGACAAGCTTAAGGCACTTAGTTGTGAGAAAATTTTACTCAGATTACCAATGCATTCGGAAGTTGACGATGTTGTAGCCCTTGCAGATATTAGTTTTAATTCTGAGCTTAGCACAATTAAGCTTTTGGATGATGCCGCTAATAGAGCAAATAAAAAACATCGTATTGTTGTCATGTTTGACCTCGGCGACTTAAGAGAGGGCTTTTTACCTGAAGAAGTTGACGAAGTGATACCAGAGATCCTAAAATGCCAAAATATTGTGATTGAAGGCATAGGTGTTAATCTCACTTGTTATGGTGGCGTTATACCGACACATGAGAACTTAAGTGAACTTGAACGTTTAGCCAATCATATAGAAAAAACATATGACTATAAACTCAATATTGTCTCAGGAGGTAACTCTAGTAGTTTGTATCTGCTTGATGGCTCTGACCTTCCTAATCGAATCAACAATCTTCGTGTAGGAGAAGGCGTGGTTCTAGGTAGAGAAGCTGCCTATGGTGAACAAATTGCCGGTACACATGATGATGCATTCGTTTTAGAAGCTCAGATTATAGAGTATAAAACAAAATCATCATTGCCTAAAGGGCTTATTGGCATGGATGCTTTTGGTAACAAACCTGTATTTGAAGATAAAGGCATTATGAAAAGAGGGATAGTAGCTGTTGGAAGACAAGATGTTGACCATGGTGCACTTATTCCCGTTGATTCTAGAATAGAAATTTTAGGCGCATCGAGTGATCATATGATTCTAGATTTTACTGCGGCTCAAGAGGATTATAAAGTGGGCGATATAGTGCAATTTAAAATGGAATACGGTGCTATGCTTAAACTTTTCACTTCTGAATATATCGATAGAGAATATATTTAACTTACAAAATAAAATATGAAGTAAGAGCAATAAGTATAACTTAAAGTAAATTCATAAGTTATACTTATTGCTCTTTAGATTTATCTTAGTCATAAAAAGTATTTCTAGAGAACAACATGTTTTTAGTATTAACAATGGGGTATAATCGCAATGAAGGAATCTAGGTTTTTATAATGCCAATTGTTGAGAGGTAAGCGATGAAGAAAATTCTATTTATAGATGATGAAAGCAATATTTTAAGAGCAATAAATCGTGCATTTAGAAATTTAGAATTCGAATGTTTCTATGCGAATGGCATAAAAGAGGCAATTGATATTTTTTTGGAAATAGATCATCTTGACATGCTAATTACTGATATTAAGATGCCGTATTTTGATGGCATCAGGGTGTTGAAGTTATTTAAAGAAGCATCTCCAGATACAATTAGAGTTGCTATAACGGGTTATGCTTCAGCATCAAGCATCACTGAAGCAGTTAGTAAAAACTTAGCAAAACAATATTTTTATAAGCCTTGGAATAACGATGAGTTAATTGAAGGTATCAGGAAAATGTTTGTTTTAGAGGAAAAACTCAAAAGTTCACATATTTTTAAAATCGTTCAGCAATTTGATAGTATCAAAACAATCCCACGGCTTTTTAATGAACTCAATTTATATATTCAAAGAGAAAAAAGTATCGAGGATATAACCGGGATCATTGAACGAGATCCTGCAATCACATCAAATGTACTTCGAATTGCAAATTCGGCTTTTTATGCTGCAAAGACGGGAAATATTCAACAAGCAATTATGTACATAGGATTAAATAATTTAAAGCAAATTGTATTGTCATATGAAATTTCTCAGATGAACAGTGAAACCTTTGAGAAATCAGAGTTTATTTGGACGCATTCCAACAGAACAAATCTTATTTTTCAAGAATTATATACCAAATATTTTGGGACAAAGATTCCACCGATTATAAGTGCAGCAGGTATTGTACATGATATAGGAAAAATTATTCTTCTACAAATTTTTGGAAATATGTATTTTGATGAGATACTTAAACTCAAGTTAAGAGATGATCAGCTTATTAGCAAAGAAGAAGAACTCTTTGGTATTGATCATTCTACCATCGGTGGATACTTTTTGAATTGGTGGGCATTTCCATATGATATAATAGAGATGACACTTTACCACCATACACCGAAAGATCCAGACATACTGAGCAAGAAGCAAGTTGCTTTGATGTGTATTTCTTCTCAAATTGAGAGTAAAATGACGACACCGCTAAACACCAACTATGTTGAGGCAATGGAAGTACTAGGTATTAATGAAGATTTTCTTAAAGAAGTCATCAAAAAATATAGTGAATAGAGAATATGCAGATCGTGTTGAGGTGATGAAATGATAGATTATTCAACGCATACCGTTTTAATCGTTGATGATGAAATTGAAATATTAAAATCATTGAATAGAGGTTTACATTTGGAACCCTATTCGAAAATATTTGCTTCAAGCGGAGCACAAGCTTTAGAATCTTTCGCAAGAGAAGACCAAATAAGCGTCATCATAACGGATATGCGTATGCCTGGTATGAATGGCCTTGAACTATTACGACAAGTTGAAGAGATCAGTCCAAGAACGGTTAAAATCGTTTTGACTGGCTATACACAATTACCTCAGATTTTAGCGACAGTCAACAATGTGGAAATTTTTAAATTCATGACTAAACCGTGGGATTTAGATGCTGAACTGAAAGTATACATCAAAGAAGCTATTGCGATTTATGAAAATTCTGCAATTGAAGAAAATCGCCTTATTTCAAGCGAGAAAAAAGGTAAACTATATAACAAGATGTTAAGTGAAAGCTATGAGAAAGTAGATCATGTTTTGCGGCTCTATGATGAACTTATTAAAGCACTCAATCAACATCATTTATTTTCAGTTCAAGCGCTAAAACATAGCGATGGTCAGATTGAAATGACTGAAATCATACAACAAATGAATGACCGCGTGCATTATCTGAACAAAATTTTTGAGATGAATCGTTTTACTATGAAGACTTTTACTATCCAGGAAATAGAATCAAGTATTGAGAGCTTACTTGAAAAAATGGGAATTAAAAAAATACAAATAGAGATTAATACTTCTGAAAGCCAACTTTATTACTATGACAACTTCAAAATGATTACCAGTATTATTAGTGATATCATTGAATTAATTATATTCAATCAATCCAATATTGAAAAACTCAGTATTAAAACAGAAAATTTGGAAGAAAAGCATATTTTACATTTTGTTGCAGATTGTGCTTCAAATGATAATTTGAGTTCTGTCTTTGATAGTCATGGTAAGTTTGTAAGTGCTGTTTTGAAAATTATTGGTGGAAAATTTTATGCAACTAAAATACAAGAAAGCTTTAGAGTTGAAATTTTATTACCAGTAAAGAAAAAAGTATTCGATTCATTAATTTAAAAGTACACATGTAAAAAAAACGAGTCAATCAAATTAGTTCCAGTTGGAATAATTTGATTAACTCGTTTTAATTTTTAGTTTAATTTATTCTTTTTCTTCAACTTGTGTAGGGTTTTCCCATTCGTCAAAACCTTTCATAACTTTATCATAAGTTTGTTGAGAAATATCTGGAAGGGTTCCTCCAAAGGCTTCTTTCGCTTTTTCAAAACCTTCTTTAAAGGCGTCTTTTAGTGCGCTGATTTTGGAAGTGTCTCCACCTGATAGTGTCTTAGCAAAATCAAGAATCCTTGCAGAAGTTTGGTTGACGCCCCAATATCCGTCTTCTGCTATAGCAGCCTCAGCTTTGGCACGGGTTTCTGCATCTACTTCGACTACTGGAGATTCTCCTTTTCGAACAGCTGAAACCACGTCTTCATATTTTTTGCCTTGTTTTTCAATCATACTTCGGATCATTTCTTTAAATGATTCTGTATTCTTTTGTAGGTCAAGTTTTAATTCGTTTAGTTTTTGACGATCAATTTTGTATGTGCCAAAATCTTTTGAGTTACTATTACCAAGTTCTATGGTATCAGTTGGTACTGATTTTACTTCTGCGCTTTTAAGTTCTTCTGGTAGAGTATTTGCAACTTGCTCAGTTGCTAAGTTTGTTTTTGGTGGATTGTAGGCAGAGGTAATTTTGTTAAGATTAACGGGATTAGTAATCATAAGTATTCCTCCTTGAATCAATTCATGTTACTATAAAGTGAGTTGCATCCTTGCGATATAAATATCGTCATGTTATAGGGTTGTCTTTAGATGTTTTTTTGTAATAGAAAGGAGCCAACATGTATCAGAAAATGTTGCTATCTGAAAAAATAGCTGAAACCATTATGTCATCCATTAAAAATGATTTTTATAAAATAGGTGATCAAATGCCAAATGAAATTCAACTTTCAGAAGAACTTGGCGTCTCAAGAGCTACATTGAGAGAAGCAATCAAGATTTTAATCAGCCGAAATGTTTTAGAGGTTAGACGAGGCATTGGTACTTTTGTTTCTGATACAAATGAATACATGTCGCAGACTTCAAACTTAGAATCTTTAAATTTATATGTTCAAAAAATGGAAATTTTGAGAATCTTGAAACAACTTGATAGTGAAGAATTAGATGCATTTCAACATCTTTCTTGGTCAGATCAAACTAAAATTAGATCAAAAATTGATAATATCGAAAATGATTCTGCGTCAACAGTTGCCTATATTTCTGTTTTTTTTGAAATGGTTGAAGCAATTGCTATAGCTAGACATAGTACTTTTAAGCATCTGTTGATTATACAAACACATGAGGCTGTTAAAAGCCTTATTAGTAATATTGTTTCAAGCGATCAGATATCAATTGATACATTAGTCAGAAAATTGTTCAGCACACTTGGTTATGACGAAGTCACAGTTGTTTTTGATGAATTAATGATGCAACTTGGTTTTTACATTCAGGAGGAATAAATGGATTTATTTGATATAATGGCTAAAAAACAAAAGGAATCCAGTGCACCACTTGCAGAACGCATGAAACCAGAAGATTTAGATGATTTTATTGGTCAAGCGAATATCATGGGCGATGGTAAATTATTACCAAAACTCATCAAAGCAGATCGATTGACCTCTATTATTTTATATGGCCCACCTGGAAGCGGTAAAACTTCACTTGCAAAGATAATAGCAAAGCAAACGAAAGCAACCTTTATTAGCATGAATGCAGTGACCTCTGGCGTAAAAGATATTAGAGAAGCAGTTGAGCGTGCTAAAGATGAGCTTGCTATGTATCAGAGAAGAAGTGTCCTTTTTATTGATGAAATACACCGGTTTAATAAAAGTCAGCAAGATGCTTTATTGCCTTTTGTAGAAGACGGAACCTTTATACTGATAGGTGCTACTACTGAAAATCCTTATTTCGAAGTAAATGGTGCACTTATATCAAGATCATCAGTTTTTAGGCTCACTAAATTAAACACGGAAGATATCGTAATAATCCTTAAAAATGCACTTAAAGATGAAAAACGCGGTTTGGGAATGTATCCTATTGTAATTCAAGACTCTGTACTTGAATATATATCGGATGTAGCTAGCGGAGATGCAAGAAGAGCACTTAACATTCTTGAACTTTCAGTTTTGCCAAAACTTGATTTATCCTCTGAAATCGTCATTGAGATGATCGATGTGGAAGACTGTATCCAGATGAAAGCTGTAGACTATGATAAAAATGGTGACAATCATTATGATATCGTATCTGCTTTTATAAAAAGTATGAGAGGCTCAGATCCTGATGCGGCCCTTTTTTATCTAGGAAAAATGATTGCTGGTGGTGAAGATCCGAGGTTCATTTCTAGACGAATAGTCATATGTGCAGCTGAAGATGTAGGAAATGCAGATCCCATGGCCCTTGTTGTAGCTAATAGTGCAGCTCAAGCCGTAGATTTTATCGGTATGCCTGAAGGTAGAATTATCATGGCACAAGCAGTGACCTATGTTGCAAGTGCACCTAAGTCAAACGCTGCCTATTTGGGAATTGATGAAGTGCTTTCTGATCTCAATAATATTCATACAGGGAATATACCCTATTACCTTAAAGACGGCACCTCTTTATCATTAGAAAGAAAATACCATCAAAATGAAAACCTGAAAAGATATGAATATCCTCATTCGTTTGAAGAGCATTATGTGAAGCAACAATACCTTCCAGATGAAATCAAAGATAAAAAATATTATCGTCCTACAAATTTAGGATACGAAGCAAAAATTTCTGACTATCTCAAGAAAACAAAATATGCTCCAGAATAACATTTTATTCATATGTTAATAAAATCAAAGATGCTTATACAGCATCTTTTTTTTATACGTTATCTATTTCAGCAGAGACATTTGCCACAGCATCGTCTAAATCTTTATCATCCAAATGCTGAGCGTCCCCAGCAAGACGGGCTTTGATCTGATAAAGTGAGTGCTTGATTTCGCCCAAACGTGCTTTGTAAAATGCTCTTTCTTCAATTCTTTTTTTCCCATCATTGGAAAATCTCTTTTTCAAAGTATAACCAATAACACATCCGTTAATTAAACCAACAAATAACCCAATTGCAATTCCAATACACAGTGCAGACTTAAGTCTCTTTTTTTCTATGATTCTTCTTTGTATTTCGAGTTCTTTTTTTTTCTTAGACATATGAATTACCTCCAACAATTTTATTATACCCTTAGAAGATTTAACCAATCAAGCACTATGATTAAATTCATATGTCAAATTAGTGATTAAAGGATGATTTTAAGTGGGTTTTGTTGTATCCTTAATATAGCATTACAAGGTTTCAACTAAAATTGTTATATGAGCATTACAATAGCCTCATAAGGTTTAAATAAGGCGTAATAGGGTATAATCATACAAATTATATAATTTTAATAAGGTGGTTAATTATGGAACGAAGTATAAAACAACAACAATTAAGCGCTTCTGAAATTTCGTTATTTTGCTATCAATTTTCAGTTGTTTTCAAAGCTGGTATTCCTTACTTAGAGGGGTTACAATTACTTGCTGGAGATGTATTTGATGGCAAGATTAAAAAAGTCGTAAAAGAAATCAGTCTAGATGTTGAAGAAGGTAAGTTGCTTTATGAAGCTATTGCAGCACGTGATGCCTTTCCAGAATACATGGTTTCTATGTTGAAAATTGCGGAAAATACTGGTCGTTTGGGTGATGTATTTGAGCAGTTGGCTACATATTATGAAAAAAGTGATATTTTAAAACAAAAGATAAAAAATGCCCTTACTTATCCATTTGTGCTTATTGGGTTGATGTCTGCAGTAATTTTGTTATTGATATTGAAAGTTTTACCTATTTTCCATGAAATTCTTTTATCGGTAGGTGGAAGTATACCGTCTGCGACGCAATTTGTTCTTAATTTTAGTGAGTTTTTGCAAAATAGCATGTTGATCATCATCGCATTATTAGTAGTCGTAATAGGTTACTTTTTATTGATTTTCAAAACAAGCTATTTTCCAAGATACAGAGATTCTATGTTACTTTCATTACCAATAGTAAAAACACTCTATAAAAAATCAATTGTCGTAAAATTTTCTAGTGCACTATCTATTCTTACCAGAAGTGGCATGCCAATTCAATCAAGCTTAGATTTAATTATTCCTTTGATGGATAATCAAATAATTGAAGGAAAATTAAATCAAGTGATTGCAAAAATTGAAGATGGTATTGCGCTAGAGAATGCCTTAAGAGATACAGCGCTTTTCCCAGAATTGTTTCTTAAAATGGTAACTTTAGGCAATAAGACCGGTGAACTTGACAGCATGCTAGATAAAATTTCAGATGTATATGATCGTGAACTATCAAGATCGCTTCATAGAATGACAGTATCTATCGAACCAACACTTGTAATTATACTTTCTGTAATTGTTGGTGCAATTTTATTACTTGTCATGCTACCGTTGATTAACATTATGTCCTCAATTGGCTAAGGAGAAACTTATGAATTGGTTATCGAAGAAAATTTATCTGATTCTAATTCTAATATTAATCATATTTTTAACTCAGTCTGGAACTGGAATCAATGGATTTTCAAAAACGGCTGAGTTTGAACGCGTAAAGACAGTTGAAGAAGCAATTCAAAAGGCAGCCGTTCAGTGTTATGCACTAGAGGGGAGTTATCCTACGTTTTCATATTTGGTGACACATTATGGCTTAGTAATCAATGAAGCAGCATACTATTACCATTATGAACTCATTGCTTCAAATATAATGCCTGTAATCGCGGTTTATAAGAAATGGTAGGTAACTATGAAAAAAAGATTGCTTAAACAAGAAGGATATAGTCTCATAGAGATGTCTATTGTCATGATGCTTTTGCTCTTATTTGGACTTGGGATATTTATGCTTGCAGCTGCTTCTACATCGTCATATGAATCCTTGGTTGAGGATAAAAATGATAATGAGTCTTTAAGAATCGCTAGTTCATATATTGTCACTAAGTTAAGACAAAATGATCGGTTTGAAAGCGTACAAATTGCAAGTAAAGGGTTGGATGGCAAAGACGCACTAATTATCAAAGAAGAACTTGCAGGTGATGTGTATGAAACTTGGATTTACGAATCACATGGCGTCCTAAGAGAAGTAACCGTTCTAACTGGAATTAAACCTACTGAAGACTTGAGTTTCGAGATAGCAGATATTGATAAACTGAATTTTACTTTTAGTGAAAAATCAATTTATATCACAATTGAAAAAAACAAAGCGTCCCTTTCTGATTTAATAGTCACACTTAAATCAGACATATCGATTTATAAGGAGTGACATGATGTTAAAGTTAAAACGACATAAAGGCGTCTCTTTGGTTGAACTTATACTTTCAATTGCTGTATTATCCTTCTTAAGTGTTTATGTGATTCAGATGTTTATCACTTCAAAGGATCTAAATACAAAAGCAAAAGTATTAGACCAAAGCGTATTAACCAGTGAGAGTATTTTTGAAGCTGTGGATGCAGATCAAACCCTTGAAAATTTAAAAAACCTCAAGATTTTTAAGCACTCTAGTTTTCAAAATAATGAGGGTGTAATAACATCAAAAGTATATTTGGACGATGCGTTTATCGCAATTGATAGTCCAAGTGAAGCGACTTATGTTCTCAACTTTGAGACTGTTAAAACTCAAGGACTAGAATATGAGGTTGTCAATTATAAGATTGTGATCAACCATCAAGATCAATTAGAATTGGAGCCAATCTATGAAATCGAAATGCAGAAGTATTATTAAAATTATGAATCTAAAAAGTGAAAAGGGTAGTTCTTCAGTTCTTGTCATCATGATTATGTTATTGCTTATTACTTTTGGCGTTTTAGCAATGATGTCTTCATATTCGAATTTGAAAATTGCTAGAAAACACGCAGATTGGACAAAATCATATTATCAACTTGAGAGCATAGCAGAAAAAAATAGTATAGATTTCGAGAATTTATATAAAAAAGTAGCAAAAGAGATGGATGCTTATATCGAGAAAGGTTTACCAGAATCAATTGCAGATTCTCAGCTGCCAGAACTTGTTAAGCAAACACTTGTCAGCGATAGTGAATCTGGGAAGACAAATCTAGTAAAACAAAAACTTTTTTTGTATTTGCTGTATGAAAAATTTAATAGTTCCTCTTTATTTCAGATGAACCCAAACTTGAGTTTTGACGATGGTATCATTAATCAAGATATAACTGAGGATTGGAATGCGCAACTTAGCTTTATTACTTTAGATGAAAATTCAGGAAGGCAATTATTGACATCATATAAGATTGACAGCGTCAATTATGGTAATCTCCCTGTTATCGATCAATGGCGTGAACTGCCACAGGAATTTCAATATGATGAAGGCATAAATTTCAATGATCCGGAGGGAAACTAACCATGAAGAGTTTAGAAGAATTACTTGAACTTGCTATTGAAAAGGATGCATCTGATATATTTATTACAGTTGGTGTTCCCCCAACGCTAAAAGTACACGGTCAATTTGTGTCTATCGGAGATAATAAATTAATGCCAGATGATACGGAACAATTGGTAAAGCAGTTGTTTAGAAAACAAGAACACTATCAAGAATTTTTAGAAAAAGGTGAAAAGGATTTTTCTTATTCACTCAGCAGTGTTGGTCGATTTAGGGTTGATGCTTATACGCAAAGAGGGTCGCATGCAGCTGCAATTAGAGTCCTTAAATTTGATCAATTAGACATCGACAAATTACGAATTCCCGAGGCAATTTTATCTGTGAGAAAAAAAGCAAAGGGTTTAGTGTTAATTACTGGTCCAACAGGAAGTGGAAAATCCACAACACTCTCTTGTTTAATTGATCTTATCAATAAAGAACGTGCATGTCATATACTGACTTTAGAAGATCCAATCGAGTATATTCATAGACATGACAAGAGTATTGTCGATCAGAGGGAAATTGGCGTCGATACGAGAAGTTATGCAGATGGATTAAGATCCGCCTTAAGACAAGCACCAGATGTTATCCTAATTGGTGAAATGCGAGATTATGAGACGATTTCTATAGCACTCACAGCTGCAGAAACTGGACATCTTGTTTTTTCAACGCTCCATACAGTTGGCGCTGCAAAAACCATTGATAGAATTATAGATGTATTTCCTCCAAATCAACAACAGCAAATTAGGATTCAACTATCAACTGTACTCCAAGGTGTCATATCTCAACAATTATTGCCATCAGAAAAACTGGGTAGGGTTCCTGCTTTTGAAATTATGAGTATGAATCACGCCATTAGAAATATGATTAGAGATGGAAAAATCCCACAAATAGAAGCTGCTATACATTCTGGTAAAAGCGTTGGAATGATTAGCATGGATGCGAGTTTGGCCGACCTTTACAATGAAGGGTTGATCAATAAAGAAGACGCTTTGCTTCACTGTATAAATTATGATACAATTAAGAGATATTTAGGAGAATCAGATTAGTCCACACCCAAAAGTTTAGACTTGTGAAAGGAGACCACCCTATGAATAAAAAATTGATACTGATTGTTTGTGCATTGTTTATGTCGGCAACTTTGGCAACATTTAGCAGTTTCGGCGAAACAGCAGTTGTGAAAGAAACAATTGATGTGACAAACCTGTCAAAAGGAGTGGTCGAGATAACCTATAAATCATCGGATACACTTAAATATAAAGTGTTAATCACAAAGGATGATGCGAAAATCGCATACCCATTTGATGCCAATGGTTCAACAACATCATATCCTTTACAATTAGGTAATGGAACTTACAAAGTTGGATTACTTAAAAATGTAAGTGGTACTAAGTATGTTTATGTCGCTCAAAAATCAATTGATTTGAATTTAAAAGATCCCAATATCGTGTTTCTGAATTCAATCCAGAATATATACTGGAAAGATGATTTAAAAGCCATTGAGTTTGGCAAGGACTTGCTTGAAAAAAGTGCGTCAGATGATAAACGCCTACAAACCTTATACAGTTATTTAGTTAAAAACATGAAGTATGACTACGATAAAATCCCAACACTAACTTCAGATTATATACCAAGTGTTGAAAAAACTTATGAAGATTTAAAAGGGATTTGCTATGATTATTCTGCGTTATTTGCATCAATTGAAAGAAGTCATGGTATTCCTACTAAACTTGTCAAAGGTTACTCGAAATATGTGGAAGGCTATCATGCTTGGAATGAAATTTACATTAATGGCAAATGGCTTATTATTGACAATACAGTTGATAGTACTTGGAAAGGAAGCAGTTCTAGTGTGACGATGATTAAAAGCACTAAATATTATACGAAAGTCAACGAATACTAGTGGAGGCGAATATGGTTTATGTATTTTTTGCCGATGGATTTGAAGAAATAGAGGCACTTACGGTAGTAGATGTACTTAGACGTGCTGATGTTAGAACCCATATGATAGGTGTAGGGGGAAGTTCAATTACAGGCGCTCACGGAATTGAAGTAAAAATGGATGGAAAAATAAATGATATACACACGTTATCTGACGTAACGATGATGGTATTACCTGGTGGTATGCCAGGTGCTAAAAATCTTGCGGAAAATGATGCACTTAAAAACTTATTGTTACAGGCTTATGATTCTGAAATTCATTTAGCCGCTATATGCGCTGCGCCATCTATTCTTTCAAAACATGGGCTACTCAAAGGAAGAAAAGTAACTTGTTACCCGGGTTTTGAAGCTGAATTGCATGATTTTATTCACGTTGATGAAGCTGTTGTTCACGATGGTGAATTGGTCACTGGAAAAGGTGCTGGTGTTGCAATGGTGTTTGCACTTAAATTGGTTGAAATATTAAAGGGTCATAAAGTAAGTGAGCAGTTATCAAAAACATTAATTCATACAAATTAGTAATATGAACTTCAAGTATTTTAGTATAAATAATTAAACAATGCCAAGGTATCAACGATGTTAATTCGTGATTGCCTTGGCATTTTAATTTTTTATTGATTGTTCATATTGCGCCAATAAATTGAGGCAGCTCCCCTTACTTTAGTTCCTTTTGCGATAAAGTCTTCAGGCTTTGTACTAGTACCAACTGTTATTACAAGTTCATAATAATCATAGAGCTCGCCCAAACTGTCTTTTGTGGGTGCTTTTAAATCTGCGTAAGATGCCGCAGCAGCGCCTGATAATGCTTTAAGATAAACTTCACTAAGTTCCATTGCTCGTTCTTCTGATGTCCCAGGTTTGATAATAATCGCTATGCCTAATGTGTTTTCTTGTGGAATTACAGAAGCATCACTGACATCTATATTTTTCTT
The DNA here is from genome assembly GCA_963676315.1 of uncultured Fusibacter sp. Taxonomy (GTDB): domain Bacteria; phylum Bacillota; class Clostridia; order Peptostreptococcales; family Acidaminobacteraceae; genus Fusibacter_C. Next base: position 3,547,642 of record OY781056.1, read on the forward strand.
TAATTCGTTAGTAGCGGTATCAATCATCGCATCAGTAACGGGATAAGTAATCTCAGATGATTCCGTTGTATCTTTGTAGACGCCTTCGCCACCATTTAAGGAATCTTTTCCTTCTAAATCAACGTTAAGGTCATCAAATGGAGTAGTAAACTTAAGTATCATAAAGAAAAGTGCCAAGATTATTACCAATAAAAGGATGTGTGTCTTTGTAATCTTGAATTTCTTTTTCTGTGAATGGTCATCGTTGGGAGACTGTTCCAAAATTTTGCGATCAAGTCGTAATTTAATCGTTTCAAATTTATCAAGTGTTCCAGAAATTTCGTCGGCTTTGATGAGTTCAATCGCTTTTGAACAAATTTTTTCAGCTTCCACAAACCTTTGCCTTTTTTCTAAGAGTCTTATAGCACTTTCATATGTTTTTGAGATTTTAGGTGTATAATTATCGAAAATTTCGAGGTATATTCCAAGAGCAATTTCCTCATTGATCATTTCCATCTTTTGAGCTTTTTGCGTTAGTGTAAAGAGTTCATTCATTCTTTCCGACATTTTTCACCTCTTATAAATAGTTATATTTATAGTATCGGCTGAATAGGTCAGAAAGTTAACAATTTCTTTATAACTATTCAACTGTTTAAAGTTGACGCATTTAATCGGATATATTATAATGTAAATGATTTCTTAGTAAATAACTAGGGATTAAAGGAGCGTGTCATTTTGAAATTATCAACCAGAGGTCGTTATGGCCTAAAGGCGATGTTTGATCTTGCCCTAAATTATGGCGAAGGGCCAATTTCACTTACAAGCATAGCGGAGAGACAAGCTATTTCTGTCAATTATCTTGAACAATTGATATCGCCACTTAGGAAGGCTTTATTAGTTGAAAGTGTAAGAGGTGCTCAAGGCGGTTATATGCTTGCTAAAGCGCCAGCAGAAATTACAGTAGGCGTAATCTTAACAACACTTGAAGGACCGCTTGCACCAACCGATTGTGTTGTCATTGATGGTGATGAAGATATCTGTGATCATTCAAATTATTGCGTCACAAAAGTTATATATGAAAAAATATATGAAAGTATCACCAGCGTTGTAAATTCGATTTCGCTTCAACACATGATTGACGATTATAAGGTGAACCAAGAAAGTCAAATTATCAGCAGTATTTGTGAATGCAAATAACGTTTTGGAGGAGTTAAAGTGAGAAAAATTTATCTGGATTATTCGGCGACAACACCAGTTAAAAAAGAAGTAGTTGATGAAATGCTTCCTTATTTTACAGAAACTTTTGGGAATGCATCAAGTATACATGGGTTTGGACAAGATGCTAAAAGAGCACTTGAGAAAGCAAGAGCAGTGGTTGCCACCACTATGGGTGCACCTGCAGATACTGTTTATTTTACGGCTGGTGGTTCGGAATCTGACAACTGGGCGATCAAAGGGGTTATGCGTGCTAATAAAGCTAAAGGCAATCATATGATTACTTGTAAGATTGAACATCACGCAGTGCTTCATACTTGTGAATCTCTTGAAAAAGAAGGTTTTGAAGTGACTTATCTAGATGTTGATAGCTATGGTATGATCAGTTTAGAGGCACTTAAGGCTGCGATTAGACCAACTACTGTTTTAATTTCGATAATGTTTATCAATAATGAAATCGGCACAATGCAGCCAGTTGAAGAAATTTCTAAAATTGCACATGAAAATGGCGTTCTTTTTCATACAGATGCTGTACAAGCATTTGGCAATGTAAAAATTGACGTAACGGCTATGGGAATAGATTTAATGAGCGTATCGAGTCATAAAATTTATGGACCTAAAGGCGTTGGTGCATTATATATTAAAAAAGGAATTAAAATTCAAAATTTAATCGAAGGTGGCGCTCAAGAAAAAAAACGTAGAGCGGGCACTGAGAATGTAGCAGGTATCATGGGATTTGCTAAGGCTGCACAGATGGCAGAAGATTCCCTAGTAGAACATACTGAAAAACTAGTTGCACTTCGTGAAAGGTTATTAAAAGGAATCCTTGAAAATATAGATTACGTAAAACACAATGGACACCCTACTTTGAGACATCCTGGAAATGTAAACATATGCTTTGAATTTATCGAAGGAGAGGCACTACTTCTCAGCTTAAATGCAAAAGGCATTGGCGGGTCAAGTGGCTCAGCATGTACTTCTGGTTCGCTAGATCCATCACATGTACTTCTAGCGATAGGTTTACCTCATGAGATAGCTCATGGTTCGCTTAGACTTACGATTGGCGATTTTACAACAGAAGAAGATGTAGATTATACGGTTGAAGCTTTAAAAGAAGTTGTACAAAAGTTGAGATTGATGTCACCACTTTATGATAGAATTCAAGGGGGAAAATAATATGTATACAGAAACAGTTATGGATCATTTTATGAATCCAAGAAATGTTGGAGAGATAGAAAATGCCGATGGCGTCGGTGAAGTTGGCAATGTGAAATGTGGCGACATCATGCGTATTTATATTAAAGTCAACAATGAACATATTGAAGATATTAAATTTAAAACATTTGGTTGTGGCTCAGCAATTGCAGCATCATCAATAGCTACCGAACTTATCATGGGGCTTTCAATTGAAGATGCACTTAAAGTTACCAATAAGCAAGTGGTAGACGCACTTGGAGGATTACCAGCAGTAAAAGTCCACTGTTCAGTGCTTGCAGAACAAGCTTTAAAAGCGGCAATCTACAATTATGCACAAAAAAATGCTAAAACATATGCTGGACTTGAAGGATTTGATCCTACTGATGACCATGATGATCATCATGATATCGTAGAAATAGAATTTTAACTGAAAGAAGTATATAAAAAAACTTTGTTCTTTAAATATAAATGTGTTAAAATGTGATAAGAATTAACGCTAGTTGTTGCTAGCTTGAATATCGGCTTAGACGAAGAGGAGTAGACCCACAATAGAGAGTGCATGTTTGGTGGAAATGCACACGGGTTGAAGCAGCTTCCGAGCTCATCACTTGAAACTAAGTAGAGTGGTGCGTTTTGCAAACGTTATGTTGCATTTTGACCTTCAAAGCGATTGGATGATTCCAATAAGTAGGGTGGTACCGCGATTTTGTCGTCCCTACACGTTCTTTGGAGGTTTTTTTGTATAACAAAATATGGGAGGAATTTACGATGAAAAAAATGGGGTTAAATGAGATTAGAAAAGCTTTTTTAGATTTTTATGAATCCAAAGGACATTTTGTGACGTCTAGTTATCCGCTTGTCCCAATGAATGATAAAAGTTTACTTTTAGTAAATGCAGGGATGCAACCACTTAAAAATTATTTTACAGGGCTTGAAACACCTCCAAATTCAACCATGGCAACTTGTCAAAAGTGTATTCGTACAGGTGATATTGAAAACGTTGGTGTAACAGCTAGACATGCTACTTTTTTTGAAATGCTGGGTAACTTTTCTTTTGGTGATTATTTTAAAGAAGGTTCGATTAAGTTAGGTTGGGAATTTATCACTGAAGTGTTGGAGATGCCAGTTGAAAAGTTATGGCCTTCTGTTTACCTTGAAGATGATGAAGCTTTTGCAATCTGGAGAGATGTTATCGGTATTCCAGAAGAAAAAATCACGCGACTTGGTAAAGCTGATAACTTCTGGGAAATTGGAACAGGACCATGTGGCCCATGCTCGGAGATATACTATGATCGCGGCGAAGCTTATGGTTGCGGGGATCCTAATTGCCGTCCAGGCTGCGAATGCGAACGCTATCTAGAATTTTGGAACCATGTTTTTACACAGTTTAATAGAGATGAACAAGGCAATTATTCTGAACTTGAAAAGAAAAATATCGATACGGGTATGGGTCTGGAGAGAATTGCATGTATCTTACAAGATGTGGATACTATTTTTGAAGTGGATACGATTCGCTTAATTAGAGATGCAGTTATTGCAATTTCTGGTGTTGATTATGGAAAAAATAGAGAGCAAGATATTTCCGTTAGAATTGTGACTGATCATATCAAAGCGGTTACTTTTATGGTTGGCGATGGCATCATGCCAAATAACGAAGGTAGGGGTTATGTTTTAAGAAGACTACTTCGACGCGCTGCACGTCATGCTAAGAAATTGGGTATGGAAGGCAATGTGTTGACACAACTTGTGAATACAGTAATTGAGGCTTATGGAGAAAATTATCAAAATCTTGTGGATAGAATTGATTATATAAAACGCATTATCTCAATTGAAGAAGAGCGTTTTCAAACAACTATCGATCAAGGTTTGGGGATTTTATCTGAATATATTGATACGCTTGTTGAAGCTGGACAAAAAGAACTTGATGGAGAACGTGCATTTAAACTGTATGACACTTATGGTTTCCCACTTGAACTTACAATGGAAATTTTAGCAGAAAAGCATTTAACAGTTAATGAAGCAGAATTTAAACAACAAATGACAGAGCAAAAGGAACGTGCTAGAACTGCTAGAGGAAGTGGAGATGAACTTGGTTGGGCAAGTGACGCAGTATCTCAACTACCTAAAGAAATTGTATCTAAGTTTGTTGGATATAACCGCTTGGAAATGCCATGTAAGTTAGTTGCTGTAGTTGGAGAAGAAATCGTTGAAGAAGCTTTTGAGGGCATGGAAGTAACTTTAGTACTTGATGAGACGCCTTTCTATCCAGAAGGTGGCGGACAAGTGGGTGATATTGGTACAATATATACAGATAATTTTATGGCTGAAGTGATTGAAACTAAAAAAAGTGTTGGTCGTATCATAGGTCATAACGTAAGAGTGTTAAAAGGCACTGTCAAAGTTGGAGAAACTGTAACAGCAAGCGTTAATCTTGTCAACAGAATGGCTACTGCTAGAAATCACTCTGCGACACATTTACTTCACAAAGCGCTTAGAACTGTACTTGGGACACACGTAGAACAAGCTGGTTCTTTGGTAAGTCCAGAGAGACTCAGATTTGATTTTTCTCACTTTGAAGCAATATCGTACAACGACTTAAAAGCTATTGAAAAATTGGTTAATCAACAAATATTTTCATCTTTATCAATAAGAACAGAAGAAATGTCTATTGCAAGAGCTAAAGAGAAAGGTGCAATGGCACTTTTTGGTGAAAAATATGGTGAAAATGTGCGTGTGGTCACTATGGGAGATTATAGTATTGAGCTTTGTGGTGGTACACATCTAACCAATACGGCTGAGGTTGGGCTCTTTAAAATAGTAAGTGAAACAGGGGTTGCTGCAGGTGTAAGAAGAATTGAAGCTATCACTGGAGAAAATGTTTACAATTTGCTTACAGAACTTGACAATAAGGTGAACCAACTTTCTGATATCCTTAAATCAAGTGTACAAGATGTTGAGCACAAAGCTGAGCAACTTTTATTGGATATTAAGCATCTACAGAGAGAAAATGACCAGCTTAAGAACAAACTAGCAAAAAATGCACTTTCAGAGATCCTTGATCAAGTAAAGGAAGTAAATGGTTATCAAGTAGTTACTGCAAAATTTGAAGGTGTAGATATGAATACCCTTAGAAATTTAGGGGATCAAATAAAAGATAAATTTGAATTCAGTGTGGTTGTTCTGGCTAATATTGCAGATGGTAAAGTTGATTTACTTTCAATGGTATCTGATTCTGCTATTAAAAAAGGAGCACATGCTGGTAATATTATAAGAGAAGTTGCACAAATCGCTGGTGGCGGTGGCGGTGGAAAACCTAACATGGCGCAAGCAGGTGGAAAAAAACCGGAAAAAGTTGACGAAGCACTTCAAAAAGTTTATGCTTTATTATCTTAAAAAGGGTATAATGACAACATAAAGGTTTACTTTGACGAAGAGGGGGATTCCTATGAAGAATACAATGAAATTTAGCGTCGAGGATTATTTAGAAAACGGCGAACATAAAGATATCTTACTTTATGTATACAACGCACTTGAAGAAAAGGGATATAATCCTGTGAATCAACTCATTGGCTATCTGATTTCTGGAGATCCTACTTATATCACAACGCATAATGAAGCAAGAACGATGATTAAAAAAATTGAAAGAGACGATATACTAGAAGTGCTAATTAACTTCTATATAGAAAATAACAAAAAATGATTTATAATAAATTAGGAAAAACCAATATAAATGTTTCAAAAATTTGTTTTGGTAGTTTAACAATGGGGCCGCTTCAACGAAATTTGAGTACGGTTGAAGGGGCCTCTTTAATTGAGTATGCATTTCATAAAGGCATCAATTTTATTGATACAGCAGAACTTTATGAGACTTATGGCCATATTAGAGAGTCTCTAAAACGCATCCCAAGAGAAAAACTTGTCATTGCGAGTAAATGCTATGCTTATTCTGAAGAAACCGCAAAACATAGTTTTGAAAAAGCGCTTTTAGAAATCGATACGGATTATATAGATGTTTTTATGCTTCATGAGCAAATGAGTGAACATACTATTCGTGGACATTATGAAGCGATTGAATATTTTTTAAAACAGAAAGAACTTGGTAAAATAAAGGCATTTGGCATCTCGACACATTATGTCGCAGGTGTACTTGGCGCTATTAAATATCCAGAGATAGAAATTGTTCATCCTATATTAAACTTCAATGGGTTAGGGATACAAGATGGCTCAAGAACTGATATGGAGGATGCACTTATAAAATATCATAACCTTGGTGGTGGCGTCTTTGCGATGAAACCATTTGGAGGTGGAAATTTATTGGGCAACATAAATGAATGTTTCGATTATCTGGAGTCACAAAAGTATATTGACTCTATTGCTTTTGGCATGCAGTCTTTTGCTGAAATTGATTATAATGTAGCAAGGATTAATGGCGAGGTTATACCCGAAGTTGTGAAGTCGAAGATAAGTATATCCGAGAAAAAGTTACAAATTGCGGATTGGTGCATAGAGTGTGGTGCTTGTACTAAAAAATGTGATCACAAAGCACTGTCGCTTGAAAATGGCTCAATAGTAATTAATCGATCAAGATGTGTTTTATGTGGGTATTGCTCAACAGTTTGCCCTGAATTTTGTATTAAAGTTTATTAAATATTGTATATTTCAACATATTGGAGTATACTGGAGGATATGATTAAATGAGAATTATGGGACTAGATGTAGGTGATCGCACAATTGGTGTGGCGATTAGTGATTCGTTGTTATTTACAGCGCAGGGAAAAGAAACAATATTTAGACAGTCCCTTAAACAAGACATTGACAGATTAATAGAATTAATTAATGAATATGAAGTGGTCAAAGTTGTTGCAGGTATGCCGTACAACATGAACGGATCAATTGGTCCGCAAGGTGAAAAGACAAAACAGTTCATGGATAAGTTTGAAAAAAAATTAATTTATTCTGATCGAATAGATCGAAAAATTGATATTGAATATTGGGATGAGAGGTTGACTACACTTAGTGCTACTAGGATGCTCATCGATGCGGATATGAGAAGAGAAAAACGAAAAGAAGTAGTGGATAAATTAGCTGCGACATTAATTTTACAAGGCTATTTAGATAAGAACAGAACGGATAAATAAACATTTTTAAGAACAAGGAGAGAAAAATGAACGAGAATTTATTTGAAGTGCTTGAACCTGAGCATGAAGAATCAGATGTAGTAGAACTATTGGATGAAAATGGGGTACCAACTCTTTTCAACATCATTGCAAACTTAGAATTAGATGGACAAGAATATGCGATTCTATCAAACGTAGAAGACGAAGATGATGTATTGATTTTTAAAGTAACAGAAGAAAATGATGAATTTGTGTTTGAAACCATTGAAGACGAGGATGAATTAAACAGCGTAGTTGATGCTTATAATGAATTGCTCGATGATATGGAAGACGAAGAATAAATCTTAAAGAAAGTGTTGAGGTGGCTAAATGAGTTCAAACTATGATGGATACAAGAAACAGTTAAAGGAAGCGGGTTATAAACTAACACCACAGAGAATAGCGATATTAAGTGCCATTGAAGAGAACAAAGGCCTTCACCTCAATACTGAGGAAATTTACGACATAGTTAAACAAAGTAACCCAGAGATGGGTTTGGCCACGGTCTACAGAACCTTACAGCTATTAGAAGAACTAGAAGTTGTTTCATCACTCAATTTAGAAGACGGATGCGTAAGATATGAACTTTATAGTGACGATGGACATCATAACCATCATCACCTTATTTGTTCAAATTGTGGTGCCGTAATCGAGGTCGAAGGTGACCTTTTAGAAGAGTTGGAAAATAAAATTGAGAAAGAATATGATTTTAAAATATTAGATCATAAACTAAAATTTTATGGTATTTGTAGTAAATGTAAGAACCTTGTTTAGTACAGGGTTTCTTTTTCGTTGAAAGGTCAAAACTTTGTCATACTTGTCACAGCCATCAGTCTGACCGGAAAAAAGACTGAACATTAATTATGAGGTGAAATATGACAAAAAAGAACATGATAGAAGAAACAGTAGTTGTGCCAAATACAGCACAGAGCCAGACAGAAAATGTAGCGCCTAAACAAGCGCCTGCAAAGAAAAATACAAATGGACCGGCAAAGAAAAACCCAAACCAAAATCAAAATCAAAACCAAAATCAAAACCCGAACTCGAACCAAAATCAAAAGAAGCCACAGAATCAAAATCAAAACAAAAATAAAAGCAAAAGTGTATCAGAGCAAGTTGTTTTTGTTGAAGATGAATCTAAAAAACCAGTAGCAAGCACGCTCAAAATCATACCGCTAGGTGGACTCAACGAAATTGGAAAGAATATGACAGTTTATCAGTATGAAGATGACATTTTTGTCGTTGACTGTGGTATGGCATTTCCAGAAGATGAGCTATTGGGAATTGATGTTGTTATCCCCGATATCACTTATCTTAAGAAAAATGTGAGTAAAGTAAAAGGAATCTTTATCACACATGGTCATGAAGATCATATAGGTGCAATACCTTATTTCTTAAGAGAGATTAATGTTCCTATTTATGGTACAAGGCTAACACTTGGACTAGTAGAAAATAAACTTAAAGAGCATAAATTAAATCCAAAGTTAATCACTATCGTCCCAGGTCAAGTGATAAAGATTGGTGTATTTGAAATCGAACCTATCCGTGTTTGTCACAGTATAGCTGATGCAGTCGCTTATGCAATAACAACACCTTATGGGAAAGTCATTCAAACAGGTGACTTCAAAATCGACTTTACGCCAATTGATGGTCAAAAGACGGACCTTCATCGATTGGCAAGACTAGGTGATGAAGGCGTTTTAGCGCTTCTATCAGATAGTACAAACGTCGTTAGAGAAGGCTATACTATGTCTGAAAGCTCTGTTGGAGATACCTTTGAAGAAATCTTCAGACATGCGACTTCTAGAATCATCGTTGCTTCTTTTGCATCTAACGTGCATAGGGTGCAACAAATTATCAATGCTGCCTATCTTAATAACCGTAAAGTTGCATTTTCAGGTAGAAGCATGGTAAATGTGACGGGTGTTGCACTTGAACTCGGTTATTTAAAATTGCCTTCTCAAGATATGATTATAGATATCAAAGATCTTGGACGTTATCCAGAAAATGAAGTCGTTGTTATCACTACTGGCTCACAAGGTGAACCGATGAGTGCACTTGCAAGAATGGCTAATTCTGAGCATCGAAACATGGAAATTACACCAGGTGATCTTGTTATTTTATCATCATCGCCTATTCCAGGTAACGAAAAGTCTGTTTATAAAATTATTAATCAGTTAACTAAAAAAGGCGCTAAAATGATTTATGAATCGCTTGCAGATGTCCATGTTTCAGGACATGCGAAGCAAGAAGAGCTTAAATTAATGCAAGCACTTGTAAAACCAAAATACTTTGTACCTGTTCACGGCGAATACGTTCACCTTGATAAGCATAAGCAACTCGCTATTTCTATGGGAATGCATGATAAAAATATCTTTATCCTTAACAATGGCTCTGTGCTTGAATTTGGACCGGAAGGTGCAAAACTAGGCAAGCCAGTTCAAGCTGGAAGAGTATTTATCGATGGCCTTGGTGTCGGTGATGTTGGCAATATCGTACTCAGAGATAGAAAACATCTTTCTGAGGATGGACTTATCATTATCGTTGTTGCAATTTCAAGTGTTACTGGTGAAATTGTCACCGGTCCAGATCTTATTTCTAGAGGCTTTGTCTATGTTAGAGAATCAGAAGTTTTGATGGATGGTGCAAAAAATGTAATTGAAGAAGAATTAAAGAAATGTTATGCAAAAAATATAAAAGATTGGGCTACGCTTAAGTCATCAGTTCGTGATGCACTTAGCCAGTACATTTATCAAAGTACAAAGAGATCTCCTATGATTTTACCAGTATTTATGGAAGTCTAGAAGTTTCTTTTGTTGGGAGGAAATATGAAAAAGCTTTCACTAATTTTACTGATGATGTTATTGATTTCACTTATTACTGGATGTGCAAGTATTCTAGAAAAATACAATTCGCCTGTTGACCCAGCGGATACTTCAACAGTTATCTATACAGTACCTTCTGGTGCAACAACAACGAGCATCGGTAAAGAGCTAGCTGAACTTGGTATTATACAAAATGCAAATGCCTTTAAAGCAAAAGCGAAGCAAATGGAAGTTGATGGACAAATGAAGGCTGGCGATTACATGCTTTCAAAATCCATGAGTGTTGAAGAGATTATAACGAAACTCGTCAACGGGGATGTCTACATCGAGACATTTACATTTACTATTCCAGAAGGATATGAAGTACGTCAAATAGTTGATAAACTTGAATCAGAGGGATTAATCAATCGTGAGAAATTCTTAGATGCGCTTCAAAATGCTCCGTTTGATTATGCCTTTTTAGAAGGTGTAGATAGAAGTTATTTACTAGAAGGTTACTTGTTCCCAGATACGTATACACTTAAAACAGGTGCAACTGAGATACAAATCATTGATAGAATGTTAGAACGTTTTAATGAGATATTTACAGATGAATATTATGCGCGCGCTAAGGAACTTGATATGACAGTTGATCAAGTAGTGACACTTGCATCTATCATTGAAAGGGAAGCGAAAGTAGAAGAAGAATTTCCGATAGTATCCAGTGTTTTTCATAATAGAATTGATATCGGCATGATGTTACAATCATGTGCAACGGTACAGTTTGTATTGAAGGAGCGCAAGGACGTCTTATCATTTGATGATATCGCAATTGATAGCCCATATAACACTTATATCAATGCAGGGTTAACACCATCACCGATTGCCTCTCCAGGAGAACTTGCAATACATTCTGCGCTTTATCCTGCGGATACAAATTATCTCTACTTTGTTACAAAAGAAACGAATGATGGTTCTCATTATTTTAACGAGACTTTGGAAGGTCACAATAGAGATGCCAAAAGGAGTCAATGATTATGATTGAAAGTAAAATCGTAGACCCATACGTTGAAGCCTATATTAAAGAATTATTACCAAAAGAGGAAGGTTTACTAGGTACTCTTGAGCAATATGCTCAAGAGCATCTGGTACCAATCGTTCAACCCGAAATAGCGCAATATTTAAAGGTGTTCACTAAGCTTGTTAAACCAAAGTCACTTTTAGAGATAGGAACAGCAATCGGGTATTCTGGTGCTCTATTTGCAATTGAAATGAACGAAGGTACAATCGATACGATTGAACTCAATGAAGATATGTATGCTAAAGCTAAGGAAACTTTTGAACAATTAAAAGTGGTAGTGCCTGGAATCAAAGTGACACAGCATTTGGGAAGTGCTGTTGATGTAATCCCAACTATTGAAAAAAAATTCGATATGATTTTTATTGATGCTTCAAAAGGTCACTACAAAGCATTTTTTGACCTTTGTTATCCCATGCTCAACGATGGCGGTGTTATCGTTTCTGATAATGTACTTTATAAAGGGATGATAGCGACTAATTTATATTTGGTGAGAAGAAAGATCACAATAGTTAAACGAATGAGAAAATATTTGACATTTTTATCAACCCATCCAGAACTTGATACAACTGTTTTGCCAATGGGTGATGGACTTGCAATTAGTATAAAAAAAGGAGGGCATGCATGAAGCGTGTTGAATTACTAGCACCAGCTGGTGATTTAGAAAAACTCAAGTATGCGATTATTTATGGAGCGGATGCTGTCTATATAGGCGGTCAAGTTTTTGGATTACGCGCTGCTGCAAAGAATTTTTCTTTTGAAGATATGAAAGAAGGCATTGCTTTTGCCCATGAAAGGGGTAAAAGAGTATTTTTAGTGCTTAATATTATTCCGCATAATGAAGATATTCATTATCTTGAGAAATATATAGCAGAGATAAAGGATTTGGGGCTAGATGCAGTTATCTTATCTGATCCAGGAACTTTTATGTTTGTAAAGCAATACGCACCTGAACTTGAAGTTCATTTAAGTACTCAGGCAAACAATACCAATTTTATGAGTGCAAATTTTTGGTACAATCAAGGTGTAAAAAGAGTTATTTTAGCAAGGGAACTTTCTTTTGATGAAATCGCTGAGATCAGAGCAAAAACCCCACCTGCGCTTGAACTAGAATCTTTTATACATGGTGCAATGTGCATATCTTATTCGGGGCGATGTTTAATGAGTAATTATATGGCAGGTCGTGATGCAAACCGCGGTGCTTGTGCGCAGCCATGTCGCTGGGAGTACAACTTAGTTGAAAAGACTAGACCTGGAGAGTACTTTCCTGTTGAAGAATCTGAAGAAGGTACATTTTTCTTTAATTCAAAAGATTTATGCATGATCGAACAGATCCCTGACCTTATACGTTCAGGTCTTGATAGTTTAAAAATTGAAGGCCGTATGAAGACCATTTATTATGTCGCTTCTATCGTAAGAGCTTATAGAAAAGCAATTGATGAATTCTATAAAGATCCCGAAGGTTATGTATATAACCCCGAATGGTTTGGTGAACTTCAGAAGGTATCTCATAGAGAATTTACAAATGGATTTTATAATCAAAAACCAACCCATGAAGATCAGCTTTACACCACAAGCTCATATATTCGTACTTATGATTTCATTGGCGTCGTTCAAAGCTATGACGAAGAAACGGGTATCGCTATAATCGAACAGAGAAACAATTTTAAAAAAGGTGACAAAATTGAGATTATTGGTCCAGATTACTATTATAGTGAGCATGTCATTGAAGAAATGTTTGATATAAATGACAATTTAATAGAAGTAGCACCACATGCCAAAATGACTGTAAAGTTGCCGCTTGAGCAACCGGTTAAACCATTTTATATGCTGAGGATGGTTGCAAGAGATTAAAAAGATTTCCGGCGCAAAAAGCGCTTATGCCTAGGAGGAGTTTATGAGTAAGCCAGTCGTTATTGGGGTATCTGGTGGTACGGGTTCTGGTAAGAGTACCGTTGCCAAAGCCATATTTAAATCATTACCAGATGAGAATATACTCATTATTGAGCAAGATGCTTATTATAAGGACCAAAGTGAATTAACGTATGAGGAACGTGTAAAAACAAATTATGATCACCCGTTGGCTTTTGATACAGATCTTTTAATTGAACATATTAAACAGCTCTGCAATCACCAATCTATAGAAAAACCAATTTATAATTTTTCAAAGCACAATAGAGAAGCAGAGACGAACTGCATTAGACCTAAAGAAATTATTATCATTGAAGGAATCATGATCTTAGAAGACGAAAGATTAAGAAACCTAATGGATATCAAGATCTTTGTAGATACTGATGCTGATGTGAGAATTATTAGAAGAATCACACGTGACATCAACGAAAGAGGAAGAACACTCGATTCAGTTATTGAGCAGTATTTGACAACCGTTAAACCAGCGCATGAGCAATTTATCGAACCTACCAAGAAATATGCAGACATCATCATCCCAGAAGGTGGATATAATAAAGTTGCGATTGATTTAATGACGACTAAGGTTATGTCAATCATAAGAGAAAAACAGTGATCAAATTTTGAATACTGTGAAAATAAAGGAGAAATAATGAATAAAGCACATCCTTCGGATATCGTGGAAATTAAAGCAACAAAACACATTGCACTCATCGCGCATGATTCTAGGAAAAGTGATATCATCGAATGGTGTGGGGAACACAAAGAAGAACTCAATAAGCATTTTTTGTATGGTACAGGTACGACTGCAAGATTAATTACTGAGTCATTATCTTTGCCAATAAGAGGCCTTAAAAGTGGACCACTTGGTGGCGATCAACAGATTGGAAGTTTAATTGTTGAAGGTGAAATTGATTTTATGATCTTTTTTTGGGATCCAATGAGCATGCATCCACATGATCCTGACGTAAAAGCGCTTCTTAGAATTGCTACTTTATACAACATCCCAATTGCAACAAATCGTTCAACGGCGGATTTCCTGTTGACAAGTAGTTACATGGATCAAAGTTATCCACGTAAAATTATCAATTTTGACACTTACCTTAAAAGAGACATCTAGTAATGAGGTGATACTTTGGATCATTTGGATTTAATCAAAAAAGCAATTGAATTAAATGCATCGGATATACATGTTGCACCAAATGCCAAGCCAATGCTTCGTATCAACGGCACTTTACATTCAATTAAAGAAGCGGATGTTTTAACACATGAGATGATATATGAGAATGTTAAAGAATTATGTGATGAAGCGCAATTGTTAAGATTAAATGATAAAGGTGAAGTGAATTTTAGTTTTTCTATCACTGAACTAGGCCGTTTTCGTGTTAATATAGTGAAACAGCGAGGTACTTATAGTATCTCAATTCGGATTTTAAAACTTACGATCCCATCAAAAGAAATACTTGGTTTACCAGATATTATTTTTGATCTCACGAAGCACGGAAGAGGACTTTTGCTAGTAAGTGGTGCATCTGGTTCTGGTAGATCTACTACTATGGCGGCACTTGTACAAGCATTAAACGAAAATCATAAACTAAATATTATTACAGTTGAATCTCCAATTGAATATTTATTCAAACATGGAGATTCACTAGTGCTACAAAGAGATGTTGGTACCGACTGTGATTCAATTTACGAAGGTGTCAGAAGCATCATGCGTCATGATCCTGATGTTGTGATGATTTCCGATATTTCTGAAGAACCCGTTATTGAATTAGCACTTCAGATTGCTGAATCAGGTAAATTAGTAATCGCTGGTTTACCGTCTATCAATGCAGTGACTTCAATCGAAACACTAATTGCGTCTGCAAAACCTGAAAGAATTGAAAGTCGTAAGTTAAAGTTATCTTCAAACTTACTTGCAATTGTAGCGCAACAACTTGTTCCAAGTAAACACGATGAGCATAGAGTGTTATGTTATGAACTGTTACTACCAAATGCAGCAATTCGCGCTCATATAATGGCCAGTTCATTTATGGAACTTAGAAATACTCTAATTATTGGTAAAAAACAGGGTATGGTAAGTATGGATACCAATTTGTATGAAAAATTTGTGGCTGGTGAAATCAGTAAAGATGCCCTTTATAAGTATTGCCAAGACATTGAATTTATCAAACGAATTGAGAAAAGTGCAAATAAAGCGGAGTTTTTATGAATAATATCATACTTGTTGGCATGATGGGTTCGGGTAAGTCAACCATAGGAAAAATTTTAGCAGAAAAATTAAATTATAGATTTATAGATATGGATCAGATGATTGAACAGATGCAAGGTCTTGAAATTTCAAAGATTTTTGATCTTTATGGCGAAGCTAAATTTAGAGCTCTTGAAACAGATCTTTTATATAAACTCAGTGATCTAAATCAAGCGGTTATTTCAACAGGAGGTGGTATTGTACTAAATCCTGTGAATACAATTCAGCTAAAAAAAATGGGTAAAATTTTTTATCTAGAAGGCAGTTTAGAGCAACTTATGGCGAACCTTGAAGGCGAAACAGATCACCGACCTATGCTTAAATCAAATTCGCTCGATACAATTTTAAGGGTGAGAAGTGGATTATATACTTCTACTGCACATCAGATAGTATCTATAAATGGTCAAAAAAAAGAAGCAATTGTAGATCAGATTATTGCTGGCATACAAGAAGCTAAATAATTACATTTTAAATGTATTTATATGATTTGCACTCCATGCTTAGTTCTGATAAAATCTTAGTATGGAGAATTCTTGACAATCAATAAAGTTTAAAGCTATAATAGGATTTGGTCTGAGTTTGAATTAATATTTGGAGGTTATATAATGATAGCTGCAAGTGATTTTAGAAAAGGTGTTACATTTGAAATAAACAACGAGCCATTTGTAATTGTTGATTTTCAACACGTTAAACCTGGTAAAGGCGCCGCGTTTGTTAGAACTAAATACAAAAGTTTGATCAATGGTACAATCAGAGATCAAGCATTTAACCCATCTGAAAAGTTTCCAAGAGCACATATCGAAACAAAAGAAATGCAATATCTTTATAGAGAAGGCGATTTGTATTATTTCATGGATAATGAAACATATGATCAAATTCCATTATCTGAAGAGCAGGTTGAAGATGCGATTCTTTACATCAAAGAAAATGATTCTGCAACGCTTAAATTTTACAAAGGTAAATGCTTCCTCGTTGAACCACCTAACTTTGTAATATTATTAGTTACTGAATCTGAACCAGGCGTAAAAGGTGATACTGCAACAAATTCAACTAAAAAAGCTATCGTTGAAACTGGTGCTGAAATTCAGGTTCCAGGTTTTGTTAACGAAGGCGATAAAATCAAAATTGATACACGTACAGGCGAGTACTTATCAAGAGCTTAATTTGAGTTGAACAGCATTAGAATTAATTCAAGTGCTGTTTAATATAAAAACCCACTAAAAGGAGGGATTCACATGAGCTATATGCATGAAAAAGTGGCTTATCTACAAGGATTAGCTGAGGGCATGGAAATTGGTAGCGACTCGAAAGAGGGCAAGTTGTTGCTTCAGATCATCGAAGTGTTAGAGGATTTTGCAGATGAAGTGGACAGCGTATACGATGAGCTCGACGATCTCAACGATGCTGTAGTAGAACTGGATGATTACCTTGAAACTATTGATGAAGACTTAGCGACTCTTGAAGACGATGTCTATGAACTTGACGATGAAGACTTTGAAGATGATGAAGATGAGGATTTTGAAGAGGTTGAGTGTCCTGATTGTGGGGAGTCTTTCTTTGTTGATGGCAACTTGATTGACAAGGGAGAAGATGTGGAATGTCCTAATTGTGGCGTAATTATCGAATTCACAGATGAGTGCGATTGCTGTGGAGAAGAAGGTTGCGACTGCTGTGAAGAATAAACATCTAAACATTTAGACCATAATAGATGTTGTTGAGGTGACTCACAACATCTCTTTTTTATTTGTGCACTATAACCTAAAAAAGTGGTTTTATTTGTATTGAAAACACATATTTGCTATAATATCTATATAGGTTATCCAAGGAGGTGCGACATGGCGGAGAACATGACAATTGATGCATATAAGCACGGAAAAGTGAATATTGTAGATGATGTAATTGGCGTAATTGGTTCAATTGCAGCAGCTGAAATAGAAGGTATAAAAGCTTTAAGCGGAACGTTTTCAGAAGAAATGATGGAAATTGTAGGCAAGAAAAATTTCAATAAAGGGATCAGAGTTGAAATGGAAGATAACATCGTTCAGATAGACTTAAGTGTAATCGTGGATTATGGTACGAAAATTCACGAAGTTGCGCGTTTAGTTCAAGACAATGTTAAACTTGCAATTGAGTCCATGACAGGCTTTAAGGTTAGTGCAGTAAACGTTTTTGTTGAGAGTATCAATACAAAGAGTTAAGTTAAATAAAGCGTTGGAGAATAGACTGGCTTTGATAAAGTTAGTCATTTTCATGTTAGGAGGGCGCATGAACCGCATAAGAAGCCGCGAAGTGGCTATGGAGCTTCTATATCAGATGGAGATCCAAAAAGAATATAGTTTGGACAAACTTTTTTCGCATTATGAGGAAGTATTGGACGAGGACTACATTCGCAGCATTCTCAATTTATGGCTTGAGCATCGTGAGGAGATTGAAGGTAAGATTACTGGCCATCTTAAAGGATGGAAATTAGATCGTTTGGCAAAAATCGATTTAGCTATTTTGAGATTAGGTATTACCGAGATGCTTTATGATGATTCAATTCCGCAGAAAGTAAGTATTAATGAAGCCGTTAATCTAGCAAAGAAATATGTAGACGATAAATCAGGCAAGTTTATCAATGGTGTATTGAGTCATTTTGCAGACAAGGAATAAAAAATGATACTTGGTATTGACACAAGCTGTTATACAACTTCAATGGTGGTGATCTCAATTGAGAGTGGAGCACCTATCTATGAAAAAAATAAGAACCTGACTGTAAAGCCCGGAGAGCGCGGACTGCGCCAATCTGAGGGCTTTTTTCAGCATGTAAATAAACTTACAGAGACTTTTGATGACTTGGTGAAGTCAGTTTCTCCAGGTCAAATCAAAGCTATTGCGGTATCTAGTCGACCTAGACCGATAGATCAATCTTATATGCCTGTATTTCAGGCAGGGCTTTTGTTCGCCAATAATATTGCAAATGCACTGGGTGTACCGCTTTACTTGTATTCGCATCAAGAAGGACATCTAATGGCTGCAATTTATAGTGCTAAGATCAATTCGATTCCAAGTCGATTTTATGGGCTGCATCTTTCAGGTGGTACTACAGAATTATTAAATGTGCAATCAATTGAAGATGGTTTTATAATTGATTGTATTGGTGGTACTCTTGATTTAAACTTTGGTCAATTAATTGACCGAATTGGCGTTAAACTTGGACTGGCATTTCCATGTGGAAAAGAGATGGACTTGCTTTCGAGGTCTGAAATGCACCATGATTATTTCAAGTTGAAATTGAAAGAACCTGAGCATTTTAATATTTCTGGACTTGAAAATAAATATCTTCAACTCATCGAGACAAATTCAGCGGCATATTGCTGTACACATATATTTAATACGATTGCAAGGCTTCTCATTCAACTCGTTACTCCACTCGATAAAGATCAAATGGTTATTTTTTCTGGTGGAGTTGCCTCAAATAGCACTGTTAAGACAGTTATAGAAAATGCTTTTAAAGATAGAAAAATCTATTTTGCTTTACCTGAATATGCCAGAGATAATGCATTAGGTATTGCAGAACTTGGAAGGCTTAAATATATAAGGGAGCAGAACGTATGATGAAAATGAAAGCGTTTACTGTCACTGAAGTTACAAGGTATCTCAAACGCTTGTTAAGTACAGACCCGATTATTAACAATGTACTCATAGAAGGTGAGATTTCCAATTATATAAGGCATTCAAGTGGACACGCTTACTTTACGCTTAAAGATGATACAAGTAAAATTGCTTGTGTTATGTTTTCACAATATGTGGATACCATTGGCTTTTTTCCTAAAAATGGTGATCGTGTTCATGCTAAAGGACAAATTACTGTATATGAACGTGATGGTCGTTATCAACTCAACGCAGTAAGCATGGACAATGTTGGTCTTGGTGCATTACATGTACAGTTTGAAGCACTTAAGGAAAAACTTGAAGCTAAAGGATACTTTGATCAATCGCACAAAAAAGAATTGCCCTTTTTACCTAGAAAAATTGGTATTTTAACATCACCAACTGGTGCTGCTATACAGGATATCCTTTCAGTTGCCAATAGGCGTTCGAATTTTTCAGAACTTTTGATTTATCCAATTAGAGTACAAGGAGAACAGTCAAAAGATGAAATATGCCAAGGCATACAATATTTTAACATGAGAGATGATGTCGATTTAATCATCCTTGCAAGAGGTGGTGGCTCAATCGAAGAGCTTTGGGCATTTAATGAAGAAATCGTTGCTCAAGCGATTTATAATTCTACTATTCCAATTATCACAGGTGTTGGACATGAAACTGATTTTACAATTAGCGATTTTGTTTCCGATAAGCGTGCGGCAACGCCGTCAGCAGCTGCAGAAATCGCCATAAAATCAAAAAAAGAGTTGGCTCTTGAACTCAATAAGTCAATTCAACGAATGTCGTTACTGATAAGTAGAAGATTGGAGCTTGAAAGGGCGAAAATTAATCGTTTTGAACCTCATTTATTAGAAAAAAGAGTGATGTCTATGATTGAACTTAAAAAGCAACAAAATACACATCAACAGGTCAATTTTGAACAAAAAATACAAGTTTATCTTTTAAGTGAAAAGGAAAAATTGAATTTACTTGCAACTAAGTTAGATTCTATGAGCCCATTCGCTGTTATGAGAAGAGGCTATGGCATAGTTACAAAAGAAAACGCTTTAGTTAGTTCAATTTTGCAAGTTGAAGAAAAAGACATCTTAAATGTGCGTATGAACGATGGCGTAATGACTGTAGAAGTGAAAAATAAGAAGGTGTTGTTAGAGCAAAATAAGAATTAAAATTCTTAGGAGGAAAGTGAAATGGCAGGCAAATCGACTTATGAAAAAAAATTAGAGAGATTATCAGAACTTTCCATGATACTTGATCGTGGTGATGCACCACTTGAAGAACTTTTAAAGGTATTTGAAGAAGGGATCAAATTATATAGAGAATGTAATACGATTTTAGAAAACACAGAGGCTAAAATACAAACGATATTAACGAAAGAGGAGGCAGAAAATGCAAATTGATGAGGAAATTTTAAGCTTTATCAGTAAAATTGATGCCGCACTTGAAAATAAAGTCAAACAATTTGTCAATAAGCCTAATGATGAGATTGCCTCAGAAAAGGCAAAAAAAATCGTAATTGAGAGCATGAATTATAGTCTTTGTGCAGGTGGTAAGCGAATTCGACCATTATTGTTATTAGAAATTGCTAAGAGCTATGGCGCGGATTTAAACCTCGCAGTAGATTTTGCATTAGCAATTGAGATGATTCATACTTATTCTTTAATACACGATGATCTGCCAAGCATGGATAACGATGATTTGAGAAGAGGTAAACCGACAAATCACGTTGTTTATGGTGAAGATATAGCGATATTAGCTGGAGACAGTTTGTTAAATCTCTCGATGGAGATTATGCTTGAAGCTGTAATTGATCATGGCAGTGAAGTTAGAAGTCTGATGGCAATGCGAGAAATATTGAATGCATCTGGACCAAGTGGTATGATATTAGGGCAGGTAGCTGATATTAAATACCATAGCGATGAGATAGACCGCACTAAGCTTGATTTTATCAATCAGAATAAAACGGGTAAACTATTGTCAGCTTCTATTATTTCAGGTGCTTATCTCGGTAATGCGACCGATGATGAAGTTGTCAAATTAAGAGACATTGGAAAAGATATTGGAATGTTATTTCAGTTAGTAGACGATGTATTAGATGTTGTAGGTGATGAGGAAAAAATAGGTAAACGCACGCAAATAGATGCAAAAAATAATAAATGCACCTACCCTAGTTTATTAGGTTTAGAAGAAACTAAGAAAATAATCTCACATTTACAATCTGATTTGCAGATCAAGATTGATCAATTATCAATCGATAAAACCTTTTTGAAGTCTCTTGTGACTTTTTTGGGGTCAAGAGAATTCTAAAGAGGAGGGGTCATGAGCGATTTTTTTAATGAATTTATCAATAACAGAATTTTTCTAGCAGCTGCTGTTGCATGGACAACCGCTCAAGTTATGAAAGTGATTTTAACTTACTTAGTAGATAAAGAATTCAAACTAGAGAGAATGCATGGTTCTGGCGGCATGCCAAGTGCACATACCGCAACGATCGTCTCAGCTTCAACAGCAATTGGCATTGTGGAGGGTTGGTCATCTTCAATCTATGCACTTTCGCTCATCATGGCGTTTATAGTCATGTATGATGCGTCTGGTGTAAGGCGTTCAGTTGGAAAGCAAGCACAGTTACTCAATAGCATTATCTTAGATTTATATAAAAACAAACATTTTGAAGAACAAAAACTTAAAGAACTTATAGGACATAAGCCTACCGAGGTTGTGGTTGGTGCAATCCTCGGAATCATCATAGCTAACTTAATTGTTTAGGTTACTTCTATGTGGAAAGGAAATACGATGTTTAAATATTTAGGTGAAATAACTGACCCTAAAGACTTGAAAAAACTAAGTTTTGAAGAGCTTACAGTTCTCGCTTATGAAATTAGAAATTTTTTAATACAATCTGTATCAAAGACTGGTGGCCATTTAGCGTCAAATCTTGGTGTAGTGGAATTAACAATTGCCCTACATACTGTTTTTGACAGCCCATCGGATAAATTTATATGGGATGTAGGTCATCAAGCCTATGTTCACAAATTATTAACTGGAAGAATGGCGGAATTTGAAACGCTTAGACAATATAAAGGACTAAGTGGTTTCCCAAAACGACATGAGTCTGAACACGACCATTTTGATACAGGACATAGTAGCACCTCTATCTCTGGCGCAATTGGTATGGCTATAGCGAGAGATTTAAAGGGTGAAAAGCATGATGTGATCAGTATCATTGGAGATGGTGCCTTTACAGGCGGGATGGCTTTTGAAGCAATCAATTATCTAGGACACAGCAAAAACAATGTAAAAATAATTCTCAACGATAATGAAATGTCAATTTCGCAAAATGTTGGCGGGATGTCTATAGCGCTCAACGGATTAAGGACAAGCGAAAATTATAATAAGCTTAAAGGTACTACTAAATCTAAATTGATGCGTCTGCCTTCTTTAGGTGAGCCTATTGTCACACTTATTAGCAAACTTAAGGATAGCTTTAAGTATTTTGTTGTCGATGGCGGTGTTTTCTTTGAAGAACTTGGTCTTACTTATATTGGGCCAATCAACGGTCATGACTTAAAGAGTTTAACCAAACATATGGAAATGATGAAACAAGTGGATGGTCCAGTCTTATTACATGTGATCACTCAAAAGGGAAAAGGGTATAAGTTTGCAGAAGATGCGCCAAATAAATACCACGGTGTTGGAAAGTTTGATCCATTTACTTCGTTAGTTTCATCAGGTAAACTTGATTTTTCTAAAGTTTTTGGTGATACTTTAATTGAGATTGCAAAAGAAAATTCCAAAGTTGTAGCGATAAGTGCCGCGATGATTGAAGGTACAGGTTTGTCGGAATTCGCAGCTCTACATCCTTCAAGGACTTTTGACGTTGCTATTGCTGAGCAGCACGCAGTTACAATGGCCGCTGGAATTGCTTTGCAAGGACTCAAACCCTTTGTAGCGCTTTATTCTACTTTCTTACAAAGAGCATATGACCAAGTTGTTCATGACGTTTGTATACAAAAAGCGCCAATTGTTTTGTGTATTGACCGTGCTGGCTTAGTTGGTAACGATGGTGAAACACATCATGGGGTTTTTGATATTTCTTTTTTATCTCACTTGCCAAACATAACAATATTGTCACCAAAAGATTCAAGTGAATTAAAATACATGTTGCAATTTGCAGCAAATTATACAGATGGACCCATTGCGATTAGATACCCGAGAGGTAATGCTTATTCATTACAAAGTATTTTGCCAAATTCTCTTCTTCCAGAACATTTGGTTGTAGGTGATAAAACACTTCTTATTGCAACTGGAAAAATGGTGAAAACAGCATTAGAAGTTGCAGCAAAAAGCAATCATCTGGTGGGGGTTGTTAATCTCAGAAAAATCAAACCTATTGATGAAAGTGAACTTATAGAGATCATTAGATCCTATACACATATCATCACAGTTGAAGATCACGCAGTTTCAGGCGGTATGGGAGAGTGTGTAGCACGCGTTTTAAAGAATAATCACTTAAATAAAGAAATTTATCATCTTGGCATTGGCGATGAGTTTATAGAACAAGGTGACATGGAAGAACTGTTATCCTCCATAGGGTTAGATGTAAAAGGTATTGAAAAGTTCATCATGGAGGTCAATAATGGCTAAGGAACGGATCGATGTATTATTGGTTGATAAAGGTTTGTCTGAGTCGAGAGAACGTGCACAGAAAACAATAATGGCTGGACTTGTTTTTATTGGTAGCGAAAGAGTAGATAAACCAGGCACAAAAGTGGATACTGAATCAGAAATTATAGTGAAAGGTAACCCCATCCCCTATGTGAGCAGAGGTGGCTTAAAACTTGAGAAGGCCATACAATCTTTAAACATAGATCTTACTAACAAACGTTGTATGGATATTGGTGCATCAACAGGTGGTTTCACAGATTGCATGCTTCAAAACGGTGCAGCTCATGTTTTCGCTGTAGATGTAGGTTACGGTCAATTAGATTGGAAACTCAGAAACGACCCGCGTGTGACAAACATGGAACGTACCAATATCCGTTTTGTGACAGAAGAACAAATTGGGGAAAAAATTGATTTTTTGAGTATCGATGTCTCTTTTATTTCACTTAAACTGGTATTGCCTGTAGCAAAAATGTTGTTGAAAGATGACGGTTCTATGGTTTTCTTAATAAAACCGCAGTTTGAAGCTGGGCGTGAGCAAGTTAAAAAAAGTGGAGTGATTCGAGACGCAAAAGTCCACAAGCAAGTATTAACCAATGTATTAACTTT
Organism: uncultured Fusibacter sp.; assembly: GCA_963676315.1. GTDB lineage: Bacteria > Bacillota > Clostridia > Peptostreptococcales > Acidaminobacteraceae > Fusibacter_C. The sequence continues at coordinate 3,572,152 of OY781056.1, forward strand.
GGCAGGGGAGCTTGGTCTGGCAATTTCATTTTTAACTTTTTCACCTATAAAAGGACCAAAAGGGAATATTGAATTTCTAGCATATGCATCCATAGGTAATGAGGCTGAAGCTTTCAATGCCGCAATAGACATAAATGCGGTTGTAGATATGGCACATCAATCACTAATCGCAGAGTAGAGTAAGGAGTTTGTAATGAAAGTTTTTAAAAAGCTACTCAAATTGTATATAGCCTTCTTTAAAGTAGGTCTACTCACAATTGGGGGTGGCTATGCAATGCTTCCTATTATCGAACAAGAATTAGTTAAAGACTTAGGTCTTTTAACGATGGATGAAGTTGTTGAAAATTACACTTTATCACAAACTTTACCAGGTGTAATTGCATCAAATGCAGCTGCGCTGATTGGCTATAGACTTGGGAAGATGAAAGGGGCAATTGCCTGTGTCCTTGGAGTAATTACACCATCAATCATTATCATATTATTGATTGCTGTCATTTTTACTCGAATTGAACATATGGCAATCGTTCAAAGTGCCTTTAAAGGTATTCGCGTTGTCGTACTTGCACTTTTGTTTGATTCTTTTACGAGGCTTTTCAAGGTTGCTGTTTTTGACCGAAAAACTTTTATGATTGCAATCGGTGCGTTTATACTTGTACTCTTTAGTATTGTAAATCCAATTCTTGTCATCATCTCTGGTGGACTTGCAGGTGTTGCGATCTATAGAGAGCGGGTGAACGGATGATTAAGCTATTACTTGAATTTTTGAAAATTGGAACCTTTACTTATGGTGGAGGACTTGCAATGATTCCACTTCTAAGAGATATAGCTATAGATAATCGGTGGCTTTCTGATGGACAATTTGCCGATTTGATCGCGATTTCTCAGTCAACGCCAGGTCCTATTGCCATCAATATGGCAACTTTTATTGGCTTCAAAGAGCAAGGGGTTTTAGGTTCGATTTTGGCATCGATTATATTGATTTTGCCTGCTTTTATCTTGGCGATTGCCTTGTCTAGACTTTTGGCAAAATATAGGAAGCATCCTGTTGTAACTGCAGCCTTTGCGGGGTTAAAAGCAACTGTAATTGGTCTTATTGCAACCTCAATTATACAAGTTGCAATTGTTTCTTTGTTTAAGAGTACACCAACTAGTTTCGCTGCATTATGGCAATTGATTGATATTAAAGCTGTTCTTATGTTATTGGCTGCATATTTTATCATACGCAAAACACAAAAGCATCCGCTTTATTATATATTGGGTTTTGGTTTAATAAGTATTTTCATCTGGTAGTTAGCAGTAAGTATTTTACACAATTTTAATAATGTTATATAATACTTATATTGGGGGAATGATTATGAAATATTCTAGACATTCAAAAATTTTTGAAATCATTGAAAGCAGAGACATTGAAACACAAGATGAACTTGCTTCAGAGCTGAGAAATTCCGGATTTCAAGTAACTCAAGCAACTGTTTCTCGAGATATTAAAGAAATGAGACTTATTAAAGTACTGACAAAAGATGGAAAGTATAAATATGCATCCATTAGAGAGAAAGAAGGAGTCGTTAATGAGCGATTCTTGAAAATATTTAGGAATTCGGTTACATCAATTGATTTTGCTGGAAATATTATTGTAATTAAAACGCTAGTAGGTTCTGCAAGTGCTGCTGCGGTGTCCATCGATGCACTGAACCTCAAACAGATTGTTGGAAGTATTGCGGGTGATGATACTATTTTTTTAGTGGTTAAGGAACCTGATATGGTAAACGATTTGCTTAGACAATTTAAAGAATTGCTTGTCTAATCTAAAGAACATTTGATTCGGAGGTCTCATGATATTTGAATTAAGTATAAAAGATTTTATTTTGATTCGCGATGTAAAACTTAGATTTGATGAGGGTTTGAATATTTTAACTGGTGAGACCGGCGCTGGAAAATCCATGGTATTAGGTGCGATTAATATGGTTATGGGTGGACAAGCAAATAAAGACAGTGTTCGCCTAAATGCTGATAAAGCCTCCATCCAAGCAACTTTTCAGGTGAATGAGAATATTAATAATCTGCTAACAGAGCAAGATATACCAACTGATGATGATATCGTGATTATATCTAGGGAAATTCAAGCAAAAGGCAAGAGTATTTCTAGAATTAATGGACAAATTGTTACATTAAATCAATTAAAGCATATAACGGATGAACTGATCAATATACATGGGCAAAATGAACATCAATCACTTCTTGAAAATGAGCACCAACTTAATTTGCTGGATGCTTTTGGTGGTGATGAACAAGTTAGTTTAAGAGAATGCGTCGCTTTAGAATATGAAAACCTTAGAATTATTAAGACTGAGCTTGAACAACTTGAAAAGAAAAGCCAAGATCGCATGAAGAGATTGGATTTTCTAAATTTTCAAATTGATGAGATTGAAAATGCGAAATTGAAAGATGAAGAAGATGTCATGCTTGAAAAAGAGTTTGAGTATCTTACACATCTTGGGCAAATTAAAGATACATTTTCTATGGCTGCAAATTGGATTTCCGGAGAAGATGGCGAAGGTGCTATTGGTACTTTAGGTCAAATTAACGGTCAATTTAGAAAAATTGAAAACTATGATGCTTCTATTGAAGATATCGCGACACGTATCAAAGAGTTATATTTTATCATGGAAGATTTAGTGAAAGACATAGATCATTTTTCAGAAAAATTAGAAGTTGATCCAGAAAAATTTTCAATTATCGAAAAAAGATTAGATGTTATCAATACACTAAAATCTAAGTATGGCATGCATATAAGTGATATAAAGAATCAACTTAACTTATTAATAACTGAACGTGATGAATATGAAGCAATAGGCGAGCTGATTGAAGTAAAGAAACATGCATTTGATATAACTACAAAGAAATATCAAACACAAGCTGAAGAACTTTCAAATATGAGAAAAAAAGCAGCAAAGCGATTTGAAAAAGCGTTAGAAATTGAGCTCAAAGAACTAAATATGAAGGAAACAACTTTTAAAATTGATATTGAATCTTCTAAATCACAGCATATTACTGGTATAGATGAAGTAGAATTTGTGATTTCAACTAACATTGGTCAACCTTTCAGACCTCTTAAAAAGGTAGTATCCGGAGGCGAATTATCAAGGATCATGTTAGGCATAAAGATTGTTTTGGGCAGATTGGATGAAGTACCTACTTTGGTGTTTGACGAGATTGACGCCGGTATTAGTGGTATAACTGCCAATATTGTAGGTGAAAAATTATCAAAACTTGCTGGAAGTTGCCAAATCTTATGTATTACGCATTTACCTCAAATAGCAGTGTATGCAGATCATCATTTCTTAATTGAAAAAAGCTCAGATGGCATTTCTACCGAAACAGAATTGAGGAAAATTGAAGGTACAGAAGTAGAGCGTGAAATTGGACGATTGGTTGGCGGCGCATCTGTTACTGATTCAACAACACAACATTCAAAAGAATTGATTCGAATTGCAGGAGAAAAAAAATACATTTTGAGGCATTAAAATGGATTTGTTTATTAGGTTCATCTACAGCATTTTTACTGGCTTACTTATGTTGTTTTTACTCAGTAGGTTGGTACCAAAATTAAAAAAACAACCAAAATTAAAGCACGGTTTCACGGTGCTTTATTTAGCTTCATTTATGACGTTTACTGATTTGACACATATTAAGTTTGTCATGTTGATGTACTTTGGTTTAATCGTAATTATCAGGTGGTATTATGGTGCAACATCTTTTGTTGCGTCTATGTCTGTGATGTTTATGTACCTCATATCCGTTATTTCTGCTATGGTTTCATCTAATATTATGTTATTACTTGCTGGAAAAATCATTGATTATCGTATAATATTTGCTTCAAATAATTTGAGTATAAACCTGTTATTTGCTTTGATTGTTATCTTGTTGCTTCAGTATTATAAGTTAATCGTAAAGTTACTTAGAAAATACTCAGGGAATAATATAAAAATCGATTTGATGATGTTACTTAGTAATGTCGGATTGTTTGCGTTTGTTATTTTATATCAAAGAATTACTTTTGAAAATATGGCAAAGTTTACATTTGAAGGTATTATTAATTCACCATCGACGACTGCTTATACGGGGTATTTTTTACTCAGCTACCTATTTGTAACCAGCATGGTGTTAGTTTTGATTGTTCTTGTAAATCGAATCTTTATGGTTGATAAAAATCTTGAAAACTATAAATTTAAAGCAGAAACCGATGTGATGACTGGGGCACTTAGCCGTGAAGCAGGTTTAACACATCTGAAATCTGAAATGTCTAGAGCAACACATTTTAAATATGACTTAACAATCGCTTATATTGACGTAAACGATTTGAAAGTTGTAAATGATAAATGGGGGCATAAGGAAGGTGACCGTTTGATCAAATCTATTTCTGAGATTATTCAATCGACACTCCGTGAATTTGATGTAGTTGCTAGGTTAGGAGGCGATGAGTTTTTAGTAATTTTCACAAGATGTAACAAGCAACAAGCACAAAGAGTTTGGAGAAGAATTACAGATGAGTTTTTAAAAGTTAATGCAGAGGGTGAATTCAAGTTTAAAATCAGTGCAAGCGTTGGTATTACACAATTTGATGCTGCAAGACACACGAGTTTATTGAGTTTTGTTCATGAATCAGATGAACAAATGTATGCACAAAAAAAGATGTTAAAAGCATCGAAGTTGTAGGTTTTATACAAAAGATAGGTAAATGTATTTAAATTTCATGGGTATAGGTTAAAATAGGGGTATATATGGAAAATATGCAAAGTTACATAAACGAATATGAGAAATTTTTAAGTGAGCACAAGAAACTTTCTGAAAACACATTATTGTCTTATAAAAGGGATTTAAAGTTTTTTGGACGTTATTTAGAAGACTATAACGTCTCTTCAAACTTATTGACAGTATCTCAAGTCGATCTCTTGACTTATGTGATTTATCTAAAGAAAGCTGGAAAAGCAAACGCAACAATATCTAGATTTATCGCATCGCTTAGAACCTTTTATTCGTTTTTACATCATCGTGGATTTATTGAAAACAATCCTTCTTTAGAACTGGAAGCGCCAAAAATGGATCGAAAGATGCCGCAGGTTTTGACGTTGCCTGAAGTTGAAAAATTGTTAGCATGTCCCGATCTTAGAACATCTATAGGCAAAAGGGATAAAGCCATGATTGAGCTACTCTATGCCACTGGAATTCGCGTTTCCGAATTAATATCTTTAACATTATCTGATGTTAATACAACTATGGGATATATTAAGTGCAAGGGAAGTAATAAAACTAGAGTGATTCCACTTGGTTCTATGGCTTCAAGAGCAATTGATATCTATCTAAAAGACGGTAGAACTCACATGGTTACTGGAGATGAAGATGCACTCTTTGTTAATTATTATGGAAAGAGATTGACTAGACAAGGGTTTTGGAAAGTGATAAAACGTTATTCTGATGAGGCGGGCATTCATAAATCCATCACACCACATACTTTGCGTCATTCATTTGCTTTTCATTTGGTTCAAAATGGTGCGGATTTAAAGTCAGTTCAAGAGATGCTAGGGCATTCTGATGTTGCCACGACGCAGATTTATCTTGAAATGTCGAATTCTAAGCTGAGAGACATTTATGAAAAAACACATCCTAGAGCCTAATTTAAGGCTCTTATTTTTTTTAAAATTAATTTAAGGAGGCATTTATGATTAATCGAGTAATACTTTTTGTATTAGACAGTGTCGGTATTGGCGCATTACCTGATTCAGAAAAATTTGGTGACATAGGCGTGAGCACGTTAGGACATATCGCAAAATCTACAGATAATTTTAAAATTCCTAATCTAAAAAAACTAGGAATAGGCAATATTGATGGTGTTGATTACATCGAAGCAGATACAGCGCCATTAGCAGCATTTGGCAGAAGTTTAGAAGCTTCAAATGGTAAGGATACGACAACTGGCCATTGGGAAATTGCTGGCCTTTATATTGAACAACCGTTTAAAACTTATCCTGAAGGTTTTCCAAAGTATATTATAGATGAGTTCGAGCTAAAAACCGGAAGAAAAGTACTTTGTAATCTACCTGCTTCTGGAACTGTAGTTTTAGAAGAACTCGGTGAAGAACATATGAAGACTGGAAATCCAATCGTTTATACTTCTGCTGACAGCGTATTCCAAATTGCTGCGCATGAAGATGTAATTCCACTTGAGGAGCTTTACAGCATGTGCCAAATCGCTCGAGACATGCTAATGGGTGAAGATCAAGTTGCACGCGTTATTGCCAGACCATTCGTGGGAGAAGTTGGAAACTTTCAAAGAACTTCTAATAGAAGAGATTATAGCATTAAACCATACGAAAAAACGGTACTAGATTATGCAAAAGAAGCTGGTTTAAAAGTTAAAGCAGTAGGAAAAATAGTTGACATCTATGATGGTGAAGGTATCACAGATGATGTGCATACAAAAGATAATATGGATGGTGTTGATAAAACATTAGATTATTTAAAAGATGACTTTAAAGGCATTCTCTTTACTAATTTAGTTGATTTTGATGCGAAGTATGGCCATAGAAGGGATATACCAGGCTATAGAAAAGCACTTGAAGATATTGATACAAGACTTCCTGAATTAATGGGAGCTATGAAATCTGATGATATGCTGATTATTTTAGCGGATCATGGTAATGACCCTGCATACAAAGGCTCGGATCACACGAGAGAATATATTCCATTATTAATTTATGGAGATCAAATAAAAGCAGGAACAAATATAGGCACGCGAAAAACTTTTGCAGATGTTGCGGCAACAGTATCTGATATATTTGGAATTAAGTCGACACCATATGGAACTAGCTTTAAAAATGAAATTTTAAAATAAATTTGTGAGTATATTTTGTAAATAGAATCTAATTATTGATAGGGTTTACGTTATAAAAAGATCTGAAAATATATACCGAGTATGATGGAGGAAAAAATGTTAGATTTGCTTAAAAAAATGAACGAGGCAAAAGCATATATTGAATCGAAAATTAATTTCAAGCCAGAAATAGGTTTAGTTCTTGGCTCAGGTCTTGGTGTTATGGCCGATCAAATTGAATCACCTATTAAAATCAAGTATAGTGACATCCCTCATTTTCCTGTATCGACAGTAGAAGGACATGAAGGACAATTTGTCATCGGTAAACTTCAAGGTAAAAATGTTATTGCAATGCAAGGACGTTTTCATTACTATGAAGGCTATTCTTTACAAGAAATTACTTTTCCAGTGAGAGTACTTAAGGCGATTGGTGTAGAACATTTGATTTTAACCAACGCAGCTGGTGGTACAAACGAAGCCTTTAGTGGTGGTACTTTGATGCTTATAACAGATCAAATTAACATCATGGGAATTAGTCCACTTATCGGTACAAACGAAGCAGAGTTAGGACCAAGATTCCCAGATGCATCACATATCTATAGTCCTGATTTCAACCAAAAGATATTGGTTGAAGCTGAGAAAATGAATATCGATCTAAAACAAGGTGTTTATTTTTACTTTACTGGCCCAGCATACGAGACACCGGCTGAAGTGAGACTTGCTAAGATGTTAGGCGGAGATGCAGTTGGTATGTCTACTGCACCTGAGGCGCTTGTGGCTACACATATGGGCATGAAAGTAACGGGTATTTCTTGTATCACGAACATGGCAGCAGGGATACAAAAAACAGCATTAAATCACAAAGAAGTAGTAGAAGTTGCAAATCGTGTTCAAAGTACTTTTATAAAATTGGTGAATAGAATCGTAGAGATAGCGTAGTCGTGGAGGCAAATAATGCGTATAGTTGATTTAATAAATAAGAAAAAGCATGGTGAAAGCCTAACAAAAGCGGAAATTGATTTTTTTATATCTGGATATACAAAGGGTGAAATACCGGACTATCAAATATCAGCACTACTAATGGCAATTTATTTTAAAGGAATGGAAACAAGAGAAATAGCTGATCTCACAGATGCGATGGTTCGCTCAGGAGACACTGTCGACTTAAGCCGTATAGAAGGCATCAAAGTTGATAAACATTCAACTGGTGGCGTGGGTGATAAGATTAGTTTAATCGTGATTCCACTTGTTGCTTCAGTAGGTGTTCCTGTTGCTAAAATGTCTGGTAGAGGCTTGGGACATACGGGTGGAACGATTGATAAACTTGAGTCTATAGAAGGCTTCAAAGTAGAACTTACAAATGAAGAATTTATTAATAATGTCAACACATACAAAATGGCAATCGTTGGTCAGTCAGGTAATTTGACACCAGCAGATAAAAAGTTGTATGCATTAAGAGATGTTACTGGCACTATTGACAGCATTCCTTTGATTGCTAGTTCCATTATGAGTAAGAAAATTGCAGCAGGAACAGATGCAATTGTTCTTGATGTGAAAGTTGGCTCAGGCGCATTTATGAAGTCATTAGATGATGCTAGAGAACTTGCGCATACGATGGTTGACATTGGAAAATCCCTCAACCGTAGAACTGTAGCGGTTATCACTAATATGGATCAGCCACTTGGTCATGAAGTTGGCAATGCAAACGAAATCAGAGAAGCGATAGAAGTTTTAAGTGGACATGGCGCAGAAGATGAAACGGAAGTTGCATTAACCATTGCTTCTTATATGGCAGTACTCGGTGGTGCATTTAAAAATAATGCAGACGCACGTGCTCACTTTGAGAAGATTATTGCGTCAGGTGAAGCAATAGAGATCCTTAAGAAATTTGTAGAAATTCAAGGTGGTAATCCTGATGTCATTGCGCATCCCGAAAAATTACCACAAGCCACTAGACATATTGAAGTTAAGGCGGATCTAGAAGGCTTTGTTGGTGGATTTGATTCTGAAAAAGTTGGCATCTCAGCAATGATGCTTGGTGCTGGTAGAAGAAAAAAAGAAGACAACATTGATTTCTCAGCAGGCATCACGATTAAGAAAAAACTGGGCGATTATGTGAATTTAGGGGATGTACTTTGTGTTCTTCATACTAATTTAGAAGATATTACAGAAGCGGAACGCGTTGTAAGATCTGCTTTTGTCATTAGTGGTCATGAACCTGAAGCCGTTAAATATATTTACGAGATCGTCGAATAAGTCCAAGTGATTCAACTAATTCAAGTGATTCAAATCATAAAAAATCATAAAAGCTGGAATTCCTTTTAAAAAAGAGGCATCCCAGCTTTTTTATATATCTTAGCACCATAATATCAAGGCTTTAAGCAGGTTGTCAGAGTGCGCTGATAAAGGTATAATGTAATGGTGGTTTTTTCTATTTATAAAGAAGATCGGTGATTACATGAGCTCAAAACGTGCGGTATTTCAATTATTTAATTACATTTATGAAATTTGCAGTCAAAGGAGCATCTCAGCGTATTTTGTAGGTGGTTGTGTTCGTGATGCTCTACTTGGTATTTGCACTACTGATTTTGACCTTGCAGTTGAGCCCGATGCTTTTGAAATACTATATGATAATCTCAATCAAAAGTATCATATTAAAAAATCAGTTTTTTCAACTTTTTCGCTAAATATTGGAGACTATAACATAGATGTTGCAGCATTTAGAACGGAAAGTTATGAGGCTGAAAACGGTCTACCAAAAGTCGAATATGCTAATATTGAGCAAGACATTTATAGACGTGATTTCACTATTAACACGGGATATGTTTTAATATCGGATTCAACTATACGTATTATGTTAAGTAACCAAGAAAAGGACCATCTGAAAATAGATTACTGCCATAAAGATTTTTGGGAAGATATCCAAAATCGTCAAATAAGGATTATGCATCCCAGTAGCTTTATTCAAGATGCATCAAGACTACTTCGCGCTGTTAAATATCAAGTGACATTAAACATGTCATTAGAAGTAGAAACGATGAAATGTTTTAACTCCAGTAGCGCTAGAACAGCTTTGTTGAATTATTCCATGGATCGGTATAAACAAATTGTACTTGATTATGCCTTAAGTCACAATGGCGTAATCATATTAGATTCACTCTACAAAAATAGCCTTTTGATTCATATAAAAAGGGATACAAATGAAGATGCATTATCAAATTTCAGCTCAATTTATGACGAAATAATTGACAAAATTAGCGATGAAAAAGTAGTAAATGAAATAAAAATGATCAAAGATTCAACGCTTTATTTACTATATCTATACAGAAATCAATTAGAATTTTGGAAAAATCAACGTCGATTTATGAATATATTAATTGATGAAATCCAAAAAATTTTGGCTGGAATAAGTGGACATTTGCACCTTGATGCGTGGCAAATCTATCAATTACTCAATGGGAAATCTCTTAGTAGCATTGTTTTTGTGTTACTTGTAACAAAACAAGACGATATAAATACGCTTGATTTAGATTCTAATTCCATAGTAGGTATGATTTTAGAATATCTAAATAAGACAAGGCACATAATTGTAAATCTAACTGGAAGTAGTTTAAAGAATTTTGGACTAATTGAAGGTAAAGAAATTGGTCAAATGCTTGAAAAATTATTAAAATATAAAGTAAGTGAAAAACACTTGATGACTTCTGAAGAAGAAATAAATTGGATTGTGAGTAAAATAAATGAGCATAGATATTAAACTTGAGGCATTTGAAGGCCCACTTGATTTGCTATTGCATCTTATTACTAGGGAAGAAGTTGATATATATGATATTCCAATTGTGAGTATTACTTCTCAATTTATAGCGGCAATAGGTGATATCGATCAGATTGATTTAGAGATTGCAACTGAATTTATTGTGATGGCCTCAACTTTGTTGGAAATTAAATCAAAGATGCTTTTGCCTGATAAAAATGACGTAGAAGTATTTGATTATAATTACGATGACCCTAGACAAGAGCTTGTTAAGCGATTGGTAGAATATAAAAGGTATAAAGACATCGCCAATCTACTTAGGGAAGCTGAAGGAACACTTGATGAAGTGATTTTTAGAGAGCAAGACAATCTTGAAAAATATGTTGCACATGTTCCAAAAGAGACTCTAAATGAGTCGATGGATAGCATTTTATTATTAGAGGCAGTGAAGAGATTACTTTTAAAAATGAACCGATTTGATGAAAATAGACAACAATACTTTAAGGGCATAAAAAGGGATCTTTATACGGTAGATGAAAAAATATCTCTCGTTAGATCACGTCTATCAACAGAAGAAAATTTTGAGTTTAGCTCACTTTTTGGTGAACTCATCACAAAAGAAGAAGTAGTGGTTACATTCTTAGCATTATTGGAATTACTAAAACTTAAAGAAGTAAAAATTTCACAAAATATGCTGTTTGGCGAGATTTTAATTGAAAAAAGATATTATGAAGATGAAGCACATGATCTTGTAAATGAGGATTTGCAGCATAATGATGCATCAAAATAATAGATTAACCATTGAAAAGGAAAGGTAAAATTTATGGAACAAATGTTAGTTGATGAAAATATGGAACGCTTAAAATTCAAATCCATTATTGAATCTTTATTATTTGCATGGGCGGAGCCGTTAAGCTTATATAAAATCGCAAAAATTCTAGATTTAAAAGCACAAACAGTTGAACAATTACTTGAAGAGATGAAAGAGGAATATAAAACCAATCATCGTGGACTTCAAATTGTTGAGGCGAACAAACACTATCAGTTCAGTACTTTGAAGGCGAATTATATATATGTCGAACAACTCTGTGCCACATCAAAAAGTAAAGGGTTGTCAAATTCAGCACTTGAAGTACTCGCAATTATTGCTTATAAACAACCTATCACTAAACTTGATATGGAGCAAATTAGAGGCGTTAACTCTGAGGGTCCTTTACAAAGTTTAATTGAGAGAGAGCTCGTAGAAGTGAAAGGTAAACTAGAAAAGATTGGAAGGCCACAAATATATGGCACAACAGATGTTTTTCTGAAAAGTTTTGGTTTTAGGTCCCTTTCTGACTTACCTGAGATAGAATCGTTTTCAGGATTTAAGGAAGTAAAAGGCGTTGAGAATAGCAGTGGCGTTGAGAATAGTAGCTTAGCGACAGATGTAGATATTGCTTATACGGATGTAGATATTGCTTATAATGATGAAATCGATGAAATGGATCAAGCAGGAGGAGAAAATGATACAAATTCAACTTTTGAAGGATAAATCTATAGAGGAACTAATCAAGTGTTTTGGGATTGATGAGGGTAACAAATTAAGTGAGCGCATCAAGTCAGAATCCTTTAAAGCCCATTTTGTAGTTTACGATAGAGACGTAATACTTGGTATCTGTCAATTTGAATTTATCGACCCCGATACCGCATTAATTGATGGTATTTATATCACTCCAGCTGAAAGAAAACTCAAATTAGGTGATGGTTTATTACGTGCAACATTAAATAGTATTGAAATTAAAGGCGGAAGCTCCGTCATTTTTATTGCAAATGAAGAAGAGCATTCGTTTTATCAACATTATCAATTTGAAGACATTAATATACAAAATCAACGGTTGGCTAGCACATATGAAAAAGTACAAAAGATGTGCAATGGCAATCATTTGATGCATCTGTCTTCTATAAGTGAATTTTTCAATCAACCATGTAAAGGTAGCATTAAGAGGTAAAATGTATACAACTATACTAAAAGCCTACCATACAATTTGAATGAAAAATTGCAAATTATAAAATTTTTCTATCAAAATGAAGTTATCCTTGCAAAAATATACCACTGTGATATGATGGTATAGAGAGTAAAGGAGGATTTCCAATGGCTGATTCAAAAGAAAATTTAACCATTCACATCAACGAAGCGTGGTGTAAAGGTTGTGGCATTTGTATAGCATTTTGTCCTAAAAAAGTTTTGGGCTTTAACGAAAACGGAAAAGTAACGATGCTCGACAGAGATAATTGTATCAAGTGCGGCATGTGTCAAATGAGATGCCCAGATTTTGCAATATTTTTAGGAGGTAAAGAATAATGGCTAGAAAAGTCAAATTTCTACAAGGCAATGAAGCGTGTGTTGAAGGCGCTTTGATGGCAGGAATGACATTCTATTCGGGCTATCCAATTACCCCATCTACTGAAATTGCAGAATTGTCAGCAGAAGGTTTACCGCGTATTGGCGGTAAATTCATACAGATGGAAGATGAAATCGCAGGTATTGCAGCAGCTATAGGAGCATCACTTACAGGCGCAAAAGCGATGACTGCAACTTCAGGACCTGGCTTCTCGCTCAAACAAGAAAATATAGGCTATGCTGCTTTAACTGAAATACCCCTTGTAATTGTAAATGTTCAAAGAGGTGGTCCAAGTACGGGTCTTCCTACCGCACCAGGTCAAGGTGACTTGATGCAAGCAATGTGGGGAACACACGGAGATCATCCAGTGATTTGTTTAACACCAGATTCAGTTAAAGAAACTTTTGATTTAACCATCAGAGCGTTTAACTTGGCTGAAAAATATAGAACACCTGTTATTTTACTAACAGATGAAATCACCGGTCACATGAGAGAAAAAATTGAGATTCCAGATCAGTCTGAAATCGAAATATATAATAGAGTAAAACCTGCAAAAGGTGATGAATACAAAGCTTATAAAGTTTACGATGGCGACATTGTACCTAAAATGGCTGATTTTGGTTCTGGATTTAGATACCATGTCACTGGTCTTATGCATGATGAAACAGGTTTTCCAAGCAACAGTACTAAAAACGCTGGCATCTTAATGGATCGCTTAATGGCAAAAGTTGAAAATCACAAAGATGATATTATCACTTATGAAGAAGTTGAAACTGCGGATGCAGAATATTTAATTATCTCTTACGGCGGTACTGCGAGAACTGCGAAAGCAGCTATTAAGACACTCAGAGCTGAAGGCATCAAGGTTGGTTTATTTAGACCGATTACGGTTTGGCCATTTCCAGAGAAACAAGTATTTGAGTTGAGTGGAAAAGTAAAAGATGTATTAGTCGCTGAATTAAATTACGGTCAGATGAAACTTGAAGTTGAACGTGTTGTTAAAGGCAACTGTCCAGTAAGATTCTGTGGTAAAGCAAATGGCGAAGTTTTAACGCCAGAAGAGCTCATCCGTAAGTTTAAGGAGGTATTATAATGAATCATCCTTTAGTAGAAGGCTACTTCCGTATGGAAAAATTCCCACATATTTGGTGCCCGGGTTGCGGTCATGGTATCATTATGGCTTCAATTGCACGTGCAATTGAAAAATTGGGACTCGATAAAGACAAAGTATGTATAGTTTCAGGTATTGGTTGTTCTTCAAGAGCACCTGGATATATGGATTTTAATACACTTCATACAACTCATGGTCGTGCACTTGCATTTGCAACAGGTGTTAAACTTGCAAATCCTGAACTTGAAGTTATCGTTATTGCTGGAGATGGAGATCTATCTGCAATTGGTGGTAACCATTTAATCCATGCAGCAAGAAGAAATATCGGGTTAACAACCATTTGTTTTAATAATAATATCTATGGTATGACAGGTGGACAATATTCACCTACGACGCCTACTGGTGAAAAAGGAACGACTGCTCCTTTTGGTAATATCGATAAACCGTTTGATATTACGCAGCTTTCTATCGGTGCAGGAGCAACCTACGCAGCTAAAACAACTGTTTATCATGTCAACCAAATGGACAAAATGATAGAAGCAGCAATAGAGCATAAAGGTTTTTCACTTGTTGAAGCAATCTCGATCTGCCCAACTTACTATGGTCGTAAGAACAAAAAAGGCTCAGTTGTCGATATGATGAATTGGTTAAAAGACAATTTTGTAGATCACAAAGTTGCTGAAAAATTACCTCCAGAGAAAAAAGAAGGTAAATTCCTAATGGGAGAATTCATCAACAAAATCGAGCCTGAATATACTGAACAATATGACAAAATCATAGCGCAGTTGAAAAAATAGTTGAGGAGAATGTGATGAGCAAACAATTGGAATTAAGATTATCTGGTTCAGGTGGACAAGGGTTAATCACTGCAGGTATCATCTTGGCTGAAGCGGCTTTAAAAGATAATATGAATGCGATTCAAACTCAAAGTTATGGTCCTGAAGCAAGAGGTGGCGCAAGTAAAGCAGAAGTAATCATCAGCGATGCTGCGATAGATTTTCCGAAAGTGACATTACCAACGATGACTTTGGCACTTACACAAATCGCAAGTGACAAATATATCCGCGATATCACTGAAGATGGTACAATTATCATAGATGATTCTATTCAGTTACCCGAGGGAATAAAAGCAAAAAATATATATAAACTGCCAATTATCAAGACTGCAATTAACGAAGTTGGTAAGGAAATCGTTGCCAATATCGTCGCGTTAGGGTTAATAGTTGGTTTAACTGGAATTGTATCAGAAGAGAGTTTAGAAAGTGCGATTATGTCAAGGATTCCAAAAGGAACTGAGGACTTAAACAAACTTGCACTTAAAAAAGGATACGAATTAGCAAAAAATATCTAATTTCATGAATTTGGAGAGATAAGCATGAGTAGTTCAGATTTATTAGGTCGCATCAGACAACAGTATTTAACGCTGAGTAAAAGTCATAAAAAAATAGCGGACTACATTCTATCCAATTATGATAAAGTTGCATTTATGACTGCATCCACACTTGGGAAAAACGTAGATATAAGCGAATCCACAGTGGTGAGGTTTGCAGGATCTATAGGATATGATGGTTATCCAGAACTACAAAAGGAACTTCAAGAAACCATAAAAACTAAATTGACCACAGTTCAACGTTTTGAAATGTCAAAAGATCACAATGAATCAGAGTACCTTACTAAGATAATGGTAAATGACATCGACAACATTCGTCAAACCATTGATCAATTTGATTCAGAGCTGCTTAACAATTTCATTGCAGAGATCATCAAGGCAAAAAAAGTTTATATATTGGGACTAAGAAGTTCGTCGGTTTTGGCAAATTATCTTGGCTTTTATCTGAATTTTATTCTTCCTGAAATTCATGTTATTCATGAAACTGCTCAAGATGTTTACGATCAACTGCTCAATATGTCAAAAAATGATGCAATGATTGTATTGTCATTTCCAAGGTATTCTAAAAGAACGTACGATTGTGTTGACTATGCAATAAAAAACGAAACGACTATTTTAGGAATTACTGATGGATTAAATTCTCCACTTTTTGAGAGAGTTAAGTACTGTTTAACTGCAAAATATAATATGAATACCTTTATTGATTCTTTTGTTGCACCTATGAGTTTAATCAACGCTTTAATTATTGGGATAAGTCTT
This sequence comes from uncultured Fusibacter sp., assembly GCA_963676315.1. GTDB lineage: Bacteria > Bacillota > Clostridia > Peptostreptococcales > Acidaminobacteraceae > Fusibacter_C. Next base: position 3,588,421 of record OY781056.1, read on the forward strand.
AAAAAAGAAGGTGTTGAGAAAAACTTAGAGAAACTTGAACGTATCTGGGAAGAATACGGTATTTATGGACTAAAGTAACCGGTTAGATTGATGGGCATGAGTAATCATGCCCATTTGATATTGATGACACAATGTCCGATGTTTCTTATTAACGACACAAATTATTTGTGACAGAAACTGAGGACTCGATGTCCGATGTTTCTTATTAACGACACAAATTATTTGTGACAGAAACTGAGGACTCGATGTCCGATGTTTCTTATTTGATTAAACCACTAATTTAAGCTATAATTTAAACAACACCTCTTTTGGTGTTTTTTAATTTATATATTTAGGAGCGTAAGATGGCATATCTTCAAATAGCAATAGACGGACCTGCAGGGTCGGGAAAGAGTACTGTAGCTAAAGAAATTTCTAAACGATTGGGAATAACCTATCTAGATACTGGCGCTATGTATAGAGCAGTTACACTTGAAGCGCTAAGCCAAAAAGTAGAGCTTCATGACGCTGAAGCACTCAAACAAATAGTGGATCAAATGACACTTAATATGACAGTTTCAAAACTTTATGTCAATAATATTGATGTCACTGAGGCGATACGTGCACCTGAAGTCTCTAATAATGTTTCAGTGGTTTCTATGGATGCTTATGTTCGATCTGAGATGGTAAAGAAGCAACAGAAAATTGCACTTGGTCAAGCGGTGATTATGGACGGCAGAGATATTGGTACTACGGTCCTGCCGAAAGCTACTTATAAGTTTTTTCTGGTTGCGGATCCAATCGAACGCGCTAATAGAAGATTACTTGAACTAAAAGCCAAAGGCTTTGAAGCATCACTTGATACACTCGTTGAAGAAATAATAACTAGAGATAATTTAGATTCAAATAGAGCAATATCTCCACTGAGAAAAGCTGAAGATGCAATCGAAATTGATACAACTTCACATAGCATAGAAGAAGTGATTACGATGATTTTAGAATATGTAAAAGGTTTAAGAAAGTAGGCGAATAGATGAATTGGTTATATAAAACTTGCAGAGCAGGTGCAAAAATTTATTATAAGCTTTTTTTTAAACTTGAGGTAGAAGGGATAGAAAATATAGATCTTAATCAACGCTATGTAATCTGTGCCAATCATTTGAATTTACAAGATCCATTTGTCCTAGGTGGATTGTTACCTATTGAAGCGAGATTTATGGCAAAGAAAGAGCTTTTTAAATATAAAATCGTAGCGGCATTTTTAAGGAAAATTGGTGTATTTCCAGTAGATAGAGATGCAAATGACTTAAAAGCTATAAAAATGGCACTTGGTTTCCTCAAATCAGGTCAAAGCCTAGGTTTATTCCCTGAGGGAACTAGGAACAAGGGGTACGAGCCTTTACCGGTAAAAGCTGGCACAGCTATGTTTGCAATTCGTACTAAAACACCAGTACTTGCAATTACCATTGATTCACATTACAAATTTAGAAAACCACTGAGAGTTGTTTTTCACAAACCAGTTGAATATAGTGAATATTACGATCAAAAATTGGAACCAGAACAATATGAGATTATTTCTACTGAAATTATGAATAGAATTTATAGTGAATTAAAGTACTATAAATATAAATAATTTACGCATAAAATGTTCATATTTCATTGCTAGACTTAGACTCTAGATTATGTTATAATAACGAGGTTTATATGAAAATTCAAGTTGCTGAGCACTCTGGTTATTGCTATGGCGTTAAACGTGCGATCAATATATTAGATTCATTGATTTTAGAGCATCAGAAGGTTTATACTTTAGGTCCGATTATTCATAACAAACAAGTGACCGATTATTATGAACAAAAGGGTGTTTTGGTCATTGATAATATTTCAGATTTAAGGGATAATGAAATAGATACTGTCAGTATTGTGATTCGATCTCATGGTGCACCAAAGCATATTTATGATGAAGCTGCTGCCAAGGGAATAAAAATACATGATGCGACATGTCCTTATGTAAAAAAAATTCAAAATACGGTTTCAACTTATGCCACTAAAGGGTATAATATAATCATTGTAGGAAACGCTAATCATCCTGAAGTAATCGGGATTAATGGTTGGTGTGAAAACAAAGCGCTTATCATAGAAAAAATGGAGCATTTGGAACTAATTAAGGACTTTAAACGTCCAACTTGTGTCGTGGCTCAAACCACTTACAACATCAAACAATGGGAATTACTTTCAAAAGAGATTGAAATCCGTTTATCCGATGTAATTATCTTCAATACTATCTGTCATGCAACTGAGCAGCGCCAACAAGCGGTACTCGATCTTGCAAGTAAAGTAGACCTCATGGTCGTGGTTGGAGGCAAACATAGTTCTAACACAATCAAGTTAGCTGAACTATGTGCAAAGCAAGTAAAAACAATTCATATTGAAACTAGGGATGATTTAACAAGTGTAGACCTTATTGGTTCAAAGAATGTTGGCATCACTGCCGGTGCGTCTACACCTGACTGGGTAATCCAGTCGGTCATTCTTAAAATAGAAAACGAAGGCGAGGTAATTTTTTAATGGATAATCACAGTTCAATGGCTGAAATGATGGAACAAATCGAAGAATCATTGAAAATTCCAAGAAGAGGGTCAATTGTTAAAGGAAGCATAATTCAAGTTAATGCTGATGTTCTCATAGTTAACATTGGCTATAAATCTGACGGCGTAATTCCTAGAAACGAAGTGTCTGCAGATGCTAATTTCGATTTACACAAGAATTTCAAAGAAGGCGATGAACTAGATGTTTTCATCGTTAGCCATGATAATGGCGAAGGTAACATTTTACTTTCACTTAGAAAAGTAAATGTTGATAAAGATTGGGAAGAGCTTGAAGCAATTCATGAGAAAGACGAACCAATTCTTGTTAGAGTTACTGAAACTGTAAATGGCGGTTTAATTGCTTTTTACAAAGAAATCAGAGGCTTTGTACCAGCATCACAACTTTCAGACAGATTTGTTAAAAATCTTAAACCTTATCTTGGTCAAGAGCTAAAAGTTAAGGTAATTGAAATCAACAAACAAAAAAGAAGAGCAGTATTCTCTCATAAAGAATTTGCTTTAATTGAAAAACAAGCTGCAAAAGAATCATTCTGGAAAAACATCGAAGTGGGTCAAGTGGTTAAAGGTGAAGTTAAACGCATCACTAACTTTGGCGCATTTGTAGATATCGGTGGTATGGATGGTCTTGTACATGTTACAGAGATGAGTTGGGGAAGAATTAAACCAGCTTCAGAATTTGTAAGAGTTGGTCAAATGGTAGATGTTAAAATCATCGATGCAAATAAAGATGAAAATAAAATTTCACTATCAATCAAACAATTAACACCAGAACCATGGGAAACATTCGGTGAAAAATATGAAGTGAATGGTATCTATGATGGTAAAGTAGTTAATTTAACTGATTTTGGTGCATTTGTTGAACTTGAGCCAGGTATTGAAGGTTTAGTACATGTTTCACACATCGCTAAAGAGCACGTTGAGAAACCATCTGACGTATTAAAAGTTAACCAAAGTGTTGAGGTTAGAATCCTTGAGTATGTTGCAGATGAGAAAAAAGTTAAGCTTTCTATGAAAGCAGTACATGAACCAGTAGTTCAAGAAGCTGCTGAAGTAGAAGCTGAATAATGTATTAATCATAAAAGCCGATCTTATATCGGCTTTTTTACTACTATTTATTTCAATCCAGTTATCGAAAACTAATAAAATTGTTATTGGGGGATTTTATGGAAGGATATGAAAAGTTTAAAGAACGCGTATTTGCTAAAACTAAATTGGATTTAACGCTCTATAAAGAACGTCAAATGAAAAGAAGAATCGAGTCACTGATCACAAGACATGGTTTAAGTGATTTTGAGTCTTATTATAAATTAATTGATTCAAATAAAATTGCTTTTGATGAGTTTATCAACTATTTGACTATAAACGTATCTGAATTCTATAGAAACCCTACGCAATGGGACGCACTTAGAGAGGATATTTTCCCTGCACTATTAAAGAGAACAAAGCGACCTAAAATATGGTCAGCAGCTTGTTCGACTGGGGAAGAACCATACTCTTTAGTGATGTGTTTAAGTGAATTTGTACCACTTAAAGATATCAAGATTTTAGCAGTCGATTTTGATGATGAGGCCCTTAATAAGGCGAAAATTGGGATGTATTCTGATAAGAGTATCAAAAATGTTCCTGAAGCATATGTTAAAAAATTCTTCGAACCAGTTGGAAAAGGATTTAGAATCAAAGACGAAGTGAAGAATTGTGTAGAGTTTAAAAAAATGAATCTTTTACTTGATGAGTATCCAAAAGGGTTTGATATGGTCGTATGCCGCAATGTCATGATTTATTTCACTGAAGAAGCGAAAGACGAGATGTATAAAAAATTCTATGGCGCACTTGTAAACGATGGTTATTTCTTTGTGGGGAGTACTGAACAAATAATCCAACCACAAAGATACAACTTTGAATCAAGTAAGACATTTTTCTATTACAAAAGATAAAATGCTTTTATAATAGTTTTTAGTTAGATTTCATATGATAAAGACCCTCAAGTTAGGTTGAATTAAAATCTAAATTGAGGGCTTTTTTTAAGTTGTTATTGATGAGGAATCATGATTAGCTTTTAAATAGCGCTTCGAGTTCGCTAATTAATTCGCCAACATAGTTGACCGCGTTTTCAATTGGTGCTGATGAACTCATATCAATTCCTGCTTTCAACATCAGACCATGTGGATCTAAGGTCCCGCCAGCTGCAAGAACTGATAACCATCTATCTACTGCAGGTTTTCCTTCTTCAAAAATTTGTTTCGCTACTGCTGTAGAGGCTGTAAGTCCAGCTGAGTAAGTGTATGGATAAAGCCCCATATAATAATGAGGTTGTCTCATCCAGGTCATACCGGCATCCTCATCTATCTCAACTGCATCTCCCCAAAATTCTTTGATCACAGAAAGTTTAAGCGTATTCAATGTTTTTGCAGTTAAGCTACCACCGTTTTCAACATGTGCGTAAACGCGTCTTTGAAATTCAGCTTCAAGTAAATGCGTCACAAAATTATGATAGTAAGTACTCATAAGCTGAAGGATTACCCAACGTTTCATTTGAGCAGAATCACTGGATTTCATAAGATGATTTGCCAGTAAAATTTCATTCATTGTTGAAGGTGCCTCGACAAAATACGTAGAAGGTCGCGTGTCGAAAATTCTTTGGTTTCTATTTGCAATGTTAAAATGACCTGCATGTCCAAGCTCATGCGCAAGTGTAAAAGCAGAGCGCATAGACTCTTGATAGCTAATTAGGATGTAAGAATGAACACCGTAGGGAGACGCACAAAATGCACCGGTAGACTTGCCTACGTTATCCGAATAATCAATCCATCGGTTTTCAAAAGCTTGCTTAATGATGTCAGTATAATCATCTCCTAAAATTCCAAGTGCCTCAGTAATTACGTTTTGAATGCTTTCATAGTTTGCTGGTGGATTGAACTTTGAATCCAAAGGAGCTTTTAAATCACAAAACTGAATTTGATCTAAACCCAATTGTTCTTTCTTGATAGTGGCAAAGCGGCGCATATGTGGTGCCAATTGATTGAAAATAATATCAATTTGACGGTTATACATTTCAAGTGACACTTTATGTGGCTCTAGGAGCATCTCGGTTACAGAGTTGTAACCCCTCAGTTTACTTATTGTTACCTGTTTTTTTACTTCGGTAGCGTATAATGCAGCGTATGTGTTATTATACATAGTTAGTGTTTTCGTAAATGAAACATAGGCTGCTCGTCTAATTGCATTGTCAGGTGTAAATTCATATTTAGTTTCAAAAAGTGCGAAAGAATTTGGAAAAGTATCTCCATTAGTTTCAAAATCATCGAATTGCATATCTGCACCTTTGCTTATCTGATATGTGCGATAGGGTGCATTAAAAACCTCTCCCAAACTCGATAAAGTAAGTTCTGTTTCAGGGGTGAGCATATGCTGCTTTTGTTTGTATAGATCATCAAGGTAATTCTTATATAGACTTAATTGTGGAAGATCAATAAATAATTGGCTGTATTCGTCTTCTGAGAGTGACGTAACTTCGGATGAAATAAAAGAAGCTTTCGCTTGTGCTCTTGTTGAAACTGATGCATATAACATGCTATTTTCTTGGTTTTCGGGATTGGTAGCATCTTCAGACTGTTTTAAATTTGAATACGTACCAATTCTAACCGCTTCTTCATATGCATCTTCCAATAAAACAAGACAATCATAAAGAGTCTGCGCACTTGTACAAAGTTTACCTTTGAACTTAGCTATTTCTTCAAATTTTTTTTCATTTTTAAAGAGACTTTCTTTCCAGATGGATTGATTTACAAATAGGTGAGTTAGATCCCATGTCATTTCTGTTGGAACTTCTGAACGTAACATTCTTTTATTTGGTTTTAATTGCATCATTTCCTCCAATTAATTATTTCGTTACCCTAATAGTTTATCATACTTTTATTTTTTTTCATAAAACATTTGACATTGACGTTACGTAAAGGTGTATCATGAGGTTAAGGAGGTGCAGATGGAATATACAGTGAATAAATTGGCAAAAATATCAGGTGTGACGACGCGTACCTTAAGATATTATGATGAGATTGGATTACTCAAGCCGGCGAGAATCAATTCATCAGGATATCGGATTTACGGCCGAAAAGAAGTGCATCGCTTACAACAGATATTATTTTTTAGAGCTCTGGATATTAATTTGGATGAGATTAAGTTAATCATGATGTCTAACGACTTTGATGAAGTTAAAGTCTTAAGCTCACATTATGAAAAATTGATGTCAAAACGGGCACATCTGGATCTACTGATTAACAATGTTAAAAAAACAATAGAGGAAGCTGAAGGGAGAATAACGATGTCAGATAAAGAAAAATTTGAAGGTTTGAAAAAAAACCTTCTTAATGAAAATGAAGCCAAATATGGCGATGAAATTAGAGCAAAATACGGAGAAAAAACGATAGAACAATCGAATAAGAAGTTTGCTGGTATGACTGAAGAAACCTATAATTATGCTACAAAACTAGCAACTGAAATCATTACTTTGATTTTAAAAGCAATGGATGAAGGCGATACTAAAGGTGAAACTGCAATGAAAGCTGCTGAAAAACACAAGGAATGGCTCATGATCTACTGGACAGAGTATTCTAAAGAAGCACATGCTGGTCTTGGTGACATGTATGTTGCTGATGAAAGGTTTACACATTACTATGACCAACACAGAGTTGGCGCTGCGAAGTTTTTCTGCGAAGTGCTACATGCGTACACTGGGGTGTAGGATGGTTTTTCTTTAATGTGAAGTAAGTAAAGAGGGGCTATTATTGGATGGGAAAAGTGCACGAGTCCTCGTGCCTGCGGAGTGCATTTTCCCATCCAATAATAGCCCCTCTTTGTTATAGTTAGATGATGTGCAAGAAATAACCAACCTACAGATGGAGGTGTATATAGAATCTGTGGGATATATATGGTAAAATAATGAAATAAGTGGAGGTGTATATGTTTGAACAAATCATCGTCCTATCTGTAATTTTATTATCTTTAACTTTATTTATTCAAGCGAAGATCAGATATGATCTCGTTGCTTTGATTGCTTTACTTATTATTACGCTAACGGGAATTGTACCTGCTGATGAAGCGTTTGTTGGTTTTTCACATCCAGCTATTATCACTGTAATTGCAGTGCTTGTAGTAAGCAGAGGTTTGATAAATGTCGGTGCTATGGAGCCTGTGACGGCGCTTGTAAATGGACTTAAGGGTGGCATGATCACCAAACTTATGATTCTTATGGGAATCACTGCCTTTTTTTCGAGTTTTATGAACAATGTAGGTGCACTTGCACTTACGATGCCTGTCGCCATGACAGTGGCAAAACAAAATGATATTTCACCTTCATACTTGCTAATGCCAATTGCGTATGCCTCTCTTTTTGGTGGCTTGATTACAGAAATTGGGACACCACCAAATCTTATTATCTCTATGTATCGTCAGGATCAATTGGGCATCCCATTTCATTTTTTTGATTTTGGAGCAGTTGGACTTTGTTTAACTATTGTCGGGATTTTATTTGTTGGATTTATCGGATATCGTCTGATTCCGAATCGAAAATCAAAATCTGATTTAGAAACTTTATTTAAAGTGGAAGATTATTTAACAGAAATTATCATCTCTGAAACTTCAAAAATGGTAGGTAAATCACTCATTGAATTTTCTCAAATTCATGGGTTAGAGATCAATATCTTGAGTATCGTTAGAAATCGGTTTAATATTGTAGCACCTCATGCACGAGAGACATTGGAGCCAAGAGATCTTTTAGTGATTAAGATTGATCCAGGCGATATTGCAAAATTACTTGAAAAAACAGATGTTATTTTAAAAGGTGCAAAAGCTCCTACTGACAATGGTTCAAGTCGCAAAGATGCCAAAGATTATGCGCTATGGGAAATTGTTATCAAGGATGATTCGCCACTTATAGGTCAAACTGCAAAAACAATTAATTTAAGAAATGCCTATAATGTTAATTTGGTTGCTATTGCAAGACAAGGTCAACACCATAGGGGAAGAATGGGGGAAACCGTTTTTAAACCAGGAGATATACTGTTGCTTCAAGCCGCTGACCAAAATATCCGAAATGTCTTAACGCGGTTAAAAGGACTACCTCTAGCTGAGAGAGGGTTACAGATCAATTTAGGTAAACTTAAAATGAAGCGTATTTTAGGCTTAGTTGTTTTTATAACTTCTATATTATTAACAAGTTTTGGTCTTGTACCAGTACAGTTGTCTTTTGCACTTGCAGCGGTGGTTATGGTATTGCTTAAAATTATGACGTTAAAGGAAGCATATGACAGTATTGAATGGCCAGTTATTCTGATGCTAGGTGCGATGCTACCACTTGGAGATGCACTTCAAAGCACAGGTGCTGCAGATACAATTGCATCGCTCATGCTATTAACGCAGAACATACTGTCTCCTGAGCTACTGGTTGGGCTACTGATGCTAGTCACGATGCTTTTGACCAATCTTATAAACAATGCAGCTGCCGCTGTTCTTATGGCGCCTATAGGCATAAGTTTAGCGACAGGACTTGGCGTTGCCATAGATCCAATGTTGATGGCAGTTGCTGTGGGTTCATCGTGTGCATTTATGACACCAATTGGACATCAATCTAATACACTGATTATGGGGCCGGGGGGGTACCATTTTGGAGACTATTGGAAGATGGGATTACCAGTTACTTTACTCCTCCTAATCATCGGAACACCGTTAATACTAATCTTTTGGCCACTATATTAAACAGGGGGAAACATGAAAAAGGAAATAAAAATATATTTTGCAATTTTAGCATTAACCGCATTTGGACTGGGTATGACCAATAACATTATCTCCAATTTTTTTAAAGATGCTTATAATGTTACCGCATATCAGCGCGGATTCTTAGAATTTCCGAGAGAATTGCCTGGACTCATAAGTGTATTTGTAATCGCTGGTCTCTCGTTCCTTAGTGACATTAGAATTTCTATATTTGCTCAGTTGCTTAGTATTATAGGGATTATGGTTTTAGGAATTTATACACCATCTTTTAATGTGATGATAATTTTTATTTTCATCAATTCTTTAGGGATGCATCTGTTTTTCCCTCTTCAAGATAGCATTGGACTTGAACTTGTAGAAAAAGAAAACATGGGTAAACGCCTTGGACAATTTAAAGGCTTTTTTACTGGCGTTCAAATGGTTGCATCGCTTTTTGTATTTCTCGGTTTTAAAATGGGATTTATGAGTTTTGATACACCTATGAAAACACCCTTTATTTTAGCCGCGATTATGTTTCTAGGTGTTTTAATCTTGCTCATTGCACTTGATCGAATCGTAAGGGTAAATAAACCGCATGTGAAACAAAGTGGATATGTTTTTAGAAAAGAATATAAATATTACTACACACTAGTCATCTTATTTGGCGTACAAAAGCAGATTATGATGGTATATGGTCCTTGGGTCCTTATTGAACTTTTGAGTAAAAAGGCAGATACCATATCGATATTAACTGTAATTGGTTCTTTTATCGGAATTTTCTTTATACCAGCAATTGGTAGATGGCTTGACAAATATGGCGTTAAGAGACTCCTATATTTTGATGCGCTCTCATTTATCGGTGTCTATCTAGTTTATGGTTTATTGGCGATGGGTTATGTTAATGGCAGTATACAGACTGCTGGTTTAGGCGTTATATTAGCTTATGGAATCTTCATCATCGATCGTATGTCTACACAGATGGGAATTGTTAGAACGATTTACCTCAGAAAAATTGCACTTTTTCAAAGTGATGTCACACCGACTTTGACGCTAGGTCAAAGTATGGATCATTTTGTCTCGATAATATGTGCTTATCTGGGTGGTATCGTTTGGAGTGTATGGGGACCACAATATATTTTCTTTTTAGCAGCTGGATTATCTTTCATCAACTTATTTGTAGCATATAAAGTTGACATCAAGGATTAATAAACATAACAGCTCAAATTAGTAAACTTATGATAAGGAAATACCATAAATAATCTAGAAAAAATAAAAGCTGGGGCATAAAAATGGAAAAATTTAAAATAGCTAAAAAATCCGATGGTGCCTATTTTGGACCAAGTTTAGACATGATCAACCGTCATGGGTTGATCTCTGGTGCAACTGGAACTGGTAAAACGGTGTCAATGAAACTCTTTGTAGAAGAATTGAGTAAACGCGGTATTCCCACTTTCGTAGTAGATGTGAAAGGCGATCTCAATGGATTTGAATCCAGAGGGATTAGTAATGAAAAACTACTGAGTAGATTAGAAATGTTACAAGAGTCCATGCCTGATTTTCAATCTTATCCTGTGCAGTATTGGGATTTATTTGGCGAAAAAGGTTTACCGATTCGGACGACAATATCGGATATGGGACCACTCTTATTAGCGAGACTCCTTGAACTCAATGAAATTCAAACTAGTATTTTACATACCCTTTTTAAACTTGCGGATGATGAAGGGTTATTGCTTCTTGATTTTAAAGATATCAAAGCACTTGTGGATTTTGCTTATAGCAATAGTACATCGCTCCCTGAGGGTTATGGTAGCTTGAATAAGGCTTCATTAAGTGCAATTATTAGACAGCTCAACACATTTGAGCAACAAAATGTTTCTGATTTTTTTGGTGAACAAGCCCTTGAAATAGAGGATTTTTTTGGGTTTGAAGACGGGAAAGGTTTTATCAATCTAGTAGATGCTTCTAAGCTCTTTATGAATCCTAAATTATATTCAACTTTTTTACTCTGGCTTTTATCAGAACTTTATGAGACATTTCCTGAAGAAGGCGACCTTGAAAAACCTAAAATGGTATTTTTCTTTGATGAAGCACATTTGATTTTTGATAAAATTTCACCTGTACTTCTAAACCAAATTGAACAAGTGGTAAGACTTATTCGTTCAAAGGGAATCGGCATTTACTTTGTGACACAATCGCCAACGGATATTCCTGACAGTGTGCTTGGACAACTTGGCAATAGAATTCAGCATGGACTGAGAGCTTATACAGCTAAAGAAATCAAACAATTAAAACTTGCTGCGCAGGGATTTAGAGTGAATCCTGAACTGGACATAGAAAAAGCATTGCTCGAACTTGGTGTTGGTGAAGCACTCGTTTCTTTTTTAGATGAAAAAGGCGTACCAGAAGTGACTCAGCGTGTGCAAATCTTAGCACCATCAAGTGCTTTTGGGCATATTGAAGGTGTTGACTACTTTAAAAACACGTCGCTCAGAGCTAAATATCAGGTGGCGCTTGATCGAGAATCTGCATTTGAAAAACTACATGAAACAGCGACTAAACTAAAAATAGATAACTCAAAAGGTATCAAAGAAGTAAATAAAAATCGTGATGTTGATCAAGACGATCAAGACAATCAAGACGATAGATATGAAGAAGATCATCGTAATCAAAGATCGGAAAAGACAGCTAGAAAAACTCAAACTAATAAAGAGCCCCAAAGGAGTGGTAGAAAACCTGACACAATGGTTGAAAAAGTAACTAAGTCTTTTTTAACATCTCTAGGTCGTTCAGTTGGATCGAGTTTGGCGCGAGGTTTGTTAGGAACTTTGAAAAAATTGTGATCAATACCATTGATTGACAAGTATAATAATTTTCTACTTGTATTACAATTAGATTACAGTTGTCGCAACGAATACCACTGTTTGAACAGATTTATTTTAAAAATTAATATATATTAAGGTTTTTAACATAATATATATAAAAAAAGTTGCATTTTCCTTGAAATTGGCATAAAGTAAAGCATATATAGTGCCGAAATATATATAGAATGCCAAAAATATACTACATGGTGGGGAAATGCAAAAACATTTTATAGGTGGGGTAATTCCCGGCTCTATCATTGCCCAAGATGTATACGGTTCAGATGGTATACTCCTAATAAAGAAGGGGAGTATGTTTCGCGAACAGTATATTCCTCGGTTTATAGACGCGGGTGTACAAGAAATATTCATTGAAGAAAATGGCTCCATGACACCTGAAACGATAAACACCATCAGAAAATCTTTAAATATTCAAGATGTTATTCATGATAAAACCCGTACTCATGCTCAAAATCAGATTAAGAAAACGATGCTAAAGTTTAAATCTGTGAGCAATACGGACATCCAAAGGATCAACCAGATCGTAGAGGACATGATTGAACAACTTCTTGATAAAAAGGATTTTGTTTTTGCGCTATCTCAATTGCGCTCGGTGGACGATTATACGTATCAACATTCAGTGAATGTGGGGGTACTTTCTTTAATAATAGGTATAGATTTAAATCTCGAAAAGGAACAGCTTAAGCAGCTTGGAATGGGTGCAATCTTGCATGACATAGGCAAGATTATGGTGCCTGAGGATATCATCAAAAAGCCTGCAAAGCTAACCAATGATGAGTTTATAGAAGTAAAAAAGCATACGGAGTATGGTTATGAAATATTGATACAAACAGACATCCCAGAAGAGGCCGCTAGAATTGCCCTGCATCATCATGAGAAATTTGATGGAACAGGCTATAGTAGAGGTCTTAGAAACACGAAAATCCCTCTATTTGCAAGGATTGTTGCTGTAGCAGATGTTTATGACGCCATGTCCAACGACAGGGTCTATCAAAGAAGATCTGCCCCTGACAAGGTGTTTCGTGAGATTACGCACTTAGGTGATAGACATTTTGATGCGCATATTATGGAGACTTTTGCGAAACACATTAACATTTATCCTACTGGGACGGGGATCATCTTAAACTCGGGACATAGAGGCATTGTACTTTATCAAAACAAGCTTTATCCAGAAAGTCCTATTGTAAGAGTTTTTCTTCCAAAAGAGCAGGATTACAAGCGTTTGTATTTTGACCTTGATTTATCGCTTAACACAAAATGGTATATTATTGAGACATTTTAGAATGAATTGGGACAGGTGCTCAGTTCATTTTTTAATACTCAAAACAAATACGGAAAAATCCTTGGAATTGATAACTAAATAAACATTTTTAATGAAATTATAAGAAATTCATAATCCTGTTTTCAGAAAAGGCGTGTATGATAACAAAGAGAAATCGTGAACTTAATAAATTACGTAACCAAACGTAGTAAAGACATAAAGGAGATTAATTATGATACAAGTAAACAAACTCAAGAAATCCTTTAAGCTTTCAAAGAAACAAATGATGGAAAATGGCAATAAGGATAAATTTAAAGTTGCTGTAAAAGGTGTGGATTTCGTGGTACAAGACAACGAGATTTTCGGACTAATTGGACCAAACGGTGCAGGTAAAACGACGACAATGCGATGCCTCGCAACCTTGATCAACCCAACTGAAGGCTCTATCAATGTCAATGGTTTCGATGGTGCCACTGAAGGTGAAGCCGTAAGACGCGAACTTGCCTTTTTAACAAACGAATTAAAACTTGATACGCATTTTACACCAGATTACACAACGCGGTTTTTCGGTAGATTACATGGCCTTGAAGAAGCGGTGATCGAAGAGAGAATGAATCATCTATTTGATTATTTTGGTGTAACGCCTTTCAAATTTACGAAGATTGCTGATCTATCAACTGGGATGAAGCAAAAACTTTCAATTGTAGTTAGTTTAATCCACGATCCACAAGTGATTATCTTTGATGAACCGACTAATGGACTGGATATTATCACAGCAAGAGCAGTAACAGAATATCTAAAAGAGCTTAAACAACGTGGCAAAACCATCATTATCTCAACTCACATGATGCACGTCGCTGAAAAGCTTTGCGACCGTATCGCAGTGATTATGGACGGTGAGATCAAAGCGATTGGTACACTAGACGAAATCTATAAGTTGACAGGCAAGGATAATTTAGACGATGCCTTCTTCAAACTCTATGATATCTCAGGAGGTCAACAACATGTTTAAATCATTAATGATCATCATGAAAAAAGAACTACGTCGCGTTTTTACAGATAGACGCTTGGTCATCACAAACTTTGTACTTCCCGCAGTTAGTATTGCAATAATATATTCTTTAATGGGTTTTATGATTGGTAGAACAACAGATGAAATAGACGCACATACAACCACTATCTTAAGTGTCAATATGCCGGTGGAAGTTGCTGCACTTATAGATGCAGATGAAACCATGGTTTATACGGATATGGAAATTAGCAAAGCCGACGCAGAGGCAAAGATCAAGAATGCAGAGTATGATTATTACCTCTACTTTGACCCTGATTTTTCTCAGAAAATAGCAGATTACTCCTCAGGTGCTTTGCCAAAGGTTGAAGGACTTTACTCACCTAAAAGTGATTTAAGCATAGAAGCCAATTATAAGGTGGGTAGCTTACTTGAAATTTATAGAAACCAAGTACTAGCTGATAGACTTGGCGGTGAATCATTCTTACAAGCCTTTGATATGGAAACCGCTGAAATAATGCTTCCTAAAGAGGACAAGGGACTTGATCGCAGTATCGCTAATCTTATCCCTATGTTAGTTTCGATCTTTATCTTTGCAGGTGCTATGGGGATCGGGATGGATTCTATAGCTGGTGAAAAGGAAAGAGGTACGATAGCGACGATGTTACTGACGCCAGTAGACAGAGGTGTCATCATCGGTGGTAAGGTTTTGAGCCTTTCAGTGGTTGCGCTAATCTCCATGACTTCCTCCTTTGTAGGCGTTATACTGTCCATACCATTTAGTGCTAAGTTCTTATCTTCAGACGGAAATTTTGATATGTCGCAATTTGCACTTGGTGGCAATGAACTATTTATGTTTTTCTTATGTATGATTGGTCTCGTGGGCATGTATGTCACCATCATTTCTGTTTTATCGATGATCGCCAATTCACTTAAGGAAGCAGGTGCATATATCACACCAGCGTATATGCTTGTCATGATCACAGCATTTATGAACATGTTTAGCGGTAGTGACGTGAGTAGCGTCAGCTATTTCGTCCCAATTTACAATAACCTCGTTAACATGAAACAAATTTTAACAGGTGATGGCAATTTCGGACATGTGCTCATCGCATTTAGTACTTCAGTTGTAATCACTTTAGTGCTTCTCATTGTGGCAAGAAAATTGATGCATAAAGAGAAAATCGTATTCCCATCATAAGATGGAATGCCTATTCAAATAGAAATTAATAATATATAGTTATAAAATTGATAAGCGCGCCTAGTAAATCCTAAGGTGCGCTTTATTTATACTTTACTTTGCTTCGGACTTAAAATAGAATAAAAAAAGGAGGCGGGAAATATGTTGAATTTCTATATAGTAAGACATGGACAAACCGAGTGGAACATAGAGAGAAGATTCCAGGGATGGCTGGATTCACCACTTACTGAGCACGGCGTTGAGAGTGCTTTAGAACTGAAGGCGCATCTTGAAGATTATAAATTTCACCATTGTTATACCTCGCCAAGTCAACGTGCAGCAAGAACCATGGGATTGGTACTATCCGACCATCACCAAAGTTTCAAAACAGATGAGAGGCTAAGAGAGATCAATCTTGGGCCATGGCAAGGGATGAAACACGAAGAGATCGAGATGGAATTTCCAGAACAGCTCGAGATATTTTATAATCATCCAGAGATTTTTTGGTTAACAGACGCAGAGACTTACCACGATGTATACGACCGTGTGAAGTCGTTTTTAAACGAGCAAATTGAGTCGTATAAAGAGCATGACAGAGATCACAATATCTTGATTATGACGCATGGTGTGACACTTATGGTGTTTCAACTGATTTTCGATGGCAAACCTGTGAGCGAACTAAAAAACTATAGTGTAGCAAAGAATACACAGGTACATCATTATCTTTATTCAGAAAATGAATTTACGAGAATTGAGTAAACATGACGCGTATGAATAGGGTGTATCATACTGTTTTAAAAATTAAAAAAAATGGCAAAACGCTTTAATATAGAAAGTAAAGCAGTACGAATAATTGTTTTAAGTTCTATACAAAGTAGCCGGTGAATTGATATACTAATCTCGACAATATTTGAATTTTGGAGGGCTAAATGAAAGCGTTATCAAAGAAAAATTTAGGTATAGAAGAATCAATGACTTTGGCAATTACTGCTAAAGCAAAACAGCTAAAAGAAAGTGGCGTCAATATCGTAAGTTTTGGTGCAGGTGAGCCTGATTTCAATACACCAAAGAACATCAGGGATTATGCTATCGCTAGAATAGAAAAAGGTGGCAACGGGTATACTGCTGCATCTGGACTGATCGAGCTAAAACAAGCCATCTGCGCAAAATTACTTAAAGACAATAACTTGACATATGCACCGAATCAAATCGTCGTATCTTCAGGTGCAAAACACAGTCTCTTTAATGCACTTCAAACGATTTGTAACCCTGGCGATGAAATTATCATCCCTTCTCCATACTGGGTAAGTTATTATGAACTTACTAAGATGGCAGATGCAGAGCCTATACTTGTAGAAGCTGAAGCATCGAATTCTTTTAAAGTGACAATCGAGCAACTTGAAGCAGCTGTTACAGCTAAAACAAAGGGGCTTTTGATTAACAGTCCAAACAACCCGACGGGTGCAGTTTATACAGAAAAAGAACTTCTTGCAATTGGCGCATTTGCAACTAAGCATGATCTATATATTATCTCTGATGAAATTTACGAGAAACTCATTTATGGTGAAAAGCATGTGAGCATCGCAAGTTTATCACAAGATTTATATGAGAGAACAATTGTCGTAAATGGTCTTAGTAAAGCCTATGCAATGACTGGCTGGAGAATTGGATATACTGCTTGTTCAACTGCTATCACAAAAGTGATGAGCAATATTCAGTCTCATGCTACTTCAAACCCAAACACAATCGCGCAGTATGCAGGTATTGAAGCATTAAATGGCGATCAATCAACTATTGAAGAGATGCGACAAGCTTTTGAAGAGCGAAAAGACTATATGGTTAAAACCATAGGTGAAATTCCAAATGTATCTTGTGTTGAACCAAAAGGCGCATTTTATGTCATGGTAAACATCGCACATTTTAAAGGTAAGACAGTTGAAGGCGTTTTGGTTAAAGATTCACTTGATCTTGCAGCAGTACTCATCGATCAAGCGAATATCGCAGTGATTCCTGGGATCGCTTTTGGCGTTGATGACTACATCCGTTTATCATATGCGACTAGTATGGAAAATATCGTAGAAGGACTTAAAAGACTCAATGATTTTTGTGTGAAATACGCATAAAGAAAGTAGGACAATTAAATAAATAAATAAACCAGGTTTCTCTTTTAGAGGAACCTGGTTTTTAATTTATGACAAAGTACTGAATACTTAAATACATTAATAATTCACAACACATCTTCCACCTTGGTGCCTATATAAATTATCGCATTCTTGTGATATTATTAAATATATGCAATAAAATACATTTTTATTGCATATAAAGATAAATTAATTTTGGAGAGTTATATGACCGTCAATAAACAAAATATTGAAAAACTACTTTTAGTAGCAGTCTTTACGACCTTTATGGGTCAAATCTATATGTTGCCATTTGGAACGAGCTTCAGGTTAACCTTTGCGGTTGTCGTGCTTAATATATTGATGCTTACCTTTAGGGAGATTCAGCCTTTTATTACGATAAACCTCGTTGGGGTTTTGATGTTTTTGGTGAGGAGTATTCTTTACGTCGCCAATGGCAGTGGAACGCTTATAGAAGCATTTGGCACCTATTATCCAGTAATATTCTTCTATATTTTTTATAGTATTTTCTTTATACTTCTTGATGTAAGAAGCCTCGTTAAAACGCCGTATGCCCTTTTTTTAAGTATATGGATTTGTGATAGTATTCCAAATATTATCGAAGTCATTATCCGTCAAGAGTGGCGAAATGCTAATTTTGAAGAAATAATATTTACCATTATCCTCATAGGACTTCTCAGAACGTTTATCACTACGATTCTCGTTTATATATCGCGTTATTATTATGAAAAATCAAAAGAGCGAGAAAACCATCAAATTTTCGTAGACCGAATTATGTTGATGTCGAACTTAAAAAACGAATTGTTCTTTCTAAGAAAGTCAAAAAATGATATAGAAGACGCTATGCAGCGTAGTTTTACGATCTATGAACAGACAGAAGATATAGACCTTAAGGAGTCTATTCTCTCCGTAACCAAGGATATCCATGAGATTAAAAAAGATTATACACGTGTGATTTCTGGACTTGAAAAGAGTATTAAGGATTCTCCTATTTACAATATGAACATCAAAGAAATCTTCGAAATTGTCATTTCCTCTAATAAAAAATATGCCATAGATAGACGTGTAAGTGTCAAATTCACTTCGTCAATTGGTTTTGATTTTAAGACAGAGGACTATCTAGCACTTATCTCTATTTTAAATAACATCGTTACAAATGCCGTTGAAGCCTTTAAATACGAAGGAAAATGCATGATTGAACAACGCGTAGAAGAGAACCAAATGTGTTTTGAAGTTTCAAATGATGGCGATGGCATAGATCCACAGGATATCCCAGTTATTTTTGAACCTGGTTTTTCAACTAAGTTTAACGAAAACAATGGCATCATGGCATCTGGCATAGGGCTTACACATGTAAAACATCTTGTTGAAGATTACTTTGAAGGCCATATCGAGGTGGTAAGTAAAAGAAACGACCAAACATGCTTCAAAATTTCTATTCCAATGGAAAGAATGCTTAACAGTAGAAGCAAAACTAGAGACGAATAATCAATTTTGAATAAGATTAATCAATATCGAAGAGGATTAATCAACATCTGAGAGGATAAACATTTTCATTGAAGAGTAAGTGAATATTTAGGCTTAAAATGTAGGAGATTTCGGGGGGAATATGAACTACAACTTTTATCTTGTGGATGATGATCCAAGTGTTTTAAGTATTTTGAGCAAGATTATCGTAAACAACAATTTAGGTGATGTTATAGGAAAATCAAGTGATGGGGAACATGCAATTACTGAGATAGTGAGGCTAAAACCTGATATTTTACTAGTTGATTTGCTGTTACCTAAAAAGGACGGCATTAGGGTCGTTCAAGAAATAAAAGAAAATTATCCTGAGATTCCATGTATCATGATCAGCGAGGTTTATTCTAAAGATATGGTCTCAAAAGCCTATAACAGTGGCATTGAACTCTTTATCAATAAGCCTATCAACGTCATTGAAGTGATTAACGTTATCAAACGCGTAGATGAAAAAATGAAGATGAAACGCGTGATTGATTCTTTTCAAACGGCTTTTCAAAGTATGCAATCACTTAAAGAAGCAGTTCCATCCGCTGAGAATCTTAAAAACCCAAAACTTGAAAGTGCAAGACAGATTTTTAACCAGCTTGGGATTCTAAGCGAAGCAGGTACGAAAGATATCCTCTATATGCTAGAGTTTATCTTTGAAAAAGACGAAGCTAGTAAGCGCAATATGTTTGATCACAAACTCAGCGATCTTTATGATTATGTATCTACTAAGTATGAAAAGGAAAAAGGTGAGATGGTAAGTGAGAAAGCCATCGAGCAGCGTATCCGTCGTACGATAGGTCAAGCGCTTGGCAATGTCACTGAACTTGGTCTACACGACTATGAACATCATGTGTTTGAAAAATATGCTTCTACGCTATTTGATCTTCGTGAAGTGCGAAAGGAAATGGACTTTATCAAGCGTAGTAGCAAGTCAAGAGGAAAAATTAGTATCAAGAAGTTTATCCTTGGACTGATTGAAGAAGTGAATTAAAGATTATATCAGAAATTAAAAAGTGTGTTATACTTCATCAAACCTACGAAGTATATCACACTTTAATTTTAATAAATTATATTTAATCGTTTTCAACAGTATCAATTATTGTACCATGCCAAGTATGAAACCATACTGCGCCGGTTAGACCATTGACACTTAACATTCCAGCAGCAGAATCATTTTTATCTAAGTGAAACGTATAATATCCGTAAAATGCATGTGCATCACTTTCGACAGTATACTCACTTGAATAATTAGAAGCAATATATTTCTCTGCAATTGCTTTAGCTTCTTCAAGTGTTAAAGTACTATCTGTGTTTGTATTTTTCTCACCTAATAAATCATTGCCAAAACTATACTTTTGCATAAAAGCCCATCTATTTGAAAATCCCATCATGTTGCCAAATAAATAGTTGCTTCCTATGCCCATCATGTTGTCAAAATAGGCACTACTATTTGTGCCCATCATATTACCTGAGTAAGGACTATATCCTTCACTCAATCTGTTGCTGTAGTTTGAATTATTTCCAACGCCCATCATAGTACCAAAATTTGAAATATTACCATTGCTCATCATGTTGCCAAAATACGAGCTATTACCTAGTCCCATCATATTACTTGTACCCATCATACCATACTTTAAATTCCACATCATATTCGGTCCAAACTCTGGATAGACGATTCCAGTATAAGGATTCACTAAAAGTTCCATAGCACCTTTACCGGTACTTTTTTCCATAATAGAAAAATAATAATCGGTATCTTCATAGATGAATATGTCGCCAATCATAAGATCTTCATTGTAGCTTGAAATATACGCATCCACCTTTTCTTTTAAAACACTAAGGTCGAGTTTGACTCCAGAACTATTTGATAAGTTAGAATTTTGACCGTATGCGCCACCCATCATTCCACCTTGCGAGTAGTTTCCATTTTGTGATGAATTCATCATACCTGCATAACTGTTTGTTCCTAATAATCCTGATGAAGCAAAAATCAAACTTGCCATCAATAAAACTATCGTTATTTTTTTCATTGTATTCTCCTTTTCAACTATTTAACTTTTAACTCTTTACTACGACTTAAAACTATGTCTTATAAGCATCGTAACAATAGAATGTGGCTGAATTATGATTATTGACTATAAATATTGAATTAAATTGAATAAATAACTGTACACAAATTAATGGTTTGTTTTCAAAGTGAAAATTGTTATAATTAGAAGGGGAAATTTTCCCCTTTTTTTTCGTGTTAACAAAGTGGATAAATGGCAAAGCCATTTTTAAAGTCACAATACTTTGTGACATAAACGAAGGACTTGATGTCCAAAGTTTTTTTATAATGAGGAAAGCTTGTGCCTATAGCATAAGTAATTAGAAAGTGGTTAGGAGAAAAAATGTCTAAGAGAGAAACGTTTGAAATCGAATCAATGGAATCAATACTCACTAAAAATGATGAACACATACGCGCCATTAAAGATATAAATGATGCGCATTATACAGAGTTACAACAAAAAAAGAAAGCCATTACGATCACTTATGGTTGTCAGATGAACTGAGTAAATATGAAATAATATGATGTGTGATTTATTTATTAGCACAATATATTGTGTTTTTTTTGAATAATAGTCAAGATGTAGTGCTTGACAGATATGCTAAAATATAAGTAGAAGCACTTTTGATGACTTGACCCAAATGGTATGAGCCTGAACTTAGTTGCTATTTATTATTTTTTGAGGAATAAATAATAATTTGGGTAAAATATTTATAATACTAGATTGTTGATTAATGTAATTCGAATTATTGGAGTGAAGTATGTTGAAAAGAATTGAATATAAAAAAACACTAATTGATACTGTTATAATAAGAGTAGATTATCCAGGAACCATAATTCATTTGCCAGATACAATAAGGTATATTAAACCGATTTTAGAAGAACTGGGATTTAAAGAAATGAGAAAGGGACGTGTAGGTCAAGGACAAATTAATGTTGACTTAAAAGATCCTACTCAGCCACCAAAAATTGAATTTACAAGTCAAAGTGGAGATAATTATTTTTTCTTTAATGATATTTATGAAATTCAGGTTAACGAAACTTATGTTATGTACATAGCCAAGTTGAATAAAAAATTGATCAGATTTACCGATTACTATCAACATATGTTAAAAGTTTTAACTGCAATACGAGCTGGAAATAGTAATTTGCTTGGTATAGTAAGAATTGGTTTGCAAAAAATTAATGTATTATATAAAGATGATCCAAGTTATAGATATACTTATTTTAATGAAAATGTATTTCCAAAATCTGTACTTGAAGAATATAATGAATCTTTAGTAATGAACAACAATCTTGAAAATTATATTAATGAACAGTGCAACGTGAATTTTGGAAGGCATTTTGATAATGGAATAATTGTGGAAAAAAATGAAGAAAAACTAGTTTATAGATTTGTTTTAGATATTGACGCTTACGTTGCTGAACAAAATAATCATGAGATGATTACTCAAATTAATAATTGCGTTGAATTTGAAAAAGAATTTGATTCAATTTTAGTTAAACTCAATAATGTAATTTTTAAATTTTTTGAAAATAGTTGCACAGATGAATTGAAGGAATTTCTAACGAAATAGATAATAATATATTAATTTTAATGAAGGGAGCAATATTATGAACTATACACCAGTTTATGCTTCTGCAAATTATAGACCATCTTATTCGAACAAAAAGGAACATTTTGTACCTAGTTATTCTTCGAGTTATAATAATGAAAATATAAATGAAGAAAAGAAAAAGGAAAAGAATGCTTCAGTAAAATCTAATGGGTATATGCAAAAGTGTGAGTAAATGAAAAAATATTTTATCAATAAATCATTAATTCTGGAAGTCATAACAGTAGGATTCGGAGGAATTGGAGAATCAATTATTGTGTTGTTAAAGAATGATGATAAAGTGCTAATTTCAATTTTGGTCGATTATTATGAGAGACCTAAAACGCAAAATGTTATATCAAAAATATTGGATGATAATAACGTAACTCATTTAGATATTATTTGTTGGACGCATCCTCATACCGATCATAGCAGAGGATTGTTTAATTTTCTATGTGAAAGAAGTGACTCAAATACTCAGTTCATGTATCCTGCTTATTTGATTGGACTTTCTTGGGAAACTAGAGATTTAGATTCTAAGAAATTAATAGAACTAATAAATAGTAAACAGAAAGGTATATTAAAAGCTTACAATTTCAATGGTATTCTTAAACCTATCGCGGGTAGTATGGAGTTGTATCGATGTAAGTTTGATTATTACTCAAAGAAAACTAACTTTTCCATTCATGCTCTATCTCCGTCATTATCAGAAGTTGAAAAAAAAATGGTTAGAAATGATGAAAATGAAATTAATGATTTTTCTATTGCTCTCAAAATATGTTTTGGAGAATCAACGATAATTTTGGCAGGAGATATTCAAAATAACTCGATTTCAAGAGTTGAAGAACATATGAGACCAGAAAGCATTGAATATTTAAAAGTTCCGCATCATGGATCAGATAGTTCATTTGATATTTTAGAATGGATTGATGATGGCGGATACATAGGTACCTCTGTAGTTACTGCATATTCAAGATGTAAATTGCCTTATCCAAGTTCATTAATAAAATATTCAAATAAAAGCAAAAAATTGTATTCAATTTCGAAAGATGATAAACTTACAAATAAATTTGCATATGTAAAAACTATTTTTGATGTGTTATCTGAAACTTGTGATCACCAAATTGAAGGTTCTTTAATAACTTTATATGAAAAAAAACAGACCTCGTAAGAGGTCTATTTTTTATATTCAGACTCATGTATCAACCCATTCTTAAACTTAATTTCTTGAACCTTTCCATCCTTGATCTTCATATGTTCAATTGAAGTAGAAATAAACTCTTTCATAAGTGGTTTATTTAATTCTGTGTCCATTATCTTATAGTCAATGAAGTGTTTATCATCCATCTCAGTTGCAATTAAAAATGAGGCAGCAAGAGCGAATAATGATATGTCGTTTTGTTGGGTATGCAATGGAATGACTTTTTTCATTTTAGTAATGGCAGCATCTAAGTTTGACTGTAATTTATTTTTTTTTACCAAATAATCTTTTTCGGACATTGTTTCTTCATCAAACAAATATAAATCTTCAAGTTTTTCTAGAGCACGTTTATATCTAGTGATCTCTTTGTCAGCTTTATTTCTTTCAACAGGTTCGTTTGGTTCAATAGCTTTTGACAATGCCATAAGCATATCTTGATTACTTCTAGAACGAATAGAGTTCTACATTTCAGGTAATCCTTTTGATATAGATTCAACATGTTTAAAGGCATCACCATCAAGTAGCATGTTCTGTAGATCAAGAGGGAAGTTTAACAAGTCACTTTTATTAAATGCTTCAAGTATTCTACCCATATAATTCATGATGAATGGTCCAAGTGTGATTTCGCTAATAATTGGAGCTTTACATCCTTTTCCAACTTTATCGGCTCCTGCTGATATATCTTGATGGAGCATAGCCATCTTTTCTTTGTGTATCTAAACCTGCAACCATCACTGATCCGCAATCAGCACATGTCATCAAATTGCTAAAAACATGAATATATCGTTTGCTTCTATAAGCTGAAGAGTTACGGCCAGCATTTTGATCCATTAGATCATTATATGCTTCCCACAGTTCTTTACTGATAATTGCTTCATGGTTATCATCTTTCAATATCCATTCAGATTCTTTCTTTTTCTTACCTCTAGTGCTTTCTCGATAATTATATCTATATGTTCCTTTGTAGAAAGGATTTCTAGTAATATCGCATACACCTTTACTACCCCAAGAGCCACCGCGTTTAGTATTAGCATGATTTTCTGCAAGTTTAGTTGGCACGCGAACAGCTGATCCAGCATTGGAATATTCATTAAAAATATATCTTACTATTTCAGCTTCTTCTTCATCTGGAACAGGGAATTTTAATTCATCATCCCATTTATATCCCATAGGTACATTGACATCGTTCCACTTGCCATCTGTTGCCCTAGAAAGCATAATAGAGTAACTCATTCAGCTGCTATCTTTCTTTCAAGCTCGGCGAATATAAGGATGATTTTAAGCATAGCTTCACCCATGGCTGATGAAGTATCAAAATTCGTTATGATAAACTAGTGTTGTAACACCAGACGTTAAAATTATTCTTGACTGGGATATTCTTTCCTTATTAAATTCATCTGGCGAAGTGAAAATATACTTTTATCTTATATTCTCTAACCATTTTCACTCTTTATTGTCATTTACAGCATCATTTTGAATTTTTAATGAACCGACTATTCTCGATAATGCTAATACTAATATAACTGTTCCAATTAATACTTCTGATATCGTAAAGAATTTTGTAATCCCAACAGTCGGATAAATATCTCCAAAACCTAAAGTTGTTATAGTTGTTGCACTATAATAGATTGCATTATACCATATATCCAAACTATTTACTGAATATACAAACCCATACGAATGAACGTGATACAATACTGCAAATAGTAATAATATTTCAAGATAATTCATCAATGTAAGCACAATACTTCGATGAAAATTATGTACTTTTGCGTCTTTATAAATAGCTGATCTAAAAAAATTATAATATAAACAACTGTAAAACACTTGTATAATTTGAAAGATTGAAATAGTTGTAAACATAACAGTTAAAAAGTTGTTAGAACTATTGTAATAGAACAACATTGTGAAATCATATAAAATCCAAATGAGTATATAAATTTCTTTTATATAAGATGGTAAATATCCTTCGTTATGAGGATTTTTACATTTCTTTTTTTGTATGAGACTTTTTTGATTATTATTTTCTGATTCAGCTTTTTCTTTATAGAATACTTTAAAATATTGTAATGGGTTGAAAATCCTGATCAAAATTATTAAAGCGTGAATTACCAAAAGTATCAGGCTTCTATGTACTGTGTTTTCTGGCCAATATAATCTATCACCTTTAACAAGAATTTTAAATTCCATTATGGGATGATATTCACGATATTTTTTATTGAAAAATATAATAAATAAAATTAAGCTTGATAAAAGTAAAAATGAAGGCCATAAAATTAATAAATATCTTGTTATTAGTAAAATAGTATCCATGTTTACCTCTTTTCAATAAAGTAAATTTCATCAAACTTTTCTACTGTGTTTAAGAACCTAGTATAGAAATGTTGAAATGATCTTATTTATTTTAAATGATTAAGTCATTTGTAATATTTATAACATCCAGTTCACTAATAAATTTATGTAAGCTTTTATTTGTTATAAGAAAAAAACAAAATGATTAATATGTTCTGTTTCTTCAACTATTAGATAAGAAGGGGGACTTAATATTTCTACAATATCTAACAAATACTTGTAAACTTTGTTCAAATGTTCTATATACCATATATTACTAATTTCGATATAGTTCAGGAAGAGTTTTAGAATTTACATAAATAATTTTAGGATTTGTAAAAGGTGCTCTGATAAGTTATATTAGGTATTTGATATCCATTCTATTTTATAGTCTAATTTAGTATCACTTAAATGTAAATACATTGATAAAATATTGCATATGATTAATTATTACATGTGGTACTAGCCTTACAATGAAAAAATAAATCTGATATAATGTACAAGTATAATTATATGGAGGAATAAAATGTCTGAAAGAAAAATGTTGAATATTCAATCGATGGATCAAATAATTGAAAATAATGATAAAAGCATCAGAAATGTTAAGGCAATCAATGATGAATTACAAGCGATATCAGGAACAAAGAAAAAAGTATGTACTGTTACTTATGGTTGTCAAATGAACGAGCACGACTCAGAAAAGCTCAATGCGATGCTTATGGATATGGGTTACGATTTGACGAAGAAGTTTGAAGATGCTGACCTCATTATCTTCAACACTTGCTGCGTGAGGGAAAATGCAGAGTTCAAAGTTTATGGCAATCTCGGTCATGTGAAAAAACTAAAAGAGACGAGACCTGATCTGATCTTGGCAGTTTGTGGCTGTATGATGCAGCAACCGCACATCGTTGCAGAGATTAAAAAGAAATACAAGTACGTCGACCTTGTATTTGGCACACACAACCTTCATAACTTTCCAGCACTTTTAGAGGAAACACTAACTGCAACGCACCAAGTTGTAGAAGTATGGGAATCAGAAGGCGATGTGATCGAAGGACTTAAATCAAATAGAAAGAAAGAAATCAAAGCCTACGTCAACATTATGTACGGCTGTGATAATTTCTGTTCATACTGTATCGTTCCATATACCAGAGGCAGAGAACGAAGCCGAAAGTTTGAGGACATTATAGAAGAAGTACGTAGCCTTGCACAGACAGGCACTAAAGAAGTGATGTTACTGGGTCAAAATGTTAACTCATATGGTAAAACATTTGATGAGCCAGTTGATTTTGCTGATTTACTCAAAGCCGTTAACGAGATCGAAGGACTTGAGCGTATCCGCTTTATGACTTCACATCCAAAAGACTTATCACAAAAGCTCATTGACACCATGGCAGCTTGCGATAAGGTGTGTGAGTACCTGCATTTACCCGTACAAGCAGGCAGTAATGCAGTCCTTAAACGTATGAATAGAAAGTACACGAGGGAGCAGTACCTCGATATCATCAGTCGCGCAAAAGCGTTGATGCCAGATTTAGGCATTACTACAGACTTGATCCTAGGATTCCCTGGTGAGACAGATGAGGACTTTGACGATACCATGGAACTGATTAAGACAGTAGGGTACGATGCAGCGTTCACTTACCTTTATTCTATAAGAACAGGCACGCCAGCTGCGAAATACGAAGATCAAGTGCCAGACGACGTGAAACATGCACGTATCAGTGAGCTGTTAAAGGTTCTAAACCCTATGATCACTGAAAAACTCAATACCATGGATGGTAAAATCGTTGAAGTGCTTGTAGAGGACTTTTCTAAAAGTTCAAAAGAAGTCCTAATGGGTAGAACGCGTAACAACTACACCGTGACTTTTGAAGGGGCACCTGAACTGATTGGAAAACTCGTCAATGTGAGAATCACTAGACCTAAGAACTTCTCACTATATGGAGAAGTAGTTGAGGTTATTCGCTAAAAAATAATCAGTCAAATTTACTGTTTAAATTAAATTTGAGGCTTGATTGTTCAAGTTATGTTAATCAGAAAAAAATACTACATTATATCAAATTAGGATGGCAAATATGATGAACATAGATAGATCCAAGTTGACGCCAATGATGCGCCAATACTTTGAAATTAAAGAGAACTACATGGATTATATCCTATTTTATCGTTTGGGCGATTTTTATGAGATGTTTTTCGACGATGCAGTACGGGCATCAAGAGAACTGGAAATCACACTGACAGCACGTAACTGTGGCCTTGAAGAAAAAGCTCCACTGTGCGGAGTACCATATCATGCGGTAGATGGCTATATCAAAAAGCTCGTAGACAAGGGCATCAAGATTGCCATCTGTGAACAGACGGAAGATCCTGCACTTGCTAAAGGCCTTGTCAAACGTGAAGTTGTGCGCATCATCACACCGGGAACCATCACAGACCCTGAGATGCTAGACGAAGGCAATTACAACTATGTGGCGTCACTTACAAAGCTTGAAAACACTTACGCTATTGCATATTGTGATATCACTACGGGGGTGATGAAAACCACCGAGTTACACGACCCAGAAAAACTCATCGACGAGATCATCAAGATAGAACCTAGCGAAATTGTCATTTCAGATAAACATACTTTAGCACCAGATATGATCAAAACCATAGAGGCGCAGGGCATCACGATGACGCCATTTATGGATCATGCCTTTCAGCCACATGCAGGCAAGCGTATCATCGAGCGTGTTTTAAACGTGTTTTCTATCGAAAGCCTTGGTTTTGCAGATGATTCGGCGATCCTCTGCGCATCGGGTGCACTACTTGCTTATGTTGAAGAGACGGCGAAAGTACCGCTTAACCACTTTAACAAAATCGACATTTACAACCACTCGCGATTTATGGTTTTGGACAAATTCACAAGACGTAACCTTGAACTTGTGGAAACCATGCGCACCAAAGATAAAAAGGGAAGCCTTTTATGGGTGCTGGATAAAACGTGCACAGCCATGGGAGCGAGACGCCTTAAAGCATGGGTAGAAGAGCCACTCATAGATATTGATGCTATTCAGAAGAGACTAAACACTGTAGAAGTCTTGGTAGATGATCTCTTACTACGCAGTGACCTTCGTACGCATCTTAAACAGATCTATGACCTTGAAAGGTTAACCTCTAAACTCGTCTATGGCAGCATCAACCCGAGAGACCTTGTGGCACTTAAACAGTCTATCTCAGTATTACCAGATATCAAAGGGTGTATCGATACGCTCGAAGAGGGTGATTTTCAAACCATCAACGAAGACATTGATCCACTGAAAGATATTTATCAGCTTATAGATGAAAGTGTAGTTGAAGAACCGCCCTATAGTGTCAAAGATGGTGGTGTCATCAAGACCGACTTCCATCCTGAGATCGCAAAACTCAGAGACGCTATTGCCAACGGCAAAGGATGGATACTGGATATTGAGAGCAAAGAACGTGAAAGAACGGGGATCAAAACCCTTAAGATAGGCTTTAACAAAGTATTTGGCTATTATATCGAGATTTCAAAAGGCAGTTCAAAAAATGCCCCTGAAGAATATATCCGTAAGCAAACACTTGCCAATGCAGAGCGCTATATAACCCCAGAGCTTAAGCAACTAGAGGAAACCGTGCTTGGTGCAGAAGAAAAAATCGTGCGCCTTGAACAAGAGCTATTTGCTGAGCTTAAACAAAATATAATGGTCCATGTAGACCGTATACAGACAACTGCAAGGGCTATTGCGTCACTTGATGCCCTCTTATCCTTTGCAGAGTGTAGCTATCGCTATGGTTTTGTGAAACCTAAGGTCAATAATAAAGATACCATCCAGATCAAAAATGGACGTCATCCAGTGATTGAGCGGATCTTTAATGAAACGCCATTTGTACCGAATGATACACTACTTGATCAAAAGGCGCATAAATTTTATATCATCACAGGACCGAATATGGCGGGTAAGTCAACTTACCTGAGACAAGTGGCACTGATTACATTGATCGCCCAGATAGGATGTTTCGTCCCCGCTGACAAGGCTGAGATCGGCGTGGTTGACAGGATATTCACACGAGTTGGCGCATCTGATGACCTCTCGCAAGGCCAAAGTACCTTTATGGTTGAGATGAATGAACTTGCCAACATCCTCAACAATGCAACTTCAAAATCATTGATCATCCTTGACGAGATCGGTAGAGGGACGAGCACTTACGATGGACTCTCTATCGCTTGGAGCGTAGTAGAATACCTTAGTCAAGGGTCTGGTATCCATGCCAAGACCATGTTTGCAACCCATTACCATGAGCTCACTGAACTTGAAGGCAAGATCGATGGGGTATGCAACTTCCGCATCGCAGTAAAAGAATCGAGAGATGATATCATCTTCCTTAGAAAAATAGAGCGTGGTGGGGCAAATCAAAGTTTTGGTATACAAGTGGCAAAACTCGCAGGAGTGCCTGAACAAGTCATAGAGCGTGCGAAACATATCCTATCTAAACTTGAAGTCAATGATATCAATAACAACATTCAAAACCTTCAAGGCCTTGAGATGGAAGATGGCAAAGCACAGCCTCAGGCTGATGGAAAAGTAAGGTATGGCGATTATTCTGTTTCAGAAGGACTCTATCACTACCTTTCCAAGCTAGAAGTAGAGCAGATGACACCTATCGAAGCCATGAACGCACTTTACAACATCATCAGTCAATTTAAAGAGAAATAGGATGTGTGATTGAGTCGTAAATGAAAGAATTACCAAGAAAATGCAACGATGCTTTCAAAGGAGGCGCTATGGAAGACAATCGCATACTGAAATTAGATGAAAGAACCGCAAGCAAAATCGCTGCTGGTGAGGTTGTAGAACGCCCTGCCATGGTGATTAAAGAGCTTGTTGAAAATGCAATAGATGCTGGTGCAACTGAGATTATCGTAGACATCAAAAAAGGTGGCAAGAGTTATATCAAAGTCAGTGATAATGGACGAGGCATCAACTATGAGGACTTGTCACTGGTATTTGAACGACATGCCACTAGCAAAATCAGAAGTATAGAAGACCTTTATGCAACCGCTTCTCTAGGATTTAGAGGTGAGGCGCTTGCCAGTATATGTGCCGTTTCAACTGTTGAGCTCATCACACTTCGAGAGGGTCAAAACTCTGGTCGTAAAGTACAGGCTGCAGGTGGAACCATCCAGAAAATCTCTGAAGTGGGTACTTCAAAAGGGACGACAATTATCGTCAAAGACTTGTTTTACAATACACCAGCGAGACTGAAGTTTCTCAAAAGCGATATGGCAGAAGGACGTTCTATCACTGAACTTATGGGATTTTTGGCACTTTCGCATCCTGAAATCACGATTAAGTATAGCTTAGATGACAAAATGATCTTTCATACACAAGGAAAAGGTAGCCTCGTAAATGCGATCTTTGCCGTCTTTGATCAAAACATGGTCAAAGGCATGTATGAGATTTCTGAGCGTCAAGATAAGCTAAACTTAACCGGCTTTATCTCAAGATTTGATTATACAAAAGGGACAAGAGCGCAACAGCTACTATTTGTCAATGGCAGATACGTGAAAAGCGAACTTATAAAGGAAGTGATTCACATGGCTTACAAGCCATATATGATGAACAATCGTTTTCCAGCTTGTGTGCTTTATTTGGAGATTCCACCAAGTGAGATAGATGTAAATATCCACCCTGCAAAAACTGAGATTAAGTTTCATGATGATGGTTTAATCAAACAGTTTGTGTTTAGTGCACTGAAAAAAGCATTTAACCTCTATGACCAAGTGCCAAAAGTTACTTTCAAAGAGCGCGACGTGTTTACAATGAAAACTGCACCTACACAAGAAGAGAAGGTTAAGCAACTTGAACTTCAAAGTGAAAGTACAAAAGTAATAG
Source organism: uncultured Fusibacter sp. (assembly GCA_963676315.1). Taxonomy (GTDB): domain Bacteria; phylum Bacillota; class Clostridia; order Peptostreptococcales; family Acidaminobacteraceae; genus Fusibacter_C. The sequence continues at coordinate 3,620,812 of OY781056.1, forward strand.
AGCAACCTAAAAATGCTTCGCAATCAGAGACTGCTTTTAAATCTGAGAATGCTTCACAATCTGAGTTGACTTTACAATCTGAGATGACTTCACAATCTGTGCAGCCGCAGGTTAATTTGGCAAAGCCAGATCAGAACTCTGCAAAGTCAGAACAGAACTCGGCAAAATCAGAATATCACTCAGTAAAGCCGACTTACAACTCAGTACAAAATGCATCGCATAACTCAGCACAAAATCCATCACAACTTTCCGCACATAAACCAGTGCCAAAATCGTTTGATTTTTCTAATCTTACGAACTTTGCAACTGCTACTTTAGAGGAAGCTTCTATAGTCCTTGAACAGCCTGTACCACTTGATGTAGAAGAGGGCGCACGTCACACGATTTATGATGGACTTCAGTATGTTGGTGTGTTTAACAACACTTATTTACTCTATGAAAAAGACAAAAGTTTGTATCTGATAGATCAACACGCAGCGCATGAGAAAATCCTCTTTGAAGCGTTTATGGCTGCTTTTGAAAGCAGTAATGTTCAGTCACAGATGCTTTTAATGCCAGAGATCATCAGTTTAAGCAAGATTGAAATGACACGTTTGAACGAAGTTAAGCCCTTGCTTCACGATATGGGATTTATGATAGAGGCCTTTGGCGATGACGGGGTAGTAATGCGTGAGATTCCATCGATGCTTTCATTTTCCCAGGCAAAAGATATGGTTGCTTCAGTGTTTGAAAACGCTAAAGAACATGTCGATGATCATTTTAAGCATCAGATTGCGGAAAAAGCTTGCAAAGCAGCTATTAAAGCACATGATGCAATCCACGGGGATGAACGTATGGCACTTGTGGATTCACTTAAGGGATTAAACTCACCTTATACATGCCCTCATGGGAGGCCCATCATCATCAGTTTTTCACTGAGTGAAATAGAACGGAAATTTAAGCGAATTCTATGATAAAATGATATAATCAGTCATTGTTACTGACATATGTGATTTAAAATGATAAAATATAAATTCAGATAGCATAAAAATAAAAGCCTCGCTATTGTTGCGTGGCTTTTATTTTAGAGTGAGGTTATTTTCTGAATTGTTTCAAAATTATTACTTTTTTGGCTGTATTGTTGAATATTTAACAGTAAAATTATATGATGAAAGATATATTGGTATAGTATGAATAAAATTATAATTATTGCAGGACCTACTGCCGTTGGAAAGACGGATTTATCACTGGCTCTAGCGCATACGCTTCAAACTGAAATTATCTCAGCAGATTCGGTTCAAATCTATAATGGGCTTGATATCGGTTCTGCTAAACCAACTTTAGATGAGATGGCGGGAATTCCGCATCATTTGATCGATGTGGTTGAACCGACACAGGCTTTTTCTGTAAGTGATTATGTAAAACTTGCAAAAAAAGAAATCCGTAGACTTCATGAAATGGGGAAGATCCCTGTTATCGTGGGAGGGACTGGACTGTATATCAATGGTCTTTTATATGAGATGGATTTTGGTGAGAGCTGTGCAGATGCTGAGTTTAGGGCTGAGTTGGAAGCGCTGGCTGAAAGGTGCGGGGCGATGGTAGTATATGAAAGGCTTTTGAGCTGTGATCCGGTGGCGGCGGAGCGAATCCACCCCAATAACCTAAAAAGGGTCATCAGAGCGCTAGAAGTTAATCATGTCACGGGTAAACCCATGGCTGATTTTGCAAAGGCACCTACCAAAACCAAGGACTATGAAGTGATTTTGATAGGTTTAACGCGTGATCGAGAGGTGCTATATGAACGCATCAACAAACGCGTCGAGCTGATGTTTAGTGCAGGTTTGCTTGAAGAAGTAAAAAAATTAAAAAATTCTGGTTTGAATGATAGTTTTCAGTCAATGCAGGGTATAGGTTACAAGGAAGTTCTGTCCTATTTGGAAGGACGAATCAATTACGAACAGATGATCGACGAAATCCAGCAGGGAAGTAGGCATTATGCCAAGCGTCAGTTTACTTGGTTCAAGCGTTATGACGATTTGAGATGGATCGATCTAGATACCACTTGTACCGAGGATGCGGTAAAAGAAATTCTGTCAATCATATAAAATAAAGAGATAAGGAGGGGAATCCATGAAAAGTGCACTTAATCTTCAGGACCTATTTTTAAACCAATGTCGTAAGGATCAAACACCGATTACAATCTTTTTAATCAGTGGTTATCAGATCAGAGGACTTGTAAAAGGCTTCGACAGCTACACCATCGTACTCGATAGTGAAGGCAAACAACAGATGATTTACAAACACGCGATATCGACTATAATCCCATCGAAAACTGTCAATTTCCAAGCTTGATCCGATTTATGACTAATAATTCTTAAAACCCTAGTGATTGCTGGGGTTTTTGAATTTTTTTGGGTATAGTTTTCAACGTAATTTAACATGTTTTGAGGTTGTTATTGGGCGGTTTACCCGTTATAATGTAGTGAGACATGTATACAAGATCGAAAGATCTCAAAATAAGAAAGGTTGGTTTAATAATGGAAATTAGAACGATTAATACGATTAGGATGTTATCTGCCGAAGCAATCCAAGCGGCTAATTCAGGTCACCCTGGTTTACCTCTAGGTGCAGCACCTATGGCATATACCCTATGGGCAAAGGAAATGAAGCATAATCCACACAACCCTTTGTGGCATAACAGAGACAGATTTGTCTTATCAGCAGGTCATGGCTCAATGTTAATTTATTCATTGCTTCACTTATTTGATTACGGTCTTTCAATGGAAGAAATTAAAAATTTCCGTCAGTTCAACAGCAAAACACCAGGTCATCCAGAGTATGGTCACACTAAAGGTGTGGAAATCTCTACGGGACCACTTGGTCAAGGTATTGCTAACGCAGTTGGATTTGCAATGGCTGAGAAGCATTTGGCTGCAAAATTCAACAAAGATGGCTACCCAGTTGTCGATCACCACACTTTTGCAATTTCAGGTGATGGTTGCTTAATGGAAGGTATTTCATACGAAGCGGCTTCACTTGCTGGTACGCTTAAACTTGGTAAATTAATCCTCATGTATGATTCAAATAAAATTTCTATCGAAGGTGACACAGATATCGCATTCACTGAAAATGTAGCAGGTCGTTTCGAAGCGATGCACTGGCAAGTACTTACAGTTGAAGATGGCAACGATGTGGATGCAATCCAAGCAGCGCTAAAAGCAGCTAAAGCTGAAACTGAAAAGCCTTCAATCATCATCGTTAAAACAGTGATCGGATATGGCTGTCCTTCAAAACAAGGTTCGCATAAAGTCCATGGTTCACCACTTGGTCAAGATGGTATCGAAGAAATGAGTAATTTCTTAGGTATGAACGATAGAGCAGCATTTGAAGTTCCTTCAGATGTAGCGTCTAGCATGTCGAAGGTCGTAAGTGAACTTGGAAAATCTGAAGAAGCTTGGAAAGCTAACTTTGCTGATTACGCAAAAGCATATCCAGAGCTTGCTGCAGAATACGATGCTTGGTTTAAAAATGAAGCGCCGATGGCACTTTTAGAATCAGATGAATTCTGGAACTACAATGAAACAACTGCAACAAGAAGTTCATCAGGTAAAGTACTCAACGTACTTGCGGATCATGTGCCAAACTTATTTGGTGGATCTGCTGACCTTTCACCATCAAACAACTCAGATATGAAGAAAAGAACTTCTTTCTTTGCGAATAGCCCTGAGGGATCAAACCTTCACTTTGGCGTAAGAGAGCACGCTATGACAGCAATTGTCAATGGTATCCAGGCACATGGCGGTCTTAGAGCTTATGGCGCGACTTTCTTTGTATTTGCTGATTATATGAAACCAGCAATGAGACTTGCAGCACTTATGGGTCTTCCTGTCACATATATCTTAACGCACGATAGTATCGGTGTTGGTGAAGATGGTCCAACACACCAACCGATTGATCAACTTGCGATGTTAAGAGCAGTACCAAACTTAAACGTCGTAAGACCAGCAGATGCGAGAGAAGTTTCAGCAGCATGGTACATGGCGATGACTTCGACATCTACACCAACGGCACTTGTCCTTACTAGACAAAACTTACCGGCACTTGAAGGTTCTTCAAGAGAGGCGCTTAAAGGGGCATATGTCGTTTCTAAAGAAGCAAACGTATCTGATGTGATATTGATTGCAACAGGTTCAGAAGTATCGCTTGCAATTGATGCTCAAAAGGCACTTAGCGAAGTGGGTATCGATGCAAGAGTTGTCTCTATGCCATGTCAAGAAGTGTTTGATGCGCAATCAGATGCTTACAAAGCAGAAGTACTTACTAAAGGCGTTCCAAAACTTGCGATTGAAGCTGCAAGCACTTTTGGATGGCACAAGTATGCATGCGATGTGATCGGTCATGATGGTTTTGGTATGTCTGCGCCAGCGGGAGAAATCTTCGAAGCGTTTGGCTTTACAACTGAAAACGTAGTGGCACGTGTTAAGCAATTGATTAAGAAATAAATGAATGTGAACACCTGCGCATCGTATTAAAAAGATGTGCAGGTGTTTTTTTATACCCTTATATGGATTTTATTGAATATTGTGACAATATTAATTTTTAATGACAGCCACTTTTGAAATAAGTGTTGTGATAAAATAAGTGTATCTGACATAAACAAAATAAAGTATATGGGGGAAATATGCGCCGAAAAAAAGAGAATGAAAATGTCGCAGAAAAAGTCAAAAAAAGACCACTGATGCGCAATGTGTTTTTTGTCTATCAGCACATGCGTAAATGGTTACCTGAATCCATAACGGTGCTGGCACTTAACACGGTCGCAGTGGCGATTGCACCTTTTATCTGGATCGTTGTACCGAAGCTAATCATAGATGAGTTACAAGGTAGTGCAAGGATGGATTGGATCATAACTGTGCTAGCTGTAACGCTGATCATCACTGCAGCAGTCCACTTTACAAAGGAAGCGTGTATCGGAGTATTCCGTATGAAAATGGCAAGAATCCGCATGCTTTTTGGTTTAGAGTTACATGATAAAGCAATGAACCTCGATTATCATCATGCGGAGAATGCGGATACTCAAAATTTGCTTAACCGAGCAACTAGAAATACTGGCAACCCTAATCATGGATTAGGTGGTGTGATGAAACAGTCCTTTTCACTTTTAGGGTATATGATTGGCTTCATCGGTTATATAGGGATCATTTTAAGCTTACATCCTGTAGTACTTCTCTACCTGTTGATCAGTGTGGTAATCGTTTATCGCCTTAAGAGCAAATCTGATAAATATAGATACTCAAGAGAGGATGACATAAGCCCATATGAGAGAAAATCTAGATACATAGGGAATGTTTTAACCGATTTTGAATTTGGTAAGGATACGAGAATCTACCAATTAAAGACCATGCTTCTGGATAAGATGGAGCGCCTTAACAAAAGAACTGAAGGTGTTCAAAAGGAAATCAATAATAAGAATCTTAAAGTAGAACTTATAGACACAGGTCTTGTGCTCATCAGGGATGGCATCGTCTATGCCTATATCACTTATATGGTCTTAAGTGGCAAGATGTCGTTTGGTAGTTTTATCCTCTATGCAACGACCATCACAGGGTTTGCAGTGTGGATGCTTGAACTCATGAGAATTTTCACAGAGTTTAGACTTGCCGCTAGGTATGTTGATGATTACCTAGATTTTATGGAAATTGAAAATGAAAAAATGCTAGGCGAGCCATCGCCACTCCCAAGTGGCAACCGATTGGCTATACATTTTGACAAAGTAGATTTCGCTTACTCAGGAACAGAGAAAAAAGTCTTTGAGTCTCTGACACTTGATATACCAGCGGGTCAAAAACTGGCAGTTGTGGGTGTCAACGGGGCAGGGAAGACCAGCTTAATCAAACTATTGACGGGGCTATACCGTCCAAGTGAAGGGAAAATCACCATAGAAGGCACGGATATCGCGACGATACCACTCACTGAACACTACAAACTATTCTCAGTGGTCTATCAGGAAATCAAGCCTGTAGCGGCTAGTATCTCAGAAAATGTTGCTGCTTCTGAAACCTATGATACCGATAGGGTTTGGGATGCAGTTCAAAGAGCTGGGCTTGGTGATAAAGTCAACAGCCTAAGTAGAAAACTGGATACACCACTCCTTAAAATAATTGAAGATGATGGTCTTGAACTCTCAGGTGGCGAGAACCAAAAACTTGCACTTGCAAGAGCGCTTTATAAAAATGGGCCAATAGTCATCCTAGATGAACCAACTGCTGCACTGGATCCTATCGCTGAAAAGGATATCTATGAAAGCTTCGGTGACATGATCGATGGCAGAACCGCGATCTTTATCTCACACCGTTTATCCAGTACGAAGTTCTGTGATAAAGTCGCCTATTTTGAAAATGGTAAAATCGAAGAATATGGCACACACTATGAACTAATTGCTTTGAATGGCAAGTATGCCCATATGTTCAACACACAAGCTCAGTACTACCAAGATCAAAAAGTGGAGGTGACTGCCTGATGGATAAGCGAGAATTTTTAAATAGCAATCAGGAGGTCATCAAGTATTTTATCCGCTTGATGCATAAATTGACACCGGCTTATATGCCAACCTTGCTGGTGCAATCGTTGATGAAAACCATCAGACCGCTCCTTTTTATCATGGGACCCAAATTAATCGTGGATGAGCTGATGGGACTACAGCGCACCGATCGCTTAGTACTTCTTATAGCGGTTATCGCACTGGGTAATTTTGTCGTCGGTGTAATTGAGAAGGTACTAAAGTCAAAAACCGATTTATTAACGTATAAGTTTAACAATGCATTTGAAAGACATATTGCTAAAAAGACGGTAGAGATTGATTTTGAAAATGTAGAAGACCCTGAGATTTTGAATCTCAAAGAACGTGCGCTTTTCGCCGTTAGGAACCATGGATTGATGTACGGTATGGTAGAAGGTCTATCAAAAATTGCCAATGAAACGATATTGATTGTGAGTTTATCTGCAATCATATGGACATTTAGCCCATGGGTACTTTTACTTTTAATCGGTGTTGTCATGATCAATAGTTTTCTCTTCAAAAAAATTCAGAAATACTACTACCGCGAATCCACAAACACGGTGAATGCCAATCGCGCGTTTGTCTATTATATCAACCAGTCTGGCGATCAGGAACTGGCAAAAGACATACGCCTATACAACATGTCAAAGATGATTATCGATAAAATGAACCGTGTGAACCTCGCCACATATGATGAATATCTCAAAATTTACGGTACAATTAGTCGTCTTGATGGACTGGTAAGTGTCAATGTACAGATTCAAACCGTGATCATCTATATTTTGCTGGCTGCGAAAACAGTAGGTGGCACTGTAACCATCGGTAACTTTATGATGTATGCCGGCACCATAGGCAAGTATAGTCAGAGCGTGAACAACTTAGTAAGTGGTATCATCGAAGTCAACCGACTCTGTAGACAGCTTGAGCTTTTAGTGGAATACGAAAAGATACCCGCTTCAAAAGACAGTGGTGACCAAGCGATGCCAGAAGGCAACTTATTTGAAATTGAGTTTCACGATGTATCGTTTAAGTATCCAAGGGCAGAAGATTTCACCCTTAAAAATATATCAGTCAAAATTCATCCGGGTGAGAAAATCTCGATCATAGGTCTGAATGGCGCTGGAAAGACGACCTTTGTAAAGCTTTTAACGCGGCTATACAAACCAACTAAAGGGAAAATCACCCTTAATGGCGTCGATATAAATGATGTGGATTACGATGCGTATATGTCAAATATCGCAGCTGTTTTCCAAGACTACAGACTCTTTGGAATCTCTGTAGAAGAAAATATCACGGGAAAAAATACGCTAGATTTTGAAACAGGCGGTAAAAACGGTGATAGTGATGGTAATGGTGATGCGTCATTTGTCAGTGCTGAAGGAGATAAAAATGCTGCCGCTGCTGAAGGTGCCGAACGAGAGATCTACGGGATTTTGGAAAAAGTAGGCGTTGCCAGTGATATCGCAGCGTTGCCTAACGGGCTGAAGACAACGCTTGATAAGCGATTTGATAGAGGTGCTACAAAGCTTTCAGGTGGTCAAGCACAGAAGGTAGCCATAGCTAGAGCACTATGCAAAGATGCCCCAATCGTCGTACTGGATGAACCAACGGCTGCACTTGACCCGATCGCGGAACACGATGTCTATTGCCGATTTGACCAAATGGTTCAAAATAAAACGGCCATCTACATCTCACATAGACTGTCTAGCTGTCGGTTTTGCGACCGTATATTGGTGTTCGACAAGGGCCAGATTATCGAGGTAGGTTCACATGATGAATTGATCATACAAGAAGGCTCACAGTATGAACGGATGTTCAATGCGCAAGCGACTTATTATTCGGCTTAAGAAGTAGAATATACCATCTCATTTGATCTAAGGATGCTAAATAGATTAAGTGAGGTGGTGTAAATCTGATGAAAGCTTACATAAAGGATGAAATTTACAATTATTAAAGGATTAACATGAAACTGAAGAGATTTTATTAGATGTATGTTTTATGATTCTCAAATTGAACCATTGCAAGGAGCGTGTATGAAAAAAAATGTCATAATAGGAATACTGATGGTTTTACTAATAGCAAATGTTTTTTATGTTAAATATCTAAAAAACGAAGTATATATTTGCCGTTTTGAAACTTTGGAACAAGAACTTAGGTCAGCTAGGTTGTATTATTTTAAAGATGGGTTAAATGACTTAAGCGAAATTCAACAACATTTATATGAAATTGCAATAGCAGTTAAGCCTAAGAATATTTCAAAATTTCCAAATAGAACAGAAAAACTGTATGTTAAAATGGACGCTGTTTTTGAGTTGATTTCTGTTTCCCCACCCGCTGAAGCGCAAATACCAACCTTAATGGAATTACTTGATAAAGTCGAAGAAGAAATTAATATGTTGCTTGCAGAAGGAAATATAAACGATATAAACCAAGAGAAAGCTAATGAAATTATGAATAACCTTTACAAGATTGAAGAACTTAAAAAGTAACTATTCTTATTACTTTTTTTTTCAATTTAAACTTTCTTATTTACACACACCGCATTCTCGTTTATAATAAACACAAATTAAATGTAACCATGTCTACTCAAAACTGGCGGAATATGTGGGGCTTACCACGGGGGATTGAGTGAAATAGACTATTAGCCGACCGCCTGGGCACTTACGCTCAGGATGTGTCGGCTTTGTTTTTTTGTCTAAAGCCTCAAATTCGACATAGAGCGTTTCCAATTACACAATAGGAGGAAATGTGACATGAATCAAAAAAGCAAACAAACATCAGATTTGGATCAATCAGTGATAGACGTAAGGGCGTTTATCATGGCGAACTATCAGCCCTACGAAGGGGATGAATCCTTCTTGGCATCACCAACAGACCGTACGCACGCCATTTGGCAGCAAGTACTTGATCTGATGAAGGAAGAACACAAGGCAGGTGGCGTACTGGACATAGACACTGAGCGCGTTTCATCGCTACTTACCTATGAACCGGGCTATATCGACAGAGAGAACGAACTGATCGTAGGACTTCAAACCGATGCACCGCTTAAACGTGGCGTCAACCCTTTTGGTGGCATACGTATGGCGAGACAGGCGTGTGAAGCCTATGGGTACAAACTCTCTAAGCAAGTTGAAGAACACTTCGCCTATAAAACCACACACAACGACGGGGTGTTTAGGGTATACTCCGACGAAATCAAAGAACTTCGTTCGGCGGGTATCCTTACTGGACTCCCAGATGCTTACGGAAGAGGTCGCATCATCGGCGATTACCGAAGAATTGCACTTTATGGTATCGACCGATTGATTATGGAGAAACAAAGCGATAAAAAGGAACGCGAAAAACAAGCGATGCTCGAAGGCAGCATCGGATTAATAGAAGAACTCTACAAACAAATCGACTTTCTACACAAACTCAAAGACATGGCTGCGGCGTATGGTCACGATATAGGCAGACCTGCAACGGATGCGAGAGAAGCCATTCAGTGGACTTACTATGGCTACTTAGGCGCAATTAAAGAGCAAAATGGTGCAGCAATGTCACTGGGTAGGGTGAGTACCTTCCTCGATATCTATATTCAGCGCGACCTAGAAAATGGCAACCTTGATGAGACCCGCGCACAAGAGCTCGTCGACGATTTCATCATCAAACTGCGCATGGCGAGACAACTGAGAACCCCAGACTACGACGAACTTTTCGCAGGCGATCCCCTCTGGATCACTGAAAGCTTAGGAGGCATGGGAATCGACGGGCGAACACTGGTGACAAAGACCACCTACCGCTTTTTACACACCCTTCAAAATCTAGGACCTGCGCCAGAACCCAACATGACAGTCCTTTGGTCAGATGCACTTCCAGAGCCGTTCAAACGTTACTGTGCGAAGATGTCCATCCAAACCGATGCGATACAATATGAAAACGACGACTTGATGCGTCCACTATATGGCGATGATTATGGGATTGCTTGCTGTGTATCAGCGATGCGAATCGGCAAAGAGATGCAGTTTTTCGGTGCGCGCTGTAACCTCGCCAAGACTTTGCTACTGGCGATCAACGACGGAAGAGATGAGCGCACGGGAAAACAAATCACACCTTCTTTAAAAACATTGGGTTTAGGGGAGGACGTGCTATCGCCTTCCAGTGAGTTACTCGAGTATGAAGCAGTAAACCTCGCATTTGACAAGATGCTAGACTGGATCTGTGAGAAATATGTCAACACCATGAACATCATCCACTTTATGCACGATAAATACGCCTATGAGAAAACACAAATGGCACTTCATGATACAGATGTTCATAGGTATATGGCATTTGGTATCGCTGGCTTAAGTGTCGTAGCAGATTCACTTTCAGCCATGAAATACGCCAAAGTGAAACCCATCAAAGATGCCACTGGTTTAATCGTCGATTTTGAAGTTGAAGGAGATTTTCCTAAGTACGGCAACGACGATGACCGCGTAGATGCCCTTGCAGCAGAATTAACGCAAAGGTTTATCACAAAACTGAAAATGCACCCAACCTATAGAGCTGCTGAGCATACTCTGTCCATTCTCACCATCACATCAAACGTCGTGTATGGCAAGAAAACGGGGAGTACACCTGATGGCAGAAAAGCAGGGGCACCCTTTGCACCAGGTGCCAACCCGATGCATGGACGAGAAACTAAAGGCGCACTGGCATCGCTTAATTCAGTGGCAAAGATTTCTTTTGACTGTTGCAGGGACGGCGTGTCATGTACATTTTCCATTCGTCCAGAAACCATCGGACAAGATGAAGCGACACAAGTAGAGAATCTCGTATCGATCATGGACGGTTATTTTTCTCAAAATGCCCATCATCTCAACGTCAACGTTCTCAGCAGAGAAAAGCTCATAGATGCCATGGCTCATCCTGAAAAATATCCAAACCTCACCATACGTGTCTCAGGATATGCCGTAAACTTCCACAGGCTTAGCCAAGCACAACAGTTAGAAGTCATTAGCAGAACCTATCATGAAAGAGTTTAAGAGATGTTTGTGCAGTCAACGTTAGAAGCGTATGATTTAGAAGCTTATGAATTAGAAGTCTATAAAATTGAAACGCTTGGCGCACTGGATGGTCCTGGGCTTAGAACTGTGATCTTTCTTCAAGGCTGCCCCATGCGCTGTCAGTACTGTCATAATGCAGACTCTTGGTTATCTAATGCGGGAAAAGGGACGATGATGACAGCAGAGTCCCTTTATGAACTCGTACTAAGATACAAACCCTACTATAAAGATAAAGGTGGCGTCACTTTTTCAGGTGGCGAAGCCTTATTGCAAGCAAAAGGGCTCTTACCACTGGTAAAAGCCCTAAAAAGTGTGGGAATACACACTGCACTTGATACTTCAGGCAGTATCATCAATGACGATACGCAAAACCTCATAGACGCCATCGACCTCGTCATTCTCGACATCAAAGCCACAGATGAAGCACTTCATCAAACTTTGACCAAGCATAGCCTCAAAAACCCACTCGCCACCTTAGCCACCCTCAAAGCACAAAATAAACCCTACTGGATCAGACAGGTTGTCCTAAAAGGCATCAACGACACAGATGCCCACCTCACACAGCTCGATGAGCTTACGGCACATCCCACTAGAGAAAGGCTCGAACGCTTGCCATACCATAGCATGGGACTAGACAAGTGGGAAGAGTGGCAGATGGTGTTTAGGAGGGAATTTTGAGGGTGGTATGACTGGGAGGAGCTATGTATTAAGCAACTAATAAAAAGCAGTTGTAATAGTTGATAGATCGATACCATGTTTTTCTTTTGTTTTAGAAACGAGGTAATCAATTTGCTTATGTTTACCGAGTGCATAGAGCAAGTATAGTGCAGCTTTAAAAGTGTTCATATAATTTTCATCTTTTAAATAGAGTTCAGCAACTGCCTTTCTTGCTAGAAGCATTTCTAGGCAATAATGAAGATTGTGTTCACGACAAAGTTCTATTCCCAAGTTGGCAGTTTTAAGCGAATTTTTGTCATCTTCGATTTTATAATAGGCATATGATAGGTTATAGTAAAGTTTGATTTTCAGCTTTATTGAACTTAAATCATCATCGTCAGTAGTCAGTAAAAGGTAATTGAGACAGAAATCAAATATTGGGATGGATTTAGAGGCTTCACCCTTAGCTTTAAATAGAATTCCGATTATAAGCAATAATCTGATTTCTAATTCTGAATAATAAAAATCAGACAAATGATCCAAATCAAAATAGGGAATGCCAAGTTTAAGGGTGTTTACTAATTTTTCGATTTTATCATTATAGTCATAGTAATGATCGGAAAATATAGTTGATATCGTTGCAACAAATTCTTTTAATAGAATTACTTCATTTTGACTGACTTGAGTACCGAGGTTTATATCATTAATCATTTGATTGAAATTAACTAATTCTATTTGTCTATGGTCGGTCATAGAAATAATTACACGGTCAAAATCCAAGTAGAGTTTATTTAGTTTATTTTCATTTCTAGATCTAATTAGTAATTTTATCAAATCTAATTTATAGATATTCGATAGTAGTTCTAATGTTTCGTATTTTGGAATTACTAAACCATTTTCTATCCTTCTTATCGTATCGATATTGATACCACTTAACTCTGAAACATAATTTTGAGTAAATTTTGCATTAATTCTTATTTCTTTAACACATTTCCCAAAATGCTTAAAATCTAATGCAGCAAACATATGTATACCTCCTTATACCCCGAATTTATTCGGGTTAATGTATGGTCATTGTGATTATATAATTAATTTATATTAAAAGGAAGGAGAAAGTATTGAGAATACATAGAATTATTAAAAGCACTGTTTTACAGTAATATTAGTTACATTTTTAAGCTTATTTTTATATTTAGTTGATGAAAGAGACGAAGACTATTATGAACTGACAATGGATAATAACATCTACTCAAATGAATTAATTATATAAATAGGATTTAAATTTAGTGTAATGTAGACGTTAATAAAATATATAAAAGGGATTATAGTATTAATTCAATAAGTACAATTTTGAATATGTATTTTGTAAATATATAGTGATTAGAAAAAATGAAATGTTATTATTATAAATTAGGTTAGTACTTAAAATATTTTATGGAGGGTTATATGAAATCAAAACTATCATTGCTTTTAGTTCTTACCTTATTATTTTCATCATTACCAACTTCTTTTGGAGAAAGTCTGATTAATCAATCCGTTATAATTGAACCATTTGCGAATCAATTTGGATATGAATATGTTGAAACAAATTATGAATATTATACAACTGCAGTTGCTTCAGAGCAAGATATTGATAATGCAATAAAACTTGCCGCTGATGAGTTAAATGTAATGGCATATTTTGTAGTTGCACTTATAGGTGCTCCACTTGTTAATGCTATTAAATCTAATGCTTCAAAAGCGCATTTAAAATCGACCGTAATAAAATTCCTAGCACAAAATACTTACTTGCAAGTTGTAACAATTGCAAGTTCCACCGGAATAAATCATTTAGCTATCTATGCGTCAAAATCTGTAGTCTATAAAAAATATAAATACAAATATCAAGTAAATCTCTTAACTGGTGCTAGAACATTAATGGAAACTTGGATTACATACAAGTCAGAAAATTATTACAGAACATCATCAACCAACAGCTGGATAAGTGATGGAACAACAACTGAAACATTTAGGTTACAGTAATGAAGTATAAAATTTTTCTGACAATATTATTTCTATTATTCTTTAATTTAATCTTATTTTACTTAAAATCAGTCAATCTCTTTCTACCACTAGTTTTGATAATTATACTATCTTGGTTTGTAAATAAGTATTTATTTAAGGATTAAAAATTGCAAATTACATTTATAAATAAAGTTTGGTACGGATTTAGCCAAGCTATATTTGTGATTCTGCAATAATCAGTGCACATGATACAATTCGGTAAATAAACTTTATTTACTGACTCAATAGAATCTCCATATGAGGAAAAATATAATAACCACATGGATCAAAAAGTAGATGAAACTGTTATTATTATTGACAAGGTAACGAATCCGAATTTGTTTTGGGAACTGCTATTTCAACTGAAGATTTACTTGAAGTCCAAAAATGACGTAAGCGTGTATACAATTGATCGTATACATTTTACAAATTTATGAAAATTTGATTAGAAAATCGCTATAAATATGACAGTTATAGCACTATACAGATATAATAGAAGAAATTGACAGTTGCTTTAAAGTTTGTCAAATAAGTATTGGGAAGAAACTTAACCGAATGGAGGCTTTATGATTATCGTTTTAAAGAAGTCTGTGAAGTATTTTGTCTATGTGTTTATAGTCATTGAAGGGTTATCGTTTATTTTAAAAAAGGGTTCAATGGATGACATTGTGCTTCAGTCTTTGGTGCTGGTTATTTTTTCTGTAGCTATTGCTTACAGAGAATATAAAAAAGAGCTAAGGAAAAGCAGCAACTGAATAAATTCAAAATACATAGGATGAGGTAAACATGGAGAAATCATGCAATACAGAAAATGAAATGCTACTAATGATTAAAGGGCTAACGAAAAGATATAATGATTTTTTACTTGATCATATTGATTTAGAGCTTTACTCAGGTAAAATTACGGGATTAATTGGACCTAATGGTGCAGGCAAGAGCACAACGATGAAATTGATTTTAAAGATTATTGAAGCGGATGGCGGCACGATAAAATTTGATAATGTAGATATATTTGAAACAAAAGGAACGAAGTATAAAGAAGAAATCGGGTATGTGGGTGAAAATCTTGATTACTTTATCAAGTCAGATTTAAAAGCAATTAAAAAATTCTATAGTTCCTTTTACACAAATTGGGATGAAAAATTATATCAATCATTGCTTCGTACATTTGAACTTACTGATCATTATAAAATGGGGCAACTCTCAAAAGGCATGCGCGTTAAATTTGCACTATGTTTGGCGATGGCGCACCGCCCTAAGTTACTGCTTATGGATGAACCGACCTCAGGTCTTGACCCGCTTGTTAGAAATGAAATTCTTAGGACATTAAAAGCTTATGCGACGGATCACAATACTTGCATCTTATTTTCATCACATATCACTGAAGATATGACAAAAATTGCAGACCACCTCGTTTTTATATATGGTGGAAAAATTGTGGATAGGAGAGAAACGTCAGAAATTTTAAAGTCAGAGATCAATATTGATGAACATCTAGAGATGTTAGTAAAGAAAAGTAAGGAGGCACTATATGTCTAATTTAATAAAAAAGAATTTTGTACTTAATAAGATGAATATTCTATATGGTCTATTGGGTGCCCTTATATTTGGTTCAATAAGTTTAGATGGTCACCGCTATTATACAATCGCTTTGATGATGTGCCCCTCATTTTTGTTTACTTTTACCGTTGGCAAGATGTGTTACATGGAAGATTCAGTTGCCTCAAGGCAGTTTTTGTTGGCTCTGCCGATTTCTAAAAAAGATATCGTGCATGAAAAGAACTTTTGGTCGTATTTTACCATAGTACTTGGACTAGCTATCGCGATTTTAAGTAGCCTAGTAGTTGATTTTTTCTTAAAAAGAGATTTCTATTATGATATCAACACCACTGTCTTTATGGCTATCTTCTTGATTATTTACAACACCGTTTTTATCATTTTAAATTATAGATTTGACTATTCAAAGACACAATTAACTCCTTATATACTGCTCTTTTTTATGTTCGTCTTTTTCAAATTTGGTAGTGAAATTATCACCTTTGTGAGTTCAAGTAACTTAATTGTGATGATGGCTATTGCAGTGCTTATAATGGTCGCGAGTTATATCTTGCTTGATAAAGTGGCGATTAGTGATGTCGTATAAAGTAGTCATTTTAAATATGTCAGAAAATTCACATAAATTCAAAAACAATTATGATAACATAATGTAAAAGAAAAATTACTTATTTAAGGAGGATTTTACATATGTTAGGAACACGAAACATTCCAAAGTAACAACTGAGAAAGCCAATCACTTTATTGTTGATGTTAATGACTATTTTTGAGTTTCCATATAATTTTAAGCGGGTGTTCACCTAAAGAACCAACAAATATCCCTATACAAATGGAATTACCTGAGATAGGAGATGAAATTGCAATTATACATACCAATCTAGGCGATATCAAGTTAAAGTTGTTAACGGAAGTCGCTCCAAAGACCGTAGAAGCTTTTAAAAAGATAATATCTGATCAATATTTTGATGATTCCGAAATGATCAAGAGTATTGATACAAATGTAATTTTTCCAAAGGAGTTATGACCCTCACCGTTTTCGCTCAAGTTTATGAAGGAATGGATATCGTAAATGAAATATATGTAACTAGTTATGACCCGATAACTTATGAAGTTAACCAGCAGTATTTTATAGAGAGCATTACGCTTTCAGTATATAAGTAGAGAGCACTTTTGAGGGAAGTACATTTGATTTATGAGATGTAGCAAAATCACTAGAATCAGAACTTGATTATAGGAGGTAATATGTTATTTATCAACATATTAAAGCAACAATTAAAAAGACCAACTACTTTGTTATTAATGTTAATTGTCTGTTTACTAATCACTTTAAATATGACCGAAGTAGAGAAATCAAGAGAGAATCGTTCCTTCGTTGGACAGGATACAAACAATTATGTGTCAATACATTTTGATAATCTAAATTCCTTTTTATTTAGAGTAAGCAATGCTGAAAAATTTGAGAAAGCTATTGAGGCAAAGAGGTTGTTTGACAAAACAGGATTTGAAATTGTTAATGCGGTTCTTAGAAATGATACAAATGAGACGTTAAAAAAGACTGTTTTTTTTAACCTTTTGTGGCTAAAAAGTAATCGTATGTCTAAACTAGAAATTGATAATCTCAGATTGAAAAATGATATTTATAGCATGTGGCAAAAAGTAAGTGACGAGATTGAATATGATTCTATAGATTTTAGACCTGATACAAACCTATCCGGAATAGAAGATCAACTTTTACTTGAAACTAGATATTTGATGACATTATTAGAGAATGAAATTGAACCTACCTACGAAGATGAAGCCAATAATATAACAGTTTGGTACAGTTTTCTATATAGTGTTGGGCCATTACTTTTTATTTTAGTCCCAATTTTAGTTACATATGCTTCAATTAACAGCGATAAAAACAGTGGTGTGCTAAAGCTTCTACTCACACAATCAGTATCGAGGAAAAAATATTATTTTAGTAAATGGATTGTCAGTGTTATTCAGTCGTTTTTGGTGATCGTTATACCATCTTTGATTATGGGGATATTTTATGGTCTGAAAAACGGTTTTGTCTCGCTCATCTATCCGGTGACTTACCTTTCTAATTTTTGGACGAGATTAAAACCAATTCCTAATTATATAGAAAATATTTTTCCTGATGGTGATCAACCATTATTGGGTAGATCCACTTTTATGCATATGGCGCCATCCTCACAGTATGAAAACTATTTTATTCAGCCACACCAAGGCGTTGATTTGATTCCTTTTTATCAGTATGCACTGATAGGTCTCTTCATACTGATACTCTATGTAAGTCTTATAACGGCTTTGGTACAGTTAATGTCTGCGCTTTTTAATAATGGCGTTGTAAGCCTAGCTGCATCCGCCGTCATCATCGGTAGTGGTATAGGTTTGACAAACTTTATGACCATAGGTGAACACTACAATGTGATGCCGCTTAGCTTTTTCAAAATCGGTCGCATCATCGAAGGGACGCAGAATGTAACGGTACTTGGCGCAGTGCTGATGCTACTTTTATCAATTGGACTACTTCTATTTGGAGGGGTTAAGTATTTTGAGAGGAAAGTGATATAAAAAAGGTAATGCGTTAACAGAAGAAATAGCACTTAAAAATAGACTTTTTCTTAGTGAATAGCACAAAATATAGGATTGGAGGCATTATGAAAACTTTATTGAAATTTGAGTTCAAACGCTTCATACAAAACAAAGTGAATTGGCTTTTTATATTAATATTGCTTGCAGGACTTTGTGTCTTGTTTGGTGTACATATCAAAACAGAATCAACTTTTATGAATGACTTTTCCACCAAATATGCGAGAAACAAGAGTTATTCTCAGAGTATCACTGTGTCTTATAGCAAGATGATCGATAAAGAGATCGCTATTGGTAATCAGACATTAGAAGAAATGGTTGTGATCAGAGATTTTTATGAATTACAAAATCGCGATGAACAATCATTAGCTCTTTTTTATTCAAAAAATAATCCTAAAGATTATGAGTACCTTAACGTCGTAAAAAACAAATTATTTACAAGAATCCTTCAGGGACTTGAGGATGGGATCAGCAGTGAAGAGGAGTTGAAGCTTAGGGGATATGACCCTATTCAACTGAGATTAGAAGTTGATTATACCCAGTACTTGATTGATCAGAAAATCGTCCCAATTCTCAATGTGTATCAGGTAGATGGCGCCAATGGGCTGAAATTGTTTTTTAGTTCCAACTATGTCATTTTCACATTAGCGGTAGTGCTTTTTATGGTGATAGAGATTTATATTAAAGAACTTATGGAAGGCAGCTACAAATTATATCAAACATTACCATGGAAACGGAAAAAGTTATTTATAGCACGTGGCACTTTTGTAGTGCTCTTAGGACTAGGCGTATTGGTCTTTAGTGCTGTTTTCTATTTTATACTTTGTACTTTAAAGGGCGGTATCGGCGACTTTTCATACCCGATTATGACACGCGCAAGTTTGTATCAACTTACAAGTAATGGCATGGGTGCAAGCTTACTGGTTGTACCAGTATGGCAATATGTGTTAAGTGGTTTTGCTATAGTTGCACTGCTCATCTTATTTTCAGTGGCACTGGTTAACCTGTTTGCGCTTATCGTAGATAGTCAAAGTAAGACACTGGGACTAATGATTACAGTAGTTATGTTTGCCTTTGTAGCCAATAGTTTTTTATCTAAGGAGATCACCTTTAATTTCTGGTATCCTTATGCCTATATCTTCGTTGACAAAGTGCTACAAGTTCAAAATCGTGGTAACTTAGTTATGGGAATCTTGCTTAACCTAGTTGGAACCGTTGTTATCATATCTGCAAGCTATAGCCTTTATGTAAAGAAAGACTTTGTTGGCGCGCGAGAGTAGTTAAACCATTGATAAACAAACAAATAGAGTAGGAGGACAAAAAGATGAGTGAATATGTAGTTGAGGTATCAAACTTAAATAAAAGCTTTGGTAAAAAACAGGTTTTAAAGGATGTCTCTTTTAATGTAAAGGCGCATGAGATCGTAGGTTTTATCGGTCCAAATGGCGCTGGAAAGTCAACGACAATGAAGTGTATCTGTAATCTCATCTATCCAGATAGTGGAACAGTGAAAGTGAATGGCTATGACTTATTTAAAGATAGAGAAAAGGCGCTTGCTTCTCAAGCGGCGTTAATTGAAAGTCCAGGGCTATATATGGACATGACGGGTCGAGAAAACATCAAACTAATTGCAGGGCTTAGAAAAATTGCTAAGGAACGCGTAGAGGAGATCTATGCGTTTACTGAACTGAAGGATGCGCTTGACCGTAAAGCTTCTGGGTATTCTATGGGGATGAAACAAAGACTTGCACTTGGCATTGCGATTATGAGCAAACCGAGGTTTTTGATATTGGATGAACCTACCAATGGGCTTGATCCAACAGGGATTATCCACCTAAGAAGTACGTTGGAACATTTGATGGAGACTGAAGATATCGCGGTCCTTTTCTCGTCACATCAACTTGGTGAAGTAGAGAAGCTGGCAGATCGTATCATCTGTATCAACGAAGGCAGGATGATAGCGCCACCAAGTGCGCTAAATGAACAGTTTAGCTATATTTTTCAAGTATCAGACCAAGCAAAAGCAAAAGCACTTGCTATGACTTTTGTAAGTGAAGAAAAGATCAAGGTAATTGCTGAGGATGCGCTTCGGATTGAACTTGCCAATCGCGAGCAACTAGATGAGGTGATAGGCTTGTTCCAAAAGTCAAATGTCAAGCTTGTGGATGTTCAAAAGGATGTAATGGACGTTGAGGCAATCTATAAGGAAGTTTATGGTGCGTCTTAAGGGATAAACCTAAAATCATTCGTTTGAAAGGAGGTATAGCATGAAGAACAAATATTATAGCGTATTGCTAATCTTTGCAGTAGTCATGCTCCTCACTAGTTGTAGCCAAGGTGAGCTCAAAGGAACTGATGCTAACGCTGAAGGAAGTGAAGAAATAATCCCATATCAAATAAAGCCACCAAAAGAGGGCGATGAAATCGTAGTTGTTGAGACTGAACTAGGATCGATTAAATTCAAATTGTTTGGCGAGCTATCCCCACAATATGTCAAAGTATTTAAAGGCTATGTGGGTACAGATTATTATTCAAATGCATCTTTTGATCGTATTGAACAAGGAATTGCAAATCAAATTGCTTATAGATCAACATTTGCAGAGGAAGAGAAAACAGATGTTATGTTACCTTACCCTTATGAAGATGCACCAAATCTTAAAAACATAAAAGGTGCTGTTTGCTTAATTTATCAAGTGGACGAGTTTGTCTCACCAAGTCTTGCATTTGTCATAGGTAGTGAAGTGACGCAAGAGGAAATTGACTTAATGTCATATCTAGGCGAAGAATCCTACAGTAAGGAGATTATAGAGTTGTATCAAAAGGAGGGTGGGTTGCCAAGTTTTGACGGTCTCTTTACAGTGATTGGTCAAGTTTATGAGGGCTTTGATGTAGTTGAAGCTATTAATCAACTGCCAGTTAAAGCGTCAGATGAAAACAAAACACATCATGTTCCTATTACTCCTTTTCCTATAAAGAGTTTTACCATTGAAGTGTATAAGTAAAATGAAGGGAGAAGATAGATGAAAATTAGTCTAAATAAACGGATGGTATTCGTTTGGGTTTTTATGATAATTGCCTTATTTTCATTTTCAGGTTGCAGTAAGAAAGAAAATAAGGCGTTGCCAGATCAGATGCTATTACCGGTGGCAGGGGACGAAATCATGGTTGTGCATACCAGTGCGGGTGATATAAAGATCAAATTGCTAACAGAAGTGGCACCTAAAACAGTAGATGCGATTAAACAGATCATTGCTGACAACGTACATGTGGGTACGCCCCTTGAACGAAGTTATCAGGCAAATCTGATTAAGACGATCAAAGATGAAGAGCCAGACCACTATAAAGAACTGTTTGGAGACGATTACAAAGTAGAAACTGCGCCTGAAATAAGACATTATACAGGCGCTGTAGGTTTATCGATGTATGAGGCAACAAATCCATCAAGCAGTTTCTATATCATCTCAACAGCTAAACTCGAAAAAGATTATATGGATTCGATGCGATCATTAACCGAACTATATCCAGAGGAAATTGTAGATAATTATGATCAATACGGTGGGCTTCCAAGTATTGATATGTCCTATACTATTTTTGGTCAAGTGTTTGAAGGCATGGACATTGTGGACAAAATTTACAATACTAACTTCGATCAATTAACGTTGGAACTTGATGCTACATACACAATTGAATCTATTGAGTTGTCAACGTATGAGTAAGGAACAAGGAGGATATGATTTTGCTAGAAAATCATGAGTGAATATGACAATTATTCAAGGTTTAAAGGACATTAAGAAATACTATACAGTGGGAGAGTCCGAAATACTAGCACTTGATGTAGGACTGCTTAATATATATTCCGGCGAAATGCTGGCAGTGATGGGAACAAGTGGTTCTGGTAAAAGTACTTTATTAAATATATTGGGAGCACTTGATATACCTGATGAGGGCGAAATCACTTTAGAGGAGAAACAGATTACAAGCTACTATCAAGAACCCTATGCCTCTAAGTACCGCAGTGATTACATAAGCTTTGTTTTTCAAGACTACAACTTGATTGAAGACTTGACGGTTGAGGACAATTTGGCGGTTCCTCTAATCTTAAAAAAAGAATCTAAAATGGAAATCAGAAGTAAAGTAGATGAATTTGCAATGCTAGTGGGTCTTGAAAATCGACTTAAACATAAACCGTCAGAATTATCGGGTGGTCAAAAACAAAGGGTTGCGATTGCAAGAGCTTTGATAGATTCTCCTAAAATTATACTTGCTGATGAACCCACTGGAAATTTGGACTATAAAATGTCTAAAGAAATCATGAAATTATTCAAAGATATACAAAAAAGGTTTAATCAAACTTTAGTTGTTGTAACTCACGATGCTGAAGTGGCGAGCTATGCAGATCGAATCATCTTTTTAAATGATGGCAAGATAACTGGCGAAATCGAGAAAACTGATAGTGTAGAAGAGATTATGAAAGCTTTTATAAAAAGTGATTTAAGTCGTGGAGGAGAACATGACCTATAATATGCAACATATCGTCAACAAGATATTAAGGCGTAGAAAAGGGCTGATGTTTTCTACTTTAGTGAGTCTGATTATAGGCATTACTATTGTTCTGACGCTCTTGTCATTGGCAACACAATCAGAGAAAATTTTACTTTCTGATATTCAAAAACAATATGGCAATATGGACCTATTCATTGAATTTGAAGATAAGTGTTCTGGTGAGAAATTAGCAAATTTATCACAATTTTTAGATGAACAAGGCACGGTAAAAGAAACATCGATCGTCTATGTAGGTCAAACGTCGATTAATTCAAGCGCCAGTGTACTAAATACCAGTGCATATACTGTTGGTGCTGATAACAGTATACTTTCTAAAAGTAGATATAAGTATGCTAAAGATTTAAGTTCAAAGGATTGTATACTCAATTATTCGCTTGCAAAGGCACTTAACATACAAGTTGGTGATCAAATTGAAGTGGATGGCACCACATTAAGATTAAGTGAGATCATAGAGGATATAAAGGATACTTCAAGCGTACCGGATGTTTTGATTATTCATCAAACCGCTATAAATCTTGAAAAATTCAAACCGTATATTTTAATAGATGCAATTGAAGCTGGGGATGTACTTGCTTTAACTCAAGAGATCAAAAAGTTTGATCAGTCGCTGTTAGTCAATTCGCTTTATGATGATAGTCAGATTAATATGATGGTTCAATCTACCCGTAATTTTCTGGTATTTTTAGCAGTCATAAGTATTGTGATGTGTGCATGTATTATTGTATCGAACCTACAATTGTTTATATTTAGTTTTTCTAAACAGCTTGCCATGCTCAGAATTGTTGGAATGAGCCGTCATCAGGCATTTGTTTTTCTACTCAGAATAGGGACAACATTAAATGGAATAGGTACTCTATTGGCATTTGTTGTATATGTCGGCATGCAATTTTTTATTGAAAGTAAAGTTTCACAAATTGTATTTAATGTCAGTTTGGAACGTTCTTTTTTGCTTAATCAAGCAATTGGCGTTACGGTATTATGCTTTTTAGCACTTGAAACTGTGATTTTTTTCGCGGCTTTAAAACTTAGACATATTTCACCACTTGCAACGAAGAGAAAAAATGAAAAAACACATTTAGGCAAAAAAAGTCTCTTGCTAGGTGTACTGTGTTATTTGTTCTCAATCTTATTATATGCAAAGAACTTAGAATTTATCTTTACTGAAGGCGCTGATATATCACTTTCAACTCAAATAGCTGTTGTTTCAGTAATCTTATTTATAATGGGCAGTTTGATTCTTCTTGGTTATTTTCTTGAGATTATCTTTGGATTGCTAATACTAGTTTCAGAAAAAATGAAAAACGCTTTATTTACCATGGGGTTAAAGTTGATAAGACCTCAAATGAAGCGTAATTTCACAATAGTGATTGCACTCACTTCTATTTTTATCATTACCATTATATCAGGTGGCATGTATAGTACAGTTATGTTTAATAATCATCAATTCATAGATCAGCAATTTGAACTTGATTTGGTGATTACAGATCGATCTACGGAAACTTTAATTGATAAGTATTTTGTCAGTCGTCTAAAGCAAGAGCCATCAATTGACCATGTCGCAGTCATCGGTGAAAATTATTCTTTTTTAAATATCGCTGAGTCAAGTCAGTATGTTAGAGCGAATTACGTCTCTTTTGATGAACTAAATAAAATCGGTACCTTAAATGGCAACGATTTTGATGCAAGTAAGGATGTAATTGTATATGAAGCCTTCGCCCAAAAAAATGGACTATCAGTGGGGGATACTTTAAATTTATCTTCTATGAATTTATCCGATTTATCAAATCCTGAAAAAAGGGTTAATTATCATCCCTTTGTGATCTATGAAATCATCCCAGGGGATGAAGGTGAAGTCTTATTAGATTGGACATATGATTATTTTGATAATTTAGGAAGAAATATTAAAACCATTCATGTTGCATCTAATGATATTGAAAAAACCGTCCTAGCATTAGAAAGTTCTAAATCACTTTATCCAACTATGAAATGGCAGACAAAAAAAGACGCTTTTGCTGAAGCAGATAGGCTTTTAGTTGCTAGGTTTATGACCATTATATTGGTGATGAGTTTAGTTTTTATTCTAGTGAATGTGGCGTCGTTTAATCTGTTGATCTCAAACCTGCTTTCAAAAAAGAAAGAGTATGCTATTTTAAGAGCCATTCATTTAGATAAGAAGTCTTATATTCACCTTATGATCATGATCCCTCTTATTTATCAAATGATTGCAGCGTTTTTTGGGTTTTCAATTGGCTTGGCAAGTATCCATATGTTATCTTTTATTGATTCTAAAAAATTGGCACATATTGATCTCTCATTTCCATCCGTTGCCCTATTTTGTACGCTTGCAATTGGTTTTGTGATTTTCAATAGGATTGGTAAAAAAATGTACCGTGAAAAGATAAGTGAGGCATTAAAATACGAGTTTTAATCAACGATTTTAAAAATCCCCGTTTCTTCGCTTAATTGATTGGATAAAGCTTTGTTTTTTTCACTTTCATTGCTAATTTTATTCATATTGGAGTTTAGGACATTCATATTGTAAGTAGAATCAATAATTCCTTTTACGCTATCATCAACTGCATATGAAATCTCTTTAGTACCTTTGGCCATTTGCTGGGATATATCTTTTAGTTCTATGGATTTATTAACAAATTGAGAGAGTATAATATCAATTTCAGAAATGTCATGTTTATACTTTGCAGTAACATTTACGAAAGTATTGTAGTCTTCAAGGATATGATTGTCTACATATTTCATTAATTCTTCAGAAATTTGCACTAAATCGCTTACAGAATTAATGACGGTGTGACTTAAACTTTGAATGTGATTGGCAATGTTTTGAGATCCTTCAGAAAGTTTTCTAATTTCATCCGCAACAACAGCAAATCCTCTACCCGCATCTCCAGCACGAGCTGCCTCAATACTTGCATTTAGTGAAAGCAAGTTGGTTTGAGAAGCAATATTGATGATATCAAGGGTTAAATCACTAATTTGATTAACGGATTGACTTTTTTCAAGAGAAATTCCTATATGCTCTTTCATATCGCCGATAACTGATTTTGTTTGTTGTCGGTTTTTTTCAGTTTGTTCATATATATCACTTGATTTTTGAGCAAGTTCTTTGACGACACTACCATTTTTGATTGAGTTATCTGAGATGCCTTGTGCGAGATCAAAGATATTGATGGAACCCGTTTCCATCCATTCAATGGAGGCATTAATTTCTTGCATACTTGCTGAGAGTTCAGACATGGTGGAAGAAATCACATCAATTGATGCATTTGATTCGTTAACATTTTCATTGATGATTGTTGCATTTTGTTTCATCGCATGACTACTTGATTTGATAGAAATCATCGCATGTTGTAAAATATCTAACAGTATATTCATGCTTTTAATGATCATTCCAATCTCGTCATCATTTTTACTTTCTAAACGAAGTGTTAAATCCCCTTCAGCATTTTGGATACTTTCAATAATCGCTTTGATTTGTTCGTTTGCCTGTTCCATTGGTTTCTTAACAGATCTTAGTACAACTACAAAAGACCCGATTCCTGCTAGTAAAAAAAGTATGCCCATTACAATGTTAATAAGGTTTAAGCGATTGACCCTTTGATCAATAAGGATATTTTCATGATCGAGACTTGACTGGATGATTTTATCATAGTTTAACTCAGCTGTTTTAAGTGCGTTGTATGATGAGACTAATTTGTTTGATTCAATAGTTGTTGGCATTTGCTGCTGAGCTGTATTTGCATATTGACTTACATCACTTAAGTAAAGTTTTGCTGATTCATATAAGGGCGCAAAGGCATCTTCTATTGTAGAGTTCATGATTTTTTCTGTGGCGAACTTGGAGAGTTCGGCCATATGGTCTAAACTTAAAGTTATATCTTTCATGTCACTATCAAGTTGTGAAATGAATGAATTGCTTTCTTGATTGGATTGAAGTGCTGCCATATTTATTTCTGAGTTTATGGCTTCAATACCAGTAAAAACAGCAAGCTGTTCAGATTTCATAGGTAAAAAAACTTTTGACATGAGGCTTGATGAAAGCGCGACTTGAGAGTTTGTTACGCCACTTGCAATAGTATTAATGATGAACAAGAGTGCTAAGGTCATTAAAATAAATTGAATTTTTTTTATAATTGATTTTTTCATGATGCCCTCCAAATGGTTACATGCAATCTGCTTTTTTATGTAAAAACATTGCAATTTTACTTTAGTATAGATTATTTATAAAAAAAGAAGTTGTTTTCAACGTAACTTGCAATTTTAACAGCATGATTAGCATTAGAGTGGGATATTATTAATTATCCTATAGTTCTAAATTGTATAAAAATAGTAAAGTTTCTAGTTTAATTTGATATAATGTAAGAAGTATTCCCCCTAATCAACTCTAATTCTTATCAATTTGAAGTGGTTTCTTATACTAAAATATAAGCCTAATGTAAGGAGGTTCTCATGCTGAAAAGCAGTTTCAAAACCAAACCCAAAACAAACTTCAAAATCAATAATAAAGCCAAGTTCATATTTGCTGTAGCGCTTGTTAGTTTACTTTTAATGTTCATAGCCGCTATATTCATACATAAAGAAAAGAACTACGACGATGCAATTTCACAAAGCATGAAATTATATATGCTTTCTTATAAAATCGCCAATAGCGCTGATGAAGTTGAACTTGAACAGTTACAGGACCAAGTGACACATGAGAAAGAAATCATCGCAAAATTGATGCATCAAAATACGAAGCTAAAGCAGCCGTTTGATAGTCTTTTCAGTAGCATTGAGGGGATTTACAGCCAAAAACAATTGGCATTAACGAAGCAAATTGATTTTACGGCAGAAGATCCTTCTGACTGGCTGGTTAAAGTGCAAGAGGCGCATCTTCAGATAGGAAAACTAGTAGGTGATCAAGACATTGAGCATTTGATTCCAGCATTATTTGGAGAAAATGTTAAGCTTGATGCGTTTGAGCTAGAAGCGTCGTTTAACGTCGCAGCAAAAGAAAAACTTTCAACAGTTTCTGGTACATTTACAGCAGATACCACAGGTGGACCTAAAACAATTGACCTAAAACTTACACCTTATGAAAAAGCCACTTTATTGGCATTTTATACTGCAAACGATCTTGCGAATTTTGAATTGCCATCAACTAAACTAGTCATAGATATCCCTAATTTGGGCATCTATAACTTCAAATTCAAACTCGGTGATCTAACAAAATATATCAGCTGGAAATCTAGCGATAGTATTGGACTCGTGACCTTTGGAGAAAATGGCGTCACCATTAAATCTGAAATGGAAAGTGCCTTCTACGAAACGCAGAAGTTAGTACGAATGATGGGGTTAGTTGAAGCCATCATATGGGAGCATGAAGAAACCAAAGCAGTACCCAATCGAAAAATGTATTTGTAAGACAATCGACAAAGAATATTAGATGTTCAATACTCAACAATAGATCATCAATAGTTCAACGATAAGGAGAATCTAGTGAAAAAAACAACATCACACTTAAAATCACAATTTAATTCGCAACCTAAATCGCAATCTGAACCACAATCTGAACCACAATCTGAACCACAATCTGAACCACAATCTAACTCTGAACCACAATCTAACTCGCAACCTACATCTTCTGCACGCCACCAGTGGGAAGCGATTCGAAAGGTGTCAGAGGCTTTAAGGGAAGATGTAGCAGTTCGCGCCATTTTTCTCAAAGGATCTTTGGCAAGAGATGAAGCCGATAAACATTCTGATGTAGACCTTTATTGCCTCGTGTATGAGGAACAGCTTGAAGATTTTTTAAAGCGACGCATGGACTATCTTCAGATGTATAGACCGATTGTTTTCAGTGAAGAAGTCTACTTTGTCGCACCTCAAATCGTAGCGGTATATGATAACACCCTTCACTTTGACCTTTACACCGTGACAGAAGAAACGTTAAAAGAAACGGATCAGATCAAAGTTATTTTTGATCCGGAGGATTTGCTTCGCCATTACAAAGCACAGCGTTATCCCGTGACTGAGGATGTTCTCAGAGAACATATCGATTCATTTACATTTAATTTATTAGAATTTGAAGCAGCCTATGAAAGAGAAGACCTTATATGGGCTTCTCGCTTAGCGAGCCATATGACAGGGACACTTTCAGTTGTATTGAGACATCTATACGATACTGAAAATGCACAGCTTGGTATGAAGCGACTCTCAGATAAACTTGACCCAAGCATGCTAGAGAAGTTTACTTTTGCACTTGATAGTATAGGGCCTTCGGAGTTACCCAAAGGCGTGATCATACTGATCGATATCGTCGATGAGATTATCCCAAGATTACCGACAGCAGTTCAAAAGAGTATACACATAGACTTTTATAACTTGATGAGCGCACGCATAAGAAAGTACTATGAAACGCGTGAAGGCGTTTATGGCGTTGCGATAAAAGATGGAAAGATTGCGGTAGTGAGAGTGCCATCAGGTTATCGTCTACCTGGGGGTGGACTAGACCACGGTGAAAATTTGATTGAATGTCTAAAACGAGAATTTGTAGAGGAAACAGGACATCTTATCAAAGTTGGAAAATTCATCGAAGATTATAAAGAGTATACCTGGAGTAAAAAGCATCAAAAGTTCTACGAGGTATATGCACACGTCTATGAAGTTGAGATAATGGCTTTTGACCGTCCAAAGATTGAAGAGGACCACGAACTCGTCTGGTTAAATCTTGAAGATGCTAGAGGGAATATGCTGATTGGATTTGAAAATCAAGCGATAGAGGACGTGTTATCGTAAAGAAAACGAGTTATATTATAATATAGAAAAAAAGACGTGTTATAATATAGAAAAATGTGGTGAAGGGAAGTTGTATGTCTAGGTTTACTTTTTTTGATGTGGAAACACCAAATAGAAATAATGATCGGATCAGTTCCATGGGGATCGTCGTCGTAGAAGATGGGGTTACGATCTTTGAAGCGAATATATTGGTGAATCCTGAAGTCAGATTTGATCCCTTCAATATAGGACTTACCAAGATTACGCCTACAATGGTGAGGGATGAGCCAACACTGAAAGAGGTATGGCCATCGGTGAGGACGTATTTTGAAGAGAGCATCATCGTTGCACACAATGCGACGTTTGACCTTGGTGTTTTGACCATGACACTTGCACATTATGGCATAGAGATTCCATGCTTTCATTATATATGTACCGTGGTGCTTGCACGCCGCTTTTTAAAATATCGTAAAAATAGCTTAGACTATCTATGTGCTACTTTAGGTGTTTTACTTGAAAGACATCATGAAGCACTTTCTGATGCAAAAGGGTGCCAAGGTATTTTTTATCATATCGTAGAACATCACGGGTATAACGATAGCTTTGTAAGTGAATTTTACAGACCACATATGCGTGGAAAAAGCATATCTATATCAAATGCGCATACAGATTCGAATCATAGATCAAACACATATTCATACACAAATACAAACGCGAATTCATACTATAAATTAAAATCAAATCTCACCAATAACCAGACAGATGCGCCAGTTCACTTAAGAACAACTACAGATCACTTTGAAGTTAAAGGTAAAAGCTTTTGTCTAACTGGTGACTTTAGATACGGTGAGAAAACTGACGTTGAACTGTTTATACTGGCACATGGTGGATGCGTTGCCACACAGGTGACGCGGCAACTGGATTATGTACTAGTGGGTGCTTATGGCAGTCCTCTCTGGGCATATGGCAACTATGGGACGAAAGTAAAGAAAGCACTAGATTATAAAATGGCAGGCTGTAACATGCATATAATTTTAGAAGAGGATTTTTTTAAGAGGTTTGAGTAAGTGATGCGGTAATATATTTATATAAAAAATAGACAATAGCTAATTGACATGCTATAGTCTATTTTTTTTACACTATTTCTATGCAATAAAATGACATTATTTTAAAGATAACTTCTTTGGAAAATCAATTAATACACCAGTTTCAAAATCGATTTCCACGTATAGACCATTTGACGAATCATAATATAGTTGCCAAACTAGATTTTTTAGCACAGCATCCCTGCTATCTAGTTTTCCGTTCCGATTGGTACTGATTTCTAATTTGATTATATCATGCTCATTCGTAAACCCGTTTTCTTTAGCGATTTGCAAGGCTTCTTCCTGGGCGATGCCATCACATTGACTAATGATATAATTTTGCTTACTGCTATTAATTTTAACAATATACTGGAACTCTTTATTATCATCAATCCCTTCTGTAATTCTATAATAGGGACCAAATCTGATTTCAGTTACATTGATGTTATTTTGAAAAGCGATAAAGTAGGCTTCTTCGCTAGGTAAATGATAAAAAATTGCATAAATAACTACAAGTAAAAGCACCATAAGTGGTACTTTAAGATTCTTAATTATTCTATGTATATATAGTTTCATATGTATACTCCTATAACTAAATTAATAGAGGCATTGAATATAATAACGATGCATCATTATTTTACAATATTCAACAATGTTGCGAAAAGAGTTTAACATTTTGAGTTTAATCCAAAATTCTCACACTAAATTGCAAATTATGGTTTATGTACGACAGTTTACGCAATCCAACAAAAAAATCATATATTCTATCATATAATTTGACCATCGACATTTGAAAGGGGAAAAGGTATATGAAGTCAGGTTTGAAAAAAGGATTATCATTACTCATGGTTTTTGTAATGATTTTGTCTTTGGCAGTGGGTTGTTCGGATAAGAACACTAACAATGAGACGCAAAACACAAATGAAAGCACTATTGAGACAACAGAAGCAACAAATGACGGTGCAATTGTAATGAAGGATCCAATTCCAGTTGAAGAATGGGGCTCTGGAACAGTAAAATGGTCTGAAAAAGAAACGAATTTTGGTTATACACTTGTCAACAACGACGGTGGAGAAACAATTGGTTACTCTAAAGATTCAGGACTTAAATTGATTCAAGTAGATGGTTTTGCATTTAAAGATTTAAATGCCAACAACATGCTTGATCAATATGAAGACTGGCGTGAACTAGACGAAGCAAGAGCGATGAACCTTGCAAGTATTTTACCAGTTGAAAATATTGCCGGTTTGATGCTTTATAGCTCACACGTGTTTGCAATTGGCGATACACTTGACGAAGCGCAACTCGCATTTTTAGATGCAGGTGGACGTTCTATGCTTAATGCGGCATCAGCAGCTACACCAGAAACCGCAGCTATTTGGAACAATACAATGCAAGTTTATGCTGAAAAAACACCTTTTGGTATCCCTGTAAATACAAGTTCGGATCCAAGAGATGTAGGTATATCAGCTTGGCCATCGAATCTTGCACTTGCAGCGACTTTTGATCCTCAAGTGGCAAAAGATTCAGCAGCGACAGTTTCAAAGGAATACAGATTAATTGGTGTTGGAACGCTTTTAGGACCACAAATTGATTTAACAAGTGAACCTAGATGGGTACGTGTTCAAGGTACTTTTGGTGAAGATCCAGCACTTTCAAGAGATATGACATCTGCCTATGTTGATGGTATTCAATCATCATATGATGCAAATGGCAACGACCTCGGTTGGGGTAAAGATAGTTTAAATGCAATGATTAAACACTGGCCAGGAGATGGCGCGGCTGAAGGCGGACGTGAAAGTCATGCTGTAGTAGGTAACAGTGCAGTATATCCTGGTGGTCAATTTGAAACGAGTTTAATTCCTTTCGTTGACGGTGGTTTTAAACTTGAAGGAAAAACTGGAACAGCAGCATCAATTATGTCATCTTATTCAATCGCTTATGATGAAAACGAAGCGTATGGAGAACTGATTGGTAGTGCTTATAGTGATTATAAAATCAAAGATTTATTACGTGGTCAATATGGCTATGAAGGCGTCATCTGTACTGACTGGGGCGTTATCAATGACCCTGAAGAATTTATCCACACCTCATGGGGTGCTGAGGATATGACTAAAGCTGAACGTGTTTACAAAATCATAACTGTAGGCGTAGATCAGTTTGGTGGACACAACAGTAACGTAGAAATTCTTGAAGCTTATCAAATCGGCGTAGCTGAAATTGGCGAAGAAGCGATGAGAGCAAGATTTGAAGAATCAGCGGTAAGATTATTAAAAAATATTTTTAATGTAAATTTATTTGACAACGCTTATATCGATGTAGATGAAACAAAAGCAGTAGTTGGTAGTGACGCATTAAACGCTAAGGGTTTTGAAGCTGCACTTAAATCTGTAGTTATGCTTAAAAACAAAGAGGGTGCAATTCAAGCTGCAACAGGAACTGATAAACCAACTGTTTATATTCCAATGCTTTATAGACCCGCAGCGGCATCAGACTTTGGTCCTCCAACACCTGCTAAATGGTATCTTCCAGTTGATTTAGCTGAGGCGAGTGAGTATTTTAACGTGGTAACTGATACCGTAAAAGAGAAACTTACTGGTGAAGCGGATGCTGATGGCAATGCGACCGTTGCTTATGCAGACATCAACCGTGCATCAGCAAAAGAACTTGCTGGTTGTGACTTTGCACTTGCTGTGATTGACGGACCTATGAATGCTGGTAGCATGTTCTCAGGTTATGGCTATGATAAAGCAACTGAAAGCTACATCCCAATGTCATTACAATATGGTCAGTATATTGCGGATTCAGAATTTGTTCGCAAAGAGTCAATCTCAGGTTCTATGGTTGAACAAAAACAAGATTCAGTTTACGGTACACAAACTGTTGAAGTTAAAGAAAATCGTTCATACTTCGGCAAAGAAGCAAATATAACAAATTCTACTGATCTTGATGCAGTTAAATATGCCGTTTCAAATGTTCCAGAAAGCGCAAAAGTAATTGTAGCAATACGTGCTCAAAGAGCAGTGGTTGTATCTGAATTTGAAAATGATGTAGATGCGATCATCGTAGGATTCGGCATAAAAGATAAAGCTTTATTAGAAGTTGCAGCTGGAAAATATGAACCATCAGGTTTATTACCAGTTCAATTCCCTAAAGATATGTTAACAGTAGAAAAACAATTAGAAGATGTACCAAGAGACATGGATTCTTATACAGATAGCGAAGGCAATATGTATGACTTTGCATTTGGTATGAATTGGTCAGGCGTTATTAAAGACGAGCGTACAGCTAAATACGGTGTTGCACCACTTGTAACACCTACTAATACAGGCAAATAATTTCATACTCCCCCAAGACTGTAATACTGATTTTTCAGTATTACAGTCTTTTTCTGCGTTTGCTCATCTTAAGTAAAGGGTGCTATAATAATCTAAAAACTATTTTTAAATATCCTTGGAGGAAAACTTTGATCAGAGTGGCAATTGTTGATGATGATTTGATGGTTCAAAATAAATTGAAACAATATATAAAAGAATATGAAAAAGAAAAAAATGAGAAGTTTAATGTTTCAACTTATTCTGATGCATTTGATATCGTTGAAAATTATAATGGACACTATGACATTATCTTTATGGATATCCAAATGGATAAAATGGATGGTCTAACAGCAGCAGAAAAAATCAGAGAGCAGGATAAGAAAACAATCATTATCTTTGTAACCAATATGGCGGGTTACGCAATTCAAGGTTATAAAGTTGATGCGCTTAGTTATATTGTAAAGCCGATTGTATATATCGATTTTGTGCAACAGTTAGACAAAGCAGTCAGCAAGATTTCCCTCAGTAAAAGTGCATACTTAATTGTAACGGTCAACAGTGAAATCATTAGACTGGATATCACTAAAATTAGTTATATGGAAAGTATTGAGCATAAAGTTTATATTCATTTAGAAAATGAAACAATCGCGATTTATAACTCGCTTTCTAATCTGGAAAAGTTAGTAAAGGATTACCACTTTGCAAGGTGTAACAGTTGCTTTTTAGTAAGTTTAAAACATGTTGAAAGAATTGAAAAAGATGAAGTAATCGTCGATGGTGATGCACTAATCATCAGCCGTTCAAAGAAGAAGAATTTTATGAATGCACTAGCGGAATATATAGGAGGTGACTATATTTAATGGTTGATCAATATCTTGAAATTCCAAGGATTTTCACATCGATTGCCGAGGCACTTGCGTGTCTAATCTATATCATGCCTCTAAAAAAAAGATATACTGGATTTAAGCATTATTTATTTTTAATACTTGGGCCAATCGTCTTGATAGTCGTCCAACTAATCAGTGGCAAACTTCCCTTAATCTATTGGGTACCAGGGATGATCACTGCCATGGGCACGATGTTTTTATATATTTGGCTTGTCTGTGATATTTCAAAATACGATGCAGGATTCTTGTTTATTAGAGCTTTTATTTTAGCTGAATTTGCAGCATCACTTGAATGGCAGATTTATTATGCAATCCTTTACGTTGGTGTACCACATAAGATTTGGTTTGCGGCAGTGGTTATGATCGTCGTCTATAGCTTTACCTTCGCACTGGGATACTGGATAGATGCTAGGAAGGTATTTAAAGACCGTAAACTAGGAGTGACACTAAAGGAACTTATGAATGCACTCATCATTGGCCTAGCGACATTTCTCATGAATAACATCAATTTTGTAATGGACAATCCATTCACCGAAAGTAGTGTAAGAGCCAATTTACTCTATATAAGAACCCTCGTAGATTTTAGCGGTCTTTTGATCCTCTTCGCTTCAAATGAACAACGCAGAGAGATGAACCTCAACCATGAGCTCAATGCGATTAACGATATTTTGCACAGGCATTATGATCAATATCAAGCCTCTAAAGATAATATTGAAGTGATCAATCGCAAATACCACGATTTTAAACATCAGATTAACCAGATTAGAAATGAACAGGATCCAGTTTTAAAAGAAAAGTACCTCGATGAAATTGATCATTCAATCAGGGTATATGAATCCAGATACGACACGGGTAACACGGTTGTGGATACCATCTTAACGGGAAAGGGAATTACTTGTTTTGAAAATGATATCACCTTAAGTTGTGTGGTCAATGGTAAACTTGTAGACTTTATGTATGTGATGGATATCTGTTCAGTTTTTGGTAATGCCATAGACAACTGTATAGAAAGTGTAAAAAAAATCGATGACAAGCAAAAACGCATAATTAGAGTAGCTGTCTTTTCGAAAAATGGTTTTTTAATGATGCGGTTTGAAAATTACTATGAAGAAGATATTATCTTTAGAGATGGATTACCGATTACGACAAAGTCAGACGTACATTATCACGGTTATGGTATCAAGAGTATCAAGAAGACAATTGAAGGGTATAACGGCAACTTATCTATCTCAACAGATAACAATTGGTTTGTTATGAAAATATTAATTCCACTTCCAAGTGAAGAATAAGAGGGTTCTATGTACGATTATATAATAGTAGGTAGCGGTTTATATGGTGCAATATTTGCATATGAGATGAAAAAACGAGGTAAAACATGCCTTGTTTTAGAGAAAAGAGCACATATAGGAGGCAATATTTATACGGAAACAATAGAGGGTATAAATGTCCATCAATATGGTGCACATATTTTTCATACCAGTAACAAAGAAACTTGGGATTATATCAACCAATTTGCCGAGTTCAATCATTTTATCAATAGTCCTTTGGCAAATTATCAGGGTGAACTCTATAACCTACCATTTAATATGAACACATTTTATAAGATGTGGGGAAAACCGACTCCTGATGAAGTTGCAGCTATCCTAGCCAAACAGCGAGGAGAAATAGAAGGCGAGCCACAAAATCTCGAAGAACAGGCGATCAGTCTCGTTGGCCGAGATGTCTATGAAAAGCTCATAAAGGGCTATACACAGAAACAGTGGGGACGACCGTGCAAAGAATTACCAGCATTTATCATCAAAAGATTGCCAGTGAGACTCACTTATGATAACAATTACTTTTCAGACCGATATCAGGGTATTCCAATGGGGGGATATACGCGTATCATCAGCAAAATGCTAGAGGGAATCAAAGTTGAGCTTAACACTGATTATCTTGAAAACAGAGAAAAATGGCGACAGATGGGGAAAACAATTGTCTATACGGGAGCAATAGATGCTTACTTTGATTATTGTTTTGGAGCACTTTCATATAGAAGTGTCCGGTTTGAAACTGAAGTATTGAAGACTTCTAATTTTCAAGGCAATGCTGTGATCAATTATACAGATGAGAAAGTACATTATACGCGCATCATCGAGCACAAACACTTCGAGTTTGGCACACAAGCAAGCACGGTTATAAGTAAAGAATACAGCGAAGAATGGCGACTGGGCATGGAACCTTATTATCCTGTCAATGATGCAAAAAATGAGGGAATCTATAAACAGT
The DNA here is from genome assembly GCA_963676315.1 of uncultured Fusibacter sp. Taxonomy (GTDB): domain Bacteria; phylum Bacillota; class Clostridia; order Peptostreptococcales; family Acidaminobacteraceae; genus Fusibacter_C. Next base: position 3,658,120 of record OY781056.1, read on the forward strand.
ACAAGGTGCTTGCAGAGCAGACACCAGATACCTTATTTGGTGGAAGGTTAGCCGATTACAAGTATTATGATATGGATAAAGTAATTGAGCTTGCGCTGATACAGGTTGAAAAAGTAAGTAAAATGGATTAAATACCTTTAATTTTCAATTTATGATTTATACAAAGGGAGCTGGAATGTAAGATTCCTGCTCTTTTTTGATATGTGTTATGACTTATCCTTATGATTTAACAAATATTTCGCAAATTGTGAAACAAAACTGACCGTTTACGCAGTTGGCATAATTATAAAAAAATTCTATGGTATTATAACCTCACATGCAGGTTTGAAAGGAGAACAAATGAACATTTTATCTGTTATCGTACCGAGTTTTAATACGGAGCAGTATTTATCAAACTGTATCACCACTTTACTCGATAGTGGTGAAGGAATAGAGATTTTAATCGTCAACGATGGTTCTAGCGATGGAACGGGTGCAATTGCCGATCGATTTTCTGAAAAATATCCTGAAAAAGTAAAAGTGATTCATCAAGTCAATAAAGGACATGGCGGTGCCGTTAACACGGGAATCGCAAGTGCGACTGGTAAATATATCAAAGTAGTTGATAGTGACGACTGGGTAAATCCAGAAGCATTAAAAGCTGTTGTATCAAAGCTTAGAGACTTTACTGAGACAGGCAAAGGTATAGACATGTTTTTATGCGATTTTGTATATGACAAGTTAGGTGAGACAAAAAAGAAAGTCATGCATTATCGCGGGATCGTTCCTGAAAATGAAATCATATCTTGGGATGATATTGGTCGATTTAGAGCTGGAAAATACATCTTGATGCATTCGGTGATCTATAGACGCGAAGTACTTATAACATGTGGTCTGAAACTTCCAGAGCACACTTTTTATGTGGATAATATATTTGTCTATATGCCGTTGCCATATGTTGAAACGATCTACTATATGAGCACCTGTGTCTATCATTATTTTATCGGTAGAGATGAACAGTCTGTCAACGAGAAAAATATGATTCGCAGAATCGATCAACAGCTGAGCGTAAATGAATTGATGTTATATCATACCAATTTAAAGACGATAAAAGGTCGAAAAAGACAAAGGTATATGCTACATTATCTTACTATTGTTACGACAGTTTCTTCTGTCCTGTTATTGAAAATAGGGACTAGAGAAGCGATTGAAAAAAAGAAAATGCTATGGCGATCAATTAGAAAATATAACCTTTGGATTAATTTTCGCATGCGCTTGAGTTTGGTGGGAAGTGTGATCAACTTACCAGGCATAACAGGGAGAAAAATTTCGCTACTGGTTTATAAAAAAGCACAACAGAAAGTGGGATTTAACTGAAAATATATGTATTGAAAGGAGAATGTCAATGCCGTTAAAATACAAGTCAATCGTCTCGCAAATGACATTGGTTGAAAAGGCTTCATTGCTTTCAGGTGAAGATTTTTGGCATTCGAGAAAAATAGAGCGTTTAAATGTGCCTGCAATGGCACTTGCAGATGGACCACACGGCCTAAGGAAGCAAGCCAGTGAAGGCGATCACCTGGGACTAGTGAAAGGTGTGCCTGCAACTTGCTTTCCAACCTCGGCAACGATGGCAAATAGTTGGGACATCCAGATATGCGAAGAAGTGGGAAAAGCGCTTGGTAGGGAAGCGGTCTTCAATGAGGTTAACATCATCTTGGGACCGGGTCTTAATATAAAAAGAAGCCCTCTATGTGGTCGAAACTTTGAGTACTATAGTGAAGACCCCTATTTAGCTGGAAAACTTGCAGCAGCCTATACAAGAGGTATCCAGAGTGAAGGTGTTGGCGCTTGTCTTAAACATTTCGCTGCAAATAATCAAGAGTATCTAAGGATGACTAACGATTCTGTGGTTGACGATAGAACACTACATGAGATCTATCTTACTGGTTTTGAGATAGCTGTCAAAGAGGGAAAGCCCAAAGCGGTGATGTCTTCTTACAATAAAGTAAATGGCACCTATACTCACGAACATAAATATTTGCTCAGAGAACTTTTGGTAGATACATGGGGTTTTGATGGGATGGTGGTCTCAGACTGGGGGGGGAGCAATGATGCAGTTGAAAGTGTCAAAGCCGGTGCACACCTAGAGATGCCATCAACTGGATATGACAGCGTACATCAAATCGTAGATGCTGTGAAAGCTGGCGATTTAGAGGAATCGGTATTAGACGAGCGCGTTCAAGAATTTCTAAAAGTGCTTTATGAAACTGAAATCAAACGTCAAACAGAACTTGATTTTGAAGCCCATCATAAACTTGCTCAAAAAGCAGTGGAAGCATCGATCGTACTCTTAAAAAACGATGCGGTATTGCCACTTAAACCTGAAACTGAAGTCGCTATCATCGGTGACTTTGCAAGTCTACCAAGATATCAAGGTGCAGGTTCAAGCATGGTAAACCCCTATAAACTAGATACCACACTTGAGATGATGGCACAGTCTGGTTTAAATATCATTGGATACGCCCAAGGTTATAATCGCGTTGGTAAAGGCGATCATGAAAAACTTGAAGCTGCAGTAAAGCTTGCTGAAAAAGCTAAAGTTGCAGTGGTTTATATTGGACTTAACGAGATCGATGAGGTCGAAGGACAAGATCGTTCACATCTTAAAATTTCTGATTGTCAGATTGAACTTATAAAAGCGATCTCAAAAGTTGTGAAAACAGTAGCAGTCATCAGTGGCGGATCCGTGATTGAGATGCCCTGGGCAGTAAATTGCGATGCAATCGTACACGGTTACCTCACAGGACAAGCCGGTGCAAATGCGATATTTAATGTCTTAACAGGTGTTGTTAATCCAAGTGGGAAACTTAGTGAGACTTATCCTGTCTGTTATGAAGACGTTCCAAACATTAAGTATTATCCAGGTAATGAAAAAACAAGTGAGTACCGAGAAGGACTTTATGTTGGCTATCGTTATTATGACAAAGTTGCTCAAAACGTTCAGTATCCATTTGGATTTGGATTGAGTTATACAAGTTTTAAGTATTCAGATCTTGTTGTGACGAATGAGGGTGTCAGATTTAGTCTTAAAAATACTGGCGATGTTGCAGGCGGAGAAATAGCGCAGCTCTATATTGGCAAGGATCAAGACTTGATACATCGAGCTACAAAAGAACTTAAAGGCTTTAGAAAAGTATATTTAGAACCAGGCGAAACAGCCATCGTCGAAATACCTTTTGATGCTTACACCTTCCGTTATTATGATGTCAATGAAAATGCGTTTCAAACAGAGCGCGGTATATACCAAGTGTTAATTGGAGGTTCCTCAAGAGATATCAAACTAAATGGCGAGATAGAAATTGATGGTATTACGCCTGAAAGTGATGACTCAAAAGTACTTGAGGCTTACTTCAAAGGCACTATAAAAGACGTGGATGCCGTTACTTTTCAAGCTTTATATGGCGATATAGTTCCTAGTTCTAAATGGGATAAAACGCAACCCTTAGGACTCAATGACTCCTTAGCCCAAATGGTATATGCGAAAAGCTTTTTAGCTAGATTTGCAATTAATAGACTGATAGGGATGAGAAACAAGTCTGTTAAAAAAGGTAAACCTGATCTCAATTTATTCTTTTTATCCAATATGCCTTTTAGGGCAATTGCAAAGATGTCAAATGGCATGATCTCCATTGCCATGACGAAAAATATATTAGACATAGTCAATGGCCATTTCTTTAAAGGACTCGGTGGATTGGTTTCGTCGTTCATCCGTTATAGAAAGAGAGGGCTTAATTAATGCTTAATTCAATCGTTAAGTTTAAAGAAAAGCATGCTGAACTCTATGAATTCATCATGTTCAATCTACTTAGCAATATCGCAACGATCACTAACTTTATAGTACTCAACATTGGCAACTCGATACTTTTTAAATCATTGATGGACATTCCATTTTCGTTTTGGATCTTTAATTACAAAACAGAAAGTGGTGGACTTGGAGGCTTCTTAGCTTTTTTGGTAAGTTTCTTCTGTGCCCAAGCAGTAAACTTTATAGTCCAAAGGAATTTGGTTTTCAATTCCAACAACAAGCTTGGAAATGCTATTCCGATCTATTTGTTTACTGTAATGGTTGTATATGTGATTTGTCTGTATATCCCAACACTTGTTCTTGAACCCATCTCGGCAATCGTTGGAAGCTTTTGGGGGATGAACTTAACCAATGCGATCAATATATTGGTTCAAGTCATCATCATCTATCCTGTACTAAAATTCGTCGTCATGAAAAAGTTACCAGAACAAAATGAAAAAGCAATTTAGCATCAAGTAGGAGAGAAACTTAGGAGGTTATGTCGTGGTTAAAAACACAGCAAAAAAAGGTAAGAAAAAAATTGGGAAAATCGTACTAGCAATATTTCTTGTTCTCGTATTAGTCGTAAATATCGCTTCAGTCATTTTCGAAAGTCATGCAAACCTTTACCTCGGTACAGGCGAGATGATCATTCAAAAATCAGAGGGTTCTGAAAACTGGGTAAGTGAATATTATACAAATGATTATAAAGACGCTACTGAACTGTCAACTGCAGCTGGAGACTTGGTCACAAATATCGCTGATGAAGGATTTGTACTTCTTAAAAATAACGGCGTGTTACCATTACAGTCAAGTGCGAAATTGACTTTACTGGGTAGAGGCAGTGTTGATTCAGTTTATGGTGGTTCAGGCTCTGGTGCTTCTTCATCAGAAGGCTTAATCGATTTAAAACTCGGTCTTACAAACGCAGGTTTTGAAGTGAACGGCACCGTTTATGATATCTTAAATAAGTTCGCAGCTTTTACTATGGAGCAAGGCATGTTTGGTCCAAGTAAAGTGTATGATAATCCAAAATCAACTATCGTTATGGATAATCCAGAAGCTTCAACTTACATGATTGGTGAAATGCCAGTATCTCAATATACAGCTGAAGCAGTAGACAGTTTCAAAGTATATGGCGATGCGGCAGTCGTAACCATTAGCCGTCCTGCTGGTGAAGGTGGAGACCTTACTAGAGATATGAAAGGTTGGGATGACAATTACGAAGCAGGTCAACACCAACTTGAATTAAACAAGGATGAAAAAGAGTTGATTGCACTTGCAAAATCAAATTTTGAAAATGTAATCGTTTTAATCAACTCTAGTTCTGCTATGGAACTTGGTTCACTTGAATCTGATCCAGAAATCGATGCAATCTTGATGATTGGTTTCCCAGGTAAAACGGGTTTTAATTCTGTAGGTAGAATTTTAAACGGTACAGTCAATCCATCAGGTCATACTGTTGATATCTATGCAGCTGACTTGACTAAGGATCCAACATTTGTGAACTTTGGACACAATCAATATTCAAATATCGATAAGAAAAATGCAATTGGAGATGGTACTTTCGTCCAATACGAAGAGGGCATCTACGTAGGTTATAGATATTATGAAACGGCTGCAAAAGAAGGTTTTATCAACTATGATGAAGCAGTTGTTTATCCTTTTGGTTACGGCTTAAGTTACACATCGTTTGACTGGAAAGTGGTAAAACAAACCCTTGGTAAAACCGATGAGACGATCTCTTTAGATGTAGAAGTGACAAACACAGGTGCAGTTGCAGGTAAAGATGTAGTTGAAGTATACTACTCGGCACCTTATACAAAAGGTGGCATCGAAAAATCGGAAGTTGTCCTTGCTGATTTTGCTAAGACAAACTTACTTGCGCCAGGAGAATCACAAGTGGTTACTTTAACTTTTGCAGTTGAAGATATGGCATCTTATGATTATAAAACTGAAAAAGCATATGTATTAGAAAGTGGTGCCTATGAAGTGAGAGTACAAACGGATTCTCATAACATAAAAGCAGGCATCGAGCCAATCGTATACGATGTGAATAAAACAGTTGTATATAATGATAACAACAAACGTTCAACAGATCTAACAGAAGCAACAAATCAATTTGATGATGTTTCTGCTATGTTTACAGATACACCTACAGAAGGATACGCTTTAAACATGTCTCGTGCTGACTTTGCTGGCACATTCCCAACAGCACCGATGGCAGTGGATAAAGTAGCAAATGACGCCATCATCGCTGGTTTCCAAAGCTATGTAGCTGCTGAGCATGAAGATGCTGAAGCTGTGATGCCAACTACAAAAGCAAATAATGGTCTTACACTGATTGACTTTAGAGGTAAAGATTATAACGATCCAGCTTGGGAAGCTTTATTAGACCAACTTGATCCACAAGAAGTTGTAAAAGTAATCATGAATGGTGCTTATACAACACTTGAAATGCCATCTGTATCAAAACCAGTGACGATCGATATCGATGGACCTGCAGGTTTAAGTTCATTTATGGGTGCTGAAATTAAAGGTACGGCATATCCATCAGAAGTAGTGATCGCCTCAACTTACAATACAGACCTTGCGAAAGCAATGGGTCAAATGGTTGGAAATGAAGCACTTGATAAAGGAGTAAACGGATGGTATGCACCAGCACTTAACGTTCACCGTTCACCATTTGCAGGTAGAAATTTTGAATATTACTCAGAAGATCCAGTGGTAAGTGCAAAAATAACGCAATCAGTTGTTGAAGGCGCTGCAACAAAAGGTCTTTATACTTTCATTAAACATTTTGCTCTAAATGATCAAGAGACTAATCGTGTAAATAGTGGCGTCGCAACTTGGGCAAATGAGCAAGCGATTCGTGAAATTTACCTTAAAGGATTTGAAAAAACTATTAAAAATGCAATGACAACCATCAACTATATCGCAGATGAAAATGGTACAATGGTTGAAAAAGAAATGAAAGCGGCAACTGCAGTGATGAGCTCATTTAATAGAATTGGTTCAACATGGACGGGTGGAAGCCATGCACTTTTAGAAGATGTACTACGCAGTGAGTGGGGCTTTGAAGGTGTGGTTATCTCAGACTTTAACCTTTATGAGCATATGTATGCAAACCAAGGTATCGCAGCTGGTACAGACTACTTCATCACATTTGATTCTATGAAAACGATTGAAGATAGCACAAGTGCAACAGCAGTGACAAACCTTAGAAAATCAGCACATAGAATGCTTTATACAATTGCAAATAGCAATGCGATGAACGGTATCGTACCAGGTTCAACCATTACGTTTAAAATGGCGACATGGAAAATCGTAAGAATCGTTGTAGATGCTGCAATCGTCCTCGCTTTAGTATTATGGATCGTTTTATCAATGATGAGAAGAAAGAAAGATAATGTTACTTTAGAGTTATAGTGAATTATTATGAAATAAATAAAATATTATGAAATAAAAGCGTGATATAACATTAGGAGGGGTTCGATAGAGCCCTTCTTTTATGCTAAAATAAAGTGATAAACTAGTCTTGAAAAATATAGGCTATAAATAATAGCTTAATGAAAGTATGTGAGGTTAGGAGGAAAAAATGATTAAAATTGCGATTGTAGATGATGATTTTAGTTACCTTGAAAAATTGTATCTTCATCTCACACAATATGAAAAAGATCATGACATAGCGATACAAGTGACCTCTTATTCCAATGGCTTTGAGATGATCTCACACTTTAAACCCATCTACGATATTATCTTTCTCGATATTGAGATGCCGCATCTCAACGGCATGGAAGTCGCGAAAGAAATTCGTAAATCTGACCCACATGCTGTGATTATCTTTATCACCAATACCGCCAAATATGCAATCAATGGATACGAGGTTCAGGCTTTTGATTACATGATGAAACCCATAGACTATACACAGTTTGCCATAAAATTTGGCACTGCTATAGAGGTGATGCATAAAAAAGATGAATTCAGCATCTTAGTACCACTAGAAGAGGGATCTAGAAACATTAAAATCAGTGAGATTATCTTCATCGAAGTACGGAACCACTGGTTATACATCATCACTAAAGAAGGTGAATACAAAATGCTGGGCAGCTTAAAAGAGATGAATGAAAAACTCATGCCTTATCATTTTATCATGTGCAATAAAAGCTATCTGATCAATCTAAAGCATGTTATAAAGATGAATTCAGAAAGTGTACTCTTAAATGGTCAGCACGATCTTAAAATGAGCCGTGCTAGACGAAAAGAAGTTCAAGCGGCATTTATAGAATATTACCATCAGATGAGATGGTAATTTAGAGCCCTTATGATTTGATCGTGAAAACGACAATCCTAAGGGCTTTTTTTATATAATGGGTAAAGAGTGATAAGTGACAAGACAGATATTTTAAAGTTTGATTAGAATATTTATAATAGTATGACAATTCGATCTATTTAAATATATAATAATGAAAAGTAGATATCATCATCAACCTGGAAGGAGTAGACACCATATGAGAAAGTTGAATTTCCCTTTAGTTCTGGGCATTGGCATCGTTTTGATCTTGATGCTGATGTATATGTTTCCAACACTTTTCACAGATAAAGATCCCTTATTTGAAGAATCACCTAAATACATAGAGGTGAGGGAGAACGGTGAGTGGGTAGAGCACTTCGGTTACAATCCGATGTCACCGAATAGAGATAATCTTATGGGGACTGACGATGCCGGTAGAGATGTCTATGCGCGCCTTGTCTATGGAACGCGCAACACACTAACCATCGTTTTCTTAGTAGCGCTTTTTAGAATGATAATCGCTTTTCCTTTGGGACTTGCCGCTGGCATGGGGGCTAAGTTTTTTTCGATGCTGATCAAAGTGTTTAATACCTTTTTCACCGCTGTTCCGATCTTGATTTTTAGTTATATCATCTTAAATATAGCATACTTTACGCATCTGCAGATGGATAAGGCAATTGTCGCTTTTGCAATCGTTTTTACAGCGCTAGGCTGGGCGAAGCTCGCTGGTATGATCGAGGACTCTACGCGAAAAGTCATGTCTGAAGACTTTATCGAAGGTGAAGTCGCTATAGGTAAGACTAAGTTGCAAATTGCCTTTCAAAATATACTGCCACATCTTATCCCAGACGCAGTAAGCTTGTTTTTTAAAGAGATGGGAATGGCGATGTTTTTAATCGCAGAGCTTGCTGTTTTCAATGTGTTCGTGGGCGTCACAAGGGAGATTAAGGCGCTTGCCTTTAAGTCAAACTATGAAATGATCTTAGAGCCTGAATGGGGCGGTACACTATCTAGGATAGCGGTTAACATGCGTAAGTTTGATACCGTATACTGGATGACTATATTCCCTATACTGCTTTTCAGTGTCGCAATCGTTGGCTTTAATTTACTCGGTGAAGGCCTGCGCATCGAGTTTCATAAGAGAAACTCCCGTGTGATCAGTGATATTCGAAAGATTTTCTATTTTATATCACCCAAGCTATTTATCACTCAACTTAAAGACGTCAAGCACTACTATAAGCCAGTAGCTGTGAAACTTTTCTTGATCACAGGGATTGTCCTTTACATCGTCATTCCATGGCACCCAAGTCGATATGACTTTAACATCGACTATGCGATGGCTAATCTTGAGCAATTGACAAGTGCTGATTTTAAAGGAAGAGTTGCAGGCACTGAAGGTGGTTATCAAGCTGGAGAATACATTATAAGTCAACTGTCAGCGTATGGCTATCAAGTGGATGAAACCGAAATAGAATTTTTAAAGACCGAAAATGAAAAGGTCATTCCAAAAGATATATCACCCGTTTTCGTGGACTCTGGCTATATCAAAATCATAAGTGCAGATGGCAGTGAAAAAACATTTGAGCTTTATAAAGATTTTAGTATCTTGTCAATTAACCGAGATGTTTTTAAAGAAGCACCTACAGAAAGGCTGATCTATAAAGGCATCGCCGTAGACAATGAACACGCAAATGAATTGGCTAGCAATCTTACCGAAAATAACGCTTTTTTTCCAATGACAACCGATTATCCTTTTATGGATCAAAACAGTGAAAAACCTAAGAACATATTTAAAGTAGACAAGTCAACGTCGTTTGAATATGATGTAGAATTTTTCATGGGATGGAATGGTTATGAAGGTGTATTTGGGACTCAAGTCTTCAATGCAACGGTGATCGTCCCATATGCATCGCTTTATGATGCTCTAAGTGAAGCGGTTATCAGTGGCGATAGTGAAGTGGAAATCAATTTAGCCTATCCTGAAATAGCAGTACATCCAGGGCGCAATATCACAGGTTTTTTACCGGGTAAGGGTAAAACCATAGATGATCCAGGTGAGACTGTCATCATAGGTGCAAGTTATGATGGTGTTTATAATGGCAGCGAAAATACACCTTTTGCCATGTGTGCTACACCGGCTGCGACTGCACTAGAAATTGCCAGAGTAATAGGGGGGATCGATGAACCTCTTGAAAAATCAATCCTTTTTATGTTCTGGGACAACGAAGCAGAAACCAGCAAATATACTGATTTAAGTGGCGTGGGACAGTTTCATCTCACTGACATGACAGATGTTAAGATGTCTATGGCACATGGCTTTTACTATATCGATATTGCTTTTCCTGGATATGTAGAGCAAGACACACTGAATTTAACAACGCTGCCAGCGCAACGTGCCAACGGTAAAAACTACCTCATCGGACTTGAGATGGAAAAAAGATTGAAAGAGATGGATGTGAAATACCGTCGTTATCACTACGAATATGCCATGACCGAGCAGCTACAGAATATGCGCCTCAATGCCCTAACCAGCATCGGCGTGGGAAATACAACTAATATGTCCATCAATGGCCCTTATGATGAGATCGGCAACTTAAGTGTGGAGAGAATAGACGCTATTGGTCAACTGATATTAGACACTTTGACGATGAATGAATTCATGATGGAAGACGACAACTCAGCGGAGGTACAGCCATGATTGAAGTTCAAAACTTAAAAAAACAGTTCCAAATCAAGAGCAATGTACTTGGATTAGAAAAAGGTGTCGTCAATGCAGTGAACGGCGTAAACTTCCGGATCGATAAAGGGGAGACGCTAGGACTTGTGGGTGAATCGGGCAGTGGTAAATCAACCACTGGTAGATTGATCCTGAGACTTTTAGAGCCTACTGAGGGGAAAATCTTACTTGAAGGCAAAGACATCAGCACAATTGGTAACCGCGCTTTTAGGAAGATGAGAAAGGACCTTCAAATCGTCTTTCAAAATCCCTATTCAGCGCTAGATTACAAAATGACCATAGAGGATATCTTGATTCAACCGCTTCAAATTTTCAAAATCGTCAGTCCCGTTGATTACCGACAAGAAGTAGGCAGACTATTAAATATGGTGGGACTAACCAAACAAGATGCCAAGAAATTTCCACATGAGTTTAGTGGTGGTCAAAGGCAACGTATAGGTATCGCAAGAGCCTTATCGACTAAACCAAAGTTCGTGGTGTGTGATGAACCTGTATCGGCACTGGATGTCTCTGTTCAGTCACAGATTTTAAACTTAACTATGGACCTTCAAGAAGAACTAGGGTTATCTTATCTTTTTATTGCACATGACCTCAGTGTGATTCGTCATGTGAGCAATCGCGTAGCAGTGATGTATCTCGGTAAAATTGTGGAAAAGGGACCAGTTGATACGCTCTTTGATGATCCCAAACATCCTTATACAAAAGCCTTGATGTCAGCATCACCACTGCCTATCCCGGGTCGCCAATTAAATCGCATTGAACTTAAGGGTGAAATTCCAAGTGCCATGCAGATCCCAAGTGGCTGTGCTTTTCATACCCGTTGCCCTTATAAAATGGGGGTATGTGAAATGACAGCGCCACAGATGCTTGCGCTTGAAGAGGGGCGTACCATCGCTTGTCATCTATACCATGAGGGGGTACAGCTATGATGAAAAGAAAAACCTTAATGGCTATTGGCAAAAGAGTACTGGTCAATCTGTTGATCCTGATGGCAATCCTTTCACTTGTAATCGCTGTGACGGGTATCCCTATGGATTTTGGCGTATCCTACTACGATGGTGAAAGCGTGATTTCACTTACCGTTAAAGATGCCCTTGAGAGTATCAAAAGTAATTTTAAACTGATATTAAGTGGTGATGCCTTTAAAGTGATGATTAAAAGCGAAACGACGTTACAAGTGCTAATCATTGCTGCAAAAAGGAGTTTTATCGTCCTTTTCTTTGGCACGTTACTCGCACTGGTCATCGGTGTTTTAAAAGGTATTATAGATAGTCGTAAAAAAAATAAAGCAGGGACTTTGAAACTTTTACAGTCTTTGATTCCCTTATCGCTACCTGATATCTTGGTCATCACGTTGATCCAGTTAGGTGCGATGGTCCTTTTTAAAAATGATATTCCTATTTTAGGGATTGGCATCATCCCGTTTTTTGGAGATGATACTTTAGCGCATGCCATTTTCCCGATACTCTCAATTGCAATTTTACCTGTGGCTTATCTTTCAAGGACAGTTGCAAATGTCATCGAAGAAGGGTTGTCTAAACCTTACATCTTAACGGCAAGAGGCAAAGGCTGCTCGATGTTTCAAATCATCAAGACACATCTGTCTAAGCAGATTGCTTTTGGTGTTTTATCGGTGCTACCAACGGTGATGGGCATTATGTTTTCAAGCCTTGTAATCGTAGAGATGTTTTTTCAGTATAGAGGTATAGGCTATCACCTTATCTATTTTTATACGACAACGCTTGTACCACAGTATGAAGCGGGTGTCGCTTTTAGTGTATTTATTGTGTCACTGGCACTTGTCTACTATGTCATCTTTATGGCTTTAAATATGCTCAAAGATGTTGTAATGCCACGTATAAAGGCTGATTAGGAGGAGAACATGGCACTTTTAGAGATAAAGCATCTAAAAACATATTTTTACCTGGATGGCGAAGCATTTCCCGCAGTGGATGATATCAGTTTTTCTTTAAATGAAGGGAAGACTTTGGCGATTATCGGAGAATCGGGAAGTGGCAAGAGTGTCACCGCACTATCGATTATGGGTTTGGTGGATTATCCTGGAAAGATAGTGGGTGGCGAGATCCTTTTTCAGGAGAAAGATCTTATAAAGATGAAAGAGCGTGAGCTCAGAGACATACGCGGGAATGATATCGCTATGATTTATCAAGATCCCATGTCTAGTCTCAACCCTATGATCAAGGTTGGCAAGCAAATTGAAGAGGCGATCAAGTTACACCAGAAGATGGATAAGCTAGCCCTGAGAAATGCGGCGCTTGATCTGATGACTGCTGTAGGGATCACGGACTGTGAAGCGCGTTACCATCAGTTACCCGACCAGTTCAGTGGTGGCATGCGGCAACGGATTATCATTGCGATGGCGATTGCGTGTCAGCCTAAACTATTGATCGCAGATGAACCAACAACAGCACTTGACGTCACCATACAAGCTGAGATCCTCGATCTTTTACGCGATCTAAAAAAAGAACATCATATGGCGATGATTCTCAACACACATGACCTCGGTGTAGTGGCTGAGATTGCAGATGATGTCGTGGTAATGTACTGCGGTAAGATTATGGAGATCAGTAGTAATCAGGCTTTGTTTGATACACCGCTTAATCCCTATACACAGGAACTGATGACCTGTATCCCACGTATAGACGATCGCAAAAGGCGTCTTGAGACAATCAAAGGTTATGTGCCGCATCTGTCTGAACTTTCAAAGGGATGTCGGTTTTCTGATCGCTGTAAGAAAGCCTTTGGAAAATGCTCGGTAGAATTGCCTGAACTAAGAGAAATCGAAAAGGGACATTGGTCAAGATGTTGGCTACACGATATAATAGATAAAGAAACATAAATCGGGAAAGCAGTACTCGCGAAATAGTACGCACGAACCTGTACGCACAAACCAGCATTCACGAAATATAAATAGAATAAATGGGAGAAAGATTTTGAAAGGTTATAAAGGGATTATTTTTGATTTAGATGGGACGCTGCTCAATACGCTTGAAGATCTAACTGATGCTGTAAATGTCACCATGATTAAGTTTTGGCTAGAGGAAAAGACTATCTATCAAGTGAGAAGTTATGTAGGCAATGGTGTGGCGCAGTTGATTGCACTTTGTTTAGAGGATGGGTCAGCGCACCCTGATTATCAAGCCGTTCACGATGCGTTTGTAAGTTACTACGATGCTAACTGTAACCATAAAACAGGGCTATATGATGGCGTGGATACGCTACTAGCATCGCTACACCAAGATGGCAGAAAATTAGCCATCGTATCTAACAAGATCGATAGTGCTGTGAAAAGACTGAATTCACTTTACTTTAGCCAGTGGATTGACTTTGCTCTCGGTGTGACTGATCACATCAAAAGAAAACCAGCACCTGATATGGTGCTACACTGTATAGAGGATATGAAACTAGCCCCTCACGAAGTGGTCAATGTTGGTGATTCAGAAGTTGACATACAAACCGCTAAAAATGCAGGTATCGATTGCATCAGTGTAGACTGGGGCTTTCGGGATCGCGACTGTCTCATCACAAACGGCGCAAGTATCATCGTCAGTGATGTAGTAGCGCTTGAGAAGGTGATCAGTGGGGAACGCTATGTATAAATAATTAATTTATTAATAAATAGGACTGTAAGATTAAGAAAACTATATCGACTTTTATTGAGAATAATGTTCTTGGTAAAGGGGGATATAGTTTTTTTGTTTATATTAAACTTATTATCAAAAAAATATATATAGTCATTAAGTGTGTATTTTGAAGATTAATTATTTTATTAAAAAAGTATTAAACAATAATTAAAATTCCATTAAGAACTTTTTTCCATAAAAAGTAAAATTATTCATTGGATATTCAATAAATTGTATATACAAATATCGTTTTTAGACTTAATCAAGTTAGTGTACTAGTTCTAAATAAAACTAACTAGTGATTTAATTTTGAATAAAATCGATATAAAATCAAATTAATATTATTGCATAAAAGGTATCATTATAAATACAAAATATATAAACATTTAACTAAAATGGTTAAAATTACTAATGAAATTTTAATGACAAAAACTTGATAAATAATGTAAAATGGCAACACGTTTATTAAATTATCTTAACGATTGGAGATATACATAATGCAAATCATTAATTTAATATTGTTTTTACTCTTTTTTCTATTGATGCATTTTTTTGTATTAAAAGATACTTTATCTCATAAAAAAGCAACTACACTGATGCTGATGGGTGGAAAGAGAGAAAGACAACAAATGCACAACCAAAAGATTTTAGTGTTAACTAGATCAAATAAGGTATTGATTGTTTTTTTTATATTGGGATCTTTTTTTTCGTTTACTAGTAAAAATATATTGCTTTTTGGTTTGATTCTTATCATCTCTGTTGCTTATCCAATTTATTTAAAAAGCAAAAGTAATGAAAAAGACAACATTGAGTTTGAAGAAGGCTTTAAAGTAGCGGTTAATTTAATTAAAAATCAATTAATTGCAGGAAGTTCGTTAAAGCAGAGCATCATTCAAACATCAGTTGAGTTGAATGCTATGAACATTGAAAATTCACAAAGAGTAGTTAAGACATTTCAGACGATAGCTGATGAATTACTCATGGGAGTTCCACTAAGAGATGTATTGGACCACTTGACTCAGCTCCATTCTTCAGAAGTTGTATCAGATTTTGTTACAGTAGTACTTATTACACAAAAAAGAGGAGGCAATTTAATTGAGATGCTTTCATCTTTGGAAACGCATATTAGTACACGTATCACCTTAAAAAGTGAGATTAGAACATTAACTGCTAGTAAGAGGTTTGAGTCAAAAATACTGACGATTTTCCCATTTTTAATGATAATTATGCTCACATTAATGTCACCTGAATACATGGAACCACTTTATAATACAGCACTGGGTAAGGTCTTGTTAATATTTGGGGTTTTGCTTTTAGCAATAAACTATTGGATTGGGTCAAAGATAGTGAGGATTGAGATATGATTATGATTAAGATAGTTGCATTTTTGATGGCTGTTATTATAGCAAGTTATGACATTAAAGATCGGAAAATTAAAAATGTTTTTTTAGGTATTTTAATCTTATTGCTTTTAATTAAAAACTTCATTACACCTTTAGAAAAATTCAATATATTGCCTATTATCATATTTACAATCATGTTACCATCCTATGAGCAAAAGTGGATCGGAGCTGGAGATCTTAAGTATCTGATAATCTGTGGATGGTTCTTTGTTTATGATATAAGTTTTGTCTTTTATCTATATACTTTTTTAATTGGGGGCTGCATATCTGCTTATAAGATTTTAAATGACCATTTTAAGCTAAAGAAAAACAAACAATATCAGAAAAAAAAAGGAATTCCATATGGCGTAGGAATCAGTATTGCGTTTAGTTATTTTGTGATGGTGGGCTTGTGAAACTATATTTTATGAAAACCTTTTGGCAACGATATAGAGGGATCAAATGGTCTAAGAAAAATGATCGTGACTTAGTGGCATTTTTAAACAGTGGTGCATTTCACACAATTGGGTTAAAAAGAACTTTGTATATTTGGGGATTTTGTATCAAAACACATTCTGTTCATGAAATTGGTAGCATAAAACCCAATCGAATTTTTAAAATTGAAAATGACTATGACTATTTGATTGAAAGTTATATTAAGCATGAGAACTCAAAAATCTTAGAAGAATGGAATGGTAATTATGAAACGTAGTGTATTTATAAGATTTACAGTAATTGTATCATTGGCTTTGGTATTGACTCTTTTAATCTCTAATTATTTAAAAAGTTATGATGACACAGAAACCATATACCTAGCAAAAGATACAATTCAAGAAAGAACAGTTATCACTGCTGATATGATTGATGAAGTGAAAATTGGGGCATATGAGAAAGCTAAATTTTTCAAGGAAGCCGAAACAGAAAAGAGTAATATTGTTGGAAAGATAAGCAAAGATGATATTGAAAAGGATTCACTATTCAAAATAGGAGATGTGAGAGTTATCTCACAAGTTGATGGTCAGACGATGAAAGATGGTGAGATAAACGATCCATTTTTTATAGATGAAAATAATAGATTAATGCTTGTTAATCTTACGAAAACTCAAGCGATGTCAGAGAAAATAAAAAAAGGAACTTATGTAGATATTGTTTTTACTTCTACTGATTCAAAAACTGGTGGTATATACGCAAACGTCATAGTACAACACATTCTTGTCTATGATACAGAAACAAAGACGGATACTGTTGATGTGTATTTTAAAACAACTGTTGAAAATTGTGCGTTGATTACATTAGCAAATGAAACGGGTCATATGAGTTTGGTGCTTAATCCGCTTAACGGTAAAACCAAAAAATTATCTCCTGCAGTTCCAAGTGACTTTTACAATTAAGAAAGGAATAAATATGGAAATTATAGTATATCACTCTCCAATTGGGGGAGCTGGAAAAACAACGCTTGCCCTTACCCACGCATACAAACTTCATGAGCAAGGATCAAAAGTTTTGATACTTGATATGGCATCTTATGGAACAATTAATCACATCTTAAAGGAGTCCAATACACTGACAGGGATAGGAAGAATTAAAGCACTTTTCGAAGTAGATTTTGAGGGCAGTATAGATTCAGTCGTCGAAGAAATCCATGAAAATGGTATAAAAAAAATTCATCAATCTAACAGACTTTTTTTCTTATCCGCTGCAACACTGCTTAAGATGGAATATCTAGAATATGCTCAGACACAAAGATTGTTCCAAGCTTTAAATGAAATGGACTTTGATGCAGTAATCGTAGACACATCAAGTGATTTACATATTAGAAATATTGCTTGTCTAGAAGCAGCAAGTAAAGTATTTGTACCCATCACTCAAAACTTGGTTGATACATTTCAAGTAGAAGTGATGCTCAACTTATGCTCAGAGCTACATCTAAATACTGATAAATTTGCGTTGATTATCAATAAATTTACTAAGCGAGTTTATTTTAATAAAAATGAAGTGGCTGATTTCTTGAAATTGCGGATTAATTCTATAGTGCTTGATAAGTCTATATCAATTACTAATTTTTATAATACTGTTTCTAAAACAACACTTAATAAATCCCATAGCAATTTAGGTATGCTTAGAAAGTATATGGGAGTGAAAGGATGAAGATAGCAGAACTAATAGAAATAAAAAGAACAAGTGTTGAAACTGAGAATTCTAATTTTAGAAATATCCACAACAAGCTACAAGAAGATATTAGGAAATTATTATTCAAACACCGTGAAATTCTTGAGTTAGATGAAGTTTCTAGGTTTAACAAACTGAGACTTTTAGCGAACAAATACCTTGATGAGTTAATGACAAAAAAATATAAAGACGTGATTATCTCCAGTGCAGAGAGGTTTAATATCACAGAAAGTGTCATCCAGAATCTTGTGGGATTTGGAAGGCTTGAACCGTTCTTAAATGATACGTCGATTACTGAAATCATGGTTAATGGTTTAGAGGGGATTTTCATAGAACGTAAAGGTATATTAAGCAAAGCAATCGATGAAAAAGGCGAGATAATACGATTTAGATCCAATGAAGAGATTTTTCATATTATTGACAAAATCGTCTCTCCAATTAATCGTAAGATTGATCAAAGTAACCCAATCGTAGATGCAAGGTTACCAGACGGGAGTCGAGTTAACATAGTCATACCACCTGCAGCCTTAAATGGTCCCAATATCACCATCAGAAAATTTAGTAAGGAAATTTTAGGACTAGAGAAACTTCAGGAATTTGGAAGTTTTGACAGAAGCGTTCAAGAGTATTTGGTAGATGCAATCAACAGTAGAAAAAATATTATCGTATCTGGAGGAACAGGGAGCGGAAAAACAACATTTCTCAATGCACTTTCAATGGAAATAGATATAACTCAAAGGGTTGTAACGATTGAAGACTCTGCGGAGTTGCAACTTAAACATATCAGCAACTTGGTTAGTCTTGAATCTAGAAATGCAAATATTGAGGGAAAAGGTGAAATAACTATAAGAGATTTGGTAAAAACAGCATTACGTATGAGGCCTGACAGAATCGTCGTTGGTGAAGTAAGAGGAGGCGAAGCATTTGATATGCTTCAAGCCATGAATACAGGGCACTCAGGTTCACTAACAACCTTACACGCGAATAGTGCAAAAGACACACTCTTTAGATTAGAATCAATGGCGCTTTTTGCTGGGCTAGATATTCCAGTGATGGCAATAAGAAAACAAATTATTAGCGCAGTGGATCTTATAGTCTTTTTAGAAAAAGACACTTCAGGCGTTAGACGCGTTAAAGAGTTGATAGAACTTGCAAAAAACGATAATGATAATTATGTGCTTACAACCATTTACAAAGTGTGAATAACGCTTAAAGCGTTAAATATAAGGAGGAACAAATGAAAAAAATTATGAAGTTTTTAAAAGATGAAGAAGGGCAAGCACTCTCAGAATATGGATTGATACTTGGACTTATCGCATTAGTTGCAATTGTCGCAATAAGTGCATTTGGTAGTGCTATTAAAGATGTATTTAATAATCTAGTAAATTCAATCAAAGGTACGCCGCCATCAGGTACGTGATCACATGAAAAAGTTATTATTAAAGAGGGCTAAGGGGCAAGCAGTACTTGAGTTTGCCTTGGTTATGCCTATACTTTTGCTGGTTTGTTTCATGATCATAACAGTAGGTATGCTTTTATATTCAAAGATTATTGTAGTTATCGCTGCAAGCCAAGGTGCAAGAGTAGGCTCACAGATATGGTATAACGATACTTATTCTGAAGCGGAGAAAATTGAAAAGATAGAAAAAGTAGTTAATGGAATTCTTTCGGAATCAACTATTAGAAACGAACAAGAAGTGGTTATTGAACAAAAAGATGATGCACTCAATGTTACTGTGGATTACGAATATCAGATCATATTACCATTTGTATCTTTTCTGTTTGAAAATTCTAAATTATCTATATCTCATAAAGCAGTATATTATATCGAAGGAAGTGGCGGATGAAGCGTGAAGAAGGAAGTGTGATGATCTGGGTGATTATCATTTTGCCAGTAATTCTTGCGGTTGTGGGGTTGCTAATAGATGGAGGTATGATTTTATATTATCAGACACAATTAGATATGGCTACAGAAGCGGCGTCAGTATCTACAATTTCAGCATATGATAGAGAAGCATGGAATGCTGAAAACAAAGTTCGAATTAACAATGATGAAGCAAGAATATCTGCTGAAAAGTATCTTACTGAAAATTTTAAAGAGGCAAGGGTAGAGAAGATAGACTATGTTTCGGACTCAACTGTGACACTGGAGACAACATATATTGTAAAAATGGTTTTTACGAAGATTTTTGGTGTAACAGAAGTAGAAATTAAATCTTCATGTACCATGATTGGAGGATGAATGATTGGAATACAACTTTTATTGTTCTTATTGATTTTTTTCGTTTTTTTTTACCAATATATTTCAAAAAATACAAAATATATAAAAAAGCGAATTCATGAGACAAATGAAAATCACACCATTGTCACTTCAATGACATATAAGGTACTTTTACCATTTGAACGAATTGGAAATCTTTTGCCAAACTTATTTTTGAAGGATATCAATCCTGAAACCATGGATAAAATTCAGAAGAAGCTATTATCAGCAGGGTTGGAAAATGAAATTTCGTGCAATAACTATATCCATATATGGGCGGGAGTCATCATCTTAAGTGTATTTATTTTGTTGCCTCTGATTTTGATTGCAAAAGGCAGTTTGGCCAAATTGGTAATCTTATTGATTTCGATTTATATGATATTTTGGCCATACATATGGTTAAGAGATCGAGTAAAACTTCGTCAAATGAAAATTAAAAGAGAGTTACCCAATATAATATCGACGATAGGGATGGCAATGGCAGTGGGAACTAGTTTTACATCAGCGGTATATGATGTGACACAGTACAAGACAGGAGTTTTCGTAGATGAGTTGAAAAGATTACTAGATGAAATCGAAATGGGTCAATCTAGAGTAAATGCTTTAAAACGTCTTAATGAAAGAGTTGCTTTAAAAGAAGTATCAATTTTCACTTCACTTTTGATTCAAGGCATAGAAAAAGGGGCTTACGGGTTATCTGATTCTATCTTGTTGTACTCAGAAGAATTATGGAAAATACGTGTTGAGCAAGCACGAGAAATGGCTGCAAAGGCATCAATTAAGCTGTTTTTACCATTACTTTTATTGGTGTTACCAGCGATGATGATCTTCATACTATCACCAGCAATTTTCTCGATTATCAACATGTTTTAGGAGTTTTTATGAAGAATTACAAATGGTTAATAGGTATTATAATCTCCATACTGGCGATTGTATTACTAGTCTTTTGGGCTGTACTACCTCCCAAAATAGTTAGAGACACAGCCTCAAATATTGAAAACAATAAAATGATGGACATCTATAATGTCACTTCAAAAGTGTATCAAACCCTTCATAGCTCTGATACGCATCAAGATATTTTTAGGGAGCTAATCAATACGAATAATCTAGAAATTGTTAGAGAAAAAACCAAATGGTTGATAACAGGTAATATGAAAAATGCTAGCATCGTTTTAGCCTTTGAAAAAGCAAAAGGGAAATATGTATTAACTTCTGGGGATGTAAAACTTCAAGAGGGTGAAACAATTTCGTTTGAGCAATATTTGACACTTAAATCAAGTGATTCTGTTGCAAAGGAGATCATCGAAAAAGTCCTTTTACGGGACTATGAAGGTATATCCAAACAAATTGAAACTGAAACAGAGACATCCAATGTTTTAGCTTATCTTTCTGTGAATTGTAAAGGGATATATAAATTCAATACAAATTATGAACTCGATGAAAGAATGGTGATCATTGATGACTCTCATTACCAGCGAACAGCTAAGCTGTATTCTAACAAACAAATGGTTGGACAAATACAAATTTTATTAAATTATCAAGAAAAAAAATCAGTATCAGGCATGAAAATTCAATCAACCTCAAGTTATGAAACATTTATCCCCAACGGGATGAAGGATGAAGTTGTAAAACTAATGGGAAAAACAAATTGTTTCAGGTTACAAAGCAAGAATGTAGATGATCAGTTATTTTTAAAAGTGATTGATCAAAGTGAAAAGAACAATATCTCACATTTTCGCGTGATGGATCTGAAAATACATCCTGATGGTAAAATAGAACAGCTTGGAGATCTTGAATTTGAGCTACCTATAAATGAAACGAAAACCGTTGCTCATCCACTTCTTGTGAAGGAAGTATCTCATGATTTAAGATGGGAAAAAACTGTGTTCAGTGAAAACTATGGTGTAACTTTAGAGTACTTTGTAAAAAATGATATAAAAGATGATTTAAATGTTTTATATGTAAAAGCATATGACGGCGTAGGTAATCCCGTTATGGAGATGGAAATCAAATCATATTACGAAAATTACGCATTATTTTAGGAGGCAGTATGAAAAAATGGTTATCTTTTAAAGGCAGAATAGGTAGATACAAATATATCGAAATGAAGTTGATTCTTATTGCATCCTTAGTGGTTTTCGCTAATATTGCGATATTGATTAATTTCTTTCTCTTAAACTTTATCTTATTAGTATTAGCATTTGCAGCGTTAGTATCTAACTATGCAATTACTGTGAAAAGGTTACATGACATCAATCGAAGTGGTTTTTATGTTTTAGGTTTATTTATACCACTTTATAACTTTTTTATCTTTGCGATACTGATTTTTGAAAAGGGAAACGATCAAGCTAATCAGTATGATATTGTAACAAATTAGGCTCAAAATGAGCCTTTTTTATATGTGGTGAAGGAGGTGCATAAAAACACCATCATATAACTAATAAATTTAAAAGGGGAAAAATATGAAAAAAATAATTTCAAAAGTGCTTATTTTCACGGTGCTATGGACTTCGCTATTTAGCGGAAGTGCCCAAATGGCATTTGCAGCTCCAAGCACAAAAACAGTGATAGAAAATGACTACACTGTTGATTATGAACAGGGCGATTATGATATCGTAGAAAGTGATTTAAATGCAGCCATACTATCAAATAAGAATGGTTTAAGCGCCATATCGTCTTCTCAAAATGTAGATGTCTATAAAGATGGACAGTGGACAAAAGAAACCGAACAAACGGTCACTTGGTCACCAGACTCCACTGTTGTTCCGTCGAAATCATATGTTTCAGATAGCATAGGACTCGGATGGTCAGATGTAAATAAGGTCCAAATTACTTTTAGTGAAGCTTCAAATGTGCCACAAACTAGCTCGGGCAGCCAAGGCGCATTCACACCGACTATGCAGCCATTAGCGAGCACAGCAATGAAAGCGAGTACTGTTTCATCTGGTTATGGAGACTCAGTAAATTTTAACTCGCCAACGATGCAAGCTGCTTCAGTGCAAGCAAATTCATCAGCTGCACCGAGCGGTGAAGTAGAATGGATACACACTGGGGAAATGTATCATGGTGAAGAAGTTCCAGGAGGCAAAAAAGGTGAAATCTGGGAAAAACTTACCAGAACAGTTTTAGTAACTGTAGATTCATATGAAATTAAGAGTGTTATAGCAAATAACACAACTCCATATGATGCAAATGGTAAGACGGTTATTACCGTAAATGATTTGGGACTAAAGCAAGTTAAATACTATGTTGACGAAACTGTCCCTGATACTTCAAAAACGCCTATAGGTTATGAACAGAAGAGCGAGCTTGTTACTGCAGGCTATACAAGAACTGAATATAAAGAGATTAAGACTTACGTTCCAACAACATATAAAACTATAAAAGAATGGGTTCCCCCAGTTGTTGAAATAACAAAGATTTGGAAACCAGCAGTGTATAAAAGCGTAACTAAAGTTATACAACCTGCAATTTATGGTACAAGGACACGTACTGTGGCTGCAACTTATAAAACTGTCATAGTTACTGCGGGGTATTATAAATGGGTACTAGACTCAAAAACAGGTGAGCCTAAACAAGTATGGGTAGCTGCAGTTACAAAACAAGTAGTTGATAAACCTGCATACTCTTATACCGAGACATATCTCATTTCACCTGAAGAAACAAAAGTAGTGCAAGAACTCGTGACACCTGGAAAATGGGTAGAAGAACAGACTATAGTACAAAATGGTTATTATAAAGATGTTAGAGTTGTTGACAGAGAAGCACATTATGTAACTGATTATGAAAGTTATGAAGTATATATTCACCCAGTTTATAAACAAGTGAATGACTTAACAAAGCCTATATACCCAACTAAAGTAGAAAAAGTTGAAAAAACACGTTATGAACAGATGTATGATATTGTATATCAGGAAAAAACTCAAAAACAGGAAACAAGAACAGAGGTTATGTACGAAAAAGTATCTGTGAATCCAAATACAGATCCTGTTAACAACGAATTTGTGGTTCCAGTTGCTAATATAATTAAAAAACCTAATGAAGCACAACCCGAGCCAGGACAACCAGTTGTAATTGTAACAGAAAACGGAGATGTACTTCAAGCACAAATAGTCTATAAGGGTGAAAATCCAGTTGTAGTACCTTCTAATCCGGATGAAACATTCAATTCTGAGAATGTTAAGGTATATACAAGCGATGCATTTAGAGATTTAAGTGATGCGTATGACAAATTATTTGCAAATAATATTCCAACAACTGTAGAGACAATTCAATTTGTCTTAGACA
This sequence comes from uncultured Fusibacter sp., assembly GCA_963676315.1. Classification (GTDB taxonomy): domain Bacteria; phylum Bacillota; class Clostridia; order Peptostreptococcales; family Acidaminobacteraceae; genus Fusibacter_C. Next base: position 3,682,719 of record OY781056.1, read on the forward strand.
TTGTTGGTTTTATACCAGCAGCTATTGGAAATACAGCGGATGTGCTAAATGTGTTATTGTCGCTCAGTCTAGCAGCTCAAGCCCCAACTCTCGCCGAAGTGGCGTTGCATTTTATGAATGCAGCACTTAACAGTATTGGTCTAATCCCACTATTAGGTAATGCTATGAAAGACGTATTCAAATATGTATCGGCTTATGCGGATGTGTTAAGTGGTGGGATGCTGAGTACAATAGTAACACTTATGCTTAAAAACGGCACAAGTGTTTTACATCTATCAAAAGATATCGTAGGAAAGATAATGAGTTTTATAGTTGGTGCACTCGATAAACTTGAGACAATTATTTACCAATTAGAAAAAATGGGCTTTCCAAAACTAGTCACTGCACTAGAGAATATTGTTTCAAACTTTAGTACAGGAATGACAATAATTAAAGAAGGCATAGAAGATGCCTTTGAAAAAATCGCCCAAAAAACAATGAGCCAATTGCCAGCAAAAGAAGTTGCTGATATTATGGTAAAAGAAGCACTTAAAAATGGTTATACAGCAGAAGCAGCATCAAATGTATTAAAGATGATTGCTAACAAAGAAATAACCGAAGAAACCGCAGTACTTATTTTAAAACAATTAAGGGATTCTGAATCAACAGTTGAAGAGATTATAGACTTGATTAAACAAGTTGAGGCATTGGTTGAGGGGACGAGTAAACTTGTTACTAAACACCTAGATGATGCGAAGGCAGTAGGAATAAGTAATTCTGACGCATTGACTAAAATGAGTAATAACTTTGATGAGGCAATAGCAAATGGTAAGAAGTTTACAGACCCAGAATTACCAACAGGTGGAGCACCTAAGGGTAAATATGAAGTTCCTGATGTCAATGACCCAGGTCCAATTACTCGTCAAAATAGCTCAGCGGATTTACTTGCTAACAAAGGTTATGATGTTGAAATGCTTCCTGAAACAGTTGGTGGTAATGGATACGGTATAAAGCCTGACTCTAATCCGGATTTCTTGATAAATGGTAATGCTTTTGATTGTTATTCTCCAGAGACCGCAAATGTTAGAAATATTTGGTCTACTGTTGAAGCAAAGACTAGCAGCCAGGCTAGTAGAATAATCCTTAACGTGGACGCATTTAAAGGTTCTATGGATGATTTAGCTAATCAATTTTTAGATTGGCCAATTGATAATCTAGAAGAGTTACTTGTAATAAAGAATGGTACTATTTCAAGATTAATAATTAAGTAATAATGTGAAAGTGGTGAGAATGTGTTTTATAATTTATTTTTCAGTTGGAGCAAAAGTGTAGGAGAGCTTTATGACTTTATTGAGTCAAATACTGAGTTTGATAATTGTATTGTTGAGGGTGACAACAAAAGGTATGTTACGCAAGACTACACACTTAGACTTAATGAGAGCAAGCAGACCTTACACTTTAAGAATGAGGATTATCATCAAGATTTTAGTGTTTTACTAGTATTTGAAGTAATTCCAAACTCGAAATGGGCAACCAAGTTGCTTGAATTTGCTGGAAAGCTGATGAAGGTAAATGAAGGTGCTTGTTTGATAGAGTCTAATGGTGATACCCCAATTTTATACAGGGAGACTGATAAGATAGTAGTTGATGATAGCAAATTGAAAGGTAAAGGTATGCCTTTTGAAGAACTTTCATTGAAGTATACTAGATACGAACTAGAAAGAATCTAACTAGCTACATTTTTTAACAGATGCTGACTGCATAAAACAACACTCAAAGTGGTGGAACCGACAATCCAAGTCGTTCCATCACTTTTTTCTTTTCCGCATAGTCAAATCTCACTCCAGAACAATCATTCTGCAGTCACCTCGAATCACCCCCCATCTCTTCCAAGTGGAAAGTAGCAAAAAACGGCTTTGAAATGAAAATGTGCATCAACCCCAGGACCAACATCCAAAACACCATAAAACGTAAATCCCGAGGGGCTACCTGTTTGAGCAGGTAGTCCCTTTGGCGTATCTCGAAAGGAGAACAATCTATGAACCACATCGACCACTTTGGCACCTACCTCAGTAGCCATGGCAAGGCACCCAAAACCATTGAAAGCTATACCACTGACCTTCGGGGCTACTTTGACTTTCTCTCGAACAGGGGCATTCCCTTTGAGGGTGTTCTCAACCGATTCACCATCATCAGCTACAAGAACCACCTGATTGACCACCACTACGAGCCCTCCACAACGAATAAAAAACTCAACAGCATCAAGTCCTTCAACGACTATCTCATAGACAAGGACTTCATGGATGAAGCCGTCATCAACCTAGCCAGAGACAGAATTAAGATTGCCAAGGGCTCAGAAAAACCCGTTGAAGTCTACTCAAACACCACTCTAGAAGCCTTGCAGTTCCACCTTGAAACCAAAATCAAGCACCTTCGTGACAGGGTCCTGGTAGACCTCCTCCTCTATACTGGCGTGCGTGTCAGTGAACTAGTTGCTATTCGTATCCGTGACATCGACTTCCTATCCCATCATGTGAAAATCATAGGGAAAGGGGGAAAATACCGAGAAATACCCCTCAAGCAAGAGCTGGTAGAGACCATCAAGGCCTATATAATCGAGCGCAGAAAAACCCCCTACTATAAGTCAGAATACCTGCTACTAGGCCAACGTGGGGCACTAGGCAGGGCTGCTGTCAATCGCATTCTCGCTAGAATCACGAAAGACGCCAAACTCCCCCAGAAACTCAAACCCCATGCCTGTCGCCATACCTTCTGCACAAGGCTCATCCATAAAGGCGTCCCCCTCACCACTGTATCAAAACTAGCAGGCCACGCCTCCATCGAAACCACCTCTCGCTTCTACATTGGTTGTAGCAGACAAGACAAAATGGATGCTGTGAACATGCTCTAGAAAGGAGGCGCTATTGAAAACCATAGAAACCTACAATGCCATCAATGCCCTGAAAGGAGACCTATCTGATGCCCTACAAAGAGAACTTGACCATTACTACAGGGAACTTGCCCTGGAAATGGGTGAAGAAGCTTATCAAGCTTTTGATTTGGCTGGCATAGCCATCATTGCTCTATTCGAAGCAGGGGACAACATCCACCACATGCCCCTGCTTGGCATGACCAAAGAAACCATTACCCTACTAGAGACCATCCCCGAATTCATAGATGAAATCATTCTTGACGATGAAATCTGGTACCGTCTGATACTCATCCTCTCAGCCGATGTGGGTCGGGTCATCTACATGGCAAAGGCCTTGGTTCCAGCAGAACTTGAGGACTGGATAAATACTTGGAAGGAGGATACCCGTGGCTAAAATCATTCGCACAGTGGCAGAAGTCATCATTCTGGTCATCGAAGAAACCATCAAACATAGAAAGAGAAAACCCTGAGAAACAGAAACAACAGGTCTTTTGCCCCTGTTGTTTTTTGCCCTTTGGGTCACTGGACACCATGTGGGCACCATGGGTTCTCGATAAATCCACTTGTGGCAAGGAGTAGGGCGCTTGGACATCAAATTCTTCTTTTGGAAAGAACAAGAGAAAAAAATAAAAATATTGGGAAGGAAAAGAGAGAAAATGACGCCCATGGGCCCAACACCAGTAAAATCAATGACTTTCGAGAAATGCCACACGACCAAGTGACGCCCTGCAAGGGTCCTTGTCACACAAATGTCATATAAAAAATGACAGGGGTTTTGGCCAGGCTGACCATTCTATTCCCTTGGCCACCTGTTTTGGCAAGGATGGCTGATATTGTGAATCCTTTGATTTCCTGTAGAATAGGTGGTACCCATGGACAAGTCATTGGGTAAGTTTGTGCCACCAAAAACCGAAACAACACCCCCATCAGCCATATATCATAAACTTGGTTGATTCCCATAATCAAAGCACTTGCGTCGGCAAGTATTTTCAGTAGCGGATTGGCTATCGTCCCCGTGCCTTGCAGAGACTTCTCTGACAAAAGGCTTGACCCTGAGGTTGCCTGCGCAGTGCTGGAAAGGAAAAAAGAATGGATAACAAAGCAAAACTGCACCATATTTTTGTAGGCCTTGACCTGCACAAGAACACCCATACGGCAGTTGCCATAGACTGTTTTTCAGAAGTACTAGGCAGCATCACCATTGACAACAAACCCTCTGAGTTTGATAAGCTCATACAAGCATTTTTGGATGTTGCAGAGGGTAGAACCCTTGTATTTGGCCTAGAAGATGTGGGGGGTAACGGCCGTTCCTTGGCGAAGTATCTCACCGACCATGGCTACCAAACCAAAGAGGTCAATGCTGCCCTTGCAGAAGGCTATCGTAAAGGCGATGTCCAGTATAAAAAGAGCGATGTACACGACGCTAAGTGTGTAGCAGAGGTCCTGCTCCACCGCATCAATACCCTACCTAATGCCAAGCCCCAAAACTTGTACTGGACCCTTTCCCAAGTGGTCAATCAACGCAGAATACTGGTCAAGGCCCAAACGGTCACCAAGAATAAACTGGGTGACCAACTCAAGCACCACTACCCCTCCTACAAGCAATTCTTTTCAAAACTTGATGGCAAGGGGGCCCTGTATTTCTGGGAGTCCTACCCATCCTCGAGATGCCTTGAGGGAATCACTGCGGATGTATTAGCAGAGAACCTTAGAAAGTCCAGTAAAAATACTATATCCATCCGAAAGGCCAAAGAGATTCTAGATTGGATCAATTCCGATGGGAAAACTACAGAAGGGTTTCAAGCCTTCCGAGATGAGATAGTGAAAAGCCATGTGCGTAGACTAAGGTTCCAAAGTGAGGAGATAGACCAGTTGGAGAAGCAACTTGAGGAGATGCAAGCGCATTTCCACCACAAACTCCAGACCATACCAGGAATCAACCTGGTGACGGCTTGTGAGCTACTGGCTGAAATCGGGGATATCCATCGGTTCTCGTCCCCATCCAAGCTTGCGAAGTTTGCAGGCATAGCCCCCATCAAGTTTGGTTCTGGTGGCAAAGAAACCACCTCAAAGAACAAACAGGGTAATCGTAAACTCAATGGTATTTTCTTTCTGCTGGCCATGCAATCGGTGCAAATTCGTGGTGATAAAGCTAGAAATCCAACCTTCTACAACTACTACCAGAAGAAGCTTTCTGAGGGTAAGTGTAAGAAACAGGCCATGATAGCGGTCATGCGGAGGCTTGTGAATATTGTGTACGGGATGCTCAAGAATGGGTCTGAGTATAGGATGCCAGAGGTGGAGCTTGTCACTGCACGAGAAATCGCTAAAAAAGTGGCATAGAAAACCCGTATAGGATATAATAATGGCAATGGTTCTAGGACTGTTGCCATAAAAATATCTGGCAACGAAATGAGCCCATAGGGGACGAGTAAACTTTATTTTGAAAAGTATATTTTAAGTCACATTTGAAATTTATTTGAAAGTTATATTGTTGAATACACTTATATTTGAATGTTTATGAACTTTATATTAGATGTAATAGAGATGATTTGTTGATTATCGGTGGTGAGTAGAATAGATTGGTTTGGGAGTCTTGAAAAACTCAGAATTTGAATTTAAAAACTCATGGTAGACTGGATTAGTCACACCATGAGTTTTTTGTAGGCAATAAAGCCTTATTTACTATTATAGGATGTATGATACTACAAAAATGTGGTTTTCGTGATGAAATACTCTGACTTTAATTCCTGAAAAATCTCCGTATTTTTTGTAGTTCCCTATAAAGTGTTTTTTACCTGATGTTGCTTTGACGGTAAAGTTACATTGATCGTTTTTTGGTCTAACTGGGCGGTGATTTAAAGTACCTTCGATTATGGTTAAGTTTTGAATTTCTGCTTTTGAAATCTTTTTACATTTACCATGCACTACTAAGTAATATGTAAGCGTAATAAGAGTAAATACTACTCCCCAAAAAATAAATTGTCCTCCATTATCGTCATGTAAAATATATCCAAAGATCAGTAAAAATAATGAGATGAAGGCAAAAAAATCAACTTAATCTTATCCAGGAGGTTTATTTTATAATATTGCTTTTTTGCTGCATCAAATTGCATGATTTCTTGATCTTGTTAGTGTGACGTGAAGCAAATCAACACAAATAAAATAAACCCCCTCACCAAGCTAATCTGAAAATTTCAAATGAGTTGATGAGGGGAGTAGTGCTGGATGAATTTACTTATTTGATTTTACTTAGCAGAAAGCGCTGCCATGGTAACGTAGTTATAGGGCTTGTTAAAGTGTGGCAAGAAGAATAAATCGGCTAGAGCCAGCTGATCAACAGTTAATTTTTGTTGAATTGCCAAGGAGAAGAAGTGGATGCCCATGGACATATCGTGTTTTGAAGCCATTTGTGCGCCAAGGACTCTTCTTGTGTTTGCATCATAGACGATTCTAAGTTTAACTTTATGGTTATCTTCTTTGATGAATTCTGGTTTTTGATAATCTTCAAAGTCGACGAAAGAAGCTTCATAGCCATTGCTAAGTGCTTTTGCATGTGTCATCCCTGTGGATACCATTTTGAGGTCGAAGATGGAGATGCCGTTTGACCCTTGTACACCGGCAGATTCAAGGTCGTTGCCTAGGACGTTATGCGCTGCCACGATCGCTGATCTAACTGCGTTTGTAGCCAGTGCGATGTAGTTAGTTCCCTCGATACTGTTATCATAAACAGTTGCACAATCACCGATGGCATAGACATCTTTAATTGATGTTCTTTGATGTTTATCAACGAGGTAAGCACCATTTCTAAACAGCTCCAAATAATCTTTACCTAGTGCGTTGTTAGGTCTAAAGCCAATCGCCATGACCACCATATCCACGTCATACTGGTTTTTATCAGTGACGATGGTCTCCACTTTGCCGTCGCCTTCTATGGACTTAACGGTTTCGCCAAAAGCGAGTTTGATGCCGTTGTCCCCTAAGTTTTGTTTCATCAGATCTGTAAATGGTGTATCGTAATAAACGGGTAAACAAGTATCAGCAATATCGATGAGTGTGACGTTTTTGCCGTTACGTTTGAAAGCCTCTGCAAGTTCAACGCCGATATAGCCTGCACCAACCACTGCGATATTTTGAATAGCAGGTGATTCAAGCTTCTTGATCACTTCATCTGCATGTTGGTATAGTTTAACCAGCTGTACGTTTTCAAGCGTCACCCCTGGAATTGGGGGAACGATTGGCTGTGAACCTGTTGCTAAGATCAGTTGATCGTAGGGTGCTTTGATTTCTTCGCCTGACTGAGTAACGCCAGTGACGATCTTTTGATCGTAGTCAATATGTGTAACAGGTGTTTCCATGTAGATCTTTGCACCTTTTGATTCTAAAAGTGCTTTATTGGAATAGAAAAGACCATCGGGTCCATCGATTTGGTTTCCGATCCAAAGTGCCATACCACAGCCTAAAAAGCTGATGTTTGAATTGGCATCAAAAACTGTGACCTCAAAATCTTTTGAGTTATCTAGAATAGTATTAATGGCAGATGTACCTGCATGGTTGGCACCTACTATAACGATCTTTTTCATGTATAAATCTCCTTTTGTATTTAGTATAAATTTGAAATGATATTACTTTCACAATAGGATTATGCCCAAAACAAAAATGTTAAATCAGTGGATTTAATTAAGTATTTGTAATAAATGTGTGTAGTGTAAAAGTAAGTAGAATAACAGTAAATAAGAAATAGTTGAATAAGAATTTAATAATACTTTTTTAAGAATTGATTGATAGACTGGGTGCAATAATATGAAAAGTATAAAGAGTGAAAGTATATATGAAAAGTAGGGTTACATATGAAAGAGAGGGTTACATATGAATGAAAGCACTGTAAATAAAGTGAGAAATGGGATCATCAGCATCGTAGTTACACTTGCAAAGACAGCCTTTTTTGTATTAGTTGGACTTGGTATTACTTGGTTACTGGATTATTTTTTTCAAACTGGATTTTTTATTGTACCGCTCATCATTGGCAATGGTTACATAGGATTAATTAAGATTTTTAAAGAAAGAAACGAGGTCGATGAGAGAGTGGTTTATCAACATCTTCCGCATTATTATCATGATGAACTCCATACAAAGACGGTTAGTCGTGGAGAAACCCTAAGCTATGCAGGGGTAATTTTAAATATTATTGGATTCATGAATTTTCTATAAGGTATAAATATTGATAAATATAGATGAGTCTTAATTATTGATAAATAAAGTAAAACAATTTTGATGTCAATTTGGCTAAATCAAATGTATAAGCATAGAATAGAAACAAAAACACACTTGATTACAACGAATCAAGTGTGCTGAATATAAAAATAAATTATAAAAGTGAAACAATCGCTTCTAAGTCTTCTGATAAAACCTTTGCAAGTTCAAAATCTGTATCTTTAAGCGCAAGTTCGATTTTAGTTTCGACTTGCTTTTTCTTTTGCTCTAATTCTAGATAGTCTTTGTCAAAGTGACTCTCATAAATCATCTTTCTAAATTTACGAATACTCATCTTACGTATCGTTTTATCTTCTATGATGAGGACATAATCCATACAATTGATAATGGTGTAATAATCATGCGAGATCATCAGGATTGCACCTTTATAATCGGCAATCGCCTTTTCAAGTGCGATTTGAGAGTAGGTGTCAAGGTGACTTGTAGGCTCATCAAGGAGTAAAAAGTTTGCTTTAAGCGCTGACACTTTTGCAAGCTGTAAGATATTGCGCTCACCACCCGATAAAGCGCTGATCTTTTGAGTCAATATATCTTCGTTAAAACCATATAAAGCGATATGTGCTCGGATCTCACTATAAGTGTTGAAACCTGCTTCAAAGAATTCTTCTGCAATGGTATTGGTCTCTTCTAAACTCTCACCTTGATATTGTGATAGATAACCCACTTTAGCAGTTGCGTGGATGTCAATTTCTGGGCGATTGTTTTTATAGATATCTCTTAAAAGCGTCGTTTTTCCGGTGCCGTTTGCACCGATAAGTGCCACTTTATCGGTAGGGAGTATCTCGAAGTTGACGTTTTCAAGTAATAGTTCATCAAAGCTTGCGCTATAGTTCGAAACTCTAAGTGCATATAAGTCGCTTGCAGGAAGGTCTATCCGAGCCTCAACCATGGTATCTGTAATATCCGATTCTTCTGATAACATATCTGAGGTTAACTCCTGCTCTTTAGTTTCTAAGCAATCTTGAGTCACTTCTTCTTTTATATGACCACCGATAGGCATATCAATGTCAAGTCTAATATCAGGCTGCTTTATAGCAACAAATGGCTCTTTGATACGATTGGCTTCAAGGCGTTCTTGTATCTTTACTCTTGCCTGAAGTGCTTTGCCACGAGATGCTTCTGAGTTGTTTGTTGCTAAGAAACGCAATCTATTGATAAGGAATTCATTTCTTGCAATTTCTTCAGTGTCAGCTATGGCAAGTTCTTGTAATTCAATCTTACGCTGTAAAAGTGTAAAGTTGTATTCAATAAAGCTACCGTTGAATTCCTGAAGTTCCATATTTTCAAGATGTATAATCTTGTTGAAACAGTGGTTCAATAGATATCTGTTGTGCGTAATCACAAGTAAGATGCCTTTATGTGCATTGATCAGATTTTTAAGTGAGTTGAGGTTTTCAAAATCTAAGAAAACATCTGGCTCATCCATGATTAAAAGGTTAGGGCTAATCAACATTTCTTTGATAACTTGGATCAGTTTAAATTCGCCACCACTAAGTTCAGAAACACGAAGGTCTTTATGCTTATAAAGTCCAGCGAGGTTGAGCTTTTTGTTGATATTACTCACATAATCATGACCGTCTATGGCTTCAAAATCGTCAAGTATTTGTTGATACTTTTCAAGTAAAGTCTCAATCTCAGAAGAGGTTTCCATCTCTATGCAAATTTTGTCTATTTCAGCTTGTAGTTTTAAAAAGCGCTCAGCAATATAGTCAAATACAGTTGTTTGATTGTTTTTATTCACTTGCAAGAACTGGCTGATATAACCGATTCTGCATAGAGGATCAATCTCTAGTTTACCTTCATACATATAACGTTCTGGATCCATGATGATGTCCACAAGTGTACTTTTGCCACTACCACTTGTACCGATAAAGGCGCAGTGCTGTCCATCTTCTAGCGCAAATGAGATCTTGTTGTATAAGTCTTTCTGTGGAAATCCATAGGATAAATTTTCTACTCTAATCATAATGTTACCTTTCTTGTCGTACTTGCTTATTTAATATTGTAAAGTGCCCATTCCTATCATCAAAAAAGAGCTTTCATAAGCTCTTATTTTATAATCTAAAGTTTGTATAATTGCTAAACTATACTCAGCAATCAAATTTGAGTCTACCGGTCAAAGCATATCACTTTTTCGTGTTTATTTCAATCTTCTTTTCAAAGTCATGTTCAAGTTTAAGTTCAAGATCGAGGTCAAGATCAAGTTTAAGTTCAAGATCGAGGTCAAGATCAAGTTCAAGTTCAAGATCAAGTTCAAGATCAAGTTCAAGATCAAGTTCAAAGGCTAAGGTCAAAGTCAAGTTCAAAGAGCAAGGTCAAAATCAAGAGAAGTTCAAATTCAATTGCAAGTGTTTCTAACTTCTAAAGACAGACTGCCAAATGAAATCTTCCAGTCCCAGTCCTCGGTTATTGCAAACTGTGTTTGCAAAGCGTAACCTGCGGAAGGACTTTCAGATTTATTTGACAGCCTGTCTTTATTAAGGTGATACTGCTTGAGGGTGAATTTTGAAGCTTTGTTTTGAGGATTGTTTGTTATTCATTAACTTTGACTTTTAAGTTTTACATTATTCTTGAATCTTGAAACTTGAAATTGATTACTAAGATATTTGAACAGGAACATGAAATTAATTTATGAAGCACAAGATTGAACTAAACATGACTTTCGTTCAATTGTTTAAAGTGATCATTAATATACAGAGAGTAGTCACTTGAATCCCCCCCATGAATTTAGAATAGCATGGTCATTTGATCAGAAGCCCCGTTACAAATAAATCTGCAAGTCCTTCCGCAGGTTGCAAACCGAGGACTGGGACTGAAAGATTCTATTTGTAATGGGGCTTTGCATGCCCACACTATCCAAATTCACCCTATGAACTTAATCACTTGAACTTAATCTCTTGAATCCCCCATGAATTTGGAATAGCACTGACATATGATCAAAAGCCCCCTTACAAATAAATCTGCAAGTCCTTCCGCAGGTTGCAAACCGAGGACTGGGACTGAAAGATTCTATTCGCAAGGGGGCTTTGCATGCCCGAGCTATCCAAATTCACCCTATGAACTTAATCACTTGAATTTAATCACTTGAATCCCCCCCATGAATTTAGAATAGCATGGTCATTTGATCAGAAGCCCCGTTACAAATAAATCTGCAAGTCCTTCCGCAGGTTGATAACCGAGGACTGGGACTGAAAGATTCTATTTGCAAGGGGGCTTTGCATGCCCACACTATCCAAATTCACCCTATGAACTTACTTTAGGTTCTGATAATAAAAAATTGCCAGTTGCGTGCGATCTCTAAGTTCTAGTTTGTCTAAGATGGTGCTGATGTAGTTTCGGACCGTGCCTTCGCTGAGAAAAAGGGTATCTGAGATTTCTTTGTTTGAGAGGCCTTCAGAAACTTTCTCGATGATTTGATGTTCTTTTTCTGTAAGTCCAAGTGTTGGTTTAGTTGATCGTGCACTTTTGATGAGCATCTCAGGTAGGCGCGTCATGATTTCATCACCATAGACGTTTTGACCCAGTATCACGGTCTTGATAGATGGGACAATGCTGTCAAAATGTTGCTTTAACAAGTAGCCTTTTGCACCGATGCGAAGGGCTTTGATGATGTATTCGTCGTCTGAAAAGGTGGTGAGAAAAAGGATTTTGGCATCTGCATCACTAGATAGAATCGACTCAGCAGCTTCAAGTCCAGTCATCTCCGGCATGCGAATATCGATGAGCAGCAAGTCAGGCTTATGTTTGTGATAAAGCGTTACAGCGTCGTGGCCGTTTGAACCTGTGGCGACGACATGAAGATCTGTATCTGCTTCGAGTATGGTCTTAAGTGATAAACAGACGATGGGATCGTCATCGACAAGTAATATATTCATAGTTAAACTCCAGTTTTATAGTTTAGGTAAAGTGATGGAAAGTACAAAACCATTATAGTTTAGGCAGTGTTATGAAAAGCTCGAATCCATTTTGGTTACGGATGAGAAAATGTCCTTTTAGTTCTGTTACGCGTTGCTCGATGTTTTTGAGACCAATGCCCGAGCTGAAAAATTGGTTTGGGGTATGTGTCGGTACACTACCGTTGTCACTGATGATAAATTGATAAAAGCCTGGGTGCTCAATCAGTGATACTTTAACTTCTGTGGCGGTTGAGTGCTTGGCAATATTGGAAAAACTTTCTTTTAAGATTGCAACGATGGCTACTTTGACTTGGGGGTTTACCATTTCGTCAAGATGGATATTGACTTTTACTGGACAAAAATCAAACTGAGCCACTACTTGGTGAAGCTGGGTTTCAAGCTCCAGGGAGGTTTCGTGTAAGTCGTGGACACTTTTACGAAGGTTATCCATGGCGCTATCTAGTGTATCTTTCATAGAGAGTAATGCAGGGTCAGTCTTGTTAAGGGTAAGCTGTGCGCCTATCTGAAGAAGTACGCGTGAAAGTTGGTGTCCCACATGATCATGGATCTCTCTAGCTATACGGTTACGTTCTTTGAGCGTTGCTACGTGTATCTCGTCGTCTTGATGAGCCATTAGGAGGCGATTTTGCTCGTTAAGGTGCAGAGTAAGTTCACGCATGGTATCACTTTTATCGGTAAGGTCTTTTTTAAGTTTAATGTTTACAAGACTTTGCTCTTTTAAAAGGACCGACATCACTGCAAATACAAAAGCGATAAAAATTTTGCTTTGGACATCCATTAGAGTTGTCACCATCATCAGAAAGGGAATCATGGACAATAATGACCAAATTCGATCTTGCTCATCATAAAAGGCATACAAGATGACGGGTAAAAAGGTCAAATGGTTGCTTTCGATGCTACAGATAAAGACATATATAATGAAGATAATGCGTTTAAAAGTCGGAGCATCAGTATAGATAATCAATCCAGCTGCGATGGCGCAAATGATAAAAGGCAGTACTTCTATGATATCAGTAGGATAGAGCAGTTGAATCACGGAACAGACGATAAAAAGGATGAGAAAAGCGGGATTTTTACTGATACGCATCGTTTGCCTCCTTGTTGGATTGACGTCATATATAGAATGTTTTCTTAAATAGTTTATCATCTGAACCCGTGTGAGTGCAAGGTGACAAATGTCATGTGATTTTAGTGATAACAAGCACTAACTGATTTCCTCGTTTAAAGGTATACTTAGACCATGATAAAGAATAACGGAGGCTATTATGGTAGTAAAAGTAAATCAATTGGTTAAACGATATGGTGATCTACTTGCACTGGATCACTTGAGTTTTGAAGTAAAGCAAGGTGAAATTTTTGGATTACTTGGCCCCAATGGTTCAGGTAAGACAACGGCGATTAACTGTATTTTATCACTATTAAAATATGATAAAGGTGAGATATCTGTTTTTGACAAACCGATGAAACCTGAAGCATATGATATCAAGAGAGATATCGGTATCGTTATGCAAGACGTAGCGGTGTTTGATGAATTGACGGTCTATGGCAATATCGACTATTTTTGCGGACTTTATGTATCCAATAAAAAAGAAAGAAAAACACTTGTTGACGAAGCCATTCGTTTTGTAGGTCTAGAAGATTTCACAAAATTTTATCCTAAGAAGTTAAGTGGTGGTCTTTTAAGAAGGCTAAACATCGCTTGTGGTATAGCACATAAACCCAAACTCATCATTTTAGATGAACCGACAGTAGCGGTAGATCCACAGAGTAGAAACAAGATATTAGAAGGGATTGTCCAGCTGAACAAACAAGGAGCGACGATTATCTATACATCTCACTACATGGAGGAAGTAGAACAGATTTGTTCTAGAATCATGATCCTCGATAAGGGACAAGTAATTGCAACAGGCACGAAGGAAGAGCTTAAAGGCATGATCTCATTGGGTGAAAAAATAACTGTTGAAACCTATGAAGTTACAACACTTCAGCTTGAATCTTTAAAGAGACTTCCAAATATCATCTCAGTTGAAGAACAAAACGGCATTCTCACAATTCGCTCATCAAAAGGTAAAAACAATCTTGAAAATGTACTTGAAACTTTGAAACGAGAGCAAGTGAGTTTTGGTAAGATTTATTCTGAACTACCAACACTAAACGACGTTTTCTTAGAAATTACGGGCAAAGAGCTGCGCGATTAGGAGGAGACTATGTTTTTACACATTTTTAAATATAGAATTATTACGCTATTGCGTGAGAAGAATCTTGTGTTTTGGACCATGATTTTTCCACTAGTACTTGCGACGTTTTTCAGTGTTGCACTTAGCAACATTGGAACGGTCGAAGAATTCTCACCCATTGGTGTAGTGCTTGTGAATAGCGAAGCACTTAACCAACAAACTGAACTTAAAAAGACTATGGAGGAACTTTCAAAAGGTGAAAATCCTATGTTCGAACTTTCAATTGTTGACGAGGCGACAGCTTTAAAACGCCTTAAGGATTATGAAATTTCGGGTTATATCATCCCTGGTCAGACACCGGAGCTTGTAGTTTTAAATTCAGGGTTAAATCAGAGCATTTTGAAGAATTTTCTCGATCAATATAGTCAGAATGCATCCACTATCAAGGATATTGTAACCAGTAATCCAGAGGCACTTCCAGTTTTACTAGAGTCGTTGTCCATGTCTACAAGTTATATGGTAGAAAAAGGGGTAACTGAGAAATCCACTGATCCCACGCTGGTATACTTTTATGCGCTGATCGCCATGACTTGTTTATATGGCAGCATGTACGGACTCGAAGAGGTCAACCGCGTTCAGGCAAACCTCAGTGCTAAGGCGGCACGCATCAATATTGCACCAGTCCACAAGCTTAAAGTTTTCGTAGCAGGTGTCCTTGCGGCATTGATCATTCATTTTTCAGGTTTACTGATACTAATTGCATATATGGATAAGGTGCTAGGCGTTGGCTTCGGTCAGAATGTGGGGTATGTAATCATGGTCTTATTCGTTGGCAGTATCCTTGGCATCTCCATGGGCACGTTTATATCTGCACTTGTGAAAAAAAGTGAAGGCGTGAAAATCGCAGTGGTCCTTATTGTATCCATGGCAGGCTCTTTCCTCGCAGGGATGATGATAGGGGAGGTTAAGTATTATGTGGCAAAGCAGGTGCCGATTCTCAGCTATCTGAACCCAGCAAATTTGCTATCGGACTCACTTTATGCGCTGTATTACTATGATTCACACACGCGCTTCTTTCTCAATTTAACAGGTATGTCACTTTATTCAATTGTGTTTTGCGCGATGACATATCTCATCATAAGGGGGCGAAAATATGCCAGTCTTTAGTGTAAGTATGAAAATCATAAAGAAAAATTTGCCGATAATGTTGATTTATATCGTCATATTTATAATGGTGTCTATGATCGTTAAAAACCTTAGCGGAGAAGGTGGCGAAACGCTGTCAACTTTTAGTGATACTAAAGTCCCCATCGCTATTATATCTGAGGAAAATACAGCACTTACAGAAGGTATAAGTAGTGCACTTTCTGAAGTATCAACACTTGTGAAGCTTGAAGATAATAAAGAAGCGATTCAAGATGCACTTTACTTTAGAGCGGTTTATATGGTGGTGAGGATTCCAGAAGGCTTCACAGCATCCGTGATGGGTGGCAATCCATTATCACTTGAAACGACGACGATACCTGGTTCTACTGAATCACTTCAGGTGAATATGCAGATTAACCAGTTTATGAAATTGTTGCGACTTTATTTAGTGGGAACTCCTGATCTTTTAAGTGAAGAAACGCTCGTCGAGCATGTGCTCGATCGACTAAAAAATACCACGAAAGTATCGGTGGTCGCACCAGATCCTAAGGCAGTAGAAGGCGGCTTGATGCCATTTTTCTTCAACTACCTTGCTTACTCGTATATGTATATCTTAATCCTAGGGGTTTCAACAGTGATGAGGGTGTTTAATCGCAAAGAAATCAAATGGCGCAATGCATGTAGTCCAATAAAAGGTTTTAGCAAAAGTCTTCAGTTCTTACTTGCAAACGCTGTATTTGCATTTGGGACTTGGGTCATATTGATCTTGCTTTGCTTGGTATTTGATGCTAGAAATATCTTTAAAGCGAATACACTCTATTTTATGCTCAATTCAGTCGTGTTTGCACTTAGCGTTTTAGGTTTAGGTTATTTAGTAGGCAATCTTGTAAAAGGGCGCGATGCCGTCTCAGCAGTTGCGAATATCATCACACTATCTTCTTGCTTTATCAGCGGCGTTTTTGTACCTCAAGCATTTCTTGGTGAAAGTGTACTCAGAGTGGCAAGCTTCTTCCCGACATACTGGTATGTAAAAGCCAATTTACAAATAGCAAATTTAACACATTTTGATTTTTCATCTATTAGTGGAATCTTAGGCATCCTTTTAATCGAATTAGGGTTTGGCGCAGCGTTTATTGCGGTATCACTTGCTGTGGGTAAGCGGGCAAGTCAAAGGGCATAGGTCAAAGGCAAAGTCAAAGTCAAAGTTAAGGTCAAAGGCAAGGTCAAAGGCAAGGTCAAAGGCAGAAGCCCCGCTAGCAAATAGAATCTTTCAGTCCCAGTCCTCGGTTATTGCAAACTGCGTTTGCAAACCATAACCTGCGGAAGGACTTGCAGATTTATTTGCTAGCGGGGCTTCATTTTTTTGATATGAATTTTGATTTTGACATGAATGTTGAATTGATTTTGGACATAGACTTTGACATGAGTATTGACTTGATAATGGATATACTATGTCAATGTCTTTGTCTATGGCTTTGT
Organism: uncultured Fusibacter sp.; assembly: GCA_963676315.1. Taxonomy (GTDB): domain Bacteria; phylum Bacillota; class Clostridia; order Peptostreptococcales; family Acidaminobacteraceae; genus Fusibacter_C. Next base: position 3,699,623 of record OY781056.1, read on the forward strand.
TGTTGCTGTGATAAGAAGTATTTGACTTTAAATATAGTTGATAGAAATTGATTGAAAGTCGCAAAATCGCATCAATCTAAAGGAATTTTAGTTTATCTATATAGGTCTAATGTGATTAGGTATATATAGAGATAATAAAGAAAAGTATATATGATTTGAGAATTGACATCAAAGCCCTAGTACAAATAAATCTGAAAGTCCTTCCGCAGACTATGGGTTGCGAATCCTGATTCGCAATAACCGAGGACTGGGACTGGAAGTTTTATTTGTCAGTTGGCGACTATTGATTTTGGGATATACTAAGTATATACTTTAGGTATGATATAGCTAACATTTTATGCTGAAAGGAGATGTGCTATGCTTGCCAAAGTTCAAAAATGGGGAAATAGCCAAGGCGTTAGAATTCCTAAATCGATTCTTGAAATAGCAAATATTTCGCCGGATGAAGAGCTGGAAATGAAAGTTCTAGATGGGTGCATTATACTTGAACCTGTTAAGAGACATTTGACGATAAAAGAAAGAACTGCCAGTTATAACAGTGATTATCAGTGTTCAGAGTGGGATACTGGTAAACCAAGTGGCAGTGAGGTGCTGTAATGGCTTATATTCCTAATCAAGGTGATATCATATATTTGGATTTTGATCCTCAAGCAGGTCACGAACAGAGAGGGCGACGACCTGCATTGGTTGTAAGTAATTTGACTTACAACACACTTACAAAATTAGCATTAGTATGTCCAATTACAAATACAAATAGAGATTTTCCACTTCACGTCGCGTTAAATGCAAATACAAAGACGACAGGTTTTATAATGTGTGAACAAGTGAAAGCACTGGATGTTGGTTATCGAAACGCTACATATTACGAACAAATTTCTTCTGATTTGATGCATGAAGTATTTGATATTATTTATGGTGTGATAGAAATCGAGTAAAGGTCAAAGTCAAGGTCAAAGTCAAAGTCAAAGGCGAGTTCAACGTCAAAGGCAGAAGCCCCGCTAGCAAATAGAATCTTTCAGTCCCAGTCCTCGGTTATTGCAAACTGCGTTTGCAAACCATAACCTGCGGAAGGACTTGCAGATTTATTTGTTAGCGGGGCTTCCTTTTTTTTGATATGAACTTTGATTTTGACATGAATGTTGACATGATTTTTGACATAGACTTTGACATGAATACTGACTTGATAATGGCTAAACTATGCCTATGTCATTTGATATGACTTTGATTTAGTATGACTATAACATGGATGATTTTAGAGGAAATCGATATTCCCTTGATGTGTTTGAAATGGTGTGATGGGAATGTTGTAGTCTTTCAAACCGAAATTAACTTCGCAAATCACTAAAATCTAAAGGAATTTTAGTTTATCTATACTGGAACAGTGTGATGAGGTATAAACAGATATAATAAAGAAAAGTGTATATGATTTAATATAATTTGAGAATTGACATTAAAGCCCCACTACAAATAAATCTGAAAGTCCTTCCGCAGACTATGATTTGCAAACGCAGTTTGCAATAGTCGAGGACTGGGACTGGAAGATTCTATTTGTAGTGGGGCTTTGTACATCTCCAAGACCATTAAATAAATTGCACTTTTGTTATTTAGGTTCTATAACAAATGCACATCAAGTAGATAAATCTGAAAGTCCTTCCGCAGACTATGGGTTGCAAACACAGTTTGCAATAGTCGAGGACTGGAACTGGAAGATTCTATTTGAAGTGGGGCTTTGTACATAAAGAGAAACTATCAATATCAACATAACTATGAAATAATATAAAGTAAAGTGTAACCTTTTTCTCTTCGAAACGTATATAAAGTGAAAGGAGGATTCAATGAAACGAAAACTTGAAAATAACATCATTGAAGAGGCCTATACACGTTATCGTATCGAGCTATATTATTATGCCGTTTCACTATGCAGAGATAGCCATTTGGCTGAAGAATTGGTGAGCGAAACATTTTATAAAGCGATGATTACATTTGATACATATGTGATAGATGATAAATTTAAGTACTGGCTATTTAGAGTGTTAAAAAATCAATTAATTGATATAAAAAGACATGAAAATAACACTTTAACGGTTAAAAATAGGCTAGAACTTACTATGGAATCACCAAACACCCTTGATGTGCTCGAGGAATTGTTACTCAACGAACAGAAGAAAGATGTGTTTGAAGCCGTCATGAAATTAAAACCTGAAATCTATAGGGAAGTCATTGTTTTATATTATTATAGTGAGTTCACTATTCGTGAAATTGCGACTTATCTGGAACAAGATGAAGGTGCGATAAAAGTTATCCTTCATAGGGCAAGAAAGAAACTAAAAATCGAATTAAGAGGGGGAAAAGATGAATTTTGATGAAAGATTGAAAAAGTATCAAATGGGTTTGCTAAATGATGATGATAAAGCAAAGATAGAAGAAGAAATTGAAAAATACAAAGCAATTGAAGTTTATCTGATGAATGAAGAGCCGAGCGATATGGCTAATATTATTAAAAGCTATAAAGAGATCGAAGATAAAAATGAAGTTATTCCTAATTCCGATGCAATAGATAACGAGGTTCTTTTTAGTAAGAAAATTCAAAGAAATGTAAATAAACGTTTTTTTAAAATGGGGATTATTATTGCATTAATTTTGATTTTTTTCTACATTGCTACGATGTATGTATTGCCAAATGCCATTAGTTTGTTTTATTATAACCCACAGCATCATTCTGATGATACGTTTTATGAAGATATCTATTATGATTTAAAAGCAATTACTTATTTAACGGAACCGGGGTACGAATCAGGTTTTGTAAATGTTGAAAAACAGGGGTATGGTAAATACAAGCTCCTTGTTTTTTACAAAAATTTATTTACTTATGAAGATGAATTAGCTGAAGAGTATATCATTAAAAATGCACATTTTGGAACGAGAATTAAAGACTTTTATGGCTTTGATAAACCGATTTCTCAATTTTATGATTACCAAACAGAATATGCGAAGGAACGTTTTATGTACGGTGATAAAGCAGAAAATCTAGCTTATTTGGGGAAACTATCTCCAGTGGCTTATGTGGCGACTTATGTGATATTTTCTGAAGATATATCATTGATTCAACTTGAAGAATTCCAGCGAGAATACCCTAAACTTCAATTTTCCTGGGTGAACGTTAAAACAAATGATGAAAGTGATACTGATAAATCTTATCTTGGTTTTAGCCCAAATGTGAACAGCGCTTATGGCGATAAAATTCTGTTTGATAAATTCCCTTATTTTCAGTTAAATGACTGGCATTATGATCAAGATGCCTTCACACAATCATATCCGTGGAGTGTGGGCTATGCAGAACATTTTAAAGCACTTCTAAGTTATGTTGCTGATAGAGGTAGTGCAATTGATCAAATAGACTTTGAAAAAAAAATAACAAGCAGTAAAGCAGAAAAAGCTTTAGAATATGTTAATATCAATGGGATATCTCTTCAAGGCATGCTTATCTACGGGGAAGCAGAAAATTTACAAGCATATCTAGCAAATGAAAACAATGTGAAGGATGTCTTTATAAAAGCTGTTCAAACTTCAATGCCTAATTTGATGTATAGGATTAAGTGAGTTCAGAGGAAATTTCAAAGTCAAAGTCAATGTCAAAGTCAATGTCAAGGTCAAAGTCAAAGTCAAGGTCAAAGGCAGAAGCCCCACTAGCAAATAGAATCTTTCAGTCCCAGTCCTCGGTTATTGCAAACTGCGTTTGCAGACCATAACCTGCGGAAGGACTTGCAGATTTATTTGTTAGCGGGGCTTCCTTCTTTTTGAAGTGAAGGTGAATTTGAGTTGTGATATAAAAAAACTTATAGAAATAACTAACTCTAATTGTCTAAAAAATTAAAAAATGGTAAGATAAAAAAGATAGTAACACTTTGTAACTAAGGTGTATAAATAGGCATAAAATATCGTAATCAAAGTTATCTTATTTTCAGGTTAAACGGTATCTCAATATTTTCAACGAAGGAGGATGTATGTCAGAACTATTGCTCAAGCCAATAGAAGCGACTGAGGAATTGTTTGTGGGACTAGAAAGTCAAGGCATTATCACGCGGATTTGTCCTGGACATGATGTGATATCGCTAAAGGAAGGTGAATCTGATTATAAGGAGGTTTACCATACAGCTGCTCAATTTGGATCACATAAGTTGATCGCAGTTACGATTAACAATAGCCAGCCAGTCAAGTTCGTTTATCATAGTGAACGAGAAGATTTTTTACTGATTGATCATGTTGAGTCTGAAATTCTGATACTGACGATTTCTAAGTTGAAATACGATGCACTGCAGATGAAAATTGATAATAAAACGTTAATCAAAGATGATTTTATTTCAATAAAGTGCAAGAAGAACGATCCGTTTTTAAGTTTTTTTACCATGAATCCGTACTTTGCGCATACGGAAACGTGTTTAAAGGAGAGCCATATAGAGGTTGGAAAACCACCGAGTTTTTATGTGACGGAACCTTTAAATATCGATGAAAAAGCGATTGATTTTGGAGATTATCAATTGCGGATTGATGTATGATGGTTTGATATCAGGTGAAATGATATCTGATGAAATGTTATCTGATGAAATGTTATCGGAAGAAATGATACCTGATGAAGTGATATCTAATGGGTGGATGCATAATGAAGTATATAAATCAATCATATATAGTTATTATAGATAAGGAGTGTAAACTATGAAACGTTCTGAAATCAACGCTGCATTAATTTGGGCTAAGAAATTACTGGAGGAAAATAACATTAAATTGCCACCTTTTGGTTATTGGACGATGGCTGAATGGTTATCAGGCAAACATGACATTAAAACGATTAAAGAGGTAATGCTTGGTTGGGATATCACGGATTATGGAAAAGATCAATTTGAATCGCTGGGAGCGGTGTTGTTCACACTTAGAAATGGGTCTTTAGTCGATGCTAACATGGGAACACCATATGCTGAAAAATTTATTATTTTAAAAGAAGGGCAAAGGCTACCAATTCATCACCATGCGAGTAAGACTGAAGATATCATCAACAGAGCTGGTGGGATGTTGGCAATTAAACTTTATAATCGCCTTGCAGATGGCAGTGTAGACTATACCTCTCCAGTGTCAGTCGATCTTGACGGTATGAGACAAACAGTTGCCGCTGGTGATGAAATATTGATTGAACCAGGGCATAGTATCACTTTGAGACCTTTTATGTATCATCTATTTTGGGCAAAGGATGGATATGGCGACCTCATCTGCGGAGAAGTCTCTTCAATCAATGATGATATGACTGACAATTATAACGCAGAGGATGTTAGTCGTTTTTCAACTGTAATTGAAGATGAACCGATATTACATCCACTCTGCAATGAATATAGACGCGTTCTCAATACGCAGCCATTTGGAGCATAAAATGAATCTGCAAAGAAAAGAATCAGCTAGACCTGAGCTTTTAAAGCAAATGAATCAAGAGTTGATCATAAGACAAATCGTTAAGGCAAAAGAAATTTCAAGAGCTGAACTTTCAAGGCTTACAGGACTTGCCTTGCCTAGTGTGATGAGATTAGTTGAAGATCTCATTATTAAAGGTGTCATTATTGAATCGCGTTCAGGGGCTTCTACTGGTGGTAGAAAACCCAATTTGATCACTCTTAACAGTGCATACAAATGGATCATAGGTGTTGAGATTACAAGCAAAGTGATCATCACTTTAGCAGATTTTTCTGGTGAAGCAGTTGACTCTGCTCTTTTTAGTATAAGTGATACAGAATTACCAGAAAACGTTTTGGAGAAGATTGTGCGATTAATTAGTGAGATTATCGCTAAGCACCAGATTAAGTCTAGCAATATAGCAGCTATTGGCGTTGGTACGCCGGGACATGACTTTAAGCATCAAGGATTAATCAAGGGATTTATCGCCAAAGGATGGGAAACGATAGATGTGAGTGCCTATCTCAAACAACACCTTAATATCCCGATCATAACGGAAAATGTTTGTCGCACGAGAACTTTAAGTGAACTTTGGTTTGGTGTTGGTAGGGAAACATCTGATTTTTTATATGCTTTTATTGACTGGGGTGTCGGTATAGGCATCGTGAAAAATGGCTATTTAGAAGAGGGAAGTTCAGGTGTGGCAGGTGAATTTGGACACACTTCAATCGATCGAAATGGTAAAACTTGCTACTGTGGAAAAAAAGGGTGTATCGAGATGTATGCCTCAGTTGGCGCACTTGTGACGACAGTTGAGGCAAAGGCAATTGAAAATTTGGATGAAACTGAAACCTTTGATTGGATAATTGCACATCAAGATCATCCGCAAATTAGTAGTCAAATTCAAGAAATGGCGCACAGTTTATCTTTTGCACTGGCAAATGTTGTGAATTTACTAAACCCAAGTAAAGTGGTTTTAGGTGGTGTTCTACCGAGGCTTTTACCTGAGATTACAAAGCAAGTTGAAGTAGAAATAGGTGAATATATCTTTCATCATCATGCGATGCACACACCAATTATTCAAAGTGCAGTTAATAATGAAACGCAATGCTTAGGTAGCATCGCGTTGGTGATTCACCATGAGTTAATGTCAAGGTAAAGTTAGATTTGCAAATGACTGTAACAAAGAATGTGGCTAAGTTAAAACTTGAGGTAAATTTTGTACTAAGTCTGAGATGAGGCTAAACATACGGGGGAAATATGCTGAGAATTCAAAGAACGCTTACCACTTTAGAGGCAGCCATGAAAAAGACAGTCAATACCATTGATTCTGTTTGGTGGATTGTAGGTGACTTTAAAACATACGATGAGATTGTGGCAGAGAAGAAAATTGAGTGTGATATAAAAACATTGCCGTTTTATTTTCAGGTGAATAATGCAAGGTTCGCGTTTGGACAAACCGTAAACCTGCCAACATTTGATGCTGATGACGCATATTTTATCGAAGTTTCAACGGGACGAGAGGGACAATGGGATGCGGTAAATCCTCAAATGTTAGTCTATTTAGAGGGTGAAGTCGTATGTGGACTAGACACAAACCACCGCATGGTGTATCTTGATGCTCAAAATTCTGGGAAGAGTATAGAATTTGTAGCACACATATATACTGGTATGAGTGCTGGCGATTTAGTTTTGAGACTTAAATTGGTAAAAGTAAATCAAATTATAAAACGTGCTTATTATGATTTGCGCATCCTTCATGAGGTGATAATAGCTCAACAGGCAGATTCGCAAAATGTTAAAGAACTTAAGAGAGCCGTAGATGATGCAATCTACGCTGTGAATTTCGGTCCAAATGAGGAAAATCTTATAAATGGGGCACAGTCTCTTTCAACTTTACTAAGAGAGAATTGTTATGGTGATAAAGGATTATTGCCCTATACAGTTCATGCGGTTGGACATACACATATTGACGTAGCATGGCTTTGGGATCTGAGGCAAACCCGCGAGAAGGTGGCAAGAAGCTATGCCACAGCATTGAATTTACAATCGAGATATCCTTTTTATCAGTTTATGGCAAGTCAACCCGTATTATATGAAATGCTTGAAGCTGGGCATCCTGAACTACTCACTAAAATACAATCAGCATCAGAACAGGGCATCTGGGAATCTGAAGGGGCTATGTATCTTGAAGCGGATTGCAATTTAAGTGGTGGTGAATCTCTTATCAGGCAGATTGAACATGGACAACGTTACTTTAAAGAGAAATTTGGTGCTAAAAGCAAAGGACTTTGGCTACCGGATGTGTTTGGTTATAGTGCTGCTCTCCCTCAAATACTAAAACTCTCTGGGATCGAGTGGTTTGTAACTTCTAAAATTTCTTGGAACGATACAAACAAATTGCCATTTGATAGTTTTCTATGGAAAGGGATTGATGAGAGTGTTATTCCTACTCAATTTATAACGACTATAAGCATGGAAACCCTCAACAAAGGGGAATTCAAAAGCATATACGAGGGCAATTTGACAGCGACTGAAGTACTTGGTAGCGTAAGAAGACATCAACAAAGTGATATTCAGCCGAATGTCATCATGCCATATGGGTATGGCGATGGGGGTGGCGGTGCAACTGAAAGCATGCTTGAATCACTTGAAAGATTTAGCATGGGGATAAAGGGTATGCCGCGTGTGATATCGTCTAATGTAAATACTTTTTTCAAAGCTTATCATCAAACGTCAAATGAAAAGTTACCCATATGGTCTGGTGAGTTATACCTCGAATATCACAGGGGCACCTATACGACCAATGGACAAATCAAACAAAAGCATAGAACACTTGAAAATAGACTGATTCAACTCGAAAAACTTCATGCCTTTCATATGTTAAATCGTGTGGTCAATGCAAGGGAGAAGATCGAATATTCAAACTCAAACGCGATGACAAACACGCTTTCAAACTCAGATAGGGACACCTATAGTCGAGCTAAATTTGAACCAATTGATTTAGAATCTGAATGGCGAACACTTTTACTCAATGAGTTTCACGATATTTTGCCCGGAACGTCTATAGAAGAAGTGTATGTTGAAGCCTATGCGCAACTAGATGCAGCAATTGCATCGGTTGACGATAAGATTCAGATGCTTTTAAATCAATTATCGCACTCTAGAAGCGAATATTATATTATTTCGTCAAGTGAAGGGGAGTATTCAGGGTCATTTTTGATTAGAGATGACCATGGGCTTTTAAATGACAATGGACTACTAAATGAGAGGATCGTTTTAAATGGTCAAGACGCCGTATTTGAAAGAATTGATGCACTTTATTGGTGTGGTTATATAGACTCTGCAAATAAACTCATGCCATTTGAAATTAGAGGATTAATTGATTTATCAAATAAAGATTCCGATGATTTACTGCCAAATGCCCTTTATCGTGAAACAACACAAATCAAATTTAGTAATATGGAGAGTACCAAAGTATTTGATTTTGAAAATTATAATGTTACTTTTAATGTGCATGGCGACATAACCTCATTATTTGATAAAAATAGTCAACGGTCGATTCTAAAAGAAGATGGTCAAGGGCTAAGGTTAAATGCATACGAGGATCGTCCATTGAGATGGGATGCGTGGGATATCGATATTGATTATCGTAAATCGCTGCTAGATTGGGATGAGCAAGTAGATATCGAGCACACGAAAGGCAAAATAGCAGATAAAATAAAGATAACAAAAACCTTATCAGCTAGCACAATGTCGCAAACTTATGTGTTTTACCATGAAAAGGGAAATAACCGACTTGATATGACATTTGATGTGGATTGGCACCATCACCAAGTCCTACTGAAACTTGAAGGCGATTTTGAGATACATGCGCCGTTTGCAACATATGACATACAGTTTGGACAAGTGAACAGACCCAATGATTTTAACACCACATATCACCAAGCGATGTTTGAAGTTTGCGCGCAGCATTTTGGAAAACTGACAGAAGATAATTATAGTATCACTTTGATGAGCAACGACAAATTTGGCTATCATGCTTACCAAAATCAGATGGGAATCACTTTATTGAAATCACCTAATTGGCCAAATCCAAATTCAGACCAGGGTAGACAACAATTTTCTGTCGCTTTGTTATGTGGCAATCAGCAGAAATCGAGCAACAATGATACGTATAAAGAAGCAATCAAATTTTGTGAGCCACCAAGGTTCTTTAAGAACGACGACCAATTTAATAGGGATAATACAGATACAACTAATGCCCCATCAGCACCAGTGTTGGATTGGTTTGAGTTACCTGCAAATATGACACTAGAATCGATGCGCATAAAATCCTCAAACTGCATCGAAATTAGGCTTTGCGAACGATACAACAAGCGCGGAACGTTCAAGTTGAAACAGTACAACAATGGGGATACACTTCGAAAGTATATTAAAACATGTCATAAGATGGATTTAAAGGGTGAATGTATTTATACTTGTATTGGTGATGAAATGGGTTATGAAATTCCATATAGACCGTTTGAAATCATCACATTAAATCTATATTTGGAGGTATTTGATGCATAATATAGAATACAAAGTCTTAAGTGAAAATGATATACAAATAAGTATATTTGAAGGTTTCAATAGGTTTCAAGACGTCCGTAAGTGCTGGCGAAAAGTAGACAACCAATGGCTATTAAAAGATGTCGTTTTTACAGAACAATGGGGCAATAAAGAGTTTGAATCACTGGTGGAATATCTGAAAAAAACGGTCAAATCTGGGGGCTTTGTTGGTGGCGCTTTTGAAGTTGAAAGGTTAGTTGGGTTCGTATCACTCGAAAACTCTTTTTTTGGACCTATCGATGAATACCTGCAGCTTTCAAGTATTCACATTTCTTATGAGAATCGAGGTTTAGGAATAGGTACGAAATTGTTTGAAATGGCATGTGCAAACGCTAGGGAAATTAAAGCTAAAAAATTATATATTTCCGCGCATTCATCAGAGGAAACGCAAGCTTTTTATAAGAAACTTGGCTGTATAGAGGCGAAGGATTATAACCAGATGCTTGTTGATGAAGAACCATTTGATTGCCAGTTGGAATATCTTTTATAATCAAGGTAAAAAACCAGTCCTATGCAAAGGCTTCGGGGTGATGAAGCAAGTACTTGCATGCGACTGGTTTTTCAGTGAAATGAGGAATATATCGAAATTAGGGTTTATTTTTTTTTAGTTTGAGTATTACCAATTCTTATAGAATTTATAGATGAGTAGCGCTGTTTCGCCTCTTGTAAGATTGGCTTTAGGATCTAAATATTGAATACTGTTATCTATCAATATACTTTCATATCCTGCAAAAGCAAAATGTGACTGAGCCCAGTCAGAGACGAGGTTTTTATCCGCAACTTCTGAGTAGATTCTAAATGAACTAGGGTTTTCATATTTTGAATCATTTTGAAGTTTAGTTGAAAGTATGGTAATTAATTGCTCTTTAGTAATGAAAGTCTTTGGAGAAAAAGTAGTGGCAGTTGTACCGCCCATGATACCACTCAGCTTAGCACTTGAAGCAATTTTATAATACCAATCAGTGGATTTAACATCAGTAAATAAATCTTTACCATCTTCTAAAAGGCATGTGAGGTTTAACATGATACCTGCTACCTCGGCACGTGTAATCGGTGCATCAGGGTTAAAAGTAGTATCTGATTTCCCTGCCATAATCCCTTTTGCAGAGAGGATCTTAATTGCATTTTTTACTTCGTCGTTTTGCGAACTAATATCACTAAATGTGTTATTTACATTTTTTACGGTATAAGTCCCCCCAGCTTTAACTCTTGATTCAAGTTGTCCAGTTACAGGGTTATATCTTCCGCCAAGATTGATGCCCTTTTCATCAAAAAGGGATAGCGTATCTGTCGTTTTAAGGGTTGTTGCAATACCTATAATTATTGGATTTTTCAAATTTTGACTAATTGATAAAGTAGGCAGGTTATCTTTTGTTGAAAACTTTAGATTAAAATTTGTATATTGACTAATTTCTTTAAGCGTTTCAGAAGTGATGATAATACTCATTTCTGGTGCATTCAGAATTATACCATCAAATTCTGGTAAATATAAATCGCTCGCTAAATTTATCATTGCATTGTGATCAGTAATATTGAAAGCAATATACTTTTTAATCCCACGGGTATGGAAAACGTGTTCCAATAGCCCTTTACTAAGGTTGCTCTTTTGAGAATAAGTTGTAAGTACATTTTTAACTTTAGTTTGATCTATGGTATCGCCGGAAGCAATATCAAGTGCTGTAATTTTAGTCAGTGCTCTTTCTAATAATAAGGATATATTGTTTGCAGATTCAGTACGATTACCTATAATCTCATAAAACTGATTGACAATTTTATCTATTTCATTTGTCAAAGTAACTTCGTTTACAATATTTTTTAAAGCACTAGTAGCAATCGTAATTGGCTGCTCTTTTGCTATAGCATCAGATGGACGATTGATGCCTTTAACGAGAGAAAAACTTACCGCTCTATAGCTTGAGTCCATTTGCACACCGAAAAGTGTTTGAGCATCAAGAAATATACTATTGTTAAATCTCTCTGATAAATTCGCAAGTGCAGTTTGATCATAATCTCTCACCACAAAATTTTTCGTGTATCCGACTTCTTCTAAAATGGCATAAAGATTTGTATCGATGCGCTTTTTTTCTGTGTAATGCGTGTAAAAATCTGATCTTGTAACATCTTTGAATTTTATATTGTCATTTGTAGCGACGTAATGTTCATCACCACTATCTAAATAAAACAATCCCTGGTAGTAATAATTAGTACCACAGCTATTTGTTTTATGATTAAAAGTTGTCATGTTGATGGTTTTTCCGTCAGTACTACACATAAATGAGCCCAAATATAGATCGGATGGCAAGTGGTGAAAGCCATTAACAAAAATTTGTGTCCCTACTATAGTAATTCCAACGGGATTGAATGTACCAGTTTTTAATGGAATTTTAACATCCCAAACTACTTTGCCATCGAGACTAATCTTCATGATATTCGTTGGCGACACGGTGTATAAGTAACCACCATAGATTTCAGCTTCGGTTGCAAGGGATGATAATTTTAACTCCCATAGAACATTGAGTTTCGTATCGCATTTAAGCAAATATGTATCCTTGCCTTTAAATCCATTTATAAATACAGCGTTCCCATATTTAACGACCAACGATTGCGCATCAGGTGTAATTGAAAATTTCACTGGGGTAAGCTTTGATACTGTACTTGTATCAGCCCAAACCAAGCTGCTACTGATAATTAATGTCATTACAATAAGTAGTGCGATAATTTTTTTCTTCATGTCATCCTTCTCCTTAAAAGTTGTGTTTTTATTACAATGTTGTAATAAGCATGCTCAATGAATATACCAAAATATCAGCAAATTTTCATGAGAATTACATTAGAATTTCATTAACATAATATGATTTCATAGGATTCGATGACAACTTTACTAAATAGGTGATATAATTTTGTTGTTATTAAATGAAATCAATGGAGGAAATATAAATTAAATGAGAGAAAAATTACAAAATAGTTTGAAAGAACTACTTATCATAATCACGGTTGTACTGTTAATTAATTCTTTTGTCACTTTGACTATTGTTTCGGGAGAATCAATGCAACCAACACTTGAAAATGGCAATGTACTGCTACTAGAAAAAGTATCTGCCTATGAAAGAGGGGATATTATTTCTTTTTCATCCCACTTGGAACTAAGTGCACTAGACTTGAAAAAACTCAATAGAATTCAACGTATATTTATCAGACAAGGTATGTCCAAGAATTTGATTAAAAGAGTTATTGGTCTGCCAGGCGATCGCGTCAGAATAGAGAATGGTAAAATTTATATCAATAACAACTTATTGGATGAACCATACGTTGAATTACCAGACCAAGACTATTTAGAAGATATCACTGTACCTGAGGGAAAGTACTTCGTCATGGGTGATAATAGAACCAATAGCCTCGATAGCAGAAGCAGTTCAGTTGGACTTATTGATGAAAAGGAAATCATCGGTAAAATGCTGGTAAGAGTTGTACAATAATGGATTTGGAGACTTTTATGAAAGAAAAAATGATTGCAATTATTGAACAGGAATTTGGAAATCGGTTAACTAGCCCCAACTACAACCAATATGTACCTAAATTACGCGATTATTTTGTCCCATATATCATAGAAAATAATAGGTATAATTTAGATTTATCAGAAATATTTAGTAAAGCCTTCAATCGTGAGTGTATTATAAAAAGCACGGTATACTATATTCAAAAAAACGAAAATGTAAGTAGCAAGTCCGCAATTGATGACTTTTTAATTGCATTAAATCAATTATTTGAACTTGTTATCTTTGAAAAGTATCCCAATGAAGTCGTTGAGAAACTTACGCCATTTGTTGCACTTGCCGATGAAGTTGAGAGTAGTTTAAAGGCAATGGGGGTTGCGCTTAAAGAAAGAGAAGCATACCCGGCAATTGATCAGTCGCAATTTCAATTTATCATAAATCAGGTTGAAGCATTATGTACAAGCAACTACAAAGCGATGAGTATAAGAATTGTTGTAAAATTGCTATTGCTTTACGGTCTAAACGTAGACAGGATTTCATCCATGAAAGTTGATGCCTATGATGCCGTTATGCGTATCTTAAAAATTAAGTATAAAGATATAACGGAACGTGTGATTCAGTTGGAACTTCCTTTTTCACTTGTAAGAGATTTGGAAATATATACAAAACTTAGGGATGATCAAAATTTTGAAGGTCTGGACTTGCTATTCTTAAAAGGAACGGGAAAACCAGTAAAGCATGATTTAGCGCATGAATTTTTAAATGATGTAAAAACAGCTTATGAAGTAGAAATGGGTAAAAAAATTGAGGGAAAAAATCCATTTACGCTTACTGGTCTACAGAAATATGCGATTATAAATATGCTTATTGAAGGGATGAACCAATCCGTAATTATCGCTCTCACCGGTCTAAAAGAGCATGTCATCAATGACTGCCAAAGAGAAGTCGATAAAATCAGTGGCCTAAATCGCAATCGATATGTTAACTATAAGATACGTGGTACAAAGACGTTTGAGGTGATGTCTCAATAGATGGGTCAAGGGCAAGGTCAAGGTCAAGGGCAAGGTCAAGGTCAAGTTCAAGGGCAAGGTCAAGGGCAAGGGCAAGGTCAAGGGCAAAGGTAAAATGGGCATAGTTTAATAAAAAGACCAACTTCAAATGAAATCTTTCAGTCCCAGTCCTCGGTTATTGCGAATCATGATTCGCAACCCGTAACCTGCGGAAGGACTTTCAGATTTATTTGATAGCTAGTCTTTTTTTGTGGAATATGTAATGCTATTTGATGAACCTTTAAACCTTTAAATTTGAACCTTGAACCATGAACCATGAACCATGAACCATGAACCATGAACCATGAACCATGAACCATAAACCATGAACCATGAACCATGAAACTTGAACTTATACCTTAAACTTTGCCTTTACCTTGACTTTTGAACTTATGGAATGGATTTAAGTACGAATTTGAAACTTTATCAAAAAGGGAGTTCATAGGCTATTGAATGTGAAAAAACATGAATTGGCTTCCCCTATATATAAAGTGATTATAGATTATAGGTGGAGAAATCGCCTCAAGTTCTTTAATGACTTTTTGAAGTAGTTCAGCTTGTTTTAAAATATCGTTGTTTAGATATTCTTGCTGATTTTGATTATTTTGATTATTTTGATTATTTTGATTATTTTGCTGATCTTGATAGGAGTTATTTGCATGGTTATTTTCAAGCGTATCAATAATCTGTTTTAACTGATCAGCTGATTCTAGCATGTTAGTGTTGCTCTCATCTGCACTATATTTTTCAGCAAAAGATGGCAGCATTAGAAGTGACATCATTAAAAAAAGTAAAAGAATTTTCTTCATAACAACCTCCTATGTATGAATTTTAAAAGTGAGTAACTCTATACTTATAGAATATCACTGTGAAAAAGAGTGTCAAGATGAATCATTTAAATTATGAACTGACTTAAATAATTCAAATTTCATCATCAATAGAATCTTTCAGTCCCAGTCCTCGTTTATTGCAAACTGTATTTGCGAACCATAACCCGCGGAAGGACTTTCAGATTTATTGCCGACAAAATTTGTGAGCCATTATAAATCAAGTTTTATACCAATTTACATATATATTCAATTTGAAAGTTAGATAATTAAGACAGTGTAATTTGTAAGTTGTATTTCAGTATGTAGTTCAAGTACAAGTTCAAGTACCTGTTTTAACTGGAGTTCATGTACAATTCAACATAAGAATCAAAGCATAATTCAAGCATAAGTCACATGGCATTTAACAAAAGCTCAACTCAACAGTCATAGTAGCGCGCCAAAGGCCAGCTACAAATAAATCTGAAAGTCCTTCCGCAGACTAGTTTTTGAGAATCTTGATTCGAAATAGTCGAGGACTGGGACTGGAAGATTCTATTTGTAGCTGACCTTTGCTCTGATTACATGACAGTACCCTTGAACTTGCCTTGAACTTGCCCTTGAACTTGCCCTTGAACTTGCTCTTGAACTTGCCCTTGAACTTGCTCTTGAACTTACACATTAATTTGACCTTAAAATAAATCCACAAAAAGTTGACAAAAGAAATCACCCAAGTATATAATACATAACAATATATGTTCGTCGGGTTCATAACTTTGAAAGAGGTCTTTTATGAGAAACATAACTATAAAAAACAAACTCAACAATTTTTATAGCTTTAACTTTTACTGCAGCTTTTTTTATTTTAGCTACAGCTTTTTCTCATACAAAAAATCGAAGTTTCAAAGCAATATTAACCTAAGGGTAAACGCCATTCAGATGATTTGTGCATCGTAAGATGACATGATAAAGTGAGTTAAGGAGTTCCTATATGGGAGCTCCTTTTTTTATTGAAGTCACAATGAAAATTTTATCCAAGACACAGCTTACTAAACCGCAAAGGAGAAAACTAATGGATCAGCGCACAGTCAAACAAACCAATCAGCAATCACAGCTCCAAATAAGCACTCAAATGTATCGATTTAGTTTTTACTGCAGCTATTACTTTTTTAGCTACAGCTTTTTTGCATACCAAAAATTCAAACCAAATCGATTTATCAAACTTGGAGCAAACACCAACCGAATGTGCATGATATAGCCTAGCTGTAGACTGACATGATTTCAAAGGGAGTTTCTTGAAGAGACTTCCTTTTTTATTTACCAAAAAATAAGAAATAAAATACGTGGACGGGGGAAAAAACAATGATTGTAGTACTTAAGAGAATCGTAACTGACGAAGAAAAGAGGGATTTAATCCAGATGATTGAAAAAATGGGACTTGAGGTGAAAGATGCTGGCAGTGAAAATCACGGTGTACTTGGATTGGTTGGCGATACCACCAAAGTAGATATCACGCACATTGAAGCGCAGCACATTGTAGACAAAGTGATGAAAGTACAAGAGCCATACAAGCTTGCAAGTAGAACATTTCAACCGATGGATACCGTGATCGATATAGATGGGCACAAAATTGGTGGTGCCAACCTCACCATCATCGGCGGTCCCTGTTCAGTTGAAAGTGAAGAACAAATCATGCACATCGCAAGGGAAGTGAAAGCAGCAGGCGGACATTTACTGAGAGGTGGCGCGTTTAAACCGAGAACCTCACCTTATAGTTTCCAAGGCCTTGGTGAAGAGGGGCTTAAATTCTTAAAGAAAGCAAAAGCAGAAACCGGACTACCCATTATTACAGAGGCAATGTCTATCGAAGAATTTGACCTCATTGAACAGTATGCAGACATCATCCAGATCGGCGCACGCAATATGCAAAACTTCGCACTGTTAAAACACGCAGGACGCTCAAGTAAACCCATCTGTTTAAAGCGCGGCATGTCCGCAACCATAGAAGAATTCCTAATGTCAGCAGAATACATCATGGCGTCGGGCAATCCTAACGTGATTATGTGTGAACGAGGCATCAGAACTTTTGAAAGCTATACACGAAACACGCTTGATCTAGCAGTTGTATCAGCTATCAAGGAACTCAGCCACTTACCAATCCTTATTGATCCAAGCCATGCAACAGGAAGATGGCAGTTGGTTGAACCAGTCTCAAGAGCAGCGGTAGCCATTGGCGCGCATGGTCTAATGATCGAAGTACATCACGATCCAGAGCACGCACTTAGCGACGGACAACAATCACTTAAACCAGAGCGCTTCAACAAACTGGTAGAAATCGTAGAGAAAATCCATCAAATCGTTTAGGAGGCGATGATGAATAATGAAGCGAAAAGCGACAAAACTAGAGACGTAAATAGCGATAAAAATAGCGACAAAAATAGCGACAAAAATAGAGATATAAATAGAGACATAAAAAGCGACTTAAATAGAGACATAAATATAAATTTCGAAAATATAGGCATCATAGGACTTGGTCTCATAGGTGGCTCGATAGCCAAAGCGCTTAAAAATAGCCCTTTCACAGGTAAGATTTTCGGCTTAAGCTATAGTACAAAGACTGTCCAAAAGGCACATGCAGAAGGTTTCATCGACAACGATCAAAATGATTTTCATGAAATCGTTAAAAAATGTGACCTGATCATCCTTGCATCACCCATAAATACCTACGCCGAAATCCTACAAAGCATCAAAAACGATATCACACCAGATTGTCTCATCACAGATGTTGGGAGCGTTAAGACATCCGTTCATGCAACAGTCACTGACATATTAAAAGGTTCTCACAGGTTCATCGGTGGGCATCCCATGGCGGGATCAGAGAAATCTGGCTATGAAGTATCCATGGCGCACTTATTTGAAAATGCATACTATTTTCTCACTGTACAAACTGATGATAAAGAGGTTAATGAGGTTAAAGAGGATATGACTGGCTCAAACGAGATAATCGCTTCAGATACTGATCTTCAAAAGTTATGGCATCTGGTGGAGTTACTCGGCGGTAAACCACATCTGATTTCACCGGAGGCACATGATCACATGGTGGCGCGCACAAGTCACTTGCCTCATCTTAGCGCAGCACTATTGGTACAGAGTTTAGGCGCAAATGCCAGTGATCTGATACACTTCGTTGGCGGTGGTTTCAGGGATGCCACACGGATCGCAGCCGGTGATCCCAAGTTATGGCGCGATATCCTAACCGCAAACAAATCGCAGATTTTATCAGCGATGGAAGAACTTTTGTCTCATATGGAAAAGTGCAAAGCCATGATCGTGTCAGAGGATACCCGTGGACTAGAAACCTTCTTGACCCAGTCAAAATCAATTCGTGAAGGAATCCCAAAACACCTCATTGACACCTATGACAAAGAATACGCACTCTATATTGATGTGAAAGATCAACCTGGTGTGATTGCTCAGGTAGCTGGACTAATGGCAGATCACGACATCAACATCAAAGACATCGAGATCATCCATGCACGCGAGCATATTCCAGGGGTTTTGAAAGTAGGGTACTACACTGACGCCTCACTTCAAAATGCCAAGTTACTTTTAAACCACACCCTATTCAATTGGTCAGAAGCGTGCAACCTATAAGCAATTACTCAAAATAACAATTTAGTTCTAAGTACCTAAATGTTGAATTTGTTTATCTCAATATCAGTTTCAAACTACATGTGTTTTTATGAAAAATAAAAAAATTTAAGAATGCATTGTTAAAGTTTTAAATAAACAATTATTTCATAATATAAATAATGATATAAATTAAATTTATTTATAATATTTATTTTTAACAAAACAACTAATTGATTAAGTTTTATGAAAATAATAAATATATCAAAGTAACTAAAATATATAATTTTTGTGTAAATTTTCTAAATTAATTTTTTTAAGCAAAATTCTCAAGGTAGAGTTTTCAAAATTATTTTTCAAAATTAAGGTTTTATTACTAACTGCTAATAGTATATGAATCAGCAAAAAATATCAAAAAAGTGCGAATATCCATATCAAATAAGTTTATACCAAGGGGGATTATCATGAAAGTTACGATTAAAGCAAATCATCTAGAAGGTGAAATTATCATACCACCATCTAAAAGCATCAGTCACAGAGCAGTTATTGCAGCATCTATGGCGAACGGCTACTCAAAACTTGAGAACATTGTGTTTTCAAAGGACATAATAGCAACATGTGATGCCATGCAAGATTTTGGCATCAACGTCAATACTTATCCCGACCGTGTGGACATCATCTCTGATGGTCACCTAAGAGCGCCGATTCATCCTGTTCAGTGTAATGAGTCTGGGTCAACACTTCGGTTTTTAGTCCCATTTGGTGGACTTGTAGATAAGCCAGTGGTTTTTAGTGGAAAGCCTACGCTTATGTCGAGACCACTAAGTCCGTACTTTGAGATCTTCAACAAACAAGGCATTAGATATGAATACAGGGCAAAGATGCCACTTCTTGTGGAAGGCGAACTTAAGCCAGGATTATACGAAGTACCTGGGGATGTAAGCTCGCAATTCATCACTGGACTGATGTTTGCGCTTCCATCTCTAAAAGAGGATTCTCAGATCGTGGTCACCTCACCACTTGAATCGAAACAATACGTAGATATCACCATGGATGTGCTCAAAACCTTTGGCGTAGAAATCGTCAACCACAACTACGAACACTTTACCATCAAAGGCGGACAACACTTTATGCCGCACAACTACAGAGTTGAAGGCGACTACTCACAAGCTGCTTTCTGGATCGTGGCAGGTTTACTGGACGGAGATTTGACCCTAAAAGACCTAAGCGCACAGTCACTGCAAGGTGATAAAGCCATCCTAGAAATCTGTAAAGGCATGGGCGGAAAAATTATAGAAGAGACAATACAAACTACACAAACTACACAAACTACACAAACATCGCAAATATCACAAATATCACAAACAGCACAAACAGCACAAGCAGGGCAAACAGCGCAAACATCACAAACATCACAAACATCACAAACATCACAAACATCACAAACATCACAAACATCACAAACATCACAAACATCACAAACATCACAAACATCACAAACAGCGCAGATAGCACAGATAGCACAAACTACCAACCTCCACATCTTCAAATCAGCAACACATGGTAAGGTCATAGACGGATCACAGTGTCCCGATATCATCCCTGTATTGGCAGTACTTGCAGCGCTTAGCGAAGGTGAAACTAAGATTATCAACGCATCTAGACTTAGAATCAAAGAATCAGACAGACTAAAAGCCATCGCAACAGAGCTATCAAAACTAGGTGCAGATATCACAGAAGTAGAGGATGGGCTCATTATACAAGGAAAGACCTCACTAAAAGGTGGCATCGTAGACAGCTGGAACGACCATCGGATCGCCATGAGCCTTGCAGTGGCATCACTTCGCTGTGAAGGTGAGGTCATCATCACAAACAGCAATGCCATAGACAAATCCTACCCGCACTTCTTCCAAGAATTCAAACGCGTAGGCGGCATCATATCAGAAAATTGAAGGGAAAAATAATCAGATGAACTTAGAAGCGATAAGTCACGAGAATATAAGTCAAGAAAATATATATCATAAAAATATAACTCATGAAAATATAACTCATGAACATATAATTCATGAACATATAATTCATGAACAAATAACTCATGAAAATATAAGTAAAAAGGAACTCAATATTGACATACTGCCCATATCCGCAGGCTACCAAGGTATAAGAGGCGCTTATAGTGAAGAGGCGCTGATCACATACTTTGGTGAGGGGGTGGAGGCGCAGGCCTTTGATACTTTTGAAGAGGTGTTTAAGGCAGTGAGAGATGGCAAGATCCGTTATGGGGTGGTGCCTGTTGAAAATTCATCTACCGGTGATATCAAGGATGTGTATGATCTGTTGATTGCACATGATCTCAAAGTAGTAGGCGAGCAATACCTCCAAATCAAGCATCATCTTTTGGGGCTGCCGGGCTCTTTGGTGGGTGATATTCAAAAAGTGTATAGCCATACGCAGGGCATCGAACAATGCGGTAGCTTTTTGTCCACAAATCCATCGATTACACCTGTGGCTTACAGCAATACGGCCAAAAGTGCGGCGCTAGTGGAGCAGACAGGGGATAAACACATCGCGGCGATTGGCAGTAGACGCGCGGCGGCGATCTATAACCTCGCCATTTTGAAGGAAAACATCCAAGACAACGTGACCAATTCCACACGGTTTTTAGTGATTGCAAAGGGCCACGAACCAAAAGCGGAGGCAGACCGTTTGAGTTTGGTATTTTCATTACCACACAAAGCAGGGGCGCTATACCATGCGCTTGAGAAATTTGCATTGCATGATGTCAACCTACTCAGAATCATCTCAAGGCCTATTAAAAATAAGCCATGGTTTTACTTTTTCTTCGTAGATGTGGCAGGAAACCTAGCGGCACCGGAAATTATCACTGCCATCGAGGAAGTAAAACACATGAGTGAGTATTTCGCAGTGCTTGGAAACTATAAAGAGAATAGCATGCAAAGAGAGTAACTCGCAAAAAGAGTAAGACGCAAAGAGAATAATATGCAAAGAGAAAAGAGAAGGACTTTATGCCCTTCTTTTTTTGATGGTAGGTGTTGAAATTTGGTGGCAAGTGATGCTAATTGGTGTTATATGTGGATAATGTTTATACAGGTAATGATTATTTAAATGTTCTAATAATGAAAACAACGGCTACAAATAGGCTGAGACAGGCTGGCACCACGATTCTAAGGAGCAATGTTGAAAGGGTTCTGAAGTCTTCGTGTTTTTTATAGACGAGGGCACTAATCACTGAATTTGCAATAAGATATGTAAAAATTAAGTAAGTGAAATCGCCGTCGATCTCGAATGCCGCGTAGTATCCCATCACTAAAAATAAAATGAGTAGCAGTGCATCAAGAATAGCGATACTGGTATATTTGGGTCTTTTCATGATTTCTCCTTGTTTTCTAGTTCTTTTTCGATGAGATTAAGCCTTTTTTCAATGGCTTTACTGCGTTTAATGGCTTTGAAAATAAGGTATGGAATACCAATTACGATGCCAATCAGTAGAGCGGTGTTAAACAGTTGAAAGAAAAATGTTCCATTAACTTCGATGACTGCATAGTGCATACAAATACCTCCTTTTTTAGTTGTGATCATCTTTTCTATCATAATCATCATTTCTATTATAATCATCATTTCTGTTGTAATCATATCGGTGATGATCGTAACACTCATTTAAAGCGTAGCACGGTAAAAATTAATTTTCAAGTCTATTATACTGCCTCCAATATGAATGTTATAAGTTTATTAAATTTCAAGTAAACCTTGTTTATATTCATGTATTTTACCTGCCCATTTGGTAAGATGGAGAAAAGGAGGTACATATGAAACGTCTTGGTTTTTTACTGGGAATCGTGATTCTAGTTTTGGCACTGACTGCAGGTTACACTTTATGGTTACATAATAACACGATGACGACATATAACATAACGTCGCCTGCGGTGATGCTCAACTTATCAAACTATGCACATGATGAAGTCGATATTAACTTCACGGGCAACATCTATCAGGCTAAACTTGCTACCAATCTGATGTTTTCAGGAACGCTAAGTATAGGTGATGTCACTTATCATCTTAGTGAAGAAAATGGTTTAGAGCTCATACCGCTTAAAGGCGACGATTACCATGGTAGTTTTGTAAGTGGTGAGGGTGAACGGGCAAGTATCATTATAAATGCCGATTTTACAAAAGGTTTTATCAAATACTGGCATGTGGTTGATGCTGAGTCAGATGATGACGGATACAATCGATCAACATTAGAACCGCAAACAGAGGATGATACTTTAACTGAGATAGACATGACTGAAATTGATTCAACCGAGACTGGATCAAGCGAGAGCGCTGCAGCAGAATATATAGCGTCTGAGCGCTATGTGATTTTTCCATATAAGGCGGAATCGGATCTTGAGCTTAAGCGATTGATCAAAGATTATGAAAATGAGTTTATGAAAGACTATAACCCAATTAATGAATAGGCAAGATGTATTGGCATAAATTATGATGAAACAGTTCAGAATTTATGCCAATTTTATCCTGTTATCATTTGGAAAAAATGTTATAATTGTAGGAGTAGTTGCCGTGATATAGGGGTGAAGTTACATATAGATAAACAAAGTTAAATATCCAATATTTTCCACGTGCAAGAGTTGTGATATAATTTGATTAATTCCATATAATGGTAATTAACTAAATCGGAATTCTTGTAGGGGGATAGTTATGGAGATCAGTCATATCAACGACGAATTATGGGTTAAAGTTAGGTACGATGCAGAAATCGTTGCGGCGTTAAGGAAATTAGGTGGCGGGAGATGGCATCCTGAGAATAAGGTTTGGATCTTTCCAGTTGGGAAGTTTAAGGCGTTAGTCGAATTGAAACAGCAATTCACAGGCAAAAATCGTCCTGTTCACAAACCGTTACTTTACACACCCAAAGCACCCTCGCAGCAGGTGCCTAAATACACTTCAAACGTCAATCCCAAATATGAAGAAGCTGTGAAAAAACTTACCAATCGCCTTTCAGATCGATTGGTACTCAAAGGGTATAGCCCTAAAACCATAGAGAGTTATACAGCGCATCTGGCGCGTTTTCTCTATCAAAGTGAGTTAAGCCATGATAGTGAATCCATCAACAATTATCTGCTCTTTCTTTTAGAGGACAAGGACTGTAGCCATTCGTATGTCAATCAAGCGGTCAATGCCATCAAGCAGCACCTTAAAAGCATAGGTGAATACCGTGATAACGAGATTATACAGATCCAAAGACCAAAGAAACAATATAAGCTACCCAAGGTACTTGGAAAAACTGAAGTGACTAAGCTTTTTAACGTCACTGAAAATCTAAAACATAAAACTGCCCTGATGATGGGGTATTCTTGTGGGATGCGCGTGGGTGAAGTGGCTCACATACGACTTGCAGACATTGATTATTCAAGGAACGTCATCTATGTGAGACAAGGGAAAGGCCGAAAAGATAGAATTGTACCGCTCTCAGCGACGCTTACAAAACAACTTTCAAGTTATATCGAACGCTATAGACCTTACGAATACTTATTTGAGAATCCAAACTGTACAGGTTCTATATCTGAGCGTACCCTTCAAAAGGTATTTCAAGTCAGTTGCGAGAAGGCCAATATTCATAAAGATGTCTCTTTTCACAGCCTAAGGCACTCTTTTGCGACACACCTTTTAGAATCAGGTGTAGACCTAAGGTATATCCAAGAACTCTTAGGGCACGTTCACAGTAAAACCACGGAAATCTATACACATGTCTCAAACAAATCCCTCATGGGCATCGTCAATCCACTGGATCAACTTGGGTTTGATGAATGATTTGGAAAAAGAGACCGAAAAGGAGACTAAAATGTTGCTAAACCTGAGCTATATTGCAGTTTTTATATGTTTTTTGGTAATTGTATATGATAAAGCGAAGTTAGATTTGAAAGTAAAAATAGCAATTTTAGTTTTATTTGTTGTGATTTGGGGGCTTTATCTGAATTATACTAAGCTAAGTCACAACACTGAAACTACTGCTGAGTTATCTTATCATTTGATGGTTGACAGCTTAAGCGATATCCATAATTTAGCGAATGAAGAGATCGTAGATCTAGATGGCACTGATAAACTATACTTTTTAATAGACGATTTTTTAGCACATAGTCATCTAGTTCTATTAGAACTAAAATATACCGATCTTGTACCAACCATTCTGAGTGCAAGTGAGAACGCCGAACTTGAAAACTATTTGCAAGCAATTGATAGCTCACTTAGGCGGTATATATCTTCAGATCATGCAGTGTTAAGGACAGAAAAGCAGCCTGATAAAAGTGATTATGCGATGTATAATGAACTACAGTCAGAACTTTTAGACCTTTATAGTTATCTGCCAAGGGTTTTGCCAGGGGCTCAAATCATCTATGGGGAAGAAAAATACGATCAAGCCAATATTATGAGTGTTGTAAAGAGTATAGGTATTACAGCAGAAAGTATAGATGAAATTGTCACTAAGATTTGTGAGTAACAAAGATCGGTGAATAACAAGGTTTAATGAGTTTCTCTGATTGGTGAGCAACTAGGTTACCATTTGATTTTCGATTTTAACAGCAGATGTGAGGTGTTTATAAATGAAAGTTGATTTTAAACCTGGATTAAATGATGAAATGAATTCCGATGTGAAATCGAATGAAAATGAAAGTAAAAATGTAAATGAAAAAGCTAATGAAAAAGCTAATGAAAAAGTAAATAAAAGTTCTAATATTAAATGGTATATGCTGATCATAATTTTAGGTATTTTTCTGATTACAATGATAATCTTAAATGTTAATCAGAAAAAATTGATAGATGATTTGGAAGTTAAGCTTGATGAAGTTAACTTGGAAAGTCATAAAGCGAATGAAGAAATTGCTAAGTTAAGTAGTGCAAATGAAATGTTACAAAATGAGCTTGAATGGATAAAAGCCTATAATGTTGATGAAATGGCACAGGAAATTACACTCAATAACCGGAAAATAAGCGCAATAAGTGAACTCTTTGATTTTTTTTCAAATATCAGCATTTTCAAAGGTAAAGTTGTATCTTATACTGATAGTGAAGCCTTTGTAGTTGACATAGAATTAGATGAACAACAGAATCAAGCGCTATTTCTTGAGAGTAATAACAATAACAAGTTTAATAACAATATCAATTTGAAAATCTTACATCAAGAAACGCATCTTTGGGTCACTGTTCCCACTAATGCAACATTTTATGCTGTTGACCAATATGGATTTGTGGCAACTGAAAGTGGCCAATTCAATGAGCTGGTTAAGTCAGATTTGTCTGGTACTTTGAAACAGTTTTATCCTTATTCTTTTGTTTTTGTGGATGATCAATTGGTTCAAATCTATCAAGGATACTTCGATTTTAAAGATAGGCATTAATTTAGAGGAATTTCGTAGGAGGATGACATATGAGCAGTGTCAAATACAACAGTTTTACAATAGGTGAAGGGGTACCGATAGTGATGCTTCATGGCTTTCAGCTTGACCACAGAGTGATGCTTGGGGCTTGTGAACCTTTGTTACAGGGAAAAAACTTTAAACGGATTTATTTTGATCTTCCAGGGATGGGACTTACTAAAGATTATCATCAGATTAAAAATGCAGATCAGATGCTCAAAAGTATCGCCGAACTCATCAAGCCTTTGGTAGGTAATGAAAAATTTCTCATAGCGGGCATGTCTTATGGGGGGTATCTCGCAAGAGGGCTCAGGTGGTACTTTGAAGATCAAGTTTTAGGCATGTTTTTGTTTGTGCCTGTGGTTGAGCCTTTAAGTGCGATGAGAAAGTTACCAGCGCATAAGGTGATGGTTGAAGATAAAGCCTATACGGCGACGCTTCTTTCAAGTGAACTTAAAGAACTAAGAGAATTAAATGCTGTGATCAATGCCTACGTGGTGGATAGACAGCGCATCGAGATTGATGAAGCACTGGTACTGGGTGATGTGGATTTCATGGATGAGTATCAGGCAAATGGGTACAAAGCTTCTTTCAATGTGGACGCAAACAATGCCCGCTTTGATAAACCAGTGGTAATCATGGCAGGAAAACAAGATTCCGTGGTGGGATTTGAAGATCAATATGCACTCAGTTTAAAGTTTCCAAGAGCGACTTATCTTGCAGTTGACTGCGCGGCACACGCGATGCACATAGAACAGGCAGAGTTATTTAATGCGGTATTTAAGGGATGGATTGAGGCGTTTGAGTAAGATTTGACTTGGTGGATAGAGGAACATAATTTAATCTGTGAAAGTGGGGAATGTATGAAATTAGTTCTACCTTCTGAAGAAATGGAAACACACTTTTTCAATATGGCATTAGATTATAAAGCGATCAATGATACTCGATATCAAATCGCTTTTGAAAAGGATTTTAATTTTCACCAGTATGTTCAAAAACTTGAGAGAGAAGCAATAAAAGAAAACGTAAAACCTGGCTATGTTCCTACAACTACCATGTGGTTGATAGATGGTTTTGGTAAAATATGTGGTGTTAGTAGATTTAGGCATTATTTGGTTCCTCATCTTGAAAGAGAAGGCGGAAACATAGGTTATGATGTTCCTCCTTCGGAACGGATGAAAGGAAATGGTTCGATTTTACTCAGCTTAACTTTGGTAAAGGCTAGAGCGTTAGGTCTCAAAGAGGTGCTTGTTACTTGTGACTCTGATAATACTGGCTCAGCAAAGATCATCATAAAAAATGGTGGTATATATGAAAATGAAGTTGTTTCTGAGGAATCTGGGAAAATGGTATCGAGATATTGGATTAAGTTTGATGATATTTGAAGACAGATTTGGCTATAGTAGAGGTTGCGAGTAAGGGAAATGTAGTAGTGTGATGGTGTGGGTTATTGGTAATGAATACTTATATATTTTTTTATGGGTAAAAAATACGAAATTTTACTCATTACTAGAATAGCCCATTCCAGAACAACAGTCTTAAGCTCCCTTATTTTTGGTATTATTCAAGAAGTACGGGAATGCAGTAGTTATCCGAAACTCCCAAAGAAATCAAATTAAAATGAAAAGATTAATTTAGTAAAATTAGAATAGGTAAAATGAGCAAAAATATTCTATTTGAATTAATTATATGTGTATCATGTATCCATTTTGAAAAGGCAATCAAGCTAACGCTTGGAAAAGAGAGTCTCGCTGGCGCTCGGAAAAGAAAATCAAGCTGGCGCTTGAAAAAGAAAATCAAGCTGACGCTTGAAAAAGAGAAACTCGCTGACGCTCGGAAAAGAGAGTCTCGCTGGCGCTCGGAAAAGAAAAATCAAGCTGACGCTTGAAAAAAGAGAATCAAGCTGACGCTTGGAAAAGAGAAACTCGCTGACGCTCGGTAAGAGCATCGGATAACACCTTAGCCCCATCACTGGCGCGACGGGGCTAAGAGAAACGTTATCTGAAACCAGGGAAGATTAAATGGTAAGTCATGGAGTAGAATTTCAAATAAGACTTACATAATCCTAAGAAACTATATTCATTAATTGGAAAATGAAAAGATAATCAATAAAAGAAATTTGAAATGAGAAACTTAAAAAGAGAAATTGCTTAGACGATTAGTCTTGAATTGGTTTGCTAAGTTAATATGATATCAAAATGTTCCCCTTTATCAAGTGCAGTTTTAATAAGACCAATTAAAACCAATTAAAGGCGATTGTTTAGAACCACTTTTACATTCTTCCGAAATTAAGTTATAACCAAATTTGAGTATTATCAATAATTGTTCAAGAGTTTTATAAAAGAAATTTAAAAGACAATTCAAAAGAAATTTTAAAACCAAATAGAAGCGTTAAAAGATTAATTAAGAACATGTAAAAAGAGTATGCTGGCATCAGATAACACACCATTTCCGTCACTAAGGCGACGGAAACGGCAGGAACGTTAGGAGAAAGGCTAAAAACCAAATAAAACCAAATAAAACCAAATAAAACCAAATAAAATCGGTATAAAAACATCATAGAATAAACATCTTTAAATTAAATGAAGAAAAATAATAATAATGAGGTGAGTCATGAATTGTTTTGTAGAATACGTTTGTTCAGCACTTGAACTTTCAGATTCAAAACCAAGCGTAGCACTTGCATTAGCTTGTATTTTAGTTGATGCCTCTGCGAAAAAGCATTACTTGAAGACAAATAAAAAAGTAGGTTCAAATGGAGATATGTATAAAAAATTTATTAAAGATTATCAATCAATTATAATGAGTGCAGGTTCAATTAAAAACATTGCAAAAGGCGATATCATAATTGGAGGCATTTTATTAGAAAAAATAATTTATAAAGATATTAGATGTGCTTTATTGCATGATGCTGAACAGAAAATTGTAATGACAGATGGATTAACAGGTGTAAGCGGAGGAAAAGTAAATTTTTGTGACATAGTAAAAGGTCTTGTTTATTCCTGCATACTTGCAGAATGCAACCAAGATATAAAATCAACAACGAAAAAGAAAATAGCATTAAATCATCATGAGTTAGATTTAGATGATTGCTGGGGAAGAGAAGATCTATTCTGGGATACATTAGGAGCAATGATGAAAGGATAAAAAGCCCTTCTCCTAACACCGTATCCCCATCACTTCGCGACGGGGACACGAGGAACGTTATGAGAAACCCAATTAAGTGAAAATGAAAAACACAAAATAGTTTTTAAAAAATAAAGTAAGCAAATTTACAATGAATGTTGAAATTAAAACGTAAGTTAACGTAATAATAATATTTATTGTAAAAGAGGAATATTGATCTCAAATATCGAATATGTAATAGATAATTATTAGTGTTGGTCCCAGCTATAGAAAAAACTGAGATTTTGTTTAGATTTAAGAAAGTTGAGCTCTGGCTCAGTTTTTTTACATATAATTGAATGTAAATATAGAATTTATCCGAATAGATTCTATGGATTAAAACCAATTTTGATGAAGTTCAAAAGCGAAATTGGCTTCGCCAAGAGAAAGTCAAAACACATTTGAAAGGTAATTTTTTAAGGTAATAGAAAAAGTGAAAATGATAAAGAATTTAAAGGTGAAAATGAAGTGAAATTAAAATTGGCTTCGCCAAGGTAAGATCAAAACACATTTTAAAACCATTAATAAAATAATCAAAGGTATTAGCTATAGTAAGATCGAGAAAGAGCATAAAGCTAATAATCAAGTAAGCTCCAAGTTGGCTGCGCCAAGTTAGAATCAAAATCGAATTGAGCTACGCTCAGGAAAGACAATCTCGCTGACGCTCGGAAAAGGGCATCTCATAACACACCATTTCCGTCACTATCGCGACGGAAACGGCAGAAACGTTATGCGCCATATGGGGATAAAGATAGGATGGAAGTAAAATTTGTTAAAGTAAGGGTTTCTTGATGCGAGGTGAAACCCGTATCTGATGCTAAGTGTATTCAGGTCTTAGTCGCATAGGATTTTGGGTCGAGTGATCGCTAGTTATTCTAGTTTGACTTGTGAGTCCTCCCCTCGAAAACTTTAACGCATTTTCCCTTAACTTAAGGAATCGGGGGGATTAGTAAGTTTTAATGTTGATTAATCACGCGATTTTAAGATACTTAAGATTGAGTTAATCTCTCAACGAATTCGCTTCTGAGAAAGCGAAGAAATGATTGAACTTCGGAGTTACATATAATTACTGAAGCAAAAAGTAAGTTTCAGCTTTCGAGGGGAAAAGACTTGGCTCTTGGTTTCAAACCTCAAGAAAAAAAAGAAAATACGGCGCATAACACAAGCTTCAAGACATTCCCGTATTTATACGTGGTCACTTTCAGTTGGATTAATGATATTATGGACAGATAAGTACTTTTTAGGGTCAAATCCTACGGGAACGTCTTAAAGCTTAGGACGTTAGCAGAAATCAATGTTGATACATAATGCGTGTAGGAATTATGACATTATAACGATATTGAATATTCTAGATACTTTTAACCACTTTATCTACTCAGTTATAAAATTTTGTTAATGTTTTACAGTTTTTTTAAAAAATATTATTTTAGGAGACCAACTTTATGAGCAGAAAAAAATTTTTCTATCTTGGAAGTTTTTTACTAATTCTATTTGTCATATATGGAATTTACACATCGGACATATCAATACATAAAGAATTTCCCGCAGTAAAATTTAGACTTGGTGAAGAAGGGGGAATTGAGAACATTACAATTAAAATTGATGGTATATATAGGCGAAGTTTATTTTCGGATGATGTATTTTCTGGCTCAATTTATATTGAAGGTTATGATTTTACTAACGATAAATCAGGTTTTTCAAATTTAGTAAGTACTTTAGCTGATATAAATATTGATAATAAAGGATACGGTAGGCTTAACTATGTCAAAATTGATTCAAAGAAAGTTTTGGAAAATTTATTTCAAGGTGAGGTATTTGTAAAAGATAAGTTTTCTATGATGACAATGACAATCATGGAAGAAAAATCTAATGAAAATCCTGATGGTGGTTGGAATAGTGTTAATGGTATATTGATATCTGGACCAGCCAAAACACGAAAAGAGGCGTTGCAAATAGCCAATTTATTAATGAAAGATCTTAATTTACAACTTAAGTAAATGTTGCTTTTGAAAGATATTTAAGGTCAAAAGATAATTAAGATCATAAGACATTTAAGATCATTGGTGCTTAGATTCAAAAGATAATTTGAAAAGATAAACGACTTCTGCTAACACACCATTTCCGTCACTAAGGCGACGGAAACGGCAGGAACGTTATATGAAACTGGGGAAGATTAATTGTTAAGTCTTGGAGAGAAATTTCAAATAAAACTAGATTGATCATTTGAGCTAAGATTCATTAATTGTAAAGTTTAAAAACATATTAAAAGAAATGAAAAGACAAATTAATTAGACGGTTAAAAGTGAACTGGTTTTTTAGTTTATTAGGTTTTCCGAAGGTTTCGATTAGTCGAGTAGAATACAATTAAAACCAATTAAAGGCGATTGTTTAGAACCACTTGAGCATTTTTCCAAAAGTAGAATATAACCAAATTGTTGCATCAACTTGAAAAGGATAAGAGTTGATTAAAAGAAAATTGAAAACCATTTAAAGGCGATTGTTTAGAACCGCTTGTACATATTTCCGAAAGTCGATTTATAACCAAATTCAATCATTAAACGGAACTGTTAAGAGTTGTTTAAAAGAAAATTTAAAACCATTTTAAAACCGATTAAAAGATTTTTAAAAGAGTTAGAACCTAAAAGAAGATTTAAAAAGAGGATTAGAAAAGATTAAGCCAGCATCATATAACACCGTATCCCCATCACTTCGCGACGGGGACACGAAGAACGTTATCCGAAACTCCCGAAGAAATAAATGAAGTTGAAAAGATTTATTTAGTAAGAAATTAGAATAGGTAAAATGTACGAAAATATTCTATTTTAAATATCTATGCGTGTATCATTTGTCCATTTTGAAAAGGCAATCAAGCTATCGCTTGGAAAAGACTGTCTCGCTAGCGCTCGGAAAAGAAAATCAAGCTGTGCTTGAAAAAGAGAATCAAGCTGACGCTTGGAAAAGAGAGTCTCGCTGGCGCTCGGAAAAGAAAATCAAGCTGGCGCTTGAAAAAGAAAATCAAGCTGACGCTTGAAAAAGAGAAACTCGCTGACGCTCGGAAAAGAGAGTCTCGCTGGCGCTCGGAAAAGAGAGTCTCGCTGGCGCTCGGAAAAGAAAATCAAGCTGGCGCTTGAAAAAAGAGAATCAAGCTGACACTTGGAAAAGAGAAACTCGCTGACGCTCGGAAAAGAGAGTCTCGCTGACGCTCGGTAAGAGCATCGGATAACACCATATCCCCATCACTTCGCGACGGGGACATGAGGAACGTTAGAAGAAATTCTGTAAAGTAATCAACATTAGTAATATCAATAACTGATGATATTCCTTTAATTTGGAGGATAAACTTATGAGTATGACAATTAATATTCAAGAATATTTAAAGACAGTAAATGCTCCATGGGGAGAATTATTTTATAAATTAGTATGGAATAATATTGAGTGTGAAGGAAAAAAAGTTCTTGATTTTGGAAGTGGGTTTGGAATTACTGCGGATTATTTTGCAAAAAAAAATGATGTGACAGCCATTGAACCAAATAAAGAGATGTTAAAACATAGATCAAATAAGAATGATTATATTCAAATCGAAGGCGGAATAGAACAAATAAAGAAATTACCTAATAAAAATTATGATATTGTTATATGCCATAACGTTTTGGAATACTTAGAAAATAGAAAAGAGCTACTTTCTGAGTTTAAACGAGTTTTGAAACCGAATGGATTCCTTTCTATAGTTAAACATAATAAAGCAGGGAAAATAATGCAAAAGGCAGTTTTTGAATATAAGATTGATGAAGCAATAGAACTAATTAACAATGGAAATTCAATATCACAGAACTTTGGTACCATAAATGAATATGATAATTTGGAATTAAAGGAATATTCTAATGGTTATTTTGGAATAGAGAAAATTTATGGTGTAAGAACTTTTTTTGCATTACAGAGAAACGAGTTGAAAGTGGATTCTGATTGGATTTCCAATATGTTTAGTTTAGAACGAAGAGTTGAAGAAATACCTGAGTTTAGAAATATTGCATTTTATCATCATATTATACTTAAACCATCCAGTTATAGCTGATATAAACTTTGGAGTTTAGATGCTTATAAAAATTCGTTGATGATAAGTGCGAAAAGAACTTCTTCTAACACACCATTTCCGCCACTAATGCGGCGGAAACGGCAGAAACGTTATGCGCCATATGGGGACTAAGATAGGATGTAAGTAAAATTTGTTAAAGTAAGTGTTTCTTGATGCGAGGTGAAAACCGTATCTGATGCTAAGTGTATTCAGGTCTTAGTCGCATAGGATTTTGGGTCGAGAGATCGCTAGTTATTCTAGGTTAAGTTCTGAGTCCTCCCCTCGAAAACTTTAACGCATTTTCCCTTAACTTAAGGAATCGGGGGGATTAGTAAGTTTTAATGTTGATTAATCACGCGATTCTAAGATACTTAAGATTGAGTTAATCTCTCAACGAATTCGCTTCTGTGGAAGCGAAGGATTGATTGAACTTCGGAGTTACATATAATTACGGGAGCATAAAATAAGTTTCAGCTTTCGAGGGGAAAACATTTGGCTCTTGGTTTCAAACCTCAAGAAAAAAAAGAAAATACGGCGCATAACACAAGCTTCAAGACATTCCCGTATTTATACGTGGTCACTTCCAGAGGGATAAATGATATTATAGACAGATAAGTACTTTTTAGGGTCAAATCCTACGGGAACGTCTTAAAGCTTAGGACGTTATGAGAAACCCAATTAAGTGAAAATGAAAAACACAAAATAGTTTTTAAAAAATAAAGTAAGCAAATTTACAATGAATGTTGAAATTATAACGTAAGTTAACGTAATAATAATATTTATTGTAAAAGAGGAATATTGATCTCAAATATCGAATATGTAATAGATAATTATTAGTGTTGGTCCCAGCTATAGAAAAAACTGAGATTTTGTTTAGATTTAAGAAAGTTGAGCTCTGGCTCAGTTTTTTTACATATAATTGAATGTAAATATAGAATTTATCCGAATAGATTCTATGGATTAAAACCAATTTTGATGAAGTTCAAAAGCGAAATTGGCTTCGCCAAGAGAAAGTCAAAACACATTTGAAAGGCAATTTTTTAAGGTAATAGAAAAAGTGAAAATGATAAAGAATTTAAAGGTGAAAATGAAGTGAAATTAAAATTGGCTTCGCCAAGGTAAGATCAAAACACATTTTAAAACCATTAATAAAATAATCAAAGGTATTAGCTATAGTAAGATCGAGAAAGAGCATAAAGCTAATAATCAAGTAAGCTCCAAGTTGGCTGCGCCAAGTTAGAATCAAAATCGAATTGAGCTACGCTCAGGAAAGACAATCTCGCTGACGCTCGGAAAAGGGCATCTCATAACACACCATTTCCGTCACTATCGCGACGGAAACGGCAGAAACGTTATGTGAAACTAGGGAAGACTAATTATTTGTCTTGTACATAAATCTTGATAAGAAACTAGTAAATTCTATGTGACTATTTTCATTAATGGACAAGTATGAACCACATTTATAAAGAAAAAAGACAAAGTGAAAAATTGCTTAAACGGTTATTATGTACTGGTATGCTAAGGTAGTTTGATTTTCAAATGTTCCGAGTAATCAAGTTTAATTATTGATTAAAAACAAATTTAAAAACCAATTAAAAGCTATTAAAACCAATTTGATTAGAACCGCTTGAGCATTTCATTGAATGTAAGATATGACTAAATTAAATCAAATTGATGACGATTTTCAGAGTATCTTTAATGTGAGTTTTTATTTGAATTTGAATAACTTGTAGCTCAAATTCAAATGTGAAGTCAAATTCATTTTCAATGAAAAGAAAACCAATTAAAATCAAAAAACGATGAAGACCAATGAAAAGATTTAATAAGAGCATTAAGAAATGATGCTAGCATCACATAACACCGTATCCCCATCACTTCGCGACGGGGACACGAGGAACGTTAGGTGAAAGTGCGAAAGGACGTAAACAAATGAATTTCGAGACTAAAAAAATGAGAGACGATGATATTGCTCTTCATAATTTGAAAAGAATGAATGAAAAATATCATTTCTATTATGATGAATCTAATAATATTAGAAAACATTGGCTTAAAGAAGGTTCTTTAAATACTGATATTAATACTAATTTTGTATTGGGTGGTGTTGTTCATCATGAGAATGATATTGATTTTGATGTTTTAAAACTGAGCGAAGATCTTAAATTGCAAAAGAACATTAAAGAAATAAAATTTAATAAAATTGCTCATGGAAATTTTATAGAGTGTTTACGAAGTGAAAAGCTGAATGTATTTTTAAATTGGTTACTAGAATCGGATTTATATATTCATTATATGGCAGTTAATTTATTCTATTTCTCAATTGTAGACATTGTTGATTCAGCAATATCTAATTCTGATATGATTGAAACTTTAGATTTAGATTTTGTTAATAACATGAAAGCTTGCTTACACTTAATTGCTTTGAAAGAAGAAGAGTATTTCATCAGCTTATTAGTTAAATATGATTATCCTAATATAAAAAAAATAGAAATTTCTGATTTTATTAATAAACTAATTGAGTTGATTATGAAATATGAGGATGAATCGGATTTACATATTTGGTTAGTTAAATTAAGGCAACTTTTGAAAGAAAACTTAAAGAAAGGGGAGCTTATTTTCGTAGAAAACAACGATGATCATATATTGATGGAAGATTTCGTTGTGTTTTATATGCAACCCATATATATGTTTATTAACTCGGAGCACAGATTTGATAAGGAAAGTATTGTTTTTGAGAGAATAAAAGAAATGAAGTTAACATTTAATAATATACAAATAAATAATTTTGAAGAACTAGATTCAAAGGATAATTTACTTGTTCAATTATCTGATGTTATAGCTGGATTGATGGCAAAATTTTTTGATTATATTACTGGTAATGATATAGAAAACATTAAATTGAATATCGAAAATTTAAGTAAAATTCAAAATGATAACTTTGTCACGTTTTGTAAGATTATTGATAAATCTGATAAATATAATAGAGCTTTTATACATAGCTCTATTAGCAATATTGATAGAAAAAAGTTTGGATTATTAAAATGCTAATGCACCTTCACCTAACACCGTATCCCCATCACTTCGCGACGGGGACACGAAGAACGTTAGAAGAAACCCTCTTTAAAAACAAAGGGGAGAAATATATCTTGAAAAAAGTGAATAAATTTTATTAACTCAACTATTAAGTAAATTCGAATATAAGGAGATATTATATGAAAAAATTTGAATACAAATCTGTTTGCATTTTGGGTACCGGTGAACGTACAACTAGAATTATGAATACATACGGACAGCAAGGATGGGAATTTGTATCTTCATGGTTCATTTGGCATTATTTTAAAAGAGAGATAAATTCCAATTAGTATAGGATAAATATATGTGTATAAAAAAATTGGCTTTGCCAAGTCAAGTTTGAAAAGATTCTATTAGAATTTTTAAAGGTAATTGCTATCGTAAATTTCGATAAAGAATTTTAAGCTGATAAAAGAAAAGAAATTAAATTTGGCTTCGCCAAGGTAAGATCAAAACAAATTTTAAAAACCATTTGTAAATTATCTAAGGTAATAAATATATTAAGATTGATTAAGAATATTAAGGTGATAATTTAGTAAGTTCGGAGTTGGCTGCGCCAAGTTAGAGTCAAAAGCGAATTGAGCTTACGCTCAGAAAAAACAATCTCGCTAACGCTCGGAAAGGGCATCTTCTAACACCATATCCCCGTCACTTCGCGACGGGGACATGAGGAACGTTAGATGAAATTGCAAAGAACAAAATAAAACCGTTTGTAACCAAGTAGGAGTTATATGGGGTCAACAATACTAGAGTTAAGCATTTTAATATTATTAGTGACAGTGCTATTTTTAGTGATTTTATTTGCACTTACTTTCATAAAAAAGCAAATTGGTAATGAAAAGTATATTAGATATATAAATATCACATTTAAGTCAATGATAATAATCTCTTTAATGATATTAATTATTATTAGGCTCACATTAATTTTGAAATAATAATCAATTAATTATGAAATTAAATGTAATGAAGGATGGAAAAATTGAACAAGATATATATAGTAGGAAATGTAGGTTCTGGTAAAACAACATTATCAAAAAGGCTATCTAAGAAATTAGGAATAAAGCATTTTGAGGTTGATAATATTGCACATAAGAATACAGAAATGGGAAGAATCAAGCAAAGTGACGATGAACAAATTAATGAATTCAGAAAAATCAATGAAGAAAAGTCATGGATAGTTGAAGGAACATTTAGACCGAGTTGTAAGTTTTTGTTGGAAAATGCAGACTTAATAGTATTTTTAGATCCTACATTAAGAATTCGTAAATATAGAATAGTTAAGCGCTTTATTAAACAGCAGATTGGACTCGAAAAAAATCATTATAAATCAGATTTAAAAATGCTAAAGGCAATGTTTAGATGGACAAGTGATTTTGAGAAAAATAGAAATAAATTTGAAGAAATGATGAAACCATACAATGAGAAATTGAAAATAATAAGGACGAGGAAAGAAATTAAGCTTTTCTTGTAGTGCATTAAACATATTCAGAAGCAACTAGTATTATGAATATGAAATAATGTAAATTTGTATTTAGGAGGAGATTAATTTGAAGCGTGAAGAAGAACAAAGTAATGAAAAGAATATAAAAATCATTGGTCAAGTGTTTTCCTATACAACAATTTATATTGATGATAATTTTACTATTGAACTTACTACTGAAATGTTAGAACAATTTGAAAAAAACAAAAAGGAAATAGAATATATAAAGAAAAGAATTGGAGAGGAATCCAAATAATTGACTTAAGAATATTATGAGTTTACAAACTAATAGAAATCACAAATGTATTTTCAATATAAAGAAATTAAATAGTGAATAGAAAAAGCAACTTCATCTAACACCGTATCCCCATCACTTCGCGACGGGGACACGAGGAACGTTATATGAAACTGGGGAAGATTAATTGTTAAGCCTTGGAGAGGAATTTCAAATAAAACTAGATTGATCATTTGAGACAAGATTCATAAATTGTAAAGTTTGAAAACATATTAAAATAAATGAAAAGACAAATTAATTAGACGGTTAAAAGTGAATTGGTTTATTAGTTTAATAGATTTTCCGAAGGTTTCGATTGGTCGAGTAAAATATAATTAAAACCAATTAAAGGCGATTGTTTAGAACCACTTGAGCATTTTTCCAAAAGTAGATTATAACCAAATTAGTGCATCATCTTGAAAAGTATAAGAGTTGATTAAAAGAAAATTTAAAACCATTTAAAGGCGATTGTTTAGAACCGCTTGTACATATTTCCGAAAGTAGATTATAACCAAATTCAATCATTAAACTGAACTGTTAAGGGTTGTTTAAAAGAAAATTTAAAACCATTTAAAAGATTTTTAGAACCGTTAGAACCTAAAAAAGATTGAAAAAGAGGATTAGAAGAGATTAAGCCAGCATCATATAACACCGTATCCCCATCACTTCGCGACGGGGACACGAAGAACGTTATCTGAAACCAGGGAAGATTAAATGGTAAGCCTTGGAGTAGAATTTCAAATAAGACTTATATAATCCTAAGAAGCTATATTCATTAATTGGATAATTGAAAAGATAATCAATAAAAGAAATTTGAAATGAGAAACTTGAAAAGAGAAATTGCTTAGACGACTAGTGTTGAATTGGTTTGCTAAGTTAATATGATATCCAAAGGTTCCGCTTGATCAAATGAAGTTTTAATAAAACCAATTAAAACCAATTAAAGGCGATTGTTTAGAACCACTTTAACATTCTTCCGAAATTAAGTTATAACCAAATTTGAATATTATTAATAGTTGTCCAAGAGTTTCATAAAAGAAATTTAAAAGACAATTCAAAAGAAATTTTAAAACCAATTAGAAGCGTTTAAAAGATTAATTAAGAACATTATAAAAGAGTATGCTGGCATCAGATAACACACCATTTCCGTCACTAAGGCGACGGAAACGGCAGGAACGTTATGAGAAACCCAATTAAGTGAAAATGAAAAACACAAAATAGTTTTTAAAAAATAAAGTAAGCAAATTTACAATGAATGTTGAAATTATAACGTAAGTTAACGTAATAATAATATTTATTGTAAAAGAGGAATATTGATCTCAAATATCGAATATGTAATAGATAATTATTAGTGTTGGTCCCAGCTATAGAAAAAACTGAGATTTTGTTTAGATTTAAGAAAGTTGAGCTCTGGCTCAGTTTTTTTACATATAATTGAATGTAAATATAGAATTTATCCGAATAGATTCTATGGATTAAAACCAATTTTGATGAAGTTCAAAAGCGAAATTGGCTTCGCCAAGAGAAAGTCAAAACACATTTGAAAGGCAATTTTTTAAGGTAATAGAAAAAGTGAAAATGATAAAGAATTTAAAGGTGAAAATGAAGTGAAATTAAAATTGGCTTCGCCAAGGTAAGATCAAAACACATTTTAAAACCATTAATAAAATAATCAAAGGTATTAGCTATAGTAAGATCGAGAAAGAGCATAAAGCTAATAATCAAGTAAGCTCCAAGTTGGCTGCGCCAAGTTAGAATCAAAATCGAATTGAGCTACGCTCAGGAAAGACAATCTCGCTGACGCTCGGAAAAGGGCATCTCATAACACACCATTTCCGTCACTATCGCGACGGAAACGGCAGAAACGTTAACTGAAACCCTAATTAAAAACAAATGGAGGATCACAATGAGCGACAAAAGAAAAATTATTATCATTTACGTTATTACATTCATTTTGATTCTATCAAATGCTCCAATCTTTAATGGTACATCTATCATTGAGCTGATTTTAAAAGCATTTGATATAACTGCCTTATCTTCACAAGGAGATACAGGTTTTTATTATCCAACAATTGCGATGTTATTTATTGGTTTAATACTATGGATATATTTGCGTAAATCTGTTCCGAAAAGTAAATTTTCAAAAGAATATTTTTATTATTGTTTTGGTATGATGGTTATTGTAGGCATAGTAAATAATTGGATTCATTAGCTATCAGTAATAATAATAATGTATTGAAAATAAAAGGTTAAAGGTAATACATATAATAAGTTCGAAAAAGAACTTAATTATGTGAGTATAGTAAATTTCGAATTTGGCTTCGCCAAGTTAAAGTCAAAACAAATTAATAAAAGTGATTAAATATCAAAGGTAATAGTTAAAATAAATTTCGATAAAGAACTTAACTCTGATAATTAATGAAATAGAAATTGGCTTCGCCAAGGTAAGATTAAAAGAAATTAAAGAACCTTAATTAGAATCAAAAGCGAGTTGAGCTGCGCTCAGAAAAGATAATCTCGCTAACGCTCAGAAAGGGCATCAGTTAACACACCATTTCCGTCACTAAGGCGACGGAAACGGCAGGAACGTTATCTGAAACCAGGGAAGATTAAATGGTAAGTCTTGGAGTAGAATTTCAAATAAGACTTATATAATCCTAAGAAACTATATTCATTAGTTGGAAAATTGAAAAGATAATCAATAAAAGAAATTTGAAATGAGAAACTTGAAAAGAGAAATTGCTTAGACGATTAGTGTTGAATTGGTTTGCTAAGTTAATATGATATCCAAATGTTCTCCTAGATCAAGTGCAGTTTTAATAAAACCAATTAAAACCAATTAAAACCAATTAAAACCAATTAAAACCAATTAAAGACGATTGTTTAGAACCACTTTTACATTCTTCCGAAATTAAGTTATAACCAAATTTAAGTATTATCAATAATTGTTCAAGA
This sequence comes from uncultured Fusibacter sp., assembly GCA_963676315.1. Lineage (GTDB taxonomy): Bacteria > Bacillota > Clostridia > Peptostreptococcales > Acidaminobacteraceae > Fusibacter_C. Next base: position 3,741,100 of record OY781056.1, read on the forward strand.
GTTTTATAAAAGAAATTTAAAAGACAATTCAAAAGAAATTTTAAAACCAAATAGAAGCGTTAAAAGATTAATTAAGAACATGTAGAAAGAGTATGCTGGCATCAGATAACACACCATTTCCGTCACTAAGGCGACGGAAACGGCAGGAACGTTAAGCGAAACTCGGGAAGAAAAGGGCAAAAGAAGTTTGTGAAATGGAGATAGATTATGACACAAAATGACATTGATGAAAAATATATTAGAAGAGCAAATCAATTAGCGAATATAGCCAAATTAAAAGGAGAAGATCCGTTTGGTGCAGTTTTGGTAAGAAATAATGAGATTATATATGAATCATACGATGGTTGTATTGAATTTTGTGATCCTACATTTCATGCAGAAAAGAGACTAATATCAGAATATTGTAGAAAAAATGATGTGATTTCTCTTGAGGATTGCACATTGTATTCAAGTACAGAGCCATGTTCAATGTGTAGCGGTGCAATTCATTGGGCAAAAATATCAAGATTGGTATTTGGTATTAGACAAGAAGTGCTTAATAAAAAATCTAATGGAATTAAGAAGTTTACATCAAAAGATATATTAGATAGATGTGGAAATCCCATAGAAGTTAAAGGCCCAGTATTAGAAGCGGAGTGTTTGGCTACCTTTGAAGGGTACAAGTTTATATTAAAAAAAGAAAGGATTAATTTGAAAAAAAGAAGATGAAATTGAGAAGATAATTAAAATTAAAAAATTTGAATAAACTTATGCGATTTGATATCTCAATCGAGGTATTAGAGACGAATTTTTAAAACCATATAAAACCATTTAAAAGATAATTTAGAACAATTAAAAGCGTGATGCGAGCATCGCTTAACACCGTATCCCCATCACTTCGCGACGGGGACACGAAGAACGTTATGAGAAACCCTCTTAAGATGAAAAACTAAATTCAAAAACAAAGTTTAATTAGAAGATATATAAAAAGTATCATAAGTAATAGTAAGAATAATACTTATGATAAAAGAGGATAATTGAGCATAAATATCGAGTAAGTAAGAGTCGATTGTTGGTTTTAGTTTTAGTTATAGTAAAACTGAGATTTTATTTAGATTTAAGGAACTTGAGCTATGGCTCAGTTTTTTACATATATGTGAATGAAAAAATGGAATTTATCCGAATAGATTCTACGAATTAAAACAATTTTGATTTAATTCAAGAGCGAATTTGGCTTCGCCAAGGTAAAGTCAAAACAAATTAAAAGAAATTTTTAGTGTTTAAAAGGTAATAGATATCGTAAATTTCCATAAAGAATTTTAAGCTGATAAAGAAAAGAAATTAAAATTGGCTTCGCCAAGAAAAGATCAAAAGAAAATTAAAACCATTATTAGGTTTTCAAAGGCATTAGATCTTGTAAGAGCTAGAAAGAACATTAAGCTAAGAATCAAGTAAGGTTCAAGTTGGCTGCGCCAAATTAGAATCAAAAGCGAATTGAGCTGCGCTCAGGAAGGGCAATCTCGCTGACGCTCGGAAAAGGGCATCTCATAACACACCATTTCCGTCACTTCGCGACGGAAACGGCAGAAACGTTATATGAAATCAATAAAAAAGGAAAAAATGGAGAGAAAATGATATTAACCCCATTCGAAAAAATTAGAAACAGGGTATTGTTCTTTTTCATTATTGCTGTAATCATAAGATTAATCAATAAAAGCAGATTTGAAATTTACTCTGAAGAAATTGTGATTGGATTAATTGTACTGGCTAGTTGCGTATGGTCATATAAAAATTATAGAATACACATTGAAAAAGATAAATTAAGTCTACTAAAGGTAGTTGGTAATAATATTTGTGTCTCAGTAAATGAAATTAAAAAGATTGAATTGGAAAGGAATAATTACGGTAATTGGCAATGGCAAATGATATATATTTATACAGAAAATAAAATATATGAATATAACATTTCAAGTTTTATGCAAAAATCATTGATTAACGCTATAACTAAATTTTGTGCAGATAATAAAATCATTTTAATAACCGAAAACTACAAAAAAAGAATAATTGACTTCATATAACACACCATTTCCGTCACTAAGGCGACGGAAACGGCAGAAACGTTAGCTGAAAGATAATGGAGGAATCGAATGAACAGAATCATCTACTACTTATTTTTTGCATCGTTGTTAACAATATTAATTTCCAAGAAAATACACAAAATATTTAAGCCATATTATTTCTCTGTCAATCAATTAGTGTTTGATGATAATGATAGCGTAACTTTAATGGGGATAATCATTATGTTTTCACCTACATATATCACAAGCATATTTCTTTCATATGTTTTTAAAGATGTATATGCAAATTATTATGCATATTTTGGCCTAATTACTGGAGTGCTAATTGTTTGGCCGGTTTTCTTGTACAGTTTAGAACTATTACCATATGAGGCTTATAAGAAGAGAAAAACAGTCTATTTTCTATATATACTCTATATAATTTCAATGATTATTGCATCTTTTGGCGGTTATGTAACATTTACAACAATTAGTAATTTGATTACCCCCAATTTTAACCCAATCTTTACTTCGTTAATACTATATAATGATTTACACCCACTATTACAAGATATGATTTCAAACTTAATTTGGGTAATACTTGGATTAATTTCTATTAAACTTTATAAAGTAGTTAGGAAATATATTTATGAGCAATAATGTAGATTTCAATCGAAATTATTTGTATTATCTTTCAGAGAAGCTAAAACGTATAAATTATACTACTACTGAGGCTAAGTTAGCTAATTGTATAAAAATTATTGAAAAAGAGAATAGACAACTAATTTGGAGACTTATTGAATACGTTATGTGTGGTATTGATTTAATTTTTTTTCAGCACAGACATACACTTACCGATTATTCTGTTGGACGTTATCAAATAAAAATTTCTTTAATGCTTGATTTTTATAATATTGAATTTTCAAAAAAGAATAAAACTTTAATTTTAAATAAAGACTTAAAAAGCTTAAGCCTTTTCAGTTGTTTAAAAAAAGTTAATGACGAAAAAGTAATTGAAGAAATAATTAAAAAGGAATTTTCAATAGATTCATTAAACAACTTAAATGAGCATCAAATATATGATATAGCATTATTTTATTCTAGAAATATTGAATTTGTAGGAGACTTAAACTACTATGTCATTCTTTCATATTTGTACAATAATTATTAATTATATCCTTCAGCTAACACACAGTCCTCGCAACTAAGGCTGCGAGGACTGTAAGAACGTTATCTGAAACCAGGGAAGATTAAATGGTAAGCCTTGGAGTAGAATTTCAAATAAGACTTATATAATCCTAAGAAGCTATATTCATTAATTGGATAATTGAAAAGATAATCAATAAAAGAAATTTGAAATGAGAAACTTGAAAAGAGAAATTGCTTAGACGATTAGTGTTGAATTGGTTTGCTAAGTTAATATGATATCCAAAGGTTCCGCTTGATCAAATGAAGTTTTAATAAAACCAATTAAAACCAATTAAAGGCGATTGTTTAGAACCACTTTAACATTCTTCCGAAATTAAGTTATAACCAAATTTGAATATTATTAATAGTTGTCCAAGAGTTTCATAAAAGAAATTTAAAAGACAATTCAAAAGAAATTTTAAAACCAATTAGAAGCGTTTAAAAGATTAATTAAGAACATTATAAAAGAGTATGCTGGCATCAGATAACACACCATTTCCGTCACTAAGGCGACGGAAACGGCAGGAACGTTATGTGAAATGCGAAAAAGCAAGTAATAAAAAAATCAATTTAAATTATGAAAATATAAAAGGAACTTAAGAATGAAAATAAGAATAATTGGGCCATGTGGAAGCGGAAAAACTTTTACTGCAAAAGCATTATCGGAACAATTTGAAATTCCATTTTATGAAACAGATAATATAATTTGGGATCGGAAAGAGAATAAAAAATATACTTTAGAAATACGTAATGAAAAACTTAGGAACATATTATTTATGGAGAATTGGATAATAGAAGGAGCGCAATATAAATGGAGTTTTGAAAGTTTTGAGAAAGCCGATTTGATTGTAGTTCTTAATCCATATCCAGTAATTAGAAATTTAAGGGTTATCAAGAGGTTTATCGAGATGCAATTGGGATTAAAGCAATATAATTATAGGCAGAGTTGGACTGAACTAATTGAGATGTTCAAGCAAAATAGAGAATATGATAGAAGTACATTTAAATCAATAGTATCAGTTACTGAAAAACATAATGAAAAAAGAATTATTGCAAAAAACAGTCAAGAAATTTTTGAACACATAAAAAGCATGTGAAGTGCAAAGAAAAATACTAGCACTTCACATAACACCGTATCCCCATTACTTCGAGACAGGGGCACGAGGAACGTTATATGAAATGCTAAGAAAAATATTAGAACCAAAGATTTTTAAAACATATTTTGAAGCTATATCAAACATGAATTTGATGAAATTTTAGGCTAAACTTACTTAAATTTCTTTTACAAGAATATTTAGATGTCGAGTATAAAATAGGATTAACATGGAGAACATATATGTATGTTTTTAGAAATGCAAGAGAAGAAGATGCAAAAAAACTGGCAAAGCTCAGGCAAATGGTATGGTCTGAAAACTATAGGGGAATATTTCATGATGAAATGATTGATAACTTTGATTTTGATATGCACGAAGTTAATTTTTTGAGTCAAATAAATGATCCCGAAACTGAGATGTTAATTATTGAAAATGACGGAAATCAAATTGGTTATTTTTGTTTTAGCGCTACTACTCATGAGAGCATGAACAAGTTCGGGTTACGATTAATCTCACTTTACATTCTATTCGAATATCAAAATAAAGGAATTGGTACAAAGATTTTTTCACATATAAGAAAATACTGTAGTGATAAGAACATTATCAATTTTTACAATACTTGTAATATGTATAATTTTAATGCGATTGAATTTTATAAAAAAATGGGTGGAATAGTTATGTTCGAGGATTCAGGTCACAAAGACAAATTTGAGAATCAGGTATATTTTGAATATATTGTATAAAATGTTCAACATAAAGTTTAAATTTAATTACATTTCGATTAATCAAAGTAGCTCAAGATAAGTATTAAAATATGCGCACTTCACATAACACCGTATCCCCATCACTTCGCGACGGGGACACGAGGAACGTTATGCGCCATATGGGGACAAAGATAGGATGGAAGTAAAATTTGTTAAAGTAAGTGTTTCTTGATGCGAGGTGAAAACCATATCTGATGCTAAGTGTATTCAGGTCTTAGTCGCATAGGATTTTGGGTCGAGCGATCGCCAGTTACTCTAGGTTGATTTGTGAGTCCTCCCCTCGAAAACTTTTTTTGCATTTTCCCTTAACTTAGGGAATCGGGGGGGATTAATATGTTTTGAAGTTGATTAATCACGCGGTTTTTGATACTTAAGAGTGAGTTAATCTCTCAACGGATTCGCTTTTGAGAAAGCGAAGGATTGATTGAACTTCGAAGTTACATATAATTACGGGAGCATAAAATAAGTTTTAGCTTTCGAGAGGAAAACACTCGGCTCTTGGTTTCAAACCTCAAGAAAAAAAGAAAATACGGCGCATAACACAAGCTTCAAGACATTCCCGTATTTATACGTGGTCACTTCCAGAAAGATAAATGATATTATGGACATATAAGTACTTTTTAGGGTCAAATCCTACGGGAACGTCTTAAAGCTTAGGACGTTATATGACATGATAAAGGAGGAACTCAAAATGGACAATAATAAAAGTATATACAATAGACCTGACATATACGATATCTTGTTTACAGATAATATGTCTGAGTTACTAAAAGATCATTATGAAACAGTATTTAAAGACAAGAAAATTACATCTATTCATGACTGCAGTTATGGGACAGGTAATCTTACTAAAGTGCTTTCAAAAATGGGTTACATAGTCTCAGGATCAGATATTAGTAACGAGATGCTAGATCAAGCAAATGAGAAAAGTAAAATTGAGAATTTGGATATAAAATTAGTTCAAAGTGACTTTAGAAATCTGACGGATCAGATAAATGGTAAATTTGATTGTGTTATGAGTACGGGAAACTCTCTAGCGCATGTAAGCAATGATGATGTGAAGATAACTTTAAATCAGATGGCTCAACTAATAAATGAAGATGGTTATATTTATATTGATACAAGGAATTGGGATCGTATTTTAAATACTAACAATAGGTTCTATTACTATCAGCCAATGATAAAAGAATCTGAACGCATTAATGCAATGCAAGTATGGGACTATAATGCAAATGGAACAGTTACATTCAACCTATTATATTCATTTGAGAAGGAGAACAGAATTTTTAAGCGCGAAGAGTTCTCAGAGGTTTATTATCCTATCAAAATAGAGTTCCTAATTGAAGAATTAAAAGAATTAGGATTTAAGAAGATTGAACTATATAGTTTCATACATCATCAAGTAACAAATTTTGATGATATGGAATGGTACGTGATAATTGGAAAGAAATAAATCACGTCATATAACACACAGTCCTCGCAACTAAGGCTGCGAGGACTGCAAGAACGTTAAGCGAAAGAATTAAAATCAAAAGAGTGGAAGTTCAAGAAATAAACAAACTTATTATTGAGAAAAAGAAGGAGAACAGATGTATAATATTGATGTTTTTTTGAAACCTCAAAATGACTTAATTGAAATTTTAAAGAGGCAACAAGAAATGCTTGATTTTAGTGGTATAAGAAAAGCATTAACTGAATATGATAATTTCAGAAGTAAATTATTTGATTTAAATAAGTTCAATATAAATATTAGTAAAAGTTTTGAACCAATTTATGAAATTATTGAAAATCTTAAGCCCAGTTTTACTGCTATTGAGAATGTTACAAACATATTAAGTCGATATAGTGACTATTTTAAACTAATAGAGAATAATTCCATAATAGCAGTAGTAGAACAATTACAAAAGATTATAGATTTAAGTTATGTTGAACAACGTGAAGTTATTAATAGTGATATTAGTAAACCTAATAAAGAAGAGATTATTGAACTAGACCAAGTCGAACGGGAAGAGGTAAATTTAATAATTCAAGAGACCATAAACGATATTAACACGCAAAATACAAATATCGAAAAACACTTGATGTTATGGTACGAAAAGCTGAAGGCTAAATACCCTATTAGAGCGAGACTTATAGTAAAAGTTGTTGGATTTATTTTGACTTTTTATATTACATCTCTTTTAAATATTTCTCCATTTAGTTTTAATGCAAAAATAAGAGAAACTCCGAACAGAGACTCTCCAGTAATTTTAAATATTTCAATTGAAGATATTAAAATAATTGAGACAGAGAATATAAATTATTACTTTAAAGTAGAATATTTAGATGAAAATAATAATACAAGAATCGGATATGTTTCTAAAAAGAATATATCAGAAATAAAAAAGAGTAAAAAACAGTATGAAAGTCGAAAAGAAGGTAATAATATTGAAAACCTAAAAGAGTAGATAATATTTATTCCTTCGCTTAACACACAGTCCTCGCAACTTACGCTGCGAGGACTGCAAGAACGTTAACTGAAATCGAGGATGAAAGAACGTATTGCAGACTTGATTTTTATGAATTTATAAATTTCTTCAAATCTTCATTTTATGAAGTAGGTCAAAACAGATTATTTAAGTCAAAGATTGATTTAGAATAAAAATTATCACTAAAGCGACTAAAAGAAAAGAAGATAACATTCAGTAATTTGTACAAATGGAGGGAAAATGAAAGATTTTATTGATTTCTTAAAACTACCACCAAGTATTTTAAGTGCTTTAGCACTAGCGAGTGGGTTCATTATATTTGCTCCTATAAATATACTTGAAAAATTGTATTTTGTTGATTTCAAAGATAAGTATGGATTTTATATTGGTATAATTTTTGTAGTTTCTTTATCTATTCTTTTTGTATATCTAATAGTGAAACCGGCAAAATATCTTTATGATAAGCATGTAAACAAAAAAATAAAAGTTAATCAATTGAAGTGTCTACGAGAACTAAGTACTGATGAAAAGAACCTTATCAGGCAAATGATATCTCGATCGGATTATACGATGGAACTACCTATTAATAACGGAGTTGTTATAAAACTGCAACACTTATACATTTTGTCGCCTGCTGGTTCAACTCATTTAGTAGACGGATATAATATGAAAATTCCATTTTTTGTGCAACCATGGGTTATTAAGATGATACGTGAAAATCCGGATGTTGGAATTTGATATAGTCAAAGATTCGTAACCTAATAGATATTTTGCGCTACGTAGATTAAATTCTATGAATATTGTAATAAGTAATCAATTGTTTGATAGCAAGATATGATCGAAGTCTAAAGATAGATAGGAAAAAAAGTGATAAAGCACAAAAGGTAATAAAACAATAAACGACTTCAGTTAACACACAGTCCTCGCAACTAAGGCTGCGAGGACTGTAAGAACGTTATGTGAAACTAGGGAAGATTAATTGTTTGTCTTGCACATAAATCTTGATAAGAACCTAGTAAATTTTATGTAACTATTTTCATTAATGGACAAGTTTGAAAACACATTTATAAAGAAAAAAGACAAAGTGAAAAATTGCTTAAACGGTTATTATGTAATGGTACGCTGAGGTAGCTTGATTCTCAAATGTTCCGAGTAATTAAGTGTAATTATTGATTAAAAACAAATTTAAAAACCAATTAAAAGCGATTAAAACCAATTTGATTAGAACCGCTTGAGCATTTCATTGAATGTAAGATTTGACTAAATTAAATCAAATTGATGACGATTTTATGAGTATCTTAATGTGAGTTTTTATTTGAATTTGAATAACTTGAAACTCAAAATCAAATGTGAAGTCAAATTCATTTTCAAAGAAAAGAAAACCAATTAAAATCAAAAAACATTGAAAACCAATGAAAAGATTTAATAAGATCATTAAGAAATGATGCTAGCATCACATAACACCGTGTCCCCATCACTTCGCGACGGGGACACGAAGAACGTTATGCGCCATATGGGGACTAAGATAGGATGGGAGTAAAATTTGTTAAAGTAAGTGTTTCTTGATGCGAGGTGAAAACCGTATCTGATGCTAAGTGAATTCAGGTCTTAGTCGCATAGGATTTTGGGTCGAGCGATCGCTAGTTATTCTAGGCTAAGTTCTGAGTCCTCCCCTCGAAAACTTTAACGCATTTTCCCTTAACTTAAGGAATCGGGGGGATTAGTAAGTTTTAATGTTGATTAATCACGCGATTTTAAGATACTTAAGATTGAGTTAATCTCTCAACGAATTCGCTTCTGTGGAAGCGAAGGATTGATTGAACTTCGGAGTTACATATAATTACGGGAGCATAAAATAAGTTTCAGCTTTCGAGGGGAAAACATTTGGCTCTTGGTTTCAAACCTCAAGAAAAAAAAGAAAATACGGCGCATAACACAAGCTTCAAGACATTCCCGTATTTATACGTGGTCACTTTCAGAGGGATTAATGATATTATGGACAGATAAGTACTTTTTAGGGTCAAATCCTACGGGAACGTCTTAAAGCTTAGGACGTTATGTGAAATTTATTAAAATCAAAAATCATTAGGAGGCATACTGTGAATACTGAAAATCTAATTACTAAACTTGAAAAAGCAAAAGAATTGTATTCTCATCGTATAAAACTGAGACCATTTGCTATAGATGACATCAGTGATGTATATGAGTATGCGAGTGATGACAATGTTACGGAGTATCTTAATTGGCCTTCTTATACAAAATTTGAGGATATATCAGAAATCATAAATCTATATTATTTATCTAAACCTGGGGTTTGGGCAATTGAACTGCAAGAAGAACAAAAATGTATAGGTGCAATTGATTTAAGATTAAGTGAGGATCATCAAAAGGCAAGTGTGGGCTATGTTTTAAACAAAGCTTATTGGAATAAGGGGTATATGACAGAATCCTTGCAAACAGTTATTAGTTTTGCTTTCAAAGAGTTAAATCTCAATAGATTTGAAGCAACACATTATATTGGCAATGAAGGTTCAGGTAAAGTTATGCAAAAATGCAAAATGAAATATGAAGGAACCGGAATTCAAGAAGTATTCATAAAAAATGTATTTAGAGATGTTGTGCATTACGCTATTTTGAAAAGAGATTGGGTAGAGGCAAACAATAATTAAAAACTTCACATAACACACAGTCCTCGCAACTTACGCTGCGAGGACTGCAAGAACGTTATCTGAAATCAAAAGGAGATAAATGATGAAAAAAAACAATGAAAACAATGAAAACATTGGAAAAACCAAATCTTTAGATGAAAAAATAAAAGTTTTTAAAACAGTTTATTTTATGATTATAGGAATTTTGATTGTATTTGCATTTCTCTATAAAATATTTACGAATACAATTATTTTGGATTTAAGCAAATTAAATTATTCCGACTTGTTATCTTTATGTATTTCATTATTTGCTATAGGAATTTCAATTGAGTTTTATTTTAAAGCATCAGATACTAGTAATAAATTCTATGATAATACTTACAAGTTTACAAAAGATATTTCTGAAACAATTGGTAGAATGGAAGAAAGATTTGGAGAACGACTAAAACATATGGATGAAGGATATACAAGAATATTGGACAGAGGTTTTAGTACTACTGCTGACTTGAAAAACAGAGAAGAAGAAATAGAGAAAGAGAAAATAGAATTGGTTGAAAAAATAAATGAGAATGAAGCAATAATTTCTCAATTAATTGAAAGTAATGAACTTTCAAAAGAAGATAAAAAGCAATATTTAGATGAGTTAAATAAAAGTGCTCAGGAAATGTACATGCTAAAAAATAAGATTAGAGAATTAGAAAATCAATATAACTTTGAAAATAGTATTATTGATAAAAATGCAGTAGATATTTTATATAACGAATTAATAAGATACTTGCCGGCTTCTGTAATAGATAATATTATGAGTAACAAAGTAGATTTTGATGTTGTATTGAAATATTTACCAAATGAATCATTGCGGACATTAAGGAGAGCAGGATTAATTAATAATAGCGGAGAACCAACTTGGCAAGCATTAGAGGCTTTTAGTTACATTATAAATATCCGTAATTTATAGAATTAATGACTTCAGATAACACACCATTTCCGTCACTAACGCGACGGAAACGGCAGAAACGTTAACTGAAACCCTAAAAAAAACAAATGGAGGATCACAATGAGCGACAAAAGAAAAATTATTATCATTTACGTAATTACATTCATTTTGATTCTATCAAATGCTCCAATCTTTAATGGTACATCTATAATTGAGATAATTTTAAAAGCATTTGATATAACGGCTTTTTCTTCACAAGGGGACACAGGTTTTTATTATCCAACAATTGCAATGTTATTTATTGGTTTAATTCTCTGGATATATTTGCGTAAATCTGTTCCGAAAAGTAAATTTTCAAAAGAATATTTTTATTATTGTTTTGGTATGATGGTTATTGTAAGCATAGTAAACAATTGGATTCATTAGCTATCAGTAATATTAATAATGTATTGAAATAAAAGGTTAAAGGTAATAGATATAATAAGTTCGATAAAGAACTTTATTATGTTGAGAATAGTAAATTTCGAATTTGGCTACGCCAAGTTAAAGTCAAAACAAATTAATAAAAGTGATTAAATATCAAAGGTAATAGTTAAAGTAAATTTCGTTAAAGAACTTAACTCTGATAATTAATTAAATAGAAATCGGCTTCGCCAAGGTAAGATCAAAAGAAATTTAAGAAGCTTAATTAGAATCAAAAGCGAGATGAGCTGCGCTCAGAAAAGATAATCTCGCTGTCGCTCGGAAAAGGGCATCAGTTAACACACCATTTCCGTCACTAATGCGACGGAAACGGCAGAAACGTTATCCGAAACTCCCGAAGAAATAAATGAAGTTGAAAAGATTTATTTAATAAGAAATTAGACTAGGTAAAATGTACGAAAATATTCTATTTTAAATATCTATGCGTGTATCATTTGTCCATTTTGAAAAGGCAATCAAGCTATCGCTTGGAAAAGACTGTCTCGCTAGCGCTCGGAAAAGAAAATCAAGCTTCGCTTGAAAAAGAGAATCAAGCTGACGCTTAGAAAAGAGAGTCTCGCTGGCGCTCGGAAAAGAAAATCAAGCTGCGCTTGAAAAAGAGAATCAAGCTGACGCTTGGAAAAGAGAGTCTCGCCGGCGCTCGGAAAAGAAAATCAAGCTTCGCTTGAAAAAGAGAATCAAGCTGACGCTTGGAAAAGAGAAACTCGCTGACGCTCGGTAAGAGCATCGGATAACACCATATCCCCATCACTTCGCGACGGGGACATGAGGACCGTTATATGAAACCCTTTAAAAGAGAAAAAGAAATTTGAATACAATAAAAGATAATATTTAAAGACGAATAAAAATTAAGTTAGAATAACAAATATGATAAAAGAGGGAAATTGTATATAAATCTCGAATAAGTAAAAGACAATGGTTGGTTTTAGTCCTAATTATAGTAAAACCTGAGATTTTGTTTAGCTTTAAGGAACTTGAGTTTCGGCTCAGTTTTTTTACATATAATTGAATGAAAAAATAGAATTTATCCGAATAGATTCTATGAATTAAAAACCAATTTTGATTAAGTTCAAAAGCGAATTTGGCTTCGCCAAGTTAAAGTCAAAACAAATTAATAAAAGTGATAAAATATCAAAGGTAATAGTTAAAGTAAATTTCGATAAAGAACTTAACTCTGATAATTGCTGAAATAGAAATTGGCTTCGCCAAGGAAAGTTCAAAAGAAATTTAAAAACCTTAATTAGAATCAAAAGCGAGTTGAGCTGCGCTCAGAAAAGATAATCTCGCTGACGCTCGGAAAGGGAATCATATAACACACCATTTCCGTCACTTCGCGACGGAAACGGCAGAAACGTTATAGGAAACCCCATAAAGTAAGCAAAGATAAACCAGCAATAGTTAAAAATAATTTTTGATATGATCATGAATTTATTAATTGGAAATTAAATTCAAGTTTGAATAATTGTTATTATGAGAAAAATTTGTGGATAATTTCAATTGAAAAACGAATATCTATTTGTTTGTTTTTGCTAGAAATAAAAAGACGATTTTGTATGAATTCAAGAATATATATTAAAATTGAACAAATGATTTTGGAGGTGTTTAAGTGTCAAACAAATATACTGTTTTAGGATTTGTAATAATGCTAATTGTTCTTTTTCTCGAATTGGAACGGTTAGGTAATCCAGTTTTATTTTTACCAGCATTTGTTATAGGTGTATTGATAACAATTATAAGTGTGTTTCGAAAAAACAATAATTGATATAATTGTATATTATATGCCAAAGATAGAGTGTAATTAGGCAAAAAAAATATAAAAAGTGAGCAAGAAGCGAAAATAAAATTGGCTTCGCCAAGGTAAAATCAAAACACATTTAAAAACCATTAATAGAATTATCAAAGATATTAGCTATAGTAAGAGTGAGAAAGATTATAAAGCTAAAAATTAAGTAAGGTTCAAGTTGGCTGCGCCAAATTAGATTCAAAAGCTGATGAGCTACGCTCAGAAAAGACAAACTCGCTGACGCTCGGAAAGGGGCATCCTATAACACACCATTTCCGTCACTAGCGCGACGGAAACGGCAGAAACGTTATCTGAAACCAGGGAAGATTAAATGGTAAGTCATGGAGTAGAATTTCAAACAAGACTTATATAATCCTAAGAAACTATATTCATTAATTGGAAAATTGAAAAGATAATCAATTAAAGAAATTTGAAATGAGAAAATTGAAAAGAGAAATTGCTTAGACGATTAGTGTTGAATTGGTTTGCTAAGTTAATATGATATCCAAATGTTCCCCTGGATCAAGTGTAGTTTTAATAAAACCAATTAAAGGCGATTGTTTAGAACCACTTTTACATTCTTCCGAAATTAAGTTATAACCAAATTTAAGTATTATCAATAATTGTTCAAGAGTTTTATAAAAGAAATTTAAAAGACAATTCAAAAGAAATTTTAAAACCAATTAGAAGCGTTAAAAGATTAATTAAGAACATATAAAAAGAGTATGCTGGCATCAGATAACACACCATTTCCGTCACTAAGGCGACGGAAACGGCAGGAACGTTATATGAAACCCTTTAAAAGAGAAAAAGAATTTAGAATACAAAAAAAAGACGTTATTTAAGATGAATATAAATTAAGTTAGAATAACATTTATGATAAAAGAGGGAAATTGCATATAAATCTCGAATAAGTAAAAGACAATGGTTGGTTTTAGTTCTAATTATAGTAAAACCTGAGATTTTGTTTAGATTTAAGGAACTTGAGTTTCGGCTCAGTTTTTTTACATATAACTGAATGAAAAAATAGAATTTATCCGAATAGATTCTATGAATTAAAAACCGATTTTGATTAAGTTCAAAAGCGAATTTGGCTTCGCCAAGTTAAAGTCAAAACAAATTAATAAAAGTGATTAAATATCAAAGGTAAAAGTTAAAGTAAATTTCGATAAAGAACTTAACTCTGATAATTGATGAAATAGAAATTGGCTTCGCCAAGGAAAGATCAAAAGAAATTTAAAAACCTTAATTAGAATCAAAAGCGAGTTGAGCTGCGCTCAGAAAAGATAATCTCGCTGACGCTCGGAAAGGGCATCATATAACACACCATTTCCGTCACTTCGCGACGGAAACGGCAGAAACGTTATCCGAAACTCCCAAAGAAATCAAATAAAGATAAAAAGATTAATTTAGTAAAAATTAAAATAGGTCAAAGTAGACAAAAATAATCTATTTTAAATAATTATGCGTGTATCATTAATCCATTTTGAAAAGTCAATCAAGCATCGCTTGAAAAAAAGAAACTCGCTGACGCTCGAGATGAGTATAGTAATAAACATAGTTCCCGAGCTAAGGTGGCGGGAACGGCAGAAATGTTAATGGAAATGACATATCATTTAAAGATTTATATTCGCACCAAGTTATTCATTAATATACATTTATAAGAGATTGTAGAATTAATGAAATAAAGATTTTTTATATGATCTTTATTATCTTATTTGAAAGGAGCTAAAATTATGATTAGAAATTGTAGAGGATTTTATGAAACAGAAACAGGATTTAATCCTTTAAACACTAGCAATCATATTGATTGGAATACTGATTCAAAAAAATTATTGGTTAAAGCTCATGAGAGGTATGTGTATGATTATAGTGATAAATTGATAATGACAAAAATTCACCGTGATAATGGTGGTGATTATTGTTTTTCAAAACTGGACTTTCTATCACATAAATTGCAGGAAATTGTTTTTCCTAAAA
This sequence comes from uncultured Fusibacter sp., assembly GCA_963676315.1. Classification (GTDB taxonomy): domain Bacteria; phylum Bacillota; class Clostridia; order Peptostreptococcales; family Acidaminobacteraceae; genus Fusibacter_C. The sequence continues at coordinate 3,756,481 of OY781056.1, forward strand.
TGACCCCTATTGTATATGCAGCTAATTTTTCGGATGAAGTATGTCCGAGCTTTTTAATTGAAAAAATCCAATTAGATGAGTTACATAAGGCTTATAATATTCTTCATCAAAAAGAGCATATTCGAAAAGGTCAAGATTATTTTTACTGCAACCATTTTTTTGATATTGAAGAAAGTGAACCTTTGAATGATAAAGCACAAAAGCACATAGATAAGATTAAAGAGGTACAGTTACAATTTGCTAATTCTATAAATAAATATGGAATAGCCTTTGATCATGCTTTTGTTAATATGACATGGCGAGCTGAAGTGCCGATTGCACTGGAAATGCACAAATGCCTAAGAAAATATTTGTTTGATTATGAAAAAGCCTTATTTTATTTTGGAAATTATCATATAAATAAAGAAGAAGTGAAAGATGCTTTAATAATATTGGCACGTATAAAAGAACTACTTTATGAACGTCAAATTAAGGTGCATCAATAAAAAGAACTATTATTTGGACTTGCTGAGACACTTTGGTAAGCTAGACGTTTTCCGAAACTTCCAAAAAAATTAAATTGGGCTGAATAGATTAATATAGTGAAAAATAGAATAGGTAAAATGAGCAAAAATATTCTATTTTAATTAATTATATCTGTATCATTTATCCATTTTAAAAAGACAATTAGGCTAACGTTTGGGAAAAACTCGCTTACGTTCGGTAAGAGCATCGGATAACACACCATTTCCGTCACTAGCGCGACGGAAACGGCAGAAACGTTATATGAAACTGGAGAAGATAAATTGGTAAATCTTAGACAGAAATATCAAATTGAATTAGACTGATCATTTGGGACAAGATTCATTAATTGGAGAGCTAGAAAACATAATTAAAAGAATGAAAAGACAAATTAATTAGACGGTTAAAAGTGAATTGGTTTATTAGTTTAGTAGATTTTCCAAAGGTTTCGATTGGTCGAGTAAATACAATTAAAACCAATTAAAGGCGATTGTTTAGAACCAATTGAGCATTTTTCCAAAAGTAGATTATAACCAAATTATTGCATTAACTTGAAAAGGATAAGAGTTGATTAAAAGAAAATTGAAAACCATTTAAAGGCGATTGTTTAGAACCGCTTGTACATATTTCCGAAAGTCGATTATAACCAAATTCAATCATTAAACTGAACTGTTAAGAGTATTTAAAAAGACAATTTAAAACCATTTTAAAACCAATTAAAAGATTTTTAAAGAGTTAGAACCTAAAAGAAGATTTAAAAAGAGGATTAGAAAAGATTAAGCCAGCATCATATAACACCGTATCCCCATCACTTCGCGACGGGGACACGAAGAACGTTATAGGAAACCCCATAAAGTAAACAAAGATAAACCAGCAATAGTAAAAAATAATTTTTGATATGAACATGAATTTATTAATTGGAAATTAAATTCAAGTTTGAATAATTGTTATTATGAGAAAAATTTGTAGATAATTTCAATTGAAAAACGAATATCAATTTGTTTGTTTTTGCTAGAAATAAAAAGACGATTTTGTATGAGTTCAAGAATATATTTTAAAATTGAACAAATGATTTTGGAGGTGTTTAAGTGTCAAACAAATATACTGTTTTAGGATTTGTAATAATGCTAATAGTTCTTTTTCTCGAATTGGAAGGGTTAGGTAATCCAGTTTTATATTTACCAGCATTTGTTGTAGGAGTATTGATAACAATTATTAGTGTGTTTCGAAAAAAAAAAAATTGATATAATTGTATATTGTATTTCAAAGTTAGAGTGTAATTAGGCAAAAAAAATATAAAAAGTGAGCAAGAAGCGAAATTAAAATTGGCTTCGCCAAGGTAAAATCAAAACACATTATAAAACCATTAATAGAATTATCAAAGGTATTAGCTATAGTAAGAGCGAGAAAGATCATAAAACTAAAAATTAAGTAAGGTTCGAGTTGGCTGCGCCAAATTAGATTCAAAAGCTGATGAGCTACGCTCAGAAAAGACAAACTCGCTGACGCTCGGAAAGGGGCATCCTATAACACACCATTTCCGTCACTAGCGCAACGGAAACGGCAGAAACGTTATCTGAAACCAGGGAAGATTAAATGGTAAGTATTGGAGTAGGATTTCAAATAAGACTTATATAATCCTAAGAAACTATATTCATTTATTGGAAAATTGAAAAGATAATCAATAAAAGAAATTTGAAATGAGAAACTTGAAAAGAGAAATTGCTTAGACGATTAGTGTTGAATTGGTTTGCTAAGTTAATATGATATCCAAAGGTTCCGCTTGATCAAATGAAGTTTTAATAAAACCAATTAAAACCAATTAAAGGCGATTGTTTAGAACCACTTTGACATTCTTCCGAAATTAAGTTATAACCAAATTTGAATATTATTAATAGTTGTCCAAGAGTTTCATAAAAGAAATTTAAAAGACAATTCAAAAGAAATTTTAAAACCAATTAGAAGCGTTTAAAAGATTAATTAAGAACATTATAAAAGAGTATGCTGGCATCAGATAACACACCATTTCCGTCACTAAGGCGACGGAAACGGCAGGAACGTTAGATGAAATTGCAAAGAACAAAATAAAACCGTTTGTAACCAAGTAGGAGTTATATGGGGTCAACAATACTAGAGTTAAGCATTTTAATATTATTAGTGACAGTGCTATTTTTAGTGATTTTATTTGCACTTACTTTCATAAAAAAGCAAATTGGTAATGAAAAGTATATTAGATATATAAATATCACATTTAAGTCAATGATAATAATCTCTTTAATGATATTAATTATTATTAGGCTCACATTAATTTTGAAATAATAATCAATTAATTATGAAATTAAATGTAATGAAGGATGGAAAAATTGAACAAGATATATATAGTAGGAAATGTAGGTTCTGGTAAAACAACATTATCAAAAAGGCTATCTAAGAAATTAGGAATAAAGCATTTTGAGGTTGATAATATTGCACATAAGAATACAGAAATGGGAAGAATCAAGCAAAGTGACGATGAACAAATTAATGAATTCAGAAAAATCAATGAAGAAAAGTCATGGATAGTTGAAGGAACATTTAGACCGAGTTGTAAGTTTTTGTTGGAAAATGCAGACTTAATAGTATTTTTAGATCCTACATTAAGAATTCGTAAATATAGAATAGTTAAGCGCTTTATTAAACAGCAGATTGGACTCGAAAAAAGTCATTATAAATCAGATTTAAAAATGCTAAAGGCAATGTTTAGATGGACAAGTGATTTTGAGAAAAATAGAAATAAATTTGAAGAAATGATGAAACCATACAATGAGAAATTGAAAATAATAAGGACGAGGAAAGAAATTAAGCTTTTCTTGTAGTGCATTAAACATATTCAGAAGCAACTAGTATTATGAATATGAAATAATGTAAATTTGTATTTAGGAGGAGATTAATTTGAAGCGTGAAGAAGAACAAAGTAATGAAAAGAATATAAAAATCATTGGTCAAGTGTTTTCCTATACAACAATTTATATTGATGATAATTTTACTATTGAACTTACTACTGAAATGTTAGAACAATTTGAAAAAAACAAAAAGGAAATAGAATATATAAAGAAAAGAATTGGAGAGGAATCCCAATAATTGACTTAAGAATATTATGAGTTTACAAACTAATAGAAATCACAAATGTATTTTCAATATAAAGAAATTAAATAGTGAATAGAAAAAGCAACTTCATCTAACACCGTATCCCCATCACTTCGCGACGGGGACACGAGGAACGTTATATGAAACCCTTTAAAAGAGAAAAAGAAATTTGAATACAATAAAAGACGATATATAAAGACGAATAAAAATTAAGTTAGAATAACATTTATGATAAAAGAGGGAAATTGCATATAAATCTCGAATAAGTAAAAGACAATGGTTGGTTTTAGTCCTAATTATAGTAAAACCTGAGATTTTCTTTAGATTTAAGGAACTTGAGTTTCGGCTCAGTTTTTTTTACATATGATTGAATGAAAAAATAGAATTTATCCGAATAGATTCTATGAATAAAAACCAATTTTGATTAAGTTCAAAAGCGAATTTGGCTTCGCCAAGTTAAAGTCAAAACAAATTAATAAAAGTGATTAAATATCAAAGGTATTAGTTAAAGTAAATTTCGATAAAGAACTTAACTCTGATAATTGACGAAATTGAAATTGGCTTCGCCAAGGAAAGATCAAAAGAAATTTAAAAACCTTAATTAGAATCAAAAGCGAGTTGAGCTGCGCTCAGAAAAGATAATCTCGCTGACGCTCGGAAAGGGCATCATATAACACACCATTTCCGTCACTACGCGACGGAAACGGCAGAAACGTTAACTGAAATTAAGAGAAGAAAGGAAACGTAATGACTATTGAGCAATTCTCTAGAAACAATCAAATATCATATTATGAACCATTTAATGATTATGACAAATTATTGCGAGATCCTAAGAGTTATGTATTAGAATACTTGGAGTTTGGCGATAAAAACATTAATATGATAAATCCTGAGGATGAAAGATTCTATCATACAGTTTCAATATATTTACTTGGACTATTAATATACTCAATGTTTCGCAAAATAAACAATTTGTTAAATGATCATATTAAAAAGAATGAAGACGATACATTCTTATATAGTTGGTTTATAGGTACGTTTATACATGACTTGGGATATAAAGTAGTAGTTGATAACATCTACGAAGAAATTTTCAATTCATCTTCTACTGAGGACGTTATTAGGAATGTTCTAATAAAATTAGAAGCAAATATTAATAGAATTGCCGACATTGTGCCTGAAGAAATAGGGAATAATCTTGTTAAATATAATGATTTTAGGAGTTGGTTAAATGATAATAGTACTTGCTTAAAAGAATACATTGATCACGGATTATTGGCAGGTACCTTCTTCATTGAGAATAGAAAAAGTGAATATCAAAGAAAAAAAGAAAATGGAGATTTAGTTTTATTGTCAGATGGAGGATACCAAGATATAGTTACTGGGCTTAAGTGGTCAGATAGTATTCTAAATGGTATCCAATATAATATTGCATGTATAATATGTTCTCACAATGTGTTTTATCAAAAGCCAAAATCTAAAGAGGCTTCTCAATATCGTAAGATGCAAATGCAAGAATTGATAACAAAAGCTCCTAAATTTATTATTCAAGAATTCCCACTATATTTTCTTTTTCAACTCGTTGATACTATGGATATCTTTAAGAAGTATAAGAAGTATAAATCAAATTTGAATTCGGTTGATATTTTAGAAAAGATATTTAGTAATATAGATTTTGATTTCGAAGAAGATTGTATAATAATGTCGTTTATGAATTTTGAAGATGAATTTTTAAGAGACTATTGGAAAAATCTTAGAAAACAAGAGTTTTGGTTGCCAATAAAAGTCAAAAAAAATAGAAACATAATAAAAATCTACATTTAACTTCAGTTAACACACAGTCCTCGCAACTAAGGCTGCGAGGACTGCAAGAACGTTATGTGAAACTAGGGAAGATTAATTGTTTGTCTTGTACATAATTCTTGATAAGAACCAATTAATTCTATGTGACTATTTTCATTAATGGACAAGTTTGAAAACACATTTATAGAGAAAAAAGACAAAGTGAAAAATTGCTTAAACGGTTATTATGTACTGGTATGCTATGCTAGCTTCATTCTCAAATGTTCCGAGTAATCAAGTGTAATTATTGATTAAAAGCAAATTTAAAAACCAATTTAAAAACCAATTAAAACCAATTAAAACCAATTTGATTAGAACCGCTTGAGCATTTCATTGAATGTAAGATATGACTAAATTAAATCAAAATGATGACGATTTTCAGAGTGTCTTTAAGGTGAGTTTTCAATTGAATTTGAATAACTTGTAGCTCAAATTCAAATGTGAAGTCAAATTCATTTTAAAAGAAAACCAATTAAAATCAAAAAACGTTGAAGACCAATGAAAAGATTTAATAAGATCATTAAGAAATGATGCTAGCATCACATAACACCGTATCCCCATCACTTCGCGACGGGGACACGAAAAACGTTATACGAAACACGAGGGGAGTGAATCGATATGAGAACTGTTCTAATGGACTTACAGGGAACATTGGGAGGTGATCCTATAGGAGACATAACAGACTTTGAGTTCTATCCAAATGTATTAAAAGGTCTAAAACTTCTTCAGGATGAAAACTATCGACTTGTTATAGTAACAAATCAAAGTAAAATATCTAAAAATATAATCACCATAAGTAATTACGAAGCAAAAAAATCTGAATTAATTAAAGAAGCGAAAGAGAACGGGATTGATAATTTAGAGTTTTATTGCTGCCCTCATTCAAAATCAGATAGATGTACATGTAGGAAACCAAATATTGGTTTATTTGATGAAGCGAACAAGATTAAAAAAATTGATATTAAAAAAAGTTATATGATAGGTGATATGGGAATGTTTGATATGGTATTCGCACATAATGTTGGACTAAGAAAAATATTGGTTTTGACTGGTGTAGGTGAAGGAAGTTTAAAAGAATTTCGACACACATGGCAAGACATAGAGACTGATTACATTGCCGAGGATTTCTTTGAAGCAGCAATATGGATTAAAGAAAATTCAAGTGAAATTGGTTAAGTGCTACGTATAACACACAGTCCTCGCAACTTACGCTGCGAGGACTGCAAGAACGTTATATGAAATGCATAAAACAGGAGAAAATATGAGAAAAGAATATAAAAAACAATTAGTAGCATTTATTGACATATTAGGGTTCAAAGACGTAATTGATAAAGCTGATAGAAATCCTACTGAAGCTATGGATATAATTAATAAGATAGAATCTTCACTAAAAAATGCAATTAAATCTAGTTTTGAATTGAATGGTTCTAATCTTGATGATGAAGGAGACAAGTATAATTATAAAATTTTTTCAGATTGTATATGCATTAGTTTTGATTGTGATTCAGAAGATGATGAAATTACGTCCAATAATATTTTTATTTTTTTATTAAGCTTGATTTATATGCAAGCTGAATTACACTCAATGAAGATTTTTATTAGAGGTGGTGTTTCATACAATTATCATTTCATAAATGAAAACATTATTTTTTCATCTGCACTAGTAAAATCATATGAAATTGAAAGTAATATTTCAATTTATCCAAGAATTGTAATTGATAATTCGGTATTAGATCATTTAAAAAAAGTTGAACATAAAGCTAATTTTTCAGAGTTAAATGAAATACTTAAGAAAGACTCAGATAGTTTAGTATTTATTGATTATTTAGAGATAGTAGGTGAGATTGATGAGCCTCTTGAAAGGAATTCGTATCTATTAATGCACAAAAAACTTGTTGAAGAAATGTTATCACTAGAAATGACTCCAAAAATAAAAGAGAAGTATTTATGGATTGCTAAATATCATAATCAAAAAATAATTCAACTTTATAGTACTGAAGTTCAAGATATTTACTTAGTTTCGAAGCACTTACTTTCGTATTCAGATGATGTATTTATCTTATGAAGTAACCTAAATATTTATTATTGGATCAATTAACAATAATAAAATAAGTAATGCACTTCATATAACACCGTAGTTCCGCCACTAAGGCGGCGCAACTACGAAGGACGTTATGTGAAATTCCAAAAACCATAAGAAATATTTGCAATTTACATAATAAACACTATTGAAGATTAAGTAAAAGATGCTTTTTGAGGAGGTACGATGAATATTACGTACAGAAATAGTATAACATCAGAAGAATATAATTCAATTCGGTCATCAGTAGGATTCAGACAAAGTCATCCAGAACAAGTAAAAGCAGGTCTAGATGGAAGTGCAATTATTATTTCAGCTTACGATCATGACAAGGTTGTTGGGATGGCACGTTTGATTTGGGATGGAGGCGGTGTGGCTTTGTTAGATGATATTCTTGTAATACCTGAGTATCATCTAAAGGGAGTTGAAAATGAAATGATAAATCGAATTCTTGATTTCCTTAAAGATAAACTGAAACCTGGTTTTGGAATCCAAGTTGACGTTAAAGTTTGGAGTAATCAAGAATCTATGTATGAAAAGCTAGGGTTCCAAGAGTCTACACCTCAACGGAGAGGGGTATCAATGCACACTTGCTTGACTAGTCAAATTGAGTTGACTGATGCAATGTTTAAGCAGGGTGAGTTTAGAACAAAAGAGTAAATGAATCTAAAATATTTTAATGAACATCAAAAATATAATAGAGGAACTTCACATAACACACAGTCCTCGCAACTAAGGCTGCGAGGACTGCAAGAACGTTATGTGAAATCCGAGAAAAAACAGAGGAGATAAAATATGGAACTATTAGTAGAAGACTATAATAAGTTTGAAAGTTGGCTAAATAAGGTATTAAAAAACGAATTTTCTAAATCAATTAATGCGTTTAATTTCAACTTATACGAAGGATCAGAAAATACATATGATATTCAACTGATTGGTTCAGATGAGTTTGAAGAAGAAAATGAGGATTGGGCTTGCTCAGAAGTTTATTCGTCCAATGAAGATATTTGTTATATCAATAGAGGTGAGAACATAAAAGATTGGTTTAATGGGTTTGAGTATATGAAGATAATGGTTACTAAATACTTAGAAAGCGGAATATACAAGAACAAGTTATTAGCAGTTGATGCAGTTGGGATAGGATTTGTAGATGGAGATATTGAATTGATATATAAGAAATAGGCGGACTTCACATAACACACAGTCCTCGCAACTTACGCTGCGAGGACTGCAAGAACGTTATGTGAAACTAGGGAAGACTAATTGTTTGTCTTGTACATAAATCTTGATAAGAAACTAGTAAATTCTATGTGACTATTTTCATTAGTGGACAAGTATGAAACCACATTTATAAAGAAAAAAGACAAAGTGAAAAATTGCTTAAACGGTTATTATGTAATGGTATGCTAAGGTAGTTTGATTTTCAAATGTTCCGAGTAATCAAGTTTAATTATTGATTAAAAACAAATTTAAAAACCAATTAAAAGCTATTAAAACCAATTTGATTAGAACCGCTTGAGCATTTCATTGAATGTAAGATATGACTAAATTAAATCAAATTGATGACGATTTTCAGAGTGTCTTTAAGGTGAGTTTTCAATTGAATATGAATAACTTGTAGCTCAAATTCAAATGTGAAGTCAAATTCATTTTAAAAGAAAACCAATTAAAATCAAAAAACGTTGAAGACCAATGAAAAGATTTAATAAGATCATTAAGAAATGATGCTAGCATCACATAACACCGTATCCCCATCACTTCGCGACGGGGAAACGAAGAACGTTAAGTGAAAGATAAACTAAAATGCTTTATGTGCTATTAGTTAGATTTCAATTAAAAAAAGGATATCTTCAATTTTGCTTTTGAATTTATCCTTTTTCATATTTTTTGATTTTGCTTGAGTACTCACGTATAATAACAACTTTTAAGCCATGATAAACTACCTTTGATTCATGGTTTTGAATAAGACATTAGCTTATTCTTGTTCGCAAATTTCAACCAAGTAAGGTAATACTTTTTCCTTAAATTCTTCTTTTTCTAAGTACATTCTCCCATAAATAGGATTATAATTTAGGGGAATCGCTTTTTCTGTACCATTTGATCTAATTATTAGTCCATACTCTTCGTCAAAAGAGTATTGTAAATTAGTATTTGAACTTTTATACTTTTGGAAAATACCTGTTATTTCAACCCCACTGATTAAATTGTCAGTATTATCAAAATCAGTTATTTCTTTTATATAAATGTAAGTAGGATTCGTTAAATTAATACCTTCAGGTAAAGCACCACCAGGTGGAAAAAGTTGATGATAAGCTGGATCGCGCCAATCAACTTGTAAATTTGTTTTTTCACAAAATTCTTTTAATTGTATATATGAACGACCATCAACTATAAAACCCTCATTCAAAGTTATTTTGTCACCATTAAAATAGACAGGGAATTCAAGTATCGATTTTTGAATTTCTGATGCACTTACTGATGAACCTGCAAAAATAATTGATAAGATTAAAATATTAAACGAAACACTAATAGTAATTAATATTTTATATATATTTATTTTGCGCATATTTATCCTCCTATTGCATAATTAGTGTGACCTTTTCAGCACTCCAATGTGTATTTGATATAATTGTAACTTTACTATCACTAGCCCAAGTACAACCAAATTTTCCACGTCTGGTTGAAGCTGTATTTGAATCATTAAATATACTATAGCTAGTATTATTGTATAGATATGCTTGATCAAAACTAGCGTTTTTTAGGTATATTCCAGAAGTTGGATTATGAAGCGTATCAACAAGCGTTATTTGTCTATTGAATCCAACACCAGACCCACTTGAAGGAAGTCGACCATTTGTACTATAGATTTTTTCGAAAATAATATTATTGAAATTATTTCCATCAAGAATTTGAAAATTTATACCGCCATCTGTTCCAATCCATAATCTAAAATATAGTCTATCACCAGTGTTTATTGAAGTGGAGTCATTGATCCAAAGAGTCCAATTTCCTGAAGCAATGGCACACCATTTCCCATTAATATAACCAATACCGATATCTTGATAAGTATTACTATAATAAATTGTGTTAAACATATATCCAGCTTCACCTTCACTTCTCTTGGTATAACCGTCCCCAACTGTCAAGAATGAGGTCGTTCTATTATAACCTAAATTTGATTTAACTTCGTATCCAATTCCAGTAGTATCAGTTGCAGTCCTTGTGCTTTTATCAGTTGATGAAAAAGTTGTCATTAAACTTAAAGGGATATTTTCATTAATATCTACTTTGGGATGTGAAGGTGCATAATTTGGTATTGCTGTACCTGAATTCATTTCCACTTTTAATCGAGCATTTGATTCTAAATTAACTGCAGAGATTAATAATGATTTAGCTTGCTCTTTTGTAAAGGAATTACTTAAGACCTCTTGATATGTACCTATCATATTATTTTGATAGTTTCGTGTTCATTTGAGTTAGCAAAAGTAGCTTTTTCTTCTTTTAATAAAAGAATGCCTAATTCTTTTTCAGTTAGAATATCTTCAAAATAATTATATGCTTCTGATGCCATCTTATTTGTTGTATCATTTTGAATATAATTTCTAAATTGACTTATTGAAAGTTTATCCGCATTTGCTGAATTGTTAACCTCAGCAAATGAAAAGGAAGATAAAATCATCATTAAAATTGTTAACATTGATATAATTTTTTTAGACATTTTGAAATTTCTCCTTTTTATTTTTTGGAATATCAAGTTACTGCTTTTTTTGTTAAACAAAATTTTGGATAATTATTGAAAGTTCTTTAAAAAATAATTCTTTTTATATTTCATGATTGGTTAAATCTGTTTTAATATTATCTCCTTTCACAAAAAAGTAAAATAATGTATACTCAAGCACAATTAGTATATTACTTTGATATTTAAGTGTCAATGTTTGAAGTTGAATATTTGGTAAAATTTGTGTAAGATGTAGATAAATATGTTAAACAAAGACTTAAAAGATACTGTGATCAAATAAATCGTATTTTGTTTATATTACATTAAAAATATTGCGTAATTGTAGGTGTATTGAAATACTGACTCTATTCAAAAGTTATTTCAAGTTGATATGAATAGAAGTTGAAAAGGGGTATTATATTTATTTTGATTTCATAATACTATTGTTAGTATAGAACCGTACTTGATTTGAAGGTTGAAATATAATCTGTATTTGGATTCATATTAATCTTTTTAAGTAAATCTTTATGGTAAAGAGTTCAACTTGAATAAGAGTTTATCCATCACTTAACACCGTATCCCCATCACTTCGCGACGGGGACACGAGGAACGTTATACGACAGACAAAAATAAAACCGAGTAATACAAAATTGAGATGGATGGTAATTTAGAATATGGTAGAGATAAAGTTTTATAAGATAAATGAGCCTTATGGATGTCTTTCAAATTTTGCTAAGTATCCAATATCAATAGATGATAAGATATGGCCTACAATTGAACATTATTTTCAAGCTCAAAAATTTATTGGGACTGAGTATGAAGAAGAAATACGAAATGCTGAATCGGCAATGGCAGCTGCCCAGATGGGAAGAAATAGAAATAGACCTTTAAGAAAAGATTGGGAACAAGTTAAAGATGAAATTATGGTGAAAGCTGTAAATGCTAAAATTGATCAATATTTAGAAGTGAAAGAGATATTACTTTCTACAGGTAACTGTTTTTTAATCGAACATACAACAAATGATTCATATTGGGCAGATGGTGGGGATGGATCTGGAAAAAACATGTTAGGTGTAATTTTAATGGAATTACGAAATAGTTTAGAAGGATATTCCGAAAAGTTTTATTTACCTCAGTGGTTAGCTTATCCTAATATTCATCCCTATGATATGTTTTGGAGAATGGGTGAAGGAGAAACTTATGTTATGAACTTAGCGGAGTGGTTTTATAAATTAAGTACTGAAGCGCAAAGAGAATATGAAACATATTTTGTTGCACCTAAAGAGTGGGAAAACAATTTTAATAAATAAAACTAAAATTAGATTGAGGTCCGCCGTATAACACGCCATTCCCATCACTTAGGTGACGGGAACGGCTGAACGTTAGATGAAACGATAGGAGATAAAAATGCGATATGAGAACTATTTACAAAGATCAAGACTAAAAGGTTATATGTTTGAAATTGTTATTAAAAAACTGTTGATGGCAAATGGATTTATACCTGTACATCCAAATCAAATAAATATCAGGATGAATCGTGAAAATTTTATAGAAGTAAAAGGAAGAGGTTGTTGGCATCAAGCTGACTGTCTATTTGATTATGAAAAGGATATCCCATTTTTATTTCCAATTAGATTAATAGGTGAAGTTAAATTTTACACAAGTCCAATTAAAAAAGATGAAATACGAAAATTTATTACGTCAATATCTGACATACAAGAGAATTACTTTGCTGTTGATGGCGTCGATTTACCTATTAGTAGAGTAAATGATTTAGGTGTATTCTTTTCGGCAAGTGGATTTAATGAAGAAGCAGAAAGATTAGCTTTTGTACACAATATAAAAACAGTATCTTATCAGAATAATGTAGTTATTGATGAGATAAAGAAAATAATTACAGAAATTGAGTTAAATTATCTGAGTGCAAACCAATGTTTGCGTAGAGGTAACTTTAATAGATTTATGTCATACTTTGAAAATCTTATTTTTGACGAAGATTTGTTTGAAGAATTCAATTTTAATAATGAATTTTCAGCTTCAGATGGTTTTGATAATATAATGCATTTTCTTCGCGATACAGTTAGAAGAATTAATTCAAATTTTATCGCAAAAACAATAACTGATATTTTTATACACTTTATTAGTTATAGTTCTTTTCCCGACGAATTGTTTAATGATACGGATAGTGCATTGTGTGAAGTTTACTATAACGTTGAAAATGGGAAAAAATATTGGTTGGAGTTTTCAGGTGATGAACGAAGAAGAAAATTTTACTTTACACCACCTGAAAATCTTTCTGAAGCGGCATTTTATGGTGGAAATACTGTACTAAATGAAAAGGAAAGGCATTTTAAGAAAATGACAATCTCTAAAAACATCGGAGGAGTTAATAGAAACTTAGTAATAAACCTAAATAATACATGGCTAAACTCACACAGGCAACGATAAATCGCATCATCTAACACACAGTCCTCGCAACTAAGGCTGCGAGGACTGCAAGAACGTTATGTGAAACTATTAAAAAGATAAATTCAAAAGAGTAAAAAGACAATTATGGAAAAGTCATTTGGAAAAAAGAAAAATATAAAAGAGAATAAATTCAAAGAAATAATAGTTACTACCTTGGATTTGTTATAGTATCAGTCGTTTTTTAAGTATGGTTTATGAAATACTAAAGAATTTATTCAAATATATTAATAAATGAAAAAAGGAGTTTATATGCCAGAATTGATTACAAGAGAGTATTTTTTAAGTGATATGAAAGGAAAATCAATTATTGTTGGATTAACATATACATATGTTGATGGTACTATTAGAAATCGTGTTCAGTTTAGTGGAACTTTGGAAGATTTAGATCAAAGAGGAATAGTAATAATAAAGGCAGATGGAAGTGAATTTACATTACCACCGGATAAAGATGCGTATCAAAAGGCCCCATTAGGTGAATACAAAATGAAAACCACGGGTGAGATTATTGTAAATCCAGAATTTATGACTACTTGGACAATTGATTTAAAAGAAAATTGAATAATAGCATCACATAACACCGTATCCCCATCACTTCGCGACGGGGATACGAAGAACGTTAGATGAAAGAGTGATATCGTTTCATAGAACTACCCTAGGATCAATACACAAATAAATAAAGTGATATTTATAGTATAATAATAAGTTTTTTATTTGTAGTTAAGATATTTCAAATATACTTGCAAAGCATAATATAATAGAAATTTCATAGACTTATAAATATGGATTAGTAGAGGTATAAATGCCAAGAGGAATTATTATTTTTGGTTCATCGGGTTCTGGAAAAACAACCTTAGGGAGAATGGTAGCTGAAAAACTTGGTTTTCCATATTTTGATTTGGACGACTATATATGGAGACGAGATGCAGACAAGCCATTTACAGTTATGTACACGAGAGAAGAAAAGATTAATCGATTAATGTCAGATATATCACAACGTGAGTTTTTTGTTATGGCAGGTTCTATGGATAGTTTTAACACACCGTTTGTTCCATTGTTTGATTTAGCTGTACATATTACTGCGTCCATTGAGGTGAGATTAGCTCGTATAAACAAAAGGGAATATGAAAGATTTGGCGAACGAATTTTAAAAGGTGGAAATTTATATGAGAATCATCAAAGGTTTCTTAATGGTTCAACTCAATATGATTCAGATGGTTCGCCTTCTATGAAAACACATGAAAAATGGGCAAATTCATTACCTTGCAAAGTGATTCGTATTAACGGAGAAGATAGTTTATCAAATAGTATTCAAGTGATTATTAATGTATATAAGGAGATTATATAACAGTTTACCCAATCAAATAGTAATTTTATTGGTTAACCTATCATGAAGATGAATAGGAGCGTAAGGTGGAAATAGAAGTTATTTTCAATAAAATACATTCTAATCAAGAGGTTGAGAGTGATATCACTCCATCATCTAACACGCCATTCCCATCACTGAGGTGACGGGAACGGCTGAACGTTATAGGAAACTCAAAATCGAAAGGATGAACTCTTTGAACAGGATATATATAGTTGGAAATGTCGGCTCCGGAAAAACAACATTATCAAAAAAACTATCTAAAAAATTTGGTTTAAGACATTTTGAAGTTGATAATATTGCACATAAAAATACGGAAATGGGCAGAATTAGACAAAGTGAAGAGGAACAGATTAAAGAATTCAAAAGAATCAATGAAGAAAAATCATGGATTATTGAAGGAACATATAGAGCAAGTTGTAAGTATCTATTGGAAGTTGCAGATCTAATAATATTTCTAGATCCTCCTGTTAGTGTTCGTAAATATAGAATTGTTAAACGGTTTATTAAGCAGCAAATAGGATTAGAAAAAAGTAATTACAAATCCGATTTGAGTATGTCGAAGGCAATGTTCAAATGGACAACTGATTTTGAGAAAACAAGAACTGATTTTGAAAAGATGATAAGTAATTATGAAAGCAAATTAAAAGTACTAAGAACTAAAAAAGAAATTTAAAGCTTTAAAATAACATAGAGTGATCGCAACTAGATTAGAGAGTCTCGAAAAAACAATGAATAATAATATGCGACCAATTCTAGAAGTACATAATAATTCATTTTAAGGGTTTGATAAAAAGCAATCGAGCTATCGCTCGAAAATGATAATTGAGCTGGCGCTCAAAAAACAAAATGAAAGAGGTAATAAATATGAAGAAATTGTCATTTAGACAATTATCTATGCTAATTGTTATTCCGATTTTATTGATTTTTGTTGTTTCTGGGAATGGTAAATTTGACTGGGATAAAGTCATATCAAAAATTGAAAAATCCATAAAATAAATAGACGAGCTACGCTCGAATAAGAGCATCCTATAACACACCATTCTATCCACTGAGGCGGCTAGAACGGTAGAACGTTAGATGAAATTTGAGGTGACATGCTTATGAATAAATGTATATATCTTAAAGGTATTGAACCGGAGTTAACTTTTAATTCAGCTGAACACATAATTCCCGCCGGAATAGGAGGTATAAAGAAACTTCCATATGGTATGGTAAGTGATAAAGTTAATAATGAAGTATTTTCTAGTATAGAATTGGAGTTTATAAGGAACTCACCAATATCTTTGCCTCGTCAATTTCATGGTCCTGGTAAGAGGGGATCAGCATCGGATAAAAAGGCAAGTAAATCAAACGTACATGTTATGACTAATTTAGATAATAATTCTAAGTTTAATTTGGGTTATATAAAATTAGGAAAACCAATTCTTATACGACAGTTTGTATATTCGATTTTTGGAAATGTACAGTTTAACTTTGATAATAATGGTGAGTCTATTGAAGTGCAATTAGATCAATTTCTACAAGAACTGAATGACTTTAAAGGTTTTTATAAAGAAATTATTAGTGATCAAATCCCAATAGATTATTTTATTTTGGGAGTAGAACAAAATAAATGGTATTTAGCTAAGAATAAAAATTCACAAGTGCCAGATTTGAGTAAAGTGATTGCAGGTATTATCAATGCAGTAAAAAATGCAAAAATTGATCCTCAATTTGAAGCTGCTCAAGTTACTTGTCATCAAACTATGTCATTTAACATGGATAACTATTTTAGGGTGTGTGGGAAAATCGTTTTTAATTTTTTAGCACTTTGTAAAGGTCATGATTTTGTTCTCGAAAGTAAGTTTGATCCTATACGCAACTGGATTGTAAGTAGTGGTGAAAATAACTATGTTCAAATTATAGATAGAAAAGAAAATTTAAATATCTTAAAAGAATTATTACTCCCTCCACTTTCGCACAATATTATCATCTCAAAAGTAGATAGAAATCTAGTTGGAATTTTAAGCTTCTATGGTTCAAATTTTGAGGTGAAGGTAAAACTTTGTGATAATTATGATAGCAATTATTTGGATATTGATGGTTTTATATGTGATTGGAAGAATAAAAAAGAGTACAGACTTATTGATTATTTAAATAAAAATGCAAACTTCACCTAACACACAGTCCTCGCAACTTACGCTGCGAGGACTGCAAGAACGTTAGATGAAATTCAAAAAAAAAGAAACCATTCAAAATCGAATGGTTATTCATTAGTTGATATTCCTAAATAGTTTTTAATTGCAACTTGTAATAATTGAGAGAAATTTACATCATTTTCAATAGCAACATCATTAAGCCATTTCGGTATTGTTAAAGTCTTTTTAATCGCCTTATTATTCATGAAATCTCTAACAGGTTTCATCCATATATCTATAAGCACGATAGATTCATTTTTATTTGTAACTATATTTTTTATATGAGAGGGTGTTGGGATAATTTCTTTATCATCTTCCAAACCAAAGATATGCAGTTCTAAAGCTTCTTTTGCATTAGATAAAGCTTCAATTTCGTCCTCTCCATAAGAGAAGCATCCAGGTAAATCTGGAAACTCAACAGAAATACCATCGTCTGCAAAATGGAAAATTGCAGGGAAAACATAACGATTAGCTAACATTGTTACACCTTCTTTCATAAATGTTAAAGTCGAAGGGATCACTTACCCTTCAATTCCAGCCTGTTTAAGAATACTCTCAAAGGTTTTTCGAGGTAAGTCTTTTTTAGGATGCGGAATAGTGACAGTCCCTTTTTTAGTAGGGTGCTTCAGTTGATGATGAGAACCTTTGATCCTGACCACAACCCAGCCATCACTATTAAGTAGTTTAAGTAGCTCCCTTGAGTTATAAGAACGATGATTCATGAATCCTCCTAAGAAAAAGGAAATTTAGAACAAGAACAACGCTCTATACGTATATTATATACGTGTTAATAATAAAAAGCAATAAATGAACTTCATCTAACACACAGTCCATGCAACTTACGCTGCGAGGACAGTAAGAACGTTAGATGAAAGAAAGGGAAAAGCATGAATAAAATAATAAATAGTAAAACTTTTACATTGCTTTTAATTATAGTAGTAACTCCAATGCTCATAGGAATTGTTGTCACAGTTCCGGGTTTTTTTTCATCAGACAATGATTGGATTGGATTCTTTGGTAGTTATATAGGGGGCGTAATTGGCGCTCTTGTTGCTTTGCTAATTGTAAGAATTCAAATTAACACTAACTTAAGTGAAAAGAATAATCAGAAGGAGTTGAATGATAACTCAATTTTATATGCGGTAATTTATGATTTGAAAAATATACAAAGAAGTATTGATAACTTAACCAATATTTATCATAATCAAAATTTTCCAGAAGGTTTAGATAGAGATGCAATGTTTAATGCTGATATTACTATACCAACTTTAGATAATGAAATCTGGATTAGAATAAATTATCTGTACGATCACAGGATAATGTTAGAATTGATAGATTTTAGAAAATATCATAATCAGAATTCAGAGAATATTAAATCAAGGATTGTCTATAAATTTATTGAGAAGGAATTATTGGAATTTAGAATCAGTAAAATAGAAAAGAAAAAAAACAAGAATTTCGAGGACTTAAATGAAATGAAACGAATACAAGAAGACTTATTTTTGTGTTCAAATGAGATTGAATTAAAAACTAAAAATAGAAAAAATTCTATTTTACTTTTAGAAAATACTGAGTGGAGTACTAAATTTAAAACTATCATTAGTAATTTAGAAGATTATTTAAACAATTAATTTCCTTCATCTAACGTTCTTGCAGTCCTCGCAACTTACGCTGCGAGAACTGCAAGAACGTTAGATGAAACTCTTGAACTATATATAGATAAAATTAAGGGGTACAAGGATGAAAAGCTCAAAAACAATTATAACGATTTTGGCTGCTGCTTTAATAATTCAATCAGCAATTCTAATGACTAATGTTATTGAAAGACAAAGTTCAATTGGTGAATCTGAGTCGGCTTTTAAAGATGGCTTGAATGATGTCTTATCGCTTTTCAATATGGATATTAATTCGATGAATCCGGATGATAAAATATATTTTTATAGCCAAGCAATTGCAGGAATAGAAGTAGCTAATTCCAGTTTAAGACAATTTGATGCTGACCAGAGTATGCATAATGCGATCAATTTATTATCTGAATATATAAAAGGGCTAGATATATTAGGTGATGATTCTAGATTTGATGATTTAGAGTTGTATAACTTAATCATTAACATCATATTGGATATAGAAGATATAGATTCATCTGAAAGACTAACTGAATACCTAAATAATGCGGATAGGGTAAATTAAAGGTGTGCATATATGTTGTCGGTCAGAACATCACCTAACACCGTATCCCCATCACTTCGCGACGGGGACAGGAAGAACGTTAGCTGAAATCCAAATTTAGAATTTCATACGCTATTAATATATGGTCAACGAAAATATGAATAATATATAAAAATGAGGCGCTTAAATGTAAGTTGAATTCAGAACAACAATGTCAAGATTAGATAAGTGGTCAAATGGAGGTATAAAGTTACTTAATAACGGAACAAAACTTATTTCCAGAGCACCACATGTCGCTTCTCAAGCATGGTTACATATAATTTATGCTAGTTTAATCAATTCACAAATTGAATTAATCAGAACAGCAATAAGTATAGAGATTCCAAATGATCTTATTGAATTTTGGGGATATGCTAATGGTGTTAATCTATTTTCTGACAGTATAAGCATTTGGGGACTTAGAACTTCGTACGTTAGAACTGGTGAAGATGCATACCAACCTTATGATATTACATCTTTGAACAATGAAGGTACTATTTTAAAGTTAAATTGCTTAGCCTTTGGAAGTTATTCAATAGATGGATCATTAATTGCATATGATTTTGTAATTAGTAGCACAAAGGTCTATAGATTAGAAAAAATAACTAGTAAAGTATTGCAGGAGTGGGAAACATTATGAGTGTGGCTTGATTCTGAAGTCAAAAGGTTATCTTTGCTTTATGATGAAAATGGCGTCGAATATAATCCAGAATAGAATTAAGAATAGTAAAAGAAATTAAGAAAAACTTATGGCTGGACGTCAGCTAACACTATGTAAATAATCTCAGTTATATTTGAAGATAATTTTTATGATAAAAGGATTGCTTTGGGATTACTACATGTAATACAAATTGATAAACATTTTTGATGAGTTAATAAGTTTTATAATGAGGTGACAACATTTCGGAGATTAACTCAAGTAATGTTAGCTACTTAATAAGATACTAGGAGGATATGAATATGAAGAGGTTTGGTAGTTCATTTGCTAGTTTTATAGGAGTATCAGGTATATTTTCTCTTATTGCAATTTTTGGGGGCTTAATGTTGGTGATTAGTATTCATCCTACAACGATGTTTGGCGATTTAGTGAGGATACTTGGATATGTTATAACAAGCTGTGCATTAATTTTATTGATAGAATCAATAAGAGCTGTGAGAAAGAAACGTAATCAAGAAGGATGATATTCTATTTATTTGATTTGGAATTAGCATGGAAGAAAGTTGTGAAAAGTTATATTTGTTGGACATTTACGTGTTAGGACATCAGCTAACACCGTGTCCCTATCACTTCGTGACGGGGATACGAAGAACGTTAGACGAAATTGAAAGGATAAAAACATGTTAAGCAAAAAGAACAAAGAATACTTTGGTTTCATTATTTTAAGTATAATTATATTGTTTTTGATAACAATTATTATTGGGCTAATTATTAATATGGAGAATCCATTATTAAAAAACATGAACTCTTCAAATGATTGGATAGGTTATTTTGGTAATATTGTTGGAGGTGTTCTAGGTGCAATTGTGGCTTTGATTATATACAAGACTCAATCGTATAAAAGGGAACTTGAAGATCTTAAGGGCATTCAAAATTTTATTTCATTTTTTAAAAATAGCCACTTAAATCAACTCAAGCAAAATTTAGGAATATATAGGAATCAAGTTTTAAATTATATCGAGCAATTTGATGAGAATAATTCACAATTTCCTTTGATGCCTATGTTGAATTTAAATGAAAATTTTTATGAAGAAAAGATATATCAAGTTTCACAAATGGGAATTATTCCTTTTAATATTTATGAGGAATATAATGATTTAGCGACTCAAATAAAGTTTATTAATCAGGTTAGGAAGTCTAACTTTGATGAATCGCTACTTCTAATTAAGTTAACAAATAATTACATGACTCAACATGTCTTGAAGAATCCTATTGGAAGAATATTTACCGATAATGGATTGTTTGTAAAATATTTAAATATGACTAATCAAAAATGGAAAAAGAATTTTGAAGTAGTACATGAATCGATAGAACTCGCCATAGAGAAAATAAATAAAATTCAAAATGAAATTTGAATATATTCAACTTCATCTAGCACCGTATCCCTATCACTTCGCGACGGGGATGCGAGGAACGTTAGATGACATTTTACAAAGAAAATGAAAAAGCTGAAATTACTAAAAAAGAGGCATTTTGAGTAGTTTAATAGTACTTAAGAGCACAGGGCATGATTTTACTCATATTTATTTAGGGCTCATTTTATTATAGATGGTACTTACCTTATTGAATAATTCAATAAAATTGCAAAAAAACAAACGATACTTTTGCCGAAGTTGATATATTATACATAAGAGTTAAGATAGACTCTTATCAAATATCTCAGATACAGACATTAATTTTGTAGCTATAGTAGACTTATATGAGGTTGATTAATTCTATACACATATAAATTAATCGAATTTTGAATGAGATAAGCATTATTGAGTTTGAAGAATATGTGAATGAAGAGTTGGTGGGTGTGAATATGACTAGATATATTTTAACCCTAAAAAAGAAAAAAATGGAATAATATTTGTTTTATTTTAGTGGTGTATTTCTAATTTACTTGATAAATATTGTGTAGGGAGGAAGAAAATGTCTACTTTAACGGATATTAAACGAAGAATAATTGAACTCGAAGGAGGAGCATTTCAAGAATTATGCGATGCACTGCTGTCAAGAAGTGGTTATGAAGGAATTCATGCATTTGGCATGCAGTCTGGTACTATGAAAACGACAATAGGTAATCCGGATACATATTTTAAAAATTCAGTAGGAAAATACATCTTTGTAGTTTATACAACTCAAAAGGAACGCTTATATTATAAAGCTAAGGAAGACATAGAAAAATGTCTTAATGTTTCCAAGACTGGAGTAGAAACTAAGGATATTGCAGAAATAATTTTTTGCCACACTTCATCTAATTTGTCGGCAGGAAATGATAAAAAACTAACAGATATTTGTGAAAGCCATGGAATTTTATTAAATATATATGGAATCGACAGGATAGCAGATGCAATATACAGATTTCATAAAATACTTTCAAGAGATCATCTGGGATTAAGTATAGATACAAATCAAATTATGGATTTTAAGACTTTCGTAGAAAGATATGATGCCAATGAAATGGCTACCCCTCTATCTACAACTTTTCAATTCAGAGAAAATGAATATAATGATATGATCACATCTATGAATAATTCGAAAGTAATTGCAGTGGTTGGACAAGCAGGTGTTGGGAAAAGTAGAATTTCGTTAGAGGTTGCAAAAAATTATGGTTTAGAATATGGATATAGACTATTATGCATCCGTAGTACTGATTTACCAATATCAGAGGATATAGTATCATATATTGAAAGACCTGGGAAATATTTATTATTTATTGATGATGCCAATGAATTAATAGGATTAAAATCTGTTCTAGAATATTTGAACTTATTACAGAATGGATATGATGTAAAAATTATCGCAACTATGCGAGATTATACGGCTGAAAGTGTAATTGCACAAATTAAGGAATTTACGACACCACGTATTTTTAGGATAAATCGATTTACTGATGATGAAATCAAGACCTTCTTAGATGTTAATATGGAGATACGTAACTCTGATTATGTAGACAAAATTATAAATATTGCTGAAGGAAATGCAAGAATAGCATATATGACAGGAAAACTTGCAAATTTAACACAAAATCTTGAAGCCATAAAAGATGCTACTGATTTATATGAAAGTTATTACGGAAAATTCCTTTTAAATTCACCAATTATAGTTGAAAAAAATTTGTGTCTAACAGCAAGCATTATAGCTCTCTTGCATACGATCAATTTAGGAGAATTAAGTTGTTTAGAAGCCATATTTGAAAAAATTGGTATTAGCATTGATGAATTTAAAGCAAATGTATATAAATTATTTGAATTTGAATTTGTAGATATTAAATTAGATAAGGTTGCTATTTTTTCTGATCAGTGTTTAGGGAACTACATGCTGTTATACTGCTTTTTTAAGATGAAATACATTTCATTTTCAGAGATATTAGAAGTTGGCTTTAGAAACTTTAGAACAGGTATTATAAAAGCTACAAGTGTACTTTGGAATATTTTTAGTTCTGAGGAGGTGCGCTCTTATTTAGAGTCTGAAATAAAAAAAGTATGGGATATATTTGAATATGAATCAGAGCAATTATTTTGTGAGTATGTGATAGTTTTTCATGATTTCAGGCCATTAGATGCACTTTTATTTGTAAAAGGGAAAATTGATCAAGTTGATAATCAAGTAGTAGATATTACTGAAATTGATTTTACAAAAAATGAGTATAAAGAAAAAGATACAATTATGGAGTTGTTGGCGGTATATCGTTATCAAGAAAATTTGGAAACTGCTATTGAACTTATTTGTGAGTATGTAAATAAAAAGCAGGATGTTGTCAAAGATGCGTTTGATTGCATAGAAAATAATTATAGCATTAATCAATATTCAATTAGGAATAATTTTTATGTAGAAAAAATACTTATCAATACATTGAGACGTAAACGTGTGAGTGAAATATTAACCAAACTTTTTATTGCCGTTTCAGAGCAATTCTTACAAACAGTATTTAGACCAGTAGAACATTCCAGAGGGAATAAGATGGTGATGTACACCATCTCGCTGATATTAACGGAGGGATGTAAGGAATTTCGAAAAGGGATTTGGGATGAATTATTTAAAATTGCAGATTCAAGAAAATGGCAATTGCCTATTTTAAAAGTGTTGCAGAAATATGCGCAAGGATGGCATGAAGATGATTTGGACATAATTTCGTATGATAAGAGTTATATTGTTTCGATCATCTTAAAACTAGATAGTTGTAGTGAAATTTTAAAAGGTGAATTAGTTAATCAATTAGAGCGAAAGTGGAAACATTATGGAATCAAAACAAATGAATGTATAAATGGCATCTATGATTCTGATATTTGGAATGTATATCACATGTTTTCGGAACGATATTTTTACAGTGATTTAGGCTATGATGAAGCAAAGAAAATTTGGAAAGAAAAAATCACAAGCTTTGCAGAAGGTATTAACGCATGCAAAATTGAAGAGCTAGTTAAACAACTAAACACTTTAATTGAAGAGTTAGATAATAAGAGATATGAGTTTATATCTTCAATTGGCATATTTGTTTCTGCAATTTTATCAAATAGGTGTAAATTAGAGACCTTTGTTGATGCATTAATTAGTTGTGGTTCCAGTATTGATATTCATCCGGGACAAATGATTACTGAGTTAATCATGCTTTGGGGAGAAAAGAGTACATACAAATTTATTTCAGAAAGGCAATTCCAATATTCTAACCTGTGGAAATTTGTATTCTTTGAATCTCTATCGCAAGAAAGAATTAATAAAGAATGGACCGATAAACTTATTGCATTTCTAAATGAAGATTCTGATAAGTCCATTACATCTTCTTCATATAGAAATCTTATTTTTTTAGAAAAGTACTTATCTATCGACTCTGAAATATTCTGTAGATGTGCTAAGATTATTTTTGAAAAAAAACAATATAGCATATTTATAGTGAAAATTTATTTTGAGTCATTTTTCAGCAGGTTTTGCTGTTCACCAGATCAACTTTATAAGTATTTTGAGAGGGATAAAGATATTTTAAAAGAAATATATTTCTTTCTAGCAGATAATGATTCTCATATGGATTATGATGGTACTTTCATTCAGCATTTTATATCAGTGGATACTTCTTGGCTTCATTCATATGCAGTTTATTTTTATGAACATCGACATGAACATATAGGATATAATCAAGAACGAATAACAAGTTGTTGGATGTTAGATAATTTCTATGAAATATTTGACTATTTATTTGATTATATTTTTGGTAGAGAAAAAAACTCTTATTGGAGAATGAAAAATCCGTTTGTTAGTATTTTAACTCATAAACAAAGTGAGGATGATATTGCCAAAAGACAACATGAGTGGGTTATCTACTCAATTCGGAAAAATTATGATAGTGAAAAAATTTTTCTGCTCTTTGAAATTTTGTCTGAATTGGGGGAAGAACTTCGAGTAGAAGCCATTAAAACTTTTGTTTCATTAAATAGAAATTTTGATATTTTTAATAAATTAACACTTGAGCCTAATCACTGGGGGGGAACAGGAAGTATGGTTCCATATATGCAGGCGAGAGTAAAATTTTATGAATCGTTACTTCCAATTTTCACAGGTTTGGATTTTCTTCAGCATAAAAAATTAATTCAAGATAGTATTGAAGTTTGGAAGAGAAGAATAGAACAAGAAGAGATTGATGAAATCATGGAAGAACGTTTTTTGTAAAGAATGAATAATTATAAATGAGACTGTTATTCATATTGAAAAAATATCAAAAGAAATATAAAACGTCATCTAACACACAGTCCTCGCAACTAAGACTGCGAGGACTGCAAGAACGTTAGATGAAATTCAATTAATAAGAACAACCGTTCTCTTATTATGATAAAATATATGCATACTAATACTGGGAGAAAATAGATGGACAAGTTAGAAATAAAGAAAGAAATAATTGAAAATATTTTTGCAGAGATATCTTATCTAATTTCTGAGACAAAAACGAAAGTTCAATTAAATTTAAACTCAGAAATGGTACTTCTATATTGGAGTATTGGGAAGCATATACTAAATGAAATATTAGATAAGACCGAAACACGTTATGGTGAAGAAGTCATAAAAAATCTAAGTAAAAAATTATCACAGGAATACGGTCGAGGTTATAGTCGAAGTAATTTATTTAACATGATTAAATTTTACGATAAATTTAATGAAGAGGAGATTGTCCAGACACTGTCTGGACAATTGAGTTGGTTTCATTTCGTTGAAATGATCAAAATTGAAGATAATCTTAAAATGTAATTTTATATAGCAATGGCTATAAATGAACGTTGGAGCATTAGAACTCTTAAAGAACGGGTTGATTCTATGCTCTTTGAAAGAACATCTTTATCAAAAAAACCGGAAAAAACAATTGAAAATGACTTAAAGACATTATCAGATGAAAATAAAATGAGTCTGGATCTATTTCTAAGAGATCCGTATGTGTTGGATTTCTTGGAAATGCAAGATACTTTTAGCGAAAAAGATTTAGAAAGTGCGATATTGATGGAGCTAGAAAGTTTTATACTTGAGTTTGGAAGTGATTTTGCATTTGTAGGAAGGCAAGTAAGAATAATAGTAGGGAATCGAGATTACTATATTGATCTATTATTCTATCATAGGAAATTGAGACGTTTAGTTCTAATAGAATTGAAATTAGGGGAGTTCAAACCGGAGCATAAAGGTCAGGACGAATTATATTTAAGATGGCTAGATAAAAATGAACGAAATGAAGGTGAAGAGTCTCCTATTGGCATAATTTTATGTGCGGAAAAATCAAATGAAACTGTAGAGTTACTTGAACTTGATCAAAGTGGTATTCATGTAGCACAGTATTTGACTCAGATTCCACCAAAAGAAGTATTTGAAGAAAAATTATTTAAAGCAATTGAGCGTGCAAAATCTAAACTAATTCAAGAATAAATGAACTTCAGATAACACACAGTCCTTGCAACTAAGGCTGCGAGAACTGCAAGAACGTTAGGCGAAAATTATTAGAATTAGGCCTTTAACATGTTCTAGACATGTCACGAATCAATATTAGCTTGTATAACCTTTTTAGATGACAAAACTAATTTACTATTTGTAGTCGGCTCAACAGACCATACAGAAGTAATATTGTTACTTTTACAATAATTTGAGATTTCTTGTCCGAAACTTCTACTAGTTTTAATTAAATTATCAGTAGACACTTCAATTGTTATGCCATTACTGCGTTTACCATTCTTTCTCCATGATTTAAAATAAGGCTTTTCTCCTTCATTATCATATTTTTTATCTATAGTTCGAGTTTTACCAATACCATCAATAATTTCATTTTCAGTTGGAACTCGAGCGTCACAAGCTTTTAAACATGACATAGTGATTTTAATTGTTTGGAACATTGGAAGAGGTGTTTTCTTTAAAAATGAGCCAGCACTTGTTGATACTTCTTCACCGTCGTCCAATTCATGCTTTATTAATTTGAACTGATCGTTTGGTATGAATGATTGGATAGATCCATTAGTAGAAATTGGTATTAACCAGGCTGCATTTAAATCACGAATACCCAACATAAAAGTTATTGTATTAGAAAAATAAACTAAAGAGCCATTAATATTATTATGTTTAAATTCAAAAATTATATATTCAGTTTTATAATTTTTACAAATTTCATTTAGATTTTCAAGTTCTTCCTTTATATTCATAATTCCTCCAAAAGTATTTATTATATTATTATGTTATCAAATTATAAGTATAGAAGACAATATGATGGTGATTAGTTTAATGTAAATGTAATAATCTGTTAAATACTTAATATCTTCACCTAACACCGTATCCCCATCACTTCGCGACTGGGACACGAGGAACGTTAGGTGAAATACAATTATCCTATAGAAGTATTGATATCTTAATATAAAGTATCAATATGTAAAACTTCAAATTTGTTAGACTTAAATATAGAGGAGATATATGTACAAATATATTGCTTTGATAAGCTTTTATGTGAGATTTTTTGTACTTCCAAATCCATTTAAGAGTTTTCAAAACGGAATCATAATAAATTATATTGCTGAACCAATAATTCATGCTGTGACGTTTGGAATAGTAGGATTATTTTATTCAAGAAGATCCAACAGTTCTTTAGGCAGTTTTTTATATTTTATATTTTATTGCATTAATATTTGCCTCATACAGTTGTGGGCGCTTGTTGGTGCTTCAGTTATCGCGGCTATGATAATAACTTTGATTTATTTGATTATATTGTTTTGGGTTGTTTCTAGAGTCAATGAATTTTAATGATAATAGAAGATAATAACAATATTAAGTACTTCACCTAACACACAGTCCTCTCAACTTACGCTACGAGGACGGCAAGAACGTTAGGCGAAGCATAATTAATGAAGCATATCTACATACACTAAAAATGTATAAATATAATAAATAACGAAAGAAGAGGAAATTATATGAAAATTGCAGATACATATAAAGATATTTTGAAATGTAATTGTTCTGGAAACTATGAAATTGATGATAAAAGTTTTATATGCAACTCGTGTAGTCACGAAATTAAGTTTAATGATTCATATATTAATTTATTCGCTAATGACGAAGGAAGACCTTTTTGGTCAGTTCATATGCAGACAATGTTTAGAAAACATGGAATCGTTTTAGAAATGAATAGTAAATATAATGCTTTTGACAAGTATTATTCAAAAAAAGAAGTGGCATTAGATTTTTTCGATCGAATATTAGACAATGGAAAAATTATTATTGACCTCGCAAGCGGTCCATCGGGGTATTTCGGAACAATAATTAAGAAATTAAGAGATGATCAGTTATTTATTATAACTGATGGAAGTCCTGATATTCTAAAAGCTCACATGGAAGCGAACAAAGAGAAAAACAATATTGGTTATATTGATTTAGATTTGGACAAGCCTTTACCATTTAAGAGTGATCGTATTGATAATTTTATGGGAAATTATCTTGGAAATGTGATGGAATATCAGCAATTAGTTTCAGAAGTTTATAGATCTCTAAAAAATGGAGGTAGATTTTCTGTCATTGAAATCTTCTATGAAAAAGGAAGTGAAGCTGCTTTAGAACTAGGACGTGAAAATAGATTGTATGCTGATTTAGATAAATATATCCAGTATTTTGAAAGCGTTGGTTTCAAACTTGAATGCAAAGGAACGATTGAGCCTATAGTTGGTAAATTAGATCCTTCAGATTCATTACCAAGAAATGATACTGATAAGAGCGAAATTATTGCATTTAGCTTTTACAAGTAGGAATATAAATAAAATAAGGTGCCTTCGCCTAACACACAGTCCTCCCAACTTAAGCTGCGAGGATTGTAAGAACGTTATAAGACATTAAACAAAGACATAAAAGAATAGAAGAGATTAAATGAACTAAAAAAGCCAGTTCAAACTGGCTAATTAAATGAAATATGAAGTTCTTTTCCAAGAGTATGTGCAATTCTATTTAAAAATTCTACACTTGGATTATAAGTTCCATTTTCTAGGCGAGAAATTGCTGATTGCTTAGTTCCCATTAAAGCTGCTAAGTCCTTTTGAGACAAACCTTTTTCAATTCTTAATCGAATAATTTCTTTTTTCAATTCATAGATGGGTGATAGTTCGTCATATTCAGACTTAATCTCATTATCATCTAAGAGAAGTTTCTTTATTTCATTATGATTCATGATTGTTACTCCTTTCAAGGTAATCATTCATATAATCGATTGCTTTGTTTAATTCATTAGAAGGTGTTTTGGAAGTTTTCTTTTGAAATGCGTTGAGTAATATAATTTGATTAGATTTCATTGTATAATAAAAGATTCGATAATTATTGGATGCTTGCTTGACTCTTAGTTCCCAAATATCTTTAGTGCCAGTCATTTTCTTTATATAAGGCATCCCTAGAGATAGTCCAAACTCCTCAAGCAGATCAATATCTCTCAATATTTTTGCAACATCTTTTTTCGGAATCTTCTTGAAAAAATCAAGAATTGGGCAGGCATTATTACGAGTATAGTATATAATTTTTTGCAATATGAGAACCTCCTATATATAATCATTGTATAACATATATGTTATATTATCAAGAATAGAAAACTATAAT
The DNA here is from genome assembly GCA_963676315.1 of uncultured Fusibacter sp. GTDB lineage: Bacteria > Bacillota > Clostridia > Peptostreptococcales > Acidaminobacteraceae > Fusibacter_C. The sequence goes on from OY781056.1 coordinate 3,786,757, forward strand.
TAACGTCTTATAACACACAGTCCTCGCAACTAAGGCTGTGAGGACTGCAAGAACGTTATACGAAAGTCAATTAAATTGTATTATTGAGGTGCGTCATGAAACGTGATGAAATTGCTAGAATTTTATTTAACAACATTTCAATTGTAGAGCCATACCCTGATAAAGTAGTAAAAATTGATGATTACATTGAAAAAATTGCTTTTTTCCCAGGAGGACTAGGAGTATTACCCGAAGAAAATAATCAAATGATTCCTGAAATTTTGATTTTGGGTCATGATTTCTCAACAGTTAAGGAGTTTATAAAACTTAAAGATGTTAAGATTGACGAATGTAATGATCCTACTTGGCGTAATATGAATTTACTTTTTAGCAGTGCTGGGATAAATATGAAGAATTGCTTTTTTTCTAATGTATTTATGGGGTTGAGAGATACAGAATCAATGACTGGAAAATTTCCGGGATATAAAGACAAAGAATTTGTGAACAGATGCATAGAGTTTTTAAAGTATCAAGTCGAAATTGTTAAACCAAAAGCAATAATCACTTTAGGGAAATATGCTCCTGAAATGCTTTCAAAAACAAGCGTAGACTTAAATGTTTGGAAAAACTTTAATGCTTTAAAAAGCACTGATTATGGATTTGTAAGTGGTGTAAATATTGGTGGAGCTGAGTGTTCATGCGTTGCACTTGTTCATCCTTCAATGAGAAATAGCAATGTTCATCGACGAAAGTATAAATTAAAAAATGGTAATGAAGCAGAGATTGAAATGTTAAAAGAGTTAGTAAAAGAATTGAAGTAATATAAAGACCTTCGTCTAACACACAGTGCTCGCAACTTACACCGCAAAGACTGTAAGAACGTTAAGCGAAACTCGGGAAGATAATTAAAAAAGAAAGTTAAAACATAAATTCTACAAAAAAAAGAACAGTTAAATTTGATAAGGGGAGTATATGAATCGTAAGTCATTCACTCAAAAAAGAAAAATAATCACGAAAGCTATACTGGTAACATTTTATAGTGTTTTTATAGGATATTTGTTGGCGAATTTACAGTGGATTGCTGATTGGAATTATAATTTTCATGAAATGTTATATATACCATATAATATTGCTTATTTTATAGTACCTTTTGAATTGGTTTTATGGATATATTACGCTGCTAGATCCAAACAAGAAATAAAAGAAAATGGTTTTAAACCTAAGATAAAAGATTACTTGATGAATTTAACACTATTGATCTCTTTAATCTTTATAGTTATATATTTTTATATTCAATCAATGACAATAACTACAGGAGGTCTATTTGAAGTAGAACAAAAGATTCAAGAAAGAAATAATTATTATATTGAACTTAATCGCCAAAAAATAAGATGTACTCACAGTGAATATAATTTGATTGAAGAAGGAAAAGTTTATTTAGTTACATTTAGTTGGAATAAAAAATGGCCAGATAAAGGAACACTTGATCTAATTGAACCAACAGAAGCTATATTTGATTAGAATTATGCATCAATTTAAGCTTGATTAATAATCTAAAAAATAGATTATTGATACTGATAATAAGAAAACAAAACATATAGCGAGCATCGCTTAACACATAGTTCCTCTCAACTGACGCTGCGAGCACTGCAAGAACGTTAGATGAAATTTAAAAAAAGGAGAGCAAGATGATAAAACGGTTGACGAAAAACGATATAGACTTATTACAAAATAGTATTGATGAAAAGGGTGCAATTATTAAATCTGTAATCAATATTGAGAAATTCTTATCTAATGAGAACAACTACTTGATAGCGTATATTGAAAATGATAAAATTCTAGGTTTCGTATTAGCGTATACTTTGCAAAGATATGATGGACGTGCTGAAATGTTGTACCTACATGAGATTGACGTTGCAGAGACGCATCGAAAACAAGGCATAGCAACAAAATTGATGAATGAGCTAAAAGAGATAAAAGATAAAAATGGATACGATAAGATTTTTTTAGTAACAAATAAATCGAACGATGCAGCGATTTCGTTGTATGAATCTATGGGTGGGGTCACTAACTCAGATGATGATATTATATTCACTTTCAAGTAAGAGATAATAAGATCGTAATACAGTTTGAAAACTTCATATAACACACAGTACACTCAACTTACATTGCGATGCCGGTAAAAACGTTATATGAAATACCAAATAATGAATTTACACATTTAGCATTGATTAAAATCGAAAGTGAGGAGCTTTATGAGAACTAAAATCCTTATATTTGTAATATTACTAACTATTGTAGTATTTTCCGCATGTACAAATTCTAATAGCTCAATAGAAAATCAAGTGTATTCGAGTGAGGATGAAGCTATCGAGAAGGGATTGACTGAAATAGATAATTTGCTTTCACTGGAACGTTATCAAGATGCTACGCTAGTATTTTTTGAAAAGGATGGAGTACTTGGAATTTCCATACTCACAGAGAATAATGGTGAATATAGACTTATTAGAAATGAACCTTTTCATGGATTTGAAAGTGATGGAGAGTATATAACCAGCGGTTTTGAAATTAAAATTAATGATGAAAATATGCTAAATATCTTAGCAGGCAAGGTATTTGATCCGACCATTAATCAAATTATTTTAGTTGATAATAAAACCAAACAACAAGTTGAAATATGGAATAAAGAATTCGATAAATCAAAGTTGTTTTATTTTTTATTAGGTGAGGATGAATACATTGATAAAACCGTTCTATCAATAAAAAACTAGATTGATATAATTTGAAGTGAAAGAATTTAATAGCGGTATTTCCTTTAACACACGGTTTCCGTCACTTCGCGACAAGGGCATGATGAAAGTTATATGACATACTTTAGGAAAATTAAATACACGAATATAGGAGATTCAATTTGAAAGCTGAAAAATATTACAAATGGTTTGAAGACTACACAACAATAATGTTGAGCACCCCGAATAGGTTGAGGTCAAATTATGAACTGAAAATTGAACATACTTATCGAGTGAAAGTCAACATCGTTAATTTAGGCAAAGCTGTTGGTTTGACGCCTTATAAGTTACATTTATGTGAATTAATTGGGCTGTTTCATGACTTGGGACGTTTTAAGCAATATACAGAGTTTGATAGCTTTTCAGATTCGATTTCTGGAAGTCATGGTGCTCTGAGTGTAAAAGTCCTCGAAGAGAACAATGTACTCATCGATTTGGATGTTGATTCTCAGAAAATGGTTAAGAAAGCAATTGATTATCACAATTATTTTCACGTGCCTGAGAACGAAGAAAAGGAAATTAAACAATTGAGTTTTTTGATTAGAGATGCGGATAAATTGGATGCCTTTTTTCTAGAAACTCTTGAGACTGAAAGTAGAAGTTATACCCTTGACGTCTTGTCCGATGAAAGAGACTATTCTAGTTTGGTAGTAAGTGATTTGCAGAATGGAAGACAAGTTGACTTCAATAATTTAAAATACAAATATGATCGTAAGCTGGGGATTTTAGGTCTGATTTATGATCTTAAATTTGATGAATCATTTGACCTTTTTCTTGAGAATAACTATCTTCAAAGGATGTTCAAACAATTACCAAAAGATGAAACTATGAATGAGTTAGAGCAGTTTATGATGAAATACATTTTTAGCAAATCAAAAGGTAAATAATAAAAAGAACGTTATCTGAAAGTCGATTTGAAACACATTTAAAGAAAAACAAAACAAAAGAAACACAATAAAAGACATTTATCCAGGAGTTGATGATGGAGCAAAAGATAATTTCAATAGTCAAAAAAACAATAATAATATTGATAATTGCTACTGTTTTTATTGGTGACTCAACGACTTCATATGCAATTAGGGGTGAGTTAGCATACAATATCCCCATCACTTCGCGAACGGACACAAAGTACGCTGGAAGAAACTCATAAAGACAAATATTAATGAAATCAAATTAAGGAGAATTATATGACAACTGAGAGAATAGCTATTTTAGCAATACGTTTATTAGGAATATATTATTTAAAACAAGGACTTGTTTCAGCAATATCTGTAATTCCTACATTTTTTAAGTTAGTTGTATCTAATAATGGATGTGATCCATTGTTGTGGTTTACATATTTTTCATTTATAATTCCTGTAATCATTGGGATATTATTAATTATAAAACCTCAGCTAGTAACTATGGGTATTTCTTATACAAAATCTGATTTTGATTTGGGTGCAATTTATCAGTTAATTTTAAAAATAGCAGGATTAATGATCGTGATTAATAGCGGACGATTACTTTTGGTAAGTTTAAATTCACTTCAAAAGAATTTATCAAGTGGAATGATGCATGATTATATGTTTTATGAAGTGCTAAATTTAGTTATACAAGTATGTTTTATAATCCTTGGTATTGTAATGTATGTTAAATCAAAATCTATTTCAGAAAAAGAGAATATTACAAAATAAAATTATATCTAGAAAATAGCTGAGTTACATTATTATTTTTGATATCAAGTCCATGACTATTTACTAAAACAATAAATAATAAAATCCTAATTTAGTAACATAGCTAGAGAAACTATTCAAAATTGGCTCAGAGATTATCGTGATAAAACAGGAGAAGCTCCAATTCCCAATAATATAAATAAGTGTAATATTGCATCAGGCAAAGCTTCGAAAATTGTGATGATGAGTGAAATTCAAATACAAATCGAAGTACTTGAAACTTTTCAAAAAGAATTAGAAAGGTGGGATGTCCTAGAATAAAGTATAATGTGATTTGCAAATTAAAGGACAAACATCAAATCGATCAATTTGTAGAATTTTACGCGTATCAAGAAGCGGTTACTATAAGTGGACAAAGAATTTAACGACAAAACTTACTGAAAAAGAACAGATGGTTGTGAAATTGATTGAATCTTATCAAGAACCAACACGCATTACTTATGGATATCGTAGAATGATCATATGGTTAAATTCTACAATGGGTATAAAAATCAATCATAAAACCGTACTTAGAATTATGAAGAAGTACGGACTTTGTTCTAGAATTCGTAGAAATAAAAAGATGAAATCTGTTTATGAAGCAGTCCACACTTACGAAAACAAACTAAAAAGAAAGTTCTCAACAAAAATAAGAAATCAAAAGTAGCCCACAGATATTACAAAATTTAAAGGACCAAACTGAATAACTATTTATCAGCGTTAAAGGATTTATTTGACGGTGCCATACTGGGATATACTTATGCAACATACTCAAGGACAAACTTAGTACTGAATACAATAAACAAGCATTAAGATACCTGATTGGTGATCGAGATTATTTGACAGTCCTAAACAGTGACCAAGGTGCACGATATACATCGCATGAATATTATGAATGCATTGAATCATTAGACATTATAGATTCAATATCACGACCTAGTATACAGATAGATAACGCTCCAATAGAAAGTTTCATTTCAACACCAAAGACCGAGTGTTTACCTGATACAAGCAATAGGACAATAGAATCAATTGGAAAAGACATTGATAGTTATATATCCTTTTATATAAACGAATGTATAATCAGACATTAGTACGACTCAACCAGAATGTGAAACATCACGTAATTTTGGATAATTTCACTATTTGAACTTTAAAAAATGGAGGTGATGTGATGAAATAAATATAAAATATTGGAAGTATTTGTGGAGTATTTGTTTCTTACAATGTTTTAAAACGAACCATTTTTTAAGTCCAGTTAAATTTATTAATGAAAGGAAATCATATGAAAAGGTTAATAATTATAATTCTATCAATATTTACATTAATTATTATAACGGTTGCAACATCGAATTACATAGAAAAAAGTAACGTTGAAATAACAAATAAATTCTATAATGATGCGTTCTTAATTTCAACCAATACCTATGTGAGGATGTATTCCCTACCACTTAACACATCTATATATAAACTCAATAATTATAAAAGCGATATTGAAGGGTTTTATGAGAAATATAAAAGCTTAAAGACTAACAAGGAAACTTTAGAAGGTGAAGTTGTTTTAGACAATTTATTTACTATCTCATTTGAAATAATAAATAAATGTGAAGAAATTTTAACTTCTAATCAACATATGGACAATAATGATGTAGTAAATAAAAGCTTTGAAGCAGAAAAATACTATCTCGAGTTAGAAGATGTCATAAATAAAAAAGGTATTAAAATTTCACCAGAAGTAACATCAGAAGCCACAAATTTATTTTTAAAAAGGTGGTAGTATTTTCACTCAGATGATCTATACAACTATAAAACCCATTTGAAAGGTGGTCTCGCATGAAAATAAAATTAGCGCTCATCATCATCTTATGTACACTCATAAGTGGTTGTTCTCATATAAATGCTTCCAATTCATCAATAGAAGAGACACAACTTACGTCGCTCAGTACAGAAGCTTCACAAAGTACAACCGAATCTCAAAGTACAACTGCAGCAGAAGTTACATCTTCAGAAGTGGAGACCACTTCATTTGCCAGTACACTTAGTGGCATCACTTATAATCTCGGTGAAGCAAATACTCATTTCGAACCATCACAAATTAAACTTAGTGGACTTATCTCAAATCCTTCGTCGGAAGTTGAATCATTTGGAGGCGTATTTGAGATTGATGGGAAGGAATATCAGTTGACTTATAGTAGTGGCGGCAATAATTTGCTGAGTTATGCAAGCAAATCAGGATATACGAGGACATATGGTCAGGTATTTATGAATGAAGATTTTTCTGAGATTGTGATTCTCGTGATCGAGGACGGTTGGAGTAGTAATGAAGGTCCTATGTTGACGTATCCAGCGAATAATAAGGATGAAGCCTTAGAAATAGCAAATCGACTGATGTTAGATTTTCTTGTGGATATGGATATAGAAAAGCTGAATTAACAACAATAAAGCCAGTGAAAGTGGACTAATTATTTCAATTAATAGTTTTTCATTTACACAATGCTTTTGGCGCTAATGATTGCTGTGAATGTTTTAAAGCCATTCGAAGGAGATGAAGCAATGGATTTATTTTTCATTTTTATAGTACTATGTCCAATTTTTTTAGTAATATCACTTTTATATTTAATTATTAGTTTTATTAATCGTTTTAAAATGAAACAACGTTTTTTGTCGAATTATAATTTACTTAATATAACAATTATCCTTTTTACCTTAATAATATTAATAACTTATTATTTTCCTATCGAAGGAATATATAAAAACTCTATACCTGAGTTTGTAACAGTACAAATAAAGAATAAAAATTTTGAAATTAAAGACCAAGATACATTGTTAAAACTACTAGAAATAATTAATGACAATACTTATGTTCGAAATGCCTCCGATAGTTTAATTGATATTAGATTTCCAAGTGAGAACTTAATTAGAATAGATATGGTGTATTCAGATAACATAGAAATTTCTAAAGTGGTTCATATTTATATTTTATATTCAGTTAGTGAAGAACAATCAAACAAAATAGAGATATCAAGTAAAAGTACATTACAAATTAATGAACAGTTTTTTAGAATACCAGAGTATGCTAAGATTAGCAAAGATATATATAACCTTATTGTTAACTCCAAAGAGTTTTTAGAGGCTGATTAGAAGAACTACAAACAGAGCGATTAAGAAGTAATTCAAAAAGGAGACTTATGAAAATAAAATTTAAATTCATCTTATTTATCGCTATAGGAATTGTTACGATTATCCTATTTGGTCTGTTAAATGAAAACAATATAAAAGATAGCAAACAGGCGTTAAGTCAACCCGATATACCTTCAGCCGAAAGTACGAGTCCAAGTACTGAACCTTACATAACAACGCTAGATAAACCAATGATTCCAAAAAATGTTCACGAGGATTTGCACTATCTTTGGGATTTCACTTTTTCTGGGCGATATGTCGCGCGAATGACTGATGATTTCTCACTTTCATTGGCGGAAATAACTGGTCAAGGTCAGGGGACTTATACGCTATTTGATCATTTTGATGTAGAAGATCATACTATAAAAGTATTAAGCTATGAAAGTGATAACTTAGCACCACCTAGCCAACATAACCTATATTGGTTTGTAAGTCAAAATGGTGGATTGTTCGTTGACACAGATTATTATGAATTGGATAATCAAGCGTTCATCACTTACCTTTGGTCAAATTGTGAAGGTATACATACAAACAAAGGCGTCGCTGTTGGCAGTACTGAAAGTAATCTTTTAATCGCATATGAAGACGATTTATATTATCTTGAGAAGGATGAAGCATTGTCAGCGACACGATCGAATTTACTAAGTTACATCGATTTTATCAACAAAAATCTAGCGACTCTTGAAAATAAATACGATTTTGAGTATGCCTATATATGGCAGCCTTTTAACCCGGAAACTAATGAAATCAGGGATATTACATTTTTCATGAAACAAAGTAAGGTCGTTGGAATAGAGCTTAATACGCCGCCAGAGCTGAGTCATGTTTATGGTTATGACAGGGAACGTGGTCTTGCGTTAACAGATGCGATGAGAGCGAAGGCTATTAAAGATTTGAGCCCTATTGAGCATTTGGTTATCGAATATGCAAACGCCCTTGAAAACCATCAATGGGATAAAATGGTTTCACTTTTTGAATACTCTGAAGACGAATCTGCGGATTTACTTAAATTTTTAAAAGATGAAGAAAACGAACTAAAAAAAGAAGGTATCCATGGCATCAACAGTATTTCGGTCCTTAAGATCGAACCAACTACTGACAGCAATATGCGTTTAAAAGGTGAGCAAGTTTATGATGTATACTTAGAGATGTCCGTTGAGAATCCATCTGAATTCTATGAAAACGGGGTATCACTGTACTCATTTGTATTTAAAACGGTAGACAATGTACTTAAAATTGACACCGTTTATTATAGAGGCCTCACAAAGCTACCATAAGTAACACATTTGTGTCATCAAAACGGTGATTGTCCAAGGGAAAACCAAAGATCTCAACTCAAAGAAAGCCGATGCTCATGGTGAGAGATACACAAGTGGAGAGATAAAGGCCGCAAAGATATTTGATGGTTTACTTTGGTATTAGGAGAAATAATATGATTAATTTTAAAAAGTTTTGGTTGATTTGGTTTGGGACTTTCATACCAATTTTGACAATATGTATGACAATTTATATATTTTTTATCTATCCCAATCAAAAGTATGATATATATGATGACTTTATCTACAATGCTTATAATAATGCAAATGAAATATTTATACAAATGAATGCTCTAAATTTTAAATATGGTTGTGTTATGTCATTTGTTATAAGTGCAATTTTGACGGCGATTTGCGTCGCCGTTTTTAATCTTTATATGATAAATGCCACTGAGCCCAAAGTCGTTCAAGCCAAAGTCGTATCGAAAGAAATTCGTAGCCAAAGTATAAATTCAGTATCAGGGTTTACGCAAATAGCTACATATTTTGTTGTAAATTTTGAACTTGAGGACAAAACAATTCTTCAGTTTAGGGTTAATGCAACTCAATTTTCACTTATGTTTGAGGAAAATGAAGGACTACTCGTTTATAGAGAGTTTTTGAAAACGATTTATATTGATTTTATTTGACCGTAGTAATAATATTCGGATCAATAAGCGATGAAATTTCATGGACATTATACACTAGACTTGAGGAGTTAAATAAATGTACATTTTCCATTATTTTAGTTTAGTTAGTGCATGCATTATTTTTACTTTATTAAATCATAAATTTATCAACCACAGATATAAGCGATTCGTCCCTCTAGTAAGCGCACTAGGTTGTTGTTTGTTGGTTCTACTAGTCATGGGATTGTTAAAAAAGGTCGCTTTATTTAATCATTTTTGGAATTTTATATATATCATTTTAATGGTTTTAATGACAGCTTATGCAATCGTTGGGTTATCTGTTTCAATTATCTATCTTGTTGATACGTTAATTATTCAACGGTTAATTGTGAAATTTAAAATATTTTCTTATGCATTACAGAGTGTCGTTGGGATGATTTTCGGTGCGCATATTCCAATATTGTTGTTTTATATCACTAAAATTAAGATTTATAATTGGTTTCCAAATTATGAGCCGTACAAGAATCAGAAGGAATCGGCTGTCATCATAATAATAGCTTTCGTATATTGGCAGACATTATCTGCTATACAGTTACATAATTCGAAGGAAATCAATAAGAAGAAACTTGTTTTAATCAATTATATAATCTGTTTGATTGCAACTTTATTAGGTATATACATGCAAAAATTTAATTTGTTTCGTACATTTATCTAAGGTGGTTTTAGAGGAGATAGTGAAGATGAATATAGAATTGTATGAACTCAACAGTTTAAATGATTCACTTCTTAAGTATGCCGAGATTGTGACAAGAGTTAATCATAATGAATTAACATATCCAGAAATACAGCCAAAGCTTATTAGCGGGTAATTAGTTCTGTGAACTTGTAAGAAAATGAAATGCATTTAATGTATAAATAAAAAAATATCAATGGTATTTGATACAGGATTTCAAGTACAATCATAAATGAATTGACATTAAAGAAATGTAGTATTGTTAGAAATGGAAAAAAAGTTGTTGTAGTAGAGAATTCAAGACTAGATTTTGGTGCTGATAAACACGGTAATGATTTGAATATTGATGGAAGAGAAGAAATTGAAGTTCAAAAACTAGAGACATTAAGTTAAAAATATGTGTCCATGAAATCGAATTAAAGAACATAACAATGCTAGATAGAGATTTATTTCCTGCAAATAATTATATAAATTCACGGAGGACTGAGATGTCGAAAGAATGGTATGACATGATTGCATTAAAAAACAAAGGATATCGAAGCAACGCTATCTACACTGTTGAAGGTCTTTCAGGTGAAAATGTTTTTGAAAGCAAGGTTATTGAGTTATTAAAAGAAAGTTCAAAAGCACTCGACGCAGGATGTGGTGATGGTGAATTTACCATCAAAATGAGCCAATATGGAAACCATGTTGTTGGGTTTGACAATTCAAAAGAATTATTAAAAATCGCAAATGAACAGTTAGAAAAATCTAATGCAAAGAATCTTGAATTTGTATATGGATGGACAAAGGATGAAAGTCAATTTCCTTTTAAGGATGAAGAGTTTGATCTAATTTTTTGTCGGAGAGGTCCAACATCAATCCTTAATCATTCAAGAATACTCAAATCAAAAGGAACAATTATTGGAATTCACTCAGCCGAAAGAAGTAGAGTAGAAGAAAGGTTGAAGGAAAACAAGTTCACAGAAATAGAGATTGAAGTTTTTGATAAGGCAATTGCCATTTTTCCAAATGAAGAAGAATTTATTAAATTTTTATCAGCATTTCCAGGGAATCCAGATTACTCATTGCCCGAATACTCAAAAATCATAAATCAAATAATTCAAGAAAATATAATGGATAATAGACTTATATACAAGCAGTGGAGATATGTTTGGAAGGCAAGAAAGGTATAGAAAAAGAAAATAACATGTTTGTATAAATGACAACAGCGCATGCAAAAGCTCCGCAAACTTGCCGATGAGGCGTCAAGTACGGCAACTTCGTAAGTTCTTCTATCGTTAGACGAAAGACTATATAAAGGTGAATATTATGAGTAAAATTATTGGAATATCAACTTCATATAATTCTAATTCAAAGTCAAAAGACTTTTTAGAAAATTTAAAAATCGTTTTAAAAGAAGAGTTGAAAATAATCAACTTAAAAACTGACTATGAAAATGATATATATTGTGATGGTTGTTATCAATGTATTTCAAAAGGAGTTTGCATAAAAGAAAAAAATCGGAAACTGATTGAAAACATAATCAAATCAGATGTAATTATTTTTGCTATTCCAATTTACTATGGTTCAATTTCAAGGAAAAGTAAATCATTATTGGATTCATTTTTTTGTTTGAGAAATAATGAGTTGAATGATAAAAAAATTATTGTTATATTGTCCGCGCAACAAGAAAATCAAGAGGGAATTGCAGTTATTGAATTACTACCATGGGCATTCAAACATAATGTTAAGTTAATATCAATTGAAACAATTCATGATAATCTAAAAGTTGAAGATAAGAACTTGATTATTGAAAGAATTTTTCAAAAAATTAAAGATGAAAATAGTTTTGAAATGAAAATTGAGTTTAGTGAATTTAAATATTTAGGGAAAACAGTAGAAGTACCGATGAAGTTCGAAAATGAAAAAAGTTAATTCCAACGACTTACACCTTGCCCACGCTGTAAATCGATGGGAACACGAGGATCGTTATCCGAAACAATAAAAAAAGTGTTAATGGATATGATCGTAAACATTTAATTTGGGCTTTGTATGGCTATATTATTATTATTATTATTATTTAGCATATCAAAAAAAAAATGATATTGCTGTAAAATTAACAATGTGTGGTTGCCTATCCCAACGTTGGAGAGTATCTTTTAAAACTCACAATCATAATCGAGTTCAGACCTAGAAGTCCTATTTAACAATTGAGAAAACATATAATAGCAAAAGCCTAAAACGTTAGTTTATTCACGGAATAGGTGAGAAGAAATATACGCTGATGGTATTTTATGTGTTAATTTAAATTATTGGTAATTTATAAAAGGTGGTATGCATGAAAGACATAAAAACAGTAATTTACTATCTAATTTCTGTAGTTGCAATACTTTTCCCAATAGGATTTTTATTGGGTATATTTGATGGAAAAACGGCATTTTCAACAATTTTTATTATATTGGGTTGCCAGCAATTATTTAACAGTATTTTCTTAGTGGCTAAAGATAGTATGATCCTTAGATTTATTTCTTTTGTTATAGGTGGTTTATTTTTGCTGATTGGGTTAATGATTTTTTTTCGTACAAATTATATTTAACTCAATCAAACCTACTAAAGCTCATAAGATATTAATACCAAAGGACAATAAAGTCAAAAAAATTGAAGAATTAAATGCGTTGAAGTTCACTAACTTGATGTAGTGCAATTAAATGAACGTTATGAGAATTTGACTGGATGTTACTTTAACAACCGTAACTAAATATATATTTTATTAATAAATTCAAAAAATTTAATTAAATCAACACAAGACATACAAACATAAAACTTGAAATATGAATAAGGAATAGTAGTACTAAAACCAGATGGAAATAATTCATTTATATTTTTACTAGGAGGCATTTTATGAAAAAGGATAGTTCAACTGAATCTTGGGGCAATAGTGAAATGAGTGATGAGTGGATTCAAATGGCACAAAATAATCCACATAGAATACATTTTATCATGCCATTCACCTTTAAACAGCTTGGAGATGTCTCTGGCAAAATTATATTAGATTTAGGCTGTGGCGAAGGTGGATATTCAAGGGAATTGGTACGAAAAGGTGCAATTGTAACTGCTGTCGATTGCGCCAAAAACGCAATTAATTATTGTAAATCTAGAGCAGATGAAGAAAAGTTACAGATTACTTATCTTATGCGAAATAGCTCTGAATTATATGATATTGCCGATGAAACTTTTGATATAGTTCTTGCTTCCATGATGTTGATGGATTGCGAAGATTTTGAAGGAACATTAAGAGAAATAAATAGAGTATTAAAACCACATGGTAAATTATTTGCAAGTGTGTGCCATCCATGTTTTCATACTAGTGGTGGCATTGGTCGCCAAGACAAGGGGGTTGATAAAAAAGTAGTTGTGTCAAATTATTACCATCCAACGGAATGGGAAGCTCCGCTATCATCAGGTAGCGTGAAAGTGATTTGGCGGCATCGAACGATGGAAGATTATATTAAAACATTTATAAAATGCGGACTAACAATAACTGATTTAAACGAACCTGTTCCAACAGAGGAACAAGCAGCGTTAACAGTTGATATCGCTTGGATGCAGAAAATACCGATTTTTCTGTTTTGGGAATTAAAAAAATAAAGGAGTACCTATGTTTCAAAAATTAGTTAATAAACGGAATTTCTTGATAATAAACGGTGCCATAATGATATCGATGTCAATTTTATGGTTATTATATTTAACTACTGAATTAACAAAGTTTGGTTTGATGTATTACAATATAAGAGATTATGCTGAAATTGCTATTGTTCTACTACTTGGTGTTATGTTAATTGATTTAGCTAAACCAAAGGAAATAGTAGGTATTATTATGTTTTTAATATCGATTTTTATTGGAATAATAGTAGCCAATAATCAGATATACTTATTTAAGTTTAGTTCAGTCAATGAAGAATGGTTTTATAGATCAATTACTTTTATTGCAATTAATATTTCATTAATTTCACTTTTTGCGATTAAAGTGAATTTTAAAAAAATCAGGAATTATGTAATTGAGATGTTAATAATAACTAGTTTAATAGGTATTACAATTAATTGGATCTTTTGGGCTTATAAGGCCACACATTTTTTTAGTCCTAAACCAATAGAATCTTACTTTCAGTTAGTTCACTTTTTTTTAAATCTCAATCAAATATCTGTTACTTTATGCGGTGTAGGGTTTATTGCATTAGGTTTTAGAAAATCTAAAATTGGAAACTAGATATAAGTTGACAAATAAAGTTAATATGCCACATAATTTCGCAATCAACAAATATATAGATATTTCTTAAGTGTATAAACAAATATTAAGGGAGGATGCAGTGAAAATAAAAGGATTTTTAAAATATAAGACGCCTACAACAAAACTTGACTTTATAATCATTATTTCTAGCTTTATTCTAAGTGTGATAATTTTTATCAATCTTGATTTGAATAATGCGCCAGTTTATTCTACAGGAATAGGGTTTTTTGTGATGTTATTAATTAAGTACATAAAATATTCTAAGGAATAAAAGTTAATTTAAGCATTGAAAGGCAAAAAAAATGTTATAAGCTGCTTTTCCCGAATTTCAAGAGCAATGTGATAAATTATTAAGTTATGTTTAAAAGGGGGAACTGATGCACTTTCAAAAAAGAAAAGGATTCTGTTACATATTAAGAACACTGGCGATTTTCGCAGTGGTGATTATTTTAATTAGTCCGATTATAAAAAGTCTATTTATACAATTAAATGAGGATTATGTTGAAGACTTTGATAGTCTTGTCAAAATCGTTGAGCAGTCCCATCCTGCTTTTGAAATCGGTAAATTGCCTCAAAACTATGAGGTGCAAAAGGAAGAGATTCGAGAGATGATCGCGGACATGAATAATCACGAAGATTTTCCAATCTTAGTCAGTCGATATCTCACTCTCCTAAATGACAGCCATACGAAACTATTACAGCCATTAGTGGATGATTATTATTTTCTTGAGATTAAACCTTATGCTCTGACTAAGGATGATCAATTATATAAGTTCGATGAGAGTAAACAAGAATTTGAAGATGAGATATTAACGATTGGTGGCATTGCTATAGAAAGTATTTATAAGACTATTGATCTTTATGTTCCTGCTGAAAACCAAGTAAATCGAAACTATAACCATAATTTGTATGTTACAAATAAAGAGATTTTGAAGTTATCTGGGGGTGTTATCGATGAGGAATCGCTATTTGGCAATAATACCTATTCAACGAAAGTGACTTTTTCTAAGGTTGATAAACCTGCGAATGAAATCGTTGAAAAGGTGTTAATGTTTACAGATGAGAGTTTATCCAAAAATGAAAAATCTGTGGAGCAAATTTCATCGAAAAAGCTTGATGATGTCTATTATGTGGATTTGAATGTGTGTTTGGATAACGCCAAAATGGAAAAAGAAATAAAAAAACTGAAGGATGCTATTGATTCTGGTTTTTATAAAATCATTATTGATGTTAGGGATAACTCCGGTGGGAATTCAGAGGCCTGTAGAAAACTTTTGAATGCAATGGGGATAGAGATACCTGTAGTAGGAGAATATGTGAGATATTCAACTTTGGCGCATAAGACATATGGTGTATATCCTTTAACTGGAAGCGAAATGATCGAGGCAGACTTAAGCGCAGCAATTCCAAATCCGAATATCCAACTTGTTGTGTTATGAATACCTATACTTATAGTTCAGGCTTATGGCTACCGATCTATGTGCAAGATGGAAATCTCGGAGTAATCATTGGTCAACCTAGCATTAATTCTCCAAGCCATTATGGTGATATTCTTATGTACAAATTACCAAATAGTAAGCTGAAAGTTAGTATTTCTCACAAATACTTTACAAGACCAAATTTGCAGGCAAATCAGAACATGCTTATACCTGATTTTATGCCTGAATTCGGTATTGATAGTTTGGATTTTGCTTTGAAGTATTTAGAGGATAAATAAGTTTATAAATTAACCAATAATGATGACAGTACATGTAGAATATGAGTTTTCGAACCAAGAAAACACAATAAGATACCAAAAGTATATTAACAAAGCTTTTTTTAAATCACACATTTTTGTTACTAAAAATGTGGAGAGTTCAAATAAAATTTTCTTTATAAGTTTAAGTGAAAGGAGGTAAATCATATGGACTTGCTTGAAAAAATGAACTGTGTAATTGAGTATATAGAAAATAACTTGGAAGGAGATATTGATTGTAAAAGAATTTCCTTAATTGCTTGCAGCTCAAGTTATCAGTTTCACAGAATGTTTTCATTTGTTTCTGATGTGTCGTTGACGGAATATATCAGAAGAAGACGATTAACTGCAGCTGCACTCGAAATTCAGGGAACAAATAATAAGATTATCGATATTGCATTAAAATATGGATATGATTCACCTAATTCTTTTACTCGTGCATTTCAGAATTTACATGGAATTACTCCAAGTTTAGCACGAAAGGGCGGAGCTGTTTTAAAAGCATTCCCCAAGATGACCTTTCAAATAACAATTAAAGGAGATGTTGGTATGATGTATAAAGTTCAAGAAAAAGAAGAAATAAGACTTGTTGGGAAAAAAATAATGGTGAATGTTGAAGAATATAAGCGAAACTCAATGAATTTTAGAAATGAAGTTGTTGCAAATAAGGCGTTCAATGAATTGAGAAAAAATTCCAATAGTAGTACATTTTATTGCATAACTTGTTATAATGAAGACAATGAAAAAGATTTATTTTCGTATCATATAGCTTGTGATATGAAAAAAGAAATGAATATTACTACTGACGATTTTGAAGTTCTAATTATTCCTGCAAGAAAATGGGTTATTATTGATGTAACGGACTATGCTCCTGAATTGTGGAAAGGATGGGAAAAAGTATATTCGCAACTATTACCAACGCTTGGTTGTACTGACACTGTAGGTCCAGAGTTAGAACTGTTTTATGATGATGGCAGATGTGTGTTCTGGATATCTGCTAAAATTGGTGTGTGATAATCTCGTATTATGAAGTGATTTTCTTTTTTAATGTCTATCGGAAACTTCCGATAAAGGACTTCACCTAACACACCATTTCCGTCACTAGTGCAACGGAAACTGAAAGAACATTAGGTGACAAAATCAAAACAATAGAAGAATCTTGACGTCAAGGAGGTAACAAAAATGAAAACGAATCTAGGGCATATAAGAGTAAATGTAAGTGACATTCAAAAATCACTTAAATGGTATGAAGAAGTTTTAGACTTTATTGTGGATGGAAGTTGGCCAATTGAAAACCCAAAGTATTATGATTTTGTATCCGAGGGTGGTGCGACATTTGCCGTTATGGAAGTTGAAAGTGTAAAATCATATGGAAGAATAAACTTTACTGTTGAAGATGTTGATGCTTTATGGCTGAAGATTAAAGACAAAGTGGATATTTTAGAACCTTTATTTGACACACCTTGGGGGACAAGAAAATTTACGATTCTTGATTTGGATGGCAATGAATTAGGGTTCGGAAATTAATTAATTGAAAGTAAAAACATAATTTCAACTAGAACGCCAATTATTATAAAAAGTAGATAAAAGGAGAATACGGAAATGAATCCATATGTAGTATGCCCAACCATAACAACAAAAAACTTTACAATTAGACTAATTAGCGAGTCTGACAGCAAATCGCTTTTTAGATGCTATAATGACAAAAAAGCGGTTGAACTTATGAATGATGATAATTGCGATTTTGGTTTTTATGTTGATTCTGAGGAGAAGATGCAAGAGACAATAGGCTATTGGATTGATTTTTACCAAAAGGGATACTTTGTTAGGTTTTCGATAATCGATAACGTAACAGAAGAGGCAGTAGGTACAATCGAAGGTTTTAGTGGTGAAACAGGGGTTCTACGTGTGGATATTTGTAGTGAATATGAGAAAGCATACTATCTTTCTGAACTATTGAATTTTGCAAGAGATAATTTCTATACATTCTTTGGGAATGAAGTTATTGTAACTAAGGCTATTTCAAATGCATTGCAGCGTCGTGAGGCTTTAGAAAGCAATGGATGGGAGAACATTGATCAGTTCAGAAATCATCATGATTATTATGGGATTAAACTGATCTAGACGATAAAGAGCAATTTAATAATCATATTAAGTATCAAAAAAAACTGAGTAAAGGGGCATAGACTCATGTTCAATAAACTAAATATGGGACGTGAAAAATCAAGAAAAACATATCTTGTAATCGTCATAATAGTTATTGTATCCATACTTATCATCTTCACAGATAATTTGCTTTACAACAAAACTGAGACTTTTAGTATCGATGAAACCTTTACAACGAACCCTACGAAAGTTTTTTCAGAGTTAGATACTAGCATATTAAATGAACCCACGAAAATAACAATAGTGGGAAACGTTACAAAAAAAGTAAATCCAATGATAATAAAGAAAGGTTTTTTCAACTACAGCTATTGCTACGTCTTTAATGGTGATATTACCGTAGATGATTATACTTTTAAATTTGATGATCATAAGCCGTTCATATCAACATATTTAACGATTGATGATAAAAAAGTCTTATTTGCTTCTCCTGCAGATACTGAAATATTGATGATAGATGATTATATTTATAGAGTTGGCATTACTGCTGTTAGAGATGTAAATTTCAATTTGATTAATTTTCAATTGACGTTATATAGTATGGAAAATCAGAAATTAGCTACCTATAATTATGATTTTTAAGTTTATTGGACATCTGAATCAGTATCTTATTTAGTTAGCAGCCAAACGCGCCGCTAAGCATCAAAATGAAACGCATATAAATAGCCAATCGTCTCTTAATGAGACGATTTTTAATTATAATGAAATATTCGCACGATAGTTTTCTGATATAATTGTTATAGTATTATCAAAAAATTCAGACAGATTTTATATGTGAAGTATAAGTGATTGCAGGAAGTTAAAATTTATATTGATAAAACACATACCAAATAGAGCATAGTATACATAGTAAGGAGGGATTATATGAGCAAAGTAGTATCAACGCCATATGACAATATGCGTTTTTTTAAAGCGCACCATACGCCTTTATTTGAAAGTCTCACAAAAGAGGGTGAGGTATTTGTTGGAAAGAGTGATCGACCATGGGTTTATATAAACTGTAATGAAGCAAAAACAGAATCACTCAGCGCATTAGTGAAGCTATTGTCTGAAGACTATGTGAATTTTGCGCTTGTTGAAGACTGGATGGTGGATACAATTACGCGAGATTTTGTTCGCACGAGAGAGATGGTCTGTACGAGGTTTTATTTGCCAAATGGTGTGATGTTACCTCATCGTGAAGCAATAGTGAGTGTACTCACTGTAGATGACGCAATAGAAATTCAAAACTCACATGCGTATAATGAATACACGGATCTTGAGTATGTCACTGAGCAGATAAAGAACGGTTATGGTGCTTGTGTACGTCTTGAAGGTAAACTTGTGGCATGGGCGATTACACATGATGATGGGGCTATTGGTTTTTTATTTGTAAAACCTGAGCATCGCGGTAAGGGATATGGTGAAGCTGTGACTAAGCGGATTGCAGAAGGACTCAGAAAAGATGGTTTTGCTGTCTATGTGCATATTGAAGCCGATAACATAAAGAGTATGAATCTCGCTAAAAAGTTAGGATTTGTGGAAGATAGAAGCGTTCGGTGGTTTACGCTTGAGGAAAGAAAGTGATCCTCACTGGCATCCAAAATTGGAGGTGAAATTATAAACATGACAAACTTGATTGTAGTATCTGGAATAATATTAGCCACATTAACTGTATTTTCTTTTTTTAGAAACCGTTATATCAATTTCGTTTTGGGTTTTTCTTTAATAACGCTTTGGATGCCTTTAGCCATTTCACTTCCATTTTTTTTGATTTATGCATTTAAGATCGAAGGTTTATACTTACTTGCAATTATGCTTATGATTTATACGATTTATTTTATAAGAAGTAATTTTTTCTTAGCTACTGAAATTTCAGATCATATCGAAATGATGAATTTGAGTAAATCATTTAGACTTTACATAAAATCACTTTATATGACGACGATTAATACGATATATATTATTATTTTAATTTTGATCGCACTTGGTGCTGTTTCATTATATCCACTGCTTGTACTTTGTTCTTCTGTATGGTTTATTCCTGTAGCGATTATAGGCGCACTTGCAGGAGTTGTAACATTTGGCGTAGTGATGATGGGTTTAATACCAACAGTAGCTATCAATATTATTTTTACACTTAACGGCGTAACAAGACTGACAAGTGCATTAAATTATAATCGTAATGAGAAGATAAAACGTATTTTGTATTCATTGATTCCGTTTTGGGGAATTTACGATGGAATTAAGTTGCTCAAAGAGGCTAATTATAAGTTGAAAATAAAGGAGCAAATATATGACAAATAGAGCTATAGTAATATTCCCGCACTTTAATAACTTAAAACTTATTGATGAAATAAGAGAAAAATACGATCCGTTGTTTAACTATATAGCGCCGCATCTCACACTTGTTTTTCCTTTTCAAAGTGAGTTAAAAACTAAGGAATTGAGTGACCACATGGAAAAACAATTAAAAGAGGTTGGACCATTTGAATTAATTGCAAAAGGAATAACGGGTGCTTCAGATGGATATGTATTTCTTGATGTTAAGATTGGCAATGATAAGATGATTGAGCTGCATGATAAGCTATATAAAGGGATCTTAAAGCCTTACCACAACAGATTTATACCCTATATCCCTCATATCACTATTGCTAAAATAACGGATGAAAATGAATATAGTAACGTTGTTAGAGCATTATCTGATTTTGACGTTGAATTTAAAACTGTGGTAGATAAAATTACAATTGAAATAATAGCTGACAGTGAAAAATCTCTATTTGAATTTGAATATAAACTCTAAAATAGAAGTTATGGAGCAAATATGATTAAAAAACCGAAACGTCTAAGTACAGGGAGCTACTAAAATGATTATATGGATAAATGGCGCATTTGGGAGTGGAAAGACGCAAACTGCATATGAGTTATTGAAGCGAGTTGAGAAGGCGCATGTTTTTGATCCAGAAGAAGCGGGGTTTTATATTCGAGATAACATACCAAAAGAGTTGGCAGTTGGTGATTTTCAAGATTATCCGATGTGGAGAAGTATTAACCGAGAGATGCTACTTCACATTTGTAACGATTATGATGGTATCGTGATTGTCCCAATGACTGTGACCAATAAACAGTATTTGGAAGAGATAACGCAAGCGTTGCGTGAGAGTGGAAAAGATATATATCATTTCACTTTACTTGCAAATCATGAAACTTTATTCAAGCGATTAAAGGGACGTGGTGACAAAATAGGTTCATGGTCATTTCAACAGATAGAGAGATGTGTTGAAAGCTTTAAGGATGAATACTTTAAGGAGCACATTGATACTGATGAGTTAACAATTGATCAAGTTGTTGAATATATAGCTGATAGCTGCGGGATATCATTATTAGTAGATCATCGGAGTGCTTTTAAGAAGCGAATAGACAGAATTATCGTATGGAAAAAACATATCAGATTATTTAATTATTTGGTTAATTTGAAATAGAAATGGAACAATCTATGATGAAATCACTATATGATATAACAAGAGAGGAATTCTAATGAGCAGTCAGAAAAGTATTTATAATAGACCTGATATATACGATATATTATTCACTGAAAATATGACTGAACTATTGAAAAACCATTATGAAACTGTATTTAACAATAAAAAAATTACTTCTATTCATGATTGTAGTTATGGAACAGGCAATCTAACCAAAGTGCTCTCAAAGATGGGATATAAAGTGTCTGGGTCGGATATAAGCAATGAAATGCTAAAACAAGCACACGAAAAAAATATAATTGAGCAATTGGATATTAAATTGATTCAAAGTGATTTTAGAGATTTATCTAATCAGATTCACGAGCAGTTTGACTGTGTTATGAGCACTGGAAATTCACTAGCACATGTAAATAACGATGATGTAAAAACAGCAATAGATCAGATGTCGGAATTGATTAAAGCTGGAGGATATATTTACATTGATACAAGAAACTGGGACCGGATTTTAGATACAAACAATAGATTTTATTATTATCAACCAATGATTAAAGAAAACGAAAGAATAAATGCAATGCAAGTTTGGGACTATAATGATAATGGAACAATTACTTTTAACTTATTATATTCATTTGAGAAAGAAAATAGAATTTTTAAAAGGGAAGAATTTTCTGAACTATATTACCCATTTAAAAAAAAGGAACTAGTTAATTATCTTAAAGAGATCGACTTTAAAGAGATTGAAATATATAGTTTTATACATCATCAAGTTAAGAATTTTGAAGATATGGAATGGTATGTAATTATTGGAAAGAAATGATTGAGAAATTCGATCTAGAAAAGTTCAATTTCACTAGCATTGAAGAAGAAATTGATGAAATTGATAAATCTTGGATCGGTGAACTCTCTAAAAGCCTAAATGAAGATTTTTCAGTCCAGTTCAATAATAATGAGATGCAGGTATATCCGTTAGAAAGTATTTTCAATTTTATTAAAGAAGCTGAGCGCCATTGTACGAGAACAATTTTACAAATAATGAATAAAATAGAAATCAAAAATCCTGCAACATTTTATGTTGAGGACAATTTGGTCAGTAGATCAAAGTATAATAAATAGGTTCATAAGCCAATAGGTCGAATAATTATTTTCAATGTGTTCTCATCATGTAAAATTTTAGTATTCTAAATCTTAAACCATAAAAGGAGATAAAAATCATGGAAACGATAAAAATAAAAAGACTAGCATTCAATAGTTATTTAGAGTTATCAGGAATTATAGGTTTTTTAACAGGACTGTTTACGGCGCTTATGAACTTCATTAGGACTATACTTAACTTAACTGGAAATCCAGATGGTTACATAATACCACTCTTAATAATACTTTTTGCAACGCCTATTGTTTCGTATCTAGGTGGACTAATTATAGGTGTCATCAGTTACTATCCCTATAAGTTGATCATGGAAATAAAGAAAGGCACAACGTTAAAAGTTATTAAATAACTTAAAAGAGGTAATCTTATGAACAGATTGATACCAATTGGCTTACTAATAATTGGTTTATTAACGACATTCTTTATGACGGATAAAGGGTTTACAAAGAAGGAATCATGGACGCTTTATAATGCATCAAGTTATGCGTTTGAGAGTTTAGGTTCACAAAATTTACTGCTTAGTAAAATGCTACAACCTAGTGAAGTGAATGAAATTTTAAATCAATTAGTGGATACTGAAAAAACACCACTGACAAAGCAAGAACTTCAACAAATTAAAAAAGATCCCAATGCGTATTTGACGGATAACATCTTACCTGATGGTAGATATTTAAAGGATAATTACGTCGAGCTGGAAATGCAGATGGTTCAAGAACTAAGTAAACCATTTGTTTATGGCGTAGAGACGCAAACGATTGAACAAATCACTGTGCTAATTGATCAGAAAGCAACTTTAAACTGTGAGCGGATTAAAGTTAAAAACGGTTTTGTACTAAAGCCAATTACAGAAATCAATTCTCAATATTTTAGTTATATTTTCAGTGATGACGGAAGCCAAACAATCATTGTTTTTGAGAACGGTATTTGGAAGATTGATGCTAATTCTATGGCATTTCAAAAAATCATCGAAATGGATGCGGATACATATTCTTCTTTATACGATGCGTCAATTAAGCGATTTGGGATGAACCAAGTTTTTCCCAATAGTTTTGTTACGGTGAATGCTACAGCCGAAATAATTGCTTATATTTCTAATCGTAATTCATTTGACGATGGGACAAGTGATTTATATTTATTAGATTCAACAACTGGGAAGGAAACTGTGTTTAAAGCCGATAAAGATAAAGGCGAAAACTATAGACCAGAAAAATGGCTGGATGATAATAACTTACTGGTTTATACGATGAGTTCATATGGCAATGAACTTAAAGTTTTTACAATGGATGGAGAAGTCATTCCGCTAGGGATCGATGGTACAATCTATGCAACTTCAGCAAACAAAATTGCCTATTTCAGTGATTGGGTTTCTCCAATAATCCATTTGGCCGAATTTGAGGGCGAGAAGATAATCCCAATTTCAGAGATTAACCTACCCAATCAGATAGATACTAGATATGCGTATGATAAGTTTAATTCAGATGGCAGTAAATTAGTTTGTAGCTATATCAGTTCTGATGATAATTTTATAAGTGGATTTATGATCTATGATTTTAAAACTAAAAATTTAACGACCGTTGATCAATTCCCTGATGATAATGATTATTTTAATTCTTATGTCTGGCTGAATCAAAACACACTATTATTTACCCTTGCCAAAAATGGTGTGAATGAAAATGATGAACGTACTTTTTCAACTTGGATGTATCATCTTAACTAATCAGTTTTAAATCTATCAACAAGAGAGAAGAGTTGGGCACAAAGATAAATAAAATCCATTAAATAAAGATAATAGACAATAGGAGCTGAAAAATGGAAAATGTAGAGAAAATTGTTCAGAAACAACTTGATTATTACAATGCTAATAATTTGGAAGGCTTTATATCAACATATCATGATGATATTGAATTATTGAATTTGGAAGATAACACTCTCATATTGAGAGGAAAGGAAGCCTTGAAGACGAAATATCGCGAGAGATTTGAAGTTCAGAAGGTACAAGCAGAACTGGTAAATAGAATTGTGATTGGTGATAAAGTAATCGATCACGAACATGTAAGCGGTATAAAAAAAGGTGAAATTGTAAAGGCTGTTGCGGTTTATAAAGTTGAAGAGGGTCTTATTATAAAAGTATGGTTTTTACATGAGTAATCAATTTCAAAATAGTGATGAATGATACAGCCAAATCCAAATAAATTTAAAAGAGTGGAGAGATGAATAACAACGAAATCAACATTAAATTTTTTAATGCATTAAAAAATAAAGATGTTTTAGAATTATCATCTGTTCCTAAATCAGATGTTCATAATCATGCAGGTAGAGGCGGGAAGATAGAAGATCTTTCACTTGATATTTCACCACCTGTTTCGACATTTGCATCTTTAGATGATATGCAAAACTGGTTTGAAAATAACGTTAAATCAAGACTAAAACCTGGAATAGAAGGATATTTGTACAGAGTTGAAGCTTCATTTAAACAAGCAAGCAAAGATAATATAAAAAAATTAGCACTTAATTTCGGTTTAAGAGAAGTTGAAAGTTTAGGTGGAATAGAAAACTTTGCAAAAGTTATGAATACATTTAAGATGATGCATATCCCAGATTCTGAGTTTATCCCAGAACTTTCATTACTTAGATCAGAAATTTATGAAGAGGAAGTAGCAATTGCAAAAGATATAATATCGCACAACTGGTTTAAGTCACTTGATATTTGTGGTAATGAACTTTCTACTTCTTTGGAAAAATATGTGTCACTGTACAAATATGCAAAAACAAAAGGAATGCTATTGAAAGTACATGTCGGTGAATTTGGAGTAGCACGTGATGTGGTTGAGGCAGTTGATTTGTTGGAACTTGATGAGATTCACCATGGAATAGCAGCCGCTGACTCTAATGAATGTGTGAACTTCATTCGGAACAACAGAATCATTCTGAATATCTGCCCTATGAGCAATATAATGTTGCGAAGGGTTAAAGATTACTCTAGCCATCCAATTAGAAAACTTTATGATGCAGGCGTAAATGTCACAATAAATACAGACGATCTAACAATATTTAATGCAACAGTATCAGATGAATATATAAATCTCTATAAGTATAATGTATTTTCAATTGATGAACTAAATCAGATTAGAATAGGTGGATTGTGTTCATATAACAAGTACTATAAATAGAAGTGATAACAATACTTTTCTAAGTAGATTTTGATTCATTATTAATTTTATAAGAATCTGTTTACCATTTAAAACAAAATCAAATAATTGTGTAAATTAAGTTACATAAATAAACATAAGTTAGGAGAAATCTATTATATATGTGTACAAGTTTTATTTATAGGGGAAATGATACCATTATAGCAATGAATTTTGATAACAATGGAATGAAATATTCTATAGACACGAAAAATCCTGATTGGTTTACTGTGCTTGTTGACGGTGGTCGTGGAAAATATCCTTCGATAGGTGTAGATTATTGCGGCAGGTTTTTCAACAACCAGGTAGTCGATTCAAACGGTAAGGGCCAGTATAGACGACCGAGCAAGAAAGTTACGCATACAACAAAATTGATTTCAGATATTCTAAGCGGGACGATTCAAGTTGATGCACTTAGTGAGTACCTATCAGCTGTTGAAGTGGTAAATACGCCAGACTGGAGCTGCCATAACATGATTTGTGATTCAAATGCAAACACATGGGCAGTAGAACCAGGTCGTGGTAATATATTCAATACAGCAAAGGACTCTGATTATTTCATAATGACAAATTTTTCTTTGTGGGATAACATATATGAAAATGTTAAGTCAGACTGTTTCCGGTTTAAAACAGTAACTAGTAAATTGGAAGCAGCAAACGAACTAGATGTAGATTCAGCTTTCGAAATTCTAGATCGCGTAAAACAAAGAGAGGGTGAGTGGATAACAGAACTATCTCTTGTGTTTTCTAAGAACAATAAAACGGTGTATTATTGCTTAAATGGCAATTATGATGAGCGTTTTGAATTTACGTTTTTATCTGATACAAGCGTCTTGCAGAATTGTCCTTAGAATGCTTGTAAATAGTTCGTTTATACGGAATAGCTAAAGCGTTTATTTATCATCAGATAAACTCGAAAAAAATGATTACCTTACACCACCATTATGAATCTGTACCAGGGAGGCGTTATGAAAAAAATAAAGCAAGTGAGTCTTGTGTGTTTGATTCTAGCTATAATTATCATATTTTTTATTGTTAGAAAACAAAATTCATTTGAAAATGTAGTATTAGATTTGAAAAATAATGATATAAGTATTTTGAAGATTTTTGATTCAAAAACAAGCCCAGTTGTTTTTTATAGCCAATTTAAAGATGATATATCTTATATAAAATACAAGAAATCCCTGTTCGGATATAAAGAAAAAATATCAGGTGTTCAAGGGATAAGTGAGTTCGTAAGTAAAATGGGTTTTAGCGTTGTGGATATTCATAGAGAAAATGACAGCAAAAGTGAACTTATACTTTTTGGATTGATTGATAAAGAGAAAATAGATTATATTAAACTACAGCTAAATGACGGCAATATTATTCCTAATATTTATTTAGATGAAAATAATGCAATATGGTATCAAATTCTAGAGTTTGATGATTATGAAAATTTAGATTCAGTAATGATACAATCGTATAAAAATGGCATGAAATATACTGAACTTGATTACGAGCTCGAAAAATGATACGGAATTAAATCAATTTAGTTCGATAAATATTATTAATGATAAATGACGAATTAGAAAATAAAATTGGAGGAATGAAAAGCATGTTTGAAAAAAGAGAATACCCAATTTTGGAATTTGATCCAAATTCAAAAGCAAAAATAAATCCGGCGTACTTGGCTGCTAAAATAGACGCACCTGAGTACTGTGTGATCACTTTTTTTGGTGATGTGATTAATGAGATGTTACAATCAGGAAAGTTAATGCAGATTTCAACATTTTACTCAGCTACAGTTAATCTGCCAATATATGAAACCAATTATGATGGAAAAGCTATTGCAATTGTACAGGGCTTTTTAGGTGCCGCTGGTTCTGCCGGTTTGTTGGAAGAACTAATTGCAATGGGGTTTAAAAAGTTCATCGTTTGTGGCGCGGCTGGCGTTTTACAAAAGGGAATTCAGGTAGGTCATCTCGTTATACCCGATTCAGCCGTTAGAGATGAGGGGGTATCCTATCACTATGTAGAACCATCAAGAGAAATAGAGTGCAACAAACACGCACTTGATACTATAGTGGAAGTCTTTGAAAAAGAAAGAATCCCTTATATCAAAGCAAAAACATGGACGACTGATGCGTTTTACAGAGAAACTGAAGATAAGATTGCACTAAGGGTTTCAGAGGGATGTGTTACTGTGGAGATGGAAGCTGCTGCTTTTTTTGCAGTATCAAAATTTCGCAATGTTGTATTGGGGCAAATATTATTTGGTGGTGATGATTTAAGCGGTGTGGAGTGGGATTCTCGTCAATTTAATAGCAGAGGAGAGATCAGGAGAAATCTTGTTGAATTGTCCTTTAAGGTATGTTTGGAATTATAAGTAAGGACTATTACCTTATTTTACAATTCTGCAGTTAAGATTAACGAAGGTGGTAAAAAATGAAGAGAAAATTCACAATACTAATTTTACTGTGTTTCATGTTAAGTGGTTGCACTAATAAAAGTGTTATCGCAACTTCTAGTGAAACAGAGACAGATACTACTCAAGTAATTGAAACAGAAAATAATGAGCAAATATTAGATCATACTTTCGAGGTTGACAAAGTATTTACTGGAATTTCTTATAAACTTGGAGAAGACAATACAACTTCAGAAAAATCCACTTTGAAAATGAAAGGTACTGGTAAGAAAAATTCAACAGGTGCATATTCATTTCAAGGAATTCTAAAAATTGATGGAAAAGAATACCATCTTTCATATGAGCAAGATGGAAGTAATATATTAAGCTATTCGAGTTCTGAAGGATATACAAGAACTTATGGTGATGTATATTTTGATGCTGATTTTTCTAGTGTTTCAATTAGAATTTTAGATATAGGCTGGAGCAACGAAGATGGCAACATGTTAACCTATCCATGTGCTACGAAGCCAGAAGCTTTAGAGATTGCGAATAAATTGATGAAAGAGCAACTTGCATCAATGGGAATATCTAGTTTGAAATAATAAAAGTCGTTAAAACTAGGTGTTACTTGACTGAAACACTAACGGTAAAGAGATATAGGAGAACTCAAATGAGCAAGTATCAATTTATAGCTAGTAAAATCCCCGTTATGGAGATGGAGCGTCAGTTTATCGAGTTATTATCCATAAATGACTTGATTTCAAGGAATATGCCATTGCCAAGTTTTGGAAATCAGATGAAGGTAGATTTAGATCACAAATTCATCTATTCATGCGAATCAGAAGAAGTTTTCGATGAAATTCAAATTTATAATGAAAAAATCATACCATATTCATATATTGAGAAATATACGAATAAGGCATTTATTTCAACTATTGATTGGCGGTATTCTGAAGCGCGGGCAGAACAGTTAATCAGGTATATAATAACTCAAGTGAAAATTGTAGGTGAAATCGAACTTTGGAATACTTGGATGGTAAATGAGTTTGATGATATTGAGAAAATTACAATTCACGTTGACAAGCTCGATCTAAGTTATATTAAATATTTATTTGAAAAGAATGAATATACACATCCAATCGGATTGCTTGTATATCCTTAGCGGTAAACTTGACCGTATAAGCATTAGATTTAAAAAGGAGGAATTTTATGCAATACATTATTATGGCGTATGATGGCAATGACGACAAAGCATTAGAAAGAAGAGTGTCATTTCGGGAAGAACATTTAAAGAAAGTAGAACAAATGAAAGACGAGAAGAAGCATTTATATGCTGCGGCAATACTGGATGACATAGGTAAAATGATTGGATCACTTCTTATTGTAGATTTTCAGACTAAAGAGGAACTTGATGAATATCTAAAAGTAGAACCGTATGTTATAGGAAAAGTTTGGGAGAAGATAGAAATCAAGCCTTGTAAGGTTGGACCAATGTTTCTAAGAATGCTTAAGTAACAATTCACTCAAAAAAGTTTAGAACTTTAAGTAAATAAAAAGAAAGAGTTAGAGGCTACACATAATGAAATATATTGTCTTTGCGGGTACGTTGATCAATCTTTATTTTACATTTTCATATATCAAAGCAGTCTATAAAGGCGACATACAACCCAACAGAATTACTTGGTTAATGTGGTCAATAGCGCCCCTTATTGCAACTGTTGCCGCAATTTCAAATGGAGTTGGCTTATCTGTGTTACCAGTTTTTATGTCTGGATTTACACCTTTACTGGTTTTCATGATCTCATTTGCAAACAAGAATGCTTATTGGAAGCTTAGTACTGGTGATTACGTATGTGGTCTATTGTCTATTTTTGCTTTAGCAGTATGGTATATCTCAAAGAATCCAAACTATGCTATTATATTTGCAATCATAAGTGATGGATTTGCAGCGTTTCCAACCATTGTGAAAGCGTGGAAGTATCCTGAAACCGAAGAAATTAAGGCATTTATAGGGGGACTAGTATTAGCGACCTCTAGTTTTTTTGCGATAGAAACTTGGAATTTTTCAGCATTGGCTTTTCCTATTTACTTGGTTGGACTCAATATACTGATGATTTATGCAATCAAACATAAAATTAAGAAACCATAGATAGATGAAACAAATAAAGTGATTAAATACTTATTAATTACTTGATATTGATTGTATATTACGTGTTAAAACATTGTGAGGGGTAGAGTAACTTTGTTAGAATTGACAAAGTCTAATCAAACTTTAATTTCAAGCATACCATTTAATGGTATTGTTATAATAGATGGATCTAAATAATTCGTAGAAGGCAACTGCCTTCTTTTTCATTTGTGATTTTTCGCATCATTGATGATAAAGTATACCAATAAGCGTTTGGCATACATGAATCGGGATTTAGAGTCATTACTAATACTGGAAAAGATGGACAAGTAGAAGTTTATCATATGCATTACCAGTAATTGGTGGAAGTAAATTGAAATAGAAAATGATATTTATGCAGATAATGGAGGAAAAAATGCTGAACGAATATTTACAAAATTTCAAAAATAATATTAACAGTCCCAATATAGTAATGCTATATAAACTAAAATGGGCACAATTAGAAAGACATATTGAAACAAGAAATTTAAAAATTCTTGATTTTGGAAGCGGATTTGGGACAACTGCAAATTATTTGGCTAAAAACAATGACGTTATCGCAATTGAGCCCAATGCTGATATGGTTGAAGAACGAGAACGTGAAAATGTATACACGCAAATGATCGGTCAGGTTGAACAGTTAAGTGATTTTGATGATGATACTTTTGATGTCATCATTTGCCATAATGTACTAGAGTTTGCATCTGAACGTGACGAAATTGTTAAAGAATTTTCTCGTATACTTAAACGAGGTGGCATTCTATCAATTGTAAAAAATAATGGTGCAGGTAGAATTATGTCTAAGGCTGTTGCAAATGATATCGAGGGTGCAATTGATTTGCTAGAAGGTGGACATATTTCCAATACCTTTGGGAAAGTGCATGTTTACGATCCAGAAGCGTTAACTAAGTGGGGAGCCAATCTTGAAATTGAGAAAATCTTAAGCTTACAAACTTTTTTTGGTTTACAAGGTAATGAGGCGGAAAAGCTTGAGCCACAATGGATGGATAAAATTTTTGATATTGAAATGAAAGTATCTGATTTAGAGCCATACAAAAGCATTTCTCTTTTTAATCACGTTTTGCTGCGAAAATCTCACTAGTATTCTGGGAAGTAATTATAATTTCATGCAAACCAATGATGATATTTATAAATAATCAGTTAGATTCTGAAGTGAATGAGAGGTGAAATTATGGGAATTTCAGTAGATGAGTTACTAACACTAAGTGAACTAGATGCTCAGGCAATATTTGATGGCGTTAAAGATCCATGGGAAGTGCTTCCAAAAATCAATGCGTTTATTTTGGAGTATGCAAAAACGTTACCTGATGATTTTGAAATGATAGGGGAGTTTATATGGGTTGGCAAAGGCACAACTATTGAAAAAAGTGCTTTGATAAAAGGTCCAGCAATTATTGGATATAATTGTGAAATTAGACATTCTGCTTACATAAGAGGAAATGTAATCATCGGCAACAATGTAGTCGTTGGAAACTCAACTGAAATTAAAAACGCAATTCTTTTTAATAGAGTTCAAGTGCCTCATTTTAATTATGTAAGTGATTCAATATTAGGGTTTAAAGCCCATTTAGGAGCAGGTGTCATAACATCAAACTTAAAATCGGATAACACTTTAGTGAAATTAAAATACGATTCAAATATTATCGAAACCGGACTAAGAAAGTTTGGTGCAATTTTAGGCGATGCTGCTGAAATAGGCTGTAATTCTGTTTTAAATCCAGGTACTATTATAGGGAAAAATAGCATTGTCTATCCACTATGCTCTGTAAGAGGCGTCATCCCTGAGAACAGTATCATGAAAAATAACACTGATATAGTAAAGCGAATCATTTATTAGTCTTGCTCACAGATCTCAACCAAGTAAGGCAATATTTTTTCCTTGAATTCCTCTTTTTCGATATACATTCTTCCTGAAATAGGGTTGTAATCTAAAGGAATCACTTCTTCTAAACCATTTAATTTGATTATTAAGCCATCAGCGCCGAACGAGTATTTCAGACTCGGATCTGTACTATAATATCTTTGGAAAATACCTGTTATTTCAACACCTGAGATTTTATAATCGGTGTCATCATAATCTATGACCTCATATGTATAAATAAAAGTAGGATTCGTTAAATTGATACCTTCAGGAAAACCGCCACCTGGGGGAAAAAGTTGATGATAAGTAGGGTCTCGCCAGTCAACTTGCAAATTTGTCTTATCGCAAAACTCCTTTAACTGGACATAAGAACGGCCATCAATTATAAAGCCTTCAGTTAAAGTAATTTCATTACCATTCATGTAAATAGGAAATTCTAGTATTGATTTTTGAATTTCAGAAGCACTCACTGATGAGTTATTAAAGATAACTAATAAGATCAGAATATTAAATGAAACGCTAATAGTAACTAAAATTTTATGTAGATTTTTCCTTTTCACCTTTGACCTCCGTTTCTAAAAATAAGTAAAATAATGTATGCTTAAGCATAATCAGTATATTCTTTCACCATTTTTGTGTCAATGTATTTTGGGTCATCAGGTTCCTGAAAATGACACTAGGAAATAATCAACTGTTAAAATATAAGAGGAGACAAATAATGAAAAAGAATACCCTTGTATTGCTAATTCTTCTAATGGTACTTTCAATTTTTACATATATAAAGCTAGATGAGCTAAAAAACTCAAAGGAATACTCAAAATTACTTATAGAGGAAATTGAAAACAAAGAGAAAGAACTTAAGGAAATAAGTATGAGCTATGAAGATAAAGAAGATGAATTTGAGCGCTTTAAGCTTCATTATAAGACAGAATATGAAAGTAGAAACTTAATTGATATAAAGTCTAGGCAAATTTATGATGCATTTATAAATCAAGATATTGAATATCTTAAGAATGTGGTTTCGAATAATGTTAAATTTAAAAATGAAATAGTAATATTTGAAAATGATTATGAATTCTCACTTGGTGTAAAGTATGAAAATTATGTATTAAGACAACGATATTATTTTTTAAATGAGGATGACACAAAATTTGTGACAGGCTATGAAATTTTAATGGACAACGTAGAGTTTGTACCAGTATATATCTTTGAGTATATTAAAGAAAATGGCGAATGGAAGTTAAACAATATCTATGAAGAGTAATTAAATCAATCAAAGTAAAGAGGATAAATTTTAATAGAAAGTAATTTTTGATGGAGGAAATAGAGTGACTTACAATTTCAAAACAGAAGATATCGAACAAATTGTCAAAGCATTTGGAAATGACTTTTTTTCTAATATGAGCATTGTATTAGAATCGCTAATCCTAAAGTGGCATATCGAAAAGTTGCAACTTGTTAACTCATTTTCATCAAATTTAGTTTTTAATGGTTTTTCCCAAATTCACGGGCCTATAATTATGAAATTCGGAAGGAATTTCGAAGAGTTTATTAGTGAAGTAAATGCCTTGAAAGGTTTAAGCGAATCTAGCGTATGTAAACTGTATGAAGTTGATTTTGAACATCGTGTTCTCTTAGAAGAAGCTATCTTACCAGGGGTTGAACTTGCTTTAGAAAATCAAATTGAAAAAAGACTAGACACATTTTGTGATTTATATCTTCAGCTACATGTGATCAATAATGGAAGTGCGCTTAGAGCACAACCTTTTAATCAAGCGTTTAAATATAAATCCTATAAAGATTGGATTTTTAGAATTACTGATTATATGGGAGCGCAAGAGCGATGGGTCGATGTTACAGAACATATGAAACGCGCTAAAGCATTTTTTGTAAAGCTCACTCAGGAATATAGCTCCGAGTCGCTATTACATGGTGATCTGCATTATCATAATATTTTAAGTAGTGAGAATGGCTACAGAATCATTGACCCCAAAGGTGTAATTGGAGATCCTATATTTGATATTCCAAGGTATATGCTTAATGAATTTTGGGACGAAGCAGATCCGTTTAAGCTTGATGAAACCATCGAAACTGTTTTCAAAATAATAAGCTGTAAGTTAAACATACCAAGATCAGTTTTAATTAAAATTCTTTATATTGAAGGTGCACTAGCGATATGTTGGCATATTGAAGATGGTGCAAGTATGGATGAAAAAGATCGATTTATCGGTACTTTAGATAAGTTGAGTAAAAACATCACTGACGTGGAGGCATGATGACAGAGATAATTATCAAAGAAACAAAGCAAGAAGACCTAAAAAACTTGATGGAATTATGGAACAGTGGAGAAGTTATGAAATTTGTTGGGTTTCCCGATGGTCTGAGCATTACTTATCTTGAAGTAAAAAAATGGTTTGAAAATATCTGTGGTCAATCAAATAGTAAACATTATAGCATTTATGATGCTTTTGGAGAATATTGTGGTGAAACTTACTATTCTATTGATGGAAAACATAATTTAGCAGAGCTTGATATTAAATTAAGAGTGGAAGCAAGGGGAAAAGGTACTGCATACAAAGCATTACTCAATACGTTAGATGTTATTTTTTGCAGCAAAAATTGTGAAAAAGCATTTGTTGAACCTGATATTAATAATAAAGATGCATGGAAATTATATGAAAAAATTGGGTTTAAAAGTACAGAGAGACCTGACCATCTTGAACAAAATGAGGTTTATCTAGAGATTACAAGAGATGCTTATATGGAATTAAAAACTTTTATCGATATCAATAAGTAATTCAAACTAAGGAGAAAAATAAGAATGTATAAAGATATTATATTAATTGGTCCTGTAGGGGTTTTTAGGTATGTACAACTACTGGAAGCCATTTGAAGCATATTCTGTAAAAAAGCACTTGAATTATTTCCTGACCATATTCATGATTTTGGAGCAGGGCAATCGGTGTATGAAGATATTCACTTGTTTAAAAAGGTGAGTCATATCTTAGAAAAATATCCCAATGTAATCTTGCAATTGCCGACTGAAGATAAAGATCAATCAATGAAAATATTATCTGAGCGAACTGATTTTGAGCATAATGATTTGTTTGTTTATAGTTCATGTAATGAAAAATTAGCTAAAATTGTAGTTTATACTGAGGGTAAGTCTCCAGAGGAAACTTGTGATGAAGTAATAAAAATGATGAAGTAATAAAAATGAGTAAATAATAATTAAATTATATAATCATAGACTTATATTTTTTATTTAAGGGTAACTATAAAATAATATTTTAATCTGATTATGAAAAGTGAAAACTATTATAGGAGGAACCCATATGAAGAGGATTGCACTGTTTCTAGTAGTGAGTATGTTTTTGCTAACCGCTTGTAGCGAGGATGACAAACCAATTCAGACAACCATAGCTACAGATACTGAGGAAATAACTGAGGTTCCAACTATTGTAGAGACTGAAACGACTGAACAGCCTTTTGAAATTAAACTGACTGATGATAGCATGAAAGATCCATATGGCATTGCCATAAATTCATTTGGACATATTTATGTAAGTGATGCAGGTAATGACCGGGTGCTGATCTTTGATGAAAAGGGAACACTACTTGGTAAGTGGGACAATCATGGGAGTGGAGAAGGCGAGTTCAAAACATTGGGCTTTGGTGGGCTGGCGATTGATAAGGACGACAATGTCTTTGTAGTCGATAATGAAAATTATCGCATACAGAAGTTTGATAAAGATGGAAACTTTATGACGATGTGGGGCACATATGGTACTGATAACAGTCAATTTGTACGTGCAATAGGTATCGCAATTGATAATGATAATAACGTCTATGTGACAGATGATGGGAATCCATATGTGCAAAAATTCGATAATGATGGCAACTTTCTGATGCGCTTTGGAGGCGATAGAAATGGCTCTGAAAGTAGCGATGGAAAGTTCAGTCATGCTACGGGTATTGCAGTGGATGATCATGGTAATATCTTCGTGGCTGATTATGAAACCAAGTACGTTCAGAAATTTGATGAAAGTGGCGTCTTTATCACATCATGGAAGATGGGCGAAGATATAGGCGTTACTGGTACTCCTGAAGGTATCGCCGTAGATAAAGATGGAAAAGTCTATATAACAGATTATGATCTTGGGCGATTACAAGTATTCGATAATGATGGGAATTTTTTGTGGGCACTTGGTGGAAAAAGTATAGGTTTAAATCCATTTAATCGTCCTACAGCCATCGCATTTGATGGTGCTGGTAAACTTTACGTCGTTAATCAGTTATCTGCAAAAGTGTCAATAATTGAACTGCCGTAAATTGTGAGGAGACCAACTATGAGTTATAAATTACAGGAATTGTCGATGCTGTTCATCGGTAATGTTCCTTGTTCCCTTTTTTTATTTCTTTTTGTTGAAAGAAAGTTTAGGCTAATAGCTAAGATGGTTGAAAGACTTGGAAAGCTAGTAACAATAATAATTAACACAGTAATTTCAATGTTTTTAATGTATATTATATTACCATTAAGACACTATGGCTTAGTGTACACTTTTATGTTTGGCGTTGTATTCTCATTTTATATGTATTCGGCGGTTTCAATTTATACTACTGGCATGATAACTAAAAACACTAATTCCAAACAATAGTTTTTTATAATATATGGAGGTCAAAATGGGACTATTAACAGATTTTAGGCTCACTGCTATTGAGCAAAATCTTGGCTTATATGGGATTCATGTTTATCAACACGGGAAGACTATTGCAGAGCATAGATTTAGAAGTGACGACAGAGAAAACTTATATTCGGCATCCAAAACCGTGGTTGCTATTGCTGTCGGTATTGCTGAACTAGAGAATTTATTGACAGTTGAAGACTATGTTCTGGATTTTTTTCCTGAATATAAATCAATTGCAAGTGAAGGGTCTGATCAAATTAAAATAGTTCATTTACTTAAGATGTCTTCTGGACATATTAGTGAAGCGTACGAAAAGTATAATGACATGGACCGGGTGAAACTATTTTTTTTAGAGGAACTCGTAGAAAAGCCGGGAAGTAAGTTTTATTATGAAGACCTATGCACTTATATGTTAGGAAGAATTATCCATAAGTTAAGTGGAGAAAATTTATTAGATTACTTGAAGACGAGATTGTTTGATAAACTTGGGATCGTAAATCCACAGTGGCATACCTGCCAAAAGGGTTTTACAGCATGCTCAGGGGGCTTATTTTTAAAAACGGAGGAGTTTTCAAGGATAGGCGTTCTATTACTGGGTAAAGGGACCTATGATGGGCACCAAATTGTTTCGTCAGGCTATGTAGAAAGAATGCACTCAAGTTGGATCGACACTTCATATAAGTTAGATCCAGAATCTAGGCAAGGCTATGGTTATCAAGTTTGGAAAAGTACCTTACCAAATTGTTACAGAGCAGATGGCATGTATGGACAGTACTGTATAGTACTTGAGGATTATGATGCAGTGATTACGGTTACAGGTCATAATGAAGAATATTCTAAAGAGGTATTAAGGGCTATTTGGAAAGGTATTGTTCCGAAACTTGGGTGAAAATAATCATATTCAAGTCTACTACTAAGGAGTGATTGAAATGACAGATCCATTTGATATTTTATTATTGTTGATACTTGTTGTATTATTTAGCAACCTTACATATCAGTTTTTTAGAAGAATAAAGTATTTTAATATGAAAAAGACCATAGAATTAGAACTTAAAAATCAAGATGCCAACTATTGGTCTCGGGCAGTATATTTTATAGTGATGGCACTATGGATTTGGAAGCGTTTATATTATAAAGATGCAGATTACTTCAGCTATTTCAACATAGTCTTAATTATTTCAATTGGAATAATATTATTAAAGGAATCGAGAAATACATTTTTTATATGTGATAATGGCATATTTCTACCAAATCGTTTTATAGATTGGAATGATCTGGTTGACTGTGAATGGGAAACCATGTTTAATAAAAATTTTGAGAGAATTAAAATAACTTCAAAACGTAGACCTGCTTTATTTTTACTCAAAGAATATGAGCTAAAGATGAAACTGCCTATCACTGATAAAGAACAGATCAATGAAATTATCAAAAATAAGACTAAATCCATGATATCATTATGAACATTTAACTAACTTAGGTGGCCACCGGAAATTTAATAAATCCTTAATTAAAAATTACAATATAAGTGGTATCGTAAAGAAGTAAGAATGAATTTTCAAGTATGAACGAAATTACAGATTGCTAAAAATAATGAATAGGAGGGTCTTAAATGGGCTTACTTGAAATCTTTGGAGAATCTTTTAATCCTGGCAATGTAGGTGGTATTGAAAAAAATAAAGTCGTCAAGAATGATCAAAATATAAAAACATTAATTCTAAAGTCAATTGTTGCTATTGGTATAGTGGTTGGTGTATATCTTTTTATATTCAGCGATGGATTAGACATTGCAGGCACTTTGTTTTACATAGGTGTGATGTTTATATACTGCGTTATTAGTTATTTGATTATACCCAAACCAGATTACTCCAATATAGGGTGGTTGGGTGGCTTGCTAGATCATCCTTTTAGATACTCTGATGACTTAAATCGTATGTTGATCTTTCTATCAGTGATCTTGTATCCTGGAAGATTTATCGCAACGACTGCGATGTCGTGGGTTTGGTTACTTAAAAGATAAAGTTGGATTTAAATAATCATATAGGGGCAAATTATGAAAAAAACACTATTTATTCTTGCAAATGCGTTAAATAATGATGGGATTTGTTGGGGGATTGGCGGTTCTTTATTATTAAATAAATACGGACTTGTTGATCAAGTAAATGATATAGACATAATTGTATCTCAATCAGACATTGATAGAGCAGTTAATATATTGGATAGGATTGCAATGCGCATACCTGCCCCTATTAAAGAAGAATATGGCACGAAATATTTTTATCACTATCTGTTAAATGAAATTGACATAGATGTGATGTCACGGTTTATCATTAAACATGATTCTGGTAGTTATGAATTCCCATTTGATGAGGGTTCAATTACTTGTATTACTAAAATTGAAAACATTGAATTGCCGTATATGAGTTTGGAAGAGTGGCTGATCGCATATATGTTAATGCCCCATAGAGAACAGAAAGTAAGCTCTATATGGAATTACTTGAAAAAAAACGGGATTCTCTATCCTGATTTGCTAGAAAAAGCTTTCGTG
Organism: uncultured Fusibacter sp.; assembly: GCA_963676315.1. Taxonomy (GTDB): domain Bacteria; phylum Bacillota; class Clostridia; order Peptostreptococcales; family Acidaminobacteraceae; genus Fusibacter_C. The sequence continues at coordinate 3,826,691 of OY781056.1, forward strand.
CAGCAACTCCCTCAAAATATTGAAAGAAAACTTAAAGAGTTGCTTAATAAAAGTGGAGAATAATGATTATTTGAAATCATTATTATTGACTTCAACCAAAGTCATAGTGAGGCAAAAAAAGAAAAACTGTCTCACTTAAGTGAAACAGTTTTTGTCTGTATTGTATACTGTCATAATCATAGCGCATTACAGTCTAAATTTTTTTATGCCAGATTTACCGTTTTTTACAAAATCATCAATTACAGTAGGCGAATTAAATAGAATTCTACCATTAAGATCAATGAAAATATTTTGTATAGATATGTTTTTCATAGTTTTACCCCTTTCATATAATGGTGCCGATCACCAAGTTTGGCATCCATTTTCAATTATTTTATAGTTAATTACCTAAAAAATCTCACAAAGTCTGATTTTTCAGTTTTAGCCGGTTTTTCAAATACGTCAAATGGCTTGTATACTAATTTGCCATTGAGATCATTGAATACATGAAGCATGTTAACATTAATCATCGTTTTACCCCTTTCGCTAAATCCCCCGCGTTTAGGCACAAAAAAACGGCGTATGCACATATGCATACACCGCCTGAGTTCGATTAAATCCGTTCTGTTTACTATGTAAACCTAAAACGTATCACCTGTACACGGAGTGTTATGAAGATATGTCATTTCAAAATCAAATTTAGTTGTAACAATATTAGTAATAAACATTTGCATAACCTCCTTTCATTATTATCAACCTTATCTTAGCACGCTATCAAAACATAGTCAAACAAATAACAAAGTTGTCATAAAGCTGTAATAAGCTTGTCATATGAAAGTTGAAACTTAAAATATGGATTCGAATGGATATTATAGTTTTTTTTAATGCAGTTTTAATATTTGTTTGTTAGAATTACAACAAGGATTGGACGGTTTATCTCTAGAAAACAAATTGGAGGAAAAAATTATGAAATGGTGCCCAACATGTAAAATTGAATTTGAAGAGTACGTAGAAAAATGTTCGGACTGTGGTGAAATGCTTTTATCGGAAATTGAATTTAACATGGAAAATAACCATAAGCATTATGAGTATAATCCTGATGTATTAAGACTTTCAGTCGTGTATGAATCTACACTTGAAAGTGATGTACTACATGTTTCTGCTTTGTTAGAAGAAAATGGGATTTATTCTGAAATTAAGAATAATGGGATTGGCTCATATTTACAAATTTATAGTGGCGTAAATTATCTAGGTACATCAATATGTGTTAAAGAAGAAGACGCTGAGGCAGCGAAATCGATTATTGAAAATTTATGGGGCGAAACAACATCTGAAATGCAAATTGATGTGGTAGAAGATAATCAAGTTGAACCGGATGATTCTGACATGGCAACATACAGACTTCAATATAATAATAAACTTAAGTTTAGAAGAAATATCTTAAAAGTGTTCCTTTTTCTGATGCTTGGTACAAGTTTAATCGTTATGCTAATGTCCATTGTTAACTAAAACAATCATAGGCAGCATCAATCTTGTATTAGTTTGTATATCCACATTTTGGGTGTGTGAAGTGGAAGAAACCTAGATAATACTGGAGGTTGTCACCATGAAAAAAATAATTTTGTCAATTACATTGTTGCTAGTATTTACAATTATTGGTTGTTCTAGTTCAAATATATCTGTTGAAACGATAAAAAAGCCCACAATTTCTAGATTTCCTTCTGAAGCAAATTTCAAAGAGTTAAAAGGAAAAATAGAGACTTTACCTCATTATGATGCAAGTTCAACAGAACGTTGGCAATTAGATGTTAGAAGTGCTGACTTAACTACACTAGATTTACACGACAGGATGGCTGATTTATTACATACGGATTTCGATAGTGTAACACAGTGGCCAGATCATTTACCAGAGGGTTTTGATCCTACTCATATTATGGATTTAGGTAAAGATCCAGGACTTAGTATAAGGACGCTTCACGAGAAAGGCATTACAGGAAAAGGTGTTAGTATCGCAATAATTGATCAAACCTTGCTGGTTGATCATGAAGAATATACAGATCAAATAAAGTTTTACGAAGAAATAAACATTCGTGAAAATGAAATCGCGTCAATGCACGGAGCAGCTGTTGCTTCAATCGCGGTTGGAAAAACAGTAGGCGTCGCACCAGATGCAGAACTTTATTATATTGCTGAAACACATGGGACCTTTAAAAATGGTGATTTTGATTGGGATTTTACATATTTAGCGAATTCTATTGATAGAGTTCTAGAGATCAATAATGATTTACCAAATGATAAGAAAATTAGAGTTATATCCATCTCTGTGGGCTGGACGCCAGATAAAAAGGGTTATGATGAAGTCATTGCGGCTGTTAATAGAGCAAAAGAAGAGGGGATATTTGTCGTTTCTTCCTCGCTATATAAAACTGATGGTTATGATTTTATGGGGTTAGGAAGAGATCGTTTAAGTGATCCCAATAGTCCAGATAGTTATAAACCCAGTGAATTTTGGACAAATGGATTCAATTATGGTGATAATAGAACGCTTTTAGTTCCTATGGATTCTAGAGCTACTGCGAGTCCAACAGGACAAGGCGATTATGTGTTTTACTCCCAAGGTGGTATAAGCTGGGCTATTCCGTATGTTGCTGGACTATACGCCTTATCGTGTCAAGTTGATCCAGACATTACACCCAATGAATTTTGGAATGTAGCTCTAACCACTGGAACTACCATCGATTTGGAGCATAATGGAAAAATTTTTAAACTAGGTAAAATCGTCAATCCAGTTAAACTAATGGAGAGTTTAAAAAGTAAATAGCGCATGTTAAATGAAAACTTATATTCATAGGAAAAAGGTGACAGATGAAAAAATCAAATAGGATGATCGTATATGTAGCTGCTATAGTTTTAATCACTATAATTGCATCAATTGGGAGCATCATCTTTAAAACTACTCCTAAACCGGAATATATTTTATCTGATATAATCGACGTAGAGGATGTTACAGTACTCAAAGTTTTTTACCAGCCTGATTTTGTCAACTTTGAAGTAACGGATCAGCATAAGATTAACGATCTACTAGATAGACTCGGTAATTGCAAGTTGCATCAACAAGTTGATGGTGAGGAATCAACGGGGTATATGTACAGTTTAAAGTTCTTACGTAAAGACAAAGAGTTAATGACGGTCTTACTTGATGAAAGCATTATCATCAATGGAATTACTTATACCATTAGCGAGGGTGAAGTAGAGACTAATGGTGTTTTAGATTTTTTATATGATTTGTACTCGGAAATATAATAAATTTAAGTAAATATAAGATGAGGAGATCAACTATGAGGATGATGCAGTTCCAAATTAAAATCAATGCACCGAAAGAAAAAGTTTGGTCAACACTTTGGGAGGACAATACATTCCGTGATTGGGCAAATATCATAGATGAAGGTATGTATATTAAAGGTCTTATGAATGAGGGGGAAATAATAGAGTTCATATCAGCAGTAAATGGTTATGGTGTAACTAGTTTTATCGAAAAACTAATTCCAAACGAATATGTGCTTTTCTTTCATAATGCAGACACAAAAGAGAGTGGTACGCAGTTACGAGAAGACGAATGGACGGGCGGTACGGAGAGTTATTGCCTTGATGAAAAAGACGGTATAACGACACTAGTGATTAAAATTGAAGTTCCTCTAGAATTAGAAGAGATATTTAGTGACAGGTTGCCTAGAGCTCTTCAACATATTAAAGCACTTGCTGAAGAATTGTAATTTGATGAGTCAACTTAGTTTATTTTTTGATATGACAGCAACTGGGGAGCCGAGTATGACAAATAAAGATATATTAAAAATCGCTATGACACAATCTGCAATAGATATGAATTGCTCGGTAGAAGACTTCACAAGACAAGGAAGTAAGGTAGTCATATCTAGTTTGAACGAAGGTGCCAAAAAATGCTATACACAGAAAATATTCTGTGGCTTTGCATTCTATGGAGATGGCTTGGTTGCTACCGTTGATGCGGAAATCAAACCTTATATCGAAGCGTTTATGATGAGACATAGTGGCTTTAGATGTTTTGATACACCGCAGTTAATCGTACTCAATAAAGAATTTGAGAAATATGGCAAGAGTGTGTGTCATATTGCTGAATTCTTTTTGCCTGATATGGAAAAGCAAGTGCGCATAAATGAAGACATCACAATCAAAATTATGGAAGGTGATGAAATTTCTGATTTGTATGCTGACGATAGGTTTCATATGGCACTTAGTTGTGATAATACTAGTAATAAGAGAGACGTATTAGCTGTTTGTGGTTATATTAATGGTGAGTTGGTGGGTATAGCAGGTGCAAGTAACGATTCAGAAACTATGTGGCAAATAGGAATTGATGTAGTATCAAGTCGTAGAAAAAAAGGTGCGCTTATTAAAGCCATAACTGATGAGATTATCCGTAGAGGTAAAGTACCCTATTATTGTACTGCATGGTCAAATATCGCATCTAAGCGAAGCGCTATTAATAGTGGCTATAAAACAGCTTGGGTAGAGATGACAGCTAAAGATACGCTTGAGACTTTAGGGATGATTGGCGAGGAGTTACTATGAATGTTATTTTAAATGAAATGAATGAGACAGATTACTTGGAAGCTCAGAACAATTTTGATTTTGAAGGTGCAGATGCTGATTTTTTATTGGCATTTGAAAGAAAGGTAAGTACGATTTTTGCCATAAGAGATGATAGTGAATTAGTAGGCATCGCTCAACTTGAAGAGGGGAAAAGAGCTTATCTTTATGTTTTTATAAATCCTATCAATCGCAGTAAAGGCATTGGGAGTAAGGCTATAGTGTTGTGTGAGAACAGGCTATTAGGTACTGGTACTGAAGAGGTTATGTCGACTTACAACTGTGTCGATGTGATGGCTAAGACTTTTGCCCACAAAAAAGGGTTCGAAAGAAAATTCGCATCAACTTTTATGCGCTACATAGGTAAGAGCTTTGATTTGCCAGAGATAAGTGTCAGAAAATACTGTGACGAGGATTATGAAGCGGCACATGAACTTTATGCCGTTGCTTTTCATGAGATGAGAATGAGGGTTGGTGATTTCCCTGATTCAGTTGTTCAAAAGCCGAGTGAAGAGATGCGTGGGCTTTGGGCTAAGTCAGCAAATGAGAGATTGGTGTACACTATAGATGGAGAAATCGTTGGCTATGCGCATTTAGAAGGCAATGAAATTGGTAGCATCGCTATAAAATCAGAGTATCAAGGTCAAGGTTTCGGGCGAAATTTTGTGAAGTATATTTGCAATGCCATCCTTTTAGATGGCTATTCTTCCGTGGATCTATACTGTGTGGTGGGAAATAAGGCGAGACTTTTATATGATCTATTAGGTTTTCAGGCGATTTTTACGGCCGAGTATGCAATTAAGAGATATAGTTAGAGTGACGCAATATGAAATAAGGAAGTAGAAATTAGAAAGAAGGTAACTTTATGTTGAACATAGTAGACGAAGCGAGAAATCTACTTAAGAGTGCTGCGCAAGAGGGCCGAGTAACAACTGGTAAAGTTAGAGCGATCTCTGGCACTTTATATCGAAAGTTGGAGGATAAGCATATAGATTATGTGCTTATGCACTGTGAAGCGTTACTTGAGGAGCGTGAATGGGCACTGGGTGTTATTGCTTATGACTGGGCATTTAGAGTTCGAAAGCAATATTCAGATGACACTTTTTTTACTTTTGAAAATTGGCTTGTAAAATATGTGAAGGATTGGGGCGATTGTGATGATTTTTGCACGCATGCATTTGGTGAACTAATAAGTCAAAACAATGATCTGTTTGAACATGTTGTAAAATGGACCGAGCATCCAAATTTTGCTGTTAGACGTGCGGCTGCAGTTGTTTTGATCTATCCAATTAAATATCATAAATATAGTAAAATCAATCCTTATATAATTTCCGATACTTTGATGACTGATGAACATTACCTTGTGCTCAAAGGTTATGGGTGGATGCTAAAGGTGTTATCTGAGTCTGAACCTGAGAGTGTCTATGCTTATTTGCTTAAAAATAAAGTGACAATGCCTCGGGTGTCTTATCGCTATGCACTTGAAAAATTTGATAAACAAATAAAACAGCAGTTGATGGGGGAATAATGCCAAAAGGAATCTTGTTCTTTGGCGCAAATGGGTTTATATGACAATAAAATTAATATTTGGATTAATAAAGGATAATAATAGTCTTACCACGAATATGTAATAGATAACACAGTAGATTGGAGAACCTCATGGAAATAAAAAGTGAATCAATTGAAGACTTCTATAATTCGATAGATGAAAGTGCACGGCTAAAAAGAAAGCATACAAACCAAATTGAATTTTTAACAACGGTGGAATACTTAAACAAGTGCATTAAGCCAAATTCAACTATATTAGATGCTTGCGCTGGTGGCGGTATCTATTCATTTTACTTTAGTGACCAGGGTCATCAAGTGGATGCCGGTGATTTAGTTGAAAAAATGTTGCTGATATCATCAGTAGCCAAAAGGATCATTCTGAGTTAAATGATATTTTTGTAGGAAGTATTTTGGATTTACATAAATATGAAGATGAAACTTTTGATGTTGTTTTGAACTTAGGATCTCATTATCACTTAACGGATGCTGCTGAGAGAAACCTGTCGTTTGAAGAGAGTATAAGGGTTCTTAAAAGTGGAGGCATCATAGCAATAGCCTATGTTAATCGATATGCGAATATCATCAAATACAGGGAGATGTTCACAGGTGAATTTGAGCTACTAGATGAATATATGGAAAATGGCTTCCATTCGAAAAACAAGGTTTTCTATTGTACAACGCCAGAGTTTATTGAAAAAGAAATTGAAAATTACAACCTGGAAATTATATATCATGTAGCGACTGATGGCATGAAGTTTATCATAGGAGATGTTATGAATGAACTGCCTAGGGAGAAGTTCAAGAAGTGGATGGCTTTTCATTTAAGCACATGTGAAGACCGATCAATCTTAGGCGCAAGCGAGCATGGACTTATAATTGCTAAAAAAGTATAGAAGGTGAGTAAAAAATCAAATATGAATTATGAAAATTATATAGAACTATATGAAGCTGTTTACTTGCTGAGTAGAATAAATGCCGGTGCTGGTCATGAATTGCCGAAACTCTTAAGTCGTGAAGAAATCGTAAGTTCTGGGATAAATGATAGCATCTATCAAGCGATACTTAAAATATTGGTTGTTAATAAGCTTCTTAAGCACGATGGTGCTTCCTATAAAATGACGCAAGGAAACCAAAAGAAGATTCAACATATTATCGAAAACATCATAAAAAAAGATCCTCACAAGCAATATACGAATTTCTATGACAAAGCGATTAACGAATCCCATTATTTTTTTAATCACATCAGCGACTCTGAATACGATGTCTATTCAAGGTGTGATTTTGATGTAACCTTCAACATAGGTAAAATAGTAGCAAACCACTTAGACTTAACAAATCATAAGGTACTTGAGCTTGGTGGAAATAGTGGTGGTTTAGGAACCGCCCTTGTGCTGGCAAATGAAAATTGTCATTATACTGTTATCGATACTAAAATACCATGTAAAGTAGGGAATGAGTATAAACTTTTGAATGATGTTGCGCTTACTTTTTTTGAAGATAATATCTTTGAACTGATGCTACCTTGTGAAAGAAACGATTACATCGTACTTATGAATATATTGCATGACTTTGATGATGAAAGTTGTCTTAATATCCTTCAAAACTGTATAAAGCACAGTGATAAAAACACCAAATTTATAATCATTGAAGATGTATTGACGGGGACTTTTGAACCTAAGGATTTGATCATGCATGGCTTGAGATTATCAGTAGAGTGCAGGGGTGGCAAACAACGAACAAGTGATGAGCTCACGCAACTATTTTCAAATATTGACTTTGGATTTGAAAGTGCTGTGAAAATTGATAGTATTCATACGATGATGGTGATGGGGGCAATATGAATATAATCATTCAAGTGAACAAAATAATTGGAGGCTGATATGAGAAATTTGAAAATCTACGTATATAGTTTTTTATCTCTTTTTTCAATTTATGTGATAATGCTTTTATCATCATATAGTAAAAACTCAAAAAATTTAGCTTCATTTGAGTTAAACAATTTTTTACCTTTACTACCAACTCTTATCCTTTTGCCTTTTGTTCAGCTACTGTGGGGAAGTTATGTAAAACGTATATATAAAAACAGTGATTTTGATGAACCAAGATGGGAAAAGACATTGATGAGATTTAGTGTAACTGAGGTATCGATAAGTGATTCGAAAAAAATTTACAAAATGCCTTTTATAAAAAACTTATTTCCTGCTGAAATCGTAGTTGATTATACAGATGAAAATATCATTATAAAAGCGCCACGTAGAGTTATGCACTATTATAAAAACGGCTAATTTTATATTAATAATTTCAAGGAGGGAGAGTCATGGAGAAGAAACTGAATATTTTTAATTTAAACCTAAAGAGGTTAAATTTAAGTGCTTGGTTAACTGTACTCAGCTTATATGTTTTGCCATATAAGGTAGCAGAGGATGGCGGAAAGTTATTTGGATATCCTTTTACATATTTACAATTTCACAGCTGGACTGATACAAAAATCCCGTTAATGTTCTTAGGCGTTCAGGTAGCTATATTTGCTATTGATATACTCATTATTTATTTTGTACTAACAGGACTAGAGAAGATATTTATGAAAAGAAAAAATGCAAATTAAAACTATCGAGAATTGTTCTGGGAAGAAATATGAGATGGATTATGACAAAAGGATATAAAATTGGGATGATCAGTAATACGTCACCGTCGCTACTACAAATAGATGCTTTTTTGAAAAAGGAGTCAGCATGAGAAAATATAAAATCATATTGAGTGGACTTTTAGGACTAATGCTAATGGTTATCCTAAGTGCATGTTCAAAACCATCAGAAGTTGCCTCTGATGACTATTTTGATTTTAATGCCAAAACCGGAGCAATTGATAAATTTTATCCAAGAGGTGTGAATGGCAAAAATGATTTGATAACTAACTTAATTGTTCCAGATCAAATCCAAGGTGTTAATGTCGTGAAAATCAGTATGAACGCTTTTAACTACAATTTGGAATTAACTCAAATTGTACTTTCCAAATACATAACTTCTATTGAACCCTACGCTTTTTATGGCTGTAAAAACCTAAATAAGGTGGTCATGAATGACCAAGTAATTGAAGTAGGAGATGCAGCTTTTCAGAGCTGTGAATCACTTAAATCTATAAATTTTAGTAGCAAGCTTGAGTCAATTGGAAAGGGTGCATTTAAGGACGCAGATGCTCTGAAGGCAATAATTTTACCGGATAGTCTAAAACAAATTGGAGAAGGCGCATTTTGGGGACTAGATAAAGTAGAGCGAATTAAACTTGGAAACGGACTTGAATCAATTGGAAAAAAAGCTTTTCAATACGTTGGATTATTCAATCAAATCGATTTGAAAATTTCTCAAAGTGTTAATTTTATTGGAGAATCAGCCTTTGATGGCGTCAATCTTAAATCTATATATTTTTACCCTGTTGAAGTGACTATTGAAGAAGGGGAATATAATTCATATTATGATCAATTTGTTAGAAAACTGAAAAGCGAAGCCAATCCAAGTGGCTACTACTACATGGATTCATCGAATGAATGGATAAAGGTCCCTTTTGATGCGTTAAAGACACCTCATGATCTGTCCCAGTATTTTGTGATGCTAATTGGAATATTATATATCTTGGTAGCAATATATTTGTTTTTAGGAAAAAGATGCGTCTTTACAACATTTTGGGAAGTAATACCTCTATGTCTGTTGTATTTAGTTCTAATGCTAGGTATGACTATTAATCCTAGAGGTGAATTTGTTTTTGATCTCAAATTAACTTTTCCAAGCTATTCTATATTTATAATAGCATTCATTGTGATAACTATAAGGCAAAAATACAATTATATTTGTCTCAACTTTAGTTACCCTGAAGTGATTACACACATTTACGAATACATGAAAAGTACTGAAATTGAATTTCAACGTGAAGAAGAAGCGCCAGGGGGTACATATGCTTTTATTCTAAATGATAAAGAGCGTATTAAGATAGAGCAAGGATTTGGTCAAGTTAGTATCGACATGTCAAAAGTTAAAAAGCTTGTATTACACAAAGAAATCATCAGGTCACTACAGAATGATTCTACTTCAAAACCGAAGATTCGTTTATCAATATCATGGATGCGTTATTTGGCGCTGGGGATCTTACTGGTGCTGGTTGCAAAGGGGCTTTATTAGGACGTATAGGAATTATAGGAATTATAATCGGATATTAATAGGGAGGATGCATCTTATGATTGAAAATGCTACGCTAATTTTTGTTGTTATACTATCAATTTTATCATTTGTAGCGAGTTACTTTCAGTATAAAGAAAAAGGCATACTACTTAACAATGCCTATATCTACGCTTCGAAAGAAGAGCGTAAAAGTATGGATAAGAAACCGCATTATCGACAATCTGCAGTTGTATTTTTTACGGTTGGGATTGTATTTCTATTATTAACACTAGGAATGGTTTTCCGTAGCGGATGGATCTATGCGATTATGTATGGACTGATGATTCTTCTGATCATCTATGCAATTGCATCAACGATTGTTATTGAAAAAAACAAAAGTAAATAAGGAGATATTATGAATTATAGAATCGCAAATAAAACGGATTTCGCAGTGCTAGCCAATATGAGATGGGATTTCAAAGTAGAAGGTGAGGACACGGTTGATTTAATCGCTAAAAAGGATGACTTCTTAAAAGAATGTGTGGATTTTTTTAATACATCTGATGACAATGGGTTATGGACGCATTGGATCGCTGAAGAAAATGATGAAATTGTCTCTCATATATCGGTGAACCATATTAGAAAAGTACCTAAACCCAATTTATTTTTTGATGAATATGCTTATGTCACTAATGTTTATACTAAACCTGAATTTCGAGGTCAAGGAGTTGGTTCAAAGCTTATGGATCATGTTCTCAAATGGGGGCATGAGAAATCTTTTGAAATAATGATAGTTTGGCCAAGCAGTAAGGCTATTAATTTCTATAAGAGAAAGGGATTCAAATCAGAAAATGAAATAATGGAACGCGTTATTCGTCCAGAAGCGTAGCAGGAGATTACATGAAAGATATGAAGAAAAAACATGTGATGATTACAGGTGTAATAGGCATACTAGCAATAGTTGCATTGATCTCAACTTTTGATGTAAATTATCAAATTCAAAGTGATTTTCATAAAATGTTCGATATGTCTATCAGCGACCTTGAAAGTGATTATGGAGTAGAAGTCGCTGATCTGTTTGAAAAATATAGATATGACGGCTATGATAAACCCAATGTTTCATATATAAAATTTGATAAGAACATATATAGGATGAATATCGAAACATATAAATATTCTAATGAGAAAGATTCATTGGGGGCTGTTTTAGGATTTCAGAATGCTTCCTTATATGTCTATTTTGACAGTTTACCAGTATTGAATTTTGATAAAATCAGTAAAATTATCGATCAGCCAACATTTATTGCAAATTATAAACGGTCAAATAATTAGTAGAGATGAATCCTGGAGGCGTTATATGAAATTATTTTTGACAAGCAACATTGGAGGAAGTTATTTTGCAGAGGGTAGATGGACCCCTTGTGCACTTAATGGCGAAAATAACTTTTTGAAACTTCTTGGTGAATTTTGGCGTGCAAATTCAAAATGTCTAATCATAAGTTCAGCTCCAGATGAGGAAGAAATCAACAACAGCTTCAGATCAGTGTATGAAGAAGCCTTTAAAATTAGTAATTTCTCACTCTCAAAAATGGATGTGTGTGATAGAAGAAATGAAGATAAACTAAGAGATACAATCTATGATTATGATGTTTTAATACTTGCAGGTGGTCATGTTCCAACTCAAAATGAATTTTTCAAACATATTCAGTTAAAAGAGTTGATGAAAAATTATAACGGTATCGTCATCGGTATCAGTGCTGGTACTATGAACTGTGCTGAAGTTGTTTATGCTCAGCCTGAACTAGATGGCGAAGCTATTGATCCCAATTATCAAAGATATTTAGATGGACTAAACTTAACTCAAATAAGTGTTTTACCACATTTTCAGGAGTTGAAAGAATTATCGCTTGATGGGTTAAGGGTTGTGGAAGATATTTCATTTCCTGATAGCAAAATAAGACCGTTTTATGCATTAGTTGATGGTGCATTTATTTTCGTAGAGGACAATAAATCCGTATTATATGGAGAAGGCTATTTGATTAATAATGGGGATATCACGATGATATGTGAGAATGACATGAAGTGTAGCATGGCATCAGCTCGGTAAAGTCTAATGCGGTTGTCCATTACTTGAGGGATCACAAGATCAGGCTCAATATCACTCCAACAAGCAACAACATACTTGGAAGAGCGATGGATTTTGCGACTCATCCAATTCGAGATTTATATCATGCAGGCATAGATGTCACGATTAATTCTGATGATGCACTCATCTTTGATAGCGACGTGAGTAAATTTGCAATCTTTTCGTTCTTCACGATTATAATAATCGCTAATCAATGGGGTTCAAATCATTTGTCCGAAGCAGGAACAAAATAAACCAGAATTATACCCGTGTTAAGCCATAAAACCAATAGTTATTACTGGGGGGAGAAAAAGTATGAGCTATAGCATAAAACCATTGAACTTGGAAACGTGGAATGATTTTGAAGCAATTGCAGAGCTTCACAATGGTGTGTGGGGTGGTTGTTGGTGTACTTGGTTTCATAAATCAAGTGAAATAAAAAGGGGTTCAGCAGAAGAAAATAAAGCTCTAAAAAAAATGCTGGTTTCTCAGGGCAAATCTCATGCGGCACTTGTTTATGATGAAAATAAAGTCGTTGGATGGTGCCAGTATGGAAAACCAGAAGAATTACCTGCTATTTATCACAAGAAAGAGGTTGAAACAGTTGACTATATATTACCGGATTGGCGGATTACATGTATTTTTGTAGATAAGAATAATCGAAAAAAAGGAATTGCAAAAATTGCGCTTATGGGGGCACTTGAACTAATTGAAAAAGATGGTGGAGGAACCGTTGAGAGCTATCCTCAAGATACTGATGGTTTAAAGGTTTCTAGTTCATTTCTTTACAATGGAACAAAGACATTGTTTGAAGAATGTGGTTTTTCGTTTTATAAAAGTAAAGGTAAAAATCACACTATTATGAGGATAAATATTTAGAGGATTTAAAAAGAATAAACCTAATGATGGAGGAATGATATGATCATCTATAAAACTGAAATTGGCGATCAAGATTGGGAGAATCTTGTTGACCTTTATGATGAAACAGACATGTGTATAGGCCTTGGGCGGAAAAGAGAAACTGAGAAAATTCGAAGAGCCTTTCAAAATAGTTATCGTTACGTGACAGCGTGGGAATTTGGAAAAATAATTGGCGCTGCAAGGTTGATCTCAGATGGAGAATGCTATGGATGGGTTCACGATGTAACTGTGCTTCAAGCTTATCGAAAACAAGGTGTAGGTCAAGCAATCATGGAAAAACTACTTGAAGGTAATGAAGGTTTATTAATCGGCTTAACCTCTTCTTTTGAAGCAGTTGATTTTTATACTAAACTTGGATTTAACAAGCATAAAACAGCGATGGCAAAATATCCTGGGAGATCAGATTATCTTTATTACTAGTGTTATACTTTGCTTCGCTATGAAATTATGTGCTCATCGCGAAAAATAGATAAAGTGGAAGGAAGCTTATTATGGAAACTTTTTTTACAATGATTTATGTTTTAGTCGTTCTTGGATTTATAATTGGTATACCTGTAGCAATCTACATAATGATAAATATGTTGACGGGGATCATCAACCGATTAGATCAAATCGAAAGATCAATAGAGATGCTTAAAGACGTTAAATAGTAGCAAGAAGAAGTCTGTCTTTTGATGCAAAACAAGGTGATGAGATAATGATGAAACATTTTGATGTTGTTTTAAATTTTCATTTATACAAGATGAATACTGGTATTAGGTCATGTAGGCAAAAATTATGGGTATGAATAAAAAGTGAAAAAAGAGAAGCGTATCTCAAAACTAGATTTAGAGAAAGGATGTTGATTATGAGACTAGTATTAATTCGACATGGTGAAAGTGATTGGAATAAGCAGAATCGTTTTACAGGATGGACTGATGTTGAACTTTCTGAAATAGGATGGCAAGAGGCAACTGATGCTGGTAAAAGTTTAAAAGACAAAGGTTATGATTTCGATGTATGCTATACCTCTTATTTAAAACGCGCAATTCATACCCTCAATAATGTTCTTTATGAACTTGACCGTGAATGGTTACCAGTGATCAAATCATGGAAACTTAACGAAAGGCATTATGGTGCTTTACAGGGACTCAATAAGGCAGATACAGCTGCTAAATACGGCGATGAACAAGTGAAAATATGGCGGCGTTCATTTGATATTAAACCCCCTTCACTTACAGAAGAAGATGAGCGAAACCCTGCAGAAGAGGTTCAGTACCGTGAGGTCGATAAGGCTGAATTGCCTTTAGCAGAGAGCCTTAAGGATACTATTGCACGAACTGTACCTTATTTTGAACAAGTCATAAAACCAGATATGTTAGCAGGAAAACGGGTGTTAGTAGTCGCTCACGGGAATTCTCTAAGAGCCTTAGTTAAATATTTTGACGATACATCTGAAGATGAGATTGTAGAGGTCAATATTCCTACGGGTATTCCACTCGTATATGAATTTGATGATCATTTCAATGTGTTAAATAAGTACTATCTTGGTGATGAAGAAGCTATTGCAGCTAAGATGCATCAAGTGGCAAATCAAGGTAAATCAAGTCATAAATAAAGTTAATCAAAATAGTATTGATTGGAGAAAACAGATGAAACTTATCATCATTATAGGAGATGCAGCAGTAGGAAAGATGACTATAGGACAAGAACTTACTAAAATAACGAATTTAAGACTATTTCATAACCATATGACCATAGAATCTGTTATTGATGTTTTTGGATACTATGATGGAAAAACAATTACAAGACTTCGAGAAGTCTTCTTTGAGGAATTTTCGAAATCAAATAATGAGGGACTAATTTTCACATATATGTGGGCTTTTGATCAACCCTCTGATGCTGCTTATATTGAACATGTGAGTGAGATCTTTAGGCGTGTAAATGCTGAGATTTATTATGTTGAACTTAACGCCACACTTGAAGAAAGGCTTTCACGCAATGTCTCAGAGAACAGACTAATGAACAAAGCTTCAAAAAGAGATATAGTGGCATCTAATAACAGACTTAAAACTGATTCTTCAAGATATCGCTGTGTGAGCTTTGAAGGTGAGATTAAATACGATAATTATCTAAGGATTGAAAATACTCATCTTGAAGCCGAAACAGTAGCGCAGATGATTAAGACGCACTTTTCACTATAAATATATCTTGTATTAGTAAAAGTAAAAAGCAAGTGAGGTGAGTTATCATGAATATTATAGATTACTTACAAAATGCTGATCCCAGTGTAAAACGCATGACGCAAAAATACCTTTTGGATGAAGAGCCTGATTATGTAGAAGCGGGTTGGATTTCAAAATTTCTGGATTGCTTTGACTCTGAAACAGAGACTTGGGGCAATGGCATATATGGTCCTAAATGGATTTCAACTTTTTATACAATGAGGGATCTTGCCTCTCTTGAAATCAGACCGGATCATCCGATTTATCAAAAGGGGCTAGATACACTTATTGGTAAGATGTGGTCAAAAGAGTGGCGTGAAGATGATATATGTGTTGTTGCGATGCTCGTAAGTTTACTATCATATGGAAAACGCGATACAGCAATTATAGATGAAATGGTCACATATTTACTAACCACAAGACAAAGCGACGGTGGGTGGAACTGTTCAAGTACTCGTAATCCCAAAACTACTGATAAAAGCTCCATAAACACAACGCTTTCAGTCTTAGAAGCTTTTAGAGATTATGAAAAATATGGGTACAAAACACATCTAAATTCAATCAAAAATATACTAGCGACAGCGCATAAGTATTTGCTAGATCGACATTTGATGTATCGACTCACTGATGGTGAAGTTATCATTTCGTATATCACAGATTTTCATTTTCCAACAAGATGGAAATATGATGTGCTCAGAGCACTTTGCTATTTCGCTTCGATAGATTATAAACTTGTCCCAGAGTTAACGGTAGGCTTAAAACTAATTATAGAGAAATTCAAGAGAGGTTATTTAACAAAAGGCCAGACTTACACAGGTAAACTTCATTTCAAGATGGAAACAGATAAAATTGGAACGATGAATACTTTAAGAGGACTTATTGTACTTAAAGCTTTTGAACCGGAGGAATATAACCGGATTATCAGTAGGGAGCTATCACTTTGAAAGCGTATAATTCTAATGAAATTATAATTTTACAAATATTGTAATGCTATGAGATAATAAGTAATAAATTATTATATTTTACTTAGTGATAGACTAAAACACCATTTGATTGGGGGCATAAAATGAAAATTATTATTAGACCGATAGCTGCAGGTGACGGAAAGTGGATCAATGAACTTAGACGTATGCCTGGCGTTTTTGAGAATATCCTAGGGATTCCATCTGAACGAATCAAACGAAATGAAGATTTTATATTGAACATGGATTCAAATCAACACCAGTTTGTTGCGGTTATCAAAAGTGAAGCTGACCAGGAAATAGTGGTTGGAACTGCTGGATTGAATGTATATGCGAATCATCGGTTAAGACATAGTGGTTTTATCGGTATTATGATTCATAGGGATTATCAAGGAAAAGGAGTCGGAACAGCACTTATGCAAACGCTTATCGATATTGCTGATAATTGGCTTATGCTGGTAAGAGTAGAGTTATCTGTGTTTGAAGACAACGATAAGGCTATTCATCTCTACGAGAAATTTGGATTTGAAAAAGAGGGAATAAAAAGACTTGCAGCAATCAGAAATGGGAAGTATGTGAACGAATATTCAATGTCTAGAATTAACCCGAACTTTCACAAATGATGAAGCAGTAAATTAATAAGGGCATTACTTAATATTTGCCCTTTTACATATTAGGGATTGATGTATAATCAAAAATTATATTAGGAGGACCAAGTGAAAGTAATTAATATAGGCGACATATTTAAAAGTTCTGTGGATACATACAAAGAAAACTGGAAGACATTGGTGATTATAACATTTATGTCTATTTTAATTAGTGTTGTTGCAAATGTTACTATTAGTACCATTTTATCCAATCAGACACTAAACTGGAACTTGATGTCTACTGTAGTCATGTGGTTCATACGAGGAATTGGTTTCTATTTCACATCTAGATTATCTGTGACTTTGATAATTTCAACTGTTAATGCAATTTCAAAAGAAAAGGTTGAGATTGCAAAAAATTATGAAACTGCAAAAAACAAAGTATGGAGATATATGGGGCTCTTTATATTGTTAAATTTAATCTTGTTTATCCCAAATACGTTAACGACACTTGGCATTTATAATGTAAAAGTAATGGAAATCTCAGTTCCAATTAGAATAACAATGTTTTTTGTGGGTATTATTCCGACCATTTATTTGTCGACGACCTTTGGTTTTGTAAACTGTATTGCTGTTTTAAAGTCAAAGGATACGAAAGCATTTTCATATAGCAAACAATTGGTATCAGGTAATTTTATCAAAGTTTTGAGTATCAAATTGATTCCCATAATCTTAGCGTGTCCATTCTACATATTAAATTATTATCAAAGTGTAAATGGAGTGTCATTCAGTGGTGAGATTTTTTATACTATTATTAGTAGTTTGTTCAATATAATGGTCGCACCTTTTAGTATGCTTTTATATCTGAATACTTTTAAGTGTTTAGATGAAGTTGAAGAAAGTATGACATTACAAAATAGCGTAGAAATTTGATGAAAAATAGACACCATAAAGTTTATGGTGTCTAATACTATGTTAAATATGAGGTGCATAAGAAAGTTTATATTTTTTCCACATTCGAAACCAGTTCATCAAGGAAAGCTTTTGCCTTCATTGTCAAGGATTTATTATACGCGACTTTTTCTGAGACACTGCTGGCATAAGATGCAGATTCTTTAACTGACAAAGATAATTTGGAAATTTGATTCACAACTTGTTGATTATTGTGTACGACTTCTTCTGTCGTTTTAACTGTATCAGTGATTTCAGAGTTAACTTGACTGATAATCACGTCAATATCTTCAAAAATTTCTCTAGAAGTGTGAATTAATTCTTGGATGGTTTTTCCAAAATTCAAAGATTCTTCAGCAGTTGTAAGAGACTCTAAAGCGCTATTTTCCAATCGACCGATGAGCTGATCTATTCCACTGAGTGATTCACTTGTTCTAATGGAAAGTTCTCTGATAGATTCTGCAACAACGGTAAAACCTTTACCTGCTTCACCAGCTCTAGCGCTTTCAATTGACGCATTTAAAGCAAGCATGTTGGTTTGAACAGCTATTTTTTGGATGATTTCCACAATCACTTTTATGTCTTGCGCATTCTGTTCAAGCTCTTTCATCTTTTCATATACTTGATAGTTGTTGATTTTTATTTTATCAGCGTAGTTATCCAAAGTGAGAAATGAAGTTTTACCTTCATGTACTTTGATGGCTGAACGATTCGTTTTTTCTACGACGAATAAAGATTTCTCAGAGGTTTGAAGCAATTTTTCTTGCATGTTGTTTGAACTATCGCACTGAAGGGAAATGCTATCTGCGATATCACCCACACCAAGAGAAAGTTGATCGATAGAGTCGGCTGCTAAATCAGACGTTTCGATAAGTTCGTTGTAGATTTGATACACCTCTTTTGTTGTGAACTGTATGACATTCATCACTTCTTTCATTTCCAAAAGTAAGCTGGCGTTTTTCTCTTTTTCGGCAATGATACTCTCAAGTTGTTGATTTCGAATTTTTATAGAAAAGGATATGGTATTAGAGGTTACCAGCCCAAAAGCAAGTAGGCTCAATATGAAAACTGTATATTCAGTGGTCATAAAATTATCTGTCATACCATAGTATTTTATATTTAAAAGGACTTTGAAAATACCATATAAAAAGATAAGCACAGATGCGTTACGGATAAGTTTTAAGTCATAATAAAGGACGTAAATGATGATTAAAGGAAAAATCAACGTAAACTGAATCACCTTAGGTGAAAAAGTAAGCATAATCATCCATGAGATGATAAAGCTATAGAGCGCAATGACTTTAAATGATTTTATATACTTAGGAATCCGATAAAAAACAAATGAAAAGATGATAGGTGCAAGTAAACTTAAACTAATAAGAATGACGTATTCTAATGTCCTTGTACCACGAATTAATTCCATGATATAGCCTGAAATCGCAAGTAAAATCAATAAAAAGCTCGCAATCATAACGCGCTTGTTTGTGCGTTTAATAATTTCTAATTCATGCATACTTTAGGTCTCCTTTTTAATATTAAGTTGTTTTTTATCTCGCAATAAATTCTACTATTTTAATATTTTAACTTTTTGTAACAATACATGCAATGTTTATTAATTAAGAACCAAATTACATACTTGGGGGTATTAGGGAGGATGAAAGAACAAAGAAAGCTAATGTGGCATATTATTACTGTAATAATAGTCATGATTTTATCAGCCGTTATAATGGTTGCAGATATTCAGAGTACAGTGAATGTAAAATCGGATATTAAATATTCTTTTTTAAAGAGTACATCAGAAAATGAAGATGCAATGATTATTGCTTTTGCTAATGTAATAAACTTAGATTCCGCACTAAAAGAAAAACAATTAAATGTGATCTATAATGTTAGAGAGATTCAAACGAAATATGGCGAATATGAAAAGGCGCTTAAAAGTATTGATATGGAACTTGAGTTATCTAATGATATGCCTACGATACTTGAAAAAATTGAACTGGTAAGAAAGATTGACAATAATTTTACGCAAGAGGCAGTACTTGATCAAGTTATAGAAAAACAAGCGCGTCAATATCAAAATTTAGGTTTAGAAGAGAAACTCAACTATAATTATTTGCTCATATTAAACAATCAAAATTTAGAGGCAATAGAAAACTACAAAGAGATATTATTATGGAATACAGATGTTTCGTATTTAGGGGTAATAAATAACAATATTGGTTGGGCTTATCTGAATCTAAATGATTATGTAAATGCCAAAATTTACTGTAACATAGCCCTAAAATACGATGCTGAGGACAGTATTGCACTTTCAAACTTAGGAAACAGCTATTATGGATTAGGTGAAATACAAAAGGCATATGAGGTGTATACGAAATCAGTAAATATTGACCCAGAAAACGCAACGGGGTTGTATGGCGTAGCAAGTTCGGCTGTTGACTTAGAAAAGTACGATGTCGCTAGGGATGCATGGATTAAGTACGTTGCGTTGAAACCTAAAGATATTGACGGATGGGATGGGCTTTATGACTGCTACTTGGTGAATCAAGACTTAGATGGTCAAAAAAAATGTATAGAAAATATGATTTCGTTAGATCCAACAAACAGCAGATACACTTATGATTATTTGATCATTCAACATAAAAAGAACAGTTTTATTAAACCTAAACAACTTGTTAATGACTATAGAAAAGCTGCAGGTGATTTTAAAGCAGACAGTTTAGTGGCTTACTTTACTTATAACTACCTATCAGTAGATGATAGTTTGAAGTTATATGAGGATTTGGTTGAAAAATACGATTTGTCTTACGATGAGTATTTATCATTAGCAGGAGATGTATATTATTTAGGTGAGACCCCAATTTACGAGAGTGTTCTCAACAAAATTGAATCAAAATTAGGTAGAGAAGATCGTTTAGAAATTGAAGCAAATATCTATTATGAAGATGAAATTACGTACAAACTATTGGAAGTAACCAAAGAACTGATAAAAATTAATCCAAAGAGTGGATATGGTTACGAATATTTGGGTGATGCATACTACTTTAAAAAAGACTATGAAAATGCAGAAGCAAATTATGATATAGCAAGTCACTATATTGAAAATCCTGCGTATTCTATGATGGCTCGAGTGGATTGCTTTATATTGCTCGGGGCAACTGAAAGAGCAAATCAACTTAACTTAGACTATATAGCTTCTTATCCAGACGATGAATATGGGTATATCTACCAGGCACGCATTGAGATGAAAAAAGGTCATGAAAAAGAAGCTATAGAGCAATTACTTATTGCCAATTCTATATCTGATAACCTTGGCAATGTAATTGATTATTATGAAGAGTTAGCACCTCTTAAAAACAATTCATCACTAAAAAAATATATTCATTAATCGATATATAAATGAGAAGAGGGATATCATGGAAGATAATCAAATTGAAAGAGAAATTATTATTAATAAATCAAAACCCAATCAAATAAAAGGACTTTTGATGGCTATCATTTTTGGCTTAATTGGTGCATTGTTTTGGGTATCTACGGTTCAAGTTACTGGTTATAATTTACAGCCTGTTATTTTATTAATAGGTTATATGGTCTCACAATGTTTTGTTTGGAATGGGAAGAGTGAAATGAAAAAGTGGGGGGTCATAGCTGCAATTGTCACCACAATCTGTATTTTATTTGGTAAAATTATTATCATGATTGCTGCAGTTTCACAATTTTATAACATATCCTTTTATGAGATGTTATCGATTTTAAATTATCCTCAGTTGATGAAAATTATTGCAACCACAATTTCACCGTTAGAAATAATATTCTATATTATTGCGATTAAGTTTACTTACGAAAGAAGCTTTGACATCCCTAAAAATAATAGCACTTTCCCTTTGAATGCTGAAACGACAATACCTATACCTACCCCTGAGTCTGAGGCAAGATAAGATTCGAGTTGAAACACCATAGTCCAACACCAAAAGTATTAATCGGAGGTCACATGAACAAGATAAGAAATTTAGGATTAGCTGACATAGAAAAATGCATAGACCTTTTTATAGCTGTTTTTAATGCTGAGCCATGGAATGATAATTGGACGCAAGAGTCAGCCTATCATAGACTGCATGATATATTTATATCACCACATTTTGTTGGGTTAGTGTATGAAGATAATGACAAATTATTAGGAGCCGTATTTGGAAACATAGAGCAGTGGTATGAAGGTATGCATTATAATCTCCGGGAGATATTTGTGTCAAATGAAGCTCAAGGTAAAGGCATAGGACAAATGTTATTAGCGAAGCTGGAAGGTATAATAAAGGAAAGTGATGTCAGAACGGTTATTTTATATACTTCTAGAGAAGATAAGACAAGCGGATTTTATAAGAAAAATGGCTATATCGATTTAGATGATATGGTGATGATGGGGAAAGAAATATGAAAATTCACGTACTTGTAGATAATAACACATTAATTGATAGATACTTTGTTGGAGAACCTGGCGTATCCTATTATATTGAAGATGAAAATATAAATATCCTGTTTGATACAGGTTATTCTGATATTTTTATTAAAAATGCTGCTAAAAAACAACTTAATCTATATAACCTTGATTATATTGTCATCTCACATGGACACATAGACCATACATGGGGACTTGTGCCGCTTATTAGTATGCATACAGAAGCGATCATTGAAGGAATAGACTATAAAAAACCTAAGTTTATATCCCATCCAAATGCACTTTTATATAAAAATTATGGAAATGAAGATATAGGAAGTCTTTTAAGCAAAGATAAAATTAAGATGCACTATGAGTTGCAGTTGACGAAAGAGCCGTATTGGCTTACAGACAAAATAGTATTTTTAGGTGAAATTGAAAGAAAAAATGACTTTGAAGGTAAAGAACCCATTGGGACTTTTGAGGAAAATGGAGAACTGAAACCCGATTATCTTACAGATGATACTGCGCTAGTCTACAAGTCTTCTAAAGGTTTGGTAATCATCACTGGTTGTTCACATGCTGGGGTCTGCAATATTGTCGATTATGCAAAGAAGGTTTGTGATGATGAGAGAATCGTAGATGTGATTGGCGGTTTTCATTTACTTAATCCGAGTGATGAAGTTCTGAGTCAAACAGTAACCTATTTTAAGCATTTAGATGTAAAAGCAATTCATGCGTGTCATTGTACCGATTTAAAATCTAAAATTGAATTATCTAAAGCTGTGGAGCTTAAAGAAGTCGGTGTTGGGATGACCTTGGAGTATGAGTTATGAACCCTGAGGAGGATAATTTGGCAAAGTATATTCAATTAGGAGGCTTTTCGCAGGAAGAAGGATTCTTCGAAACTTCTGCAAAAGTGATGATAAGTGAGATTTTGGATAGACGACATATTGTTTTTATCGCATCAAGAATGGATGATTTTGCGGGCAACGATATAAGAATTGAAAAATATCTAGGTTGGTTTGCAGATATTGGGATTAATTTTGAAAATTCTTCTCTAATTGATCAACGCGTCTCAGTTATGGAACAATCAAATCTTCTGAAACAAGCTTCATGTGTATTTCTAATGGGTGGAGACACACTTCAGCAGTTCGAATTTCTAAAAAAAGGCAATCTCATACCTTTATTAAAAGAAGAAGACTTTGTAGTTATTGGTATGAGCGCCGGAGCTATAAATATGGCCAAAACAGTTGTGTTTCCATATAATCCAGAAAGGGGAAAAAGTTTAACTTATGAAGGGCTTGGAGTTGTAGATTTTACAGTTCTTCCACATTTTGATTTAAAAACGATAGATTATATTGATGCGTATATTTTACCTTTAACTTTCGAGAACACGATCTATGGTCTGAATGAAAATGGTGTAATACTTCATGTAAACGATAAAGTTGAATTCTTTGGAGAGGTATTTAAGTTAGAAAATAATATTGTTATTCAGGTATCTGAGTAAGTAAAATTTTGATTTTTTAGAAAGAGGCACGAGATGGAAAAGATTCAGATCGTTTATTACACAGGTACCGGTAGTACAAAGATTATCGCTAAAGAAATACAGAATCAACTCTCTGCATTAAATTTAGAAAGTGAACTACACAGGTTAACCGTAGATAGTATTGACATGATCTCTCAAAAGTTGGATTATGATGCCAAGTTGATCTTGCTCTATGCAGTTCATGCTTTTAATGCGCCAGATCTGGTTTACACATGGATCAAGTCACTGGAAGAAATATCAAATCGATCTGCTATGGTGATCTCAGTATCGGGCGGTGGTGCAATGATTTCAAACAGTGCATGTAGAGTACCTGTAAAACGATTGCTTCAGCAAAAAGGATTTAAAATCACAACAGAGGCAATGGCAGTGATGCCAAACAACTGGATGACACCAGTTCCTGATAAAATTGCAAAGGAACTGATTCGAGTTGTGCCTCATAAAGTGAGTAAATGGATTAACGCTTTTCTACACAATAAACCATTGCCATATTTAAAACCACTTCTTATAGATTATCCCATTACGTCACTTGGCCGGATAGAGGTCATTGGTGCTAAGCATTTTGGAAAACATATAATGGTTAACAGCGCATGTAATGGTTGTGGTTACTGCGTTAGAACTTGCCCGTCTAACAATATCACTTTTAAAGTCAGCGAGAGCGGTGATAAAACGGTAAAATTTGATTCAAAATGCCATTTTTGCTTAAGCTGTGTGTATGAATGTCCACAGCATGCGCTTTCTCCAGGATGGTTCAAATTTGCTGTGATTCCAACGGGTTATCCACTAAAGTCTTATTGTGAGCCGTCAGAAAATCCACTTTCGAAAGATGAACTTTTACCCCTTCTCAAAGGCAAAGCTTGGGAAGGTGTGAGACGGTACTTAATTGAAGATTAACTTTATAGATTGGAGGTGTAGTAATGAGAATGAGAACAGCAAGACATGTAACTGCACTTGAGCCAATGAGACATTTTTATGTCCATCTACTTGAGATGCGTGAAATAGGTGGTTTTGCCGACCACAATGGTTATGATGGCATGATTCTTGGAAGTCCAGAGGGCAACTGGCAGGTTGAATTTACCGTGTCTCAGGATAAACCTAATCATCATTTTGACGAAGATGATTTAATCGTTTTATATTATGAAGCAGCAAAGTACGACGCAGTTATCGAAAAATTTACTGTAGAAAATTATGTTACTTTTACACCGAAGAATCCATACTGGGTAATTAACGGCAAGCTATATAAAGATCCGGAAGGCTTTGGTGTAATGGTTGTTAACGAGGAGAAATACAGATGACAGAAGCAATGATACAATCATTTTTACAAAATTTTTATGCCTATATTTCGTTTGAAGAGGGACAAGAGCCTAACTTTGAGCGTTTTAGAGGGCTCTTTATGGATGAAGCAGTGCTCATCGAGTACAGTGACACCAGCAAAGGAACATTAAGCGTTGATAACATAGATCATCATGTGTACGAATTTGAAAAAGTATTTCACGATTATCCGATGATTAAAAGTAAGGGCTTTAACGAAAAAGAGATCAGCCATACGCTATCGATCAGTGGTCCAATGGCTTTTGTTGAAAGTAAATATCTTAAAAAGTATTATAATGGCAGCGATTATATCGAAACTGTGGGTACGAACTCTATCCACCTCATTTGGAAAGAAAACGACCTTAAAATAGCGAGCATTGGTTGGTATGAAGAAGGGTAAAGATTATGAAGAAAATGCTGATGAAAAAAATGCTGGTAAACGTTGAAAATAGAGATAATAGTGTGCCTGGCTTTTATGCATCTCATGAGGGGGAGGCAATCGAATTGATTCCTTCTGGCAAATTGGTGATGGCAGTGCCACGTAACGAACAGGCTCTTAAAATATACAAATTACTTGCGTCTTATTGTGATTTGTATTTTTTTATGACGGATCAGTTGGAAAACTTTCATTACTATCCAGTACCAATGATGGCTCTATTTGCAGTTGATAGTGCCGGCAATCATTATGGTACAATAGGCGGCATGGGAGATATAAATGATGATCAATATCCTGTGGGCTATATCTCTAAAGATGGACAGTGTGTAAAAATAGCGGAAAGTTTTAAGGCATTTTTGGAACTTGCGGTTTATTATCCTGATTGGAGAGAAATTTTAGATGTGGTCAACAAACAGAAAGTTTATACAGTAGAGTCGCTGATATCAATGCAGCTTAATCAAACTAAAGAACAAATACAAATACAAGATGAGATCGCTAACACTCTAAATCTTACAAAAAGACCAGAGTTGATTGAGGCTTTAATTGAAAATATTAAAAGTGTGCCGATGGTAGTCACATACCTTTCAAAAGAGGATGCCGAGAAGGTGTATGATTTTTTTGATATTCTTCAAATCTAGGAGACTAAAATGAAAAAAACAATAATAATTATGACAGTAATACTACTTTGCTTAGCAATGGTAGCCTGTAGTAAGACTGAAAACAGTACAACTTACGAAAGTACAACATCAAGTGAGAGCACCACAACTATAAATGAGTCACAGGAA
The DNA here is from genome assembly GCA_963676315.1 of uncultured Fusibacter sp. Classification (GTDB taxonomy): domain Bacteria; phylum Bacillota; class Clostridia; order Peptostreptococcales; family Acidaminobacteraceae; genus Fusibacter_C. The sequence goes on from OY781056.1 coordinate 3,853,255, forward strand.
AGCACGGTAAATTCAACCGAATCAACTGAAGCAACAGAATCAACCGAATCAACAGAAGCAACTTCAGAAGTAGCATCAATAAGCCCAATTGGAAGTGAATTCATAACCTTGATACCAGAGGGCTGGAAAATCTTCGAAAAAGTAGAGGGTGAGCCTGTACAAGTGGAAGGTGATTTGAACAAAGATGGCATTTCAGACATTGCTGCAGTAATTGTAAAGATAGATGAAACGACCGATGCACCACAAAGGTCTATATTAATCGCTCTAGGCAATAGCGATAACACCTATACACTTTCTGTGATAGGCGAAAACGCCATACTTGGCGCTGATGAAGGCGGTGTATGGGGGGATCCTTTTGACAGTATCATTATAGATAGAGGTTCAATTGTCATCAATTTCTATGGCGGCAGTAACTGGAGATGGTATCAACATTATAGGTTTAGATACCAAGACAATGGCTGGTACTTAATCGGCGCTACGCTTGGCTCATATTTTAATGCCGAAGTGACAGAAGAAGATGCAGATGAAGACGATTATAACTTATTAACAGGTGACTTCATCTCAAAAAAAACCGATGAACAAGGCAATCAGGTAACGACTAAAGGAAATAGAGGTATTAATCCACTCCTTAACTTGAAAGATTTTAGAGCAGATTCACTTGCAATTGAAAAGGAGTTTTAAAAGTTGTTGAGGGAGCTATTTATAATCGTTACTAATACTTTTTAAGTAGTTCTAGCATAGCTCGGTCGAGCAGATGTCCATTATAATTTTCATACTCAACATCGTCGCGGCCACTATCAAATATGCCAAAAGCACCAGAAAAATTCCATAATGCAAACCCAATATTATTTTCTTTAAATAGTGAGAGATCATCTTCTAAAACTTTGAGGCTTGTGTCGTGATCGGTTTTATTATACACACCAAATTCACATGCAACGACAGGTATAGTTGTTGTCTTTTTAAAATCGACCCATTGTTTGAAATAGTGCTCGTAAAGATAAGCTTTATTGATGACCCTCGATGAGGCGTCAAAATCCAAAGTACCTAATTCTGTGACGGATAAATTGGGTGTCATTTCACCCCAATCAAAAGAAGTGGCAGTAACTTTTAGCGACTCTTTCCAGTTTGGATTTTCTATTGTAATAGCAGAGATTGTCAACCAATCACCACTGAGGAGCTGAATTGTTATCTCGTTGGCATCTTCAGTTAAAACCATTTTGATATCTCTGTCGTATTTGTTTTGATAAATTTGCCATTCTTCATTAAAATTTATCACTTTCCAGATTGAAGGATCATCATTTGTTTGAAATGGGTTATGATAGAGGGATTCTTTATCTGTATTGATTGATAAATCGACATAATTCGAGATGTCATTAAGACGAATTTTTAAAGTAGATCCTTTGCTAAACTGACCTTTGATCGTCATAGGTTGTTTTAATGTGGGATGCGTGTCGCCATATAGATAGCCGTTAAAATCAACAGATGGATACTCTGGTGTAGGGAAAGTATCGGCACCAGCGACCCATTCAGCCTTATAGTGCGTCACTAAAAAAGGTTGATAGAAATGTGGCGATGCAACTAGATAAGGATCGCCAAGATCTGCTAAGTCATTTAAAGTTTGATCAGTCCAGTGGTTAGGATCTATAAATAGGAGTTTAGTTTTATCAACTTTTCGGATGACATCTCGTACTTGACCGATAGCAGCAAAGTATTCTTCATTATCCATCTGATAAGGTTCGTTGATGAGGTTATAGCTTAAGTCTGTACTTGGAATATCTTTGTACCGTAACGATAGAACTTCAAATATATCTTTCCATATGGCTAAGCGCTGCTCTGAGTTAAAGTTACTGTCTGAGTCTGGCAGTTCACTTGGCCTGATACCCGGAAGTGTATGCAAGTCCAGTAGGATGTGGATGCCATATTTTTGCCCAAGCGCAATAATGCGATCTATCTCTAGGAGCGCATCGTTATTCCAATTTGTGTAATTCTCGTCTGAGTAAAGTGCTTGAACCTCCATTGGGATTCTTGCGAAGTTGAAACCTTCTTTTGCCATGAATATAAATGCCCATTCATCAGCATCATCATTCACCCAGTCGCCAACGAGGATCTTACTTTGAAGGTTGAAGCCACGAAACTTAGAAGGATCTATAAGAAGTTCATGATCACCATTACTTGGTAAATTTACTGTTTCTTCAGTTGTATTTTCAGTGACAGACAAAGTTGTATTCACAGTAGATGCTCGATCCTTTATAGTTGATTCTTCTTTTTCGCTACATCCAAGAAGCGAGATCAAGACTACGAGTAGAGTACTGGCAAAAATCAATTTATTCATATTTTTCATGAGACACCTCATTATCTGTAATTTTAATGTTTAAGTATTTTCTAATACACTTTATTTTCAATTAACCAATATATCTTAATCATATCAATTACAGTATAACCTTACAATCATTTTAGAAGAGTGAAAAATCAACTGATAACTCATCTGACTAATGGATTGAGGTTTCAAACTTGATCAATAAAGTGATCTTTTATCGTATTTAAACTAAGAATAAGGAGAACCCCAATGAAATGTTACTGCGTGGAAACCGATCAAGAATTTATACTCTGTGTAGAAGAGTATGGTGAACAAATAACAGCCAATATCGAAGCAGCTTGGTTTGTAAAGAATGGTGATAAATATACAAAGACCTATCCTTCTTCTATTGAGAACAAAGACGCGATTAAAGTCAATTTCCCAAGACTAGGAGAATCATTATTTAGCGGTAAAGGCGACTGGAGAAAAGCGCTTAAAACTTTTTCTAAAGCGTGTTCAAAGACAGACATCCGGTGGTATATCACAGGAAGTGTCAGTGAAGCAGTTGCTGGGGTGAATATTTCACCACATGATATTGATATCGTGACACATGTGGATGATTTTTATAAAATTAGAGATCTATTTCTCGATTTTATGGTAGAGCCTTTTGTAGATAATAAAGGAACGTGGGTGGTTAGATACTTTGGCAGATTGTGCATAGAAGGTGTGATGTTAGACATTGTCGCTGATGAGAAAAGAAATACAGAAAATCATCATTATGATACTTTAATTTGGGATGCGTTTGAGTTAAAAGTTGAACCAATTGCAGAACGTTATAAAATTGAATTACAAAGAGAGAGAACGGATAGAATCAAAGCGTTTGACAACTATTTTGATTGCTTAAAATAGAAAAAATATTGAGAAATTCGGAACTAGAAAAGCATTAAACTAAGGAGACCACATGTATTCAGATATAAAATTATATAAGGCAAGTGATCAGCACATAGAGGATTTAGTCAAAATATGTCTCTCCAATGTTGAACTATATGAGCCAATTATGCCTGGTGCTTTTCAAAAATACGCAAGTGGCATCTTACAAAATGGTTTACCAACGACATATGATGTTATAATGATAGAATACAAGTGTGTGATGGTTGGATTTGTTGGAACCATTCAGCTAAGAGATGGAATTGTTTATTTAATGGCACTTTATTTACTACGTGAGTATCAAGGTAAAGGCATTGGTAAAATTGTGATGGACAAGATTAGTGTCGAATTTAAAAATAAGTCTAATAATGAAATCGTACTATTAGCACACAAAGATGCCACTTGGGCTATTTCATTTTATGAGAAACAGGGCTTTAATTTCATCGGCGATAAAGAAATAGAAATTAAGAATTATGCGAACGCTCAGCTTGAAAAGCATTACATTAGAAACAGTGTGTTGTATAGCCTCAAGCTAAGTTAGTTCATTAATAAACACTGTAACAAATTATCCATGTGTAGAACTTAACTTTATGAGATTAACAGGAGGTTACTATGGAAATAAGTTTGAAATGGGCACTATTAATTGGCATAATGTTCGCGATGCTTTGGACAAAATATTGGCAACTATTAGCAAATAAATTGGGTGAAATTATTGGACTTAGGAAGTTGATTGCCTTTATTATGCGTAAATTAAAAGCTTGATTGGATAAATACTTTTATTTATATTTAGAGTTTTATGCAGTTAAAACAGAAATATTAGTAATCATATGGGGTGAATTATGATTGTAATTGACCAATCAAAACATATTTTTGATATGAATAAAAATAACAATCCTGCATCAACTTGCATTTCAGGTGAAACTGTTATTTTTGAGACACTTGACTGTTTTTGTAATAATTTTAAGCATCCTCAAACTGTTTGGGGCAAGGATAATCCTCTAAACAGCAATCCTGCAACAGGTCCACTTTATATTGAAAATTGTAAAGTGGGAGACACGCTTAAGATAGAAATTCTAGATATTGAATTAGGCAAAGTTGGTATTATGATTACGGGTTCGGTCAATCAAATTTATGAAGATTTTTTTGATGAAATTAAGATCAATCGATTAAGTGTTGAAAATGATAGGGTGTATGTTAATGACAAACTTGCGTTACTGGTGCGCCCGATGATCGGTGTGATTGGTGTGGCAACTCAAGAACCAATCTCAAGTTCATTACTTGGAAGTCATGGTGGCAATCTTGATTGCAATGATCTCATAAAAGGAACGACGATTTATCTTCCTGTATTTGTAACGGGTGGTCTATTATCGATTGGTGATTTACACGCGCTAATGGGTGATGGTGAGATTGGTGAATGTGGGCTTGAAATTGATGGAAGAGTTACAGTAAAAGTTACTGTTATTAAAAATAAGATGTTATCAGGACCTTTGCTAGAAATGGATGACTATATTGAAATCATTGAGTTTGGGAGCACATTAGAAGAAGCTTCTATTAAAGCTTCACAAAGTATGCTTAGGTATATGATAGAAGACCTAAAGTTTGATAAACACGAAGCAGCCCTACTGCTCAATTTATGTGGAAACCTAAAAATTTGTCAGCAGGTGAATGTGATCAAATCAGTTGCGATGAAAATGCCAAAACATACTTTACTGACTAATAATTGAAAGGTATTATAAATATGAAAATATCACGTGAGTGTATCCCATGTCTTGCAAGGCAAGCAATTGAGATCGCTGAAGAAGCAACTAATGTTAAAGATGAGCAAGAAGCAATAATCATAAGATCACTAAAATCATTAAGCGAATTAGATTTTAATGCAACTGCACCTGAAATAGCTTATAAGATGCACCAACATGCAAAACATGTCACTGGAAATAGCGATCCATATGTGAAGTTAAAACAAGATTATAATAAAGTGGCTTTAGAAATTACAGAAAAGATCACAAAAGAAAAATGGTTAGATAATGCACATGACCACTTTGATATGGCATGTAGACTGGCGATTGCTGGAAATATAATAGACTTTTCAGTTGGTCTAGAACTAGAATATTCAGATATTTTGGCATCAGTCGATAATAGCTTGAAAGTTGAAATTTTTGGTTCTGGCACTGCTGCTTTAAAGGAAGCTGTTAAAAAATCTAACAATATCATGTATCTCGCAGATAATGCCGGCGAAATAATGTTTGATAAATTACTTTTGGAATACCTACCTCAAGAGAAAGTAACTTTTGTTGTAAAAGGTGGTCCAATTGTTAATGATGCAACCATGGAAGATGTATATTTTTCAGGTGTTCACAAAATAGTGAAAGTGATGGACAATGGCCACTCTGCACAGGGAACAATCTTAAGTGCTTGTTCAGATGTTTTTCTATCTGAGTTTGAAAAATGTGATCTCATCATAAGCAAAGGACAAGCAAATTTCGAAACTTTAAGCCATCTTAAAAATAAAAATATTTTTTATCTATTAAGGGCTAAATGCAAATCAGTTGCGGCCGAAATAGGATGTCAAAAAATGGACTATGTCTTGACAAAAATCTAGAAGGAATTAAGCCTTAGAAATCTGGTTCTATATCTATATAATGACATACATTAGAGGGGGATTTATGGAAAAAGTTCTTGCACTAGTTACTGAATCAGAAGCAACCAAATGCGATTTGTGTAATCAATTAAATTCACTACTCGAAGGATATATGAGAGTGGTTGGTTATGCCACTGAGACTGGTTTTAAGGTTCCAATTAGTGCTGATTTAGTAGTTTTTAGTTCGATGGAAATGTATGAAATTTCAAAAGATTTAGTCGACCCCAATTGTCCTATTATCATTGCCAATCGCGCACTTAACATGTCTTTTATTGACAAACTTTTTAGCATTCCAAATGGGACTGAGGTACTGGTTGTAAATGATTTGTTAAGTACCGCACAAGAAGTCATAAACATACTGATTGAAGTGGGGGTCGATCAACTTTCCTATCATGCTTATGCGCCAGGTGAATTGTATGATCCTCAGATTCAGTATGCCGTTACTCCTGCCGAAGTAGCCTTGATTCCTAAACATATTCAGAATAAAATTGATTTAGGTGCTCGAATAATTGACATAACCACCATCATAGAAATATTAACTCGTTTAGACTTATTAGATGAAAAATCCCGTTTTATTAGTTCAAAGTATGTTGAGACCATTATTAGGCTTAATAAAAGACTAAGCGATTCTATTGTAGATGCTACAATTACCAATAAGTATCTCAATAAAGTTTTGAACCATGTAAACGATGGATTAATTGCATATGACGAGAAGGGAATTATAACAGTTTATAACGAAACCAGTGAAACTATTTTTGGGATGCGTTCAGCATTTGTGATTGGCAAGAACATAACTCAAATTATTAAAGATCAATCTATTAGAGATTTTTTATTAAATCCAAGTGTCAAAGATGAAATTGTAGGTAAGATTAGAGACAATCAGTATATCATAGATAAAATGGCGTTTGATAAATCTCAATCTTATATTTGCACGATCAAAGATACGCGGGACTCTCTGAATTTTGAAAAAAAAATTAGACAGATGATGATGAAAAAAGGGTTGGTTGCAAAATATCACATGTCGGACATCATAGGCAATTCTCAAGCCATTAGAAGTACTGTTGAAAAAGCGAAGAAACTAGCTACTACAGATTTAAGTATATTAATTCGTGGTGAAAGTGGTGTTGGAAAAGAAATTTTTTCAAGTGCAATTCACAATGCATCTCATAGAAATAATGGGCCTTTTCTTGCTATTAACTTTAGCGCTCTACCAGAAGAATTAGCTGAAAGTGAACTTTTTGGATATGAAGAAGGCTCTTTTACTGGTGCTAAAAAGGGTGGTAAAAAAGGTTTGTTTGAAGAGGCAAACGGAGGGACTATTTTCTTAGATGAAATAGGTGATATTTCTCCGCGTCTACAAGCAAGATTGTTGCGTGTATTACAAGAAAAGGAAATACGTCGTATTGGTGGCGCTGAAATAATTCCCATTGATGTTAGAGTAATTGCTGCAACCAATCGCGATCTCGTTAAAATGTGTCAACAGGGTCAATTTAGAGAAGATTTGTACCATAGATTGCGTAAGCTTTATTTAAAAATTCCGCCACTTAGAGAACATATTGAGGATTTGGATGAACTCATTGCTCATTTTATAAGATTGTCAGGAGGCAAAGTATTAACGTTTAGCGCAGAAGTTTTCAATATGCTCTGTACTAACCCATGGACTGGAAATGTAAGGGAGTTACAAAATTTAGTTGATTATTTTCAAGCCATTAATATCGATCAAGAGATTCAAATTACTGATTTACCAGATGATTACTTCGAGTCTTTGAATATTGATTTGATGAAATTTAATCAATGCCCTCAGCATTTGACAGTACAGGTTACAGAAACTAAATTTAATCCTTTGTTACTGGGTATATCAAATCTTACAGTAGAAGATAAGCTTATTATCAAGATTATTGGTGAAGCCAATTTAAACGGAAGTGGAATTGGTAGAAAAGGCGTTTCAGAAATAGCAAAGAAAAGTCAAATAGATCTCACAGATAATCGCGTTCGTCTGAAGGCAAATAGATTGATGTCAAAAGGTTTGATTTCAATAGAACCAGGGCGGTGCGGTATGAAACTCACAGAACAAGGATTTAATTGCTTTAATAACCTCAAAAGGTAAATAATTAAATCAGTTATCTCAAGCAAAAGGAATTAGTTAAACACAAAGATTAAATTGGTGCTTATATGGTTGTAATGTGGTTGCTATATGGTTTAGATATGGTGACATTACTATATAAGTACTTTTTTTTATTTTTCTATAAAATTAAAAATGTCTGAAAATTCAATCATATTCGCATTGTAAATAAAAAGTAAACGAGTTGTTAACGAATTAAAATATTTGGCATGATTTATGCTTCTACTAATATTGGTATCAATTATTTTTAATCCAATAGGAGGAAAGCTATGGCGAAGCAAAAATCAAAAAAAGGAATTGAAAAAATTGGTAAGAGGTTAACGGGTTTTCAGACACCTCATACCTACGCAATTATTTTTTTCGTAGTATTATTTTGTTGGGGATTAACTTTTATAGTACCAGCAGGAAAATTTAACACTGAAACAGTTTCATATGAAGATTCCAATGGCGATATTAAAGATAAAACGGTATTGATTTCAGAATCTTTCCGCTACAGCTATGCACTTGATAATGATCTCTTGTCAAAAGAACTTCAAAAGTTAGTGTCTGATGAAGAACAAATGACTTCAATTGGAGTTGATCCAGAGGCGTTAAAATCATTCTTAGCAACTGATGTATCTGCATGGGATCAAGGGCAGCTTGATGAAATCGGATTAACAGATGCTGTAATTTACGATTTATACGGTAACACTGTATTTGATACAAGTAAAAAACTGCATAAGATCGCAAATGTTTGGGGAACCGACGATTATGATGGTTTTGGTTTTATGAATTATTTATTTGAAGGTCTCGTAACTGGTAGCAAATACGGTTCAGCAGTTGGGATCGTTGCGCTTATCCTTGTAGTGGGGGGATCATTCGGTATTATCATGAGAACTGGTGCTATCGATGCAGGTATTTATGCTTTTATTTCTAAGACAAAGGGGTTAGAGCGGTTAGCACTTCCACTATTATTCTTTTTATTTTCATTAGGTGGTGCAACATTTGGTATGTCAGAAGAAGTTATTCCTTTTGCAATGATCATGGTACCATTTGTTATTGCGCTAGGTTATGATTCTATAGTAGCGGTTACAGTAACTTTCGTTGCCTCTCAAGTGGGAAATGCTACTTCTTGGATGAGTCCCTTTAGTGTGGCAATTGCGCAAGGAATTGCGGGAATTCCGGTTCTTTCAGGTGCTACTTTCAGACTGATTATGTGGTTCGTTGTGACAGGTGCTGCAGCGGCATATATGATGGTATATGCAGAACGCATTCGTAAGAATCCTGAAAAATCAGTTATGCATGTAGCAGATGGCTATTTCAGAGATAGAATTGCCCAAACTACAGAAGAAGAAAAGAAATTTGGACTTGGAGAAAAACTCATATTATTAGAGATGCTTGCAGTACTTATCTGGATTATTTGGGGTGTAACTGAAAAAGCATATTATATTCCTGAAATTGCTTCTCAATTCTTTGTAATGGGCTTTGTTGCTGGTGTTACTGCTATTATATTTAAACTAAATGGCATGACAATTAATGCAATGGCAAGTGCTTTCCAAAGTGGTGCTTCAGACCTTGCTGGAACTGCAATAGTTGTTGGGATGGCAAAAGGGATACTTTTGGTGCTAGGAGGCTCAGATGCTAGTGTTGCATCTTCATTAAACTCAGTATTACATGGTATTGGTATAGCGCTTAAAGGACTACCTAATGTTGTCGCTGCATGGATTATGTATGTATTCCAAAGTTTATTTAATCTTGTTGTTACTTCCAATTCAGGACAAGCGGCACTTACAATGCCTATTATGGCGCCACTTTCTGACATCGTCGGTGTGAGTAGACAAGTAGCTGTTCTGGCATATCAACTTGGTTCAGGTTTTGTTGATGCTTTTACGCCTGTCTCTGCAAGTTTAATTGGCGTTCTTGGTGTTGCGAGAATAGATTGGATGAACTGGGCTAAATTTCAAATTAAGATGCAAGGATTCTTCTTTGCAATAGGAACGGTCTTCGTGATATTAGCAGTCTTAATTAACTTCCAATAATTGCATGAACCAATAGAATCCTATCGGTAAAGGAGAACTTCATGATAACAGTAATAAAAAACGTATTGCTTTACACACCAGATAAAAAGGGTATCAACGATCTACTTATTATCGGTGATAAAATTGTGACCTATGGAACAGATCTGACAGACCAATTAGCAGATGCATTTTCTATGAAAAAAGACAAATTAGTTGGCTTAGAGTTAGAGGAGATGTTTCAAGTCATTGACGGCACAGGAAAGATCGCTATTCCTGGTTTTATTGATTCACATGTTCATCTTCTCGGTGGGGGTGGCGAAGGCGGTTACCATACAAGAACACCTGAGATTACACTAACTGATCTTACAACTTCAGGCGTTACAACGGTGGTTGGGTGCTTAGGTACTGATGGTGTGACGCGTGATATGATGTCACTTTTAGCAAAGGCTCGCGGCCTTGAAAATGAAGGTATAACGACGTTTATTTATACAGGTTCATATAATATTCCTGTAAAGCCTTTGACTGAATCTGTTATGAAAGATTTATTGGCAATTGATAAAATCATTGGTGTCGGTGAAGTGGCTATTTCGGATCACCGTTCTTCTCAGCCAACTTATGAAGAATTTATTAGAATGGTAGCTGAGACCAGAGTGGGCGGGATGCTTTCTGGAAAAGCAGGTATTATTGACATCCATTTAGGAGATGGGAAACGGAAAATCGATTACTTGCTAAGGGCAGTTGAGGAATCCGAAATTCCTATATCTCAGTATCTACCTACTCACGTGAACAGAAATGGTGATCTTTTTGAAGCATGTATCCACTTTGCTAAGCTCGGTGGCACAATTGATTTTACTGGTTCAGAAGATTCAGAGTTTTGGGAAGAACTCGATGGCGAAGTACGTGTCAGCAAAGGGATTCGTAGACTTATAGATGAAGGTGTTGATCTTAACAACTTTACGCTTTCCTCTGATGCGCAAGGTAGCTTGCCAATGTTTAACGAGAAAAAGGAATTTGTTGGTCTGGGTGTTGGCTCAGCTAAATGTCTTTTGAAAGAAATCAAAGATTGTGTCTTTGGAGCAGAGATACCACTTGAAATTGCATTACGTGCGCTTACAGTCAATCCCGCTAGAATCTTAAAATTGACAAGAAAAGGGCAGATTGCTAAAGACTTCGATGCGGACCTTTGTTTATTGGATGCAAATACTTTGGATTTAAAAGATGTAATGGCAAAAGGCAAGTGGATGGTAAGGGATGGCGTTGCAACTGTATTTGGAACATTTGAAAAAAAATAAACTAAGCTCAAAGAAGCATAAGGAGCACAGGTATGAATAGAACGTTTAAGAAGGGATTTATCTTACTTGTCTTACTAGTTTTCAGTTTAAGCATGTCATCAGTAACATATGGTACAAACGCCAAAGATGTCACAAAGCATTGGGCGGAAACTGAGATGCAAGCGCTTTATCGCCAGGGAATACTCTTCGGAAATGGAGAAGGGTTGCTGATGCCCAATAAAGCTATATCTCGTGCTGAACTCATTACTATGGTGAATAAGGCTTATGGATTCAGCGATTTGGGGGCAGTAAGTTATAAAGACATTAACGCTGACAACTGGTATTATAGTGCAGTTGCGGTTGCATCTAAGGCTGGATATTTAAAGATTTGGACAGATGAAATATTTAATGCGACTGCACCAGTTACTAGATTGGAAATGACAAAATTGATTTTCACTTTAGAAGGTCTATCGCCAAAAGATGAAAGTGGTGACATTTACAAAGATTATGCCAAGATTCCTAAAGAAGCAAGTACACTTGTAAATTCAGTGACACAGGCTGGGCTTATGAAGGGCTTTCCTGATGGAAATTTTATGCCTGATAAAGCGCTAACTCGAGCGGAGGCAGCTGTTATTCTATATAATGCGCATGTGAAGGATCAAATTGATGTCGAAAAGGTAGCGCGCAGTAAAATAGAATTCTATCAAATCGATTTTTCTGAAGATATTTCCTCAAAAAATATGGAGCGCATGATTTTGTTTTATTCTAAGGACTTACTCTATCGAGATTCAATTCAAGACCTTGAAAGAATGTATGTTGTGAAGGATGGCTATGAAACAGATATAATTAACAATAAACGTCTTACGGTGGCCAAAGTTGATGAATTAGTAAAACTTGGTCAAGCGAAGCTCATAGAAAGTAGCATCACTCAAAACCAGAAGATTGGCTTTGCAGATAAACAAAAAACAGTTGAAGGAGACCCATTTGGCAAAGATGTCTACTATGTGTATATCGCAACAGTTGATAAAGATGGCATGGTAACAATATATGATTCAAAAGAGTATATCATTACCGCAGATATTCCTAAGGCCAAAACGGATCAAGTGCGTAATGGACATGGTGTGGTCTATCCAATAGGAGGCGATACTGTAAAGACGAATTATGACTATATTGGTGAGCAGCTAGCTGTAGGACTTGAAAAGAATGAGAGACCTAAAATTGCTCTTATCAATAGTTCTAGAGATTATGACACCTCTTTGACATACACTTATGACACTGAAGATGATCCTGCTTGGGGAACGTATGAAAAAATATTTGCTGACGCAGGCATGGACATCGAATGGATTCCATTAAACTACGATACACTCGACTATTATGTCAATTCAGACTATACCGAGTATTATACAGAGCTAATCAAATCCTGTGATGGTGTATACTTCATGGGTGGAGATCAGATGCTACACGCAATTAGCCTACTCAACGAAGATGGCTCAGACAATGCGTACATGGAAGCAATTCGCTATGTCTATGAGCGAGGCGGCTTTATTACGGGTACAAGTGCAGGGCTTCATATCATGAGTGATCCAATCTATAGTATAGGTGAAAATTATCAAACTATGTATATGAATCTCTCTGGTCAATGGGGTGAGCTCAGTGAATTTGATGAAAATGGTGAAACTGCTGATTGGACGCCAGGAAATAACCTTTATACTCATGGCATTGGTCTAATTCCAGAGGGCTATTTACTTGACAGTCACTTTGATGCTAGAGGAAGACTAGGAAGACTATTGGTAGGTTTAAGAGATCAGATTGGCAATATCAAAGTTGGTATTGGTGCTGATGAAAGTACGGGACTAAGAATTGAAGAAATTGATGGGCAAATGATTGGTACTGTAGTAGGACTTCGCGGCGTTTACTTTGTTGACGCATCAAAAGCGGTATATAGTTTGCCACGTACAGATGATAATCCTACTAACTTTTCAGTATCAGGCGTCCGTATAGATTACCTTACAAGTGGTGATACCTATAATTTTGAGACGAAAGAAATAAAGATTGCAACGGGTAAGACAACTGTTGTCGAAAATTCATTGTCGCCATACAGCTCAGCTAATATTTTCAGAGAATATGCGACAACAAAAGCACTCTTGGAACTTTCAAAATCTGAACTAAGTTCAGTAGTGGGATATAATAAAGGTGCGGATAAAGATGTTGTTTTCGAAGTGACTTTTAAAAAAATGCCCGAGTACGAGGCTAAAACTGCAGGCGATCTATATCTTAACACTTATATTTTAGAGGGTTATCAACAAACCAGTATGCTGGGAATAGAAGTTTCAGTAAAACAAGTAAATGCTTCAAGCCTTGCAAGCGATGATAAAACGCCTCCTAACATCTATGGGATAAGACATTATAGCAAAGCATATGATGCATGGATTTGGATTGATGATTTACAAAGTGGGATTGATTCCGAAACGGTAAACGCCGATACAATAAAGCTCATTAGTAAAGTGAGTACATTATACCGTGCACCTGAATACTATGCTGCCCCAGATGATGAAATTAAACTAACAGTTGATCAAGATGAATTTAGCATTGGTGACTTAATCGTGATTGATGGTGTCAAAGATCTTGCTGGAAATTTGGTGGAAACTCAAACATGGGAAAAACAACTAGATGGTAGTTGGAAAAAAAAATAACTTTCAAATTTTAAGTAAAGCGTATATTTCAACAAAAAACCTGATGAACATCAGGTTTTTTTTGTTGAAATCACAGCAGCCTAGTGGCAAATTCTGAGGACTCGAAGTCCGAAGAATTTTATTGACAACTAGTACGTCAACCGATATACTTTTATTACGGAAGCCGATATAACAGCAACCGTAACAATAGGAGGTGAATAATTTGCCTGAGAGTAATGATAGAGGTGCATTAACTGAAGCGGTTTACTATATTTTATTATCGTTATTAGAACCAATGCATGGATATGGCATTATGCAAAATGTGAAACTTTTGAGTCGTGACCGCGTTAATTTAGGAGCTGGCACATTATATGGCGCAATCAACACATTGGTTGAAAAGAGCTGGATTGAGCAAGTGATAGGTGAAGAAGATTCAAGAAAAAAAGAGTATATTATATCGAAGATTGGTAAGTCTGTTTTAGAAGATGAAATAATTCGACTTGAAGAGTTGCTAGAAAATGGTAAAGCACTCTTGGAAAGAGGTATATGATGAGACATAAAGTTTGGAAATTATTTTGGGACTATGAATTAGAAGAAAAATGGCTTAATGAAATGTCGGTAAAAGGACTTCATATGATTTATTACTCAATGGGGCAATACATTTTTGAGGAAGACTCGCAAAAGCGTTATCAATATAAGATTGAACTGTTAAAAGAACGAGTAAGTAATCCAGAAAGTCAAGTCTATATAGATTTTTTAAGTGAAAATGACATCGAAAAAGTATCATCCTATATGAGATGGATATATCTCAGAAAGGATACTAAATTTGGTGAATTTAATCTCTACTCAGACAAAGCATCTAAAATTGCACATTATACAAGGGTATATAACGTTTGGAATACACTTGCGATTGTGGAAGGAATAGCAGGTACTATTAATCTAAGCTTATTTGCTATCAATTTATTAACGGACGAGAGATTGGGTAATTTTACTTATGGTAATTTTTCTATAGGAATTTCATGTATTTTTATGAGCATACTATTTATCAAAATGGGAAGAAAACTCAACCAAAAAATTAAAAATCTTAAACGTGAACAGGTAATTACAGAATAAATATTAAAATGGAGGACGAGTCAAATGAAGTTCATTAAAAATGGTAAAACATTTAACCTTGTCACCAGATTTGAAAACGATGATGCATTACGCACTAGTTTTAATGTATTAACCAAACGTACATATGGATTTGATTTTGAAAAATGGTATCAACGAGGTTATTGGACTGCGAAATATCTACCCTATGCACTTGTTTGTGAGGATGAGATAGTGGCAAATGTGTCAGTTAATATCATGGACTTTGAATTCAATGGCGAAATCAAGCACTATATTCAACTAGGAACAGTGATGACGGATCCACAGTATCGTGGACTTGGACTTAGTCGTTTTCTAATGGACATCATTTTAAAAGAGTGGGAGTCAAAATGTGATTTGATTTATCTTTTTGCCAATGATAGCGTACTCGATTTCTATACGAAATTTGGTTTTGAAATAAGAAAAGAATACAGATACGTTAAATGTAATGAGATGGATAAAGATAAATCGTACAAAGATAAATCGTACAAAGATAAATCGCACATGGATGAATTTGATAATGCTACACTGGAAATTGATAAAGAAAATTTTACATTTATCAAACTTGATTTATCTGACTCGGAGCATCAAAATTTACTTTTAGATATTGTGACAGCCAATAAATTAAAATCAAACTTTATGCCAGTTTTTAATCCATACCTCGTTATGTTCTATAGTCTTAATTTTATGAACGAATGTTTTTATTATAGCGAGAAATATAAAGCAGTAGTAGTTGCTGAACCTTCAGAAGAAGAGACCATAATCTACGGGATTTATAGTAAATTAGAAGTAGAGATGGAAAGACTCATAGACAGTTACGTTCGTGCGTTTTCATTGTCTCAGAACATATATCTGGATTTTTCACCGATCAATTGTGCCGAATATGATCTAAAATTGTATAAAGATGAGAATTCAACCTTGTTTGTAAAAGCCGGAAAAGAGGATCTGCCCAATCAAGTGATATTTCCAACTTTATCACATGCATAAAGTTTATCATTGCAGCTAATTTATATGGCATAGGATAACATTTTTCACAATAAACTTTGTATGGACTTCCAATATCAATTTGGGATGTGTTTATTTATAATAAACTTAAGTAAATGAAATTGGAGGAAATATGGCAAAGGTATCGTTAAGCGGCATTAGTAAAATTTATGATAATGGATTTCAAGCAGTAAAGAGTATTGATCTTGAAATTAAAGATAAGGAATTTATGGTTCTTGTTGGTCCTTCTGGTTGCGGTAAAACAACGACACTTAGAATGATCGCTGGTCTTGAAGAAATTAGCAAAGGCGACTTAAAAATCGGGGAGAATTTCGTAAATAATGTTGCACCAAAAGACAGAAATATTGCGATGGTTTTCCAAAACTATGCGCTTTATCCACATATGACGGTGTATGATAACATGGCTTTTGGTCTGAAACTTCAAAAAACACCAAAAGATGAAATCAAAGAAAGAATTGAAAAAACTGCTAGAATACTTGATATTGAGCAACTTTTAACGCGTAAACCAAAACAACTTTCAGGTGGTCAAAGACAAAGGGTTGCTCTTGGTCGTGCTATCGTTAGAAAACCAGAAGTTTTCCTAATGGATGAGCCTCTTTCTAACTTAGATGCAAAATTAAGGGTTCAAATGAGGGCAGAACTTATCAAACTTCATAACGACCTTCAAACAACTTTTGTTTATGTTACACATGACCAAACTGAAGCGATGACAATGGGTACGAGAATTTGTGTTATGAATGATGGTATCATTCAACAAGTTGCTGAACCTAAAGTAATCTACAATAACCCTGTAAATATGTTTGTTGCAAGCTTCATTGGCGCGCCTCAGATGAACTTTATCGATGGAAAACTCGTTGAAAAAAGTGGTAAAGTCTATGCTAACATCGATGGTACTGAGTTTGAACTAAGTGCTGAGAGTGCTGCAAAAGTTAAAAGTGGTGGTTATGTAGATAAAGATGTAGTTGTTGGTATTAGACCAGAAGATATCAATATAGTTGAAGCTGGTCAAGGCTTAAAAGTTAAAGTTGAAGTTACAGAACTCCTTGGTAGTGATCTTAACGTTTACTTTAGCTACAAAGGTAGACAGTACATTGCTAAAGAAGATGCACATGTTGAACTTGAATTCAATCAAGAACTTCATGTGAGCTTTAATTGTGAAAAAATCCATTTGTTTGACAAGTCAAACGAAAAATCTATCCTCACACGCATTTAAAACTCCTTCATATAAATAATGTGTAAAACCTTGAAAAAGGGCAGTCATTTGATGTCTGTCCTTTTCCCCTTCTTACATTAAGTTTTTAAAAATTTATCCAAGATAACAATGAATATGATAAGATTAAAATACAAACGATTATACTAAATTGCTCTTTGGAGAGGTATTTATGAAACCAATGTATGAAGAATTAAAATCAATTCTCGATTGTAAAATTGAGATTGTAAAAAATGGTAAAATTAAGCCAATAGAAAATCAAACATTGATAAGTACAAAAGGAGATATTAACTTATTAATATATCGCGCTCTCAATGATTTGGAGATTACCTTTGTACAGAAGTGGATTGAAAAAGATTTGAATAGAGAATTAGATGCTCAAGCGAATTTACTGCTTGATCCAAATGGTTATAAAGAGTACCATAACCATCAAAGGTTACCTATCAAACTTTGGCGAATTATATATAAAGAGAATCCCGACGAAGTACATGAAATTTTATATTCATCCTTTGACAAAGATAAGATTATAAATTTAAGCAAACATGAGAGTGTCATATTTGTGTCAGAAAATGTTATAACACCCTATGAACTTTTAGGCATGTTAGAATCGGAAGCACTTACAAATGCAAAAATATACATTGGTAATACCGTAAACCAAATGTCGGAGTTATATTTTGCCTATTTACAGCTTATAGAAATCACTGAATTAGCTCAAATTGTGAAACAGAAAGCACAAGTGGTTACTTATGAGGAACTACTTCTACCAATTATGGTAAAACGATTAAAACATTTTAGTGGTTTAAACAATGAAAGTCAGCATCAAATTTTGAGCGATCATCATATCAAACCGGTTGGTGATACTGAACTTGAACTCACTGCACTTAATTTTTTTGATAATAACCTCAATATTACTGAAACTGCAAATGAATTGTTTATTCATAGAAATACGCTTATCTATAGGCTTAATAAACTTGAAAGTATTACGGGTTATGATATAAGAAAGTTTAATGATGCAATTAACTATTATTTGAGCTATCTTGGAGATAAGATTACTTAAGTCCCTAAGGGACTTTTTAATTGCAATAAAACAATTGGAGGTACACATGGGTTTTAAAGAGGATTTCTTATGGGGATCAGCTTCAGCGGCATACCAAATTGAGGGTGCATACAATGAAGCTGGCAAAGGACCATCAATCTGGGATTTATGGGCTCATATTCCAGGTAAAACATTTGAAGGTACAAATGGTGACGTAGCATGTGATCATTATTATAGATTTAAAGAAGATGTTGCACTCATGAAAGAAATGGGTCTTAAAACATATAGATTTTCTATTTCTTGGCCTAGAATTATACCAGATGGCGTAGGTGCAGTTAATCAAGAAGGAATCAATTTTTATAATGCTCTGATTGATGAACTGATTGCCAATGATATCGTACCAATGGTAACGCTTTATCATTGGGATTTACCTCAGGTACTTCAAGAAAAATATCGAGGCTGGGAATCACCTGAAGTAATTGAAGACTTTGTCAACTACAGTAAAGTGTGTTTTGAAAACTTTAGTGATCGTGTATCTCACTGGATCGTTATGAATGAGCCAAATATCTTTACTTCGCTTGCTTATATGCTCAAAGTACATCCTCCTGGCATTCAAGATGAAGCAATTTATTTAAAGGCATTTCATCATACTGTTATGGCACATGCTTTCACAGTGCTTGCCTATAAAGAAGCGGGATATACAGGTATGATTGGCTCGAGTATAGCTTACACACCTTCATATGCAGCAACTGATTCACCTGAGGATATTAAAGCGAAACAGATGTTTGATGCTACAGGCTCACTATGGTACTTAGACAGTTATTATAAGGGTGAATATCCTGAGGATGGACAAGCTTATTTTACTTCAAAAGGAGTTATGCCAGTAGTCAGTAAAAGTGATTTACTAGCGATGAAAAAAGCAGCCTCATTATGTGATTTTATCGGAATTAACTATTATCAAACTGCAACCATTGCTAGTAATCCTAAAGATGGCGTCGGTTTTAGTGGTATGAACACTTCTGGAAAAAAAGGGACACAATCCGAAAGTGGTGTGCCAGGTCTATATAAACAAGTGCGCAATAACAATTTAGAGTATACAGACTGGGACTGGGCAATTGATCCAGATGGATTGAAATATGGACTTGAAATTTTAAAAGAACGCTATAATTTACCGATCATTATCAGCGAAAACGGACTAGGTGCCTATGATGTAGTTACAGAAAACGGCACAATTGAAGATGATTATAGAATTGATTTTTTACGCAAACACATATTAGCATGCGAAAGTGCAATTGAAAATGGCGTTGAGTTAATTGCGTACTGCACATGGTCATTTACAGACCTTTTAAGTTGGCTCAATGGCTTTAAAAAGCGATATGGTTTTGTACACATTGATTTTGAATCGAGTACGCTTAAGAGAACAAAGAAAAAATCATTTGAATGGTATAAAAATGTAATTACTTCTAATGGTGAAGAGGTGTAGTTAGTTATGAATTTTATAGCGATAGATATCGGTGGTTCTGCAATAAAGGCAGCGATTATTAATAATGAGGGTGTTATACTCGAGAAAACAAATACACCAACACCTCTAACTAATTTTGAAGATCTAATGAGTGAACTAACTACAATTGTAAATTGGGCGTTAGCAATTTCGCCGATAGAAGGAATTGCACTTAGTCAACCTTGTGTTACAGATGCCATTACTGGTGATGCACTTAGTGAAGGTGCCTTGATTTATATCAATGGCACCAATCCAGCAAAAGAACTTGGAAAAATGTATAATTTACCGTATTCAGCTGAAAATGATGGTAACTGTGCGGCACTAGCTGAAGTTTGGATAGGTAGAGCGAAAGACGTAACCGATATTGCACTAGTTGTCTGTGGTTCGGGCATAGGTGGTGCAGTTGTTATCGATAAGAAGATTTATAGTGGTCATAGAAAATTTGCTGGAGAGTTTGGCTTTTTTATCACGGGTTTTGAAGATGATGGAAAACCAGTGATATGGAGTGGTAATGGCTCAACATTAGCACTGATTAAGAATTATGCTCAAAAGTCTGGTAAAGATATTAAAACTCTTAACGGAAAAGTTATATTTGAATTTGCAGATCAAGGTGATCAAATTGCTCAGTCATGTGTTAAAGATTTCTTTAAAATCTTTGCTTATGGTGTGCACAATATTCAACATGTCTATGATCCTGAGATGATCTTAATTGGTGGTGCAATCAGTGATAGATTTGATTTTATAGAAAGAGTTAACTGCGAACTCGATATCTTATATGAACAGTTATTTGGACTGATGTCACGTCCCAATATTGCGATTTGTGCATGTGGTGCTGACGCAAATTTAATTGGAGCGGTGTATCATTTGCTAAAAAGTCGTTCATATATTTAAATTCAGTTGTTGACTTGATAATTATCATAGTGTTATGATTATGTAATCGAAAACGGTTTCGTATTTTTAAAACTGTTGTTATTCAGGAGGGTAGACCCAAATGGTTACAATATATGATATAGCAAATGCTTGCGGATGTTCTAGTTCTACAGTGTCAAAAGCACTTAACAATTATCCTGATGTCAGCTTAAAAACGAAAGAACGCATACTAAAAAAGGCAAAAGAACTGGGTTTTGTACCTAATTTACAGGCGAGAGCCCTGAGCACCAATAAAACATGGAATATTGGTGTCCTTTTTGAAGATAAAAGCCATAGCGGTTTAACGCATCACTTTTTTTCTCAGGTACTGCAAGGCGTTAAAGAACAAGCAGAAGAAAAAGGATATGATATCACATTTATTTCTAAGAGTTTAGGTGATGATAAAATGTCCTATTTAGAGCACTGTAACAGGCGGAAAATTGACGGCGTTGTTATTGCCTGTATTGAATTTGATGAACCTCAGGTGCAAGACTTAATGGCAAGTGACTTATCAGTTGTTGCAATTGATTATTTGTCTGATAAAATCAGTTCGATTATGTCTGACAATGTAAAAGGACTCTATGATTTAACAAAATATATCATATCACTTGGACATAAAGACATTATGTATGTCTATGGACATGATGTATATGTTACTGCTGAACGTATTCGAGGGTTTAAAAAAGCACTTGAAGAAGAGGGAATACCCTTTTATGAGGACATGTTAGTTCAATCAAAATATGGTGAGAAGAAAGACAATTTTGATGCGGTAGAAATTATACTAAAACGCAAATCAATGCCAACCGCTATTATTTTTCCAGATGACTATTCTGCAATTTGGGGCATCAATGCACTGAGATCTCATGGTATAAATGTTCCTGAAGATGTTTCAGTTGCTGGTTTTGATGGAGTTGAGATTGGTGAAATGGTTTACCCGAGATTAACTACAATTAAGCAAAATACTTCTAGAATGGGAAAAGAAGCGTCTCTTAAATGTATTAACATGATAGAATCCAAAACCAACAATAATACAATCATTACCATTGGTGTAGAGTTAATTGTAGGTGGTACTTGCAGTGGACCAAGAAGTCTTGATGAAGATACTAAGTTAATTGAACGAATGAAAAAAGCAAAAGCGAATAGAGTAAAGAAATAATTTGATAGAAATTGCAAATAAAAAGTCATTTGGTTATCCAAATGACTTTTTTATATTCTAGTTTTTTATACTAGTGATAACATGTAAGCGCTAAAATTAATGACGGTAAAACTAAATTTACAGAGTGCAATAATTACTAAAAAGTTGAAAAAGAAAAAGTAGTTTGATGGTTATAAGGCGATTCAGGCGTAACAAATTTAACCGAATCTAACTTATTATTGATAACATTTGGAAGGTCTTGCGTTTCAAAGCAAATCCCTGAGAAACGGTTTAATATTTTTCCAGATTCACTTGTTGCAGAATGTAGAAAATTCCCGCTATAAACAATGACATAAGGCTGCGATGTCGAAACTTTCATGACTCTACCAGTAGAAGTATCTTTTAAAATAGCAATTGGGTTTTTAGCTTCACACTTAAAAGGGTGGTCTATCCCTGAAGCGTTACGAATATCTATTTCTTTACTTTCAATGGCTTCTCCTATAATCTGATTTACTGAAAAATCAACAGGAGAATCTTTGATTGGAACGAGTTCGACTGGAAGACTTTCTTGATCTAATCTCACAAAATGAGAACAATTGAGTTTTAGCTCATGTTTATTTACCGTTTGTTCAAGATTACCTGATAAGTTAAAATAGCTGTGATTTGTTAAAGATAAATAGGTTTTACTTGTACTAGAAGCATCATAATTAATCGTTAAGTTGTCATCAAATACTGTATAAGTTAATTTGTAATGGATGGTGCAACTGTCATCTTTAGTTTCATAAGAAAGAACTAAACGGTCGGTAGCTTGTTCTTCAATTTTCCAGATGACATTATGAAGTCCGTCCTTGCAAGAATGAAGGCTGTTCGTGTGAAGACTCACATCCAACTGAAGTATCTTGCCATCAATTGGTAACTTACCATCTTTTGTTCTTCCTGCGACTGGTCCAATAAAACACCCTAAGAACAAAGGATTAGTAAGGTAATCATCTAAATTTTCATAATTGAGAACCACATTGCTACGGATACCATACTTATCAAGTGCCATAATTTTAGTGATGATACCCCCAAGATTTAGGACTTCAACACTAAAACCGGTTGTACTCTGCAAGATTATTTTTTCAATTTTGGCCATATTGCTTACTCCTTTTAGTGGATAGAATGCTTGCTAAAATAACATGGACATCATACTGCTGTTTCAAAATAGTGTCAAGCATTAAAAACATTATTGTATCAAAAATAAAAATAAATACATTTGGAAAGATTTTTTTGTTGACCTGTTAAAAAAATGGAAGTATAATTTATTTATCGAAAGCGATTTCGAAACAGAATAATTACTAAGTGCAGTTGTTTCAATGTTATTTACAATATTTTTTTTAACAATTTACGAAAGCGGTTTCGATTTTCGAAATCAATAGATGTAGTAAATTAATGAGCAGTATTGTTAGATATAGATACAGCACGGTGAGAGTGAGAGGTTTTACTTACATGGATAAATACAAAATAAAGTCACTTAGTGCTCAAGAGAGAGCTGAAGACCTTGTTTCAAAAATGACAGTTGAGGAAAAGGTTGGTCAGCTAAGTCATAGTGCATCTGCTGTTGAACGACTTGGAGTTTCTAAATACAACTGGTGGAACGAATCTTTACATGGCGTAGCAAGAGCAGGAACCGCAACTATGTTTCCACAAGCAATTGGACTTGCAGCTATATTTGATGATAACACAATGAAACGCGTTGCAGATATTTGCTCAACTGAAGCAAGAGCAAAATACAATCAAAGTATTGAAAATAATGATACAGGAATTTACAAAGGATTGACCATTTGGTCACCAAATATAAATATATTTAGAGACCCTCGTTGGGGTAGAGGTCAAGAAACTTATGGTGAATGTCCATTCTTAACTTCAAGACTTGGCATAGCATTTGTTGAAGGCCTACAAGGTGATAAAGAGGTTTTAAAAACTTCAGCATGTGCAAAGCACTTTGCATGTCACAGTGGTCCTGAAGGTATAAGACATGAATTTGATGCAGAAGTTGGCAAAAAGGATATGAATGAAACCTATTTACCTGCTTTTGAAGCATTAGTGAAAGAAGCTAAAGTAGAAAGTGTAATGGGGGCTTATAATCGTGTAAATGGAGAACCCGCTTGTGCAAGTGAATTTCTCATGGGTAAATTGGCTGAATGGGATTTTAAAGGCCACTTTGTATCTGATTGCTGGGCAATACGAGATTTCCATACAAAACACATGATCACTAATTCTCCAGAAGAATCAGCAGCGATGGCTTTAAAATCAGGATGTGATTGCAACTGTGGTGATACTTATGAATATCTATTATCTGCCATAAAAGCGGGTTTAGTCACAGAAGATTATGCAACTGATTCAGCAATTCGTTTGATGAGAACTAGAGTGAAACTAGGCATGTTTGATGAATCCAGTGAATATGATAACATCGGATATGAAGTCGTTAGCTCAACTGAACATAAAAACTTTTCTTTAGAATGCGCTGAAAAGTCAATGGTGCTTCTAAAAAATAATGGTATACTCCCAATTGATCAAACTAAAATCAAATCAATTGGAGTGATTGGTCCAAATGCTGCTAGTTTAGATGCATTACGAGGAAACTATTACGGAACTTGTGATGAATACCAGACATTTTTAGATGGCATAAGAAATTCATTTGAAGGAAGAACATATTATTCAGAAGGTAGCCATTTATACAAAGAAACGATTCAGCCACTGGGTGAACCAGGTGATAGCTATGCAGAAGCAATTGCGGTTGCTAAACATTCTGATATCGTGGTACTCTGTGTCGGACTTGATGCGACAATCGAAGGTGAAGAAGGCGATACTGGCAATGCCTTTGCTGCAGGAGATAAAAACGATTTGCTTTTACCGAGAAGTCAAAGAATTCTTGTAGATAAAGTATTGGCGCTTAACAAACCTACGGTGATAGTTATGGCAGCCGGCAGTTCATTAAACCCACTTGGAGAAAAAGCTGACGCCATCATACAAGCTTGGTATCCTGGTCAATTAGGGGGAAAAGCACTGGCTAATATATTATTTGGTAAAGTGTCCCCTTCGGGAAAACTTCCTGTAACTTTTTATGAAACAGCTGATCTTTTACCTGATTTTACAGATTACAGCATGAAAAATCGAACTTACAGAAATTTAGAGAACAATGTACTTTATCCGTTTGGTTATGGTTTGACTTATTCGAAAGTCATTTGTAATAGTTTATTTTATGATAGCGCAACTAACATGGCGACGATTCAAGTGGAGAATATTGGGGCATATGAAACTGATGAAGTAATTCAGCTTTATATCCACGATGAGGAATCAAAATGGGCGGTTAAGAATCATAAATTATGTGGTTTCAAAAGGATTCATCTGAGAAAAGGTGAAAAATTGGAATTGAAAATTGCGCTCTCAAAAGACGCATTTGATGTTGTAAATGATGAGGGTAAACGCTTTGTGGACAGTAAAAAATTCACATTATATGCTGGGGTAAACCAACCTGATGATTATAGTGCAAAACTTACTGGTATTAATTGTGTGAGTTACGAAATAGAATTGCTATAAGTCAAAATACTATTCAAACAGGATTTTTTTTAGGATTTGTTTTACTTGAATGGTGGAAACTTATAAACTAGATTGAGCACAAGGTCACGAGAATCAATGAAGTCGTTATACGAAGTGATCGTTGCAAAATTGAAGTTATAAGTTAACATAAACTTAGTTTTAAAAAATAGCAAGGGGGAAGACGATGAGAAAACTTATAAGTTTATTATTGGTTGTTTTAATGGTATTTAGTTTAGCAGCATGTGGTTCAAGTAATGATACTACTACTACTGCTCCTGCAGCTGAAACTACTGCTGCACCAACAACCGCAGAACCAGCTTCTACAGAAAAAACAGTTTTAAATGTTTGGTCATTTACAGAAGAAGTACCTACTATGATCAACAAGTTCTTAGAACTAAATCCTGATTTCGCTGCAAAATACGAAATCAAAACTACAGTTATTGCTACTACTGAAGGTGCTTATCAACCAGCACTTGACCAAGCTTTAGCTTCTGGCGGAGCTGATGCACCAGATTTATACACTGCTGAAGCAGCTTTTGTACTTAAGTATACACAAGGTGATGCTGCTCAATATGCTGCTACTTACAAAGATTTAGGTATCGATGTTGATAACGAAATCAAAGCAGCAGATATCGCACAATATACTGTAGATATCGGTACTAATCCAAATGGCGATGTAGTAGGTTTAGGTTACCAAGCAACTGGTGGTGCATACATCTATCGTCGTTCAATCGCTAAAGATGTATTTGGAACTGATGATCCTGCTGAAATCGCTAAAATTATCGGACCAGGTTGGGATAAATTCTATGCTGCAGCTGCTGAGTTAAAAGCAAAAGGATACGGAATTGTATCTGGCGATGGCGACATCTGGCATGCAGTAGAAAATAGCTCAGACACACCTTGGGTAGTTGATGGTAAATTAAACATCGATCCTAAACGTGAAGCGTTCTTAGACTTATCTATGCAATTAAAACAAAATGATTACCACAATGATACTCAAGACTGGCAAGATGCTTGGTTTGCTGACATGAAAGATGCTGGCGCTAAGAAAATATTTGGTTACTTTGGTCCTGCATGGTTAATCAACTATGTACTTGCTGGTAACTCAGGCGATACATTTGGTGATTGGGCAGTATGTGAGCCACCAGTTGGATTCTTCTGGGGTGGAACTTGGGTGTTAGGCTCAGCTTCATCTGATAAAAAAGAAGCAGTTGGACAAATTATTGATTGGATTACTTTAAACACAACTGAGCAAGGTTTACAATATTTATGGGCAAATGGTTCTATGAATGCTGAAGGAACTAAAGATGCTGTTGCATCTGGTAAAGTAATGGGCATGTCAAATGGTGAACTTGAATTCTTAGGTGGCCAAAACATGTTTGATATCTTTATCCCAGCAAATCAATTTGCTAATGGTAAAAACTTAACTCAATATGATGAAACAATTAACACTTACTGGCGTGATCAAGTAAGAGCATATACTGCTGGTACTAAGAGTCGTGAAGATGCTATAAAAGCATTTAAACAAATGGTTGGCGACAACTTAGATATTATTGTAGAATAGATATATCTTATATTTGGGATAGGATAGATTGCATTTATCAATCCTATCCCATTAATTTTGCGGAGGTGAGTGAAACTTGAAACAGCGAAAAAACGTTAGTTATGCAAAGTACGGATACATTTTTAGCTTGCCTTTTATTATTGTATTTCTGATCTTTTCATTGTATCCAATTGTCTATACTGCTGTGATTGGATTTACAGATTACAAAGGGCTTGGCGCAACTTCATGGCATTTTTTAGCAAACCCGTTACAAAATTTTATTACAATAATTAACAATAATTCTTTTAGACAAGCTTTAGTTAACACTTTTATTATTTGGACGCTAAACTTTATACCACAAATACTCATGGCACTATTACTTACTGCTTGGTTTACATCGAGACGTAATAAAATGCGTGGAAAAGGATTTTTTAAAGTTCTATTCTATTTACCAAACATTATAACGGCAGCAAGTATCGCTATATTATTCTTCGCACTTTTTGGTTACCCTGTGGGGCCGGTAAACAGCTTATTATTGAAGCTTGGAATAGTCGATAAACCAATTTATTTTTTAATAAGTAAAGCAAATGCTAGAGGCATAATTGCATTTATTCAATTTTGGATGTGGTACGGCTATACGATGATCATTTTGACTTCGGGTGTAATGGGAATCAATCCAGAGATCTATGAAGCAGCTGAAATCGATGGTACTTCCGGATGGCAAACATTTATCTACATTACTATACCGAACTTAAAAACCATATTGTTATATGTACTTATAACAAGTATGATCGGTGGTTTGAATATGTTTGATATTCCAAAGATGTTTATGCAAGGTGGACCTGATAATTCAACACTTACGACGAGCGTTTTCATATACAACCAAGCTTTCAGTGGAAGTTACTTGTATAACAGAGCAGCAGCTGCAAGTATGATCATGTTTTTAATCATTGCGGTACTTTCCGGAATGTTGTTCTTCTTAATGCGTGATAAGAGTGAAATCGAATTACGTAAGCAAGCTAAAAAGCTAAAGAAAGAACGTATGTTAATTGCAAAAGAACAGGAGGCTTTATAACGATGAAAAAGACGAAAAAGAAAAGTGGTCTTCTTTTTAAAGTTGTGGCATATTCTGTTTGTACCTTACTTGCAATACTGAGTATTTTGCCATTTTGGATTATGTTTGTAAATGCAACTAGAGACACTTATCAAATTCAACAGGATGCATTGTCGCTTATCCCGTCATCACATCTTTTTGAAAACTTACAAATCTTACTTGGAAAAACTTTTGATCCTTTAAAAGGATTAAAAAATTCTATGATAATCTCAACAGCTTCTACAGCATGTACTATTTATTTTTCAGCTTTAACAGCATATGCTTTAGTAGCTTACAACTGGAAACTTAGAGGTCCATTTTTCACATTTATATTAGCTGTGATGATGATACCCGCTCAAGTTTCAATTATAGGATTCTATCAATTCATGTATAAAATCGGTATGACAAATAACTTCTTAGCTTTGATTTTACCGACAATTGCGACACCTGCAGCAGTATTCTTTATGAGGCAGTTTATGGTTGCATCTCTTCCGCTTGAGCTTGTTGAAGCATCAAGAATAGACGGTGCAAGTGAGTTTTACACATTTAACAAAATCGTACTACCAATTATGAAACCTGCTATGGCTACTCAAGCCATTTTCACATTTGTTTCTAGCTGGAATAGTTTATTCTTGCCTCTTGTACTACTTACAGATAATGATAAATATACCATGCCAATCATGGTAAGTTTGTTAAGAGGGGATATCTACAAGACTGAATATGGTGCAATCTACCTTGGTCTTGCACTCACGGTACTGCCGCTTATCGTCGCATATTTTATTTTATCGAAGTATATTATAGAAGGCGTTGCACTTGGTGGCGTAAAAGGTTAATGACTATTGAATTGCAGAGGGTAAATCCTAATCTCCTTTACCCTTTGCAATTTTAATAAAAAGTAAGCAAGGAAAAATGTAAAGTTGTTAGTGGAAGGAAGTTGATTTTTTTTAAATACTTTTTAAAACCGATTGAAAAAGTATTTAGAATCGTGTATGATGTGGTTAGGAACATATTAAAACCGGTTTAAAAACTAGGAGGCTGTGATGGAATTTTTTAAGAATGTTGGCAAAATTAAATATGAAGGTAAGGATTCAAAGAATCCATTGGCATTTAAACATTATGATGCTGAAAGAATAATCGCTGGAAAACCGATGAAAGAGCATTTGCGTTTTGCAATGAGTTACTGGCATACACTAACCGGAGAAGGTAATGATCCATTTGGTACTGGTACTATGGAAAGACCTTGGAACGATCTAGATGGTATGGAAAAAGCAAAATTAAGAGCGGATATAGGATTTGAACTTATGTCTAAACTCGGTATTGATTATTTCTGTTTCCACGATCTTGATATCGCGCCAGAAGGCAATAATCTTAAAGAAAAACATGAAAACTTAGATCAAATGGTTGATTATATAGAAACATTAATGGCGAAAACTGGCATCAAATGTTTATGGGGGACTACTAATGCCTTCACTAACAAACGTTTTGTACACGGCGCATCTACATCTCCAAATGCTGATGTGTTTGCATTTGCAGCAGCACAAGTTAAAAAAGCGATGGAAATTACCATGCGTTTAGGTGGAGAGAACTATGTATTCTGGGGTGGTAGAGAAGGATATGAAACACTTCTAAACACTAACACTGCCCTTGAACTTGATAACTTAGGCAGATTCTTAAAAATGGCAGTAGACTATAAAGCTAAAATCGGATTTACGGGTCAATTGTTGATTGAGCCTAAACCAAAAGAGCCAACTAAACATCAATATGATTTTGATACAGCTACTGTAATCAGCTTCCTTAGAAAATATAAATTAGAAGATCATTTCAAGATGAATATCGAAGCAAACCATGCAACCCTTGCAACTCATACTTTTGATCATGAACTTAACATGGCAAGAATTGAAGGAATGTTAGGCTCAATCGATGCAAATCAAGGCGATGCACTTTTAGGATGGGATACAGATCAATTCCCAACAAATATCTATGATGCAGTACTAGCTATGATTGAAGTTCTTAGAAATGGTGGCTTAGCACCAGGTGGACTCAACTTTGATGCTAAAGTGAGAAGAGGCTCTTTTGAAATGGAAGACTTGTTCTATTCATATATCGCAGGTATGGATACTTTCGCTAGAGGCTTAATCATCGCAGATCAAATTCTCACTGAAGGCGTATTTGACAATTTCGTGAAAGAAAGATATGCGAGTTACGAAGAAGGTATTGGTGCAAAAATCGTAGCTGGTGAAGTTGGTTTTGAAGAACTTGAAGCATATGCAATGGGTCTTGATGAAATTACAAATAAATCAGGTAGACAAGAAATGCTTGAAGGGCTTTTAAATCAGTATATCTATAGATAAAATCATCAAATTCTCTTATAATAAGAATGAGGTGAGCCTATGTTAGACAATTTAGATCAAAGCATCATCAAGAACCTAAATCGTTCACGCATTCTAAGAGCATTTAGAGAAAATGAAATTATACAAAAAAAAGAGCTTGTGGATAGTTTGAATTTGAGCATCACTACAGTGACGACGAACACAAGGCGTTTACTTGAAGAAGGTTTAATAGAAGAGACTGGTATTGCTGAAAGCACAGGCGGACGTAAGCCAGTCGTCTTCCAATTTATAAAAACTGCAAAAGTGTCGTTTGGTGTGGATTTATCGCCACATCAAGCGACTATTATCATGACAAATTTAGCATCTGAAATCATAGAGACTGCTAAATTTTTAATCGTTGACCAAGAGATGGATCAAATTTTATTACAAGTTCAAAAAGTAACCGAATCTTTACTTGATAAACATGGCTATCTTAAAACAGATTGCTTAGGAATCGGCCTTTCTCTACCAGGAATAGTAGATACAGAAAATAATGTTTTGATTAATGCTCCGAATTTAACGGTGAAAACTTATAATTTCAAGTCATTTGAAGATAAAATCGGACTTAAGGTATATATTGAAAATGAAGCAAATGTTGCTGCTTTTGCAGAACTTATATTAGGTGCTGCAGAAAAACTAGACAATGCAATTTATATTTCTATCACAGATGGTGTTGGATGTGGTATTATAGCCAATCATAAAGTAACCAAGGGCACTTTCAACAAAGCAGGTGAGTTTGGTCATATGAGAATCTCTGATAAGGAGATTTTATGCAGTTGTGGCCGAACGGGTTGTTGGGAGATCTTTTCTTCAGAACGCGCACTATTGAAATTATTTACAGAACAAAGTGGTAATATTGTTACGGATCTAGATTCATTTTTTAAGATTTATCATGAAGGCAACCTTCTAGCGAAGGTCACTTTGAGAAAATATTTGGATTATTTGCTAATAGGCATTGAGAATATAATGTTAGGTCTTGACCCTGAGGTTATCATCCTTGGTGGAGAAATAGTGAACTACTTAAGAGAAATTGAACCCGTTGTAGAAGAATATATGAAAAAATATCATTCAGAGATCTTATCAAGAGACAATAAGCTTGTTTTATCGACGATTGCACCTTTTAGTGCAGTTGTTGGAAGCAGTATATTACCTCTGAAAGAGATGTTTGGATATTAAAGAGGTGCACGTATGTATATTGGTATAGATCTAGGAACCTCATCAGTTAAGATTTTGCTAATGGCAAAAGATGGTCAAATTGTAGATGAAGCGACACAGGAATACCCTGTCTATTATCCGAAAACAAATTGGGCTGAGCAAATTCCTGAAGATTGGTGGCAAGGTACGCTGAATGCTTTGAAAATGTTAATCGCAAACAATCAAGATATTAAATCAGAAATAAAAGGGATTGGTTTTAGTGGAC
This sequence comes from uncultured Fusibacter sp., assembly GCA_963676315.1. Lineage (GTDB taxonomy): Bacteria > Bacillota > Clostridia > Peptostreptococcales > Acidaminobacteraceae > Fusibacter_C. The sequence goes on from OY781056.1 coordinate 3,885,109, forward strand.
AGATGCATGGTATGGTCGCACTTAATGCAAGTGGAGAGGTACTGACGCCTGCTATTATCTGGTGTGATCAAAGAACATCAGAAGAATGTGATGAGATTACAAGACACTTTGGACAAGAAACTTTAAGTGAACTTGTTGGCAATAAAGCACTTACAGGTTTTACCGGACCAAAAATTTTATGGATTAAAAAACATTTTCCTGATGTTTTTGAAAATGTTGCAATGTATTTACTCCCTAAAGATTATATTAATTATCGTTTATCTGGTGATTTTGCAACTGATTATTCTGACGCTTCAGGGATGCTTTTATTAGACGTAAAAAACAAGTGTTATTCTAAACCCATTTTAGAATACATCGGAATTACTGAAGCACAATTACCTAAATTACATGAGTCATATGAAGTAACAGGCAAGCTTTCTGAAGCGCTAAAAACAGAACTTGGACTAACTCAAGACGTTATCATCGTTGGCGGTGCTGGAGATCAAGCTGCCGGTGCTATAGGCACTGGAACGGTTTCAGAAGGTGTTGTTTCCGTAACTCTTGGCACATCAGGTGTGGTTTTTGCTGCACACGATGCGTACAAAGTGGACGACCAAAATAGATTGCATGCTTTTTGTCATGCAAGTGGCAGATACCATAGCATGGGTGTTATGCTCTCTGCCGCAAATTGCCTTAAATGGTGGACTGATCAGGTTACAAATACAGAGATAGAAATCGTACTTGAGGAAATTGATGAACATATATCAGATACCATCTTTTTACCTTATCTCATGGGAGAAAGAACGCCGTATGCCGATCCAAATGCAAGAGGTACTTTCATCGGTATGGATATGAACACTGGTAGAAAAGAAATGACCAAAGCATTACTCGAAGGTGTTTCATTTGGACTTAAAGATTCATTAGATATTTTAAAAGACATGGCTATACCAGTTGAGGAAATTCGCGTTATTGGCGGCGGTGCAAAGAGTATAAAATGGCGTCAAATTTTAGCGGATATCTTTGGACAAAAAATTGTTGGGATCAATACAAATCAGGGCGGAGCCCTTGGAGCTGCGATTCTAGCGGCAGTAGGTGACAATGCCTTTACAAGTGTAGATGAAGCAACTAAGCAATCATTAAAACAGTTGATGCTGTTGAACCTGATATGAAGAAGCATTTGGTTTATCAAGAAAAACACAAAAAATATCAATCTTTATATCAGTTTTTAAAACCATATTTTGAAAGTACTCAAGAAAGAAACTGATAAAATATTCAATTTAAAATAGATGTGCATGTGAGAAGAATCACATGCTTCATCTTTTTTTTGACCTTTAAAAAAAAATAAGCTATTATGTATGATGATAACAATTTATTAAGTTGGAGGGTTAAGTTGAAACTAAGAGATCTCTCAATTAAGCGTAAAATAGTATATTTATACCTTCCAATCGCGATTATTCCAATGTTGTTTTTTGCTGTAGTATCAATGAAAATTTATGAGCATGCATTTATTAACCGAAGTTTAGAGAGTATGGAAGACAATAATGTATTGATTAGTAATCGCATTGATGGCATTCTTTCTGACGCAGAAGGGAGTGCAACTTACCTTACTTTAAGCATCAATAGAATACTAAATAGCAACGAATTCGGTGGTATTTTAAAAAATGATATCAAACTCTATAACCTTATTTCAAATGAACTGTCATATGCAAAATTAATTTATAAACAAATTGATTCTATTGCTTTTATTGATAAAGACAATCGATTATATTATTCTGATTATTCTCTTCAAAATGGTAAAACTGGGTTGATTGTATCACCTATGCTAAAAACTTTGAAACAAACAACAGGTAACAGTGTTTGGTTTGAACTTACATCAAGAGATTACTTAACGACGAATGCTGCGCTTAAAATGCTGACACTAGGCAAAAAAATATGGAATATCAATTCAGGTGAAACGATTGGCTATTTAATCGTCAATGTAAGAGAAACGGTATTTACAAATTTATTTGAAAAACAACTGGCTAATTATTCTATTTTTGATTCGGATAATAATTTGCGACTTTCAACAGGTGAAAATCTAAATAATACGGATCTCTTCGATTCTTTTTTAATCAACACAAAGCAAAATTCTAAAATAATCCAGTCTGACTCTGAACGCATTTTGGTTTCAAAAACACAAATTGATAAATTGGGGTGGAAACTTTTAAGTGAAGCTGATTTGGATTTATTTACTCAGGATTTAAGCAATATACTTTTACTGATTATCATCTTACTCATTACCATTATTTCACTAGAAATCACTATGACTTTAACGTTAAATAGATTGATTACAACGCCTATTCTTAAACTTAAGATGGGTGCTGAAGAGATTTCAAAGGGTAATTTCAAGTTTAAATTCAACATGAAAACCAATGATGAAATTGGTCTACTTGCACAGAGCTTCAACGACATGAGTGATCAAGTGAATCAACTATTGAATGATGTTGAACGTGAAGAACAAAAGAAGCGTCAATATGAGTTGGCATTAATTCAACAACAAATAAAACCACATTTTTTATACAATACACTTGATATCATTCTCAAACTTTCTCAGATGGGGCAAGCCAGAAAAGCACAGATGGTAACGCGAAAACTCGCGGAATATTATAGAAATTCTCTTTCAGGTGGAGCCGATATCGTCTCAATAAAAGATGAGATTAAAATGACTGAAGACTATCTTGAACTTCAGAAATTAAGGTATTCGGATGCTTTTGATTATGAAATTAAATTATCTGAAAAAATCTGTAATGTCGCTATCCCTAAATTATCACTTCAACCGATCGTTGAAAACGCTATTGAACACGGTTTTGTAAATAGTGAAATAAAAGGACTCATAAAGGTTTACGATCGAATATCCACACATGAAGGTTTTATAGAGATCGTTGTTGAAGATAATGGTGTAGGTATAGAAGTTGATAAATCACTGGCTTTAAATCAAATGTTGGAAAGCATCGAATCTTCAAGTGAAATTGTTGAAGTAAAGAGTTTTGGACTTAGAAATGTAAATCACAGACTCAAATTATTTTTTGGAAAAGAATCTGGTATTAAAATAGAATCACAAAGTGGTGAATACACGAGAATTATAATTCGGTTATGTCAAGCTGTTGAGGTGGACACAAATGATTAAAGTCATGATTGTTGACGATATGCCAATATTTTTAGAGTATTTGAGAACAACTATAGATTGGGAAACTTATGGTTTTGAATTGGTTTGTGAAGCTATAAATGGTGAAGATGCACTTGAGAAAGCGGAGATCTTTCAGCCAGATATAGTACTATCGGACATCAAGATGCCTTATATGGATGGACTTATGTTGACTGAAAAACTCGGTGAAATGTATCCACAGATTTCTGTAGTGCTCATTACCGGTAACAGTGAATTTGAGTATGCTAGACGTGCGATAAAGTTAGGCGTTGTGGACTATATCGTTAAGCCCTTTGAAAAAGAGGAACTGATTCTAACGCTGTTAAATCTTCAAGATAATATTAACCAGGCGATTGAACTTAAACAAGAAAAAAAAGACGAGCTCTATCTCAAAAGAGAAAGTCTATTAAGAGAACTTATATATTCAAAAGAGCTAAACTCAAATTTAGAGAGTAATTTAGATCTTGCTTATTTAGAATTAAGTCAAGAACAGTGTCATTATGCCATGACTGTAGAAGTTGAAGCTGAGAGAATGATGCATTCAGACTCTGAAATGGCCATGAATTGGAAAAGTATATTGGCACCACTTTACAATGATTATATGGGGAAAGAATTGACACGTTATTTTTTTACTGATTATGAAGGACGTATCGTTTTCATCATTCCAGTAGGTATTGATATTGATCAAAAGGTTGATGAGCAAGAGATAAAGTACTTTATGCGATTTGTTAAGGACAAAATCCATTTGGACATCACTGTGGGAATAGGTGGCGTTCATAATGGTCTTGGTGGTATTCGGAAATCTTACCTAGAATCTGTCAATGCACTCAGTCACCGTTATCAAAATGGCGCCAATTCAATTTTTTCATATGATTCAATTTCCACTGAAGAAAAAACGTATGGATTTTATTCAGCTGAAATCAATGAAATTATACTCAATCATTTGCATCAACGAAATTCTGAGCATACACTTGAAATTATAGAGAGTGTTTTTAAAGAAGCCGACTTAAAGCATTTTTCAGACACATATAAACGAATGATCAATATGAGCATTATTAGTCTTCTTTTATCCTATATCGTTAAAGCAGGGAAGAATATTGGAGATGTTTATCCAGATCAATTTGATCCTTTTAACGTGTTTAATACACAAAATGACGAAGAACAAAGACGATTTATCAAAGTGACTTATGCAAAAGCTTTTGAGTATTTGGGACAACATAGTGATTCGAGAACCAGTCAAGTTGCAAGAGAAGCACAGAAATATATCAAAATACATTACAGTAACCCAAGTTTCAGCATAGACGATATTTCCAAGCACCTACTTGTAAATCAAACTTATCTTAGAAAAATGTTTAAAGAGGCGATGGGAAATACCATTTCTGAATACCTAACAAAGGTAAGAATGGAAGCTGCTAAGGAGCTCATAAAAGAAGGACAATATAAATTATCAGCAATCTCTGAAATGGTAGGTTATAATGATCCAGGCTATTTTAGTAAATGTTTTAAAAACTATTATGGCGTTTCACCAAGTGAGTATCATTAATCAAACATGATGCTCTTTTTTTTTGAAAAGTACAAATCAATTTTGAATATTACATTCTTTTAATCTTAACTTAAATCTATAATGAACATGTAAAGCGCAATACACTTGTCTAGACAAACTTTTAACTTGGGTGTTTGAATTTGAGTAGGCGCAAAATAAGAAAGGGAGAGGAATAAAATGAAAAAGTTTACAGCTTTATTGCTTATTTTAACATTATTACTTTTTTCTGTTGTTGGGTGTTCATCAGATAATGGTAAAACTGAAGAGACTACATCTGCAGCAACAACTGCAGAAACGCAACCTGCATCAACTGAACCAGAAGTGGTGACACTAAAAATTTATGCACAGTACTCAGACGACGACACAAAAATTCCTTACGACTATGCAGTAGCAGAACTTGCTAAAGATTATCCAAATGTCAAACTTGAACTCGATATTCAAGCGCAAGATGATGGTCAGAAACTTCAGACCTATGCTGCAACTGGAAACTTACCAGATATTTTTCAAGTGGGTCTTTCTCAAATCGAAACGTTTAAAGAATCAGGAAATATAATGATTCTTGATGATGTTGCAAAATCAACCGGCTTCTTAGATCGTTCAGTGCCAAGTGCAAGCAATATTATCTATAATGAAGATGGTCATATATACGCATTTCCTTATGCAGGTAATGAGTTAGTACTTTGGTATTACAATAAAGCACTTTTCGAACAATACAATGTTAAAGTGCCTGAAACTTACGAAGAACTTTTAACAGCAATTAAAACATTTAATGATAATGACATTATTCCAATGTCAATCTTTGCAAAAGAAAAATGGATCACAACTGCAATGTATGATGTGTTAGCAACAAGATTTGACCCGCAAGGGATTGCAAAACTCGATGCTGGTAAAGGTAAAGCGTCAGAAGAAGCTTATACAAAAGCAGCAGAAACATTAAATGAACTTGTAAAAGCAGGTATGTTCGCTGATGGTGCAACTAACACTAACTATGACCAAGCAGCTTCACTTTTCTATGAAGGAAAAGCAGCTATGTTCTTAAATGGTCAATGGGAAATCCAATCTGCAACTGAAAAACTTGGAGACAATGCCGATTGGATGTGGTACCCAGTGATGCCAGGTTACGAAAGCAATAAATACGCATTAAGTGGTGGTGGTGCACCAGGTGGATATGCTGTCAACCCTAACTCTGAGCACAAAGAATTAGCTGCTGAAGTAGCTGCATATATTTCTGAAAAATACTGTGAAGCAAAATATATGTACAGAGGCAATCCAATTTTAGCCGTTAAAGTGGATGAAAGTATCAAACCTGAAACGCCATTCCCTGCAATGATGGATAAACTTGATAAACAACTCGGCAATATTACTTCTACTACTAAATTTGCTTGGGGCTTATCTAATCCTCTTTTCAAAGTAGCAATTGAAGATCAATCTCAATTTTTAATGACAAAAGATTATACACCGGCAGAATTTGTCGATGAACTCGATAAAGTCATTGAGAGAATGAATCAATAAGTTGTCATTAAGAGGCTGTCTTATGAGGAGACAGCCTCTTTTTTAAATCGCATCTTATTTTAGGCTAAATACAAAACGTTAATAAAATGAGTTTAATTTACAAAAAGAGTTTTAATAGAGCTAGAAAGGAATGATAACGTGAAAAAATTTTTTGGCAACAAGCTGGCAATACTTATTTTTACACTCCCGACATTAATTGTGTTTACGTTAATGGTTTTTTTCCCAATCGTTCAAGTCTTCTATAAAAGTTTATTTAAATGGAATGGACTAGGGTCAGGTACATTTATAGGACTGGATAACTTTATCCGTCTCTTTGATGATAAATTGTTTTTCTTAAGTAACAAGAATGGTTTTATTTTTGCAGCAATTATAACTGTATTTCAATTATCTATGGCAACCATTCTTGCAATAGCTGTTTCAAATTTGAAGATTAAAGGACGTAATTTTTTTAGAATTGCATATTTTATCCCAGTAGTTTTATCTGTAACGGTTGTATGTCAATTATGGTTATCTATCTACAATTCAGACTATGGCTTACTCAATCGTTTTTTTGAAACAATGGGTATTGATTATAGACAAAATTGGCTTGCTGATCGAAAACATGCCATCTATGCCATAGCGATTGTCAATGCATGGCAGTGGATGGGATATCAATTTGCTCTGATCTTAGCAGGTATCAAATCGATCCCAACTTCTTACTATGAAGCCGCACAAATTGATGGTGCAACACCAACTCAAGCACATATGAAAATTACTATGCCATTACTCTCTGAAACCTATAAGTTTTGCTTATTAATCTCAGTAACTGGTGGTATAAAAGCATTTACAGAGATGTTTATCATGACAAGTGGTGGTCCTGGAACTTCCTCTTATACGTTGACTTATATGATGTATTCAGCAGCCTTTAGAAGCAATGAGTTTGGTTATGGACTAGCGGCTGCATCCATATTGGTACTTGAATGTTTAATGGCTATTTTAGTCATCAATTTTGTGTTTAAGACAGAACCCGTTGTAGGAGGTGAGTAATATGAGTCCAAAATGGAAAAAACTTAAAATATCCTCATGGTTCTTCAAAGGATTCTTGTGGTTTTATGCCTTTATTTCACTTTATCCACTTGTATGGATGGTGCTTTACTCTTTTAAGAACAATGATGAGATATTTGTGAGTAACCCTTATGGTTTACCAAAAGTATTTAGGTTTGAAAACTATGTCAATGCGTGGTCGCAATACAATGTTCCAAAATATTTTATGAATAGTTTAATTGTTGCAACAGCAACAGTTGTGATTACCATTTCACTTGCGATGATGTTTTCCTATGCAACCAGTCGTATGAAGTGGAAGGGAAGAAACTTTGTTAGGACTTATGTTGCACTTGGGATGTTTATACCGGTTCAAGCTGTATTGATCCCAGTGACAAGAATGGTTCAAACTTTAGGTTTATCAGGCAGCCACTGGGCACTCATTATTCCTTACACAGCTTTTAATCTATCTTTTTCAACACTGGTATTTTATGGCTTCTTTGTTGGGCTACCTATAGAACTTGAAGAAGCAGCGTGTATAGACGGTGCAAATATTTTTCAAACGTTTTTCAAAGTAATAGTACCAACTGTAACCCCTGCTATTGCTACTTTATCAATTTTCACTTTTTTAAATGCATGGAACGAGTTTATACTTGCCAATGTTTTGGTTTTAGATCAGAACTTAAAAACGTTACCACTTGGTATCTTATTTTTCCAAGGTCAGTTCACAACGGACTGGGGAGCAATGGGTGCAACCATGGTCATAGCAAGTATACCAACTGTCTTTGTCTATACGCTCTTTAGCAATCAAGTTGAGAAAGCCATTACGGTTGGTGGAGCTGTGAAAGGATAATGTATGTTTACAATTGATTATAATGCTTCAGAAAAAATAATTCACATTAAGAACGAGAAAATTAGCTATGTCATGGGTATTCTTCGAAATGGACATTTAGGTCATTTTTATTTTGGAAAAACCTTAGCAAATGACCTAAAACAGTCTCATTTTAGAATAGATCAAAACCGAGGTTTAACAAATTATATCTATGAAGGTGACTTTGGTTTTTCGCTTTCACATGAGCGACTTGAGTATCCTGTTTTTGGAATGACTGATTATCGCACACCTGCGCTAGAATTAAGGGACATCACAGGATCACAGATCATTGATTTTAAATATGTATCACATGAGATTTGCAAGGATAAACCCTTGATACCTGGACTACCTTCTACAAGAGCAAGTGAAGGTGAGTCCTTGACACTTGAAGTGAACTTAGAAGATGAAGTACTTGGTGCAAGATTGGTGCTTTACTATACGATTTTTAGTAACCTTTCTATTATTGCGCGCCATGCTTCGCTTACTAACTTAAGTGTGCAACCTATTAAGATCAGCAATATGCAAAGCTTGAGTTTGGATTTTATGGATGGAGAATTTGACTTTCTACATTTGCATGGGGATTGGATAAGAGAAAGGCATATTGAACGTTTTCCACTACATCGAGGCTTACAGTCTATTGAAAGTAAAAAGGGTGCTTCAAGTGCGACGCACAACCCCTTCGTCGCACTTCCAAGACCCGGCACTGATGAACATCAAGGAGAGGTTTACGGGTGTACACTTGTCTATAGCGGCAACTTTAAAATCCAGTGTGAAATGGATTCAGATGGTAAACTAAGGCTCTCATGTGGGATCAATCCGCACCGATTTGAGTGGACACTACAAAGCCTTGAAACCTTCAACACGCCGGAAGCCATACTAAACTATAGCGATCAAGGGCTAAATGGCATGAGTCAAAGTTTTCACGAGCTAGTACTTAAGCACATCATTCCAGAACGCTTTAGAGAAATTGATAAACCAGTGCTCATCAACAATTGGGAAGCCACTTATTTTGATTTTGATGAAGAAAAACTTTTCAATATAGCATCAAAAGCAAAAGAGATCGGTATTGAGATGTTTGTCCTTGACGATGGGTGGTTTAGCACGCGAGATAGCGATCGAAAAGGTTTAGGCGATTGGCGTGTAAATCTGGGCAAACTCCCAGGTGGCATCAAAGGTCTCTCACATAAAATCCATGAAATAGGGCTGAAGTTTGGGTTGTGGATAGAACCTGAGATGATTAATCAAAATGTATCAATCTTTACTAACCATCCTGAGTGGGTAATAGGAGATCCAAGAAGAAGCAAATCACATGGAAGAAATCAATATGTACTGGATTATGCCAACCCAAAAGTTGTAGAGCATATATATGAACAGTTAATCGCTGTAATTGACGATGCAAAAATAGATTATATTAAATGGGATATGAACCGAAATATTACAGAGGCTTATTCAAGTTTTTTATCACATCACCAACAAGGTGAATTAATGCATCGCTATATATTAGGTGTGTATCAGCTTTATGAACGCTTGACCAATAGATACCCTGAGATATTAATTGAATCTTGCGCAGCTGGAGGGGGCCGTTTTGATCTAGGGCTTTTATATTATGCACCTCAGGCGTGGACCAGTGATAATTCGGATGCAGTTGAGCGACTTAAAATTCAGTATGGGACATCGATGCTGTATCCTTTGCAGACTATGGGGGCGCATGTTTCGGCTACTCCAAACCATCAACTCAAAAGAGAAACGTCACTTAAGATGCGAGGTGATGTTGCTTATTTTGGTGCATTTGGCTATGAACTCAATATATCTGAGATGAATGATACTGAAAAAAATCAAATGACGGACCAAATTAGATTTTACAAGGAACATCGAACGCTCATTCATCGTGGTGATTTTTATAGACTTGTCAGTCCTTTTGATGGAAATCAAAATAACACAGCGTGGCAAGTAGTGGCAAAAGATCAAGCTACAGCGATAGTTGCGTGGTATCAAAGTTTAGCAGTGCCAAATCAAGGTACATTTACACTTAAACTCAAGGGTCTTAATAAAGATGCTTTCTATGAAATTAGCGGATTTGATGCACCACATCAAGGCAGTGTTTTGATGAATTTTGGATTATTATTAAAACCATCTTTTAACGGTATTGAAACCTCTGGAGATGCGATGGGTGATTTTCAATCGAGGATATGGTTGATTAAAAAAATTTCTTAACGTTTAACTTTTCAGTGTTCATATGTTAAAATAGGCATAAGCTGTTGGTGCGCTATGGAAAAACAAATAGCACTGATTTGGAGGACAATATGAACTTAGAAAAACTCAAACAGTTAGAAACCACTTTTTTTAATAGATATCCGCAAGGCTTTGAGGATCCACGGATGTTAGAAGTAGCTAAGAAGCATAAGGTTGAAGCGATGCATCAATTTGTTGAAACTTCATTTGCGAAAGAAAAATTTGAAAACCCATCAGAAATTTCAGAGTCGTTTACCAAATTAATCGTTAAATCGTCACTGGTTTCAGTCTTTGAGAAAGCTAAGTATAAAGATATTGCCAAACTGTTTACAAGAGATGAAAAAGAGGTTTTATCAGAATCGCTCTATGCGTTTTTATATGGAGATCAAAGGAAAGGGTTTAATCAATTGGTTGAACTTTTAGCGCATTTCAATATTGCCAAATGGCCTATCTTGACTGTTCTAGGGCTTTATCATAAAGGTGACTTTGAAGTGCTTATAAAACCGACTACCGTAAAATCTGTTTTGACATATCTTGAAGTGACTGATTTCAAGTACACAACAAAACCAAACTATGATTTCTATCTCGCTTATCGCACATTTATCAATGAGCTTAAGCAAAAATCAAGCACAAAAATTGCTTCGGATAATGCTGCTTATTGTGGTTTTCTTATGATTACCATTGAATAAGATTAACTAAAAATAAATACAAAGTATAGTCAACAAATAAAAACAAACAGGGTAATTTAAACAAAATAGAATCCTACTTTTAAGTGTGAGTTAAAGTACAACTTAAAAGAGGGATTCTATTTTTTTTGACTACCAGCGACCTCTACTAGAGTATCCTTTTGTATTTACATTTGTTTTTGAAGTAGCATATGCATTTGTGTTTGTTGTTGTGTTACGGTCAACTTGTTTTTCAAAAGCTGAAAGATGATTTTCAGATGCATTTTGAAGATAAGCGAAAACACTTGCAACATCTGCTGGTAAATCTTGTTTTAGGAACGCTTCATACATTGCGATGTTGTTGATCTCTGCTTCAACGCCGATTGGATAAGTCTCAGCTAAAGTTGCTGGAAGTGCGACGAATTTTGAAGCATCATTTACTGGAATTTCATACCCATATGTTTCAAATAATGGCGCTAGTAAGCTGATGTGTGTGCTTTCAGCTTTAGTGATATTGGTATAAGGTCTTGCTGTGTTAAAAGCAGTGATAATGGCATCATATTCAGCTTTGGCTGCATATTCATCTTGAATTGCATAAGTAAGCATCTCCTCAAGGGTATATTCTTTATCAGCTAATGCAGCAGCAGATCCAGTTAGCGGAAGATCGGATGCGTAAGTTAGTGTACTTCCTGCTAAAGTACCTGTGATTAGTGTTAATGCAATAAAGCCCATTGCCATTGTTTTTGTAAGGCCGTTTCTTAAATTTCTCTTGTTGTTCATAATTTTCCTCCTTGGAATCATGTTTCTCATGATTACGCATACATATTATTTGATTGATAGTCAATGTGTGTTTCATTTGATGTTCTTATCATAACTTGCGTTTGTGATAAGAATATGATGAAGAAGTGGAGACTATCCGAAAAAATAAGTGTAATTTATGAACGATTAAATGCTTGACGAAGTGTAGATAAAGTGTTAAATTGATTTTATAGACCACGTGGTCTACAGAATGTTCAAGGGCTTCAAGTTCTCGAATTCTTGTATAAATGTGATATTGAGAGGAGAATAGAATGGAACTATTAAAAAACAAAAACGGAATTTCAAAACAAAATAAAATGGCAACTATTGGATTTGGATTACTTTCACTTGTGTTTATCATCCTAATGGCAAGTAGCAAATCATTTTTCGACTGGACATTCTTAAGACACCAAAATGTTTTAAGCTGGTGGCTTAGACCGCTCTCGTTGATTCCGTTTTGCTATTTTGCATACAAACGCAATCCAATGGGCATTTCAGTGACGATTTTTTTACTATTAACCAGTATGGCTTGGTTTCCTGTACCATCAGAGGTAAGTGAGCAGGTAAAAGGATTCCTTAATGTAGAAAAGGACTATTTGACCTCCACATGGACACTAGGCAAAATCTTAGTTAGTTCAATGGTGCCACTCACTATGGGATTTCTATGTGCAGCACTTTGGAAGCGCAACCTCAAATGGGGCATATTTGTACTTATCGTAATTGCTTTTGCCAAAATCTTATGGAGTGTCACTGAAGCGGGCAACGATGGGGCATCTATCCTTGTTCCAGCCATAGGGGGGCTTGTCATTTGTATCGCAGTCGTTTATTATGGATTTAAACGAGCTGAAAAAAGAAAAGCGCAATAGCAACTATTAAAGAGATAATTTGTCCTTGCGTTTTAATGGAGTGATATTATATGAAAAAGATCGAAAAACTAAAATCATTTGAACGCAAGGACGAATTAATTAAAGCAGCACTGGATGAATTTATTCAGACGGACTATGAAAAAGCATCTTTAAACAATATCATCAAAAATGCCCAAATTAGTAAAGGTACTTTTTACTATCATTTTGAAAATAAAGAAGCATTATATCTGTATATACTAGAAAATAGTTCAAATGTAAAATGGGCCTTTATCAACGAAAATGCAATAAAAGATCAAACTGAGTTCACAAAGCTTGATCTCTTTGATAAATTTATATACCAAGCAGAACTTGGATATGAATTTGCTAAAAAGTATCCCCAATACTATCAACTGAGCTTGAGGTTATCAAAAGAAAAAAATCATCCGATTTACACAAAGGCGATAGCCTATTTAGGTGGGAATAGCGAAGCTTTAATGAGACAAATGATTGATGCAGCTTATGAAAACCATGAATTAGATCACCATTTCGATAAAGAATTTATCATCAAAGTACTTGCCTACCAGTTTATACACTATGATGCTATATTCGACGAAGTAGCAGATCTTGAATTTAACATGAAAAATCTTAAACTTTATGTGGAATTTTTAAAGAAGGGGTTTTCATCAAAAGTGGATTAGTAAATTACAGTTTAATGAATAGAATAAATATTTAAATATTTGATTCAATATTAATGGTTAATTTTTATATCAGGGGGACTATATGGTAAAAAACAATCTTAAAGCGCTCTTCTTCCATATAGCATTAAGTCTAGTAAGTATTATAGGTTACATTATGGTAATTAAACAGACAGGTATAGTGGATTGGGCAACTAATAAAGCCTATGAAGAACATATGATGAAGATGTTGTTTTTGTCTATTATGATGATCATGGTTGTTGCATTTTTATATTATGCTTTTGCAAGTCGATTCTTAGAGCCACAGGGAAATGTCTTTAAAAATTTAATATCTGTGGGTAGTGTTTCAATTTTAGGGGTAATACTTTGGTTTTTGATTTATCCTTTGTCTCAGTTAGAACCGTGGCAGCAATCAAATATTTGGACACTGCATTCTATATATCTTGGATTTACGACAATTTTAGTAAATGAAGTAGACTGGCTGGAAGGTGAAATCCCAACAATTTTGATGATAGGGTCCTTTATTCCAAGTTTAATCATGGGATTAGCAATTAAGAAAAAAATATAATCTTTCAAAGTTAATCTTAGTTTTGTTCTAAGAGAGAACGCTATTGATTCTAAGAACGCAGTTGACATAAAATGTTGATAGTAACCGTTAGAATTGATAGGAGGATGATTATGAGCGAAACTAAAAGAACACTAAATTCATGGCAATATAGTTTACAGTTTTGGGCTATAATCGAGCGTGTTAAAAAAACGAGAGAATACATCTTTGATGACGCATATACAGTAAAAAAAGCGATGATTAGCTTAGAAAACAATAAAATAGAGAAAGCAATTGCCTATTTGGAAAAAGCTAAGAGAAAAGCACCAAGAAGTATTGAAGTTGAGCAACTAGAAAGACTGTTGTTAGTTCAACAACAAGGTCATTTAAATTAAAAATTAGTAACCTAAGATAAAGTATTTATGATAACCCAAATACACATAATAAAAGACACTGATGAGAGCATCAGTGTCTTTACTTATATAACTTAATAATCATTCAAACTTACTTCTAAGCTCATCTTTAAGTGCTCGATATTTTTCCTTTTCATCAGGATGTGCGAGAGATTCCGTGTGAATACTTTCAATGATTGAATCCATGGCGTCACGGTAAATATTAAACCTTTTAAAATGAGTTAACATCAGTTGAACGCTATTATAGATATGATGTGTTTTAGTTTGATAATTAGGTTTAAAGTCTACAAGTGTGTCTATTAGACAAAGTTCAAAATTGATTTGATTTTTTTTATACACGACTTTTGGACTGACATGATACGCTAAAAATTCTAATATAGCTTCATGTTCAATTTCATTCCCCGGCATTTCAAAAGCTGCTTTATAAAGGTATTCGTAGATATCTTGAGATTCAGCGTTGATCTGCTCAAGATAATGCGCATAGGTGAGCTGTGCATTTGATATCTGGAATTTTGAATATTCAGTAACAAAGTGCACATATTTCTGCCAAGCATTGTTTTCTAGAGCTTTATTTTTAGTGATGCCATAACTATGAGCAAATTTAACTCTTCGCCAATATTGGTGTTCATAAAGTGTTACACAGCTGCCCAATGCGAAAAAATATTTCTGCTTATAATAAGCTTGCATGATAAAGTTTTCAACGATAAAGTCTTCAGCAAACTCTATTTTAGCTAACAAGGCGTCCTTTTCGCTAGGGAGTAGGGTTTCGAAATTTACGGGCTCTTTAAAACCGTTAGTTTCTAAAAAAGAAACGAAATCCGCTCTACTCATCATAATCTGATAAATATCAGAAATAGCCTGCCTACCTTGATTGGCATAGATGTTTCGATAATCAGGAATACTTACAATTTTATCTAGATGATAATGAAGTGCGTAAATCCACCATTTTCCAATATTGTTATAGGATAGCGCATGATTGTGTTCAATTGCGAGCTCATAATAATACATAGACATTTTAACAGGTGTCTGATTGATATCAAACCGTTCATTTGAGCTGATTTGAGCAATTGACCATAATCCAGACCCATAATGATGATTGGCGTTCTGGTTATAAAGTGTCATAGCTTTTTCACGATTAGGTTTGTTGAAATTATTACCATAAAAATACATATCTGCTAGCTCTGCAGTAATAAGTGGATTATTGTGAGTATGTGTATCGACATAGGTTTTAATTGCAATTGCACCAAGATACCCAGAAATACCATATTTATAAGCTATTTCTAGGAAATCGCAGACATCATTAGCTGTTAAATTGTAAGCATCAAGTAGGGTCACTAAAGGAGAAATTGGATCGTTATCCGTAATTTCATGAGAGACATGACCGCCAACAAATGCAATATGTTGCTCTAAAACATTGTTTAAAGGCTTGAAATCGTCAATATGAAACGACCAAATAATGACAAGCATTAATGCAATATGAGGACTTTTTTTATAGAATTTCGAAATATTCCTGTAGAAAAACATATTTTCATCTGATCTTAAATCCAAATCGGTTAAAAGTAATTCATCTATCCATTCCTCAAAGGCTTTGTGGTTGTGATTTCTCAAAATAAAACGCGACGTCAAAAGCATTTCATCGATAAAGTAATCGTCAAAAGCCGCGACAAAACGCTCTCTAAACTTGGATTCACGTCTCTTAGGATCCGTTTGACGCGTAAATAAGTTTGATAGTCTACTGGAGTTACTTTTATTAACTTTTAATATCTGAGCATTTTCACTAGCATTTAGAAAATATAATGGGAAAGTACTTGTCAAAAAAGTCATTTGATTGACACCGTTATATTCGTTGCTATTATAGATATATTCATCCAAAATGCCATTTGTAAGTGATTTCATAACCATTGATAAATTTGTTCTCATGTATTTCTCCATTTAGTTAAGATCTGTTAGTCCAAAATACCATAGTCCTGTTGATGTTTTTTCAAAGTTGGTCACTTTATCTGATGCCATATAAACATCTGTATAGTAATAAAGTGGGATGATTGGTAATTCAGTCATGAGTATTTCTTGTGCTTCATATAATAAGGCGTATCGCTCTTGGTCATTTGCTGTTTTTGAGTTTTTTATAAGTGCATCATATTGAGTATTATGCCATCCAGTAGTATTAATTGGATTATCTGATGTCCAAATTTCTAGCATGGCTAGTGGATCTGCATAGTCACCAAACCAGCTGCCTCGAGCAATTTGATAGTTACCTTGGCTCTTAAAACTCTGAAAAACAGCAAATTCTTGATTGACTAATTTAACTTTAATGTTTAGATTTTTTAGCCACATTTCCTGAATTGCAGAAGCTAGGAGTTCATTGGTTTCAGAGGTGTTATAAAGGATCTCAAGTTCAGGAAAACCTGCACCATCTACATAGCCTGCTTTTCCAAGTAGTTCTTGAGCAAACGTTATATTGGAATTTTCAGGATTAATATCGTAATTGCCAGCGATCTGATGAAAGTCATTTCCATTTGCATCAAGTAGGCCAGGTGGTGTAAAACTAACTGCAGGTAGCTCGCCTGCTTTAGTTACCGTATCGACCAACGCTTTACGGTCAATTGCAAGTGCTAAAGCTTTTCGAACATCTATATTATCAAGTGGTTTTACATTGACATTTAGTAAATAGTATGCAGTTGCAATTGAAGGTACAACATGGAAATTAGGATTTTCATTTATAAGTTTATGAATTTCAGATACTGGTACAGAATCGATAATATCAAACTCACCATTTTCATAAGCAGTCAAAGTGGTTGATGAATCATTTACCATAGACACGTTGATAAAATCAATATTTACAGTAGATTTGTTCCAGTAAAACGGATTTTTTTCTAAAACGATTTTATCACCTGACCTATATTCTTTTAATTTAAATGGACCATTACTTATAGCTGTTTCAGGTGAAAAAGCCCAACTGCCATTATTTGAGGATAATACTACTTCACTTTTGCATGGCATAAAGGTAAATGAACTGAGCAAATCTATAAAATAAGGTGCAGGTGTTTGGAGTTTTACTTCCAGTGTCAAATCATCTAAAGCGTGAATTTCTATTTTATCTTCAGAAGTATTGCCTAAAAAATAATCTTCAGCACCTTTAATGATAAACAATTGATAGGCATATTCAGAAGCTAATTTTGGATCGAGTGCCCGTTTCCAAGCAAATTCAAAATCATGGGCAGTTAATGGCGTTCCATCTGACCAATAAGTAGATTTCAAGTTAAAGGTATAAGTCAGATGATCCGAAGAAACCAGATAATCATTTGCAATAGCAGGAATTATTTGATTATTTACACGCCGAAATAAGCCTTCAAACATGTTATTAATAAGACTACCACCATATAAGTCTTTATTGAGTTGAGGGTCAAGTGTACCTGGCTCAGAACCCAAGTTGAAATTAAGTGTCTTTTGCTTAACTTCACTTTTCTCCAGCTTTACTATCTTTGGGGCTGTTTCCAACGATACTACCCCCCAAGAACAGAGTGACGCTATAATAACTAATAACAATATAATCGTTAATTTTTTCATGAGTCTCCTAGAAAAATTGCATTATTAATATATAATTAACCAATACTACTATTATATATGAAAATAGATGAAATTGCCTTACTTTTATTACTATTTCTACGTTTGAAGCACTTTTTTAATATAACTTGTGCAGTATTCAATTTAAAAAGTGCTTATATATTGATTTGATAGAAAAAACTGGATATAGTTAAAGTAGCGTTGAAGTTGAATTGAAGAAATTGGAGGTATTTTTTATATGAACGCAAAACAAGTTGAGTATAAAAAAGCGAGTCAAATAGATGTTTTTGAGCAATACAGAATCAAGATTGGTAAAGGCACAAGAGGTCCTAAAAATACTATCACAGATGTTGAAGGCGTAACAGTTGGTCACTTTACATTGTCAGAAGGCGATATCCAAACAGGTATCACGGTTATATTACCCCACGGCGATAATCTATTTAAAGAAAAGTTAACTGCTGCAACCTATGTGATGAACGGTTTTGGAAAAAGCATTGGACTCATGCAAATCGATGAACTTGGCACGATAGAGACGCCAATCCTCATGACAAACACCTTAAGTGTAGGACGTGTTGCAACTGGGCTTGTAAGATATATGCTTAAGCAAAACGAAGACATCGGTGTATCTGCTGGCTCAGTTAATCCAGTGGTTTGTGAATGCAACGACGGTTACATCAACGCGATTAGAGAGCTACCTCTAAAAGAAGAAGATGTGTTTAAAGCTATTGAAAATTGTGCTGTAGATTTTGAGCAGGGCGCAGTGGGCGCAGGCACAGGTATGATGACCTTTGGCTTAAAAGGAGGCATTGGCTCTTCATCTCGCCTTGTCGAATTTGGCGATAAGACGTATACGGTTGGCGTCCTTGTCCTTTCTAACTTTGGCAACTTAAGTACACTTCAAATTGAGGGGCATAAGATCGGTGATGCAATAGGTAGAGCGATTGAGTGCGAAGAAAAAGGTTCTATGATCGCAGTACTCGCTACTGATATTCCGCTAAACGAGCGACAACTCAAGAGAACGCTTAAACGCATACCAGCGGGTATGGCAAGGACCGGTGCACACTTTGGAAATGGCAGTGGTGATGTATTCTTTGGCTTTAGCACAGCAAGAAGAATCAATTATCGCGAGACAGAGGATATTATCAGCATCCAGGTCATCAACGAGAACCGAATTGACCGCGTTTTTAATGCAGCCATAGAGGCCACCGAAGAAGCAATCCTAAATTCAATGTTTTACGCGCGGACAACGGTTGGCAGAGAAGGTAAGTGTGTAAAATCTATTTCGGAGTATGATGAAATACTTAGAGCAGAGTTAAAGGAAGATTTCAAGTCAGAAGATTAGTACGAGTATATAGCTTATTTTTAAATCAGAATTTCGAATTAAAATTTCAAATCATATGTTAAGGACTGCTAAATGATAAATATTAAAAGAATATTACCTATCGTCATATTAGCCACTGCGCTATTATGTACCATTGGAGTTGCAGAAAACCAAAAGGCAAAAGTTGATGTTTTTCCAGTTTCGATGAATAATTATAATCCCGAATATGTTGCTGAAATCAGAGGTATTGCACTGAAATTTGAACTGTTGGATTCTCTATCTGAGCTGTTTAGTACGTGTGTGACAGGTGTTTCCAAAGAGGCATTATTTCAGCGCTCTGATGAGGATTATGAGCACTATCAATGGATGTGGTCTGTTTATAATGCGTTTAGTCCTTCTCAAAAAGAGATACTTGGTAAGTTGTTTAACAAACAAAACGTATGGCTCATGCTTGACGCACTTAAAACACTCCCCGATGATGCAGATATCGATATGGTTCTATCAGCAATATCGGCTAGTTCAGTCATTCAATTTCAAGACAGTAAACACGATTTGGTAATCCCTTTCCTGAGAGATTATTATGTCAGTAGTTTATCACCGTATCTGTCAAAGCGAGAGCCAATCATCAATAAAAGAATGGCATATCTAAATGATGCTTTAATAAATAAACCATTTGAAGTCATGTCGTATATGGAAGATATGTCAGGTATCCAGTTTCCACAAAAGTTTAAACCTGTTCTTTATTATACACTGAGAAGTGTTGGTGCAATGGGTTTTGATATCGGCAATGAATCAATTACGTTGATTCAAAGTACAGTAGATGAGGAATATCTACTATTTTGCGCCTCATTTCATGAATATGGGCATATCCTCTTTGATACTTTTGCAAGAAATAGTCAGTTTGAAATGATCTGTAAAACCATAACTGAAAATGACTTGGAAATGGTAAAGGTGTGGGAAAAAGATTTTTCCATGAACTATGACTGGATCGGTTGGTGTGAAGAAAACTTGATAGAGGGTTTCGCACATTACCTTGATGAGCAATATTATGGGTATATTGCAACAAAGCCTACTTATGTTTACGACTTGAAGTTTTATCAGTACCTCAATGAAATAAAGTTTGATCCAAGCAGTATGTCCTTAGAACAAGTGAGTTTTGATTTTTATCTGAAACTCTATAAGTGATACAAAGGAGGACCATCGTATGAAACAGAACCGATTCAAACAACTCTTGAACACGCAGTATAGACCATGGCATTATATTGGCCTAGCCATTGCCCTGGTGATTTTGGTCTTTGTCATCAAACAAAGTTTAGATCAGGCAGCTTTAGATAATGGACCGGAAGGTGAAGTCGCCAGTTCTTCTGAGGGCGTTAGTACCAGCCTGGAAACTTCAGACACCTTAGACCCCTCAGACACAGCACAGACCACAGAACCTTCAGATATTACACCAGATAGTTTCACGAAAACTGCTGTTAACGGCATTGACTATTATTACATAAGACCCAAATTACAAAGACGCGTCATTGCACTGAGAGAACTTGATCCATCAGAGTACCCCGCACCTTATGATTTTTCAGATTGGGGAATCGAAGATTATGAGGGGCGAACTTTCTATGCAGTGGTGATGCTAGACATCGATACGGATGTGAGGCTAAAAACTGAAACCATAACAGTCGCTAAGGAGCTTCAGTTTTTAGGGCATTATAAAGCATCTTCCATAGAGCAAGTGTATCGGCAGCTAAGCATAAGGTATGAAGATAACTTTGCAACCTATCACTATGAGCGTACCTATTATGTCACTTCACTAAAAGAACCGACGCTATATAAACGGTATGAAGCTTATGGGTATGAGATTCCCTCTAAAAATACTGACAGTACTTCAACGGTTTTAGTGCTTGAAACGCCTTCACGAATCGTAGAGTTTGACATTAACAGTAAAAAATTTTACGATATGAACAAGTTATCAGAAGCTGATTCGAAGCCAAACTATGATTTAAGTGAATACGCCATTAAACATATGCCTTTAGAAGATGCAACACTTGGTCCAGCATTTTCTAATATCACTGATGAACCAAGACTCAGGCAGCTCAGTATTGGCTCTGGTAGTGATGTGGTTTTTGATAAATTGGGACTTCCTAAAGATGTGAAATGGCTGGAAGGCTACTATCTTTTATATGACGATTTGATGCTCTACTTAAATATGGTTGAAGGAAAAGATGCGTTAACTTTTTACCCCATTCTAGCCGCTGATTATTATGGACCTTATCCAGTGGCAGGCATCAAAGTGGGGATGACACTGGATGAAGTGCTAAAAATTGTTAAACCGAGTTTGGTGCCATACACGCAAGGCTCTGAACTCGTCTATCCAATTTCGATTGCAAGCGATCAAGAGGATCTAAAGATCAGTATAGATTTTAATACAGATTTTAAGGTGAGTGCCATTCGGATCAATTACTATCCGGATTCAAGTGCTGACAGTAGAGAAAAGTATGAAATAAAAGAACAGATGACGACTGAAGCTGAAAAGCTATTTGATGAAGAAAAATTTGCATTTAAAGAGCTTCACCATATAACAGATATTAAAATTCCATCGGATAACTGTTATTTCAACGCATCCACTGCTACCTCTAAAAATGGCGATCCCGTAGATGAGGACTTTTATACCTACAACTTAACCCTAGATAAACCTCAGAAGATTAGCGATCAACCCATGCGACTTTTCTTCGAGATGCTTGATGTGCCAAACCCATGCCTGATTACCATAGGCAAAGATGATGGTATCATGTACCAAATTGACCTCAACTCACTTATCGAGGAACCGCTCACATCGTATGATTTTAGGGATTATGCAGTTGTAGATTGGCGGTTAGTAAAGGCTTCGCTACTCAGTGACACTTTGTTTATGAAAAATTATGGCTATACAGTGAGCGAGACTTATGAACCGTTTGAAGTCAAAATCCCTAAGGAATGGACCGTAAAACTGGGCACCTATCCAGAAGGTCAATACTGGCAGCTAGCAAATGTTTTTTCAAAAGCAAATGGACTAGACCTTAGTGAACAAAAAGGAAAAACAGTCACGGCACAGGTCTATAGGGTTAATGAACAGATAGCCACAGATCATGAAGGGATTAAACATTCGTGGCCAAGCGATCTGATCATATTAAGAGATGACACACAAATCGTTGGTGCATGGCTTAACAATAATATCTCGAATATTGGCCCCTCGTTATCTCGGAAGGATTTAAAGACTATAACCGGATATGAACTTGGCGATTGGCTCGTTGATGAAAGCGCCTATACACTTTCAAGTACATATAAATCCCTTGAGAAGTTATCGCCTAATGAGGTGATTAAAGGGTTCTTTAAAGCAGTAAATGCAGGTAACAAAGAAAAGGCAAATATGTATTTAACGCCTCGGTCTTTGTTTGATGCCCTAAGTAGTAATATCTATCCTGTAGAGGGAAGGTTATATCACACGGGATTTAACGAAAACAACTCAATCACCGAAAATATAGTATCTGCAACTGATGTAGAAGTGGTTAGCTGTTTTGAACCCATGACTTTCAAACCTATAACCGAAGAGATGATAAAGGTTGCTTTGCAAGTTGGGGACCGTATAGAAGTAGAAGTGCTATTAAATCTCAAGTGGAAAATGGCAGGTTTTAATACAGAGGGAGAGAAATCAACTCAGTTTATCACATTAACAAAATATCCATTTGGATGGAAGATAGAGGGTCTAGCAACAGGGCGCTGAGAAAAACTGGTCGAGTGTACAACCGTGGCTATAGTTAAAAATTAGTTGGAGGTAGTTATGAAAAATGCAGCAAGATTGATACTGATCGTCGTAGTAGGAATTCTAAGTTTAACAGGATGTACGCAAAGTACGATCTCCAAAAATTATATCAAACCATTTAAGTTAAGCAGTTCAGAACAGGAACTTATAGACCTCGTGAAAATGGATAATCAAATCGCATTATTTGAGTTTGATAAAAGTCCAGAAGTGGGAAATCTAAGCATCATTGCAGAGTCCTATGTCGATGGGGAGTTGGTCAATACGCAACCCATCATGGGAATTGGCCTCGAGGCCTCAGAAAAAGGAAAAGTGGTGTTTGTTCTTAATAAAAGTGAAAACCTATCGGTTCAAATAAAGCAAAGTGATAGTCAAGGTACTGTCACTGTTGACAGTGAAGTGCCACTGGATTTTATAGAGGGTGAGATACTAGGATGGAGTTATGGTTTTCTTGAAGAGACGATCGACCTTTCAAAAAACGAAAGTCCTATTATTGGCTATTATGTCTTTTCAGAGAGTGGCATGATAAGAGCATCTGCTGTATCTGGATTTGAAGCTGATCCTGAACTTTTAAAGGATGCTGAGAACATCGTTTTGTTTCGAGTGATTGTGGAATGAAAAAAAATATATTGAGTTATAAAAAACCTTTATTTTGGATTTGTTGTTTTGGGATTCTTATCTTACTGGTACTTGCTACAGTACTTTTGACAAATCCAAAAGCCATCTCCGATTTTAGTGGTAAAACATATAAAGTGGAAGAGATTGTCTATGAGGCACCTATCTATTCTTTTGCCTATACACTTAGCACCGCACCAATCTTTACAATTAGTTCAGATATGACACTTTTCAGAAAGGAAGTCTTCGATATAAATTGGAGTATGGCAAATGGACTTTTGCCTTATAAGATCGATGAAACCGAGTTTGATAAGATGTTTATGGTACCAGTTGATAAAGTCACTAGGCTTTTAAAGAATAATGCTTATCTTTACCGAGCTGATGCTGATGATGAAGCGCATACATTCTATATGGTGATGCAGCAAAAAAATGGTGATCTGTATCTTACTGTTGGCTACGATAACGACAGAGGAAAAAGTATAAGGTGGATTTTTAAACTGAAAGAGACCTTGATATATCAATCAATTGATACGCTTTATAGTTACCGTACACAGCATATAGGCGACAATTCAAAAGTTGGCAATATTGTTAGTTATCTCGCTATTCCAGATGGATTTGATTATGATTATTTTGAGCTAAAAACCAGCGAGGAACCATATGGTCTTATCATTCATCTGAAGGCTAAAGCAGAGCTTAGAGCAGATGCAAAATTTGGTAGTACGCTTGATGAAATGTTTTCTCACAATGCACAGCTCGCACTTTCATTAATCAAAAATGCCCAGTGGGTTGAATATGCACTATCAGATGGCTATGTATGGGAAGATACCTATCGTTATGAGCGTGATGACCTTGAAAGCAAAAGCGGCCAAAGTTTATGGAATCAGTCAGAAACGATGGATGATTTTATAATGCTACTAAATAGTATAGATGTCTGGAAATAGACAGTCATGATTGGCATTAAAAGAATCTTAAAATTTGATTAGATTGTATGAATTCAGAGTACTTTGTAGCAATAATAAGGTATGATAGTGGTATCACATTATCTAATCTTATAAAGAGGTATAGGATGCAAAATAAACGAAAAATGGGTGTAATTACCTTAATAGGTGTTGTTACTTTATTGATAGCAACACCTTTTTTTAGAAATTATTATGTAAAAACCTTGTTAAGTAAAAATAGTTTGAGTATCGGTATCATAGGTGGTGCAGATGGGCCAACGGCTATTTTTTTGGCTGGTCAAAGTCCAGTGCTATATATTGCAAAATTCTTAGGTGCCGCTTTAGTGACGACTATATTAATTGTCTCTTTTAAGAAAGTAAGTAAGAGTAAGAAAAACTCTTAAAATTAGTTTTTAGATTTGTTATGACATGGTCGGTTTAGGATGATACATATTGATTGAAGCATGTATGATCAAGTAGTCATTAGAAACATATATATTGTGAGTGAGGCATATATGAGTAAAAAAATTGAAAAGAGAATTGAACGTATTAAAAGACCTTGTAAAATAGGAGGCAGTTATATACCTGTTGGTTATACAAAAAAGGACTTATTCGACAGAACCAAGATGTACATAAAAGACGCGCTTATATTTTCAACCGTCTATACTTTGTTTTTATACTTATTAAGAGGGGATCGAATATTTATTTTTAAATTGGAAAATGAATTAATTAGTATAATAGTACATATATTAGTCTCACTTTTTATTTTTGCTATTAGTAACGCAGTTTGGTGGGAATATAAAGTGAGAAGCTATCACAAGAAAGTAGCCAATGTTCGAAGAACTGCATAGATGGAGTTAAAATGATTAAAGAAAAATTTGACCAATATATGAGAGCGGTTTCATATGAAAATGTCACATTAAAAACCATGAAAAGATATCCTTATAATATTCCAAGCATTCTAGCTTTGGCAACGCTAAGGGAGCTAGATTTTCATCCCAATGTTACCTTTATCATTGGTGAAAATGGCAGTGGTAAATCCACATTGCTCGAGGCGATTGCAGTACTCTATGGGTTTAATCCTGAAGGCGGATCCAAGAACTTTAGCTTTACAACGAAAGATACACACTCAGGACTTTTTGAAGATATTAATTTGATTAAAGGGTTTAGGTCGCCAAGAGACAGTTTTTTCTTACGTGCAGAGAGTTTTTATAATGTTGCTTCTAACATTGATGCACTTGAAGAGGAAGGGGGTGCTGCAAGTCTACTAGATTCCTATGGCGGCAAATCACTGCATGCACAATCTCATGGTGAATCTTTTATGGCTCTTGCATTGAGTAGGTTTAGAGGCAAAGGTCTATATATTCTCGATGAACCTGAGGCTGCACTCTCTCCATCCAGACAATTAGCGCTACTGTCTAGAATACATCAACTGGTTGAGGATGACTCTCAGTTTATCATCGCGACACATTCACCGATCTTGATGGCATATCCTCATGCAGTGATCTATAACATAGACAATGGTTATGAAGAGATAAAATACACAGAAACAGATCATTATCGCGTAACAAAAGAATTTTTATTGCATACAGATAATATGCTGGAAATGATTTTCAAAAAACAAGATTAGCGATTTTATATAAAACAATTATGATCATATAAGGAGCGTTTTTATGTCTGAGTTCAAAGAAAGTTTAGAGGTTTTAGAAGCATTATTTGCTAAAGATTGTCAGTTTGCCCTTGCAACAGTTTCAGGTGACACGCCAAGTGTGAGAATCGTTGATACCTTCTATGATGAGGGCGTATTTTACATTGTAACGCATGCTAAATCTAGAAAAGTAGTCGATTTAATGCGTAGTCCAAATGTGGCATTATGCCACGACTTATACAGGTTTTCAGGTACGGCTAAAAATATTGGACATCCTTTAGACGAAGATAATCTAAACATCAGAGAAAAATTGACTAAAGTATTTGCACCTTGGTATTTTGCTCACAATGATGAGAACGATGCGAATATGTGCTTTGTCAAAGTGGATTTGATTGATGGTTTTTATTATAAAGAAGGTAAGGGGTATAAAGTTGATTTTATTAATCAAGTAGCCGAAGTTTTTCCATTTGATTTTGATATTGATGCAGCTGTAGTTTAGTATAGAAACTTCGAAGGAGATATTTATGGCAAAATATGAGAAAACTGTCTATGGAGATTTTAAGACAATTGTAAATAAATTAGATGACGAGATCGTTAATAGTGGTATTTCTATGCAATTAGTGGATACCAGTTATTTTGAAACTGGTGATACTAATGTTAAAGTATTGATCTATGATAAATACTTTATGAGAAATAGCAGCAGAGCGAGTCTCAGTGTCACAGTGGTGGGAAGCGATGATACCATATTTATATCTGCTATTGGCTCAGGAGGTGGACAAGGTGCTTTCTTTAACTTTAGCTGGGGGGCCGAAGAGGATATCTTAAGAAGTGTAGAAGATTGTATTACTAAGATGCATAGAGAAGGCACAATCCAGTTATATAAACAAGATTAATTTATCCAATAGTTTTTTGTATTAGATCGATTGAACGATATGGTATCACGATAAATAGGATGCCTTTATAATAGGAGCTAAGATGAAATATTATACTGCTTATGAAGAACGCTATAAAGCTATTCACGAAAAAAATTTAACTTGGTTTCCAAAAGCTGCTACACCTGAAGTTGAGGTGTGGCTTGATTTTTATGGAGCAAACAATCAAGATGCTATAGGTGAAGTCGGTTGCGGTGAAGGAAGAGATGTACTTAATCTTGTAAGCAGAGGCTATCACGTGACGGGGATAGATCTTTCAGAATCGGCGATTAAAAAGTGTAAGCTTCTAGAAAAAGAGTTAAGTTTATCCGCCGAAATTAGTTGGATGGTATATGATTTAGTTCAAAATGACGATCTTCTGGTTGGTCAGTTTGACTACATTTACACGGTTGCGACACTTCATATGTTAGTGGAACAATCGGATAGACTGCGATTTCTTAAAAACATCAAATCCATGCTAAAGCCAGACGGGAAACTATTACTTGTGAATAAAGGTGATGGAGAAACTTTTTTTAGTACAGGTACAGAGAAGGCTTTTGATTTGGAAGAAAGACAACATTATCAAACTTGTGAAAAAATCGAAGTTGCAGCGACATCGTTTCATAGCCTAAAATGGGAAGAGCATTTAGATGAGTTCAAAAATGCTGGGTTTAAAATCGTTAAATATATGAATACGCAAAATGATATTTATCAAAATTGCATGACGGTTTATTTAGAACTATATGTTTAAGACTATTGGAGGAACAATGATCACAGAAAAATTTGCCAAGCATAAAAAACAACAGACAACACAAGATACTCCGCAAGAAACTATTCTAAATATTCAATATCTGGATAATGAAGGCAATAAAAATCAGGATTGTCCATTGATCATCATCCCAGGTCTAACAGAAAATACAGAAGACTATAGATCTTTTTTAGAAGAAATGCAAGATGACCGCTGTATCGTATTATCATTACGTGCCAGAGGTAAAAGTAGTGCACCGGAAAAGGGCTACACTTTAGAGGATCATATCGCCGATATTGAAGCAGTTGTAAGTGACTTAAGTCTAAATAATTACCGGTTGTTTGGTTATTCAAGGGGGGCGTCTTATGCGCTTGGCTTTGCACTGAAGTATCCTGAAAACGTAAAAGCACTCATCATAGGAGATTATCCTGCAATCCATTCAAGATTACCTGAAACTTGGGTGGATATGTTTGTGAAATTACCACCATGGCATGGTTTATCGACTTTAGAACGAATGTCACTCAGTAGTCTCAACATGCTCCAAAAAGACTCGAAAGAAGTGATTTTTTATGATGCACTAAAATCACTTGAGATACCAATGATGATCTTTAAAGGAGAATTAAAGAGTTCTGCATTAAGTGAAGAAATGCTCAGCAGATATGTGGATGCAGTACCACTAGTTAACATCATCAGAATTTCAGATACGGGACATGATATTTTTACGCCTAATATGCAACGAATTGTGAAGGAAGTCATTCGATTTTGTGAAGTAATTGATTGATTTTGATAGTTATGTAAACATGATTTTTCTGAATTGTATGAATATTTCGTCGTATTTGCATTTGTAATGGTTTTGTAATTGACAGACAATTAACATTGATGTTAAGATAAATTAAATTCAATGAAAGGAGGTATGAAAATGTTCTTATTCAATACGATGAATCACAAATTTAACAGAATTAATTATTCTAATGATCATATTGTTACATATCTCCGTGCAATAGGTGAAGGTTCTAAAATTTTTGTGTTTTAGAGCTAAATAATCTACTAATAGCCAGCGGTATATGCTTATGAGCATATACTGCTTTTTTATTTGCACGGAACAGTCGTAGCAATAGACACAGGAGGGCATATGAAAATTGACAGAACCAAATTAGGCAATGAAATGGATCGGGTTTCAAAAGAGTGGGATGCATCTGGTGGTGTAATCGTCATAAAAAAAGGAGAAGTATTATACGATCAAATTTATGGGTTTGCTGATCGGGAAAATAATATTTTGACCACAAGAGAAAGTAACTATATAGTGAGCACTGAAAGTTCTTTTCTTTTAGGATTATGCGCTTTTATATTGATTGATCAAGGCAAAATTAAGCTTGAAGATAAATTATCGTCGTATATACCGGAATATCAATATGCTGACAAAATAGAAATCAGACATTTACTGAAAAATGCAACGGGAATACCAGATTTCTTTTATACTAAGTTAATGGTCAAACTCAATAAGGACAAGTTACATCAGTCTTTATCAGATCATGATAAAATGAATGCTGAAAACAAGATACTCAATCTAAATAAAAATTATAAAGCGGTATTGTCTTTAATTGGTGATCAGCCACTTGAATATGAACCAGGCACAATTGGCCGAGGTGGATCAGAATCTAATTGGACATTTTTAGCAGAGGTCATTAGACGTGTAACTCAAATGAGTGTTTTTGATTTTCTTTCAAAATATGTGTTTGTGCCATTAAATATGACGGGTGTTAAAAAAGGGCAAGAAACCAATACGACCAGTTACGTCATATTTAGAATGACAAATCTCGTTCAAGTGCCACTTGATTATGAGGTTGAGGGTCTATTTACACTTACATTAGACGATGTATCAAAACTTTTGCTGGCTATCAGCCAATCGAAATTAATATCAAAGAAGATGTGGAAAGAGGCGTTGAAGCTTGATTCAGAAGGCAATGGTCTCATCTTTGAAAATGCAAATGGCTTTGATTGTGCGAATATGATGTTTGATGGCTATGGTTGCTATCTTTACTTTAGCCATAAGACAGGAATTGCGTTTGCAAGTTTAGTCAACGAAGAGCAAAAGTTCAAAAACATTGAAGGGGTATGGTATTACTACCGTAGATGTTTAAGGGAAGCGATAGAAGCAGCGTTTACTTACCCACAGAATACGCGAATGGTTAAGCTCAGTACTGAGAATCTATGGGATGCACTTAATATCAAAGTTAATAATGATCAATTAGATTTTGTACTTGAGGCAAAATCGTCAATTTCAATGGCGCTCATTTATAAGACCAAAAAAGCCTTTGTTCAAATGGAAGGTAATCGTGTGGTGGGGCTTTTAGTATTAGATATCAATAAAAAGAATACACACTACAATATTGACATCATTCAGATTGACAGACGCTTTCAAGGACGAGGCTATGGCAAGATTATGCTTAAATGGGCGATTGAATACCTTGCTAAGGAAGGTGCGAAAGAGTTGGAAATTGGCGTAAGTAGATTTAACCACGCTGCTCAAAAAATTTATATGGACGCAGGGTTCAGCGCGAAGTCTATCTATGAAGGTGCAATGACGCTTCATATGTACTTATAAGTAAAAAATTGATTTGAATAATCATACTACCACAAGAGAGTTTTGTAAATGAGCTCTCTTTTGGTTTAATATTAGTTAATTATGATATAATGAAATAGATATCATCGTGGTAATAATGATATGACGGAGTACAATATTACATAACAATGGAGGAAATAAATGAATCAATTAAAAGTCAAAAAAATAGCAAGTGTATTAGTAATCCTTCTACTTTTTCCAATAGTCATGATAGGTTGTAATGATGCGCCAAACGCCGAGCAAGCAACTTTACTGGATATTGTATCGACAAGTGAAATTACAGCTGAGCCCACAACAGAGATTACCCCAACGTTAGAGGTTACTACGGAGCCTGTTACACTTGCAATTTCTAAAATTGATCTTAAGGCACTTGAAAAAGATATTGACCAGTTATCGATCGCCATTTCAAATGCTGGAGACAATGAAATTCAAAGTATCTTAGACACATTTATGACTGAAACTTCATGGGAAGTGAGTGTTCTTTATTATGGTAATCAGAAAAATGGCTTTTGGACATCGCCAATGATGGAATTGCCTTCTGATTACAAATTTACTGAAAGACCCCCCTATTTAAACGCAGTGGATACTGGGTTATATATCCCTGAGTTATATAGTTCGGCTTTTGAAAATAAAATGATTCAAACCATGTGCAAACCGATTATTGTAGATGGCAACATCATAGGTGTTGTAGGTATAGATGTGTTCAACTAAGTAGATAAAGCACATGAAGTGTTAAATGAATAATGGAGTATAAAATGGAAGATATAAAGATATATAAAATAAATAAAATGGATAAATTGAGTGCAAATCAAATTTCTAATTGGCAGTATACAGGGATTTATGCACGTTACAGTTTTGATGGTTCTGAAGAAAGTAAAGATGAATTAATGAATGGTGATTACTATACTGTTTATGATCAAGTAGAGACTTTAGTAGCATATCTTTGCTTTGGTAATTCTGCTCAAGTCCCTACTGCAAAAGCATTGGGGCTTTATCATGAAGTGTATCTAGATATCGGGATTGGCCTTTCACCTGAGCTGTGTGGAAAGGGTTTAGGTAAAGACATTTTAACTGAAGGAATCATCTTTGCTCAAGAAAAGTTCAACTCATTGTCTATCAGATTGACAGTTGCAGTGTTTAACACAAGAGCCATTAAACTCTATCAAGGTCTTGGATTTGTGAAGGTAAGCACATTTGCTAGGATTAATGAAGGCGTTCGAACTGATTTTGACGTGATGGTGATGAAATGACAAGAATTATTAATCGTTGGGAAAAAGCTTTGTATTATCTAGTAATAATACTGTGTGCAGGACTTTTTTTTTACATAAATAGTTGGGCAAAAAGTAATGACCTAATAGTAAAGCTTGACAAAGTAACGCTTGATAATATTGATGGGAATTAGCACTAGGTATGGTCAATACCTGTTATTATTGTTTGCAATGATGAACCGGTATTTTGAAAGTAGACTCAATAAAGGTTATTTAGATTCAAAGCATTTTATTGTTAAGCATAAAATGTATTCCTTAGAGGAAATAATTGCTATAAAAGATGAATTTGGAACGAATTTTACGATTTATTATGAAACTGAGCATTATCAAATCTTTACAGGGTCTGATTTAATCAAGGATGAAATTTTAAGTGTCCTTAGTGATAAAAGACGCATCCCTTTATGACTATGAAAAATAAGAAATAAACAAATTTGTTTCATTCACCGAATGAATTATGTTGTTTTTTTACAATCAAACCTTTACAATATGGATATTAAGGTCCTGATTTATTTAGGACTTTATAACGATATTATTGATTTTCATTTATAAGGGGTTACATAATGGGAAAGCACTATGCAATGATGTTATCTACAACAGATGATCTATTTCAAGAAGAAATATGGGTTAAATTAAGTGAGTATGCCGAAAATTATGAAGATAAAATCTATTTTTTTTGCGGAAAGCCACTAAATTCAACACTATATGACGAAAAATATAGTAATATTATTTTTAATTTAATGAAGAATTTACCTATGGATGGATTGATTTCTTTAACGGGCTCATTGAGCCATTATATTGGAATTGATAAATTCAATGATTTTATTGATCAATTCGATAATATGCATAAAGTAAGCATTTCTATTCCACTAAAGGGGTGTACAAATGTTTTGTTAGATGGCTATAGTAGTAGCTTTAATTTATGTGAACATTTGATCGCACATGGATATAAAAATTTTGGTGTGATTAAGGGTCCTGACCAAACCACTGAATCCATATCAAGATACAGAGGAACTATGGTTGCTCTGTTAACGCATGGTCTCATGTTATCTCATAGTATAAGTGGTGATTTTTCAAAAGAATCTGGATACGATGGTGCTAAAGTATTGCTTGATCAAGGGGTGGACGTAATTATATGTGCAAACGATCAGATGGCATTAGGAGCATATCAAGCCATCTACGAAAGAGGATTAACGATACCTAAGGATATTGCAGTCGTTGGATTTGATGATATTGAACAAGCTAAACTTCAAGATATACCATTAACAACTGTGAGACAGCCTTTTGCTGAAATGGTCAGAAGTGCATATGATGTTCTCAGATGCAATACACATGAAGACATTCATCATTTAGGCGAGTTAAAAATACGAGAATCATGTGGTTGTGATAGAGTCGTTATTGATGCGTTGAGTGAACATAATTTAACAAAATTGTATATGAATAAATATCAAGAAAGTATATTTGAGTATAATCAGACGTTGATGATTCATGACAAATTTGATCGAGTGGACACCATGGTTAAGTTAAACGATGCAATAGCTGATTATTTAAGTGAGACGAGTGGGTGTGAATTTCATCTTTGTTTGTTTGAAGGAAAATCTATCTTAATAGAAAATCCTTCCGATTTCATTTATCCTACTTGGATGAATTATCAATTTGGTTATATTAATGGAAATATACTTCCGAGTTGTCGTTATATAACGAGCAATGGTTTGCCACAAGAAATTTTTAAAATATCAAATTCGAAATCTTTATTGATCTACCCTGTTAATCAATACAACCTTTCATACGGTTATATTGTCACTGATGCAAAAACTGCAAAAAATAAAACGTTTACATCTCTTAGAAGAGAAATCATCAATGCATTAAACAGAATCGATATGTTTGACCAAATTCATCAATATAGTAATCAAATGGCACAACTAGCATCTATCGATGTAATGACGAGTATGCTCAATCGAAGAGGTTTTTTTTCTATTGTCGAAAAGGACTATTATCTTAAACTTAGCCAGCAAAAAACACCAGCGATTATATTTTGTGATGTAAATGGTTTGAAAAAGATAAATGATAATTATGGGCATGCAACTGGTGATCGAATGATTGTTGATACTGCTCTTATATTAAAAAAAGTTTTTTCCCAAGATACGATTGCAAGGCTTGGTGGCGATGAATTCATAATTTATATAGATGAGTGCGACGAAGATAAACTAGATGTCTTATTTCAAAATCTTGAAAATGAAATTTCGATGTTTAATAACCAAAGTGGCAATCCTTTTCTATTATTACTTGAAGCAGGAATGGCTAGAATTTCAGAAAATAGTCAGATGCCATTAGATGAATTAATCAGTCAAGCAGATAAAATGCTCTATATTAAAAAAGGTAGAAACCACAACTAATAATGTGGTTTCTTTTTGAAATATGATCATTTAATTATCACTATTTAAATAAGGGGAGGAGAGTATGAAACAAATAAAAATAGGGTGGCTTATCGTAATTATTATTTCTCTTATATTTGGTTATATAAAATTTAACACCTTACATACGCACTATAATTCAAGTAAAATCGAATTGATATCAATGGTTACCCTGCCATCACCACCGAATATCAAAGAAATCACTGATCCATTAGATATTGAGAAAATCATAGTGGAATTAAATAACTTATCTCTAAAACGCAAAATATTCAGTGGAGAAAAGGGCTGGCAAATGCTATTGAATTTTAATGGCAATGAAGTTATTATTATGAACAACAGTATCAAAATTAACCGATTTTGGTATACCACTGACAAAGATTTATTTCAGATATTCAAAGCATACTATGATAAATTTGACTATGCAGAACACTTTTATTAAGTGAAATAAATTTAATTATAATAGGAGAATAATATGCCAAACAAGTTGTTAAGATATGAATTCGTTAAGGAAGAAACTTATATTGAATATGTATCTGAATGGGAATTTTCAAAGGACAGAATAGTGCCTTTTGCTGCTAGACGTGAAAATCAAAGCTTTGACCAGGTCATGAAGAGATGGCAATATGACGAAACGGATGAAGTTATTAAAACAGGTTTTGTACCTTCTACACTTTATTTTATGGTAGACGAAACTGGACGAATCCTTGGCGCAATTCACCTTAGACATGTTATTAATGAAAGACTACGTTTAAATGGTGGGCATATTGGTTATGGTGTGAGAGCAAGTGAACGAAAAAAAGGGTACGCTACCGAGATGCTGTCGTTGCTTTTGACTGAACTTAAGGGAAAATATGATAAAGTCATGATTACATGTGACGATGTGAACATAGCGTCTGCAAAGACCATAGAAAAAAATGGTGGTATACTCGAAGATAAAGTTGTATTTGAAGGTGAGTTAACGCGTCGCTATTGGATTCACTTGGAGGATAAATAGATGATAATAGATACTACGAGATTGTTGCTTCGAAAATTTAAACTAAGCGATCTGGAATCATTTTATGACTATTGTCAAAACCCAGATGTTGGGCCGAGTGCAGGGTGGAAACCTCATACTTCGACAGAAGAATCACTTAAGATTTTACAGATGATGATGGAAGGCGATGAAGTTTTAGCAATTGTTGATAAAGCATCTGATAAGGTGATTGGGTCGGTCGGGATGCACGCAGATTCAATGAGAAATACCCCTGATGTTAAAATGATTGGTTATGTACTTGCTAAGGAATTCTGGGGAAGGGGTCTTATGACTGAAGCTGTTAAAGCAGTGATGAGACATGCATTTGAGACTGATAAGTTAGAACTGATTTCAGTAAATCACTTTGCTAGCAACGATAAATCTAAGCGTGTCATTGAAAAAATCGGTTTTAAATATGAGGGCACAATCCGCTATGCGAGAAAAGTATATGATGATCGCATAGAAGACCTCGTCTGTTATTCTATGACAAGAGAAGAATGGGATCAATTAGAGCCCAAATGATGATGAGCAATGAAAATGCTATAAAGAAAGGTACAAGTAATGAAATTAATTTATGGGACGCATAACCCCTCTAAACTCGAGGGAATGATAAAAGCACTTTCAGGCTTGCCACTGGAGATTGTTGGTTTTAATGATCTTGATATGGAGATAAAAGAGGCGGAGGAATCTGGTAATGAACCGCTTGCAAATGCAATTCAAAAATCAAAAGCCTACTATGAACAACTTAAAAAACCAATCTTTTCATGCGATTCTGGTCTATATTTCGAAGAAGTAGAAGATGAGGATCAACCGGGTGTACATGCGAGACGGGTAAAAGGAAAACGACTTGATGATGATGAAATGATCGTGTATTATCAAAACCTTGCAATAAAATATGGCGGAAAGCTGACGGCATATTATAAAAATTCTATCTGTCTAACCCTTGATCAGGATTCTATGATTCATTATGATGGTGAGGATATCCACTCAGAGAAGTTTTATATAGTGGATAAGGTGCATGATAGGCGTGTCCAAGGGTTTCCACTTGATTCTTTATCAGTTGAAATAAATAGTGGTCAATATTATTTTGACATTGAAGAAGACAATGAAAATAGCAATAAAATTAACGAGGGTTTTCGAAGTTTTTTTGTCAGAGCACTTAATCTTAAATATTAATTCATTGACTTTGAGTAAGGAACTTTGATTATGGAACTTTGATTATAAGAACTTTGATTATAGAACTGACGAATAGCGGAAAGGTAAAATTATGATAAAAGTAATGTTTGTCTGTTTAGGCAATATTTGTAGAAGTCCAATGGCTGAGTTTGTATTTAAGAAAATGGTAAAAGATCGACATTTAGAAGATCGTTTTATCATTGCATCTTCTGCTACCAGTCGAGAAGAAATCGGGAATCCAGTACATCATGGAACAGTGAAAAAACTATCCGAAGTTGGCATAAAATGCGAGGGAAAGACTTCTGTTCAATTTTCAATAAGGGACTATGCTTCATATGATTTTATACTTTGTATGGAGAATTATAATTCTAAAAGTTTATTAAGAATTATTGGTGATGATCCAGATGAAAAGATTCATAGACTGCTAGATTTTACATCTAATCCAAGAGATATAGCTGATCCATGGTATACAGGTAATTTTGAGTCTACTTATAATGATATCGTGGTAGGGTGTGAAGCCTTTTTAAACCATCTAAATCAATCAATGTTGATTTGATTGCTAAATTTATTCGTGCCTCATATTAAGAAATTTAACACAGTTGTGATTGAAGATTCTTTCAAACTGTGTTATTTTATACAGGTATCGGGACGGGTGATAATTTACTGGGGTGTTTAAAGTCCCTTGTGAGAATCATCTTAGCGTCTCTGTAAGATTCAATCAACACATAATGTATATATGAAATGGAGAATAATAATGCCTTATAAATTAATAGCTTTAGATATGGATGGTACTTTATTTAATGAAAAAAAAGAGATTTCGATTCGTAATAGAGATGCAATAAAAGAAGCGCGTAAAATTGGAAAAAATGTCGTGATCGCAACGGGTAGACCACTTGTAGGCATAAGGAAAGTGCTGGAAGATCTCGAATTAAATACACATGATGATTATGTGATTGCTTTTAATGGTGCCTTGGTACAAAATGCTAAGACTGGTGAAGTCATCTATAAAAGTGTCCTTTCGTTAAGTGATTATAAGTTCCTTTATGAAGTTAGCAAAGATTTGGATGTACACATACAAGCACTAACAGAAACTTATGTGACGACACCAGTTCTTAACCCCTTTACACAGGTTGAAGCGGATTTAAATGAGATCCAGATTGTTAAAAGTGATGTGTATGCATTCCCTGAAACTGAGACAATTGTGAAAGTCATGTTTGTGGATGAAAAGGACAAACTGGATAAGGTGGTGTCACTTTTAACGGATGAAGTGAAAGAGAAATATACCATTGTAAGAAGTTCACCTATTTTTCTAGAATTCTTACACCTTGAGGCTAATAAAGGAGTAGGTGTAAATGCAGTAGCGAATGCAAAGAATATTCTCTCACATGAAGTCATATGTGTTGGAGATGCAGGTAATGATATTGCGATGATTAATTATGCTGGGTTAGGCGTTGCAATGGGGAACGCATTTGATGAAGTAAAAAATATAGCAGATCATATAACGGATACCAACGATGAAGATGGTGTTGCAAAAGTTATTGAACAATTTATGCTTAAGAAAGTGATATAATAATGAGCGGAGGTAAGGCACATGATTGACTATAAATTTGATACTCAACTTTTAATTGAAGGCGAAAATCTTTCAGAAGAAACTATCGTCGCTTATATAACCCAGCATATTAAAGGTGATTGCTTATTGGCTGTTGGTGATGACGAACTCATCAAGATTCACTTTCATACAAATGAACCTTGGGAATTGCTTGAATATGCCGCAACTTTAGGTGATATTCATGATATTGTCGTAGAAAATATGGTGCGTCAAGCGAATAATCAAAAGGGTTAAGGTGGTGTCACAAAACTTCCTTAATTATGGTCAGCATTATAGTATAAAACGACAAGAGCTCTGCAAGCAAGCTAAAAAAGCTGATATTGATTTTCAAAGTCTCTAGTAAAATAAGCAAAGTAAATTAGAATAAGTAATAGTAACTTAATAATCATAAAAAGCCAATTGTTAACCAACAAATATTTTATGGTTGACAATAGGCTTTTTGCTTTTTATAATGTTAAAGGAATGACAAATTATTTTACAGGAGAATGATATGAAATTTACGACGAGAGATTTAACGATGATCCCTTTATTTACTGCTTTGATGTTTGTAGGCGCTAAGGTTAGTATCCCTTTTGCAACTGTACCAATTACTTTCCAACTCTTTTTTAGTGTTTTTGCAGGTCTTCTATTAGGTGCAAGAAATGGGTTTATCTCTCAGCTTTTATATATAGGCATGGGGCTAATAGGTATTCCAGTATTTACTTATGGTGGTGGGTTTCAATATATTTTTAATCCAACCTTTGGCTATTTGATCGGTTTTGCCATATGTGCTCTGATCGTTGGTATCTTGTCTGAAAGAACAAAAGATATAAATTTTATTAAATTATTAGCTTTTGCTACTGTTGGTTTTTTATTCACATACGTTTTTGGAAATATCTATTTTTATATGATCAAAAATATCTATGTAGGAACGCCAATGGCTCTTTCTGCGATTTTTAAAATGATGATTCCTTATATGGTCAAAGATTTTGTATTACTCATCATTGCGGCATATGTATCGGCACTCCTTATTCCTAGATTAAGAAAAGCAGGCATCTATAGAACAAAGGGCATAGCGTAATATGACGTCTAAATTAAAGTCAGTTGAAGCGATCATTGGGTTAGTATTAAATGGCGATGACATCAACCGTGATCAAGCACTATTTTTAGCAAATTCGGCTCGTGAAAGCAATGAAATCTATGAAGCAATCTGCAAAGGTGCCAATCAGATTAGGGTAAAATTCGCAGGAAATCACGTTGATTTGTGCACTATTTTAAGTGCTAAATCAGGAAAATGCAGTGAGAATTGCAAATACTGTGCTCAGTCTGCACACCATGATACAAA